>WACF01000001.1:1796308-3623718 GCA_026192395.1 Proteobacteria bacterium 005FR1
AATCAAAATCATCTCTGCTGCGACACCGTGCCTCACCTCCGACACGCTACGCGTGGTCGCTCCTGCGCGTCCTGCGCCCGCGACACTTGTGCTTCCTGCACTTCGTCTACCTATTCCACCACTTGGGCATTTGAGGTGCTAATCAAAATCATCTCTGCTGCGACACCGTGCCTCACCTCCGACACGCTACGCGTGGTCGCTCCTGCGCGTCCTGCGCCCGCGACACTTGTGCTTCCTGCACTTCGTCTACCTATTCCACCACTTGGGCATCACTGTTAACGAGAAGCTTACTCGGCCGGGCCAGGTACTTCGTCACCCTCAGCAGGAACGGTTTCCTGTTCCACCGCAGGTACTTCAGCGGCCGGCTCTGGAGTCTCCACCGTGGGGACTTCGTTCTGCGGCTGCGCTTGCTCGACCTCCGGCACTTCGACTTCAGTTTCCTGAACCCGGGGAATACCGATGTCGCCGACCTGGCTCTTTTCTTTTGCGATTACCGCCAGTGCAAAGCTGGTGGCAAAGAATACGACGGCAATGAATGCGGTCATTCGGCTGAAGAAGCTGCCACCACCCTGACTGCCGAACAGCGTATTCGAAGCACCAGCGCCGAAGGATGCACCCATTTCCGCGCCTTTACCCTGCTGAAGCAGGATCAGGCCGATGATGGCGATGGAAGCCAGCACGTGGACAACGATGACGATTGTTTCCATAGTGACTCTTCTCTGGCGAGCTGAACCCGCCAATAGCTTTCTTTATTTCAGTCGAGCTCAGTCGGCGATTCGGTCCGCTGCCTCGCAAATCTGCGTGAACTGCTCGGCGTCCAGCGAAGCGCCGCCTATCAGCCCACCATCTATATCAGCCTGACGAAACAGCTCTTCAGCGTTGTCCGGCTTGACACTTCCGCCGTATAGAATCGGCGTGTCCGCCCCATTCGCGCCCAACTGGCGGCGAATAAAACTGTGTACTTCCTGAGCCTGCTCCGGACTTGCCGTTTTTCCAGTGCCGATGGCCCATACCGGTTCGTATGCCACCACCGTGCTGGCATACCGCTCGGCGCCGATGCGCTCTGCGACCGCTTTTAACTGCGCCTCAACGACTTGGAGCGTCTCGTTGGATTCGCGCTGCTCAAGTGACTCGCCAACGCAAATAATCGGCGTCAGTCCCGCCGCCAATGCGGCCGCGGCTTTCTCGGCGACCAGTTCATTGCTTTCGCGATGGATGGAGCGCCGCTCTGAGTGCCCAACGATCACGAAACTGCAAAGCATGTCCGACAGCATGGCGGCAGATATGTCACCAGTGTAAGCGCCGTCGTCATGAGGACTCAGGTCCTGAGCACCGTAACGGATGCGACTATCGGCCAATTGCCGGCCAACCTGCGCCAGATAAACAAAGGGCGCACAAACCGCCACCTCCGCCTTGTGAACGCCTTGCCAGCGCTGCAGAAGACCTTCCAGCAGTTCCGCGGTACTGCGCCGACTGCCGTTCATTTTCCAATTGCCAACTACAAGTGGACGAGGCATTAGGCTGCTTCCTGCTGTTTGGAGCCTCTGTCATTGGAGGCCTCTGAAAAGCGGGCGCCAATGGTAGCTAAGTCGATGGAAAGATACAACTTAATTAGCTCGGCCACTGCAACAAACCCGGAACGGCTTTTCAACGGACAGCCTGCTCCACTACGCCGGCCAGCTGCGCGGCCAGGCGCTCCACGGCCGGACCGTCCTCGCCTTCCACCATCACCCGAATCAGGGGCTCGGTTCCCGAGGGACGCAACAATACACGGCCACGGCCATTCAGTTCCGCTTCGGTCTCCAAGACCGCGGCCTTGATGGTTTCGTTGCCGTCGAGATCGATGCGCTCTGCGATCCGAACATTCACAGTGAATTGCGGCGTCTTCTGCATGCCCTGCTTGGCTTCATGCAGCGTGGATCCGGTGGTCACCAGACCGAGCAGAACCTGCAAGGCGGAGATCACGCCGTCACCGGTTGTGGTCACATCGCTGCAGATGATGTGGCCGGAAGACTCACCGCCAAGCAGCCAGTCGTTGTTACGCATGGCCTCGATCACATAGCGGTCACCCACCTTCGCGCGCACGAAAGGGATGTTCATGCTCTTCAGAGCCAGCTCGAAGCCAAGATTGGTCATCAGCGTTCCCACTACGCCGTTACAGCCGTTTCCGTATTCGTGGCGATAGGAGGCTATGACGTACAACAGCTCGTCGCCGTCGACCTTCTTTCCCTTGTGATCCACGAAGATCACCCGGTCACCATCGCCATCGAAGGCAATGCCGAGATCCGCCTGTGTTTCCAAGACTTTCGCTTGCAGCGCCTCGGGAGCAGTAGAGCCGCAGTCCCTGTTGATGTTGACCCCGTCGGGCTGGGTGCCGATGGTGATCACTTCGGCCCCGAGTTCGCGGAATACATCGGGGGCAACGTGGTAGGTGGCGCCGTGAGCACAGTCCAGCACGATCTTCATGCCCTGCAGGCTAAAGCCCCAGGGCATGGTGCCCTTGCAGAACTCGATGTAGCGGCCCTGGGCGTCGGCAATGCGCCGGGCTTTGCCGAGTTTTTCCGCGGTCGTCATCGGCTTGTCCAGCTGAGCCTCGATGCTTGCCTCGATATCGTCCGGCAGCTTGGTGCCCTGGCCACTGAAAAACTTTATGCCATTGTCGTGATAGGGATTATGCGATGCACTGATCACAATGCCCGCCTGAGCCTGGAAGGTGCGGGTCAGGTAAGCGATCGCCGGGGTCGGCATCGGACCTAGCAGACCGACATCTACGCCCCCGTTAATCAGCCCAGCTTGCAGCGCGGACTCAAACATGTAGCCGGAGATGCGCGTGTCCTTGCCAATGAGAATCAGCTTGGGACCGCTGTAACGCTCAGCGAGCACGCGGCCAGCCGCCCAGCCAAGTCGCAGCACAAAATCGGGGGTAATCGGCTCTTGCCCAACCCGCCCACGAATGCCGTCAGTCCCGAAGTATCGTCGCGCCATAATTTTTGCTCCTGGAAAAGTTACCGTTCCCTGGCCCTGTTCCAAAAAAGTAATCGCGTAAAAACATTTTCAAACGGAATGTCACCTGCGGTTCAGAGGACGACGAAGTCCAGACGAACTCGGGCGAGTTTGAAAGCGAAGGTCGAAAATTCTTATCGAGGGAGCCTCTGAATAACTTTGATACACCTCTGCGTGGCCTGAGGCGTAGAGATGCAAGGCGAGCTTAGCAGCGAGTGGCCATAGCCCTTTGCAAAAAGCTCAATGTCACAGATGTACGCCTCCGGCCGCGCCCTTCGGGCCGTCCTCGACGCCAGAGACATGTCAGAGTTATTCAGAGGCTCCCTATCTCTGGCTCTTGCGTGCGCGATTCATGCCAACCGGATAATCACGATGGCCAAAAGGTGAGCCGCTACTCAGGCCGTGCATTGTCCTCGATTGCCGACAGAATTTGAAGGGCATCGTGGGTAGCAGCGACATCGTGGACGCGGATCAGTCGTGCGCCGCGCTGCGCAGCCAAGGTGGCCAGGACCACACTGGCAGGCAAGCGCTCGTGCAATTCGCGACCGAGCAGTTTTGCAATCATTGATTTCCGCGACAAGCCGACCAGCACGGGAAATCCGAGCGAGACCAGCTTGGGAAGCTCACGGAGCAATTGCAGGTTGTGCTCGAGGGTTTTGCCAAATCCGAAACCCGGATCCAGCACCAGTCGCTCCGCGGGAATACCTGCTGCCTCACAACGATCTACCCGCTCCTGGAGGAATTCGATGACCTCGGCGGTGACGTCTCGATACTGAGGATTTTTCTGCATCGTTCCAGGCTCGCCCTGCATGTGCATCAGACAAACCGGAAGGCCACTGGCCGCGGCAGCTTGCAATGCTCCTTCCCGCTGCAGGGCGCGCACATCGTTAATCAGACCGGCACCGGCAAGCGCTGAAGCTCTGATCACCTCCGCAGAGCTGGTGTCCACGGAAACGATGACGTCGAAGCGACTCCGGATAGCTTCCACCACCGGCACCACCCGCGACAGCTCCTCCTCCACACTGACCGATACCGCACCGGGGCGGGTTGATTCGCCGCCGACATCGATTATTTCGGCTCCCTCCCGCACCATGGTCTCCACTCGCTCGAGCACCAGATCCAGCTGGAGCTGGTTGCCGCGGAACAAGCGACCGCCATCAGAGAATGAGTCGGTGGTCGCGTTGAGGATGCCCATGATCACCGGGCGGGAGAGATCCAGGCTTTGCTGGCCACAAGTGAGTATCACCGCGCTTTCCTGATTCGTAATTTCCAGTCAGCAAAAAGAAAGGGCCAGGGAACGAATCCCCTGGCCCTTGGGAAGGGACAGATTCTAACTCGGATGAGCCAGAGATCAATGCTCGCTGGCAGGACCGCCGATGGCGCCCGGCTTCTGGCCGCCCTTGTCGTCGGTGGCTTCCCGGCCGCCCAGATGACCATTGAAGTCATCGTCACGCCACTCGCGGGGCGGGCGCATGGGCCGACGCGCCATCAAATCACTGACTTGCTCTGCATCGATGGTTTCGTACTCCATCAGCGCGTTCTTCATCGCTTCCAGAATGTCGCGGTTGTCCGTGAGAATCTGCTTCGCGCGCTCGTAGCAGCTGTCGATGATACGGCGGATTTCCTCATCGATAAGCTTCGAGGTGGCCCCGGAGTAGTTCGCTGCCGTCACGCCCGGGTAGGCGCCCTCTTCTTCACCATAGTGCAGCGGACCCAGCTTCTCGGACAGACCCCACTTCATCACCATGTTGCGCGCCATCTGGGTGGCCCGCTCGATATCATTGGAGGCACCAGTGGTCACGCCGTCGGCACCCAGGGTCATCTCCTCGGCGATACGGCCGCCGAACAGTGAACACAGTTGCGATTCCAGCGCGCGCTTGCTGATGCTGTACTTGTCTTCTTCCGGCAGGAACTGGGTGACACCCAGCGCTCGGCCGCGAGGAATGATGGTGACCTTGTGAATCGGGTCATGCTCCGGTACCAGTCGACCAACGATGGCGTGACCGGCTTCGTGGTAAGCGGTGTTTTCCTTCTCCTTCTCGCTCATCACCATGGTTTTGCGCTCGGCACCCATCATGATCTTGTCGCGAGCCTTCTCGAAGTCTTCCATTGTGACCAGGCGCTTGTTGGCGCGGGCGGCAAACAGAGAGGCTTCGTTGACGATGTTGGCCAGCTCGGCACCGGAGAAGCCGGGCGTACCGCGGGCGATCACCACCGGATTGACTGACTCATCAAGCGGCACCTTGCGCATGTGCACCTTCAGAATCTGCTCGCGACCGCGGATGTCCGGCAGCCCAACATAGACCTGTCGGTCGAAGCGGCCGGGACGCAGCAGCGCCTTGTCCAGCACGTCCGGCCGGTTGGTGGCGGCAATGACGATGACGCCATCGTTCTCTTCGAAGCCATCCATTTCCACCAGCAGCTGGTTGAGAGTCTGCTCGCGCTCGTCGTGACCACCGCCGTGACCACCGCCACGATGGCGACCCACAGCGTCGATCTCGTCGATGAAGATGATACAGGGCGCCTGCTTCTTGGCCTGGTCAAACATGTCGCGGACCCGGGATGCACCCACACCCACGAACATCTCGACGAAGTCGGAACCGGAAATAGAGAAGAAAGGCACTTTCGCTTCGCCGGCGATGGCCTTGGCCAGCAGTGTCTTACCGGTACCGGGCTGACCCGCCATCAGCACGCCGCGGGGGATGCGGCCACCCAGGCGCTGGAACTTGGAGGGGTCGCGCAGATATTCCACCAGCTCCTGAACCTCCTCCTTGGCTTCGTCCACGCCTGCCACGTCGGCGAAAGTGGTTTTGATCTGGTCTTCACCCAGCAGGCGTGCCTTGCTCTTGCCGAAGCTCATCGGACCGCCGCGACCGCCGGCACCACCCTGCATTTGCCGCATGAAGAACATGAACACGGCGATGATCAGCAGAATCGGGAAACTGGCCACCAGCAGCTGCTGCCAGAGGCTCGGTTCCTTCATCTCCACGCCTTCATATTCCACGCCCTGGGCTTCGAGATCCTGCAACAGGGTATTGTCGGGGAGATTGGGCGGACGGATTGTGGTGAACTGGGTACCATCCTGGCGTGTGCCGGTGATTTCCAGCTGATCGATGTCCACTTCGTCTATGCGACCGCTGCGGAGCTCCTCAATAAATTCCGAATAAGTGAGGTTTTGCTGCTCCGGCTGGGGGCTGAAGGTCTGGAAGACCATCAACAGTACCCCGGCGATGATCAGCCACAGGATTAAGTTTTTAGCCATATCGTTCAATGAGTTATCCTCACCTATCTACAATGTAAGGTCTAGGAACGCCGCCTTTGCAAATCGGGCGCATAAGCCCCGTGCCTCGGGCTCGTTCGTTTCCTGGCCGATTGGACACTGAAACTGTGATAAAGGTCTGCAATTGCTGTGCAAACAGCCAAGGGCTTGGGCCTGCCTCGGGCACGCAGCCCGACACCGGGCGCTGGAACCCGGGCAACCCTGTGGCGATCAGGCCCGCTGACAGCGTTGCTGGGCGGCTTCCGGGGCGATTTCGCTCCCGCGGGCGTCGAGGCACTCTAGCACAATCCCCTGAATGACTCACCACTTGGGGTCTCGCGCCGAAGCCTCGCTACCGGCCTTTTTTTACTGGCCTTTGTAACACTTGGCAACGGCGTACGCTTCCCGGAGACGCAGTCGGGTTTCGGGACACGACTCAATATCGATTCGCAGGTCCCGGCCAAAAAGAGCGCGAAATCTTCCCCTGGAATACTTTAGGTGACCAGAGTGCCGGCTCTGGTGAGTACCTGGTTGGCGAGGTCGACAGCTCCTCCCACCTATATGGACCTGGGCTGTCCGTGATACGGGTGGTGGTTGGGGCCACGTCCGAAATTGCAAGGTCGGCTTTATCAGGCTTCAGAAGTCCTGCTCGTCGAGCTCGTGCTAGCTCGCAGCCTGGACGCCTTTGACCTGATGATCGTCAAAGTGTTCGCATCGCGATATTGTTACCCGCGCGGCTTTGCCGGCAACGACTAACTAGTAGAAGGCTCCGAAGTACGCACCACACGGGCAAAATGCGCTACCATGCGCGCCTGCTGTCGGCCGGTCAGGGTTAAACGGAGATTTCTGCATGCTATCCAATGAAGACAAGAAGCGCTTTCGCGCTATCGGTCACAAGCTGAAGCCCGTCATTATTGTTGGCGGGAAGGGACTCAGCGACTCCGTAATCGACGAAATGCAGCGGGCACTGGAGGATCACGAACTGATCAAGGTCAAGATGGCCGTGGAAGATCGGGACGATCGTCAGCTGATCATCGGGGAGATTTCCGAACGCACGGGATCGGAGCTGGTGCAATCAATCGGCAAAACCCTTTTGCTCTACCGCGCCGCAAAAAAACCCAACCCGCGCCTGTCCAACCTGATTCGCCCGGTCTGACGAAGAATGGCCGGATCACAGTTTGCGACCCGGCCATTAGAGGTTACTTCAGTTTCACAAGGTCGCCTTTGAGCGCAACACCGGCTACCACGTTGCCGGCATGACACTCATAGCTTTCCGCATCCGACACAGCCTCCCTGTCGTAATAGCTTTCGATATTGACCACGGCGTCGGCACCCCGCTCCAGGGCGGCATCGCGCAAGGCGAGCATCGACGAGAGAAAGACCCACTGACAGGCTTCGAGATCGCCTTTGCCGAAGGCGTTGGTTTTTCGGTTTGCCACCACCTCGCTGATGGTGCGCGCCACGCCGGGGTGGGCCTGATCGCCAAAGTAAAACTTCACCTCGTCGCCAAGCCGATTCTGTGCATCGTTCGCAGCCAGCGCCTCCTGGATGTCAAACATATGCCCCGTGTCGCGAGCCAGTGCGGGCACCGCCATGACGAACGCGAATGCGATAACAAGTACTTTTCTCATTTGTGAGCCTTCCTTTATGATTCATTGCCATTGCTGGTGAAGAGCCGGCGAAGAGCGAACAAGATTTACACGAACTGATTATTGATCACTCAACGCGCTCTTTAGGCGTTTCACCCGAGGGTTAGCTTACTTATCTGAGCCTCAGGCTCAACCGCTGCCCTGAAATCATTTGATGTCCACCATCCGATTCCAAAAGGGGGATCCATGAAGCTGTACGATTGCCAACCTGCACCCAACCCGCGACGAGTACGCATTTTCATCGCGGAAAAAGGCCTGGAGATTCCCACCGTCCAGGTGGACTTGATAAATCGCGAGCAACACAGCGAAGCGTTTCGCCAGATAAACCCGTTCTGCGATGTGCCGGTCTTGGAACTGGACGACGGCACCTGCATCAGCCAGGTGAACGGTATCTGCCGTTATATCGAAGCAGCGCATCCAGAGCCGAACCTCTATGGTACCGACGCCAAGGAACAGGGCCTGATCGCGATGTGGGACAATTATGCCTTCACTCAGGGAATGAGCGCCGTGGCAGATGCCTTTCGCAACACAGCCAAAGGGTTCAGCGATCATGCAGTCGTAGGCCCACGCAGTTACGCGCAGATCCCGGCGCTGGCCGAGCGCGGCAGAAGTCGCACGCAGGACTTCATGAGTGATTTGAACAAGTACCTCGGGGAACGCGAGTACTTGGCAGGCGAGCGTTTCAGCGCGGCGGACATCACTGCCATGGTAACCATCGACTTCGCCAAGTGGGTGAAGATCGAAATTCCGGAAGAGCACAACAATTTGAAGCGCTGGTATGAGGCGGTATCATCACGACCGAGCGCAAAGGCATAACGATCGGAATCCTTTCCGCTCCTTCGTCGGCTTACGCTTCGGCTAAGCCGACCTCCAAACCTTTCCGAGAGCAAAGGCATGATCACTCTCTATCGCTTTCCCTACAGCTGCTATGCACTGAAAGTCCAATACCTACTCGCTTACCTGGACTTGCCTCATCGAATCCAGGACGTCCCTTTCATGGATCGCAGCGAGCTTGTGTCCTTGAGCGGTAAGGTCCTGGTGCCGGTAATCGAGCATGAGGGGACCGTTGTCACGGAGTCGCGGGACATCTGCGAACATTTGCTCACGCTGCGGGAAAACACACTCGTTCCCGTTGGGCTGGAAGCCGCGGCCTGGGCTTACCTGGACTGGAGTGATCAAACGCTCGAGCATGAACTCTTTCGCATCGCCTCCCCAAATATCGCCAGGCGCTTTGCTCGCGCGGACGAGACGGCGATGTTCAAGTTCATCAAAGAACGAAAGTTCGGCAGCGGCTGCGTCGAGCAGTGGGAACGCGAACAAGGACAGATGGTTGCAACCGCCCGGCGCTTGCTCGAGCCGACCCTCAGAAGTTTGGAACACAATGGCCACGTCATTTGCGATCGTATTACGCTGGCGGATTTCTCTTTGGCAGGACATCTTGCGATGGTGGAGTATGCCGACCCAGCATTGCTGGACGAAATCGATCCCCGTTTGCTGCCATTTCTAAACAGTGTAAGAGAGGCTCGCTGTGACTGAACTCGTCCTCCCTGGTGATCTCGTCGATTCAAAATGGTTGCAGGCAAATCGCCATCGGCCCGAACTGATTGTGCTGGATGCCAGTACACCGCCGCCGGGAAAACCTGCACCGACGAGCATCAAAACGATTGCCGGTGCACGACGGTTCGATATCGAAGCGGAGTTTTCAGACCACACGACTGCATTGCCGCACATGATGCCTTCTGCCGATCAGTTCGAACGGGAGGCACGCAGGCTCGGCATCCAGCAAAACAGTGCGCTGGTGATTTTCGACAACCTGGGGATCTTCTCCGCACCGCGGGCCTGGTGGATGTTCAGAGCCATGGGATTCGACCGCGTGGCCGTATTGAACGGCGGCTTACCGGCCTGGGAGAACTGTGGCGGTGATATCTCCGATCACTATGCAGCGGCGCCGGAAAGCGGCAACTTCAAGGCCGCGCCTCGCGGAAACTACTTCTGCGATGCAGGCCATGTACGGGCCGCGCTGCAGAGTGACAATGCCCACGTGATCGACGCCCGCTCCGCGGATCGTTTCTTCGGCCGTGTCGACGAACCGCGTCCCGGCTTGCGACGTGGACATATGCCGGGGGCAGATAACCTACCCTTCGATGCTCTGCTGGAAGGCCAGGCTTATCGCCCGTTAGAGGAACTGGCGTCTGAACTGGAGAAGATGGGCGCTGAGAAATCGGAGACCCTAATCTTTAGTTGCGGATCAGGCCTCACAGCCGCAGTGGTCGCCCTTGCCGCTCATTTAAGCGGGTATCGAAACCTTTGCGTTTACGATGGCTCTTGGGCGGAATGGGGTGCCCGGGACGATTTGCCAGCAGACTGCGGCTAACGGATGCGGCCTGCGCCGGAACAAAAAAAGGGGCCGAAGCCCCTTTGATCACAAGATCAACATACCACGTCAGATATGCTGTACCTTGTCGATCTCGTAAACCACTTCGCCGGACGGCGTCTGAACGACTACTTCGTCCCCTTCCATCTTACCAACGAGTGCGCGGGCGATCGGTGAGGTGACGGAGATCTTGTTCGCCTTCACATCCGCTTCATCTTCGCCGACGATGGTGTAGGTCTGAGTCTGATCGGTATCTACATTGATGATGTCGACCGTGGAACCGAAGATCACCTTGCCGGTATGCGGAATCTTGGTGACGTCGATCACCTGAGCATGGCTCAGCTTTCCTTCGATCTCTTGAATGCGGCCTTCGCAGAAACTTTGCTGTTCGCGAGCCGCATGGTACTCCGCGTTTTCCTTGAGGTCGCCGTGCTCGCGCGCTTCGGCGATAGCCTGGACGATTCGCGGTCGTTCCACTTTCTTGAGCTGATCCAGCTCCTGTCGCAATCGCTCCGCACCGACCACGGTCATGGGCACTTTGTTCATTGCACAATTCTCCTATGGAGCTCTTGTAAGCGTCGCACTTCTCGCAGCGGACCAAAACGCAGCGCCATGCAGATGGCGGTGGCACCTGCGAGAGTCGTGGTGTAGTAAACGTTGTGATTTTCGGCACTGCGGCGAATGGAAGATGAATCCCGGATCGCCTGTCGACCTTCAGTGGTGTTGATAACCACGTTGATCTCGTCATTCTTGATCATGTCGACGATGTGCGGTCGCCCCTCGGCAACTTTGTTGACCTGTTTGACTTCAAGTCCAGCCGCTGCGATCACCTTCGCAGTGCCGCGAGTGGCCACCAGGGCGAAGCCCAGATCAGCCAGCTCTTTGGCGACCGGCACGATACCATCTTTGTCGAAGTCCCGCACACTGAGGAAGGCGGTGCCCGATGACGGAATCGCTTCGCCGGCGCCTTCCTGCGCCTTGGCGTAGGCCTCTGCAAAAGTATCGCCAACCCCCATAACTTCACCAGTGGACTTCATCTCGGGACCGAGGATCGGATCCACTGCCGGGAATTTATTGAAGGGGAAGACGGCCTCCTTCACGCTGTAATAATCGGGCACGATCTCGCGAGTAAAGCCCTGCTCGGCCAGCGTGCGGCCGGCCTGACAGCGCGCGGCTACTTTGGCCAGAGACACGCCGATGCACTTGGACACGAAAGGCACCGTGCGCGAGGCGCGCGGGTTCACTTCGATCACATAGATCTCGCCGTCCTGGTAGGCCAGCTGAACATTCATCAGACCGACCACGCCAAGCTCAAGCGCCATCTGCTTGACCTGCTCGCGCATCTCGTCCTGAACTTTCATGTCGAGGGAGTACGGCGGCAGCGAGCAGGCCGAGTCACCGGAGTGAACGCCGCACTGTTCGATGTGCTGCATGATTGCGCCGATGATCACTTCCTTGCCGTCGCTGACTGCGTCGATGTCGACTTCGATAGCATTGTTGAGGAAGTGGTCGAGCAGTACCGGTGCGTCTTCGGAGACCTGCACCGCGCTGGTCATGTAGGTGTGCAATTCCGATTGATCGTAAACGATTTCCATTGCGCGACCGCCCAGCACATAGGAAGGTCGCACTACCAGCGGATAGCCCACCTTGTCTGCGACCTTCAGCGCTTCTTCCAGCGAGCGCACGATCGCGTTCGGCGGCTGACGCAGGCCGAGAGTATTGATCATCTGCTGGAAGCGCTCGCGATCTTCAGCGCGATCGATGGCGTCCGGCGAAGTACCGATAATCGGCACACCTTCTTTCTCCAGAGCGCGGGCCAGCTTCAGCGGCGTTTGGCCACCGAACTGCACGATCACGCCCTTGGGTTTTTCCTTCTGAACGATTTCCAGCACATCTTCCAGTGTTACCGGCTCGAAATAGAGGCGGTCGGAGGTGTCGTAATCGGTGGAAACCGTTTCGGGGTTACAGTTGACCATGATGGTCTCGTAACCGTCTTCGCGCATGGCGAGTGCCGCGTGCACGCAGCAGTAATCGAATTCGATCCCTTGTCCAATGCGGTTGGGACCGCCGCCGAGGACGAGGATTTTGTCGCGGTTACTGGGCTGCGATTCGCATTCTTCCTCGTAGGTGGAATACATGTAGGCGGTCGACGTGGAGAACTCGGCCGCGCAGGTATCCACGCGCTTGTAAACCGGACGGATGTCGAGTGAGTGACGGTATTCACGTACCGCCCTTTCCTTCTGACCGAGAATCGTGCCGAGGCGATGATCGGAGAAGCCCTTGCGCTTCAAACGGAACATTTCGTCTGCGGTAATGGAGGTGAGTGCGCGACCTTCGAGCGCCTGCTCGGTTTTGACGAGGTCCTCGATCTGCACCAGGAACCAGGGGTCGATATGCGAGCTTTCGAAAACTTCTTCCACGCTCATCCCCGCACGGAAAGCATCCGCCACGTACCAGATGCGCTTGGCGCCGGGGGTGGTGAGATCGCGGCGGATCTGCTCCATCGCAGTCGAGCTTTTAAGGTCTACATAGGGCTCGAAGCCGGCGGAACCAACTTCAAGGCCGCGCAGCGCCTTCTGCATGGACTCCTGGAAAGTACGGCCGATAGCCATTACTTCACCGACGGATTTCATCTGAGTGGTCAGACGCGCATCGGCTTCGCCGAATTTCTCGAAAGTGAAGCGGGGAATCTTGGTAACTACGTAATCGATACTGGGCTCGAAGGATGCCGGAGTCGCGCCGCCGGTGATTTCGTTTTGCAGCTCGTCGAGGGTGTAACCCACCGCCAGCTTCGCCGCCACTTTGGCGATCGGGAAGCCGGTCGCCTTGGAAGCCAGTGCGGAGGAACGGGACACTCGCGGATTCATTTCGATGACCACGAGTCGGCCATCTTCCGGATTCACCGCAAACTGCACGTTGGAACCGCCGGTTTCGACGCCGATCTCACGCAGCACCTTGATGGAGGCGTCGCGCATGATCTGGTATTCCTTGTCGGTCAGCGTTTGCGCCGGTGCAATGGTAATAGAGTCGCCAGTGTGCACGCCCATCGGGTCGAAGTTCTCGATGGAGCAGACGATGATGCAGTTGTCGTTCTTGTCCCGGACGACTTCCATCTCGAATTCTTTCCAGCCGATCAGGGATTCGTCGATCAGCAGTTCGTTGATCGGCGACAGGTCCAGACCGCGCACGCAGATTTCTTCGAACTCTTCCCAGTTGTAAGCGATACCGCCGCCCGAGCCGCCCATGGTGAAGGACGGGCGAATGATGCAAGGGAAGCCGAATTCCTTCGGCACTTCCAAGGCCTCTTCGAGTGTGTGAACGATCTTCGCTCGCGCACACTCCAGGCCGATTTTTTTCATGGCCTCGTCGAAGCGGCTGCGGTCTTCCGCCTTGTCGATCGCGTCCTCGTTGGCGCCAATCAGCTCAACCCCGAATTCTTCCAGCACGCCGTTGCGGTGCAGGTCCAGCGCACAGTTCAGCGCTGTCTGACCGCCCATGGTGGGGAGCACCGCATCCGGGCGCTCCTTCTCGATGATGCTGCGCACCGTCTGCCAGGTAATGGGCTCGATGTAGGTGGCATCGGCCATCGCCGGATCGGTCATGATGGTCGCGGGGTTGGAGTTCACCAGAATGACCCGGAAGCCTTCTTCGCGCAGCGCCTTACAGGCCTGCGCACCGGAGTAGTCAAACTCGCAAGCCTGGCCAATGACGATCGGGCCGGCCCCAATGATCAGAATGGATTGAATGTCGGTACGTTTTGGCATTTTGTCTCCGGGGGAGGTGAGATGTGAGATGTAAGATGTAAGACGAAAGAGACAGGATCACCGCCTGTCTGTCATCTCACATCTCACGTCTTACGTCTCTCTTTCATTAACTCTATAAAGTGTTCAAACAGCGGCGCTACGTCGTGCGGACCCGGGCTCGCTTCCGGGTGGCCCTGAAAGCTGAATGCGGGCCTGTCGGTACGGTGAATGCCTTGCAAAGTGCCGTCGAACAGCGAGCGATGAGTCGCCATCAGGTTTTCGGTCAGGCTGTCGTCGTCGACGGCGAAGCCGTGGTTCTGACTGGTGATCATCACATTCTTTTTCTGCAGGTCCTGAACCGGATGATTGGCACCGTGGTGGCCGAACTTCATCTTCCGGGTACGGGCACCACTCGCGAGTCCGAGAAGCTGGTGGCCGAGGCAAATGCCGAAGGTAGGCACGCCCGCTTCGACGATTTCCCGAATTGCTTCAATCGCGTAGGTACAGGGCTCCGGGTCGCCGGGACCGTTGGACAGGAATACCCCGTCGGGTTCCATCGCGAGTACGTCCTTCGCCGGCGTTTCGGCGGGCACTACGATCAGCTCGCAGCCCTGATCGACAAGGATGCGCAGGATGTTGCGCTTGACCCCGAAATCGTAGGCAACCACTTTGTAGCGCTCGCCCTTCGGCGGCTGTTTGAAATGCTTGCCCAGTTCCCAGGTGCCTTCTTCCCAGGGGTAGACCTTGTCGGTCGAAACTACTTTGGCCAAATCCATGCCTTTGAGGCCGGGGAAGGCTCTCGCTTCAGCGAGCGCTTTCTCTTCGTCGATGTCGCCAGCCATCAGGCAGCCGTTCTGGGCGCCTTTGTCGCGCAGCAGCCGGGTCAGACGGCGGGTATCGATGTCGGCAATGCCCACTACATTGTGCGCCTTCAGGTAGTCATCCAGGCTTTGCTGTTTGCGGAAATTGCTGGCCACCAGCGGCAGATCGCGAATGACCAGGCCGGCCGCCCAGACTTGCGGGCATTCCTCGTCTTCGACATTCGCTCCCACATTGCCGATGTGCGGGTAGGTGAGCGTGACGATCTGTCTGGCATACGACGGATCCGTGAGAATCTCCTGATAGCCAGTCATGGCGGTGTTGAAGACTATTTCGCCGGTGGAGATTCCGTCGGCGCCGATGGCGATGCCCCGGAAAATAGTGCCGTCTTCGAGAGCCAGAATGGCAGGTCGGTGGGCCGCTGATGTCAAGTTCATCTCCTCGTCGTCTACCCGGGTGTCAGGCTGTGCTCAGATCCACTCGTGGGGGATTTGGGCGCGCGCCTGCTCGCGCCTGGTCCCGGTCGGGAGCAGGCCGCGATTTGTGAATGGGGGAAGTTGCCAACAAATGGTCGAAAAAAAGCGAGATGAAACGCGTGGCTTCATCTCGCTTTCTGGTGTTCTACACTCACGGTTGAAGATCTATGCATCTACCGTTTCTTCGACCTGAAAGGTCGACCTTTGTTGAATCTGTCCGCTTTGTTGCGTCGGGGTTCCCGAACGCTGGGATCTGGCTGCAGACTACGCGTGATTCGGCGCAGTAGCTACTTACTAGGCCTGCTTAAACCTGCCAGAAATTCCCGGTCTGCCGTGCTCACTCGCCGCGCAGGTGGGGCGATTCGGAGCTGGGGGGGCTGACGCAACTTGGGGGCGCATTCTACTTGAAAGCCCTGGGACATGTCCAACGCTCAGGCCGCGAATCGGAACATTTCTTGGCCGCCGGGCATGAGCTTTCCAGCTTTATTTCAGACCCAGCACATCCTGCATGTCATAAATGCCCGGGCTCTGCTGCGATAGCCATTTAGCTGCGCGTACCGCACCGCGGGCAAAGGACATCCGGTTGGAGGCTTTGTGGGTGATTTCCACCCGCTCGCCTTCGGCCATGAACATCACTGTATGGTCGCCTACCACATCGCCGCCGCGCACCGTGGCGAAGCCGATGGTTTCCCGCTCACGCGCACCGGTCTGCCCTTCGCGACCGTAAACAGCCACTTTGTCCAAGTCGCGGCCGAGCGCCTTGGCCACCACTTCGCCCATGGCCAGTGCGGTGCCAGAAGGCGCGTCCACCTTGTGACGGTGATGAGCCTCATAGACTTCGATGTCCATATCGTCGCCCATCACTTTCGCGGCCATATCCAGCAGTTTCAGGCAGACATTCACGCCGGTGCTGTAGTTCGCGGCGATGCACAGGGCCGTGCTGCTGCCATGCGCCTGCAGTTCGGCTCGCTGTTCGGCGGTGAGGCCGGTGGTGCCGACGACCATTTGCTTGTCGTGCTCACTGCAGAGCCTGGCGTTGGCGAGCGTCGCCTGGGGAGCAGTGAAGTCGATCAGTACCTCGAAATCATCCAGCACTTCGGTCAGATTGCCCACAACTGCTACGCCGTTCTTGCCAATGCCCGCGAGCTCGCCGGCATCAGCGCCGATCAGTGTGCTGTCGGGCCGCTCGATCGCCGCGGTCAACTGCGTGCCTTCGGCCTTGCTGATCGCTTCGATGAGCATTTTCCCCATGCGACCGGCGGCTCCGGTCACGGCAATTCTTGTGGTCATGTTTCTGATGGCCTTTTGTCGTGGTTGCGCATAACGTGCGCCGTCAGCACCTGCTGCATGGCCTGCTGAACCGGAATATCCAGTGGTTCGCAGCGCGATTTGGGCAGGTAGAGGAGAAAACCTCCAATCTGATAGCTGAGCGGCAGGTAAACGGTGATTAGATCATTCTGATCGCCCAGTGTCACATCCTGGTTAGTGACGAAGCCGATCATCTTGATGTCGTTGTCGAAGGTGATGGACACCACCTTCTGCATGTCCCCGCCCTTGCCGCCGGCGAGGAAGTACAGCAAATCCTTCGCACCCCCATAAAGGGTTTTCACAAAAGGGATGCGCTCGAGCATGGCCTCGAAGAGGACGAAAACCCGTCCCACCAGGTAGGCCTGCACCAGTACGCCGATCAGAAAGATAATGATGATTGCCGATGCCACCCCAAAGCCCGGCCGGTACCAGCCTTCGGGCAGAATGTACCGGAGCGGAACCCGCAGCAGATCTTCGGCAATGGCGAAAAGCCAGTAAATAAGCCCGAAAGTAATCACCGCAGGCAGTGTGAAGAGCAGGCCTTTGAGGAAGGTGTTGGCGATGGTTTTCATTGGCAGGTGAGACGTTAGACGTGAGATGTAAGATGGAAGAGACAAATTGTGCCAATCCTCATTGTCATCTTTTTGGCCACCACTGACTACCCGTTTCTTTTCGGCTGCAATAAATGGCGGACGTCATCGTCTCACATCTCACATCTCACATCTCACCGCCAGGCGACTGGCGACTGGCGACTGGCGACTGGCGACTGGCAACTAAATCTTCATGTCCCCGAAGAAATTCTTCATCCCCTCAAACCAGCTGCTTTGCCGCGGCGAGTTTTTGTTGTCGGACATGCTGTCCTGAAACTCGCGCAGGAGTTCCTTTTGCTTGCTGTTGAGATTGACCGGGGTCTCCACTACCACACGACACATAAGGTCGCCGGGGGCACCGCCGCGCACCGGGGTCACGCCCTTGCCGCGCAGGCGGAACAGTTTCCCGGTCTGGGTTTCCGCCGGGACTTTCAGTTTCACCCGACCGTCGAGGGTGGGCACCTCCAGTTCGCCACCGAGAGCAGCATCCACGAAGCTGATTGGAACTTCGCAATAAAGGTTCTTGCCGTCGCGCTCGAAAAACTCGTGGGGCTTGACCGCAACCTGTACGTAGAGGTCGCCGGGAGGCCCACCTTCCATGCCCGCTTCGCCTTCGCCCGCCAGCCGAATGCGATCCCCGCTGTCCACACCGGGCGGCACTTTGACCGACAGGGTCTTGGTTTCCTCCACGCGGCCCTGACCGTGGCAGGTGCGACAAGGGTCGGTGATGATGCTGCCGCGACCGCGACAGTTGGGACAGGTCTGCTGAACTGAGAAGAAACCCTGCTGCATCCGAACCTGGCCGATACCGCCACAGGTGGTACAGGTGCTCGGCCGGCTGCCTTCACGGCTGCCAGTGCCGTCGCAGGGCTCACAGGCAACCAGGGTGGGGACTTTGATCTGAACTGTGGTGCCGCGGACGGCGTCTTCCAGGCTCAGTTCGAGGGTATAGCGGAGGTCCGCGCCGCGGGAGGGGCCGCCCCGGCCGCGGCCACCGGCTGCGCCAAATATGTCTCCGAACACATCGCCGAAAATATCGCTGAAGTTGCCGAAGCCGCCGGCTCCGCCGCCCATGCCGCCAGCGCCGCTCACACCTGCATGACCAAACTGATCGTAGGCCGCGCGCTTGTCCGCATCCGACAGCACTTCGTACGCTTCGCTGGCCTCCTTGAACTTGTCTTCCGCGGTTTTATCGTCCGGGTTTCGGTCCGGGTGGCACTTCATCGCAATGCGACGATAGGCCTTCTTCAGCTCCTGCTCCGAGGCCCCTTTACTCACACCCAAAACTTCGTAGTAATCGCGCTTTGACATTCGGTTTACTTTTCACGGTTTATAAAACAAAAAATCCGGATTCGATTACCCGCGCAATCTACCCCGGCCAAACGCGCGTAACGCGGGAAGAATCCCGCGTTACGCCTTGTTCACTAGCGACTAGCGACCAGCCGCTTTTTACTTCTTGTCGTCCTTAACCTCTTCGAATTCCGCATCCACAGCGCCCTCTTCCCCTTGCTGCTGCTCTTGCTGTGCGCCGCCGGCTTGCTCGCCGCCCGCTCCGGCCTCGGCCTGAGCGTACATCTTCTGCGCCAGCGAACCGGAAGCTTCGGTCAGTTTAGTCGTAGCGGCGTCGATTTTCTCCTTGTCGTCGCCCTTGACCACCTCTTCGGCTTCCTTAAGGGCCGCTTCGATCGCAGACTTCTCGTCGGCAGTGGCTTTATCGCCAGCTTCCTCCAGGGTTTTGCGAGTCGCGTGGATCAGGCCTTCCAGCGTGTTGCGCGCGGATACCAGTTCCTCGAACTTGCGGTCCGCTTCGGCATTCGCTTCGGCGTCCTTGACCATCTTCTCGATCTCGTCGTCGCTCAGACCGGAAGAGGCCTTGATCACAATGGACTGCTCCTTGCCGGTGGCCTTGTCTTTCGCGCTTACGTTCAGGATACCGTTCGCATCGATGTCGAAGGTCACTTCGATCTGTGGCAGGCCGCGTGGCGCGGGCGGAATGTCAGCCAGGTCGAATCGACCCAGTGACTTGTTCTGGGCCGCCTGCTTGCGCTCGCCCTGGACCACGTGAATGGTCACTGCCGTCTGGTTGTCTTCCGCAGTCGAGAACACCTGCGACTTCTTGGTCGGGATGGTGGTGTTCTTCTCGATCAGCGGCGTGGCCACGCCGCCCATGGTTTCGATACCAAGGGTCAGCGGAGTCACATCCAGCAGCAGAACGTCTTTCACATCACCGGACAGTACCGCACCCTGGATGGCCGCACCCATGGCAACGGCTTCATCGGGGTTGACGTCCTTGCGCGGCTCTTTGCCGAAGAACTCGGCCACTTTCTTCTGCACCATCGGCATGCGGGTCTGACCGCCCACCAGGATCACATCGCTGATGTCGTTGACCGACACACCGGAATCCTGGATTGCGATCTTCACCGGCTCGAGTGAGCGCTGCACCAGGTCTTCCACCAGCGACTCCAGCTTGGCGCGGGTCAGCTTCACCACCAGGTGCTTGGGACCAGTGGCGTCTGCAGTGATATAGGGCAGGTTCACCTCGGTCTGCTGGCTGGAGGACAGCTCGATCTTGGCTTTCTCGGCCGCCTCCTTCAGACGCTGGAGAGCCAGCGGGTCTTTGTGCAGATCGATGCCGTTGGTCTTCTTGAATTCTTCCGCGAGATATTCGATCAGACGCAGGTCGAAGTCTTCACCGCCAAGGAAGGTGTCACCATTGGTGGACAGCACTTCAAACTGGTGCTCGCCGTCCACATCGGCGATTTCGATGATGGAGATATCGAAGGTACCACCACCCAGGTCGTATACCGCGATGGTGCGATCACCTTTCGCCTTGTCCATGCCGTAGGCCAGTGCCGCGGCGGTGGGCTCGTTGATGATTCGCTTCACTTCGAGACCGGCGATCTTGCCAGCGTCCTTGGTTGCCTGACGCTGAGAGTCGTTGAAGTAAGCAGGCACGGTGATTACCGCCTCGGTGACTTTCTCACCCAGGTAATCTTCCGCGGTCTTCTTCATTTTCTTCAGCACTTCGGCGGAAATCTGCGGCGGGGCCTTCTTGTCATCAGCCACTTCCACCCAGGCGTCGCCGTTGTCGGCCTCGACGATTTTGTAGGGCACCATTTTGATGTCTTTCTGTACCACATCGTCCTTGAACTTGCGGCCGATCAGACGCTTCACCGCAAACAGGGTGTTGTGCGGGTTGGTCACTGCCTGGCGCTTGGCGCTCTGGCCGACCAGGATTTCTTTGTCTTCGGTAAAGGCGACGATGGACGGCGTGGTGCGATCACCTTCCGCGTTCTCGATTACCTTGGCCTTGCCACCTTCCTGGATCGCCACACAGGAGTTGGTCGTACCCAGGTCAATGCCGATGATTCTGCCCATATGATTAGTCTCCCAAAATGTTCGTTCGCGTTGGCCCGGTGCCGACCGGGGTGGTCGTGGACCTTGCCTGAATCAGTCTTCGCTTTCGTAGAAAGCAGAGTGAAAATTCGTTGCTAGCTATATTGGCTCGAAATGCGGGATTTCAAGCCGCGCCGGTGCTTTTCTCAGACTTCCACCGGGGCTTTCGAAACCACGACCATCGCCGGCCGGACCAATCGTCCGTGCAGGGTATATCCCTTCTGGAAAACCTTGAGCACGGTATTGGGCTCCACATCGCGGCTTTCCACCGCGGTCATGGCCTGGTGCAGCTCCGGGTTGAAGGGCTCGCCCTCGGGGTCGAGCTGCTCGACGCTGTTGTTTTTCAGCGCATCGACCAGCGACTTCAGGGTGAGCTCCACGCCCTCCGCCAGAGCCTTGATGGATTCCTCCTCGGTCTCGGGAACGGCGCCCAGAGCGCGCTCCAGGTTATCCACCACCGGGAGCAGTTCGCCGATCAGCTTTTCCTGACCAAACTTGTGGGCCTTTTCGATATCCCGTTCCGCCCGGCGCATGGCGTTCTGGGCGTCCGCCTGAGCGCGCAGAACCTGTTCATTCGCGTGCGCCAGGCGAGCCTGAAGCTCTTCCACTTCGGACTCCAGATCGCTGGATTCGCGCTTGTCGCCAGCGGCCTGCTCGCTCTGCGCCTGCTGTTCGCGTTCGCTCTGTTCGCGTTCCGGGCTGTCTTGATCGCCATGTTCGTCTGCCACTACTCTCTCCCCTTGCTGTTCTGCTCGTTGCCAACCGGGTTTTGCGTTCCACGGCCAGTACTCTCATGGAACGACCGCAGCCCGCGGGTCCCGGGGACCGTCGACAGGCTGCACAAGTCTGGCTCTATATGGGGACGGGTCGACGACATTCAAGCACTCCAGGAAAGGTTTTTGCCCGGCTGGCCCTTTCGGCTGCTTTGCCCGGGCTCAGCCACTGGCAGACGCTCGCAAAAACCTGTATAAATAACCAGAACAGCGCATCCAAATCTCCTATCAAGAAAGTCCGTCAAGAATGTCCATCAAGAGGCTTCCCCCGTGCTGACCCACCTTGGGATTCATAACTACACCCTCGTCGAAAAGCTCGATCTCGAGTTCCACCGCGGCATGACCGCGATCACCGGCGAAACCGGCGCCGGCAAGTCCATCCTGCTGGACGCCCTCGGCCTCACCCTGGGCGACCGCGCGGACGCGGATCGCATCCGCGCCGGCCAGAAGCGCGCCGACATTCACGCCACCTTCGATATCGAGCGACTGCCCGAGGCGCAGGAATGGCTGCACGAGCAAGAGCTGGATCTGGAGGGGGAGTGTCTGCTGCGGCGGGTGATCAGCGCTGATGGCCGGTCCCGCGCGTATATCAACGGTCAGCCGGTCACTATCGGTCAGCTGCGGGTGCTCGGTGAAATGCTGATCGACATCCACGCCCAGCACGAACACCAGTCCCTGCTCAAGAAAGAGACTCAAAGGCGCCTGCTGGATGACTACGCCGGTAATCAGGAGCTGCTTGGCAAGGTGCGCGAAGCGTATCGGGACTGGCAGACCGCGCTGAGTCGCTATAACCACCTCAAGGAGAACGCCGAGGAGACCAGCGCCCGTGTGCAGCTGCTGAGTTATCAGGTGGAGGAACTGGATCAGCTGGCGGTACAGCCTGGCGAAGTGGAACTGCTGGAGAGCGAGCAGAAGAACCTGGCCAACGGCGAATCCATCCTCCACAACAGCTACAAATTGGTGGCCCTGTGTGGCGGCGAGGATCAGAGCATTCTCGAGGGACTCAACCAGGCCCTGCAGATCATGGACGACCTGCCCGACGACATACCGGCATTCCGGGAAGTGGCTCAGATGCTCTCATCCGCCCAGATCCAGGTCGAAGAAGCCCAGCACGAGGTGGAGCGGTACATCGACGGCTTCGAGCTGGATCCCGAGCGGCTGCAAATGGTTGAAGAGCGACTGAGTGCGATTTTTGAAATCGCCCGCAAACACCGGGTACAGCCTGAAGAGCTGCCGGAGCTGCATCATACCTTGAGTGAGGAACTGCAAGGCCTGTCCGGCGCCGACGGTGATCTGGATCAGCTCGCGGCCAAGGTGGAACGCCTGGAAGCGGCCTATCGTGAAGAGGCTCAGAAGCTTTCCGCGCAGCGCCAGAGCGCCGGCAAGCAACTGGCGAAAGCGGTAAACCAGCAGCTGAAAAAACTTGCCATGGAACACGCCCGGCTGGAAGTGGAACTGAGCCCGGCGGACAAGCCGGCCGCCAGCGGTCTCGAAGAGGTGCAGCTGGTGATCAGTACCAATCCCGGCCAACCGCTCAAACCACTGGTGAAGATCGCCTCGGGGGGCGAGCTGTCGCGAATAAGTCTCGCCATTCAGGTGGTTACGGCGCAAACCTCCCCGGCCCCTACTCTGGTGTTTGATGAGATCGATGTGGGTATCGGCGGCGCGACCGCGGATATCGTCGGGCAGCTGCTGCGTCAACTGGGGGACAGAGCTCAAATCATCTGCGTCACGCACCTGGCCCAGGTAGCCAGCAAGGCACATAGTCACCTGCGCGTGAACAAGACCACCAAAGCCAATAAGGTCGCGACCACTCTCGAGCAGCTCTCTCAGGAGCAGAGAGTCGAGGAAATCGCGCGAATGATCGGCAACAACAAGATGACCCAGGCTTCGCTTGATCATGCGCGGGAAATGGTGGCGGACTCCTAAACTGACGCCAGTCGCCAGTCGCCAGTCGCGAGAACAAAAAAACAAAAAGCCCGCGAACTTAGCGGGCTTTTCTGTCTGGCGACTGGAAGCTGGAGACTGGAGACTATTTCTTCTCTTTCTTCGGCTTCACGTAAAGCACCAAAGAGTGCCCGACCAGTTCGTAGCCGTGCTCTTCCGCCATCTGCTCCTGCAGCTCTTCGATTCGTTCGTTGTGGAACTCAATCACCCTGCCCGTGTCCACGCAGACCATGTGATCGTGGTGCTCGCCTTTGGCGAGTTCAAAAACCGAATGGCCGCCGTCGAAATTGTGGCGCATGACCAGGTCGGCATTCTCGAACTGGGTCAGCACCCGGTAAACGGTGGCAAGTCCCACGTCTTCACCTTGCTCGAGCAGAGCCTTATACACGTCTTCGGCGCTCATGTGGCGCTCGGAGGAAGCTTCGAGGATCTGGAGAATTTTGACCCGCGGCAGGGTGACTTTGAGTCCGGCGTTACGAAGCTCGGCGTTTTCCGATGACATTGGCATTTCCTCGTGTTTTTCCCGGCCTGGAAGTCGCTGGCCAGCGCTCTTCCTTGCCAAACGGAGAACTCCTGCTCTGCGAAAATCCCTACGAAACGGCAGGATTCTTCCGGGCTCGGCTCCAGTTTCTCACTGTACAAACGAATCGTGTATTATCCGTTTTCAAGCACCGATGTGGAACCCCAGGTAATGATATTCCAGTTCAATAAGTTGTCCCCCCACCTAAAAACCCTCACTTATACCTTGGTCATCACCAGTGCGGTGGGCCTCGGCGGCTGCTCCTGGTTTCAGTTTCCCGGCGTTTACCGGCTGGGCATCCAACAGGGCAACATCATCACTCAGGACATGGTTGATCAACTACAGCCTGGAATGACCAAGCGTCAGGTGAATTATGTACTGGGGACACCCCTGATCAAGGACAGCTTCAAGCAGGATCGTTGGGACTACTTCTATTCCTTCCGGAATTCCGAAGGTGAGACCATGAAAAAGCAGCTGACTGTTTACTTCGAGAACGACCAGCTCACTCACCTTACGGGCGATTACCGGCCCAATGGGCAGGCACCCGACTCAGACCAGACCGCGGACACTGCTGATTCCTAAGCCTCGCTAGGGCTTCTTGGCAGCTTCCTTCTCGGCCTTGGCTTTTTCCGCCCGCTTTCGGCGAACCTCCTTCGGGTCGGCGATCAGCGGGCGATAGATTTCCACCCGATCCCGCTCCTGTAGCACGTACGCCTCCGCCGACTTCATGCCCTTGGTGCCGAAATGCTTGCCAAACAGGCCCAGCTTGGCGGTAGCGAGGTCGATTTCGGGGAATTCTTTGGTGATGCCGGACATTTCGGCGGCTTCCAAAGCCGTAGTCCCTGGTGCAACCGCGAGCGCGATGATCTTTTGCTTATCGGGTCGCGCGTAGGCCACTTCCACTTCGATATGTTCTTCGCTCATCTTGGCTGATTCTTCTCACTGACGCCTGGCGACTGGCTTCTACCCGTAAACCTTCTTCGCCCTGTCCACCAGCGCAGACACGAGCTGATTGCCAACGCCTTCAAACCAGGGGTCAGCGGCCAGGGCGACCAGGCGATTCTCGAATTCGAAGGTCAGGCTCAGGCTTACCTTGGAGGCCTGCTCATTGAGGGCCCGAAATTCCCAGACTCCTTCCAGGGTCTTGAAAGGGCCGTCCACGAGATGCAGCTCGATCCGCTCGTCCGGCACCAGGGTGTTGCGGGTCACGAAGCTCTTTTCAATGCCCGCCTTTTTCAGATCCAGCCGAGCCTCCAGGAAATCCTCGCCGCTGGCGAGAATCTCGGCATTCACGCAGCCGCTCATGAACTTCGGATAGTTCTCGATATCATTCACGAGCGCATACATCTGCCCGGCCGAGTAGGGAACCAACGCGCTTCGTTCAATATGCCTTGCCACCAGCTCTCCCGGCTATCAGTTGATGAGCATGTCCCAGACGAGGAAGCCGAATACCAGCGCGACCAGGGTCGGGGAAATGTAGCGAACCAGGGCTCGCCAGAGCTCGAACATTTCCGGAGACTCGTGGGACATTTCCCGCCGCACATGGCTTTTCTTCATAAACCAGCCGGCGAAAATCGCAATCAACATACCACCGATGGGCAGCATGAAGTTGGCGGTCAGCTTGTCGACGAAATCGAAGAAGGTCACGCCCAGGATGTGGTATTCCTCACCGGCCCAGTCGTTGAAGGACAGCACAGTGCCGAGCCCCAAGGTCCAGGCGATCGTACCCAACAACAGGTTGGCACTGAGACGGCTGAAGTTTTTGCTTTCCACCAGCCAGGCCACTCCGGGCTCGATCAGGGAAATGGCCGAACTCCAGGCCGCCAAACTGATGAGAACGAAGAAGAGCGTGCCGAAAACCACCCCACCGGACATGCTACCGAAAGCCACCGGTAGACTGACGAAGAGCAGACCGGGACCGGCGCCAGGCTCGAGCGCTTCATTGGCGAAAACCACCGGGAAGATCGCCAGCCCCGCAACCAGCGCCACTGCCGTGTCCAGGAAGGCCACAGTGATAATGGTCTTGCCGATGGGCGCGTCTCCGGGCATGTAGGACCCGTAGGCCATGATCGCCCCCATGCCGAGACTGAGCGTAAAGAAAGCATGCCCGAGGGCGACCAGCACACCGTCCCAGGTGAGCAGATCGAATTTGAAGTTGAACAGAAAGTTAAAACCGGCGGTGAAGTTGCCCTCCGACATGCCGTAGCCGAGCAGCATCAGCAGCAGCACGAACAGCACCGGCATCAGGATGCGCACCGCATTGCCCAGCCCCTTGGTTACGCCACCGATCACCACCGCCAGCGTCATCAGCATGAAGATGCTGTGCCACTGGATCATTTCGTACTTGTTCGCCTGCAGGGTCTCGAAGTAGGACTCAACCGTGGCACCGGTGGCATTCACGAAGGTGCCGTCGGCAATCGCGAACACGTAGTTAAGCGCCCAGCCGGCGATCACACTGTAAAAAGACAAAATCAATAGGCCGGCCAACACCCCCATCCAGCCAATCGCCACCCAGGCCCTGCTGGTCCCCGCCTCCACTGCCAGGTCGCGCATGGTGTTGATCGGGCTCTGCCGACCACTGCGACCGAGCATGGTCTCCGCCATCATGATCGGAATACCGATGACCGCAATGCATAGCAGGTAGACGAGAACGAAAGCACCTCCGCCGTTCTCTCCAGTGATATAGGGGAACTTCCAGATATTGCCCAGGCCTACGGCCGAGCCGGTAGCAGCCAGGATAAAGGTCCAGCGGCTGGACCAGGTGCCATGCATTTTGCGCTTTTCCATGTATCCCCTTGGCGAAGACTTGTCGTTATATTCGATGGCCATTGTTGTTATTCGGGTTGTATTAGACGACAGCCCGGGATTGTATCAGGATTGTCGCGTTCCTGAAGGTACAGAGACTCGGGACAGAAAGACGGCGCCCCTCATTGATCGGCGCATGAGTTGGCGTAGGCAGCCGGGCCGCCGATCTATATAATCGGCCGCCATGGCCAAAAAACCGAAAAAACTCAGCAATACGATCGCCCAGAACAAGAAGGCGCGCTTCGACTACCACATCGAGGAATCCATCGAGGCGGGGCTTCAGCTTCATGGCTGGGAGGTCAAAAGCCTGCGCGAAGGCAAGGTGCAGCTGACCGACAGCTACGTCATCTTCAAGAATGGCGAAGCCTTCGTGCTGGGCGCCCAGATTCAGCCCCTGGCAACGGTCTCCACCCATTACGTGGCGGACCCCACCCGCACCCGCAAGCTGCTACTGAATCGAAAGGAAATCACCCGCTTGCAGATGGCCACCGAGCAGAAGGGCTACACGGTGGTCTGCACCGATCTCTATTGGAAGAATCATCTGGTGAAATGCAAAATTGCGCTCGCCAAGGGCAAGCAGGCCCACGACAAGCGAGCCACGGAAAAGGAGCGGGACTGGAACCGGGAGAAGCGACGCATCATGAAGGTCCACAACACCTAGCAGACCACCTAGCAGACCACCGAAAGACTACCTGCGTACCCAATACACTCGCTTCGCTCACGGCAGGCTCTTGCCAGCGCGGTGATCGAAATGGGCTCACAACACTCATTTACTACCTGTAAACTCCGCTTGTTCGCCAACTTCCATCACCGCGCTGACTGCCTCACCTATGTTTTTCAGCGGCCTGCCGCTCCTCTAAACTAGAGCAGGCCGTCCATTTTGGCGCACATGGTGATCAGCTCATCGAGTCGCGAGCTGTAGCCGTACTCGTTGTCGTACCAGCTCACCACTTTGACCATTCGCTTGTCCATCACCTGAGTCAGCGCGGGGTCGAAGATGCTGGAGCAGGAATTGCCTACAATGTCGCTGGAGACGATGGGATCGGTGCAGTAGGACATGATTCCCTTCAGTGGCCCTTGCGCAGCCTCTTTCATCACCGCGTTTACCTCCTCGATAGTGACATCCTTCTCGAGCTCGACAGTCATGTCCACCAGGCTGCCATCCGGCACCGGCACGCGCATCGCTAGGCCGTCCAGCTTCCCTTTAAGCTCCGGCATAACCATACCGATCGCACGAGCCGCACCCGTGGAGGTGGGCACAATGTTGGTAGCGGCGCTGCGAGAACGACGCATGTCGCTGTGCGGCGCATCGATCAGACGCTGATCCGAGGTGTAAGCGTGCACGGTTGTGAGCAGGCCGCGCTTGATCCCAAAGGTTTCGTGCAGCACCTTGGCCAGCGGTGCCGCACAGTTGGTGGTGCAGCTTGCATTGCTGATGATGCGCGATTCCTTGGTGATCACATGGTCGTTGACGCCGCGCACCACTGTCGCTTCCAGCGGATCCTTGCTGGGCACCGTGAGCAGTACCCGCTTGGCGCCGGCGTTAAGGTGCTTCTCCAGGTCCGCGATGCGGCGAAACTTGCCACTGCTCTCCACCACATAGTCCACCCCCAGCTCTTTCCAGGGCAAATTGGCGGGATCCGGCTCGCGCAGGATTTTGAAGGGATCGCCGTCCACTTCCATGCCCTCGTCGGTCACCTTCACTTCGCCGGGATAGACGCCGTGGATGCTGTCGTATTTGAGCGCGTAAGCAAGCTGCTCGGGACTGGCGAGGTCATTCACCGCTACCACGTCGTAATGCCGCTTGGTGTGTCCGACCCGCATTACTGTGCGGCCGATGCGGCCGAAGCCGTTGATTGCAATTCTCGGAATTGCCATAGCCTTCTCCCTGTTTGAAGCCGTTGTTCTCGAAGTCTTCTGCGTCAGCGAATCACCACATAGAAGCCATTGCCGCTGCGCTGGATCTGCAACAGTATCTCTCGGGGGTTACGCTGTACAACCCGGATCAGACCTTCGATGTCGCTGATTCGCTGGCGGTTGGCACCGTAGATGAAATCCCCGGGGCGCAGGCCGCTGTACGCGGCCCGCGAATTGGGAGCCAGTCCAGCAACAAGCACGCCATCGCCATTGGGGCTGTTCTCGAACTTCGCGCCCACCAGCAGCGGGTGAATGCTCGCCTTGTCAACGATCAGCTGTTGCGGGGCGACAACCCCCACCTGCAGCTCCAGATCTTCGCCCTCGCGAAGCAGTAACAGTTTGACCTTTCGGCCAACGCCCTTGACCGCCAGCTGGCTGCGCCACTGGGCTACAGAACGAGTACGGTCACCATCGATGGAGACGATCACATCCCCCACTTTGACTCCCGCCTGCTCGGCGCTGGAGCCCGGCTTTACATCCGTGACCAGGATGCCGTGTTGCCCATTGCTCAGCCGGAACGCGCGGCGCAAATCGGGCGTAATGTCCTGAACGCTGATGTCGATGGTGCCGCGCTCCACTTTACCGTCGCGAAGGATCTGCTCCATGCTCGAGCGCGCCATGTTGATGGGAATGGCAAAGCCGATCCCGATATTGCCTCCTGCCGGTGCAAGAATTGCGGTGTTGATTCCGATCAGCTCACCGCGCAGATTCACCAACGCACCGCCCGAATTGCCGGGATTGATGGAGGCATCGGTCTGAATGAAGTTTTCGTAGCCCTCGATCCCGAGGCCGGTCCGACCCAGCGCACTCACCACACCTGTGGTTACCGTCTGTCCCAGCCCGAAGGGATTACCAATGGCGATGACGAAGTCGCCCACCCGCAGGTAATTGGAATCGGCAATCTTCGCTTCGGTCAGATCGCTGCCGTCGATTTCCAGCACCGCAATGTCCAGGTCCACATCCACGCCGCGGACCTTGGCCTGAAAGTTTCGCCCGTCAACGAGCGAGACCTGCACCTCATCAGCATCCTTGACCACGTGGTAATTAGTCAGAACGATGCCATCCTTCGCATCGACGATAACACCGGAGCCGGCGCTCTGCTGTCGCTTGCTCGGGCCCCGTCGATAACTGCGCTCGGGGATGTCGAAGAAATTCCGGAAGAAGGGGTCGTTCAGCAGCGGATTGTAGGCTTGCTGGTGGGAGTAGGTTGCGATGTTCACTACCGCGGGATTGACCTCCTGCAACATCGGCGCGAGTGTGGGCAACTCCTGACCCTGCGAGTCATGGGTTGGCAAAGCCGCGCTGAGGTGGACGCTCGCCGGTAACAAAAAGAAAAACAGCAGCCATCGTGTCAGCGCCATCTCGAACTCCAGAATTGTTTGTTGTTAACGATTTAAAAAAGTAGCACCAAGTTGCCCCAAACGAAAGCAGCGCCCGTGGGCAGCGAATGGGCGTTTTGAGCTGGCGCAGCCAACATCCAGGAAGACATGCGAAAGACAGAGCGGCAGCGGAGGAGACCACTGCCGCATGATGCTGACCGGCTCAGGCGGCCTGATCGGAGTTCGGGGATGGCTGCTCTGAGGATTCATCCCCCCGGCCCGGCTCTTCCCGCCGGTGCTCAAGCACATTCCGACTACCGTTAATCGGGATAGACCTGGGTTTCTCGGCTTCGGGGATTTCCCTCACCAAGCTGATAGTCAGCAAACCATTGCTCAGCTTCGCGCCGGTCACTTCCACGTGATCGGCAATGCTGAATTTGCGTTCGAAAGCACGCTGCGCAATGCCCTGGTGCAAGTACCTGCGTTCTGATTTTTCGCCGCCCTTTTTGCCGGAGACTGTGAGCACGCCATTCTCCACCTGGATGTTCAACTCGTTTTCAGCGAAACCAGCCACTGCAAGAGTGATCGCGTACGTGTTTTCTTCCAGCTGCTCGATGTCGTAGGGCGGGTACCCGGAAGAGACCTGATCGGCCCGAAGCGCCGTGTCCAGCAGCGAGGCCAGACGATCAAAGCCGATGCTGCTGCGGTAGAGCGGACTCAGATCAATTGTGTTCATCACTATCCTCCATTCAGAAGCAATAGAAACAAAGACAGAATTGACGGACGGAACCCCTCCTCTACACGTGGGGTTCCCGGCCAGACTGAGCCGAAGCCCCAGCCGGCAGAGGCTATCTAGGTCCAATGGCGCAAATTTCAAGATCTTCGGACCGGTCCACCTGGACTTGAAACAACGAGGCCCTACCCCCATAAAGGAGATTCGTCTAGAATGGCCGGCCCGGCAAAGAGTGGCTGATTATTTTTCAAGCGCCGGGAACGCTTTAGACGCCCCGGCGTCCAACAGAGTGCCCGGTGGCTGGATTCACTTCGTCAGTGAAGGCGAACGCGAAACGGCCATAAATCCGCTAACGCCGGATGCGGGAAAGGGATCTCCGCGGCAGGATGCGTAGACCACGGACGGAAATCCGCGGCCGATGCGTAAACACCGCCGCGGGGATTCTGCGAACTGCGAGAGCAGCCCGCAACAAACTGAAGAGTTTCACCCGAATTCCTTTCGTGAGCTTCAGTGGCTCACCAAAACTGCGCTTCAACCAGCGCAGCTGTCTGTGTCTCGCTACAATAGCGATTCACAGAGCTAGCGCCTCAGACAAGGCGCGCGACGAGCGAGAGTAAGGAGCGTATACCAAGTACGTGACTGAACGAGTGAGGAAGCGCGACGCCGTATGAGGCGCTAGATCGAAGAATCGGGGGCGATTTGGATTCGACGCCGATATGAAGCTCAGATGTGCATGCCGTGATGTCAGCGAATCACGCTAATCCAAAGCTGAACCTTAATAGTTGCCAACGACGACAACTACGCTCTAGCCGCTTAAAACCCGGTTAGCGGTCGATAGCAAGGTGCCAGTACCGCGTTATTGACTGTCATATAGAACTGGATCGCAGTGAGGCATGCCTGTGGCCGAGCTGTTAAAACCTAAAGCAGGATCGCGAGCAACGTCCTGACCGTTGGGCTGTTGCAAGCTAAATCAATAAACGGAAACTAAGCATGTAGAGCACTGAGTAGAGTATTGACGGACGCGGGTTCAACTCCCGCCGCCTCCACCAATTACAAAGAAGGCTCCTCGCCCCCGGCGAGGGGCCTTTTTTGTAATTGGCAGACGATAGTGGAGGTGAGGTAATTGGCGCCGGGTTAAGCGCCAGGGATGGCGCGAATGCAGAAAATGCAGGAGCAATTTTCTGCCCGCTCCCGCCGCCACCACCAAACACAAAGAAGGCTCCTCGCCAGTAGCGAGGGGCCTTCTTTGTGTTTGGCAGATGATAATAGAGCCGGGGCAAAACGCCGGTTCAACCGCCGTGGGTGATCGCAGCAGGTAGAGGCCGAGCAGGAATGAGGGGACCGTAACGAGGTTCGGAAAAGCTTCTGGCTGCGGTGTCCCTCGCGCGGAGTAAAAGCCTCGCAACCTCGGCCGAGCTAGAATAAGCCGAATGCCAGCAAAAGCAGGATGAAATCGACCATGAATTCTTCAATAGTCGCTTTGGGTATTGCGGGTTCAATCGCTCTGATAGGCGGCGTATTCGCCCCTGTGGTGAGCCTTCCCTCAAGCATGGGAGGAGGCACTACTGACTACTCCAGAAACGGCGAGGGTAATGGGATCTATCTACTGATCCTCGGTATATGTTCGTTGCTCCTGGTGCTCCTTCGAGTTTACCGCGGGCTTTGGTTCACTGCCCTCGGAGCACTCGGGACTCTGGGACATAACCTTTTCGTTCACTTCGGCAACAGGGCCGATATAAAGGCGCAGCTTGGCGGCGGCGAATTCGCCGAGGCGTTCATTGCCTCCATCCAGTTCCAATGGGGCTTGCTTATTCTCTTTAGCGGAATAGTAATGCTGATCGCTTGTGCGTTTCTGGCAAGCATCGGTAAAAACAGCGATGGGCGAGGAAGTCACGGTTGACAGGTTAGACCGACAACCCACCCAAGCGAAAACACCTCTAGGCCGTTTCGACTCGCAATTGCCGCCTCTTGAAAACCTGGTCAAGTCCCGTTCCGTAATAAGCAAAAGCCATGAATACTGCCTGCAGCGGGATACGTCCCCACAGATACCAGGGATCAGTTTCGAAGTTTGGCACATTGCTGGCAACATCGTAGGATACGGCCGACCCGATAGTCACCCAACATCATTCACCTGAGACAAAACTCCGCGTACCCTGTCGCCGGAAAAGCCGTGTTAACCTCTGCACATCCTTGCGGCAGCTGGATAGCCACGCGATGTAATCGAAGGGGAAATGATCACATGACAACACGAAAATTTTTTTCGACGATTCTGCAACTGCTGATCACGGGAATGATCACCCTTGCGTTTCCGGCCGTCGCCAACGAGCGCGATGCGCCTTCTGTGACAAGTGGTAACAGCGCGCTGGCGACTCGCCTCGACGAAGCGCTTCAGGCATTCGTCAATCATCAACGCTTTAGCGGCTCAGTCCTGCTCGCTCGCGGCGATGAGATTCTTCTGCATCGCACCTATGGCTGGATGGATTGGGCGAAGCAGGATGCTCCGCTGACGGTGGCAACCCGCTTCAACATCGGCTCGATCGGTAAACTGCTGACCCAGACTCTGGTTCTCGAGCGAGTGGAAGAGGGTCAATGGTCCCTTGATGACACCCTGGCTGAACTCTGGCCCGACAGTGGCATTCCCGAGGCGGACGCCATCACCCTCGAACACCTGCTGTCGCACCAATCCGGCCTCGCTCCTTATATGACTCACCCGGACTTCAGCCTGGAACAGCGAACACTGGGCGATATGCTCGATCTGATTCGCACCGGCGAGCGCGAATTCGCAGCACCGGGCGACGGCATGGCTTACTCCAACTCAGCTTATTGGGTGCTGGCTGCGCTTCTGGAACGGCACGACCGAGCCGGTCGAAGCTGGCAGGACCTGTTTCGCGAAGAAATTTTCGAACCGGCAGCTATCACCAATGCCAGATTCCTGCAGCCTGACGGAAGTTATGCGGACCGACCGCGCGGCTACTGGTTCTCCGCAGTTGGTGAGCGGCAGGATCGCACGGGCGCGGAGTACCGTCCGGGACCCGACGGCGGAATCTACATGACCGCAGCCGACCTCTGGCGTTTTTATCTGGCACTGCGCTCGGGCCATTGGCATTCCGCCGCGATGCTTGAAGAGAGCACTCGCAAGCGGGCTCCTTTTCTGATTCCGGGTTGCATTGTAGGCCTGAGTTGGGAAGTCTGCGACCTGGAGGGTGTTCGACTGGTCACAAAAGGAGGCACGACAGCCTCCAGCGGCTCGGAGTTTGTGACCTTTACCCACCAGGGCGACGACTATCTGCTGGTGATGCTTTCCAATTTCTCCAACGCTCCACTGATGATCTATCAGGAAGCGCTGCGCTACGCATTGGAGCTCCCGAACGCCCGCCTGCCGGGACCACGGCACACCGAGGTGATCCATGCTGCAGTAGAAGCCGGTGAGCTGAAGGCGATGAAAGAAGACTATCCCGCCTGGGCTGCCCTGAAGGGCCTGCAGGCGGATCCGATGCCGCTCTACGTTCTTGGTCACCATTACATCCGCAGTGGTCTGCCCAAGCGCGGCAAAGCCCTGTTTGAAATAAATGTCGAGAACTTCTCGGGGCATCCGCCGAGTGCCAGCTACCTGAAACGCTTGGAGACGGGCAACTAGCGAAAACGGCGGGGCATCAGCTCAAAGGGAGGACATGCTGCTTGCATATGCCGGAACGGCGGATGCCCCCAGACTAACAAACCGCCTGAGACAATTTGGCAGACCACCTAGGTTGTGGTTGAATTACCAGCACACTTCCGAGACCGGCGAAATCTGTGAGCTTAGCGCTGACTCAATTCGACCGAGTCTCGCGCAGCAAATGCATTCCGAACCGCCCTGGAGAAGTTGATGTCATTGAGCGAGGCGGATCATCGGCGGGCATCAGCCCGCATCGATCGCAGCATGCTTGCCATGACGGGCGCGCTGGTTCTGACCAGCCTGCTCGCGCTTTTCGGCGTCTGGCGGATCGTCGAACTTACCGAAGCCACCATTTCCAGACACGCATATGACCTTGTCCAACTGCAGGAGCTGCGGCTGCTGGTGGAAACGACCATCTCCCTCGACCGGGCTTTCCTGCTAACGGGCGATCCGGCTATCGCCACTGAATCTCAGCAGGCTAACCAGAGCTTCGACCAACATGCCACCGATCTTGGCGCGCATCTATCGACAGCGAAAGGAACAAGTCTGCTGTCGGCAGTGGTGTCGAAAAAACAGGCGCACTCGCGGGCCGTGCAGAATATGATCAACAGCCGACTGGAAGGTACCGACTTCGAAGAAGTGGTTGAAGAATTTCGCGAGCAGGTCCGGCCCCGCACGCAGGCAGTCCGAGAAGCGCTTTCGAGCCTTCTTGTTTACAAGGCCGACAGAATGGAAGAGGCGGCCAGGGCAACGGCAACGGCGGCGAACATCGCGCAGCTCAGCTTGCTGGGGCTTGCGATAGTCAATCTCGGCATCTGTGTGGTGATCTGGTTCTTTGCCGGTCGGACACGTTCGACGCTGGACAACTACGCGTCGCAGCTCCTTCAGGCAGTCAGGGACCGCGAGGAATTCCTTGCCGTCGCCAGCCACGAGTTGCGCACACCCCTGTCGGTCCTCAAGCTTCGTACCCAGATGCTGTTGCGGCGGCTCGACGGGAGCGATGAGGTTGCGGGCAGTCCCGAGTCGATCCGGTCCTTTGCACAACAGGTTGAACACGGCGTCGACACGCTGTCGCAACTCGTCTCCCGAATGCTGGACCTGGCGAACGTCAGCCGAGGTCAATTGACGCTGAACAGGGAAACCACCGAACTGAACACGCTCGTTGCAACTATCGTGGAACGGACGGCGCCCGTTTTTGCCGAGGCGCATTGCCCGATTGATTTTCGCAGCGGCGTAGCCGCGATGGGTGAGTGGGATCAAGCGCGACTCGAGCAGGTGATCAGTAATTTGCTGATGAACGTGGTTCGCCATGCACCGGGAACTAGAGCAAGCGTGAGCGTGGACGCCGACGACAGGTGCGCTCGCCTGATTGTGGACGATGAAGGTCCCGGCATTCCCGAGGGGGATCGGACCCGGATTTTCGAGCGCTTTGAACGCGCCCATGTGGCGGCGGACGGCTCGGGGCTCGGCCTGGGACTGGCGGTGAGTCGCGAGATCGTCGGCGCTCACGGCGGAAGACTCTGGGCCGAAGAAAATGAGGCCAGGGGTGCCCGCTTCATCATGGAGTTACCACTCAAACGCGGGAGTCAGGAATGCCAGGGCGTATCCTGATTGTCGAGGACAACCGCGAAATGCGTGAGGTCATGTCGACCCTCCTTGACATGGAAGGCTACGTCACTCTGAGAGCGGAGCACGGCGCAAAGGCGCTAGAGGTGCTGAGCACTTCAGATCGGCTTCCTGATCTGATACTACTGGACTTGCAGATGCCGGTTATGGGAGGAGAAGACTTCATGGCAGCCCTCCCCGAGGCGCGCATCCCCGGCGTGACTGACATTCCCATCGTGGTGGTTACGGCCAGTCGCCTTGACCTCGCTGCCTCCACCGAAGTCCTGCGCAAGCCGTTCGAGATTGCCGAGCTTCTCGGCCTTGTCGAGCGCTATCTCGATTGAGAAGCAACTTACATCTCTTTGGCGGGGTAGTAATGCTCATTGCTTGTGCGTTTCTGGCAAGCACCGGTAAAAACCGCGATGCGCGAGGAAGTACGGTTGGCTAGCTGCGACCTTGGCTCACGAGGGAATTGAACCCGCGTCCCTAACATTTCCGGGAGCGAGGCATGTGGCACTTAACGGTCGCACTCCAACTCCCGAGCTTGTAGCCACACGGTTGGCACCCCTCTGTGGTACACTTTGGGCCGGAGATGGATGAAATCCGCACAGTCGGCTAAGCAAGAAACCAAGGAAATTTCAGGAACTTAGCGACTGCTTTCACTCAGGGTACGCATGGGAAACTCTCCCGCCGCCTCCACCAACACCAAAGGCTCCTCGCCAAAAGCGAGGGGCCTTTTTTTCGTACTATCAGAAGACGGGGACTAGCTGTATTCCCCAGCCCTTCTTGCCGGCACCACTTTCGAGTCCTCCCTGGCTCTACTCAACTGCCGGTCGGCTGTGGGCGCTGCGTCAAAGCAAGACGAAAAGGCGTCTAGGCGGTTTCGGCTCGCATCTGCCGCTTCTTGGCAACGTGATCAAGGCCCGTTCCGTAATAGGCAAAAGCCATGAATACTGCCTGCAGCGGGATACGACCCCAGAGATACCAGGGATCAGTTTCAAAGCTTGGCACATTGCCGGGCACGGTCCAGCCGTAGATATTAAAAGGCAGTACCAGCGCTAGATAACCGACGATCACCGCCCCGGTGAGCTTTTCGAAACGCGGCCACCACAAACCGATCACGAACAACACTTCCAGTGCGCCAGTAGCATAACTCCAGAAGTACGGGAAAGGGATAAACTCTGGGATTAGCGCAACAACTCCCTCGGCGGCAATGAAATGCCCCCAGATACCGATGTAGAGAAAAAGCAGTGAAAGTGAGGCCTTGAACGCGAGAGCCCAGCGAAATCTGAACCGGCCACTCAGTCGGCTGAGAACATAGAAACACAGGCCGAACATAAGTGTCGGCACAAGGACGGTAAGAAACTGACTGATAACACTGCTCATCGCTGGACTCTGGGGGTGGAAAGCTGACTGGACGAACCGGAATTGTACGGCAGGCCCGCCAAACCGACCATCTGAAAGTCGCTTTTTTGATGACCTTCTGGAAAAACGCCTGCCCGCACTGGTTCGCCCGCCGCGCTTAACACCATTTATTCCACGGACAAACAGCCATTGCTTCAAGCGCGGGATCGCGTGATCCGTTCGTTTTTCAGCAGATAAGCAATCAGTCGCTCGATGCACTCGTTCACCGATGCGCGCGAGGTATCCAGTCGAATGTCCGGTTGTTCAGGGGCCTCATAGCGCGAACCAATACCGGTGAAATTTCCGATTATGCCGGCCCTTGCCTTTGCGTAGAGGCCTTTCGGGTCTCGCTGCTCGCAGGTGGTCAATGGCGTATCCATGGAAGACTTCGATGAACTCGCCAGCGGGAAACAGATTTCTGACCAGCTGACGGTCGCTGGCGAAAGGCGAAATGAAAGCGCAGATCACGATCAAACCGGCATCCGTTAGCAGCTTGCCGACTTCGCCAACGCGTCGAATGTTCTCAGTACGGTCGCGGGGCAGAAAAACCGAGGTCTCTACTCAGACCATGACGAACGTTATCGCCGTCGAGCAGGAAGGTGTGATAGCCACGCTCATGCAAAGTGACATCCAAAGCGTTGGCAATGGTCGATTTACCCGAGCCGCTAGTTTGGTGGTGAGCGATGTGGCTTCCGCCACAAAAACGGCCTGGCAGATCGTAAACATGCCGTGAACGAGTCAAGCCCGTTAGCACCACCTGCAAGATATCGATGGGACCAGTGGTTCCAGGATTCGAGAACCGGCGTTACTCCGGAAGCGGTGTCGGCTTGCGGGGGTATCAAAGTGGTGCCGGCAGAGTCTCGAGGGACGGGCAAACACGAGGTTCGCCCTGGTCGGTCAGGTGATTAGCCGATCGCTTGCATCGGTGGCAAACAGGCGTAACCCAGCGCTTCGGCCACGGCTTGTGACGTGATGTGACCCTCGTGAACATTGAGCCCGTTGAGCAGATGGCGATTGTCTCTCAGAGCGTTGAGCACACCTGCATTGGCCAGTTGCATGGCGTAGGGCAAGGTGGCGTTGGTCAGTGCCAGGGTCGAGGTACGCGCAACGGCACCCGGCATGTTGGCAACGCAGTAATGGACGATGCCGTCCACTTCATAAATAGGATCCTGGTGGGTCGTCGGACGACTGGTTTCGAAACAGCCACCCTGGTCGATGGCAACGTCCACCAGCACAGCACCGGGTTTCATGATCGAGAGCATCTCGCGCGTGACCAGCTTGGGTGCCGCTGCACCCGGAATCAGAACGGCCCCGATTACCAGGTCGGCTGAGCGCAGGCAGCGTTCGACGGCGTCCGTGGTGGAGAAGATCGTTTTCATACGGCCGCTATACAACTCGTCGATGTATTTCAGCCTCGGCAAACTGCGATCGAGAATGGTGACCTGAGCTCCCAGACCGCAGGCCATGCGCGCAGCATTCAAGCCGACAACACCACCACCGAGCACCACAACATCGGCCGGCTCCACGCCGGGCACACCGCCCAGTAGCACACCTGCGCCGCCACGGGCCTTTTCCAGGCACCATGCGCCTTCCTGTATGGCCATGCGCCCGGCGACTTCCGACATGGGCGCCAGCAGGGGGAGCCCGCCTCTGTCGTCGGTGACGGTTTCATAGGCGATGCATGTTGCTCCGGACTCGACCAGCAGCGCTGTCTGCTCCGGATCCGGCGCCAGGTGCAGATAGGTAAACAAGGTCTGTCCTTTGCTCAACTGGCGGCACTCGGAGGGCTGAGGCTCTTTGACCTTCAGGATCATTTCCGCCTCTTCGAAGACAGTTTCAGCCTTGTCGACGATGGCTGCCCCCATCTGGCGGTACAGATCATCGCCGAAGCCGCTTCCCTCGCCAGCGCCGGTTTCCACGAGGATGGTATGTCCCTGGATGCCGAGCTCTCGCACCCCGGCCGGGCTCATTCCGACCCGGTATTCATGATTTTTGATTTCTTTGGGTATGCCGATTATCACCTGCCGACTCCTTCTTCTTTGGTGGCTTTGATGGCGTCGAGTATAAGAAGGGGCCGCGAGAAATGTTTTTTATTTGGACACTTAATCAGTTATATTTTTGGCGCTCAGGCGTGTCATCAGAATAATTTGCTGCGGATAAGCACTCATGCAGAAATTGCAATTAACCAGGATCGATCTTCACATTTTGCGGGAGTTGCAAAGAGATGGACGCATAACTTATTCCGCCCTGGGCGAGAAGGTGGGGCTCAGTACCTCACCCTGCATGGAGCGGGTCAAGAAGATGGAGCGCGCAGGCATTATCCGCGGCTACAGTGCCCAAGTCGACGCGTCACGCCTAAATGCAGGTCTGGTCGTGTTTGTAGAAATCTCTCTCGAGCGGAAATCCCACGACCTGTTCCGGCAGTTCAAAGAGCGCGCCGCCGAGCTGGAACAGGTGCAGGAGTGCTTCCTCGTGTCCGGCGACTTTGATTACCTGATCAAAGCCCGGGTTGCCGATATGGACGAATACCGTAAATTTTTGGGCGATACTTTGTTGAGTTTACCGGGTGTTCGTGAGTCCGCGAGTTATGTAGTGATGGAAGAGATAAAAGACACCCAGATCGTCAGTGTTAACCGAACACTGAGCTTGTTAACCGCACATGTGCCAGGATAGCGCAGTTCAACTTCCCGCGGCGGCTGACGCTCCCAAGGTCAGCAGGACGACGCATTAGAGCACTTCGAGCGGTAATTGTGTTCGGTTTACTGGGAGTGAATGCAATCAGGTCGCCGTGGCGAGCACATCCTGCACGGTACCAAAGTCGACCGGTTTCACCAGGTGGTGATCGAATCCCGCTTCGTTCGAGCGCTGTCGATCCTTCTCCTCGCCCCACCCGCTGATGGCGATCAGCAGGACCTTTTTTCCCCAAAGGTGACGGCGAATTCGCCGAGCCACTTCATAACCGTTGAGCAAGGGCATGCCGATATCGAGGAAGATCACGTCGGGCCTGAAGTCTTCCGCAAGCTCGAGGGCGGTTTTTCCATCGAAGGCGCTACGCGTCTCATTGCCGGTCAGATCAAGCAAAGTCGCCGCCGGACAATGTCGCGACCCGTCGTCCGTTGTCGGGTGTCTGCCTCGCCGACAGGTGGCCGCGCAACCGGCAGCTGGACTACAAATGCCGCTCCCCGATTCGGTCCCTCGCTGGCGACCTCCACCGTGCCACCATGGAGTTCCACGAGACCTTTGACCAACGACAAGCCGATGCCAAGTCCACCGAGGCTGCGTTCCAGGGGTGGGGCCGCCTGACTGAACATCTCGAACAAGCGCGGCAGTTTGTCAGCTGAAATGCCAATCCCGTCGTCTTTGATGCTGACCAGTACCCAATCCTCACCGGGCTCGACGTCAAGCCAGATATGACCACCTGGACCGGTGAACTTTGCAGCATTGTTCAGTAGATTGGCAAACACCTGGACCAACCTCATCAGATCGGCGTCGACATAGCGATCGCTTGGCAAAGGCCCAAGGTGCAGCTCGTTCTTACGCTCGCGTATGAAGTTTTCGCTCACCTCAACGGCCTGAGCGACGGCCTCGCCGATCGGCACCCGTTGTTTTCGAAGCAGGAGCTTGCCGTGCCGGATCCGGCTGGTATCGAGAAGGTCGTTGATCAGCAAGACCATGTGCTCGAGCTGGCGGTCCATGCTATCCATAGCCTGCTCTGCGCGTTGGGAATCTCCTGCGGGCAGCAAGCGCAGCAGCTCAAGATTGTTACGCAGCGGGGTCAGGGGGTTGCGGAGTTCGTGAGCAAGGATAGCGAGAAATTCGTCTTTCCGGCGGTCGGCTTCCCTGAGCATCTTCTGCTCCTCCTTACGCTCGGTGATATCCATATCGATGCCGTGGATTCGTAACGCGCCGCCACGCTCATCTCGCTCGATGCTTCCCTTGTTAAGAATCCAACGAACGCCCTTTTCGGGGTGGATGATGCGGAACTCCCTTTCGAAATCGGTAGCTTCCGAGTACAACCGGGTTTCGAGATCTGCAACCACCCAGCGCCGGTCTTCCGGGTGAAGACTGATTATCCAGCGCTCAAAAGAGGGGGCTTGGGTCTCGTTGAAACCGTATAGCCTGTCGAGCTGTTCGTTCCAGTGGGTCGTCCCGTCCTTCACGTCGATGACCCACGCGCCTGCATTCGCTCCCCGTAAGGCCAATCGCAGCAGCTTTTCACTGCCACGCACAACCTGCTCGTCGGGGTCGCCCCGCTGGTCGGAGCCCGTCCCGCCGAAAATCGGGTTTTGCAGAAGTCTGCGCAAGGAATTACCAAGGTGCATCGACTTAGTCCCCACATAACGGCGAAGCTGTGACTCGACCGTCACCTCTTACGCCAAGGTATATGTCAACGTTAGTGAATGATGGCCGCGCTTTCAATGCGGCTGTGGGTTGGAAGTGCTCGCGGCTCGCGCTGGGGTGAACCGGTCCGAAGGAACGTTATACGTCAACAAGCACGGGGCGGATCACTTAGGAAGAGAAGAGCGGAAATAAAGGGCGGCAGGCGCCGTCGCGTTCGCGCTGCAGTCTGCCCGCAACGGTACGGGAATGCTTGGCCTCGTCGCGAGGGATGGCATGGATCGGGATGAGCAAAGTCACGGACGTGCCACCCGAGAAAGAAGTGTAGTGCGGTCAAAGAACCGGTTCCCTCGTCAGTTCTGTCGCGCGGACTGTCTCCACCAGTCGGGCTGTCCGTGCGAACTGTTCTTTGCTACCCCGGCCTTGGGTGAGTATTCCACGATGCGAGAGGTAGGTTAGCTTCAACAGAGCGCGGCGTTTCTCCTTGCCGGGTTGCCGTCGATGATATGCCTCGGTGTTTTCGAAAAAGATCGTTCCTGCCGGCCCCAGCACCGCTTGCAATGACGGGCCGAAGCGGCGTTGCGCCTCTTCGTCGCTGATCCGCCTTCTCAGCAGACCCTTCACTCCCCTCCGACGGTGACTTCCTTTGGCTACCAGGTGATAGGATTTATCGGAGGTGATGTCATTGAGATATACGAATACGCATAGCGATTCCCAGCCCGGGTAATCGATGTGAAATTCATGCAGACCTTTCGGGTCGAAACTTTCATCCGAGCTGATGTCCAGCGTCGCTCCGATCAGCTCAGGCTCGCACCTGAAATAGCTTCGGAGTACATTCCTTATCGCGACATCTTCCGAGAGGCGTCGCACATCATCATCGATACGATGCATGTCCTGGTATTCGCCGGCTGGCAATCGCTCGGCCAGTATTCGCAGGCGATCCGTCATGTCTCTGGGGAGCGCGCCCTCGATGGCGATGCTGTTTCGATGAATTTCTTCGGCAATCGCGATCGGGTCGAGTATACCGGTCAGAACAGAATCATCGATCGTGTTCAGTGGCGCGGCCGGTCTCAGCTGTCTGATCAGGAAACGGGGAATCACTCGCCAGGGGCCCAGCACCATAATCGCGCGGAGATCGCGGGCAAGTGGAAGCAGGCCCGTCCTCTTCAGGGTCCGCCGGAGCGCGATCACCAGCCACACCAGGCCATCATTCGTCGCAGTCTTTTCGACTCTGGCGCTCTGGGCGATGCCAGCTTCCTGGTACTCTGTGTCGGCGGTGACCGCGCCACTTTCGACGCTGTCTTCGCAGAGGGGATCGACAAACGACGAGGGTGGCATTCCTTTCCTCCTCAGCTCCTGGATCAAGATCTAGGCGGGTGTGCGGATCGAATTAATGAAATCAGCTGAACGCTGGAATTGCGTTCGCTGGTTTATACGCGTTCGTCGTAATGCAAGCTGACGGAAAACAGGAAGTCCGCAGTGCTCTATTTATAGCTATCTACACCGTCACTCTCTGCACGCGGGAAAATGACATCTCCGTCCCGCTATCTGATGCTCTGCCGTTTCGTCGGTTCCCGAAGTCAGTTGTACGAGATGCCGATAAATCGAGTGGCGGGCGCCAACTCATGAATAGTAAGCTGGCTCGCCGATTGCTGACACTCTCGTCGATGTCGGCAATTGGCATGACGCTAGCGGCATACCTGCGCCCAGAGGACCCGATGGAAACAGCCCTTGTTATCAACTGCGGGAGTTCGTCGCTCAAAATTGCGGTGTTCGATGGAACCTTGCAAAGAGTCGCCTCTGCCCTCGCTGAGCGCCTTGGCAGCGAGGAAGCTCTCGCCCGGGTAAATGGCACACTTTCAGTTATTCTGCCCTCCGGCGCCTCCCACGGCGACGCCCTGCGCCGCATTGTGGACAGTTTCCGTCAGCAAGGGATACTCGACCGGACGCCAACCGTGATTGGCCACAGAGTCGTACATGGTGGAGAAGCTTTCCGGCAGGCCTCGCGTATAGATGCCCAGGTGGCCGGGGCAATTGCCGACTGCGCTGAACTCGCTCCTTTGCACAACCCTGTCAATCAGCTGGGAATCGAAGCCGCCGCCGCGCTGTTTCCCGATGTCCCTCAGGTTGCCGTTTTCGACACTGCGTTCCACCAGACACTGCCCGAGCGGGCTTACCTCTATGCGATACCGATGCGCCTCTATGAACAATGGGGGGTGCGTCGCTACGGCTTTCATGGCACCAGCCATAGCTATATGGCGAGCCGCACCGCCGAGATTCTCGGCAAATCGCTGGAAGAAACCTCACTCATCTCCGCGCATCTCGGCAACGGCTGCAGCATTACTGCCATTTCGCGAGGAAAGAGTGTCGACACCAGCATGGGGCTGACGCCACTGGAGGGGCTGGTGATGGGAACCCGCAGCGGCGATGTGGACCCGGGCCTGTTCGACTTTTTAAAGGGAAAAGGTCTGGACGCGGAAGAAGTACATCGAATTCTGAACAACGAAAGCGGTTTGCTGGGAATCTCCGGAGAAACCAATGACATGCGCCACCTTGGCGAACTCGCAGCGCAAGGTCATCGGCGCGCGGATCTGGCTATTAAAATCTTCTGCTTTCGTCTGGCGAAATATATCGCGGCCATGACCGCCTCGCTGACAGAACTGGATGCGCTGGTTTTTACTGGCGGCATCGGTGAAAACAGTGCGCAGGTACGTGCCCGGACCGTTTCCCATCTGAGGCTGCTCGGCTTTGCGGTGGACGATCAGCGCAACGCCAGACGCGGTGAAGATGGCCGGGCGATTCACAGCGACCGCAGCCGCTTTCCGATCCTGGTGGTACCCACGGATGAAGAGCGGGTTATCGCGAGGGAAGCGCTGGCGATAGCCCGGAACTGAACAGGAAAACAGGTCATGGCAAAAAATCTTCTCGTCGTAGCAACATCCCGAGACTCGGGGCTGACTTCCGTGTGCCTGGGCTTGTTGCGCGCACTGGAACGCGTCGGAGTGCGCGTCGGCTTCTACAAACCTTTCAGCCACTTTGAACACCCGGGCGAAGCACTGCACAGCCAGGGCAAGGACTCCTCAGTGGCATTTGTGCGTGAACTGAGTGCGCTCGATCCGCCCGAACCAATGGCGCTGCGCGAGGCGCAACAGCTGCTCAATCGCGGCAAGTCGGACCAGCTGATGGAGCAGGTGGTCGGCGACTACCAGCGGGTCGCCAAAAAGTCGGACGTTGTCATCGTCGAAGCCCTGGCGCCGGACTCTGGAGAAACTTATTTGGCGCGGCTCAATGTGGAGATTGCCCGCAACCTGGGATCTGAAATCGTCTTGCTGAGTACGCCCCGGCACCGGTCGGTGCACGAAGTGGATGAGGAACTGGAATTTACCGCCCGTCTGTTCGCCGGCCGCAGCAGTGCCGACGCCTCCAACGTGGTCGGCGCGGTGCTCAATAAGGTGGGCGAACCGCGGGTGCAAGTGCAGGAACTTCGGCCCGATGCAACAAAGGCCGAGCCGGAGCCCGACTATGCCTCGGAGTGTGCATCGTTCAGAGAGGGCCGCTATCGCTTACTGGCCTGTATTCCCTGGCAGGCGGAGTTGCTGGCCCCACGGGTGTCGGACCTCGTGCGTGAACTCCATGTGCAGGTACTCAATGAAGGAGAGATGCTCACCCGACGCATTCAGCGCGTTTCCGTCTCCGCACGAACCGTGCGCAATATGATCCATACCCTGCGCCCTGGCACCCTGCTGGTGACACCAGGTGATCGTGAAGACATTGTCATGGCCACCGCACTGACGGCCTTGAACGGTGTGCGGCTGGCGGGCCTGATGCTCACCGGCGGGCTGATGCCCGACGATCGGGTGGTGGAATTGTGCCGTCGCGCGCTGGACACGGGTCTGCCAGTGCTGCGAACGGAAACCAACACCTATGAGACGGCGCGGCAACTTGCCAACTTGTCCACCGCCATTCCGGTTGACGATCCGGCGCGGATTGAGCAGGCGATGGAAGCCATCGCGACCCGCATCGATGCGGAATGGCTGCGCGACTATTTGAAGTTGCCGCGCCAGTCGCGACTCTCCCCGCCCGCCTTTCGCTACCTCATTTCCGAGCGTGCCCGCGAAGCGAACAAACGGATCCTGCTGCCGGAAGGAAATGAGCCGCGCACCATCGAAGCTGCGATTATTTGCCAACAGCGCGGGCTGGCCCGCTGTGTGCTGATCGGCGATCCCGCAGAAATTCGCGAGGTGGCTGCATCGCTCGGACTGGAGCTGCCGGACAGCATCGAGATCATCAATCCGGTGGAAGTTCGCAACGCCTACATCCAGCCCTTGATCGAGTTACGCAAACCGAAGGACGTGGCAGAGGCGATGGCGGAAGGCCTGCTGGAAGACAACGTGGTGCTGGGCACAGTGATGGTGGCCCTGGACGAGGCGGATGGCCTGGTATCGGGCGCCGTACACACCACCGCCAATACCGTTCGACCCGCCTTGCAACTGATCAAGACCCATCAACAGGCGAAGTTGGTCTCCTCGGTTTTTTTCATGCTGCTGCCGGAACAGGTGCTGGTTTATGGCGACTGCGCCATCAATCCTGATCCCAATGCCGAGCAGCTTGCGGACATTGCGATTCAAAGCGCGGATTCCGCCAAGGCCTTCGGCGTCGAACCTGTGGTGGCGATGATCAGCTACAGCACCGGCACATCAGGCAGTGGGGAGGAAGTGGAGAAAGTGCGCGAAGCCACGCGCATTGCGAAGGAAAGACGCCCCGACCTGCTCATCGACGGCCCACTGCAATACGATGCGGCGGCCATCGAAAGCGTCGCGCGCAGCAAAGCGCCAAACAGCCCGGTGGCAGGCAAGGCGACGGTGTTTATCTTCCCTGATCTGAATACCGGCAACACCACCTACAAGGCGGTTCAGCGCAGCGCCAACGTGGTCAGCGTCGGCCCCATGCTGCAGGGCCTGCGCAGGCCGGTGAACGATCTGTCACGAGGTGCGCTGGTGGACGACATCGTATATACCATTGCGATCACGGCCATCCAGGCGAAGCAGGTGGAAGACGCGAGCTTGTAATAAGCCGGATGAGTGGATTTCGATATCGCACTGAATGCGATATTGCAGTATGTTTACGAATCCACTCTCTCCTGGAGCATCCAATCATGGCCTACGCGGAAAAAAGAATGATTCACGACGCGGACTCTCATATCATGGAAGTGCCGGGCATGCTGGAAAGCTATATGGAAGCCCGCTATCTCGCCGATTTCACAGCGAAGACCCGCCCGGCACGCTCGCAGCTGGAGAACGCCGAGAAAGCACTGGCCTTGCAAGACGATCCGAGCTTTCGCGCTGGCGATGAGGAAAATATCCTGCTGCGCAAGAACCATCAGGCACTCGGATCCTTTCGCGCCGAAGATCGCAGTAAAGCACTCGATTACCTCGGCTTCAAAAGCCAGCTTGTCTTTACCACCTACGTGCTCAGCAATTTCGGGCTGGAGTACAGCAGCAACACGGACCTCGCGATAGCCAGTGCGACTGCCCACAACCGAATGATGGCGGACTTTTGCAGCGTCGACCGGCGACTGCTAGCCACGGCTTACGTGCCGCTGGTGGATGTCGCGCGGGCTGCAGAGGTCGCTGAATCGGCGCTGAAACTGGGCTGCAAGGCGCTGGTGATTCCGTCGCGCTGTCCCGCCGGTCATTCTCCTTCCCACGTCGGCTTCGATCGTTTGTGGGCCGTTGCGCAGGAATCCGGCGTGCCGGTGCTGTTTCATGTAGGCGGCGAAGAGAAGATGAATGATGCCTACGCCGAAAATGGCCTGCCGCGAGTGAAGGACTTCCACGGCGGCGATGAGAATTTCACATCCACCAGCTTCATGACCATTCCGCTTTCACTGTGGCAGACCATGGCGGTCCTTATTCTTGATGGCGTCTGCGACCGCTTCCCGAATCTGAAGTTTGGCGCCGTGGAACTGGGCGCGTCCTGGTTACCCAGCTGGCTGCGCTTTATCGATGCCGCCTGCGCCGCATTCCGAAAAGGCGAAGAACGCCTGAAAAAGCTTTCGGACACGCCCAGCAATATTGCGAAGCGCCAGCTGCGGATCACGCCCTATCCCCACGAGGATGTGGGCTGGATCATTGCCAATTCCAGCGAAGACATGTGTATGTTCTCGTCGGACTATCCGCACATCGAAGGCGGCCGCAATCCGATCAAGCGCTTCGACGAATCTCTGGAGGGAAGCAGCACGCAAGCGATGGACAAATTTTACCGTGCCAATTTCGAAGATTTGATGGGTGCGGGACTCGCAGCCGATCTCCGAGCCAACCCAGCGGCCGCCAGCGTTTCCTGATCACACTGGCGGCACGCAGTCCGAAGGGAGATTCACTCCCCGTAGGTGTCCCGAAGATCGCGCTTGAGCACCTTGCCGCTGGGATTTTTCGGCAGCTGTTCAGCGAAGATAACCCGCTTGGGGACTTTGAAATGAGCCAGGTGCTCGTTGCAATGGGCGATTACCGCCTCTTCATCGAGCGCCTGCCCGCTCTTCAATACGATTACCGCTGTCACGGCTTCGATCCAGCGCGGGTGTGGCAATCCAATCACCGCCACTTCGGCAATCTCCGGCATGCGGTAAAGCGTTTCTTCCACTTCCCGGCTGGCGACGTTTTCCCCACCCGTTTTGATCATGTCCTTCTTGCGATCGACGACCGAGATGTAACCTTCTTCGTCGATCACGCCGAGGTCACCGCTGTGGAACCAACCTCCTTCGAAGGCGGCTCGGCTGCGTTCTTCGTCCTGGTAGTAGCCATGCATCAACTGCGGTGAGCGGTGCACGATTTCACCAATCTCTCCCACACTGACATCCGCACCTTGATCGTTGACCACGCGCGTTTCCACATTGAGAGCGGCGCGACCGGCGGAACCGGCCTTGCGCAACTGATCTTCCGGCTTCAGCACCGTAGCGACGGGCGCGATCTCAGTCTGCCCGTACAGATTCCATAGGCGCACCTGCGGCAGGCGCTTCTGAATTTCCTTCAGTACTTCCACCGGCATGATGGACGCGCCGTAGTAACCCTTGCGCAAGCTTGAAAGATCGGTCTGATCGAAGAGCGTAGAGCGCAGCAGTGCAATCCAGACTGTGGGCGGGGAGAAATAGGAGTTGATCTGGTGACGCTCGATCAAAGGCAGCAGGTTTTCCGGCACCGGCTTGCTGGTGATCACACTGGTCGCACCGACGTAAATCGCAGGGCCGAGGAACACATCCAGCTGCGCACAGTGATAGAGCGGAAGCGCGTGAAGAATCCGGTCGTTTTCATTGATTTCCGCATCGACGATGCAGCTAACGTACTGCCAGATCACTCCCTCGTGGCTCAGCTGCGCGCCCTTGGGCAGCGACTCGGTTCCGCTGGTATAGATGATCTGGGCCAGCATTCGGCCGTTGAGTTCAGGGACGGGCGGCTGCGCATCGGACTGCAGTTCCTGAAAACCAAGCAGGCCTTCCGGGCTTGCGTCGCTGTCTTCGCTCGGCAGACCGATCAGTCGCTCCACGGACGTGTCCTGTCCGGCAGCATCAGCACCGATCGCCGCGTGGTCCTGATCAACGAAGAGCAGGCGCGCGCCGGAATGACGCAGGATGTAGGCCGCTTCTTCGGCGTTGAGCATGAAGTTGATCGGCACCAGTACCGCGCCCAGTCTCGCCACCGCAAAGCGCAGTGCGGCAAAGGCGTGGGAGTTGCGGGACAGCACCGCCACCCGATCGCCGACTGCAATCCCCTGCTCCGCCAGACCAGCCGCGAGTCGATTGCACACCCGGTCAAACTCCGCATAGGTCCAGCTGACATCGCCGCAAAGAATCGCAGGCTTGTCGGGGAAGCGTGCCGCTGTGCGCCTGAGCAAATCGCCCAGTGTCTGACTCCAAATTTGTTCCGGATAGTGACTCATGGAAAAACCCCCTTCATTTTTTATTTTCAAGAGCGCGTCGACTGCGACTGCTCCCGGATGAGATCAAGGCCATTCTGACACGCTTGGGGGCACATACCCAGCGTGCGGTGTTCTGTAGGTTCGCTAGCGCTCGATCACATGCAGCCAGGGCGCGGTTTTCTCCACGAGCCGGCGGAAGTCGTTTGTGTGCAGCGAGCGTGATAACAGCCATTTGGGAAGCCAGGGCCGCGGCAGTCCGATCATCATCTGCAATGCGATGAGAACCAGGGGCAGCCCCGTCAGCGTCGACACACCGGGAATGCCAATCATCGGCAAGGTATTGGGGAGCGCGAAGATGAACAGGAGAAAGCCGAACGAGCGATTGCCCAGTAATTGGCTCGGGTCCTGCAGGCGAACCCGCTCACCGGGAAAGCGGCGGGCAAGATCGAGGAGAATGGACGAGGTACGAGAGGCGGCCCGGCCGTTATTGCCGGAAGGTTCAGGGTCTGCAGGCATTGAATATCCACCGACGGCAAACGGTGCGCAGAATGTAGGGGACAAAGGCATCGCTGTCCAGTCTGCCACGCTGTCTCATTTAGCCTGGCGAACGTTGTACACTTCAGGCCTTCAAATACGTCCTGTCAATAGACAGCAATCCGAAAGGAGCCGAATGATGAAAACCCGTGCCGCCGTGGCCTTCAGTGCCGGAAAACCCCTGGACATCTGTGAAGTCGATCTGGAAGGACCGCGAGCCGGCGAGGTTCTGGTGGAGATCAAAGCCACAGGAATTTGCCACACCGATGCATTTACGCTTTCCGGCGACGATCCGGAAGGCCAGTTCCCCGCCATTCTCGGGCACGAGGGTGCCGGCATCGTCGTGGACGTGGGCAAGGACGTGAAGTCCCTGAAGCCCGGCGATCACGTCATTCCGCTCTACACACCCGAATGCCGGCAATGCGAATACTGCCTCAATCCGAAAACCAATCTGTGCCAGGCGATTCGCTCCACGCAAGGTCAGGGCGTAATGCCGGATGGCAGCAGCCGTTTCTCTCTGGACGGCAAGCCCATTCTTCACTACATGGGCACCTCCACCTTCTCCAACTACACCGTACTGCCCGAAATCGCACTGGCGAAGATTCGCGAGGATGCGCCTTTCGACAAGGTCTGCTACATCGGCTGCGGCGTAACCACCGGCATCGGCGCCGTTGTATACACGATGAAAGTGGAAGCAGGTTCAACCGTAGCGGTGTTCGGTTTAGGTGGGATCGGGCTCAATGTAATTCAGGGCGCTAGGATGGTCGGTGCGGACCGGATTATCGGTGTCGATATCAATCCAGCCCGACGCGCGATGGGCGAGCAATTCGGCATGACTGATTTCGTCAATGCCAGAGAAGTGGACGACGTGACCCAAACCATCATCGAGATGACCAAAGGCGGCGTCGATTACAGCTTCGAGTGCATCGGCAACGTCAATACCATGCGCCAGGCGCTGGAATGCGCTCACAAGGGCTGGGGTAAAAGCTGCATCATCGGGGTCGCCGGCGCCGGACAGGAAATCTCCACTCGTCCATTCCAGCTGGTTACCGGTCGCAGCTGGCACGGTTCCGCTTTCGGCGGCGCGCGTGGTCGTACCGATGTGCCGAAGATCGTCGAGTGGTACATGGACGGCAAGATCAACATCGATGACATGATCACCCACACCATGCCGCTGGAAGACATCAACAAGGGCTTCGAGCTGATGAAGAAGGGCGAAAGCATTCGCTCGGTCGTGCTTTACTAAATCATCAGCCTGGCAAGAGGTGACTAATGAAAAAGATTGGCGAGAACAAATGCTTCGGCGGGCGGCAGTTGCGCTTTCAACACCATTCGCAGACATTGTCTTGCGACATGGTGTTTTCGGTTTACCTGCCGCCGGATGCGGAATCGAATAAAGTGCCGGTGCTCTACTGGCTGTCGGGGCTTACCTGCAACGACCAGAACTTCGTTCAGAAAGCCGGCGCGCAACGCTATGCCGCCGAGCACGGCGTCGCAATCGTCGCGCCGGACACCAGTCCGCGCGGCGAGGCTGTGCCCGATGACCCTGCCGGCGCATACGATTTCGGTTTGGGGGCGGGCTTCTATGTGAACGCAACCCAAGCGCCCTGGAACGCGCATTACCAGATGTACGATTACATCGTCACGGAACTGCCGCTGGTGCTCAAGGGCAGCTCGTTGCCGGTGGATCTGTCCCGCGAAGCCATCTCCGGCCACTCCATGGGCGGACACGGCGCGATTACAATCGCGCTGAAAAACCCCGAGCGCTTTCGCTCACTGTCCGCTTTCGCCCCTATCAGTTCGCCAATGGGCTGCCCCTGGGGCGAGAAGGCCTTGCGCGGATATCTCGGAGATGATGAGGAGACGTGGGCCGAATACGACTCGACGGCGCTACTGGAAAACGCAAAGGAAAAACTGCCGTTCCTGGTCGATCAGGGCGATGCCGATGACTTCCTCGCCGCACAGTTGAAACCGGAACTCTTGAGAGAGGCAGCTGAAGCTGCAAACTATCCGATCGAACTTCGCATCCAGCCGGGTTACGATCACAGCTACTTCTTCATCGGCACGTTCATCGGCGAGCACATCGCCTTTCATGCCAGGCACCTGAAGTAAATTAGTCCCGTCTTACGGCAAGCGCCGGATAGGAGAGAGTTTGGTAATCTGGCGGACTGCTGCGTCAGTTCTGCTTCTTGACAAGACGCCTCTTCCCACCCACATTACTTCCGAGTGGGCTGTCCGAGCTGTTGATACAGTTCAAGGAAGATATACGAACACCCGAACCATGCAGTCATAAACGCGGGTGCCTAGTAACGGTGTCTAAGTCACTACTTCCAAAAGATTTTTCAGTTTATTACGGGTCCGGACGCCTGCTTCTCGCGGCGAAACGCTATATCCGAAGCCGTTCTCGAATCAATTATCGCCGGCTTTCTGCGACGCTTCTGCTGGCCTGTAATAAGCCTTTTCACATGGAGTTCGACGGTGGCAAGCGAATCAGTTCGCAGGTTGCTCTGCTGGCTCCAAACACCAGCCGAACTCGACTCATTGCCCGGGACAGTGATCTGATCATCCTCGACATACCCGCGCACTCCGCTGATTTTCGTCGCCTCAGCCCCGTATTCAATGGCCAGGCACTAGTTTTTCCCTCGCTTGATGCAGTAGAGCCACTCGCCCGGCATTTCGGTGAACTCTTCTCCGGTACAGCAAGCCTGCCCTTGGTGGAAGAGCTCTATTCCGAGACCATAGCGGGGCTCAACCCACGGGAACAAAGCGTTTCACCGCTGGATGACCGAATAGAGAGAGTTTTGAGTCTGGTGCAATCGCGACCAATGGACCAGCTTTCGCTGGAGACACTCGCGGAGTGCGCCTGCCTGTCCCCTTCGCGGTTAAGACATTTGTTCAAAGCAGAGATGGGGTTCACGTTGACGCAGTACGTGCGCTGGACCAGCGTGTGGAATGCAGTGGATAGTTGGTCGCGGGATCGGACCTTAACAGAGGTCGCCACTTCCTCCGGCTTCTTCGACCTGCCTCACTTCAGCCGCGCCTTCGTGGAGGCATTCGGGCTAAGCCCGACCGATGTGTTCAGGCCGGGAAACGTCCGTCTTGTACACCTTCCACGCTCGCTTGGCTCAAGCTGACGCGTGAAAAACAAAACACCAGCAGGTTATCCGCTGGTGTTTTTCTTCGTAGAGCTACGGCCGTTTGAACTAGCCCATGATTGCGCGGATCAACGGAGCGAAGCCATCACGGTAGCCGGCTTTCTTCGGGTGATAGAAGTCCCGTAGATAGAGACCGTCCTTGCCGTGCAGATAGGGTTCCCAAGCGCAAACGTCGTGGCCGGTGAACTGCTGGATTACGCTGATGTGGGTCACGCCAGCGGCACCCGCGCGATTGGCGATCACGCGATCGAGGTTGTCAGCAACGCCATTGAGCGCAAATGCTTCGTTTTCCGTGGTTCCGTCGGCCTGCCAGCACCACACGTTGTCTCCAAAAAAGCGTGGATAGCCGACGTGCATAATGACTGCTTTCTCAGCTGCATTCTTGATCGCGGCGTAGGCAGCATCCAGTTTTGCCGGTAATTCTTCGTCAATTCGCCGATTGACCTCTTCCGCCGTTTCGAGGCATTTCGCTTCGTCGAAGTGGCCAACACAGTTGGATATTAATTCACTGAAGCCAACGTCATTACCGCCCATGCTCACAGTGACGTAGTCGGTGCGACTGCTGAGCGCATCCACCTGAGAGTTGATTACGTCTTCCGAGGTCGCTCCAGAGCAGGCAACGAAAGTGAGCTTGGTGTCCGGACGCTCTACGGCAATGATCGGCGCATAGGCATCGCTGCTTCTGAAGCAGTTGTAATCGAGATCGGGATTACTGGTGCCGTTACCCGCTGCAAAAGAATCACCCAGTGCGACGTAGTTTTCACTTGGCCCCGCCAGAGCGGTCGGCGCCTGGAGAATCACAGCACCGATGAGTGCAAGCACGCGGGCGGAGGCGTTGAGCCGTGAGATGTTTTTCATTCGATACTTCCTCTATTGTTATAGCCGGTTTTCCCGACGCTTCTAATAGCTTGCTGATAATGATGGGGAATCACTACCAAACAGCGATCAGAGGACAGAGTACAGAATGAGCCGAAAAAGGTTTGTACCCAGCGGCTGTTTAGCGTGACTTGCGGGACGGAAACTGGCGCCGTGAATGCCCGGTGCAGGGACGCTGCGCACCGAGACCTCTTAGTCGGAGGTGTCCACGTAATCGAGGAGTTTGCACTGTTTTTGTGCGCCGGCTCACAAGCACCCGCAACAAAAACTTCTATGCCCGGCCAAGCTCCTCATCTGATCAGCCATGCAAGCTGCTGCAAGATAAATTGCTGGTTTTTGTGCAGTTTCAGCGGCGCTTGCTCCAGCGGCACCCAGGCGGCACGATCCACTTCCGGGAATTGCTGCATGTAACCGGATTTCGGCGGCCACTCGAGCTCGAAGGTGTTGCTCTGGACTATATCGGGATCGGGTGCGCTCGATTCCACGGCATAGAGGTAGAAGGTTTTGCCCTGGGCTTTTTGCGGGGGAAGCGCAGTGAACTCTCCTTCAATCAATTGTCCGGTCTCTTCCCGGAACTCGCGCTTAGCGGCCGTCAAGGCATCCTCCTCGCTAAACTCTCCCTTGGGAACCGACCAGGCGTGGACATCCTTGGCGACCCAAAAAGGTCCGCCGGGGTGAACGAGGAAAAGATCGATGCTGTCGTGGTTACGCCTGAAAGCGATGATGCCCGCCGTTTTCTTCACGCTTGGTTAACCATCTATCAGGTTCTGAATGGCCGACAGCTCCACGGGCTTCACCAGGTGCGCGTCGAAGCCGGCTTCCCGGGTACGTTGACGGTCTTCCTCCTGCCCCCAGCCGGTGAGCGCGACCAGCTTGAGCTGACGCCCCCAAGGCTGCTGGCGTATTCTGCGGGCGACTTCATAGCCGTTCAGCATCGGCATGCCGATGTCCAGGAACACGATGTCCGGGCGGAACTGCTCAGCTTTTTCCAGCGCGTCGGCGCCCCCGTAAGCGGCCCGGCTTTCGTGGCCGGCCAGTTCAAGCATCAGCGCCAGGCTCGTGGCGGAATCCACATTGTCGTCGACGACCAGAATTTTGCGGCTGGAACCCGGCTGCTCGGCAGCCGACGATTTTTCATCTGCCTTGGGTTTCGGGCTCTCTGCCAACGCAAGCCGGACGACGAACTCGCTGCCCTTCCCGACACCTTCGCTGGTGGCCTGTACAATGCCGCCGTGCATCTCCACCAGGCTCTGAACCAGAGACAGACCCACGCCAAGTCCGCCCACATCGCGCTCCAGCGGCGATGTCGTCTGCACGAACATATCGAAGACCCGCGGCAGTAATTCGGCCGGGATGCCTACGCCGTTATCCCGCACGCTGATGGCAACCTGCTGGTTCTCTCGTCGCACACTCAGGTGAATATCTCCTGAGGGCTGAGTGAACTTGATGGCATTGCCAAGCAGGTTCGAGAACACCTGAACCATGCGGGTGACATCCACCTCCACATACAGGGGGCTGGAGGGAAAGTCAGTCGTAAGTTGCTGGTCCTGCCGTTCCAGGTCAGGACGGCAGGTTTCGATCACCTGCTCGAGCACGTCGACGATGTTGACACGGATTTTGCGAAGGGTGATTTTTCCCTGACTGATCCGGCTGACATCCAGCAGATCGTCGATGAGGCGAATCATATGGCCGAGCTGGCGCTCCATCATCGGACGCACCTGCTGGATCGGCTCCGGATCATTGCCGGCGAGACGGATGATCTCCAGGGCGCTACGCAAGGGAGCCAGCGGATTTCGCAACTCGTGCGCCAGCGTGGCGAGAAACTCGCTCTTGCGTCTGTCCGCCTCCTGCAGGGCCTGTTCGGCGAGCTTGCGTTCCGTGACATCCATGTCGATGCCGTGGATGCGCAGCGGCCTGCCTGATTGGTCCCGCTCGGTTCGTCCTTTGTCCAGAATCCAGACGATGCCCCGCTGGGGATGAACGATTCGGAATTCCTGTTCGAAGTCGGTCGTCTTCTGGTGGAGCCGGGCTTCAAACAGCGACTTTAATGTTTCTCGGTCTTCTTCGTGAATGGCCTGCGCCCATCGCTCGAAGGTCGGTGGTCCGCTTTCTTCAAAGCCATAAAGTTCAGTAAGTTCTTCACCCCAAATGACATGGTCATTCTCGAGGTCGATTTCCCAGGCGCCCGCCTGAGCGCTTCGCAGGGCCAGGCGCAGCCATTCTTCACTGCGTCGAAGCGCTTCGTGTTCCGCCAGGTTGACGAGCGGCTGGACAGTCAGATTAGAACCCTGACTCCGGAGCAGGTTGTTGAGCCTTTCGCTGAGCTTCACGAAATTTCCCATTGATGAAAACACACGCGTTATCGAGGACGTTACCAGCCAATCGGCCTCCGAGCAGCCGTTTTCGACGACAATTATCATCACAGTCGCACAGCAGTAACCCGGCCCCGGCGCAGATAGCCGACTTCGGGGGATCACCGGCAGTCGTCGAGAGTCCATCTCCAAGACCAATCGAAATGGAGGTGCAAAATGATCGACGTAAAACCCATCGTGCCCGGCAAACTGGCGGTGGCTCCGCAGCCCAGGCCCGAGCATTTGCCTATCCTCGCCGACCAGGGATATAAGACCCTGATCAGCAACCGTCCTGACAGGGAAGCTCCGGATCAGCCCCACTCCAGCGAAATGGAGTCGGCCGCGGAACGCCAGGGTATGAAATACGTTTACATCCCGGTGGATGTGGACTCGATCACCAGGAAAGATGTGGAAGCGTTTCGGCAGTGCCTGGACAGCAGTCCTGCACCCGCGCTCGCCCACTGCGGCAGCGGCAAGCGCTCCTTTCTGCTCTGGGCGGCAGGACAGGTGCTCTATGAAGGGAAGTCGGTGGACGAGATGCAAGAACTCGCGAGGGACAGAGGCGTGGATGCAGGTCCCTTGAAAGGTTTAGTGGAGCGTCTCAAGTGAACTGCAGCTGATCTGCACTAAGTTATGCTAGCCAATGCAAGCGAGGGCACCGCTCGCCGGGTCGCGCGTGAATCACGCTTAACCCTCGCTTAATAAAGCTCTGGTTGACTTGGCCGACGAATCAGCTTCCCAAGCCACTGGAGCTCTCACATGCCGCTGAAACCATTCTACCCGAAGCTCGCATCGGGCTGCCCGCTCCTGCCAGTTACCCGCCGTCCGCTTTGCATCTTACTGGCGATCAGCGCAGTCCTCATCGGCGGCTGCGGTGTCGAACCAGAGAAGCCACAACAGCCGCGCCCACCCGGCAGAGTTAGCACGGTAACCGTCCGGCCCGAATTGGCAATACAGTACGGCGAGTATGCGGCCCGCGTGAGGAGCACCGGCAGAGTTGATGTTCGCGCACAAGTCGAAGGGGTCCTCAAACAGCGCCTCTACGTTGAAGGGCAATTTGTCAGCAAAGGGCAGCCATTATTCCAGATCGACCGTGAAGCCTACGCTTTCGCCCTGAGGCGAGAGGAATCCGAGCTTGCGGAAGCACAAGCGAGTTTGCTGCAGGCGCAGCGGGACTGGGACCGCGCACAGGACCTGTTTGCCCGCAAGGTGACCAGTGAGCACGACAAGGACAAGGCCGAGACTGCCAGACAAGTTGCGCAGGCACGATTGAGCCGCGCGCTTGCCGCCGTCGACGATGCGAAGCGTCTGCTCCGGTATAGCAGCGTCGAGGCGCCGGTCGACGGAATCACAAGTCTCGAGGCGGTCGCCGAAGGTAACCTGATCAAGGCTGGCATGCTGCTGGCCACGGTTACCCCACTCGATCCCATCGAAGTTCACTTCAGCCTGCCGGCTGCCGATTTCCGTTCGCGCAAAAGCAATGTCGGCCCAGATACAAGCGTGACGTTGCGCCTGGAAAATGGACGTCTTTTCCAGCATGCAGGCGAGCTGAATTTCACCTCCAGTGTGGTCGACCCCCGCACCGACAGCGTTCAGCTGCGTGCTGTTTTCCCGAACCCCAATAATGATTTGCTGCCGGGGCAGTTCGCGCGCGTGCAAGTGCCCGTTCGAGAGTTCAAAAACGTCTTTTTGATCGATCCGCGGGCAGTAAGTGAAGGGCCGCATGGAAGTCAGGTCTTCACCGTCGATGCTGAGAGTGCGGCGAAAGTCAGACCGGTTGAACTGGGTCCGGTGCTGGATGGCAGACAGGTTGTGATATCCGGGCTACGCATGGGGGACCAGCTGGTGATAAACGGCCACGTCGCTTTGCGACCGGGCCAGCCGCTGGCCGTGGCGAAGATCAGTGAGGAGCAACGATGATGTTGCGCTTCTTCATCGATCGGCCCGTATTTGCTTCGGTCATTTCCATTGTCATCATGCTCGCGGGACTCGCCGCGTTGCGTCAACTGCCGCTGGAACAGTATCCGGCCGTGGTGCCGCCGCAGGTGGTGGTTACCGCATCCTATCCGGGCGCAAGTGCGGAGGTGGTAGCCGAGTCGGTAGCCGCGGCACTGGAAGAAGAAATCAACGGCGTGGAAGACATGATCTACATGGATTCCACCAGCACCGATACCGGCACCTTGCAGCTCACCGTCACCTTCGACATCGGCACCGATGCAGACCAGGCGACCATCAACGTGAACAATCGCGTGCAGGCCGCCGCCCCGCGTCTGCCGCGGATCGTACGCGACATGGGTCTGCGGGTGGAGACGCGCTCCACGGACATTCTGCTGCTCGGCGTTCTCACTTCCCCGAACAACAGCATGGGCATGGTGGAGATCAGCAACTACGCACTGCTGAACATGCTCGATGAATTGATGCGTGTCGATGGCGTGGGCGATGCGAGCCTGTTTGGTCTACAAGACTACGCGATGCGTATATGGCTGGATCCGCTCAGACTCGCCAAGCATAGTCTGACTACTGAAGACATTGCCGCCGCCTTGAGGGACCAGAACGCGGAGTTTGCCACCGGGCGCCTGGCCGCGCCGCCCGACCGTGATGCGCAGGCTTTCACCTTTACCGTGACCAGCGAAGGTCAGCTCAACAGACCCGACCAGTTCGAAGCTATCGTGCTACGCAGCGACGAGGACGGTGCAAGCCTGCGGCTCGGCGATGTGGCCCGGGTGGAACTGGGTTCGCAGGATTACAGTTTTTCCGGCACTTACGATGGCGCTCCCGCAATCCCGTTCCGCGTCTACCTTGAGCCGGGCGCAAATGCACTCGACACGGCCGACCGGGTTCGCCAGGCAATGTCGGAGATGAAGAAGAGTTTCCCCGCGGGTCTGGAGTACACCATCGCCTACGACACGACGGAATTCGTGCGTATGTCCATCCGGGAAGTGGTCTCAACGCTTCTGTTGGCTGTAGCACTGGTGGTGCTGGTTACCTGGCTATTCCTGCAGAACTTCCGCGCGACGCTGATTCCTCTTGCCGCCATTCCGGTGTCACTGATTGGAACGTTCGCGGGAATGCTGATGCTCGATTTTTCCTTGAACATGCTCACCCTGTTTGGGCTGGTGCTGGCCATTGGCATCGTCGTGGACAACGCAATCATCATCATGGAATCGGTGGAGCGGTTGATGGCCGAGAAAGGTATGAGCGCGAGAGAGGCGGCTATCAAGACCGTCCGGCAGGTGAGCGGTGCCGTCGTGACATCGACGCTGGTGCTGGTTGCGGTGTTTTCACCAGTGGCTTTTCTGGGCGGCTTGACGGGCGGTCTCTACCGGCAGTTTGCCGTGACCATCGCCGTCTCGGTCGTGATCTCCGGTGTCGTAGCGCTGACCCTGACGCCGAGCATGTGTGCTCTGCTGCTCAAGCCACAACACAAAACGACGGCGAAGCTCTTCATCGCCTTCAATCGATTCTTCGATCGATTGACGCATGCATTTACCGCCACTCTTGAAATAGTGATCCGACATTCGCGTGTATCGCTGAGTATTCTCATCCTGTTCATCGGTGCTACGTCGTGGCTCGTCGACCGTCTCCCCACGGGGCTGTTACCGGCTGAAGACCAGGGCGTCGTGCGCGTACTGGCACAGTTGCCACCCGCCTCTTCCCTGCCCCGCACGGAAGCGGTCCGGGATCACATCTCCGATGAGATCACCGCGATGAATGAAGTGGATGGTTATATTTCTTTCGCCGGTTTTGATCTAATCAACGGGGTGATGCGAACCCACTCGCTCGGCGGCTTCGTCAAGCTATCAGACTGGCGCGAGCGAGCGGACACCGAACAGAGTGCATTCGCCGTTGCGGAGCGCGTGCGCCAGCTCGGCGGACACATAATGGAAGCGAATGTGCGTTCCTTTACGCCGCCGCCAATTGCCGGCCTGTCCCTGACCGGAGGTGTGGAAGCCTACCTCCAGGTACGCGGGGACGCCGATACGCTGTTGCTCGAGAGGATCGCAGCTGCGCTGCGCAAAGCGAGTCAGGATCGTCCGGAGCTGGCGGCAGTCAATGTGATGTTCGAATCGCGCGTCCCACGCTATCACTCGCAGGTCGCTCGGGACAAAGCCAAGGCGATGGGCGTTCCCGTTTCGCGTGTCTACAGCACACTGCAAAGTACGCTGGGGGCCATGTACATCAACGACTTTTCCCATCTCGGCCGGTTATGGCGTGTCTATGTCCAGGCCGAAAGCGACTACCGTCGTCAGCCGGAAGATCTGCGACATGTATTTGTGAAAAGCGATCAGGGAGAGATGGTGCCCCTCAGCGCGCTGGTGTCGCTGGAACGCCGTCGCGGCGCTGACCTGTTGACGCGCTTCAACGGCTATCCGGCGGTACGGATCATGGCCAACCCCGCCCCCGGATATACCAGCGGTCAGGCCAAGCGGGCGCTTGAGGAAGCGGTCGCTCGCCTGCCCGTGGAGGCGGATACACAACTGGGCTGGGTCGGCGAGGCCTACCAGCTCGATCGCGCCTCGACCAGCGGCGCCGGCGCATTCATGATGGGCTTGCTGATGGTGTTCCTCATCCTCGCCGCTCAGTATGAACGACTCGCGTTGCCACTCGCGGTTGCCACCGCTGTGCCCTTCGCGGTGCTGGGTGGAGCGCTGGCTGCTTTGCTTAGGGGGTTTCCCAACGACCTGTATTTCCAGGTGGGGCTGCTGGTCCTTATCGGACTCGCGGCCAAGAACGCCATTCTGATTGTTGAGTTCGCAGCGCAAAACCGCCGCCTGGGGATGGACTCCACTTCGGCGGCAATCCGCGCAGCCGGGCAGCGATTGCGGGCCATTCTGATGACGGCCAGCACCTTTATCATCGGGGCCATTCCTCTGATGGTATCGGCAGGCGCCGGTGCCGCCAGCCGACAGGAAATCGGCACGGTCGTTGTTGGAGGAATGGTTGCCGCAAGCAGTCTGGCACTCGTTTTCGTTCCATTGTGCTACAAGTTGTTGGAAGACCTCGCCGACTGGTGGGCCGGCAGAGTTGGGAGGGACGGGTCTCAGGTTGCCGATGCACAGGAGCAACCATGACCCGCGGCGTTCCGCAAAGCGGCAATGGAACATCGCTCAGCTATCTTGCACGGGGCTATCTTGCACGCGGCTATCTTGCACGCGGCTATCTTGCACGCGGCTATCTTGCACCGGGCCATCTTGCACGGGTATACGGAAGCGGGCTTCGAACCCGCCCTCCTTCCGGTTTGCGAGTTCGAGCGAACCGCCAAAGCGGCGAGCGATGGTATCGACAATCGCCAGGCCCAAGCCCGTTCCACCAGGCTGCAGATGCACAAAGCGCCCCGTCAGCTCTCGCAGATGTTCCGGATCAACGCCAGGTCCCTGGTCCCGCACGATCCAGAGGCAGGAACCGCCTTCAGTGTGAGAACTCAGAAATAGCTCACCGCCCTCAGGCGAGAAGCGCGCGGCATTGTCCAGCAGATTACGCAATGCGGTCGTTACCAGTGCCGCAGGTGCATTGATTATTTCTGCGCATGCAAGCTGAAATTTGAGCTGCAGGTTTTTCTCCGCGGCTTTGGCTCTGATGTCTTCCACTGCAGTCAAGCTCACTTCGTCTCCTGAGCTCAGCTGTGCATTTTCAAATGCAGAATCCCCTTCCAGGCGAGCGAGCAACAGAAGTTGCTCCAGGGTTGTTTGCAGTCGGTTGACGGCCAGCTCGGCCTGCTCCAGGGAACGTTCGCTTGCTTCTCCCTTGGTAATCCTCGCCACCTGCAGTTGGGTTTTGATGGCAGTGAGTGGCGTGCGCAGCTCGTGAGCGGCATCGCCGGTGAACCGCCGCTCGCGCTGCATCGCCCGTTGCACCCGCGACAGCAAGCGATTGATCTCATCGACCAGGGGCATTACCTCGGCGGGAGTGCCACTCAAGGACAGCGGCGATGAATCCTGAAGGTCTCGATCGGCGACTGACGCGGTGAGCCGTTGCAAAGGCCGGAAGGCACCTTGTATTCCGAAGCCGATGGCCGCCAGCGTGCCGAACAAGGCGATCAGGAAAGGCAATCCAGCTGCGAGTACCACTGCGGCCATCAGCGAGTCCCGGGTACTTAGCCGGTCCGCCGTGGTAATGCGCAGGTTATCGATAGTCGCGGTATAGACACGCCAGCGTTGCCCTTCAACTTCGCGAATCGAATAGCCGGCCGGTGCTGACTCCAGAATCTGACCGGGTGCATCCCGGGACAGCGCCACCACGTCGCCACGCAAGGTGCTGATCCGGCAGGCAAGGCTTTCCGGGAAATGGGGACTCGCAACCCGAGCTTGATCGCCCGGCAGTTCGCCGTCAGCCGTCGTCGGCAACTGCTGCCGCGAAACCAATGAAGCGACCATGCGGGCCGAGGCAGCGAGCCGGTCATCAAGGCTCTTCTCCACTTGCCCGCGCACGCCGTACAAGAGCCATGGAGCGAGCAACAGCCACAGACCAGTCAGCGACAAGCCGATCATCAACAGCAGGCGCGAACGTAGACTGCGACCGAGCAAAACTTTCGAGCGGCTCATTCCCTCACCTCGCGCAGCCGGTAGCCAATACCGCGAACAGTTTCGATAAGATCTTCGCCGAGTTTTCGCCGAAGGTTGTGCACATGTACTGCCACCGCATTGCTTTCCACGCCCTCACTCCAGCCGTAGACATGATCCTGCAACTGTCCCGGGGCGAGGATGCGGCCGGGTTGCTGAAGCAGCGCTTCCAATACGGCCAGCTCGCGACGCGATAGCGAAACAGCCTTGCCGCGCATGCTCACCTCCGAGCTGACCGGGTCGAAGCGCAAAGGACCGTATTCCACGACATTGCGGCTGCGCCCCGCCGCGCGCCGGACCAACGAATGCAGCCGCGCCGCCAGCTCGCTGAGATCGAAGGGCTTGGTCAGATAATCGTCCGCCCCCGCGTGCAGCCCTTGGACCCGATCGGGAACCGCATCCCGCGCAGTCAGTATCAGCACTGGAACATGACGCCCCTGCCTGCGCCAATCGCGAAGCATCTGCAAACCGTCGCGGTCCGGCAAGCCCAGATCCAGAACAACGACATCGAAGTCGGTCAGCTTCAGCGCAGCCTCCGCCGCTCCGGCGGATTTCACCCAGTCACAGGTTTGGCCCAGAGCCTCCAGTCCAGTTTTGATGCCGTCTCCAAGCAGGTCGTCATCTTCGATAATCAGTGTGTGCATTGAATCCTCCTGTCGGGCAAAGCGTGCCCTCGGGAAATTAAGGCAGCGTTAACCTTCACTTAATCTTCTGAGCTCAGCCTTGTGTCCGTCTCATCTACCGGAGATTGGTTCAGTGACAGTTCTGGCTGGCCCTTTGGCGCTCTCACTTGAGCGCCTGCTTTTCTTTGTTGGCTTTGCGGTCGCCCTGTTGGTGGGCTGGCTCGTCGGCCGGCGTCAGCGCGTTGCAGTGGAACCGGTGTTGACGCGCATGCTGCTGCTCGGTCTGGTCAGCGCTCGCCTGGCTTTCGTTCTGCCCTATCTCGAGAATTATTGGCGCCGACCATTCAGCATCATCGACATTCGCGACGGCGGGTTTCTTTATGAAGCCGGCGTTATTGTAGCTGTCGCCGTGGGCGCATTCGCGTGGCGTCAGCAGACAATGCGCAAACCGCTGGGCGCCGCACTCGCGGCCGGCCTGCTGACCTGGAGCATAGCGGCCGGAAGCCTCGGGCTGATGCAGGCCGTGCAGCCGAAGCTAGCCGATCTGCCGCTGACCGACCTCACTGGCGAACCGGCGGATCTCGATCAGCTCGCAGGCAAACCAACGGTCGTGAATCTCTGGGCGACCTGGTGCCCGCCCTGCCGCGCGGAAATGCCCGTTTTCGCTGAAGCTCAACAGCGCGAAAGCGGAGTCAACTTCGTGTTCATCAACCAGGGTGAGCACGCCGCGACAGTGACGAGCTACCTCGAAGAGGTGAACCTGGACATATCCAATGTCCTGCTGGACTTCCGCTCGGCAAGCATGGTCCAGCTGGGCTCGCAGGCCCTGCCCACCACTTTTTTCTTCGACCGCCACGGTGTCCTGGTGGACACCCACCTGGGCGCACTCTCCAGCGCCAGCTTGAAGCAGCGCCTCAAACGATTCCAGACAGGAGATTGATTATGTATCGCAAGCTCGCAGGCAGCGCCCTGGGCATTGCCCTCTTGGCGACGGCAGGTTTAGCCGCTCAGCAGTACCCCGCTCCCATTCGCCAGCTAGAGGCGGATGGAATCGACATCGGCGATTCCTTCGAGGCCCCCGGCGGGCTCACGGGCTACATTGGTATTTATAACGGCAGGCCACTGGAAGTCTATCTGACGCCGGACGGCGAACACGCATTGGTTGGCACCCTACTGGATGCCGAAGGTGTGCCAATAGCCCGCGAGCGTTTGGCCCAGGCAGCGGCAAGCGGACTCGACTGGGACAGCTTCGCCGAACAGCACTGGATCGCGGAAGGCGACCCCAATGCGGAAAAGGTTGTTTATGTTTTTACTGATCCAAACTGCCCCTTCTGTGCAGCATTTTGGGAGCAAGCCCAGCCCCATCTGAAACAAGGAGGCGTTCAGCTGAGACACATCATGGTCGGTATGCTGCGGGAGGATAGCCCACAAAAAGCCGCCACCATCCTGGCCGCGGCCAACCCGGCAAAAGCCCTGGCAAAGCACGAGCGCACCATGAAAAAGGGGGGTCTTGCGGCCGACCCCAAGGTGCCCCAGCGATTCCTCGACCAGGTGAATGAAAACACGCGCTTCATGCGCGACCTGAACATCGGCGCCACACCCACGGTCGTGTTCAAGGACACGCAAGGGCGGGTGCAACAGATCCAGGGCTTACCCAGTGATTCACTGATGGAAACACAAATCTTTGTCAGCCCATGAGGCCGAACCAAACTGCAGCGAGGTAAACAGCTTGAAACTTCTGATGGGAACTCTTCTGATGCTCTACACCACCTTGTCAGGCATATCTGCTGCCGCCAAAACAAGTGATGCTTCCTGGCAGACGCCTGTCATCAGCCAGGCCAGAGTCAAACACCTGCCGGACGCCGCGGTGCCGTTGAATCCTGATCATTCCTATAAGCTGCTGTTCGATATCAGCCAGGGAGCGAAGTCTCCGGGAGAACTGCTCCCTGCGCTTGTCCGCGTCGGGCGCTTTATCAATCTGGCCGCGCTGGCCGAGGTACCGCCGGAAAACGTGCAACTAGCCGTCGTGATACACGGCCCTGCCACTTTGAGTATGTTGAAAGAGGAGGTTTTCAACAAACGCTTCGGAGAGGAAAATCAAAATCTGAATCTGCTTACTGAACTGAAGAAGGCCGGCGTGGAGATCTTTGTCTGCGGCCAGGCTCTCGCACACCTGGGTCTGCACGCGGGCTGGGTCACGGAAGATGTGGAGGTGGCTGTGGCCGCACTCACGGTCGCGGCCGAATACCAGCTGAAGGGCTACAAAACCATGCCCTGAGCAACGCTCTGGCGGTGACTCCTTGAGCGCACCGCCAGCGTTCATCACCTGGATAAGACTTAACGGACGATCACCTTCGATGATCACAACGGGCCGCGCGATGACGACGTCGTCACTTTCACGTTGATCGTGAGGATGTCGTCGCGAAGATGCGATGACAGGCACTTCGCCACTCATCCGCGGTGTTGGCGCTCCAGATCGGCGAAGGATGGAGGATGTCCATATCTACTGACACCGCGCCTGTTGAGGAGAGCCACCTGCCCGCCCGCCGTTCACCGGCATCCAGCGCCTGTTCCAGAGGTAGCGTCAGGTCACGATGGAGCATGCAGCAGGCGTATTGCCCGCGATTGCCGTAAAGGGGAAAGGCGGCGGGTGTAGCTGCCGCTTCGGCAGCGCAAAGTAAGATAGAACTCATGCCCGGCGGCAACGACAACGCGTCGCACGGCAGCATCTGCACCCAGGGCGTGCTGGTTGCGTGTAGCGCGGCGAGCATTCCCGCCAGAGGTCCCCGAAAGTCGGGCCAGGGATCTTGCCGCACCGGCAGGCCCAGACTTTGATAGCGCGCGAGATTGCGGTTGGCGATGATCACGCGCGGCACAGTGGTCGGCACGGACGCAAGAACCCGCTCCACTGCCGTTTGTCCGCCCGCCGGGAGCAGGCCTTTGTCCGCACCGCCGAGGCGGTTACCGCGACCGCCGGCGAGCACTGCCACAGCATAGTCGCTTGAGTTGATCGATGCCGCATTCACAGCTGCTCTCCAAGGCGGGCTTCATCGATCAGCTGGCGGATCTCCGGCTGACAGGAACCGCAGTTGGTTCCCGCGCGCAAGGCGCGACCGACGGCTTCCACCGAACTAAGCCCCTGCTCGCGAACAGTCTCCACGATGGTGTTGCAGCCGACGGAAAAACACGAGCAGACCAGCCGCCCCACGTCGTCCTTCGGGTCCACCGAGTAGCCCAGTTTCAAACCCTTCCAGTCCGCTTCGCCGAGACGGCCTCGTTCAAAAAGACGAGCCAGCCAGCCACGCGAAGGCAGATCGGCACGGGGAGACAGAAAGACGCATGCCTGCAGTGCTTCGCCGTTATGAACGAAGGCGTGGTACTGATCGGCGCTGAGATCTCGCGACTCCCACCAGTCGTAGTTGCTGTCGACTTGCATGAGCTGCGCGCACCACTCACGCGGATTCGGCATCGCGCCGCGCCCCGCCACTTCATAGCGAAGGTAGTTCACTCCCTGGACGCGAACCCAGTAGGCCGGCGCCGGGGCGGAACCCAGTTGCAAGGGCTGTCGCGAGAAAACAACACCTTGCCAGTCCACCGGAAAAGGCGTGACCTTTGCGGGCGTGTGTTTGAATTCGGGTTCGCCGGAGATCGGATCGACCACCGGGTTGACGAGGGCGCCGACGCGCGCGTCCGATGCAACCTGGTCGGTCCAGTGGATGGGCACGAAGATGCTGCGGCGCGGCTGATCGGCTGTGCAGCGCAGCCGGGCTACAAGCTTTCCCCAGCGCGTACTTACCCGCACCAGATGGCCGTCCTGCACGCCGGCGAGCATCGCCTCGTAGGGATGCATTGCCACGAAGGGCTCCGCCAGATGGCCGGACAGACTCGGTGCCCGCCCGGTTCTGGTCATGGTATGCCACTGGTCGCGAATGCGGCCGGTGTTCAAGACCAGCGGGTAGTCAGCGTCCGGCATATTCACGGGGCTTCGCGCTTCGGTCGCAATGAAACGCGCTTTGCCGTCTTTATGATAGAAACGCCCCTCGGAAAATAATCGGGCTGTTCCCTGCCCGGGCAGCGGCAGCGGCCATTGGCAGGCTGTCATCGCGTCGTAAGCCGCGCGATCGAGATCCGCCAGACCACCAATGTGAAAAGCGCGCGGGAGCTCAGCGGGCGAGTTGCGCCAGGCGGAAAGCTGCGCGTGTTCGGAAAAAATTTCGTGAACGCCGGTGTAGTCGAAGCCGGAGAAGTCCAGCCGCTTGGCAACTTCACAAAGCGCCCACCAGTCCGGCTTTGCCTCGCCGGGCGCTGGCAAAAAGGCGCGCTGCCGGGAGATGCAACGCTCGGAGTTGGTCACAGTGCCGTCCTTTTCGCCCCAGCCGAGCGCCGGTAAGACCACCTCCGCGTGGCGAGCAGTGTCGGTGTTCGCAAACAGATCGGACACCACCAACAGCTCGCATTGCCCCAGTGCCTGCTGGACGCGCTCCGCATCGGGCATACTCACCACCGGATTCGTGCCCATAATCCACAATGCCTTGATGCGGCCCTGATGAACCGCTTCGAAAAGATCCACCGCCTTCAGCCCCGGCTTGCTGGCAATGTGCGGACTGCCCCAGAATTCCTGAACCGCTTCACGGTGCCGGGCCTTGTCCAGTTCCATGTGCGCGGCCAGCGTGTTGGCCAGGCCGCCCACCTCCCGGCCACCCATTGCGTTCGGTTGACCGGTGATGGAAAAAGGACCCATACCCGGCTTTCCGATCCGGCCCGTCAGCAAGTGGCAATTGATGACGCTGTTGACTTTGTCGGTGCCGGCGGAGGATTGGTTAACGCCCTGTGAAAAAAGCGTCACCACTTTCGGCGTAGCGGCGAACATCGAATAAAATTGCTCTAACTGCACCAGTGGCACACCGCAGGCTTTTGCCACTGCTTCCACGCGTCCGGCCTGTTCGCGGGCAAGCTTCAGTGCGCCATCAACTCCGTCGGTATGTTGCGCAACGAAGTCCGCATCCATCACGCCGTGTTGATGAAGCCAGGTCAGCAGTCCATTGAAGAGCCAGACGTCGCTGCCGGCTCTGACGGGAAGGTGCAAATCCGCCTGCTCGCAAGTGGTGGTGCGCCGTGGATCGATTACCACGATGCGTTTCTCCGGTCGTTCGCGGCGGGACTTCATCAAGCGCTGATAAAGCACCGGGTGGCACCACGCGGTGTTGGAGCCCACCAGCACGACGAGATCCGCCTCTTCCAGATCCTCGTAATTACAAGGCACCAGGTCTTCGCCAAATGCACGCTTGTGCCCCGCCACCGCCGAGGACATGCACAGACGCGAATTCGTATCGATGTTGGCGGTACCCAGCCAGCCCTTCACCAGTTTGTTGGCAACGTAGTAGTCTTCGGTGAGCAACTGGCCGGACACATACAGTGCCACGGCTTCCGGTCCATGTTGTGCTATGATCTCCTGCAGCCGGCCTGCCGTGTAATCGAGCGCCTGCTCCCAACCGGTGCTTCCGACCGTGCCCTGCGAGTTGCGAATCGCAGGCCGCAACAGTCGCCCTTCCAGTCCCACGGTTTCCGCCAGTGCGGAACCTTTTACGCACAGGCGGCCAGCGTTGGCCGGATGATTTTCATCACCCTGGATGTGCACTCGGTTCGGCTTGTCGTCAGCGTTGGTAGTGGCCACAACTCCGCAGCCGACGCCACAGTAAGGGCAGGTCGTGCAGGTCATGCGCGGTCCTCGACGTAAAGGGGCATTTCTTCGACTGCTTGTTCAAGTATTTCTTGCTTGCAATCTTCGACCGGTCTCTCAGAGACGGCCAGCAGTTTTTCCACCATGCTCGCGCAACCGCCGCAGCCGGTGGCAGCGCCGGTCTCGGTTTTCAGCGCGCCGAGTGAGCAGTGCCCGGCAGCGATCGCGGCCTGCAGATCGCCCTTGCTGACCGCCTGACAGGCGCAGATGGTGGCGGGTTCTGGCAGACAACCCGGATCAATCGCCGAAGCTGCTGCGTCGAGATGCGGAAGAATCAAAGCTTCCGGTGATTCCGGCAGATCGATTTCGTTCAACATGACCTGCAGCAAGGTGCTGTACTCGCGCGCCTCGCCCACTAGCACGGCACCAAGCAGACGACGCTTGTCTTCGCTCACCACCAGCTTCTTGTAAAGCTGTTTGCTTTCGTCTTCGTAACGATAGCAACAGGCGCCTGGCGTTGCGGCATGAGCATCGCCCACCGACGCCACATCCACTCCCAGCAGTTTCAACTTCGTCGACATATCCGCGCCGGTGAACTCCGGCAAGTCCTGCCCGCTCCGTTGATGAAGACTCGCGAGATGGCTGGCCGCCACTCGCGCCATTTCGTAACCGGGAGCCACCAGACCGAATATCCGCCCCTGCCACAGTGCCGCCTCACCAATACAGTAGACATCCGGGTGCGAACTGCGACAGAAGTTATCGATGACCACGCCGCCGCGCTCGCCGATGGTGAGCCCGGCGTGCCGGGCCAGTGTATCCTGGGGGCGAATGCCCGCCGAGAAAACCACCAGGTCCGTTTCCAGGGATTTGCCATCGGCAAAGTTGAGGCGGTGACGATAAAAATCGCCGTCAACGATTTCCTTGGTGTTCATCTCTGTATGCACAAACACGCCGAGCTGTTCGATTTTGCGGCGCAGCACCCTGCCACCTGCGTCGTCTACCTGAACCGCCATCAGCCGTTGTGCGAACTCCACCACGTGGGTTTGCAAACCGATATCCCGCAGCGCACTGGCCGCTTCAAGGCCAAGCAGCCCGCCACCAATGACTACACCGATTTCCGCATCGCGACCGGCCTGTTTGATTGCCTCCAGATCCTCGATGGTTCGGTAAACCATACAGCCCGAGCGGTCGTGGCCCGGCACCGGCGGAACGAAGGGAAAGGAGCCGGTAGCCAGTACCAGCTTGTCGAAGGCCAGCGTGTTGCCGCGCGCGGTTATCACGGTTTTTTCGTCGAGCCGAAGTGTTTCCGCCGGCTCGGCCAGTCGCAGATCGATGTCGTGGCAATGGAAGAAATCTTCATCGGCCAGCGCCAGATCCTCGGCACTGCGCCCGCGAAAGTAATCGGACAGGTGCACCCGATCGTAGGCACGGTGCGGTTCACCGCTCAGCACCGTAAGCCGGTAATGCCGATGGAGGTCGAGAGCCACGAGCTGCTCGAGAAACTTCTGACCGATCATGCCGTTGCCCACAACGATCAGGCGTTCGCGATTCATGATTGCTCCTCGTTTGTCATGCTCGACTGTCACACTGCCATTGCTCATGTAGCCAGCAGATAAAACTGCAACAACACCAGCACGAACAGCGCGGCTGACAGAAACTGCCAAACGCGCAGCGGACTGCGTTCCAGCAACGGGGCGTTGTTCGATGCGATCAGCATCTCTCGGCTCGGCTTGTGCAGATTGCTGATGAGTTCAGAGTAAGGCTCGTAGCGCTGACGGGGATCAGCCTGCAGGGCCTTGCGCAGAACAAGATCGATCCAGCTCGGAAGGTCCTTGCGAAACTGATTGATAGACCGGTACTGCCAGTCGCTGTAACGGGACGGCACCGGTCTGCCAAAGGGACGGCTGAAGGGCAGCTGCCCGCAGAGCAGTTCGTAAACGATAACGCCGAGAGAAAACAGATCCGATCGCTGCTGATCGACACCCAGCACATATTCGGGTGCCGCATAGTCCACTGAGCCCACCGGTATTTCCTCCTGCAGTGGCGATTCGATCTCCTCCAGACCCGGCACCATGACGGTGCCGAAGTCCACCAGTTTGATCTGCCCCTGATCGCCCAGCATGATGTTTTCCGGCTTCAGGTCCCGATGAACCATGCCCGCGCGTTGCAGTACGCGAAGACTCGAAACGATGCCCGCTGCCAGCTCGCGCACTTTCTGCAGCGAGGGCGTCGGGTTGTCATACATCCACTGGCGAAGCGTCGTTCCGCCGACGTGTTCGCAGAGGTGGTAGAGAAAGGGGCTCTCGTTCTTCTGGCGATGTATTATCATGATGCGCGGGTGATCCATGCGTCGCCCGACCCAACCCTCGCGAATAAAACTTTCCAGGTATTGCGCATCGTCGGCGAAGTTTTCCGAGGGCGCTTTCAGCACGAACTGCTTGCTGCTGGAGTCGCTCACCAGATAGACGTGACTGCGGGTGCCGTTGTGAAGCACGCGGAGCACCTGAAAACCATCGATGGACATACCCGGCTGAAGTACCGGCGGAATAATCTTGCCGGTCAACTCCCGGTGAACTTCGTCGATGGCCTGCCGGGGAAGTTGCTCCACATGAACCAGCAACGCGCTGAGGTTGTCGCCGCCGCCGTGCGCCAGCGCAGCGTCCACCAGCGCCTCGGCCGCCTGTTCACCGCCCGCTCCGCCACCGGCGATTTCCCGCATGCACTGCTCATCAACAAACTCGTGCAGACCATCGGTGGTCAGCAAAAAAATGTCGCCTTCGCGCAGTTCGCACTGCAGGTAATCCACCTCCAGCCTGCTGTCTGCTCCCAGCGCGCGGCTGAGCCAGGTTTGCCTGTCGTTGCTGGAACCGCCGGTGTGATGATCGCGGGTGAGCTGTTCAAGCTGGTCGCCGCGCAATCGATAAATACGGCTGTCCCCAACATGAAAAAGATGAGCGGTGGTGGACTTGCAAATGATGGCGCTGAAGGTGGTCACCAAGCCGTGGTGAGGTTGAGCGCTGGCCTGCCCCTGATGAAAGAACCAGGCGTTCATCGACGACAGTACGCGCGCCGCGGCGGTTTTCACCGACCAGCTGTCCGGCGTGCTGTAGTAGTCCTCGATGAATTGGGTTACCGCGGTCTGACTCGCCAACTGCGCCTGCTCGCTGCAGCTGAGACCGTCGGCAATGCAGGCCACCGCCCCTTTCAGCCGGCACTCACACGGTGCCGGCTGGTGGGCTGCAAAGGCATCCTGGTTGGCTGGCTTCACACCGGCGGAGGATGCTCCGCCAAAGCGAAGCACCAGTTGCCGGGATGTTTGGGCTCGCATGTCCATGGTCTGCGTCGCGCTTGCTCAGCTTACGCTGATCAATTCCACTGAGCCGTCCTCGCGCACCTCGGCCATTTGCCCGCGAGGCTCTTCCATGAACAGAATCGTCAGGAAGCCAACGACCGCGGTAACCGCGATGACCATGAAGAAGGTGGAGTAGTCCACGAAGGACAGGACGGTTAAGTAAACCACCGCACCCACATTACCGTAGGCGCCGGTCATGCCCGCGATCTGACCCGTTAGGCGGCGCTTGATCAGGGGCACCACCGCGAACACCGCACCTTCGCCGCTTTGCACGAAGAAGGAGCAAGCCATCACCGTCACCAGCGCCAGCCAAACCGCCCAGCTGGAATTCACCATGGCCATGGCGAAGTAGCCCATCGCCAGTCCGGCGGTCAGCACTAGCAGTGTAACGCGGCGTCCGCAACGATCGCTGATGAAGCCGCCCGCGGGTCGCGACATGAGATTCATGAAGGCGTAACCGGAGGCGACCATGCCGGCAATCACCGGATTGAGGTCGAAAGTTTCCGCGAAAAACAAGGGCAGCATGGAGATGACCGCCAGCTCCGACCCGAAGGTGGCAAAGTAGAGAACATTCAACACCGCCACCTGCTTGAACTTATAACGATGCAGCTGCGGTACCGGCTTGACGAAGACCTCGCGGTTCACCTGCCATACCTTGTTTACGTCCCAGAGATAAAGAAGCACGAGCCCGGTGTAGACGGCGTTGACGGCAAGGTCGCTGAGCATGTCGGCGCGCGCCGGCGACAGGCGCCAGGCAAGCAAGGCGATGGCACCGTACATGGGCAGCTTCATCAGCAGCAGAAGAAAGAAATCGCCTTTGCTGGTGACTTCCATGGCGCCGAGATTTTTCGGCCGGAAATAGGTGGAGCCTTTCGGGGTATCGCGGACGTTGTGGTAGTAGACAAAGGCAAAGACGAGACTCATCAAACCGGTAACCCCGACCGCATAGCGCCAGCCCTCCTCACCGCCGAACAGCAAGGCGACGGTCGGCAGTGTGAAGGCTGCGGCCGCCGAACCGAAGTTCCCCCAGCCGCCGTAGATGCCTTCGGCGGTACCCAGCTCGTTGGCGGGGAACCATTCCGAGACCATGCGAATGCCAACCACAAAACCGGCACCGATGAATCCCAACAGAAAGCGGGCGATTGCCAGCTGAGTAAAACTGTCCGCCATCGCGAACATGAAACAGGGGATCGAGCAGATCGCCAGAAGGCTCGAATAAACCAGCCGCGGGCCGTATCGGTCGGTCAACATGCCGATTACCACGCGGGCGGGAATGGTGAGTGCCACGTTGATGATCAGCAAAGTTTTCAGCTGGTCCATGGAGATGTCCAGCGTTGTTCCAATCGCCTGCATTAGCGGCGCATGATTGAACCAGACCACGAAGGTAATGAAGAAGGCCATCCAGGATAGATGGAGGATTTTCATTTTCCCGGCGAAGGAGAACAAGTTGAAACCGCTGTTTGTTGAGGAAGCGATGGTCGAAGACATGGCAAGTCTCCCAAAATGTTAGGAAGGAAGGCGCTTAAAAAAATGGGGCGGAGGTCCGCCCCCAAAGGCATAGCGGGTCACTTGTGAAAACCCGCTATAGAGAGCCCAGAAAGTCGTTCAATCAGCGCGGTGGGCCAACTGCACACGCCCGTCCCGCGCACGCACCGGGAAGGTTCTGACCCGGACACCCTCCTCCTCGAGACACTCACCGCTGCGCAGGTCGAAGTGCTGTTTGTAAAGCGGCGAGGCGACCACCAGCCGCTCACCGATGGATCCGAGAATGCCCCGCGACAGGACGTTGGCTCCGCCGAGCGGATCGAAGTTGGAAATCGCGAACAGCTCGCCGCTCTGTTGCTCACGGAATATCGCCACCTGCTGCCCGTCAAAGAGCGCACAGACACCGGTGTCGAGGACGATGTCGCCCAGTGCGCAAACCGTCTCCCAGGCTTGCGCACCCGCCGTCGATTGATCCGGCGAGGAAAGTTCTGCAACTGCGTTTGACATGATCAAGCTCCTGCCTCTATCAATTTGATGCGTTCCGCTTTGGTGAAGGGCCGTCGCTGGCCGCGCTCTTCCTTGTACAGCAGGTTGTCGTCGGCCTGTGCCGCGTTGATGAAGTGTCGGAAGCGTTTCAGGCGGCTCGGGTCTTCAATGGTGGTTCTCCATTCGCACTGATAGGTGTCCACCACCCGGGCCATTTCCGCTTCCAGCTCCGCGCAGATTCCGAGCTTGTCCTCGATGATGACTTCCCGGAGGTAATCCAGTCCGCCCTCCAAGTTCTCCAGCCATACCGAGGTACGCTGCAGGCGGTCGGCGGTGCGGATGTAAAACATCAGAAAGCGGTCGATGTAACGGACGAGCGTTTCGGTATCCAGGTCGGTGGCGAACAGGTCGGCGTGACGCGGGCGCATGCCGCCATTGCCGCAGAGGTAGAGGTTCCAGCCTTTTTCGGTGGCGATGACCCCGACATCCTTGCTTTGCGCTTCCGCACATTCGCGGGTGCAACCGGAGACGGCCATTTTCAGCTTGTGCGGCGAGCGCAGGCCGCGATAGCGCTCTTCGATGTTGATGGCGGTTCCGACGCTGTCCTGCACCCCGTAGCGGCACCAGGTACTGCCCACACAGGATTTGACGGTGCGCAGCGATTTGCCGTAGGCGTGTCCGGTTTCAAAACCCGCGTCCACCAGCTTGCGCCAGATTCCGGGGAGCTCGTGCAGTTGCGCACCAAACAGGTCGATGCGCTGGCCGCCGGTGATCTTTGTATACAGCTTGTAGTCGCGGGCGATCTCGCCCAGCACGATGAGTTTTTCCGGCGTAATTTCACCACCGGGGACGCGCGGCACCACTGAGTAGGTACCGTCCTTCTGCATGTTGGCGAGAAAGGCGTCGTTGGTGTCCTGCAGGCCCATGTGCTGGTCCTTCAGGATGTAGTCGTTCCAGTAGGACGCGAGAATGGATCCCACCGTCGGCTTGCAGACATCGCAGCCGTGGCCCTTGCCGTGGCTGTCTAGCAGCTCGGCAAAGGTGCGAACCTTCTTGATCCGAACGATGTCCGCCAACTCACGTCGGGAATAGGGAAAGTGCTCGCAAAGATGGTTGGAGACTTCCACACCCAGTTTCAGCAGTTCGCTATCCAGGACCTGCTTGACCAGAGCGCTGCAACCGCCGCAGGTGGTGGAAGCGGCGGTTTCTGCCTTGAGGTCTGCCATTGAATGACACCCACCTTGCACGGCGGCACAGATCGCGCCCTTGGATACGTCGTTGCAGGAACAGATCTGCGCGGTGTCGGGGAGCATGTCCACGCCGAGCGCAGGTCTGGCACCGGCCACTTGCGGCAGGATAAGGCTCTCCGGTGCTTCCGGCAGCTCGATCTTGTTGAGCATCATTTGCAGGAGATCGCCGTAGCTCTCAGTATCTCCCACCAGCACCGCGCCCAGCAGATGCTTGCGATCACTGGAGACCACGAGGCGCTTGTAGGTCTGCGCGAAGTCGTCGCAATAGACGTAACTTTCCGCACCGTCCGTCGCACCGTGGGCATCGCCAATGCTGGCTACGTCAATGCCCATTAGTTTCAACTTGGTGCTCATGTCCGCGCCGGTGAAGCTGGCCTTTCCGCCGACGATGTTTTCCACCGCCGTCTTGGCCATCTGATATCCCGGCGCAACCAGCCCGAAAATTCTGCCGCTCCACAATGCGCATTCGCCCACCGCGTAGATGCGCGAATCGGCGGTGCGACAACGATTGTCGATGACGATACCGCCGCGGGGACCGACCGGCAGGTCCATGGCGCCGGCCAGTTCGTCGCGGGGGCGAATACCGGCGGAGAACAGAACCAGGTCGGTTTCCAGATAGGAACCGTCGGCGAAGTTCATGCGGTAGCGGCGTTCCTCGCCCGCAACGATCCCCTTGGTGTTCTTGCCGGTATGCACGGCAACACCAAGGTCTTCGATTTTCCGTTTGAGCAAACGACCACCGCCCGCGTCCACCTGTACTGCCATCAGCTGCGGAGCGAATTCCACCACATGCGTCTGAAGCCCGAGATTATGCAGCGCGTTGGCTGCTTCGAGGCCGAGCAGACCACCGCCGACCACAACGCCCACTTCGCTGCAGTTGGCCGAGGCCTTGACCCTGCCCAGATCGTCAATGGTGCGGTAAACCAGACAGTGCTCCTGATCACTGCCCGGGATGGGAGGCACGAAGGGATAGGAACCGGTGGCCAACACGAGATAGTCATAGGCCTCTTGGCGGCCGCTTGCCAGAACGACCCGCCGCGCATCGCGATCCACCTCGGCGACAGCGTCGCCGACGATGGCCTCGATCCCGTGTTCGGCGTAGTACTCGCGACTGGTCAGGGAAAGATCCGCCGCGGTAGCACCGGCAAAGAAGTCGCTGAGGTGTACGCGGTCATAGGCGAGCCTCGGTTCTTCCGAAATGGCCACCACCTGGTAGCGTTCCGCCTGGGAGTGCTCGACAAGCGTTTTGACAAACTTATGGCCGACCATCCCGTTGCCTACTACCACCACTCTCTCTTTCATGCGCTTCAAACCTTTGGCTTCTTTTTGAGGTGCAAAAAAAAACGCCTACCCATCCCCGTGCGGATGTGTAGGCGCCTATGCCTGAGTGCCGCTTTTGTGCGACGTGCTGTTTGTCGGTGTCTTACGTCATCGAGTACTTCAAGGAGCGTGCCACTTGCATCAAGACCCTTCTTTTCGGGGCCTGCGGCCATTTGGGGCCTGTTTCCCGGACACTTCCCCGCATTGATCTGGTGCAGAAACGGCGGCCTGCGCACCGAAAATTAGCAAGGTCCCTCATTTGCCCCTGGACCAGACTTCGGCAACGGAAATCATCGCGCGGGCCACGTCGGTTATGGATCGACTCTGATCCATCGCGGTTTTTCGCAACAACTGATAGGCCTCCTCTTCCCGAAGATTCCGGTGTTTCATCAACAGGGCCTTGGCCCGGTCCAGCAGGCGGCGCTCTTCGAGGGCGGTTTTGGCTGCGATCAGTTCATCGTTCATCGCCTGCAGGCGATGCGACTGGCTTTGCACCAGGTCTACCAGCGAGCGTCCCAGCCGCGGTCCCAGTCCGCCGCTTTGGAAGCCCACCGGATTCCCGTTTCCGGCTTTGTCTTCGTAAAGAACGAGGAAGGAGCCCTCTTTCGCTCCATCCCGATGGAGCAGAGAATCCATCAGGCTGCGATGGGCGGCCAGTGCCTCCCGGGCTTCCCCGAGTCTTTCTTCGCATAAGGCCTGCAGCCGACTTTGTAGCCGGTCCTCCACCGCTTTCATTGCATCAATGCGTGCGGTGGTCAGGTCGAACCAGCGCTCTTCAAGCCGAGGGTGCCTGCGCAAAATCGTATCTGTCCTTGCGAAACCGCGAAGATTTTCCAGCTCCGAACCTGCTTCACCTGCGGTGACGGCCTGCCATTCACCCAGCTGGTCTGGCTCGGCAAACTCAGCAAAAACTTCGAAGCAGCGCTGCTGGGCGCCCGCCAGGTACTGCATCCGCCCGGCGAGGGACGGGTCGAATGATCCTGCCGCAAATCCCGCCGAACCGGTGGCCCGCTCCTGACCAGCGAACTCCTTGCCCTGCATGAAGTTAAACAAAGCTACGAGCGTTCGCGACAGCGCCGGGTCCATGGCCGTGTCGGCAGCTTCGAAGACTACCGCGATTAGGCTGCGCAGCAGTTCGCTGTAGTCCCTGATGGCCTCTTCGGGCGTGAACAGTCCCTTGCTGACCCGTGCCCGAAGAACCCGGAGCTCCGAAAGCAGATGTACGGCCATCGCAAGTCGGCTGAACAAACGGCCGTCGCCAGCTCGTTCGAAGTCCAGTTGAGTCAGTGCCTTGTTGAATGCCTGCAAGTGTTCGTCACTGTCGGCCGCCATGGCTTCCAATCGGTCTCGGTGGCGGTGCCCACCCGATCCCAGATAAAGATTGGACGCCCCGCGCTCGCGCTGCAGCGCATGGACCAGGCTGCTGATGTTCGCTACCAGTGTGCTCATGCGGCGAAAGTGTTCGAGACCGGCGATTTCAGATCTTTTCGAAGCAATCAGAAATTCGATTGCGCTGGGAACCGGCTGCCGTGGGTGGCCTGAAGCTGCCATCGAATGTTTTTCCGTTCAAGAGTTTTCATCTCACTGTGTCCGGTGGAGCCAGTGCAAGAGCAAGGCCAAACGCAACAGCGTCATGGGACGGAGAGTTTGCGGTAATCGCCTCGAATCCGTGCACCAGTGTGGTCCATGGTGCACTGTCGCAAAGCAGAAGCACCCCTCGCTTTCAGCCGGCGCGGGCCGGGATCAGAGAACGATGAAGCCGCAAAAGCTCGAAAATCGGAGTCTTTTGGTTTTTTCTTCGAGCGCCAATTGAGTCTGGCATTCTCATTGCAATTTCGAAGATGACTGCAACTTACCAATGATCTATCGCATGAGAGTGCTGCAGCCAGTGGACTGTTTCCAAGCTTCACTAACTGTTCACGTTTCACCTCTCCATACCGCCGTCATCAGGGCACCGTTGCCCGGCTGCAAGGGACCTCCACCTCCTGCAGTCGGGCTTTTTTTTGCGCGGCAGGCATTTCTGCTCGACTTTCTTGCGGAAAGTAGCGATGCAAAGCCAACGTCAAGGACATTGCTTATGGACACTCCTTTCACGATCAAGACCATTCTTTCCGCCCCACTTATTCTTGCGTTGATGCTGGAAACCCAACCGGCGTCGGCGGAGAACATCGCCAACGTTCTCGAGGAAGGAAAGGTGGCGGGTGATGTCCGGCTGCGTTTCGAAAGCGTCGATCAGGACGGCGCAGCTGACGATGCAAACGCACACACGGTGCGGACCTTACTCGGCTATCGCAGCGCCTCGATCTCCGGCTGGTCCGGGTTCATGGAGTTGGAACATTCACAGCAGGTCGGGGGTGTTGACGATTACAGCCTCCCGGTCACCGTCTTAAACCCTGGCGAGTATCCGGTAATCGCGGACCCGGAAACCACCGAGCTGGACCAGGCTTATGTCCGGTATCAAAACGGCGGGATGAGTGTGCAGGCGGGCCGGCAGGTGATCACCTTCGATGATCACCGCTTTCTTGGCCACGTGGGCTGGCGACAGGACCGGCAGACCTTCGACGCATTGAGTATGAACTACGGAGCGGAGGAATTCTCACTGGCCTACAGCTACGTGGGGCAGCGCAATCGCATTTTCGCTGAAGCGGCGGACCAGGACTCGAATGATCACCTCATCAACGGCAAAGTGAAAACGCCGCTCGGCGACCTGGTGGGCTTTGCGTATCTGCTGGAGACCGACAACGCGTCTGCCGCCGGCGAAACTCATGTTCACGACACTTATGGCCTGCGCTTTACAGGTCAACGCGGCACGGACGGTTTGCTGTTTTCCTATGCCCTGTCTTTCGCCACACAAACTGCGGAACTGGGCACGGCCAGCTTCGATGCGGATTACCTGTTCGCGGAAGCCGGACTTACCCTGCCGCCGTTCAGTTTTTCCTTGAGCCAGGAGCGCCTGGGTTCCGATGAAGGCCAGTACGGATTCGCCACCCCGCTGGCCACCCTGCACAGATTCAACGGCTGGGCGGACGTCTTTCTGGCCACGCCCAAAGCGGGACTGGTAGACAACTATCTGAGCATCAGCGGGCCCCTGGGCACGTCAAAATGGACGCTCGCCTGGCACGACTTCGAAGCGCAGGAAGGCGAGGCCGAGGTTTCCGATCTGGGACAGGAGCTCGATCTGCAGCTCGTCTGGGCCTTTACCGACAAGTTATCTGCGGGTTTGAAATATGCGGCCTATCAGGCCGGGGACGCAGTGGGACTGGTGGACACCGACAAGTTCTGGTTGTGGACCAGCATCAGGTTTTAGCAGGCCGTCGAAAAACGTAGGCGAGGCAGCCAGCTTCGCCGGAAATTGCTCCTGCATTTCCGGCATTCGAGCCATCCATGGCTCTCGGCAATGGTCGGCGACCAATCCGCAGGAGCGGATTAGGACAGCTTCGCTGGCCGAAGGCCGAGGCGCAGGACGCGCCGAGTCAAAAGGCGGAGTCTACAAGCAGTAAATGAGCATTTTGAGTCGGCTTTCAACGACGAGATGGCTACGCAAGTAGTTTTTCAGCGGCCTGCTCAGATCTGGTCGTAGTCCACTGATACCTTCGGACTCACCGGGTGAGCCTGGCAGGTGAGCACCATGCCTTCGGCGACTTCCTGCTCGCTCAAGCTATGGTTGAGATCCATTTCCACCTCCCCTTCCACCAGTCGTGCCTTGCAGGTGGCGCAGACACCGCTCTTGCAGGAGAAAGGCAGGTCGGCACCGTTTCGCAAGGCGCCGTCGAGAATGTTTTCACCATCGGCGGTGAGCTCGAACTGCAGCGAACGTCCGGCCACCTTCACCTGTACTTCACTGACCTTGCCAGCATAGCGTTGCGCCCGCGCGTGGTGCTTTTCCACTGCGAGCCGCGCGTCTTCGGCGGAGGCGAAGAAGAGTTCGTAGTGAATCTTCTTTTCCGCCACTCCTGACTGACGCAAGCCGCGGGACACTTCGGAGATCATCGACTCCGGCCCGCAGAGAAAGAATTCGTCGCTGTTTTCGATGTCGATCAGCCGCTTCCGACTGAGCTCCGCACCCTTGCGGTTGTCCAGCCGACCGAACAGGACTTCCGCATCCTGCTGTTCGCGGCTGAGGATGTTCAGCCACTCGAAGCGGGTCATGTAACGGTTTTTCAAAAAAGCCAGATCCTCCTTGAACATCACGCTGGCGGAGTTGCGGTTGCCGTACAGCAGGGTGACCCGGCTTTTCGGTTCCCGAGCGAGAATGGATTTGATGATCGACAGGATCGGCGTGATGCCGCTGCCGGCACAGATGCACATGTAGTCCTTTTCATTGGCCGGATTCAGCTCGGTGTAGAAAGATCCCTGCGGCGGCAGCACATCGATGCGATCACCGGGCTTCAGATGGTCATTGGCGAAATTGGAGAACAGGCCGTTCTCGATGCGCTTGATGCCCACCTGCAACTTGCCGTCGTCGACCCCCGAACAAATGGAATAGGAACGGCTGATCTCCTGACCGTCGATGACGCTACGCAAGGTGAGGTATTGCCCCTGCACAAACTGGAAGTCGGACCTGAGTCCCTCCGGAACATCGAAGGTGAGGCAAACCGCGTGGTCCGTTTCCGGGCGCACTTCAGCGATGGTCAGTGGATGGAATCTGTTGCTCATCTTCCTGCCTGTCAGATGCACTTGAAATAATCGAAGGGTTCGCTGCAGGAGCGGCACTTGTAAAAGGCCTTGCAGGCGGTGGAACCGAACTCGCTCACCATCGCTGTATCGGGGGAGCCACAGCGTGGACAGCAGGGGCTTTGTGCCGCTTCGTTCGGCGGGGCGATGCCGTAGTCGCGAAGCTGCTCTTTTCCTTCGGGACTCATCCAGTCGGTGGTCCAGGCGGGAGCCAACTGAATCTTCACACTCACTTTGCCCGGGTACTCCGGTTCCAGCAGGTCGAGAATGGCCTGCCGGATTTCCGTCATCGCCGGGCAGCCTGAATAGGTGGGCGTGATCACCACCGCGATGCCCTCCTCTTCCACCCGGATATCCTGCAGAACGCCAAGGTCCCAAATGGACAAGACCGGAATTTCCGGATCCCTCACCTGGTCGAGAAGATTCCACAGGTCCGCGTGCGCGGAAGATTGCCGGTGCTGCGAGCGTGAAATGTAGTCGGCCGAGACCGTGGGAATCGTCTGCATGGTTTACCACTCAAGGCCCGGATAGGCTCGCTGCAGAAACTGCATTTCCGCGAGCAGATGTCCGAGATGTTCGGTGTGAATCCCTTGCCGTCCCCCGCGAATCGCGCGCGCGTCGTCCGGGCGCTGCAGAGTCGCTTCTTCGAGAACGGCACTGACGGTCTTGTCCCAGGCACTGTGCAGTTCACGTCGGTCCACCGAGACAGCCTCCCCAAGCAGAGCCAGTTCGCAGTCACTTATCTCGAACAGTTCCGGCGCGTAAGCCCAGAGTTCGTCGAAAGCCTGCTGTATTCGCGCGTGGCTTTCGTCAGTGCCGTCTCCAAGACGCAGTACCCAACCGTGGCTGCGACGCAGGTGGTATTCGCTTTCCTTGATAGCCTTGGCGGCTATCGCGCCCAGTTCGGAGTCGCTGGAGGTCTGAAGTCGCTTAAGATACTCGACGTTGAAGGCATCCACCATTAGTTGGCGTGCCATGGTGAAGGCGAAGTCGCCAACCGGCAGTTCCGCGATCAATAGATTCCTGTACTCGCGTGTGTCCCGCAAAAACGCAATGTCGTCCGCGCTGCGCTCGCCGCCTTCCACTCTGGCCGCATACTCGTAAAGCATTTTCGCGCGACCGACCAGATCAAGGGCCACGTTGGCCAGTGCCAGCTCTTCTTCAAGCCAGGGGGCTTTGGCGACCCACTGGCTCAGGCGTTGTCCCAAGACCAGCGCGTCATCGGCCAGGGAAATGCAGTATTCGGCGAGATGTTGTTTTCGTTCTTTCATCACCGGCAATCCGCTTACATGTTTTTCACGGCATCGGGAAGCTCATAGTGCGAGGCGTGGCGATAGGGCTTGTCGTCCATCGGATCGTAAAAGCTCTCGGCATCGCTTTCCTGCGAAGCCACGATGTCGCTGGACTTGACCACCCAGATGCTCACACCCTCGGTGCGTCGCGTGTAACAGTCCCGCGCGTATTCAAGCGCCTGCTCGTGGTTTTCCGCATGCAGACTGCCTACGTGCTTATGGTCGATGCCGCGCTTGGAACGGACGAAGACTTCAAATAATGGAAGATCTGTAAATCTGCTCATTGCCACTCCTTCAAGCCGCTTTCTCTCGCTTCTTTTGCTTTGCTTCGTACGCCCGTACTGCGTCGCGCACCCATTGGCCCTCTTCGTGGGCGCTGCGGTGGTTCACCAGTCGCTCCCGGTTGCAGGGACCGTTGCCGCTGATCACCTGCTGGAACTCCTCCCAGTCGATCTCGCCGAAGTCGTAATGGCCACGTTGTTCGTTCCACTTCAGGTCAGGATCGGGAATGGTCAAGCCGAGGTAGTCGGCCTGCGGTACCGTCTGATCCACAAAGGCCTGGCGCAGTTCGTCATTGCTCTTGCGCTTGATCTTCCATTGCATGGATTTGGCGCTGTGCGCGGACTCCGCGTCGTGGGGCCCGAACATCATCAGCGACGGCCACCACCAGCGGTTGAGCGCGTCCTGTGCCATGGCCTTCTGCTCGGGACTGCCGAAGGCGAGCGCCATCAGGCTTTCGTAACCCTGACGCTGGTGGAAACTCTCTTCCTTGCAGATGCGGATCATGGCCCTCGCGTAAGGCCCATAGGATGTTCGCTGCAGCGAAATCTGGTTGACGATGGCGGCACCGTCCACCAGCCAGCCGATGGTGCCGACGTCCGCCCAGGTGAGCGATGGGTAATTGAAGATGGATGCGTACTTCGCCTTGCCCTGGTGCAAGGCGTCGATCATTTCCTCACGGCTGGCGCCAAGCGTTTCCGCCGAGCTGTAGAGGTACAGGCCATGTCCGGCTTCATCCTGAACCTTGGCGAGCAATACCATTTTTCGTCGCAGCGTGGGCGCGCGGGTGATCCAGTTGCCTTCCGGCTGCATGCCGATGACTTCCGAATGGGCGTGCTGGGAGATCTGCCGAATCAGATTTTTCCGGTAGACTTCCGGCATCCAGTCCTTGGGTTCGATTTTCTGCTCATCGTCGACGCGAGCCTGAAAGCTGTCCTCCAGCTGCACCTCGGTTTTGCTGTAGATGGTCATGGCACTACTCGCTCTGCTTTGCTGTCGATGGATCGATGACCGCCTGCCCGATTCGCGACGATCGCCCTTTGAACTTCGCCACCAGCGTTCCGTCCTGCCTGGTCACGGTCACATCGTAAAGACCGCTGCGTTTTCCCTGATGCACTTTCACTGCTTGCGCGGCAAGCACATCACCGAGCTGCGCCGGCGCAAGAAAGTCGATGGAACAGGACGCCGCTACCGCCACCTCATTCTGCGAATTGCAGGCAAAGGCGAAGGCGGAATCCGCCAGGCTGAACACCATGCCGCCGTGACAGGTCCGGTGACCGTTGACCATGTCTTCACGCACTCGCATGGACAGTGTGGCTTCGCCCTCCTTCACCGCTTCGATTTTCATCCCGAGCGCTTGTGAGGCATTGTCCTGCGCCCACATGGATTCGGCGCATCGCTGCGCCAGCTGATCCGCGTCCATCACGTTTCTCGCTTACTGTCCTTTGAAAACCGGCTTGCGCTTTTCCAGAAAGGCGGCGACGCCCTCCCGGTAATCGTCGCTATAGCCCATCGTGCGCATCGCAGCTTTCTCGGACTCGAGCTGCTGATGCAGCGGCGTACTGAAGGCCTCGTTCATCAGTCGCTTGGTTTCCGCCAGACCCCGGGTCGGCTGTGTAGCCAGGTGCTCGGCCAGCCGGGTGGCTTCCGAGAGCAAGGCCTCGTCATCCACGCACTGCCAGACCATTCCCCATTGCTCCGCCTTTTCCGCCGGCAGTTTGTCGCCTAGCAGGGCCAGGCCCTTGGCGCGCGGCAGCCCGATGGCCCGTGGCAGATTCCAGGTACCGCCGGAGTCGGGAACCAGGCCGATCTTGCAAAAGACCTGGGCGAACGCCGCCGAGCGGGCGGCGAGAACGATGTCGCAGGCCAGCGCGATACTCGCCCCGGCGCCGGCGGCAATGCCGTTGACGGCGCAGACCACCGGCTTTTCCAGTGTCATGATCGCGCGGATCAGCGGGTTATAATACTTCTCGACGGTGGCGCCGAGATCGGGCCGACCTTCGTCGCCCCTGGTGGCGCGGTCATTGAGATCCTGCCCCGCGCAGAAGCCACGTCCGGCGCCGGTGAGCAGCAGGCATCGAATGCTTGCGTTTTCCCGCACGTCTTTCATCGCCTGCTGCACTTCTTCGTGCATTTGTGCGTTGAAACTGTTGAGCGTATCGGGGCGGTTGAGAGTAAGCAGCGCCACACCGCTATTTACCTGATAGTTGATAGTTTCAAAGTTCATCAGCTGCCCTCGCGTTCTTGTTTTGCTTCAGCGGGTTGATTGCTTCGTCGTGCCACTAGCGTCAGGATGTCATAGCTCGCGCAAAGGCCGCCGTTCTGGTTGGTCACGTCCACATGCCAGACGACGACGCCGGTTCCCTGCGACTCGCCCGGTCGCTTGTTCTTTTCGATTTTCTGCTTGGCGGTGATTTTCGCCTGAATGGTATCGCCGATGCCGACAGGCTCGATGAAGCGAAGGTTTTCGAGACCATAGTTGGCGAGCACCGGGCCGGGGGAGGGATGGACGAACATGCCCGCGGCGGCGGATATCACGAAATAGCCGTGGGCCACCCGCTTGCCGAACAAGGATTCTTTCGCGGCGATTTCATCGAAGTGTGCGTAGAAGTGATCGCCCGTCAGGCAACCGAAGTTGACGATATCCGCTTCCGTTACCGTGCGGCGGTGCGTGGTCAGGCTCTCGCCGATCTGCAGTTCGTCGAAATACTTTCGGAAAGGATGGATGTCGGACTCGCGTGTCCTGGCGCCGGCCACGTATTCGCGTCCCACCTGCATCAGCGTGCTGGGCGATCCCTGCACCGAACAGCGCTGCATGTAATGCTTGACGGCGCGGGCGCCACCGAGCTCTTCACCTCCGCCGGCGCGACCGGGGCCACCATGTACTAATTGCGGGAGAGGTGAACCGTGGCCGGTAGAAGCAGCGGCGCAATCGCGGTTCACCACCAGCAGGCGCCCGTGCCAGGGCGCGCAGTCGAGTACCAGTTGAGCCGCTTCCTTGTCATCATAGGTAAACAGTGAGGTGACCAAACTGCCGCGCCCCAAAGCAGCGATCCGCGCGGCGTCTTCGGTATTCTGGTAGGGCAGCACCGTGCTGACCGGGCCGAAGGCTTCGAGCAGGTGCGGCGCCGCATCGGGATTCAGGGGATCGTCGCAGTACAACAAGGTCGGGGGATAGAAGGCGTCTTTCACGGCCTTGTCACCAACCAAATCGAAGTCATCGTTGCCGCCCAGCAGCACTTCGCATTGAGCGCGCAGGGATTCCACTGTGGCGTGAACGTCTCGCTTCTGCGATGGGCTCACCAGCGGTCCCATCTTCACGCCTTCGACCGAAGGATCGCCCATGGTTATCTTGCGCAGCTTGTCGGTCAATGCCGCCACCACCGTGTCCACCTTATCCTGCGGGACCAGGATGCGGCGAATCGCGGTGCACTTCTGCCCGGCCTTGACGGTCATCTCCCGCACCACTTCCCGGACGAACAGATCGAATTCGGGATCGTCGGCGCTGACGGATTGGCCGAGGATGCTGCAGTTCAGCGAATCGGCTTCGGCGTTGAAGGGAATGCTTCTGGCAATCAGGTTGGGATGGCAGCGCAACGTGCGGGCAGTGTCGGCAGAGCCGGTAAAGGTAACCGTATCCTGCTCTTCAAGACGGTCCAGCAAATCGCCAGTGCCACCGCAAATCAGTTGGACCGCACCTTCCGGCAGAATGCCCGAGCCGACAATTTCCCGCACCACCGCTTCGGCGAGATAGGCGGTGTCAGTCGCCGGCTTGACCACCGCCGGAACCCCGGCCAGCAGACTCGGCGCAATCTTTTCCAGCATGCCCCAGCAGGGAAAGTTGAATGCGTTGATGTGCACGGAAACGCCGCGCCTGGGCACCAGCAGGTGGCGGGCGGCGAAAGTGCCATCGCCGGAAAGACGTTCCAGATCGCCTTCGACAATAAAGCGTTCGTTGGCGAATTCCTTTTTCGCAATGCTCGAATAACTGAACAGGGTGCCAATACCGCCGTCGATGTCCACCATGGCATCCCGCTGCGTCGTTCCCGACTTGGCGGAGATCTCGTAGAACAGCTCCTTGTTTTCGCTCAGGTGTTTGGCCAGCGCTTTCAGCGCGCTCGCCCGCTCGTGGATGGTCATCTCGCGCAGGGCCGGCCCCACCTGATTGCGGCCATAGTTCAGCACCTTGCCAAAATCAATGCCGTCACTGGTCACCCGGGCAATCGGCTCGCCGGTCACCGCATGCAATACTTCGCGACCTTCTCCTTCACCTTCGACCCACTTTCCGTACACATAGCTTCGTGTCTTCATCGCTCGCGGGCTCCAGCCCCGGGTTGGTTGGCTAATTGTTTATTCTTTTACTTTGTACATCGACCGCGCTGTTGGCGACTTTGTCCACGCGGTTCAGATTTATGCGGCGTGGCGGTGTGAAGCCGTCCTCTCGCGCCCTGCGGCCGGCTCCAGTTCATCGAGGAGCTTGCGGCTTTGGCGGTAAAACTCCTCCACTGCCGCTTCCTTCACCGGCCCGAAGCCGCGTACTTCCTGTGGCAGTCGGGCAAGGCTGATGGCGGCATCGAGATTGTCCTGACGGAGCTTCACCTTGATCGTGTCTAACAGCTCTACATAGTCGCGCAGCAGTTTTCGCTCGAGCTTCCGATCATGTGACAGAGCAAAGACATCGAACGGTGTGCCGCGAAGAAAGCGCATCTTCGCCAGCAGCTTGAAGGCGGGCAGCATCCAGGCGCCGAAGCGCATCTTGCGCGGCCGGCCCGATGCATCCTTGCGCCAGTCCAGCAAGGGCGGCGCGAGGTTGAAGCTGAGTTTGTAATTGCCTTCAAACTGGCGGTCGATCTGCTTGGCGAAATCGGTTTCGGCGTAGAGGCGGGCCACTTCGTATTCGTCCTTGTAGGCCATCAGTTTGAACAGGGAATTGCGGACCGCGTCATACAGTGTCGTCTCTTTCTCAGCGCCCTGTTGCGGAGCAAAGGCTTCGACTCGGGAGGCAAACGAATCCGCATAGGCCTGGTTCTGATACCGCGCGAGCCAGGCTTTCTGCTCATTCAGAGTCAATGGTTCCTTGCGCGGTGCAGGTCCTTCGGCCTCGGCAATGCAACATCGAACGAAGTCCGGATCACCCGCGGCGAGGCGCCCCCATTTGAGAGCAGTAAGGTTCTTCTGGACAGCAACACCGTTCAGCGCGACGGCTTTCTGCAGGGCCTCGAGGCTGACCGGAATCAAACCACGCTGCCAGGCATAGCCGAGAATCAGCACGTTGGTGAAAACGGTATCCCCCATCAACACCTGCGCCGCACGATTGGCGTCGATGGACTCGACCCGCTCGCTGCCGACCGCATTGCGCAACAGACGCAGGCGGCGCTCAGCATCGGTATCCGCATCCCGGAACAGCACGTGGTCAGCGGTGGGAATATCCTCTTCGTTGACGAGAATCCGTGTGTGACTCTTGCGCAAGGTGGGCAGAATCTTTTCCGATGTACCCACTACCATGTCGCAGGCGATCAGCGCGTCCGCGGTGCCGCGGTCGATGCGGATCTGATGCAGGTCGTCCGGCTGCGGCGAAAGTCGCACATAGCTGATCACCGCACCGCCTTTTTGTGCGAAGCCCATGAAGTCCAGCACCGAGCTGCCCTTGCCTTCCAGATGCGACGCCATGGTGATCAGCGCACCCACGGTCACCACACCGGTGCCGCCGACGCCGCCCACCAGCAAGTTGTAGGTCTCGCTTAAAGTCGCATCGGGTTCCCTCAGCTTTGCAAGACGGCTTGCGAATTCGTCACCTGTCTCCAGGGCCGCCGGCTTGCGCAGCTGTCCGCCTTCCACGGTGACGAAACTGGGGCAGAAGCCCTTGAGGCAGGAGTAGTCCTTGTTGCAGCTGTTCTGATCGATCTTGCGCTTGCGGCCCAGCGGGGTTTGCAAGGGCACCACGGAAAGACAGTTGGACTGAACCGAACAATCGCCGCAGCCTTCACAGACATCGTGATTGATGAAGACCCGTTTGGCGGGATCGGGCAACTGTCCGCGCTTGCGGCGGCGACGCTTTTCCGCCGCACAGGTCTGGTCGTATATCAAGGCGGTGACACCGGGGATTTCCCGCAACTCCAGTTGCACCGCTTCCAGTTCATCGCGGTGGTGAATCGTGGTGCCGGGCGGAAACGCGGTGAGGTCAGGGTATTTTTCCGGCTCGTCGCTGAGCACGGCGATTCGCTTCACGCCTTCGGCGCGCACTTGGCTGGCAATCGCCGGCACGGTGGGCTGACCGTCCACCGGCTGTCCGCCGGTCATGGCCACAGCGTCGTTGAACAGAATCTTGTAGGTAACATTGGTGCCCGCTGCCACTGCCTGGCGCAAGGCCATGTGGCCGGAGTGAAAATAGGTTCCGTCGCCAAGGTTCTGAAAGATGTGTTTGTTGCCGGTAAAGCGCGACTTGCCGGCCCAGTTTGCGCCCTCTCCGCCCATCTGGATCAGTGATCCGGTGTTGCGGTTCATCCAGGACGCCATGAAGTGGCAACCGATTCCCGCCAGCGCCTTGCTGCCTTCGGGGATCTTGGTTGATGTGCTGTGCGGACAGCCGGAGCAGAAATAGGGAAGCCGGCGCACACCGCCGATGGCTTTCACGTCGGCGCCGCTGTTGGAAATCTCGTTGAGGGCCTTTGAAAAGTCGAGCCCGAACATCCGGCTGATGCGCTGGGCAATGAAAGGCGCGAGCAAGGACGGAGAGAGTTCGCCAACCGAGGGGATCAGGGGATCGCCCTTCTCGTCCTGCTTGCCGGTGAAGACCACCTCGCCCGGGTGATCCACATCGGACATGTATTCCTTGATCTGCGATTCGATGATGCCGCGCTTTTCCTCGATCACCAGCACTTCGTCTTTGCCATGAACAAAATCGAGAACACCGGAACGCTCCAGCGGCCAGACCATGCCGACCTTGTAGATGTCGATGCCGATTTTCCGGCAGGTTTCTTCATCCAGTCCCAGTCGCTCCAATGCCTCCAGCGTGTCGAGATAGCCCTTGCCGGTGGTGACGATACCGAAGCGTGCTTCTTGCAGATCGTAAACGCGGCGATCAATGTGATTTGCGCGCGCGAACGCGGCGACCGCTTTCAGTTTCGCCTCCATGCGCATCTCAATCTGCGGGCTTGGCATATCGGGCCAGCGGTAATGCAAGCCCTCCGGCGGAGGCGTGAAATCATCAGGCGTTCTGAAGATGGGCAAGGGTTTCAGCTCGACGGAAGCCGCGCTTTCAACCGTTTCCGAAATTGCCTTGAAGCCGACCCACATGCCGCTGTAACGGGACAGCGCGATGCCATACAAACCGTAGTCGAGATACTCCGCCAGACCGGCGGGGTTGAGGGTGGGAATGAAGTGAGCCATGAAGGCGACGTCCGACTGGTGCGGAAAGCTCGAGGAAACACAGCCGTGATCGTCACCGGCAATCACCAGCACGCCGCCACGCGGTGAGCTTCCATAGGTGTTGCCGTGCTTGAGAGCGTCACCGGCGCGGTCCACGCCGGGCCCCTTGCCATACCAGATGGCGTAGACGCCATCCACTTCCTTGTCTTCGTCGGATTCCACCTGCTGGGTGCCGAGGATCATGGTGGCCGCCAGCTCCTCGTTGACGGCGGGAACGAATTCGATGCCCGCTTCGTCCAGTTCTTTCTTTGCCTTCCAGAGCTGCTGATCGTAGCCACCGAGCGGCGAGCCGCGATATCCGGAAATAAAGCCGCCGGTCTTCAGTCCCGCACGCCGGTCCAGCTCGCGCTGCATCAGAGGAATGCGCACCAGCGCCTGGGTGCCGGTGAGAAACACGCGCCCGCTGTGGCGCCGGTAGCGGTCCTCCAATGTGTAGTCGTCCAGTTCAGCAGTCAGCTCGTGGTTTTCAGCCGTGGCCATGACACGCTCACCTGTTCGCGGATGTGCGCTCCAGTGTAGGTAAAAGCGAGGTAAATAGGCTTGCTATTTATTCGTGTAAAGCGACACGTTGATCAATTGTTTTCCGTTTTTCAGCCTCCTTGTGGTAGATTCTTTCGCTATGCACGCAAATCGATCAATTTGAGGTTTTCGCGGTGGACGCTTACGACAGCAAGATTCTGCGGGTTTTGCAGCGGGACGGACGGATAACCAACCAGCAACTGGCCGAGGAGGTGGGACTGTCACCGGCGGCAAGCTGGCGACGCGTCAAGGCAATGGAGGAGTCGGGGATTATCCGCGGCTACGGCGCACAACTGGATCCACAGGCAGTGAACCTGGGCTTTTGTGTGCTGCTGAACGTGTCACTGACGCGGCACGCAAAGGAAGTGGCGCAGAACTTCATCGAAGCAGTGCAAGACCGACCTGAGGTTCTGCAATGCTGGGCGCTGACCGGGGACTACGACTTCACCTTGCGAATAGTCGTACCTGACATCAATGCCTTCGATCATTTTCTGGAAGATTTTATTTTCACGATTCCGGGCGTGTCGCAGGTGAAGTCGAATATTGCTTTGCGCGAAATCAAAAACGAGACAGCGCTACCGGTGTGAACAATTAGTTTCCAGTGTTCGAATGAGAATTCTTCTCGTCCACATCCGAGACCAGAATACGTGCCAGGCCAGCTATCCGGTATTCACTGCTGTGACACGCTGCAAGTACGTCCCTGTAAGCTCTACGCCGGCTTGCATGCCGGCGAAGGTCACAGCAGCAAACACCGGATTGCTGGCTGAAAGTTGAGTGCCTCATCACGAGTGCCAAATCACGCTTCGGGTTACCAATGCAGCGAGTTTAGTGCCGGGTACAGCCTTTTCAAACCTTTCGCTTCATGGATGAAGCGACAGAGCGTACAGGGATGTATTCACAGCGTGTTTGAAAAGGCTGTACCCGGTGGCAAACGGGTTAAGAACTCTGATTTGGCCGCAGGGATGTTCATGCAAACCTGGATTCCGCTGCGCTCCATCCAGGCTACATCAGAGTCCAACCAGACTCGCTAGCAACTCGATCGCGAGGCCTTCGCCTTGAACGCTCTGCCCACCTTCGAAGCGCTCTCGCGTCCGAGACTTGCACTGATGAAGTGACCAGCCTCTACCAACGCTTGCAAATCAATTCCCGTTTCGATCCCCAGCCCCTGAAGCATATAGACGACATCTTCGCTGGCCACATTGCCGGATGCGCCGGGTGCATAGGGGCAGCCGCCGAGACCCGCGACCGAAGCGTCCACCACCGCAACGCCCATCTGCAAGGCCGCAAGAATATTCGCCAGCGCCTGGCCGTAGGTATCGTGACAGTGCACGGCAAGTGCGCTGATCGGCACGTCCTGCGCGACCGCTTCCAACATCGCGATCATCTTGCCCGGGGTGCCCACACCGTTGGTATCGCCCAGTGAGATTTCGGGGCAGCCCATTTTGTACAGAGTGGTCGCGACTTCGCGCACCGCGGCGGGAGCTATCTCACCTTCATACGGACAACCAAGCACACAGGACACGTAACCGCGCACGGGAATGCTGTGCTGTTTTGCCGCTTCCATGATGGGTGCAAAGCGTTCGAGACTTTCGGCGATGGAACAGTTGATGTTCTTCTGCGAGAAACTTTCCGACGCGGCGCCGAAGATCGCGACCTCGTCGGCGCGAGCCTCGAGTGCGCGCTCGAAGCCCTTGATGTTGGGCGTGAGTGCGCTGTAGACAACGCCGGGTTTGCGATCGATTGCGGCGAACACTTCGCCGCTGTCCGCCATCTGCGGCACAGCCTTCGGGCTGACGAAGCTGCCCGCTTCGATGTGCTTGACACCGGCGGCGGCGAGGCGATTGATCAGTTCTACCTTGGTGCTGGTGTCGATTGTTCCCTTTTCGTTTTGCAGGCCGTCCCGCGCGCCCACTTCCACCAGCTTGACGGATTTTGGCAATTGCAATCTCATGTCAGACCTCCGCCTTTTCTTCTGCGCTGAACTCGAGCAGCACCTGACCGCTGTTGACCAGATCGCCGGCGCCGCAGTGGAAGCTTTCCACTTTGCCGTCCGCGGGTGCATTCATGGTATGTTCCATCTTCATCGCTTCCAGGACCAGCAGGGGATCACCCGCCTTCACCGGTTGTCCTGCTTCCGCAAGAATCTGCACCACTCGGCCATTCATGGGCGCGGTGAAGCCGCCGTGGCCGGCTTCGTGTTCCCAGTCGCCACTGGAGCGCGTGAAGCGCACGGCGCATTCGGCGGTGAACAGGGTAATGTCGCTGCCGCTGTCCGCCACTTCGGCGGTGAAGCGATGTCCTTCGACGATCGCGTACAGGTGTTTACCGCTGAGCGATCCTTCCACCTCCACGGCTTCACCATTTGCATCGACCCGAAATTTTCCTGCGGCTCCGGGCACGGCTTCTACCTGCAGCAGCAGGGCCTCGTCATGCCAGAGCAGATGAAAGTGGTAAGGGCGCGGTCCGGCGACGCGCCAGGCATCGGCCAGTCCCCAGGGCGAAAAGCGGTCGTCACCGGCCGCATTCTGATTGTGCTGCTGACCGGCTGCGAGTGCGAGGTAAAGTCCGGCGAGCGCGCGATCGCGTCGATCCCAGCGCTGATCACGGCGCACCAGATCTTCGAGATTGTCTTCCACGTAGCGGGTATGCACCGCGCCTTTGGTGAAGGCTTCGTCAGCCGCGAGGTTGTACAGGAAGGCGATATTGGTGGACAGACCCGCGATGCGGTATTCACTCAGGGCCTGCTTCAGTCGACGCAGGGCGATGTTGCGATCCTCACCCCAGACGATGAGCTTGGCGATCATCGGATCGTACCAGGGGCTGATCTCGTCACCTTCGCGAACGCCGGTATCGATGCGGACGTAGTCATCTTCAGTGGGCGTCGACAGGTGTGTGAGGGTGCCGGTAGCCGGCAGGAAGCCGCTGTCCGGATCTTCCGCGTAGATGCGCGCTTCGAAGCTGTGACCTTTGCGCTGCAATTCGGATTGCAGCAAGGGCAGGCGTTCGCCCGCGGCGACCCGCAGCTGCCATTCCACCAGATCCTGGCCGGTGATCATTTCCGTTACCGGATGCTCCACCTGCAGGCGGGTGTTCATTTCCATGAAATAGAACTCGCCGCTCTTGTCGTCGAACAGGAACTCGACGGTGCCTGCACCGCGGTAGTCAATGGCTTGTGCGGCGCGTACGGCGGTTTCACCCATGGCTTTGCGGATGTCTTCGCTCAGCTCCGGTGCCGGCGCTTCCTCGATGATTTTCTGGTGACGGCGCTGACTGGAACAGTCCCGCTCAAAGAGGTAAACGCCGTTGCCGTGGGAATCACAGAAGACCTGCACTTCCACATGGCGGGGGGTGAGCAGCAGCTTTTCCACCAGCATGGTGTCGTCGCCGAAGCTGGCGGCGGATTCACGTTTGGCGCCGGCCAGTGCGCTGGCCAGATCTTCCGGTCGGTCGACGCGGCGCATGCCTTTACCGCCACCACCGGCGGCCGCTTTCAGCAGTACCGGGTAGCCGATGGCTTCCGCTTCTTTCGCCAGCACGTCCAGAGACTGGTCGTCGCCATGGTAGCCCGGCAGCACCGGAATACCCGACTCGACCATGCAACGCTTGGCTTTCGACTTGGAGCCCATGATATCGATCGCCCCGGCCGGCGGACCGACGAAGACAATGCCGGCTTTTTCGCAGGCATCGCTGAAGTGAGTGTTTTCGGAGAGAAAACCGTAGCCGGGATGGATCGCGCCCGCGCCGGTTCGTTTTGCCGCTTCGATAATGCGCTCGCCGCGCAGATAGCTTTCCTGCGCGGCTGCCGGGCCGATGGCGATGGCTTCGTCGGCCGCCTGCACGTGCATGGCGTTGCGGTCGGCCTCGGAATAGACCGCGACGGTTCGGATGCCCATGCGCCGTGCAGTGCGGATGACCCGCACTGCGATTTCGCCGCGGTTTGCAATCAAGAGTTTGTCGAACATCGTTGTTTCCTGAGTAGTCGAGACTCTACTGAGCCCAGCCGGGTTTGCGTTTTTCAAGAAACGCTCTCAAGCCTTCCTGACCTTCTTTCGATACACGGATGCTCGCGATCAGCTTGCTGGTGTGCTCGATGATGTGCTCGTCAACGGGGCGGTCTGCCACGTCGGCGATCAGTTGCTTGGCCGCACTGAGCGCGGCCGGGCTGTTTGCCAGGAAGGTCTGCACGTGCTTCTCTACCGCTTCGTCCAGCTGTTGTTCGTCGACCAGCTCCGAAACGAGACCAAGAGCAAGCGCATCTTCAGCACTGATGCGTTCGCCGGTGAGGAAGTATCGACGCGCGGCACGTTCGCCGATGGCTTTCACCACGTAAGGGCCAACGGTTGCGGGAATCAAACCCAGTTTTACTTCCGACAGGCTGAACAGCGCGCGTTCGCTGGCCACAGCGATGTCGCAGCAGGACACCAGGCCGACCGCGCCGCCGTAGGCCGCGCCGTTGACGCGGGCGATGACCGGCATGGGCATGGTGTTAAGGCGCTCAAGCATGGCAGCAAGTAGACGGGCATCGGCGAGATTGCTTTCGTAGTCGAGATCCACCATGCGTTGCATCCATTGCAGATCGGCGCCAGCGGAAAACGATCGGCCCTCGGCGGCCAGGATCAGTACCCGCACGTCGCCGCGCTCTGCGACGTCTTCCAGTGCCGAGTGCAGTTCGCCAATGACCTTGTCGTCGAAGGCATTATGTTTGTCGGGGCGATTGAGCGTTATCATCGCCACGCCCCATTGATCGGTAATCGATAAAACCGCAGCTTGTTCTGCAGACATTCTGGACTCCGTTGTTTAATCGGCAAGAGCTACATTCGGAACACGCCAAAGCGTGTCTCTTCGATGGGCGCATTCAGGGCTGCTGACAGCGACAGCCCTAGCACGCGACGGGTATCCTTCGGATCGATGACGCCGTCGTCCCACAAACGTGCGGAGGCGTAATAAGGGTGCCCTTCTTTCTCGTACTTTTCGACAATCGGTCGGCGAATCGCTTCTTCCTGTTCGGCACTGAGTTCCTGACCCTTCGCCTGCAGTTTGTCGCGGGTGATCTGGATCATTACCTGTGCCGCCTGTTCGCCACCCATCACGGAAATGCGCGAGTTCGGCCACATGAACAGGAAACGCGGATCGTAGGCGCGACCGCACATGCCGTAGTTGCCGGCGCCGAAGCTGCCGCCAATCAAGACGGTCAGTTTCGGTACCGCCGCGCAGGCAACGGCGGTCACCATCTTGGCGCCGTGCTTGGCGATGCCTTCCGCCTCGTACTGCTTGCCCACCATGAAGCCGGTGATGTTTTGCAGGAAGACCAGGGGGATGCCGCGCTGTGCGCAGAGCTCGATGAAGTGCGCACCCTTCTGGGCCGATTCACTGAACAGAATGCCGTTGTTGGCAACGATGCCGATCGGATAACCGTACAAGCGAGCGAAACCGCACACCAGCGTGGTGCCATAGAGCGGTTTGAATTCATCGAATTCGGAGCCGTCAACGATGCGGGCGATGATTTCGCGGACGTCGTAGGGACGCTTGGTATCGGCGGGCACGACGCCATAGATTTCTTCCGGAGCGTAGAGCGGTTCGCGAGGCTCGGCAATATCGAGTTGCAACTGCTTGCGGCGATTGAGGCGCGATACGGCCTGGCGGGCAAGAGCCAGTCCGTGTTCATCATCCAGTGCGAGTTGATCAGTTACACCGGATATCTTCGCGTGCACATCGCCGCCGCCCAGCTCTTCCGCGGAGACCTCTTCACCGGTCGCAGCTTTCACCAGCGGCGGACCGCCCAGGAAGATCGTCCCGTTGCCGCGCACGATGATGGACTCGTCCGCCATGGCCGGCACATAGGCGCCGCCCGCGGTACAGGAACCCATCACCACTGCGATCTGCGGAATGTTGCGGGCGGACATGTTGGCCTGGTTGAAAAAGATCCGTCCAAAGTGCTCCCGATCAGGAAAGACATCGTCCTGTCGCGGCAGATTGGCGCCACCGGAATCCACCAGATAGACACAGGGAAGATTGTTCTGAGCGGCGATGGTCTGTGCGCGGAGATGCTTCTTCACCGAGACCGGATAGTAGGTACCGCCTTTAACGGTCGCATCGTTGGCGACCACGACACATTCCACACCGCTGATGCGGCCGATGCCGGTGATCAGTCCAGCCGCGGGCACGGACTCATCGTAGACCTCGTGTGCGGCCAGCGCCGAAAACTCCAGAAACGGTGAACCCGGATCCAGCAAACGGTTGATACGCTCGCGCGGCAGTAATTTGCCGCGGCTGGTATGTCGCTTCGCCGCTTCCTCACCACCGCCCTTGCGAATCTCTTCCAGCGTCGAGTTGAGGTCGTTCACCAGACCCTGCATACGTTCCCGGTTGGCTGCGAACTCGTCGGAGCGGGTGTCCAGTTTGGTTTTAATTACCGCCATCTGAAATTCCCCGGCTTAGGCAGTTTCGGTAAACAGTTCGCGCCCAATCAGCATCCGGCGAATCTCGCTGGTGCCGGCGCCGATCTCGTAGAGCTTGGCATCTCGCAGCAGGCGGCCGGTGGGAAACTCATTGATATAGCCATTGCCGCCCAGCAGCTGAATTGCATCCAGCGCCAGCTGCGTCGCCTTCTCGGCACTGAACAGAATCGCCCCGGCGGCATCCTTGCGGGTGGTTTCGCCGCGATCGCAGGCAGCAGCCACCGCATAAACATATGCCCGTGAGGCGTTAAGGCCGGTGTACATATCGGCGACCTTGCCCTGCACCAGCTGGAATTCACCGATGGACTGGTTGAACTGCTTGCGGTCGTGGATATAGGGAACCACCACATCCATGCAGGCCTGCATGATGCCCAAGGGGCCGCCGCTCAGAACCACGCGCTCGTAATCAAGGCCGCTCATCAACACACGAACGCCGCCGTTCAGCTGGCCGAGCACGTTTTCCGCCGGCACTTCGCAATCTTCGAACACCAGCTCACAAGTGTTCGAGCCGCGCATGCCCAGCTTGTCCAGCTTCTGCGCGCGGGAGAATCCGGGAAAGTCGCGCTCGACGATAAAGGCGGTGATGCCCTTGGAGCCGCCCTGGGGTTCGGTTTTGGCGTAGATCACATAGACATCCGCATCCGGACCGTTGGTGATCCACATCTTGTTGCCGTTCAGACGGTAAACATCGCCGTGCTTTTCCGCACGCAGTTTCATGCTCACCACGTCCGAACCAGCGCCCGGTTCACTCATCGCCAGCGCGCCGATGTGCTCGCCGCTGACCAGCTTGGGCAGATAACGGGCGCGTTGCTCGTCGGTGCCGTTGCGGTAGATCTGATTCACGCAGAGATTCGAGTGAGCGCCGTAAGACAAGCCCACGGAAGCGGAGGCGCGGCTGATTTCTTCCATCGCGACCACATGAGCCAGGTAGCCCATATCCACACCGCCGTACTCTTCTGAAACGGTAACGCCGAGCAGGCCCATCTCGCCCAGACGGCGCCAGAGTTCGTTGGGGAATTCGTTTTCACGGTCGATGGCTTCCGAGCGCGGGGCGATTTCCGCCTGGGCGAACTTCGCCACCTGATCGCGCAGCGCGTCGATGGTCTCGCCGTGTCCGAAGTTGAGGCTTGCGTAGCTCATGTCATTTACCTTCACTGATCGTGGTTATGTCTGTGGATGATTCGCCGAGCAGGGCTTCCACCTTGTCCAGCTCACGGAGCATGGCACTGATGTCGCGGCGCTTGCGCTGCAGCTGACGGCGATGTTCGTCGATTTTTTCGCGGAGCAATTCGGATTGTGCGCGGGTACCGCCCTCGCGATCGTAGAGGTCGATAATCTCCTGGCTTTCCGCCAGTGACAACCCAAGGCGCTTGCCGCGAAGAATCAGTTTCAGCCGCACATAGTCGCGGCGGCTGTAAATGCGTCGCTGTCCCTCGCGCTGCGGTGACAGCAAACCTTCCGCTTCATAGAAACGCAGAGTCCGAGCGCTAATGCCGAACTCTTCGGCCAGCTCGGAAATCGTGAAGGTCTGCTTTGCGTCATTCATGCTTTTTGTCCCTGTTTACCGTTGCAACTCGGGTATACCCTTGAACTGTGCCAGCGACTCCGGATTGGCGAGCGCTTCGACGTTCTTGATGGGCTCACCATGAACGATTTTCTTGACCGCCAGCTCGACGATCTTGCCGCTCTTGGTGCGGGGAATGTCAGTCACTGCGATGACTTTGGCCGGCACGTGACGCGGAGAGGCATTCTGGCGGATGCGGGTCTTGACCGCCTTGATCAGCGCATCATCGAGCACCACCCCGTCCTGAAGACGCACGAACAGCACGATGCGAATGTCGTTGTCCCACTCCTGACCGATCGCGAGGCTCTCCAGTATTTCCGGCATGGATTCCACCTGCCGATAGATCTCCGCAGTGCCAATGCGCACACCGCCCGGGTTGAGCACCGCGTCAGAGCGCCCGTAGAAAATCATCGTGCCGCGTTCGGTCAGCTCGACGTAGTCGCCCTGAGACCAGTAGTTCGGGTATTTCTCGAAGTAGGCTTCCCGATACTTCTCGTCGTTCTCGTCGCTCCAGAAGCAGATCGGCTGCGAGGGGAAGGGCGCGGTGCAGACCAGCTCGCCCTTTTCGCCGACAATGGGTTTGCCGTTTTCATCGAAGACCTCCACCTTCATACCCAGCGCCCGGCACTGCAGCTCGCCGCGATACACTGGCAATGTCGGATTGCCTGCGGCGAAACAGCCGATGATGTCGGTACCGCCGGAAATGGAAGACAGGCAGACGTCTTCCTTGATGGAGCGGTAAACGAAGTCGAAGCTTTCCGGTACCAGCACCGAGCCGGTGGAGAGAATGACCTTCACGCTCTCAAGGGAATGGGTCTTGCGCGGCTCGAGACCGGACTTGCTCACCGCGTCGATATACTTCGCGGAAGTACCGAAATGAGTAATCTTTTCCGCGTCGATGTAATCGAACAGGGTTTTGCCGCCAGGGTAGAAAGGCGAGCCGTCATAGAGAATCAGCGTTGCCCCGGACGCGAGACCGGACACCAGCCAGTTCCACATCATCCAGCCACAGGTGGTGAAATAAAACAGGCGGTCACCGGGTCTGATATCCGCATGCAGCTGGTGCTCTTTCAGGTGCTGGAGCAATGTGCCGCCGTGGCCGTGCACGATGCACTTGGGCTTGTTGGTGGTCCCGGAGGAATACATGATGAAGAGCGGGTGGGCAAACTCCACCAGCGTGAATTCCAGTGGGCGGGGCTGACAGGCTGACACGAAGTCCGCCCACAAGATGCCGTTGCGAACACCGTCGGCACTGGTGCCCTCCGTCTCGCCAAAAGGCAGCACGACCAGGTTCTCAACGGAGCCGAGATGCCGGCTCAGTTCGCGGTTGGTTTCAGTCAGGTCCTGCCATTTGCCGTTGTAGTAGTAGCCGTTGACGACGAAGAGGACCTTCGGCTCGATCTGGCCGAAGCGATCCACCACCCCGTTCACGCCGAAGTCTGGCGAACAGGACGACCAGATGGCACCAAGACTGGTGGCCGCGAGCATCGCAATGATCGCTTCCGGCATGTTGGGCATCACACCCGCGACGCGGTCGCCCTTGCTGACTCCCTGAGCTTTCAGCGCCTGAGCGAGCCGGGACACTTCGTCCACCAGCTCGCCGTAGGTCCAGCAGGCGGTAATCTTGTTTTCGGCCCGGAACACGATCGCTTCGTCGTTGCGGGGCCGCTCGCGGAGCAGGTTCTGCGCGTAGTTGAGGCGCATGTTCGGCATCCATTGCGCATCGCGCATGGTCTCGCCCTGCACCAGCACCGGCTCGACTTCGCCCTCACCCACCGCAGCGGTGAATTCCCAGACGGCGCGCCAGAAGGCGTCCATGTCGTTGACGCTCCAGTCGTAGAGCTCAGGGTAGCCCTGCTCCTTGCCGACCAACCGAGCGAACTTGCCGATGTTGCTTTCTGCCGTTTGCTGCGGATTGGGTTCCCATAGCTTCAGGTCAGGGGCTTCGGGTGATGTCATCGCGGACTGCTCCCATTTCAGACTGGCGGACGCCGACTTCGGAGGCGGCCTACGTTATCTTACGTTTACGTTAACGTCAACTTGAGGCCGATCCGCCGGGGGCCCGCGCCGCCTATGCCGGAGCGTCCGGCTGCCGGGCTGGCTCCGCCTCGATAAAGGCTGGCAGGGCTTCGCAGTTTGCGGAGATGCGAGTGATATTCGGGTAGGACGTCAGATCGCAGTCGTAACGGCGGGCATTAAAGACCTGCGGCACCAACACGACGTCCGCCAGAGTAGGTTCATCACCGTGGCAGAAGTCGCCAGTATCGTTGCTGGCAGCCAGCATGCGATCCAGAGCCTGAAAGCCGGTGTGCACCCAGTGTCGGTACCATTCGAGTTTTTTCTCTTCGCCGTCGGTCTGCTGCTCGGCGATGTATTTTAGGACCCGCAGGTTGTTGAGGGGGTGAATGTCACAGGCAATCACCTGAGTAAGCGCCCGCACCCGCGCTCGCGCGAGCGCACCGCGGGGCAGCAAGGGCGGTTCGGGATACTGTTCCTCGAGGTATTCGCAGATAGCCAGCGATTGCACCAGCGACTCGCCGCTGTCCAGTTCGAGAGTGGGCACCAGTCCTTGCGGGCTGCGCTCGAGGTAGGCATCCTCGCGCTGCTTGCTTTGAATCAGGTTAACCGGGACAGTCTCGAAATCCAGACCTTTCAGATTGAGAGCGATGCGAACACGAAAAGCCGCTGAGGAGCGGAAGTAGCTGTAGAGTTTCATGCTGTCCCCTCGTTTATTTTCCTCGTGACTTGAAGCCGTTTTCCGTCGTCAGCAAGACAACTGCCTCATTCCGGCGCAGGCCGGAATCGATCATTGCTACCGATTACCCAGAACGTGCAGCCCGGCTCTCAATAGTCCTCAATCCGTTTGGCACTGGGTGCGCTCTCTCGAAAACGCTGTGAATACGTCCCTGTACGCTCGTACGCTTGAGCGCCATGGACGGCGCGAATGCACGCTTCGCAGGAGCAGAAGCACGCCATCCCTGAAGCGAAGGTTTCACTCGCCACGTCCATGTGGCTCGCCCTCCGGGCAGCTTCGCTGTGCCAATCGGCGATCCTGCCGATTGGTCGAGAGGGCGCACCCCAGTACCAAACTCGCCTAAGCAGCTGCCCAAGCTTCGTTTAGAAGGGCTTGGAACACTGCCCAACTTTCTGCAAGAAATCCGGTGTTCACTACTCTGACCTTCGACAGCAGGGATGCTGGCGAAGAGCCTCCATGGATGGATTCACGGCGAGTCACAGTAGTGAACACCGAATTTCTGGCTTGGCACGGAAGTCCGGGGCGCGGAGCTCCTGGTCGGTACCCGTCGAACATGGATTCCGGCCTGCGCCGGAATGACGAAGGTGGGAGCGGTTACATCCCAACCGCCGGCAACAATGTCCCCGCAACTTCACCAAAACCAATCCGAACGGTGCCTTCCTTCTCGCAGTGGCCGCGAAGAATGATCGTGTCTCCGTCTTCAAGGAAACCGCGAGTTTCACCTCCCGGCAATTTCACCAGTTCCTTGCCGCCGGCGGTCAGCTCGAGGATCGAGCCCGCTTCGGCTTCGCCCGGACCGGACTGAGTGCCGCTGCCGAAGAGGTCGCCAGGCCGCAGGTTGCAGCCGTTAACGGTGTGGTGGGCCACCAGTTGCGCGACGGTCCAGTAGGAATGGCGGAAGTTGGTTCTCGCCAGCGGTTCGGGGGCGAGGCCCTGTTCTCGCATGTGTTCGGTTTGGATCAGCACCTCCAGCTTCATGTCGAAGGCGCCCTGCTCCCGGTTTGCGGCGGAACTCAAATAAGGCAAGGGCTGCGGATGATCTTCCGGACGGTTGAAAGGAAGACGAAAAGGCGCGAGCGCCTCCATGGTGACCACCCAGGGGGAAACGGTGGACGCGAAGTTCTTGGACAGAAAGGGACCGAGCGGCTGGTATTCCCAGGCCTGCAGATCTCGCGCGGACCAGTCGTTCAGCAGGCATAGCCCGAAGACATGCTCTTCGGCTCGCTCCATCGTAATCGGACGACCCGGCTCATTGCCGGTGCCAATGAAAATCCCCACCTCCAGTTCATAATCCATGCGCTTTGAGGGACCAACGCTTGGTGTCTCCGCATCGGGCGCTTTGGTCTGCCCCACCGGTCGGGGAAAGCTCTGTCCGCTTACGCCGATGGACGAACTGCGGCCGTGATAGCCGATGGGCACCCAGGAATAGTTGGGCAGCAGTGGATTGTCGGGACGGAATTGCCGGCCGATGTTGGTGGCGTGATGAATGGAGGTGTAGAAATCCGTGTAGTCGCCGATGTCAGCGGGAACGCGGTATTCGGCGGCGTCCTGCGCAACCAGACAGCGCCCGAGTGCTTCCGCCTCCGAAGCGCCTTCTCGCAGTCCACGTGACAGCGCGAGACGCAGTGCACTCCAGTGATCGGCATCCATCGCCATCAGGTCATTGAGCGATTGTCCACCGCAGGCAGCGAGTGCGTCGGTCGCCAGCCCCGACTCCAGCTTGCCGGAGAAGACGCCGCCTGCGATGACCGCGGACATGTCCAGAATCTGATCGCCGATGGCCACCCCCAAGCGCCACGACTGCTTGCTGCCGAGCGTGCGGAAAACCCCGAAAGGCAAGTTCTGAATGGGGAAGTCCGTGCCGGATTGATTGGCAGACTGCACCCAACTTCTCAAGGCGGGGTCATGAGTCTCGTTCACTTCGTACACGCTTTCCTCCCTTCTCGTCCGGCCTTTATCGCTCGGTGAATTCTTTTTCGTGCAACCACGCCGCGTGCTTCGGCGCACGTTTGGTTCGGCTCCATTCCTCGAGCATCGCGGGTGCGACATCGTGGAGCTTCTGCATTTCCTCTTCGGTGCAGGTATTGGCGGCCAGTTCGATTCGGTGCCCGTTGGGGTCATGGAAATAGATGGATTGGAAGATGCCGTGATTCACCGGGCCGAGCACATCAAGCCCTTCCGCTTCAAGGTTCGCCTTGGCTTGCTTGAGCGCGGCGTAATCGTCCAGTTCGAAGGCCAGATGTTGCACCCAGTTCGGCGTGTTGGCGTCCTTGCCCATGTCGGGCGAGTTCGGTAACTCGAAAAACGCCAGTACGTTGCCCATGCCGGCGTCGAGGAAGACGTGCATGTAGGGGTCGGGCGCCTTGGTGGAAGGCACCCGGTCTTCGGCGATGGCCAGCACGAAGTCCATGCCGAGCACGCGCTGATAAAATTCAACGGTTTCTCTGGCATCCCGACAGCGGTAGGCCACGTGATGAATGCGCTTCAGTTTCATCGTCTGCTTCCTCGCCTCTAATCCCTGGCTTTTTCGGGTCGCGACGCTTCCGGGTCCAACACACCACGTCGAAGCTGATCACGTTCAATGGATTCGAACAGAGCAGCGAAGTTGCCTTCACCGAAGCCTTCGTCGCGCTTGCGCTGAATGAACTCGAAGAAAATGGGGCCAACTACAGTTTCGGAGAATATCTGCAGTAACAATCGCGGGTCGCCGTGTTCGGTCGAGCCGTCGAGCAGAATGCCGCGGGATTTGATTGCGTCCACTGGTTCGCCGTGGTTGGGCAGCCGCTCATCGAGCATCTCGTAATAGGTGTCGGGCGGCGGGGTCATGAACTTTGTGCCGCGCGCTTTCAGACGATCCCAGCAGGCGGGCAGATCGTCACAAAGCAGCGCAATGTGCTGGATCCCTTCGCCGTTGTAGGCCATCAGAAATTCTTCGATCTGGCCGTTGCCGCCGGCTTCTTCGTTGAGCGGAATGCGGATTTTTCCGTCCGGCGCAGTCATCGCCTTCGATGTCAGGCCGGTGTATTCGCCCTTGATGTCGAAATAGCGAATTTCGCGGAAGTTGAAGAGCTTTTCGTACCAGTTCGCCCAATAACTCATTCGGCCGCGATAGACGTTGTGGGTAAGGTGATCGATGATTTCGAAGCCGCAGCCTTCTGGATGACGGTCAACGCCTGGCAGAAACTCGAAGTCGATGTCGTAAATCGAGGTGCCATCTTCGTAGCGGTCGATGAGATACAGGGTCGCGCCGCCGATGCCTTTGATCGCCGGCAGCTTCAATTCCATCGGCCCGACCGGCACGTCGACTGGCTGCGCACCCAGTTCCAGCGCGCGACGGTAGGCTTTCGCCGCGTCCTTCACACGAAAGGCCATGCCACAGGCGGAGGGGCCGTGTTCTTCGGCGTAGTAGAAGGCGGGGGAGTCCTTTTCGTAGTTGATGATGAAGTTGATTTGTCCCTGACGCCAGAGATCCACATCCTTGGAGCGATGATGGGCTACCAGCGTGAAGCCCAGCGAATCGAAGACCGGCTCGAGAACGCCCCTCTCGAGTGCGGCGAATTCGACGAATTCAAAGCCATCCAGCCCCATGGGATTTTCGAATAGATCAGCCATCTGCCTTCTCCCCTTTTATCTGATTACAGCGACAAGCAGGCGGGCTCCGCCGGGGAGCGCCGCTTGTAACCGAGGAGGATAACAACTGATGCCAGCAGGTTTTCGTCCGTTTTGGCTTCAAATGCCACCTGTGCGGGCGTACTATTTCCCAGAACAGCCAATTTCAGAAGGAATCCACCTGTGCAACCAGAATCTGTGCAATTAGATCGCGCCGAACGTGAAATCCTGCGGATACTGCAAAGTGAAGGCCGCATCTCCATCGTCGAGCTGGCTGCGCGGGTGGGTCTGTCGGAATCCCCCTGTTTCAGGCGGGTGCGCGCACTGGAGCAGGCGGGCGTTATCGATCACTATTCGGCGCAGCTGAACCAGCGCAAGCTGGGTCTGCAGGTCACGGCTTTTGTGCAGGTCTCACTCGAGAAGGGCGACGAGTCGAAGCTCCACACTTTTTTTGCGCAGGTGGAGGCGGAGGAATACATCGTGGAGTGCCACGCGATGAGTGGCTCCTATGACTACCTGCTGAAGGTGGTCGCCAACAGCATGGATCAGTTTTCCGAGCTTTGCATGCAGCGGATTCTGAATTTCGCGGGCGTCAAGGACATCGAATCGCAGTTTAGTCTGCGGGCGGTGAAGCAGAGTGACCGCCTGCCCCTTGCTCAGGCTTGAGGGCCACCGGCTGATCATTGTTCATCGCGTTCAATTGTAGAAATTGATGATCGACTGAGCCAAGTCGGCCAGAGTGGCCTTGGCCGGCTGTATGTCGACCTTTAATCGCGCGGCAGCGAGCGCTTCAGTGACCAACGGACTTATCGAAGCGATCTTTACGGCTTTGACCAGATTTGCAAATTCCGCCACACCGAAGACCTTTTGCACCGCCAGCACTGATGAAGGCGAAGTAAACGCCACACAGTCGGCCTTGCCGGTCATGAGCAGCTCGCAAGCATGCAGAGTCGACTTTTGCTCGGGGAGCGTTCGGGGCACAAGCGGCGACACCACCTCGCAGCCACTGCTTGCGAGTCGGCTGGTCCACCGCTGTGCCGAGTTATCGACGGTCGGGACAAAAATTTTGCTTACCTCAGGCCCTTCTTTTCGAAGCATCTCCAGGATTGCCTCGCCACTGCTCTTCTCCATCGCCGTGACCTCGAAACCACGCCCGACGAGAGTTTGCTTCGTCACACTGCCAATGGCATATACTTTCGTGCCGCGCAAACGGTCGATATCCACCTTCATTTCGTCCATGAAAGCAATGGTATTGATTGCAGCCGTTTGGGATGGAAAGACGATCGCATCGAAATCGCCGAGAGCATCAAACACCCGACTCAGCTCAATGGCATTGATCACCGAACTGGTCGCAAATGTCGAACATTCGGTCACGCTGAACTGGGCGGAAGGAAAACGCCGGACGAAGTCTCCGACATTTGACAACTGCCTGGTGACGATTATTTCCCGTCTGACTTTTCCCATTGCTGTGCGACCTGTTTTTATATTCGAACCCGATTCTTGTCGGGATGGCCGTGGTCTTTTGGGTGGATGTTGGCTGAGCGGCGTTTCGCTCGTGCAAAGCCTGGGCGATTGAGAGGCATGTCCCAATCGCGCTATGAAAGAAAGGCGCTAACCGCGAGCATGTGCCGCTGCGTCCCAAGAAATCGCGCACGCTGTTTAGCTGGGGTAAAAAGGTTCATGGCGCGAACTTATAGCACGGGCCGCATGTAAAGCCAAGCCATGCCGTTCCCGGACCAGCCGTCACCTTTATTGTTTGCAGGCTCGTTCAAACAAACAGGACCATGGCAGCCATTTTGCCTGTCCATGTCTAGACCCCACGGTCCTGTTAGCAGCGAAGGTGAGAGGACGAATGACAGCTCACGCTCGGCAATTTCTAATGGCGGCGATCGCAGCATGGCTCCCGTGTTTTGCTTGCGCCGACGACAATCTCCTGATCGGCCTGTGGGCCAATTATCAATACCTGCCCGACGACGAAGCGAATAAAAACGCCTGGGGAGAAATCGGTGGCGAGGCGCTCATCATCTATGTCGATGGCGAAACGGACGAAGATGAGCGCAACTGGGCCTACTCCGCCGAGGTGCGTTTTGGCCCCGGCAGCTTCACCGACCCGGAGAACAATTCCACCGGCGACCAGTTTGCGATTCACAAGGCCTGGGTCGCCTGGGGATTGAATGATTCGAATCAGATCGTTGTCGGCAAGAGCCAGGTGCCCTTCGGCTGGAAGACCATCAACTTCTGGCCCGGCGATATTCTGCTGGCCGGCTACGGCGATCAGATGGACGTCGGGCTGAAGCTTAGCGGCGAGCTGGGCCTCATGGAATACGACACTGCCTTCTATCTCGCCGATGACTGGGGTTCGACCAGTACCGATACGGTGGACGATAACCGGCACTGGGGCAGTTCCACCACCTACCGCAAGGTGCGCACCTGGGTGGGCGATCTCTCCGTTAACTTCATCGATGACCACGCGCTGGGAGTCTCACTGCAGACCGGCAAGCTTCAGGACCTGACCGGCACAGCAGGCAGACCCGTGGACGGCAGCCATCGCGCGGGCGTTCTGTATTACATGGGCAGCGTCGGCGACTGGTTCGCGAAGGCCTCCTACATTGATACGCACCGCGAACTGCCCGAGGCCTACCGCGCGCAGACGGGCTTACCGAAAACAATCGAAAATCAGCGCTTCGCCCTGGAACTGGGATTCAAACGCGAGCCCTGGAGTTTCTACGTCGACGCCACGACTGCTCGCCCCGACACCGACGGAACAGAGGCGGATACGATTTCCGCCTTTGCACCGGGTTTCAGTTACAACTACGGACCGGGCTGGATCTATGTGGAATATCTGAATCAGAACGGATTTATCGATCGGGACGGAATGATTCTGGAGGGCGACTTCGATGCGTTCTATCTCTCCATCGATTTTTATCTCTGACGAGAAGTGAGGTGCAATGGACCCGGAGGAACAGCTAAGGCGACGAGGTACCGACCCGGAACCCGCCACAAAGCGCAGCGAATGGTACAAGATCAATCCGCCGGTATTCTTCAGTGCGGCCATCCTGTGTCTGTTGATTGTGGCCTATGCCGTGGGGCTGCCGGAGCAGGCCGGCGTTACCTTTGCGGCAGTACAGAACTGGGTCGTGCAGACCGCCGGTTGGTTTTACATTCTGGCCGTGGCGCTCTTTTTGATCTTCGTCGTGGTGCTCGCGCTGTCGGGTTATGGTCGCATCAAGCTCGGACCCGATCATAGCGAACCCGATTACAGCTATGGTTCATGGTTTGCGATGTTGTTCTCCGCCGGGATGGGCATCGGGCTGATGTACTACGGTGTGGCCGAGCCGGTCATGCACTTCACCGCACCTCCCGAGGCCGATGCCGAAACCATCGCTGCCGCACGCGAGGCGATGCGCATTACCTTTTTTCACTGGGGAATTCACGCCTGGGCGATCTATGCGGTGGTGGCGCTGGCGCTGGCTTATTTTTCCTTTCGGCAGGACTTGCCGCTGACGATCCGCTCTGCCTTGTACCCGCTGGTCGGCGAGCGCATTCACGGACCCATTGGCCATGTTGTGGACACATTCGCGGTGCTGGGCACACTGTTCGGAGTCGCCACTTCGCTTGGGCTTGGCGTCATCCAGATCAATGCCGGTCTCAATTATCTTTTCGACGTGGCGGTCGGGCCGGGCGTTCAGATCGCGCTGATCGTAGTGATCACGGCTTTCGCGACTGTGTCGGTTTTTCTCGGACTGGATAGCGGTATTCGGCGCGTGTCCGAGTTGAATTTGATTCTTGCAGTGGTGTTGCTTGTTTTTGTTCTCCTCGTCGGCCCCACTGTCTACCTTCTGAAAACACTGGTGCAGAACACCGGGCACTATTTTTCCACCCTGATCGACTCGACCTTCAATCTCTATGCCTATGAGCCAAGGGGATGGCTGGGAGGATGGACTCTGTTCTACTGGGGCTGGTGGATTGCCTGGTCGCCCTTCGTCGGCATGTTCATCGCGCGAATCTCACGCGGTCGAACCATTCGCGAGTTTATGGGCGGCGTACTCCTGGTGCCCATGGGCTTCACTTTTATGTGGATGACCTTTTTCGGCAATACGGCGATTCACCTGATTCTGGCGCAAGGCGCTGCGGAACTCGGGCAAGCGGTTGCTCTGGATCCATCGATCGCTCTGTTCCAATTCTTCGAGTACTTCCCTTTCTCGACGCTGACCTCGGTGCTGGCCACCATCCTGGTGGTTACCTTCTTTGTCACCTCATCGGACTCGGGCTCGCTGGTGGTGGACATGCTCACCTCCGGCGGAACTGATGAAGACACGCCCGTCTGGCAGCGCGTCTTCTGGGCGATTGCAGAAGGCCTGATCGCAGGCGCGCTCCTGCTCGCCGGCGGCCTGGCCGGTTTGCAAACCGGCACCATCGCCAGCGCACTGCCGTTCAGCGTTATCATGCTGCTGATGTGCTGGGGATTGCTGCGCGCGTTACGCCTGGAAGTGACCAAGCAGAAGAGCCTGAAAGAGGCCATGGTCGGGCCCCGCGCCAGCCAGACACCGGTGCCCTGGGAAAAACGCCTGTCCCGGATCATCCGTCACCCCACCCACGACGAAGTGGTCGCCTTCCTGCAGCACACCGTGGAGCCGGCCATGCGGCAGGTGGCCGAAGAGTTCGTGAAGAGATCCGTTCCCGCAGATATCGGCAGCGACCCGGAGAAAGTCTGGCTGGAAGTGATGCATGGCGAGGAGATCGATTTTTTCTACTCGGTGCATGCGCGTCCCTTCGTCGCACCGACCTTCATCATCCGCGACACCAGCCACCGCCGCGAAAAAGAGCTGAGCTATTACCGGGCCGAGGTGTACCTGAAAGAAGGCGGCCAGGGATACGACGTGATGTACTGGAGCCGCGATCAGGTGATTGGGGACATCATCGATCAATACGAGAGGCACATGCATTTTCTCCACGTCCTTCGTTAGCCCGTGCTGAGAAAATTCAGGTGATCCGGATAGGGGATCGACACGTGTCAGAAAGCGAGTAGAAAACTCGAAATGCAGCCGCCGATATGCCCCGCAAGTCAGTTATTGTGAGGCGGGTCGTAATCTGCTTGCCCTTCGCGGCGACGGCCGCTGGTTGCGGGGACTCGACGCCACGTAGCGGCTGACTGGCAAGGGAGCCTAGGTGGCGCCCGCCAAGCGGCGCTGGTTGCGACCGCTGCTCGACTGATAGAGTGGAGACCAACCTGGAACCCACTGAAGACAAGAGAGCGCAAAATGAAGGTGATGCGACTACGAAAACCCGGCGGGCTTGAGAACCTGTATTTGGATGAAGCGGATGCTCGCGAACCCGGCCCGGGCGAGATTCAGGTGCGCGTCCATGCGACCACCCTCAACTATCACGACTACGCGGTGGTCGCTGGCATGATCCCCGCTGCCGAAGGACGCATCCCCATGTCGGACGGTGCGGGCGTGGTCACCAAAGTAGGTGCAGAGGTGAAGGACTTCGCTCCCGGCGATCAGGTCATCAGTACCTTCTTCCCGAGATGGACCGGTGGCGATATCCATCCGTCCAAGCGCGAGATCGTGCCCGGCGACAGCGCCGACGGCTTCGCCGCCGAATACCACACCGCACCCATCGACGCATTTACCCGCGCACCACAAGGCTACACCCATGCGGAAGCAGCTTCGCTCACTTGCGCCGGCCTGACCGCGTGGCGCGCACTGGTGGAAGAAGGAAAGATGAGGGCCGGCCAGACTGTGCTGGTCCAGGGCACCGGCGGTGTTTCGATCTTCGCGCTGCAGTTCGCCAAAATGTTCGGCTGCCGCGTAATCGCCACCAGTTCCTCCAACGACAAACTGGACCGGCTGAGACAAATGGGCGCCGATCACCTGATCAACTACAGGGAAACGCCCGAGTGGGGCAAGAAGGCCTTCGAGCTGACGGGCGCTGTGGACCACGTCGTGGAAATCGGCGGCGCCGGCACCCTCGAGCAGTCCATCGCCGCCTGCCGGCAGGGCGGCCACATCTCCCTGATCGGTGTACTGGCGGGATACAAGGGCGAAGTCCCCACCGCGCTGATCATGGGCAAGCAGATCCGCCTGATCGGCATCACCGTCGGCTCCCGCGAACACCAGCAGCACATGATCGATGCCATCGAAGTAAACGGCATGAAGCCGGTGCTGGATAAGAGCTTCGCCTTGGAGGAGCTGGCGGAGGCCTTCCGCTATCAGGAAAGCGGGAAGCATTTCGGAAAAATCTGTGTCGAATTCTGACGACGCAGATAGCTGTGGAGCAGACCAGTTCGAGCGCACGATGGATATGAAACAAGACAGGATGCCCGCCGCTTTCCTGGGCCACGGTTCGCCCATGAACGCTCTGGATTCAAATCGCTACACACAGGCGTGGCGCCGCTTTGGCGCCTCCGTTCCGAAACCGCGCGCCGTGCTGGTGATTTCCGCCCATTGGACAATCAACGCGAGCGCATTGACCGCCATGTCCTCCCCCAAAACCATTCACGACTTCTACGGCTTTCCACAAGAGTTATTCGACATCGACTATCCCGCACCCGGTGCGCCAGAGATTGCCGCGGAAGTGGCCGAGATAGTGAAGCCCGGGTGGATCGGGCTGGACCGGGACAGTTGGGGGATCGATCACGGCGCCTGGTCGGTGCTGGTGCATGTGTTCCCGAACGCGGACGTTCCGGTCCTGCAACTTTCTATTAACGCGGCGCAGGATTTCGAATACCACCTGAGACTGGGTGCGAAACTGGCTCCCTTGCGAGATCGCGGCATCTTGATTGTTGGAAGCGGTAACGTCGTTCACAACCTGCGCCTGATCGACTGGCAGCAGCCGGACGCGGCCTTTGATTGGAATCGCCGCTTTGACGGGACCGTAAAAAATCTGATGACCCATGAGCCCGAAAATCTAGCTGAACTTTCCAATCACAGGGATTTTTCCCTCGCAGTGCCCACCGACGAGCACTTCATCCCATTGCTCTATCTTGCCGGCCTGGCCGCTGAAGACAAAACACCAGCAGACGTACTGGTGGAAGGTTTCGCCATGGGCTCCCTGTCCATGACGGCTTACACGCTCGGCCTAAGTTGCGGCAATCTGCGCGGCGACGGCCGCGGCGCATCGCCCGAGTCTCATGTACCTGGGGAGCAGACGAACATCTAGGTTTTTGCCACCCCAAGGGAATGACGCTCGATCCAGTTCAACCGAGCGTCACCGGTTGAGCCGGTGCAAAGAGGTTCAGATTCGTGCGCAACAGTGCACGGCTGACTCTCCCCTGAGCTAGCGCATTACTTTCAGCGCCTGCGCCCATTTGTGCAATTCGTCCAGCATCGCCACTGCGGAATTATCGATCGACTCGTCGGATTCGAATGCGCCATTTTCATCCGTTCGCTTCCATGGCATCTGGATCATGACGCCTTCCACCATGGGCATCATCTTCAGAGTGGTGACCTGTAGCTTTACCGCTTGCGCCGAGCGAATACCCCCGGAAACCCCACCATAGCTAACAAAGCCACAGGGTTTGTAATTCCACTCCTGGTAAACGAAGTCCAGCGCATTCACCAGAGAGGGCGGTGCAAAATGGTTGTACTCCGGAATGACGAAGACATAGGCATCCGCTTCAGCCACGCTCCTCGACCACGCGTGGGTATGTGCCTTGGTGTATTTCCTCAGGCGAGGATGTTCGGGTTCGTCATAGACCGGCAGATCGAATTCGGCCAGATCCACCAGACGGCAGTCGAACGCCCCCCTGGCACTGGCGAATCCATGGAACCAGGCCCCAACGGGAAGTCCGACTCGGCCCGGTCGTGTGCTGGTGACGATAGTGTGGAGCTTTAGCATGTGTGACTTTAGCTCTGATCGGGACTGCGGGTGTCCAGAACCGCGCAGCAAATGTGAAACAGAGGCCGCCTGTTTGCTCGTAGTGGTTGGTTCCGCTTTCGAGCAAGGACCGAGCCGATGAGTGTGGTGCGTCTTTCGCGACCTGGCCAAAGCAGTGAAGCGGGCTCAGCAAGGACTCGTCACAACAGGATGCGGCGGCCCGATCCTCCCGATTCGTGACGCCATGGCTCTCGAAGACTCCCATGCAAGGTGGAAGCCTTTTCTTGTTCATTCGTGTGCGTTGTCCGATGGCCGCGGCTTTTGACGAAAAGTGGAATCCTGCCTGCGCGCAGAGGTCACTGTTTCAGAGCTAATGTGACAGGAGGCAGAGCAATGTTCAAATTTCTGGGAAGTGTCGCCGGGATTATTTTTCTGATCGGCTTGCTGGTGATCATCGGTATTCTGGCGCTAATCTTCTAAGCAAAGCTGAAGACTCGAAAGGTCCGACGGGGCTGCCAGGCAGCCCCGTCGGCGCTGTAGGGACAATTAGCTACTTTAGAACCACCTCCTTCACAATCGCCTGAGTCGCAAGGACCTGGAAGTCCTGGCGGATGTTGATGTGATTGTAGGGGCGTACCTGGGTCATCAAAATACCGACGAGCTCCTGTTCGCGATCGATCCAGGTAATGGTGCAGTACGCGCCACCCCAGTACACACTGCCTTCTGACAGCGGGGTTGCCGCTTCACCCCGATCGGTCACCACAGCCCAGCCCAAGCCGAAGCCCATGCCCGGTCCCGGCAGCCACAGGGGCAGATCACCGGTGTGGTTTTCCATCATCAGGCCGAGGGTGGTTGGGGACAGAATGCGCACACCATCCAGTTCACCGCCGTTGATCATCGCCTGCTGAAAGCGCATATAGTCACGAGCGGTAGACACCAGTCCGCCAGCGCCGCGAGGCACGTTCTTCATGCCGCTGATCCAGCGGCTTTCATCGCTACCCGGATCCTGCAGAACGATGGTCATGTCCTCACCGGGCGTGTACTGCGACATCAGCCGTCCGCCCTTGGTGTCGTCCAGCCAGAAATGGGTGTCCTTCATGTCCAGCGGTTCAAAGATTCTTTCGCGCATGAACTGATCCAGCGGCATGCCGGAAATTACCTCCACCAGTCGGCCCACCACATCGGTGGCGTGAGAGTACTGCCACTGTTCGCCGGGCTGATAATTCAGCGGCACAGAGGCCAGTCTGTTGATGTAGGTTTCCAGCGTATCTTCCGGGCGCACCGTCGAGATGTCGCTGTAGAACTCCGTGTTGCCCATGTAGGAGTTCGCCATGCCCGCGGTGTGGGTCAGCATGTCGCGAATGGTTGCCGGGCGTTTGACCGCGATCAGTTCACCGGTTTTGCCGCTGGCGTCACTGGTGGTGGACACTTTCTGGTTTGCGAAGGCGGGAATGAATTTGCTTACCGGGTCCGATAGCTGAAATTTGCCCTCCTCCCAGAGCATCATCAGTGCGACGGAAGTAATCGGCTTGGTCATCGACGCGATGCGGAACATCGCATCCTTGCGCATGGGAATCTTGCTGTCGGTGTCCATGAAGCCCTGCGCTTCGAAGTGAACCACTTTGCCTTTGCGCGCAATCATGGTGACAGTGCCCGGCACCAGGTTGGCATCGATGTACTTCTGCATCGCCGGTGCGATTCGCTCCAGACGCTCCGAGGACATACCCACGCGCTCGGGTCTGGTCATGGGAATGCCGGGGTCATCTTCGGCCCAGGCGGGGACGACCAGTGACAACAGGGTCAAAGATAGGACGAACCTTCGTTTCAAGTGCATTGGCTTTTCCTTCTATTAGTTATGAAATTTTATAGTTATAAACGAGCTTTATAGACGCGGGTAGAGATGGCCCAACCATTATGGCGCAAGCGGGCACCCTGATGCCATGGATGTGCCCTGCACCGGCATCAGCATCGGCCAATTCCTGACCCGACAGCTATGGGCATCCGACCGGCGACCAGGTGCTGGTGGCGTTGGCTGAAACCCTCCGTCCCTTGATTCGCAAGTCTGACATTCTGGGCCGACTCGGGGGAGAGGAGTTTGCGCTGCTGATGATCGGGGCAGACCGGAGGAAGCGCAGCGCGCGGCCGAGCGGCTCCGCACGGCGATCGCCGACATCGAAGTGCAGTACGAAAGCAACCGGATCAAGTTCACCGCGAGCCTGGGGCTTGCGAGCACTACGGGCGCGCGGTGCACGTTGGAACAACTGATGCGCAGCGCCGATCACGCGCTGTACCGGGCCAAGATGCTGGGACGCAACCGGCTCGAATTCGCGGTGGAATCAGGCGGACAAAGTCCTGCGAAGCCGGTTCTTTTCCGGTAACAGAAAGGCGGTAAGCAGGAGGAAGCCGCCAATCCCGTCACTCTGGTAGGCGCCGCTCAGCACGACCGAGGATTGCCGTGCGTCATCCAGGCGTACGTGGTCACAGCGAAGCCCATCCATATACCCCGCTTTTTCCGCCTCACGCGCATGCAGTACAAACTTGCCATGCTGCTCGGGCGCAATCCAGTCGAGTATCGAACTGCCGACAATGGACGCTTTCATCCCCGGTTCGAGATTAAGCAAGCTGAGATACTCGGCATTGATGTCCCGGATGATGTGCCGGGTGTCGAGGATGGCCATCGCCAGACCTACCGAGGACAAAACCTTTGAGGCCCGGGCCCGCTTTACCAGATGGCCGTCAGTGCCCGAGTTGGTGATTGCAGCCAGGAACACAGATAGATGATCGAAGACCTCTTCAGGGAAATAGCGAAGCTGCAATAGCAGCTCCTCCTCGGCCTTGGTCACGTGCATGGGGCCGTGCAAGCGCATCGGCCCAGCGCCATTTACCAGCCAGCAAAGCGAGACGTTCAGCGCGGTGGCGACCTTCGCCAGATTCTCTATGGTCGGGCTCTTTCCATTGAGCCAGCCGGTGATGGTGGCCGGCGAAACTCCCACACTGAGCGCCAAACTCGATTTGGACATTCTGTTTTCCCGCAGGATGACCTGCAGCCGTTCAGAGAAGCTTCGGGGCGAGTTCATGTTCGACAGGTTTCAGCAGAAGTTCGAATGCCAGCTTGTTGCCCCAGGTGGTCAGGGACGACTTACAGATGACCGGGATTTCGCCACACGTACGAAAGTGCAGAAACTGGAGATAAACATAGCTACTGCGGCCTAACGCCTTGGCCTCTTCAGTCATCCGCTTCAGATGCGGCCGGTAAACAACGTCGACGATATCCAGGCAGTTGACGCTGTAGCTGCCGGACACCTGCTCCTCCACGCCAAAGGTCGAGCGGAAGAATGCATTGGCATCCACAATGGTGCCGTCGGTCAGGAAGCATACCCGGGCGATGCGCGCGAGCTCGAACATCTGGTCGGCGCGAGACTGGTTAGCGATGTTAGTCAGCCCACTATTGTAGCGGGCGACGGATTTGAACAGCTGGGAGATTACCGGCGCGACGTCGTTTTCCATGTGCTGGGTGATGGTGAGCAGAGCCTCTTCCTTTTCGGTTATCCGAAGCGACGAAACCCGGCTCACATCACCAAGGCCGAATACCATCCAGTTCAGGGATATATCCAGCTGCTCGGAAATGCTCTCGAGTGTCTTGAGCGTCAGGTTTCGACCTTTGAACCATTGGGAGACGCTGGCACGCGAAGCGCCAGTCAGGCTGGCCACCTCTGCCGGTGTATATCCTTTCACTCGTATAGCTTGTCGAATCCGTCCGCCTATTTCAGACGGATCAAACTCCATCGGCGGCAACTGCCCCGGCGATACAAAAACGAACAACAGACACGCGCGGATACCCCAAAGAAGTGCATGACGGCAACGCGCGGCCAGCCGCATCGTAGGGCTTGTTGCCGGCAAAAGCCGGCGAGGATATTAGCCCAAAGCGCCTCGCCGCAACATAATCTATATCAACTAAACACATAGCCAATTTTAATCACCCGTTAACAGATCCATGCTTATACGCGGTTTCACTGAAAGCGGATCTGTCGAATCATCGGTTTTTGTCCAAGGGCAAACATTGGCCCCCGCCGATCTCGCTATCGGTGAAAAAGAAACTTTTGCGCCATCACGGTTCTTGAACAATGATGTGACACGGGGCGCAGCTGCTGCGTGCGCTGATAGCCAGGTGACGGGGGAGTAATGGTAAAGCTGGCAATCCGGCTATTTGATCGCAGTGAATCGTCGCATGTCGAGATGGTCGTTAGACAACTGCACAATCGGGTCAAAGACGGCTTCTTGCTGACCAGCGTTGCCGAGGCGGATGCCATTCTCATTTCACCCAACGACCCTGGCTTTGAAACGCTTCTTAACGCCCGTAAAAGTGCCGCCGAAAAATGTCCGGTGGTTTACAGCGACGCAAATACCGGCCGTTATGGCTTCTTTTTGTCTAAACCCGCCACCACGGCGGGGCTGTTGAAACTCCTTGAGCAACTCGAGCGCTTTGCTGCGGACCGGACCCAGAGTAATCCCGTTCCTCGCAAGCGCGCGGTCACCCCCAACGGCTATGTAACCGCTGTCGTCGAAGCCGCGGCGGGCCAGGGTTACTTCTGCATAGGCAACGGTCAGGACAGTCTTTACCTGAACGCCCAAAAACGCAAAGCAGCGGTTCCCGTTTACCTCGTCAGCGGCAAGCAGCTCGCGTCCAGATTCGCAGCACTGATCAAGTCTTCGCCGACGGTGGCCGTGAAGCCCTGCCCCGCAGTCGACTACGAAGAAGCAGCCAGCGACAGCGATTTTCAGCCCATGGACCTGGACTTACTGCTGTGGTTGCTGGGTGCCAATAGCCACAGCAGATTCGATATCGCCACCGACCAGCCGTTTCGGCTGAAGAACTGGCCGGACTTCGCCCGACTTCCCTACAAGCGCGTTTATCTGAAGCTCGCTGCCCTGCTGTCGGGTCAGGCTATGACTTATACGCAGTTGCTGAACAGGCCGGACGTCACCGACGAAGACCTGCGCCCCTTCGTCTGCGCCTGCGCGGCGATCGGGCTGCTGGAAGAAAGTGAACCGGTCATCGCGGTTTCACCGGCAAGATCGACCAACAAAAAAACCATCGAAAAAATCATCACGCGTTTCTTTGGCAGGAGCAGGGGCTGACCGGATGGAAGAATCCATAAAGATTGTTTTTACGGGCACGGTCGGCGCCGGCAAGACCGCCGCAATCAGAACGCTGAGTGATATCCCGGTGGTATCCACCGATGTGGATGTCACCGATGAAGTAAAAGCCATCAAAGACACCACCACCGTGGCGATGGACTATGGTGAGGTCGCGCTTGACGAGCAGACGACGCTGGCACTTTACGGCACGCCCGGCCAGGAGCGGTTCCGCTATATGTGGGAGATCCTCTCCGCGGGCGCTCTGGGCGTCATCATCATGATCGACAACTCCCGCCCGGATCCCATCAGCGATCTGGATATTTACCTCGAAAACTTCGCGCCTTTCATCGCAGAGAGCTGCGCGGTCGTGGCTGTCACCCATTCAGATATAAGTGACAGTCCCTCGCTGCAGGACTTTCACCGTTATCTCGGCAGCAAGCAGATGCCCTGCCCGGTCTTTCAGGTCGACGCCCGTGACCGGGAGCAGGTGCTGCTGCTGATCGACTCGATGATGGCGATTTTGGACGTGGCGTGAATCGAACTCCGCGTGACTTGGACAAAGCATAAAAGGAAAACCGACTTTGGCAAAACTCAGCAAAGAAGCAGTAGCACAACTATTGGAGCCCTACCTCGACGACCTGGTGGAGCGCCACGATGTGGTCGATGGTGCCCTGGTGGTCACTGCTGACGGCCACCTCCTGGCCAAAAAGATGGACGGCGATACCAGCGTCAAGCGACTCGCCACCATGGGCAGCTCGCTCATGTCGCTCGGCACCACCATTACCGGGGAGCTCAAGATGGGCGGGTGCCGAAACATCATTGTGGAAAATGAGAGCGGTTTCGCCGCCTTCATGAACATCAACCAGAAACTCGTTCTGGTGAGCCTGACGAACTCGCCAAACGGGCTCGGCATGCTGTTGAGCGCCTCACGGGCTTGCTCGACAGCCATCGCCAAGCGTTTCAACGAAAACAAAACCGATAAACCTGGAGAGTAAGATGTCACTACAAGAAATCATCGACGATATGCTGAAGGACGTGGATGCCGCCGTGGGCGCCGCCGTGGTGGACGTGGATTCCGGTCTGATGCTAGCGGCCGCGCACAACGTGCCCTATTTCACCCAGACCTACCTGGATGCCGTGGCCGCCGCCGCCGTCGAAATGATTCGCGGCCGCAACATACGCGCGGTGGAAGAACTCCTCACTGCGCAGCGCGGCGAGGAAACCACCAACACCATCGAAGAAGTGCAGATGACCACCGCCGGCACCTACCACTTCATGTCGACCGGCAAAACCAAGAAGAACATCCTGACGGTTCTCATCACTACCCGCCGCGCAAACCTGGGGATGGGCTGGGCCGCACTTCGTGGCAGACTGAGCAAGATCGAAGAAGCGGCTCCCTGATCCCTGCTGATTGCACCCTCCCTTTTTCGGGGCGGCCAAACCGCCCCGGTCTTTCCCGATGGAAATCATTTACCTCACCCAATCGATCGACGGACATCGCCACTTCGATACCGGCGAGATTACCGCCTGCCTGCAAGGGGATGAACGGTCCCTGGTCAGGGGCACCGAGTTCACCGGGCGCATCGATACTCGCGTCTTCACCAACTCGCAGTTGGTGGCAAAGATAAAAAGCTTCAAGGGCCATAGCGACGTAGCGACTCAGCGCTGGATTGAGAAGCGGCGCAGGCTCGAGATGGAACTGGAAGTTTATCCGCCGGAGAAAGCCTGGTTTCTGGTGAAAATTGGCAACGACGTCTATCCCGGCAACGTCACCTGGCGACGCGATACGCTTTATAAAATCGCGAAGGATCGCCAACGCACTTCACGGGAGGATTTTACTGGCCTGCTCGTGCAACAGTACGAACTGGTACTGCGCACCGCGGCACAGGCGGGCAAGACGCTCGACATGGGTCTGACCAATTTCGTTCTGGGCCGCTGCGGCTCGCTTTACTATGTGGACGACGACCTCTACTCCTGGGATCGCTTCGTCACCTTCGGTCATCTGTTGTCGACCCAGCTGCGCGAATACGGTTTGCATCGGCTGGCCGCCAAGCAACTTGGCAGCGCCACTCGCAGACTGATCTGCAAGTATTTCGATTGCAGCTGGGCCGCCGTGTTGGAAGAGAAACTGGCGGATACCTTCGTGCCCGAGTCTTTGACTGCGTGCTATGCCGAGTTCACCGCGGCACTGAAGGGAGCACCGGCAGCGACCGTCACCCCCAATGAGCTGGAGGACTGCGTTGCCCTGCTCGGCGACATACACAGCAACCTCGAAGCACTGGATGCAGTGCTGCAGGACATCGAGCGGCGAAAGATCACCAGCGCGATCGTCCTTGGCGACGTAGTCGGCTACGGCCCCAATCCCGAAGAGTGCGTTGCGCGACTGCGAGAGCTCCCCTTCCACTTTATTTGCGGCAATCACGACCTTGCCACCGCGCTCGGCAAGGTGGGCAAGGGCTTCAGCAAGTCAGCGCGCTGGGCGATCGAGTGGACTCTCGGGCAGGTGAGCGACGAAAGCCGACGCTGGCTCGGCTCGTTGGATTACGTACTGAAGGCTCCGGACTACTGGGCCGTGCACGGCGCGCCCATGGATCCGACTTTTCTGAACGCCTACGTCTATGAATCCACTTACACCAAGAACCTCGATTTCATGCAACAGCGGGAGATTCCGCTGTGTTTTCACGGCCACACCCATATTGCCGGCGCCTATATTCGCCACCGCGGTGTGCCCGACCACTGGACTGAGGAGCAAACGCTGTCGCTTTCCGCCCATGAACGGGTAATCCTGTCCCCAGGCTCGGTCGGGCTGCCGCGCAATCGATCCGCCACTGCCCAATATGCGATTTGGTGCCGCAGCTCAGGGACCGTGCAATTCATTCGCGTCGACTACGACGTGAGAGCGGTTGTCGCGAAAATGCAGGGTCTCGGCTTTCCTGACTTCGTCTCCCGCCATCTATTCCGCCTGCTGGAACAAGCTCCGAGCTAGCTCTCACGCGTGCGCGGCAGAACAAGCGAACTCCGCGCCACTGAACTGTCCAACCAGCACGACGTCGCGCGAAAGAGAGCACCACGGATGACAGACTCACAAGCCAATGCAGGGAGCAGCTGGCGCGAAACCAGTTCCCGGATCACCCGCTTCCACGAAGCAGTGCGCTTCGCCTTCCCCCAGCGCTTCGCCATTACCGTCATTCTTGTCCTCACCCTCGGCGTGGCCGGCCTCAACGCCGTGGAGCCGCTGCTCCTGAAATACATTTTCGATGGCCTCGTCGGCGACGACCCGACGCGAAGACTGGTACTCGGTCTGGTCGGTCTGGGGGCCTTTGCCCTGGCGCGCGAGGTGCTCGTGGCCGGTTCCAACTGGCTGACCTGGCATACACGAATCGGCCTGCATTATGCGTTGCTGGATGCCACCGTCGGCAAGCTGCATCGAATGCCCTTGCACATCCAACGGAGCGAAGGCGTTGGCGCCATCATGACGCGCCTGGATCGCAGCATTCAGGGGCTGGTGGCCGCGGTGGCGGAAATTCTTTTTAACGTTATCCCCGCAGTCGTTTTCCTGGTGATTGCCGCCATCATCATGTTCAACCTCAATGCCGGCCTGGCCTTGCTGGTGCTGGCTTTCGCACCCTTGCCAGCGGTGATCGCCGCGCTTGCCGCACCGGAACAGACCGCCCGTGAACGCACGCTGCTGGATCGCTGGGCAAAGATTTACGGTCGCTTCAACGAGGTCTTGTCCGGCATTCTGGTGGTGCGCAGTTTTGCCATGGAAGACGCCGAGAAGCGGCGCTTCATGGAGGATGTTGGGTCGGCCAATCGGGTGGTGATTCGCGGCGTCGGGCTGGATCAGGGCTACAGCGCCGCCAGTAACGTCGTGGTCGCAGTGGCTCGGGTTGCAGCCGTGGGCCTGGGCGGCTGGATGGTGATCAACGGGGCGGTCACCGTGGGGACAGTGATCGCTTTTCTCGGCTACGTGGGACAACTGTTCGGACCGGTGCAGGGGCTCAGTGGCGTCTATCAGACAGTGAAACGCGCAACGGTTTGCCTTGATGAGGTGCTCGGTATTCTCAGCGTGCAGGAACACCTGGGCGACCGCCCGGATGCCATCGAGTTGGAGAATATTCGTGGCGACGTGGAGTTTCGCAATATTCGTTTTCGGTACAGCGAGGACAGTCGTCTGATTCTCGACGACTTCAGCCTGCATGTGCGCCCGGGGGAGATGGCCGCCATCATCGGACCCAGCGGCTCCGGCAAGTCAACCTTGATGGGTTTGATGATGCGCTTTTACGAAGCTCAGGAAGGAACAGTGTATATAGACGGCCACGATATTCGTGAGCTCAAACAAAGCGGATTGCGCCGTCATATCGCTGTAGTGCTGCAGGATCCTTTGCTGTTCAACGATACGGTACGCAACAACATCGCCTACGGAAAACCGGAAGCTACCGAGCAGCAAATCGAGGAAGCGGCAAAAGCGGCCAACGCTTACAATCTGATTCAGCATCTGCCACAGGGCTTCGATACCAAGGTGGGCGAACGCGGTGGCTTGTTGTCAGTGGGCGAACGGCAGCGAATCACAATTGCGCGGGCCCTTCTGAAAGACCCGAGCATTCTGATTCTGGACGAGGCAACCTCGGCATTGGATGCCGAGTCCGAGCACCTTGTGCAGGAAGCGCTGGAACGCTTGGAACAGGGACGCACCACTTTCGTTATCGCGCACCGCCTTTCCACGGTGGTCAACGCCGACAAGATCGTCGTACTTGGCAAGGGCAAGGTGACCGAATGCGGCACACACAGTGAGCTGATGAAGCTGAACGGCTATTACGCCGGCCTGGTCAAACGGCAGCACCATGGGATTATCGACAACGATGATCCGACGCCGCCGATTGACCGGAGGAAAGACCGCGGAAGCGCAGTCGAGTAGAAGAAATGGCACTAAGCCCGTTTGCTACTGGGGTGAAGCCTTTCGAGAACCCATGAACACATCCCTGTAGCTCCTTCGCGGGGTCCCTCCCGCGAAGGTTTCGAAAGGCCCCACCCCAGCACCGAACTCGATACGTGAGCCGTTCGAGCGTGCGCTTCTTTCCGAAAACGAACAGTTAAGACTAAAGCAAATACTCGAGGCTAAAACTCGTCTCAGTCTTGTCGTAGCTGTAAGTCTCGAAATTCTCTTCGTTGTCGGTCGACTCGATCCAACCCGAGAAACGCAGATTCGGTGTGATGCTCCACTGTGCCTTGAGCTGCAGTTTCGTTTGATCCGCTTCGCGTTGCGCTTGCTTCTCAACGCCATCGGTGTCGATCAGGCGATTAATGCCGTCGTAAGTACTGCTGCGAAAGTCTGCAGCCAATGATAATTCCCAACTGCTGGAGACACGCCAGTCGATCCCGACGCCGACACTATGACGGGTGGGGGAATAGCTGAAGAATTCATTGTCCGTGAGCAAATCGTCGCGGTTGTTGCTTTCAAAACGGTAACCCAGATCGAAACTGAGAGCTTCGCCCGGGAAGCGCCACTTCGCTTCCACTACATGCTGCCAGCCGTCCAGATGTTCGAAAAATTCTCCGCCGCTGTGATTGCTGGGCGTGTAGGCCAGATTGAACCAGCTGTTGCCCACCGGACGCTGGAGGCGTAGCAGCAATTTGTTCTGCGTGGTGAGCTCATCTCCGTCGAGATCGGTAGCAATGTTCGCCAATCCGACTTCGCTGTGCCAGGTCTCGTACTGTTTGTGGCGTGACAGGCCAACACTGCGCGCGTCGATATCGAGGCTTTCGAATTCCTGATACTGACGACTGTAGAGAAAGCCGTGCGCGCGCCAGCCATCGGCGGCCGAACCGCGCAGGTAATACTGCGCCCAGGCGAAGTATTCGTTGAAGCTGTCTTCCGCGTCCGAGCTGTTCAGCTGGATGTCGTCCTGCAGACTGAAGGCGTTGTCATCGTTGCCGGTGGCGAGATGTAAGATTGCGTCGAAACGATCGATTGGCGCAGGTGGCGACTCGTCCAGCTGTTGGGGCGACAGTCTGGCCAGACGAGCGTCCACCACTCGGCGGAGCTTTTCCGACTGACTTTCGACGGCAAGCTGTTGATAGGCAGCACGGGCCGATGCGATCTCACCACGTTTTTCCGCCACGAGAGCCAGGTTGAAGCGGGCCAGCTCCCGCCACTCAGAGTCGATCAGCAAACGCGCGAAGGTCTCGGCCGCCTGTTCATAGCGTCCCAACTTGAGGTAAGTCAGTCCGGTGTTGTAGGTGAGAGTCGGGCTGCTGTTGCCTTCCCTTCGCGCCTCCAGAAATGCCTCGAGTGCACGGCTGTACTCGCCGCTTCGGAAAGCGGCGGTACCCTCTTCAAAGCTGCTTTGCGCAGCAGCGCTCAGTGGTGCCAATAGCAGAGTCAGCAGAAGGGCTCGGGAAAATCGGTCTCTGATCATTACATCAACTCGCCATACTCACTGCGTAAACGAAAAAACAGGCCGTCCGGGGACGACCTGTTTCCGCTGGGGTTCAGTTAAGAATAGCAAAGGATTCCGCTAGTCACCCGCATTGTCGCGCGCTGCACTGGCCGCAGCGTCCCTGGCTGCAGCGGTAGCGCCGCGGGCATTATCCCGCGCATTGTCCTGCGCGTCCCCTGCCCGCCCTGGAACCTGGGCCGGCAGATTTTCCCGAACATCGCTGGGCACACGTTCCAGCGCACCGCGGGCGATATCGTTCTTCACCCTCTCCTGAGCCTGGCTGGCGGCTTCGCTGGCCAGACCGGCAGCGTTTTCGCGGGCTTCACGCGCCTTCTCACGACCTTCGCTGGCTTTTCCCTGCGCTTTCTGACGGGCAGCGTTGGCGGTTTCCAGTCCGAACGCGGCGTTTTCGCGAGCTTCTTCGCTGGCCTCTGCCGGCAATTCAATACTGTTGATGACGTCTTCAGCGCTCTCGCCCTCGTCGACTACCGTGAGCGACACATCCAGATCGTCCTGGGCATCCTGAGCGGTGTCCTGGGCAAGGGTTGGTGCCGCCAGCAGAGCCGTGGACAGGAGCAGAACGCTAAATGACGTAATTCGGATTTTCATAATCACCTCCTGGGTGCTTAGAAGAGAAATCGCTTATTCAGGCAGATTGGGTGGAACGGTCGTTGCCGCTGCTGCGAAGCTGCGGCTGGACGGGCACGCGGAATTCCTTACGGCGTCCCTGGTGTTCCAGCATCACAACAATCTCGCTGTCGGCACTTTGCAAGGCTTCATACAGATCGCTTCTCACCTGCACGGGCAGCACCAGCTTGTTTGCCCCGGCAGTGAGGTCGGCGTTCCACTGCAGATGCCGGGAGTCCGCATAACCCTTCAGGGCCAGATGCGCGGGCAGATCGATGGTCAGGGTGACGCTCTCAAGGGTGCGGCCGCTGTTGAGCACCAGCTGCACCGGTTCCAGATCCTGGAACTGAGTCGACCCTTGCTCGCTCGCCAGCTCACCACCCGGGGCAGTCAGCGAAGCGTCGAATACCGGGTTATTCTGCCAAAGCAGCCCCACCAGAACCGCTACCACCAGGCCCGCTGCTGCAGCCAGCGGAGCCAGGCCGCCTCGCCGCTTTGCCAGCGCCTGATCGGGTGCGGGTGCGGCGGCAAAGGCGGCGTTCAATACTCTGCGCTCGAAGTCCGGATCGGCTTTTGGCATTGGCAGGCTGCTCAGAAGTCGCTGCGTCCGAAGGTCATCGGCATACTCGCGGCAATCGCGACAAGCGCGCAGGTGTTCGGCCAGGCTCTTGAGTCCTGTGTTGCCGGCGCCTTTTTCAAGCTGTGATTTGATGTCGCTGCACTTCATGGCTGTATTCCGGTTTGCTTATTCCCGTTTCCTTGTCTCTTAACACGCTTTAGAAGCGACAAGGGTTCCCGCCTCCAGTACCGCCTTCAATCTTTTCCGGCCGCGGTGCAGACGCGACTTGACGGTACCGACGCTGATGTCGAGGATGTCCGCCACGTCCAGAGCGGAGTGACCTTCGACGTCGTGCAGAAGAATCACGTCCCGCTGGTGGTCGTCCAGGTGTTCCATCGCCTGATTGAGAGCCCGCTGCAACTCCAGGCGCTCGCTGTCCTGGCTGCTGTCGGCTGTCATTTCTTCGAAGAAGCGATCATCGCTGTGCCAGTCGGTGCTGGCATCGATCGGGGAGTTGACCTTGCGTCGATACAGGTCCACGTAACGGCGGTAGAGCACCTTGATCAACCAGGGTTGAAGCTTGTCCACCGCCGCCAGTTCGTCCAGCCGGGGAATCAGGCGGGTGAGAACGTCCTGTACGAGGTCTTCCGCCTCATCGCGATTCTGCGTCCATCGGTAGGCCATTCGGTACATCAGACCGATGTGTGGCCGCACCAGGGCGGTGAAGCGATCTTCGCGGCGCAGGGGCGCCTGGAACACACGGGTAAGCCAGGTCAAATCGAAATTCCCAGGGTTGAGGATGCGGCTGTCGCAGGCCCACAGCGCTTTTGATATTCTGTCAGGCCTTTCCAGTCTAGCAGGCGTGCTCTGGTCCTGGTTTCTCACACGAAGCAGAGCGGGAAGAGGTTCCGCGCATCGCCTGCACTTCAACCGGGAATCGAACCCGGTTCACAATTTCGGGAGTACTCGTGGAGCTTCTCATTCTCGCCTTCCTGATTCTGGTGAACGGCGTGTTCGCCATGTCGGAGCTGGCGCTGGTCACAGCCAACCGCAATCGGCTCCAGCGCTTCGCAGAAGAGGGTGATGGAAGTGCGCAGGCGGCGCTGCGCCTGCAATCGGAACCTACCCAGTTTCTCTCGACCATCCAGATCGGCATCACCGCCATCGGGGTATTCAACGGGATTGTCGGTGAGGCGGCGCTGGCCGAGCCGCTGGCAATCTGGTTGCAGGGCTTTGGCCTGGAGGCGGGTACCAGCTCCGCCCTTGCCACCTTTCTGGTGGTCGCGATCATCACCTATTTCACAATCGTCGTCGGCGAGCTGGTGCCCAAGCGCCTCGCCCAGGTGCGCCCGGAAAGCATTGCCCGCTTCATGGCCCGGCCGATTGCAATTCTGGCCAGAATCTCTCATCCCTTTGTGAGCCTGCTGTCCTTTTCGACCGATACCCTGCTGCGACTGGTGGGCAAAGGTGAACTGCGCAGCGTCAATCTCACCGAGGAAGATATCCACGCAGTACTCGCGCAAGGTTCCGCGGCCGGCATCATCGAAAAGCAGGAACACCAGATGGTGCGCAATGTGTTCCGCCTCGATGACCGCCAGATCGGCTCGCTGATGACGCCACGCGCCGACATCGATTACCTGGATATTCAGCAGCCCTGGGAGACCAGTCTCGAGCGCTTGCTGGAATCGGATCATTCCCGCTTCCCGGTCTGCGACGGCGGTCTCGACAAGATCCTCGGAATCACCACCACCAAGCGCCTGCTCAAGAGCAAGCTGCGCGGCGAAAAGGCGGAACTCGCCCAGGATCTGCAGCCGGCCGTCTATGTACCGGAGTCACTCACCGGGATGATGCTGCTGGAGCAGTTTCGCGCCTCGGACGTGCAAATGGTTTTCGTGATCGATGAATATGGCGAACTGCAGGGGCTGGTGACCGTGCACGATGTGCTCGAGGCCCTGGCCGGCGAGTTCAAGACACGCGATCCGGAAGATGTCTGGGCGGTCCAGCGGGACGATGGCTCCTGGCTGCTGGATGGCCTGACGCCGATCCCCGAGCTGAAGGATATCCTCGAGATGAAAAGCGTCCCCGAGGAGGAGCGCGGCCGCTATCACACCCTGAGCGGCATGTTGATGTGGCTCTTCGACCGTTTGCCGCGCACAGCGGACGTGACCGAATGGGAGGACTGGCGCTTCGAGGTGATGGATCTCGACGGCAACCGAATCGACAAGGTACTGGCGAGCCGGCTGCCGGAGCCGGAAACCTCGCCGGATTCCGACGAGGAGCGACATTGATCGCTGCCCGCCCGCTGTGCGTGGTCTGCGAAAAGGCGCAGGCGGATCGCTTCCTCGAAATCGGTCAGCAGCGCTATTGGCGGTGCGAGCGTTGTCTCGCCACCTTCCTCGATCCTGCTCAGCTGCCGGATCAGGAAATGGAACTGGAGCAATATCAACTGCACCAGAATCAGGTGGATGACCCAGGCTACCGGAAGTTTTTGAACCGGTTGGCACAGCCACTGCTCGATCGACTGCCGCCGGGCTGCCAGGGACTGGACTACGGTTGCGGCCCCGGTCCGGCATTGGCGGCCATGCTCGAGGAGGCGGGACACTCAGTGGCAGTTTACGATCCCTTCTTCCGCCCGGATCGCTCAGTGCTGGAGCGGCAATATGATTTTGTCACCTGCACAGAAGCGGTTGAACACTTCCACCACCCCGCACGGGAGTTCCGTCGCCTCGACGCCTTGCTCAGGCCCGGCGCCTGGCTCGGCGTCATGACGATGTTCCAGACCGACGATGCCGCCTTCTCCAACTGGCATTATCGCCGCGATCCGACCCATGTGGCTTTCTACCGGGAAACTACCTTTCACCGACTGGCCGATGATTTTGGCTGGCGTTGTGAGATCCCCGCCCGCAATGTAGCGCTGCTTTGGAAGCGCTGAAGCGAGCGCATTTTATCGTTTTTCGCAGCCGGCCCCGACGCTTGCATTTTCCAGCGGCTCTTGTTGTGCCGCTTCAACCGGCTCGCCTGTCGGGATCAGTTGAATCGGCACTGCCAGCTCGCCGCGAAGCAGGCCTAGCAAGCCGCTGCGGATGAGACGTTCTTCGCCTTCCAAGTCAGCATGGGCCTGAGGCAGGTAGCAGGTGCTGCCAATGTGGGTTTTGTCCATCCTGTAGCCGAGCGAACAGCCCATCTTGCACAGCAATTCCAGATATAAATCATTGCGCTGGCCGGGGCCGGAGCTTGCACTGCAATCCTGCAAACTGTTCATGTAGAGCTTCCAGGCATCCACGACAGCTTTGTCCTGTTTGCCGCTGCCATGGAATTCGACGTCGATCATGTTCAGCGCTTCGATCCTGGCGGGGCTTAGTCTGGAGGCCCGGGTCCTCATCAGGGTTTTGAACACCTGCTCGCGACTGGCTCGCCGCTGACGGTTTCTCTCAAGATACTGACTCACCTGAACCGCAACGATCGGGCCGAGAATAATGGCAATCAGCGTCAATACTTCCAGGACCACGCAGGGCCTCCTGTCTTTCCCAAGGGCCGTTGGCGAGACCCGGTTTTTGGCAGCCGCCTTTATAGCATCTCCCGTACAGCCAGGGCAGCAGGCCGTTGAGCCTAAGCTGCCACGGAAAAAATATGTCCATGGGTGTTGACATGTTTCGGATATGTCGAATATTCTAGACACATCGACGAATCACAACCGGATTACGCAATGGAACTCCAGCAAGCCCTCATCGTTTTCGACGCACTCTCCCAGGAGACACGCCTGCAGGCATTCCGCCTTCTGGTGCAGGCGGGCGAAACCGGTTTGCCCGCTGGCGAACTGAGCCGCGGGTTGGGGATTCCCCACAACACGCTGTCGTTCCACCTGAGCCATCTCTCCAATGCGGGGGTGGTGAATTCCCGCAAGGAAGGTCGCTCGGTGATCTACTCGGCGAACTTCGAGACGATGAATGGATTGATCAGCTTCCTGGTGAAGGACTGCTGTCGCGGCGAGTTCGCCACCATCGATGAGGATCAACAAAAGGGCTGTTCGGTTATCACCTTAAACAACTGCTGCGAGAGCAGCGAATCGCAATAGGTCTTGGACAAGAGGAGTCAGGCCATGAAGCGTTTACATCTGCATGTCGGCGTCAAGAATCTGGAAGAAAGTATTCGTTTTTACAGCGTACTGTTCGGCGCGGAACCGGTGAAAGTGAAAGGCGATTACGCCAAGTGGATGCTGGAAGATCCGCGCATCAACTTTGCGATCTCCACCCGCACTAAAAACAAGGGCGTTGACCACCTTGGTCTGCAGGTGGACGAACCGGAAGAGCTGGAAGCGGTACGCGAGCATCTCAAGCAGGCGGACACCGCCATGCTGAACGAAGGCGAAACCATCTGCTGCTACGCCCGTTCCGACAAATCCTGGGTGCGCGACCCGGATGGACTTGCCTGGGAGGCCTACCACACCATGGAAGATGCGGAGCTGTTCTCTGCCAAGAGTGAACCTGCCGCCAAGAGCGAAGCCACCGCAAAAGCCTGCTGCGCTTGATCCGTCAAATGACCAGTAGCCCGCCAGGGCTGCTGGTCGCGAGTGTCCAATCATGATCAAACTTCTCTTTATCTGCACACATAACCGCTGTCGGAGCATTCTGGCCGAAGCGATCTCACGTCATGTCGCGGGCGACCAGATTGAATCCGCCAGCGCCGGTAGTCAGGCCGTGGAAAACGTTCACCCTCTCACACTCAGGTATCTGCGCGAGCGCGGCATCTCTACGGATGGACTGCGCAGCAAGTCCTGGGACGAGGTGGAAGACTTTAATCCCGATGCAGTGATCACGGTGTGTGACAGTGCCGCCAATGAAGTCTGTCCGGCGTGGATGAACTCTTCGCTGGAGAGAAAGGCGCTGAAGGTTCACTGGGGACTTCCCGATCCGTCGCGAGCGAAAGGCTCAGAGCAAGAGATCGCCGCTGCATTCACCGGGGTCATGGATACGCTGGAAAAGCGGGTTCGCAGCCTGGCGACAGAAGATCTCGAATCAATGAGCCCCGACGAGTTGAAACGGATTCTTGAGGACCTGTCGGAGCTGAACTGATGCCATTCTTCGAACGTTATCTGAGTGTCTGGGTAGCCCTTTGCATCGCCGCGGGTGTTCTGCTCGGCAGCTTCCTGCCAGGACTTTTTCAATTTTTTGCACGGCTCGAATACGCTCACGTCAATCTGCCGGTGGCAGTGCTGATCTGGTTCATGATCTACCCGATGATGGTTCAGGTGGATTTCACGTCCATTCGCCAGGTGGGCCAGCGACCGAAGGGGCTTTTCCTCACGCTGATCATCAACTGGCTGGTCAAACCCTTCACCATGGCGGCACTGGGGTGGCTGTTCTTCCGCGTGATATTTGCGGACATGGTCGATCCGACCACCGCCTCGGAATACATCGCCGGCATGATTCTGTTGGGCGTTGCGCCCTGTACCGCGATGGTGTTTGTATGGAGTCAGCTTACCCGCGGCGACGCCAACTACACCCTGGTGCAGGTGTCCGTCAACGACGTGATCATGATTTTCGCCTTCGCGCCGATTGCGGCCTTCCTGCTTGGCATTACTGATGTACAGGTCCCCTGGGAAACCCTGCTGTTATCGGTGATCCTGTACGTGCTTCTGCCGCTGGGCGCCGGCGTCTGGACACGCAACTTCATTCTGCAGAAGTCCGGCAGCAAGGCACTGGACTCCTTCGTTCACACCTTGAAGCCCTGGTCGGTGATCGGCTTGCTGGCCACCGTGGTGTTGCTGTTTGGCTTTCAGGCGGAAACCATTCTGGCCAAACCAACAGCGATAATCCTGATTGCGATTCCCTTGCTGATTCAGACCTACGGCATTTTCGCCGTTGCCTATGCCGCGGCAAAGACAATGCGACTACCGCACAGCATCGCCGCACCGGCCTGCATGATTGGAACGTCGAACTTTTTCGAACTGGCGGTTGCGGTGGCCATCTCCCTGTTCGGCCTGCAATCCGGAGCTGCCTTGGCGACGGTAGTCGGTGTCTTGGTGGAAGTGCCAGTGATGCTGTCGCTGGTGGCTTTGGCGAACCGAACCCGGCACTGGTTTCCGGCCTGACGTTATTTTTTCTCCCCTAAACGTTTACCCAGCGCTGCGAGGCTGCGGTAGTAGCCGACCGGCCGCATTCGCTGCAGCCAGTCGAACATGCGGGCACCGTCGCCGGGCAGCACACGTTCACGGCCCTTTTCGATACCGCTGACGATCTGTTCCGCCGCTTGCAGGGGAGTGGTTTTGGCCAGCTTTGCGAAGGCTTCCACCATCTCGTCGTGATCGCGACCGCCCGCCTGGTCCGCATAGAAGCGGGCATTGCGGGCGATATTGGTGTTCACACCACCGGGATGAACCGAGACAACCTTGATGCCGGTGTCTGCCAACTCATGTCGCAGTGTTTCAGTGAAGCCACGGACCGCGAACTTGGCCGCGCAATAAGTACCCTGCGTCGGCCAGCCGACCAGACCGAACACGCTGGAGATGTTGACGATGGTTCCGCTATTGCGTTCGATCATGCCCGGCAGAAAAGCCTTGGTGCCGTAAACCACGCCCCAGAAATTGATGTTCATCAGCCATTCGAAATCTTCAAAACTGACTTCGGCCAGGGTCTGGCTCACTGTCACGCCGGCGTTGTTGATGACCAGATCCACCGCCCCAAAGCGCTCGATCACCCGTTCGGCGTGAGCGAACATCGCCGCACGGTCGGCGACATCCACCACTTGAGTAAACACATCCCCGCCAAGGCTCGCTGCGGTTTCGGCCAGCCCCACCTCGTTGACGTCGGACAGTGCGAGCTTGCAGCCACGTTGAGACAGCACCGTCGCCAGCCCGCGACCGATCCCCGAACCGGCACCGGTGATTACCGCCACTTTGTCATTCAGGCGCTGAGCCATACTCCACCCCTTCGTTATTTTGTTTTTTCCAATGCGCAGGCAAGCCGGCTCTGGGAGCGATCGTTCCGATTTCCCAGGCGGCTTACGCGGACGCAGCCTCCCCGTCTTCGGGTTCCGTGCGGACATTCTGACTGCGCAGGGTCAGCACCGGAATGAAGCAGCTTATCACCAGACCGATGATGACGATCCACAGTGCCGTAGAAAACATGCCGGTGATCGCATTCGAGAAAGCCACCCGAATCCCGCGCGAGATCTGACTGGCCAGTTCGACCGCTTGCTGGTGAAAGCCAGCTTTAACCGCCGCCAGGGTCTGCTCCACCTCCGCTGGTGAACGCTGCTCAGCGGTTCTGATCGAATCTTTGAGCGCTTGCGGCACTGCAGGATTGGCGAGAACCTGTTGCTGCGCCTCCTGATCACCGTGGTAGGCGCGGTCCACCAACGCGTACATCTGGTCGAAGCGCTGCTCCAGTTGCCGCTCCACTTCCCCCGGGTTCATTGCCCGCGACTGGGCCTGACTGAGGTCCATTTGGGCGGATTCGAAACCGGGCATCTGCGGAAGCTGACGGGGCAATTCCTCCACCAGATTGTGGGTCAAAAACGTTCCGAACAGCGCAATGCCGATCGTAGAGCCGATCTGCCTGAAGAACTGCGTGGAGCTGGTGGCCACGCCAATCTGGGTGGGCGACACCGCGCTTTGGACCACCAGGTTGGTCAGACTCTGGGTTGGCCCCAGACCGAATCCGACCACGGCCATGCGCCAGGCGAGATCCCAGGTACTGGTGTCCGGGCCGATCTGGGTAAACAGAATCACGCCGACGATAAGCACCAGATTGCCGCCGACGATAAAGGATTTGTAGTAACCGAGCCGCGACACCAGTCTGCCGCTGCCGATACTGCTGATCATCATCCCCGTCATCAAGGGAAACAAAGCCATCCCGCTGGTGGTGGCGCTGACTCCCTGGACGACTTGCATGTACAGCGGCATGAACATCACCACACCGAGAAAGGCCATGCCGATCACAAAGGTGGTCAGATTCGTCACGGTAAACGCGGGATTGCGGAACAACTCCAGCGGCAGAATCGGGTGCTCCGCCTTGCGCTCGACGAAAATGAACGCAATCAACGCGACGGCGGCGCCGCCGAACATCTCCACGATTTCGAGCGAGTCCCAGGCGTACTCATGTCCACCCCAGGTGAGCGCGAGCAAGAGGGGAACGAAGGCAACGACCAGCAGAGTGGCTCCCAGGTAATCCACCTGCCCGCCCGTGGCGTGATTGGAGTTGGGAGTCTTGGCGATGATCATGAACAAGGACAGGAAGCCCAGCGGCAGATTCACGTAGAACACCCAGCGCCAGCCCGGGATCTCATGGCCCCAGAGCGTGACCGTCGCGTAATCGGTGAGAAACCCGCCCACGGCCGGCCCGATGATCGTGGCCAGCCCAAAGACGGCGCCAAACAGACCCATGAACTTAGCGCGTTCTCGCGGTGCATAGAGGTCGGCAATAATCGCCATGGCACTGGTGAAAAGAGCGGCTCCGCCGATGCCTTTGACGGCGCGGAATACGATCAGCTGATGCATGCCGTCGCCGATCAGCGGCAAGGTGCCGAATTCGCCGCTGAGCCCACAGAGCGCCGAACCGAGCAGAAAAATAATAATGCCCGCAACCAGAACGTGCTTGCGACCATAGATATCACCGAGCTTGCCGTAAATCGGCACCAGCACGGTCGATGTGAGCATGTAGGCCGTGGTCACCCAGGCGTACAGCTCCAGGCCGTCGAGTTCTTCGATGATGCGAGGCATGGCGGTGGAGATGATGGTCATATCCAGCGCGCCGAGAAGGAAAACCACCAGGAGAGCGATCAAGGTGGTGCGTTTCTGTCGATTGCTTATTTCCGTTGGGTGCACAGGTACTACTCCATTTACGTTGGATTTCCATGGCGGAGGTGAGTCGCTTTGCTGAACCCGCGAGGGGGCAATGCCGTTCGGCATCGCTGGGGATTGCCGCCCCAATTAGGAAGCGCAAGCGGATGGGCATTGGAAGAATAATCGTCGGCTGCAGGCTTCGCAAGTCGCGAGCGCTCGGGAATCCACCCTGAGAAGCGTGCACCACATTGACCGGAGCGCCGTACTGACCGCCCGAACCTGCACCGTCTTGGCCCCTGCCAGGAAGCTTCATTGCAGTTAGATCGCCGCAACCTTGCGCCCGGCCGCTGTTTTCACCGGTGGCATATGCATTGCAAATTCGCCGAAGATGTTCCAGTCAATCGGATGCAGTCTTCTGACAAACCAGGCCGCCGCAACTCCCACCGGACCCAGTCAGCTTGTGTCCGGCGACCATTCTTCGGCGCGCACGCGAGAACCGCTATGAATGAACTCAAGCACCTGTCAATTGCAGGATCCGCGGGAACGCCCATCAGCGATCCTTCACCACCACTCACGGGGCAGTTGGCAACAGGGGTTCGCTACATCTGCTCCGACTCTCGCGGATGTCGCAGCCCCGAATCACCTGAGCTGCTCGCCTTCCAGAATCTGGTAAACAAATGCTTAAGCCTCACCGACGCGCCCGTTGCAATGGCTGTAGTCCGTTTTGTGATTCGCAGTCTCGAACGGATAGACATCTCCAATGCGCTGCGCTACGACGTGCGCCGATGGCTCGGGAACAAAAACTATGCAATACAGGCGGTCCCGACCGATGCGGACGAACTTCGGCGCATCACCAGCCTCGTGCATGTGGGCTTTCGTGAGTACCTGGGTCCGGCCATGGCGAGGCAATTGCTGTGTAAGGCCATGAACCAGCTGCATGCGGAAGGCGTGATCTGTCGCGACGCGCTCGCCCGGCTGATCTGAAAACGCTGGCGCTCACTATTTTCTCTCGCCTGACGGGCTCTGCTAGCATGGGACAGCGTCCAGGCAAGGAGAAAGGCCACCATGTCAAGAACGTCCACACTCGACCTCCCGGCGGTTTACGACTACCTGCTGCAGGTTTCGCTTCGCGACGACCCGCTGCTTCGGGAACTGCGCGAGGAAACCGCCCGCGACGAAGCGGCCAGGATGCAGATTTCACCCGAGCAAGGGCAGTTGCTCGCTTTGCTGGTCAAGTTGACGGGCTCGCGTCGAATCATCGAGGTGGGAACGTATACCGGCTACAGCAGCCTGGTGATGGCTCGCGCCCTGCCCCGCGACGGTTATCTGCTCTGCTGCGATATAAACCAGCACTGGACTGATGTTGCGCGTCGCTACTGGGAACGCGGTGGTGTTGCGGAGCGGATCGAATTGCAGCTGGCACCCGCCAGTGAAACGCTGCAGAGCTTACTGGATCGGGGTCAACAACGCAGTTTCGATCTGGCCTTCATCGATGCGGACAAAGAGAACTACGACACCTACTACGAACAATGTCTGCGCCTGCTGCGGCCTAACGGGCTGATTGTGCTGGATAATATGCTCTGGTACGGCAAGGTCGCGGATCCGTCCGTGAACGACCCCGATACCAATTCCATCCGGCAGCTCAACCGCAAGCTGAAGGATGACGCCCGCATCGACCTCAGTCTGATCCCGGTGGCCGATGGCATCGCCCTTGCTCGAAAACGGTGAATAATCACAATCAAAAGCAAGGGCAGCAAGCCATGCAAAAGTCGCTGATCGCGAACCTTTACACGCTCGTACGCATCTCCGTGCGCGTGCTGGCGGTCATGATGGTGTTCGTGATCATCATGGGCGTGGTGGATGTCGGCTGGACCATTTACCAGAAGCTGACGACGCCGCCACTGTTCATACTGACCATTGCCGACATGCTCGCCACCTTTGGCGCTTTCATCGCGGTTTTGATTGCCATCGAAATACTCGTCAATATAACCGCCTACCTGCGCAACGACGTCATCCAGGTAAAGGTCGTCATAGCAACCGCCCTCATGGCAATCGCGCGGAAAGTCATCATCCTTGATTTCGACGAAGTCGAAGCTACTTACGTTTTTGCGATTGGTGTTGTGGTCGTCGCCATGGGCCTCGCCTACTGGATGGTTCACCAGGTTCCCTACGCGAAGGAAAAACCCGAGAAAGTAGAAGCCGAGACTGGCGAGAATATCGACTTGTAACAGACCCCAGCCTCAAAAGCGCGATCCCGTTAGAACGATGTCGGCATGCCGCCAGGCCTGCTCGAACTTGCGTTCCACCTGCGCAGCCTCTTCCGATCTACCTTGCTCATGCAGTGACTCGAGCAATCCAAACAGCGACCAGCCATTGTAGGGAAAGACTTCCAGATCGCGCCTGTAAACAGCTTCCGCTTGCCCCGCTTGACCGGCTTGCAACAATACCGCGCCCAAGGCCTGACGGGCGGGGTAGTGCCAAGTCGGTGGCTCGTCGTAGTCGAGTGCTTCTTCCCGGGCAACGGCTTGCTGCAAAAACTTCACTGCGGTAGCGACGTTGCCTTCGGCAGCGGTCAGTTCACCGCCCAGCTGGTAGAAGGCGATGTCGAGCAATTCGTCGCTCCTGTTGATGTCCCAGATCGTGACCCACTCAAGACTCGAGTCACGGCGCAACTCGTTCAGCGCAACCAGGTGCTCATGCGCAGCACTGAAGTCAGCTCTGCGTGTCTGCGCCATACCCTGGGCGTAATGCCAGACGCCACGCGGATAGATCAAGTCCTTGTCCGGCTCGGGGTACCGCAGAATGTCATCCCAGCGGCCAAAACGAATCATCGCGTACAGCGGGGTAACCCAGTAGTGCTGAAGCGTGCTCATGTTGCGCTGACGCATCACGTCGGGGTCCACCAGCGCCGCGGTCTCCTGCGCCAGGTGCACGGCCAGTCGGCTGCGACCTTCGAGGCTGGCGGTCGCCCAGCCGAAGTGATAGTTGTGCGGCACATAGCCGAGTCGATAAATGCCCGCAGCGTTGACCTGCTGCAAGTAATTTTGATCGGCCTTGATCGCCCTCAGATTCGCGGCGGTGGCCTTATGGTAATGGCCGGTTCGAATGTAGATATGGGCGGGCACGTGCAGCAGGTGGCCGGCTCCGGGGACCAGCGTTTCCAGACGCTCCGCCGATTTGAGTCCGAGCTCCGGACGTCCCTTCTCCACCGTGTGGATGTACAGATGGTTGGCATGTGGGTGATCGGGATTGCGTTCGAGCACCCCCTCCAAGATCGTTAGAATCCGTTCGGCGACGGCCGTGGGCGAGCCGTCGCTTTTCCAGTAGTGCCCGTGAGTGGTGTGCATCAAAGCTTCGGCGTAAATGACCTGCGCGTCCAGGTCCTCCGGGAATCGCGCAGCGACATCGGCCATGCCCTCGGCAAACTCCCGGTCGCGCCCGTGGCGAACCTGCAGAGGCACGGGACCATATCGCCGGTGCAGCGCGTTTATGTAGGCGCGCTCGCGTTCGGTCACATGCCGGGCCGCATCTTTGGCCTTGATCAGCAAATGCCAGGCTTGCTGCACATTTTGCCGCTCCATTTCCGTGTTGATGCTGGGCCCGAGTACCCAGGCCGCACCCCACCAGGCCATTGCGCACTTGGGGTCGAGTTGTGCCGCCTGCCGAAACGAGCGGTGCGCTTCGTCGTGGTTGAACGCGAAGGCCAGCATCATTCCCTGATCGAAGTAGCGCTGGGCGAGAGGCGAGCTGGTTGTCACCGCGTGGTGGTGGTCACCGAGTCCATCGAAGAGAGGGACCCTGCCACTTTTACTTTGCGCCGTCGCGGAGACGAGAAAGAATAGAACAAGAAAAAAGAGCCTGGGAATGGCAGCCGAGGAGTTCACGAGGCGCCCTCCATCGCGTCGACCGATGCATTCGTTATCATTAATGACAAGCGCCCATCGCGCCCGTTCGGGCCTTTTTGCTCAGGCCCCTCTATATGCCTCCGTGGATTCTCGAGATCCAAAAAACGACAGCAAGGCATGCTTCCAAAATGAATCAAGAAGTACCAGTGGCCGCCACCTCGGCGGCGGATCGCATTTTGTATCCTCGCCCGGCCGCTCTTGTTTCTGTTGTAGCGGCGCTCCACGGTAAGCCTCTTCCGGGGCGTCGAGTGGACTTCTACTCCAGTTCAGCGCGTGTGAAGACACTGGCACTCAGGTGGGCAGCCATTCCATCTGCCTCCCCGGGCCGGACAAACAGGACGGGAAAGCCTATAGTGTTGCTCTCAATCAAAATAATAAGGCGAGGACATGCAATGATCCGATTCAGCCCCCTTCTTCTCGCGCTGGCCATTGGCTCTCTGGCCGGCTGCGACCAAAGCAGCAGCCCAGCCACGCCGCAGGCCAAAATCGTCAGCACTGCCCGCTATGGCGCTACGGTCAATGCGGACCGACTGATTTTTGCCGATCCGCGGGAGTGGCTGTCGCACGGGCGCAGCTACGATGAGCAGCGCTTCAGTCCACTGGATCAGATCAATGCCGACTCCATCAGCAGTCTGGGGCTCGCCTGGTACGCCGACATGGACACCAGCCGCGGTCAGGAAGCTACCCCAATCGTGGTCGACGGTGCGCTGTACGTGACCACTGCCTGGAGCAATGTGAAGGCCTTCGACGCGAAGAGCGGCAAGCTGCTCTGGGCATGGGACGCGAAGGTTGATCGCAGCAAGGGCGTGGACGCCTGCTGTGACGTGGTCAACCGCGGGGTGGCGGTATGGAACGGAAAGGTCTTTGTCGGCACCCTCGATGGTCGACTGGTCGCGCTCGATTCAGCCACCGGTGAGCTGGTCTGGGAAAAGATGACGGTGGATACCACCAAGCCCTACACCATCACCGGCGCACCGCGAGTGATCAAGGGCAAGGTGATCATCGGCAACGGCGGCGCCGAGCTGGGCGTGCGTGGTTATGTCTCCGCCTATGATGCCGAGACCGGCGAGATGAACTGGCGCTTCTACACCGTGCCAGGTAATCCCGAGGATGGCTTCGAACAGCCGGAGCTGGAAGAAGCCGCGAAAACCTGGAAGGGTAAATGGTGGGAACAGGGCGGTGGCGGCACCGTCTGGGATTCCGTGGCCTATGACCCGGAGCTTGACCTGCTCTATATCGGCGTCGGCAACGGCTCGCCCTGGAATCAGGCCATTCGCAGCCCGGGCGGTGGCGATAACCTTTTTCTCGCCTCGATCGTCGCCCTGGATCCCGACGATGGCAGCTATCGCTGGCACTACCAGACCACACCTGGCGAAACCTGGGACTACACTGCCACGCAGCACATCATTCTGGCGAATCTGGAAATCGACGGCGAAGAACGCCGCGTCATCATGCAGGCGCCGAAGAACGGGTTTTTCTATGTGATCGATGCGATCACCGGCAAACTGATTTCAGCCGAAAAGTTCGTGCCCGCCAACTGGGCCACTCATGTAGACCTGGAGACCGGTCGGCCGGTAGAAATGGCCGAAGCGCGTTACGAAAAAACCGGCAAGCCCTTCATTGTTTATCCGGGTCCACAAGGAGGCCACAACTGGCACCCGATGGCCTTCAACCCGGAGACCGGCCTGGTCTACATCCCCGCCCGCGAGCAAAGCACCGGCTACGTGTCAGATCCGAACTTCGAGGCGTCCATTCGCGGCTGGAATACCGGCATCGACTTCGCCAAGGGAGCCGCATTGATCCGAAGCAGCAGCGATGCAGTTCGACCTCGCCAGTCCTATCTGAAAGCCTGGGACCCGGTCGCACAAAAAGAACGGTGGCGAGTACCGCAGCCTGATCCGGGCCAGACCAGTGGCATTCTCACTACTGGTGGCGATCTGGTGTTCATGGGAAATGCCGGCGGCGAGTTCGTGGCCTATCACGCGCAAACGGGTGAACGGCTCTGGTCCCACATCACTCAGGCCGCGGTGGTTGCAGCTCCATCCTCCTACGTCATCGACGGTGAACAGTATGTAGCTCTGCTGGTGGGCTCGCGCGGTCTGCCGGAAGCAGGGCCGGGCGCGATTGGTGCGACCACCGACAAATCCACCAACAACTCGCGCCTTTTGGTCTACAAACTCGGCGGCCCGGCCACGCTACCCAACAAGGTCATCAAGCTGAAAACTGCCAGCGGTCAAAGCGACCGCCCTGCTCCGCCGCCGGTCACCGCGTCCAACGAAACGATTGCTCACGGTGAACAGGTCTACGGCCGCTATTGCAGCGTCTGTCATGGTCCGACCGCCGTCAGCCCGGATGTGGGCACCTTCCCTGATCTGCGTCACAGCCCCCGCATTGGCAGCAATGAAGCCTGGGCCAGTGTCGTAATGAAGGGTGAACTGGCCGAGCAGGGCATGGTGTCCTTTGCACCATCCATATCCGACAGCGATGCGGATGCGATTCGCCACTACGTGATCTCGCGGGCCAATCAGCAAGACTAGCGGCAGAAGTTGTCAGACCGGCAGCGGCTTCGTTGAGCTGCCGGTCTGATCGCGATTAGCCCGGTGGTTTGGTGAACGGCGTGCGGAATCTCTATTTCAGATCTCATTTGCGATTCACAATCTGGTCACAGCTTTAGCAATTGTCTGCTATGCGAGATATCGCCCCTGAAGATGCTTGCGGAAATGTTCGGCATTCAGCGGCTCGCCAGTGGCGCGGGTGATTAGCTCTGGCGTTGAGTAGATACTGCCCTGTTGCCATATCGACTGGTTGAGCCACGCGAACAAGTCACCGAGCTCACCTTCGGCGATCTGTTGTTTGAGACCGGGCAAAACGCTTTCGGCGGCAGCGAATTGCTGAGCGGCGTACATCGCACCGAGGGTGTACGACGGGAAGTAGCCGAACGAACCGTCGGTCCAGTGGATGTCCTGCATGCAGCCGTCCTTGTAATTGCCTCCGGTGTCGAGTCCGAGATAATCCTGCATTTTCTGGTTCCACAGTTCAGGAATCTGCTCGACTTCGATGTCGCCATTGATCAGCGCACGCTCGATTTCGTAGCGCAATATCACGTGGGCGGGGTAGGTAACCTCATCCGCATCAACGCGGATGAATCCACGCTCGACACGCGTAACGCAGGCGCAAAGGTGTTCTGCGGAAAAAAGCGGGTCACCTTCCCCCCCGAACACGCGGGCGGCGAGCGGTGCAAGCTGTTGCATAAACTCGAGGCTGCGGGCGAGTTGCATTTCGAAAAACAGGCTTTGGGATTCGTGCACACCCATGCTGCGCGCCTGCCCCACCGGCAACCCCGCCAAGGCTTCCGGCAGGTTCTGCTCGTAGCGCGCATGACCGGTTTCATGAATCACACCCATAAGTGCCGACATGAAATCGCCAAGGTCGTAGCGCGTCGTGATGCGTACATCGGTGGGTACTCCACCGCAAAACGGGTGAGCACTGACATCCAGGCGACCGCGGCTGAAGTCAAAGCCGAGCAAGGCCATCACGTCGAGGCCGAGTTGCTTCTGCCGGGTGATCGGGAAGGGGCCTTGGGGTCTTTGCACCGTCTGGGAGCGCTGCCGCTCGATGACCGTCCCGATCATGTCTGGCAGCCAGGTTTTTACTTCTTCGAACACCCGATCAAGTTCTCGTGTTGTCATGCCGGGCTCATACAGATCAATCATGGCATCGTAGCGATTGCACCCAGTGGCGGCCGCCCGGATCGCGGCCTCTTCCCGGGCAAGCTCGACTACCTCTTTCAAGTTCTTTTTGAAACCTGTCCAGTCGTTGGCGGGCCTTTGACTACGCCAGGCGTGCTCACATTTCGCTCCCGCCAGACTTTTGGCCTCCACGAGGCGTGCAGGCAGCACCATACTCTGCTGCCAAACTCGATGCATTTCCTTGAGGCTCTGGTGTTCTGCTGTGCTCAGCTCCTCTTCGGCTGCGGCGGCAAAGAAGTCGTCGAGTTCTGGCCTGGTGCTCTGCTCGTGCAGGATCAGTGCAAGTTCCGCCATGGCATCGGCGCGCGCAAGATTGCCGCCACTCGGCATCATCGCGGCCTGGTCCCAACCGAGAATCGCCCGGATGTGTTCCAGCTTGTGGGTTTTGCGAAAGTGGTCGACCAGACGCTTGTAATGTTGCACTGAGCGGATCCTCACTGAAAATGGCGTGGCCGATTGTACTCTCCGGATCACCGCTTCGGAAGAAAAGTGACCATTCTCTTCCCGGGACAGCCTGGAATCAGCAGTTTGTAGCTGGCTGATGAAACCGTCCCTGTTCGCTCATACCACGTGGTTCAGAATCAAAAAAAATCCGGCCATCCGAAAGTGGCCGGACCAAGCGGAACGTAATTGGTTTTATTCTTCGGTCCCTGTCGGGCGGTCGCTTTCCCGGTGCAGAGAGTCCCAGTGCAGACGAATGTCCCACTGGTGCTGATGCTCTGGGAGCAGGGGCGGGACGTCCTCGTCGATGCTTGCAAATACATTATTGGGCGGGACGATCATCGCGTCGCGGCCATAGATGTAGCTCTGCTCCTGAACGATGGTGTAGTAGGCCTTGTTCAGCGCCAGTGCCCTTTCCCGCGAAGGCACGATCAGATCGTAAATCGACTCCAGCTCACTGACCTTCTCCCGATCGACACTGCCGTCCGCCTTGAACCAGCGCCGCAACATTTCCTCGTTCTGACGGAATTCATCACCCCCGCCAACACGCTCGAGATAGGTGAGGTATTCGCCGGCGGGTTCAGGCTGCCCTGTCTTGCTGTCGATGTTCGGCGCGTCCGCGACCTTCTTCAGATCCAGGTAGCCCCAGCCTTGCGCACCGGCCATTTTGCGCGGGAAGGCGAAGGTGTGATCGATGTTGGCGCCGATGCTTTTGTGGCAACCCACGCATGAGTGCTGTTCTTCCCGATGCTGCGGTCTCAATTTGCCGTGCTGATCTTCGATGAAGCCGGTAATCCGCCAGCCCATGCCGTTGCTCATGCCTTGTTCTTCCCTGAAGACCGAATAGGGAAGATTGCCAAAGTGCTTTTCCTTGGCTTCGCGGTAGTAACTTCCGACCAGGCGCTCTCTCGGCAGGAAGGTCTCCTTGCGCATGTAGCGAACTTCTTTCATGCGCGGCGCGTTGTAGATGTTGCCTCGTTGGTCCACGCCCACATAACGGACCGTGTGCAGAAACGCAGTGCCCGCTGGATACAGCATGTGAGCCAATTCAACGTTTTTGGCATCGCCCACGTAGTGACTGCGTCGCCCTACCTCGGTAACCCAGGTGTTCAGCACGCCGTCCCTGTCGAGATCCGTAAGGATGTGCTTTTCGTTCAGCGGAATCGTGCTGACTGACTCGCCACCGGTAACAGCCAGCTCGACGAGGGCCAGATTCGCGTAATAAACGTCTCGCGAGAAGACGCCATCGATTTCCCGGAATGGCTGATCCAGCCGGATCATCACGTCGTCTGTTGAGCCATTGGTCGGCCAGAAGGTGCTGGGCAGAGGCTTGTAGTTGAAGGCCACCCAATTCGAACCATCGAACGCAAGCCCGTATTCATCAAAGGCTTTTGCGCCCAAGTGCAGATTTTTCAGCTCGGGAACGAATCCCTTCCAGTCGCGGCTTTTCAAGTCCTTCGCCAGATCGCTGAAGTTGTCCTGGTGGATGTAGTCGATGATGAATCCGTCTTCGATGTTCTTGATCTGCTCGCTGCGATCCTCGAACAGATTCTTCCAGCTGTTGGTCACGCCAGCATCCGAGAAAGCATAGGATCCTTGCTGGAATCCATCTCGCATCATATTCGTTCGCACTTTGTCGCCAACGTAACTCTGGTGACAAACGTAACAGGGATTGTACTTTCTTTCGGTCTTTGTATAGCACTGAGGCGGTATGGGCGCCTCTGGGTTATAGGTCTCGCCGTGCTCGATGTAGGCGGTAGCGGGGAATTCGCGGTCATCTGCGCTGGCAACGCTGTAGCCATCGGTTGTGGCAAATCCGAGGACCGCCACGGGCACAGCCGCAAAGGCATATCTGAGTTTCATAATCTTCCGCAAAACGTGTTTTCTTGTGTGTAAGCCGCACCGGGGCGATTGCCCCGGTGCGTTTCCCTGCGAACAACTGTCCGTCAATCTTATTGAGGGTCGTACATCCAGAGCGTGTTGTTGGTCTGGAATCCGTCCTCGCCGATGACGATGCGACCATCGTCCAGCACGAGCACGTTGTCGGGCTGAGATAACTGATCCACATCGCAGCGCTCGGCGCCGCTCAGCGACGAGCGATAAGTGGAACCCATTACCACCGGCTCGATGCGGTTGACGTCATAACCGGCCCCAAGCTTCATGCGGTAAACGCCACCGCAGTCCTTCACGCGGGGAGACAACTGAATATCCCCAGAATCATCGACCATGCCGTTGTCCATGTCGGAAATCGCGAAGTAAACGAAGGCTTCCGTGACCTCTTCTCCGGGGATCAGGTCGACGCCTTCCACTGCTTCGCGCGCGCGCTTTTGGTTGACATAGATACCTTCGAACTTGCGCCACTCTGCAGTCGCACCTTTAGCGCGAGCGGCCTTGCGCGATTCCAGGAAGGTGATGCGGTCGTCCATCGGCTGTCCGGCGGTGGTTTCGCCACCAAAGGTTTCGGCACCCGTATATCCCGCGTCCACTGCTGCCTGATAGGCCGTGGTGTAAGACGGATAGTTGGCATCGCCCTTGGCCCATGCTATGGCGTCCGCATCGGTCAGGTAGTCGCTCTTTCCAGCTTCGTAGTCGCTGTAGTCAACACCGTCGTAATCGGCGATCCAGCCGTCAATGGTGGCATTGTCACTGTGAGCGAGCTCGATCCACTGAACATCGAAGCCGGTGGTCAGCGGCTCACTGCTACCCGCATCTTGGGTTAGATTGGCTGCGTACAGGGTGCCTGCACTCAGGTCGCCCGCGGTATCGGCCACGAATTTGAACATCACCCCGTTGCTGTCGTCCTGTGACAGGTAGACGGTGCGCTGGTCGGGCATGACGATGGAGTTTTCGTGTTCGAAGCGACCCAGGGTGTAGTGCTTCACCGGCGTCGGAGCAGCGGAAGTCGCGTTTTGGATCTCGACGATATAGTGGTAACGATATGTGTTCGGGAAGACGGTCGCGTCCCCTGCAGAATTGGCGGCTGGGGAGGTGTAGGCCGCCAGCGCATCGCGGTTACCATACGGGTCAACGCTCGCGTCGGGGTTGTTCCAACGGTAGGTACGATCACCGAAGTTGCCCCACTCTTCCGACGTCAAGGGCGTACCCCAAGGTGATACCGAGCCGAAGCAGTTGGCGATGGTGCCGTAGGCGCCGAAGTCCAGCATCATCACGTCGCTGGTATCTACGGACCAGTTGCCGCTGGACGCATTCTTGTTCAATTTGAGACGGCTCATGCCGCCGGGAACGGCTTCCCAATTCGTGAACAGGTAGCCTTCGTTGGCGCCAGTGGATACATAGCCATTGAAATCCGGATCGTCGATGTAGGCGACTTCAGTGGTCCCGTCGGTGGCGATCACAGTGCCGAGACCCTGCGGCATCGCGCCAGCGAACGTATCGCCAGTCTGGGCGATGACCTGGTATTCACCATAGGCCGCCTGAACGGTTTCCATTTCTTGCGTGCTGCTCGGCACGTGGACGGAAATCAGGTCTTTCGGCAATTTGTTGACATTCACACCGGCGAGCACACCGACAGTACCATGAGCGAAGCTCTTGCCGTCACTATCGGTTGCGGTATTGGTGTTGTCCGGATGTTGTACGTTGAAGAAAAGGTCGCCGCCTTCGGTGATGAAGGCGCCGGTCACCTCTGCGCCGAGCGGCACGGTGGCCAATCGGGTCAGCTTGCCGCCAGCATTGCCGTCCTTGCCATCATCGCCGTCCTGGCCGTTTTGACCGTCCGAACCGTTTGCACCATCTTGCCCCGCAGGACCTTGCTGGCCAGCAGGCCCCTGGGCGCCGGCAGCGCCGTCGTCACCGTCTGTATTACAGGCAGTCAGTGCCAACACGGGCAGACCGATCAGCAGTGCGCGGCGGATGGCGACTGCAAGAGTGTTTTCGATAAGCATTCACATCTCTCCTAATCAAACGTTTTTGTTCTCGTCCTAGCTCAGTTCCAGGGTGGACGAGTCACGTGCCGACACGGTAGTGGCATGCTGTGACTCTTCAGTGACCGGCAGATGAAGCTTTGATGGAAGAAATGTGAATGCATTTGCTGACAACAGCCGACATGGAGCGGAGCTTTGGAGTAGAATCTGCCGTCATCACCTTCGCCGCTGACGGGCTTGAAAACTCCGGAACGACTGACAAGTCCGACGATCAGAGAGGCTAATCCGTCGAGGCAGCGCTTGCCTTCTTATAAACGAAAAATTTCAGTGAGGGCCAATGACACAGCAAGTCCCGAGTCGAGAACTATTTGATCAGGTAATGGTGCCCAATTATGCCCCCGGTGCGATCATTCCCGTGCGCGGGGAAGGCTCCCGGGTCTGGGATCAGGAAGGCCGCGAGTACGTGGACCTGGCCGGCGGCATTGCCGTGACATGCCTGGGCCACTGCCATCCGGAGCTGGTGAAGGCATTGACCGGACAAGCCAACAAGCTCTGGCATCTGTCCAATGTCATGACCAACGAGCCAGCCATTCGCCTGGCGAAGACGTTGTGTGATCTCACCTTTGCCGAGCGCGTGTTCTTCGCCAACTCGGGCGGCGAAGCCAATGAAGCCGCCTTCAAACTGGCCCGGCGCTACGCCTGGGAGCACTTTGGGCCCGAGAAGCACGAGATCATTTCCTTCAAGAATTCCTTCCACGGCCGAACCCTGTTTACGGTCAGTGTGGGCGGACAGCAGAAGTACCTCGAAGGCTTCGAGCCAGCACCGGCCGGTATTCATCACGCGGACTACAACGACCTCGGTTCGGTGAAGGCCCTCGTCTCCAAGGAGAAAACCTGCGCGGTGGTGGTTGAGCCCATCCAGGGCGAAGCCGGCGTGATGCCCGGCGATGCCGAATTCCTGCGCGGCCTGCGCCAGCTTTGTGATGAGAACAATGCATTGCTGGTTTTCGATGAGGTTCAGACCGGCGTCGGCCGAACCGGCCATCTTTATGCCTATGAAAGTTACGGGGTGGTGCCGGACATTCTCTCCACGGCAAAGGGGCTGGGCGGCGGCTTCCCGGTTGCGGCAATGCTGACCACCGCAAAGATTGCGGCAAGCCTGGGCATCGGCACTCACGGTAGTACCTATGGCGGCAACCCGCTGGCCTGTTCAGTCGCTCAGGCCGTGCTGGACACGGTATCACGTCCGGAGGTTTTGTCAGGTGTGGCCAAGCGCTCCGAACGCCTGCGCAGCGGTATGCAGCAAATCGGCGAACAATATGGCATCTTCAGCGAAGTCCGCGGCGCGGGCCTGTTGCTTGGCGGTGTACTGACGGAGAAGTGGCTGGGCCGTTCGAAAGACTTTCTCAAAGCGGGTCTGGAAGAAGGTGTGATGATCCTCGCCGCCGGCAATGATGTGGTGCGACTGGCGCCATCGCTGATCATTCCGGAAAGCGATATCGATGAAGCACTGCGCCGATTCGAAAGAGCGGTCGAGAAACTGACGAAGTAAAAGCCATCGTGGGTTATGGGTGAAGTTCGGCAGCGAAATAGCACAGCCAGGGCTCAGATCAAGGCGGGAATCGCAGGAACACCAAGGCGGCTTCGCGGGCTGATGCTTTTCGAATTTTTCCATCGCAGAGCTGAACGTTCTGGCGAAGGGAAATGCTGCTAACTTTGCGTACAGTCCACGCTACATAAGGACGCAGAGATGTGGGTAGTACGTCCGGCGCAGCCGGATGATCTCGGTAGTATTCTACAAATCGTTCGCACCCGGGGCCGGGGGCTTTCCTCCACGCTGCCCCGGGACCGCCATGCCCTGGACGAGCGTATTGCACTCTCAAGGCGTTCCTTCGCCGGCCAACTCTCAAGCGAGCAGTTTTCGACCTACGGCAATGGCCGCTTCATGTTCGTGCTCGAAAACACTGAACACAGAAAAATCTGCGGCGTATCGGCCATTGATTCCCGGGCAGGCAACGGCGAGCCCTTTTACAGCTACCGCCGCGACTGCCTGATCCATGCCTCCCGGGAGCTTGGCATTTCTCGCCGCGTAGAAGTCCTCTTCCCCTCGCATGCCATCACCAATCGTAGTCTGCTGTGTGGCTTCGCCATCGAAGCGGAACTGGTGGGGACTCCCGCCTTTCAGCTCTTGTCACGGGCGCGGATGCTGTTCATAGCAAGCCATCGCCACTTGTTTGCAGACGAAATCGCCGTGGAAATCCAGGGCTTGCAACAACCCGACGGACAAGTGCCCTTCTGGGACAGTCTCGGCCGCCACTTCTTCAATATGGATTTCAAAACTGCCGATGAGTACTCGGCCAAACTGAGCAAAACCTTCATCGCCGAGCTGATGCCGCCGAGTCCCATTTACCTGAGTCTGCTCAGCGAGGAGGCGCAGCGAGCGGTTGGTCAGGCTCATCGGGCCGCAGAGCCTGCCTGCAAACTGCTGGAGTCCGAAGGCTTTGCGCCTGGCTGCTACGTGGATATTTTTGATGCGGGTCCGGTACTCGAGGCCCGGACCGATCAGCTGAACTCACTGCGAAGCAGCCGCACCAAGGTGCTCGATAGCAATGATCACACGGGTGGTCCCGATTATCTCCTCGCCGCAGGCGATGGGATTCGATTCCGGGCAACGCTAGGCCCGGCGAAAGAGGAAACCGGCCGGGCCGCCACCTCAGGTGATGCCCGCGAGCGACTCAACTGTCGCGCCGGCGATGCGCTTTGCCTTGCGAACCTGATCGACGAGTCTGCCGTATGCTGATCATTCGCCCGCTACAAAACACGGATCTGGACGCGCTCTACAAAATGACGCAAGAGGCGGGTAAAGGATTGACCTCGCTGCCCGCCGATCGCGAACTGCTCCAGCGCAAGATCAACCGGGCACGCGCATCGTTCGAAGGTCGTTGCGAACCGGAGGCAAGCCTTTATCTGTTCGCCCTCGAAGATACCGATCTGCAACGCTGCGTCGGCATCAGCGGTATCGAAGCCCGGGTCGGTCGGGACGAAGTGTTTTACAACTACCGGGTCAGTACGCTGGTCAACGCCTCGCGGGAGCTTGACGTCCACGTGCGCACGCCGACACTGAATCTGTCCAATGACATGACGGACACTTCGGAGATATGTTCGCTGCTGCTGTCCGCCTCTCATCGCGGCGGTGGCAACGGATTGCTGCTATCCCGCTGTCGCTTCATGTACCTCGATGATTTCCGGTCAAACTTCAGCGAGAAAATCTTTGCCGAAATGCGCGGCGTTTCAGACGGCGAGGGCCGCAGTCCACTATGGGATGCGCTCGGCAGCAAGTTCTTCGACATGGAGTTCAGCGAGGCTGACGTGCTCTCAGCGCTCGGCAACAAATCCTTCATTGCCGAGCTGATGCCCAAGTATCCCATCTATATTCCGATGCTGCCCGAGTCCGCCCGCGAGGTGATCGGACGCGTGCACCAGAATACCGAACCGGCCTTGTCGATGCTTCAGGCGGAAGGCTTCAACTACAACGGCCTGGTGGATATCTTCGACGGTGGTCCGGTAGTGGAAGCCTTCATCCCCGGCATTCGCACAGTCCGCGCAAGTTTCACGAGGCCGATGGAACTGCTCGAGGGCCCCGCGAGCCTCGATGTGCCGGTCAGCGAACGGGTGATGGTATCCAACCGCGCCTTCGCGGATTTCCGGGTGACGACCATTCCCGCAGCCTGGGTGACGCCCGACAGTGTGCAGTTGCCCGCGGACGTGGCCGCTGCGCTTCGGGTGAAAGCCGGTGATGAACTGCGGCTTGCGCCGCTGAAAGACCTTTCTCCCAATGGCCCGCGCGACGAGGCCGAACCTGAACAGACAAAATTCAATCGACCGCTGCGCGAAGAGTGAAACAAACGATTCCGGAGGCCACTGCAATGGCAACGCTGACAGGCGAGCTGTACATCAATGGTGAATGGCGGCAGGGACAAGCCGCCGAATTCATTTCTCAACAAACCGTTACGGCCGAAACCATCTGGCGAGGAAAGTCCGCCAGCGCCGAGGATGTGGATGCCGCGGTTGGCGCAGCACGCGGGGCTTTTCCAGCCTGGCGACGACTCGGGCTGGACAAGCGCCAGCAGATCATCGAGTCCTTTGGCAAGCAGCTGGAGACGAACAAGGAAGAACTCGCCCAACTGATCGGCCGGGAAACCGGTAAACCACTATGGGAGTCGCGCACCGAAGTCGCTGCGATGATCGGCAAGATCCCCATTTCCATCAAAGCCTACAATGATCGCAGCGGTCATTCCGAGAACGACGTGCCCGGTGCTCGCGCGGTCTTGCGGCACCGACCACACGGTGTAGTTGCCGTGTTCGGCCCCTTCAACTTCCCCGGCCATCTTCCCAACGGCCACATCGTCCCTGCCCTGCTGGCCGGCAACACCGTGGTATTCAAGCCCAGTGACATGACCCCGGCCGTCGCCGAGTTGACGGTGAGATTCTGGGAGCAAGCCGGCCTGCCACGCGGTGTCATCAATCTGGTGCCCGGTACGGCGGACACTGGCAAGGCGCTCGCCGCCCACGACGGTATCGACGGGCTGTTCTTTACCGGCAGTTCCGCGGTGGGCCATTTACTGCATGCGCAGTTCGGCGGTCAGCCGGAGAAAATTCTCGCGCTGGAAATGGGCGGCAATAATCCACTCATCGTAGAGGGTGTGGCCGATCTCGATGGCGCAGTGCACAATGCCATTCAATCGGCCTTTCTTTCCGCCGGACAACGCTGCACCTGCGCGCGCCGTTTGCTCGTTCCGACAGGTCAGGCAGGCGATCGCTTTATCGCGCGGCTGGTGGAAGTTTCGTCACGCATCACCGTTGGCGAATTCGATGCGGATCCGCAGCCCTTCATGGGCGCGGTGATCATGCCGCAGTCTGCGGAAAAACTGCTCGCGGCGCAGGAGGAAATGCTCAAGCGCGGCGCCAAGGCCCTGCTGACAATGAAGTCGCTGCGCGCCAATACCGGACTGCTTTCTCCCGGCATTGTCGATGTCACTGGAGTGGATGTCAGCGATCAGGAACACTTTGGTCCGCTGCTCACGGTGTATCGTTATGCGGACTTCGATGATGCACTCGCGCTGGCCAACAATACCCGCTACGGACTGTCCGCGGGCATTCTCACCGACGACCGTCAGCTGTACGAGCGTTTCGCCGAAGAAATTCGCGCGGGCATCGTCAATTGGAACCGGCCGCTGACCGGGGCCAGCAGCTCTGCGCCTTTCGGCGGCATAGGCGCCAGCGGCAATCACCGGCCCAGTGCTTACTACGCTGCCGACTACTGTGCCTGGCCGATGGCCTCGCTTGAAGCCGAGCATAACAATTTGCCGGAGCAACTCGCGCCCGGATTGGATTTCGGTTGAACCACAACAGAGGAATACTCATGAGCAGCCGCGCGGTGGAAGCCAATTTCGATGGACTGGTCGGACCCAGTCACAACTACGGCGGCTTGTCCTGGGGCAACGTAGCCTCACAGACGAACGTGAAGGCGGAATCCAATCCGCGGCAGGCCGCGCTGCAGGGGCTCGCCAAGATGAAGAACCTGGCGGACCGCGGTTTCGTTCAGGGCGTGCTGCCGCCACATGAGCGGCCGCACATACCGACGCTGCGCGCGCTCGGCTTTACCGGCAGCGATCGGGCGATCCTGGCCGCTGCCGCAAAGCACCCCCAGTTGCTCGCGTCGGTGTCTTCGGCTTCTGCGATGTGGTCCGCCAATGCCGCAACCGTATCCCCCAGCGCCGATACCGCCGACGGTCGAGTTCATTTCACGCCCGCGAATCTGAACGCGAAATTCCACCGCTCGATCGAACATCCGGTGACCGGTCGCATCCTGAAAGCGATTTTCGCCGATGAAACCCGCTTCGCCCACCACCCTGCCCTGCCGGCGGCAAGCTCGTTTGGCGACGAAGGGGCGGCTAACCATTCGCGGCTTTGTGCCAGCCATGGCGAAACCGGCGTGGAGCTGTTTGTCTACGGGCGCAGCGCCTTTGCCGACGGCGCAGTAAATCAGGGAGCGCGCGAGCCTGCAAAATATCCAGCGAGACAAACCCTGGAAGCCTCGCAAGCCATCGCCCGCTTGCATGGTCTACGTGAACAACAGGTGGTTTTCGCGCAGCAGAATTCGGCCGCGGTGGATGCCGGGGTTTTCCACAACGACGTCATCGCCGTGGCTAACGCCGATACGCTGTTCTATCACGAGCTGGCTTTTGTGGACGAGGAGCAAGTGCTTGGGGAGATCCGCACCAAATTGAAGGGAACGGCCTTGAAAACCGTTCGAGTCAGCGAGGCCGAAGTGCCGGTGGAAGATGCGGTCTCCTCATACCTGTTCAACAGTCAGCTGCTGAGCACCGACGAAGGCATGCTGCTGGTAGTACCGGGCGAATGCCGGCAAGTGGAATCGGTGAACCACTATCTGAACACCCTTCTGCAATCCGGCGGTCCGATCACGTCGCTGGAAGTGTTCGAACTGAATCAATCGATGCGCAACGGCGGTGGCCCCGCCTGTCTGCGACTGCGCGTGGTTCTGCAGCCGGAAGAGCTGACGGCAACCCACAACGGCGTTCTGGTGAACGACCTGCTCTTCGCGCGATTGACAGAATGGGTAAACACTCATTACCGCGACCGGCTTTCCTACGAGGACCTCGCCGATCCGTCGTTACTGATGGAAAGCCGCACCGCGCTGGATGAACTCACACAGATACTCGGGCTGGGCGCCATTTACGATTTTCAACGCGGCGGGTGAGCCAGCCGGAGTTGGTCGCGGTGAGCAAACCCCACACTGAAATCCAGGAAAGTCCGACCAGCCAGAAAAACGAAAACGGAACCGCCCAGTGGAAGCCAAAAGAACCGCCGTAACGCAGGTGGTATATCAGCCCCGGGATAAAGGCCGACAACAAAGCGCCCACTGCGAGTGCCCCAAGCACCACGCCATGCAGCAGCAGCAAGCGGGCGACGACGACGCACTTGAGCGCCTCGAAGAGCGTCATCCGGATCAGCTGCAATGCGCAAAACAGACGAACCCAGTTTGAACCGCTGTCCCTGGGGCGAAAGCGCCGGAATACAAAGCTGCACATCACCAGATTTTCCCGCACATTGCTGCGCGCCCAGCGCAGCAGCATTTTGCGCAGCGTAGCGTAGGTGGTGGGAACTTGGGTCAGGACCACGGCAGTGCGTTGATAGGCGACTCGATGCCCTGCCGCGAGTACCAGATTCGTCAGCGCCCGATCCTCTCCGATGGTGGCGGGTTTGCCCATGAAGGTTTGCCGGGACCACTCTTTTACCAGCGGCAAAAGCACCTCGGCTCGATAGGCTGACAATGCGCCGGGCGTGCAGAAAACGCCACCGTACACACTCTGACCAGCGCGAATAAAATCGAAGGCGCTGGTGAAGGACACCTCCATCATTTTGGGAATAGCCCCGCCGGCGACGTTCAGAACCCGGAGATTACCAGCCACCGAAGCGATCCGCTGATCGACTACGAAGGGACTGACCAACTCAGCCAGAGTTTCCGGCAGTATTTCAGAGTCGGAGTCGATGGTGATGATTATCTCGCCCTTCGCCTTGGCGAAGCCCACCATCAATACTGCCCGTTTTCCCGCGTTCTTCGCCTGGCGGATTACCTGAAGGTTTGCCGGGAATTCCCGCTTCGCCGTCTTCATCCAACGCCAGGTATCGTCCTGCGAACCGTCGTCGATGCAGAGCACCTGTAACCGGTCTCTGGGGTAGTGACTGGCCATGACGCTGCGTACCGTGGACAGGACCTGGGCACCTTCGTTGTAGGCAGGAATGATCACCGTAAGCGCTGGCAGTCGCGCGCATCCACCTGAGGGAAGGGTTTATAGCGCAAAGCAAAAACCGCCTGCCAGATGAGCACAAGAAGTGCGATCAGGAAGAGCCCCAGAGAGAATCTGTCGTCCACGACCCAGGCATAGAGATCAGTTGCCGAGCTGCCGGATTCCTGCCAGTACACCATGGTCAGGGCCAGCCCAAAAAAGAAAGCCAGCACGGGGTAATAAAGGCGGTCAGCCTTCGGTGACGGTCGCAACATAGAAAAATCCGTGAAGTTGCTTCGGCGGGCAAAAGGAAAGGTAGTCGGGAGGGGGGAAGGAAAATCAGCAGCCGAATTGCTTGCCATCGACTCTCGCAAGCGCGCATTCTAATTAGCTGTTGACCGGCAAACAATAGCGTTTGCGAATACTTTTTCCGAAGGTTTCTACTGCTTTAACAGCGCTGCGGTCTTACCATCAATCCAGCGCGCTGCCCCACGGGAACGGAACGGTTCGGAAAAACGATCGACTCCGGCACTTCGCCGACGCGATAACTGCGCTCCTCATCTTCCCAGATGACCGTGCCGGGTTCATAAGGCGTGAAGTTGGCCACATCGTCCGGGATGTGCAGCCGAAATGACGGGCCAGTGTTGATGATCTCGTGAACCACTTCGAAAATATCGAGTTTGGCCGGGGGCGGGTTCGGCGACGGCTGACCGCGAAAGCGTCGTAGCAGGGCTTCTCTCACGGCGCGATACCGACTCAAATCGTTCTGCCCGAAGGGCCGCACTTTGCCCAGCTCCAGGGTAAAGCTTTCGGCACCCAACTGGTTGGCGGTAAAGGAAGAGAAGGTTGTTCCTTTCTTGTGCTGCAAAAGCATCGTCGTGACATCCGCTTCCAGCAAAAAGTCGGACTGCTCTCGTGGCGGTCGCTTCCCATCCGCGTAAGGATACAAGGCGAACTTTTCCCGCATGGATGGACGGATGGCGGTGTGAAGATCGTAGTGGGACAGTTCGCCAGGATACTGTGCGGCGAAGTGCCGGCAGGACTCCTCGATCAGGCGCGCCCGCTCAGGTTCTCCGCCGCTTTGTTCTGCATGTGCGCCATTGAACAGCCGATTGAGATTCAGCTCGGTGAAGCGGCTCTCATCGACCATGGCTTCGGGATTGCCAAGAACCAGCAGCAGCGGGCAGCCGGGCTGCCATTCCCCTGCGACAAGCTGGGTAACCAAGTCATTGAGAATCTCGATGGGCGCGGTTTCATTACCATGAATGCCGGCGGATACGATCAAGACTTCCCGAGACTGTCGGTTCGCCGGTCGACACTCGAGGATGCCGAGGCCGAGCCGACGAAGCACGGTGCCATCCGGCAACATGGCTTCCAATTCTTCGACGCCCTGCCCCGCCTTGGCAAGTGTATGCGCCAACCAGTCGCTATCAGCGCCGAACAAGAGAGAATGAGCAGTCATGATTATTCCCGTCGTTTGATGCTCTACACCTGTGAATGACCCGCGGCGGGCAAGTTCAGCCAGTTCTAACCACCAGAACCATGAAGGGGCCGGACCCCCGGCCCCTTCTCGATATCACTTCGCGGTTGCCAGCATTGCCGCTACACCGGGCGCCTGCTCGGCGACCAGCGCTTCGCATAACTGAATCTGTTCCAGTGTAATCGCCAGGCTTCGCGGACCGCGCTGATAGCCGGTGATCTGTTCGCGCAGTTCGGTATCGATTTCCTGATAGCGCTCCTTGCTGCAAAAGCCCGCGGCGTTTTCGATGATTCGACCGCGGAACCAGGAGGGTAGTCGCTGCGCCAGCGGGTCGAGATTCGCCCGCAGCCAGCTCCAGGTCTCATCTCGGGTCTGCTCGCGCAGCATCATCGGCTCCAGGATGTGCTCGACTTCGTTGTCTCGCAGCTTCTCGGTGAGCGCCAGTTGCCGCAGTTCGTTGCGAAACTCGGGATCACCACTGTGAGTTAGCGCGCGGAGTATCTCCTCGCGCTCCATCGCATTCTGGCTGGCCAGGAAAAGGCTGAGCAGGCGCTCGGCGAAGGCGCGGTCCTCCATGTCCACCGCGGTTGTCAGTGCAACTTTGCGAATGTTCGGGTCGAGCGCTTTGGGATCGCCCGTGGCATTTTCACCCTCGCCCACATAGGCGTTCGCCCTGTCGTGCAGTTGCTTGCGCAGTGATTGATCCTGGACTAACCGCGCAAATAACTCGAGCATGCTGCTGCGCAGTCGGATCGCCTGGGAGTCGTTGATCGATTTGCCGAGGCTCACCCGCTCGTAGACGGGGCGGTAGAGCTCGCCCACCAGGTCCCGGTACTGCTCCGCCTGCTTGTCATCGAGCAGGTACTGCTCGATGAAATACAGGTCCGCCAAGGGCGCGGTGACTACCTGAGTGTTTTCACTTTTCAGCACGTGTGGCAGTACAGCAAGGTATTGCCGGGCGTCCAACTCTCCATTGTGAAAGGCGGCACTGAGGCTGTTGGCAGCAGCCAACTGCTCACGCTCGTTCATCAACTCGGATTCCATCAGCGCCTGCCACTGGTCTTCCGCCAGCGAGAATCGGTAGTAGCCGGAGGCATTCGCATTGGGCATGACGACCGAAGGACAAGCGCCCAGTTCGAAGCTGCCCTGCGGCTTGTCCACCAGCTCGCAATGCTCCTGCCGCTCGCCATTCGCTTCATAGGCCACGCACAGGGGCAGTACCCAGGATTTCTCCCGCTCGCCGCTGGAACCCAATGGCAAATAGCGGGACTGCTCGACGGATACGCTTGCCCCGCCATCGCTGCACTGCCAGTCCATTTCCACCAGCGGTGTACCTGGCTGCTCGAGGAAGGAGAAGAAGGCGGCTTCGACTTGCCCTTCCGGCAAGTCCTTGCGAGTGGTCGCAATCGCCTGCACAAAGTCACGCGCGTCGGCGCTGCCGAACTCATGTTCTCGCATATAGCGCTGAATGCCGCGCTTGAAGTTGGCTTCCCCCACGAAGCCTTCCAGCATGGACAGCACTGCACCGCCTTTTTGATAGGTAATTCCATCAAAGGCCGCGCCGATGTCCGCGTGGGTAGCAATGGGCTGACGGATTTGTCGTGCACTCACCAGACGATCCACCTGCATGGTGGCCAAGGCCTGGTCCAGCATCCGTTGCTTGTAGCCAGCGTCCGGCTGAAGTTGGTTCATGGTCTTGGTGGCCATCCAGGTAGCGAAGGCCTCGTTCAACCAGATATCGTTCCACCAGACCGGGGTGACGAGATTACCGAACCACTGGTGCGCCAGTTCGTGAGCATGCACCAGCAGAAAACGCTGCTGCACCGAAACCGGCGTACCCGGTGATTGCAACAGCAGCTGTTCGCGATAGGTGATCGCTCCGACGTTTTCCATCGCCCCGGCGCCGAAGTCCGGCACCGCGATGACCGCGAGCTTTTCATAGGGATAGGGATAGCCAAAGTACTCTTCCTGCGCCTTCACGATGGCAGTCGTGTTGTCGATCGCGAACTGTAGTTGGTCGCCCTTGCCTTTCACCGCATAGGCGGCAAAGGGAACCGGGTCCTTGCGCAGCGCGGTCGGCGGAATGGGATCGCCCACCAGCTGGTCCAGGCTTCCGACCGCAAAAGCGATCAGGTAAGTAGGCAGCGGCTTGGTGGTTTGATAGCGCAGCAGCTTGTTGCCGTTTTCGAGGCTTTGCTGTTCCGCCACCGGTGTGGAGGAGACGGCCAGGTGCTGCGGATCCACTTCCACAGAGATGTCGAAGGGAACCTTGAAGCGAGGCTCATCAAAACCGGGAAACACCAGGCGCGCCGAGGTGGCCTCGAACTGTGTAAAGGCGTAATTGCGGCCGTCCGCGACCACCTTGTAAAGACCTTCGAGATTGGTATTGAAAGGCGCGTTGTATTCAAAGGCGAGCGTCGCCTCGCCTGCGGGCACTGACTTCGGCAGACTGATCCTCGCGACGCCGATATCGGCCACCTGTTCGTAAGTGGCTGCCATGGCTTCTCCGCCCGCTGGCGTGATCGTGACCGCATCCACATCCAGCTGATTGCCGTGCAACCAGATGGTATCTGTGGCTTCGTTTAGGCGAATGTCGATTTCGGAGTCGCCAGCAAAACGCTCCTGATCAGGATCGATGGCGAGCCGAAGGCGATAGCGAAGTGGCTCAGCGTTCTCGGGCAGTTTGCCAAGAGGCGCGCCCTCTGCAGCCGCGAGTGGAGCCGCAACGTTCAGATCGCGGTCATTGACTTGCGAGTCAGCCTGACAGGCCACCAAGGCCGCGGTCAGCAGGGAAAGCAACAATCGGCTGGCGAAATAGCCTGGGATCAACGGTATTGTTTTTGTCATCGGGCATTCCATTGTGATTGAAAACCAGGGAGAAAGAGGGTGGAGCGGCGAATACGGTTGGCGCCGGACTGCCGGGAGTTTTCCACATCGCCTGTCGATGGGCAACATGGACTGACGATAGATCACCGCGCTAGAATCCAAACTGAACGGTAGCTTGGAAGCACGCCTATGCACCCTGTCCAGTACCAGGACCCGACCTGGCAAACGGCCGCAGCCGCCGAGTTGCTGCACCTCGGCTTTCAACGCTTTTCGCCCCACCCCGCCTTGCGCCCATGGGTGCAGTGTTATTGGTCGGTCAGTCGTCCGCATTTGGAGCAGGACTATGTCGAGTGGCTCTACCCAGACGGCGGAGCCAGTCTCACCTTTGATTTCACTACCGACACACCTCGAACCTTCCTGAGCGCGAGCCAGTCCTTGTACAGCAAACGTTTTGGCGGGCACGTCGACAGCCTTGGAATCCGCTTTCATCCCGGTGGCGCCGCCTTTCTGCTGGACCTCCCGATAGGCGAAATGCGTGAGTTTGTCTACTGTATGCAGGATCTGGGCTTCGCGGACCTGCGAAGCGTATCCGGGCAGTTAAAGGAAAGCAGCTTGCAGCAACGCCTTGCGGGACTTGATCGATGGCTGACGGGCAGACTTGCGCGACTGAGATCGCGGCATGATCCAGTTGCTCAGCTCTGGCCCATGCTGGCGCGAGCTTGTGATCTAAGCAGCGCAGTTTATGATCTTGGCTTCAGCCGACGCACTGCGGAAAGGCTGTTCCGCGAAAGAGTGGGCATTTCGCCGCACCAACTTAAACTGATGCTGCGAGCGAAGCGGGCGCGACAGCTCATCAAGTCGCTTCCCCAGGCTACCCTGACGGACATCGCTCAGGACTGCGGCTACTTCGATCAGGCGCATTTCATCCGCCATTTCCGCCAGTACACGGGCAGCACGCCCGGCCAATACCGGCAGCGCCAGCTGGAACGCCTGGCCCGCGGCGAGCTGGCTTTCGGCGTGTGACGCAAATATACAATTGCTCTTTCTAGCTTCTCCCTAATCTGACAAGCGAGTTCCCCACCTGCGGATAGGAGAAGACATATGAAAGAACGCATTACCAGACAACAGGTATTCGCCCTGCAACCCGCCTTGCCCAGGGCACTGCTTACGTTGGCCGAAGCCAGTAAGCAAACACTTGAGCCGCTTCTCGTGCATCTGGTCGAGCTGCGCGCCTCTCAGCTCAATCGCTGCGCGTTTTGCCTCAACATGCATGCTCATGAGGCACGCCGCAGTGGCGAGCGCCAGGCCCGGCTAGATCTGCTTGCCGGCTGGAGGGATGCCCCCTGTTTCAGCGATCGCGAGCGCGCGGCTCTGGCCTGGTGTGAAGCGCTCACCTGCCTGCCCAGCGAAACAGTAGGATCAGCGGATTACGAACAGCTCGCCGCGCAATTCAGCCATCAGGAGATCGTCGACCTAACCTCCATCGTCATTGTTATCAACGGTTGGAACCGCTTGGTAGCCGGAATGCATTTCGTCCCGGAACTCTCTGAATCGGAGATACCGCAATGCAACTGAAGATAACCGCGCTCGCATTCCTTGTTGTAGTCTTCGCTCGGGTGGCCATGGCGGCCGACGTAAAGCAGCTGGAGAAAAGAGCTGTTGAACCACTGCCGGCCAAACCCGAAGTACAGATCCTGACAGTGAGCTACGAGCCAGGTGAGTCCTCGATCCCTCATCGCCACAATGCCCATACCTTTATCTACGTGCTGGAGGGGCAAGTACGAATGCATGTTGAGGGCGGTAAGCCTGCGGTCCTGTCGGCGGGCGATACGTTCTACGAATCGCCAACCGACATTCACATTGTCTCGGCCAATGTCAGCCAGACGGAAGCAGCGAAGTTTCTGGTGTTTTTCGTGAAGGAAGCCGGGACGGAGCCTACCAGGGCAGTGGACTAGAGCACTTTTTTGCGCTCGCCTGCGACGCATCAAGCGCGCTCCCCTGGCGCTGTGCAGCTCGCCGACTTGCAGCTCTCTGGCAAAGTGATTGCTGTGGGCTGCTTCTCGGAAGACATCAGCTGAATGTAAGTGATCGGCGAGCCAAGACGCGTTAGGGCAACTCTACTTCGGTTGCGCTTTTTTCCAGTCATCCGTAAGCAACCCTGAGAAGCCCCAATCTTCCTCCGCAATCTCCTGAATGACGATGTGGGTGTGCTCGGGCTTTTTGCCGAGCACACGAACAAGTGAGTCGGTGATGTCTTTCACCAGCTCCGCTTTCTGCTCGCGGGTAGCGCCTTTGGTGATCTGAAGGTTTACGTACGGCATATCCGCTCCTGGCAAACTCGGTCCCTGAGGATACTACGCCGCCAGTGAATGTGCATGCAAACCCAGCTTCAGATTCTTTCAGTTTCGTACAGAGAAGGTCTTGAGCATGCCTTTCGCGGCCGGGTCTGGCACCTCGGCTATCCAGACGTAGTCTCCGGGCTCGAGGTCCACCTCCAGATAGGCGGTGTTACCGGCAGGCATCTCGTGCACTCCCGCGATGAATTCCACGGGCGCTGGCGTTTCCAGTCCGCCGGGCAGCATCCAGTTCATCCACCGCGCGAGATCACTGGTGCCGGTGCTCTCGTCAAGCTTCGCCAGATGCAGATCGTGTCCGAGGAAGTGCTCGTAGGTTTTTTGATCAGCGTAGGTTACGGCGATCGTTTGCGGGCCTGAGGTGATAGGCCCATCGATTTTGATGCCGTTATTCGAGGAAAGGGTGATCGTGCTGGTGTGTTCAGGCTTCGCCGTCACATCCTCCCCTTCTGGAACATAGAACTCATGCACCATCCCGTAAGCTGATTTATCTGGATTGTAGGAATGGAAGATGCCACCCGTCTTGACGTAGCACTCGAGCAGATAACGCCCAGGCTCAAGGTGCACGTAGATAGTCGCGGTTTGCCCCGGCGAAATAAGGCCCGGCCCGCCAAAGAAAACGATCTCTCCGAACCATTCCGGCAGATTACCGAAGGCGGCCATCGCCGCATCAACATCGCCGTCCTTGAGGTGATTCATGCCCTGTTGAAACACCGGCGCTATCTGCTCCTGTTGTTGGCGAATTCCGATCCCCTCGGGCATCTTCTGCAGCACCGCAAAATGTAGCATCTCCGACCTGTTGTCCAGTTGGAATCTGGTCCAGCCCGGCGAAACTTCTGCAGGCGCTATGAACTCGAGCCCCTTCGCCACGATCTTCATTTCGTTTTGTTTCCGAACTGCAGAATCGCTGGCATCTGCAAAACATCCGGTGGCCAACAAGACAAGAACAAGGAAGGTCGTGCGCGACTGAGTCTTCATGTCTTTGCTCCTCTTTGGGGAAGTGAGTGTCCTTTGCGGATATCTATGGGCGTAGACAGGAAACAGACAGTTAAGTTACCCGGCGAGTGCTTGATGACCGCTGTGCCCGAGCAGCATGTGCCTGCACAAAGAGCGTCTGATCGCTTACACTCCCCTCTCCTATACGCGCACGGGATTGACTGAGCTTTTCGGCGACAGCCGCCCGGAAACGACAACCAGCAAACAATGGAAGAGCACGCATGAGCATCAAACAGCCCGATTCGGATCAAGTCGCCGCCTACGTAGGCAAGGCCTCCACCGAAGCCTGGCAGGTGCCGAACCTGCCGGCAGACGTCCAGCAGCGGCCCATCAACAAGGTTGGCATTATTGGTGCCGGCACCATGGGCGGCGGTATCTCGATGAACTTTGCCACCGCCGGCTACCCCGTTACAATCGTTGAAACCAAACAGGAAGCGCTGGACCGCGGGCTCTCGGTGATTCGAGCCAACTACCAGCGCAGCGCCGATCGCGGCCGCTTCGCGCCGGAGGAAGTGGACATCCGCATGAACCGCATCACCGGTAGCCTGGATAAGTCGGACTTGGCCGATTGCGATCTCATTATCGAAGCCGTGTTCGAAAACATGGACATCAAGAAAAGCATCTTCGGCGACCTCGATAAAATCGCGAAGCCCGGCGCCATTCTGGCGACCAACACCTCGGCACTGAACATCGACGAAATCGCCTCCGCCACCCAGCGCCCGCAGGACGTCATCGGCTTGCACTTCTTCTCGCCGGCCAACGTGATGAAACTGTTGGAAATCGTCCGCGCCGATCACACCGCCGACGACGTCGTTGCCACCTCGATGGATTTGGCGAAGAAGATCGGCAAGATTGCCGTACTGGTGGGCGTTACACCAGGCTTCGTCGGTAATCGCATGCTGCGGGCCCGCCAGGTACAAGCCAACAAGCTGCTGTACAAGGGCGTGATGCCCTGGGACATCGACCGGGCGATCAATGCTTTCGGCTTCAAGATGGGTCCTTACCAGATGTCCGATCTGGCCGGCCTCGACATCGGCTGGTCCAAGGGCGCGAAAACTGAAAACCCGATTCGCGACGCGCTGTGTGAAATGGATCGCCGGGGCCAGAAAACCAAGGCCGGCTTCTACGACTACGACGAAACACGCACGCCCTCGCCTTCACCGGTGACCGAAAAGGTGGTCCGCGATATCACCGGCGCCGAACCCAGCAGCATGAGCCAGGAAGAGATCATCGAAACCTGTATTTACCCGATGATCAATGAAGCTGTGAAGATTCTCGAAGAGAACAAGGCGCAGCGGCCGTCGGACATCGACGTGGTCTGGCTAAACGGCTATGGCTGGCCGGCCGGCAAAGGCGGTCCAATGTTCTATGCCGATGTCGTAGGTGCGGAAGCGATTCTTGCGCGCATGGAAAAGCTCGCTGCGGATGATCCGGCATTTGCGCCGGCGGAAACGCTCAAGCGTTTGGCCAAGGAAGGCGGCTCGTTCGTGGAGCTCGACCTGGGCGGGCTGAAAACCGGCAGTGATTGACACGGTGGCCGATACAAAAAGGGGCGACGAGCGCCCCTTTTTTTTCTTGGCTCAGCTCGGGAGACCTACTGTTCCGCGCCATTTTTTTTCACTCGACCGACCAGAGCGAGCGGAATGCCGGCCACAAGAGAGCCCAGCGCCACGCTCCAGAAACCCGGACCTCCGATAGCAACTGCCAATAGAAGAAAAAGAATTCCGACTGCCACCAGGATACCGGCTACCATTGTCAGTGCTTTGTCTTGTTGATTGTTTGCCATCGCAACGATCACCTCACCTTGTTAGATTTATAGATATCGAGGCATGAGCAGCGCGTTCGAGCGTCATCTGGGTATCGTTCCATGCGCCGCCCTTCGCCCATCTTTATGGACCAGCCAACGCTATCCTAAATATCGGCGGCAAGCAAACATCAAAAAAACCCGCGTGCAGCTCTTAACTTTTCGTCACTTTTTCCTCAACGTTAAAGGCCAGCGCGCTTTCTCGACACTGACCTCCCTCTGTTTTCCATGGCGCCAGTGGTCACTGGTGCGTGAGCTGCCGACTGCGCGCGAATGTTTTACACTGACGAAAAAAAGACCCCGAGGACTTAAAGTGAAAAGACTGAACTTGTTTCTATCTCTGCTTTTACTGGCACCGCTTGCCTGGGCGGATATCACCGGACGCTGGCAAACCGTCGATGACGAAACCGGCGAAGCGAAATCCATCGTCAGAATCTATGAACAGGACGGGCAGTACTTCGGCGAAGTGGAAGATCTGCTGCTCAAACCGGACGATACGGTTTGCGAGGAGTGCAAGGGAGAGCGTAAGAACCAGCCGGTCGTGGGGATGCAGATCATTACCGGCATGGAAAAAGAAGATGATGAATATGAAGACGGCGAGATTCTCGACCCGGAAACCGGCAAGGTCTATGACGCCAAGATGTGGCTGGAGGATGAGGACACTCTGAAGGTGCGCGGCTATCTCGGCTTTTTCTATCGCACTCAGACCTGGGACCGCCTGGAAGAGAGCAAGTAACACCACGCATGAAAATCAGGAGGCGGCTCCGGCCTCTGTCCCGATCTTCCGACGGGTCGCCAGCCCCTCCTGATTCATAGCCTCTCTAAATCATGACTACATAGGTGGTTGATCCAGGCTATCACCCCCATTGTCATAGCATATTTCTATCATGTCGATGCTTCTAATAGACTCCCTCTCGTTATCACAGATCACGCAACGCAGTTCCAATCAGAATTCAACGAGCAGCGAGGAGCATCCATGTCCCGATACATAAACGCCGAACTCAAGCCCTTCAAAGCCAAGGCCTACCTCAACGGTGACTTTGTCGACGTCAGTGAGACCGACGTGAAAGGCAAGTGGGCGGTGTTCTTCTTCTATCCAGCCGACTTCACCTTTGTCTGCCCCACCGAACTGGGTGACCTGGCCGACAACTATCAGGAGTTCAAGCAGATGGGCGTGGAGATCTACTCCGTGTCCACCGATACCCACTTCACGCATAAGGCCTGGCATGACAGTTCCGGGACCATCGGCAAAATCCAGTTTCCGATGATCGGCGACCCCACCGGCACCATCACCCGCAACTTCGACGTGATGATCGAAGAAGAAGGAATCGCCGACCGCGGTACCTTCGTTATCGATCCGGAGGGCCGCGTACAGATCGTCGAGATCACCGCCGGCGGTATCGGCCGCGACGCTCAGGAGCTGCTGCGCAAGGTCAAGGCCGCGCAGTATGTCGCCGCCCATCCCGGCGAAGTCTGCCCGGCCAAGTGGAAGGAAGGCGATCAGACCCTCGCTCCTTCGCTGGACCTGGTGGGCAAAATCTGAGGCCTTCGTTTTCCTAGCCCTTTTGCCCGTTCTCGCTTTTCGGGGCGGGCTTTTTTTACGGATCACTTCGAATCATCAATCGGTTTACATCAGAGGCAGGTCCATGCTTGACGCAAACTTTAAGCAGCAACTCAATGCCTATATGGGGCACATCGCCGAGCCTGTGGAGATTGTTCTTGCACTCGACGACAGCACAGACCCGAGCTCCAAATCAGCCGAACTCCAAGCGCTCGGGACCGACATCGCCGGGCTCTCCAAAAAGATTTTGCTCCGCGCTGGCGAGGCAGCGCGCCGCCCCAGCATGGCATTGGCCCGCGCCGGGGAAGCACCACGGGTCAGTTTCGCCGGTGTTCCGCTCGGCCACGAATTCACCTCGCTGGTGCTGGCCCTGCTACAGGCCGGCGGGCATCCCTCGAAAGTCGACGCGGATTTGCAGGAGCAGATTCGTCAGCTCGAAGGTGAGTACCACTTCGAAACCTTTATTTCCCTGTCCTGCCAGAGCTGCCCCGATGTGGTTCAGGCACTGAATCTGATGGCGACCCTGAACCCGAACGTCACTCACGAGATGATTGACGGCGCCCTGTTCCAGGACGAAGTGGAACAACGAAAGATCATGGCAGTGCCCGCCGTCTACCTGAACGGCGAGCACTTCGGCCAGGGCCGCATGACCCTGCAGGAAATCGTCGCGAAGCTGGACAGCGGTGCCGCGCAACGAGAGGCGAAAGCGCTGAATGAAAAAGCGCCTTACGACGTGCTGATTATTGGCGGAGGTCCCGCCGGCGCGGCAGCGGCAATCTATGCCGCGCGCAAAGGCATTCGCACCGGACTGGTGGCCGAACGCTTCGGTGGACAGGTGATGGACACGGTGGGAATCGAGAACTTTATCTCAGTGCCCTACACCGAAGGCCCGAAACTCGCAGGCGATCTGGAACGCCATGTCAAAGACTATGGTGTGGACATCATTACCGGTCAACGCGCTGCAAAGCTCGTTCGAGAGCAGTCGCTCCAGCTTGAACTGGCAAGCGGCGCTACTCTATCCAGCCGCTCGATCGTCCTTGCCACCGGCGCCCGATGGCGGCAACTGGGCGTGCCCGGTGAAGCCGAATACCGCACCAAAGGCGTTGCCTACTGCCCCCACTGTGACGGCCCCTTCTTCAAGGGCAAGCACGTGGCGGTGATCGGCGGCGGCAACTCCGGCATCGAAGCGGCTATCGACCTGGCGGGCATCGTCAAGCATGTCACCGTACTGGAATTCGCCGACACACTGCGTGCTGATGAAGTGCTGGTGCGCAAGGCGAAGTCACTGCCGAACCTGGACATCATTACCAATGCCCAGACCACCGACATCCTCGGAGACGGTGGCAAGGTGAATGGATTGCGCTACACCGATCGCACCAGTGGCGAAAGCAAATCAATTGATCTGGCTGGCGTCTTCGTGCAAATCGGACTTGTGCCCAACACGGAGTGGCTGAAGGACAGTGAGGTGGAGAGGAACCGGATGGGAGAAATCCTCATCGATGAGCGTGGCGCAACAAGCCTGCCCGGCGTCTACGCCGCGGGCGATGCTACCACGGTGCCTTACAAGCAGATCGTTATCTCTATGGGCGCCGGCGCCACCGCCGCACTGGGTGCTTTCGAGCATCTGATCCGCACCTCCGTAAGCGATGAAGCAGGTTCGGCGGAAGACGATCAGGAAAATGCGTTTCTCCCGGCCGCGAATGCCTGAGCGGTCGGATAACTCCGGCCCTAATGTTCAGGGCCGGTCCACTTGGCAACGAGACTCTTGCAGGCTCCCAACATGACGATGGTCAAGGCGACCAAATATGCAGCCATTTTGACGGCGGTCGCTATCGCTTTTGCTTCGACGACATTTTTAAGTTCCAACAGCACGACAATTTGAAGCGTGTTCTCCCACAAATCCACAAGCACGGCTGTAGCAACAGGGATGAGCAGGTAGCGGACACAACTCGGTAGCAGCTTGATTGTGAGCCCGCCCAACAGGCCGCCAAGCACAAGCGGGAAGATCAGATCGAGTGACGCTGAAATCCAGACGTGCGCCAGTTTCTGCTCTTGGGACATCTCGCGAAGCGCCTCTCTCACCTGATCTGGACGGTAGATCTCGTCCAGCAGCTCCAGCCCCCAAGACGCCGCTGCATAGCGGATCGCCAGTAAAATAACGACGGACGCAGAGAAGAGCAGCCAAAGCGTGCTGCCAGTCGAGAGTTTTTGTAATCCGTTGAGCATGTTCGTCGCTTCCCGGCTGATCCAGTTTACAAGTCTATCTATCCCGCCCACTCAGCTGCTGCGTAAAAATGATCGGCGAGCATTCTGGCACACCTGACGGCGTGCCCTTCAAGCGTTTCGACGGAAGATTCTGTTGCAGAGCGGCACGGAGAATCTCAGCCGATCCCGCGGGCTTATAAACGCAACCAGTCAGCAGGTTTTGCTCGGAGCTTGGCCAGCAACAAAATAGCCGAGACCGAATCGTCGTGCGGCAAAGAGGTGACGGCGAGGTTCTCCAGATGCGCAAGGCCTCCGCGGAGTTGGGCATTGCCCTGAGAACTGTGAAGCCAGGCGAGCACACTGATATTCAAAAGGACACCAAGCCAGAATATGATCCTGAACTCGCGCTTTTTGGTCTTGTGACGCAAACGCTCCTGCGCAATCAGCGCACCGGGCCAGCCGCATAAGACGGCGCACCCGCCGCCCGCAGCCCCGAGAAACGCGTTATCGACTCTGTGCCGCCAGAAAGTCGAAGACGTCGGCCATCAAAGCCGGGTTCCGTGCGATCACCCGAACGTGATCGCCATCGGGAATCTCGATGTATTTACTGGTCAGGCTGGCGCCCTCAAAGCTCTTCACCAGTTCGCGAACCATCGCCACCGGAACCAGTTCATCCTTGTCGCCCTGCACTGTAAGGATGGGTACATTTTTGATCCTGTCGAGTGACCCGGTTGGGCCGCCGAACACGGCAGGCGACATCTGAGCGAGCGCCGCCCACTGATCGCTGTACTTGATTCCCAGGTGGAGCGTGCCAGCGCCACCCATGGAATGACCCATCAGAGAGGTACGATCATCATCGATGACGAACTGCTCGCGAACGATCTCCATCACGTTGAGCACATCGAGCTCGCTCAGCTCACCCAGGTTCTCCGGCGCGCCTTCAGTGAACATGTTGGCGGTCTTCATCCCGAAGTCCTTGCCGTATCCACGGCTGCCATACCAGCCACCCTCGTTATAGCCGAAGGGTGCCACCACAATCATCCCGTGCTTTTCCGCCTGCTTGGTAAGCCCCTGATAATTAATGACGGCATCAGGATTGCTGGTCAGGCCATGCAGCAGGACAACCAGCGGGGTCTCGGTGGAACCGTCGTAGCTGCTGGGCACATAGAGCGAGTAGCCCATGTCCTTGCCAGCTTCTTCGAAGAAATAGCTTCGCGCGTTTACCTTTCCGGTGCGCACATCATCCGGCAGGGGCTTGACTGCATTACTGGCGCAGCTGGCGAGCAGCACCACGGCTGCGATTAGATAGAAGCTATTGAGAATGGAATGGAAAGAAATGCGCATGCTGTCTCCAGAGCAGCTATTGTTAGATCCAGCGCCGGAGTATAGCGATCCACTCATTTGCGAGAAAGTGTCTTGCAGTTGGCGACAAAGCGTTGCCGCCAACTCGCACTGCCGCTACCTGGCAGACCGCCCACGAAGGCTTGGCTCACCAACCCCGGTAGAGTGTATAGATCCCCCAGGCGTCGATCAGGGCGTGGGCCAGGATGAGGCTCCAAAGATTTCGCCCGCTGCGAAAAAAGATCCAGCCCAGGACGATGCCAACCAAAGCCACGGTGATCAGGCCGACGATGCCTTGGAAATAGTGCGGGAGAGCGAAGGCCAACGCGCCGATGCCAATCGCGATCCACTCACCAGCCCTACCTTTTGGTACCACGAGCGACAGCTGATGTAAGAGGAATCCACGATAGACAATCTCCTCGCCGATGGCGGCGCTAAGAACTGCGTAGAGCCACAGCCTGAGCGCCGCCTCCGCATTGCCTTGTAAGGCCCCGTAGCCAGACAGGTCCGTATCCCTGGAAAAAATCCATTCGATAAGCGGGTTGATTACATAGCCGAGGACGACAACGACGACCAGAACAGCAACGGAAGTCCACAGCAAGGTCGTCCGCGGCCGCAACGAAAGCTGCAGCCCCACGGGCGCCAGGCTACGGTGTTCCATCCATACCCAGGCCAAGGCCAGCAAAGCAAATGTCGGAACCTTGAAAGGGAAAGGAATGGGGGTAATGATTGCACTCAGAATAAGTGCGGCAGTCAGCAGGAGACGGATCGGCCGATTCAGTGACGCATTCCCATCGATAGCCGACATTGATTTCATGGTCTTTACTCCCCGGAGGTCTAGCGCCTCGGTAACTGGCCCCACATAAAGGCCTGTGCTATTGATCTTCGCGTGCGATTCACCGGCCCGTTATTAGTATCAGTCATTTGCTTTACATGGTACGTGATTTTCCCTCGCGTAAAAACCAGTAGTACGTTTTCCCCCAAGCGCGAACAATCTCCGCAAGTCAGGATTTCCCTTGCGACAAGCTGATTGGCGTTCCTGGAAAAGGGCTGAATAGATCATTAGAAAAGACTGCGGCGCTCGCTCCCAGACAACCCGCCGTCTGTTCTCGATCGCTTGCATATCGATCCAGACAGCTGAGGAGTCGCTACGGAGAAGCGCCGGTCGGAAACACCATTTCACTTCATTGGTGAAGCTTCATTTGCAATACCCGCCAAAGCGAACGGAAAAATGAGGTTTCTCTCGCACCCTCCTTCATCGCCTGAAGTCGTGAGCCCTCCAGCCAATCACCGGCGATCATCACTCCGTCCGGAAATTCCACGGATTCGATCCGCTCCAGAGGGTTATCCGAGAGCAGCACCAGGTTTGCACGATAACCTGGGGCGACCACGCCGGTCCGTGAAAAGCCGAGTGCCTCAGCACTCACCCGTGTGGCCGCTTCCAGGGCTTCATGAGCCGAAAGTCCCGCTTCGACCAGGAGCTCCAGTTCGCGCGTCATCGATGCGCCGGGAATAAGGCCGAAGCCGCCGGCATCGGTGCCGACGATCAGCGGCACGCCCGCTTCGTGCAAGAGTCCGGTCGCCGTGACGAAGAAATCCGCATGCGGCCTTTCGTAGGCCGCTGGATCGAGCCGACTCCAGTATTCCTCCGAGCCTTTTTCGAAAAACCGCACCAGAGGATTGATGGTGTCCGAGCCGGGGCGATCGAGATAGGCACCCTTTGTCTCCGCGATTCGAACCAGTCGCGCGTGGGCAATCAGGGTGGGGGTGACAGTTTCCCCGGATGCAGCAATCTCCGCCGCAACCTGCCGCATTGCCGCTTCGTCAAGATTGTCACGAAGGCTGTGCCAGACGATGGTCTCTACGTGCTCCAGGGTGGTGAAATTGCGCCCAAGCGACTGTGTCCAGGGTATGTCGAATTCCTTTTCATAGGGGATGCCTGGGCTGCGGACACCCTCGGGCGAATGTCCGGTAACACTCATGCCCAGGCGATCCGCCTCTTGAACGGCGGCATTGAAGGCCTCTCGAGTCAGGTTGGAATAAACCTTGATCGCCCGATAGCCTGCTCCATGCTGCTTTTGCACAGCCGCACGGGCCTCGGCAGCGGTGGTGACGATCTGCTGAATGAGGTTCTCATTGGGACCGTGACTGTTGAGGATTGGCCCCGTGGTAATCAAATCGGGCCCGATGATACTGCCGGATCTGATCTTCTCCGCCAGCGGCAGGTGAAAAGGATAGCCGGACATGTTGCGCAGCCCGGTGATGCCATGGGCAAGGTAGGCAGCCAGTTCCGCCTCATCGTTCAGGTGAACGTGAGCATCGATCAGCCCTGGCATCAGAGTCCGTCCGCGTCCGTTGACGACCAGCACATCGTCCGACGTCTGCAAACTGCCGGCAGCTGCGACCGAAACGATACGATCGCCCCTGACTAGCACCGCGCGCGCCGGGTCGGCTTCAGGAGCGTCAGGCCTCATCGAAATCAATCGCACGTTATCGATCAGTACCCCGTCAGGCCTGTCGTTCGGGGCGGGCTCGAGAACAGCTGGAAGATCGGAAACCTCATGCCACAGCCAGCCACCTGCCGCGACCAGCGCAAGCAAGATTGTCATTCTGAATGTTTTTGCCCGGGCGTACTTCATGATTCATCTCTCCGGTTCAGGCCCCGGCAGCTCCCGTACCCGAGAGCACCACGTAACTGGCCAAAGCCAGCATCAAGGTGGTTACCGGACCCCACAGTCGCCGCTCAGCGCGGGAGGGTGTCAGCCAGTTCATAATCGTGCTCAGTGCCTGCACACTCAGAGCCGTCCAACTGCTCCACTCAGCGGGGCGGCATTCCCGCTGCGGAAGCGATTGCAGCTCCCATCCAGACCAGCAGAACGGCGGAAAGCGCAGCACCACTCCGGCCCGCAGCTGGCAACGCGCCGTGATGGCGTCCCTCCTTGCGTCAGCCGCCCCCATGGCGCGCCCGCAACCAGACAGATCTGGATCACAATCGCTCCGGCGACGATCAATAGGCAAGCTACAGCAGCTGCCTGCGTCATGCGTAACGCTCCTGGGCGGAATTGTTTGTCGTCGTTAGAGCGTTTTTTGTGGTCACCATCCGCGCAGCTGATCTACACGTTATCGCCGCCAACGGACTGGGGCCGTGCATCTAAACGGCAACTCCGCCTTGTTTCGCGCTCTTTTCCTCCACCGGCAAGCCCGTCAACATCCCAATCGATTCCGCCGCCTGCAAGGCCACGTCGCGCCCCGCCAGATTCATTCCGATATCCACGGAGTTGCCACTGTGGGTATGGGCCTGCAAGGTAAAGTAAACGGTGTGCTTGTTGCCGGTGGAGGCGCTGGCGCCTCGCTTGATGCCGAGGCTGCGAACGTCGCTTCGGAAGATTCGATTGCCCCCCACTCGCATACCGAGCAGGTGTTTCTCGGTGGTGAGGCTGTTCTCGTCCAGCCGCACCCGCAGGCTGACCAGTAGTGAGTAGGCGGAGGCAAAGGCAATCAGGCCGCCGAGCAGAGGGAATACAATGGGGAAAACGATCGGCGCTCCGTCAGCAGCCGCCAACAATCCAACGGTGACGAAAAACAGGCCGCCGATTATGCCCGCGATTTTTCCGCCCGGGTGGCGAAAGGCGGGATAGTAGATTTCCACTCCGCCGGGGACTTGCTTGAGATTGAGCACTTCTTCGATGGATTGGATGCGGTCTTCGGCGGCGCTGCTATGTTCGGTGCTCAGGGTTCGGACTTGCTCTGCTTTTGCCGTGGTGGGGAAGACCGGGATTTCATAGCTGCGGTCGAAGTCGGGGCCGGGCAAGCTGGCGTGGACGTTGATTCGCCACAAATGATAGCTGCTGCTGTCCTGCGGATCGGAAGCAGGCAAACCGTCATCGACCTCGAAGAGCACTTCCAGCCGCGTTTTGTCGCCATGGCGACGAGTGTGAGCGTAACCTTCGCTTTGCCACACGACCCGCTCGGACCGGCGACGGTTCTTACCCGAGCCGCTTTCATAGCTATAGAGGCAACTGAGCGTGGTGCGGAACATGATGTTCGGATCATACGACAAACCCACATCAATGCTGCCGCCCACCTGACCACCGGTGGAGCCGGGGTATGGGTCCATGGTCAGGGGCGCGCGGCCGAATCGCCGGTAGGCGCGGACCAGTTTCACCGCCCAGCTGAGCAGGCCGATACCGACCACAGGGAATATCAGTGCGACCAGCGCCTTCGGATTGCCGTCGAGAACGTCACCGAAAGCAAGAATGCCGATGGGAAAGGCAATCAGGTTCCAGAAGCCCGCGAAGATGCAGATGGCCCACATGCCGGCTTTTGCATCGCTGCTGATGACCGGACTCGCCCACTCCTTGCGTGTGAGCCAGGGTTTGTCAGCGCCCTTTGGATGAGCGATGGTGTTGCCTTTCGCACGCAGCCCGGCCCAGATGATTCCCAGACCGATTCCGCCGAAGATCACAACAAAGATCATCTTGAAGCCGATCATGCCCCAGCGCAGTTCGCGGTTGAGCACGGCTTTCTGCGGATCGTCTGGATCTATCCAGACGTCAACGGCGCGACCCTGTTGGAAAGCCTGCTCGAGTTGTGAGCCGAGGCGCTGCTGAAACGGGCCGATGTTGTCTGACCATTCGATGATGGCGACGCGGTCACCGGTGAATTGCAGGCCCTGGTAGCTGTAGCGATAAGTGGCCTCTGCGCGAGAAGTCCCGTCGTTGCCGGCCAATTCGGCGCTCAGCAGTTGCGCCTGTCGATGCTCCCAAAACTGCATGCGCCAGGCATCGTGCAGATTGGGAATAACGCTGAGAAACAACATGCCGAGACCGAATGCCGCGAAGGGCAGTCCGAACAGCGCTGTAATCCAGCCGCGCTTGGTTTTCGCTCCGCGACCGGTGCGACGCAGCTGAGGCGCTGCGGTGGGTGATACTGTGCTCACGAAGGAATCCCTCCCGTTATTCTTGTTTTTGATCAACCGAAAACTACCCGATAATCTCCCTTCGTTCCAGCGGGATTTTGCTCCGGCTTTGATGTGTCGTTGTGACCTGGGAGCCCAGCTGCTAGAATCGCCGCCTTTTTTGACAAGCGATTTTCTGTGATTAGCCCACCGTAAGCACTCCTCCAAGCTGACCGGCCCGATCGGACAGCGCTTCCTCCGCACTACCTCGAACAGATCTTCCTCGGTCGCCGCCGACCAAGGAGCGCGTCTTTGCGATCCCGATCACTCGCATGACCGACTCTGAGCTTGCACCCACGAATTCTGGAGAAATGAATCAACATGCTGGAGAAATGGAAAAAGGACTGGTTTGGCAACATCAAAGGCGACTCACTGGCCGGCATGGTGGTCGCGCTGGCGCTAATCCCGGAAGCGATCGCGTTTTCGATTATCGCCGGAGTGGATCCGAAAGTTGGTCTGTACGCATCCTTCTGTATTGCGGTGATCATTGCCTTCGTCGGAGGGCGGCCGGGGATGATTTCCGCTGCGACCGGCGCGATGGCGCTGCTGATGATCACGCTGGTCAAGGAACACGGGCTTGAGTATCTGCTGGCGGCGACCTTGCTGACGGGTGTGCTGCAGATTGGAGCGGGTTATCTGAAGCTCGGCAGTCTGATGCGATTTGTTTCGCGATCGGTAGTGACGGGCTTCGTGAACGCGCTGGCGATTCTGATCTTCATGGCGCAGCTGCCGGAACTCACTGGCGTAACGTGGCATGTCTACGCGATGACTGCCGCCGGCCTGGCAATCATCTACCTGCTGCCGCTGATTCCCAAGGTCGGAACAATAGTGCCGTCACCGCTGGTGTGCATTGTAGGTCTGACGATCTTCGCCATGTACATGGGCCTGGACATCCGCACCGTCGGCGACATGGGCGAGTTGCCGGATACGCTGCCGATCTTCCTCTGGCCCGATGTGCCGCTGACGTTTGAGACCCTCACGATCATCTTCCCCTATTCCGCGGGACTCGCCGTGGTAGGCCTGCTGGAATCGATGATGACCGCCACTATCGTGGACGATCTGACGGACACAAGCAGTGACAAGAACCGCGAGTGCAAGGGCCAGGGCATCGCCAATATCGGCGCCGGGTTGTTGGGCGGCATGGCCGGCTGCGCGATGATCGGTCAGTCGGTCATCAACGTGAAGTCGGGCGGTCGCGGGCGGCTATCCACTTTTGTCGCGGGTGTGCTGCTGATCATCATGGTGGTGTTTCTGGACGAGTGGATCAGTCAGATTCCGATGGCCGCGCTGGTGGCGGTGATGATCATGGTATCCATCGGCACCTTCTCCTGGGATTCCATTCGCAATTTGAAAGACCATCCGCTGTCCTCCAGCATTGTCATGGTGTCGACAGTTGTGGTCGTGGTTGCCACTCACAACCTGGCCATTGGTGTGCTGGTGGGTGTACTACTGGCAGCACTGTTCTTCGCCAACAAGATAGGTCGCTTCATGTTGGTGAAAGGCGATTTGCAGGAGGATGGAACCTTGCGTCGTTACAAAGTGGTCGGCCAGGTGTTCTTTGCTTCGTCCAGCGACTTTGTCGACGGATTCGACTTCAAAGAGGCAGTGGACCGTGTCATCATCGATGTCAGCGAGGCCCACTTCTGGGACATCACCGCGGTGTCGGCGCTCGACAAGGTGGTGATCAAGTTCCGACGCGAAGGCGCGCAGGTGGAAGTGCTGGGCATGAATGAAGCCAGCGCGACCATTGTCGACCGCTTTGGTGTTCACGACAAACCGGAAGAAGTGGACAAACTGCTGGCACATTGATTCCGAGGAGAATAAGAATGAACAATGTACTGACTTGTATCGACGGCTCCGCGATTTCTCGCCCCGTCTGCGACGCCGGCAGTTGGGCTAGTCAACGGCTCGGCGTAACTCTGAAGCTGCTGCATGTGCTCGACAAGTCGGAGTATCCCGCCTCGAAAGATTTGTCCGGCAACATCGGACTCGGCAGCCGCGAACATCTTCTCGAAGAACTGGTTGCACTGGACGAACAGCGTAGCCGCGTTGCGCTCGAGCACGGCAAATACATGCTGGAGGATGCGGCGAAAAGAGCTGAGGAAAAGGGCGCGACGGATGTCGCCCGACTGCAGCGACACGGCGACCTGCTGGAGACGCTGCTGGAACTGGAAGAGAACACCCGATTGCTGGTGATGGGGCGGTTGGGCCAGGGCCACGAAGCCGCCGCGCATACCGTCGGCTCGCATCTGGAAAGCGTGGTGCGAGCCATGCACCGGCCGATTCTGATCGCCGTTCCGGAATTCACAAAACCGCAATCGGTCATGATCGCCTATGACGGCAGCGCCACCGCGCAGAAGGCGCTGGAGATGGTAGCCGCGAGTCCGCTACTCGAAAGTCTTCCCTGTCACCTGGTGATGGTTGACGGCGACAGCGACGAGCGCCGCCAGCAACTGGAACATGCGAAAGCGAAGCTGAAAGATGCCGGCTTTGCTGTAACGACAGCGACGCTCAAGGGGGAAGTGGCCGACGCACTGATCACCTATCAGCGGGACAATCAGCTTGATTTGATCGTGATGGGCGCCTACGGGCATTCGCGCATTCGGCAGTTTTTCGTGGGCAGCAATACCACACGGATGATCAGCATGAGCGATGTGCCGCTGCTGCTGTTGAGATAAGCAGGCGGGAGATCAGCCATTCGAGATAGTTGATGTCCGCCTGATTCACATTGGCCATCACGCCTGCGGTAAGACTGGTCTTGGCGGTGAGCCCCAGTGAGATCAGGCCAGTCGGAATATTCATATAAATACCGCCACCCGCATCGACCACTGCGGCTTTACCGTCAATGGCCTGCAGTTGCGCAACCAAGTCATTCACGTAATCGATAGTCGGCACAAAACCATCGACCACATCGAGCATGTCCACCAGCTGCTCGGCGTTGTCCAGCAGGTCATCTTCATCCGCCCCAAGCGCACCGGCATTGATGTGGAGGTTGAAGTCGTCGCTGTCTCCGAAGTTGGCGAGAGCGGCGGGGTTAAGGTTCAAACCTTCCAGGTAGTCCGAGGTCGCCACGCCGGTATCAGACATGGCCATGGTTTTGCCGTTGAAGGTGCTGGCGTTGGCCAGAGTCCCCGTGCTGGCCAGAAAGATCGCAAGGGCAATAGTTTTTTTCACTGTCTTTTTTTCCTTTACTACTTGTTGTCGAGGCACCAGAAAAGTGGGTGCATTCGAAATGCATAGCCGAAAAGAAAAGCGAGTGCTTGCGGACCAAAGATCCGAGGTAGAAACGGCTGGCGGAAAGGAAGAACTTGAATTAAAACGGAGCACCCCGTTATAGCCGGAATGCTCCATAGCTCGCGTTAGTTGAGCGATTGGTTCTGAGCGGCCTGCGCCCGTTCCACGTACTCCTGATAGGCGGGGATCGCCACGGCCGCCAGAATTCCGATAACGAAGATCAACGGCAGAATCGTCGCCGCGGCGATCACTCCCCCAGAGTTGGCGGCAGGTGCCGGGCCGTATCGATTGGGTCCCTTGGTTCCGGGTGCGAACAGGATATACAAGGTAAAGCCAATGTTGACGAGCGGCACCAGCATCAGCAATGCAAGCCAGCCCGAATGGTTCAGGTCGTTGAGCCGGCGTACCAGCATCGCCGTTGTCGGCACGAGCATGAGGACATACACCGCCAAGCCCGCAACGATTATTGCCGCACTGCTATCGACCAAGACGACAGCCGACACGGCGCCGAAGATCGCCGCCACCAGATACATGAGCAGAGTCCAGGCCATCCCATAGGCGAGGTAGCGGGCTCGCCCGATCCGGCCAGACAAACTTAGAATTTTCGGTTGATAGGTGGGGGCATCGTTGCCGATGTCCTCCGCTGCAGGCGCGGCATAGGGGTTGGCAGTGGTGGTCATAGATCGCGATCCTTGTTGTTCGTTTGAAGGCGTCGCCCTTTTATCCCGGACGACGCCTATATCATAGTGCGGATCGGAATCACTATTCGAGGCGAGCTGTCACTGAACGGTCGATCTGGCGGACCAACAATCAACCGGCTCTTGTCAGTGCAGGACGTGCGGCTCCAGCCGCATGCTCACCTGGCGATTGCCTACAAAGACCGCTTCGCCGCGGTAGCGCCGTTCGCCGGTGACGGTGAATTCAAACTGGAAGCGCTGGGCCAGTGCCACGGTGCCGGACCGGGCACGGGTAATACGAATGCCGGTGCGAACCACGCTGCCGTCGAGGAATTGCACCCCCATCTGCTCGCAGTAATCACGGCTCGCTGCCAGAGCCCGCTCCCGCACTGCCGACATGTGAAGCCATACGGCGAAAGCCCCGACGATCAGGGCGATTAACAACAGTTCGGAGATCATAACTTCCACGGTCTGCACAAAGGCTGCTGATGATACCGACTCCCCTCAGCCTTGTCCCGACAGTTCCGGTGCGAGAATCGACAGTCACGGATAGATGTGGATACTAGCGGTGAACCGCCCACACCGACGCACAAACGAATAAAACCATGTCGCTGCATGACTCCGATGAAATCTCCCAGAATGTCCACTGGACCTCGCGCCTGTTGCTGAGCGCGATGCTGACCGCTTTCTGCTCGGGCGTTCTGGCTCAAGACGTAAACACCTCCAAGCCGGCTCGTGGCCTTGAACAACGAATGCCTGCCGACCCGCAGCTGGCGGAGCTTTACCGGTACAGCTGCAAAGCCTGCCACGCCGTTCCCGCTTCTTCCGCGCCCCTGACGGGGGATATGGAAGCCTGGAAGCCCCGCATGGCGAAAGGTGTCGATGTGCTGGTGCAGCATGCCATCGAGGGCTTCGGCGGCATGCCCCCGCTGGGCTTTTGCATGGAATGCAGCCGGGCAGAGCTTGCTGCCCTGATCATTTTCATGGCGAGCCCGCCCGCGCAGTAGCGGGCGCTCTGAAACAGGACCGGAAGAGATAACCGATGAGACGCCGACAGTTCCTACACGCACTGGCAGCACTGAGCGCGGGCAGCACGGCAGTAAGCGCAGGCGGGCTCGCCTCCCGCGCCCTGGCGCAAACCACGGCTACCCGGACAGCGTCTTCAGACGTGATTCCCTGGCGCAACTGGTCCGCCTCACAAATCTGCCATCCTCAGCGGCGGATGGCGCCAGGATCCGTGGACGAATTGCGTGAGCTGGTGGCGGGTACCCGCGGGGTAATCCGACCGGTGGGCTCGGGGCATTCCTTCTCCGCACTGGTGCCTACGGATGACACTATCGTCAGCCTGAGCCGGCTCAGCGGCATCCTCTCTCATGACAAGGGGACCATGGAAGCCACCCTCGGCGCCGGGACTCGCCTTAGCGACATCGGCGAGCCACTGGCGGCGCGCGGCCAGGCCATGGTCATCATGCCGGACATCGACGAGCAGACCCTGGCTGGCTCCATCGCCACTGCCACACACGGAACCGGAGCGGATATCGGCTCGCTGTCTTCCTTTGTTTCCGGCCTCAAGCTGGTGACAGCAAAGGGGGATGTGATCGAATGCAGTGAGAACAAGAATCCGGAGATCTTCAAAGCCGCGCAGGTGAATCTGGGGGCGCTCGGCATCGTTACCGAGATCACCTTGCGCAATGTGGCGCCCTACAAGCTGAAAAGCGAGACCGTATGGCTCCCCATCGAGGCACTACTCGAAGAGGCCGACAGCCTGGCTGCGCGCAATCGCAATTTCGAATTTTTCTACATTCCGTTTTCCGGCCTCGCCATTGCCGAATTCCACAACCCAACGGATGAGCCGGTTTCGCCGCCACAGCCGCCGGAGGAAAGCGATGGCCTCGCCGCCATGCGCGGCCTGCGTGACAAATTCCTGAAGGATCCGGAGCAACGTTTTGCGGTGATGAACAGCGCCTTCAAGGACATCCCGCCGGAAGTGCTGGTCGCACCCTCTTGGCAGGCCTATGTGGCGGAGCGCAATACGCGTTTCAACGAAATGGAGTACCACCTGCCGCGGGAGCATGCGATTGGCGCATTCCGCGAGATAAAGGAGCTGCTCGAAACGCGCTTCCCGGAAGTTTTCTTCCCTATCGAGTTCCGCTACATCAAAGCTGATGACGCCTGGCTGAGCCCCTTCAGCGGCCGCGACAGCTGTTCCGTTGCGATTCACCGTGTCTACGATGAGGACTACCGGCCCTTCTTTGCCGCGGCGGAGCCGATCTTCAAGAAATACCGCGGCCGGCCTCACTGGGGAAAGATCAACACGCTTGGCGCCAGCGAATTCACGGGTCTGTATCCCCGCTGGAAGGACTTCAAGGAATTGCGGCAGGCGCTGGACCCTGACGGGAAGTTTCTCAACCCCTATCTGGCCGGACTGTTCACCTAGCATCCATTTACCGGGGCGAAGTTTCGCCCGACCGGGAGGACCACTATGATATCGCGACGCCGTTTCATCGCCAGCAGTGCAGGACTTGCCGCTTTGACCACCACCTTTGTTGCACAATCCGCTTCTGCTCATCACAGTCACAGCAACTACTTTAAAAGCCTTAGTAAAGCGCTGGATGAGGCGCAGATCGCCAAGCCAACGCTGGTAATCGACAAGCAAAAACTGCTTGCTAACATCACGACGCTCAAACAGCACATTGGCGATCGTTTTGATTACCGGGTCGTTGCGAAATCTCTTCCCTCGTTGGATCTGCTCAAGCTGATCACGCGAGAAGCCGACACGAACAGGCTGATGGTTTTTCATCAGCCCTTCGCCAACATAGTCGCAAAAGAGCTGCCGACATCCGATGTGCTCATCGGCAAGCCCATGCCAGTGACCGCCGCCGGAAATTTCTACCGCCAACTGAGTGACAGCCGCTTCGATCCCTCGCGCCAGATGCAGTGGTTGATCGACACACCCGAACGCCTGCTGCAATACCGCGAGTTGGCCGAAGCCCTTGGCGTAAACCTGAAGGTGAACATCGAACTGGACATCGGACTGCATCGCGGCGGTGTGCAGTCCACCGACGTACTCGCGCAGATGCTGCAAATCATCGAGGGCAGCGAACGGCTGCAGTTCGCCGGTTTCATGGGCTATGAACCCCATATCCCCAGTCTGCCGGGCGACACACTGGCGCACCGCGATTCGGCCATGGCAGAGTATGAAAAGTACATCGAGACGGCGGAACAGGTTCTGGGCCGTTCGATTGCCGACACCACACTCAACTGCGGTGGCAGCCCCACCTATCAGCTCTATGATCGCGGCGATTTCCGCCACAACGAATTGGCGGCCGGCTCCTGCCTGGTCAAACCGACTGATTTTGACAGGGATACTTTGGCGGACCACCAGCCGGCGTCCTTCATCGCCACCCCGCTGCTGAAAACCTCAGCCAAGATGCAGTTACCCGGCGTCAGCCCGGAGATGCTGGAGAAAATGCCCTGGTGGAACCCCGATGAACAGCGTCAGTTCTTCATCTACGGCGGTTACTGGAAGGCGAAGCCGGTCTCACCGGAAGGCCTGCAGACCAATCCGGTGTTCGGGCATTCCACCAATCAGGAGATGTATCAGGGGCCGAACCACATCGATTTGAAACCGGACGATTGGATCTTCTTCCGACCGACTCAAAGCGAGTTCGTATTTCTGCAGTTTGGGGACATTGCGGTTTACGATGAGGGAGAAATCGTCGAACGCTGGCCGGTATTCCACGAGCGGGCCTAGGTTTCTCCGCTCGATGGATTCGGGCCTTCGCCGGAATCACGGGTGAGAGCGCGGCCCTTCTCAGGAAGAGCTATCGTTCTCAGCTAAACCAGTCTCATATCCCGGCGCAGGCCGGGATCCACTTCATGCCGCGCTGTCAGATTGCCTTTCCTTCACCGCACCTTGAAAGTGTTCGAGCTTCCTTCGAAGGGCGTCCCGTCCGCATAGCCCTGATGCACAATGCGATAGCTTCCTGATGGAACACCTTCCGGTATCGTCCAATCGACTTGATATTGCAGTGCTTCCGGCGCTGAGTCCGGGCGGTACCAGCGGCTGCGGGTAGCCCAGTGATCATCCGTATCCACCAGCTGCCAGCTGTCTCCTTCCCGGCGTTCGACACGGACGTAGGGTTCGCCTTTCTCGAAGCTCGCCGAGGGATTGCTGGACCAGAAACGGGCCACCACCTGTTCACCGCGCCGGTAGCTGCGCGACAATCTTTCCACCGGCTCACCGTACTGCTTACCTTGCGGTAATTTTTCCGGCAGCAGCGGAATCTCACTGCCTTCCACCATGGTTCGCAAGTCCACCGGCGTGGGACCGGGTTCCAGCGCCTTGTTGTCGCGCATGGCGCTGGCGAGCGTGGCAAACTCCTGCTGGTAGGCGCCCAGCGTCCAGGGACCATAGAGGGTATGTCCGCCCTCATACTGCTGAGTGGCGTATTCCTCCCGAGTGGTGACATAGCCGGTGTAGTCATTCACATAGCCGGCGATCACATAGTGGTAATCATCACCGAGCACCTTGCGCACGGTTTCGCGCAGGCGCCGGCCCGCCATGGTGGTCACTTCCGCCGGAATGCCGATGATGGCCAGCTGACCGATGGTTGCGATGGAAATGGGCACGATCTGAGTCTGACCCGGAATCGGCTCCAGTTCACCCGGTGCAATGAGAATGGCTTTTTCCGCGTGACATTTCCGCGTTTCCGGCTTCGGCGGAGGAAGCTTGAATCGCTCGGCCAGCATTTTGTCCAGCTGCGGATCGGATTTGGTCATTCCCTCCCTGAACAGCGGATTGCCACCGCCGTCTTCAGTTGAGCCGGCTGCGAAGGTGTAGCCGTAGGCGGAGGGACAGGTTTGCTGCGCACTTCCACCGGTGAACTGCGGTGCTACTGTCTTATCCTCAAAGGTGAAGTAGCGCTGGCGACTGCGAACCGGGCCGCTGAGCTTTTCGCTGGCGTTGTCGAACAGTTCTCGGGCCTTGTTGTATTGGCGCTCGGCGATGATGCGCGTGGTTTCGAATTCGTTTTCGCCGGGGCCGGTGTTATTCAGGTTCAGATTCGGCGTGATATCACCGCAGTTGGATTGGGCAAACGCGGCAACGAAGTCTCCACCCTCTTCCTTCTCAAACAGATTGGAGGCGTGGCCCTTGTGATCGCCGGAGATCAGGTGGTTGTCATAGGTCATCGCGGTAGGATGAACCGCAAACCAATTGATCAGGCCGACCTCGCCATCCTCTCGAACCAGCTTCAGCAGGGTCATATCCTGGTCCATGTTCGAATCGTAGCGGCGGCGCTCTTCTTCGGGGTTGGCGTCGTAAGCGGTAGCTGATCTGTTTGCGCCCGCGCCGGTCAACTTTCCACGGTTGAACAGAATATTGCCGGGAGCGAGATCGCCGTGAGCCTCACGAATGGACTGCACGATGCCAGCGACAATCATATTGAAGTGGGCAGGATAAAACGGACTGCCGAGCGGTGACTTGGCGCCGTAATGCCAGTAGCCGCTGGGCCCGGCATGCGTGTGAGTCGCACTCAGCAGCACATTGTCGAGACGGTAGGTCTCGCCGAACTCCTCTTGCAGCGCATCGATCACGCTGAGCTGAACGGCATTGGTGATACTGCCCACATCGACGCTGACGAAGGCAATGCGTGCATCTTCATCCGGGTCGGCAATCACGTAAGCGCGGGAGTGCAGGCGATAGTGAATGCCTTCGGTATTCTGCCCCTGCCGGGCGAAGCCCCACATGGGCATGCCCAGGGCGGGGCCGGTGACGTCCGCCTTGCCTGTTCCGATCAGGTATTGGTAGCTGCTTGAATTCGCCAGACTGGACAGGCTGCATAGTACGAGCAGCAGCCCAGAAATGAGGTGTCGGTACATCGCGATCCGCTCCGCTGTTTTGTTTATCGTTGACGGCGTGGTGACAACGACAAGATTAAGCAGCAAGCGTGAAAGCGGGTCAAGGAAAGAACCCGCCGGTCTAACTTAGGTGCGGAACGTCGCTGGCCTAGCGCTGCCTGCGGAGCCGATGCTGCCCCGCCGCTGTTTCCAGCGTTGCACCCGGGATCAGCTGGTACTCCGTCTCGTGTACTGTGCTGACGTAGTGCCAGTCAGCCGTGACCTTGTCTTTGCTCACTGCGATCTCCATCCAGCCGCGATGCGGCGCGTCGAAGTATTTCAGTTCCGGGCTGGCTTCCATGGTGGCCTGCTCGAGCCGCTCCGCAGGAAGCGGCAGAAAGTTTTCGAAGCCGGGAGAAGTGATGCTCGGCGTGGCGAGTTCGACCGCAACCGCTTCGCCTGCGTCATTTTCCATATCGAAGGCCCAGGAGCTGTGGGTATCTCCGGCGAGCACGACGACGTTGTTCGCCTTCTCTTTAAAAGCTTTGAGAACCCGTTCGCGGCAGACCGGATAACCATCCCAGGCATCCATGTTCAGCGCGAAGCCTTGCCGTCCGCGCTCGCGCAACAATCCATAGCGTCCGTTGACCACGGCGGTGCGGTGCTCCGACGCGAAGTCCTCGTCCGCCAACTGCGGGACAAACAACTTTCCCATCAGCAACTGCTGGCCAATGATTTGCCAGGGTTTGCCGGCTCTGGCCGAGCGCTGCACTTCCTGTTCAAGCCAACGCTCCTGCTCCACGCCGAGAATAGTGCGCTGCGGGTCTGCAAGTGCCGCGCGCAGGCTTTCCACATCCATGCCGGCCGACAGCTGTTCGTCGCGGCCAATCAGGCGTGTGTCGAGCATGATCAGTGAAGCAAGTTCACCGATTTCGAAGCTGCGATAGATCCGTCCTTCTTCGATGCTGCTTTGTTCGCGAATCGGCAGCCACTCATAGAAGGCCTGGATTGCCGCGAGGCGACGAGCATCGAAAGGACCTTCGCCTTCATTGTGATTTTCAGCACCGGCCTTCCAGGTATTGTTGGTAATTTCGTGATCGTCCCACACGCAGATAAAGGGATGGACCTGGTGGATGGCTTGCAGGTCGGGATCGCTGCGGTACAGTCCGTAGCGGGTGCGGTAATCGTCGAGGGAAACGATTTCGTGCGCAGGCCGAACGTTACGGCCTTTCTCCAGCATTTTCTGATTGGCGTAACCGCCTTCGGCATATTCGTAGATGTAGTCGCCGAGGTGCAGCACCGCATCAAAGGATCGTTTCGCCAGCTCGCGATAGACGTGGAAATAGCCCTGCGGGTAATTTGAGCATGACACCACGGCGAATTTCGCCTGCTGCATGCCTTCAGCGGGGAGAGTGCGAGTGCGCCCGACCGGGCTGCTTACGCCGTTGGTGTTGAAGCGATAGTAATACTCACGTCCGGCCTGCAATCCGCCGGCGTCCACTTTAACCGTGTAGTCCCGGGTCGCGTGAGTACGAGTCGTGCCGCGCGCGACCGGCTTGCGGAAGTGCTCGTCTTCCGCCACTTCCCAGCGCACGTAGAGGTCTTCCGCCACTCCGGTGCCGGGCAACACCCGCGTCCAGAGAATGACGCGGTCATTGAGCGGATCTCCGCTGGCCACACCATGGGTGAAGTGGGCCTTGGCATCGGCCATTACAGGATAACCCCGCAGTGCCAGCGCACCGAAGCTGGCGCTGGCGGCGGTGAGAAAGCGACGACGATTGAGTGCAGGCATGTTCTTGCTCCCCTTCTTTATTATGGAGTGGGAATGTTCGCAATGTTCGGCAACTGAATTTTACGAACAATCCACCAGATGTGGGCATGCTAATGAGCAATGACGACAAAGTTATGACAGAAATGCGACCTCAGAACAGTGCGAGCCAGGCACCGATCGCGCCACCGAGCAGCAGGATGATGCTCGGCAACCCCGAAAGCAGGGTTCCCAAGGTACGGGTTCCGGGTTCCTTGACGTAGGCCCTCGCATAGATGAAACGCCCGACGAGGTAAATCACTCCAAGACCCGCCGCAGTCTCCGCATGGACGTAGGTTGCAAAGGCGACGATCGCGGGGACAAAGATGATCAGGCTTTCCAGGCTGTTCATGTGAACGCGGAAGTGGCGTTCGAACATCTCATTGCCGGTGGTGGCCGGCGCCTTGATGCCATAGGTTCCTCTCGCCTTGCCGACCATGGCTCCGAAGCCCATGTACTGTAGCAGTGCGAGGCTGATAACGATGGTGACGTATTCCATAGATTTCCCTTGTCTTGTTATTTGGCTCTGGCTTGCGGTCGATGGGCAAGTGGCGCCGATAGTAGCACAGGCGCCGCTCTTTAACTGTGCCGCCCTTTTGGTGTACCGTCTCGGCTCCTGTCCGCCATCGCGAATCACAAGGAGTGTGAAATGCAAGGCTGCAAACAAATACAGATATTGCGCCGTTGCCTGGCCGCCGGGCTCCTGGCGAGCACCCCACCTCTGCTGGCCAACGATGAATCTGCCGAGCGCCTGTTCGTGTTCGGCGACAGTCTCTCGGACGGCGGCTACTATGCCACCCTCCTGCCGATTCCGCCGAGCTCGAGCTTTACCACCAATCCGGACCCGGTGGCGCCGGAGGTCGTGGCCGCCGAGTTGGGCCTGCCGCTTGAGGTGGATTACGGCCTTGGGGGCAATAATTTCGCCACCGGCGATGCGCGCGTGACCGAGCTGAACAATGCATCGGTGCCGATTGCCGACCAGATCGATATCGCACTGGCCGGTGGTGCGCGCTTCGGGGGAGACGATCTCATCTACATCCAGGGCGGCGGCAACGACTTTTTTGCCTTCGCCGACGGCGGCGGCGCCGACCCCACCATTCTGACTGACGCGGCGCAGAATCTCGCTGAACAGGTGTCCAGACTGCAGGCCGCAGGGGCGCGCCAAATCGTGACTATGTCGGTTCCGACTGGCGGCAGTGCCGGGCTCGCGCTCTTCAATCAGAGCTACGAGGAAGCGCTCGCCAACAGCGGCGTCAACGTTCTCTATTTCGACACCGATGCACTGTTCGAGGAAATGATCGCGTTCGCCGACGAGTTTGGCTTTACTTCGATCTTCGAACCGGCCTGCACTGGCAGCGCGCTGACCTGTACCCGGGACGACCTGGTGGCGCCAGACGCCAACGAAACTCACCTTCTGGCAGACAGTGTTCACCCGGCGGGAAAGGCCCAGCGGATCCAGGGGCAGGCTATCGCCAGCATGCTGATCGCCCCCGAACAGATCGGCCAGCTTGCCTATGCGGGGCAGGCTTTGTTCCGCAATCATCGGGAGACGAGCCAGCGTGCCTTCCGACGCGGCTTCGAACAAAACATCGGCGGTAATGCCTGGTATGCGAAGCTGGGCTATCACGACTTCAGCCATGAGGGCTCGGCGCAAATAACCGGCGTGGATGAAGAAGCAGCCCTTCTGAATATCGGGCTCGATCATCGGCTCGAGGAAGAGGCCAGCGTCGGCCTTTCCTTCGTGCTGAGCGACGGCGATGGCGAATTCGATAGCAACCGCGGCGACTACAAGGTCGATGCCTTGTCGGCGCTCTTTTATGCCAGAGGCACGGCAGATCGTATCAACCTGCACGCGGATGCGATGCTGGGACGCGCCCGATACGAGGACCTCACCCGAGCGATCGTTCTCGGGCCAATCGTCCGGGAACACGAGGGCGATACGGATACCGACTTCTGGGGCCTGGGTGTGAGCGCGTCCATGGACTTCAGCGCGGGAGAAGGCTACACCATCTCGCCAGTCGTCGGCCTGCAGTATCAGGAGCTGGAGGTGGATGGCTACCGGGAGGATTCGACGCGCTCCACCGCCGCGACCTTTGGCGACCAGTCGCTGGACAGTTTGACCGGCTCGCTCGGCGCGACTTTCATCGCCGAATTGTCAGACCAGTGGCGTCTGTTCATCACCGCCGAATACCGCCACGAGTTCAATGACGACGAGCGGGAGCTGACTATCACCCCGAGCGGTGCGCCCATAAGCTACACGAGCGAGCTGTATCTGGCGGAGCGCGACTACTTCAGCTATGGCGTCGAACTGGACTACCGTCTGTCTGATGCGGCGATGGTGGAGACCGGGATTAAAGGCAATGCCGATCGCGGTGACCTGGAGCGAGCTGCAATCTACGTGGGCGTGCGAGTCGAACTCTAGTGGGTCCGACGGAATTCGCCGAATGTCTGACGGTCTTAGCGGCCCTGATAAAGAGAACGACTGCTTTATCAGCTTTCTGAATGTTTTCTGGCGTAAACCTTATCCGTCGTGAATCAGTTTCCTTCGCCCGCCTCCCGTCCTGCCGTCTCGCCGACTGCCACCCGCGGCAATCGGGAGCCCGGTCGCGCGCCTGGCCCCGGCTCGCTTTTCTGGGAAACGTTTTCCGACATGGCACTGCTGCCATTTTCAGTGCCAATCCTGGTGATGCAGGCGGCGCACCCGGACATCGGTGCGGCGGTGGCGCAGTATTCCGTCTATCGGCAGGAGCCCTGGGGCCGGCTGTTTCGTACCGGCTTTTCCCTGGTGCGATTTCTCTATGGTGGCAAAAAGGGCAAGCAGAGCCGCGACGAGGTCAAGGCGCTGCGGCAGCTGCACGCCAACATCAAAGGACGGCGTGCCGACGGATCCGAATACTTTGCGCTGACGCCGGCTACCTTCCGCGTCGTACCGGATACCTTCCTTGCGGGCATCCTGCGTTTCCGCGAGGAAATGCACGAGCCCCTCAGCCCCGCAGAAAAAACCCAGCTGTTCGAAGAATATGTGCAACTCTGCCTGCTGTTTCGGATTCCGCGCTCGGCGCTGGAAAATAACCTGGATGAGTTCGAGCAATACTTTGATGATTTGCTCCTCGGGACCATGACTTACAACGAAACCGTGGCATTTCTGCTCGAAGAAATGATGAAATTCGGCCCTCGAGTGCCGCTTATGCCGCTTCCCAGGGCCTGGTCCCATTGGCTCTATTCGCGCACTCTCTACCCGCTGATTCGACTGTTCACCGTCGGCTTTCTCGATCCGCGTTTTCGCGCCAAACACCGCATCCCGTGGTCGGACCGGGACGAACGCAACTACCGCCGCTGGGTGCGCGCAGTGCGTGTATTTCGGAGGCTTACTCCGCGCTGGCTGCGCTACAGCCCGTTCTCGCTCTACATCATGGCCGGCGGTCACGGCTTCAAAACCATGGATTATTCACGTCTGAAGAAGATGCTCAATCGCTAGCATTGGTCTGGCGTGGTCCAAATCTTGTAGGTCACCTCTCACATCCAATGGCTTCGGCGACATGCCGGGCGAAGACGGAGAGATGGCCATGCAGTACCGCGCCCCTTTGAGCAGATTTCTGATCACTTTGCTCGCTATCCTTTGCTGCTCACCCTCGGTCGCTCACGAGAACAGCGATGTCGTGACACTCGTTGAAAAAATGGGGCCGAGTGTGGTCGCCATTCACGTCAGTGTCGAAAACATGCGGATGTTTCCCGGCGCAGGCCCCACCGAACGCCAGGGCGGCGGCAGCGGCTTCGTGGTGGATCGCGACGGGCACATCGTCACCAATTTCCATGTCATCGCACCGGCTCTGGAGGTGGAGAAAATCGCCGCCGGTGATCTAGTGCTGCGACGTGACGCTTCGATACTCATATCCTTCGTTGGCTCGCCGGAAAAAGAGATTCCCGCACGCATCACGGGCGCCAACGTGGACTACGATCTGGCGCTGCTGGAACTGGAAAACCCGGCGGATCTGCCCGATATCGAGCCTTTGAAGCTCGGCGATTCCGATCAGGTGAAGCCCGGCGAGACCGCGGTCGCCATCGGTTCGCCTTTCGGGCTGCGCTCGACTGTGACAACCGGCGTGATCTCCGCCATCGAGCGGGAGCAACCCGGCCTGGTCGGCATCGAGGTGCCTTTTATTCAGAGCGATGCCGCGATTAATCCCGGCAACTCCGGCGGGCCGCTGTTCAATGCCAGCGGTGAAGTCATTGGCATCAACAATGCCATTCTCGCTTCACCCATGGGGCCGCAGGCTTTCGTCGGCGTTGGCTTTGCTGTGCCCATCAATCTGCTCAAGGAGTCTATCGCCGAGCTCCGAGCAGGGGGTATGTCCGGCGTTGCCGCGGCCGTTGCGAGGATTCCCGACCGCCCGCGAATGGGGCTGACCATTCCCATGAGTGTCGAGGACTTTGCTCCGCCCATTCGGGAAGCGTTGAAGCTGCCGGACTACGGCATTATCGTTGGGCGCGTATCCGCGAAAAGTCCGGCCGAAGCGGCGGGACTGCGTGGGACCACGGGAGCGATGGTGGTTGAAGGGCGTGCTTTTCCGGTGGTGGGCGATGTGATCATCGCCGCCGACGGGGAGCGAATGGAACGTGCCATCCACTTGCAGCAAGTCATCATCAACGCCAAGCCCGGCGATGTGATTACCTTGAAAGTCTGGCGAGCGGGTGAAGAACGCGACGTAGAGGTGCGCCTGGAAGTGGTGCCCATGGAGCGGGGCAGATCGCCGGACTCGGGCGAGGTCCACGCGGTGAATGTTCAGGCCAGCGCTCCGATTCTTTCAACACAAAGGGCGAGCTGATTCCGCAGCTCGCCCTTTTCCATTTCCCGCTGACCTGTTTAGTAGGTTTCGATCAGTCTCCAGCAGTCCTCGCACTGAGGAATCGATAGAAGCGCTGCACCAGAGTTGCCTTGCCCGCAGTCGGTGGCCACATTGCCACACCGCAGGGAACCATGACTTCAACAGTGGCCTTGCCGTTGTGCAGCCCCCTCGCCCCCGTCATCAGGCAAAGGCAGAAAGAACCTACCTTTTTTAACATTTCGCTGCGGATCGGCTTGAGCCGGCGGAGTAGAATACCGGACGGTCAGCTCGCGATAGGTATAAAAAATAGGCACCGCGCGAGAACATAAGCCGATAAAAAGCATGAACAAGGAGTCGCCATGTCCCGATACCCTGGTATTACCCGTCGTCGCTTGCTGCGCCACACCGCCATTGGCGGGCTCGCGCTTGGTTTGCCACTGCCGCTGTTTGCGCAGGGCAAGACCTCGGTGGTGGAAACCTCCGCCGGCAAGCTTCGCGGTGCGGACGTTCAAGGCATCAAGTCGTTCAAAGGCATCCGCTATGGCGAGCCACCCACGGGCGCCGGGCGCTTCAAGGCCGCCCGCCCCGCCGCCGGCTGGAGTGGCGTTCGGGAAGCACTGGACTATGGCCACTGCTCGCCCCAGGGCCGTTCGATGGAGCCGGAACGGCCCCGCTCTACCGGCTTTTCCCTGCAGGGCGAAAACGCCACCTTTTCTGAAGACTGTCTGTATCTGAACGTCTGGACGCCCGGCCTCGACAGCGGCAAGCGGCCGGTGATGGTGTGGCTGCACGGCGGAGGTTTCTCCACGGGCTCCGGCGGCTCCATCCTTTATGAAGGCAGCAATCTGGCCCGCACTCAGGACGTGGTGGTGGTCACGCTCAATCACCGTCTGAATGCCTTCGGCTTTCTGGATCTGAGCGAAATCGCCGGCGAGGAATACGCGGACAGTTCCACCGCCGGGATGACTGACATCGTGCTGGCATTGCAGTGGGTGCAGAAGAATATCGAGCGCTTCGGCGGTGACCCTGGCCGGGTCACCATCTTTGGTGAAAGCGGCGGCGGCCGCAAAGTCAGCGTACTGATGGCGATGCCGGCGGCTCAGGGCCTGTTCCACCGCGCGATCGTGCAGAGCGGCTCGCAGTTGCGTACCGACAGTCAAGCGGTCGGCACTCACCGGGCGAAGCTGTTCATGGAAGCTCTGGGTCTGAAGCCCAACGAAGCTGACAAGCTGAAGGACATCCCGCCCGGGAAGCTGCTAGGCGCAATGAACCGCGCATCGGCGGTGATGGACCAGTTCCGCCCCACCGCCGGCGCGCCGTCCCTGCCCCGCCATCCCTTCGATCCGGGCGCCCCGGCCATTTCCGCCGGGGTACCGATGATGATCGGCAGCAACCTGACCGAAACCTCCTTCTTTATGAGTCGCGACCCGCGGGTGTTGACGCTCGATGCGGCGGGTGTGGTGGAACGGGTGAAGAATATGGTTCCCGCCGGCAAGGCCGGCGAGGTGTTTGCCGCTTACCAGCGTTTCTACCCGGGCATGGAGCCGAGCGATATTCTGTTCCGAATCGCCACCGATCGCGGCTATTTTCTGGATTCGACGATTCAGGGCGCGCGCAAGGCTGAGCAGAAAGGCGCTCCCGCTTTTGTTTATTCCTTCGAGTGGGAACAGCCATTGACCGAAAATCGAACTCACGTACCGCACGGTTCCGAAATCGCTTTCGCCTTCTACAATCTCGATCTCGCTCGTGGCGATAACCCGGAGCCGTTGGCGGCGGTGATGTCCGAAGCCTGGGCCGAATTCGCCCGTAGTGGCAATCCTTCCACGGAGGCGCTGGGCGCGTGGACGCCATACAATCCCGACAACCGCCCGACGATGGTATTCAGCGAAAAATCCGGTATGGTGAACGACCCGCGGGGCGAGCAGCGTAAGTTGATGTTGTCCTTTGGATCGCAGCAGGAGCGGGAGCCTGAATTGAAGCCGCTTAATTAAGCAGAGATAGCTGCAAGTCCGGAGATCCAAATACGTTCAGGGACAGGGAGGCTCCGAACTCCCTACGTGCAGCTACCGACTACTGAACACTCTTTTTGGGAGAACAACATGGCATCAACTTACATCGGCGCAATGGGCATCGGCGTCAGCGATCTTGAGAAATCCACCAGTTTTTACACCGACATCATCGGTATGAAAAAGCTCATGACCCTGGAGCCGTCCTACATGGTCGAGAACGTGATGGGCTTCGAAGGGCGCGGTGCTGCACTGCTGCTGATGCACTTCACCGATGGCTCGAATCCGAATTGCAGAGATAATCCAGTAAAGGTGGTCATCTACGTTCCCGACGCAAAAGCGATCGTGGAAAAAGCGCGCAGCGCAGGACACGAAATTTACCGCGAACTGGAAGCGATCGAGGAAATCGGCAACGCCCTGATGGCGATGATCAAGGACCCGGACGGATACATTGTTGAAATAATCCAGAAAGCAGCTAAAGCCTGAGTGGAGCGAATAATGAAGTACGCTATTGCCGGCCTGCTATCGGCCATTTCCGTCTCGATGATGTCCTCAGCGCAGGCTGCAGATCGCGAGGCCAATGCGATCTTCGAGACCTACTGCTTTTCCTGTCACGGCACAGGCTGGCAGGACGCGCCGGTTATCGGGGACACCTCCGCCTGGCAGGAACGCAGGGCCAAGGGCATGGACGCGCTGTTGAGCAATACCATCAAGGGCATCAATGGCATGCCCGCTAAGGGAGCCTGCAGCGATTGTACGGAGGCCGAGCTGCAAAGCGTGATCGAGCTGTTGACCGCCGAGAAGAAGCAAGTCACCGCCACCACCAGTACTCCGGCCGCAACCGCATCCCCTTCTTCTGTTCAGCGTTCTTCACCTCCCACCAGCAAAAGCCGCGCCGCGCAACGCTCAGGCGAGTGGCGCAACTATGCCAACGACGGCGGCAGCAGCAAATACACGCCGCTTGCGCAAATCGATGAGCAAAACGTCAGCAAACTGCAGGAAGCCTGGCGCTGGAACAGTCCGGACAATGCATTGCAGGGCTCAGTTACGCAACAGCGTGCCTCCTATTACAAGTCCACGCCATTGATGGTGGACGGCCGCTTGTTCGTGAGCACCGGCTTCAATCTGGTAGTGGCGATCGATCCTGCCAGTGGCGAAACGATTTGGCAGTACGACCCGAAAGCCTACGAGCAAGGCCGCCCCGCCAATTCCGGCTGGCAGCATCGCGGCTTGAGCTACTGGGAGTCCGGCGCGGATAAGCGGGTCATCATCACCACGGGCACCGGCGAGCTGATCGCGCTGAATGCGCAGACCGGCGAACCGATCAAATCGTTTGGCAAGAACGGCAAGGTGGATCTGCAGGCGGGCATTACCCAAACCGAGGCGGAACGTCGCCTGATCGGCTACAACTCGCCGCCGGCAATCGTGAAGGACACCGTTGTGGTGGGTTGCACAGTGACCGATGGTGTTCAAACCACTCGCATGCCCACCTGCCATCTGCGCGGCTTCGATGTGCGCACGGGCAAGCAGCGCTGGATCTTCCATACCGTACCGCAGCGCGGCGAACCGGGTGTGGAAACCTGGGGGAATGGTTCCTGGCAGTACACCGGCAACACCAATGCCTGGTCGATGATGAGCGTCGATGAAGAGCTGGGTTATGTTTACGTACCAACCGGCACGCCGACCAACGACTTTTACGGTGGCCATCGCCCCGGTTACAATCTCTACGGCGAGAGCTTGCTGGCCATTGATGCCAGCACTGGCAAGCTGGTGTGGCATTTTCAGGCGGTTCACCACGGCTTGTGGGATTACGATTTTCCCGCAGCACCCAACCTCGTGGACATTGTCGTGGATGGCAAGCCGATCAAAGCGGTCGCTCAGGTAAGTAAGCAGGGCTTCACCTATGTGTTCGATCGTCGCACCGGTGAACCCGTGTGGCCGATTGAAGAACGGCCGGTGCCGCAGAGCACGGTGCCGGGAGAGCAATCTGCAGCCACTCAGCCCTTCCCCACCAAACCGCCGGCTTTCGCCCGTCAGGGAATCACTGAAGACGATCTCATCGACTTCACGCCGGCGTTGAGAAAAACCGCGCTGGAGATCGCCAAGCAATATCAGCTCGGCCCCCTGTTCACTCCGCCCAGCTTGCCCGACGACAGTGGCAGACTCGGCACATTGCAAGTGCCGAGCGCCGCGGGTGGCGCCAACTGGGGCGGTGCCGGATTCGATCCGGAGCTCGGTTACCTCTTCGTGCAGGCGGCCAATCAGCCCTCTTTTACGCCCCTGGAGCCTGGCGGCGATGGCGATGATGCGCCGCGCTATCTCGGCGGTGGCCGCACGCCGGATATTTCCGCATTGCAGGGTCTGCCCCTGACCAAGCCGCCCTATGGCACGGTGACCGCAATCGACCTTAACCGCGGTGAAATTGCCTGGCAGGTGGCTCATGGTCAGGGCCCGACCGATCATCCGGCGATCAAACACTTGAATCTGCCGCCGCTGGGCGCATCCAGCCATTCCTTTTTGTCCTCCGGCGGACCGCTGGTGACCAAAACGCTGGTGTTCTTCAATCAGGTGCAGCGGGAAATCGAAACACCTGCATTTTCGAAAACGGAATACTATCTGCGTGCCTTCGACAAGCGCACAGGCGATGTCGTGTGGGAACACAAGATGGATGTACCACCCTTCGGCACCCCCATGTCCTACCTGCACGACGGTCGGCAATACATTGTGGTATCGACGGGCGGGGGTGGCATGCCGGCTCAGCTGGTCGCTTACGCACTGGATCCCTATCGCTCGAACAAAGACCGGGAAGAAGAGAAAGCGCAATGACCCTGAATGATTTGCTTGAGAAGGTGCGAACGGACCCGGAGTCAGTCGAGTTCGACGAGGTCATTAAAGTCATCGACGAAAACTACAGCTACGAACCGACCCGCTTCAAAAACGGCCACATCGTCAATGAGGCGGGACAAAACCAGGGATCCTGCAAGATTTTCTATTTCGCCCAACTGCATGCACTAAGCGAAACGGAAACGCTGGCGCTGTTTGGAAAATTTTACCGTGAAGACGTGATGGGCAATCCGGCCGGCGAGGACCACCAGAACATTCGAAATTTCCTGCTGGACGGCTGGGCCGGCATTCGCTTCGAAGGACCAGCGCTGACGGAAAAAACTGTGCATTAATTGGGGAGGCCCAAGACCCAGGAGTTCGCTGAAACCGATGTTTCCGATACGCGATGACAATCCCCAGTTTCTGGTTCCCTACGTTACCTACGCGATTGTTGGCCTCAATGTGCTTTCGTGGGTGCTGGTGCAGGGCTTCGGCATGGAGCCGCAGCTGTCGGCATCAGTTTGTAATTTTGGACTGATTCCGGGTGAGTTACTGCAGACGGTATCCCCACAGCGGCAAATCGAACTGGGGCCGCAGCTCTACTGCACGCTGGGTGAATCGCCGGACTGGTTCACCGTACTTTCCTCCATGTTCATGCATGGCAGCTGGCTGCATATTATCGGCAACATGTGGTTTCTCTGGATCTTCGGCAATAACGTCGAAGACGCGATGGGCCATGTCCGCTTTGCGATTTTCTACCTCCTGAGTGGACTGGCTGCAGCTGGCTTGCAAATCTTTGCCGATCCCGATTCTGCCATCCCCATGGTCGGCGCCTCGGGTGCAATTGGCGGCGTAATGGGCGCCTACATCCTTTTTTATCCGCGCGTGCACGTGCACCTGCTGATAATCCTTGGTTTCTTTGCGACTACAGTTGCAGTGCCGGCTGTGTTCATGCTCGGCTATTGGTTCTTGCTGCAGGTGGTCAGCGGTTTTGCGTCGATCGATGCCGAAGCCGGAGGTGTGGCTTTTTGGGCGCACGTTGGAGGCTTTGCCGGCGGGGCACTGCTGGCGCTGTTGTTTCGTGATCGCGAACTGCTGGCAAAACACCCCTATGCTGGATGGCGGCAACCGCCCACCCGCAGCTGGCAGCGAATCGAACGCAGCTGAACTCAATCTCCACAAATTTGATGCAAATCAAGCGCGACATGGGTTTTGTCGCTTGGCTTGCCCGCGATACAATTCCGGCATGTCCTGTGAATGCCTTCGGTGCCACAGATCTGCGGGTCGACTTCTTACCCTCGTTTGCTGCGCGAAACCAATCGATGCTCCGAAATGATGACGGAAAAGACCAACAGAGTTCTAATCATCGACGATCACCGCGAGATTCGCGAAGTTCTGTCTGAGCTTTTGACGATCAACGGCTACGACGTGATCAGCGCCGCCAATGGTAAGGAAGGACTGGCTCTTCTCGAGGATCCGTCCAGCACCGTGCCCTGCCTGGTCCTGCTGGATTTGATGATGCCGGTGATGAACGGCTGGGACTTTCTCGATGCCCTGCGTAATCACCCCAGGTACTCGGCTATGCCTGTTGTGATCGTCAGCGCCTATGAAGATCGCGCTCCGCACGAGAGGGTTCAGGCGGTCTTGAAAAAGCCTGTGGACTTTTCCGCGCTGCTCGATGAAGTGAAACAGTACTGCGGACCTGCCGGGGATGCCTGACTCAGCTCGGCACTTTCGGCGCGCGCCGTCCTGCCGGAAGCCGAACCATGATCTGCAAGCCCTTCTGACGACCTTCGCTGCTTGCCATTGCTCGTCCACCATGTGCTTCCACAATGCCCTTCACCAGATGCAGACCAAGACCGAGCCCGCCATGTTCGCGAGTGGCAGAAGGCTGCTCCTGGCGGAATCGTTCAAACATCATGGGAATGAACACCGGGTCGACGCCTTCTCCCGTGTCCTTGACTGATAGCCGCACCCACTGCTCGTCCGACGCGAGCGTGACGTCGATGCGCCCCCCTTTGGGTGTGTGCCGAAGCGAGTTTTCCAGGAGATTCCAAACGACCTGACGCAACCTGACCGGATCACCTTCGATGGTGGCGGGCTCAATGGTGGTATGAAACTGGATACCGTTCGGCTCCGCACGGGAACGGTACTGCTGGACCATATCGCGGACCAGTCCGGCCATATCGAATGTCGTGAACTCGAAGCTCAGTGTGCCCCGGGCGATGCGGGCGCTGTCGAGCAAATCATCGACGATGCGTATCTGCACCTGTGCATTGCGCATAATAATTGGCGCGATCCGGTCCGCCGCCTCCGGGCGTTTCGCCAGCAGTTCTGCGTGCAGAATGATGCTGGTCAGCGGCGTTCGCAGCTCGTGCGACACGACCGCCATGAACTCATCCTTGAGCCGGTTGGTTTCGGCGAGCTTGGCATTCGCCTGTTGCAGTGCCTGTTCGGCTTCCTTTACATCGTGGATGTCTGTCGCGGTACCGAACCAACGTCGAACCTTTCCGTTGTGCATCGCCGGGTAGGCCCGGCTTAGATGCCAGCGCATGCTGCCACCGCCAGTACGTACGCGGTGCTCGATCTCGTATGCTTGCCCCGTCATCACTGACTGCTTCCAGGTCTTCTCAGTCACCTCCTGATCGTCCGGGTGCAATACGGGCTGCCAGGTCCAGCTGCCGTCGGGATGAGTTTCGATCCCTGCATACTCGCGTACCCGGGCGTTGTAGTACTCGACCACGCCCTCAGGATTCGCAAACCAGACCAATTGCGGCATCGAATCTGCGAGCTGGCGAAACTGCTGTTCACTTTCACGCAGCGCCTGTTCAGCCCGCGCGCGCTCGACGGCGAGCCAGACGCGCTCGGCAGCCTCCCTGATCAGCTGGAGCTCGCGCTCCGTCCAAAATCGCGGACGATTGGCACAGACCCGCATGATTGCTACCACGCGCCCAGAACGAATCAGGGGAACTGTCACCACGGCTGCGATTTCCAGCGAGAGGTACTCTTCGCGCTCTTCGGGGGTCAGCCTCTCGTCCACCGAAATATCCGGCACAGCCAGGGTTCGGCCGGCTCGGAAATCGCGTCCGAAAACTCGCCGGTAACCTCCAGCCCGCCTTCTGCCAAGCGGGTCCGCCTCTTTGGATCGAAATTCTTCACCAACCGCATTATCGCGGTCGATGATCTCGGCAAAATGCACCCGTTCCACCTTCAGGTGTTCGCCGAGCGCATTCACAGCCGTGCGCTGGATTTCAGACTCTTCCGTCTGCGGCCGCAGCTTGTCCGCAAGCGCAACCAGAAAAGCATCAGATTCAGCTTCCTCTTGTAGTGCGCGTTGCGCGCGCAGCTGTTCGCTGATGTCGCGCAGCTCCAGCACCGTACCGACAACTTCCCCCTGATCGTCGAGAGGACTGACGGTAAAAGCCACATCATAGAGGTGTCCATCCCTGTGGATGAATATCTCGTGTCCCTGGGTCGGACGTCTTTCCGCGTAAGCCCGGATCAGTGGACATTCGTGGGAAGGGTAGTGGCTGCCATCCGGACGAGAGTGATGAACCACTTCATGGAGCGAGCGATCCCGTATTTCGTCGAGCGCATAGCCGGTGAGCTCGACGGCGGCGGGATTCATGTAGGTACAGCGACCGCACTCATCGGCAATGAGCAGGGCGACACTTGCGTTGTTGCAGACGGCCTCGAGCTGGCGGTTGACCAATACTGCATCCGCGGACTCGTTTTTATTGTGGAAATTTGACATTACCCATCCTGTTGGCAGCTTGAATGGCGTGCTCGCTGCCGATTGGAATTCCCGGAAATGGAAGATTTTTGATGCGGGGTATTTAACTAGGTTTCCGCCCTGGACAATGTCGAGCAGATCGCACCATCGATCAGCGCAGATGATTTTTTGCCCACTGCACTATGGCATTGGCATCCATTGCGCCCGCCTGGCTGGCGACTTCGCGGCCGCCACGGAAGAGCTTGAGTGTCGGAATGCTGCGGATGCCGTACCGGGCGGCCATGCTTTGCTCGGCTTCGGTATCTACTTTGGCAAGACGCACGTTGGGCTCGAGCAGTGTCGCCGCCCGCTCAAACTGCGGCGCCATCATTTTGCATGGACCACACCATGCGGCCCAGAAGTCCACCAGCAGAGGCAGGTCACTGCTCTGCAGATGCTTTTCAAATGCGGCAGCGCGCAACTCGACCGGCTTGCCTTGGAACAGTGGCTGGTGGCATTTCCCACAATTAGGGCCGTCACCGAGCCGCGCTGTGGGAACACGGTTCTGAGCAAGGCAGTGTGGACAAACGATGTGGCCTATTTCGCTCATTTTGTTACCTCCACCGAGTTCGCTATGCCGCGCCCGGATGCTGATATGTGAGCACAGGTGGAAAACCCTCCGGCGAGCCACTTTGCCCGCGCCCGTCGGACGTGTAATCTTGTGCCACCGCGTTTCAGGCCGACCAATATGAATTTTTTCTCAACGATCGCTCAGTTTATCGCCGACAGCCCGGCGAACCAACTTTCATTGTACCTGCTGCGAAACGTTCCGGGACTTCCTCCCATTGTACAGACCCTGCATATCATCAGCATCGCTGCGATCATGGGCTCGGTGGTTTTCGTCGCTCTGCGCACGCTGGGCCTCGCCGTTCCCAGCCAGAATCCTCGCGAGATGGTGCAGCGTCTGATGCCCTGGACCTGGGGTGCGTTGATCGTTTTGGCGGCAAGTGGCTCAATGCTGGTTGTTGCGCGTCCGTTCCGCTACTTCAGCAACCCGGTGATGGGCTGGAAGATGATCTTCCTTGTCGCTGCGCTGGTGCTCTCGATCGCCATGTTGCAAGGCATCAAGCGTCAATATCCCGAGCCGGCGATTAAGTCCGCTTCGCTTCCGCTTAAATTGTTGAGTCTCGGCGTGGTGACTCTTTGGGTACTGGTGGTACTTTCAGGGCGCTGGATCGCCTACAGTGAATATCTTTTTGCTCCCGCCTGAATCCAACAGCCTGCATAGCGGAACCGACCGATGAACGAAATTTGGTACAGCCTCGAAGCTACTGAACTCGCCTTTCGTGTGGGCGCCACCTGGTGGTTTCCGATGATCGAATCGATCCATGTTCTGACTGCCACACTGGTGCTGGGCTCCGTATTCATGGTCGATCTTCGGCTGATGGGGCTCGCTGCGCGGCGCTACGATGTGGGCACCTTGATCACAGAACTGGTACCTTGGACATGGCTGGCCTTTGTCCTTGCCGTGGTCACCGGGTGCTTGCTGTTCATCGTGCAGGCCAGCAGCTACGCCAGCAACACCGCTTTTCTCATCAAAATGGCGGGGCTCGTCCTGGCGGGCTTGAACATGGGATGGTTTCACGCTTACTTGCGGCCTACTTCATTGCAGCCATCCGCCGGAGCGACTGGACGAAGGAAGCAATGGGCGCACTCGCACGCCACGGTCGGCGCCCTGTCGCTCGCTCTCTGGTGTGGCATCATGCTTGCCGGTCGCTGGATAGGCCATCTGGTTTGAAACCCTTTTCAACAAACAACTGATGTCGCAGATGAACAACACTGAACAATGCCCATGTGGGAAGCAAAAGGATTTTGCGCATTGTTGCGGGCGCTTCCTCAATGGAGGCGACGTAGCGAAGACGGCAGAACAGCTGATGCGATCCCGATTCAGCGCCTACGCCTTGGGCGGCTATGGGGATTACCTTCTGAAAACCTGGTTCCCCGCCACCGCACAGGGACTTACGGCAGAGCAACTCTCGCAACGGGAACTCAACTGGCAAAAACTGGAGGTGCTGGAGAAATCTCAGCACGGCGATCAGGCCAGCGTTGAGTTCAAGGCCTGGTACCTGCCGCCTGGCGCGGATCAGCTTGCTGTGATGCACGAGCACTCCGAATTCCAGCGCGTCAATGGGCATTGGTACTACGTAGGAGGGCGCGTCGTTTAGGCGAGCGATCACCCCTCCCTGCACGCTTTACCTCTCTTGAGCGCCATGAACGTGGAATCCCGAGTATTGCAGTAAGAAAATCCGCGCTGCCCGGAAGTGATTTCGGTTTTGCGGCTGTCCCAATTCTATGCTGATTGCGGACTTGCTCATTCAGCAAGCAGGTCGTATCCCGATTCCCTCTGACGAAAAACTCGGCAGTAGAGGCAGGCAACATGGGAAAGTCCAGCACTGCTGCACCTGAAGTCAGTCCGGCGGTTCTCAAATCACTGCTGGCATCAGGTCCTTATCTGCTCACGCTGCTGCGGGGGCCGGATCACCGCATCGCCTTCGCCACCAATCAGCTCAGCTCAGCCTTCCCCAATCGTGCTCTCATCGATGTGCCACTCGCCAGGGCGATACCCGAACTCGAATCGTTCCTACCGGTTTTGGACCGCGTCCGCGAAGCCGCACTGGCGGGCGACGGCACGCCGCAACCCGTGCGCTTACCGGCCCCCGAAGAAGAATTCTCTGACAAGCAGCTGCAGTGGTATGTGAGAACCGTTCCAGACGGCGACAAAGTTATCCTGGCGTTGGCCGCCGTCGATTTGAACGAACCGATCGCGCGGACGCCCGCCGCCACCTATGCGCGCGATCTCAAATTCATGAGTCATCTGTCCGGCAGCCTCTTTGCGGTGATGGGTCATGATCGCCGGTTCCGCAAAGTGAGCCCGACGTTTACCACCATTCTCGGCTGGCCGCCCACCGAGATTCTCGGCCGGGATGCGCTGGACCTGATCCACCCGGAGGACCGGAAGGCGACAGAGACGGGGCTCTCGCGACTGGCCGGCGGAAAGGCGATGCCAGCCTTCGAAAACCGTATGCTCGGCCCCGACGGCTCCTCCCGACGATTTCTGTGGAAAGCGCTGTCGATCCCTGAAGAGAAGCTCATCTATGCTGCAGGACGAGACATCACTGAAAGCAAGGCTGCCGAAGAGGCTCTGCTACGGGAAGCCGCAGCGAACTCGTTCCGCATTGCCTTGGCTGATGTCCTGCGACCGCTTGAAACTTCGCAGGACATTCAGCGGGAGTCCGCTCGCGTGATCGCCGAGTACTTCAAGGTACCGCGTGTGAACTTCGCGGTTATAGATTCGGAAAGGGAATTTGCGATCGTTCACGAGGAATATGCGGACAACGTTCCGAGTGCCGTCGGCGTGCACCGGGTGGCCGATTATCGTCATATTTTCGAACATGACGATACCCGGGTGGTCACGGTCTTCGATCTGAAGCAGAGCACGGAATTTTCGGATGAAGAGCGCCAGGCCTACCGGCACCTGCAAATCGATGCATTCGTCATTATCCGCCTGATAAAGAAAAACCGTGTCGCCGGCGTGCTGACCGTGGCCGATACCAAGCCGCATCACTGGCACCATGCGGATGTAGCCCTGATGCAGGATGCGGCCGAGCGCATCTGGTCAGCCATCGAGCGCACCGAAGCTGAAGCGGAACTGCGCAAGAGCGAAGAACGCTACCGTCTGGTAGGACAGGCAACCAACGACATTCTGTGGGACTGGAATCCGGTGACCAACAAGGTGGAGTGGAACGATTCGCTCTACACGACCCTTGGCTACAAGCCCGAGGAGATCCAGGACATTCTGACCTGGCGCGAGCTGGTGCATCCGGACGACAAGCAGCGCGTGGTGAGCCGCTATTTCAAGGTAATGGATGCTCACGAGAATATATGGACAGACGAGTATCAGCTGCGCCGCAAAGATGGAACTTACGCTACTTTGCTGGACCGTGGTCTGATTGCGCGGGACGAAACCGGCAGACCTTATCGAATGGTGGGCTCGATGATGGATCTGACCGAGCGTCGTCGCGCCGAGGAAGCCCTGCGGGAGGCCAATGCAAAGTTGGTGGACAGCGACCGGCGCAAAGATGAGTTTCTCGCTATGCTGGCCCACGAGCTGCGCAACCCGCTGGCTGCGATTCACAACACCGTACAATTGCTGGACAGAGTCAGCCGTGACGACCGCACCCGGCACTTTCTGGAAATTCTGCGCCGTCAGAGTGAGACGTTGGGTGGACTGGTGGATGACCTGCTCGATGTGTCGCGAGTGACGCGAGGGCTGGTGATGCTCCGCCAGGAGGCGGTGAATATGAACGCGATCGCTGAACGGGCGCTCGAAAGCATTCGCATCCTGGCCGAGCAAAAACGTCACCGGACTCATCTGGAACTGGCGCAAGAGCCGGTCATTGTGCAAGGCGATCCGATGCGTTTAGAGCAGATTCTGGTAAACCTGCTGACCAACGCGGCCAAGTACACCGACCCCGGCGGCTTCATCGATCTGGAAGTCGGGAAGCAAGACGATTGTGCCGTAATCCGGGTACGCGACACCGGAATCGGCATTGCCCCGGAAATGAGAGAGCACATCTTCGACCTTTTCGGGCAGGCCGAACGCGGGCTGGACCGAGCTCAGGGAGGTTTGGGAATCGGGCTCACCATCGTCAAGCGCCTCATAGAACTGCACGGTGGCAAAATCGACGTGCGCAGTGAGGGTCTTGGACGCGGCGCCGAGTTCGCCATCACTTTGCCGCTGATAGCCATGAGCGAAGCGTGGGTCCTTCCGCCCCGGGAGGAAAGCACCGCGCCGGAGCGAAAGCGGGTATTGGTGGTCGAAGATAGTCCCGACATCGCCGAAACGCTCACCGCATTGCTCGAAGCATCCGGGCACGAGGTGGCAGCAGCGAACGACGGCCCCAGCGCGCTTGAGATAGCCAGGCAGTTCGATCCCGACCTGGTGCTGCTCGATATAGGCTTACCGGGTATGGACGGTTATGAGGTCGCGCGCCGCATGCGGGAAAATCCAAGTACTCACGACACCGTTTTGGCAGCTCTGACCGGCTATGGTCAGGAAAGCGATCGTCGTTCCACGGAAGCGGCCGGCTTCAATGCTCACTTCGTCAAGCCGGTGGATTTCCAGATTCTGAACAATTTCGTCAACAGCGTGCCGTCCGTGCATGCGCGCCAGCGTCCGGACTCGCCTCCCCACTGACTGATGGTTCTTTGTGACAAACGGCCTCAGAGATCGGTGTATTTGCTCGCCTTGCCGCGGGATAGTTCCACCGGATATTTGCGCGCATTCTGCTTCAGCTTGCGCTGCGCTTCGGCGATGATATCCATGTCCAACCGGGCCGCCAGCAAAATGAGGTAGAGCTGCACGTCCGCCACTTCGTCGGCCACCCGGCGACGCTGTTCGGGATCGAGATTCTTCGATTGTGACTCGGTCAGCCACTGGAAACATTCCGCCAGCTCGCCAACCTCCCCGCAAATCGCCATTGTGAGGTTCTTCGGCGACTGGAACTGTTCCCAGTCGCGCTCGCGGGCAAATCCGAGTAATTGCTGTTTGAGTTCTTCGAGAGAATCCATCACTCCTCCGGCGGTTGGCCATTATTGAATTAGAAAACGGAATCATGTGGAGCTGAATCGGGCAGCACCATCATTCGCCGATGCACTTTACCCCCGGCGGGCGGTCTCCTACACTCCGCTTTTGCAATTGTGAAGCTTGATTATGTCTGTGCAGTTCTGGCTGGCCCTTGCCGCCGTTTTGATAATCGCCAGTCTGGCGGGCTACGCCATCTGGCTCTGGTTCAGAGTATGGCAGCAACACAAAGCTCGGTCGGCCGCCAGAGAGCAGCGCCAGGGCGAACGCAACCAACGCCTGGCCCGGGATATCGAGTTCCTGGCTCAGAGCCTGCTGAGTGGGCAGGTGCCCGCAATTGAAGGCGCAATCCGCATCAAAGTGCTGCTGGACAATTACAGTGGACCGCGCCGCGCGGAACTCGATCTGCAGGTATTCGATACCATTTACGATTCGACCGCTCACATCCCCACGCATCAGTCCTGGAAAGCCCTGAGCCGTTCTGAACGACGCTTTCATGAACGGCATATGGAAACTCTGGAACAAAACCATCGAGAACAGTTGCGCAGCGCTGCGAGCCAACTAACAAACGGACTCGGCTGAATCGCTGATTTCCGAGAGTTATTTCGGGTACAGAATAAGCTGCGTACAGCGAAACAGGGCGATGGTTTTGCCGGTGTCCTTGTTTTTCACTTCCGCATCCCAGACCTGCGTAGTTCTGCCGCCGTGAAACAGCGTAGCCGTACAGCTAATCGCTCCCTCGCGGGCCGTGCCCAGGTGATTCGATTTGAGCTCTATCGTCGTGAAGCCCTGAGCGCCTTCGGGCAGATTGCTCATGCATCCGTAGCCGCAGCAGGAGTCCGCCAGGGTGACTACACTGCCCGCATGCAAATAACCGTTGGGCGCCATCACGCCGCGACTTACCGGCAGCTCGGCGGATACGCTGCCTTTCGACACGGCGGTGACCACCATGCCCAGCAAGCCGGGCAGAAATCCCTCGCCCACTTTGTTGAAGTGATCCGGGTTGAAATTGTCCGTGGGTAGCATTTTAACTCCTGAACTAATCGAATTCGGCCACACTGGCCGGCGGATGATAAGATCAACCGGCCCAACGAGGAGACTCACTATGGAGCTCGACAGCGAGGCACTGCTCGCCGCCATCAACCAGACCATGCCCTTTGGCAAGTACAAGGGTCGCAAATTGCTGGAGCTTCCTGAACCTTATCTGGTCTGGTTCCACCAGACGGGTTTTCCGGAAGGGCAATTGGGCCGGCAGCTCGCAATGATATACGAGATCAAGCTCAATGGGCTCGAGGGCATGCTCCGGCCTCTACTGAAAAATCGATAACGACGAAAAATTTCATTTTTTATTTCTGGGGGAGTGAACGATGAATCTTGTGGTTACCAGCGGTGTACTGATTGCCTGTGTCGTGCTGAACCTGATTTTGGTTGGCTATATCACCCGTTTGCGCCTGAGCGAAAAAGTGGCGTTCGGGCATGGTGAAAGCCACAAGCTGAATGTGGCGATCCGCGCGCACGCCAATCTGCTCGAGAATGCTGCCTTCGTCATTCTGCTGTTTCTGGTCGCCGAGCTTCAGGGCGTCAGTCGCTGGCTGCTTGCGGTGTTGGGGCTTGTATTCGTGATCGCACGGCTGGCCCATGCCCAGGGTCTCATTCGCTCCAGCGGGCAAACTCATCCGGGGCGTTACTACGGCACACTTTTCTCGTGGCTGACCATGGCCGCCCTTGCCCTCATTCTGCTCTGGCGCATGCTTACCGCGCAGTAGGCCAAGCGCGCGATGCGACCACCGAGACAAGTTAAAGAAGAGAGTTTTTGTGATGCAACAGAAGTACAGCCAGGTGGCAGAGCTACTGATCGATCTCGAGTGCACTCTGCGCAACATGAATCTGTGGAGCAATGAACGGCCCAGCCAGGAAGCGCTCGCCAGCCAGCAGCCCTTTTGCATCGATACGCTGGATTTCGATCAATGGTTGCAGTTCGTGTTTATCGAGCGGATGAGCCTCATTGTGGAGCGCGAGCTGCCACTGCCCACCGAATGCGGGCTTGCGCCAATGGCGGAGGAGTACTTCCGAGGCAGGACCACTCCCAGCACGCTGATCCGGCAGCTGGAAGCAATTGATCGGACGCTGTCGTCCTGAACCGGTGGCATCAGCCTTCCAGTGGCAGGCTTTCCGCCGATGTCACCCCGGAATGAGTCTGCACGCGATTGCGTCCGGAGGACTTCGCTTCGTACAAGGCCGCGTCGGCACGCGAGATCAGATCCTGCATCTGATCGCCCTGGCAGGGAACCATTGCAGCCACACCGACGGAAACAGTGACCCATCTCGACACTCGAGAACGACCGTGAGGAATATTGGAGGATTCCACGGCCTCACAGAGCTCCCTCGCTTTCATCTCCGCATCCTCTTCACTGATACCCGGCAGCAGGAAGATGAATTCTTCTCCGCCGTAGCGGGCAAGCGTGTCGGTGGAGCGTTGCAAAATGCCGGAGAGAATGCCGGCGACTGTTTTCAGGGCGGCATCGCCGCCCGGGTGTCCATGATAATCGTTGTATTCCTTGAATGAATCCACGTCCACCATGACGATGGCGATCGAACTCTGCTCGCGCATTGCGCGGCCCCACTCGCGATGGAAGTCCCGGTCGAAGAGGCGGCGGTTGGCTACCCCGGTGAGCGGATCGCGTTCGGCGAGCGCTTTCAGATTCTGTTCACGGCTCTTGAAGGTGCGCAAATCCATGACTGCGACCAGACCGTAGATATCTCTTCCCAGTCGGAAGGTGCGTACACGGGTAATCGCGGGGATCTCCTCGCCGCTTTTGCTCAGGCAGCGGATTTCGTTATCCATCGCCTTGCCGGGGGAGCCACGCAGAAATTCGGATCGTTGGCGCTGGTGCCGCTCAGCGAATTCTCCGGGCATCAGGGCTTCCACATTGAGCTGACGGAATTCCTCGTCGCTGTAGCCGAAAAGATCGGTTGCGGGCTGGGACGAGGCGATTATCCTGCCGCCTGCATCGACGATAAGGACGCTGTCCGGAAACATCCGGGCCACGACGGTCATGCTCTGTTCAGGTGACTGACATACCCGGCGATGCCGATAGTAGAAGGCCATGCCCCAGCCCACTGCGCCGAATCCCACGGCCAGCACTGTCCAGGTAAACGGGTTCGTCAATAACTCAATCATGGTAACCAGCAAGAACAACAGAGATCTGCACGGCGAGAGCCGCTGTAATCAAGAGCCGAGGGCTCGTGTATCACTTGCGGCTGGCAACAGGGGCCCAGTTACGGGGGTCCTTAAGGTTGAGAGGTTCGTCCTGGGGTCGCGCGGGGATGGAGCAAGTGTAGGCCGAAGCCTAGAGAGGATAGTCAGCAGCGTCAAGAGAAAATGGATTACTTGACATGAGTCATGGAAAACTTATCAATTCCTTGAACAAGCCGCCTCGTGCGATCCTCGCAGCCGCTTGGCGCGATCATTCCTCGCGGCTCATGTGTGCCACCTTGTGGGCGTTCTGCTCCCAGTGCTGTCCGTCGAAATCCATGTAGCGGGCGTTCTTCAAGGGTTCGTCCAGACAGTTCACGTTGATGTCGATTCCGTCCGGATTAGAACGGGGTGTGTAAAACGGCTTTATTCCGCAAGTACGGCAGAAGGTATGCTTCGCCACCCCGGTGTTGAAGGTGTAGGTGGTCAGCTGATCTTCACCGGACAGCAGTTTGAAACGGGCTTTCGGAACGATCAAGTGAAGGAAGCCGGACATTCTGCAGATAGAGCAATTGCATCGCACTACCTCCGGCTCATCGGGTACTTCGGCTTCGAATCTTACTGCACGACAATGGCAAGCGCCTGAACAGGTCATTTCGCTAATCCTCTTTTGAAATCGCACTCAACTCAGCGATCCGAATCCATGCAATTTGCATAGAAGGTGACCGTGGCCGGCCAGTCCGAAAAAACGCCGAGCACTCCCACATCCCGGGCGAGCACATCCAAAACCCGGTAGACGTCGCCCTCGCGGCGAATCACATCGACCGCAGGCTCCTTTGTCTCTGGATTGGGCAGCTCACCGTTCAGCGTCTGGTAATACCAGCCACCGCCGTTTTTCAGCGGACCCGAACGTTCCAGACTCCATGCGATGATCTTCAGCCCGGCGGCTCTGGCTTCCCGCGCATAAACGGAAGGGACTATCTCGTTGCCTTGGGCTGCAAGCTCGTTGCCCTGAGCTTCAAGCAGCATCCACAAAGGAGGGGCGATGATGTTAACGCCCATGTCGGCAAGCTCGGTCATGCCGGGCTCCCAGGTAGCGGGATCCCGGTGGTTGAAATCGGGATTGCCGTCGCGATCATCCAGGTAGACCGCCTGCCGGCCAAACGCGGGTTCGTTTTCAATCCAGTAGCGAACGTCGGCCAGGCTGAAGGACTGCGGCCAGACCTGCGAAGCCGGTACTTGCTCGGCCTCGTATTCATCGATGAACTTCTGCGCGTACTCCACTTGGCTCATGCCCTTGAAGGGCATCGACACGCTCGGTGCTTTCAGTTCGGGTGCCATTTTGACATTCAGATCCCGGAACAGCTCGATGCTCTCGCGATGGGTCAATAGCGTTCCCAGGGAATCGCCCGCTTTGATGTCCACAAACTCGGTCGCTGTTTGCGCCTTCGGGTTGTGGCGATCCTGCTTGCCTCTCAGCGTTCTGAACTCGGCCAGTGTGATGTCGCTGGTACAGCATTCCGCCGAGGCTGCCTGTACGAGATTCCCGTCCCGGTCGAAAATCGCCGGCTGGAATGGCGTTCGACAGCGCGCCGCCAGCTCGGTGTCGAGAATATCGGTCGTAGTGTGCAGATCGCATTGGGAATGCCGGCAGACCAGCTCTTTATCACTGGTAAAGGTCACGTCGCACTCGACGATGCCCGCCCCCTGGCGCGCCGCCGCCTCGTAGGATTCCCGGGTGTGCTCCGGAAACATCAGCGGCGCCCCGCGGTGGCCGATCGAAAAATCCGTAGCGGTGAAAGGGCCCTCACAGGCCTGCAACCGGCTTCTCAGCGCGCTCGCCTCCATGTCCTCCGCCAGCCGCTGAGGACGCGGTCCCAGTTCTACAGGTTTTTCGGCGCTTGCCTGTGAGGACATCGCAAGAACACAAGCCAGGGTCAGCACTGCGGAAACAATCGGACGCTGCATGAGAAATCCTCCAGGATAATGATGAGGCGATTAAAGCACGTCATTGTGACGGTAGTGTAAACGCTGTCACGGAAAAGTCCCAATTCCTTCATCTTTCAGTAATCGCGCTGTCAATTTCCGCTTCTACACTCGGCGGGCCTCGGCGGAGCGCCAACCAGCCCGCCCGGGTCGAAGCTAAAAACTTTTCTTTTGGGGACACCAACAATGAAAGACCAACTCGTCAAGCAACGCTTGATGCTGGCGGCCGCGTGCAGCGCAGCGGGCCTGATTTCCGGCACCGCCATTGCGCAGGACAAGGCTACCGCACAAATCGAAGAAATCGTCGTACTCGGACAGCGGAAGACATATTCCGCTGTGAGCACGACGGAATCGATGATCGAACAGCAGAATCCAATCACTTCGATCAACGCCACCATCGACAATCTGCCGGGCGTGAACGTCACCGAAGGCGATACCTTCGGCTTCGACGATTGGTCAACCACGATTAACCTGCGTGGCTATCAAACCAGCCTGAGCGATCAGCAGGTGGGCACCACCATCGACGGTATGCCCAATGGGGATTCCGGCTACGGCGGCGGCGCCAAAGCCAACCGCTATATCGATTCCATGAACCTGGGCGGTGTGGAAGTTAATCAAGGTATTGCGGACATTTCCTCGCGCAGTACCGAAGCGCTGGGCGGCACCCTGAACTATCTGACCAGCAACCCGCTGCAAGGACAGCGCATGCGTCTGCAAACGGCGACCGGCGACTTCGACTCCCAGCGCTACTATGGCCGCTACGATACCGGCCGTGTTCTTGGCGACTCCACTGTGGCCTGGATCTCCATCAATCACAACGAAGCCACCGACTGGATGGAAGGTTCCGCCGAAAACGAGCGCGATCACGCCGCCCTGAAATTCATCAGCAATCTCGGCATGTCCCACGAGCTGATTGGCTACCTGTCCTATGACGATACCCACGAGGACAACTATCAGCGCGTGACCCCCGCAGAGTTCGCCGAAGATTCGGATTGGGATCGTCTGATCGGTACCTGGACGGACATTCCGTATGTCAACCAGGTATACCGTCGCGGCTGGTCGACATTGCGGGAAAACAAGTTCGGCTATCTGAAGCTGAACAGCAAGCTGAGCGACCAGCTCTCAACCAGCGTCGGATTTTACAAGCACGACATGGTCGGCCGCGGCGACTGGATACCGCCGTACCTGGCCAACGTGGTGGATGATGCCGGTGGCCGTGAAACGGAGCTGGGCAGCAGCACCCGGCTGGGTGGTTCACAGCAGGGCGCTATCTTCTTTGTCGACGCAAATGGCAGCGCTCTGCAACCCTCTGCCGGATGCAGCTCATCGATAACTTTCCCTTACGGCGGCGCGGGGGCGGTCTTTGACCCGGCGTGCTATCCGGCCAACGCCATCCCGGTCCAGTCCTATCGTCACACCAATTACGAGCGTGACCGTATGGGCCTGACCGCCGACTTCGAGCTGATCAACAGCTTTGGCGAATTCGATAACAGTCTGCGTGGCGGTTTCTGGTTCGAAGACTCGCTGCGTTCCGAAAGCCGCAGCTGGCACAAGCTTGCCGACGCGCGTGTGGGTATCGACTTCAATGAAACCCCCTACTGGATCCAGTACGATCGTGAGTATCAGCGGGACACGATGAACTGGTATCTGCAGGATACGCTGTCTTTCATGAACTTCAGCTTCAACCTCGGTCTGCGCCAGTTTGAAGTGGACAACGAAGTGGAAGACCAGTTTGGCGTCGACCCCAGTGCCGACCTGACTTCCGATTCAGATACCCTGTTCAGTGGCGGCGCCACCTACAGCACGCCCATCGACGGACTGGAAGTCTTCTTCGGCTACGCGGAGAACATCAAGCCGTTGACGGACTACGTGCTCGAGCGCGGCGCCAGCGCCGTTGCCACCCTCGAAGCCGAAACGGCGGAAAACCTGGAACTGGGCGTGCGCTTCGTGGGTGAACGATTGACCGCGAGTGCGGTGTTCTTCGACAACAAGTTCGAAAACCGCATTCAGTTCTTCGATCCGAATGCTGCGGAAGGTATCCCCAATTACGACATCGGCCTGACCGGCTTTTACAAGAACGTTGGTGGTGTCGAAGCGGACGGTCTTGAACTGGCTGGCAGCCTCGAGCTGACCGAGAACTGGTCCGTGTACGGTTCCTACACCTTAATGGAAGCCACCTACCTGGGCACCGGCAGCGCCGAGGATGACGTCGTGGCTGGCGTATTCCCCGGCAATGCCGTGGTTAACACCGCTGACGACATGTTCGTGGTTTCGATTGACTGGGCGCGGGACAACTATGCAGCCGGTCTTTCCACCAAGTTCGTAGGCGACCGCTTCATCGATCTGGCCAACACCAAGGCCGCTGATGATTACATGATCTCCGATTTCTACATGAACGTGACCGGTGAGCTGAGCGGCGATGCACTCAAGGGTTATAAAATCGGTATCACGATCAACAACATTTTCGACGAGTCCTACCTCGGTGGAATTTCCGGTTGGGGCGCCTGGATCGGCGCGCCGCGCACCGCCGTGTTTGATCTGACGCTCGACTTCTAAACCTTACCTCCAACCTGGATACACCCTTGGGGCGATTGCTTGGCGGCATCGCCCTTTGTTTACCTCTATTGGGAGAAGAGAGCACTCAACGCCGGGATATGGGCGCGCCGATCGAGTCATTCCCGGATTGATCCCAGGCGTGCACAGGTTCTGTTGCGCGCTTGATCTGGCGCATTGTTGTTGGCGCATCGGATTCGCTAAGCTGAGTGTCAGACCCAGCCCAGGAGCGCCAATGGCAACACTGACCTTCCACGGAGCCGCACAAGAGGTGACCGGCTCCTGCTACCTACTCGAGTCACCAGCAATTGGTCGTATCCTGCTGGATTGCGGCCTGCATCAGGGCCGCGACGCCGCGGATCGCGATGGGGAAACCGAGTTCCCCTTCAACCCGGCCGCCATTGATGCGGTAGTTCTTTCCCACGCTCACCTGGACCATTCCGGCATGTTGCCGCGACTGGTGCACGAGGGTTTCGACGGTCCCATTTACTGCACCCAGGCAACGGCCCAACTGCTACCGATCATGTTGCGCGACGCCGCCAACCTGTATCAGCGCGACCTGGAAAAGGACAACCTGCGCCGGAGCCGACGCGGACTCAAACCCTTGAAACCGCAGTACGGCGACAAGGACGTTATCAAGGTTCTGGAGTCCTGCCGCGGGCAAATCTATCAGGAAACTTTTCCAATCGGCAGCGCTGCGACTGTGCGCTTTTACGATGCAGGACACATTCTCGGCTCAGCCATCGTTGAAATCACACTCGAGGAGCTGGAAGCGAAAAAGCGTCTGGTCTTTTCCGGTGATCTTGGCAACAAGCACGCGGTGCTGATGAACGATCCCGCCGTGCTCAACGAGGCGGATTTGGTGCTCATGGAGAGTACCTACGGCAATCGCGACCACCGTTCCATCGAGGCAACGGTCGACCAGCTCCGGGATATTCTCCACCAGGTCTGGGAGAAAGGTGGCAACGTCATGATTCCCGCCTTTGCGGTCGGGCGCACCCAGGAGCTGCTGTTCTATCTGGGCCGGTTACACCGGGAAGGTGTGCTGGACAATTGGCAGGTGTTCGTCGACAGTCCCATGGCGATCGAAGTCACGCGCCTTTACGACCGCTGGCTCCACACTCTCGATTGCCAGGACGTGAAACCGCTGTGCTCGGGCGACCAGTCGCTGCTGCGCGACTTCATCCCGCACCTGAAGTTGTCGATCACGCCGCAGGACTCCATGGCGATCAACAGCATCAAACGCGGTGCGCTGATCATTGCCGGCAGTGGCATGTGCACCGGCGGCCGCATCCGTCATCACTTCAAGCAGCGTATCTGGGATCGCCGCAACACAGTCGTCTTTGTCGGCTTTCAGGCTCAGGGGACGCTCGGGCGCTTGCTCGTCGACGGAAAGAAACACATCAAAATGTTCGACCAGGATTTCGCCGTCAAAGCCGACATTGAGACACTCGGCGGCTTTTCAGCCCATGCCGGCCAGGATGAGTTGATCGAATGGCTCAGCGCCTTCGCCAGCAAACCTCGGGTGATGCTGGTGCATGGCGAGCCGGTGGCACTGGACGCACTGGCCCGCAAACTGTGGACTGACAAGCAGATTCGAGCCGAGATTCCTGGACTGGGACAAAGCATCGCGTTTTAGGGAATCGTCGTGATCTTTGAACTCCTCGGCTCGCTCGGGCTGTTTCTACTGGGGATGTGGCTGCTCACCGAAGGGCTCAAACTCGCTGGCGGCAAGGCATTGGAGGGACTGCTGGGACAGTGGACCTCCAGTCGTATTCGCGGCCTTGCCTCGGGCGTTCTGATCACCGCCATCGTTCAGTCGTCCAGCGCGGTGACTGTCGCAACCATCGGCTTCGTGAATGCGGGGCTGATGAAGTTTCAGCGTGCGCTCTGGGTTGTGTTCGGCAGTAATCTCGGCACGACCTTTACGGCCTGGATCGTCACCTTCTTTGGCTTCACCGTCAAAGTGGATGCCTTCACCTTTCCTTTGATCGGTGTCGGCGCCGCCCTGCGCATTTTTTCCCCCTACGAACGCGGCAAAGCCCTGGGCATGGCAATGGCGGGCTTCGGTCTGTTGTTCATGGGCATCGAAGCACTGAAGAACAGTTTTGCCGGCTTTGCGGGACAACTCGACGTCCAGACTCTGTTTGCCGGCGGAGGGCTGCAGGTGGTTTGGGGCCTTGTGGTCGGACTGGTTCTGACGCTGGTCACGCAGTCGTCCAGCGCCGCTATCGCCATCATTCTCACAGCCGTGGCGTCCGGCGTCGCAGGTCTGGATGCTGCAGCTGCGGCTGTGATCGGCGCCAATATCGGCACCACCTCCACGGCCTTCATCGCCACCATTGGCGCCACCGCCAATGCCAAGCGGCTTGCCTGGGCGCATGTTATCTTCAACGCGCTGACGGGCGCCGTTGCCCTTGTGCTGCTACCGCTCTTTATCCGCCTGACAGATTCGGTGACGACGTCGACTGATCCCGCCGGTGGAGACATCACTGTCCTGCTGGCAATCTTTCACACCGGCTTCAATTTGCTCGGCGTGCTGCTGATGTTGCCGGCAGAGCCGCGGCTAGCCAAGTGGCTGCTCGGCCGCTACCGAAAAGTCGCCCAGGCGTCGGCGCTGGGATCGCACCTTGATGCGAACGTGGCGACGATTCCGGATCTGGCTCTGCGAGCGATGACACTGGAGCTGGACAAGCTTTTGCAGGCCGCCGGGCGATTGCAGCTGCCACTGAGCCCGGGCGCAGAGAGCACTGAGCATGCCATTCAGAATCTGGAAAACCGGCTGGAGAGGCTCAACAGATTCAGCTCCCTGACTTCGAAGAGCCGCATGACCGCCACGCAAAGTCAGCTGCTTACGCTGGGGCTGAGGGTAGGCCACCATCTCAGTTACGCCTGCGCCACGCTTAGGGAAGTGGGTGAGCGGATTTCGACAATCCGCCATTCGCCAGTGGCAGCGCTGGCGCCGCTGCGGGAGTGGTTTGCACTGGTGGATGAGCATTCCTCCACCGCTGCCGACAAAGATTCGCAGATGACGGACGAGCACCGCGCCGACCTTGCTGTCGCCTATCGTGATACCAAGTCCCGCGTGCTCGATGCGGCGGTTCAGGAGCAGCTCGACGCCGACCAACTCGATACCGCTCTGCAGGCGGCCAGCCATAGCCGTCGTTTTGTCGAGCAGCTTTGGCACGCGGGCGATGCTTATCGCGAACTGTCCGCCCGCGTGTTCACCGCCCCGTTCACCGCCCCATTCACCGCACAACAGCGCGTCGAGAGCGAGACGCCAGTAGATCCGTCAGAAGCCTGAGCCCGGTTCGTAGCCAGTAATCGCACCTGAACCTTCGCGTCGACCGGCGGGTCCAAATCCCTGAATCTTGTCGCTCCTGTCGGAACAGCCCCTTGCATATTCCGGCATACACCTTTGAAGGTCCGTCCGCTGTCCAATCAAGTTCCGCGTCATTGCCTGCTGGCTGCCCTCAGCGCTCTGCTGCTGAGCGGCTGTGCACCCTTTGCGACCCACAAAGCGCCTGAGCCGGTATCGGTCGAAAACCCTTTTCCCAGCCCGGTATTCGAAACCGCAGCAGGATGCCGGCAGCGGCTGTCGGTCGCCACCCGCGACTGGATCGCATCAGAGACGTCAGGCCAGGGCTTCGGTCAGCGGCTGGTCGTTGCCACCTGGAACGTGCAAAAGTCTCGCGATGGCGAATGGCAAGGCGATGTGCGACAACTCACCGAAACAACCGATATCCTGTTGCTGCAGGAAGCCGCCCTCGCACTGGCCGCGAATAAGGTCCTGCCCTATTCCTTCGTCGCCGTTTCGGAAGGTTATCGCGCCTCGAAGGGTATCACGGGCATTCTGTCCGCCAGCCATGTGGATCCGCTTGCCAGTTGCACCTTCATTGATCGCGAGCCGATTCTCGGCACGCCTAAAGCCAGCAGTGTCACCAGCTATCCACTCCGCGACCGCGGGGAAACTTTGCTGGTTGTAAATGTCCATTCTATTAACTTCTCGCTGGGAATGAGCTCGTATCGCAATCAGCTGGAGCGGATCGCGAGAGCGCTGCGAAGCCATGATGGCCCGATCATTTTGGCCGGCGACTTCAATATCTGGAACGGGCGGCGCGCAAAGTTCGTCGCGAGCATTGCAAAGCAACTCGAGCTCCGAGAGGTCACTTTTGGAGCCGAGAACGGAAAGAGCGTATTTGGCTATCCTCTTGATCGAATTTTTTGGCGAGGCATGCGCCTCAACGAAGCTAAGGTAGTACGCCTTGCCAGCTCAGATCACGATGCGCTCGTTGCGGCCTGGCGGTTACAACCTTGAACTCTGCGTGATGTTCCTGGTTGTCTTACAAGGTCGCACGGGAGACGAAGCCAGATTGTCATGCGTATGGCCTAGGTCTGTTCTTTGTGACTGAGCGTTCCTGGTTCGAGGGCGAACGATAATCACACTGGCCCCGACTGGCAACTGAACGCTACGACAGACAAGCACTCATCACGACAACTGTTTTTTTTCGGCAAGTTATTTGTTTTCAGTAAACGACAAGGACGCGTTCAAATACCATGAAGGTCTTCAACTTCGATCCTGCCCAGTTCAGCGCCAACTACTCCAGTCGCGGTTTTGTCCATATCCCCGACGGGGTAGCCCCAGGCTTCCTGGCGTTTGCCCGCGGTTTTGCGCGCGACGCCGTGGCGAGAGATGCCTCGCTTGCAGACTGGGCCATCAAGAACAAAAAAAGCCAGTTCCTGTTCGAATTTTCCGAGGACACGGACTTTGTCGCCGATATCAAGGATCCGGTGGGTGCCGTGGCGGGAGTCGCTGGCAGCCAGGTGACGCTCTGCGAGCGCCACGTCAAAGTCTACAACGACAATGCGCCACCGGAGCCCCCACCGCACAAAGACCGTGTCGCCTCCGAAATCACGGTGGGCATTCCGCTGGAAGTACCCGAGAACTCGCACATCATTCTCTATCCGCAGCACCATCGGGAAATCAACCGCTTCGCCTCCACGGCATTGCATCGGGCCAGCTTGCGCGATGGCGAACGTCCAGAGCAGCTGCTGGAAGGCATCGAGCCGGAAGTAGCCAGAGTCTGGCCCGGCGATGTAATTCTGTTCAAGGGCTCTTCCATCTATCACGAGCGCGTGAACCCCGCCAACACCTCACTGCTGTATCTGAAATTCAATACGCTGGGACTCGATCCGCTAGGGGAGGATCCAGCAACGCAGCAACAGCGAAATGCATCCCTTGCCGCCATCAAGGACATCGACGACCAGGCGCTGCTGTCCGCACCGCTGGCCTTGTCCTCGCGCCTGGAGAAAATCAGCCGCCATTATTCCCGGCTTTTTTGGCAGGAGATCCTGCAGGCTAATTTGTGGGGCGAGACGGAAGTGACCCTGACGCCGCTGGAGTTCGCGCTGATCCAGACCCTGGGCCACGAGCGTGTTACCTCGGCTGCTTTGTTGGCTCGCCTCGGGTACGGCGGCGGTGACCTGCAGGAGCCACTGAGCAAGATCAGGGAATTGGTTCGGAATGGATTGATGGATCTCGTTTTGCCCGATTAAGGGAGTTGTATCAGCAGGAGCGCAGCATGGCACAGAAGCCACGATCAGCAGAAATGAATAACGGCCCCGGTTTTCGCATTAAGAAAACTTTCGAGCGGCCCCCAACAAACGTCGTTGCAGCCTATCAGGAGTTTGAAACACCCGACATCTCCGACATGCTCAACCGGATGTACGCCATGTGCTGCAACATCCATAACCTCGCCAACGACCAGGCCATCGTCGGACCGGCGCTCACGGTCAAGGTATTTCCCGGCGATAACCTCATGGTTCACAAGGCGCTCGATCTGGTTCGCCCCGGCGACATCATCGTCGTCGACGCCTCGGGCAATAACAACAACGCCGTGATCGGCGACCTGGTTGCCAGCAAGGCCAAGCACAGGGGCGCAGCGGGCTTTGTGATCGATGGACTGATTCGCGATCTGCCGGAAGTGAAGAAAGTCGGCCTGCCTGTCTACGCCCGCGGCGTGTCCCCGATCGGCCCCCTGCATCGCGGTCCCGGCGAAATCAACTATCCCATCAGCTGCGGCGGCATCGTCGTAAAGCCCGGTGACATCATCGCCGCCGATGAAAGTGGTGTGGTCGTGGTACGACAGGATTTTGCCGAACCAGTGCTGGAACAGCTGCGTGCGAAGAAAGCGACACTGGAGTCCTATGTGGCCGCGGTAAAGCGCGGTGAATTTTCCAATGCCTGGGTTGACGAAGTCTTGCGGGAAGCACGCTGCGACATTCGCGACTGAAGCAGTTACTCATTTTTTGCGAACTGAAACGGACCAATAACTGATGGCCGATGCTGCGGTACTTCCGAACAAGATCTCTGGCCTGGAAGGTAGGCTGCTGGATCTGCGCTACAAAATGGCGAAGCTGCAGAAGCTCCTGCCAAGCCGGGCGAAACATCAATCTTCTGACTTTGAAGATCGCAACTTCCGCGCACGCTTCTACAATCGCTTATGGCGAGAGTCCGCTGCGGGGATTGGCTTCGACTATCGCGAGCTTGGCTATGGCTTTTGGGCCATCAGCGATCCGAGCGGCAACGAAGTGCGCGGTCGGGGCGGCATTGTGGATCTCGATTCCAACGTGGCGCTTTATCTTGCGGGCAACAAGCCGGTGTCGCATCGCTTACTGCAGGGAATCGAAGGCTATCGCGCACCGCGCTTCCAGGAGTTCCGGCTCGCCTCGATCGGCAAGGCGATCAACTTCCTCAATGAACAGCAGCGCCCTTGCGTCATCAAGCCGGCGCGAGACACCGGCGCGGGCGCCGGGGTAATTACCGGCATTGCTGATGAAAACGCGTTGCGTCAAGCGGCAATCGCTGCGTCCGTCCACTGCAAGGATCTGCTGATCGAAGAGACCGTAGAGGGCAGCTCCTATCGACTGCTGTTTCTCGGTGGTAAATACCTGCACGGCATCCGCCGCGATCCGCCGACGGTTGTCGCTGACGGGCAGTCGACCATTCGCGAACTCATCGAGACAGAGAACCAGCGCCGTTACGATCAGGGCGAGCAAATCGTTTCGCTGTTCACCATCGAGATCGACCAGGATTGCCGCGCCACCCTGCAGGAGCAGGGCTATGATCTCGCGTCCCGCCCGGCCGCGGGCAAAACGGTAATTATCAAGCGCGTCGTGAATCAGAATGCGGCCAAGGACAATGTAGAGGTCACCAATCATGTACATCCAAGCATCATTGCCACCGGCATTCAGGCCAGTGCCGAGCTCGGCCTGCAACTGTCCGGCGTCGATGTGCTCACCAGCGATATCAGCAGACCGCTCGATGAAACCGGAGGCGTAATTAATGAAATCAATGGCACCCCCGGATTGCACCACCACTACCTCACCGTCAGCGGGCGCGACCCGGACATCACCGGAAGACTCCTGCGATATTGCATGGCGACAGCCAGCCGCCCACACGCACTCTGACCGAAAGCCGAGGCGTGGTGTGGATGTGAGCCAGCCACCGGCGATTCTACTGGGCGGTCTCGCCAACACCACGGCCGCGGCTCGCGCATTGGGCAGGAACGGCGTTCCTGTGCACGTCGTGGCACCTCAGAACAGTGCCGCACTCAGTTCCAAGTACGTGGACCCCTATCCGCTGCCGCGGGATCGAAGACTGGCCGATTACCTGCGCGAGTTGCTGCTGGACCGGCCTGCTTTTCCTGCCGGGTCGGTCATATTCCCGTGTTCCGATGCGGCCATTGCCTTCGTCGCCGAAAACAAGGTGAAACTGGCGGAGCGTTATCGCCTCGATATCCAGGATGCGAATCAACAGTTGCAGTTGCTGGACAAAGAAAAGACTCTGGCACTTGCCCGCGAAGTCGGCGTCGCTGCGCCGCGCTCATGGACCGTGAACGACTGGCAGGACATCGAAGCGGTGCTGGGGGACGTGGAATATCCGCTGCTGATCAAGCCTATTCACTCGCACATCTTTCAACGTCGCTTCCGGTGCAAACTGTTCTGTGTAAACGATCGCGATGAGCTGATCAGACAAAGCAAAGCGGTCTTGGACGCCGGTATCGGCTTCATGCTTTGTGAGTTCATACCGGGACCGGATGACCTGCTCAGCAGCTACTACGTGTACATGGATCGCGACGGCCAGCCCATGTTCGAGTTCACCAAGCGCGTGCTGCGTCGCTCGCCTCCGAACTTCGGTGGGGGCTCATATCATGCCACTGAGTGGCTGCCAAAAACCGCGGAAGCGGGTTACCGGTTTTTTTCGGGCATTGGCTTCAGAGGGCTCGGCAATATCGAATTCAAAACCGATCCGCGCGACGGACAGCTGAAAGTCATCGAATGCAACGCCCGCTTCACCGGCGCGCAAGAGCTGGTCACACGCAGCGGCCTCAACATGCCGTACATGATTTATGACTATCTTACTCGCGGTCAGCGTCCAGAGAGCACGGGGTTCAGCGAGCACATGACGCTGTGGCTACCTTTCGAAGATTTCGACTCGTTTCGCGACTTGCGCGCCGCGCGCCTGTTGACGTCGGGCAAGTGGTTGCAAAGCATCTTGCGGCGCCAGGTGTTCTGCTATTTCGATCTCGATGACCCTAAACCTTTCTTCCGCGCAACCAAACACGAGCTCGTGCAGCGCTTGCGCCGAACTCCCCGAACCACCAAGTAACGAGATGACCGAAAACAAGTCGATAGCTCCGGCCGAACTGGAAGCGTTCAGTCGCCGGGTTCTGCAAGCCGCCGGCAGCGATCCGGAAGAAGCAGCCGTTGTGGCACAGGTTCTGGTGTGGTGCGACAGCGTCGGCCGCCCGAACCAGGGCGTTTGGCGGCTGCCGATCCTCTGCGATCGTCTCAGCCGCGGCCTGCTCAAGTCTCCCTGCCAATTGCAGACGCAGATGAAGGCCGCCTGCCTGGGCAGCATGGATGGCGGTGCCGGACAGGGTCACTACGTCGCGTATCGGGCGATGCATAAAGCGATTGAGTTAGCGCGGACCGAAGGTTTGGCCGCGATTCTCGTGAACAACTCGAACTTTTACGGCGCTGGCGGCTATTACGCCGCCATGGCGGCCCGGGAAAATATGATCGGCATCGCCCTCAGCAATTCTTTTCCAAAGGTCAGAGCGGCAGGAGGTCGGGGTGCAGTACTGGGGACCAACCCGCTGGCCTTCGCCTGCCCCGCTGCCGATGAGCCCGCCCTGGTGCTCGACATGGCCACCTCGGAGTTGGCCGGCTCCACTGTGCGTAAACGGCAGGAAGTGTCGGGTGACAGTGCCGCGCCGTCCGTTCTCGACCCGCTGGGCGGGCACAAGGGTTTCGGCCTGGCGCTGATGGTGGAAGTACTGGCAGGCGTGCTGTCCGGCGCAGGATTTTCACACCGCGTGAAATCGATGTACAACGACTTTGAAAACAAGGGCGACAATGGACACTTCTTCATGGCAATCGACATCGAGCGGTTGATGCCCCTCGCTGATTTTCACGAGCGCATGGGCGCGCTGATCGAGCTGCTGAGAGCCTCCGGCGACGCGGGTCAGGTCAGATACCCCGGAGAAAGCCGCTGGGAAGCGTTGAAGAAGACCGACCGGGAGGGAATAGCGATGGATGAGTCGACCCGAGAAAAGTTGGGAGTGCTGGCAGCTAGGCTTGGCGTGCCCAATCTAGCCGCCGGCAAATAATCAAGAGAAAGCGGGGGGTCGATAGAGGACCCGAATTCGGCAAGGTCCGAAGCTGTCTCACATCTCGCGCCCCTCACAACGTTCGGCGATCTTCTTCAGAAACGCCTCGACGTCGCGAGGTTCAGCGAGGTGATATTCCGCCAGTGAGTCAGAGACCGGCTCGCCCACTCTCAAGGTGACGCCCTGACCGGCGAGAGCGGCGAAGACGTCTTCATCTGTTTCATCATCGCCGATGTAAATGACCAGCACGCGCTCCGGATCGATCTCAGTGGTTTCCATCAGCCATTGCACCGCGTGACCCTTGTCCCATTCGACGGCAGGCTCCAGCTCGAGCACCATCTTGCCGTGCCGTTTTCGCAAAGTGGTGTCGGCAAGCACGGCGTCCACGACGCGCTTGACCTGCTGAATCCCCACATCGCTTCGGACTTTTCGGAAATGCACCGCGACCGAAAACCGCTTGCGCTCGATGATCACGCCAGAGATTCCTTCCAGCGCTTCGCGCAGTCGTCGTTCCGCGTTGTCCACCTCCGGGATTGCGGCTTCCGCCTCGGGCAGGGATTTTTCGTAACCTGGGCCGGCAATGTCGAGGCCATGACTGCCGGCGTACAGAATGCCTTCGATGCCTATCCGCGCCTCCAGATCCTTGCGGTCGCGGCCACTGATGATGCCCACAGTACAAATCCCCACCAGCGAACGGACGGTTTCGCGCATCGACTGGCCCAGCTCCGCCTTTGCGGGAATTTCGACGATGGGCGTCAGCGTTCCGTCGAAGTCGAGAAACAGCGCCACCGGTTCCCCTGCCCGAAGGTCAGCGATATCTTCAATGTGCTCCGCCGCCGAAGCGAGCCGACGCGGAAAACGCAGCGATGACAGGCTCCTCACTACCGCATCAGCGCCTGCGTCCTCCAGTTCGGCGCCGTGGTGGTTCCGATTAACCCCCACGGTAAGTCCAAAGCCGTTATGCGCCGCTGCGGAGATCCCCGCGGCGGTGTCTTCGAGCACCAGGGTATTTTCCGGATCGACGTCCAGCTGGCGAGCCGCCTCTTTCAGCAAGTCAGCTTTTCCGTTGAGTTTCAGTTCGCGCGCCAACTCCCCGTCGACGATGACATCGAGGTAGTTCTCCAGTTTTATCAGGCGCAGCACGTTGCGGCAGTTGCAACTGGCGGAAATGGCGGCAAGTTTCAACCCACCGAGCCGCCAGCGTCGCAATGCCGCCAGCGCGTCCTCGAAAACCGCCACACCTTCAGATTCCAGAAGCTTGGTCAGCACCTGCTCCTTGCGATTGCCAATCCCGCACACCGTTTCCTCATCGGGCGAATCGTCGGCGTCGCCGAAAGGCAGGTCGATGTGGCGCGAGCGCAGAAAATCCGCTGCCCCGGGGTAGCGCATCTTTCCGTCCAGGTAGTTGCGGTAATCACTGTGGGCAAACTCCGCATGCTGATCATGGTAGCGACGATTGCGCTCCTGGAAATAGTCATTAAAGACCTGCTGCCAGGCGCGCTCATGCAAACTGGTCATGCGAGTAAGCACACTGTCCATGTCAGCGATCACTGCCTGGTAAGGGGCGTCGTTTCCGGTGCTGACAAGGTTTCTGTTCATCGGCAAAGCTCCTCGGCTCAGTCAATCCGAATCTTGGAGAAATGAATCGATCGGCGGTTGAATTCGAAGTCGCTGGCGGCGGCCAGCTTCAATGCGGGGCTAGCCAAATGCAGCGTTTACCAGGACCTTGAAAGTTTCGCTGCATCGCCCGCCAAACGCCCGGCCCAAGGGCGAATAAAAGACTGCGGTGGCAAGAGAGTAGCAAGGGTTGTACCCAGCCATTGTTGTCATGACGCGGCCGCGCGGTGCAATGCTGATCCCGATCCCATCCGCCACTGGCGGGCGGTTTTCGCGTCCCGGATCGGCTCGCTGAGCTCCCGCGCAAGTTTTCTGAGAGGCAAAGCGTGTACGAGTTTTGCTTGGACTAGCGACGCCGGCAATGCGGGCTTTGACCCAGGTCGGGTCACCGCACTGTCATAGTGTCACATGCTGGCACGTTTCATCCACCAGGTCAGATAGGGTTTTTCAATGGCTTCACCGTCAGATTGGCGAACCGAGTCTCAGGCTCAGCAATCTCTTCAGCAAGAAACAGGGAGGCCGCTCATGAGCATGGACCTCAATCCCGAAATCGTCTGCTTTCTTATTGATTTGGCCAAGGAATTCCACACCAAGGAAGAAGTTTCCCTGCCCGAAAGCTCCAGTAGCCCGAGCGATGACTTTGCAACGCAGGTGCTCGCGGATTACGAAAGCGATCCCACCTATCAGGAGCTGGTGACGCAAATCGAAGATCTCGAACCGGACCAGCAAATCACGCTTGTAGCATTGATGTGGCTCGGCCGCGGCGACTTTAGTTTGGACGAATGGGACGATGCGCTGGAACAGGCGACCGCCGAGCACAACGAGCGCACAGCGGACTACCTCATCGCAACCCCGCTAGTCGCGGACTACTGGCGCGAAGGCCTCAATATCCACGAATATTCCTGTGGCGAAAGCGATTGATTCGCTCCGGGTCTTGCCCGCTGTTGAGCGGGCTCGCCCCCGCTTGGCAACGGGTGTGTTCGTTCGGCCTTTCTTTCGGCCAATCTGTTCGACCTCAACGCGTGTTCATCTGTTTAGCTAAACATCGCCTATTGTTCAACAAACGGAAAAGGAGGAGCGTGCTTTGATACCTCCACTTCAGATCACCTGGGACGACATAGAACAAACCGAGGCGCTGGAAGCGGATATCCGCAGCAAGGCGGAAAAACTCGGCCAGTATTACGATAAAATCATCAATGTGCATGTGGTCGTCGGTTCACCACACCGGCAGCACCGCCAGGGCAATCACTATCGCTTGCGCATCGGCATCAACGTACCGGGAAAGGAAATCGTCGTCACCCGCGATCCCGGCGACAGCGACGCGCACCAGGATATGTATGTGACCATTCGCGACGCTTTCAATGCGGCGCGTCGTCAGCTGCAGGACTATGTCCGGGTCCAGCAGGGCAACGTCAAACAGCACGATGAAGTTCTTCCGGCCACTGTCTCCAAAACCTTTCCCGAAGAAGGTTATGGTTTTCTGCTATCGCCGGAAGGAGACGAAGTGTACTTTCATCGCAACGCTCTGAAGAACGGCGACTTCGATCGCTTATCCGAGGGGATGGAAGTGCGCTATGTGGAGGAGATGGGCTACAAGGGACCGCAAGCCAAGCAGGTGAGTTTACCTAAGCACCACGGTTAAACTCGGCTTGCTTGAACCGGGGCGGCTGCCTCAGGGCCAAGCCGCGGACGGAGAGGTGGATGGCAGGGCGTTATCGTTCTGCTACCCGCCTTGCTTCTGGTATTCAATGTCATACGGGAGCCGCGGTTTTCTGGTTCAGCAAGGCCACCCGGCGGCTGTAGTCCACGGGTTTTACCAGGTAGCTTCGATGCCCGCGTCCTTCGCCCGCATCTGATTCGCCTTTCCCCCCGTAGCCACTTATGGCAATGACTCTCAGCCCGCATTGGTTTCCCTGCAGGCGCTTGATGCCACCCGAGATCTCTCGCGCATTCGCCACCACGGCCTTCTCGTGACGGCACTTTTGGTGGAAGGCCACCCGACCCTTGACCTGTTCATGAGCAAATCCTCGGTGGCGGCATCGCTGGCGCGCAGTCAGCGGCGCGGGGTGATGGACGGACGGGAGCTTGCGCACGTCTTCGCCTGGCTGAGGCCCACGGATCTGGTCTGGAATTACTGGATGATAACTGCCGCTTTGTACTCAGCAATAGCGGTCACATCCAGAGCGTCTTGCGTCCGCCGGGGATTGCCAGTTCCACTTACATTGCCAATGAGTCGCTGGCGGCCGATTCGGACAGTTGGCTTGCCGGTGCGAGCAAACACAATGGCAGTCGGCGGGAGGACTGGTCAGACTGGCTGGGCGCGCGATCGGGAGCTTTGAGACCCGCCCCGCAAACGCTGGGAAATGCGACCTACCCGCCGCTCTGCCCGAGCCCCGGCAATTACGTTCTGGAGCGCTGAGACGGCAAAAAGACGCCAGTGGGAAACACTCAAGCGAAGCAATGGCCAAATTGGACTGGAGCGAGCACAGGTATTATGATCCGCCGCCAATTATTACCAGTCCCACGTCTTCTGTGGGATACCAGTGAGGCCATTCCATGCTGCCAGCCATTGCCGCCGTTGTTGTTGGACTCATTTTGCTGGTCTGGAGCGCAGACCGTTTCGTCGACGGCGCCGCCGCCACCGCGCACCACTTCCGAATGCCGGCCCTGCTTATCGGCATGCTGGTGGTGGGCTTCGGAACCTCGGCGCCGGAGATGGTGGTTTCGGCAATCTCGGCCGCCAACGGCAATCCGGGCATCGCGCTGGGTAACGCCTATGGCTCGAACATCACCAACATTGCCCTGATCCTCGGTCTGACCGCCCTGCTCGCACCGATCGCCGTACATTCCCAGATCCTCCGCAAGGAACTGCCCTTACTACTGGTGATTACCGCCTTTGCTGCCTGGCAGCTTTTTGACGGAGAGCTGTCCCGCCTCGACGCCGTCGGTTTGCTGGTGGTTTTTTTCGCCACTATGGGCTGGGCGATCTTCCAGGGTATGCGCGGACGCGCCGATGATTCATTGGGAGCGGAAGTAGAGCAGGAACTGGTGAGCCATCCCATGCCCCTGAAGCGGGCATTATTCTGGCTGGGACTCGGCCTCGTCTTGCTGGTGGCCAGTTCGCAACTGCTGGTATGGGGCGCCGTGCGGATTGCGACTATTCTCGGCGTGAGCGATCTGATCATCGGCCTCACCGTGGTGGCCGTGGGCACCTCGCTGCCGGAGCTGGCCTCCTCTCTGACGGCAGTGCGCAAGAATGAGCACGACATCGCCCTGGGCAATGTGCTGGGCTCCAACCTCTTCAACACCCTGGCAGTGGTCGGCATCGCCGGCAGCATTGCACCGATGGCCGTGGAGCCGGTCGTGCTCTCCCGGGACGTGGCGGTGATGGCTGGTCTGACGATTGCGCTGTTCGCGTTTTCCTACGGCTTCCGCGGCCCGGGGCGCATCAACCGAGTGGAAGGCGGCCTGCTCCTGGCCACTTACGTCGCCTACACAGGCTGGCTGATCTGGACCATGATCAGCGCCTGAGGGACGAATTGCGGCCGGCCTGAAGGAAGCGAAAAAAATCGCTTGCCGATGGCCGGCAAATCCATAGAATACGCCGCCAGCTTTCTCCACCTGATCAATAATTATGCAGCTGGTTTCCTTCGACGTATTCCGCACTCTGGGTCTGCCCGCCACCCGCTACCTCAAACCGGAAAACTTTTTTGCCCACAAGACCGACTTGCAACGGGCCGACTGGGTGTTGTTTCCGGAATACTGGCAGCTCAACGCGCTCATCTACGGGCTTAACTGCCGGGTATTTCCCAGCCAGGCCAGCTTTCTGATCGGTCACAACAAGATCGAGATGACCCGCGCCTTCATGAGCGTGGCACCCGAGAATGTGCCCTTCACCCTCATTCAGCCCAACAACGAGATGCAGCGCGAAGCGCTGTGGCAGACCATGGACCTGCCCTTCGTAGCGAAGCTGCCGAAGGCAAGTATGGGCGAAGGTGTTTGGCTGATCCAAACGCGTCAGGACTGGATCGACTACTGCAGCAGAACCGACGTGTTATACGTGCAGGAATATCTGCCTATCGATCGCGATTTGCGGGTGGTCATCGTCGGTGACCGGGTGCTGAGCGCCTACTGGCGACTCCAGGCGCAGACAGGTTTTTACAACAATGTCGCCCGCGGCGGCTCCATCGCGTACGACGACATTCCTGCCTCGGCTGTCGAACTCGCGGTGAAAGTCGCCGCGAGCCTCGGTATCAACCACGCGGGATTCGATATCGCGATGGTGGATGGCCACCCCTATCTCTTCGAGTTCAATCGTCTGTTCGGCAACGCCGGTCTGGGCGCGGACTCCAAGGCCTACAACTCTATCCTGCTGGATTATCTCGACCGTCAGTCCGCGCCCAAACCGCGCTCGCCCAGCGTGGCAAGCCGCAAGCGCAGGCTGGCGCGAGTTGCCTGAGAACCAGGCTTACTTTCGGGTGGCGATAATCCACACCGCATGCACGATGCCCGGAATGTATCCAAGCAAGGTGAGGATGATATTGATCCAGAAGTGCTTGCCAAAGCCAACCTGCAGAAATACCCCCAAAGGAGGCAGCAGGATGGCAAGCAGAATGCGAATAAGATCCATCGTCTCCTCCTGTTCAGTGTAGATACTGCTGCTTGAGATCGGCCATCTTCTCGCCCATCGATTTCAGCTGGCTGGCCTCGAATAGCTGCTCCACATCGGGGAAGAGCTCGCTTTCTTCCTCGTCGATATGATGCTCCAGCAATTCCTTGAGCACCTTGGCTCGACCGGCGAATTCGTTTGAGGAAGGATCGGTTTTTTCGAGGTCCGGCAGCACCAATTCTTCCACCGCGCGGTGCTCTTCCACTGCCTCGTGATACATCTTCTTCTCTTTGTCGCTGCCGGCGTCGCGAAGTGCCGGGTACAGAATCTCTTCCTCGATCTTCGTGTGAGCGCGGAGCTTGGTGGCGATTTTTTCCAACAAATCAGTGCGAGTTTTTGCCGCACCGCTGGAAGTTTCCATGAGCTTGTTCAGAAGCTTTTTGACTTCCTCATGCTCCTGTTTCAGTAATGAAATGGCGTTCTTATCCATTGAATCACTCCTCCGATCGTTCGTTCGAAACACACTGAAGCGAACAGAGCAATTTGCAGGCCAGGCTTTCTGGGGCGAACGGGAGGTGGGAAGTGAAACTGCGGGGCGGGCAAAGGCGCCGCGGACTGCGGCGCCCTCGAGCTGAAAAAGAGATTAAAGGCGATCGAAGAAGGCGCGCAGACGCTCGGCGTTCTTGCCGACATCGCTTATGCCGACGCGGGAGACTGAGCGCGCGTCCACTTTCGTCTTGCCGTTTTCCTCGACCATTCTGATGACGATATCATCCTTGAAGCGGAACCAGAAGGTCGTATCCGTGGCTTCGATCCGACCTTCTTCCGGAACCTGGGCCACCACATCCCAACCAAGATCATTCGCCGCTTTCAATGCGCGGGCAAACACCTGGTCCATCGGCTCGTTATAAACCTGCGTCTCGATGTCCGGGTAGGCCTCTTTTTGCAGTTGCGCCAGTTTTTCCGGCGTCATGTCGGGTGAGTCACCGTAAACCGCGCTATTGGGGGCGTCGGCTCGCAGCGGCAGCACCTCGACAAATTGCGGCGGGTTTTGCGTGTCGGTGCTGATGTCGTGAATCATCGGCGTTCCTTCCGGCGGTCGATAGGTTTCCGGAATGTAGTAGGCCAGCGCTGCGGCAAACGAACCGACCAACGCAAGCGTCCCCAGGGCGACGCCATTGTTCCGCCGGGAGGTGCGGGACGCGGCATAAACCACCAGCGCGATGATTGAGCCGGCCACGGCAATCCACAGCGCGGAAAGATTGACGATCCGCAACATGCCAAAGCCGAGGCGGAAATCCCAGAGCCCCAGCCATACGCCAAGCGCGGCCAGTAGTGCAACGAGTCCCACCAGCAACCCGGCGAAGAATGCTACCAATGCCAGCACTTTGGGCCACTTGGGTGAATGTTCAGACGTAGTTTGCATTGAAGTTACTCTTGATTTTAGGAGTTGTTGTTACGGGGTCAGGGAAAGATCGCCGCATGGGCCACAACCCAGATCCGACCTAGCTTCGCTAATATTCTGGCCGGGAAGCCTCAGGCCAGCCCCCTGGATTCCGGCCTGCGCCGGAAGGCGAAAACGGCGGCGGAGCCGCCTGTTTTCGTCTCACGTCTAACTTCCCTCAGCCCAGCTCATACCGCATACCCGCGCCCGGTCCAAGCGGAATACCGAATATCACCCATAGCATGGTCATCACCAGACCAGCCATAAGTAGCCAGAACGAATAAGGCAACATGGTGGCTGTGAGGCTGCCAAGGCCGAAATCTTTCTGCCAGCGCTGACAGAAGGTAAGAATCAGCGGGAAGTAAACCATCAGCGGCGTGATGATGTTGGTAGCGCTGTCACCCACGCGGTAGGCCGCGGTGGTCATCTCCGGGCTGACACCGAGCAACATCATCATTGGCACCAGCACCGGCGCCAGCAGTGCCCACTTGGCGCTGGCGGAACCGACGAAGAGATTAATCAGCCCGGTAAACAAAACCAGCAGCACGAGAATCGCGGCCATTGGCAGGTTGGCCGCCTCGATGGTGGTGGCCCCCTTGATAGCGAAGATCAGGCCCAGGTTCGACCAGTTGAACATGGCCACAAAGTGCGCCGCGGCGAAGGCCAGCACCAGATAGTAGGCCAGGTCGCCCATAGACTCGGACATCATCCGCACTACATCGCGGTGGTTTTTCACAGTCCCGGTCGCGGAGCCGTATGCCCAGCCGCAGGCCAGGAAGAGAACGAAGAAGCCAGCCACCAGTGAGCGGTAAAAGGGGGTGAGCCGCCCTTCCGGAGGCGCCGCTTCATCCAGCAGGGGCGTGCCCGGCCCGACCGTGAACAGTACCCACAGCAGAATCACCCCGAGTGCTGCCAGGCCGGCGCGCTTCATGCCTTTGCGCTCGGCATCGCTCATGCGGCCATTTTCCAGATCATCGCCGCTGACGTCCGTCGCTTTGGTCTGCCCTAGAGGCTGGAGTCGGGGCTCGACGATGCGGTCGGTGACATACCAAATCACAGGCAGAAAAATGATTGTCATCGCCGCAATGAAGTACCAGTTGCCGGCGATATTGGCATCCCAGTCCGGGGCCACGGTCTCCGCCGCGGCTTCGGTAATGCCGAACAGTAGTGCGTCCAATTGGCCGGGCAGCAGGTTGGCGGAGAAGCCGCCGGACACACCGGCAAAGCTTGCCGCGATTCCCGCCACCGGATGGCGACCGGCCGCTTGGTAAAGGACACCGGCCAGCGGGATAAGCACAACGTAGGCGGCGTCGGCAGCGAGGTTGCCGAGCATGGCCGCCAGGGCTACTACCGGGGTCAGCAACGCGGTGGGCGCGTGTCGAACGGCGCTTTGCATTGCGGTGGCAAACAGGCCGGAGCGCTCGGCGATGCCGGCACCCAGCATTACCACCAGCACATAGCCGAGCGGATGGAAGTGAGTGAAGGTGGACGGCATCGCCACCCACAGCTGCTGGATGTTTTCCGCCGACAACAGGCTCACCGCCCGAATCACCACCGGCTCGCCATCGGGCCCAACCGCAGTGGGATGCAATGCCGACATGCCCGAAAGCGCGGAAACGATGCTGACGATGACGAGGAAAAGAATCAGCCAGAAGAAGATGAAGACCGGATCGGGAAGTCGGTTGCCCGTTTTTTCGACCCAGCCAAGAAGCCCTTTTAATTCGCGGTCAGTGTCCGCCATAGTTTTATGCTCGCCTAAACGTAAGGTTCGGAAAGTTCTAGTGATTTTCTGAAGAGAAGATCAAGCGGGCCATTGTCAACCGCTGGCCGCCGGCTGTCAAAAACCGGGTGTGGAGGCCGATTTTCGCGACCCGTCAGCCACCTTCCCGGCACGACAGGATGCGCTGTAAAGACCTGTAAACTTCGGGGATCGGCCAACCCGACGGTGCTATGGTTCCGGGTGCTTTGCCCGGCTTTCCGGGCCCGGCGTTCGGGCCGCCGCCTCTCATCACGGCCAGTCCGTTCGCCCGATCATTGATGAGAATTATTCCACCAGAATCCACAAGCATAAGTATCGAGGTCCCCATGAACCCATCTGTAGTTGGTGCCGGCCTGAAGGGCTGGTCCATGGCTGTACTCGTATCCCTCGCGGCAAGCGCGGGAACGGTTCAGGCGTTGTCCGCCGAGGACCATCCCGGTCGCAAAGTCTACGAGCAGACCTGTGCCGCCTGCCACGACAACCCGGAAGCGACTCGCTCTCCGGCGTTGACCACGCTACAAAAGATGCGCGTCCAGCAGATTGCCTACGCGATCAACGAAGGCAAGATGGTTACCCAGGCCTCGGGCCTATCCGACGACCAGAAACGCGAACTTCTGGAATACCTTACCGGCGCCCAGCCTACCAGCGACGAGTGGATTGCGGACATGATGTGTCCGACTGAGCGGCGCTCAGTGAACACGAAGGCCGAGCCCACCGTCAGCACCTTCGGCTTCAACCAGAATAATCACCGTTACCTGAGCGCTAAAGAAGCGGGTCTGAAAAAAGGCGACTTCAAAAATCTGGAGCTTGCCTGGGCGATTGCCTTCCCCGGCGCCACCACCATGCGCTCCCAGCCGGCGGTAGTCGGGTCCACCCTATTTCTGCCAGTCGCCGACGCGGCCAAGATGTTTGCCATCAATATCGACGGCGAGCCCTGCATCCAGTGGGTTTACCAGAGCGACATCCCGCTGCGCACCAGCGCATCCTTCGGCGAAATCGATGGTGGCCGGGAAGTACTGGCCGTTGGCGATATGGGCGCCAATGTACATTTGGTGGATGCCAACACCGGCGAGAACATCTGGAAAAGCCATGTCGGTTTCTCCGAGCTGTCGCTCACTACCGGCACGCCCGTGATTCTCAAAGACAAGGTCATTGCACCGGTATCCCAGTTCGAAATCATGGTGGCGGCCGCCGACGAGCATGTCTGCTGCAAGACCCACGGCGCGGTAACAGCGCTGGATGCAAAAACCGGCGACAAGATCTGGACCGCGCACACCATGGAGGAAGCCAAGCCGATTCGCGACCGCGGCGACGGACAGATGATCTGGGGCCCCTCGGGCGCGCCGATCTGGAACTCGCCGGTGGTCGACGAAAAGCGCGGCCTGGTATTCGTGGGCACTGGTGAAGCCACCTCCGAGCCGGCGCACAAGAACACTAATTCGGTTCTGGCGATCGGCCTCGACGACGGTGAGATCAAATGGAGCTTCCAGGCGACTCCGAACGACATTTTTATCAGCGGCTGCGGCGGTAACAAGCGCGCCAAGAACTGTCCGCGACCCGAAGATACCGTGTACCGCGATGTGGACTTTGGCGCCTCAGTGATTCTCGGAAAAGGCAAGAATGGCCGGGATCTGCTGTTTGCGGGGCAGAAGTCCGGCGAACTCTGGGCATTGAACCCCGACAACGGCGAAGTGGTCTGGCACCAGGCATTTGGTGAAGGCTCACCGCTGGGCGGCATCCATTGGGGTATCGCTTACGACGGCAAGCGTGTGTTTGCGCCCATCAACCGCCCCTATGGTTTCGGCCCCCAGGCTCCGGAGCAGACTCAGGAGCCCGGCATGCACGCGGTTGACGCGAGCACCGGCAAGGTACTCTGGACCTTCGCCGCCGAGCCGGATTGCAGCGGCGATCGCCGCGAGCGGGTCCGCAGCTGCGGTAGTAACATCGGCATGTCCGGCGCCCCTACTGTTATCGACGGCGTTGTCGTGGAAGGCTCTCTGGACGGCTTCCTGCGAGTGCTGGATGTGAAGAACGGCAAGGTGCTGTTCAAGTTCGACACGGCCCAGACCTTCCAGGGCATCAATGGAGTGCAGGGCCAGGGCGGCGCTGTCGACAACGCATCGATCGTCGCCGCGAACGGCACTCTCTTCGTCAACTCCGGTTACGGCATGTTTGGCCAGATGCCTGGTAACGTGTTGCTGGCATTCAAGCCGAAGAAGTAATCGTCCTGTCTCCCAAGTCCCGGCCGCCGGTCGGTCGGGACTCTTTCGCTCCGGGGGGCTCATGCAATAGTTACAGCCCCTGCCCTGCCGCTCGACTTCCTTGGTCACTCCCGACCACAAAATCAGCGCCTGATTGTCGCGCCTCTCCACTAATCCTTGGCACCGCCGTTGCAATCGACCAAATAATGATCGACTAAGCAGTGATCAACCAGGCCAAGGACGAGCAGTACCCGCCTGGGCAATTCCGGTTCATACCAAGGAGTGAATATCATGGACAAGAAGACGAACATCGCACTGATATCTTTCGCGGCCCTGCTATCGGCTTCGCTGTCGGTTCAGGCCCAGGAGCCCGAGTGGTACGTTGGCTTTGGCTACGGTCAGTACAAACTGGAGTTCGAGACCGATACCGACACTGACTTCGACGACGATAAAGACGCTCTCAACATCTTCTTCGGCGGCAAGTTCACTGACGCTATCGGCGCGGAAATCAAGCTTTACGAATTCGACGACGCGGAAGACAGCAACCTGCAAACGGAGCTCGAGGCCGCTTCCATCGCCGGCATCTTCTCCGCTCCGATCTGGGACGATCGATTCGAGATCTATGGGAAGCTCGGCTGGTTCTTCTGGGAGTCCGAGCTGGAAACCTCGATTATCCCGGGGGAGCCCGTGACCGAAGAGTTCGAGGGTGACGACTTCTTTTACGGCGCTGGCATCGAGTTCGGCTTTACCGACACCCTGGATTTGCGGCTCGAGTACGACCGAATGGAATTGGATGACGAAATTGAAACGGACCTCGACTATGCGTCCGTGAATCTCGAATTCAACTTCTAAAGCTTGCTACTGACCTCTTCTCCCCGACTGCCCGGGCACCACCGGGCAGTCCTGTTCAAATCTCCTATAATGTAAAGCTACACTTCAGGGCTCGCCCAACTATTCCAATTCTGGCGCGCTCATCATTATCGGGGGATTCAATGAAGTTAGCTTCTCGCCTTGTTCTAGTTGCGCTGCTCGCCTGTGGCAGCATTGCCCAGGTCCACAGTGAAGAAACCGTTCGCTACGAATGGGATTTGACCGACCTGTACCCATCCGTCGATGCCTGGGAGCAGGCCTTGCAGGACGTCAAGAACCGCATTGCCACGCTGCCCAAGTACGAGGGCACCTTGGGCAAGAGCCCGCGCGCCATGGCCGAAGCCCTGACCGCGATCAGCGACAGCTACAAAGAAGCCGGCCGCGTTTACGTCTATACCAGTCTCGCCCGCGACGAGGACCAACGCGACGCCGAAGCGCAGGCACGCTTTGCACGCGCCCGTCAGGTGTTCGCGGACTGGAGTGAGGCCACCGCCTGGTTGAGCCCCGAGGTTCTCTCATTGGGTGAGAAAAAGGTCGAGCGGTTTCTGAAGAAGGAGCCGCAGCTGGATCGCTTCTCCTTCATGCTTCACGACATCCTGCGCCGCGCACCTCACACGCTGGATGCCAAAACCGAGGCGATGCTTGCTCAGGCAGATCTGATCCTTTCCTCTCCAAGCCAGATCTACGAAAACTATGCCAATGCCGACATTCCCTGGCCCACCGTGACCCTGAGCGATGGCAGCGAAGCCGAGCTGACTCAGGCCGGCTACTCCCGCTGGCGAGGGACGGCCAATCGCGAAGACCGCAAAAAGGTGTTCGATACTTTCTGGGCCGCCTGGGAACAGTATGCCGACGGTATGGGCGCGACGCTTGCCGCTGAAGTTCAATCCAATGTGTTTACCGCCAAAGCTCGCAATTATGAGAGCGTGCTGGCCAAGAACCTTTTCGACGACGGCCTGCCCCCCGAGGTCTACACCCAGCTGGTCGATCAGGTGAATGCGGCGCTGCCAACATTCCACCGTTATCTGAAACTGCGCGGCAAGATGCTCGGCGTGGAAGACCTGCGCTACTACGACATCTACCCGCCGCTCGTGCAGGTCGACGCGGGCGTATTCGATCTGGAGCGCTCCAAGCAAATTACTTTCGAGGCTCTGCAACCTTTCGGCTCGCAATACCTCGGCCTGCTGAAAACCGGTCTCGCGCAGGACTGGATGCACAGTCATCCGCAGCCGGGCAAACGCTCGGGCGCCTACATGAGCGGCTTCGCCTACGACGTACATCCGTACGTGCTGCTAAACCACAACGACGACTACAACTCGCTATCCACTTTCGCCCACGAGTGGGGACACGCTGTCCATTCGCTGCTGGCCAACGCCAATAACCCCTGGGAAACCGCAGACTACTCCACCTTCATCGCGGAGATGGCCTCGACGATCAATGAAATCCTGCTTGAGGAATACATGGTCGAAAACGCCAAGAGCGACGAGGAGAAGCTGTACTACCTCGGCTATGCCCTGGAAAGCCTGCGTGGCACTCTGTTCCGCCAGACCATGTTTGCGGAGTTCGAACTGGCCATTCACCAGGCGGCCGAGAAAGGAGAACCTCTCACCGGTGCGAAGTTCTCGGAAATCTATGGCGATCTGCTAAAGAAATATCATGGTCATGACAAAGGAGTACTGACGGTCGACGACGTGTACACCAACGAGTGGGCTTACATCCCGCACTTTTACCGTGACTTCTACGTATTCCAGTACGCGACATCCATCTCTGGAGCGGCCTGGTTCGCCGAGCAGTTTCTGGCCGGGGATGACGAGGTGCGAGACGCCTTCATTCGCGTACTGAGCGCAGGGGGCTCCGACTATCCGCATGAAATCCTGCTCAAGGAAGCGGGCCTCGACATGACCAGGCCCGAAGCCTACGAGCCGGTGATGCGTCGAATGAACTCGCTGATGGACCGCATCGAAGCACTGCTTTGATGACCGGGCAGCCCCGCAAGGTTCTCCTGCTGTCGTCTGCGACCTCCTATCTCGGGGCGCCCGGCGACCGGGCCCTCTGAGGTGCCGTTCGGTCCCCAAGCCGTTGACGCAATAGGATGTGAGGCAAACAATTCGCTCTTTCCAACTCAGCATCGGCCCTCGACGGGGCGGGTGCCGCAGGATTCCAGGGACGACCCATGAACAAGGCCGTGAGGGCCGCAAACGAGAGGCAGAACCAACTTGCACAAGCCGGAAATAAGTCTCTTCCATCACCCCACCACAACGGTGTTCGTGGATGACAGTGAAGAGTTTCTCTACAGCATTGCCCTGGGCGTGGACCGCCTGCCCTATCGGTCTTTCTGCAATCCATCCCAGGGGCTGGATTACGTCAATCGCTTCACCGCCGCCTACGACGTGCCCAGGCGGGACCATCCACCATCGCCTAGCGCAAGCGTCAGCAAGCTCTTTGCGCAGGTGGAGCGAAAGCTGAACGATCACAGTCGCTTTGCCGAGCCTTCGGTTCTGGTGGTCGACTACAGCATGCCAAGCATGAACGGGCTGGATCTCTGCTCGCAGATCACCAACCCCAATGTAAAGAAAGTCTTGCTCACTGGTGTTGCGGACGAAAAGATTGCGATCGATGCGCTGAACACCGAGCTGATCGATTTTTATATCAGCAAGAGCGAGACATCCCTGTCCCACCGTTTACGCAACATCATTTCCCACCTTGAGACGCGATACTTCCAGGACCTGTTCGGCTGGAGCCGCGATTCGGAAGTGCGCGGCGTTCTGCCGCATCTTTATGATCCGGCCTTTGCGGATTTCTTCGAGGACACGCTGGAAAATCTTGAGATCGTCGAGCACTATCCGCTCAGCCATCCGACGGGTTTCTGTCTGATCAACAGCTATGGAGCGATGCACCACCTGATCATGTATAGCGCCGAAGAGCTGACCGCACTTCTCGCTCAGGCGGACTTCAGCGAGCTTTCCGATAAGTTGCGTGACAGCGTCGAACGCCGTCAGCTGATTCCGTACTGCTCGACCCCCTCACTGCCAATCAATTCCAGTCAGCTCTTTTCGCCCGTGGTAATCAACGGCAAACAGACCTGGTACTGCGCACTGGTGGCGGACAGAAGCAGGGGCAAGCCCCAGGCGCGCACGACTTTTCATCAATTCCTTAAAACGCCGGCTTCCTATTCGCAAGAAGCGGTCACCGTCAAGCGGCAATGAAAAAGGACGGCGGCGAGTCGATACACAGGGACGAATTCGCGGAACTCGCCGCACGGCTGGTTCACGAGGTATCGACCCCGATGGCGATCGCCAAGGTAAACTTGGAGCTGATCGCCCGTTACCTGCCCTCACTTGTTTCCAACTACGTAAAACAAGCTGATTACCCCCCGGACGCCGCCGCCCCCATCCACCCCGAGCACCTGGAAGCATTGCGCAACGCGCCATCGCTGATAGAGGAGCAATGCCGCGTCGTTGAGCAGCGTGTAAAGTTCCATTGGCGCGCCGCCGCCGGAAAGGACGCTCCCGACGGTCAGAACCGTGACTTGGGGACGGAGAACCACAGTGCAGGTCTCGATGCCAAAGGGCTGCGGATTCTGGTGGTGGAAGATGAAGTGGTCCATCAGGATATCGCCCTGAAGGTCCTGGCTGCCGATCACCAGGTGGAAGTGACCGGCAACGCCCGCGAGGCTCTCGGTCGATGCGAACTGCGGCCCTATGATTTGATATTGCTGGACCTTTGTCTTCCCGATCTCGATGGACGCCAACTGCCGAAACTGATGCGGCTTACCCACTCCCGCGGCCTCTACATCGCCGCCCTGACCAGCCTGCCCACCACTGACGAAGAGCTTCGCCAGGCCGGCTTCGACGGTCAGCTCGAAAAGCCCCTGAAGCCTGAGAGCTTCAGGCAATTTCTTCAGCTGGCATCGCTTGGCTCGCGGCAGGAAAACTAAGGACGAATTCGGCTCCCCTGTCAGGTTCGCTTCTTACAGCAACCGTCGCTTGATGCTCGTCAGCAATGCGCTTGACGGCCTGCAGACCGATACCGTTGCCCTGTGGTTTGGTGGTAAAGGGCTCGTCCCAGATGCGATGCAGCCTTTCCGGGATGATTCCCGTTCCCTGGTCGGCGACACTGACCTTGATGCATTCCCGCTCCCGCCATGCACGGACCTGAATGCCTCTTCCCTGTCCGTCCCTTGATGACTCGAGCGCGTTCTTGATCAGATTGACGAACATTATCTTCAGGTCGTCCACGTCGCCCGAGACGACCAGCGCTCCATCCAATTCGATCGTGGAATCGGCCAGATTTTTCTGAAACAGAAACAAGCAGTCCCGTAGCACCTCATCCAGACATGCTCTAACCACCTGCCGCTGTCGCTTTCCCTTGAGAATGCCCGCCATTGTCGTAATCAGCTTCGAACCGAGCTCTACCTGTTCAAGAATTATCTTCCTCTGCTTTTCCGAGTCGTAAAGCTGCTGCGATACGATGCCGTCGATGATTGCCAAAGGCGCCTTGATATCGTGGTGGTAGTGATTCATCACCGTGAGCAGTGACAGACGTTTCTTGGCTTCATAAAGTTCGCATTCCAGTTCGCGGTAGATTTCCAGACGGTCCAGCATGCAACTCATTTCCTCAGCGAGCCACTCGAATAGCCGGATGTCGTCGTAGCTGTAATATCTCCCATCGTTGCGACCCTCTATCACCAGCACCGCGGAAAGTCGGTGCTGGTGAACAACGCAAAGGCAAGCACCCGCATTGACCTGGCGCATTGCGTCACGGAAAGCAGGGTCGGGGATCTCGTCCTTCATCAGCACTCCCCCGCGCCCGAGGGGAGTGACTTCCAGCTCCGGCCGGCGCTCGAGGCGCACCACCTTCACCGGGCTGTTCACCGGATCTGCCGGCCACTGGTCCTTACGTGGGAGTACGAAAAAGTGGTAGTCATTGAGACCAACCGTCCTAAGCAGTAGTTCGTCGAGCTGCGATGTGAGTGCTCCCAGGCTGGCGCAGCCAACCAGCCGCTGGTGGTACATTCTTTTCACGTCGAAAATATCGTAGTTCCCGCTTCCGGTCAGGCGCTTTGCCCCAGGAACGATCCTGCGGATAACCAAGGGGTAGGTCTCGAGCGCCAACACCACCAGGGCAAGTATCGCCAATGTACCGCCCAGGGACTTCGACTGCTCGCGAAATCCGGCGCTGATCCAGATAAAGGATACGAGAAAGAAGCCGAGCACGAGGGCGCGCGATGACCACACAGCGATCGCAAGCTTCAAATCCATTACGTGGTTGCGAATCGTCGGATAGAACAGCGATGTGACGATGGCAATACTGCTCCCGGTACCCACCAGTTTGGACAGGTAAGTGTTTGTGGGCATAAAGGCTATGCTTGCCAGGCCCGTCGTCAGTCCCACTGCTAGAGCAAACAAAAGCCAGTTGGTCCGACGCTTCTGCCGCTCGGTCTGCCGGCGATGATCGATGACTACAAAGCCGATCGACAGCAGCAAGGTTACGATGACGTTGCTGATAAATACATAGTAAGTGGGATCGATTGCCGGTAAATAGCCTGCCTCGACGGAGCGCAGTGCGCTGGGACAGCAGGTTACGCTGGCAAGGCTGGATACCAAGGTGGTCAGTATGCTCGGCAAGATAACGAAGCGCGGGAAGTTGCGGGACCGCGCCCCGACGAAGGCCCAGCAATAGGTGGCACAGACCGGTGGAATGAAGAACATGCCGATGCGGAAGGTCTGGAACAGCGGCCGTAACTTGTCCGGGTCGTCGATCGCGCTCAAAAAAAACAACTCGACCGACCATGAAGCGAAACACGCGGCGAGGCAGGCATAGGCCCAGGATGTCAACGTTCTCGTCTTGGAAATCGCAATGGCTGCGATAAGCAGGTCAATGAATGCTGCAAAAAGGTATTGAGCCATTCATGATCACTCCCCGAATGAATGCACCGCGCTGAGCTCACTAGCGGTTTTTGTCAGGGATTCTATCGGGGAGTGGCAGCACAGACTATGGCCTCACTCCCAGCCTGCAGGTTGGTTGGCGCTCCTCAAAGCTTTTTGGCGTGCGCGTTTTAGCTAAAGAGAGTACCGAAGGAGCTGGCTCGAGTACCCCGCACCTCAGTAATCCCCGAAGCTGCCAGCCGGTCCGGGAAAGACCACCGGGCTCTCGAAGCCGTCTTTCGACACAGCGGCAACGCCGAAGAAGTAGTTATCGATAACCACGTTCTCCAACGTGTATTCGCTCACATCGCCGACGTACATGCTTCGACTCCATTGCGGCTCCGTGGTCAATCGCCAGTAGATTTTGTAGCCCGCCAGATTCTGCGCTTGCTTGCCAGCGGGTTTACTCCAGCGCAAAGTCGTATCGGGACTGACCGCACCTTCGATTTCCACGTTGGCAGGCGGCGGCGGCGCCCAGGCGAGGCCGGCCAGGGTAATGGCATTCAGGCCGGTGAGCTTGGCGGCGTAGTCGAAGTCCACGCCTTCGATGGTATCGCCATACTCGATGCCGTTCTCGGTTCGCAGGTCTTCGTGCTGGCGATGATAGTGTTCATTGGTTTCCATTATCCGCACCGCCGGCCAGCCCATGTCGTTGAAGGGACGATGGTGGCCGCCGCGGCCAAAGCGATCCAATCGATAGATCATCATGGTGTCGAGATTGCGAATGTACTGATCGGCCATTCGATCGATATAGCGGGCCAGATTGCGTGAAGGGGAATCCACTTCGCCGCCGGTGAAGCGCCGCATGCGCGCTTCTTCCGGCGTTTCCGTCACACGCGTTCCCTCCGCGAAAACCCGTGCGCTGGTATTGTCGATCACGCCGTCGATGCCGGCGATGTTGCCGATCATGTCGTTGTTCAATACCGCTTCGATACGCCAGCCGTTTTTCTTCGCCTCCTCTGCGAGGATCCTTCCGCCGTAGAGCCCCTGCTCTTCACCCGCAAGTGCGGCGTAAACGATGGAACCGTCGAATGTGTATTTTGACAGCACACGCGCTGCTTCCAGGGCGCCCGCAACGCCCGAGGCATTGTCGTTCGCTCCGGGGGCGTCAGAGCTGTAATCCATCACGTCGGTCACGCGCGAGTCGATGTCGCCGCTCATCATCACGTAACGATCCGGATCGCTGGTGCCGCGCTGAATGGCGATGACGCTGACCACGTCCACCGGGTCGGGGATGCGCTCTTCACCGGAAATGGTGCCGCTCACGTAGCGCACTTCGAGACAGCCGCCGCAGTTTTTGGAGATACGCTCGAATTCTTGCTTGATCCAGCGTCGCGCCGCGCCGATGCCGCGGGTGTCCGATGCGGTTTCGGACAGGGTGTGTCGCGTCCCGAAGCTGACCAGCTTGCGAATATCACTCTCGATGCGCTCCGCCGAAGGCGCCGCACCGATTTCATAAAGAACAGGCTGTTCGCCCGGAGGTGCCGAGGATGGCTCGGCCGCAATTGCGGGGACGCTGAACAGGACAGAAAGCGAACAGAGCAGCAGGTGGCGATGCATGAGACCTCCAGACTGAGTCAAAGGGAATGCCCGAGCTTAGAGTGATGCTGTTGCGGGATCAACTCACAAATAAAAAAGGCGCCGATCAGTCGACCGGCGCCTTTCATGGCGTAGCGATTTGACGGTGCGCTTACTTCGCGCTGAGCGACTGCTCGGAAACCGGCTGACCGTCGCTATTCAGTTCCACAACCGGGTAACCGAGTTCGCGAACCGAATCGCCAATCACGGCCTTGTCGCCAACCACCAGAATCAGCATTTCATCCACCGGCAAGTGAGCCTTGGCGAGTTGGTTGATCTGCTCCTGGCTGATGCTGCTGATGATTTCCGCCTGCTTGTCCACGTAGTTGTGCGGCAGGTCGTACTCGAGAATGCGACCGAGGAAGCCCGCCTTCTGACGCGGCGTTTCATAGCTGAGTGCATCGCTCTGGCCAACCGCCGAACGCATGAACTGCAGTTCCGATTCCTCGATGCCTTGAGCACGATAGTCGGAAATCTCCATCATGAACTGACGCACCGAATCGGCCGTGCTTTCTTTCTTAACGCTCGCCGACGCGGTAAAGGGTCCGGGCATCTGGCTACCGGAGAATCCACTGCGTGCGCCATAGGTGTAGCCTTTTTCCTCGCGCAGGTTCATGTTGATGCGGCTGTTGAAAGCACCGCCAAGCACGTAGTTCATCAGATAGCGCTGGAAGTACTCACCGGTGGCATCATAGGGCAGCTCGGTCATGTAGCCGACGCGGATTTCCGACTGCGCGGCTCCGGGCTTGTCCACCAGATAGAGCGTGGTCTTGTCGCGGTCGGGCATCGCCGGTTGCGGGCGCGGTTTGGGACCGGTATCGGGCAGCTTGTCGAGGAAGGTCAGCTGTTCGGTGATCCAGGGCTGTTCCACGTCGCCAACAACGATCACCTGCAGAGCGTCGGCCGCGAGGTTCTCGCGATAGTAGCGCTCCACGTCGTCGAGGGTGATCCCTTTCAGGGTCTCCGGCTCACCGCTGCTGGACACGGCGAAGCTGTGGTCATCACCATAGATCAGCTTGCGGTACACATCTCCGGCGATGGTGGACGGCTGCTGCTTGCTGGCCTGAATGGCTTCGATCTGCTGCTGCCGGAGTCGGTCCAGATCCTCCTGGGTGAACTTCGGCTGGAACAGGCGTTCTTCCAGTAGCGCCAGAGTCGCGTCCAGATTCTTGCGCAGGCTGGTGACACTAACGTAGAACTCTTCGGTGCCGGAGCTCACGGAGATTCGGCTGCCCAACTTCTCCAGTTCTTTCTCGAAAGCTTCCGCCGAACGCTTCCGGGTGCCCTCGTTCATCATGGATGCGGTGAGACTGGCGAGCCCGTAGTGCTCGGGATCATCGAGCAGGTGTCCGCCAGCGAACTTCAACTCGATCGCCACCAGCGGGACTTCATCACTCTTGGTGCCGATCATCTCGATGCCGCTGTCCAGACGACCGGTCCAGAACGCTGGGACTTCCACCAGCGGTGCGGGGCCGGCAACCGGCTTCTGGGAACGATCGAACTCGTCCTTCACGGGGCGCGGTTTCAGCTCGTCGGTTTCCGAGGCGGTGCGCGGCAGTGCGTCCGGCAACTCGTAGTTGTCCGGTCGCGCCTGCCCGTCGGGATTGGACTCGGGCACCACGCTCTGGATTACCGCTGGCTTGCCCTTCACGTAAGTATCGAAGACTCGCAACACGTCGCTCTTGTCGAGATCCCGCAGCGCGGCCAGTTCGGTCTGGATGCGGTCCGGATCCTCAAAAAAGGTTTCGTAATAAGCCAGCTGTGACACCTTGCCCTGCACGCTGGCAAGGCTCTGGATGGTCCCGGATTCGCGGCTCGCCTTGCAGATCTGCACGTCCTCATCGCTGATGGACTGCTCGTCGAAGCCGGCGAAGAGATCCCGCATTTCAGTCTCGAACTGGCCGAGCGATACACCCGGATAGGGCATCACGAAAAAGGTGGTGGAACCAGCCAGCTCGGTGGAGTTGTGAAAGGCGCTGGCGTCGATGGCCTTGTTGGTCAACACGAATTGCTTGTACAGGTAGGACTTGCGGCCGCCGCCCACCACATCGGCGAGGCAGTCGAGAGCCACGCGGTCCGGATGGCCGTGCGGCACGGTCGGCCAGGTGAACAGCAGCGCCGGGAAGCGGATGTTCTTGTCGACATAGGATACGTACCGGTCGGCTTCCAGCTTCACCGGCTCACGCTTGTCCTTCTCCACTTCGGGTCCGGGCGGAATGCTGCCGAAATACTTCTGCACCAGCTCCAGAGTGGCTTCCTTGTCCAGGTTGCCGCCGATGGTCAGGGTGGCGTTGTTGGGGCCGTACCAGCGCAGGAAGAAGTTCTTCAAATCTTCCAGGGTGGCGGCATCCAGATCTTCCGGGTAGCCGATGACCGGCCAGGAATAGGGATGCCCCGCGGGATAGAGCGCAGCATTGTTTACTTCATTGAAGCGACCATAGGGGCGGTTTTCCACATTCTGGCCACGCTCGTTTTTCACGGTCGCCCGCTGAATTTCAAATTTTTCCTGAGTCACTGCTTCGAGCAGAAAACCCATGCGGTCCGCTTCCAACCAAAGCATGGTTTCCAGATTGTTGCTGGGCACGGTCTCGAAGTAGTTGGTGCGATCAAAGTTGGTGGTGCCGTTCATACGGCCGCCGGATTCGGTGACGATCTTGAAATGCTCGTCGTCACCCACGTTGGCTGAACCTTGAAACATCATGTGCTCAAAGAAGTGCGCGAAGCCGGAGCGCTGGGGCTCCTCGCGAGCGGATCCCACGTGATAAGTCATATCCACATGCACCAGCGGGTCAGACTTGTCCTCGTGCAGGATCACAGTCAGACCATTGGCCAGGCGGTACTTGCTGTAGGGAATAACGATTTCGTCGCCCTGGGCGCTCACCTGCTCCACGAGGGTAATCGCCGGTTGGTCGCGCCAGCTGGCGTCGCCAGCGGTCTCCGGCGCACGCTCGGAGGTCGAGCAGGCAGCCAGTGTGCTTGCACACAGGATGATGAGGAAACTGCGGATCATTGAGATTCTCCTGAGGACGCCAATTGGCGCGTAAAAAGACAGGCTGATTTCAGGCTGGTCAATAGGACCGCAGGTGCGACGACTTTCTTCCGGGAATGCCTTAAAAAACTCACGAGAGGGAGGTCTTGCGGCCACGATTCGCCAACCTATGCCTGGGTAGCGGCGTTGTTTTCGTTGTGATTGCCACGGGCAGGTGCTTCCAGGCGGAACCAGCACTGCGCACAAGGTTAGAGTCAGCCGTAAGCCATTTCAAGCTCAGCCTTGGGATCTGGCGGGCGATGCCACCAAATGAGGCGTGAGGACCCAAAGCGTAAAGAAGCCGCAAGCTCCCTTGCCGCTCGGGGAGGTCACCAGTAAAGTTGGGCACTGCACTCAAACGGCACGCCCAGCACAATAATAACCAGAGGAAGTCCGCTGTATGACCAAATTCCCACGCTTTTCCCTTGCTCCGCTGCTGCTTTCCCTGGCCATTCCCGCGCTGGCTGATTACGAGCCGCCGCGCACGGCCGATGGCAAAGCCAGCCTGCAGGGTATCTGGTCCAACTCATCCATCACCCGCCTGCAGCGCAGTGACGAATACGACACGCTGGTGATCTCCGGTGAAGAGCTGAAAAACCTCACTAACGCCCACCCCCAGGTGGTGCGGCAAAAGACCGATGATCACCTGGACCCCGGGGACGGCCTGCTGGACGGCTCCGACCTGGGCATGGGGCGCGGCTACAACGCGTTCTGGATCGATCCGGGCAAGGAATTCGGCCTGGTGAAGGGCACCTACCGCAGCTCCTGGATTGTGGAGCCTGAGGACGGCCAGATCCCCTTCTCGAAGCAGGGCCGGGCCATGCGCGGCGAGGGACGGGCCGAGCGCGAGGAATCCGCAGGACCCGAAGCGCGATCCCTGGGCGAGCGCTGCATGATCGGCTTTGGCGGCACCGGCGGTCCGCCGATGCTCAACACGCTCTACAACAACACTTACCAGATCGTGCAAACCCCGGATCATCTGATGGTGCTGGTGGAAATGGTGCACGATGCGCGGATTATCCCCATCGTTGACGGCCCCCGGGCAAAAGAAGCCGAATTCGACGCCATCGACCGCTGGCTCGGTGAGTCCGTGGCCTGGTGGGAGGGCGACACGCTGGTGGTGGAAACCCGCAACTGGCAGAAGCAGCAGGCCCAGCAAGGGCCTGTGTACGTATCCGACAAGGGCAAGGTGACCGAGCGCTTCACCCGCTGGTCCGATGATCAGATCTTCTATGAATTCGAGGTGGAGGACCCCGTTTACTACACCCGGCCCTGGCGTGGGGAGATGAGCTTCAACGCGGTGGAAGGCCCGGTTTACGAATACGCCTGCCACGAGGGCAACATCGGTCTCGAGGGTATTCTCCAGGGCGCGAGAGTGAAAGAGCGCCAGGCTTCCACCAAACCCTAGACGCACTTGCCCCGGGCTCCGGGCGCGGCATTTGCCCGGAGCCACATTTCGCCACAATCGATCCCCGCCCCGCCATTTTCCATCCCGAACCGGGCACCCGGCTCCATCAGACTCACCTTCCAGTTTTCACTCCATTGGAAGGTGACCCATGGTTGTTATCAAGCATTTGCAGGAATACTGGCGAGCCTACTTGCTCAATGCCATTTTCGTCTGCCTTCTCCTGACTACCCATACTTACGCCTACGCCGATGAGGCGGTCAGCACCGGCGAATTCCGGCTGCTGGGAGATGGTGGCGGCGCTGCCCGGCTGGTGGCCACCGACGTTGAGGTTAGCGTCAGTGGTCTGCTGGCGCGAGTGATCGTCAGGCAGCGTTTCGAGAACACCGCGAGCGACTGGCGGGAGGGGGAATACGTCTTCCCGCTGCCGCCGGAAAGTGCGGTGGACTTCATGGCCGTGACGATCGGCGAGCGACGCATCATCGGCAAGATTCGCGAGCGGGAAGCGGCACGCCAGGCCTACGAGGCGGCCAAGCAGGCGGGCAGGAAGGCCAGCCTGATCTCGCAACAGCGCCCCAATCTGTTTACCAGCCGGGTAGCCAATGTTGGCCCTGGCGAATCAATCGAGGTGGAACTGCAGTACCTGGAAACACTGGAATACGACCACGGGGCTTATGGAAAGCGCCGATTCAGCCTGCGCGTTCCAACCACACTGACGCCGCGATACATCCCTGGACAACTGCTTGCTCACCCCGACCAAACCAGACAGGTGGACACGGGCAGCGGCTGGGCCCGCCCCACCGATCTCGTTCCGGATGCGCCGGCAGTGACGCCCTCAATGGTGGAAAGCGGCGAAGCAGCGACACTGAACTTTCGCGCCACTATCAAACCTGGGTTTACGCTCGACCGGATTGCCAGTCTTCACCATCCCGCGCAAATCGCCCCACGAGCGCTGGCCTATGAAGTCCGATTAAAAGACGGCGCGCGCCTGGATCGAGACGTAGTGCTCGAGTGGGAGCCATCCCTGGGTGAAGCCCCATTGGCCGCAGCGCTGCATGAAGTCAAAGGTGGGGACGATTATTTTCTGTTGGTGCTGATGCCGCCCCGGAACGTTGCCACGGCTGCAACTGCTGCCCTTCCCCGCGAGTCGATTTTTGTTATCGACACCTCGGGCTCCATGGCAGGTGAACCGATTGAGCAGGCAAAGAGCGCGCTGCTGTCGGGACTGAAACACCTTCGCCCCGGGGATCGCTTCAACATCGTGGAGTTCAACAGCCATACCCGTCCGCTCTGGTCCGCTGCTCGGGCAGCGGACGGCTACAACCTGAACGAAGCGGCGATCTTCATTCGATCGCTGCACGCCGATGGCGGCACGGAAATGCGGCCTGCGTTGGAGTTCGCGTTCCGGCAACGGCAAGACCGCGGTTTCGTCCGCCAGGTCGTCTTCATCACCGACGGCAGTGTCGCCGACGAGGCGGAATTGTTTTCGCTGATCGAGCGCGAAAGCGGAAACAGTCGCCTGTTCACGGTCGGCATCGGCTCGGCACCGAACAGCCATTTCATGCAGAAGGCCGCAGAGGCGGGACGCGGTAGCTTCACCTTCATCGGCTCCCAGGAACAGGTGGAGCGCGCGATGGTGGACCTGTTCTACAAGCTGAAAAATCCGCTGATGACAAATATCCGCATTGACCTGGGTGCCGGCAGTGCGGAAGTGTTTCCGGCCCGCATTCCCGACTTGTATGCAGGGGAGCCATTGACGCTCGCTTTGCGCAGCGACGGAATGCCACCAGGGCAAGTTACGATTACCGGCGAGCGCAATGGCATGCCCTTCAGTCAGCAGCTTTCGCTCGACGATGCCAGCTTGTCCACGGATATCAGCAAGCTCTGGGCCCGCCGCAAGCTCCGCGACCTTTATGACCAGGAGCGCAATGCGCACTCCTCCGGCGAGCAACAGTCAGCAGCGTTGAAAGACGAAATCACTCAGCTGGCCCTGGCCCATCAACTAATGTCGACCTACACGAGCTTTATCGCCACCGAAGAAACCGTGTCCCGTCCGGCGGATTCACCCTTACTCGCACAGGCGATTCCCAACGCATTGCCCGCCGGTAGCGCCATGGGCATTCCGGTGCCCGCGGGCGCACTGGGCCTGAATGGTAAATACCTGATCGGTCTGACGGCGCTTTTGGTTCTGCTGCTGATGCACTGGCGACACAAAGAGGTGGACGCATGATCGGCTCGGCAAGAATCCACCCGTGGCGGCTAATCGCATCCTCTCTGCTGGTCCTTGTTGCCCTCGCCTTTGGGGGTCAGGCCTTCTACCTCGATGCCAAAGCCTGGCTTGCCCAGCGACTTCTGTTCAAAGCCTGGGAGAGCAGCGAGCAGTCATCCTCCGTCACCAAGCCGTGGCCCTGGGCGGACGTGCACCCGGCGGGCCTGCTGGAGATTCCCGAACAGGGCATTCGCCAGGTGGTATTGAATGATCACAGCGGCGAAGCCCTCGCCTTCGGGCCCGGCATCGCGCGCGGCAACAACGCGGTGATGCTGGCCGGACACCGTGACAGTCATTTCGAGTTCATGAGCCAGCTCGACGCCGGCGACCACATTCGCTGGCAGGAAGCGGGCAAGACCGGCAAGGACTTTCGGATCAGTGCGGCCTATGTGCTCGATACGCGTTTGCAGGAGGAAATCGTCCCGCCGGGAAACACTTTGCTGCTGGTGACCTGTTATCCCTTCGATGCGATGTCAGCGGGCGGCCCTTTGCGCTATGTGGTGGTGGCGGAGGAAGTGTTGAAACTTTGATCGGGTGATTTGCCACGGATGAGATCGGATCGGAACATGCCTGAAGGGAGCGTAGCGCAAGAGAAGGTAGGTGCTTGCTGCCAGGGAAGTGCCGAAACCCGTTTGCCATTGGGATGAGCCTTTCGGAATCGCTGTGGATACATCCCTGTACGCTCCTTCGCTTCCTCCCTGAAGCGCAGGTTCCGAAAGGCTCATCCCAACGCCAAACTCGCCTCGTGCCGAAGCAAAGGATGCAAGGTAAATGCTTTGAATGCTTTTGCGCCCGACATTCGATACAGCCAGCGCTAGTGCCCGAAGTAGAGAACAATATCCACTGCGATCAAAATGATGATGATCCACTCGAGAAAAGACGCGTGCTTGTGGTTTTCCTCAGTGGCGAGCATCTCCAGCAGTTCGCGGATGGTTTCCAGCTTTTTCGACAGCAGGTCGACACGGGGGAGCACATCGAGGTAGCGGGACGCCAGCAGATAGAAGGATTCCAGCTCCGGGTAATCCCAGAAGAATTCCGGTGTATCCAGCAGGTTGAAGTTCAAAAGAATGTCGCTCTTGGTGCTGAACAGTTCACCGCGCTTTTGAGAAAGCTGGCGTCGCCCCAGCGGGCTCTTGCCGCGCAGTGCGAGTGCGCGGGGGATGTGGGCGTTTTCTTCGATAACCGCCTGGGCGAGATCCTCGAAGGCGGCGAGTTTGATGGACTGGGCAAAGGCGTGGCTCACCGCCAATCGGCTGAGCGGCTCCTGATCCGGCAGGAAAACCGTGTCCTGATGAATCTTCAGTTCGCCCGTTTTACCGAAACCGAATTTATATCGCTCATGCTCGGCCTTGGCCAGCGGGTCCTCCACCAGATCCTGCAAGCGGGCGATCAGCGTCTGCTTGCTTTGCTCTGAAACACCCCAGAGAATCAAGGCGCCATAATCGAACAACCAGGCCTCACCATCGTCCAGTTCCACGCGCAGGACGTCGCGAAAACGCGCACTGCGGTAATGTTCAAGAACGAATTCCTGGGTCTCCGGCTGCCGGAACTGGCGGCCCAACACCAGGGTGTCGATCTTGTCGTGGTGAAACTCGGTCATATAATTGCGCTCCAAGCGTTCGTAGCGAGCCAGATGGAAAGATTGTTCAAATTTGCACGTTTTTGAGGCGCGTAGACTCCTCTCGTGGCATGAATGTATAGCATTTGCCGAGCAAGCTGCTATGCTCTCGCCACCTTTTTTTTCGCCCGCGTACCAACCACCCCTCTCCCATAGCAGACAATTTTCAATGAGCGATTCCGAAGCCGCGAAGACTTCTGTTGCCGCAACAGGCACCCCAATTCAATACCAGTTGCGGCCCGTGCGCGAGTCCGATCTCGCGGCTCTTCACGAACTGGAAACCGCCAGCTTTTCCTCGGACCGGCTTACGCGCCGCCGATTGAAGCACTGGATCCAGGCGCCCAATCGCCTTTTCGTTGTCGCTGAATCGGATGCGGGACAGCTTCTGGGCTATGGCCTGGTGCTGCTGCACCGCGGAACCCGGCTGGCACGCCTGTATTCCATTGCCGTGGCATCCAGTGCGCGCGGTCTCGGACTTGGTCGCGCGCTGATGAAGGCGCTGGAGGCTGGCGCGGCAAAGAAAGGCCGTTTGTTCATGCGTCTGGAAGTGGCGCAGGACAACGCCGCGGCCATCAAGCTTTACGAAACCCAGGGTTATGTCGCCTTCGGTATTTACAGCGACTATTACGAAGACCATCGCGATGCATTGCGGATGCAGAAACGCATTCGCTACGTCCCAGAAAACCTCACTTCCAAGCCGGTACCCTGGTACCAGCAGACCACCGACTTCACCTGTGGCCCTGCCGCGGTAATGATGGGCATGGCGGCGCTGAACGACAGCGTGAAAATGTCGCAGGAACTGGAGCTGGATATCTGGCGTGAAGCCACCACCATTTTCATGACCTCGGGCCACGGCGGTTGTCACCCGGTGGGTCTGGCGCTTGCCGCTGCGCGCCGCGGCTTCAAGGCGGAGGCCTGGATCAACCAGCAGGGTCCGTTGTTCGTAGAAAGCGTTCGCACACCGGAAAAGAAACAGATCATTTCCGTAGTACACGAGCAGTTTCTGAAAAGTGCTAAAAAAGAAGGTGTGGCGGTACGCTACCGTGAACTGACCCAGAAGAACATCGAGCGCTGGCTGTCTGAAGGCGCGATTGTGATTGTACTGATCAGCACTTATCGAATGGACTATCGCAAGGCGCCGCACTGGGTAACCGTCAGCGGCATCGATGACCAGTGCCTTTACGTTCACGACCCGGACCCCACCGAAGGCGAACAAATCGCGCTGGATTGCCAATACCTGCCGATTGCCCGAACGGACTTCGACAAAATGTCGATTTTCGGACGGGAGCGATTGCGAACGGCGGTCGTGATAAGAGACAGTCGATAAGACCAGTCGCCAGTAGGTTAGATGTTTACATCTGGAGACTGGCGACTGGACTCTGGAGACTTACCTTCCCCGATTCTCAAGCCTTCGGGCAAACTCACTCATGATTTGCATATAGAGCTCGTCGCCAATGAACGCGTCCTCCACCTCGTGTTCGAGACTGGGGTTGTCGTTCACTTCGATGACGTAGACCTTATTGCCCTGCTGCTTGATGTCGATGCCATAGAGACCATCGCCAATGATACGGGCGGCTTTCAGCGAGGCGTTGAGGACAGCCTTGGGCACCTCATAGGTGGGCAGCGTTTCCCAACCGCCGCTGCCGATGCGATCGGTGCCGTGGTCGTAGATCTGCCAGTGGCCCTTCGCCATGTAATAGCGGCAGGCGTAGAGCGGCTTGTTGTTGAGAATCCCGATCCGCCAATCGAAGTCGGTGTACAAAAATTCCTGGGCAATCACCAGCGCGGACTTGCTGAGCAGGTCGCCGAGGATTTGTTCCAGTTCCTCGCGGTTTTCCGCCTTGGACACGCCCACTGAGAAGGCCCCATTGGGAATTTTCAGTACGATGGGATAGCCGAAGTATTCTTCCAGCGCATCCATGTCTTCCGGCCCGCAACTGGAAACAATCTTGGTCTTGGGCGTGGGTACGCCGCTGTAGGTAAAGGCATCCTGCAGGAAGACCTTGTTGCAGCAGCGCAGAATCGACGTGGGGTCGTCCATCACCACCAGACCCTCGATCTCGGCCTTGCGCGAGAAGTGATAGGTGTGATGGTCGATGCCGGTGGTTTCGCGAATAAACAGCGCGTCGAATTCACTCAGGCGGGCGTAGTCCGCCGGACCAATGAATTCCACATTGAAGCCAACCTTGGTGGCTGCTTTTTCCATTCGCTTCAGTGCGTCCGCATCGCTCGGCGGCAACTTTTCGTTCGGGTTGACCAGGATGGCCATATCCCAGCGACTGGCCTTGCGCTGGCGCGGCTTGCGCCACAGGCTCTGAGTGAATTTTTCCAGCGCCGCCACAAACCGGCTCGACTCCTCTTCATTGAGCTCCTGGAAATTGAAGGGAGTGATCGACTTCACCTGCCAGGAGCCCTGCCAGACCAGAACCACATCGAGAACCGGACAGGGGAAGCGCTCGAACAGGCGGCGCGCCAGCAGCTTGAGCTCCTTGCGGTCCGTCTTGCCGAAGAACACCTTGAAGTGGATGTCCTCGCGGGAGGAGTTCTCCCCGGCGAGCTTGTTCAGCTGGCTCAGCATGCCATCGACCTGCAGCAGATACAGATGCTGGTTGCTCAAATCGTTCAAGGTGTTTACCGACGGCAAGACCTTGTGCCCGCGGGCTTCCGCCAGCAGGGAGCAGTAATAGCCCTTACTCAGGTATAAATCAGTGTTACACAGATTGATGATGCGGGTTTTTTTCTGCCCCTTGATCGGGTGCTCCTTCAAGTAGGTATCGAAGGTAATAACGGCATCATCGGGGAAATCAGCGCGCCAAGCGGCGAGGTCGTCGATGACAAGATAGATATTGGACATTCGGTGCTGAGGGTGCTCTTGGGGAGGATTGGGTGGGCCTTTAGCAGAACGCTGGGATCGGCGGCCCGGATGCGGCAAATATAAGCACTGAAATCACGGCAGTGCAAATACTATTGCTGATTTCGAGATGGCAGACCAAAAAAAAGCCGGGCTGGGCCCGGCTTTTCAGTTTCGCCAAGTGCTTAGTTTCCGAAACGGTACTGGAACTCGATACCGTAGGTGCGCGGTGCCGCGAGGCTCAGTGTTTGATAATGAGCCTGGCCAGCAGCGCTTGGGTTAGCCGCCGAAGCAAGACCCGTCGCCTGACGTACCAGACCCGCGCTATAGGGCGCTTCTTCGTCGGTCAGGTTGGCGCCATAGACGATCACAGTGTAGCGGTCCTCAATGTCACGCCACAGCGCGCGCAAACCAACCGTGTCGTAGCCGGGGATCACGGCCAGCTCGTTCTCGAACAGATCCTGGAAGGCATCATCACGCCAGATATAGTTACCGGACAGAGTCAGGCTACCCGCGTTGAAATCCCAGCTGTAGTTCAGGTTGAGCGCGACGCGGTGCTCCGGGGAGTTAGCCAGCTTGTTACCGGTGATGTCCTGGGTCCAGCGCGGCAGGAAGGTGTAGCCGGTATCGATCTGTCCCGGGATTTGGTTCAGGCGATCCGCCCCGGGCAACACAGCCGCGGGATCATCAGGGTTAGTGAAGCCAAGGGTGCCTTCGGGGATCCCGTCCTTAATGGTCGCATCCAGGTAACCGTAGGTCAGGTATGCAGCCAGGTTGTCGGTAATCGCCCAGTTCAGTTCAACTTCCAGACCCATGCTTTCCGATTCCGGAATGTTGATGAAGCTGTTGAGAATGGCGCATGAGGACAAGTCGTCCGGATCGGTACAGCGGCCCAGAGTCGGCAATTCCTGCTGACTGTCTTCAAAGTCGTAGTAGAAGATCGCCGTGCTGAGCTGAAGCTGTTCAGCGATGGTTCCCTTGTAACCGATTTCGAACGACGTGACAGTTTCCTCGTCAACCTGAGGGATGCTGTTGATGAAGCCGGCGTTGAAACCGCCCGGACGATAACCTCGCGCCACCCGGCCGAAGACCAGGGTATCCGCGTTGGGTGTCCAGTCCACACCGACTGAACCGGTGGTGGCTGTCCAGGTGTTTTCAAGATCCCGCACGCGGCGGCCGGTTACCGGATCAATGCCGTAATCGCGGACCACGCCGTTCGGGAGCGGACCACCGGTCGGTACGGGAGTAACATCGATAGCGATGGGAGCGGGTGCACCTGTAGTAAGAAAGCCGAATACGCCACCCGCGAGAAGCGGCCCCAGATCTCCACCCAGGTTATTAGCGACGAAACGCGCAGATTCAGTCGCTTCCTTCTCGTCTTCGTTGTACCGCAGGCCGAGAGTGAATTTCCACTCGTCATTAAACTGATACTCAACCTGACCGAACACCGCCTGAGATGTAGTCTCGGCCAGGATCTGACCGAAGATGGACTGGCCGGGTGCGTTCTCCGGCACGCCGAACCGAATACCGGCGGGGTTGTGCGGCGCGCCTAAAAGGGACAGGAAGGCATCCAGAGACATCGCAGGGGCTGCCAGTTCTTGATAACCCGGATAGGTGATTGTAAAGGGCTCCTGGCGGGTGTCTTCGTCCGACCGGAACAAGCCAAATACCCACTGGAACGGACCATCGGTTGTAGAAGCCAGGGTAATCTCGTGGCTGGACCAGTGGCGATCCTCCGTGTACTGGTTAACACCACCGGGGAACACTTCCCGACCAAAGGGCGGCAGTGTCATCAACCGGACATCAGTGCCATCCGCATCCATCCACTGGTCATAGGTGTAATCCTGATTGCCGAGGATGTAGCGCACGTCGAAGCTGGGCGCATGCCAGACCAGATCCGATGTGTAGTTGTTGTAGTCGTCGGTGAGCTCTTGGGTTTGATACCAGTCGTGGCTGAACTCCCAGACGTCAAAAATAGCGGGGTTTTGCGGCGAATTGCCGACCCGCTCTGCGTTGGGGTCGAAATAGCCCCAGCCGGCGATCGGCGTCAGTTCGCCGGTCGTGGGTCCCCATGGGGTCGGAGAATTCTGCACACCGGCGTTGAACGGCGCCAGGCTTACTGAGGAGTGACGGGATTCCACATAGTCAACCCAAGCTGCCTTTACATACCATTCCACGTTTTCGCCGATATCAGCTTCGAACATAATATCGACGATTTCGCGGTTGTTCAGCTGGTTGCCTTCGTCTCTGCCGGTCGCAACGTTCTCAAAGTAACCTTCGTCCTGGTTGTATTTGCCCACGTTCACGCGACCGCGCAGCCAGTCGGTAATCGGTCCGGTCACGGTCGCTTCCACACCGTAGGACGCGTAATTGCCAGCAAAGCTACGCACCTCTACACCGAACTGGTCTTCAGGGCGTTTCAGAATGGTATTCACCGCACCAGCGATGGAGCCGCGTCCCGCCAATGCACCCTGAGGGCCGCGAAGAATTTCGGTTCGCTCAACGAAGATGGGTCGACGACCGGCATCCTGTACCGTGCCTGAGTAAACGCCGTCGACGTAGTTGGCTACCGGGCTATCGAGGGTATAGATATTCGACTGTCTGGCGATGCCGCGAATGGACGGGCTATCGTTGGAAGTGTTGTAGGACACACCGGGAGCGAAGTCCGCCATGTCCTGAATGCTCATGATACCTACCGTATCCCGCTTCTCGTCGCCAAAGGCGGTAATCGATAGCGGTACGTCTTGCAGGCTTTGTTCACGTCGTTCTGAGGTTACGACGATTTCTTCGAGAACCGAGCTGCGGCTTCTCTGTTGCTCTTCTTCCTGAGCAAGAGCTGATTGACCGATAAGAACTGCGGAACCCACTGTGGCGAATATGCCAATGTGCTTGATCTTCATTGTTGCCTCCATACACCTGAAACTTGAGTCATCGTGCATTCTGTATTCTTGTTATCACTGGAGCTGCCATCTACCGCATTGGCCCTCCTTGAAAGCACCGATGCCGGTCCCTGGTTTGGTATGGCGAGCCGACTATAAGTCATACTTTTTACTCAGACAAGCCGATACTGCGTAAAGATGTATAGTTTCCATCTCGGCAATCACGCAGGGTCGGAAGAGAATTCCGCGGCGAGCTATAGCTGGACAGGGAGCCTACGAGTTCGAGTCAGCAGAATGTTTGGAATGGAAAGGTGTGAGTGTGGACTGCTGTAGGACTTACAAAAAATGCCGGGCAATGCCCGGCCAAACCTGGTGGTGGAGGAACGACTGAAGCACTAGCCGCTAAGAGCCGAAGCGATACTGCAGCTCCAGTCCGTAGGTTCGCGGTGGTATCAAATTAAAGGTACGGTAATAGCGCTGTCCCGCTGCCCACGACGAGGCGGTCGCCTGCCGGGTCAGACCGCCACCATCCTGCGCATCTTCGTCAAAGATATTGGAGCCGTAAGCAATGACCGTATAGCGGTCATCGATAGCGCTCCAGATCAGGCGCAAGTCCACCGCTTTAAAACCTTCGATAGTGCCGGGCTCGGTTTCGAACACATCGGAGTAACTGTCATCCCGCCAGACGTAGTTGGCGGATACCGTGAAATTGCCGGCATTCAAGCTGAAGGTGTAGTTGGCGTTGAAAGCCACCTTGTGCTCAGGCGAGTTGGCCAGTTTGTTTCCGGAAAGATCCTGCAGCCAGCGCGGCAGGTTTGTGTAGCCTGCGTCCGACTGCCCCGGAATCGGCTGGTAGCGGTTGGCGTTGGGCAAAATCGCAGCAGGGTCTTCTGGATTCTGAAAGCCTTGTCCATTGATGAGCCCTTCCTTGATGGTTGCATCGAGGTAGCCATAGGAGAGATTGAAGGCGAGGCTATCGGTTGGGAACCAGCCCAGCTCGATCTCCACACCCTTACTTTCGGACTCCGGAACATTGAAGAAGTTGGACACAATGGTGCAGGTGTTCAGATCATCCGGATCGGTACATCGACCCAGGGTCGGCAGGTCAAGCTGCTGATCCTGGAAATCGTAGTAGAACGCCGAAGTACTCAGTTGCAGTGTATCCATCAGCGTCGCTTTGTAACCCAGCTCGTAAGAGGTCAGCACTTCTTCGTCCACTTGCGGGACGGCGGGAAGAAAGCCCACGTCGAAGCCACCGGGGCGGTAGCCACTGGCCATCCGGAAATAGATCAGCACATCGTCTAGGGGCGTATAGTCGATGCCGAAGGTACCGGTAAGCGCGTCCCATTCGCCATCCAAATCACGCACGCGGTTGCCAGACACCGGATCGATGTAGTCGCTGCGAACGCCAGTCGGCCAGGGATCATCCGGTGTATTCAATGAAGGCGCGGGCGTGACGTCGACAGCAGAACCAAGCCCCGCCAAAAAGATGCCGGCGCCCACATTATTGGCGACGTAGCGGGTTTGCTCCTGGACATCCTTGTCGTCGCTGTTCTGCCGCAACCCCAGCGTAAACTTCCATGCGTCCGCCCACTGGTATTCAATCTGCCCGAACAGCGCGCTGGAGACAGTTTCCCCGTCCACCTGCCCGAACACCGATGCATTGCCCCGCTGATTCGCGGGCGCCCCATTCGGCGCCGCAAGCTCCGGATAGCCAAAGTGAGTCAGCGTAAAGGGCTGCTGGAGATAATCCTCATTCGAATGATACACACCCACGATCCACTGGAAATCGCCATCGGAATGAGACGTCAGCGTGATTTCGTTGCTGTACCACTCACGCTGTTCCATATACTGGTTCATCGCACTCGGATCAACGATACGCGTACCGCCGAATGCATTCGGGATCGGCATGGAAGTGATAGCGGTTCCGTCGCCATCGGTCTGCTGGGTATACCGATAGTTTTGATGTCCAGCAATCCACTTCACATCGAACAGATCGGTGTACCAGTTCAGATGCATCGTATAGTTGTGATGGTCGTCCAACCACTGGCGGCTTTCGAAATTATTGCTGTACTTGCGAAGATCGCCCGTAACGATCACCGGGTTCTGAGTGAAGCTGCCCAGCTGCGTAGCATCTTCCTCGAAGTAGCCGTAGTAAGCCGTTGGAGTGAGCGGCGAACCGAGGTGGCCGTAAGGCGTGGGAGCACGGCCGTGGACGTCCGCCACATAGGGCGCAAAGGAACCACCGGAGCGACGCGATTCATCGTACTCCGTGAACGAGGCTTTTACATAGAGATCGACGTTCTCACCAAGATCAGCCTCTATCATGTAATCGGCAGTTTGGCGGTTGTTCGGCTGATTGCCTTCGGTCTCGCCGGTTGCGACGTTCTCAAAGTAGCCTTCGTCCTGGCGTGTGTAAACCAGGTTCAAGCGACCTCTGAGCCAGCCGGTGAACGGGCCCGACACAGTGGCACCCGCGCCGTAGGCGTCATAGTTTTCTGCAAAGGTTCTGACCTCGGCTTCGAATGCCTCGCTGGGACGTCTGAGGTGCGTATTGATTGACCCCGCAACCGATCCGCGACCTGACAGTGCCCCCTGAGGTCCGCGAAGAATTTCCGTGCGCTCGACGAACATGGGACCGCGCTGCGCATCTTGCACGCTACTCGTGTAAACGCCGTCAATGTAGTTGGCTACCGGGCTGTCGAGACTGAAGGTGTTTGATTGCCTTGCGACGCCGCGAATGGAAGGCCGGTCGGTGGACGTGTTGTAGGAGAGTCCCGGGGTGAAGTTGGCCATGTCTTGAATACTCAGAATCCCGACCAGGTCCCGCTTCTCCTCGCCGAAGGCCGTCACCGACAGCGGCACATCCTGCAACCTTTGTTCGCGACGCTCCGCGGTGATGACGATCTCTTCAAGCGGAGTGAGTTGCTCCGCGTCCTGGGCAGCACCGGGCAAGGCGATTGCCACCGACGCGAGACAAAAAGTCGCTTTCACGTACTTGTTTTCCATTGCACCTCCTTTCGACCGATTCATTTCGGCCTGTTCATAATCCCGTTTCTTGCCTGATGAAGGTGGATAGAATGCATCGTCCCTGCAGGCGCCTTTTTTGTTGTTCCTGCTCGATATGAGCTTCTTTGAATCGCGGAAGGTAGAGAGAATGCGGCCGACTATAGGGGATGAAAAAATGCGGAGCAACACGATACTTTCGCGTCGAATTAAGTACTCCGTGATGAATAATTGTGAAAGATATTACTCAATAAACGCGCAGAATATTTTTCCCCACCCACTTCAATAGCAGCGTCGAATACCGCCTGGGTTCATTGCGCTATGCAGGAAACAGTTGTCACTGCAAATGCATCCGCAACCGTCGGTAGACGGACAAATGTGGCAGGCAATAAAGACGGCGAAACTGAGACCCGCCAGAAGTTTCCGTTGCGCAGAGACAAAAAAGCCCGATCACATCGATGTGATCGGGCCAGGCAACAGCAAGTGAGTTCGGATGTTTGCGTCTTGTTATCGGAGTCCGAAGCGGTACTGAAGTTCGGGATTGTAGGTGCGCGGCGGGGTCAGACTTCCCGACTGGTAAACGACCCCGTTCACCAGATCGGAGGTCGTTCCGTCAAAACCATCTTCATCGGCTATGTTCTGGACGGACCCGATCACGGTGTACCGATTCAAGGCATCATTCCAAAGAAGTCGAAAATCCACTTGATTGTAATCCTCGGCCATGCTTTCCGGGCGATTGAAAATGCTGTAGTGAGTCTCTGAGCGCCAGGTGTCGGAGAGAGAGAAGGTGAGGTCGCCAGGACGGAAGCCAAGCGTATAGCGCAGGTTCACGGCCGCCTTGTGCTCAGGGGAGTTCGGCAGCTTGTTGCCTGTCAGGTCCTGAGCCCGTTGCGGACTCCCGCTGACCGGCTCGAACAACAGATTACCCAACGCGTCGCGCACTGCGCCCGAACCCGGCTTCGCCGCGGCGCTCAGCGCCGCCAGGTCAGCCGAATCCACGAAGCAGCACGCGTCTTTGACTTCAGCTTTCAACCACGAGTAGTTGAACAGCACTTCGAGGCTATCCGACACCGCCCAGGATGTTTCGATTTCCACACCCATGGATTCGGCTTCGGGCAAGTTCAGGTACACGACCTCGAGCGGTCCGCCATCAGTCGGCAAGCGGGAAACGCTATCCTGAAAGTCCTGACAGTCGTAGTAGAACGCTGCCATATTCAGCCGGAAGCTGTCGGCCACAGTGGACTTCAGCCCTAAAGCCGGGAAACTATCGCGCGCTCGTGAGTATCGGTAGGGAAACTCTGGCGTCAGGCGGAGGATTCAGGCGGCTGACCGGAAGGTATTGGAAGCGTGAACTGCATCACTTTTTTTGCTAGATTTGCCCGCTTCCGACTCAGGTGCAGCAGAGAACAACAAAATCGATGGCACGGAAGCACCGCTTTTCCCGTTAGGATACGCTCCGACATTGGCCACCAGCGCTTCGGCGCGCACGGGCAGACAGCAGACTCCCTGACACCAGCTCGACATAACAAGGTTGAATTATGAATCTCAAAGACTCAGTTGCCATCATCACAGGTTCCTCGTCCGGCATCGGTGCCGCCATCGCCCGCTGCTTCGCCGCCGAGGGCTGCCACATCGTCATCAACTACAGCCGCAACGATGAAGGGGCCAAGAAGGTGGCCGCCGACTGCGAAGCGTACGGTGTTCAGACCCTGGTGATGAAGGCCAATGTCGCTGAAGATGAGGATTGTCGCGCGCTGGTCGCAGGCACGCTGGAAAAATTCGGCAAGCTCAACGTGCTGGTGAATAACGCGGGGACCACCAAGTTCTGCGATCACCGCAATCTGGCGGGCCTCAACAAGCAGGACTTCCTCGACATCTATGCGGTAAATACCGTGGGCGCGTACCAGATGACGCGAGCGGCGGAAAACGCGCTGCGTCAGCAGGAAGTCGCACATGTGATCAACATGGCCTCCATCGCCGGGATTGCCGGCGTCGGCAGTTCCATCGCCTACGCGGCATCGAAAGGAGCGATGGTCACCATGACCATGTCGCTGGCTCGCGTGCTTGGGCCGCAGATTCGGGTCAATGCCATCTGCCCAGGCTTCGTCCAGGGCGACTGGCTGGCGGAGGGCATGGGTCAGGAAGCCTATGACAGAACCCTCGGCGGCATCCGCAAAATCGCCCCGCTGGCCGATGCGGTCACCCCCGAGCGCATCGCCGACACGGCACGCGGCATCGTCACCGGCATGGACTGGACCACGGGCGAAACCATCATCGTCGACGGCGGCACCCACCTCCACACGGCGCCGCTGCGCCGATAGCCAGAGTCAGTCGCCAGTCGCCAGTCGCCAGTCGCCAGTCGCCAGTCGCCAGACAGTGTCATTCCGGCGAAGGCCGGAATCCATAGCCGCGGCTGTCGGGCTTGAGAGTTCGTGGATTCCGGCCTTCGCCGGAATGACGGTGGGGTTTTAGCGGAGTTGAGTGAGCCCTGGGAGTTTGGAGTCTGAAGCGGGGGGCTGGGATCTGGAGTCTGGAGTCTGGAGTCTGGAGTCTGGAGTCTGGAGTCTGGAGTCTGGAGACTGAGAACAGCACAAGCAGAGCTATTTGTGGTCCATTGAAATCTCATTGGACGCGGGGCTCATTTTCCCCACCCCGGGGGAAGGGCTTAGAATCTCGCCTCCTTTCGCTACGGCATTCTTCAGGAGTTAGTGCTGACTTCTTCCATTTCATTGAAAGATCTGGTCCGGCTCGACCGCCAGATTCAGCGGGACCAGAGCGCGCCGCTGCGACAGCTCCAGGAGCGGGACCGCACCATTGGCGCGGAGCTTCCCGCCAAGTCGCCGCGTCGACGCCTGCGCGCCTGGCTGGATGCGCTGGCGGAGCGGGACGAAGCGCAGCGGCTTCGGGGAGTGGAGGTTTCCATTGGCTTCTGGCTTGCGCTGCTGGGGCTACTTGCCGGGGTGCTGGCGATGAGCGGTTTGCTGCTGGTCGAGCAACAGCAACCCGTCAATGTTCTGCTGTTTCTCACGCTCTTTGTCGGCCTGCAATGGGCCCTGCTGCTGCTGACCTTTATCGTCGCCCTCGGTCTGGCGCTGAATTCCGATCTCCACTTGCCGCTGGAAAGTCTTAATCCGGCGCGCTGGTTTTTTCGCCGCACCTTCAAACGCTACGCCGGCGATATCCGCCTTGAGCAGCTCACGCCCGCGGTGCGCCTGCTTCTGCTGACTTGGGGCCAACTCTTCGGGGTGTTTTTCAATCTCGGCGCGCTGGCAACAATGTTCGTTATCCTGCTGGTGGTCGATCGCAGTTTCGGCTGGAGTTCAACGCTCGATATCAGTGCTGAAGCTTTGCACCAGGGCCTGCAGTGGCTGGCGCGGCCTTGGGCGTGGTGGGCACCGGAGGCGACCGTCAGCCTGGAGTTGGTGCAGTCGACACGCTATCAGGCGCTGCAAACGGAGTTCGGCAGCGCACAGGTGGTGGCGATGCGCGCCTGGTGGCCATTCCTGGTAGCCTGCATTACCGCCTACGCGCTGCTCCCACGCTTTGTTCTGTGGCTGCTTTTCTACTTCCTCTACCGCCGCAATCTCAACCGAAGCTTTGTCGACTACCCCGGCGCACGGCTGGTGCTCGACCGGATGAATTCGCCGCTGGTTCACACCCAGGCTTACGCGCACGAATCCGCGCTGGACAAGGGCGGCGATACAGCGGCTGCCCATGCTCTACCCGCTAACCGTGAGCGCTTCTCTCTCAGCTGGTCCGGTGCCCTGAAGCAGGTGACCCCGCGCCTCGAACAGATGGGTCTGACCCGGGAGACGGTGCGCGATGCTGGCCTGGATCTCGCGGAGGATCAGCAACTGCTCGACGAAATCAACCGGGACCGCAAAGACGTAATCATCCTGGTGAAGAGCTGGGAGCCGCCGCTGAGCGAACTGGGCGACTTTCTGCGCGGCATCAGCCCCAAACTCGATTGCTATCTCCTGTTGATGCCGCTGCCCGGACGCGGCGTAAAGCCCGAGGAGCTGACCGACTGGCAACAGTTTGCGCGGCAGGGCCACCACCCCCGGCTCACGGTGGTGTCGGGCGGTGATGAAGCGCACCAGGAGGTCCGGCAGTGAACGAAGGCGATAAGGTGAGCAAAGGCAAAGGTTCGAACCAGGGCGACAACCTGCCCCGCTTCGCCGTCGTGGGCCACCCCAACAAGGGCAAATCCAGCATTGTCGCCACCCTGGCTCAGGACGACTCGGTGTACATCGACCGCATTTCCGGCTCGACCCGCCTCACTCGCCACTTCCCAATGCAGGTGGATGGCCAGACTCTTTACGAGCTGATCGACACTCCCGGTTTTCAGCGCGCCCGCGCGGCACTGGCCTGGCTGGAAAAGCACTGTAGCAATGTCTCTGAGCGACCACAGGCGGTAAAAGCCTTCTGTGAACACAGCAAGGAGGACCGGCAGTACTTTAACGAATGCGAGTTACTGCAGCCACTGATCGAGGGCGCGGGGATCATTTACGTGGTGGACGGATCGCACCCCTACGGCCCCGAGTATGAAGCGGAAATGGAGATTTTGCGGTGGACCGGACAGCCGAGTCTCGCGCTGATCAATCCCATCGACAACGACGAGTTCGTGGAAGAGTGGGAAATCGCGCTCGGCCAATACTTCAAAACAGTGCGCGTGTTCAACGCCCATACGGCACCCTTCGAAAAGCGCATCAGCCTGCTGACACTCTTCGGCCAGTTGCGCCCGCAGTGGCAGGAACCCCTGGAACAGGCGGTGGAGATACTGCAGCAGGAGCGCCGCCACCAGCACCAGCAGGCGAGTCAGGTTATCGCCGGTATGATGGTCGACATCCTCCAGCATCGGGAGACTCAGCGTCTGCCATCGGGCATGCCTACCGAGCCCGTCGAGCGCGCACTGCAGAAGAAATACCGCCACCACCTGCTCAGCCGCGAAAAGCTTTGCCGCAAGCGCGTTGAAGAGATCTATGCCTACTTTCAGCTGGAGCGGGAAGAGGAAAGTCTCGAGCTGCTGGACAAGGACCTGTTCGATCAGCAGTCCTGGTATCTCTTCGGTCTCAGCAAGAATCAGCTGATCTCCGTCGCCGCCGCGGCGGGCGCAAGCGCCGGCGCCGTGCTGGACATGAGCTTGGGCGGCACCTCCATGCTGCTGGGAACCCTGGCCGGCGGCCTGGTGGGTGGGGTCGGGGCCTGGTCGCTGTCCGATCGCATTGCCAAATTATCGATGAAGGGGCTGCCCACGGGCGGGGTCAGCCTTCAGTACGGGCCGTGGGAGCACCCCAATTTTCCCTTCGTGGTGCTCGGTCGGGCCCTGCGCCACCAGCAATTGATCTGCACCCGGACGCACGCCAATCGCAACAAGTTGTCTCTGCGTGAAGCGGCTGCGGAAAACCCTTTTGAGAGCACGACCACAACCGAGAAGGCGCGCCTGATGAATGCCTTCAAGGAAATCCGCAAAGGCAAGCAGCTGGTTAAACACCAACAGACGCTGGCGGATATTGTCTATGGACAGATCAAGGAGCTCTGATTAAGAGCCCGAGGCGAGCGCGAACCGTCCAGTCAGCACTGGAGCCGCGGTCGCGGTTGTATTGTCGGGTAGCCTTGGTATAGTCGTGCGGCTTTTGAAACGCGGACGGAATCGGCCTAATCGTCACGGTTGCCTTGTCCGCAAAATGTGTCCACGCGATCTATTGACGAGAAATGTCCACCAAACTGTCGTCGCCATCAACTACGGAGAACATCTATGTCTATCGACGGTAACTGGGAAGTATCCATGAACACCCCCATGGGGGAGCAAAGCGGCACCCTGACCCTGAAAACGGACGGCAACAACCTGTCCGGCAAAGTCGATACCGCGATGGGCTCGGAAGAATTCAACGATGGCACCGTCAGCGGCAATGACCTGGAATGGTCCATCGACATCAGCAAGCCCATGCCCATGACCCTCAACTTCAAGGCCACGGTGGACGGTGACAACATGACCGGCAATGTGGGACTCGGCATGTTCGGCTCTGCACCACTGACCGGCAAGCGCGTCGCCTGATCGCGCTTTTCAGCGCGAAGGGCATCCGCCCTTCGCGTGCTGCCTTCTTTCGTGTTCTCCGTGTCTAACCTCCAAGCTCGAAGCTCACAAGCAGCTTGAGCTCTCACCCGGAACCGGCATTTCCGCAAAACCACGAGCAGCAAGATGATCATTGGACTTCTCGAGGCTGAAACACTTGATCTGTCAGTAAGCGCTCGCTTCGGCAGCTACGGCGATATGTTCGCGCGCCTCCTCCAGCCGCTCGACGCCGGCTTCCAGTTTCGTTACTACGCCACCGAGCAGGGGCAACTGCCCGCCGCCGCCGGCGAATGCGATGCCTATGTGGTCACGGGCAGTCGCCACAACGCCTACGATTCCGATCCGTGGATTGAAAGCCTGAAATCCTTCATTCGGACCCTTCATCAGGAAAAACGCAAATGTCTGGGCATCTGCTTTGGCCATCAGGTAATCGCAGAGGCTTTGGGCGGTGAAGTGCGAAAAAGTCCGAAAGGCTGGGGGGTGGGCGCCGCCACCTTCAGCGTGGATAGCTGCCCGGAGTGGTTGGGAGATTGCCCGCAGACCTTCAATGTTCTGGTCAGCCACCAGGACCAGGTCGAGGCTTTGCCTGAAGCGGCGATCCGATTTGCTCACAGCGAATTTTGTCCCAACGGCGGTTACTTCTTAGGCAATCATATTTTCTGCCTTCAAGGCCACCCCGAATTTACCGGCGACTACGTACGTTTTCTGATCGACAAGCGAAGGGAACGTATCGGGCTGCAAGAAGCCGAACACGCCTTGAGCACCCTAAGTCGCCTCACTGTGGAAACGCCCGTCCTGCAGAACTGGCTCGATCGCTTTCTCCATATGTGACCGTCACGTCAGGTCGGTTCATTGTTTAAGCATACTTTCCCAGGAAAGAGCCTAACAAAACTAAACAAAACTCCCACTGGCGCCAAAGTATCCGCCCTTGACGCCTCACTACACCTCCCTTACCATCCTGCCGACTGACGAACTGTCGTCATCTCCTACAGTAAGTCCACAATAACAATTCATTCCTGCAGCAAAGCCTGAACGTCTGGCGAAATCGAAAAAAAAGGATACGCGGTAATTCAGTACAGACTCATTTGTTCACACGGGTCGAGGCCAGCTAGGCCGTTTTTACTGCACTTCCACGCATAGACGTTCCCAAGGGTTTTTGTTGCTTGTCGCTTTATTAACGTGAATGCCCCGCCACCCGTTCGCCCGGCTGTTGCCGAGCGAGGCGATTGCGTTCGCTCATTCGAAAAGTCGATTGCATCACCAATTGCATAACTACAAGCAGACGAGAGGTATGTAGACAATGAAGTTAAATCCTATTTACAAAGGGATTATGGCCTGTGCACTCGCCATCCCTGCCGGTGCGTTCGCGCAGCAAGGCAGTGGCGGTCAGGTGCTCGAAGAGATCATCGTGACCGGTTCATTGATCCGGGGCACTCCGGAAGACTCGGCCATGCCGGTAGACACCATTTCCAACGAGGAAATGGAACTGCAAGGCTCACCCCCTCCCCTGGAAATGCTGAAAAGCCTCAGCTACATGAACGGTATCGTAGGTGAGGCCAACAACTTCACCTCGGGCCGCGGTCAGGCGGCACAAGGTACTGCCTCCGTCAACCTGCGCGGTCTCGGCTCCGAGCGCACTCTGGTGCTGCTGAATGGCAAGCGCCTGGCCGCCAGCGACGCCAACCGTCTGCCCACCAACGCCATCGCGCGCGTTGAAGTGCTGAAGGACGGTGGTGCGGTAACCTACGGTTCCGACGCGATTGCCGGGGTGGTTAACTACATCACCAAGGAGACTCAGGAAGGTTTCGAACTCAATGCAGATTATCGTGCGATCGATGGCTCCGATGGCGACTACAACCTGGGCGTTAGCTGGGGTACTGCTACCGACAGTTCCGATTTCTTCGTATCTCTGAATTACTACCATCGTTCAGAGTTGGAAGTGCCTGAACTGGACTACGCCATTCAGCCTTATTCCCGCAACCCAGAAGGTGGTTGGGGATCGGGCGCCAACCCCGGTGCGTTCCGCGGTGCGCCAGATTTTGGCTTTGACACCACCACTGGTGAGGTCACAGGTCTTGCCCGATGGCCGATCTTCGTCGACCCCGAATGTGAAGAGTACGGTGTACTGACCACCAGCACTGGCACGCCGGCTACTGCCGCCAACGGCACCACCTGCCGCACCCAGTACACGCAGTGGTACAACCTCATCGACGAGCAGGATACCTGGCAGGCATTCAGCTCCTACAGCATCGCGCTGGGCGACGACACTGATTTCAAAATCGAAGCGTTGTACGCGAGCACTGAAGTTGACCATGCCAGTTCGGCACCGTCTTACACGACCGCCAACTACGTGCCCAACCAGATCAACCCCTTCGGTGCGTTCGCCGACTCCAGCGGCACTGGTCTGAACCCCTTCTACTCCATTAGCCCGAACAACCCCTACCTCCAGGCATTCGCGGCGGCCAATGGCGTCGACCTGACGTCGCAGCTGCGCGTTGCGGGCGGTGGTACTCCACGCGATCCGAGTGACGACGTTTACGTCCCAAGCCCCAACACGGCACTCAACCGAGCTTTCATCCAGCTGAACCAGTGGCGCCCTTACTTCATGGGCGGCAACCCCGCGTTCGGCTACGAAGGTGCCTGGACCAACTACGAGCGTGAACAGTATCGTCTGTCCGCGGAGCTGCAAGGTTTGCTGGGTGACAACATCGGCTATCGCACCTCTCTGACTTACAGCCAATCCGAAGACTTCCGTCAGGAGTGGGACATCCGCATCGACAAACTCCAGGCCGCCCTCAATGGTCTGGCCGGTGTTAACTGCGATGGCACCACCCCGGGTGCCAACGGCTGCCTATGGCTGAACCCCTTCGCAACCGCCTACCCGCAGGAAGGCGCGAGCGATGCCACTATCCAGGAGCAGGTCGCTGTCGCTCAGTGGCTGATGGAGCAGCACGGCGCAACCAATACCGACGAGCTGGTTGAATTCAACTTCGTTCTGGATGGCGATCTGGGCGTTGAGCTGAGTGGCGGCACTATCGGCTGGGCAGCCGGTGTGCAGTATCGCCACGAAGCAACCGATCAGGACTACTCCGACATCTCCAACCAGGAGCTGAATCCCTGCCCGATCTACGGCAGCGATTACTGCGTCGGCACCGACCTGCAGGGCGCGAGCCCCTGGCTGTTCCTGGCTACTTATGTGCCATATGACATCGACCGGGAAGTCAAAGCGGTATTCGGCGAGTTCATGATCCCGATTACTGACAACTTCACCGCGCAGCTCGCAGCTCGCTTTGAAGACTACGGCGATGTAGGCGGAAGCAGCTTCGACCCGAACCTGCGTCTTCGCTGGCAAGCCAACGACTGGCTGGCATTCCGTGCCTCCGCCGGTACCACCTTCCGTGCACCGAGCCAGGCAGCTCTGCGTCCTGTCGTGTCCACCGGTTTCGCGCCGATCAAGGGCAACAGCACGCCGATCCTGAGCCGCGGCAACCCGGACCTGGAGCCGGAAGAAGCGACCAACTACAACATCGGTGTAATGTTCTCGACCCTGAACTTCGAGGGCTCTATCGATTACTGGCGCTTCAACATCGACCAGCGTCTGAGCACCGAACCGCGCACCGGTATCGTGGAAACCTTCTGGCCGACCGGCGGCAATCCCAACTGCGGTTCACCGCTGATCGACCGAATCAACTTCTCCGGCACCTGCGGTGAAGATGACTTCCGCATCACCGGTGTGAAGGTGAACCAGATCAACGGTGGCGAGATCGTCAACGACGGTATCGACATCAACGGTCGCTACACCTGGGACGAAGTCGGCAATGGCGCACTGAGCCTTGGCGCTTCCGCGACCTGGATCAACAAGTACGAAACCGAAGGTGTCATGGTCGAAGGCATTCTGGTCGAGGAAGGTTTCGACGGCGTAGGCAAGTTCAACCTGGGTACCAGCCTGTTCCCGCTGCCCGAGTGGCGTGGTAGCGCGTTCCTGGATTACGCCATGGATCGTCAGAACATCCGCTGGACCATGAACTATGTCGACAGCTACGAAGACACCCGCGATATCTTCACCAGCTGGGCGCCGGAAGGTCAGACCATCGACTCTCACCTGACCCACAACATCACCTACCGTCTCGACGTCAACGACAACGTGACAGTAAGCGCTGTTATCGACAACGTAACCGATGAAGAGCCGCCTTTCGTGCGCGCCGAGATGAACTACGACCCAGTGACTCACAACCCGCTGACTCGTACGTTCAAACTGGGTGCGAAAGTGCGCTTCTAAGCGATTGCTCGAGATCTCTGATCTCATTCAGCAAGGGCGGCCAATTGGCCGCCCTTTTTTTATGCAAGCTATCCCTACTGTCCCTTTCCCTTACATTAGGTTACACTTCCTCATACTTTATTATCATTTGCGCCGTTGTCGCTGCGCGACCGGCCGGTTTAGTATCCCGGCGTTGTCGCCATTTTGATTGAAAATAAACCGCGACAACGAAGTACCGATAGCCGAAAGCATATAAATAATTGACGGAGCGGTAGATTGTTTTTTGTTCAACCTGTTGGTGGCAATCCGTCAACTTTCATCGTGCCTGCCGCTTGCCGTCCCCCTTCAATAGGGGCTCCGGGAAAGCCTTATTCCGCGCTTGTTTGCCTCTGAGCAAGCACAGCGATTCAGAACTCTCCGAATACCAATAACCACAAAACCCCTAAATACGATAACGAGAAGTAGAGAGAGGTAACGAAGTAATGAAGCTCAATCCAATCTATCGAGGGATTCTGTGCTGCACCCTGGCAATTCCTGCCGGGACCGCACTTGCGCAAGAAGCGATCGAAGAAATCGTCGTGACCGGCTCCCTGATCAAGGGAACGCCGGAAGATGCGGCTCTGCCAGTGGAAGTGCATACCGCGGCAGACATGAATATGTCGGGCGCGCCGTCCGCGCTGGAATTCGCCAAAACGCTGACCTCGCAAGGTCCGGTTGATGGTGAGGCTTACTATTTCGGCGGTGCGGAAGATACCGGCAACGTGCAGTTCAACCTGCGCGGCCTCGGTTCCGACAAAACGCTGTCGCTCTTTAACGGCCGACGCGTAAACCAGAACACCTCGATCATTCCTTCCATCGCCCTGCAGCGCGTGGAAGTACTGAAGGATGGTGCTGCGGTAACGTACGGTGCGGACGCAACCGGCGGTGTTGTGAACTTCATTACCCGTGACTTCTACGAAGGCTTCGAAGTTGACGCCTCCTATAAGTACATCGACGGCTCCGATGGCGACTACAGCACCAGTATCATGGGTGGCTTCGGTGGTGACGACACCAACATCATCTGGGCAGCCGAGTGGGAACACCGCTCTGAGCTGGATACCACTGATCGCGACTTCTCCCATACGCCGTACACCACGAATCCGGTGCCCTGGTCCTCCCTGACCAACCTGAGCAGTTGGGTTGCCCACGGTCCGCTGCCGACCGTCCCCACCACCGAGACTCGGGAGCTGATCCCCGGCTCGGGCCTGAACCTCAACACCGGCGAATTCGGCCCCATGTATGGCTTTGTTCGTGACTACACCACAGAGAGCTGTGAGGCAGTTGGCGGCGTCGAGGGCAAAGTATCCTGCATGTACAACTACGCTCCGTACTACAACATCGTTGAAGACAACGACATCTACCGGCTGTACGGGCAGGTGACATCCGCCGTCAGCGACAGCATGGATTTCCATCTGCGACTGGCCTTCTCACGCGTTCACACTCCGGCGGCAGAGGGTTCTCCGTCGCAGCCGGTAATTCGCGGCACCGCTCTGAATGAAGGCTACGTTACCCAGTTCTACGTGCCGCGCACCAACCCCTACTGGGGTGCGTTTGCGGATCGTACCGGCCTTTCCAGCAATCCCTATTACGCTGGCATTCAGGGGGCGTCCGCACTGCTCTATCGTGGCTTTGCGCATGGTGGCAACCCGACTTTCGCCCAGGGCAACAACTCCAGTGCAGCGCGTGAAATCGACAACAAGTACTGGCACCTCTCGACAGGTCTGGACGGCACCTTCGAAAACGGCGTGGGCTATGACTTCGGCATCACCTACAACCACGCCACGCTCTGGAACGACGATCCGGACATCATTGCCTATCGTCTGCAGGAAGCCATGAACGGCTTTGGCGGTCCGAACTGTAATGCCCAGGATTTGGACCCGAACCGCTTCGGCACGCAGAACGCGGCTGCCGCGGGCCAGAATGGCTGTATGTGGTTCAACCCCTTCGCCTCCAACTTCACCGGTCAGCCGATCCTGGGGCTTGACAACCCGAGCTACATCGATGGCGCCGAGAACTCAGCTGAGCTGGTGAACTGGCTGTTCGACCCGCGCGCGGAAGAAACCATCGATGATGACATCACCGTGGACCTGGTTCTGAATGGCGGCACCGGCCTTGAGCTCCCCGGCGGCGAAGTTGCCTGGGGCGCTGGTTTGCAGTGGCGCAAGCGCCATCGCCGCGAAGTGGTGGAAAGCGATTTCTACAACGGCGCTCAGCCCTGTGTGTGGCCCAACCGCTATGGCCAGGTACCGCGCTCGCCCAGCGATCCGGAATACAACGGTTGTACGCCCGATGAGCCGGGTCCGTTCCAGTTCTTCGGCACCAACCCGCCGGACCGCAACAGCCAGGATCAGAAGTCCGCATTCGCCGAATTTAACTTCCCCGTTCTCGATAATGTGGTAATGACAGCAGCGGCTCGCTACGAAGAGTTTTCAGGCGGTCTCGACGCTACTGTTTACAAGGTTTCGGGCAAATGGGATATCAGTTACAACCTTTCGTTGCGTGGATCCTATGGCACAAACTACCAGGCTCCCGGCATCACTGTGACTCCGGGTGAAGTTAATAACGGCGTGAGCAACTATTCCGTTGCCGACGGCTCCTGGTTGGGATCAACCACCGTGACCCGCTCCGACATCGAACCGGAAACAGCCACCGTCTGGAGCACTGGCCTGATCTGGCAGTCCGAAGGCTTCACCTCCGGCAGTGATTTCCGCGTAATTTTGGATTACTACGATATCCAGACCGAGGACGAGCTGGGCCTGCTGGCATCCACCAACGATATCGCCGCTGCGGTGTTTGCCGATGGGAAAACTAATTGCGACCACCCGCTCGCTAATCGCGTCACCTTCAACGGCGCTTGTGTCAACGGTGCCGACCCGAACTTCGCCAGCATCACCACCGACTATGGTAACGGCCCGGGCCAGCATACCTCCGGTGTGGACCTGCAGATCAATTACGGCTTCCCCTTCCTGAAAGGCGATCTGGACTTTGGCCTGACCGCGACCCGCGTTCTGGAAGATGAGAACGATCCGGCCGAAATTGACGGCTATCAGCTCGACTCCGGCGATGATCGTCTGGGTGATCTCAACTACGAGACCATCGCCTTCGCATCTTCCGAGTGGCGAGCCAACTTCAGCACCAACTACTCGCAGGACATTCACAACTTCCGTCTTGTGCTGAACTACATCAGCGGTGTTGACGATGAACGCTATGATGCCGAGAACTTTGCCAGTGAACAGGCTCGGACCGCAGCGCTGACTGCCGGCGGTGTCTACACCGACTGGGGGGTGAAAGGTGACGATTGGCTGGTGGCCGATTTCCACTACAACGTGGAACTGCCCTGGGATACCACTATCAGCGCATCCATCCAGAACCTCACGGACGAAGATCCACCCGAGTCACGTCAGGAGCTGGGTTACGATCCGCGAGTCGGAAACCCGCTCGGACGCACTTTCGAACTGGGCTTCACCAAGCGGTTCTAAGCTACCCTTCTCACTTGCAGGCGGCCTTCGGGCCGCCTTTTTTGTTTCTGTTGCGCTCCATCACCTCTCTCCGACAGCAAGTCACAGGCAGCCTGATCTGCCTCGATCCTGTGGCGATTTTTTCGGCCCACCGTTGACATCCCCTACGACTTAAGTATTATCAAAGTAATACTAAAGTATTGCTAAGTATCGCTAAGCAAAACCACGAGGCAGCAGCGGCTTCCTAAGCCGGATTCAGCGCCTTTACCAGACAATAACTTTTACAGCGGTGTGGTGTTTCCTATGCGGACCGGCGGTGTCCTCGACCCGAGCTGACACTGCGGCGACTCCCTCAAAAAAGACGACTTCCCGATTCCCCGGCCGAGGCGATCCCGCTTTCGTTTCGTCTTGCCGAAATCGAGCAACGAAGACCTTTAACACACGATAACTACAAGCAAGTGAGAGGTACTATAAATGAAGTTGAATCCCATCTATAAAGGCATCCTATGCTGCGGCCTAGCATTACCGGTCACAGCACTAGCGCAGGGTAGCGGTGAAGCCATCGAAGAGATTGTGGTCACGGGCTCCCTGATCAAGGGAACGCCTGAAGATGCGGCCCTGCCGGTAGAGGTCCACACCAGCGAACAGCTGGCTCTTGAAGGCGCCCCGACTGCATTGGAGTTTGCCAAGACCCTAACCTCATCGGGTCCGACTACCGGTGAAGCGCACTATTTCGGTGGTGCTGCGAATACCGGTAACGTGCAGTTCAACCTGCGTGGTCTTGGCTCCGACAAGACCCTGACTCTGTTCAACGGTCGCCGGGTCAGCCAGAACACATCCCTGATTCCAGGCATTGCCACCCAGCGCATCGAAGTATTGAAAGATGGTGCGGCGGTAACCTACGGTGCTGACGCCACCGGTGGTGTTGTCAACTTCATCACCCGCGATTTCTACGAAGGCTTCGAATTTGACGCTTCCTACAAGTTCGTAGATGGCTCCGATGGCGAGTACGACATCGCCATGATGGGTGGTTTTGGTGGCGATGATACCAACATCATTCTTGCTGCGGAGTGGGAGCATCGCTCGCAACTGAAAACGGAAGAGCGGCCTTTCACAACGCTGTCGTATGGAGAAAATCCGGCACCTTGGTCGGATTTGACAAACTTGGCGGCATGGGCTCCGTACAACACGAGCCTGGGTATCGGCAATCTCTCGTTGAATCCACCGGCTGACTTCACGCAGGAGTCATGCGAAGCTGTCGGAGGTGTTTACAATCCCGATTACCTGTCAACGAGCCCCTACAATCCAGCCGTCTGTAAGTACAACTACATCCCTTACTACGACCTGGTGGCGGAGAATGATATTTACCGCCTGTACGGACAGATCAACTCGGCTGTGACCGACAACATGGACTTCCACCTGCGCCTCGCGTTCAGCCGCGTTCGCAGCCCCGCCGTTCATGGCTCACCCGCTCAGCCCGTGATCCGTGGACCCGCAACCGCGGCTGGCGCAGCGTTTCAGTTCGCAGCTCCCACGAGCAACCCATATGTAGCAGATTTCGCTGCCCGCTCCGGCTGGGACCAAAGTCCGCTATATGGGCTGACAAACGAATACCGCGCGTTCTTGTACCGCGGCTTCGCGCACAACGGCAACCCCTTCCTCCCTGAGGGTGACAACTACGGTGTACCCAGTGAAATCGATCACCGCTACTGGCACCTGTCCACCGGACTGGACGGCAATTTCGAAAATGGTATCACCTACGATTTCGGGATAACCTACAACAAGCGTCAGTCGTACAGCGACGCGCCCGATATCATGGGTTACCGTCTGCAGGAAGCATTGAACGGTTTCGGTGGACCGAACTGTAATGCGCAGGATCTGGATCCGGACACCTTCGGCACTCAGAACCCCGGCGCTGCCGGTACTAACGGCTGCATGTGGTGGAACCCCTTTGCCTCCGGCTGGGCTGGACAACCGACTCTCGGTCTGGCCAACCCAAGCTATGTGCCCGGTACGGAAAACTCGCGCGAACTGGCCGAATGGCTGTTCGACAAGCGAGCACAGGAAGATTTCGAGGAAAGCGTTACCGCAGACCTCCTCTTCAGCGGCGACACCGGTGTAGAACTGCCTGGTGGCACAATCGCTTGGGGTGCCGGCCTCCAGTGGCGTCAGACGGACTTGCATGAAGTTGTTCAAAGCCCGTTCTACAATGGCGCCCAGCCATGTGCCTGGCCTGATCAGGAGCCAGCTGTTCCGGGTACACCCGAATACACCGGCTGTACTCCCGACCGACCGGGTCCTTTTGTATTCTTCGATACCAATCCGCCTGACCAGAACCATCAAGACCAGCGGTCGGCCTTCACGGAATTCAATTTCCCGATCATCGACACGCTGTATCTGACTGCCGCCGCTCGCTACGAGGAGTTCAGTGGCGGTCTGGATGCAACCGTGTACAAAGTATCTGGTAAATGGGATGCGACCGAAAACCTGTCCTTCCGTGCGGCGTTCGGTACCAACTACCAGGCACCGCCCCCCTCGATCAATCCTGGCGAGGTGAACAACGGCACCAACAGCTTCACCATCGCTGGCGGTAACTGGCGTGGCGCTCAGACGGTAACTCAGTCTGGCATCGAGCCGGAAACTGCAGAAGTGGGCAGCTTGGGGCTTATCTGGCAGTCGCAGGGCTTTTCTGCAGATCACGACTTCCGACTGATTATCGACTACTTCGATATTGAAACAGAAGATGAGTTGGGTCTACTGGCCTCTGCCAACGACGTGGCAACGGCAGTGTTCAGCATTGCACCTCCGGGAGAGACCCGCGTGCCGACCGATGGGACCGCCCTGGCCGACTGTTCGCATGTTCTGGTGGATCGCGTCACCTTCAACGGTGGCGAATGTATCCAAGGCGTAACCACAGCCTCCAACTTCTCCAACGTGCGCACCGACTACGGTAACGGACCCGGTCAACATACTGCGGGTTTCGACATCCAGATGAACTACAGCATGCCCTTCATGGCTGGCGATCTCAGCTTCGATCTGACCGCCACCAAGGTGGAAAAGGACATCAACGGTGCGACCACTCTGGACGGTTACGTAGTGACGGAGGAAGACGATCGCCTCGGTAATTTGAACTTCGCGACCGTTGCCTTCGCATCGTCTGAGTGGCGAGCCAACCTGCGGGCCAACTATGCTCAGGACATCCATAACTTCCGCGTGATGTTGAACTACATCAGTGGTGTGGATGACGAGCGCTTCCTGCTGCCTGATGGCTCCGTCAACACCGCCGCACTCGTGCCGTCTGGTCTCCAGGCAAACGGACAGCCATTCGGACCGACCGATTTCGGTGTGCGTGGCGAGGACTGGATCACCGTGGATCTGCACTACAACGTGGAATTGCCCTGGGACGCGACCTTCACCGCGTCCATCAACAACGTGGCCGACGAAATGCCGCCGGAGTCACGTCAGGAGCTGGGCTACGATCCGCGCATCGGCAATCCGCTGGGACGTACTTTCGAAATCGGCTTCAAGAAGCGATTCTAACCACTCAGCAAGTAGCACTCCTTAAGGCGGCCCTCGGGCCGCCTTTTTTATTCCCGGAATAAATTCGCCACCCGTGAAAAAAACTAATACTTTCTTCTTACTTTTCTGTTTCGGTTTTTCTCTGCCTATCGCCACCAGCTGAAAACTGATATCAAAATATAAGTTCCGCACCTTGACCTTTTTTTACCGATCCATTTATGATCGCCGCACTTACGGATTCTCTTGAAGCGAAACAAGGCAGTATCCCCTGCTTCGGAGAAGACCAAGGATAGGATCGCAGAATCTCGCTGTATCTCGATCGCTATTACAAGAATAAAGGTAATTATTCGGGTGGTAGTGTACTTGTATGCGGACCAGTAGTTCGGTGAACGGCGCACCCGCGCTGCCTTTCTGGCATACCTGCATTTCCCAGCATGTACGACCCCTTCCTCCGTTTTGCACGGGCGGTTTTCTGTTGCCCTGCGACAGCATTTCGCATTGTCGAAATATCACCAATACAAACTTCATCACCATAACTACAAGCAAGTGAGAGGTACAACAATGAAGCTCAACCCCATTTATCGAGGGATTCTGTGCTGCACGCTGGCTGCACCCGGCGTTGCAATGGCCCAGGACAGTGGCGAAGCTATCGAAGAAATCGTCGTTACTGGTTCATTGATTCGAGGCACACCGGAAGATGCGGCGCTGCCGGTTGAAGTGCATACGGCCGCCGATATGAAACTTTCAGGTTCGCCCAGCGCCCTTGAATTCGCCAAGAGCCTGACTGCGTCCGGGCCTACCACGGGTGAGGCCTACTACTTTGGTGGCGCAGCGCTTACCGGCAACGTGCAGTACAATCTCCGTGGTCTGGGTGCCGACAAGACGCTTATTTTGTTTGACGGCCGCCGTATCCACGAAAGTACAACTGCCGAAGGCGGCTCCAACTCCTCCATCATCCCCTACGCTGCACTGCAACGGGTCGAAGTTCTCAAGGATGGTGCGGCAGTAACATACGGAGCTGACGCAACTGGCGGCGTTGTCAACTTCATACCGCGCTCGTCTTATGAAGGGTTCGAAATCGATGCTTCGTATAAGGCCATTCGAGATTCCGACGGTGAGTACAGCGTGAGTATGCTGGGTGGTTTTGGAGGCGAAGACACCAATATCATGTGGTCCGCCGAGTGGGAGCACCGATCAGAGCTCGATAGCCTGGACCGCGATACCTCAAGCCACCCATACACCGTCAACCCAGCGCCAACTTCCACACTGACCAACCTCTCTCGATGGATCGCCCACGGCCCCCTGCCCGCTGATCCCACAACGACTCAATCTGTGATCTTCCCCGGAGCCCCTGTTGCATCACTAGCTGCTCTGAGAGGGAATGCCGGTGATTTCGGTACCATCCTGGGTAGTGCCAACGATTTCAGTGCAGACTCCTGTGCAGCCGTCGGCGGAACCCCAGGGTTTCTCGACTGCCGTTACAACTACGCCCCCTACTACAACATCGTTGAAGAGCAAGATACCTATCGTTTGTTCGGCCAGGTCACATCGGCAGTAGCTGACGACATGGACTTTCATCTTCGCGTAGCCTTCGCCCGAGTGAACGCTCCAGCAGTTGAAGGATCGCCTTCACAGCCGGTGATTCGAGGTACTGCACTCAACGAGGGAGCAGTCAGTCAGTTTTATGTCCCCCGAGCAAACCCATACGTTGATGAGTTCATTCAGCGAAGCAACATTGCAAACCTCAATTACGCGACATCTCTGAACGGTCTCTACCCTGGAGTGCCTCTCGCATTTGTTCAGGGTTTCTCGGCCTTTACTTACCGCGCCTTTGCTCATGGCGGCAACCCGTTTTTTGCTGAAGGCAACAATTCGAGCGTCGCCAGCACCATCGATAACAAGTACTGGCATGTATCGACCGGTCTAGATGGTGAGTGGGACAACGGCATCGGCTACGATTTCGGTATAACGTACAACCACGCCGTCGCCTACGCCGATAGCCCCGATATCATTGCATATCGATTGCAGGAGGCGCTCAATGGCTTCGGTGGTCCGAACTGTAATGCAGCAGACCTCGACGATTCACGTTTCGGGACTCAGAATGCGGCAGCTGCCGGCCAGAATGGTTGTATGTGGTACAACCCCTTTGCATCCAACTTCAAGGGGCAACCGCTACTCGGGCTTTCAAATCCAAGTTACGGCGGTCCGGAATATGAAAACTCGCCCGAACTGGTCAATTGGCTTTTTGATAAGCGAGCCGACGAAGAGGTGGTCGACAATGTGACAGTCGATTTCGTCCTTAACGGCCTTGTGCCCGGAGCTGAACTGCCTGGCGGTGCCGTAGCCTGGGGTGCCGGTCTTCAGTGGCGCCAGACTCACTCGCGAGAAACGGTTGAGAGTGACTTTTACAATGGGAATCAACCTTGCGTGTGGCCCAATGCGTACGGACAGCGTCCCGAATCGCCCACCATCGATGGCAACCCGAACCCCGACTACAACGGGTGTACACCCGACGAGCCGGGTCCCTTCCAGTTCTTCGGCACCAATCCGCCTGACCGTCTGGAGCAGGATCAGAAGTCTGCCTTCGTCGAGTTCAACCTGCCTGTGCTCGATACACTGAACTTCACTGCAGCAGGCCGCTACGAAGAGTTCTCAGGCGGCTTGGACGCAACGGTCTACAAGGTTTCGGGTAAGTGGGACGTAACCGAAAACCTCGCCTTCCGTGGCTCCTACGGCACAAACTACCAAGCACCCGGTATCGGCATCGTGCCCGGAGAAATCGACAACGGTGTAAACAACTACACCGTAGCCCGAGGTGCATGGCTAGGCGCTCAGACTGTGACGCGCTCAGACATCGAGCCTGAGACAGCCAAAGTCGGTAGTATCGGAATCATCTGGCAGTCTGAAGGGTTCACACCTGATAGCGACTTCCGTGTGATCGTCGATTACTTCGATATCCAAACTGAAGACGAGATAACGCTGCTTGCGTCCGCAAACGACATAGCAGACGCCGTATTCAGTATCGACAACGGAGACAATCCGAACCTCGCCAATTGTTCCCACCCCCTAATTGGCCGAGTCACTTTTAACGCTGGCTGTATTCAGGGTGTCACCGACGCAACCGGATTCTCCAGCATCAGCACCGAACGCGGCAATGGACCGGGTCAGAGTACGGCGGGATATGATCTTCAGATTAGCTACGGACTCCCATTCATGCAGGGCGACCTGCGCTTCGAACTGAAAGGAACCCGAGTGGTTGAAGATGTGAATGCCGAGACTGTTCTGGATGGCTATGTACTTCAGGCGGAAGATGATCGTCTTGGTTACCTGAACTACGAGACTGTTGCCTTTGCTTCGTCGAAGTGGCGAACGAATCTGAGTGCTAACTTTTCTCGAGACATTCACAACGCGAGATTAGTGCTGAACTACATCAGCGGGGTCGACGACGAGCGCTATATTCTCCCGAACGGTGAGCTGGATACCGCAGCATTGACTGTTGGGGGGAATGTCACTGATTATGGCGTGAGAGGAGACGATTGGATTTCAGCCGACTTCCATTACAACGTCGATTTGCCATACGACACCACGTTCAGTGCTTCGATACTCAATCTCACGGACCAAGAACCACCAGAATCACGACAGGAGCTGGGTTACGATCCTCGGATCGGAAGCGTTCTGGGTCGGATGTTTGAGATCGGAATTCAAAAGCGTTTCTAGAGTGTGATTTGCCAAGGTGGGCGTAACTACGTCCTAAGCAAAGAAAAAGCCCCGATTCAGGCCCGGGGCTTTTTTTTTGCACGTGATTCAGCGAGCAGAGATCCTGGCGTTTTCGTTTTTCGAATGTCCTCTTGAATCTCAGGACAGACAACGCTAGCTGAAGAGGACTCGTTGTTACCTCCGAGGTTGACCGTTCGTGACCGCACGGTTTAACATTAATTTGCGCCCAAAGCCCAGATGATTCGGCGTTGTTAAAAGAATAATTGAAATTTCGAGTGCCGGACCCGCGTGCGCTTATGCAGTGATCACCACTTAGGAGACACGTGTCACTCCCGGCTGGCAACCCAAGCCAAGGATTCGTTGAAAGGAACTGATTCCCCTTCCCGCTCAGCTGTACGAAGCTCTTCCCTGGCCAAAGACCCAAGTCGCTTTGCCTTGCAGGTCGGCAACCCCCAGTTGCCCATGCAGCACCAACAATCACAATAAGAGGTTAAGAGCATGAGACTGAAACAGCTATATAAGGCTATCGCCAGTTGCGCCCTTGTCGCCCCGGGCATTGCTTTCGCACAGACCACGGAATCTGAAGATCCCGCGATCGAGGAAGTCGTGGTAACTGGGTCATACATCAAACGCGACAAGTTCGACATGGCTTCTCCCGTGGAGACCTTCAGCGCCGAGGACATTCGTGTAACCGGTGCGCCCACGCTCGGCCAGTTCGTCCGGGAGCTATCTTACACACAGAATACTGACGTCGTCGCCAATGTGCTTTCAATTCAAGATGGGCAGCAAGACTCCAACTCGGCCCGTTTCAACTTACGAGGGCTTGGTGTTGACAGCACTTTAACGCTGTTTGATGGACACCGCATGATCGACACCGGCAACATCGGAGCAGTCGTGCCCGACATCGCAATGCAGAGAGTCGAGGTGGTTTTAGATGGCGGCTCCGCAATTTATGGAACCGATGCTGTTGCTGGTGTTGTTAACCTTATTCCTGTCAAACAGTACGATGGATTCAAAGTAAGTAGCTATTACAGCCAAGACGAAGGTGGCGATCTGCGCCAACCAAAAGTTGGGTTACTCGCGGGTAAAACGTTCGACAATGGCTTTAGCGCGGTTGGAGCACTGGATTACTCACGCAAGACAGCCCTGTTGGTCGCCGACCGGCCTGAATATCTCGCTGCCTATGATGACGATTTGACGACTTTTACACCGGGCACTTGGCGGGGCGCATCCGGACTCGCTGCTCTCGGGACCTACATCGACCCGGACTGCGGGCAGTACAATGAATCCCGTACGGACGATTCCAAAAGCGGCGCATTCCCAAGTGGCTATACAGGCGTGGTCCCTGGCCTGGGCGACCGCTGTGTCGGAGAATTCGGTCAGTTCCAAGACCTCGCTAGGGAAGCGGAAGATCTGAATGCGTATGTTAATTTCTCGTACGAGGTCAATGCCTCGCTCGAAATAGAACTCCAGGCCAACGTCAATCGACGCGAGTCTGTGTTGACCGGCTCTCCCTCAGTCGGAGATACAACGAGCAACGGTGCTCTGGTTGTACCATCCTACCATCCCGCCAACTTTCAGCCGTTTGCTCTGGTGCCCAGAGCATGGAGCCCGTTTCAGCAGATTGGAACGCTGCCCTCAGTGCTAGAAGGTGGAATGTCAAAGACGCCATACGAATATTCGACAGACCGATACAAACTTGCTGCTGACTATGAAATCGGGGATAGCAGCTGGGAAGGAGAAACCGCGCTCAGCTATCAGCGTTACAGCAGGTCCGTAGATTCTTACCAGATTTCGATGTCTCGCTTGCAGAGTGCCCTCTTTGGCCTCGGCGGCCCGAACTGCGCTTTCGACAGCAGCGCTTTGATCGGGCTCAGCAGTACGAGTGCTCTGTCGATGCTAGCGACCAATGCAGCCAACGCAGGATCCGGCGGCTGCGAGTTTTTCAACCCCTTCGGGTCCGCAGACCCACGGACAACCGAAACCTACATTCCAAACAGCCAGGCACTTGTTGATTGGCTCGTCATCGGCGAGAACTATGAAGATACTCGCAACTACCTTAAGTATTTTCAGAGCCATTTGACTGGCGAAGTTTTCGATTTGCCCGCAGGCGCCGTTCGAACTGCGTTTGGCATTCAGGTACGCGAGGACATCGAACGCGATTTGCAGAGCAACCTGGAGTTGATTGGCGACGATTACAACGAGCCCGATTCCGTGTTCAACACCAGCGATCGATCCGAAGTTCGAAGTGCATTTGTTGAATTCGATGCGCCGATCACGAGTACGTTTACGATGGTATTGGCCGCACGGTACGAAGAGTTCGTTGACTTCGATCTCGAGACTACCACCCCGAAAGTTTCTTTTCGGTGGTCTCCGTTGGACAATCTTGCGCTGCGCGCTTCATTTGGCGATAGCTTCGTAGCGCCGACCGCCTCCGAAATTTCAATTCAAAGCAATCAAGGTTGTAGCCCTCTTTCGTTCGGACGCGACCCGTTCCTCCCCGGCGCAGGTTTCTTCGCCTTGGCTGGAGCTGACGCTTGTAGCGCCGGAAATCCTGACCTTGATCCACAGACTTCCTACGTTCAGAACTTTGGGATCTCTTGGAGGAACGACGGCTACTTCCAGGCCGACCTGGATTACCAGACGATTGAGTACGAGGATCGGATCGTAAATCTCTCCAGAACCGATTTGCTCGAGGAAGATTTCGCAAACATGACCGCTGCGGGCATTACCAGTGTCGCAGAATGGGCGGAATCCGGCCTGATGAATCCGGCGATCGTTCGTGACCCAACCGCTGGATATCGCGTGACAGAGATTACCACCTATCCGGACAATGCGTCTGCCATTGAGGTGCATGTCGTTGACCTCAAGCTTCGCCACGGATTGGACAGCGAGATCGGCTATTTCGGGGTGGCTTTCAATGCAACGGCCTACCGCAAGTACGACTACACGGACTTTGACGGCACTTCGGGCAGTGCTATCGGGAACCGAAATGCTGAAACCAGCCTCGCTCCGCCGATTACCCGGTGGAAGGCAAATAGCTCAATGTCTTGGCGAGGAGAGAACAGCAGTGCAGCGCTCTCGGTGAGCTATCTGGACGCGGTCAAATTCGATGGGACCTTCGACGAATCGATTCCCGACCTGGGCGGAGCCCCCTCCGCCAACCCCAAGCCCGCGTTTGCACCCGAGGAAATTTCTTCCCATACGGTCGTAGATTTGCGCTTCGGCCATCGCATCGACCGCATGCTCGGTGGCAACTGGGACATCGGCGCCGGCATTCGCAATCTGTTCGACACTATGCCCGACGCTCTCCCGGTTTACGGGGGTCTTGAAACGCGTTTGCATTCACCATGGGGACGCGAGTACTACCTGGAGTTTACCTTCGAGCCGGACGCGTAATCGCATCCGGCTGATCTCCAAAAACCGCTGGAGGTCGCTCCGCTTAGCAGCGACCTCCAGCTCTCTAGAGACATTTACAGCCTCACCCCTCCTTACGCTTTTAAACACTCCTACGCCGACCGGCAGTATTGTCCCTGCACGGCGACGGTGCTTAAATGGGCATCACCCTCCTCCCGAGAACGATCCAACACGACTCTTTTCCTTTTTATCCTTTCAGGACGTGTATGAAAGCTGATTTCGTGCATCGAACCGCCGTGGTCGCAAAAAGCAATGCCCTCTGGTGGGGGCCTTTGCTGGCGGTGATCGTTGGGCTTGCCATGGCGCAAGCCGGCTGGGACAAGGAAGCGTGTCTCGCCGGAGCTATCGCAGCGCTGACTGCGTCCTGGTGGATCTTCGAACCGATTCCTATTCCGGCGACCTCACTGATTCCGCTCGGCGGCTTTCCTCTTCTGGGTGTTCTGACCGGCAATCAGGTGGCGCTCGCCTATGGTGACCCGCTCATTCTTTTTTTGCTCGGCGGAGCGATTCTGTCCAAAGCCATGGAAAAAAGCGGTGCGCATCGGCGCCTTGCGTTGGGCATGGTGAATCTGATTGGCGGCGCCAGCAGTCGGCGGGTGGTTTTCGGCTTCATGGCCGCGGCGGGATTGCTGTCGATGTGGCTGTCCAACACCGCCACTACCTTCATGTTGTTGCCGGTAATGATGGCTGTGCTTGAGAAAGCGGAAGACAAAAAGCTGGCGATACCCTTGCTGCTGGGTGTGGCATATGCCGCGAGCATTGGCGGCATGGGGACGCCCATGGGAACGACCCCAAACCTGATCTTCATGCGGATCCACGAAGAAACCACAGGCGACGTGACCACGTTTTCCGAGTGGATGATTTGGGGCGTGCCGGTTGTGTTCATTCTGATCCCGCTAGCGGCACTATGGCTGACTCGCCATCTCAAGAGCGGTGGAAAAATCGATTTGCCGGCGCTTGGCGCCTGGACTGCGGCGGAAGTTCGGGTGCTGATTATCTTCGTGATCACAGCTCTCGCCTGGGTGACTTTGAACGAGCCCTTCGGTGGCTGGTCTGGCTGGTTCAGTCTGCCCTACGCGGATCTGGCCTCGGTGTCTTTTCTCGCCTGTGTGGTTTTGTTTATCTGCCCGGACGGCAAAGGCGGAAAACTGCTGGACTGGGAGACGGCGGTGAGTGTGCATTGGGGGGTGTTCATTTTGTTCGCCGGAGGTATCGCTATCGCCAGTGCGCTAACGCAAACCGGCATCAGCGCCGCACTGGGCCAATCCCTCGGCGGGCTTTCTTCGGTGCATCCCTTTATCATCATTGTGGCGGTCTGCTTTGTGGTCACTTTCCTCACCGAAATCACCAGCAATACGGCAACCGCGACCATGTTGATGCCGATCCTCGCTGCTGCAGGCGTGGGTGCGGGCGTTGATCCGAAGCTGTTGATGATCCCCGCTGCGCTCAGCGCCAGCTGCGCTTTCATGTTGCCGGTGGCAACTGCGCCCAATGCCATCGTTTTCAGTGCGGACCGCATGAAAGTGCAGGACATGGCCCGGGAAGGTTTCGGGCTCAACATTATCGCGGCTCTTGCGATTGCGACCATAGTCTACGTTGTAGTCGGATAGCGGTTGTATCCACGCGAGCCAGAGTGCTCGCGTGGACCGACCGGCGCGCGACTTGAACCGGCCGCAAGTCAGGTGCTTAAATACCCCGACTTTTTGCAATCAGACGATAATAACGATGCCGGTGACCAGCCTCGCGGAGAATAGTCCGCTGCACAATTTCGCTTTGCTCATCAAAAATTCCGCGCTCTATTGGGCTCCCTTGTTTGCCACCGTCCTGGGACTCACCATGGCTCAGTACGGCTGGGAGCGCGAGGCCTGCTTCGCCGGAGCGATCGCCTTCCTGACGGCAGCCTGGTGGATCTTTGAGCCGATTCCGATCCCAGCCACCTCGCTGATCCCGTTGGGCGCATTTCCGTTATTTGGCGTATTGACCGGACAGCAAGTGGCAGCCGCTTACGGCAACCCCCTTATTTTGCTCTTCGTCGGCGGCAGTCTGTTGTCGAAAGCGCTGGAAAAAACCGGCACTCACCAGCAGCTTGCTTTGGGAACGGTGCGTTTGATCGGAGGCGCGAGCAGTCGCCGGCTGGTGCTGGGTTTCACGTTCGCATCCGCGCTCTTGTCCATGTGGATCTCAAATACCGCCACTGCGATCATGCTGCTGCCGATTATCCTCGCGGTACTTGAAAAGGCGGAAGATCGCCGCATCGGCGTGCCGCTGTTACTGGGGGTTGCTTACGGCGCGAGCATCGGCGGCATGGGCACGCATATTGGCAGCCCGCCCAATCTGGTGTTCATGAGCAGCTATCAACAGTTCACCGGCGAGGCCCTGACCTTGCTCGACTGGATGTCATGGGGCATCCCGGTGATCGTGATTCTTTTACCGCTCGCAGGACTGTGGCTGACTCGCAATCTCGGCACCGGAGGCAAGATCAACCTGCCAGACCCGGGTGATTGGACCGTTGCGCAAAAACGCGTCGTGATTGTGTTCTGCCTCACCGCGCTGGCCTGGATTACTCGCGGCAACCCCTTCGGGGGCTGGCAGGCCTGGTTCGGTCTGGAAAATGCCAACGATGCGTCGGTGGCGTTTATCGCGGTCGTTGCGCTGTTCCTGATCCCCGACGGCGAAAACCGGGACGGCAAAAGCGGCAAGCTGCTGGACTGGGATCACGCGATCCGAATCCCCTGGGGCATTTTTATTCTCTTCGCGGGTGGATTGGCGATCGCCGCCGCTTTCACGGAAACCGGCATCAGCGACGCCTTGGCAGAAGGGCTTGGCGGTTTGTCGTCACTGCATCCCTTTGTGCTGATTCTGGTGGTTTGCCTCACCGTAACTTTCCTGACGGAGGTCACCAGCAACACGGCCACTGCCACCATGTTGATGCCGGTATTGGCCGCCGCCGGTGCGGGCGCCGGGATCGATCCCAAGTTGCTGATGGTGCCCGCCGCACTGAGTGCAAGCTGCGCCTTTATGCTGCCGGTGGCAACGCCGCCCAATGTGATTGTGTTCAGCGCGAACCGGGTGAGCATTCAGGAGATGGCAAGGGAAGGTTTCGTGTTGAATCTGATGGGAGCCTTGGTAATCTCGATCGTGGTCTACTTTGTCATTAGCTAGACGATGAACACACTGCGCACTGGGGATCTCTTGCCAGTCTCAGTTCTCGCCAGCGCATCGTCTTGGCATCGAGAATCTGCAAACGGCCGGCGAGAGTTTCCCCGAAACCCGCCAGCAGCTTGATCGCCTCCAGCGCCTGCATACTGCCGATGACACCAACCAACGGCGCCAGCACGCCACTCTGGGCGCAGCTCAGCTGTTCGTCATCCACTTCCTTGTACAAACAGTGGTAACACGGCGAGGATTCGCTGCGCGGGTCGAACACGGCGATTTGTCCCTCGAGACGAATTGCCGCACCAGACACCAGCGGAACGCCGTTTGCCCAGCATGCGCGATTGATCGCAAAGCGTGTGGTGAAATTGTCAGAACAATCGACTACGAGATCTACCGATCTCGCCGCAGCTTGCAAGGTGGATTCACTCAGGCGACCTTCGATGGGAACGACTCTGGTGTCAGGATTCAGGGCGGCAAGGGTTTCAACTGCCGAGTCCACTTTGCTCATCCCCAGTCGATCACTCGTGTGAATGACCTGCCGTTGCAGATTGCTCAACTCGACCCTGTCGAAGTCGGCGATCGTCAGGCTGCCCACGCCCGCCGCAGCCAGATACATGGCCACCGGGCTTCCCAGCCCCCCCATGCCGACAATGAGTACACTGGCATTCAGCAGTTTTTCCTGCCCCGCGACGTCCAGTTCGGGTAGCAGAATCTGGCGACTGTAGCGGAGCAGTTGATCATCGTTCATGGTTGCTGTCTCGTTTTCTGTCCCAGCGTGAGCCGGTCTCGACCCGCAAGATCCTTGCGAATCCCCACCTGTTCGTAACCCGCTTCGGCAAACAAGCGAAGCACGCTTTCGCCTTGCTCAAAGCCATGCTCGATGATCAGCCAGCCGCCGGGATTCAGATGCTGTCGGCCAACATCAATGATGTGCTCGATGTCGGCAAGGCCGTGATTGCCCGCCACGAGCGCGGAGTGTGGTTCGAAGCGGACATCGCCCTGCTTGAGATGGGGGTCTGCTTCGTCGATATAAGGCGGATTGGTAACGATCAGATCGAAGCGCTCTCCGCTCAGGTTTTCGAACCAGTCGCTGCGGGTAATCTGAACGTTCTTCAGTCCAAGCTGGCGGGCATTTTCGATGGCCAGATTCACCGCGGCAGGACTACTATCCACCGCCACGACTTCCGAATCGGAACGCTCGCTGGCAAGGGCGAGAGCAATTGCACCGGTCCCGGTGCCCAGGTCGAGCACTCTGCTCGCGCCATCAGGCATAAAGGCGAGTGCAGTTTCCACCAACAGTTCGGTTTCGGGACGCGGAATCAGAGTCGAATCATTGACCTTGAGCTTAAGCGACCAGAATTCTCGTTCCCCGAGAAGGTAGGCAATGGGCTCGCCTTGTTTGCGTCGATCCACGAGAGCGGTGAATGACGCAAGCTCGTCTTGGTTCAGCGATTTTTCCGGCCATGTATAGAGATAGCTGCGCGGCTTGGCGAGCGCTTTGCAGAGCAACAGCTCCACGTCGAGCCGGGCGCTGTCGCTGATCGACTGCAGTTCGCGGGCGCGTTGCAAGCATTCTGCGATCGTCATGCCCGGCTCTCCTCTCTCTGGATGAAAGGGTATGGGGTCTGAACGTCAGGCTTCGGCCAGCGAAGCAAGCTGATCGGTCTGGTGCTCCTGAACCAAAGGCTGGATCACCTCGTCGAGATCCCCTTCCATCACCTCGTCCAGCTTGTAGAGCGTGAGGTTGATGCGGTGGTCGGTCACTCGCCCCTGGGGGAAATTGTAGGTGCGAATCCGCTCCGATCGATCTCCTGAGCCCACCAGATTGCGGCGCTCTTCTGAGAATTCCTTCGCCGCCTTTTCCTGCTGCATGTCTTCGAGCTTGGCCGCAAGCAGCGACATGGCGCGAGCGCGGTTCTTGTGCTGCGAACGTTCGTCCTGACACTCCACGACGATGCCGGTGGGAATATGGGTCAGCCGAATGGCCGAATCGGTTTTGTTGACGTGCTGCCCGCCCGCACCGCTGGCGCGGAACGTGTCGATTCGCAAATCGGACTTACTGATGTTGATCGCTTCGGGATCGTCCGCTTCCGGCATAATCGCGACCGTGCAAGCGGAAGTATGAATGCGCCCTTGCGATTCGGTTTCCGGCACCCGTTGCACGCGATGCGCGCCGGATTCGAATTTCAGCTGCGAGTAAACGCCCCTGCCCTCGATGCGCGAGATGATTTCCTTGTAACCGCCGTGCTCGCCCAAGCTTTCACTCAGGACCTCAATACGCCATCCTCTTGTTTCCGCATACTTGCTGTACATGCGAAAAAGATCGCCCGCGAAGATGGCCGCCTCGTCACCGCCAGTTCCCGCACGGATTTCCAGAAACACGTTTTTTTCGTCCTTGGGATCTTTCGGCAACAAGAGCTTTTGCAACTCCTCTTCCAGAGATTCGCGCCGGGATTTCCCGCTTTCCAGTTCCTCTTCGGCCATGGAGCGCATTTCCGCATCGCCGTCCTTCATCAGCGCTTCGGCTGCGGCAATGTCTTCCAGTACCGTACGGTATTGGTCATAGGTTTTGATGACAGGTTCCAGTTCGGAGAACTCTCGGGACAGGTCCCGGAATTTCCCCTGGTTGGAAATGGTGCCCGGATCACTGAGTAGCGCACTGACTTCCGCGTAGCGGTCGTGCAGGTGATCCAGCTTGTCTACAATCGATTGCTTCATTCGTCGCTGTCACTCGAATCGAGTTCGTTTATGTCGAATAGCTCGCGCGTGAGGTTCAACATTTCTGTTCGTCCCGCGGCACCCGCCTCTTTTAATTTGGTCGTAGGCGTATGCATCAGCTTGTTCACCAGGCCGCGCGTGAGCTGCTGCAGGACTGCCTGGTTGTCCACGCCGCGGGCCAGTGCCCGCTCGGCTTTTTGTAATTCCTCGCTGGCGATGATCTGGGCCTTCTTGCGGTAGGCTTTGATTACTGCCACCGCGTCGAGCGCGCGAAGTTCCGCCTGATAAAAGCCCACGCCTTCATCGACGATGACCCGCGCCTTTTCCGCCGCCTCTTCCCGTGATCGTCGTCCTTGGTCGATCACCTGGCGCAAGTCATCGACGGTATACAAGTAGACATCGTCCAGCTCACCTACCTGCGCTTCGATATCGCGGGGTACGGCGATATCCACCATGAACATCGGCTTGTGTCTGCGGCGTTTGAGTGCAGTCTCCACCGCGCCCTTGCCCAGCAGAGGCAACTGACTGGCAGTCGAGGATATGACAATGTCCGCGCGGTGCAGATGGTCGGGAATGTCTGCGAGCAGAATGGCTTCCGCCCCGAAATGCCCGGCGACTTCTCTGGCGCGCCCCAGTGTTCGGTTGGCCACGATCAATTCGCGCACTCCCTGATCGCGCAGGTGCCGGGCCACCAGTTCAATGGTTTCGCCGGCGCCGATCAGCAGCGCGGTGTCCTCGCGCAGGTCGGAAAAAATCTGCTGGGCCAGCGAAACCGCCGCAAAGGCCACCGACACCGGATTTTCGCCAATGGCGGTCTCGGTGCGAACCCGTTTGGCGATGGTAAATACCTGCTGGAAAGCGTTATGCAAGCCGCTGCCCACTGTCTGCGCTTCGCAGGCTACCGCATAGCACGATTTCATCTGGCCGAGGATCTGCGGTTCGCCCAGGATCATCGAATCCAGTCCGCAAGCCACCTTCATCATGTGACGAACCGCTTCCTCACCCCGATAGCAGTAGTGGCAACGGCTCAGCTCCCCGGCCGGTACATCGTGATACTTCGCCAGCCAGTCAATCACGGCCTCGATATCGGGGGCCGGATGGACGTAGAGTTCGGTGCGGTTGCAGGTGGAGAGGATCGCAATTTCCTGCAGCCCCAGGTCTTTTCCCGCCTGCTGAAGGGCGTCGACCATCTTTTCCGGGGCAAACGCCACCTTTTCCCGAATTTCGAGCGGCGCGGTGGCGTGATTGATACCGAGAGCAAAAAGGGACATGGCGCGGTGCTTATCTAGCCCAGGAGTTTGCGAGGGGCGCGGGAAATGAACAGAAAGCGCTTGGGGCTCAATAACATAGGTCTCACTGCGCGCGCAGCCAATCTGGCGGCCTGCCAAATCGGGAAAACGAAATACGTGACGGCGGTCGCGGAGCATTATACCGATTCCTGTCGCCCCTCACATCAGCTGCTACACTCAAAGACGAGTTCGTGCTGCCGCTCGCTATACTCTTCGCCCTTTCTGCCCGACCCTCAACTGGCAGCCCTTGCGCGGCAAAAGCCCGTGGGGATAATGATAGCCCCAAGCTCGGGCGTTAAACCAAAAATCCGGGCAGTGCCAGCGCCCGACGGCAGGCGGAAAACCATGACGCCAACGAAAATCAGATCTTATGAAGTACAAAAAACCCGCTCTCCTTGTACTGAGCACTAGCCTCTTGTGGGGCTGCGCAAGCGTTCAGCCTTCCACACCGGTGCAGGCTGAAGAAGCAGTCAGCCATGCGGAGGGCCAGCTCGAAGCGACGGCGGAGCCCACCAGGGATCCTATTGCCGAGGCGGTAGAGCAACTTGTTCAAGTCCCTGAGCCTCCGACCCGTGACTTTCCGGTCGAAACCTTTTATTCCCTGCTGGTGGCTGAGCTGGCTGGCAATCGCGGCCGCTATGACATCGAGCTGGGTAATTATATCCAGGAGGCGCACCGCACTCGCGATACCAATGTCACTGCACGGGCCACTCGCATCGCCCGCTATCTGAGTGCGAACCAGGCCACTCTCAATACGGCCAGACTTTGGGTGGAACTGGAACCCGATAATGTCGAGGCTCTTTATATCCTTGCCACCGAGTTGGCGGAAGACGGTCAGCTGCTGGATGCGATGAAGCAATCCGAGCGCCTGCTGGAACTCGGCAGCACCCCTATTTTTCAGAACATTGCCGCACGATCCGGTCAGGTCACCGATACCCAGCGCGAAGCGCTGCTGATCAACTTCGATCGTCTGCTCGCCGACTATCCCGACGACCTGCAGCTGCTGGTTGGCAAGAGCCTGCTCCTGCAGCAACAGGGCAAGCCGGAGGAGGCGCTCAGCGAGGTCCGCAAAGCCCTGGCGATTCGCAATGACGACGTGCCCTCAGTGGTACTCGAGGCGCGGCTGATGTACGAACTGGATCAGCCGAAGCAAGCGCTCACTCGGCTCAGCACCCTGCTGGGAGAGAACCCCAACAATCGGCGCCTGCGCATTCAATACGCCCGCATGCTGGCCAATGTGGACCTGGAGAAGGCACTGGAGCAATTCCAGATTCTGGTGCAGCAGACGCCCAAGGATGCAGATTTGCGGCTCGCCCTGGCGCTCGTCGCCACTCAGCTGGGCGACACCGACGTGGCGAAGGAATCCTTCAAGCGACTGCTGGAGTTAGGAGAGCAAACGGACTCCGCGCACTTTCATCTCGGACAGATTGACGCTGAGGCGGGCAACTCCGACGCTGCCCTGGATCATTTCGAACAGGTTCAGCAAGGCCCTGATTTCCTCCCGGCATTGGGTGAGACTCTCGGCATTCTGGTTGGCCGCGGCGATGTTGCCCACGCACAGGCTCATATGCGGACGGTACGGAGCCGTTTTTCCAGCGATACGGAACAATTTTACCTTCTGGAGGCCCAGATACTTGCTCGCCATCAGCATCTGGATCTGGCGGAGGCGCTGCTGACGGAGGCGCTCACTCTCCACCCGGTCAGCACCGATCTGCTCTATTCCAGAGCGATGATCAACGAGCAGCGCGATATGATCGAGCTGACCGAAAGTGATCTGCGCACGATCATCAAGTACCAGCCAAACAACCCGATGGCCCTCAATGCGTTGGGCTACACGCTGGCGGACCGCACCAACCGCTACGAAGAGGCTTACCACTTGATCAGCCAGGCCATGAACATCGACCCACAGGATCCGGCCATCATCGACAGCATGGGCTGGGTCCAGTACCGACTCGGCAACTACCAGGAAGCCGTGCTCCGTTTGCGCGAAGCCATGGCGGCCTTCCCCGACCATGAGATCGCCGCTCACCTTGGCGAGGTTCTCTGGGTTATGGGACAAACAAAGGAAGCTCGGAAAGTATGGGCCGAGGGTCTGGAGCTGAGGCCCGACAGCGACGTCATTCAGGGCGTCATGCGCCGACTTGAAGCAGGGCTCTGATGCACCGCCTGCTGGTTTTTGCCTTGCTTGCGCTGATGATTGCCGGCTGCGCCCGGGCTCCGCTGAGCCCGGTGGAGAACTTCGAGCGTTATCAGCGCAGGCTCGCAGCCATGGAGGACTGGCAACTGCGTGGCAAGATGAATCTGCGAGTGCCGGGAGATTCCGAGACTGTTCGAGTCAGCTGGGATAACGCGCCGGCCAGCTATGACATTCGACTCAGCGGAACGCTGGGCATGGGCGCCACCTGGATTCGCGGCGACAACCAGAGCGTTCGGCTCGAACGCGGCGGCGAAGAACCGGTCATCGCCGCCACGCCCGAAGATCTTATCTATACCGAACTCGGTCGAGAGATTCCCATCAGCGAACTGCGCTACTGGGTGCGCGGACTCCCCGCACCCCACCCTCGCCCGCAACAGATGGCATTTACGCCCACCGGCGTAGTGAGCCATCTGGAACAATCCGGCTGGTCCCTTCAATACAGTGACTATCGCGCAGTAGGCCCCTGGAATCTGCCAGGCAAGATACTCGCAACCCGGGACGACTTACGCCTTCTACTGCTGGTGAGTGAGTGGTCGCTCGACTCGCAGAACTGATCCTACCTCTCTGACGCCCAAGGCATGCTGATCCTTCCCGCTCCCGCCAAAGTCAATCTGTTCCTGCACATTGTTGGACGCCGGCCCGACGGCTATCACGAACTGCAGACCTTGTTTCAATTGCTGGACTACGGAGACAAGCTCACCTTTGATACACGGGGCGATGGAGAGATCCGGCTCGAGACGCAACTCGCTGGCGTCGAGCCGGAGAACAATCTGATCGTGAAAGCGGCCCGCGCGCTGCAATCAGCCACGGGCGCCCGCCAGGGTGCGAGCATCACCTTGGATAAAAGACTACCCATGGGCGGCGGCATCGGCGGCGGCAGCTCTGATGCGGCCACCACCCTGCTTGCGCTCAACAGCCTGTGGAAAACCAATCTCGGATTGACCGAACTCGCGAACATCGGAGGCGTGCTGGGCGCGGACATTCCCGTGTTCGTCTGCGGCAAAACCGCCTGGGCGGAGGGCACGGGCGACAGGCTGCAACCAGTTGAGATTCCTTCGAAATGGTACGTCGTGCTCACGCCCAGCGTCGGCGTTTCCACCGCTGGCGTTTTTAATCACCCGGAATTGACAAGAGACAGCGCCGCCATTACAGTAGCGGCCTTCTTTGAGCAGGGTACCCGAAACGACTGCCAACCCTTGGTGGAAAAGCTCTATCCCGAGGTCGCAGACGTCGTGAATTGGCTGCAAGGTCATAGCCGAAACACTTCAGGAACCGCTCGAATGACGGGAACAGGCGCCAGCGTATTTGTGGCTTTGGATTCTGAAGCGGATGCAAAAGCGATACTCGCCGACTCGACGTGGCGAGGCTTTGTAGCAAAAGGAATCAACGAATCGCCGGTACACGCACTGCTCCCGAAAATATAGTTCTTGGTTGTGAAGATCACGCGATAGTTTTCCCTTAACAGCTGAACTCTAGCTGCAAAAGGTAATCAAACCAAAGCGTGTTGCAACGAAAAAGAATTACCTGTTGGGGTGTAGCCAAGCGGTAAGGCAGCGGGTTTTGATCCCGTCACGCGGAGGTTCGAATCCTCCCACCCCAGCCATATTTTGAAATACCTTTGATTGATCGGCACGGGATAGTTACAGGATAACTGTAGTCTAGCCGGGAGGAATCGAAGCTTTCACTAATGGAAAGGTTCGACCAATTTGCCAGGAGCAAATTGGGACAGCGCAACGAAGTGAAGCTGCCCCGAAGGGGTGAGCGTCAGGACGACGCGAATCTATCCTCCCACCCCAGCCATTTAATTCCCCCCAAGCTCTTCAGTTAGCACTCCGCAACACAGCAAGGTCCTCGACATGGCAGACTTGATGGTCTTCACCGGCAACGCTAATCCCAAGTTGGCGGAGAAAGTCGTGTCGAAGCTCGGCATTCCAATGGGCGATGCCACCGTCAGCAAATTCTCCGATGGTGAAGTCTACGTCGAGCTGAACGAAAACGTTCGCGGCCGCGACGTATTTGTTCTGCAACCCACCTGCGCACCTACCAACGACAACATCATGGAACTGATCGTGATGGTCGATGCGTTGCGACGAGCCTCAGCAGGCCGGATCACGGCGGTGGTGCCCTACTTCGGCTACGCCCGACAGGATCGTCGCGTGCGTTCCGCCCGGGTGCCGATCAGCGCCAAAGTCGTGGCTGACATGATGGTCAGCGTTGGGATCGATCGCGTACTGACGGTGGATTTACACGCGGAGCAGATTCAGGGCTTCTTCGATGTACCGGTGGATAACGTCTACGGCTCACCGGTCTTGCTGGCCGACATCGAACGACAAAAGTTTGAAAAACCCATCGTGGTTTCTCCGGATATCGGCGGTGTTGTTCGCGCCCGTGCAGTGGCGAAGCAGCTGGATATCGATCTGGCGATCATCGACAAGCGCCGACCCGCGGCCAACGCTTCGGAAGTAATGAACCTGATCGGGGAAGTGGAAGGCCGCACCTGTTTGCTGGTGGACGATATGGTCGACACCGCCGGCACACTCTGCAACGCGGCATCCGCGCTGAAGCAGCGCGGCGCCAAGGCGGTCGTAGCCTACTGTACGCACCCGGTCCTGTCCGGTAAGGCGATCGAAAACATCAATGCCTCAGAGCTCGATGAACTGGTCGTCACGGATTCTATCCCTCTGGGACCGACAGGCGAGGCCTGCACCAGAATCCGCCAGCTGACTCTAAGTACAATGCTGGCAGAAGCGATGCGTCGCATCAGTAACGAAGAATCACTGAGCGCAATGTTCAATTGAGCTCAAAGAGAATTCACTCATCCCGAGTGATTACAAAATCCCACACTCGCCGGTCGCAGGTGATTGTGGGTTTTTTGCATTAATGCAATGAGGAAAAGGCAATGGCTACTCAAGATTTTACATTGGATGCCGAAGCCCGAGCCGACATGGGGAAAGGTGCGAGCCGCCGCCTGCGTCGTCAGGGTAACAGAGTTCCGGCAATCATTTACGGTGACGACAAGGAGCCGCAGAACATCAGCGTCCTGCATAAGGATCTGATGAAGCAGCTGGAAAACGAAGCATTTTACTCGCACATCGTTAAGCTCAACGTTGACGGCACGGCTCAGGACGTGATCCTGAAAGACCTGCAGCGTCATCCGGCCAAGAACCAGATTCTGCACGCTGACTTCCTGCGCGTTTCCAGCACCAAGAAGCTGCACACCAAGGTACCGCTGCACTTCGTCAATGAAGACGTGTGCGTGGGCGTGAAGATGCAGGGCGGCAGCATTTCTCATAACATCACCGAGCTGGACATCTCCTGCCTGCCCGGCGACCTGCCCGAGTTCATCGAAGTGGATCTCGCCGAGGTACAAGCTGGTCAGATCGTTCACATCTCCGATCTGAAACTGCCGAAAGGTGTGGAATCCGTCGACCTGTCCCACGGTGCCGAGCACGACCTGCCGGTTGTGACCGTGAACAAGCCGAAAGCAGGCGGAGAGCCCACCGAGGAAGAGGGAGCCGGTGAAGGCGAATAAGCCTTAATCGCTCCACCTCCCAAGCGGGACTCTTGTCTCAATCGGGACTCTCACAAAGGGTGAACCTGTTGAGCATCAAGCTGATCGTGGGCCTGGGTAATCCAGGCCCCGAATATCACAATACTCGTCATAATGCCGGAGCCATTCTGGTCGAAGAATTTGCTCGCCGGCATCAAGTCAATCTTGCTCCCGACAGCAAGTTTTCCGGATTAAGCGCGCGCCTTTCCGTGGCCGGCGAAGACCTTCGCCTGCTCATTCCCACTACCTACATGAATCGCAGCGGTCAGGCAGTCGCCCCAATGGCCAATTTCTTCAAGATCTTGCCGGACGAAATCCTGGTGGTGCACGACGAGATCGACCTGCCCCCGGGAACCGCACGACTGAAAAAAGGCGGTGGCGCCGGCGGCAATAACGGCCTGAAGGACATTATCCGCGCGCTGGGGAACGACAACAGTTTCAGGCGCCTGCGCCTCGGCGTCGGGCATCCCGGCTCCGCACCGGAAGTGGCCGCCTATGTGCTTCGCAAGGCGCCGGCGGACGAACAGAATCAGATCGATGACAGCATCGATCGGGCAATCGACGTTCTCCCACTCGTCATCAAGGGCGACTGGGAAAAGGCGATGCAAACACTACATACGAAATAAGAGTCGCCAGTCGCGAGTCTCCAGTCGCCAGAACAAAGAGTTCTGGACATCTGGCGACTCGAAACTGGAGGCTGGAGACTGAAAATGGGTTTTAATTGCGGCATTGTCGGCCTTCCCAATGTGGGCAAGTCGACGCTCTTCAACGCGCTGACTGAAGCGGGTATTGATGCGGAAAACTTCCCCTTCTGCACCATCGAGCCCAATACCGGGATTGTTCCAGTGCCCGATCCGCGCCTGCAAAAGCTGGCGGAGATCGTCAAACCCGAAAAGGTAATTCCTACCACCATGGAGTTCGTGGATATCGCCGGCCTGGTGGCAGGGGCCTCCAAGGGCGAGGGCCTGGGCAACCAGTTCCTGGCCAATATCCGCGAGACCGACGCTATCGCGCATGTGGTGCGCTGCTTCGAAGACGAAAACGTCATCCATGTGGAAGGCAAGATCGATCCCGTCTCCGACATTGATGTGATCAACACTGAACTGGCGCTGGCGGATCTGGAGACGGTGGAAAAAGCCCTACTGCGCTTTACCCGTGCCGCCAAGGGGCAGGACAAACATGCTATCGCCATGAAGGATCTGCTGGAAAAGATCCTTCCGCACCTGAACGAAGCCAAACCCCTGCGCTCCTTCGGACTCGACGACAAGCAGAAGACCCTGCTGCGCGAGCTGTCGCTGCTGACGCTGAAGCCCACCATGTATATCGCCAACGTGGATGAAAACGGCTTCGAGAATAATCCGCACCTGGACGCCGTCCGACGAATTGCCGAAGCGGAAGCCGCGGTCGTGGTGCCGATCTGCAACAAACTCGAGGCAGAAATCGCCGAGCTGGAAGATGACGAAAAGGCGGAGTTTCTCGCCGAACTCGGCATGGAGGAACCGGGCCTGAACCGTGTAATCCGCGCCGGCTACCAACTCCTGGGCCTGCAAACCTATTTCACCGCAGGCGTGAAGGAAGTCCGGGCCTGGACCATCCCGGTGGGCGCCACCGCACCAAAGGCGGCAGGAAAGATTCACACGGACTTCGAAAAAGGCTTTATCCGCGCAGAAGTCATCGGCTACGAAGACTATGTGGCCAACAGAGGCGAAGCGGGAGCCAAAGAAGCCGGCAAGTGGCGGCTGGAAGGCAAGGATTACGTGGTCCAGGACGGCGACGTCGTTCACTTCCGATTCAACGTTTGATGTTTCACGCCTGACGAAATCCGCCCGAGCCGGGCCGACCGGAAAAATCTTCCGGGCCCGGTTCTCGGGCTTTTGGTTTCGGGGACTTGACAACAAAAAGCCAACTGATCAGAATACCGGCCCTCTCGCAGTGTGGCCAAATTTCCCCAGCCTGCTGCGGTTCCGGTGGCCCTCGGTCCGATGACCGAATCCCTGCTGCCGGTGCATATTCGAGAACAGTGGCAAGGTAGCTCAGCTGGTTAGAGCACAGCATTCATAATGCTGGGGTCGCGAGTTCAAGTCTCGCCCTTGCTACCACTTTCTCGCAGCTTTTTTCACTCTCCTGACACCTACCCCTACGCCCCGCCACTGGCTCAGCACCTTGTACTGGCTTGTGAACTGGCGCATATATCCACCTCCAGCTGAATCACATTCTCAGCATCTTACCGCGCAGCTTCTCTGGACTCGGCTACCCTTCAGCTAGACATCGCGGATTCTCATGCGACCTCCAGCGCAGCATCGATGCGAGCGTCGTGAATACTGACAAGCACCCGACAGGGATTTCAGATTCGCGATCCACAATTCTTTTCGCACAATTTTTTTCGACTGCGCGAAACACATGATGACGTGCGCGGTTTGTCTTCAGCGTTTCTTTCACACTTGTGTCGAACGCATTTTCGTTTCGTTCGAAGTTTTTTTTGAAAACAGATCACTAAAAAATATCGTCGGATTTTTATCGGCTCTCATTTCGCTGATCGAATACGCACCGCGAACCACGCCTCACACCGATAGATAACTACAACAACTGCAAATGTAGAATTCGCTTTCGACCAATTTTTTTCTGCGCAAATACGCTTATAAAACTTACAAAATAATAAATGGACTGTGACCAGTCCCACACAAAAAAACGGCACGTAATTTTTTCACTGTTACACTCAAGAAGGTACTAGACGCCATTCTGCATTAGTATCAATTGGGTGTAACGATGTATAAACCATTAGATAACTTTTCCTTCAGCAAGAAGCTTCTTTCTGTATCGATAATTTCCTTGAGCGTCGCATTGAGTGCATGCGGCGGGGGCAGTTCCGGCGGTGGCGGCAGTACCGCGCAGCCGGTCAGTGAAAATCCGACATCTCCGACACCGAGTCCTCAACCGAACTCCTCCACTCCGCCGGCAACGGATCCAGCAACTGATCCCGCAACGCAGGAGCCGGGCAGCGCAGAGCCCGAGCCGCAGCCGCAGCCGCAGGAGCCGAAAGATCCCGGCTTTGCCATGTACGTTGCCGACCAGGATACTGATGAAAAATATGAAATCTTCGGTTACGACCCAGCTACCAAAGTCACCAGCAAGCTGAACTCCGATCTGCTGGACTGTAGCGGTATGATCACCGGCGTAAGCTGGACTCAGGACATGTCACGAGTGGTTTATTCCGGTACGCAGAGCGATACGGGCGTTGTGGAATTGTTCAGCGTCAAGCGCGACGGCACCGAACGTGTGAAGTTGAATGCAGGCATGGTGAACGGGGGCAATGTAACCACGTTTGCAGTATCACCGAATCACCTGCATGTGGCCTATGTCGCCGACCAGGACAGAGATGGTGTTGACGAGGTCTACAAGGTGAACATCGATGGCAGTGGTCACACCAAACTCAACGGAACCCTGTCAGCCACCGGCGATGTAACCCAAATTGCCTGGGCACCAGACGGTTCACGACTGGTTTATGCGGCAGATCAGAACACTGACGGTGTTAACGAAATCTATAGCGTTCGACCCGATGGTAGCGACCGAGTCCGCCTGAATGGTGATCTCACAAGCGGCGGCACTGTCATGGAGTGGCGATGGTCGCCCGACAGCTCCCGCGTCGTTTATCTCGCCAATCAAAACAACAGCTCCGTCCAGGATATCTTCAGCGTCAGGGCAGACGGAACAGGCTTGGCCCGACTGAACCCATCACTCAGAACCGACCGTGACGTGGTCAAAGGTAACTGGGAAATCAGCCCCGCTGGCACTCACGTCGCCTACCTGGCCGATCAAGACACCAATGATGTCTTCGAGCTCTATAGCGCGGCTATCGATGGCAGCAGTCTGACCAAGCTGAACCGCTCACTTCCCGCCGGCGGCTCGGTGCCGATCTGGCAATGGGCGCCGGACGGATCGCGAGTGGGTTATGTCGCCGACTCTCAATCAGCAGGCGAATTCAACTTATCGTCGGTGCGCCCGGATGGGACCGACCGCGTGGCTCTGAACCTTCCTTTGATACCCGGTGGCTCGTTCCAGGCCGTCCAGTGGGCCGCTGACAGTTCGCGCATTTTCTACAGCGCCGAACAGGAAACGGCGGGGGTCTTCGAGCTCTACACCGCGGCTGCCGATGGCAGCAGTCTGGACAAGGTAAGCGGCGCTTTCGTGGCCGGCGGGACGATTCCCACCGTCGATGCATGGAAGCCCTCGCCGGACGGACGCTGGGTCGCCTACATTGCCGACCAGCAGGTGCAGGGCCGCTTTGAGCTTTATCTGGCGCCCAGCGATGGCTCCAAGGCCGCCGTGAAAGTGAGCGGCAGCTTGGTTTCCGGAGGTAGTGTATCGTCCGTTCAGTGGTCGGCGGACAGCGCGCAGCTGCTGTTCATCGCAGATAAAGAGAGCGACGGTCGTGATGAAGTCTTTGTAGTGAATCGGGATGGCAGTTCATCAGCGAAAGTAAATGGCGCGCTTGCCTCGAACGGCAACGTAGTCAACGCAGTTTGGGCCGCAGCACTGTAGAAGCGCGGAAAGCGCAAGAAAAAGAACCGGCAAACCGGCACTTACTCCCAACTGGCCCCGTTCAGAAATGAACGGGGCTTTTTTATTTCCGATGTTCCGTGTGCGAGCGGACTCGAAAACCGGCTTACACGATCAGCGTGTGACCTCGAGTCTTCAGCCAATTCCGTTGAACCTTGTAGTCCGGGCACAGGCGCTCTACATGAGCCCAGAAACGCTTGCTGTGATTGGGATGAACGAGATGGCTCACTTCATGAGCGACAAGATAATCGATCACCGGCTCGGGTGCGGTCATGATTTGCCAGTTGTACTGAATGACTCCGCTCGCGGTGCAGTGGCCCCACTTGGTTTTGGTTTTACGCAGACGGATGCCGGCATAATCCCGTTTGATGCGCGCGACTTGAGTATCGGTCTTGGCACGCAGCAGTCGCATAGCCTGATCCTTGTACCACCGCCACATCGCTTTTTGGACCGCTTCCGCCGTTGTTGCGCCACTCTGTGACACAGTCACCTGAAACGCGTCGCCCGCCAGCTCGACCCGTGAACGGGTGCCGACGGTGATATTTAGCGGATAGGCAGTGCCTAGAAAATGGAATACTTCGCCGTCCACGTACTGCTTGGAAATCACTTCGTCTACGCGCTGGCGCTGCTTCTCGAGCATTTCCAGCACCCATTCGCGCTTGCGTTCGACGAAGGCCATTCCGTCCTTATCGGAAACAAAACGCGGTAGCATCAGCAGCACTTCGCCACGGCGAATAATGATTTCCAGGGTGCGACGCCGAGGCGAGCGCTTGATTGTGAGATCGAAACCCAGATGGTCTAGAGTCGTCAGCCGGGAAACACGCAGTGCGAGCGGTTTTCGGGGCTTTGGTGATGTGGGTCTTGCAGGCATGGGTATGAATTCAACTGCGGCGAATGCGCCTAATCCATCAATGTAACAAAAACTGCCGGGCGTCGCAGCTGGACTGCTAACGGCTAATCCTTGTCTTTCTTTCCGAAAGCCTCCATCAGATCGATCGGCAGAGGAAAAACGACAGTATTGGTCTTGTCCCCGGCGATCTGAGTGAGAGTCTGCAGATACCGCAGTTGCAGTGCCTGCGACTGTTGCGCCAGCTTGGAAGCTGCACCGAGCAACTGCTCCGCCGCTTCGAACTCACCCTGGGCGTGGATCACCTTGGCACGGCGCTCGCGCTCCGCTTCCGCCTGTCGGGCTATTGCGCGGATCATGCTCTCGTCCAGATCCACGTGCTTGATCTCCACATTGGAGACTTTGATGCCCCAAGCGTCGGTGTGCTTGTCCAGAATGTCCTGAATGTCCGCATTGAGTTTATCGCGGGCAGCCAGCATTTCGTCCAGTTCGTGCTGCCCAAGAACCGAGCGCAAAGTGGTTTGCGACAGCTGACTGGTTGCGTCCAGATAGTTCTCCACCTGAATGATGGCCCGCTGTGCATCGACCACGCGGAAATAAATCACCGCGTTCACCTTCACCGAAACGTTATCCAGCGAGATAACGTCCTGAGTCGGAACATCCATCACCACGGTACGCAGGTCGACCCGCACCATTTGCTGGACCAGGGGAATGACGATGACCAGACCCGGCCCTTTCACGCTCTGGAAGCGACCGAGTGTGAAGATAACCCCGCGCTCATATTCGCGCAAAATCCGGAACGCGGAAATCACCAGGACAATCGCAATCACCGCCACAGTTATGAGGAAGATATTCATCACTCTTTTCCCTCTGCCAGTTTGTCGACCACCAATATGAGATCGCGCATGCTGCGAACCACGACTCTATCGCCCACCGCCAGGGGCGAGGAACTGTCCACGTGCCAGAGTTCGCCCTCCAATCGCACCAGAGGGCGACCGGCGCGGTTCAGCTGTTCCACAACCGCGGTTTGCCCCACCAGCCCTTCAGCTCCTGAAACGATCTGCTGCCGCCGGGACCGCCATACCATGCCCAGCACGAAGACGAGCAAGGCGGCGCTTGTGACCGCTAACGCGAGAATGACCGGAAACGCGATCTGATAGGCGGGTAGTTCGGTATCCATCAGCACAATGGAGCCGATTACGAAGGAGACGGCTCCACCGACGCCGAGAATTCCGAAACTTGGCGCGAAGGCTTCGGCTGCCATCAGCGCTAGTCCAAGAATAATAAGACCGAGCCCGAGGTAGCTGATGGGCAGAACCTGGAAAGCGTACAAGGCCACCATCAGGGAAATGGCGCCCGCTATGCCCGGCCCGCCGACACCCGGATTGCTGAACTCGAAGATCAGTCCGTAGACCCCGACGAGCATCAACACATAAGCCACCGTGGGGTTGGTGATAACCGCGAGAAACTTGCTGCGCCAGCCAGGCTCGACGTTTTCGACTGAGACCTCATCAAACTGTAGCTGTCGCTGTTCGCCCTGGATTGTCACAGCGCGTCCCTCCAGTTTTTCCAGCAGGTCATCCAGGTCGGTTGCCACCACCTCGATGACATTCTTCTCCAGAGCCTGCTGAGCCGACAGGCTGACGCCTTCACGCACTGCCCGGACCGCCCACTCCGCATTGCGGCCGCGCAGTTCCGCAAGGCTCTCGATGTAGGCCACCGCATCATTGATAATCTTCCTCTCCATCGCGGTTTTCGGTTGAGGGCTGCTGTCGTCGTCTTCTGACTCTTCAGAGGTCGGAGCGGGAGATGGCGCTGGCTGGCCACCGCCGACCTGCACGGGTGTCGCCGCCCCGAGGTTGGTCGCGGGCGCCATGGCAGCGACATGTGACGCGTAGAGAATGTAAGTGCCGGCACTGGCGGCACGGGCGCCGGACGGCGCCACATAGCTGACGATGGGAATGGGAGAAGCGAGGATCGCCTGGATGATGCTGCGCATGGACTGGTCCAGGCCACCCGGCGTGTCCATCCGCAGGATGACGGCCGATGCGCCACTTTCGGCAGCATCTTCGACGCCGCGTTGCACATAATCGGCGACTGCAGGTCCGATCACATCATCGATGTGCAGCAACCAGATGCTTGGCTGCGTTTCGACAGTTACTTGCGCGTCGGCCACCGGCGGCCAGGCGCCGGCGAGAACGCTGGCGAGCAAAAGGAGGCAGACAAACAATCGCTGCACCCTGCGAGCACTACTCTTCGGTTGGACAAACATAGGGTGTCCCGAGCGAGGAGATTGCGTTGGCGAAAACCGAAAGCAGAAACCGAGCCTACCATCGATTACGCTGACCGCCAATTCGACATCAGATGACGGGTACGCTAGGGTAGTCGGCCCGGGATCTATGGCCCCGGTGCGCGAAACGCTATAATGCCGCGCCCGAACGGGCGTCCCGGCTCCGAGCCACTCCATTCACATGACATCTTCGGGGGTAGTCAGTTGTACTTAGACACAGCAAGTGCAGAGCAGTGCAAGCAGTGGGAAAGCAATCTCGCTGAAGCGTACCAGGCCCTTCAGGCCCGCGGTCTGAACCTCGACATTACCCGCGGCAAACCCTCCAGTGAACAGCTCTCGCTTTCCGATGCGCTGGATGGCATTCTCAACAACAACTACCGTGCAGCGGACGGCACCGATACCCGCAATTATGGCGGTCTCGATGGTCTGCCGGAGGCCAGGCAGCTGGGCAGTCTGCTCATGGATGTCCCGGCGGAAGCCGTTCTGGTGGGCGGCAACAGCAGCTTGACGCTGATGTTTCAGGCGGCCTTGGTTGCTTATTATTTTGGCTACGCAGGAGCCGAGAGCGCCTGGCAGAATCACGGGACCGTTAAATTCATCTGCCCCGTTCCAGGTTACGACCGCCACTTTACTGTGACCGAAACCTTCGGCATCGAAATGGTGACTGTCCCAATGACCGCCACCGGTCCGGACATGGACGCGGTCGAGTCACTGGTCAAGAGCGATCCCGCGATCCGTGGCATGTGGAATGTGCCGCGCTTCTCCAACCCCACAGGTGTCGTGTACAGCGACGAGACGGTGAAGCGAATTGCCGCCCTGGGCAAGGTCGCCCACCCGAGCTTCCGCGTTTTCTGGGATAACGCCTACGCGGTTCATCAGCTCACTGATGACGCCCCGGCGTTGGCCAATATCTACGATTACTGCCGGGAGCTGGGCACCGAGGACAGCGTCCTCCAGTTTGCCTCCACCTCCAAGATAACTCATGCAGGCGCCGGCGTCGCCTTCATGGCAGCATCACCAAAGAACCTTGCCGCATTCAAGAAGATGCTGTCTGCGAGCACCATCGGTCCGGACAAGGAAAACCAGTTACGCCACTGCAAATTCATTCCCGATGGCGCGGCACTGAAGGCGCTGATGGATAAGCATGCAGCATTGCTCAAGCCGCGTTTCGAAACCGTGCTGAGCAAACTCGAGGAAGCCTTCGCCGATTCCGATCTCGGCAGCTGGGAGAAACCCCAGGGCGGCTACTTCGTTTCCTTCGATGCGCGCCCGGGCTGCGCCCACGAGATCGTGCGACTGGCGGCAGAAGCGGGTGTAAAACTGACGCCGGCCGGCGCGACCTTCCCCTACGGCAAGGATCCGGAAAACCGAAACATCCGTATTGCGCCTTCGGTGCCGACCGTGAATGAAATTGCCACCGCGATGGACGTGTTTGTCGTCTGCGTGAAACTGGCTTCGGTGAGAAAAAAGCTCGGCAAATAAAAATTGCTCTTGCGGGGAAAGGCCGGACGGCTGAACACGCCGCCACGGCCTTTCTGTTCACCCCTCCTCTGCTCACCCGTTCACTTCGGCTGAGCGGCTGACCAAAAAATCCCTGGAGTCTTCCTCAACCATGAACGTTATTGATCAATGGCATCGCCTGGCCACCGACATGGATAAAGACGCCTTGTGGAACTTGCTGGCGGAAGACGCCGCTTTTCATTCTCCCGTGGTGCACACCCCCCAGGCCGGCAGGCCGCTGGTCCACGGCTATTTGATGGCCGCATCCGCCGTATTGGGCAACGAGAGTTTTCGTTACGTGCGGGAAGTCGTATCGGGGAATAACGCCGTGCTGGAGTTCACCGCCGACATTGACGGCATCAGCATCAACGGCGTGGACATGATCCACTGGAACGCAGAAAACAAGATCGACGACTTCAAGGTGATGATCCGCCCGCTCAAGGCGATCAACCTCATTCACCAGAAAATGGCTGAGATGCTTGCGGCGCAGCAAACCGCTTCGCGGTAAGCACAATTTGCCAGATGGAAACCATTTCAGATCAAATCGAGCTGGATCGTCGACTGCAGGACAGCAGGGCACTGTTGGTGATGTTCGGAGGCAAACAGTGCGGGGTGTGCCGATCGCTGAGGCCGCAGATCGAGGCACTTGTCGGCAGCGAATTCCGAAGCTTGAAAGCTGTTATATCGACTGCCAGGGCAGCGGGCAGGCTCTTTGTGCGCAGCACAGCGTGTTTTCGCTACCGCGTGTTCTTCTAACGATTTTGCAGCTCTGGTTTGACGGGCGCAAGTTCACGGAACTCGTGCGCGTCTTCACCCTGAGCGAATTACGCGAGGCCATCGCCCGCCCCTACCAGATTGCATTCAGCTAAACGCATCGCATAACGGCGACGAATCTCGGCGAGATAAGGCTTGCGCTGATCCCACCGAGTCTCGATCACAAGTACGTCCCTGATTACCTCAGGTTTTCGCGATCTTCCTGAGTGTAGGGCTTCAACTGATCGAACTGGCCGTTCTTGACCCTGTTGGCCCAATCAGGGTTGGCAAGAATGGCGCGACCGACGGCGATCAGATCGAACTCGCCGTTTTCCATTCGCTCGATCAGGTTATCGATGCTGGCAACCCCGGCATTGGCGCCGCGGAAGGAGGCGATGAATTCCTCGTTCAGGCTCACGCTGCCCACGCTGATGGAAGGCTTGCCGGTGATCTCCTTGGTCCAGCCAGCCAGGTTCAGATCGGAACCTTCGAACTCTGACTCCCAGAAACGACGCTGACTGCAGTGGAAGATGTCGACGCCCGCCTTGCTGAGTGGCTCAAGGAATTGAGCCAGTTCATCCGGGTTTTTGGCCAGCTTCGCGTCAAAGTCCTGCTGCTTCCACTGTGAGAAACGCAGAATGATCGGGAAATCCTCACCGCACAGTTTGCGAATATTTTCCACGATTTCCACCCCGAAGCGGGCACGCTTCTCGAGGCTGCCGCCGTATCTATCATCGCGCTGATTGGTACCCTCCCAGAAGAACTGGTCGATCAGGTAGCCGTGAGCGCCGTGAACCTCGACACCGTCGAAACCCAAGTTCTTCGCATCCAGCGCGGCCTGAGCGTAACCCTTTACCAGCTGCTCGATTTCTTCCACGCTGAGCGGATCGAACATTTTTTTGCCTGGAGCCACAAGACCAGAAGGCGAAACGGTCGGCGCCTCCGGGTTGTGACCTTTGCCCGGTCGACGGGTGGCGCCCACGTGCCAGATTTGTGGAACCATTTTGCCGCCGGCCGCATGCACGGTGTCGATGACATTCTTCCAACCAGCCAGAGATTCCTCGCCATAAAACAAGGGAACGTTCGGATCATCGCTGGCTGCAGGATGATTGATCATGGTGCCTTCAGTGACGATCAGTCCGGTGCCGCCTTCGGCGCGCTTGCGGTAGTACTCGGCTACATTGTCTCCAGGCACACCGTTGGGCGAAAAGCTGCGGGTCATGGGCGCCATGACGATGCGGTTTTTCAGAGATAGTTTCGAATGATCAAAAGGTTTGAACAGAACGTCGTAGCTCATGGGCTCTCCCGTTTATGCGCGTTCTAAGCTTGCGTTGACTTATTGAAGGAAATCGATGATAGCTCTGGCGACGGCATCCGGCTTCTCGGCATGCAGCCAGTGGCTGGCACCGTCAATAGTGACGATGCTTGATTCGGGGAATTTCGCTTTGATTTCGTCGTGATTGCGTTCCGCAATGTAATTGGAATGTTCGCCGCGCAAAAACAGTGTGGGGCCGGCAAAATTACAGTGCTCACAGACTGCGAGACGCAAATCCTCGTATTTATCCAGAATCGTTGGCACATTCAAGCGCCAGCGATAACTGCCTTCGGAACTGCGATCGAGGCTCTTCAGAATGAACTGCCGTATCGGTGCTTCGGAGACGAACTTTGCCAGCTGCTCATCGGCGTCCCGTCGGGACTTCACCTGATCGAGTTCGATACTCGCAAGACCATCGAGGATGGCATTGTGATGCGAGGGATAGGTGACCGGCGCAATATCTGCGATGATCAGTTTCGCGATGCGCTCTGGCTCATGACAGGCGAATTCCATCGCGACCTTGCCGCCCAGTGAATGCCCGAATACGAAAGCGCGTTGCAGCGATTGAGCCTCGAAGAATTCGCGCAGATCCTGCGCCATCTCCGCGAAGGTCATGGAGTCCGCATGCGGTGAACGACCGTGATTGCGAAGGTCCAGCCGATACAATGTGAAATGATTTTCCAGTATCCGACTGATCGCACCGAGATTGTCCAGCGAGCCAAATAAGCCATGCATCATCACCAGCGGTGAACCCTGTCCGCTTTTCTCAAAGTGAAGCTGCATCGATTACCTCTGCTCTGGTTTTCTGCTGGTCTCTGGCGACTGGCGGTTAATGGCTGGCGACTAGTCCCTTGGGGGTGTCATGCCTTTCGGAAAGGGAAACTGGGCAACCTTGTCGCTGGGCTGGATTTCGGTGACCTTGCTGGCGCCTTCCTTTTCCACCTCGTCGATGCGGATGATGGAATGAAGGGGGATGTAGGAGCGCTTGACCTTGCTGAACTCGCCTTTGAGCTTTTCCTCGCCCGGATCCACGATCATCTGGGAGCGCTCGCCGAAGACGAACTCCTCCACTTCGATGAAGCCGTACATCTCGCTCTGATAGATGGCGCGGGCGTAGACTTCATAGACCTGTCCCTGGTTATAAAAAATAACCTTGTAGATCGGGTTGGGCATACCTTTATCTCGTTGAGTGCTGTTCGACGTGCTATTCGACATGGTCCACCGGGCTCCCGAACTCATGAGTCAGAGTCGAATATCGAGCGCCGGAATGGGCGCGCAAGGGTATCACAACTGGGGGCGAATCGCGCGAATGCAAGGGGCTTGCGGGCGCTTCGAACCGTGTGACCACAGAGCCTGTAATTACGGGCTGCGCACCAGTATAATTGCGCCCCCATCGAACCACCCTCCACCCGACAGCGACCCGGTTCCAACCTCAGGATAAGTTCATGAGCCTCGAAAAGGCCATCAAGAAGCTCTACATCAAGACCCACGGCTGCCAGATGAACGAGTACGACTCGGCGCGCATGCGCGATCTGCTGGGCGAAAGTCACCAGATGGTCCCCACGGACAGCCCGGAAGAAGCGGATGTTCTGCTGATCAACACCTGCTCGATCCGGGAAAAGGCTCAGGAAAAGCTTTTCCATCAGCTGGGTCGCTGGAAGCATTACAAGGAAAAGAACCCCGATCTGATCATCGGCGTGGGCGGTTGTGTCGCCAGCCAGGAAGGAGAGGCTATCGCCAAGCGCGCGCCTTACGTGGACCTGATTTTCGGACCCCAGACGCTCCATCGTTTGCCGGAAATGCTGGAAACCCCCAGGGAAAATGGCGCTGTAGTCGTTGATATCAGCTTCCCGGAAGTGGAAAAGTTCGACCGCCTGCCGCAGCCCGAGTCAGATGGCGCCACTGCCTTCGTTTCCATCATGGAAGGCTGCTCCAAGTACTGCACCTTCTGCGTGGTGCCCTACACGCGCGGCGAGGAAGTCAGCCGTCCGCCAGAGGATGTGCTGGCGGAAGTAGCCCACCTGGCGGCGCAAGGCGTGCGGGAGGTAAACCTGCTGGGCCAGAACGTGAACGCCTATCGCGGGACGGATGCGGACGGCGATCTGGTGGATCTGGCGGACCTGATCACTTATGTAGCGGCCATCGATGGCATCGACCGGATCCGCTTTACCACTTCCCACCCTGTGGAATTCACCGACAGTCTGATCGAGGTTTACGCCAAGGTGCCGGAACTGGTCAGCCATCTTCACCTGCCGGTGCAGAGCGGTTCCGACCGGATTCTCGCCGCCATGAAGCGCGGCCACACGGCGCTGGAGTACAAATCCAAACTGCGGCGCATCAAGGCGATTCGTCCTGACATGTGCTTTTCCTCCGACTTCATCGTCGGTTTCCCGGGTGAAACCGATCAGGACTTTGCCGCCACCATGAAGCTCATTGAAGATATCGGCTTCGACATCTCCTTCAGCTTCATCTATAGCCCCCGTCCGGGCACACCGGCCGCCGACCTGCCGGACGACACCCCCGCAGAGGTCAAAAAGCAGAGGCTGAGCATTCTGCAGACCCGCATCAACCAGCAGGCCATGGAAATCAGTCGCCGGATGGTGGGCAGCGAGCAAACGATTCTGATTACCGGCGTTTCCAAAAAGCAGCCGGATCATCTGTCCGGGCGCACGGAGAACAACCGCGTCGTGAACTTTCGCTGCGATGATCCCTCGTTGATCGGCCAGTTTGTCAGCGTTCAAATCGAAGAGGCTCTGCCAAACAGCCTGCGTGGCGTTTTGGTGGAAGTAAAAGGCTGATTCCGCCAGACGATGTTGTCGACGCGGGCTCTCTGGCGAGCGAAGTAAGCGCGCCAGTCGCCGGAGCCCGCTTGAAATCCTCCCGGGCGCCCTCAAATCGGGCACCAAACTCCCCCTTGTTGGTCATAGATGACAGTCGCAAATTAGGGGTTCCCAGGGTCCGGGGATTGGAGTAGTCTTGACCTACCCTCCAAACACAGGAAGCATTTTAAGCGTTTGAAAAGTAACACTCTGAGCCAAAAGCAACCCGCTGAAGCCAGCCATTCCGCCTACAGGGTTTCGCTCGAGCCGAACGATGCCCGTCGCCTGGCCAATCTCTGTGGCCAATATAACCAGCATCTGCGCCAAATCGAAAAGCGGTTGAATATCGACATTCGCAACCGCGGGAATCTGTTTGTGCTTAGTGGTGCCAATCAGGACACCCGCGCCGGCGCTGGCGTTCTCGAACACCTCTACCAGGAGACCGAGGAAGACGCCAACCTGACGCCTGACAAGATTCATTTGGTTCTACAACAATCGGGGATAGAAGCCTTGATGGAAAGCGAACAGCACGCCCAGGCGGGCAAAGTGCAGGATCTGACCCTGATCCGCACCAAGAAGTGCACTGTGAAGGCACGCGGTGCCAACCAGCAGCATTACGTCCGCGCCATTCAGACCCACGATATCAACTTCGGTATTGGTCCCGCGGGTACGGGCAAAACCTACCTGGCGGTGGCCTGCGCGGTGGAAGCGCTGCTGGGCAACCACGTCGAACGCATCCTGCTGGTGCGCCCCGCGGTGGAAGCCGGCGAGAAGCTGGGCTTTTTGCCCGGCGACTTGGCTCAGAAGGTAGACCCCTATCTGCGTCCGCTTTACGATGCCCTCTATGAAATGCTGGGCTTTGAGACCGTGGATAAGCTGATCGAGCGCAATGTCATCGAAGTAGCGCCGCTCGCCTATATGCGTGGTCGCACACTTAATAACTCCTTTGTGATCCTGGACGAAAGCCAGAACACCACGCGGGAGCAGATGAAGATGTTTCTGACCCGAATTGGCTTTGGCACCACGGCAGTGATCAATGGGGATCCGACCCAGATCGACCTGCCGCGCGGACAGATGTCCGGCCTCGCCCATGTGGGTCAGGTACTGAAGAATGTGGAAGGTATCTCTTTCACGCACTTCACCGCCAAAGACGTGGTGCGACACCCGCTGGTACAGCGGATTGTCGAGGCTTACGACGATTTCGAAAGCGATTCCTCGCAGCCCTGATGTCAACTTCAATGCATCAAGTCCGATGAATTTGTCCGTCGATATTCAGGTCGCCAGCGACAGCGACGACCCTCCTGAACCTGACTCGATCAACCGCTGGTTGCGGGCCGCTCTCGAGCGCGAGTTGCCAGCGGATGATGACCGCGAAGTTGAAGTCAGTGTGCGCCTGGTCGACCGGGAGGAAAGCCAGACGCTCAATCGGCATTACCGCCAGAAAGACAAGCCCACAAACGTCCTTTCCTTTCCCTCCGATCTGCCCCCGGACCTGCCTTTTCGCCACCTGGGCGATATCGTCATTTGTGCCCCGGTGATTCGCGACGAAGCGCGGGAACAAGGCAAGCCTGTCGATGATCACTGGGCTCATATGCTGGTCCACGGCGCCTTGCATTTGCTGGGTTACGACCATATTGACGACAGCGACGCAGCAGAGATGGAAGAGCGGGAAGTGGCCATTCTGGCGCAACTGGGGATCCCCGACCCGTATCATTTAACCCTTTCAAAACAATAAGTGACTATCTGAGGAGCATTTAGCAGCCATGGGCAGCGAAGAACCTGACCGGAGCACCACCAGCAACGGCCAGCGCCAGGAAAAATCCTGGTTTTCCAAAATTCTTGAAGGCTTTTCCGCGGAACCCAAGTCCCGGGACGAGCTTCTCGCCATTATCCGCGAAGCGGCAGCCAACAAGCTGCTGGATCAAGAGGTCTTGTCAATCATCGAAGGCGCTCTGGACGTGGCCGACCAGCAGGTGCGGGAGATCATGGTTCCGCGCTCGCAGATGGTGGTGGTCAAAATGGACCAGCAGCCGAGCGAGTTTTTGCCCCTGGTGATCGAGTCCGGTCACTCCCGCTTCCCCGTGATCGGCGAATCCATGGATGATGTGAAGGGCATTCTGCTGGCGAAGGATCTGCTTCAGCTGATTGTTAACGGCACCGAAAATTTTAAGCTCGCCAACATCATTCGGCCCGCTAACATCATCCCTGAAAGCAAGCGCCTGAACATCCTGCTGCGGGAATTCCGTGAGAACCGCTACCACATGGCGATCGTGATCGACGAATACGGCGGCATTTCGGGGCTCGTCACCATCGAGGACATTCTCGAGGAAATCGTCGGCGACATCGAAGACGAGACCGACGAGGATATCGACGATACCTTCATCCGCGCTGTGTCCGACAACGAGTTCGTCGTGAAGGCGCTCACCCCGATCGAGGACTTCAACGACTACTTCGAGGCGGGATTCAGCGACGAGGAGTTCGATACCGTCGGCGGCATCGTCACCAAGGCCTTCGGGCACGTACCGCTTCGCAACGAAACCACCGAAGTCGAGGGCTTCCATTTTCGGGTACTGTATTCCGATAATCGGCAGATCCATTTGCTGCGAGTAAGCAGAACGAATCCACAATAACCTTCCGAATCTGATTCCGTGTCCCTGACCCAGTCATTTCGCAATACCGAATGGCGATGGCCCCTGCTTGCGCTGCTGGCCGGCGCCCTGCTGCCGTTGTCGTTCGCCCCTTACGATCTCTGGCCGGTCGCCTTGCTCAGCCTGGTCGCCTTCAGCATCGTTCTGGACGGCAGCAGCGGCAAGCAGGCCTTCTGGCGCAGCTGGTTCTTCGGCGTCGGCATGTACGGCACGGGCGCCAGTTGGGTTTTCGTCAGCATTTACCAGTTCGGCAACGTCGCGCCGCCTCTGGCAGTACTGATGACTGGGCTGTTCGTCGTCTTGCTGGCTTCAATTTTCGCCCTGCCTTTTATCGTGATTGGACGCTGGTTCAGCCACCGCCCCGCAGGCATCTTGCTGGGGCTGCCGGCGGTGTGGGTATTCGGGGAATGGCTGCGAAGCTGGCTGTTCACCGGCTTTCCCTGGTTGTATCTGGGTTATGGCCATCTGGAAAGCTGGCTTGCCGGCTGGGCGCCCGTGGCCGGGGTGATGGGCGTGAGCCTGGTGGTGGCCTTCACCGCGAGCGCCATTGCTTTTGTGTTTCTTGGCAGGAGTAGTTTTGCTCGGGGAAGAAAATGGCTGACCGGACTGCCGGTGGTTTTTGCCCTGGCGATCTGGCTGGGCGGCTACGGTTTGAAGTCGGTGCAATGGACCCGACCGTACCTGGAACCCGTCAAAGTGGGGATCGTTCAGGGCAATATTCCTCAGGAGCGCAAGTGGGATCGCGATTTTTTGCGACCGACCCTGGAACGCTATTTCTCCATGAGTGAGGACCTGTGGGACAACGACTGGGTGATCTGGCCGGAAGCGGCAATACCGCTGCTATACCACCAGGCTTTGCCCTTTATCGATCAGTTGCAGGATAAAGCCCTCGACCATGAGGCGGCGCTGATTACCGGCGTTCTTTACGATCGCCAGGACCGGCTGGCTTATTACAACAGCATCATTGCCATCGGCCTCGGCGCCGGGATTTACCACAAGCAGCGGTTGGTTCCCTTCGGCGATTATGTGCCACTGCGGGAATACTTCGGTCCGATTCTGTCGATTTTCGATTTGCCCATGTCGGTGCTCGAACCCGGCCCCGACACTCAACGGGATCTGCAAGTGGCGGAAGCGCTGATTGCACCCTCCATTTGCTATGAGGTCGCCTACCCGGATACGGTCGCGGAAAACGCGGCCGAAAGCAGCATCCTGATCACGATCAGCAACGATGCCTGGTTCGGCGCATCCATTGGTCCGCTGCAACACATGCAGATCGCGCAAATGCGCGCGCTGGAAACCGGCCGCTACCTGATTCGCGCCACCAATAACGGCGTGAGCGCGCTTGTTAACAGCAAGGGTGAAATCATCGGAAAAACCGCGCAGTTTGTGCAGGCGACGCTGGAAGGAGAAGTGGAGTTGCGCCAGGGCCTGACTCCCTTCATGCGCTGGGGCAGCGAGCCGGTACTCTTCCTGAGTCTGCTGCTTGGGGCTGCTGCCTTTGCGTCAGCTCGCCGGCATTGAGATACCGTCAAGCCAGATACTGCAATAGCATCGCGACCACGGAGACGCTGCAAAGCACCAAGCAGCCCCACCGCATCATCTCGTCATCAATTCGCCCGCTGAATCGACTCGCCAGCCAACTGCCCAGTAGGGAAGCGGGGATCAGCGGTGCCGCCAGGATCAGCTCACTCATCCCCAGATAGCCGGTCGGAAACAGCACCACGATCGAAGTGATGCAACTGAATATGAAGAATGCAGCCAGATTGCCGCGAATGGCGTTGGCGACCTGCCCCTGCATGACGATGGCCATGGGTGGACCACCGATGGAGGTGGAGGTACCCATCAGCCCTGACAGGAAGCCGGCAATCCCGAGATTACGTTGACTGAAAGGAACGTGAAGCCGGAAATAGGTGGTGAGAATACCGGAGGCAATCACGATGGCGATCAATACCGCCAGAGTTTTCTCCGAAATGATCATTAGCAGACCCACCCCGGCAAGACTACCGGGGATTCGCCAGATAATGGCGGATTTCAGACCGCCAAACGAAAGATGCGCGCGAAAGTGCCAGGTCGTGAACAGGCCGTTGGCCAAAGCGGCGATGATGATTGGCGCCGGAACATAGGCCTTGTCCAGATAGAACAAAAAGGGCGCGGAGACGATCGCGAGGCCGAAGCCGATGCTGGTTTGAACGAAGGCGCCGACGAAGATGACAGCCGCGGCCGCGAGCATGTGAAGTTCGATTTGATCAGCCCCTTACCTTGTCGATCTGCCCTTGCAGGTTGAGACTCTCCAGCAAGTCACCGTATTTCAACTGCTGCCCCGGCATGGTTTCGTCGCCAGCTATATCGACCAGCGGTTGAAGCATATGGCGATAGCGGGTCAGATCGGGGTGAGGCAACTGGAAATCATCGAACGTGCCGTACAGATCGCCGTGAATTAGCAGGTCCAGATCAATCGTGACCTGGTCCGGCGCAAGGCGATCACGCCCCAGCGCATCCTCAACTTCGTGCAAGAAGCTGCGTAGCTGCTGTGGCGACTTATCGCTTTCGAATCCCACCACCAGGTTGTAGTAATCAGCCCCGAGATCATCCACTGGCTGACTTTCGTAGACGGGCGATATGAGCAGCTCACCAAATTCTGCTTTAAGGCAAGAGAGCGCCAGCGCGATGTTTTGCTGGCGATTGGTATTGCTGCCGATACCTAAATAGACCTGAACCATTGCCCGTGCGCCGAAGACCTAAACCCTGAAGCTGGAGCCCCGCTCGATGATCACCCCCACATCCCTCGCGTTGTCGAGTGGACCCGGTTTGGCAATTCGCAAGCGTAGCCAAGTCGCTCCGAATTCCTGCTGCAAGACCTGAGCGCAGCGCTCGGCTAACACTTCCACCAGATTAAAGTGATTGCTTTCGACGAACTCGGTAAGCCGGTCAGCAATGGCCTTATAGTCCAAGGTGTATTGCAGGTCGTCAGTTTCAATGGCCTTTTGAATATCTGCAGACACTTCGATGTCGAAAATCAGCGGCTGCTTTATCCGCTTCTCCCATTCGTAGACGCCGATGATGGTTTCGATTCGTAACTCGCGGATGAATAGAATGTTCATTGATGGTCCTGGAATCTCGGCCGAGCTTTCAGCCGGCAAGGGCGGGCAGGCTGGTTAAAGGCCAGCGGGCTTTCACGCTGATGCCCAGGTCCTCGGTCTGCCCCGCGAGCAGACGCTGACAACCGGCAAATGCGATCATCGCGCCATTGTCCACACAAAACTCGGGGCGGGGATAGTAGACCTGCACGCCTTTTTTGGCCATCACCTTCTGCAGCTTCTCACGCAGGCTTTGATTGGCGGACACGCCGCCCGCCATGATCAGAGCCTTCAAACCGGTTTGCTCCACGGCGCGGCGGCACTTGATCAGCAGGGTGTCCACCACCGCATCCTGGAAGGCGTAGGCGATGTCGGCCATCGTCTGGTCATCAGGCAGGCCGTCAGGGCCGGCATGTTCGGCGATTGTGTTCAAGGTGTAGGTCTTCAAACCGCTGAAACTGAAATCCAGGCCGGGGCGATCAGTCATCGGCCGGGGAAACTTGAAACGCTCAGTGCCGCGACTTGCCAGCTTTGCAATCTGGGGCCCCCCGGGATAATCCAGATCGAGCATCTTGGCGGCCTTGTCGAACGCCTCGCCGGCAGCATCATCCAGGGATTCACCCAGCAGTTCGTACTGGCCGATGCCGTCGACACGCATCAACTGGGTGTGGCCGCCGGACACTAACAGGGCCACAAAGGGGAAGGATGGCGGGTTTTCCTCCAGCATGGGAGCCAGCAGATGGCCCTCCATATGATGAACACCAACTGCAGGGACACCCCAGGCATAGGCCAGGGAACGGCCGATGCAGCTGCCTACCATCAGCGCCCCCACCAGACCCGGGCCCAGAGTAAAGGCCACGCCATCGATATCGGCGGGTTCGCTGCCGGAATCGCGCAGCACTCGCTGGATCATCGGCAGGGTCTTGCGGATGTGGTCGCGGGAAGCCAACTCGGGAACCACACCGCCGTAGTCCGCATGCAGCTTGACTTGGCTATATAGATGATGCGCGATGAGACCGGCGTCGCTGTCGTAAACAGCGACGCCGGTCTCGTCGCAGGAACTCTCAATACCTAATACACGCATGGGCTTTCAAGAACGGCGGGCGCGAAGGCGCTATCAACTTAAGAAGAAGGCAAATTCAATGGGGCGCATGATAGTTACCCGGACCCGTCATGACCAGCAATAAGGCGCCCCACGGAGAAGCCCGTGACGCCTGAGATTACCCGGCGCGGTCGCAAGTTGATCTCGGTCCGCGAAGTGTATATCATCAGCGCCCCCTGAACTGGGAGCTGCCCCGACTCAGCGTTTTCGTGCGGCAGCGGCCCAAGCGCCTTGCAATACCGGCCCGAATTGCCGGGCCAGAGCCGACAGGACCCATTTTCAACACAGGAATCGATATGCCGTCAGTAAAACTGAAAGAAAACGAACCGTTTGACATTGCTCTGCGTCGCTTCAAGCGCTCCTGCGAAAAGGCAGGCATTCTGGCTGAAGTACGTCGTCGTGAACACTACGAGAAGCCGACTTCAGTACGCAAGCGCAAGGCTGCGGCAGCTGTTAAGCGTCACGCCAAGAAGGTACAGCGGGAAACCCGCAAGTTCCAGCGCCTCTACTAAGCGCGGCGTCGCTCCCATCAGCGGAGCGTTCTGATTTTCAGCCATTACGGCCCTTCCTTTCCTGCCAGATCCGGTGCAAGTGCGCCGGATCTATGCCGGTGCACGCCCGCGAGTCCAGGGCAGCAATAATTTCTATCCTGCCCCGTCGTTCCGCATGGCTTCAAAGCCCGAACCAGGCGCTGACGAGGCGTGCTCCGCTGGCATTTCGAATAAGTTGGCAAGAGATGCGCTACAGAGCACTGTAGGCACGCTGAAATGATGCGAATCAACCGGACAGGACACTTGCTATGTCAGCTCTGAAGAACGTCATCAATGAACAAATGAAGTCATCCATGAAGGCCAAGGACAAGGAACGCACCGGCGTTCTGCGCATGATCCTGGCCGAGTGCAAGCGCGTCGAAGTCGATGAACGCATCGAACTCACCGATGAGCGAGTTCTCGCCATCCTCGACAAGATGACCAAGCAGCGCCGCGACTCTGCCCAGCAGTACCAGGAGCATGGTCGTCCGGAATTGGCCGAACGGGAAAATTACGAAATCGCGGTAATCAGCGAATTCCTCCCCGAAGCGCTCAGTCCGCAGGAACTTGAGTCCATCGTGGATAAGGCCGTCGCCGATTCAGGCGCCGCAGGCCCTGGCGATATGGGCAAGGTTATGGGTCTGGTCAAACCGCAGGTTCAGGGCCGCGCGGATATGACCGAGGTGAGCAAGCTGGTTAGGCAGAAGCTGGCATAGAGCGCAGTCGCCAGTCGCCAGTCGCCAGTCGCCAGTCGCCAGTCGCCAGTCGCCAGAAAGTTTACTTTGGCGTCATTCCGGTGCAGGCTTGGCCTGCGCTGGAACGAATGAGGTGGCACACCGGATCCGGGGCCACCTCTCTCATCCTACACACGTCTCACGTCTCACGTCTCACGTCTCACGTCTCACGTCTCACGTCTCACAAATGGTAGACTTCCGACCAATGCCGGCCGGCGTCGCCAGCGGCGGCTGCTATCCTCTTTTCCAGCCATTCCTCCCGCGGAGACTTCTCGCCCGTGACCGGTCGCATCCCACAGAGCTTTATCGACGATTTGCTCGATCGCATCGATATCGTTGAGCTGGTGGACGCTCGGGTTAAACTGAAGAAAAGCGGCAAGAACTACAGTGCCTGCTGCCCCTTCCACGACGAGAAGACCCCCTCCTTCACCGTTACCCAGGACAAGCAGTTCTACTATTGCTTCGGCTGCGGCGCCAGTGGCAATGCGATCGGCTTCATCATGGATTACGACCGACTCGCCTTCCCGGAAGCGGTCGAGCAGCTTGCAAAGCTGGCGGGCCTGGAGATCCCGCGGGAGCAGCGCGTCGTTTCGAAAGAGGAAGTCGCCCGCGAAAAGGACCGGAAGACCATCTATGGTCTGCTCGAATCGGCCGGTGATTTTTTCCGGCAGGCCTTGCGCAGCCATCCGGCCCGCCAGCGCGCGGTGACATATCTTCAGAACCGCGGGCTGAGCGGAGAGATCGCCCGGGATTTCGGCATCGGCTTTGCGCCGCCGGGTTGGGACAACCTGCTCCAGGCGCTTGGGCAGAATCTGGAAGACCGCCGGCTGCTCATCGACAGCGGCATGCTCATCAACCGCGACGACAATCACAAGCTTTATGACCGCTTTCGGGAACGCATCATGTTTCCCATCCGCGATGTACGCGGGCGGGTTATCGGTTTTGGTGGACGGGTACTGGGCAATGATAAGCCCAAGTATCTTAACTCACCGGAATCGCCTGTATTCCATAAGGGCGAAGAGCTCTATGGGCTTTATGAAGCCCGACAGGCGAACTCGCAGCTGAAGCGACTGCTGGTGGTGGAAGGCTATATGGACGTGGTGGCGATGGCTCAATTCGGCATCACCTACGCAGTAGCCACGCTGGGCACCGCCTGCCGGGAAGACCATCTGCACAAAGCCTTCAAGTACACCCAGGAAGTGGTGTTCTGCTTCGACGGCGATCAAGCGGGACGCACGGCGGCGCGCCGGGCGCTGGAGGCGAGTCTGCCGGTGATGACCGATGGCCGGCAGGTGAGGTTTTTGTTTCTGCCCGAGGGCGAGGATCCGGATACGCTGGTGCGCCAGATCGGCGCCAAGAAGTTTTCCGGTCTGATCGACCACGCCCTGCATCTGGAGGAGTTCTTCTTCGACGTCCTCACCGAAGATCTCGACGTGCGTTCGATGGAAGGTCGGGCGCGCCTGAGCAAGCTGGCCGCTCCTATGATCAACCGCCTCCCGAAGGGCGTTTTCCGCGAGCTGATGTTCGACAACCTGGCCAAGCGCACCGGACTTCCCGTTCATACCCTGCTCGGGCTGGTGGAGGAAGTTCCTTTGCAACCGCTCGCGCCTGTCGAACCGCCCAGCCAGCACCCGGTGGTGGATGACAACTCTCCACCGCCAGCAGATTATGAAAACACCTATGTTTCCGACGCCCGGCCCGTCCGACGGCCAGCCAAACCGGTTCGACCACAGCAGATCAAACTGCCAACGCACCGGCTCCTTACGTTGCTCTTGCTCAATAATCCACAGCTGGCTCTGGAGATTGAGAGCCCCGACGAGCTTGCCGACGAATCCGGAGATTTCGATCAGTTCCTCGAGCTGGTGGAATTGATTCAGCGTCGGCCGCATTTCACCACTGCGCAGATCATCGGTCACTTGCAAGGCACCGGTGACGCAGGCGAGAACACACTCGCCCAGCTGACAGCGCAGCTTGGCGAGCTGATCAGCCGGGCGAGCCAACTGCCGGGCTACGACCCGCGCCGGGAATTTCTGGATGCGCTCGCCCGCCTGCGTCGGCACAAGGAGCAGCGTGAAGTGCGCAGCGTCCTGGAACGGCTGCAAGGAAAACCATTTTCGGAACTCAGCGACGACGAAAAACAGCTGTATCGCGAAGCTCTGGCAAGACACGCGGCTTCACGATCCGTCCACTGAGCCCTCATTTTCTCCCCGTTCAGACGTTTTTCAGTGCGTGCCCGTTACGCTGCATTGCGCACGCGTTGTGCTAGAATACGCGCCCTTTTTTCCATTCGGGGGCAATCCCCTCCACCAAACGCGAGTAGTTGCCATGAGTTTTGACCTAGTACCGCCCGGCCGCGACGTGCCCGAGGACATCAACGTCATTATCGAAATCCCGTTGAACGGCGACCCGATAAAGTACGAAGTTGACAAGGAAAGTGGTGCGATTTTCGTCGATCGCATGCTGGGAACGGCGATGCATTACCCCTGCAACTACGGCTATGTACCCCATACCCTGTGCGGCGATGGCGATCCGGTGGACGTCCTGGTGATCATGCCGCTGGCACTGATCCCCGGCTCTGTCATCCGCTGCCGCCCTATCGGCGTGTTGAAAATGACCGATGAAGCCGGTGAAGACGCGAAGGTGGTCGCGGTGCCAGTGGACAAGATTACGACGCTGTATCGCGAAGTCGAGTCCGTTCGCGATTTGCCCCCGATCCAGCTGAGCCAGATCGCTCACTTCTTCGAGCACTACAAAGACCTCGAAGAAGGAAAGTGGGTGAAAGTGGAAGGGTGGGAAGGCCCCGAAGCGGCACGCCAGGAGATCAGAGAATCAATCGAGCGCTATAAGTCCAGCCCCGACAAGCCGAACTTCTAGAGTGTTGCGTCGGCGAAACGAAAAGGCCGGGCAGCACTGCTGTCTGGCCTTTTTTATATGCGTCCCACGTTAGAAATTGTATTCCACGGTCACGCCCCAGGTGCGCGGCTCGCCAAGGTACGCACTGTAGGACTCCAGGGCCTGGATGCCGGCGGAGTTCTGCACAGGTGTATCGAACACTACCTGATAGTAATCCTCGTCAAACAGGTTCTGCGCCCATAGCTGGGCAGACCAGTTTTCTTCCTGCCCGAGAATGCCGACACGGGCATTGACGACTGTAAAAGCCTCCTGGATCTTCTCTTCATCCAGATCCGAGCCGGTGTTGTGCTCATCGGTGTAGCGGAAGTCCACATGCGCAAATGCATTGAAGTCGCCAATACCGAAGTCGTAGGTGACTGCACCCGTAGCACTCCATTCCGGCGCGTGGGTCAGTTGATTGCCAGCCAGATTATCGGCCGGTTGTCCGTCGGAGCGCTGCACGTCGTCCGCGTATTCGGCCTCATTCCAGAGCAAGCCCGCGTTCACGGAGAGGTTGTCCGTAAGCGTACTCTTGAAGTCCACCTCGACCCCTTCTGATATCACTTCGTCGAGTGTCACCACGAAGAAAGTCAGCCCGTTGAAGGTATTTAGCTGAAAGTCTTCAAAATCCTGATAGAAATAGGTGGTATTCAAGGTGGCGGCGCCGCCAAACATGCTGACCTTCACGCCGAGCTCATAGGCATCCACCGTTTCCTCTTCGAACTCCAGAGCGTTCACGTCCGTGTCGACATCGAAGAATCCCGGAGGGCCGAGAACGGTGTTCGGATCGAGGCCAGAGCGATCCAGGTTGAAGCCACCGGACTTGTAACCGTTTGAGTAGCTCGCAAACGCCATCAGCTCTTCTGTGATGTAGTAACTGGCAGCCACCGTACCGCTTAGCTGTTCTTCATCCCGGGTATCGGTGTAAACGCCGTCGAGGGTGGAATTGAGCGTGCCGCCAAGACAGTACAGCGCAAAAATGGCGGGTTCGAGCCCTCCGGCGAATGGTGTGATTGGACCGTCCGTGCCGGTATAACCTCCAAGGGCGAGAGCGGTCGGGCAAGAGGATCCCGTCGTATCGACCACGGCGTCCAGTTCCTTCTCTTCGTCTGTCCAACGCAGCCCAAGCGTTAACTCTAGCGGCTGTATCGGCCTCCAGGTGTTATGTGTAAACAGCGCGAAACTGTCGGTGTTGGTCGTGAATTCGTCGTTGGCTCCGTCGCCGGATTGAGTGCCGAAGGGCAAGGGAATCGGGTTCGGCGCCAGCCCGGCGAACAGCCCAAACAGATTCTCGACAAAAGGCTCATAGTCAGCACCGACCTTCGTGGCCTGAGTCAGTTCCAGCTCTTCGGCGCTGTAGTATAGCCCCACCAGCCAATCGACAGCTCCGTCGTTGAGCTGCCCGTTTAAGCGGAATTCTTGGGAGAAGGTCTGGAAATGCTGAACGAAATCATCGGTCTCGCGGTAAAGAATGTCCGCTGCCGAATAGTCCAGATCACCAGCGTTCATAGCTTCCCAGTCGCGGTAAGCAGTGATCGATGTCAAGGTCGCTGCGTCAGCCAGAGGCAAGCCGGTGAGGTCCCAATTGACTTCAGCGGACATGCCATACTCTTCCACTTCGGTGTCGTAGCTCCGGCCTGGTGTGGTAAAGGACTCGCGGTCAAATTCGTCACCAGGATCGGAGGTCAATTGAGTAGGACTGAGTGCATCGATTGCGAAGCTGGTGCGCAATCCCTTTTGGGTGTAGACGGCCGCGCAACAGCTTTCATCACGCTCAGAGTAATCCGCCATCAGGCGAACATTGAGCACATCGCTGGGCTCGTATAGCACTTGTCCACGCAGACCGTAACGATCTCGCGTGTTGTACTCGTCGCCGGTAATCTCGTCTTCGAAGAAGCCGTCCCGCTCGGTATAAGTGAAATCCACCCCCGCCGCCAGGTCATCAGTGCCGGTGCTGTATCCGCCAGACGCCTTGAAGTAGCTGTAGTTGCCGGCGCTGAACTCGAGGTAAGCATCCGTCTCATCGAAATCGGGGCGCTGCGTGATGACGTTAACCAAACCCGCGGAGGTGTTGCGTCCGAACAGAGTTCCCTGCGGTCCTCGCAGCACCTCGATACGCTCGATCTGGCCCAGGTCTGTAAATCCCACTGCCGTGCGGTTGCGATAGACGCCGTCGATGAAGATCCCCACTGCCGATTCCAGACCGGGGTTGTTACCCTGAGTACCGATGCCACGGATGCGGGCGGTAGTGCCGATGGTTTCAGAAGTGGTGCTCGTCATATAGAAAGTGGGAGCAACCTGGTTCAGTCCTTCTACATCCGTGACCCCCGCCATCTCCAACTCTTGGGCGGTAATCAAATTAACGGACACTGGAATATCCTGGACTGAGCGCTCCCGCTGCGTCGAGGTGACAACGATTTCTTCGATGACTGCCTGCTGCTGAGTTTGCTGCTGTTGTTGAGCTGCGACCAATGGCGCCAGAGCCGACAGGGCCGCTGTCGAAGCGATGACGCTAGCGTAATCGAAACGTTTCATCCGAACTCTCCTTCCCTGCATGCACGCAGACCATCCAAGATAAGAATCCACGTGAAAGTTACTACCGCAACCGTTTCACTTACCGAAAGCGCACTCATTCACGAGCGAAGCGATTGATCGGCCAGTTGTATAAACGCGGAGCGTATTGTGCAATTATTGACAAGGAATGTATGCGTTAGCTCCTGCCAATGACTTTCATTTCGTCGGTTTTGGCGCACGCTTTTCGCAAAAGAATGGCTTACTTGTTCAGCCTGGGGATGACTAAGAAGGAAGTATGAACTCGTCCAAACAGAGCAGCAAATGACGAGGCACAGCGAAGCTTGCCGCTCGTGAAAGCTGCAAAAAGAAAATCTTACTTTTGGTCGAGCGGCAATATATCAAGGTGACTCACGTCCACAACAAGAGCCTCCGTCGATCGGCGGCAATCTGACGGAAGAAGGTCCGCGCCGGGTTCCGCCAGATCAAACTCCGGGTCGAGTTCCGGCGAGGGCAAGGCTTCATTGCGAAAGCCTTCCAGCAAGTCCACTCCGACATCTGCCAACTCGAAAGTACTGGTATTTACCACTGATGGAATGGCCGGCTGCTTTTCGGAAACGTCCAGCAGGTCACCGCCCATCGGACGCAGACTAAATTCACTTAAATCGATTTTTCTTTCCCGAATTTCTTCTCTTTCATCCGGCCCGAGCAGATCAGATCCGGCCGGAGCCAGAGTTAAACCGGTTAACGTCGCCGACGGCTTGGCCGCGGCCCTTGCCGCTGCCGGCCGCTTTTCGGATAGCGGCGCATTGCGCTTTGAGTCCGCACCGGCAGAACGTATCTGAACCTGAGCGCCGGCGTTCAGCAGCACCGCTTTGTATTTTTCCGCGCTGACCTGATCGAGGTTGCGCTTCAGCGGGACGATACCCCCGGCAAACAAAGCTTCGATCCTGGCAGCATCCACTTTGAACAACTGAGCGAGTCGCGCTTTGACATCGTTAATGTTGTGCCCAGCGACGATATCGCCTCGAAAAACAACGTCGAATTTCGAATCTGCCATTGGCTAGCTCTCTTTGCCGAAACTAAGCGTCATCACGAAAAAGGCCGAATCCAACTATTCACAGTTCATCTTCTGCCAGAAGTGGTCCATCGACAGCGCCGGATGATTCTTGCTGCCCTTCCCGACGATCTGTGCCGGCACGCCGGCGACTGTGGCGTAGGGAGGAACGTCGCTGAGCACAACCGCGCCTGCGCCGATCCGGGCTCCCTCGCCAATGGTGATATTCCCGAGAATCTTCGCTCCGACGCTGATCAGCACACCGTTTTCCACTTTGGGGTGGCGGTCGCCGGCATCGCAGCCGATTCCACCGAGGGTCACCGAGTGCAGAATGGAAATGTCGTCGCCCAGCACAGCCGTCTCCCCGATCACGATGCCGGTGGCGTGGTCGAGCATGATGCCGCTGCCCACCTGTGCACCGGGATGAATGTCGACGCCGAACTGCTGCGAAATGCGGTTCTGAAGGTAGAAGGCAAGATACTGGCGTCCCTGCAGCCACAGCTCGTGGCTGATGCGGTGGGACTGTAGCGCGTGAAAACCCTTGAAGTAGAGCAGCGGCGTCGAGTATTTGTCGCAGGCGGGATCCCGATCGCGGTGCGCGCAAATATCTCGCACCATGGCTTCATAGATGGCCGGCTTCGCTTCGATGGTCTTCTCGATGAGTTCGCGAAGCAACATGGCGGGAACTGTCGAGGTATTCAACTTGTTCGCCAGTTCGAAGCTGATCGCCTGCACCAGGCTCGCATGCTTGAGCACCGCAGCATAGTAATAGCTCGCCAGCGCGGGCTCTTCGTCTACCATGGCTGCCGCCTCGCGGCGAATTTCCAGCCAGACCCGCTCACCCGGGGAGAGATTGTTTTCCGCCGCCAGCCCCATAGATTGCCCCTTCGCTTTCAACATTTGCTGCTCAAAGATCAAATCAAACAGATCAGAGGCGAAAAGTGTAACACCGATGCCCGGCCGCGGTTAACGGGCCGACGATTCCGGCTCCATCTTCGGAATACGGATGAGCAAGAGCAAAAACATGGACCCTATAGTCAGCCACATCATGAAGCGAAAATCCTGAAGATAGGCGAGCACTGCAGCCTGCCGGGTCACTTCGCCATTGATCGCCATTAACCCGAGAGCGGTATCCGCACCCTCGGTCCAGGAAGCAGCGGCCTCTTGGAGGGCCAGGTTAAAAGGCGTGATGTAGTGTGCGAGCGCCTCGTGGTTAGCTTGCGTGTTCTGGGCAAGCATGGTGATGACAATGGAAACGCCGATGCTGCTGCCCAGGTTCCGAACCAGGTTGTACAAAGGGGTCGCCTCGTTGCGGTAGTGAGGCGCAAGCGTTGCGAAGGTGACCGTAGATAAAGGCACGAAGATACACCCGAGCCCCAGACCCTGGATGAAACCCGACATCACGATGGTGGTGCTGCTCACCTCTGCCGTAAACAAGGTCATGTCGCGAAGTGACCAAGCCACCAGAATCAGACCGGCGAAGATCAACAGCCGCGGATCCACCCTGGTCACCAGCCGCCCCATCAGCATCATGCTCAACATCGTTCCCGCCCCGCGAGGCGCCAGCAAAACGCCCACGTCCAGTGTCGTGTAGCCCATCAGGTTCTGCATGAAGGGGGGCAGCAGCGCGAGCACTGCCAGAAGAATGATTCCGATGAAGAACATGAAGATCATTCCGAACACGAAGTTGCGGTCACGGAACATGCGCAAATCGATGAATGGGTTGTTGGTTGTCAGCACGTGAGCCAGGAACAGATAGGAGAAGAGCACCGCCAGCACTGCTTGCACCACGATCTCCGTACTGGCGAACCAGTTCTGTGACTCGCCGCGGTCGAGCATCATCTGCAAGGCACCGATGGCAATTGCCAGAAAGGCAAAGCCCGTCAGATCGAATCGTCGGCTGCGATCGATGGGCGTTTCGCGCAGGAAAAGACTGAGTCCGAGCCAGGTAAGCAGCCCCAGGGGCAAGTTGATATAGAAGACCCATCGCCAGCTGTAATATTCGGTCAGGTACCCGCCGAGGGTCGGCCCCAGGATAGGACCCAACATCACCCCCATTCCCCACATGGCCATCGCCGAACCGTGTTTCTCGCGGGGATAGATATCGAGCATTACCGACTGCGAAAGAGGAACCAGCGGAGCGCCGAACACGCCCTGAAGAAAACGAAAAATGACGATCTGTTCAATGTCCTGAGCCGCACCACAGAGCATCGAGGTAATCGTGAAGCCAACGACGGAAATGATGAACAGCCGTTTGCGCCCGATCCTCGCCACCATAAACCCGGTCAATGGAATGAAGATGGCAGCGGCAAGAATGTAGGAGGTGAGCACCCAGGATATCTGATCCTGGAAGACTCCCATGCTGCCCTGCATTTGCGGCAGGGCGACGTTGGCGATGGTGGTATCGATCGCCTGCATAATCGTTGCAGCCATGACCGACAAGGTTATCAGGCCTCGTTGTTTTCGGTCCGGCTTGTCCGCCGCGAAGGCGTCCATTTTGGTGGTGGCAGTGCTCAAGTCGGTCGGCCCCGGTTTAGGCGTCTTTACCAGGACATGCCGAGCAGCTGGCGGCGATGTTCAGTATCGACTTCCACCACGGCGCTCAGCCCTGCTCGCAGCGCGGGAGCATCAGCCAGCGAGTCCAGGTGAATTCGCACGGGCACCCGCTGTGGAACCTTCACCCAGTTCCCGGTGGCATTCTGGGCGGGGATGATGGAAAACTCCGCTCCAGTGGCCGGACTGATACTCTCGACCGTGCCATGCCACTCCATGTCCGGATAAGTATCGATCCGCACATTCACCAACTGTCCCGTGCGCACGTGGGTCAGATCGGTTTCGGTGAAATTCGCTTCCACCCACAGATTATCACTCGCAACCAATGCAGTGACCGTGTTGCCAGCGCGTATGTACTGGCCGACCAGGGGTGCTTTGCTGATAACGCCGCGCAAGGGCGCCCGCACATCGACCCTACGCAGATTCAGCTGCGCCTCCTCCAGATCGGCAAACGCGGCAAGATAGGAGGGATGCTCCTCCAGAGGAGCTTCCGCATTGCCGCCCAGTGATGCGGCAATGCGCTGCAGATCCAGCGTGATTACAGCCAGCTGCTGCTGGCTCGAATCCACTGCATGCTGCAAATCGTCGAGATCCGATTCGGAAACAAAATTCTTCCCTTTCAGATCCCGCTGCCTCTTCAGCTCCCGCAGGGCGAAGGCGTGATTGGTTTTCGCCAGCTCGATCTGCGCTTGTTTTTCGCGATAGCTGGTCTTGAGGGCTTCCAGTTCAGTGCGCACACGATCGAGGTGAGCCTGCGCCTTTCGAACCGCGACCAGGAAAGGCTGATTGTCCAACGAGAACAACAGCTGGCCTTTATCGACTGACTGGTTGGCACTGACGAAAACCTTGGCGACGCTGCCAGAAACCTCGGCACTGATGGGAACAACGTCTGCCTTCACGTAGGCATTGTCGGTCTCTATGAAGCGACCGCCCTGCAAATACAAGATCAGCCCACCCGCCACAAGGACCAAGGGAACAAACATTAACAAAAAGATGCGTTTCCCGCGCTGGGATGAAACCAACTGGCGAATTGAACTAATCATGGCGCCCTTGCTGCTTGGAAAGATTTCGGTGGATTTTTTCCAGTCCTGTGCTCAGTGCATTCATCTCGTCTTCGTTCAGCCCGGCGAAGGCATCCTCGCCGATTCGCAACAGCACCTCGGTCATGTCCTCGAGATAACGTTCGGCTTTGTCGGTCTGAAACAGCTGGTAGGCACGCCGATCGGTGGGATGGGGACGACGCTCAGCGAGTCCGCAGTTTTCCAGCTGGTCAACCAGACGCGCCAGAGTGATGGGCTGCACTTCAAGACGCTCGGCCAGCTCCACTTGGCGAATGCCAGGATTGCGAGCGATGTAAACGAGCGCCCGGGACTGGGCGAGCGTCAGCTCGCCCCCGACCATTCGCTTCTGGAAAATCCGCCGCAGCATGCGCGACACATCCATCATCAGAAAACCGGGGCCTGTTTCTCGGTAAGGATTCACGGGTTCGCCTCAACTACAACTATGAATGACGTACCGCGTCCGTGCGAATGATTGGTAAGCAATGCTCATTATATGCCGAGAACGGCCGACCCGGAAGTCAGCTTCGGCGAACTCCGGGAGGCAGCCAAGAGAGTGCCTGAATGGATAACTATCAGGAGAGAGAGAGAACAGATTCGAGCGCTACGCCGCCCCTCAGTCAGGTGAAACGGTCACAAACCGATCGTAAATCTCGTCGAGGTGGGCGAGAACAACGGTTCCGAGCAGCAGATCGGACCGGCGTACCGCCTCTTCCAGAATGCCCTTGTCCAGGGCGCGCGCATACTGCTCTGCCACCGGCCGGAAACTGATGTGCCAGCGTTCGCATCCCACGCCGCCGCGATCCTCGGCATAGGGTCGGCGGAAATCGCTATGTGGCGCCTGCAAGGCCGCGTCCAGCCAGATATGAAAGTCACCGAACACGCCGCCAGGCCTGCATTCATCGGCGGTCAGCTGGGGAGAGGGGTAGTCCGCGGACAAGCCGCAACGGTCATAAACGTCCAAGTCCGTTCCCCAGTGGTGACGGGAGGCGCCCGGTAAAGCCGACCAGCGCAGAATCGCCTGCACCTTGCCCCAATCGTCCAGCTGGCTCAACTCAATCGGCTGGCCATCATCGTCCAGCACAGCCCGCCGGCCGGTCACCTTGTCGTTCCAGATTGCGCACTGACGTTCAAAGCTCCGGAACCCGCTTGCCACGGCGAGATCGAAGCCCATTGCACGGGCGGAGGCCGCGAGGCGCTCAAGTGGAATGACCACCTCCTTATGGAGCAGGCAGCCCAGCTGCGGATGCTTTACCAGATGCTGCTCGGTTTGGCCGGTCAGTATCGCCGCAGAGACTGAGTCGCGCATCGGGGGAACCTCTCGATCGAAATACAAGAACTCATGATAGCAGCGGCACTGGCGCTTCCCAATCGCGACGGTCAGTTCGCGCCGGGACTCGAGAAAAAGCCGAGTGATTTTCGATTCCGCACACGAAGCCCATCAAAAGGTGTGAAAACGAAAATTATTTTGCGAAAACGAATTTGCAGGTACTAAACAAAAATGTATTATAACCCGTGGCTATATATGGCCTCAGGCACAATGCCGTAGTCTTCCGATGGCTTTGCGCCCTGGAAGGCGATCAAATCTCAAAGCCTCCCATTCAGCCTGAAGCAGTTCCGGACCCACCGAGGGTTCGCCTGCCTGCAGGGCAGTCGGAGGCTCGTTTTTTTGGGGACTCGCAGTTTTGGTCGATCGTGACAGTGATCTCCTCCAGCTCAAGAATCTGGGGGTTGCTTCGGTGAATATCCTCCGCGCAGTCGGTGTTACCAGTTACGAGGATCTCAAGCAGTTGGGCGCTGTTGAGGTATATCGCCGAATCAAAAAGCGCGGCATCAACGTATCCAAGGTGATGCTGTACGCAATGGAAGGCGCACTGCTGGATATTCACTGGAATCAGTTGGATCCGGAGCTGAAGGCGCGACTGGTCAGGGAAGCGGAGCAACCCGATCCTGAGCAAAGCTGAAAGGCCAGGAAGACGATTGCACCGGCCGGCCATCGGCACGGACTTACTCTCGCGGATGTTTCCCTTTAGCATGGGCAGGTTTTTCTCACCTAGGTAAAGCCCCATGTACTTGCCTGATGTTGACGATCCCCAGCTTCACCACCTCGCCGACCAGATGCGCGCCCTCACCGACGACATTCTGAAGGATTTGCCGCCGGACGGAGAGACTATTCGGCTTGACCGCACGTCAGACCTGCTTGCGAGCCAACCGCCTGCCCGCCTGTTTCGCATCACCTCCGGCCAGCTCAGCATGCTGCATGACGGCAAAACAATAGCGGTGGTCGAAGCGGGCGACTTGGTCGGCCTTGCCCGGTGTTTTCAGATTCCCGACGGTGTCTTGCAAAGCGAAGATCCCGTCGAGGCGATCCCCTACCAGCGAGAAGCGCTGTTGCGCCACGTGGCAAGCAGCACCGCCCTTCAGCGAAACTGGACTTGCTATCTGCTTTCAGCCAGCGCCTTCTACCGCAGCTGCCTCGCCCGACTGGTTCCGACGCAAGCCAAGCCCGCGATGGGCTTTCTCGACTTCGAAGCGGGCGAAATAATCATTCGCGAAGATGAGGACGCAGATTGTGTTTATACGCTGCTGGAAGGCAGCGCAGATGCAATCCGCCGCGGCGTAAAAGTGGGCGAAATCCGGGCGCAGGAGATCTTTGGCGCGATGGCAGTGTTCACAGGCCAAAAACGCAGCGCAACCGTGAAAGCGACCAGCGATTGCAGCGTGCTGGCCGTTCGCAAGGAGGACTTCCTCGATCTGGTCGTTCACCAGCCGCAAGTCTGTGTCAATCTGATCGAAGAGATGGCCGATAAGATCAAAGACCTCAATACGCAGCTGCTCGAGCTGCAAACGTGATGATGCCCGACTCTCCCCTGGTACTTTGCCATCGAGACGATATCCCTGAAAACAGCAGCAAGGGGTTCGATATTGCGGGGCAACAGCTGTTCGCGGTCAAGAAACGCGGCCGAATAACGGTCTACCGCAACCACTGCCCTCACCTGGGCCTGCCGCTGAACTGGCTGCCCGACCAATTTCTCGATGTGGACCGGGAGCTTATCCAGTGCGCAAGCCACGGTGCGCTGTTTCGGATTGATAACGGCCAGTGCGTGGCAGGTCCCTGCGCGGGCAAATCTCTCCAGTCGATCGATTTCAGCGAGGTCGGGGGTCAGATCCGGGTTCGAATCGCCGGCCAGCAAAGCAAGAACTGAGGATCAAAGCCGGACCGGGATTTCCCTGTCCAGCTTTATTTCCCTGGTCGTGAATCTGGCGCGATAGGCCAGCACTTCCACTCCCTTGTTGGCCGCTTGCCGCAAAGTCGCACCATATACCGGATCCACCGCATCGGCCGGCTCTACCCATTCGATGCCCGAGTGCTGGACGCAGAAGAAGAGCACCGCCCGGTCGCCCCGCTCCGCCACCGCCATGAGTTCCCGCAGGTGTTTGCTGCCGCGCGTGCTCACTGCGTCGGGGAAAAGGCCGCCTCCGCCGGGAAGACCGTAAGTGACGTTCTTCACTTCCACAAAACATTGCTCGCCGGGCCGGTTCGGATGACTGGACAGCAGCAGATCGATCCGGCTCTTTTCTTCGCCGTAGCGAACCTCACTGGCCGACTCCTGATATCCCTGCAGCTGGACTACCGTACCGTTTTCGATCGCAGCGGCGACCAGGCGGTTGGCTCGCCCCGTGTTGACTCCCGCTTTCTTGCCGCCATTCGCGGTGGCGATCTCCCAGGTGTATGGGTATTTGCGTTTGGCGTTCGCTGACTCCGAGAGCCAGCAGGGAGAGTCAGGAACCAGGCAATTGGTCATCGCCCCGGTATTCGGGCAATGAACAGTGACGACTCGGCCGTCCGGCAGACGGACGTCGGCAAGGAAGCGCTTGTAACGCCGGAGAAAAATGGCCTGGATAAACGGCGGGTTTTGATCTTTACTCATGGGCCTTGCGGAGTTGGCTACCGCCCCGAGCTGCTCGACGGGCGATCGGTAGCGGCTTTAGTCTGGATGTTCCGGCGAAGCGGAAAACAGCCATCCCCGGGGCGAACAAAACCGTAATTTTACAATCTGATGGGTCCCGCGCCAGGCCGTTTGCGCCCCCAAAAATTGCTGGCGCGCTGTTGAGAGTTCTGGTAGGTTGCACGGTCGAAAACCGGGGCCCCAGCTCACGGACGCCAATGGCGGGACCTGGTACTTATTATATTTGTGTCGAGAAAGAGGCCTTTCCGATGGCTAAATCTGCACCTGGTAAAACCGAAAGCTTCAGCATGCATGGTTTTACGCCCTATAAAGAGAAAAAGGGCGAAGAGTACATGAACGAGAATCAGCGCGAGCACTTTCGCGGCCTGCTGCTTGCGTGGAAAAAGGAGCTCATGGAAGAAGTGGATCGCACCATGAGCCATATGAAAGATGAAGCCTCCAACCCGCCCGATCCCGCCGACCGCGCGAGCCAGGAAGAAGCTTTCAGCCTCGAACTGCGCACCCGCGACCGCGAACGTAAGCTGATTAAGAAAATCGATAGCACCCTTGAGCTGATCGATAACGACGACTACGGCTTCTGTAGCGCCTGTGGCGTTGAAATCGGTATCCGCCGACTGGAGGCCCGTCCCACCGCCACCTTGTGCGTGGATTGCAAGACTCTCGACGAAATCAAGGAAAGACAGATCAGCGGCTGATCGCCGCCGCGGCCTGCAGTCCCCACACGGGGGCTGCGAGTCGGTCCCAGCGAATCCTGGCAGCAGTCGGTAACTCTTCAAGGCATGACTGCATCTTCACACAAGGCCTATATCGGCCGCTTCGCCCCCTCGCCCACCGGCCCCCTGCACTTTGGCTCTCTGTTAGCGGCTCTCGCAAGCTACCTGGATGCCCGTGCCCGTAACGGTCGCTGGCTGGTAAGGGTGGAAGATCTCGATCCGCCGCGGGAAGTCCCCGGTGCTACTGATGCCATCCTCCGATCCCTGGAAAGTCACCACCTGTTCTGGGATGGGGATATCCTCTTCCAGAGCCAGCGCGACTCCGCCTACTCCGAGACTCTGAACCGCCTCGACAGGGCCGGGCTGCTTTATTACTGCTACTGCACTCGCCGCGAAGTTGCAGCGGCCGGCGGAGTCTATCCGGGAACCTGCCGGCACCGGTCGATGGCGGGCAGCGGAGCTGGAGCGCTTCGGCTGAAAACCACCGACCTGCCCAGCCCCTACACTCGGCTGGAAGGGCCGATTGAATTCGAGGATGTGATCGTCGGCCACCAGCAGCAAGACATCGCGGAAACGACCGGCGACTTCATCGTCCGCCGCAAGGATGGACTGTTTGCCTACCAGCTTGCGGTGGTGGTGGACGATATCGCTCAAGGAGTTACCCACGTAATTCGTGGCAGCGATCTGCTCCATGCCACCGCAGCGCAGATTCTCCTCTTCCGCCTGCTGGGCGCAAGCGAACCCCGCTATGGCCACATTCCCGTGGCGGTTAACGAGCAGGGCCAAAAGCTCAGTAAACAGCAGGGCGCAAGTCCGCTCGATGACAGCCGAGCGGGTGAGAATCTGTTCCGCGCACTACGCTTTCTCGGTCAAGCTGTTCCCGACGCCCTCCAGCACGCGAGCTGCCCGGATTTGCTCCGATGGGGTGTCGCCAACTGGGATCGTGGGCAGATCCCGCGTGCTTCCAGCCGGCCCGCATCAGCTTAGCTTGCGGCAAGGGAAAGCCCGGCAGTAGTATTCCACCACGCTTTGCACTCCGGAACCGTCATGAATACACGGCCGCTGATTCTCCTCCTGCTGGTCTTCTATGTTTTTTCCCCCACTCTGTTCAATTGGATGATCAATCCGAGCGGTTCGTGGTATCGGCCCTATATCATCTGGGCGGTTGTCATCGTGCTTGCCTACTTCGTGCAAGGTCGCCGGGGATCCGATGAGCTTTGATCTAACCCAGATCGCCCTGATCGGGGTCGGCTATCTGGTGGTGCTGTTCGGAATCGCCTTTATTACCGAAAAAGGCTGGTTACCCGAAACGCTCGTCCAGCATCCTCTGACCTATATTCTGTCCCTGGGCGTATTCGCCAGCGCTTTCGCCTATTACGGCGTTGTGGATCTGGCCTTTCAATACGGTTATGGCGCTCTGGCTTTTTACCTCGGCGTGGGCGCACTGTTTCTGTTTGCTCCGATTGCGCTACAGCCGCTGACGGAAATCGTCCGTCGTTACCAGATCCGCTCGCTGGCGGACTTGTTGGTCTTTCGCTATCACAGCCATGCGGTGGGGATCCTCGCCACTTTCTGCATGGTGCTCGCCGTCATTCCCCTGATGGGCCTGCAGCTGCAGGCGGTCTCGGACACGATTACGCTGCTCAGCGCTGGCGATGAGGGCGCCTGGACGGATGCGGCCTTCACTCGCCGCGAGGCTCTCGCCTTTGCCTATGCGATCATGCTGGCGGTATTCACCATGCTCTTCGGAGCCAAACGGGAGCAGCATCGCGGCCTGGTGACCGCACTCGCATTTGAATCCCTGCTGAAAGTATGCGCGCTGCTGGCCATCGGCCTGTTTGCCGTATTCGGCGTATTCGGGGGCATGGACGGGCTGGACGCCTGGCTGCTCTCTCACCCCGAGAACATGGAACTGCTGCACTCGCCGATTCGGGATACCGGCTCCTCCATCCTGCTTCTGATCTTCCTGTCCAGCGCGGTGGCGATGCCGCACATCTTTCACATGAGTGTGGTGGAAACGCCGCTGCGCCGCTCACTGGGAGTCGTCAGCTGGGCCGTTCCGCTGTTCCTGCTGTTTCTGGCGCTGCCTGTTTTCCCGATACTCTGGGCAGGCTTCGAACTGAACGCGCCGGTTCCGGCGCAGTACTTCAGCCTCGGGGTGCCTTTGCAGGCGAAATCCGGCAGCCTGACCATCATTGCCTTCCTTGGTGGGCTATCGGCGGCCACCGGGGCCCAAGTGGCGATCACGCTGGCCCTGACCACGATGATCGTTAACCACTGGTTGCTGCCCGCTCTGCGCCTGGATGCGCGCTACGATATCTATCTGCGCCTGCTTTGGCTGCGGCGGCTGGTGGTTCTGGCCATTTTCCTGGCTGGCTTTTTATTCTTTTTGCTGGTTCACGGTCACCACACGCTTGTGAATCTGGCAATTCTCGGTTTCGTAGCGGGACTGCAGTTTCTGCCCGGAATCATCGCGGTGGCCTATTGGCCCCGGGGTAACCAACGCGGCTTTGTCGCCGGCCTGAGTATCGGTTTCATCACTTGGGGTGCCGGACTCTTTGTGCCGGCTTTGACCGGAATCAGCGAAATCGCGATTCCGTTTACCACCGAGTTGCTGCCAGTCGGCTTGGATCGGTGGAGCCAGGTTACCCTCTGGTCGTTCGGTCTGAACGCCTTCTTTTTCGTCGCATTTTCGCTGCTTGGCAAAGCCAGTGAGGAGGAGCGCTATAGCGCTGCACTCTGCACCGCCGACGAAATCAGCCATCCCGTGCGCTCGACGCTGGATGTTCATTCCGCCAGCGAATTCAAGAGCCGTCTCAGCACCAGACTGGGCCGGGAAATTGCCAACCAGGAGGTGAACCGGGCACTGTCCGAGCTGGGACTATCACGCAACGAACGACGACCCTATGCGCTGCGGCGGCTGCGCGATCGCCTCGAGGCCAATCTGTCTGGTCTGATGGGCGTCAATCTGGCCGGCGAGATTGTCGGTGATCAACTCCCGTATACACGACCGGCAAGTCCGGGCAATGCCGACATTCACTGGATCGAAGACCGGATGGCGCGCCATCAGAACAGCTTCACGGGCATCACTGCCGAACTCAACAATGTGCGGCTTTACTACCGCAACACACTCCAGGAGCTGCCCATCGCCATTTGTTCGTTGGGCGCGGATCTCGAGATCCTGATGTGGAACAAGGCAATGGCGGATTTAACCGGCATCGACGGTGCCGAAGTGACTGGCTCCCACCTTGCCAGCCTGCCCGAACCCTGGCACGAACTGATCGCGGAGTTCAGCGGGGCCCCCGCGCGCAGTCAGCGCAGGGCCCTCGAGTTTGCCGGTGAGCCGCGCTGGTTCAGCCTGCATAAGGCAGTCATCCGCGGCCCGGTACCCAATAGCGCCGACGGGCAGGTTATTCTCGTGGAAGATGTCACCGAGGTGCAGCTGCTGGAGAAGGAGCTGCTGCATACGGAGCGGCTCGCATCTGTCGGCCGGCTCGCCGCCGGGGTGGCCCATGAAATTGGCAACCCGATTACCGGCATCGCCTGTCTCGCACAGAACATCCGCTACGAAACCAAAGACCCGGGACTGCTGGAGACGGTCGAGGAAATCCTCAACCAGACCAGCCGCGTAGATCGAATCGTTCAGTCGCTGGTGAGCTTCAGTCATGGCGGCAGCCCCCACCTACGGGAGTTCGGTGCCGTCATGCTCCGGGACTGCGCGGACGAGGCCATTCACCTGCTTTCGTTGCAGCATGAAAAGACGCCGGTCCATTTCGCCAATAAAGTGCCGAAACACCTGCAGATTACCGGCGATAGCCAACAGCTGATCCAGGTGTTCGTGAACCTGCTCGCCAACGCGCGCGACGCCAGCGAGCCCGGTGGTCACGTGGAAGTTGCGGGACAGGAGCGCGGCGAGGAGGTGCTGGTGACAGTCACCGACGAAGGCGAGGGAATCGATCCCGCGCAACTCGATCGCATTCTGGAGCCTTTTTTCACCACCAAAGAGCCCGGCGAGGGCACCGGGCTCGGGCTCTCGATGGTGTACAGCATTGTTACCGAACACCAGGGCGAGCTCAGCGTCAGCAGCCCTGTTGCCAACGGTCGCGGCGCGCGCTTCACCCTTGCCTTCCAAAAAGAGGCGGGCTGACCACAGCCTTTCCGGCGCCAGCACGGGCAATATTTCCATCGTCGCCCGCTGTTTCGTTACCAGCGAGTCATTCGCAGCTTTGCTTTGGGTGAAAAATGTCCTAGCATAGAGTGTTACCCGGAGTGTTACCGAAGGGAACTCCGAGCCAATTCTCGATTATTCCCTCGGAAACACGTCGCAAGTTCTTCTGTTTCCTGCTTATCGCCGCTGTCCTATGAGCCGAATTCTGATCGTTGAAGATGAAGCCGTTATCCGCACTGCCCTGCGCAAGTTGCTGGAGCGCAATAAATACGAGGTGGCGGTTGCCGCCTCGGTCAAGGAGGCGACCGACAAACACAAGCTGAGCGATTTCGACCTGATCATCAGCGACCTCCGCCTGCCGGGAGCCCCCGGTACGGACTTGATCAAGCTGGCAGGCGACATACCCGTGCTGATCATGACCAGTTACGCGAGTTTGCGCTCGGCGGTGGATTCGATGCGGATGGGGGCGATCGACTACGTCGCCAAGCCCTTCGATCATGACAAGATGATTGCAGCGGTGAAGCAGGCTATCGGCAAGACTGAGAGCGCCGGGAAGCAGAAAAAGACGTCCTCAGCCGGGTCCGCCGCCTCCCTGGTCAGCGGCATGATCGGCAGCAGCGCCGTGATGAAGGATATCTATAACCGCATTCACAAAGTGGCTCCCACCTCGGCGACCGTGCTGATCCACGGCGAGACAGGCACGGGCAAGGAGTTGGTGGCCAAAGCCATTCACAATGAAAGCCCGCGCGCCGGCAAGCCGATGATCTCCGTCAACTGTGCGGCCATCCCCGACACGCTGATCGAATCCGAGTTGTTCGGCCACGAAAAGGGTGCATTTACGGGCGCCGCCAGCACCCGTGAAGGTCTGGTCGCGGCGGCCGATGGCGGCACCCTGTTCCTTGACGAAATCGGCGAGTTACCCCTGGAAGCGCAAGCGAGATTGCTCCGGGTGCTTCAGGAGGGCGAAGTCCGCCCGATCGGCTCGGTGGAGTCCCGCAAGGTGGATGTCCGGCTGATTGCCGCCACCCACCGCAATCTTGCCCGTCTCTCGCAGGAAGGCCGCTTCCGGGAGGATCTCTATTACCGGATCAACGTGGTTCAGTTATGTCTTCCGCCGCTTCGCAACCGGGGCCGCGACATCGTCGCGCTGGCGGAGCATCTTCTAAAGCGCTACTGCGTGCAGTTCGGCAAGCCCGACCTGCGGCTGTCGCCTGAGGCAATCCAGGCGATCACCACCTATGACTGGCCAGGCAACGTGCGGGAAATGGAAAACGCCATGCAGCGGGCGGTCATTCTGTGCGAGGACGATGCGGAAATCAGCCACGAACTGCTGTCGCTGGATCTGGACATGGTGCGGCTGATTGAGGAACCGGAATCGGATGACCCCTTCGCCCAGGTAAAACCCCCCGTAAAAGAGGTCGGCAAGACGCCGCGTCGACACGGGCTCGACCCTGGCGAAGATCTGTCGCTGGAAGACTATTTTCAGCGCTTTGTGCTGGAGCACCAGGACTCAATGAGTGAGACCGAATTGGCCCGCAAACTCGGCGTCAGCCGCAAGTGTCTGTGGGAACGCCGCCAGCGTCTCGGAATACCCCGCAAAAAGGCCTCGTCCGGTTCCGCCAAGATATTGAGTTAAGCGCCGTTTGCCCGGGCGGCCGAACTGTTACCCAGCCATAGCATTTGTAACGCTCGCTGACACCTTCGGTAACGACTCCGAGCACTGTGCTGGGAATTGCAAAGCAATGTTTTTTTATAAGCTATTGATTTCAAAGAGTTTACCAAAAGTGGCACAGCCCCTGCTTTGGTAAACTTTACAATAACAACGATAAATAATAACAATAAGCGCAAAAACAGAGATAACAACAACAAACAATAAAAATAAAAGAGAAACTGACTTGAAATTGGAGAGGGTTTGCCAACAGCAAATTCATGCAGGGAGCTAACTAACTAATAACAACGGTAGATGTAATCTTCTGACGGGAAAGCCAAGGCTTTCCCGTTTTGCTATCTGCGCCCCGGAAACTGAAAGCTGGACAAGTGCTCTAGCCCACCTGCCATCTCCCCTCGAAACGCCACGTGACCCCTGGCAAATTTTCGTCACCCTCGCGACGTGCTAGAATCCCGGACTTTGCGACCACGCACAGGCGCGCCACCCGCAGCACTGCCGTGGCAGGCTCTCGCGCAAGCTGTAGACGTACTATGTCCAAACCAATCAAACCAGGGAAAACCCGCCAGAGCGCTATTGAACCGGTGCGGCTGCGCGCCCGTGACTACGCGGTAACGCCGGATGACATCAGTCAGAGCGCCCTGCAGATTGTCGATCGTCTCGAGCAGGCAGGCTTTCAGGCCTACTTGGTAGGTGGCTGCGTGCGCGACCTGCTCGTGGGCGGCCATCCGAAGGATTTCGACATCGCCACCAACGCGACACCCGAAGAGGTCCGCAACCTGTTCCGGCGGGCGCACATCATCGGCCGTCGCTTTCGAATCGTGCATGTTCGCAGCGGCCGCGAGATCACGGAAGTCACCACGTTTCGAGCCCACCATGAGGAGGGCAGCGCGGTGGAAGCCGCCAGTTCGGAACATGGCATGCTGTTGCGGGACAACGTCTACGGGGATATCGAATCCGATGCCCTGCGTCGCGACTTCACCATGAACGCCCTGTACTACTCGCCGCTACGCGGAGAAATCACTGATTTCACCACCGGTATGGCGGACATTCAGGCGCGCCAGGTGAAGATGATCGGCGACCCGGTGACTCGCTACCAGGAAGATCCGGTGCGCATGCTCCGGGCGGTGCGTCTCGCCAGCAAACTCGGCTTTGACATCGAAGAGCAAACCGCCGAGGCCATCTTCGATCTCGGCCACCTGCTTGCCAACGTGCCGCCGGCACGGCTTTTCGACGAGGCGCTCAAACTCTTCATGAGCGGACACGCCGCCGCCGTCTACCCCGAGCTGCGCCGCTTCGGTCTTTTCAGCTGGCTGTTTCCCGAAACCGGTGAGTTGCTGACCGCGGACCCGATTGCCGACCCCTTGATTCAGCAGGCGGCGGTCAACACCGACGAGCGGATTCAAAATGACAAGCGGGTCACGCCAGCCTTCATCTTTGCGGTCATACTCTGGCCGGCGGTGGTGGCACGGCAGAAGCGCCTGGAGGAAGACGGAATTCCCGCCGTTCCCGCACTTCAGCAGGCGGCCCAGTGGGTGATCAGCCGACAGGTGCAACGGGTGGCCATCCCGAAGCGCTTTACTATCCCGATCAGGGAAATCTGGGAAATGCAGCTGCGCCTCCCCCGCCGCAACGGCACTCAGGCATTCCGATTGCTTACTCATCCACGGTTCCGCGCGGCCTATGACTTTCTGCTGCTGCGCGAGCAGGCCGGCGAGGATCATCAGGGTCTCGGCGCCTGGTGGACCCGTTTTCAGGAAGCGGACGAAGGGCAACGTAACGCCATGGTCAGCGAACTGCAGGGGAGCGGTCGCAAACGTTCGCGCAAACGTCCACCGCGGAAACGAAAAAGTGATGGCCAGTAAGCTTTCCGTCAGCCTTGCCTACGTCGCTCTGGGCAGCAATCTCGACAAACCCCGGCAGCAAGTTGAGCGAGGTTTGCAAGCACTCACAGACCTGCCAGCAACCCGTTTACGGGCCCGCTCCGGCTGGTACCAGAGTGAGGCCGTGGGCCCCGGCCCTCAGCCCGACTACATCAATGGCGTGGTGCTATTGGAAACCGCACTCACACCAGAAGCGCTGATCGGGCACCTGCAGCAAATCGAGACCGCACAGGGTCGGGAACGCCGGGTTCGCTGGGCGGCGCGAACCCTGGATTTGGATATTCTTCTCTACGGCGACCGTGTGATCGCCACGGAACAGCTGCAGATCCCCCACCCTCGCCTCGGCGAGCGCAATTTCGTACTCTATCCTCTCGCCGATATCAGCCCCGACCTGATACTTCCCAATGGGACGCCACTTGCGTCATTATTGCGCCGCTGCCCCCGCGGGGGACTGAGACGAGTCAGGAGCTAGCGTTGACCACCGCCCTCAATCTGCAAGTTGATCACGACCCGGAAAGCCTGCCCCGCTATATCGCCATTGAAGGGCCGATCGGAGTGGGCAAAACCACGCTGGCGCGAAACCTGGCGAAAACTTTCGGCTACCAGACCCTCCTGGAGCCCACGGACGACAATCCCTTTCTGGAGCGCTTCTATCAGGACCAGCGCGCCAATGCCCTGCCCACCCAATTGCACTTTCTGTTTCAGCGCGCCAAGCAGCTCAAAGAGCTGCGCCAGGGCGACATGTTCGAACCGGTGGGCATCGCCGATTTTTTGATGGAAAAAGACCAGTTGTTTGCCCAGGTCACCCTGGATGACGACGAATTTCGCCTGTATCAGCAGGTCTACGATCAGTTGACCATCGACACTCCCAACCCGGACATCGTGGTTTTTCTTCAGGCGCCGGTGGAAACGCTGATGGAACGAATTCGCAAGCGCGGCAACCCGGCAGAGCGCGGGATAGATCTCAATTACCTACAGTCGCTGTCCGATGCCTACACTCGATTCTTTCATTACTACGATCGCTCACCGCTGCTGATCGTAAACTCCACCGACATGGACCTGGTGCAGAATCCCGAGCACTACAAGCATTTCGTGGAATACCTGCTGAGCATCAAAAGCGGTCGCCACTACTACAACCCCTCCGTTCTCTAGACGCATTGTGTCGCCTTCTTCTGGAAGGCGGTTTTCAGGCAGGCACACTCAATTCAATCAGGAAGGCTCTATGCCCTACGGTCAGATATCCGCCGCCACGGCGCTGGACAAGAACATCACCGTCACCACCTTGCGCAAAATGAAGCAGACGGGGGAAAAGTTCGTCACCGTCGCGCTCTACGACGCCCCAATGGCCGCAATGGCCCAACAGACCGGCGTTGAAGTTCTGCTGGTGGGCGACAGCCTGGGCATGACGGTGCTGGGCTACAAGACCACCATCCCGGTGACCATGGAACAGATGATCTACCACGTGGAAGCGGTGGCCCGCGGCAACGACAAGTCGCTGATCATGGGCGACCTGCCTTTCATGACCTACGCCACACCCCAGCAGGCGCTGGACAACGCCGCGCGCATCATGCGCGCCGGCGCCAACATGGTGAAGCTCGAAGGCGGAGAATGGCTGGCGGAAACCGTGCAGATGCTCACCCAGCGCGGTATTCCCGTGTGCGCCCACCTGGGGCTGACGCCGCAGTCGGTGAACATCTTCGGCGGCTTCCGTGCCCAGGGCAAAACCGCCGCCGAAGCGGAGAAGATTTTTTACGATGCCCAGCTACTGGACGAAGCCGGCGCCGATCTGCTGGTGCTGGAGTGTGTGCCGGTGGCGCTGGCAAAGCGAATCACTGAAAACGTGTCCATGCCCACCATCGGGATTGGCGCGGGGCGTGACACCGATGCTCAGGTGCTGGTGATCAATGATATCCTCGGTCTTACACCCCAACCGCCGAAATTTTCCAAGAACTTCCTCAAGGAAGCCGGCGACATTCCCAGCGCCCTGCTCAAATATGCAGATGACGTGAAGAAAGGTGTGTTCCCGAGCGACGAGCACACCTTCGGATAACAGCAGCCAGCCCCGTTCGCCCGCCCGCAGAAAAAGATGAGATGGAGCTGGCAAACCTGCGCGTCGAATTCGGGTCTGAAGATGTGACTGGCGACTGGAGACTCCCTACTGGAGACTGTTGTTAATGAAGCATTTGGAGCCCGACGCAAGAACGGACGAAAGCTGGACCGCTCGCTTCGACAATTGGTTGTGGAAAGCTGAGCACAGCAGCGGTGACTCGCGATTCATGCGCATGCTCTGGCATTTTCTGCGTGTGCTTTTTGCCGTCGTCCGTGACATCTTCTACAGCGACATAACTCTTCATGCGATGGGGCTGGTTTACACCACGCTATTGTCGCTGATCCCCTTCCTCGCACTCAGCTTTTCGGTACTGACCGCTCTCGGCGTGCACAATCAACTGGAGCCGGTACTGCAGAATTTCCTCGAGCCGCTGGGCGATCGGGCGCCGATAATCACCGAGAACATCATTCGCTTTGTCGATAACATCAAGGTGGGCGTGCTTGGCTTTGCGGGCATGGGCTTTCTCATTTATACCGTGATCTCACTGGTGCAGAAAATTGAAATTGCTTTCAACGAAATATGGCGAGTCAGCCAGCTGCGCAGCTTCGGTCAGCGCTTCACCAGCTATCTGAGCGCCATCATCATCGGTCCGGTGTTGATCGCCTCGGCAATCGGCACCACCGGCACTGTTGTCGCCTCGGACTTCGTTTCCGGGCTGCGGGAATTTCAGCCCTTCGGCTGGTTGTTTGGCGCTATCGGCCGACTGACGCCCTTTCTCATGATCACGGGCCTGTTCACCTTCCTGTATATGTTCATTCCCAATACCAAGGTGCGGTTTAAGTATGCCTTCCTGGGCGGTTTCGTGGGCGGAGCCATATGGCAATGGACCAGCGTGATCTTTGCGGAATTCGTCGGCGGCTCCACGCGTTATGAAGCGATCTATTCGAGTTTCGTGGTGGGCATTCTGTTCTTGTGGTGGCTGTACCTTGCCTGGCTGATCCTGCTGATTGGCGCCGCCGTATCCTTCTATGCCCAGCACGCCCACCAGATTACCCGCAGCCGACGCGTTATTCCCAGCGCGACCGTGGACGAGCGCACTGGCCTCGCAATGGTTTACCACGTGGCAACGCGCTTCGATGCCGGACACGGAGGTACGCCGATTTCGGAGATGGAATCCAATCTCTCGGTCGGCCCGGAAGTGATTCAGCGTATGACTAAAAAGCTGATCAAGCACAATGTGCTTGCGACCACTCAGGATAACGCCTCGCTTATTCCAGCGCGTTCGCTGGACAAACTGACGATGATCGAGATCCTCGAGGTTTTACGAGCCGCCGAGACTCGCATGCCCTCATCTTTGACGCGGGACAAGCCCGTGGTGGAAATTGCGGAGCTGGTGGAGCACGGCTTCGAAAAACAATTGAACGGCCAGACGGTTGCGGACTGGGTCCGTGGAGAACTCGACACCGGCGCTGCCCAGCCGGAACCCGGTACCCGCGCCAGTGCCTGACTTGTTTGAGAGCGAAACGTCGGAACAAAACCATACGAGGGATTCAACAATGAAAGCCGCCACCTTTCTCGTCTCCGCCGCCGTGCTGCTGGGTGCAGTGAGCAATGTCCACGCCCAACCTGAACTAGAGCCGGGGCTATGGAAATACAGCTTCGATATCGAAAGCCAGAGCGGCCAAATCGAAGCCGCCATGGAGCAGATGAAGAAAATGCTGGAATCGTTGCCCGCCGAACAACGTCAGATGGTCGAGCAGCAAATGGCGTCCAGAGGAATCGGTCTCGATCTGGAAAGCTATACAGCACAAACCTGCATCACCCCTGAACAGGCGAAAGCGGGTGAGCTGCCGCAGCCGAGCGATGACTGCACGCAGGAGGTGCTGGAGCAAAGCAAAGACGGTTACAAGGTGCGCTTCACCTGTGAGGGAACCACTGGCGAGGGCGAGATTCGCCTGCTCAGCGACAAGGCATACGAAGGCAAGGTCACCATCAACACCACTATGAATGGCCAGTCCGAGCAGATCATCGCCAGCCAGAGCGGCACCTGGGTCTCTGCGGACTGCGGTTCCGTAAAGCCCATGTCACCTTAGGGACGGTTTTTTACGACCGCAAACTCAGACGGGTGCGGAAGCCACCGCTTCCGCAGCCTGTATCTCTCCCCTCAATCCCTTTGCACTCTTGCGCTCGCGCCCGGCGCGATTCTTGCCCCTCTGGTCAACATCCCCCAAAACCCACAGGGCGGAGGAGACACGTGGGCACCTCGATCGATCGCATCGAATTTACCGATAAGGATTACCGCCGTTTTTCAGGGCGATTGCGCGACAACATCAGTGCGCTGCGTCGTGTGGTCGCCCGGCCGGGATGGGGCCAAGGCGATGTTTCCATTGGTGCCGAGCTTGAGCTCTACGTTGTCGACCGCCTGGGCCGGCCGCTGCACATCAACCAGGAAATACAGAAAGAAATCAACGACCCACAACTCACTCTCGAGCTAAATCGCTACAATCTCGAATACAACTTTCTGCCCGTGCTGGCCAGCGATCACTGCTTCCATGCGACAGAGCGGCAAGCGTTGGATGCGCTGGAGCGAATCAATGCCTGCGCGGACAAGTGGTACGGCACGACCGTACCGGTCGGCATTCTGCCAACACTGCAGCAAGCCGATACCGGCTATCAGGCCATGACCAAGCTGCCCCGCTACGAGGCACTCACTCGCGAGTTGACGAAGATTCGCGGCGGACCGTTCCAGATCGACATCAAGGGCGAAGAGCCCATTGATCTGAAAATGGAAGACGTAACGCTGGAAGGAGCCAACACCTCGTTTCAGATCCACCTGAAGGTGGCACCGCAGGAGTTCGCAAGCACTTACAATGCACTGCAGCTCGTTACCCCGCTTGTCCTTGCGCTGAGTGCAAACTCCCCGATTCTGTTCGGCCACCGCCTGTGGCAGGAAACCCGCATACCGCTGTTCAAACAGTCGATCGACTGTCGACGCCCTGACCCGCTGCATCCGCGACCGGCGCGGGTGAATTACGGCCACAGCTGGTTACGCCTTGGCGCGGTCGAGCTGTTTTGTGAATGCGTTTACCTTTACCGCCCCATCCTGCCCCTGCTCAGCGATGAAGATCCGATGGAGGTACTAGACCGAGGCGGTATACCACAGCTGAATGAATTACGTTTACAGCAGGGTTCGGTCTGGCTTTGGAACCGTCCCGTTTATGATCCTGTCGACGGTGGTCATCTGCGCATTGAAATGCGTGCACTGCCGGCGGGCCCATCGGTGGCCGACATGATGGCTAATGCCGCGTTGTTGATCGGGCTCACGATGGTGGTGAAAGAGCGGATCAACCGGCTGCTTCCGGCAATTCCCTTTGATTACTGCATCCGCAACTTCTACCGCGCCGCAGAACTGGGGCTCGACGCCGAGCTGATCTGGCCGTCCACGACTCAGAGCGAACCGACCTACCACAAGGTCGGTGACATTATTCGCGACCTGCTGCCTCGTGTTCCTGAACACCTGGCCAAAGCGGGCTTTGTTGCCGAAGACTTTGCGCCTTTTCTCGAGATTGCCCGGGAACGCCTGGAAACCGGGCAGACCGGGAGTCGCTGGCAGTTGGCAAAATTGAACGAACTGGAAAAAGAATTGCCGCGTGACAAAGCGCTCGCGGAAATGTTGAAGCAGTACCAGCAGTTCAGCAGCGGCAATCTTCCCGTAGCCCGCTGGCATTGAATACTGACTTTCAAATGGTTGGGTAATGACGATCGGCATTCAGGACAAACGTTCACGGTTTTTTCCCTTTCACTACTGGCATGCACCGACCGCGGATGACGTGGGTGCGACCGCCACGGAGTTTCTCCAGATGCTGGAGGGCCCTGCGCATATCTTCATTCCCGGTCGCGACGCCAGTCGCTGCCGGGCCGTTGTGACGCTGTTGCATGGCAACGAGCCCTCCGGCCTTATCGGCCTTCATCACCTCTTGCGCAGATCCCCCCAGCCGGCGGTGGATCTGCACTGCTTTGTGGTCAACGTCGCGGCCGCAAAAGCGGCGCCTGGCTTTTTCTATCGCATGTTGCCGGGCGAAGCGGATCTGAATCGCTGCTTCAAGCCGCCCTATACGGATTCTCCCATTTCGCGACTGGCCAAGGGCTTGCTCGATACACTGGAACAGTTGCAGCCGGAAGCGGTTATCGATATTCACAACACATCCGGGAGCGGGCCCGGCTTTGGTGTCACCACCTTCATGGATCCACGCCACGAGGCGCTGGTTTCGCTATTTACCCACCGGATCATCGTCACGGACTTGTCGCTGGGCGCGCTGATGGAAATCAGCGAGAGCCGCTTCCCCACCGTGACAGTGGAATGCGGTGGTGCGCAGGACCTGGAATCCCACCGCCTGGCCGAGGACGGCCTGGCTGCCTACGCGGAGCGGCAGGACGTACTGACACCTCCGGCGGCGGACTTCAGCCTGGAATTCTTTTACAATCCCATCCGGCTGGAAATGCGCGAAGGTGTCACTGTCGACTATCGCAAGCAAGCCAGTGCGGAGCACGACATCACATTGCTCCCCGAAGTCGAACATCACAACTTCGGCTATGTGGAAGCGGGCACGGTTCTGGGCTTTGTCCGTGGAGAACTGCAGGCGCTGCTCACGGCACGCGACAGCCACGGAAATGAAAAGCTGAGCGAGTTCTTTGCCGCGCCAGAAGGCAACCTGGTTCCCACGCGCACACTGAAGCTCTTCATGGTAACCACCAATCCGGAAATCGCCAGCAAGGATTGCCTGTTCTATCTGGTGCCCGCCGAGGACAACCTCAGTGTGGTTCATCAACCGACCGGCGGCTGACGAACCTTTGCGAAAGGGACCAGTCCAAGCACGGTTGTAATCTGAGGTGTCAATGAAACATAAAACCATTCTTTTGGGCATGGTCCTGATCCTGGTCGGGCTCGCGGTCGTACAGTTTTCTCTTAATCATGACGGAGCCACCCAGGGGGAAGTCGCATCGCAGGACCAGGGCGCCATCGCCGCCCCCAATGATCCGGAAATGCAGGCGGCTTTCAACAAGGCGCGCAAATCACTGGACTACTTTCTGGGAGTCGCCGAATCGCGACCGGACGAAACCAAAGGCTTCGCATTGAAGGTGGGTGTCCGGGACGAAGGGCTTACCGAATTCTTCTGGATCTATCCGTTTCAGAAGGAGGACGAGGGCTTCTCCGGGCGAATCAATACCAGCCCCGAGCTGGTGGACAACGTATTCAAGGGCGAGGTTATCAATTTCGACCGCGATCAGATCGTCGACTGGACCTTTGAAGACACGGCCACCGACATCATGCATGGTAACTACACGGGCTGCGTCGAATTGCAGCGCGCCGCACCGGAAAACGCGGAGCAATTCCAGGAGCTCTACGGTCTGAACTGCGACAAGTGATTTGAATCCGCCCGGCAGCGCCGGGCAAAGCATGCGGGGGCGTGATGACTTATAAGGGAAGTTGCCACTGCGGGAAGATATGCTTTCACGTGGAAGGCGAGATCAGGGAACTCGTCGATTGCAGTTGTTCACACTGCCGCAAGAAAGGCTATCTGCTCTGGTTCGTGCCGCGCGAAAGCGTCACTCTCAACAGCCGCAAGAACGATCTCGGCAGCTACACCTTCGATCAGCACGTCATCCAACATCACTTCTGTCCCACCTGCGGCTGCGCCCCCTTTGGCTTCGGCTACGACGGCGAAGGTGATGCGGTTGCGGTGCTCAATGCCCGCTGTCTGGACGATGTCGACGTAAGCGCTTATCCGGTGGCGCACCGCAACGACATCACGGCCTGACGGACTCTTCCCCAACCCTTCAACAGCGTTCCTTTATCAGCTGCCCGAGGCGTATCAACGCTCGCTCCACCCGATCGCTCCAGCGCACCGCGCAGGACAGGCGGATGTGGTGATGATACTTGTCGGTGGTCGAGAACAGCGCGCCCGGCGCGATGCTGATCCCCTCCTGCAGCGCCGCCTGGGCCAGCTCCGTACTGTCCACTGAGACCGGCAATTCGAGCCAGAGAACAAACCCTCCTTCGGGTCGCGTGACGCGAATACCGGCGGGAAAGTGCCGGTCCAGCATCGCCTGCATGCGCGCCACCGAGCGCCCCAGCTCTCCCCGTAGAACGCGCAGATGCCGCTCGTGCTTGCCACTTTCCAGGATCTGGGCCGCGGCGAGCTGTGTCACCGAGGGCGACGCCGAGTTAAGCAGAAACTTCTGATAGGCCAGTGCCTCGCGGTGCCGGTGGGACACCACCCAGCCGACCCGTAGACCCGGCGACAGTGTTTTGGAAAGCGACGAGCAGTGAAAGACCCGGTCCTCGGTATCGAAGGTTTTCAGACAACTGGGCCGCTGGCCGGAAAAACGCAGGCTGCCGTAAATATCGTCCTCGATAAGCGCTAAATCATAACGGCTCGCCAGAGCCAGCAAGGCGCGTTTGCGCTCATCGCTCATGCAGCTGCCGAGGGGATTGGCGAAGTTGGGCATTACGACGCAGACCTTTACCGGCCACTGCTCAAGTGCCAGCTGCAGCGCTTCCATGCTCATACCCTGACGCGGATCGGTCGGGATCTCGAGTGCTTTCAAGCCAAGCGTGTCCACCGCCTGGAGTAGTCCGTAATAGGTGGGGGATTCTAGAGCGACCACATCGCCCGCCTTCGTCATCAGCTTCAGGCTGAGCAACAGAGCCTCCTGACAACCGTTGGTGATTACGACGTCGTTGGGATCGATCCGGCTGCCGCTTTCCGCCATCAGGCGGGCCACCTGGCGCTGCAGTTCCGGCACACTTCCGAATTCATAGCCGGAACAGCGGACCCGGTGCTGACGCGCAGCGGAGGCAAGAGCGCGCTCCACCGCTCGGGAGGGCAAATAGCTGGGGTCGGGGACAGCGGCACCAAGGGGGATGATGTGGGGCTGACGACTGGCTTCGATCAGCTGTAAAGCCCGCTGCTGACCGTTGACCGGCCGGGGGCTGGTGCGAGGGTCGGTTTGTCTCGGCTCGGCGAACGAGATCGAGCGCCGGGCACGTACGAAAAACCCGGAGCGCGGCCTTGCTTCGATAAAACCGTCAGCTTCGAGCTTCCGGTAGGCGGCCACCGCCGTGGCTGGACTGACCCCCTGCTTATCGCTGAGGACACGGATGCCGGGCAGTTTCTCGCCCGGCTGATAGAGCCCTGAGTCGATGCGCTCTGCGATCTCTTCGGCGATGCGTGAATAAAGGTGATCAGACGCCAGGTTTTCCACGATCTCAGTTGCTCCAGTACAGAGTGACGGCTTGTCGACCAACACAGAATTGCTCGACAAGCATCTGTACCGGTTCAATTTCCGTTTTGTGCGTCTGTACTATAGGGGGCCGGCCCTTTAGAGTAAACCGCCAATCCATTCCACCCCAACCACCACGGGAATTCAGCACAGGAGAGCCACCATGCCATCTTCACCCAAGACCTTTATCGTCGATGCTTTCACCCACGGCGCCCTCAGAGGCAACCCCGCCGCTGTTGTGGTGCTTGAGCAGAATGTCGAAGCAGCCTGGATGCAGATGATCGCGGCCGAATTCAATCTGTCGGAAACCGCTTTCCTGGTACCAAACCTGGAAGACTCGGAGAAATGGTCCCTGCGCTGGTTCACGCCCACGACCGAGGTGGACCTTTGTGGACATGCCACCCTGGCATCCGCTTATGTGATCTGGACTCATCTCCAGTCGACGGCGGAGACCCTGAGATTCCAGACCCGCAGCGGAGAACTCCAGGCGCGGCGCGCCGACACGCCGGACGGTGAATCCGGCGTTGCACTGAATTTTCCCCGCTGCTCCCTTGAAGCCATGGCTCTGGATCGGCTCGACCTGACAAACCTGGAGTCGGGATTACAGGCATCCATTGTCGATGCGCGGATAGCCGGTGAGGATCTGCTGCTGGTGGTGAGCGATGCGCAGTCACTGCGTCGCTACCGGCCGGATTTCGACCTGTTTCGTCCGTTGTCGAGACGCGGGCTGATAATGACTGCAGCACATAGCAGTGGCGATCCGAGCTTCGTGTCGCGCTTCTTCGCTCCGAATGTGGGTGTTCCGGAGGATCCCGTCACCGGCTCCGCTCATTGCGCACTGATGCCCTATTGGTCGGAACAGCTTGGCAAGACCGAGCTGATTGCAGAGCAGTGGTCAGAGCGCGGCGGCAGACTGCATCTGGCCCTCAAAGGGGATCGGGTCCAGATGATCGGACAGGCGAGAACCTTCCTGCAGGGGCAGCTAAGCGGTGAGTCATGATCGAGCTAACGGGATTGTTTGAAAAACTGCTTCCGCTGTTCGGCTTTGTTTTTGCCAGCACCATAACTCCCGGCCCGAACAACCTGATGCTCGCAGCTTCCGGCAAGCGCTTCGGCTACCGCCGCACCCTGCCTCATTTGACGGGCATTGTCGTCGGTGTGACCGGACTGCACATAGCCTGCATGTTCGGGCTCGGGGAAGTGGTCGCAGATTCCGCGGCGATGACAACGGGACTCAAGCTGTTTGCTTCGGCCTATCTCGTCTACCTCATCGTCCAGCTGGCATCGGCGCCACCTGCAAAGGGCGAGCAGCAGGAGGAAGGTCGGCCATTGAACATTGCTCAGGCCGCCCTCTTCCAGCTGATCAATCCCAAAGCCTGGATCATGGCGATCACCAGCATTGCATTGCTAAGCGGTGTTGCCTTGACCGCGACTGAGAAGATTGTCGTGCTCTTCTTCGCCTTTCTGTTCATCGGCGTCAGCTGCAATCACCTGTGGCTGCTGTCGGGCATCTCCATCAGGCGCTATCTTGCCAGTACCGCCGGGCGCTGGGCCTTCAACTCGGTGGTCGGTGCGCTGACCGTCTACGCAGTTGTTTCGATCTGGTACGGCTGAACACGTGCCGCCTCTCAGGCGGCGCGCTGATGATCAAACCACTCCTTCAAGCCACCCTCGTAATCGTAAACATCGGTGAAGCCCTCCGCTTCCAGTTCGGTCGCCGCTTTCGCCGATGCATCGCAGTCGAAGCTGGCGCAGTACACAACGACTTTTCGCTCGAGATTGCCCGCAATCTCCGCAACCACGTTCGCAAAGCTATGTGTTTTGAGCGGCACGTTCACCGAATTGCGAATGTGCCGACGATTGAAATCCTCGGGCGACAGCACATTGATCAACACAAAATCCTGCTCCGGATCTTTGAACATCTTTTCCAGATCTTCACCGCTAAGTGCATGCATGACGTTTCTCCTGCTCAGATGGTGACTCATGGTCTGCCGAATGCACAAAGCATTCCTTGCAGGCGGTGGAGAAGCAAGGCTGGTCAACTCTGACCGTTCATTACAACTGCCTAACGGAACCTCTGGTGGCGAAAACCACCAGAGGTGTTCTTTGGTCTCAGTTTTTTGAGTTCGCTGATTGGCGCGCTTGCGACGCCGGATCCGCTAAAGGCAAGAGGTGACCATGAACAACTGGAAGGACCTGATCGACTCTGCTGTCAGATTCCGTCACGAAATGCACAAAAACCCCGAATTGCCGTGGGAGGAATTCGACACTGCCAATCGGATACAGCAGCAACTCTCTTCAATGGGCATCGATTGGCACAGCTGCGCAACGACGGGCACCGTGGCCAGGTTGGCCAAAGGCGCCAGCGGAAAACATGTTGCGTTGAGAGCGGATATCGATGCGCTACCGATCGACGAAGCTGTGGACGAAAGCTGGGCGTCCCAAAGGCCGGGCTGTATGCACGCTTGCGGTCACGACGGCCACAGCGCGGCTCTGATCGCCACTGCAGCCTGGCTCAAGCAGCACGAGTCCGAGCTGCCAGGACCAGTCACCTTGTTGTTTCAGCCGGCGGAAGAAGGCGGGCACGGCGCCAGACAGATGATCGATGACGGCGCCCTGGAAGGCGTGGATGAAATCTACGGCTGGCACAACTGGCCGGCCATTCCGCTGGGCGAAGCCTTGTGTCCCGATGGCGCCGTGATGGCGGGTAACGGTACATTCAAAATTGCAGTGCGGGGCCAGGGCGGCCACGCCAGTCAGCCGGAAGCCTGCCGCGATCCGATACTCGCGGCGGCAGCAATCACGATGGCGCTGCAGCAAATTATCAGTCGGCGCCTGTCGGCGAAGCAAACGGCGGTCGTCAGCGTCACATCCATCGACGGCAAAAGCGGCGACACCATTATTCCTCAAAACGTAGCGATCTCGGGCAGTATCCGCGTCACTGAAATCAGCACTCGCGACACCATCGGCGAGTGGATTTCCGAGATTGCTGCCAGCACTGCAAGCGCCTATGGCGTTGAAGCCGAAACCCAACTGCTGCCCCGATACAACCCGACCGTCAATCATCCACGTCAGGCGGAACAACTACGCTCAGCCATTGCCACAGAATTTGGGGAGGACTGGCCCTGCAAGACTCTGAACGCGCCCGTTATGGCATCGGAAGACTTCAGCTATTACCTCGAGGAGATTCCGGGTGCCTTCGCATTGATCGGCACGCATACTGAGGATGGCTTTCGCGAGCCCTGTCACAGTCCTCACTACCGATTCAATGATGCGCTGATTCCGTCGGTGGTGCGGGTGTTTTCAAAAATCGTCGGCGCACCGGAGCCGCCCCGCTAGCAGTCACGCCATACAGTCTGCAGGCATCTACCTGGAGGTCAACGAAATCACCTCAGAGGCTTTCTCGCCTCGGAACATCATTTCCAAATCCAGTGGCTAGTTGTAAACGATCAGCACCAGTGATCGATACCAATGACTAGCTACCAACGAAAGGGAGTCGGGCATGAATACAGAAGTATTTGAACAATGGGAATCGAACATCCGCGGCTACTGCCGGGCCTTTCCAACTGTATTCGCCTCAGCGTCCAACTCCCGGCAAACCGATGAAAATGGACGCACTTATATCGATTTCTTCGCCGGCGCTGGCGTGCTCAATTTCGGCCACAACAACGAGCGTATGAAGAAAGCGCTCATCGAATTTCTCGAAGACGACGGCGTTCCCCACAGCCTCGACATGTATACCACTGCGAAGCGGGATTTCATGGAGAAGTTCGTCAACACCATCCTCCTGCCGCGGGGCATGACTCACAAGATGCAGTTCATTGGTCCGACCGGCACCAACGCCGTCGAAGCGGCGCTGAAGCTGGCGCGAAGAGTGACCGGGCGCACCAGCATAGTGGCCTTCCACCATGGCTTTCACGGCATGACGCTGGGCTCACTGGCCTGTACTGCCAATGGTTATTTCCGCGGCGCATCGGGCGTTCCCCTGGAGCATGTCACTCATCATCCTTTCGACAACCAGGAGGATATTTCCGAGGGCGAACTGGGTGGCGGCATGGCTTCACTGGAACGTATTCGTGCGGAGCTCGAAGACAGCTCCAGTGGTGTCAGTCCCCCCGCCGCTTACATTGTCGAAGCCATTCAGGCGGAGGGCGGTGTAAATGTCGCCAGCAAGGAATGGTTAGGGGCCTTGCAGAAACTTGCGCGCGACTTCGGTTCACTGCTGATCATCGACGACATCCAGGCGGGCTGTGGTCGCACCGGCTCCTACTTCAGCTTCGACGACATGGACCTGGACCCCGACATTATCTGCCTCGCCAAGGGCATCGGCGGTTTCGGCACCCCACTGGCTATGAATCTCATCAAACCCGAACACGATCAGCACTGGTCACCGGGCGAACACACTGGCACCTTCCGCGGCCAGGGCTTTTCTTTCGTCGCAGGGCGCGAAGCCTTGAGCTACTTCGAAGACGAGCACTTTACGCTCGACGTGAAACAGAAGGGTGAACAAATGCGCGAAAGTCTTCAAGCCATCGCCAGCCGGCACCCGGGCGAGGACTTCGACGTGCGCGGCAAAGGCATGATGCAGGCGCTGGACGTGGGAAGCGGTGAACTCGCCAAGGCCATCGCCCGCAACTGCTTCGAATCCGGGCTTTTGATTGGTCCCTGCGGCACGGGCGGTCGCGTGATCAAGCTGATCCCACCGCTAACGATTCCCCAGGAAGATCTGGACGAGGGTTTGAACATTTTAGCCACGGCGGTCGACAAGGCCCTGGAGGAAGCATGAAACAGCGCGACGATATGACCTTCCCTTTCGAGGAATATGAGCGGAGAGTGGAAGAGTTGCGCGAGCGGATGAGAGCGCGTCTGTTGGACGCGGTGATCATTTCCGATCCGGAAAACATCATGTATCTCACCGACTATCAGACGACGGGTTATTCATTCTTCCAGTGCCTGGTGGTTCCGCTCGAAGACGAACCCTTCATGATCACCCGCGCCATGGAGGAATCCAACATCCACGCGCGTACCTGGGTGGAGCGCACCCGCCCGTATCCGGATACGGGCGACGCGATTCAGATGCTGGTGGAATCCCTTCGTGAATTCGGGCTGGCAAAAAAAGACATCGGCTACGAGCGCAATAGCTATTTCTTTCCCGCCTACCATCAGGACAGCATTCACACCACCTTCACCGAAGGGCGCCTGTTTGATTGCTTCGGCATTGTCGAACAGGGTCGCATTTGCAAGTCGCCTCTGGAGATCGATCTAATGCGCAAAGCGGCCTTCGCCACCGAGGCAGGCATGAAGGCCGGCTTCGAGGCCTGCGCGGCGGGTGTAACCGAAAACGAAATCGCCGCAGCGATTTGCAGCGGGATGTTTCGCGCCGGCGGCGAAGCACCCGCGGTGATGCCCTATGTGACCTCGGGTCCACGCACCATGATCGGCCACGCGACCTGGGAGGGCCGTACTGTCAAACCTGGAGAGCATGTCTTCCTGGAGGTCGGGGGCTGCTACCGTCGCTATCACACGGCGATGATGCGCACGGTGGTTCTGGGCGAGCTTTCAGACAGCATGTACAAGGCCCAGGAAAAAATGAAACTGGCCCTGAAGCAGGTAAAGGGAATGATTCGTCCCGGGCTGACGGTTTCCGATGCAGATAACTTGGTGCGCAAAATCATCATGGAGAACGACGTGGGGGCTCGCCTGGTGACGCGCTCAGGCTATTCCATCGGTATTGCCTTCCCACCCAGCTGGGACGAAGGTTACATCATCAGCCTGAAACAGGGCGACTCAACGATTTTGCGGGAGGGAATGACCTTTCACATTATTCCCTGGATGTGGGGTGTGGACGGCGATAAAACCTGCGGCATTTCCGACACCTTGTTTGTCACCGCCGATGGCTGCGAATCCTTTTTCAGCCTCGACGAGGACTTCGTCGTCAAACCTGAGCAGGCAGCGCACAGCAAGTCGGCGCAGCAGGAGGACACGGCCTTGCCGACGGCCCCTCCGCCCGAGTTCGCGACCGCGCGAGCCACAGTAAAAAGGCAAAGCACCGCACGCTGAAGAGAAAACAGGAGAGTCCATGCTACAGGCAATCAATCCCGCCACCGAGGAGCTTGTCAGAGAAGTCCAGCCCTTCAACCAGCAGCAATTGCACCGGGCCATGGAAGCGGCGGAAGGAAGTTTCCAGCGCTGGCGCAAGACTTCTTTCAAGGAGCGTGCGCAAGTGCTGAAAGCGGCGGCCAGTTACATGAAAGAGCACTGCAATGAGCTTGCGCCGCTGATGACCGAAGAGATGGGTAAGCCCATCAAGGAAGCGCGCGGCGAAGTGATGAAAGCAGCCTGGTGTGCGGAACACTACGCCGAGCATGCGGAGCAGTACCTCGCCACTGAACACATCGAGTCGGATGCCAGCCGCAGCTATGTACAGTACCTGCCGCTCGGGCCGGTGCTGGGCATTCTTCCCTGGAACGCGCCATTCTGGCTCGCCTTCCGCTTCTGCGCGCCAACGCTCATGGCGGGTAATACCTGCCTGATGAAGCATGACCCGCATGTGCCTGGCTGCGCTGCGGCAATCGAGAAAATCTTCGAAGCAATCGATGCCCCCTCGGGTATTCTGCAAAATCTCCCACTCACCAGAGATGACGCCGAAGGCGCGATTCGCCACCCGGCGGTTCGCGGCGTTTCCTTCACCGGCTCTACCCGGGGCGGCAGCGCCGTGGCCGCAGTGGCCGCTTCCGAGCTCAAGCCCGCGGTGCTGGAATTGGGCGGTTCCGATCCAGCTGTGGTGCTCGCCGACGCGTCCCTGGAAACGGCCGCGGATGTGATCACTCTGTCCCGCATCATCAACGCTGGCCAGTCCTGCATCGCCGCCAAACGCATCATCGTGGAAGCCTCGGTTTACACCCAGATGGTGGAGCTCTTGCAATCACGTCTGCAGCAATTGACGCTGGGCGATCCGGCCTTGGAGACCACCGATGTAGGTCCGCTGGCCCGTCCCGATCTCCGCGACAATCTGCATCGCCAGGTGAGGGAAAGTATTTCCAGCGGGGCACGCTGCCTTCTCGGTGGCGAAATGCCCGAGTACAAGGGGTATTTCTACCCGGTCACTCTGCTCGCAGATGTCACCAACGACATGACGGCGTCCTGTGAAGAGACCTTTGGCCCGGTAGCGTCCGTGATCAAGGCCGAAGACGCAGAGCATGCCCTGGCGATCGCCAATGACAGCGAGTATGGCCTTGGCGCCGCAGTCTGGACGAGCACCGAACGTGGCGAAGCAATGGCGCGGGAGCTTGTCACCGGGCAGGTGGCGGTGAATGGCATCGTCAAAACCGATCCGCGACTACCCAGTGGTGGCGTGAAGCGATCCGGCTACGGTCGAGAGCTCGGCCCCCACGGTATCCGCGAATTCGTCAACGCCCAGCAGGTCTGGGTGGGCCCCAAAAAAGGTTGACTCCTGATCCACCAATGAACGAAACGCTGGGTGTGAACCGCCCAGCGTGGCTCCTCTAAACTTCTCTCCACCTGGAAGGATCAATATGCTATCGTTCGCGCCGTTCTCAACATCGGTGCAAATTAAACCTTTCCAGCCCATGTATTACGGAGAAAAATTTAACAGCATCTCTCACCTCGTCGGTGCCGTCCTGGCACTGGTTGGCTTTGGCGCCCTGCTCACGGTCGCGATCCAGTCCGGCGAACCCGCTACCATCGTAAGCTTCGTCGTATTCGGGCTGACGCTGGTCCTGCTCTATACGATGTCTACCCTCTACCACAGTTTTCACCCGCCACAGCTGAAAGCCATCTTTCAGAAACTCGACCATGTAACTATTTATCTCCTGATCGCGGGCACCTACACACCGTACATGGTGGTTTCTCTGGGGGATACGGACGGCTATCGCATGCTGGCCATCGTCTGGGGCCTGGCGATCGCCGGATTGCTGCTGGATTTGTTGAATCCAAACCGAATCGAGTTGCTGCAGATCGCCATTTACCTCACCATGGGCTGGATATGCATGTTCGAGATCTCGCAAATTCGCGCCTCGATTTCCGCGCAGGGATTGTTCTGGCTTGCTTTGGGAGGCGGGGCTTATACCTTGGGTGTGATCTTCTATGTGCTCGATAATCTGCAGTACCTGAAGCACGGGCACGGCATCTGGCATATCTTTGTGCTTGCAGGATCCATCTCCCACTTCATTTCCATTATCGGATTTGTACGTTGAAGAAGGACGCCAGCGAGCGATATATGCTCACTGCATAATGACTGGGCCTTCTTCCGATTCACGCGGACCATGCGGCTGATGACGAACCGGATTGTTAAGAATCTCCCCAACGCGATCACCACACTGCGCCTGTTCCTGGCGCTACCTATTTGCCTGTTTATTCTTCAAGAAAAGTTTGAACTGGTACTGGGGATCGCCGTGTTCGCCGGTGCCAGCGATCTTGTCGATGGATGGTGGGCAAGAAAAATGGGAGCGCAGAGCCGCTATGGATCAGTCATCGATCCGATATCGGACAAGGCTTTGCTGATCGGCACCTATGTTAGCCTGGCACTTGTAAACGCCATTCCGATGACGGTAGCCGTGGTGGTAGTGGCTCGCGATCTGGTCATTGTTGCCGGGGCACTGGCTTACCACCTGTTGATCGGTCGGTATGAAATGGCTCCCACTGTCTGGGGCAAGCTAAGTACACTTGTGCAAATTGCTTTTGCGCTGATGGTGCTGACTCAGCAGGTTTACCCGATCTTTCCTGTCTCGTTTTTCGAAGTCGGTGTTCTGCTGGTGATCGGCCTCGCCTTCATCAGTGGCGGTAATTACGTCGGCGTCTGGGGACGCAAGGCCTGGGAGGAATTTCGGAAGCGCTAGATCGTCTCGCTTTCCCTCTGAGGGGGTGCGATCTGCAGAGCGGACAAAGCCTGCACCCGCATCTTCTTGCGGCTGAGAAACTTCAGCAGGATTTTATAGGTGTCGTATTCCATCTTTCTGGCCTGTCTCGGTGAAGGCAGCGCTTCGACCTTCGTCGCCGATCCCAGATGACACCATTGATCGACAAGGTGGTAATCCCCACCCTCTTCAATGATCACCGGTCCTGAATGCGGCCACACCTTGAAACGCCACTGGTCCAGCGCCGCTTCGAGGCGAGCGTTGTAGTCTACCGGATCTTCCTTACCGACACAGGCACCGGTACATCGGCGAAGCTGATGCGCAAAGCAGGCCCCGGAGCGCGACTTCTCCAGTCCCGTGAGACGATGACAGAGTTGCTGCTCGTCGCAGACACGACGCAAGGTTTCCTCCGCCATTTTGCGGGAGCGGAATAGTCCCACCAGATTGGACAACTCGCCCTCGGGCAGCGAAGCACCGCTGCGAGTGCAGACAGTCAGATAGCCGTCCTTGTTTTTCGCCAGCTCCAGATACCAGAGCGTCTTGGTTTTGCGCAGCTGCCGGTTGTAAACCGGACTGTGCTCCTTGATCAACCGGGCTTCAAGCAACTGCGCTCCAAGATCCCCACCGGTTCGCCGGTAGTCAATGCGGCTCACTTGCCGGCACAAGTCCATTTCCTTGTCACTGGCGTGGTCGCTCGAGAAATGGGATTTGACTCGGTCCCGGATCTTCACCGACTTGCCGATATAGAGCAAGGTGTCGCTGGCATCGTAAAACAGGTATACCCCGGGCTCGTTGGGAAGTGCATCGATGTTTTCGGCGGCGACGTTGGCGGGCAGCGTCGTTTGCCGCAGCTGTGATTGCAACTGCTTCGAAACCAGGTCCACCCCGACGGTCTTGCTCCATCGAGACATCAGCTGGACCAGCAGGTCTGCGTCGCCCATTGCGCGATGTCGGGCGTCCACGTGCAAGCCATGATGGTTGATCAGACTATCGAGCCCGTGGCTCCGTAGCTCAGGTGTGAGTGCGCGGGACATTTTCAAGGTACAAAGGACCTTTGTACGGTAGTCGAGACCAATGCGGCGAAATTCATTCTTCAGAAAGCTGTGATCGAAACGCGCATTGTGCGCGACCAGCACCCGCCCGAGCAGTCGCGCCATCAGGTCTTCAGCAATGTCCGAAAAAAGCGGCGCACCGGCCACCATCCGATCGTCTATGCCGGTCAGGGAAGTGATGAAGCTGGAGATTGGCGTCTGCGGGTTGAGCAGGGTCTCGTACTGGTCGATCACCTCGCCGTCGAGCACTTCGATGAGCCCCACTTCCGTGATGCGATCCATACTGGCTTTGGAGCCGGTGGTTTCCAGATCCAGGAAGACGAAATGACCGTTGGGGAAAAGCATTGGATACGACGTAAGCTGGCAGGCAGAAGAAGAGAAAGCGATAACACAACTATAGTCGGCCAATGACAGCTGTACAAGAAACCAGCACATTACAGCCCGACTGGAGCCTGGGAAGCATCTGCCTTAAACTGCCCCACTTTCTGCGGATCATTGATTTACCGACAAAGAGGCGACCCCATGAACGGTGCTGAAAGTTTGATACAGACCCTCCTGAAAGCGGGCGTAGACACCTGCTTTACCAACCCAGGCACCTCGGAGATGCATTTTGTGCGCGCTATCGGCAATGAGCCGAAAATGCGTTCGATCTTGGGCCTGTTTGAAGGGGTTTGCACGGGGGCCGCCGATGGCTACGCCCGGATGACCCGCAAGCCCGCCGTCACCCTGCTGCACCTGGGTCCCGGCCTCGCCAATGGCACGGCGAACATCCACAATGCCCGCCGGGCCTTCGCGCCGATGGTGAACCTGGTGGGCGACCACGCCACCTATCACCTTCAGTACGATGCACCGCTGGCGTCCAATGTGAACGACCTTGCCCGGGCATTTTCCGACTGGAGCAAGTCCGCACAGTCCGCGGATACACTCGCCAGAGATGGTGCCGAAGCCGTGCAGGCCGCCATGAGCATGCCCGGACGCATCGCCACCCTGATGGTACCGGCGGATTGCGCCTGGAACGAAACGACGGCCCAGGCCGACCCGCTCGCAATTCCCTCAGCACCCGCAGTACCCGGCGATCGCATTGAGCAGATCGCCCGCCTGCTGCAATCCGGCGGTAAAGACACCATCATCGTGATCGGAGGCCCCGCCAACGAAGCGAAGCTGCTGCCCGCCATCGACAAGATTGCTCAAGCCAGCGGCGCTACCGTGCTATATGAATGCTTCAACGGGCGCACCACCCGCGGTGCCGGTCATCCGAAGTTCGATCGCGTTGCCTACTTCGTCGAAATGGCGCAGGAACAATTCAAGGATTGCCAGCAGGTCATTACGATTGGCGCCAAATCGCCGGTGGCTTTCTTTGCCTATCCGGACAAGCCCAGCACGCCCCTGCCCCCCGGCTGTGAGAGCCATGTGCTGGCCGAGCCTCACGAAGATGTCGCGACGGCTATCGACGATCTGGTGCAAGCTCTCGGCGCCGCCTCACTGCAGCCGCGCATCCAACAGGAAACCCGCCCCGAGCTGATGACCGGCGGATTGAGCCCGAAAAGCATCGGCTTCGCGCTGGGTGCGCTGCTGCCCGACAACGTGATCATTGTTGATGAAGCGGCAACTTCAGGTGGCCCGCCCACTGGTCTGACTGAATCGATTGGCAGTCACGACTGGCTGCAGTTGACCGGCGGAAGCATCGGCTTCGGCCTGCCGGTCGCTACCGGCGCCGCCGTCGCCTGCCCCGACCGCAAGGTGGTGTGCCTGCACGGGGACGGCGGAGCGATGTACACCATTCAGGCGCTGTGGACGCAGGCGCGTGAGAATCTCAATGTGGTAAACATCATTTTCTCCAACCGAAAATATCAGATTCTGCAGGTCGAACTGATGCGCGTTGGTGCGCAAAGCCCCACCCAGAAGACCTTGGACATGCTGGACATTGGCCGGCCGGACCTGAATTTCCAACAGATCGCGCAAGGCATGGGTGTGAATGCTACGCGTGCGACCACGGCAGACGAGTTCAATGAGCAGTTGAAGCGGGCTTTGGCCGCTGAAGGGCCTCAGCTGATTGAGGCAGTTTTGTAGGTTTTTTTTCAGTGCCCCTCGACCGTCTGCGGGAGGGGGGAGTGCATTTCAAAAACGCATGAATACATCCCTGTAGCTCCTTCGCGGGGTCCATCCCGCGAAGGTTTTGAAATGCACTCCCCCCTCCCGCAGACTACAATGTGCCCGCTCTTGGAGCAGAGTCCTTCCGAAATGCGATTGAAAGAATCTCCTCTATCCGAGATCGTGCCGAAGGTAGTTTGAGGGTGAGGGGTGCTCCTTCCGGAACCTTCGCGGGAGGGACCCCGCGAAGGAGCTCCAGGGATGGATTCATGCGTTTCCGGAAGGAGCACCCCTCGCCCTCAAACGGATTTAAAACTCCAAACCGAATCAGAATCCCCCCAAAAAAAAACCCGCCAAACGGCGGGTTTTTTCTTTTTCAAGGAGATAAAGAGCGGTTTATTCAGCTTGGGAAGCTTGTTCTTCCGATGCTCCGCCCTCTTCCTCTCGCTTTGCTTCCTTGATGGACAGCTTGATGCGGCCGCGCTGGTCAACGTCCAGACACTTCACCTTCACCATGTCACCTTCTTTCAGGTAATCGCTCACGTTGTTCACGCGCTCTTCGGCGATCTGTGAAATGTGCACCAGACCGTCCTTGCCCGGCAGGAAGTTTACGAACGCACCGAAGTCCACGATGCGGACTACCTTGCCTTCGTAAATTCTGCCGATTTCCGCTTCCGCGGTAATGGCCAGAATGCGATCGGTTGCGTCTTTCAAAGAAGCTGCATTGTCGCTGTAGATGCGCACGGTACCGTCGTCTTCGATATCGATCGAGGCGCCGGTCTCTTCGGTCAGAGCGCGAATGGTGGCGCCGCCTTTACCGATGATGTCGCGGATCTTGTCGCTATCCACTTTCAGGATTTCAAAACGCGGTGCGTTTTCGGAAACCTGAGTACGTGAAGAAGCAATTACCTTGTTCATCTCACCAAGGATGTGCAGACGTGCATGCAGTGCCTGCTCCAGTGCGATCTCCATGATCTGCTCAGTGATACCTTCGATTTTGATATCCATCTGCAGAGCAGTGATACCTTGCGCGGTACCGGCTACTTTAAAATCCATATCGCCGAGGTGATCTTCGTCGCCGAGGATGTCCGTGAGTACGGCGAACTTCTCGCCTTCTTTCACCAGACCCATGGCAATACCCGCTACCGGGGCTCGCAGCGGAACGCCCGCATCCATCATCGCCAGGCTCGAACCACAGACCGAGGCCATGGAGCTGGAGCCGTTGGATTCGGTGATTTCGCTCACCACGCGGATGACGTAAGGGAATTCGTCGGCAGTCGGCATCACCGCTGCGACACCGCGACGCGCGAGACGACCGTGACCGATTTCCCGGCGTCCGGTGCCACCCATGCGTCCCGCTTCACCCACTGAGTACGGAGGGAAGTTGTAGTGGAGCATGAAGGGGTCTTTGCGCTCACCTTCCAGCGCATCGATGATTTGCGCATCGCGCACAGAGCCGAGCGTCGCAACGACCAAGGCCTGGGTTTCGCCGCGGGTGAACAGGGCTGAACCGTGGGCACGGGGCAGAACGCCGACTTCAACTTCGATCGGACGCACGGTTTTCTGATCGCGGCCATCGATGCGCGGCTCCCCATTGACAACGCGCTCGCGAACGATGTTCTTCTCGATCGAGCCGAACACTTTCTTGACTTCGTCTGCTCCAATGCCGCTTTCTTCGGTGGCGATTTCAGCGACAGCTTGAGAACGCAACTCGTCGAGACGATCGCGACGCTTCTGCTTGTCGATGATGGTGTAAGCAGTGCCGATGGAACTCGCGAAGCCATTCTTGACGCGCTCAACGATGTCCGCGTTAGCCGCTTCGGCCTGCCAATCCCAACGGGGCTTGCCGGCATCGCGAGCCAGCTCTTCACATGCCTGGATCACCACCTGCATTTCCTGGTGAGCATAAAGCACGGCACCCAGCATAATGTCTTCCGGCAGCTCGTAGGCTTCGGATTCGACCATCAGCACTGCGTCTTTGGTACCCGCAACCACCATGTCGAGCTCGGACTTGGTCAGCATTTCATAGCTGGGATTCAGCAGATAGCCTGAATCCTGAGTGAAGCCGACGCGGGCAGCGCCAATCGGCCCGTTGAAGGGAATACCGGAGATAGCCAGCGCCGCGGAGGTGCCGATCATGGCGGGGATATCGGGATCTACGGTTTTACAGGTGGACATGACGGTGCAGATTACCTGCACTTCGTTCATGAAGCCGTTCGGAAACAGCGGACGGATCGGTCGGTCGATCAAACGTGAAGTCAGGGTTTCCTTTTCGGAAGGCCGGCCTTCGCGCTTGAAGAAGCCGCCGGGGATCTTGCCGGCAGCGTATGCTTTTTCCTGATAATGAACGGACAGAGGGAAAAATGACTGTCCCGGGCTAGGCTCTTTGGCACCCACCACAGTACACAGGACCGTGGTTTCGTCCATGGTGACCAGCACTGCGCCGGTCGCCTGACGCGCGATGCGGCCCGTTTCGATTTTTACGGTCTTGTCACCGTACTGGAATGTCTTGATAACTGGATTCACAATAATATCCTTCTCAAATATACAATCGTCTTCTTATTCGACTTTCGTTCGTTGCCGGTCTGCATCAGCGCCTTTTCTCATATCACAAAAACAACAAAACAGCAGACCCGGCCAGTGAGGTTCGAAGAGGGTCTTCGCTCCAGTGAAAACCGCTTCCTCAAAACGCGGAAGGGCCCGACGATGCGAGCCCTCCCTGTGCCTTAGCGACGCAATCCAAGCTTTTGGATCAGGTCGGCATAGCGATTTACATCCTTGCCTTTGAGGTAGTCCAACAGCTTACGTCGTTGGTTTACCATCCGAATCAGGCCACGACGTGAGTGGTGATCCTGCTTGTGGGTAGCGAAATGTTCCTGCAACTTGTTGATGTTGGCAGTGAGCAGCGCTACCTGAACTTCCGGCGAACCGGTGTCGCCCTCAGACTGTTGGTGCTGCTTTACAATCTCGGCTTTCTCTTGGGCATTCAATGACATCTTTATATCCTCGTTAATATGCGAATGAGAGTTCAGGGTTCCGAACTCAAGTATTCAGCCCGCCCGTGCACATTTACAGGTGGGCTAACTTTCGCCGAACAGGCCGATGACCTGCCCAGCAAAAACTCACGAATCCTTTGATCCTTCAAGCGACAAGCGCTTATACGACCAGACGCTTGGGAGCCACTCGACCATCGTCGGTTATCTCGCCGACCCCGAGAAACTCGTCGCCTGCGGAAAAAACCCGCACCATATCACCTTCCTCCCCCAGCTGATAGACCTTTGGATCCATGACCGGCTGGCCTTGGCGGAAGTAGAACGCGCTTTGCTCCGGCAGACTCAGGGGTGCCAGCGCCTGAACCGGGGCATCGGGCGGGAGCAAATGATGATCCAGCACCTCGGCCAGTTGCTCGCCTCGCTCAGCCTCGAGCGATTCAAAGGTGACCGCATCCTCATCACTGAAGGGGCCGGCCTGACTGCGGTGCAGCCGTTGTACGTGGGCTCCACAGCCGAGCACCTGACCGAGGTCTTCGGCGATGGTGCGCACGTAGGTGCCTTTGCTGCAGTGAATATCCACATCGACCCTGGCCGGATTACCAGGAACGAAGTCCAGGACTTCGATGCTGTAGACCTGAACGCGGCGCGGCTCTCGCTCGACGGTTTTGCCTTCTCGAGCCAGCTTATACAAGGGCTGGCCCTGATACTTGATGGCAGAGTACATGGACGGAATCTGCTCGATCTCGCCCTCAAACCGTTCGAGCGCGCGCTCGACCATATCGCGGTCGATGCCGCTCGCATCGGCGCTGGCGATAACCTCGCCATCCGCGTCACCGGTCTCGGTACTTACACCAAGACAGAAGGTGCTGCGATAGCGTTTGTCCGCATCCAGCAGGTACTGCGAGAATTTGGTGGCCTCGCCAAAACACAGGGGCAGAACACCCGTGGCCAGAGGATCCAGACTGCCCGTGTGGCCGGCTTTGGCGGCAAAAAACAGTCGTTTCGCTTGCTGCAAGGCGGTGTTGGATGTAACACCGGCTACCTTGTTCAATAGCAGGACGCCACTTATAGGGCGTCCCTTAGGCCGTCTTCGAGACAAACCCTACCTCATCATTGTTGGGAAGCTTCGCAAGCGAGCGAAGCTCCTATCGTTCATGACCCGTGTGAATTGTTGCGTGATCGGCTCAGGATTCCCTGCGATCCTTGGAGACGGCCTGATTGATCAGATGATTCAGCCGCTGCCCCTCCACCGAGGTTTTGTCGTAGACAAAACGCAGGCGCGGGGTACTGCGACTGTTCAGGCTCTTCGCCAGCAGGCTGCGCAGAAAACCCGAAGCCTTGTTGAGAATCGCGATGGATTGCTCCACGTCGGTCTGCGTCTCGTCGCCCACAAAGGTCACGTAAACGCGCGCGTTCGCATAGTCGCGGCTCACGTCCACTTCATTGATGTTAACCAGGCCGAGACGCGGATCGTTGATTTCGCTCTGAATCATCTGCGCCAGACTGCGCTGGATCTGATCGGCTACCCGAATCTGTCGGCTGAACTCTTTGGGCATCGGTGTGAATTCCTTTGTCGAAGAAAGTGTGCGCGGAGAGCTGTATTACAGCTCTCGGGCGACCTCTTTGACATCGTAGACTTCGATCTGATCGCCTACCTTCACGTCGTAATCCTTAACGCCGATGCCGCATTCCATGCCGTTGCGCACTTCGTTCACGTCATCTTTGAAGCGACGCAGGGACTCCAGCTCGCCTTCGTAGATCACGACATTTTCGCGGAGTACCCGGATTGGTTTGTTTCGGTACACGGTGCCCTCGGTCACCATGCAGCCGGCCACTTGGCCGAACTTGGGTGACTTGAACACATCGCGCACTTCGGCAATACCGACAATCTCTTCCACGCGCTCGGGCGACAACATACCGGCCAGGGCGCTCTTCACTTCATCCAACAGCTGATAAATGATGCTGTAGTAGCGAACTTCCACGCCTTCATTTTCCGCCAGCTTGCGCGCGGATGATTCGGCCCGAACGTTGAAGCCTATGATGATCGCTCCAGAGGTGATTGCCAGGTTCACGTCGTTTTCGGAAATGCCGCCGACACCGGAAGTGACAATGTTGACCTGCACCTCTTCGTTGCCGATGTCCGCCAGAGCGGACTGAATCGCTTCCAGTGAGCCGCGTACATCAGCCTTGAGCACAACCGGAAGAACTTTCCTCTCGCCGGCTTCCATGGAAGAGAACATATTCTCCAGCTTGACGGCTTGCGCACGTCGCAGGCGCTCCTGGCGCTCGCGCTCGGCGCGATGCTCGGCCACTTCGCGGGCTTTCTTCTCGTCCGGGGCGACAACAAAGGAGTCACCCGCCGCCGGTGCAGAATCGAGACCGAGAATCTCCACCGGGGTGGAGGGACCGGCTTCCTGTACCTTCTCCGAGAGTTCGTTGACCATTGCGCGAACGCGACCGAAGGACTGTCCGGCCAGCAGAATATCGCCGACCTTGAGAGTGCCTTGCTGAACCAGCATGGTGGCAACGACGCCGCGGCCAACTTCCACGCGGGACTCGATCACGACACCTCGGGCGGGTCCGTCATAAACGGCTTTGAGCTCCTGCATTTCCGCCTGCAGCGCGACTGCGTCGAGTAGCTCGTCAATGCCTTCACCGGTCAGCGCCGACACGTGGATGAACTGGGTGTCGCCGCCCCAGGCTTCCGGGATCACGTCTTTGGTCGCCAGCTCATTCTTGACGCGGTCGGGATCTGCCGCTTCCTTATCGATCTTGTTGACCGCGACCACCATTGGCACACCCGCCGCCTTGGCGTGCTGGATGGCTTCTACGGTCTGGGGCATCACACCATCGTCGGCTGCGACCACCAGGATCACCACGTCGGTGCACTGAGCACCGCGAGCGCGCATGGAGGTGAACGCCGCGTGTCCGGGTGTATCCAGGAAGGTGACTTCGCCGTGGCCGGTATTCACGCGGTATGCACCGATGTGCTGGGTGATGCCACCTGCCTCACCGGAGGCCACCTTGGTTTTGCGGATGTAGTCGAGCAGTGAGGTTTTGCCGTGGTCGACGTGACCCATGACGGTTACCACCGGCGCACGGGAAAGTCTTTCACCTTCTACTGCGGTGATTTCTTCCAGACGCTCTTCGACTTCATTGCCGCTGACCAGCTTGGCCTTATGGCCCATTTCCTCTACCACTAGCTGAGCGGTTTCCTGGTCGATGGTCTGGTTCATGTTGGTCATCACGCCCAGCTTCATCAGCTGCTTGACCACTTCACCGGCCTTCACCTTCATGCGCTGTGCGAGTTCGGAAACAACGATGCTTCCAGGGATTTCAACTTCGTGGATAATCTTCTCCGTCGGCTTCTTAAACTTGTGTTTGTTAACCAGTTTAATCGGCTTCGCCTTACGCGGCGTGGTGGCAATCAAGTCCGCAGCGGTGGTGTCCGGTGCGATATCATCTTCTTGCAGCGCGTCATCGACGAGCAGATCCAGACGCTTCGCCTTCTTGGGACCAGCAACAGCGCCGGCACGCTTGCCCTTCTTGCGCGGCTCTTCCTCTTCCTCTTCGCGATGCTTTTCTTTGCGCTTCCCGTGCTTGCCGCGCTCTTCTTCCTCTTGGGCCTTCAGGGCAGCGGCTTCTTTATCCGCCTTCTCCTTCTCGGCAGCTTTGGCCTTTTCCTCTTCGGCGAGACGTGCGCGTTCTTCTTCCTGCTTACGCTCTTCCTCTTCCTGAGCGCGGCGCGCCAGGATCGCGGCCTGGCGCTTCATCTCGAGCTCGTCGATACGGTGCTCGGGAATCGCAGCGGGCGCTGGGGTGGGCTCAGGAGTCGGCTCGGGCGCCTTCTTCTCTTCCACCGGCGCGGGCGCCTTCTCCTCTACCGGCGCAGGCGCAGGTGGGGGTGCCGATTCAACCACCGGCTCCGGTGCGGGCGGTGTCGGCTGTTCGAATTCCGCAGGTTCGCGCTTCACGTAGGTGCGCTTCTTGCGCACTTCCACATTGACCGTCTTACGGGCACTTCCGCTCCCGGTCTTCAGTGTTGTGGTCGTCTTTCGGCGCAAGGTGATCTTTTTCGGCGCAACGTCGCGCGCGCCGTGACTGTCCTTCAGGAAGGTCAGCAAGGTTTGTTTCTCTGCATCAGAGACGACCTGGTCTGCAGAGTTGTGTTTCAACCCTGCCTCTTGCATCTGGTTGAGCAGCCTCTCGACCGAGGCGCCTACGGATTTGGCGAGTTCGCTTACTGTTACTTCTGCCATTTAAATTTCCCCAGTCTCTCTTTCGGGTGTGTCTCAAAAACTCCGGATTGCGATGGCGAACGATCAGTTCCGCCACTGCACGCCTGTGCTGTCGGCGTGCGTCGCCACATTTTCACATCTTCACTCAAATCGGTTTTCGGACTCACCCCTCAACTTCATACACTATTGGTTGCCTTCTGAGGCTTGCGCTTCGGCAAACCAAGGCTCGCGCGCCTTCATGATCAACGCACTGGCGCGGTCCTGATCCATACCTTCGATATCGAGCAGCTCATCAACTGACTGCTCCGCCAGATCTTCCATGCTGACGATACCGCGGCTGGCCAGCTTGAATGCGGTGGCCCGATCCATTCCTTCCATCGTGAGGAGATCCTCGGCCGGCTCCGCTTCCTCCAGTTTTTCTTCACTCGCCAGTGCCTGCGTCAGCAGTGCATCCTTGGCGCGCGAACGCAGCTCTTCAGAAATTTCTTCGTCGAAACCTTCGATGGAAAGCATTTCCTCAAGCGGCACGTAGGCAACCTCTTCGAGGCTCGTGAAGCCTTCTTCAACGAGCACGGTGGCCACGTCTTCGTCAATGTCCAGCGCATCCATGAATCTTTCCATGATGCTGCCAGCTTCTTCCTCCTGCTTGGTCTGCCAGGTCTCGATGCTCATCACATTGATTTCCCAGCCCGAGAGCTCAGAGGCGAGACGAACGTTTTGTCCGCCGCGACCGATCGCCATGGCGAGATTGTCTTCGGCGACCGCCACATCCATCGAGTGAGCGTCTTCGTCAACGACGATGGACTCGATTTCCGCGGGCGCCATGGCGTTGATGACGAACTGCGCAGGATTGTCATCCCAAAGCACGATGTCGATGCGCTCGTTGGATAATTCATTGGAGACTGCCTGCACGCGCGAACCGCGCATGCCCACACAAGCGCCGACTGGATCGATGCGGCCATCGTTGGTGGTTACTGCAATCTTCGCGCGCGAACCCGGATCTCGAGCCGCTGCTTTCAATTCGATGATTTCCTCGGAGATTTCCGGCACCTCGATCTTGAATAGCTCGATCACCATTTCAGGGCAGGATCGACTCAGGAACAGCTGCGGGCCCCGTGCCTCGGGGCGCACATCTTTCAGGACCGCGCGGATTCGGTCACCCATGCGGAAAATTTCCCGCCCTACCAGTTGATCACGCGGCAGCAGACCTTCGGCGTTATTGCCCAGATCCACGATAATGTTGTCGCGAGTCACTTTCTTGACGGTGCCGTTGACGAGTTCGCCAACGCGGTCTTCGTATTCTTCAACGATTTGGGCACGCTCGGCTTCTCGCACTTTCTGCACGATCACCTGCTTGGCGGTCTGCGCGGCGATGCGGCCGAACTCGACGTTCTCGACTTTTTCTTCATAAACGTCGCCAGGCTGCAGGCTCGGATCTTTCTCGTGAGCTTCTTCCAGCGTGAACTCGGTGCCGAGCGCAGCCACTTCGTCATCACCGCGCACTATCCAACGGCGGAAGGTTTCGTAATCACCTGTCTGACGATTGATGTTTACCTTGATGTCCGAGTCTTCGTCGTAACGCTTTTTGGTGGCGGTGGCCAGGGCCAGCTCGATGGCTTCGAAGATAACGTTGCGATCAACGCCCTTTTCATTCGATACCGCATCGGCGACTAGCAAAATTTCTTTGTTCATGCCTTAACCTCGTTACTTGCCCCGCCCCTTTTTGCCGGGCAAATCGGAAAAACCGGGGACCACATTAGCCTTATCTATGGACTCGATGGGCAGAAGATACTCGTCATCCTCGACCACCACCTTTACTTCATCACCTTCAATACCGCTCAGCAGACCCTTGAACTGCCGCCGCCCTTCGAAGGGCACGCGCAGCCTGACCTTGACCTGCTCCCCCACAAACTCTGCAAACTGCTCAAGCGTATACAGCGGACGATCCATGCCGGGCGACGAGACCTCCAGGGTGTATTCACCTTGAATCGGATCTTCCACATCCAGCACACTGCTGACCTGCCTGCTCACCTTCTCGCAGTCGCTCAGACCAACGCCTTCCGGCTTGTCGATATAAATGCGCAAGGTACCGCGATGGCGACCACTGGCGTGGTATTCCAGGCCCCAGAGCTCGCAACCGAGCGAACTCACGACGGGCTCGATCAAATCCTGCAGGTACTTACTCTGGGCCATAATCCAGCAACCTCATCTTGGCCGACACGCTGCGCATACAAAAAATGGGCGCCATGGCCCATTTCACGCACCGCAGCACCCGCGGCCGGCCTGGAGCCTGGCTCCAGACCAAATTCAACATACGAAAAAGCCCCTAAAGAGGGGCTTCAACGTCAGCGCCAGATCAGCGCCTGAATCCGAGAAGAGAGTACAACTGGAGCTCTTCAGAATCGGGCGTCGCCTGACAATGTCGGCTCTGCCGCCCCGGGATAGAAAGCCAAAGCCCTACCGGACTCGCCCTCTATAGAGTGCCACTTCGCGAAAAAGTGCCACAACGAAACGAGTGCGAAGCAAAGATCTTGCCTTCCCTTCGCAAGGCGAGCCCGCTTGCCGGGCGACGCCGCTTGAAACAGCACATAGAAGGAAAAGAAACCTGAACCTTCGACCTTCGCCGGGCCTTCGGCCCACCAGGGTAAAGAGCGAGTCCGACTCGTCGGGCGGATACTTTCTACAAAGTGCCATTCTCAAAATTTGGTAGCGGGGGCTGGATTTGAACCAACGACCTTCGCCGGCTCTGCCGCCCCGGAGAAAGCTGAGCCTGACGACATCGTCGGGCGTAAACTCTCTACTGGCACTACATCAAATTTGGTAGCGGGGGCTGGATTTGAACCAACGACCTTCGGGTTATGAGCCCGACGAGCTACCAGGCTGCTCCACCCCGCATTCACAACTTGGGAGTTACCTCAACCAAGGCGGTGCATTATAGGGATCGACCTGCTTTCGGTCAAGGCGAAATCGTCGCCCAAGATATTGTTTTTTCAATGACTTTAAAAAAGAGACCTGGCCGCCGACTTACCGCCAGCCGAGGAAGCTTGATAGACTGGTTGGCCGACGGTTCAACTTTCCAGATCTGCTGTTGCCCAAGTTCATTGTATTGAAAACCACTTCAGGCCCTTTGAGTATCGCTGTGAAACCCCCGAAGTCGAAAGCGCAGGAGCGACTTGAGATTGAACGTCAGATCGAAGAGTTCCTCCGTGAAGGGGGAGCGGTGCAGTCCGTGGAGCGCGGGATCAGTGGTCGGGAGCTGGGTTCGAAATTGCCACCCGTCAGTTTTCAACAACCGAGGATGACGCGAACGCCGCTGGTCGAAGAAATCAAGGCCATCGAGGCGCGCCGCAAGCCGTCCACCACTCTCAAGCGCCCCTCTTCCAGACAGCCGAAACGCGTACTGATAACGGACGATTTTGGCGAGCCCTTGCGATGGAGCTGGCAGGAAAAATAAGACTGTCAGCCGCGCTGCCGCTGAGCCTTGTACTGCGATACCGCCTCCTCGAAAACGGGCGAGATCGCGGGAGCCTTCCAGCCGGAGGGGTAGGCTTTGTTCATCACCTCCAGAAACATCTGCTTGTCCTCTTCCGACTTGCTCAGCAGATAAGTGAGAAAGGTATAGAGCTTGTCGGTGGATTCCTCTAACAGCGCCTGCAAATCCGCCTTGCTCAGCTTGCCTTCGCTGACGAAGTCATCGAGCACTGTTTTGCGGATGCAGTTCGCTGACATGAGCAGAGCCATGTGCTGTATGACGCGCGGGTCCATAGGCTTCCTCCGGATTATTGTTGATTTTCTGCCGCAGCCGGCCCACCAAGACACAGCTCGACACGAGGGTCTCGTCAGGGGAAGGAGCCCCGCGCGCGATCAGATTACGCCGTGGATTTTTCCGATCAGCACGGCAATGCCACCCATGGAAGAGACAATCAGAAACAAATAAAAGAGCAGCATCAAGGGGCGGAAGGGCTTTCGCTCCACGTCGTTGTAGCCGGTCTTGATAAACTCGTCGACGCGAGCCTGGTCTTCGGGGGAAAGCTTGGTATTGGCCATGGCGAAAGGATCGTTAAAGATGGGATGAAAAACTGACCAAATTATAATGAGAAAGCCGCACCCCGGCCATAGGGCGCGGCTTTTCTCTGTCACTTCAGACAGCAGGCTTTGGATCAGCGGCTGCCGATCAGCTCTGCGTCGATTGACATAAGCGAATCAACACCGTCCTTGATGGTCGCTGCGAGGGTCAGCGTGCGGGGCAGAATACGGCGGAAGTAAAACTGCGCCGTTTGCAGCTTCGCCTTGTAGAAGTCCGCGTCAGCATTTCCTTCGGCCAGAGCCCGGCTGGCAACTTCCGCAGCCTGTGCCCAGAAGAAGGCCAGCGTTACATAGCCCGAATACATCAGGTAATCGAAGGAAGCACCACCGAGCTCATCCATGTTCTGCATCGCACGGCCGCCGATGTGCATTGTGAGATCACCCCATTCCTTGTTCAGCTGGGCGAGTGGCTCAATGAACTGCTTCATCTCGTCATTGCCGGTCTGCGCTTCACAGTACTTGTGGATCTTCTTGGTGAAGATGCGCAGCGTCTGACCCTGGTTTTTAAGGATCTTGCGGCCGAGCAGGTCCAGCGCCTGGATGCCGTTGGTACCTTCGTAGATCATCGCGATGCGCGCGTCGCGCACATTCTGCTCCATGCCCCACTCGGAGATGTAACCGTGACCGCCGAAAACCTGCATCGCGAGGTTGGCGCCTTCAAAGCCCACTTCGGTCATGAAGCCCTTGGCGATCGGGGTCATCAGCGCGAGCAGCTGGTCCGCTTCTTCGCGCTCGCTTTCTTCCGGGGCATGCTCCTGGATGTCCAGCAGCTGTGCACAGTAATGACCCAGCATGCGGGTGCCCTCAGAAAGCGATTTAACAGTCAGCAGCATGCGACGAACGTCCGGGTGAACGACGATCGGGTCCGCATTGCCGGCGGGGTTTTTCACTCCGGACAGCGAGCGCGACTGAAGCCGTTCGCGGGCATAGGCAGTCGCTCCTTGCAGCCCAAGCTCCAGATGAGCGAGTCCCTGCATGGCGACACCGAGGCGGGCCGAGTTCATCATGGTGAACATGTGGTTCAAGCCCTTGTTGAGCTCGCCCACCAGATAGCCGGTGGCACCGTCAAAGTTCAGTACACAGGTGGCATTGCCGTGAATACCCATCTTCTCTTCCAGCGAACCGCAGGTCACCGGGTTGCGCTCGCCCACAGAGCCGTCTTGGTTGGGCATGAATTTGGGCACCAAAAACAGGGAGATACCCTTGGTACCTTCCGGCGCATCCGGAGTCCGGGCGATCACCAGGTGGATGATGTTCTCCGCCATGTCGTGGTCGCCGGAGGAAATGAAAATCTTGGTGCCGGTCAGCTTGTAGCTGCCATCCGCCTGGGGCTCGGCCTTGGTGCGCAGCAGACCCAGGTCGGTACCACAGTGAGGTTCGGTCAGGCACATGGTGCCGGTCCAGGTACCTTCGCAAAGCTTGGTCAGGTAAACAGCTTTCAGTTCTTCACTGCCATGGGTCTCGAGGCTTACCTTGGCGCCATGACTGAGGAGCGGATACATGGACCAGGACCAGTTGGCGGTTCCCAACATCTCGTTCATCAAAATGCCGAGTGAGTGCGGCAGGCCCTGACCACCGTATTCGGGGGACGTCGCCAGTGCCGGCCATCCGCTTTCCACGAACAGCTGATACGCCTCCTTGAAGCCCTCGGGCGTTTTGACTTCGGTCCCTTCCAGGCTGCAACCCTGTCTGTCGCCGATCTGGTTCAGCGGCGCCAGCTCGTTCTCGCAGAACTTGCCCAGCTCTTCGAGAATGGCGTCGGTCATGTCCGGAGTGGCTTCCTCGCAGCCGGGTAGCCGGGCCCAAAGGCCGGGGAAGTCCAACAGCTCATTACGGACGAAGCGGATTTCCCGCAGGGGTGCTTTGAAATCAATCATGGTCGAAACCTCTGTCTGGCTTTTACTTGCATCTGGATGGGCCCGAAGGGCTGTGTGACTGGAGAATGCTGAGGCCCATGCATCGGCACGATTCCGTCACTGCAAGCAGTCGTTCGAATGAAGGGCGCCCACTATAAAACGGAAACCAAATAGAACAAAGAGTCACGTTTCGTCCGCAGAAACTTTCTTTCGATGCTGAGTTTCCAGAGCCTGAGGCCCGGCAACTTTAGAAGATTGGACCCTCATGGCCGCGCAAGTTCGCGGCGCCCCTGGCGATCACCGGCGCGAGGTTGCGCCGGATCTCAGCAGTACGTCCAGGTCCAGCTTATCCGCGGCGGATTCCGGGGTATGGTCGGGAAGAAAGGGGACTTGTCCGAGCAGTGGCACCCCGAGACGGTCACGGAGGCTCACGATATTCTCTTCCAGGCAAGGCATCGCTTCGGCCGGAGAATTTGCCACCCAGCCTGCCAAACGCAGGCCATCGCGACGAATGGCTTCGGCGGTCAGCAGCGCGTGGTTGATGCAGCCGAGCTCCATTCCCACCACCATAATGGCCGGGAACTGCAGGGCCACCGCCAGATCGGCCAGTGTCTGCCGCCGGTTCAGCGGTACCCGCCAGCCCCCCGCGCCTTCAATCAGCGCGAAATCGTGGGGCTCCCGCAGTGTTTCCGAGCAACGCAGCGCGAGGTAGTCCACGGACAGGTCGAGACCAACGCGCTCCGCGGCTATATGCGGGGCGATCGGCGGCTCCAGAGCGATGGGATTGATTTGCTGGTAAAGCAGATCTTCAGTCATTGCCTCCTGGAGGTGGAGGGCGTCCTCGTTTCGCAGCCCTGCAGGAGTCCGCTCGCAGCCGGCAGCGATGGGCTTGATCGCAACAGTGCGCAAACCGCGCGCTTTGGCTGCCAGCAACAGGGCACGGCTGATCCAGGTCTTGCCGACTTCAGTGTTCGTGCCAGTCACAAAGAATCTGTTCATCGACACTGTTCCAGAGCCCATTGCAAGGCATCGAGCAGCGCATCGACTTGCTCTGCAGAGTGGTCCGCGCTGAGCGAAATTCGCAAGCGGCAGCTGCCCGCCGGGACCGTGGGTGGGCGGATCGCTCCCACCCAGAAGCCCCGGCTGGCCAGAAGATCCGCAAGCGTGAGCACTTGCCGTTCGTCTTTAGCCAACACCGGTTGAATCGGGGTGGCGGAGTGCATGGTGGCGATACCCCGCTCCCTGGCACCGGCACGAAAGCGCTCGATCAGGTCCAGAAGATGCCGGCGCCGGTGCGGCTCACTATGGATTACTCCAAGACTGGCTCGGGTAGCCGCGGCAACTGCCGGTGGCAAAGCGGTGCTGTAGACGTAGGGTCGACAGAACTGCACAAGATATTCGATCAGGTCCTCGCTGCCGGCGATAAAGGCGCCGAAGGATCCCAGAGATTTGCCGAGGGTGGCCATCAACACAGGCACTTCCTTTTGTCCCAGGCCAAAGTGTTCTGCTACGCCCGCCCCGCTTTCGCCGAGCCAGCCAAAGCCATGCGCGTCATCAACCATCAACGCAGCGTCGTAGGCGCTCGCCAAGCGAGCCATTTCCGGCAAAGGGGCGAGATCCCCATCCATGCTATATACGCCATCCACCGCGATCAGTCGGCTGTCAGTCTGACAAGACTGCAGCTGGGTCTCGAGGTCCGCAAGATCGTTGTGGGCGAATTTCTGCAGCCGGGCGCGGCTGACAAAGGCGCCGTCCATCAACGAGGCATGATTGAGACGATCGGCGAAAATCGTCGAACCGGCATCAGTCAGGGCGTTGAGCGTTCCGACATTGGCCATGTAGCCAGTGGAGATAAGCAGCGCCCGTTCGCGGCCGGTGAACGCGGCCAGATCGTCCTCCAACAGGTGGTGCTCCTCGCTGTGGCCGCAGATCAGATGGGAAGCTCCGCTGCCCACACCGTAGCTTTCTGCCGCGACCTGAAAGGCTTCGATCACCTTCGGGTGATTAGCCAATCCGAGATAGTCGTTGCTGCAAAATGCCACCACGTCCCGGCCGCCGACCCGGACTCTCGCACCCTGCGGCGATTCCAGCAGGCTGCGCCGACGGTAGCGATGCTGCGCTTGCCGCTCGGCAAGCGCGCTGGCAAGACGCCGCTCCAGACTGGTTTGTCCGTCAAGCGCAGGCGCTTCCGCAGGCAGAGATAGAGCCATGCCTAGACCACTGCGGCGTCGTAGAAGGCGGATTCGTCCGCTCTCTTCTTCAGCGCCGAGGCCAGCGCGCTTTCTTCCGCTGCTTCGTCGTGGGATTGCTCAACCACTTCCGGACGCATGCCGAGGCGCTGCAGCAGCTGCACGTCGCGACTGGCGCTCGGGTTCTTGGTGGTCAGGAGTTTCTCCCCATAAAAAATCGAATTGGCGCCGGCAAAATAAGCCAGAGCCTGAGCCTCTTCATGCATGTTTTCCCTTCCGGCGGCCAGGCGCACCCGCGATTGCGGCATCAAAATGCGCGCCACGGCAACGGTACGTACGAACTGGAAAGGATCCACCGGCTCGGCATTTTCCAGCGGCGAGCCCTGGATTCGCATCAGCATGTTGATCGGCACGGACTCCGGATGCGGCTTCAGGGTGGCCAGCTGGTGCAGGAGCCCCACATGATCGTCCTGGGACTCACCCATCCCGAGAATGCCGCCACAACAGACCTTCACGCCCGCGTCGCGGACGTTTTGCAGCGTTTCCAGACGATCCTGGTAGGTGCGGGTGGTGATGATCTCGCCGTAGTACTCGGGTGACGTGTCGAGGTTGTGGTTGTAGTAGTCGAGACCGGCATCCGCCAGCTGGCGGGCCTGATCGGGGCTGAGCATGCCCAGGGTGATGCAGGATTCCATACCCAGCGCTTTGACGCCCTGGACCATCGCAAGCAGCGCAGGCATCTCCTTGGCTGGCGGTGATCGCCAGGCGGCGCCCATACAGAAGCGGGTTGCCCCATTGGCCTTGGCCTCGCGGGCCTGTTCCAGTACCTTCTCCACCGCCATGAGCTTTTCCTTCTCGAGGCCGGTATTGTAATGGCCGCTCTGGGCACAGTACTTACAGTCCTCGGGGCAGGCGCCGGTTTTGATGGAGCAAAGCGTGCTGATCTGCAGCTCGTTGGGATCGAAACTCGCCCGGTGAATGGAATGGGCCTTGAACAGCAGGTCGTTGAAGGGCAATGCAAAAAGCGCTTTGACTTCAGCCCGGGTCCAATCGTGGCGGGGGGTGTTCTCCATGGCAAGCTCCAGTTTGTACTTGTCTGGCCTGGCGGCTCAATATGTTTATTCAGTTTACGATCAGGCGGCCGGCGAGCAGCTGTTAACCTGTTCGAACATGGGAAGTTAACTGCGCAAAGGTTACCAGCCAATGGAATTGCCGGCAATCGCCCTGGATCTGCTTCTGCCCCGCCGCTGCCTGCTTTGTGACGAAGCCAGCAGCAAGCAAATGCTTTGTGCGCCCTGCCGCGCCGACCTGCCATGGTTGGCGAATGCTTGCACACGCTGCGCGCTCCCGCTGCAAGACGAGGCCGAGATCTGTGGCCGCTGTCTTGGCAAGCCGCCAGCCTTCGACGCCTGCTTTGCCGCCTTCCACTACGCGAGCCCGGTGGATCGCCTTATCGGCCAATTCAAAAATCAGCGGCGCCTGAGCGCCGGCAAGATACTGAGCCGGCTTCTGCTCAGCATTCTGGCCGAACGACGGGCTAGGATGCCGGATGTAATCGCGCCCGTGCCCTTGCACTGGCGAAGGCAGATCGCGCGGGGGTTCAATCAGGCAGCTTTCGTGGCCGGATATCTCGCTCGGGAGCTGAATGTGCCTCTGGTTGATTTGGCAAGGCGTAGCCAGGCCACCCCCAAGCAACAGCAACTCGATCGCAAACAGCGGCTGCGAAACCTCCGCGACGCCTTCTCCATCACCGCCGACGTGACCGGCAGGCGCATTGCCCTGCTTGATGATGTAGTCACCACTGGCGCAACAGCTCAGGCGCTCAGCCTTGCCCTCAAGCGCGCTGGCGCCGCGCGGGTGGAAGTCTGGGCCATCGCACGCACTCCGGAACCCACCCGCTGACGAAGCACACGCCGCACACTGCCCCTTCGCACGAGACAGGGACCGATCAGAGGAGGATAATGGTCAGCAAGGACGGAAACTTTGCAGGCAGTTTGAGAAACCATGGTGGTACTTTCGATATGACTTACTCAGGCGACGATACTTCCGGTCACACCGGCGCCAGCCATCCCTATGATGGACTCACACCAGACCGGATCATTGACGCAGTGGAAGCGCAGGGCTATCGCAGCGACGCGCGGATTCTGGCGCTGAACAGTTACGAAAACCGCGTATACCAGGTTGGCCGGGAGGACGGATCGCCGCTGATCGCCAAGTTCTATCGCCCGGGCCGCTGGAGCGACGCGCAAATTCTCGAGGAGCACGGTTTCACTCTGGATCTCGCCGACCTGGAAGTCCCGGTCGTGCCGCCATTGCGCGATGCCAACGGGAATACCCTGTTCAGCTTCGAGGGCTTTCGTTTGGCGCTCTACCCCCGACAGGGCGGACACGCGCCGGAGCTGGATCGACTGGATAATCTGCTGGTACTCGGCCGTTTCCTTGGCCGCATTCACGCCGCCGGTGAACAACAACTTTTCGATCACCGGCCGACCGTAGATGTACAAAGCTACGCAACGGACAGCTACCACTTTATCCGGGAAAATCGCTTCATTCCGGCCGAACTCGAACCCGCTTACAACAGCCTCTGCGAAGACCTGATCACGCGGGTCAACCAGCAGTTTAAGCAGGTGCAATACGAGCCCATTCGGCTGCACGGCGATTGCCATCCGGGCAACATTCTCTGGCGCGACGACCGTCCACACTTCGTGGACTTTGACGATGCCCGCAACGGCCCGGCTATTCAGGACTTATGGATGCTGCTGTCCGGTGACCGCGAACAGCAAACGACGCAGTTACAGAAAGTCTTGCAGGGCTATCGACAGTTCTGCCATTTCAACAAGGCGGAATTGCAGCTGGTCGAAAGTCTGCGGACCTTGCGCATCATGCATTACGCCGCCTGGCTGGCGCGTCGCTGGGATGATCCGGCGTTCCCGATGAATTTCCCATGGTTCAATACCCAGCGGTATTGGTCGCAGCACATCCTCGAGCTGCGCGAGCAGCTGGCGGCGCTGAACGAACCGCCATTACAGGTGATCGACTGATTGCGCCGTTCCGGATCTGCTACCATGGCCGCCTCGTATACCCGGTTTGGACAGCAATGGACAAAGCAGCAGTGGACATGGCCACAGATCCCGTCTGGCAAAGCATCCGCAGCCAAACTCGCGCTCATGCCGAACGCGAGCCCATTCTTGCGAGCTTTCTGCACGCCACCATTCTGAATCACGAAACGCTCGAGACAGCGCTGAGCTTTCATTTGGCCAACAAGCTGGACAGCCCGACCGTGTCGGCGATGCTGATTCGCGAAGTGATCCAGGAAGCGCTCGACAGTGATCCCGGCATCGGGGAGGCGGCGCGCGCGGACCTCACGGCGATGAAAACCCGCGACCCCACAGTGATTTCTCTCAGCGTCCCCTTCCTGTTCTACAAAGGTTTTCACGCACTGCAGGCCTACCGGGTCGCTCATTGGCTTTGGCGTGAAGAACGCCGGTCACTGGCGCTGTTCATGCAGAATCTGATTTCCGTGGTCTTCGGGGTGGACATTCACCCGGCGGCCAAAATCGGCCGGGGCATAATGCTCGATCACGCCACCGGCATCGTGATCGGCGAAACCGCGGTAGTGGAAGACAATGTCTCGCTGATGCAATCGGTAACCCTGGGCGGCACCGGCAAGGAAAGCGGCGACCGACACCCGAAGGTGCGTGAAGGCGTGCTGATCAGCGCGGGCGCCAAGGTGCTCGGCAACATCGAAATCGGCGTGGGCGCGAAGATCGCCGCCGGCAGCGTGGTGCTGAAATCAGTGGAACCACATACCACCGTGGCCGGTGTTCCTGCCGCCGTTGTCGGCAGACCGCGTTCGTCGAAGCCGGCCCTGGATATGAACCATCAACTCAATTGCGACATGGACGGCGATGAATGACTTTCTTATACAACTGAGCGTTGCGCAATCTGAATGCCCCGACGAACTCCCGCTGAGTCTGCTCCTAAAAAAGGGGAAATCTTCTCCGCCACCGTCCGCGATCTCGCCAGTGACGGGCGCGGCATCGTTGGCCACCCCTGCGGTCTGACGGTGTTCGTGCCGGGCGTCTGGCCCGGCGAAAGCGGTTCATTTCGCTTCACCGGCTTGCAGAACCGAATCGGCAGCGCCGAGGTGGTTACACTCGACGAAAGCTCTTCGGCCCGCGTCCAGCCGCGCTGTCCGTATCACGGTTTTGCTCCCGGTGATTGCGGTGGCTGCCCCTGGCAGTTCATGGACTACCCGGCCCAGCTCGCCGCCAAGCAGCGGCGGGTGGAAGCGGCGGCCGGCCGGATTAGCAAGGTCGGCGTACAGGCCATTTGGCCCTCCCCCGCCGTTTATGGCTATCGCAACCGCGCCCAGCTGAAAACCAACGGTGCGGCACTCGGCTATGTGAGCCCCGGCAGTCACCAACTGGCGGAGATCGAGGACTGCCCGATTCTGACCGCGCCGAATCGGCGAACCTTGAAGGCGTTGCTCGCCCGTCTCCCGGAGCCCGAATGGCGGCCGCACCGGAACGCGAAATGGACCACCCTGGACCTGGACGAGTCAGTGGACGCTGATTCAGTGGCAGTCAATTCGCGACTGCCATTTCAGCAGGCCAACACCGCGCAGAACGAAGCCATGCGTCGCTGGCTGGCCGAGAAGTGCGCGCCGCTGGACAAGACCGGCGCTGTGCTGGAACTCTTCTGCGGGTCGGGCAATTTCACCCAAGTGCTGGCAGAAGCGGGATTCGAGCGGATTGTCGCGGTGGATGCCTCAGGCCCTGCGACGGATGCGCTCGCCCGACGCGACCTTTCGAATGTCACGGTAGTCAGTCGAGATCTGTTCAAGCCGGAAAGCTATGGCGCTCTGTTTCGGGAGTCACCCGCGTACTCGACGCTGGTGCTGGACCCACCGCGCGATGGCATGCGCCATCTGGATGCACTGCTCGGCAGTCGCCCCAAGCCGGCGGACGTTTTCTACATCTCCTGCGACCTCGCCACTCTGTTCCGGGATCTGGCGCAACTGCAGTCAATGGCTTACACCCTTGTCGAGATCCAGCCGCTGGATCAGGCGCCCCATACGCCACATATCGAAGTGCTCTGCCACCTGCAGTTATCTGTCTGACCGTGCTGTCTGAGAGTGGCGCAACTCTACGTTTACAGATGGGGAATCGATGAAAACTCTTCGAACACTTCTGGCAGTCGCCGCCTGCGGTGCGCTTATTTCATGCTCGCAGTCGCCCACCGGCCGCACACAGCTGCAGTTGATGTCCAGTGAGCAAATGTCGCAAATGGGTGCCCAGGCTTTTGAACAGATGAAATCTGAGAAGCCGCTCGTGGATAATCCCGCCACCCGCCGCTACGTCCAGTGCGTCGCCGACGCCGTCACTCAGACTCTCGATGACGGCCAGGGCTGGGAAGTGGCGGTATTCCAGGACGACGCGGTTAACGCCTTTGCTCTGCCGGGCAAGAAGATCGGTGTTTTCACCGGACTGCTGGACGTGGCGGAAAACCAACACCAGCTCGCTGCGGTGATTGGCCACGAGATTGCCCACGTCCTGGCGGATCATTCCAACGCCCGGGTCTCGGCCAACTACGCCACGGCGGCGGGTTTGCAACTGGTTGAGGCGGTGATTTCCGGGGAAGCTGGCGGAGCGACGCGGGAACAGATCATGGCGCTCCTCGGGCTCGGAGCGCAGTATGGCGTGCTGATGCCCTACGGGCGCGGTCAGGAGAGTGAAGCAGACCAGTTGGGACTGCAATATATGGCGGAGGCGGGCTTCCGGCCCGAAGCGGCAGTAGATCTATGGCAGAACATGGCCGAGGCAGGAGGACCGGCTCCCCCGGAACTGCTGTCCACCCACCCCTCGCCACAGAGTCGGATCGAAGATCTGCGCGAGCAGATCCCCACCGTGCAGGTCCGCGGCGAAGCGCCCAACTGCGATCGATATCGATAACGGCGGAGCCTGGTACTAGATTCGAGACCAGGCGAAGGGCAGCACGTCAGCGAGCTGAGTGGCACCAGTAAGCAGCATCAGCAAGCGATCGAGGCCCAGCGCCACGCCGGCGCAGTCCGGCATCCCGCTCGCCAGCGCTTCCACCAGAGCGGTATCGGGATGAACAGCGGGCAGTCCCGCCTCACGGCGATAATCGTTGTCGCGGGCGAAGCGTCGCGCCTGCTCGGCGGCGTCGGTCAGCTCCCAGTAGCCATTGGCCAGTTCCATTCCTCGATAGAAAGCTTCGAAGCGGCGGGCTACCGGCTGGCCGCTGTCGTTTCTCATTACCTTGGCCAGCGCTGCCTGACTTGCGGGATAGTCATAGACCAGCGTGATGCGATCGTGCAGGGTGGGTTGCAGCAGGTGGCTGAACAGCAGGTCCAGCCAGAGATCGCGGTTTTCCTCCTCGAGACCGAAGTCGATGTGCCGGCTCGCGCAGTTGCGCAGCTCATCCACTGGCGCCTGGTGCGGATCGAGACCCAGCTGCTCGACAAACAACGCCCGATAGCTCTTGCTTTCCACTTCGGCGCCGAGTACTTGCTGGAGCAGCTCGCCGACTTCCTTCATCATTCTCCGGTCGTCGAACCCAGGTCGATACCACTCGAGCATGGTGAACTCGGGGTTGTGGTGCCGCCCTTGCTCTTCGCTGCGAAACACCTTTCCGATGGAAAATATCGATCCGCTGCCTGCCGCTAGCAGGCGCTTCATGAAGAATTCCGGCGAGGTCTGCAGGTAGTATTCGCGGCCGTTCAGGGACGTGCGAAAGGATTCGATCGCAGGATCGGTGGTACCACCACTGCCGAGCAGCGGGGCTTCGATTTCCAGATAGTGCCGGGCGGCGAAAAACGCGCGAATGCGCTGGTAAAGGTCAGCGCGAGCCCGCAGCATGCTCGGCGTCGCGCTGGGTTGCCACTCGGTTGCGGCTGTCAAGGCAGGATCAGTCCTTCGCCCGGCTCAGGTATTCACCGGTGCGGGTATCCACACGAACGAATTCGCCTTCCGACAGAAACAAGGGCACCTTCACCACAGCGCCGGTGGACAGAGTCGCCGGCTTGGTGCCGCCCTGAGCGGTGTCGCCTTTGAGGCCCGGATCGGTCTGAACGATTTCCAGTTCGACATGGTTGGGCGGGGTGACAGCAAGCGGCGCGCCGTTGTACAGCGTGACGATGCAGACGTCCTGCTCTTTGAGCCACTGAGCCGCATCACCGACGGTGGCCTTGTCCGCGGCAAACTGCTCGAAGGTGTCGGGCTCCATGAAGTGGTAGAACTCGCCGTCGTTGTAAAGATATTCCATGTTGCGGTCGGTCACGTCCGCGCCCTCGAGGGTATCGCCGGACTTGAAGGTGCGCTCCCAGACGCGACCGCTCTTCAGGTTGCGCAGCTTGACGCGGTTGAATGCCTGACCCTTGCCGGGCTTCACGAATTCGTTTTCGAGAATCGAGCAGGGATCGCCGTCCAGCATGACTTTCAGACCGCTGCGAAATTCGTTGGTAGAATAGTTAGCCATTGTTTCCTCAGTACTCTTTTTTAGCCGATGGCCGGGTTCCAGCGAGCCCAGCCGCAGGCCGATTGTAAAAGGCGCACATGATACCTCGAACCGTTCCCACATGGCAGAGCCAAACCTGGCAGGAACAGCTGATGGACCTGGTCCGCGACCCGCGGGAGCTCTGTCAGCTTTTGCAGCTGGATTTCGACGATTTCCGAGCGGCGCATATGGACCTGTCTCCCGAGGGACTGGCGGCTGCCCAGCAAAGTTTCGAGCTGCGCGTGCCCCGCAGTTTTGTGGGACGGATGAGAAAGGGCGACCTCAACGACCCACTTCTGTTACAAGTACTGCCACAGGGCCGGGAACTGCTGGCGCAGGCGGGCTTCACCGGCGATCCGCTGGATGAGAACGCCTCCCACCCTGCGCCCGGTCTGATTCAGAAGTACCACGGACGGGTTCTGGTGCTGGTCTCAAGCGCCTGTGCCATTCACTGCCGATACTGCTTTCGCCGACACTTCCCTTATGCCGAGCACCGCCAGAGCCGGGACGACTGGCAGGCTGCGCTGCAGGCCATCGCGCAGGACCCGAACATCGGCGAAGTAATCTACAGTGGCGGCGACCCGCTGTCCGCCTCCGACAAGCAACTGGCCTGGTTCACTGAACAAGTCAGCCAGATTCCCCACGTCCATACGCTGCGGATACACACGCGCCTGCCGATCGTGATCCCCGAGCGCATCGATGAGCAGTCGCTCGCCTGGTTGCGACAGGACCGCCTGAAGGTGGTGATGGTGCTGCACAGTAATCACGCCGCCGAAATCGATGCCGAAGTGGCCGCGGCTATCGGCAAGCTGCGCGGCGCCGGCCTTGTCCTGCTCAACCAGTCCGTGCTGTTGCGGGGCATCAATGATAAGGTAGACAGCCTGGCTGAACTGAGCTATGCCCTATTTAAGCAGGGCGTAATGCCCTACTACCTGCACCTGCTGGACAAGGTCGCGGGAGCGCAGCACTTCGATGTGCCTGAAGCCGAGGCCATTGCGCTGCACAACGAACTGAAAGGACGCTTGCCGGGCTACCTGGTGCCGAAACTAGCCAGGGAAGTGCCGGGGGCCACGGCGAAAGTCGTGCTCGGATAATGTGGTCCTGTCCTGGACGTCAACCATTGCCGTCCGGATAACAAGAAATCAATAACAATGACGGTCGAAGAACCAAACCGAGAACTCTTCACCCGCTTCAGGCTACCGCCGACAGATCTCGCGCAACTGAGCTTCTGTAAGAGCAACCGGCCGGCGGCGGTAAAAAGCTGGGCTCAGTCATTGCCCGCCACCCGCGTAAGTTATACCAGTGTGGTGCTTTACAAGGCCCTGCCTGAGCTGGCGCGACTGAAGACCTCCGCCGACAATCGTCTGGAAATGCTGGAAGCGGTCAGGCCCTATGTTCAAGACTGCATTCAGGGGCTCGCAAAGCACTTTCTGAACCAGCCGCTCGTTCTCTCCGAAGCACCGATGAAAAGCGCGGTTATCGCGCAGGCCTTGCAGAAGCACATGTGCAGCGCCTATATCGAAGTCGCCCGCGAGCTGGCCAGCCGGAGCAAAAAGGGCAAGCAAGCGGACAGCCGCCTGCCCCTCGCGCTGCATCGAGCGATGACGGGCTATGGGCTGATCCTGCTACGCAATTACCAGCTGTACTCCCAAACGCCGGGCAACTTGTGGCTGGACTTGCACACCCTTTACCGCATCGCCGAGCACAACCAGCTGCTCGATCAGGCGGTGAAGGATCAACTGCTGCGCGAGTCGGGGAGCTGCACCCTTACTCAGGCTTATGTTCGCGTTCTTCTGCTGGCATGCGCCCGCCCCAACCAGATGCGCCAGACCGATGTGGCGGCCACCTACGATGTGCTGGAAAGCTGGGCGCATCTCGCGAAGGTCCAGCAAAGCCGACAAGGCGACTCCGACAATGTCTTCGTGATCAATCTCGACAGCGACCTTGCACCGCTTTACAAGTCCCGTTTCACGGGCGGCATCGACGACACACTCCGTGAGCTCAATATCGACGCTTTGCTCTCCGCTTTTCGCCAGCAGGGCCACTCGCGTTCGGGCGCACTGCGAATCCCCCACATCATCTCTTCCGCCCTGGTCGAGCATCTGCGGAACGCCTGGGGCTCCAGGCTGCAGCGCAGCTTCGAGCGGCAGCCTGGCCGAGGCCTCGTCCAGGTCTGCGTCGGGATCAGCAGCTTTCACCACCATACGTCCGGAGAACAATCGCTGCACAACTTGCTCGGCATCGACGAGGGCGGCGAATTCGAACTGGGCGAATATACCGAACTCGGGGCAACCGACACGAACACGCCGGCACGGCGGGAAGACTTCCCCATTTACACTGCAGCCGTGGGCAACAGCAGCCCCGGCGGTTACCGCCTGGACTGGAACGAGAACATCTCGGCCCAGCTCAAGGCCGGCGAGGTGGTGGGCTTGCGGGAAGTCGGTCGTCATCGCTGGGCGCTGGGCGTGATCCGCTGGTTGCAGCAGGTGCCCGAGGGCACTCAGCTGGGCGTTCAGCTGCTCGCCCCCAAGGCCACCGCCTATGGTGCTGCCGTGGAGCAGGCTAACGGAGACTACAGCGATTATCGTCGCGTGCTGATGCTTCCGGAATTGAAGGCGGCCAACCAGCCAGCGACGCTGGTCACGGCCTTTGCTCCCTTCCAGGAGGGTCGACGGATTCGCCTGAATCGGCAGGGGGAAATCTCAACAGCGACACTGCAGAGACGGCTTTTTTCCACGGGATCCATGAGCCAGTTTACCTTCCGCCGGATTGCGGCCGAGGACGATCAAGCCGCGGAAAACAAAAATGCGGACTCGAACGCAGACTGGGATTAGAAATACTGATAACGATTGGCGACCGGCGGGTTCCTTGCACTTTGCCGTTACAGGGCAGGGTCGAATTCAGATACACTACCGAAATCCTGCAGGCCGGCTGGCGAACCCCCGACCTGATCAGCCGCCTTCTAATCACGTTGCTAAGAAAGTAGCTTTGGCTGTATGAATCCCAACGATACTATCCGCCTGCTGATTCTGAATGACTCTCGCAAAGAGGCAGAGCGATTGATCAGCATGCTGCGCAACGCCGGACGCCCCTCGCGCGCGCAGCACGTGGAAAGCGAGGAAGTCCTTGTCAAATTGCTTCAGGAGCAAACCTGGGACTTACTCATAGGTCATTCCAACACCCAGAGCGTTCCGCCCTCCGCAGCAATCAAGCACATCAAGCGTCTCAGCAAGGACGTGCCGGTTATTCTCCTGAGCGACGAAGAAGGTACTCAGCCGATTGTCGAAGGCCTCAAAATGGGTGCCGCGGACGTGGTCCGTCTGGACGAAGATCAACACCTGCTGCTGGTCATCCAACGAGAGATGGAAAATCACGAGCAGCGCCAGCTGCGCCGCCGGGCCGACCGTCGCTTCAAGGAAGCGGAACAACGCAGTCAGCAGCTGCTGGACAGCTCGCGGGATGCGATCGCCTATGTCCAGGACGGCATGTACCTGTACGCCAATGAATCGTTCGCCGAGCTATTTGGTTACGAAGACCGCGACGACATCGAGTGCATGCCCATCATCGACATGATCGATGATGGGGATCAGGAGCAGGTCAAAGGCTTCATGAGGGAGTTTTCGCTCCGGGGCACCGACGGCGAGAGTGCCAGCCTCGAGTTCCGCGGCCTGTCCGCCGACGGCGCTATCCGCCCGGTGACCATGGAAGTAGCCAATGCGATCTATGATGAGGAACCTTGCATTCAGTTTCTCGCCCGTGCGCGACAAAGCGACAACCGGGAGTTGCAGGCCCAGATCAACCAGATCAAGCATCAGGACGTCACCACAGGTTTTTACAACCGACATTACCTGGTCAACCGTCTCCAGCAGAGCGTCAATTCCGCCGCCGATAGCGGGGCGACCAATGCACTATTGACCGCGGAGGTGGATAACTTCTCCGACAAGATCCAGCCGGATCTCGGCGTGGCCGCATCCGATCAGCTGCTCGCGGCGATTGCCGAAATCATTCGCAGCGAATGCGCATCCGCCGATACCCTGGCCCGTTTTGCCGACAACGCCTTTTCCATTTTGCTAACGGACACCAAAGCCGATTCGGCACTCACAATGGGCGAACAGCTTTGTCGGGCTATCGAAGAACATATCTTCGATGTGGATGGACGCACGGTTCAGGTGACCTTGTCAGTCGGCGTTGCACTGATCAATGAAACGGCCAGTAGCGCCGACGCGGTCATCGAGCAAAGCATGAAGGCACTGCACGAAGTCCAGGCCGCCAACAGAACCGAAGGCGTGGGCAACGGGGCGAAGCTGTTCGAGCCGCAGGTTTCCACGGGCGAGGGGAACGACATGGGCGCTGCGGTGCGCGCCGCCCTCGACAAGGATCAGTTCAGACTTTTGTTCCAGCCGATCATCAGCCTGCGCGGTTCCGAAGAAGAGCACTATGAAGTGCTGCTGCGGATGATCGCAGACGACGGTGAAGAGGTATCCCCGCACAAGTTCAAGGAAGCAGCCGAGCAACTCGGCCTTCACACCAAGCTCGACCGATGGGTGATACTCGAGTCGATCAAACTGCTTTCGGATAAGCGTGCGAACGGTGCCCGCACTCAGTTGATCATCAATCTTGGCGGGGGCTCACTGCAGGATGACAGCCTGCTGCCCTGGTTGGCGGTCGCCTTCAAAGCCGCAAAACTGCCACCGCAGGCGATTACCTTTCAGATCAGTGAAGCGGATGTCACCAATCACCTGAACGCGGCCAAGTCACTGATGCAAGGCCTCCAGAAGCTTGGTTGCGGCAGCGCCATGAGCAACTTCGGCTGCTCGCTCAATCCATTTAAAACACTACAGCACGTCTCACCGGACTACGTGAAAGTGGATGGCTCTTTTACGCTGGACGTTCAGAACAGCGAGGAAGGAGCGGAAGTGTTGAGCAACATCCTCAAGCAGCTGCACGAGCAGAAGAAAATTACCGTGGTTCCCTTTGTGGAAAACGCGTCAGTACTCTCCACGCTGTGGCAGGCGGGTGTGCATTATATCCAGGGACATTATCTCCAGGCACCGACGCCGGAGATGAATTACGATTTCAGCATGGATAGCTGAAGCAGTCTCCAGGCTCCAGTCATTGTCTCCTCTTGCGACTGGAGCATGGAAAGTCGCGACTATCAGTTGTCGCGATCGCGAAAACCCAACAGATAGAGAATCGCGTCCAGCCCAAGATTGGAAATCGAGTGTTCCGCGCTCGCCTTGACGAGCGGCTTGGCGCGATAGGCGATACCCAGCCCGGCAATGCTGAGCATGGGCAGATCGTTGGCACCATCGCCGACTGCAATCACCTGCTCCAGCAAGATATTTTCCTGCCGGGCCAGCTGTTTCAGCAATTCCGCTTTCTTTTGGCCGTTGACGACCTCTCCCACCACCTTGCCGGTGACTTTGCCGTCCACCACCTCAAGTTCATTAGCGTAGACATAGTCGATGCCCAGCTTTTGCTGGAGGTGTTTCGCAAAATAGGTGAAGCCTCCAGACAGAATCGCCGTTTTGTATCCAAGCTTTCGCAACGTGCTGATCAAGCGTTCTGCGCCTTCTGTGATGGGCAGTTGCGCGGCGATGGACTCCAGCACCTTGGCGTCCAGCCCCTTAAGCAGCGCCATGCGCCGCGAAAAGCTCTGGTTGAAATCCAGCTCACCGGCCATGGCCTGCTCCGTGATTGCCGCCACCTGATCACCCACGCCCGCGGCCTTGGCCAATTCGTCAATCACTTCCGCTTCCACCAGGGTGGAATCCATGTCGAAGCACACCAGCCGACGGTTGCGTCGGTAGACATTGTCTTCCTGGATCGCAATGTCGATATCTAGACCTGTGGCGAGCTCCATGAATTCCGCCCGCAGCTTCGCCAAATCGGCGGAATCGCCTCGCACGGAAAATTCCACGCAGGCTTTGTTCTGCTTTTCCAGCGTATCCAGGGGAATGCGTCCGGACAGCCGGCTGATGTTGTCGATGTTGAGCCTGTGGCGCGCCGCGACTGCGGTCACTTCGGCGATCTGCCGTGAAGTGATTTTGCGGGCCAGCAGGGTGACAATGTGTCTGGCCTTGCCCTGATGGCTTACCCATTCCTGGTAGCTGTCTTCCGTTATCGGCTGAAACCGCACCTGCATGTCCAGCTTATGGGCACAGAACAGCAGATCCTTCAGCACTGGCGAGGATTCATACTCGCTCGGAATTTCCACCAGGATGCCCAGCGTGAGCGTGTCGTGGATGACGGCCTGACCTATATCGAGAATGGCCGCGCCGTAATTGGCGAGCACCGCAGTGATGGTGGATGTAACGCCGGGCCGGTCCTCGCCCGACAGGGTGATCAGGAGCAGTTCGTGGGTCGTGGTCATGTGCTGCCGAAGGGAAATGGATGGGCAAAAGAGAGGCGCAGAGAGTAGCACACTTGCCCTGGCTTTGTGAGCTACAGCTCGGAGGCCGAAGAGCGCTTTCACCACTACAGGCAGCTGTCTATAATGGCGCGCAGGTCGTTTCTGCCGTCTTCATCTCGCTTCCTTGACCGGAGCCCTCATTCCCAATGCTTCATGGCCAGTGACAAGCGCACTCTGACATTTTCCCGCCCCCTGCTTCTGCTGTGTGCGGGCATTCTGGTTGCGACCCTTGCCTGTGCGGCAATCTGTCAGCATCTGATTGCGGAGACCCTGCAAAACCGCAGCGCTCAGTACGGCCGGGCTCTGGCCAACGTGGCGGCGCGTCAGGCCATCGATGCCACATTGAACCACGACCTGGTCAGCCTGCAGGTAATCCTCAGCGACATCGCGGAAAACCCTGATGTGGCGAAAGCCACCATTCACGACGTGGAAAACAACCTGCTGGTTCAAGCCGGCAGCACCGTTCGCGGCGCTATTCGCCAGCAGGACTTCACCGCCCCCGTCACCCTTCACAATAGTATCGCCGGCTACGTGACCGTGAGTCTCGATCTTACCGGCGTGGCCGGCATTCAGTACCGGATCTTTTGGCTATTCGGCTTCATGGCGGTTTTGCTGATTGCGCTGACCCTTTCTGCGCTCTACTTCGGGCGCACCTGGAACATCCCCCTGGCCGCAGCCCGGCCCGCCATACCAATTCTGAATTCGCCCCCCAAGCCCGACCCCACCGTAGCCGTCCCCCACGTACCGCGCGCCTTCCCGCGAGTGGAGCTGATCGTCAATTTCCGAAATCTTCGCGAGCTTGCGGGACAGCTGGACAGCAAAGCGTTCCGCGGCGTCAGCCGCCGCATCGAGGAACAGTTTCGCGGCATCCTCGCGCTTTATGCGGGCCAGCTGATCCAGCTGGACGCGGGCACGGCGAGGATTGCTTTCCCGAACCCCCAGGAGAATCCCGACGCAGCTTTCCAGGCACTCTGCAGCGCCCGCCTGCTGCTCACCCTGAACCAGCGCAGCCAGCACTTTCCCCTGCGGATGAGCGCGCTGATCATTCAACGCGACAGCGACAGCACCATTCTCAAGAACCTCCAGTATCAGCTGGCCGAATCGGAAGAGTTCGACTACCTGCTGCAGCACGCGGCGGATAGTTCACTTCTGATGGAGACTCGGCTGCTCGCCGACACCGAGCTTAGCCAGAAAGTCGAACAGCAGCCGGTGGACGAATTCTCCGATGTAGTGGAGATCGTTGCGCTTGGCGACTCCTACCAGCAGCTGCTGGACCGACAGCTGGAGCAGCTCCAGACCGCTCGACAGTAGCGGACTATTCCCTACCGGCGGTGCAGCACTCCACCTTGGCTATGCAATTGCATCCAGCGGAGCTCGGGCAGCCGTAGCGATCGCCGGGCAAAGCGTTTACACTTTCTTACACGCCTTCCCCGGTGAGCTTCGGCCTCACCGAGTCATTCACCTGCAGCGACGGTTCGTCTTTCATGCGCAAAACCAAGATCATCTGTACCATCGGCCCGGCAACGGATAGTTACGATCAACTGGAAGAGCTCTATAACGCGGGTATGAACGTGGTGCGATTGAATATGTCGCACGGCGATCACGAGTCGGCCCTGAAAGTAATCAAAGCCATCCGGACTTTGAACAAGAAGATCCCGCACACAATCCCGATTCTGCTCGACACCCAGGGACCGGAAATTCGCACCGGCAACCTGAACAACGACCTCAACCTGCGCGCCGGCGATGTGATTTCCATCGTTGCCCGCGGCGCAGAAAATGTCGAGGAGACCTCGATCCCGATCAACTACGACGACCTGATCAAGGATCTGGATGTTGGCGACCGCATCACCGTGGACAATGGCCTGATCAACCTGCAAGTGCTGAGCAAGGAAGAGCGCATCATGCGCTGCCGGGTCATCGATGGCGGTATCCTGAAGAGCAAGCGCCATGTGAATCTGCCCGGCATTCGGGTGAACCTGCCGGCAATAACCGATAAAGATCGCGCCGATATCGAATTCGGTATGGCCGAGGAAGTGGACTACATCGCGCTGTCTTTCGTGCGCGATGCAGCGGACATCCGCCAGTTGCGGTCAATCCTTGGTGAGAAAGCGAGCAAGATCAAGGTGATCGCCAAAATTGAAGACCAGGAAGGTGTGCGCAATCTCGAAGACATTATCCGGGAAGCGGACGGCATCATGGTGGCGCGCGGGGATCTGGGCGTGGAGGTGCCCATCCAGGACCTGCCCAACATCCAGCGGCACATCGTGCGCCGCTGCGCCGAGTTGGGCAAGCGGGTAATCGTGGCCACGCACATGCTGGAGTCCATGATCCAGAACCCGATCCCCACCCGCGCCGAAGTTACTGACGTAGCCAATGCCGTGTACGAGGGGGCGGACGGGATAATGCTGTCGGGGGAAACCTCCATCGGGAAATATCCGATCAAGTGTGTGCAGTATCTGGATCAAATCAGCCGTTCATCAGAAAAGCATCCCGGCCTGAAATTCGCCCGTCAGCTGATTCGCGATACCGACAAGCAACATATTGCCGCCGCCGCTGCCGAGTTGGCCGATTCGTTGGGCGCGGTAGGGATCGTGGTGATCACCCGGCGCGGATTGATGGCCAATTATCTCACCAACTGCCATCCCAACACGCCGATCCTCGCCTTTACCAACGACAGCCGCACGCGCCGGCAACTTGCTTTGAACCGCAACGTAGCCTGTTACCGCATTCACTTTTCCAGCATTCCGGAAAAGACACTAAACAAGGCTTTTGCGATTCTTCGCAACCGGGAGGGTTGCACGCAGGAAGATAAGGTGGTGGTAGTCTCGGACATCATCAGTGGTACCGGTGTGGATGCGATCCAGCTGCGTCCACTGCGGGATGCCTGGATCGACCAGGATCAGGAAACCGGCGAGAATGATGTCGACGTGTTGCCGGATGACGATCAATTCCCTGACTAGGGGAGGCGACTAGGGGTGAGGCGACGGCGGTCCGAGGCAGTCAGGTCGAAGCCCCCTCACGCTCGTCATTCGATCACATAGGACAAGCCGATTCTGATTTCCGAGCTGGATTGCTCCGCCTCGTTCAGTCGGGTACGGGCGACGGTTCCGTCGGCAAAAAAAATCCGTGCAAGTCCCCGGCCGGTGTCCCACTCCCCCGCGGCCCACTGGACATGCAAGGCTGACCGCTCTCCCAGCCGGTACTCAAGCTCCACTTCCCAGCTTTCGCCCGCGCTGTCCGCATCGTGGGAAAAGCTGCGCGGTTGCTGCAGGGGGAAGCGACCCTCGGCACGCAGGTTCCAGCGTCCTTCGCCATAGTAGTCGCCGCGGTATTGCTGATAACGCAGGTGCAGACTCCAATCCTGCCGGCGGAATTCGTACTGACCCGCGACCCAGGAACCCGACCACTCCGCAAGGTAATTGGAATCGAGGCGCTGCTGCAGGTTGCGGGTCAGCGCATCGATGGATACTCCGGGGATAAAGTCAGCGTTGACAATCAGCTGCCGGCCGTTGCGGAAATTGATGTCGCTGTCCTGCCGGTAAGCACCGGCAATCAGACCGATGATATGGGCATCGGGAACGAGGGCGTAGCTGAAACCGATCCCGGCAGACCAGGCCTCGGCTTCATCACCTTCGATATCCGCTTTCGACAAGGAACCGATCAACGCACGATTGTCGCGCAGGAAGTCGGCATCGGTGCTCGTCCCGCGCTCGATACTGGCCAGGCTTGCCTCACCTTCCACCAGCAACTGCAGATCGGGACGGAAAAATTCCGCGCGCAGATCCCCCGCAAGTCCGACCTGGTAAGCCCGGACGTCCTCGAAGGTCAGTTCGGAAAGCACGTTGGGTGCAAGGGTGCCACTCAGATCCTGGGCGATATTCCAGCTCAAATCATTGTGGCTTGCCCCCAGCCACGGCTGCAGGCTGAGGGTCAGGGATGCTGCCAGCAACATGAAAGTCTTCCTTGCTCCAAGTCTGCACGCCTTCGCCAGAACTCGTCGAAATAGATAGCGAAATCATCCTAAGCTATTGAAATAACGAGGAGAATTCTAAAAATCCCCACGACTGTTTGTGACCGTGTTCACATTCACTCTACACACGGGTGTGCTGTAATCACTCGTCCCTCTATAACGTCTCTTTATAAGAAACCGGGGCTAATATGCCAGTCATCTCCCGAGATGGAGAAGTCCTCAGCGGACATGAAATCGGTTTTCTCAGTACCGACGAAGACCTCTATCCTCAGCTGACACGGCTGTTCTTTGACTTCAATTTTCGCGTGGTTGCAATCCCGGCCGGCGAAAACAGCTCCAGCAGCCAGTATCTCGTCACATTTGGCAATGTCGGCGAAGATTCCCTCAGCGCCATTACTCCCGCGTTCGCCTCGCTTGACGAGCTCGAGAGCTATACCAACGAAAACATCATCGACATCCTGCATCAAACGCTTTTTTCCGGCCTGGAGGATGAGTTCTGAATACGATGGAGATTCTGAGCTTTCATGCCTTCTCTGGTTCCGTCCGTCGCCGCCGCCACATGGAAATCCGGGAACCATCGACTAGAATGTGAATCTGAGAAGCTCAGCTAAAAGCTGGCAAGCTGCGCTAACAGCAGTAGACTCTCAGACACTCGTCAACGGCTTTCCCTATGTTCAACTTTGTTCCGGCTTTCTTTCCGGCCAAGGCACGGGCCTTTTCGCTCGTTATCGTGTCCTTTCTGCTGGTCGGTTTAGCCGACCTTGCAAGCGCCGGTGAAACTCTGGAGCTGGGGGACCGCGCACCGGACTGGATGCTCAGCGACAGCGAGGGGGAGCCGGTCTCGTTCTACCAGCACAGCGATGGCCAACCCGCCGTGGTGCTTTTCTGGGCCACCTGGTGCCCCAACTGCGCGGAGCTGATGCCGAGACTCGAGAAACTTCGCAAGGAGTTGGCGAGCAGCGATGTCCGGTTTTATGCTCTGAACATCTGGGAGGATGGTGATCCAGTCGCCCATATGGAGAACGAGGGCTTCGATTTCACCCTGCTGCTGAATGCGGACTCGGTGGCGAAACGTTATCGCGTTCGGGGCACGCCAGGCTTGTTCGTAATGAACCGGGACAAGGCGATCACCTATGTGCGCGCAGGCAACAGCAGCGCCGACGAGGTCTACGCCGCAGTAAAGTCAGCTCTCGAGAAGGAACTGCGATAGTCGAGCGCGACCGAGATCAGGAGAGTTCGTCCTCGATATCCTTGAGCAGATCCAGCGGTTCCACCTCCGGCCCCTCCAGCTCTTCCGTCCAGTTCACGCCGACGAGGAACACGTCCTCGTGCATTCCGGGCAACCAGTCTTCCAGAAACTCCTCCAGCGAGACGGGAATCACCTTGTAGTCCTTCCACTCGTCGCGACAATGGACTTCAGCAAATTCCGGCTGTGACCAGAACGGCATCACGTCCGTCTTACTGTACTTCTCCGAAGGGCAAAGCGCCCAGCCCTCCGCCCCTTCCAGGCCCCAGATGCAGCCGCAGTCGATGGCTTCGGCGATGAAGCGGGCGTAGTTTTCCTCGAAATCGTCGCTGAGTGCTTCCATAAACGAGCGGTTTGCTCCAGTAATTGGGTGGAAAGTGCACGGAATTATAAACCGGGTGAGGATAACTCGCGACAAACTGCTGTCGGTAAGCTCAGCCATGTAATTGAACCCAGGTGCGAACTGGTGCCTCTAACGGTGATCCACGCTGGGAGGGCTGCCTCGAGTGGCGACCAGCGTCATTTGTTTGGCCACGTTTTTTGCTTCACAATCCGAAGCTGTCAATCGAAAGCGGAAGCAGAACTCGCGAAAAACACCTCAGAAGAATTGGGAGACGCAGACGTATGAAACCCGGCAATGATTCTCTCGGCACGCGTGCGCAGTTACAGGTCGACGACAGAACCTACCACTACTACAGTCTGGACAAGCTGATCCAGCAAGGTCACGGGGATGTCGCCAAACTGCCCTACTCTCTCAAGGTGTTACTGGAAAATCTGCTGCGCTTCGAAGATGGACAAAGCGTCACCACCAAGGACATCGGCGCCCTGGTGGATGCCACCCGCCCCGACCGCCCCGAACACGAAATCGCCTATCGACCCGCTCGCGTGTTGATGCAGGACTTCACCGGCGTGCCCGCCGTCGTCGATCTTGCGGCCATGCGCGACGCCGTGGACCGCCTGGGTGAAGACCCGGCGGTGATCAATCCTCTGAGCCCCGTGGATTTGGTGATCGACCACTCTGTCATGGTGGACAAATTCGCCTCGCCGTCCGCCTATCGCGATAACGTTGCGATCGAGATGGAGCGCAACGGCGAGCGCTATCAGTTTCTGCGCTGGGGTCAGTCGGCCTTCGACAATTTCCGCGTAGTACCACCCGGCACCGGCATTTGCCATCAGGTGAACCTCGAATACCTCGGCAAGGTGGTGTGGAGCACTGAGGTGAACGGCGAGCACTACGCCTTCCCCGACACACTGGTCGGCACCGACAGCCATACGACCATGATTAACGGCCTTGGGGTGCTGGGCTGGGGTGTTGGCGGAATCGAAGCGGAAGCGGCCATGCTGGGGCAGCCGGTGTCGATGCTTATCCCTGACGTGGTGGGCTTTAAGCTGACCGGTAGTCTCCAAGAGGGCGTCACCGCCACCGACCTGGTGCTGACGGTCGTCGAAATGCTGCGAAAGCACGGGGTGGTGGGCAAGTTCGTGGAATTCTTCGGCGAAGGCCTCAATGATCTGCCGCTGGCAGACCGCGCCACCATCGGCAACATGGCCCCGGAGTACGGCGCCACCTGTGGCTTTTTCCCGGTGGACCAGGAAACCCTGAATTACCTCAAACTCTCTGGACGCGATCAGCACACCATCGATCTTGTGGAAGCCTACGCCAAAGCCCAGGGCATGTGGCGCGACGACAATGTCACTCCCAGCTACAGCAGTACGCTGGAACTGGATTTGAGCACCGTGGTGCCGAGCCTCGCTGGCCCCAAACGTCCGCAGGACCGGGTCGCGCTGGCCAATCTCAAGGACGCCATCGACCTGGTGATCAAAACCAGCGGCGACAATAAGGAGTCCACGGTTCCGGTCGAGGGCACCGACTATGATCTCTCCGATGGCGATGTGGTGATCGCCGCGATTACCTCCTGCACCAATACCTCCAACCCCGCCGTGATGCTCGCCGCTGGACTCGTCGCCAAAAAGGCGGCGGAAAAGGGCCTCACCCGCAAGCCCTGGGTAAAAACATCGCTGGCCCCCGGATCGAAGGTGGTGACGAAATATTTCGAAAAGTCCGGCCTGCAACCCTATCTGGATGAGATGGGCTTCAACCTCGTGGGCTACGGCTGCACCACTTGTATCGGCAACTCCGGGCCGCTGCCTGAAGAAATCGAGAAGGCGGTGGACGCCGGTGACCTGACGGTGTGTTCAGTGTTGTCTGGCAATCGCAATTTCGAAGGTCGTATTCACCAAAAGGTGCGGGCCAACTGGCTGGCCTCGCCGCCCCTGGTGGTCGTCTTCGCGCTGGCAGGAACCACCAAGATCGATCTCGCCACCGAGCCCGTCGCTGAAAATGACAAGGGCGAAAAAATCTACCTGAAAGACATTTGGCCCAGCAACAAGGAAGTCAGTGATGCCATCGCCACAGTGAACAGCGAAATGTTCACCAGCGAGTACGCGGACGTGTTCAGTGGCGACGAATTCTGGCAGAGCATCAAATTCACACCGAGCCGCACCTATCCCTGGAAATCCGATTCCACCTACATTCAGAATCCACCCTTTTTCGAGGAAACCGTCAAGGGCGGAGACAACAAGCAGATGGAAGACGTGAGCGACGCTCGCATTCTCGCGTTATTGGGCGACTCCATCACGACGGATCACATTTCGCCAGCGGGCGCCATTGCTGAAAACAGCCCCGCCGGACGCTATCTGATGGAGCACGGCGTCGCCAAGCGCGATTTCAATTCCTACGGATCCCGCCGTGGCAACCACGAAGTGATGATGCGCGGCACCTTCGCCAACGTGCGCATTCGCAACGAAATGGTGCCAGGCGTAGAAGGCGGCTATACCAAGTACCTGCCGACGGACGAGCAGATGTCCATCTACGATGCCTCCATGGCGTACCAGAAAGACGGGACGCCGCTGGTGGTTATTGCCGGCAAGGAATACGGCACGGGCTCCAGCCGCGACTGGGCGGCGAAGGGCACTCGCCTGCTCGGCGTGAAAGCAGTCGTCGCCGAGAGCTTCGAGCGCATTCACCGTTCCAACCTGATCGGCATGGGCGTGCTGCCACTTCAGTTCATTGAGAACGATCGAAAATCGCTGAAGCTCACCGGAGAAGAGACCATCAGCATTCGCGGGGTCTCGGACTTGAAGCCGGGAGGCCACGTGATCCTCTCCGTCAAACGTCCCGACGGCAAAACGGAATCCTGTGAACTGCGAAGCCGCATCGATACCGCCGACGAACTCAGCTACTTCAAGGCCGGCGGTATCCTGCAGTACGTGCTGAAGCAGTTGGTTGCGAAAAAATAGAGAGCAGGAGGTCACGCCATGCCGGTTCGCCAGGAAAAGGATTCGCTCGGCACGGTCGAAGTAAGCTCCGAAGCCCTGTGGGGAGCGCAGACCCAGCGCTCCCTGCAGAACTTCAAAATCGGCGGCCAGCGCTTCGGACCGGAGTTCATTCGCGCCTACGCGCAACTGAAAAAAGCCGCCGCCTTGAGCAACCGGCAACTGGGCAAACTGGATGAACAGCGCCGCGACCTGATCGTTTCAGCCTGCGACGAAATCATCGCCGGGCAGCACGATGATCAGTTTCCGTTGGTGGTCTGGCAAACCGGCAGCGGCACACAGACCAATATGAACCTCAATGAGGTGATCGCCAATCGCGCTAACGAACTGGCGGGATCGGAACGCGGGGAAATGTCGCCAGTGCATCCCAATGATCACGTCAACATGTCGCAATCCTCGAACGACACCTTCCCTACCGCCATGCACATGACCGCGGCCATTGCGGTAAACGAACAGCTGATTCCCTCGCTCGATCACCTGATCAGCGCACTCAATCACAAGGCGGAAAACTTTCGCGACCTGGTCAAATCTGGCCGCACCCACATGATGGATGCCACCCCGGTGACGCTCGGCCAGGAGTTCGCCGCCTATGCCGAGCAACTCGCCTTTGCCCGCCACCAGATCACTACTGCACTGGAAGGCGTGTACGCGCTTGCCATCGGCGGCAGCGCCGTGGGGACCGGGCTGAACACCCACCCCCAGTGGGCGGAAACCATCACTCACGAAATTGCCGGGATCACCAGCCTGCCTTTTTCCAGTGCAACCAACAAATTCTCGGCACTGGCTTCTCACGGCGCGCTTGCAAACCTGCACGGTCAGCTAAAGCTGCTCGCCACCGAGGTGTTCAAAGTCGCCAATGATCTTCGCTTGATGGCCAGCGGACCCCGCTGCGGTCTCAACGAAATTCAACTCCCCAGCAACGAACCAGGCAGCTCGATCATGCCCGGCAAGGTGAACCCCACCCAGATCGAAGCGATCACCATGGTCGCGCTGCAGGTGATGGGAAACGATACGACGGTGAGCATTGCAAACAGCCAGGGGCACTTCGAACTCAACGTTTTCAAGCCGGTGATCATCTACAACGTGCTGCAGTCGATCACTTTGCTGAGCGATGGAATGCAAAGTTTTACCGACAATTGCGTAGTGGGTATCGAGGCGAACGAGTCGCAATTGAAGGAGTATATGGAAGGCACTTTGATGCTGGTTACTGCACTGGCGCCGAGTATCGGCTACGACAATGCCGCCAAGGCGGCCAAGCTGGCTTTTGAAAAAAATCTTACCTTGAAGCAGGCGGTGCTGGACTTGCAGCTGCTAAGTGCAGAAGAATTCGATCAGGCGATCGACCCTCGCAAGATGTTACAGCCTTGATTCTTCAGTCTTTTTCACCGCAAAGCTATGCCCTGCTAAATCAAACGTATGCAGGGAACGAAGACGTGATGTCCCATCCGGGGCTACGAACTCTTCGGTCCTGGCGAAATCACTGCATTTGCGGCTGGCACCCAACCAGCGTTGCACAACCGGAGGGGTGCTGTTTCGCAGTGACTAGCTGCAGGGACGCAGCGGGACGGGGCCATGGACGGCCCCTTGGAACGGAGAAATAGTACCCCTCCTGTTGTGCAATGCGGCACTACTGCTCGAAAGAAGCCCCATCAGCGATTCAGATCCTGATAGATAATATCCAGCGCAATCTCCCGCATATCAGCCGCGTCCGGCCGCTCCGCGCCCATGTGCTGAATCATGCCGATCCAGAACATGTCCTGGGTTGGATCGATCCAGAACCAGGTGCCTGCGGCGCCACCCCAGTAGTAGGTTCCTTTGCCTTGCGGTGTATCGGCTGCCTCCGGGTCGGTCACGACGGCAAAGTCGATTCCAAACCCCTGCCCGGGTTGGCCGGGGCGAGTGGTGGAACCGCGCAGATTCATGCCTTCGGGCAGGCTATCGGTGTAGAGCAGCTTGACGGACTCCGGCGACAGAACTCGTTTGCCCTCCAGTTCTCCTTCATTCACGAGCATTTGCAGGAAGCGGGCGTAATCGGCCGTGGATGAAACCAGACCGCCGCCACCGGACTGCAGGCGGCTGGGATCAAGATAACTGGGGCGGTCGGTGCGGTGCGGGCGCTGCACCAGTTTGCCCTGCTCCTTGTCCCAGTTGTGAACCTCCGCGAATCGCGTTTGATCTTCAGCGTTCACATAAAAACGTGTATCCACCATCTGGAGCGGTTGGAAGATTCGCTCTTCCAGGAAATCGCCATAAGGCTGGCCGGAAAGTTTTTGAACGATGTAGCCCTGCAGGTCCACAGCAATGGAGTAGTACCACTGCTCGCCGGGCTGGGAGATCAGGGGAATACCGGCGACTTTGGCGACCAACTCGTCCAGATCCCGCGAATTCAGCACTTGCTTGTCGCGAAAGGCCTGGTTTACCGCGTCATTGCCGGAAAGACCATAGCCAAAGCCCGCGGTGTGGTTCAGCAACTCACGCATGGTCGGCTGCCGGTCGAGCGGCACCAGAGTGTCGCCTTCGCCATCACTGCTCAGCACCTGAAGATTGGCGAATTCCGGAATGTGCTTGCTGATGGGATCATCGAAATCCCACAAGCCTTCTTCGTGCAGAATCATCATGGCCACGCCGGTGATCGGCTTGGTCATCGAATAGATGCGAAACAGAGTGTCACGGGTCATTGGCGTCTGAGTGTCGACTGCCGCCAGGCCATGCGCTTCATAGGTGGCAACTTCGCCATTGCGGGCCAGCAGCCAGACCATGCCCGCCGTGTCCTGATCGTCCACCACTTTTCGCATTGCGGCGTCCAGCCGCTCCATGCCTTCTTCGCTGAAGCCGGCGGCCTGCACGTTTTCAGCGCTGGGCGGAGCCGGCCAGCGGGTCTGGTGGGGTTCAGCGGTACCGCAGGCCAGCAGTGCTCCGCAGAGCAGGGCAGGCAGCACAATCTTCATTGTCGTTATTGGTGAAAGGTGCTTCATGTTGTTATCTCCACTTGTTCCGGGAAGCGTCGGATTGGAGATAGTAACAGAGCTCAGACGCTGCCGTTAGTGCGCTGCGCGATGCAGTTCAGGCGCTCTTCTTCACCAGTCGCACTACTGCATCGTTGGCCAGCAAGTACTGTTTGCAGTCGGCGTATGAGCGACGCGCCCGGTCCAGCACCTCGGTGGGTAACGCCACTTCCGGATGACCTTCCGTCTTCTTGATGACGCCCGACTTGATATGCTCAGAGGAATCGCCGTAATTGCGACGGCCGGTGTTGGCGAATTGGGAGTAATGCCTGGCCAATGGTTCTTCGAGCCCGAGCCAGCCGCTCAAACCCTTCAGCACGCCATCCGTATCGCTGACCAGATCATCGGCGTCCACGAAGTAGTACTGGCCGCGAATGCGCGAGGCGTAGTCTTCGATGGCGGCGAGACGGGCGCAGTAATAGTTGCCGGCCTGGTCGGGATCCTTGTACCAGGCGACGCCGGTACGGTGGCCCATGTTGATGATGCTGCGCAAAGTGGCCTGCGGCTCGCGCAGCAAAAAGATGACTTTGGGCTGTACGCGCTCGAATATTTCGTCCGAAATCGAACAGCTGTTGTGAAGAAGCTTGTCGAGAAGGTATTTGTTGTCGAGCGGGCAGCGAATCTCGTCAAACAGCTCAGCTCGCATCTTCAGCAGATCCATCCGATTTCTGTAGGCGCGATGCAGTTCACTGTAGCCACAGATTTCCGCATTGCTGCCCAGCACGTGTGAGAGTACCGAGGAGCGGCTGCGCATGTGGCTAAGTAGAAAAAGGTAGCCGGTATTGCAGGTCAGAATATGTGGATTTGAAGCGATCAGCGATAGCTTCCGTGCTTTCGATAAAACAGACATGGCCGAATCCCACCGACGAATTTGTCCAGCTTTGGACCGACCCAAAAATACTGACGTTCCAAAGATGTGATCAAAAAGTGAGCTTCAGCAAGTTTTTGCCGTGCTGTATCGCACAGCTCGCGCTTGGTTTTCAGCGGTTTTTTTCTATCCAGGCGGTCGCATCGAAATCGGCTGCACCCGAAGGCAGTGCCTGCTCCGGGGAATTTATCCAGGACGCAACATCATCCCAGACGGTCTGCCGTTGCAAATCCCTCAGCAACATATGCCAGCCTTGCTCGTAGACGGCTGTGGTTGCGTTGTCAGCACCGGCTGTTTGCAAGCGATCGAGCATTTCGGCCGATGCGTGATTCGGCACGATCTCATCCAACTCGCCCACCATCACGAGGGACGGTGCTCTGACTCGTCCTGCGCTCTGCAGGGCGGAATCCATCAGGTTAGTGAGGCCATAGATTGCCGCCACCTGTGTGGCCTTGATTACCTTGGGGTCGCGACCAAGACCGATAAGCATGTCACGATTATCGGAGGCGACCACCCCCAGGCCCTTGCCGGTGAAACTCGCCCAGGGAATTGTGTGCGCGCCCACGAATAGGGCTGCTCGCTGGTACCAGGGCATCGTCTCGCGCGCCCACACCGCCGGTGCCGAGAGGATCACACCATCGGCATCGGGCGGGTCATCGGAAGCGAAGGCAACCATCGAAATCGCGCCGCCCATGCTGGAACCCAGCACATACAGAGGCACGCCCGGAAAACGCTTGCGCATGGCCTGGCAGAAGTCCCTCAGATCCTGCACGTAGGCGTCGGTGCCTGCCCAACTGCCCCGCTCGGCACTGTCGCCGAAACCTCGCTGATCATAGGCATAGGTGTAGATGCGGTAATTCTCTGCCCAGTAGCGGGCCGCCTCATCAAAGGCATTGGAATAATCATTGAAACCGTGCAGCGCCACGATAACCGCCTCAGGCGGAATCACCTTGGAATTCCAGATACGCACGGGCAACTGCACACTATCCGCCGCGATGAATTGCGAGTCCCGGATCTCCGGCTCTCGGCTAAGTTGACCGGTGCCCTTGGGAGTCGGGGCGCAGCCGGCGAGGCTCGCAACAGCGATGACAATGGCAATGAGAGCGGCGGGACGGGGAAGATTGAAAGCTAACTGCATGCCTTGACTTAAACACCTTGGCAGAAAAGAGATATTTCGCGGGACGTAGCGCAGTGCGTGCCCGGATCGATTTGAAAGGATAGTACAAAGAGTTGCCGGCAGGTTGGTGGCTGGACCTTCCAGGATGCGCGGCGCGCCAAAAATTGTCGTGACTCAGGATTCGTCCGCCGAGCTGTCGTCGCAGGCCCCCTCCCGATAGCCAATTACGTCGGGACTACTGCAGGCACTGCAGCCGTTGCTGAAGGTTCGCCACTCACTGGCTGGGCAGGGGGTGGTCACGCATCGCGTGCCGGTGTCCACCAGTCCGCAAACGGGGGCGTATTGGAAGGTGCAGACTTCCGGGCGCGGATCCTGGCATTCCACTTCCACCAGCCGCCCGGTTTCAGGCCTCGGTGTTTGCGAGGTGCTTTCGCAAGCACTCAGCAGGATGGCCGTTGGCAGAATCAGCGCCAGCATGCAGGACCAGGGTCTCGACATTCCGTACCTCGCATCAAATCTAGTGTGAAGACTGCGGCTGAAAACGCTCGGTTCCCGGCACGTTGGCCCGCCCCCACTGCACCATAGCCTCGAGGATCGGGCCCAGGCTCTGGCCGCGCTCGGTGAGCCGGTACTCCATGCGCTTGCGGTGGGCGCCATAGGGTTGCTTCTCCACCATGCCCATGGCTTCGAGGCGCCGCAAGCGGTCCGCGAGGATGTTGGTGGAAATCTTTTCCGGTGAGGCGAGGAATTCGTCATAGCGCGTCTTGCCGAGGAAGATGTCGCGCAGCACCAGCAGGGTCCAGCGGTCGCCCACCAGGTCAAGGGTGCAGGCGATTGGGCATGTTGATCGGTGATCTTCAGTCATGGGGCGAAGTTTATCCTCGTCACTTGCAATATGAAAGTGAATCGAATTATATTGCAGCTTGCTACTTGCAAGTTACAAGTCATATCGTGATTTTCCACCTGAGGATTACCGCCGTGTCCAACATCACCCGCTTCGAAGCCGGTCCCGTACAAAACTGGGACAGCTGGTCTTTCAAACATCCCCTCCTCTCGAAACCCGCACCGGGGAAGCTGTTCCTCGGAGAAAAGCTGGGATTGGATGGGATGGAGGTTTCCTTGAACACTCTGCCCCCGGGTCGCGGTGTTCCGTTCTATCACCGTCATCGTCGCCACGAAGAACTGTATCTTGTGCTTGCCGGCGAAGGGGAGTTCCAGGTAGACGGAGAGCGTTTCGAAGTGCGGGAAGGAAGCGCGATCCGTATCGCCCCGGCGGGTGTGCGCACTTGGCGGAATATTGGTGAAACACCACTGGTCTACGTGGTCATTCAGGCCACACAGGGTTCCCTGGAACAGCAAGGAATAGAAGACGGAGAGGTAGTTGACGCGCAAGTACGCTGGTGAAAAGCCATAAAAAAAGCCGCAGTCAGGCTGCGGCTTTTTGGAGGAGCCGATCTGGTCAGCTCTACGCCTTCTCGGTAGTGGTCGGCTGCGGGTTTACCGCCGGTGTCGGCTTCTTGTGCGCATTCACCGGACCGAAATCCTCTACCTCGTGGTCGGGGATAAACACCTTCGGACCTACCAGGGTCGCAACAGTGATGATACCGATCAGCAGACCCAGCCAGGGCTCCAGCAGCGCGAAAGCCATGGCGGTTACCACCATCGCGCCACGCTCGGTGGCGTCCTTCACCAGGGACAGCGCCAGAGTCGCACAGGCGAAGCCGGTGAGAATCAGGGTCACAGCCAGTGCAACCGGCAGCAGCGGCTGGAGCAAGGTCACGATGGGCAGCAGCACGAACAGGATCGGCAGACCGAAGACATAGAAGCTGCCGATCAGGTCATAGAAAGAATCGACCTTGTCGCGATCCACCGAGGTCCAGCGCTTGAGCAGCACCACTTGAATACCGGTCCAGAGAACGCCCTGGGTGGTAAAGAAGGGAGCGATCACCGCCATGACGGCGTTGCGGATACCAGTGGCAAGGTGCGCACGGGTGCTGTTAGTTTCCAGCTTCTCGTCGGGGCGGTCGGCCTGCGCGTGTTCGATCATCTCATCGCCAGTCACCACGTCACCGAAGAACAGGACGTAAGTGATCAACGCAAGGGGAAGTGCCGCCAGAAAGGTTTCCGCCGAAGGCCAGCCGATGACCAGGGGGGAGGCCTTGGCCCAGAGACTTGCGGCATGAGCAGGTACGTCCAGCACATCCCAACGCAGATTCCAGCTGATTTCATTGGTAAGCCAGCCAACCACACCGGCGAGCAGGAAACCTGGCAGCAAGCCCATGCCGATGAGCTTGCGCAAGAAGGCAGAACTTCCGGCCATTTCCTGCAGTGGCTTGGAGAAGGCCAGGAGGACACACAAGGCAACACCCAGGGTACCGGCAATCGGCGCCTGTTCAAAAACGTTGGCGGAGTCCCCCGGGGTGGTTACACGGATGAAAGCCGCAATGGCCGCACCCAGAATGATGCCGCCCTTGAACACGGCGGGCACCGACTTAACCAGTTTGGCCCCCAACCCCGTGATACCCAGCAGTAAGAGTATCCCGGCGAAATTGAGTGAGAGTGCCGTCATCGCCTGGAACTGCAAGGTGGGATCCCCCGCGAACGGCGCCGTCATAATGAAGGTGATCACGAAGGGAATGGCCGGAGTCAACCAGCCCGGCGCATAGGGATCGCCGAACATGAACCAGGACAGTGAAATAAGAATATTGTGGAACATGGCCATGGTAACGGCTTCTTCAAAGCTCAAGCCGAAGATGGACATGAAGTAAGGAACCAGTGCCAGACCTGTCGCACCGGCTACCGCGATACCCTGAAGCATCTCTGGTACCGCGAGACGCAGATGAACGAAGGGAATCCGCATGGTAAACGGACCCCACTTGATGCCGGGCTGAACCTGGCCGTGCTCTCGTTTTGTTAGCATGATTGTTTTCCTGTTATGTGCTTCTAAGTACTTCTAGCTAAACGCCTGAGTGTAGATTTTATTATGGGACGTCTCAAGTGATTCCGCCACCGGGAAAAAGCCGGCCCAGTGGTCCACAAAAACTGTGTAAATAAGTGCAAGGAAACAGCCATCGCTCCAGCGCCACTTTTTATACTTGAGGCTATAATTTATGGCTCTCCCCGAGCGGCCCTCTTTCCCCTGCTCCTGAGTTTCCCCTCTGCCAGGCAAACCGAGCGTGAACCGCCGCGCCGGCTGAGTTGCCGAAGCCAGTGCACCCCGTTGTCCTTCGGATCTGATAATGCACAGCAACAAGAAATTCTTTGCGGTCGCTCTGTCCGCCCTTCTTCTCGTGGGTTTTATCGCTACCAGTCTGATCAGCTATTACGTTGCCAAGGACTCCACTGGCCGGCAGCTCCAGGAGCAGATGCTGCCCCTGACCAGCGACAACATCTACTCCGAAATCCAGCGCGACCTGCTGCAGCCGGTGCTGATTTCCTCGCTGATGGCCAACGACACTTTCGTGAACGAATGGGCGCGCGGCGGTGAGGGGGATCCTCAACGAATGGCCAACTACCTGGCCCACATCCGCCAGAAATATAACGCAATCACCTCCTTCTTCGTTTCCGAAAAGACCCGCAACTACTATCACCCGAGCGGCATCATCAAGCAGGTAGACCCTTCCGACACCGCAGACGCCTGGTATTTTCGCGCACGCGAATCCAGTGACGAGTACGAAATCAATATCGACCGGGATACCGCCGACCCGAGCCGGCTGAGCATCTTTGTAAACTACCGGATCATCGATCAAAGCGGTCGCTTCATTGGCATCACCGGAGTCGGCCTGTCCCTCAATACCGTCGCAGAGTTGATTGAAAATTACCAGAAGCGTTACGGCCGCGAAATTTTCTTCGTCAACCGCGAGGGTGACATCACCCTGCGCAGCAGCAACTTCGACGAGCAGCTGCATTTGAAGAACAGGGACGGGCTGAATCGACTTTTCACGCGCGTACTTACCAGTCCCAGCGCGTCGGTCAGCTACGAGCTGGAAAACGGCAACACGGTTTACCTGAATAGTCGGCTTGTCCCGGAGTTCGACTGGTTTCTGGTCGTGGAGCAGATCAACGACCCCGCAACGGAGCGAATCGAAGGTGCCTTGCTGGTGAACGTTCTGATTTCGGTGGGAATAAGCGTGGTGGTGCTGCTGATCGCCTATTTCACCGTGGCTGGTTATCAGCGGCGCCTGGAAACCATGGCCACCCAGGACAAACTCACGGGCGCCACCAATCGCCAAGTCTTCGATGTGATTTTCAATCGTGCAGCAAAGCGAGCCGATCGCGCAGGCACTCCCTTATCGCTGATCGCCATGGACATCGATAACTTTAAGGACATCAATGACACCTATGGTCATCAACGCGGCGACGAGGTGATTCGCGCTGTGGCGCAAGTCATCGAAGAACAAGTCAGGGAAGTGGACACGCTTTGCCGCTGGGGCGGGGAGGAATTCGTGCTGCTACTGGAGAACTGCGACCGTGATCAGGCTTTCGATGTTGCGGAAAAGATTCGACGTGCAGTTGCCGAACACACCTTTCGCTTTGGCGCCGACATGAAATCGGTCACCGTCAGCCTTGGTGTGGCTGAGCGCCGAAAGAACGAAAGCCAGGATTCACTGCAGAGCCGCTGCGATCACGCGATGTATCGCTCCAAAGGCGAAGGGCGCAACCGAGTGAACCGGGGCTAGTGCAGTAGAACGGGGCCAGCATGCTAGCGTCGAACGGGTCGTTTATTCAGTTTACGCTGAAGTGTCCGTCGATGCATGCCAAGCGCGCGGGCGGTCGCTGAGATGTTACCTTCATGCTCCTGCAGCACCCGCTGGATATGCTCCCATTCCAGGCGGTCCACCGACGGCGGTGTAAACGCTTCCACCGGCCCCGCCTCCACATGGCCCGAATCCGAAAAGGCCGCCAGTATCTCATCCACATCGGCCGGCTTACACAGATAATTGTGAGCGCCCTGCTTTATCGCTTCCACCGCGGTAGCGATGCTGGAGTATCCAGTGAGCATGACTACCTGCATCCGCGGCTGCAGCGCCAGGAGTTCCGGTAGCAACTGCAAACCGGAGGACTCGGCAAGCTTCAGATCAAGAATGGCCTTGCCGAACTCGCGCTCCCGCGCAGCCGCCAGCGCCTGTCCAGCAGTGTTTGCGGCAGTAACGGAAAAGCCACGGCGCTCCAGCGCCCGCGTCAAAATCGCAGTCAGCGACAGATCGTCGTCCACCACCAACACACTCTGTTGACTGCTTTTGTTCACCTTGTCCTCGTCAGTGCTTCAAAGGCAAGTCTATGGTCAGCCGGGTTCCACCAGACTCCCGGTCTACCAGCGTCATTGTGCCACCGTATCGAGCAATGGTGGCATTGGACAGAAAAATGCCCAAACCGAGCCCCCTGCCCTTCGTGGTCACAAAGGGCTGCCCCAACTGCTCTTTGATCGAGGCGGGCATGCCTTCGCCGTCGTCTTCGATAATGACGGTGAAGCGGCGATCATCCCAGCGCATGTCCACCGTGACTTCTTCACGCGCCGCATCGGCCGCATTGTTCAGGAGATTGGTGATCGCTTGTTCGACAGTGGAGTGGTAAGCGACCATCAGTTCCCGGTCTTGCTCCTGTATCGTGACCCGCGCTTTGACTTGCGGGCGCAACAGCATCCAACGCTCGATTATTCGTTTGCAGTAGTCACCGACGGTGCGCCTCTCAAGGTGTTGGCCCTGATTTGATTCGGCACGCCGCACCAGATCCTTGAGCGTATGAGTGCACAGGTCCACCTGCTTCGAGAGCACTTCAATATCTTTTTCCAGCGTCTCGTTGCCACCATAGTCGTGGGCCATTTCCTTGATCAGCAATCTCATGGTGGTTAAGGGCGTGCCGAGCTCGTGCGCCGTGCCGGCTGCGAGAGTCGCCACCGCGAGTACCTGTTCGTCGCGCAGGTTTTCTTCCCGGTATTCATTCAGCTGTGCCTGCTGTTGCTTCAGGGCGTTGGACATCCGGACAACGAAGAAAGTGATCAGGCCGGCGCTGACGATGAAGTTGAACCACATCCCGAGAACATGGGCGTTGAGCGGCGCTTCCGGCATATCGGCCGTGGTATGCACATGCGCGCCTGCGACCGGACTGATGTCAGGGATGGGCACGTGGTAGAACAAAAGCAGCGTGTAACACAGCACGGACAGCAAGGCGAGTGCCCAGGTAAAGCGCCATGGCAAGGTGGCGCTGGAGATACTGAGCGGAACGAGATAATAAAAAACGAAGGGATTACTGCCGCCGCCGGAAAAATAAAACAGAAAGGTAACGCCCAGTATGTCCAGCAGAATCTGAACAAAGAATTCCGCCGACGTCACCGTCCAGGACTGACGAAGTCGCCACCAGGTGCCGAGATTGAAAATTATGATCAGAACGAGAATGGAAGTGATCGCGACGTAGGGCAGTGCCAACTCGAAGCCCCACCACGCCACGCCTGTCCCAAACACCAGACAGGCCACCAGCACCCAGCGCACCATCAACAGCCTGCGAAGATTTTGCTTGGGAGCGGCGATTCCAGGGATCGATTTCATCTTGGGTGGTGCATGGGAATAAAGAACCGAAAATGACCGAAGGGCAGTCGTTAGGACCGCAGTGTGAATTCACCGCAACGCGTAGATGGACGGGTACTACTTTTCCGTTCCATGGGGCCATCCCTGGCCCCGTCCCGCTCCATCCATGGACCTAGTCACTCCAAAGCAGCACCCGGCCATCTACGCAAAGCTGCGTCGTGGCTTCTCCCAGCTACCGCTGCCGTTCTCGTCTCACGTGCTCACGTCTCACGTCTCACGTCTCACGTCTCACGTCTCACATGATTAATAAACATAACTGAAACCAAAGCGAACGTTCCGCCCCATTCCCGGCAGCCGATCACCCGGGGGCACATCAGCATTGGCCACGCGATTGTAGCCATTGAGATGGATCTCGTATCCCTTGTCCAACAGATTGTCGACGCCGAATACCATCTGTACGTTCGAGTTCAACTGCCAGCGCGCATTGAAGTTTAGCAGGCCGTAGCCGGCAGTGGGCTGCTCGTTGTTGAAGGAGGCCACCTTATCCTGCTCCGCCGCGAGCTCCGAGCTTACACTGAAGTCCCAGTCTTCGAAACGGGCCCCGAGCGTAAGCGTATGAGTCAGCGGTGCAATGCGGTAAAGATTGTCAGAGACGTCATCGCGTTTCCCCCGCACGTAACTCAGATTTCCGCGGTAGTAGAATCGACCGCCGAATTCGCCGTGATAGCCAAGGTCGGCGCCGTAAAGGCTCGCATCCACATTGGCGAATTGCAGCGCCGGCTGTCCGCCCATCAGCATGGAGGCCATGTTGGCCTGCATGGCCAGGGGCGAGTCGATGCTCGAGGAACCCTGAATGTAGTCCTCCACTTCACGGTAGAAAGCCTGGAACGAGAAGCTGATGGAATTTCGAAACACATCAAGACCCAGATTCAGCTCGTGCGCCACTTCGCTGTCCAGATCCAGATTGCCAAGATAGTTGCGCCCGTCGGCCAGGCCGCCGGTGGACTGCAGCGGCACCCACAGATAGAGCTCCTGATAGCTCGGTGCACGGGTTTTTTGTGCGACGCCGGCGGAGATGGTGGCATGGCTCGAAAGGTCATAGGCGACTTTCGCCACCAGATCGGTGTTGCTCTCATCGCGACTGCGATCCGCGGTGTTGAAGGCCATCGCCAGTGGCATGGTGTTCATGGCCACCATGGGCGGCGCGCCGGCAGCGCTGACCCGACCGGCATCCGCTTCCCACTCGTTGAGCCGCGCCCCCAGCTCCCATGAAAGCGGCCCCTCTCTGCGCACCCATTCAGCAAACAGCCCGGTGATGGATTTCTCCACATCATTGAAGTTGTGGAGAAAAAAGGCGAGATTGTGCGGGTCGGTGATTTCGGCATCGTGGAAGGTGCTGGAGTAGTCCAGGCCGATAGCAAGTTCGCCCTGCGCAAAAGGTCCGCTCAGACCAAGTTTGGCATGCTCGTGTTCGCCCACCGCATAGGTGAAGCGCCGCATGGACATGGTCATCGGGCCCATGCTCATGGTGGGAGCCGGACGGTGTTCGTAGTTGTTCATCCCGTGTGCAATGTCCTGCACACCGAAGCCGACCCTGAGCTCCCACTCGCCGACGCGGCGGTAAGCTTCCAGATGAGCGCTGTCGCTGTCGATGAAGATGATGTCCATCGGCAGGGCGGCAGTGCCGGTATCGCCGGTGTTGGTGCGGCTGGCCTCCAGTTCAAACCCGGACGCATCGCCGCGAAATCCGTAAAAAGCGCTCAGCCGCTGGCGATCGAAAAAGGTGTTGGGGATATCGCCGTCGGCGAACTCCTGGTCGTCGCCATTCTGGTAGGTATAGGTAAATCCACCCTTGTGACGATCATTGGCCAGGTAGCCCAGTGCCGAGGCATGCACACCCGAGGCGTTGCTGTTGTAGAGCGTGTTTGCCTGAAAATGCGTCTTCAGCTCACCACTTTCGGCGAATTCGCCTTGACGGCTGACCACCGCCACGTGGCCGCCGAGAGTCTCCTGTCCGGCGCTTACCGAGGCAATGCCGCGACTGGCCGAGAGGCTTTTCAGGTTTGCACCGGGCACCGCGGAAAGCGGCGCGTCCATGGCATTGGGTCCGCCGGCAATCTGCGGAAGGCCGTCGACGCTGACGCTGATTCGGTCACCGCTGGCTCCGCGATATTGCGGAAGCGCTGTCAGCGGTCCGTTGCGATTGAGATTGGCGCCCGGCACGGCTTTGAGGAAATCCCCGGTATTGGCCACGCGCAGCGCGTCACCTTCAAGTGTCACCCGGTTCTCCACCAACTTCGACTCACCAACGATAACGATTTCGTCGATGGTATTCTGGGCCTGCGCCAGCGGGGCGGCGGCGCAAATGGCTAGCGCCAGGGGCTTGTACAGACAGCGGCGTATCTCGGACATGATCTCCCATCCTCATCTCACACGTTGGGACAGGGTATCGGCTGAGACGCTTTTTGAGGATGCGACAAATTGTCGCAGGTGTGCCGGAGCTCAGAGCTGGTATTTGCGCAGCGCTGCCCGCAGCTGGTGGTAGGTGATCCCCAGGAAGTCCGCCGTCTTGCGCTGGTTGAACTGACAGCGGGCGTAGGCCCTTTGCAACAGATCCCTCTCTATGGTTTGCAGGTGTGTTTTCAGATCTGTCTCGGCAGCGACGAATTCTTCCAGGCAGTCGCGATGCGGCTGGCCTGGTGAGGACTCGGAGTTGGTCAATGTGGGCGGCTCATCGTTTCTGGCCGGCGACTCGTCCAAACGGTAGGGCGAATCGAAGGGATCAAAGATAATGTTTTCGATGGCGGCGTCGGGATCGATGCTGCGATAAACCGCCCGCTCCACGACGTTTTTCAACTCGCGCACGTTGCCTGGCCAGGAATAATTTTGGAGCTCGAGCTTCGCGCGAGCCGAAAATCCGGGGAAGTATTCCCGACGCATTTCCTTCACCATGCCGAGGGCGAAGAAGTCGGCAAGCAGAGGGATGTCTTCGCGACGCTGCCGCAGGGGTGGCAGCGTGATGACATCGAAAGCCAGCCGGTCCAGCAAGTCGCTGCGGAATTTATTGGCCGCCGCCAGCGAAGGCAGATCTCCGTTGGTGGCGGCTACCAGCCGCACGTCCACTTCAACCAGGCGGTCGCCGCCGACCCTGAGCAGCTCGCCGTATTCGATAACCCGCAGAATCTTCTCTTGGACTTGGACCGAGGTGGTGGCGAGCTCATCGAGAAACAGCGTGCCTCCGTCAGCCCGTTCGAAATAGCCCTTGTGCTGGCGAGTGGCGCCGCTGAACGCGCCGGCTTCGTGGCCGAAGAGCTCGGAGTCCAGCAGGCTTTCGCTAATGGCGGCGCAGTTGAGCTTGAGAAAGGGCTGACCCCAGCGCTCCGACAGGAAGTGCAGGCGTGCAGCGATCAGCTCCTTGCCGGTCCCCCGCTCACCGACGATCAGCACCGGCTTGTTGAGCGCTGCTATCCGCGAAACCTGCTCCTGAACCTCCAGGATTGCACTGGATTCCCCGATCATTCGCTCGGATCGCTCCGTCTGCATTGAATCAATCTCTCGCCAACAGTTGGTTTATTTAACCAGATAGTGGTGCCTTTGACCAATCGAGAATTCTTCGATTTAGGTGCCAGGACGGAATATTTCTCTTAATATCAGACATTTACAAACAGATGAGTTGGTTGGCACACCCTTCGCAATAAGGCGGGGGACACAACATGTCGGAAGCGGTAGATGCTTCTGACGACTACAAGACCCACCCGGGCCCAGCCCGGACCAGGAACCGAGGTGACACATGGGCATTTTTTCGAGAATCAGCGACATCATCAACGCCAACATCAACGCCTTGCTCGACTCGGCGGAAAACCCGGAGAAGATGATTCGCCTGGTGATCCAGGAAATGGAAGAGACGTTGGTGGAGGTACGCACCAACTCCGCCAAGCTGCTGGCGGAGAAAAAGGAGCTGCTGCGCCGCAATGAGCGCCTGCAGAAACAGGCCGAAGACTGGCAGCGGAAGGCAGAGCTGGCGCTCGGCAAAAACCGTGAGGATCTCGCTAAAGCCGCGCTGGTAGAGAAGTCCACCGTGAACGACTTGATCGAAGTGATCGGCCAGGACCTGCACAAGCTGGACGAGACGCTGGAGCGACTCACCGAGGAAATCGAGCAGCTGCAGGCAAAACTCAACGACGCCAAGGCCCGCCAGAAGGTCATTACCATGCGCACCCGCGCTACGCAGTCCCGGGTGTCCGTCAACCAGCGCCTGAACGACCGCAGCTACGACAGCGCGATGAGCAAGCTCGATTACTTCGAGCAGAAGATCGAGCAGATGGAGAGCCAGATTGAGGCCGACAACATCGGTCGACCCGGTCTGCACAGCGAGTTTGAAGAGCTCGAGATGCAGGACAAGATCGATCAGGAGCTGCAGGCGCTGAAAGCCCGCGTTCAGGGTGAACAAGCGGCAGCGAGCAAGCCTGAATCCAAAGAAGACTGATTACGGCTACAGATGAAGGAGACGGGGAAATGGAGCAGCTCAATTCAACAGCCATGCTGCTCGCGGCGACGCTGACGCTCACCGCTCTTTCCCTGGGCAGGGATGCAAGCTTGAAGATGTACCGGGATGCTGACGGGCTTTGCGCGATCGAGACGGAAGCCCCGAGAGCCATGCGGATTGAACTCAGGATTCGCGGCAACTACCTGGTCTGGGTGAGCTGTTCAGCACCAGGGCAACTGTAAGAAGTGACTGCAACAACCAAAAAAGGGAGATCACCATGAAACTCATCAGCCATGAACAACGCGCCAAAGTCAGACTGCGATTCGAAATCGCCACCTCCGCCATTCTGGCAACTGTGCTGGTAAGCACATTGGTTCTGGTTAGCACGCCCGGATACCTGGCGGCAGCTCATCAGATGCTGGCTTGAGGCGGCAAAGCAAGCGTATGTCGAGCAGAGTGCTGCCACTTGCAAAGGCCCCTTAAAAGGCCCCTTGCAAAGAAAAAGGGCAGCACAGAAAATGGTCGGGCGTCCCCCGCCGAAAAGCAATAAGCAACCCTAAGGCTCATCCAAACGAAGGGCTAATCAATGGATGTCGGAGAAATTACAGGCCTGGTCGCAGTGGTGATGGTTTTCAGCATCCCACTGGTCGCAATCTGGGCCGGCGTTCTGAAATCCCGCTATCGCGCCAGCCAGCGTGACATCGGCGAGAACGAACGCGCAGAGCTACACCGGCTGTCCGCCGTCGCGGACAGCATGGCGGAACGCATCGCCACGCTGGAATCGATTCTTGACGCAGAAGTACCCGACTGGAGAGAAGATCATGAGCGCAACCGCTAATCGCCTGCATTTGAATCGCGAACGGGCCGTCGTTGGTGGCGTTTGCGCGGGGCTCGCGGATTATTTCGGGGTTTCCGCCTTCGTGGTTCGACTTGCCTTCGTGATCGCGACGCTAGTATGGCCTCCGATGATTCTGGTCTACGGTGTGCTGTACATCTGCCTGAACGACAGACCCAAGAGCCAGATCGTGGACAACCTGGCCAACAGCCGAGTATGCCGGCATTTCAGAAATGTCGATTACCGCAAACGCCTTTACAAGAGCCGGCGCAACAAAAAGATCGCCGGGGTTTGCGGCGGCCTTGCGGACTACCTGGAAATCAACTCGTTTTGGGTGCGCCTGGCTTTCGTGTTGGCACTGTTCTTCGTCCTTGGGCCTTTCGCGATTTTCGCCTACATCGTCGCGGCCATCGTGATGGAGAAAGAGCCGATCGCAGTCGCTGGCGAGCCGCATGAGCACAGTCCATCGGGACATCGCAGAACTCACAGAAGCTACAGCACGCGCAGCGACAGCTATCGCGAAGCACCGGTAGAAAAACGCGATATTCGGGACTGCAGCGCCAAATTCAGCGATCTCGAGAGCAAACTGCGCCGCCTGGAAGCGACGATCACCTCGAAGCGATTCAAACTGCATAGCGAGCTGAACCGCATCTGAGCGATGCAGACAAGTCGGCAAGGAGCACTTCACGACCATGGACCCGTTTATGCGAGCAATTCTGATTCTCTTCATCGTGTTCGGATCGATCTGGCTCAGCCATCACTTGCGCTATACGCGAAAACGGATGGAACTGAAGCTGAATGCCGAAAGGGAATTCTCCAAGGGCTTGAAAACCGAGCTGGAGGAAATCCGGGAACGCCTGGCGAATCTGGAGAAGATAGTGACCGACAAGGGTTATCGATTAAGGGAAGAAATTGACAAGCTCTGATCTAGTCGCCACAAAAAGCCCGCCTGATTAGGCGGGCTTTTTTCTTGGAGCGTCATTGCTTGCTCAATCGGTGCAACCCAGCTCGGCATATTCCTCAGCGTCAAACTCCCCCATGCGTTCGAAAGTGGCGCGGTAGGTGTAGCAAAGGTTGTCCTGGCTGGAAAACTGGTCGGCGAGAAATTCCGACTTGATACTTTCAGCCGTGACCTGATCAGTGGACATGCGAATGCCACCATCTTGCGGCGTGTCCAGCACCAGCATCTTGGCTTTACCATCGTCACCTTGCCAGGGCTGCCATTGCACTTCTCGCCCGTCGCGGCCCTTGCCGGGGTCGCCGGTATAGGCAAAGTTGGCCCAATAGGACATCATGCTGCGGGACAGCGCATTGCGGCTCTCGTTGCGGGCCGGATCGTACATAACATCTTTCGGCACGAAGCCAACATTCCAGTCGCCAAAGATGAAGGCCATTTCTACCGAGTGCCCGGCACCGATCCCGACCGCCAGGTCGAGCCCCTGGTAAACCGCGCCTTCGTCCCAATCGAAACGGAAGGCAAAGACGTTTTCCTCCTGAACCGGCGCCATAGCCCGGGCAAGTTCGTCCACTCCACGCAGCTTCCAGGCATCGGAAGGATACTTGGCCACGCGGATGTACTCCTCGGGATCGCTCTTGATCAGCGGCGCCCAACGCGGGTCGCGGTACATGTAGATGCGACGCTCGTCGCGGTTGGTGCCGAGAATGATCGGTACATGGTTGTAGTCGCCCGCAGCCAGTTGCTCCATCGGGGGTGTTTTGACGAATACCGTCCCGTCGCGGAATTTCTTCGGCGCCGGATAGTTACGCGCACCCTCGGGGTTGTAGAGCTTGAGAAAATCGGCGGCGGATTGCGAATACAAGAGTTCGCGGATCGCGCTGGCCGGCATGGTTTCCTGCAATCCGATTGCCTCTTCCCGATTGGCTGCTTCATTGTCACGAAGCAAAATCGCGTTGACGATTTCTTTCGAACTATGGACGTGACCGGCCGGATCGGCATCCCGGTAGTTGATCGCCTCGGCCATCGGCGTTGTTTCCAGGCCGCCGCTTTCCACGATGGCCTTGTGGAACAAGCCTTTGGCCATCGGCGAGGTAACCAGGCTCATCACGTTGGCGCCGCCCGCCGACTCGCCGAAAATGGTCACGTTGTCGGGGTCACCCCCAAAGGCGGCGATGTTGTCGCGCACCCACTCGAGACCGCGGATGGTATCCACTGTGCTCCAGTTGCCGGACGCATCCGCGCCGCTGGCGCCCTCAGGGATGATTGCCGGGTGGATGAACCAGCCGAGACTACCGAGGCGGTAGTTGACAGTCACCACGATGACGTCCTGCGCCTGCGCCAGGTTGCCGCCGTCGTAATCGCCCGCATAACCGCTGTTGTTGCCGCCGCCGTAGATCCAGTACATGACCGGAAGTGGTTTCTCCGGGGATGCATCGGCAGGCGCATACACACTGAGGTGCAGGCAGTCTTCAGTACCCACGATGCCGTCGCCGTCAGGGTCCTCGACACCGTCGGTCAGATTGGATGCAAATTGTGGACAGGGCTGAATGTCATTTTGCGCCTTGAATACGCCTTCCCAGCCCTGGTGTGGTTCAGCCACTTTCCAGCGCCGCTCAGCCACCGGCGCCTCGGCGTAGGGGATTCCCAGCCAGGCATGGCTGCCATTGTCCTGCACCAAGCCCACCAATTCGCCCTGAGCGATACGCAGGTGGGTCGGCTCACCGGTCTGAAGATTGGCTTTTCGCGCGGCAGGGTCGTCGCCCTGCTGCGAACAGGCGGACAGGCTCAATGCGAGAACAATGCAGGCACTGTACGAGAACGGACGGACATGAATCATCTTGCCTCCTGGGTGATTGTGAGCGGTTTATTCCGCCACGCGCTCCTTCGGAATACCAAAGATGGTGATCGCAGCCGCTATGGCAAGGAATACAAGAAAGCAGGCAAACGCAAAATCATAGCTGCCGGTCGCGTCGTATACCCAGCCCGCCAGCGGCAGACCGAGGACCTGCAAGGGCAGCATCATCGGGCGCATCAGGCCCATTAACTTGCCGAATCCGTGGCGACCGAAATAAGCGCCAACGGCGGATGCATGCAAGGGCACGACGCCACCCATGCCGAAGCCGAAGATCGCCGATGCCAGGGCGAGTGGCCAGTAAGCTTCCACAAAGATCAGCATTGCGATGCCAACCGCCTGCGTGCCCGCGGCCCAGAGAATCGCGGAGCGGATGTTTGCGCGGTCTGAAAGCACACCGAAAAACACTTTGCCGATTACGCCGGCCAGCGCACCGATCGGCAGAATCGCCGCCGCTTCATAGTCGCTGAAGCCCAGATCCTCGGCGAGCGCAATCATGTTCGTGAGGGTCGCGCCCATCCCGCAGAAAAGCAGACCAAAAGTCAGCGTGACTGCCCAGAATGCGGGCAAGCGCAGAATATCCAGCCAGTTCGGCTGCGGCGGTTTCACCTTGGGAGCGCCGCCGGGCACGGCAAGACGCTTGCGACCATCCGGCTCCTGATCCTTCTCTTCCGGCGTGTTGACCACATAGAGCAGCACCACCGGAAGTACAATGATCAAGGTGGCGACGCTGAATACCTGAAAGCTGCCCCGCCAGCCGTACTGGTCGATCAGCCAAGTGGTAACAAAGGGCATCACCACGCCCGACAGGGACACGCCCATCGTCGCAATACCCAGCGCCATCCCTCGTTTGGCGATAAACCAGTTCGCCACCAGCTTGGCAGTAGCCAGCTGTCCCATCATGCCGGTGCCGACGGCGGTAAGGCAGATCAACACGATGTAGAACTGCAGCATGCTCTCGACCATCGAGAGAAAAGCAAAGCCCGCCGCACTGATACAGGCACCCACTGACATGATCGCCTTGATGGAAAAACGATCCAGCGCGTTACCCACCCACGGCGCCAGTCCGGCGGCCACCGCGTTCACCAGGGCCAGCCCGGTATTCGCTCCCAGGCGCGAGCCGTCACCCAGCTCGTGGGCAATCGGCAGCAGGAAGACTCCGTAGCTGTAGAAAAAAAATCCTACCGCAACGAAATCGACAACGAAGGCAACGGCAATGATGACCCAGCCGTAAAACAGGCGAGACTCGGACATGAACTTGGCTTCAATCAGCGGAATCCGCTCCGCGTACGGCTAGTGCACCAATGAAATTTGATGCATCTTGATATGATTTAGGCGATACAGAAAACACAAAGCTTGTTGCCATCCGGATCGCGGAAGTAGGCACCGAAGAAGTTATCGGTTCGATAACCCGGCTCACCTTCGTCCTTCGCGCCCAGTTCCAACGCCTTGTTGTAAACCGCTTTCACCTGATCCTGACTGCCCGCAGCCAGTGAAATCATCGTGCCGTTACCAGTGCTGGCGGCGGCGCCGTCGTAGGGCTTGCCGACCGCGAGGAAAGGACCCTTGGGGGATTTGCCCCAGAAGACCAGCCGATCGGTTTTCATCGTTTGCTGTGCATCCAGCTTTGCCAACAAGGCATCGTAGAAGGCGGTGGCTTTTTCTAGGTCGTTGGTACCGAGAGTGATATAGCCAATCATACAGCGGTCCTTTTTCGTCGAGGAAGGCAGAAGGAAGGAGGAAAAAACGAAGGCGGCATTCTAGCACGGCACCGCCGCGCTTCGCTCGCAGGCTCAGCGCGGCAGCAGCAGAAAATCCAATCTTCCGCGGCTCTCGGACCCGGAGTCACGGGCGATTCGGAATCACCTCAGCGATAGCTCGCGCTCTTGGTGCGCTCGTAGTTCAGAGCAGCGCCCGCTACGGTACCGCTGGCCCCAGTGGTCAGCCAGCGCTTGATGCGTCCGGCATCGCCGATCGGGGTCAGTTTGCCGAAGGAATCCAACAGCACCATGATGACTTCGCGGCCCTCGATGGTCGTGGTCATCACCAGGCAGCGTCCGGCTTCATTCAGATACCCGGTTTTGCTGAGCCCAATGGCCCAGCTGCTGCGATGGACCAGGCGATTGGTGTTGCCATAGCGGAGGGTGTAACGCGGGTTTTCGAAACGGGCGGTAAACCCCCCGGTGGTAGTGAACTCACGGATCAGCTCATATTGGTTCGCGGCAGCAACCATTTTCACCAGATCCGCTGCAGTCGATAGATTGTTCACGGACAAGCCACTTGCGTCCGCAAAGCGGCTTCGGGTCATGCCGAGCGCCAGGGCTTTCTGATTCATTGCTGCCACAAAGGCTTTGAAACCGCCCGGATAGTGGACGGCGAGGTTGGATGCCGCCAGGTTTTCCGAAGCCATCAGCATGACTCGCAGCAGATCACCGCGGCTCAACTGCGATCCGATGCGCATCCGTGAGTAGCCGTTATTATCCGACTCCCGCTCCACCTTCTGAATGGTCAGCATTTCATTCAGCGGCTGACCACCATCGAGAACCACCATCGCGGTCATCAACTTGGTGATCGAAGCAATCGGGGCCTGCACATCGGTGTTCTTGCTGTATAGAGAAGCACCTGATCGTGCATCAACGATGGCCGCCTTGACCGAACCCAAGGTTACGCGGCTTGCATCCAGGTGTTCGAAGCGGTCCGGAACAGCGGGAAGCACCGGGCTGATTTCCGCAACGGCTCCAATGGACAGGAAAAAACTGCAAAGTAATGAAAAGACTCTGATCACGATGGGCAGGACTTAATAGCAATTGTTGATAGGTGGATTGCCGAGTTTAGCTGCTCAAGCCCACTCTCTCCAGTTTTCCGGCTACGTTCAGTACAGTCAGGCTCCTACGGAGGCAAGTCCTGTGAGGAAGTGCAAAGATCGAACTTGCGACGATCACATGGTTGCCATGCCGGCGCCTTATGGCCACTGGTCAACTGAGACTATAATGCCTTGTTCTTATACCCGAACGATAATAAAGCCTCTGGAAGGCTCGGAAGAGACCGACAACTCCATGAAGAAATCACTGCTGTCCTTACTCCTGCTCGCACCCTTGTCCGCCTGCCAGGCCGCCGATGCGCCGCCTTTTACGGCCAAACAGTTGCTGGAACCACCGACCAAGAACTGGTCCACCAACGGCGGTACGCTGTACAACCAGCGCTTTTCACCGCTCGATGAGATCAACACCAGCACTGTGAAGAGTCTCAAGGCGAATTGGCGAACCCACCTGAACGGTTCCGGTATGGGACCGCCCTACTCCGGCGAAGCGCAGCCGATCGTTTATAACGGTGTGATCTACATCGTGACCGGCGCCAACGACGTATTCGCCATCGACGTGGAAACCGGTGAACACCTGTGGGTGTACGAAGCCAATCTCGAATCCGAAATCGATACCGTGTGCTGCGGCTGGACCAGCCGTGGTGTGGGGCTTGGCGACGGGAAAATCTTTGTGGGCCAACTGGATGGAAAACTGATCGCCCTTGATCAGGAAACCGGCGAAGTGGCTTGGTCCGTTCAGGCGGAGAGCTGGCAAAATGGTTACACCATCACCAGTGCGCCGCTTTATTACAACGGCATGGTCATCACCGGCTTCGCCGGTGCCGAATTCGCCACTCGCGGGCGCGTCAAAGCTTACGACGCGGATAGTGGCGAGCACCTCTGGACCTTCTACACAGTCCCCGGTCCCGGTGAAACCGGCCACGAAAGCTGGCCGGAAGGCTCGGACGCCTGGAAGCACGGCGGCGGCACGGTTTGGCAAACCCCCGCGGTCGATCCGGAGCTGGGGCTGGTTTACTTCTCCACCGGCAATCCGGGTCCCGATTTCAACGGCTCGATGCGCGCTGGCGACAACCTTTTCACCGTTTCAATGGTGGCCATCGACGCGAAGACTGGCGAATACCGCTGGCATTTCCAGCAGGTCCATCACGATCTGTGGGACTTCGATTCGCCGAGCCCCGTGGTTCTTTTCGATCTCGATTACGATGGCAAGATGCGCAAAGGTATCGCTCAGGTGGGCAAAACTGGCTGGGTTTACATCCTTGATCGCGTAACTGGCGAACCGTTGGTCGGCATCGAGGAACGACCTGTGCCGCAGGAGCCGCGCCAGGCCACCTCCCCCACGCAGCCCTTCCCGATCGGCGATTCGGTAGTGCCACAATCAATGGATGCACCGCCCTACGGGTACAAGCTGATCAATGAAGGACGCATTTTCACCCCCTTCTGGAAAGAGCCCGTAGTCTCTAAACCCAGTCCCTGGGGAGGTACCAACTGGCCACCGAGTTCCTATGATCCGCGCACCGGTTACTTCTACGTTTGCGCCAACGATCAACCCGGCCGCTTCGTGGCCGCCGACGAGAATGATCCGGAAGAAGGCGAGCGCTACATGGGCGGCCAGTTTGGTCGCGCGCAGCTGCCCCTGAACGGGATCTTCGCCGCGGTGGATCTGCGCACCAACAAACTGGTATGGCGTCAGCGCTGGAAAGACAGCTGCTACAGCGGCTCCACAGCCACCGCGGGCAACCTGGTATTCACCGGCCGGAATGACGGCCGTTTCGTCGCGCTGGATTCACGCAACGGCGATGTACTCTGGGAATTCCAGACCGGCGCCGGCGTGAATGCCACAGCCACGGTGTTTGAACACAAGGGCAAACAGCATGTGGTGGTTTACTCCGCAGGTAACCTGTTTGCCGGCACACCACCCGGCGACAGCGTCTGGCTGTTCTCGCTGGACGGAACCATGGGGCCTTCCGCGCCCCCCGGAGCCGAGGCGCCGGCGAAGAGTGCTGAAGTGAAGAAAATCAGTCTGGAAGGCGCCGATCTGGCCGCCGGCGCCAAGGTGTTCGGCATGTTCTGCGAGGCCTGCCACGGCGCAGACGGCAAAGGCGGCCATGGCGGCGGTCCGAATATCAGCGAGCTGGAATCCGCTGGACTGGTGATGACTACGGTCATGGAAGGCCGCAAAACCATGCCTGCCTTCGGACAGACCTTGAGTGATGAGCAGATAAGGGATGTAGTGGCTTTTGTGCTCGGTGGAGTCAAGGCCGAGTAAAACCGGGGAATCAGAAAGGAAAGGGGCTCACGGGCCCCTTTTTTTGTGCTTGTGATTATTTGGTTGTGTCTTGTCTTTTTTGCCACGTCAGCATTGCGTGACCCGTACACCCGCGCAACGCGGCGACGTGAAACTGAACTAACTACTTCGACAACAACAGCAATCCACTCACGGTATTCCCATCCAGCCCCGTAAGCACAAAGAAATCATCCCGCCCATCACCATTCATCTCCCAGGCAAATAGATCTGCCTGACTCTGATCAGCGATGGTCATTCCGCGTTGGTAGGGAATCATCAGATCCGGCTTTCGACCTTGAATCCGCTGCAAGTCCCGATTGGCGCTACTGGCGGGACTCGCAAGGACTGCACCCAGATCGTAATCGTAGTTGTCCTTGTCACGGCGAAAATCTGACTGTCCCAGGAAGCGCTGCTCACCTTTTTCGTCGATAACGTTGCTGTAGATAGCTAGCGAATCTTTATCGATCACGGCGAGTTCAAACGGCGATTCGGCGCCATCGAGCTGAGCACGCGTTGCGCGAACCACCTTCTGAATACCGGGTTCGGCTTCAATCGCCGAGTTGACCAAATCCACCGACCGCAGAATGGAAGGAAACTTCACGCTCAGAGTCACCTTGCGGTGCGGGCGACTGGCGAAGCGATCGCCCTGGTTTTTGTAGACGAAGGTTTCCACCTCGACGCTGCCGGAAATCGCCAACCACAAGAATAGATTGGCGAGCGAGATATCTTCGATCCGCATCAACCAGAGATCCTTGCGGTCGTCTCCATCTTCATCGCGCAGTGATATGGCCAATACGTTGCCGCTCGATTTCAGAATCTGCCGGGGCTTGTCCATGTTGACGCCGGAGTCTGTGCCACCGAAGACGGTTACCTTGCCACCCTCGCGAACGAGCACATCCTCGATGTTGTCCCCATCGATGTCCTCCATCTCGATCTCGTAGGTGTAGGCGAGCAGCCCGCTGAGATTCGAGTAGTCGACATTATCGAAATCGACTTCACCGACGCGCTCTTGCAGCGCTTTCAGATCGACACTGTAGCTTGGTCCATGTGGGAAACTACCGTCGACTTTCGCCAGGAAGACATCGATGCTTTCTTCACTGCTCGCCACCAGATCATTGCGCTGATCGTTGTTGACATCGCGGATGTTCATCTCCGGGATTCGCACCCGCTGCCCTACTTGCGACGAGAGGTCGTCGCCCGCCGACAATCGTGAGTAATTGAGGAGTCGGCTGCGCACTTGCAAAGCATTGCCATAGCGGCCGTCCGCTGACTGCAGGTAGATATGCATCTCGCCCTGGCCGGGAATCAGCAGGTCAGCGCGTTTATCACCGTTGATATCGCGGACGAAGTTCATCGGATAACTGCCGGCGGGAAGCGATCCCGAAAGGTGGTCGAGCAAGGTGATCGGCTTGCCGAATCTGCCTTCGGTAAGCGACCAGGCCTGAACCTGCCCGCCATCGATCAGCGCCAGGATGCGCTGGCGATCGCCTGCTGCATCCAGCGTCCAGCCGGCAGCATTGCCGGGAAGCTCGATGGAGGTATCCGGTTTGGAAAAGTCGAAGGCCTTGTCCGATTTCTTCTGTAAGTAGACCGACAGGCGATTGTCCGCAGCGGCGAGCAAGTCCTGCAATCCGTCGCCGTTGAAGTCAGCAGGCTGAATCCGGTTGGTAGCTTCGAGGGAAAAAGGAATCGCGGCATAGTCCTGCTCTGCGCTGGCGACGGAGTGACCCAGCATTAGCAAGCCAAAGGCAAAAGCACAATGTTTTCGCAGTGATCTGATCATGGTTGTGATACCAGGACTGTCACGGAATTCTGATGACGCAGCAGGAAATCGCTGGCGCCATCCTTGTTGAGATTTCGCGGAATCACTGATTGGATCAGGTGCAGGGGGACAAAGCGCCAGACCGGCTCGGAGGCCGGTTGCAGATCCGGCCCGATGCTTCTGGCGATGAGCGCGCCGGCTTGGTCCAGGCCGACCATTTCATTGCGGCCGTCAGCATCTACGTCCGCGGAGAAATTCAGGCGCTCCACCAGTCCGCGGGCATTCTCGGCGGAGAATTTGTCTTCGATCTTCGCAGTAGGCCGTTGTGAGAAGGGCAAGCCCTTGCCGCCTTCCCCATCTGCCTGTCCGGTGTTCCCGTTGCCAGACAAAGCATTGCCCGCATAAATCAGAGTCGTCCGGAGCATGCTGCCACTTCGCAGCGCTTCTACCGCCGCCAGACCGTAATAGCTGACGATCAGTTCGGGCACTTGGTCACGGTTCAGATCCCGCAGGCTGACCTGGACTTGATAGCCGGAGAAGCGCATGACCTGGTCCGGCGCTGCGAAGTTGAACTTGCCAGCGCGGTTGGCGAAGAAAAGTACATTGGTCTGATCGCTGCCTCGGGAGTTCAGGAGGAGCAAATCGCCAAGCCCATCGCCATTGAAATCAGCGGCGACTATTTCGTCCGTTGCATTCAGCTCATGCTGCCATTCGGACTCGGCTTTCCCATTTTCCAGGCGAAGCGCATTGAAGCGAAGCTTGTCTGTGCCGGCGTCACTCTCGCCTTGTGGGTGATCGAGATAAACGAATTCAAACTCAGGGCCGCGGTTGAGTTGAACCGGATTCAGTGCAGCGAGCCAGTGTTCCACCTCGAGTATGCTGTTGTTTTCGTCGAAGCGATCCCAGCCCTGGTCGCCAGGGCTATTTGAGCTGCGCTTGGGTAACAGCTCCGCGAAGGGGCTGGGCGAATTGACGGAGAAGCTCAGACCTTCGGCAAAGGAGACATCGAAACGAATGTCGGTGTCCGACTCCCGGCGTGGATCGCGATGGGGTCGGGGCAGTTCGACGACCGATGGAAAGCTGCCGTCGCCCTTACCCAGAAACAGCGAATATTGCTGACGCCCGGGCAAGAGCAGGTCGGCAATGCCATCGGCGTTGTAATCCTGCGCCCTGCCGAGAAAGGGGAAGGATTTGCGCTCGGGGATGGTAGCGAGAAAATCGAAATCGAAAAGCTTTTGCAGATTACCCGCGTATCCCTCTTTGCGGCTGGAGTAGCTGTAGGCGCCGCTTCGAGTGAGAAGAATCAGTTCTTCACCTGCTTCTTCGCGAATGTCAGCGAGAGCAAAGGCCACAATGTCCTTTTTCACTTCGATGCGTTGCGCAGGCTTGCCGGAGAAGTGGCCATTCGCGCCTTGCGGGAAAACCAGCAGTTCGCGACCGCGATCGTCGCTCCAGACAGCGACCAGCAGATCCTGACGTCCGTCGCCATCGAGATCGGCCGTTATCTGGTCGGTAATCGTTTCTTCCAGTTCGATGACCGATGCCTGGTAGCGCGGCGCAGCGAGGGACGCAGAGGCGAACACTGCGCCGGCGGCAAATAGCAGGGCAGGCTTGAAAAGCTTGCTCATATCAGCGCTCCGTGGAGGGGGCTTCCTCTACCAATTCTCCGTAGCCGGTGCCGAAGCTGAAAAGGCCCAGCAGGCGGATGGTCCGCTCGCCCTGCTCGCGCTCGTAGGAAAACAGCGGGAAGAGCACGAAATCGAGTAGAGAGAACTCCACTCGCTCCGGCGAGAGGGAGGACTGGTAATTGAACAGGGGCCACAGGCCCAGTGAACTGAGGCGACGCTCTGGCTCCCATAGCCGGACCGACACTTCGTTCAGTGTGTCGGCCTCAGACTGAGCAATGACGCCCAAGTTCAGCCGCTCGCCCAACGGTCGGCTGTGCAGTTCGTCCACCAGCCCCTGGGCCGTGGTGATCGGTTGATCGTCCACGCTGAGTATCATGTCACCTTTACTCAGCCCCTCGGCTGCCAGCGGGCTTTCCGGGAACAGTTCCACGATCCGGGCAACGGTGCGCTGCCGACCGCTCTTCAGAGTGGCCAGCTCGGTCACGTAACCGGCCCGGCTGCGCACCGGGTCGACGCGATAGAGCTCTTCAGGGGCCGAGGCGATTCGCTGGCGCGGTCGCGGCAGCGTGGCTTCGAAGACGGTCGTGCCCCGCCGCACCCGGGCGACAAACTGGTCGGCCTCGCTGCCGCGGGCCATCGCGGCCAGCGCGTCCGGCTCATTCGTTTCGACACCGTTCACTGACAGGAGCACGTCGCCGGAGCGGATTCCCGCCGCTTCGGCAGCACTGCCTCCGCGCACGGCGCGAACTCTCAGCCCCGGCAGCACCGCCAGGTTTTCCAGCGAGTCGCTTTCGTTGCGCGCCACATCCATGCCGAAGTCCAGTTGCCCGGCTTCAGGCTCGGCAAAGGTCATGTCCTCGGGTGAGAGATTGACGTGGGGTGGCGTGGTCACCGGCTCGGTGGAGACGCAGCCGGTCAAGGTCAAGACGCCTGTTACTGCCAGCACGGTGGCTGCTCGCCACTGGCGCAAACCATTTGTCATAAACGCCTCCTGCCAATCACCAGCATGGCGATGATGAACAGCACCATTGCCTGCGGGACGGGAATCCAGATATTGAGCTGCTGAACAGTGGGGTCGATCAGCACATCGGAATAGCCGCGTACGATGCGCGCGACCTCGCCGAGGTACGATTCGTCTATCAGCGAGGGCTGAAAGCTCGCATAAAGATAATGCGCTCCATCGCCCAGCGTGCTCTTGAATACATCAAGCACCAGCGCAAACCCCACTGCCAGCCCGACCGCCTGCGTAGCGGAACGGGCGGAAGCAGAGATGAGCAGCCCCAAGGCGAGCGCAGCAGGCAAGGGCAGGATCGCCAACAGTAGTCCCGCGCGGATTTCCTCGCGGATCATCGCTTCGTCGATGATCTCGAAGCCGTCTTCCACCACCGGCCCCAGCTCCCAGAACCAGACGCTGAACAGCCAGGAGACAGCCAGCACCGCAAGCAGGGAAAGCAAGGCAAATGCGTGCACGATGATCAGCTTCGCTGCCAGCAGTGCGCGGCGGCTGATCCGGCGGATAATCAGGTGACGAACCACGCCGCTGTCCCGATCCACCGCAAAGCTGTAGGCCGCGTAGGCGATGAATACCAGGTAAAGCAGTGTCAGACCGGTGGCAAAGCCATCCACCAGGAAACCGTAACCATTGGCGACTTCCTCCCCCGCGGCGTTCAGAGTGAAGGCCGCCGCATCCTCGCCAGCGGTAAGCCGGGCGAGTGCAAGCCGCAAGGCCACCGCCGCCGCTGGCAAGGCGGCCAGCAGCCAGGGAGTGGTGCTGCGCAATGTGGCGAAGCTCTCCACCCGCAGGGCGGTGAGAAAACCGGGTCCGGGATTAGTCATGACCACCTCGTCCGGTTACTTCGCGGAACAGGGCGTCCAGTGAGCTTCGTTGAGGACGCAGTTCGAACACATCAATGCCGGCGGTGACCAGCGCCCGGTTGACGGCGGCGGCGCTGATGTCGCGCAATTCGCAGACAAGTCCGGATTGGCTTTCTCCGCAGACGGTGAGACCTTCCATCTCTTCGAGAAGCGCTCGCGCCCGCACCTGGTCGCCGGTAGCGAGAGCCAGGCGAGCATGCCGCCCGCCGAGCAGAGTCTCCACCGAGTCGGACACCGCGATTCGCCCCTGATGCAGAATCGCCAGGTGCGAGCAGACCTGCTCCAGATAGGAAAGCTGATGGCTGGCAAGCATGAAGGCGATGCCCCGCTCCCGGTTTAATCTGGCGATCAGTTCGAGCAGGTCGTCAACGCCGCCCGCGTCCAGGCCGTTGAAGGGCTCATCGAGCAAAAGAAAGCAGGGATCGCCCACCAGCGCCTGAGCAATAGAGGTTCGGCGTCGATTGCCGAGCGAGAGCTGGCGGACTTTGAAGTCGTGGTAGCGCTCGATCCCCAGCAGCTTTTCCAGGCCCGCGAGATCGTGGGTTGGCGCACCGGTGAGAAGAGCGGCATGCCGCAGGGTTTCGCCCACGGTCAGATGCGGATGCAGGCAGGGCTCATCGAAGACGACCGCCACTTTGCCGGCACAGCGGTGCAGGGCGGCTGGCGCCAGACCCAGCACGGACACCTCGCCACCATCGTAGGGGAGCAGGCCGAGGATGCATTGCAGCGTGGTCGTCTTGCCCGCACCGTTCAGCCCCACCAGGCCGTGAATGGCGCCGGGCGCGAGTTGCAGATCGACGCCGCGCAATACCTCGTGCCCGCCATAGCGCTTGCGCAAGCCGTCGACGGTCAGGGGGCTGGCCTTTGCGCTCACGGCCTGATTCATGAGCGCTTTCGACGTACTTCGTACAATTCGCAGCCGCAGCGGGTGCAAGGTTTAACGGTTGCGGTGCCCTCCACCAGGCGGATCTTGCCGCAGCTGACGCAGACCAGTTCGGCATCAGTGGCCTTTTCGCCGGCCATCAAGCGGTTATCGCCATGCTGCAGATACTGATTCAGTTTGGTCCAGTCCACATTCGTCGGATTGGCCGCTCGCAGCAGCCACTGAGAGGCGAAGTCTTCCAGCGCCTGCGTTTCGCCCTGCAGGTCCTTCCAGAAGGTTTTGACGCCGTGAATATCCGAGCGGATGTATTCACGAATCAGGGCCGCTTTGCGTTCGGCCAGATCTTCCACGTCGAGCTCGAGATTGACCAGTTCTTCCACTTCCTCGCGGAAACTGTCGCGCAGCCTCTCCAGCGGGTTTTTCTCCTCCGGGGGCTTTTGATAATCGTCGGGATCTGTCATGAGCGCTCCTGAAGCGAACTGGCTGAACGCGCCACAAAGGCGCGGCGGTTTGAGTATAATGGCGGACTTTCGAATCCTTGATCAATAGCCCGCGAGTTGCTTTCGCAGCTCCGTCGCACCGCTCCCCGGATCAGGCGCCTGCCAGGCTTCGCTGCAAACGGCCCTGGGACTGGCCCCCCGGGGCAATCAGACCCGCAATCTCGCTGCACAGGTTATCACCACAATGGAAGAGCTCTACCACCACGCCGTCATCGATGCTGAAGCCCAGGAATACTGGGAGAGCCACAAGAGCTTCGAAGTGAAGGAGGACCCGGCGAGGGAAAAGTTCTATTGCCTGTCCATGTTCCCCTATCCCAGCGGTCGTCTGCACATGGGACACGTGCGCAACTATACCATCACCGATGTGATCGCCCGCTATCAGCGCATGCAGGGCAAGAACGTACTGCACCCCATGGGCTGGGACGCCTTCGGCCTGCCGGCGGAAAACGCCGCGATTCAGAACAAGACTGCGCCCGCGGCCTGGACCTATTCCAACACCGACTACATGCGTCGGCAGCTGAAGCAGCTCGGCTTCGGGCTGGACTGGAGTCGCGAGTTCGCGACCTGCAAGCCGGATTACTATCGCTGGGAGCAGTGGTTTTTTACCCGCCTCTACGAGAAAGGCCTCGCCTACAAGAAAGTCTCCGCGGTGAACTGGTGCCCCAATGACCAGACCGTGCTCGCCAACGAGCAGGTAATCGACGGTCACTGCTGGCGCTGCGACAGCCAGGTGGAACGCAAGGAGATTCCCCAGTGGTTCATCCGCATCACCGCCTACGCGGACGAACTGCTGAAAGACCTGGATCAGCTGGAAGGCTGGCCGGAACAGGTCAAGACCATGCAGCGCAACTGGATCGGCAAGAGCCGCGGCGTGGACATGAGTTATGATCTCGCCACCCCCACCGCCGGCATCGACAAGGTGGACATCTATACCACCCGCCCGGACACCCTGATGGGGGTGACCTACATGTGCGTGGCCGCGGGACATCCGCTGGCTTTGGCGGTGGCGGAAAACAATCCGCAGCTCGCCGAGTTTATCCACGAGTGCAAGGCGCAGTCGGTGGCGGAAGCCAGCATGGCCGTACTGGATAAGAAAGGCATGGACACCGGCCTCAAGGCGGTTCACCCCCTCACCGGACGGGAGATCCCTATCTGGGTTGCCAACTATGTGCTGATGGAATACGGCTCCGGCGCGGTAATGGCAGTGCCCGGCCACGATCAGCGGGACTGGGAATTCGCCCGTCAGTACGAGCTGCCCATCGAGCAGGTGGTAGCACCCGCACCCGACAGCACTGCCCACTGCGATCTGGAAAAGGAAGCCTTTGTGGAAAAAGGCATTCTGATCAACTCCGGCGAATTCGACGGCCTGAATTTCAAGAAAGCCTTCGATGCAATCGCCAAGCGATTGGAAGCGGAAGGCCGTGGCAAGGTCACGACCAACTATCGCCTGCGCGACTGGGGTGTATCCCGTCAGCGCTACTGGGGCGCGCCAATTCCGATGCTGTATTTAATGGATGGTCAGGAAATTCCGGTTCCCGCCGACCGGCTGCCGGTGCTGCTGCCGGAAGACGTGGTGATGGACGGTGTTCAGTCGCCCATCAAGAAGGACGAAGACTGGCGTAAGACCGAAATAAACGGCCAGCCCGCCGAGCGGGAAACCGATACCTTCGACACTTTCATGGAGTCTTCCTGGTATTACGCCCGCTTTACCTGCCCGCAATATAAGGAAGGAATGCTCGACAAGGCCGCCGCGGACTACTGGTTGCCGGTGGATCAGTATGTGGGCGGTATCGAGCATGCCATTCTGCATCTGCTCTACGCGCGCTTCTTCCACAAACTGATGCGCGACGAAGGTTTGGTCAGCTGCGACGAGCCCTTCAACCGCCTGCTTTGCCAAGGCATGGTGCTGGCCAACTCCTTCTACAAGTTCAACGAGAACGGCACCCGCGAGTGGATCAACCCGCAGGTGGTGGATTTCGAAAAGGACAGCAAAGGCAAGATCATCAAGGCCGTGCACGCGCAAACCGGCGAGGAGTTGGAGATCGGCGGCACCGTGAAGATGTCCAAATCCAAGAACAATGGCATCGATCCGCAGGATATCGTCGCGCAGTTCGGCGCGGACACCGTGCGACTCTACACCATGTTCACCTCGCCGCCCGACCAGACCCTGGAGTGGACCGACAGCGCGGTGGAAGGCGCCTACCGCTTCCTGCGCAAGCTCTGGAAGAACGTTCACGGCCACCTGGAAGCGAGCAGCGGCGGCGTTCCCACCATCGCCGCGGTGGACACGAGCAAGCTCGACAAAAATCAGATCGACCTGCGCCGTAAAACCCACGAAACGATCGCCAAGGTCAGCGACGACTACGGGCGCCGGCAAACTTTCAATACCGCCATCGCCGCGGTCATGGAGTTGCTCAACGAGGTCAACAAACTCGCTGACCACTCCAGCCCGGAAAACCTGGCCGTGGAGCGCGAAGCGCTGCGTTCAGCCATCCTGCTGCTTGCGCCGATCGTCCCGCACATCTGCCATAAACTCTGGGAGAACCTCGGCGAACAAGGCCCGGTGATCGATGCACCCTGGCCACAGGTGGATGAAGCGGCGCTGGTGCGCTCGGAAATCCAGATCGCTGCACAGGTGAACGGCAAGGTACGCGCCCAGTTGGATGTACCCGCTGATGCGGACAAGTCCACCATGGAGAAGATTGCGCTGGCCGATGCCCGGGTCCAGAAATATCTGGAAAACATGCAGGTGGTGAAAGTGATCGCCGTGCCCGGCAAACTCGTCAACATCGTGGTCAAGCCGCAATGATGCGAGGCGTTCTGTTTGCATTCGGCGCCGCATTGCTGCTGACCGCCTGCGGCTGGCATCTGCGCGGCACGGTGACCTTGCCTGAGGGGCTCGATTCGGTGCATCTGAACAACCTGTCGGATGCACAACTCCTCGGCCGCACACTGGAGCAGTTGCTGGTAGCCAATGGTGTGGAACTAAGCCGACCCGCTTCAGCGCAGCTGACGATCAATCTGATCGACTATGAGGAGGATCGCCGGGTAGTCGCGATCGGGGACAATACGCTGGTCACCGAATACGAGTTGATCGCCACCGCCGATTTCAGCGTCGAAGATTCAGAGGGCGGAATCATACTGCCGCCGAGCGATGTCTCAGTGATTCGCTCTTATCAGTTCGACCAGGACAATGTGCTGGGGATGGAGGAGGAACAGCAGCTGATCCTCACGGAAATGCGTCGGGAAATCGCACAGAGTATCGTTCGCCGTCTGCGCTTTCTCAACCTTGAGCCGAATGCACCCGCCGCGGCGCTGCAACCTTAACGACAGCGAGAGTAACTGCCCGTGCCCAGGGTCAAAGTCGACGAACTTCCCGCCAAGCTGAACGCCGGGCTCGCGCCCATCTATCTGGTCGCCGGCGACGAGCATCTGGTGGTACAGGAATGCTGTGACCAGATCCGCCAGGCGGCCCGCCAGTCGGGTTTCGAGGAGCGGGAGCTTTACCACGCCGATAACAAGTTCGACTGGAATCAGCTCTACCAGTCCGGTCAGAGCCTTTCGCTGTTCTCCAGCAGGAAGATCATTGAAATCCGCCTGAATGGCAAACTATCGGACCAAGGTCGCAAGGCCCTGCTCGAGTACGCCGACTCCCCTCCTCCCGACACCTTGCTGCTGATCATCAGCCCGTGGCTGGATAACAAAGCCCAGTCCGCCAAATGGTTCAAAACCCTCGAGGCGGCAAGCAGCTTTATTCAGGTCTGGCCTGTAGCCGGACCGCAGTTGCCACGCTGGATCAAACAGCGGGCGAAGAAACTGGGCTTGCAGTTGAGCGATAGCGCAGTGGATATTCTTGCCGCCCGTGTGGAGGGAAATCTGCTGGCCGCTGCACAGGAGATGGAAAAGCTCAAACTGCTGAGTGAAGATGGCAGCGTGGATGCAGACCTGATGGCCCATGCTGTCGCGGATAGTGCTCGTTACGACGTTTTCAGTCTGGTGGATCGCGCGCTTCACGGCGATGCCCGCGCTGCCGTCAAAACACTGAATGGTTTGAAGTCGGAGGGCACCGACGTGCTGCCACTGCTGGGCATTCTGGCGCGGGAGCTGCGCATTCTGTTGCAGATTTCTGAAGGCCTGCAGGCGGGGAAATCCTTCAGCAGTGTCGCCCGTCAGGCAGGGGTCTGGAACACCCGTCAGCAACTGGTGCAAAACGCTTTGCAGCGGCTCAAGCGCCCGCAGCTGAATTTGCTCCTGCGAAAAGCGGGACAGGTCGATCGGGCGGCCAAGGGGATGCACGATTCCGATCCATGGGAAGGTTGCCTGGAGATCGTTCTGAATCTGTCCGGGGTTACTCCACTCAGCCGGGCAACCGAGCTTGTTGCCCTTCGGTCCTGAACGGCGACCGAGACTTGCTCTGCCTACTGGAGCGGCAGCTCCAGTTCCGGCTCTCCCTTCTTGAATGAGGCAGTTCCCGCCTTGAAGAAACGCTCCAGTTTCTGCGCGGGTATGGGCTGAGCATAGAGATAGCCCTGAGCCTGATCACATCCGCGCTTGCGCAGCCAGCTCGCCTGCTGCTCGTTTTCCACGCCTTCCGCCACGACGTTCAGCATCATGTTGTGGGCAAGCCCAATGATGGAATTGGCAATAGAGGCATCGTTCTGGTCAGTGTGAATGTCGTGGATAAAGCTGCGATCGATCTTCAGCTTCTGAATCGGGAATCTCTTGAGGTATGCGAGTGACGAATAGCCGGTGCCGAAGTCATCAATGGCCAGCGAAACTCCCATCTGATTCAGCTTGGTGAGCATGTTGATGGTTTCGCCCGCGTGTTCCATGGCCGAGCTTTCCGTGATCTCCAACTCCATATAGCGAGGGGGGAGGTCCGCTTCTTCCAGAATCTGCGCCAGCCGTTCGGCAAAGTCGCGCTGGCGCAATTGTCGCGGCGACAGATTTACCGCAATCTTACCCACGTAGTTGCCGGCGGCCATCCAGCGCTTCTGCTGCTCTGCAGCTTTGCGCAACAGCCATTCGCCAAGGGGAACGATCAGACCGGTTTCTTCGGCCAAGGGAATGAAATGCGAGGGCGAAATCAGTCCGCGCTGCGGATGCTTCCAACGGACCAGCGCTTCCACCCCCACCAGATCGCCGGTTTGCAGGTCCACTTGCGGCTGATAGTAAAGACAGAGCTGATCTTCTTCGATCGCGGTGCGCAGGTCCTTTTCCACGACAAGAAATTTCACCGCGGAGGAGTCCATGCCTTCTGTGAAGTACAGGAAGTTGTTCTTGCCGCTTTCCTTTGCCTTGTGCATGGCGATGTCGGCGCGCTTCAACAGTTCGTCCGCAGCGTTGCCATCTTGGGGGTAAACGCTGATGCCGATGCTGGCTGAAGTCTGCAGATCTTCTCCAGCGACCTGGATCGGCTCGGCAATTTGCCTCAGCAATTTGGTGGCCACGCGACGTGCATCGGCCACCCCATTGATGTTCTCAAGAATCACGATGAACTCATCGCCACCGATCCGGGCGACTGTATCGGTTTTGCGCAAACCATTTACCACTTTTCGGGCGACGATCTTCAGCAACTCGTCGCCGGCGTCTCGTCCGAGGCTATCGTTCACGCTTTTGAATCGATCAACGTCGATCATCATCAGGGCAAGCTTGGTTCGGTTGCGCTGCGCACGCGCCAGGCCATGATTGAGGCGGTCGTAAAATAGCGAGCGGTTTGGCAACCCCGTAAGCACGTCGTGAAAGGCCATGAAGTTCAGTCGCGACTGCTGCTCGCGTACCGCGTCTTCGGCCATTTTGCGCTCGGTGATGTCCGTGCAGATGCTGCAGACACTGAAGATCTGTCCTTCTTCGTCACGCAAGGGGAACTTCAGCATCAGGTAGGTGTGCAGAGTGCCGTCGCGGTGGCGAACCTCCAGTTCCGACTCAATGACCTGGGCGGCCTTGCTCGATCCGAAATCACTGTCCCAAAGCGACTGAGCCACCTCCATCGGGTAAACGTCGAAGAGGTCGTTGCGAACTCCGCTCTCGTTCAACTCGGCCAGCAGCTTGTAATGATCGCTGGCAAGCATCACGTTTCCGTTCAGGTCCTTGATGGAGATCAGAGCCGGAGAGTTGCTTAGTATGGAATTCAGGTAGAGGTCGCTGGCCCAGAGTGCCTGCTCCGCTCGGACGAAATCGTCGCTGTGGCGCTGGTGCCGGCGCATCTCCAGAACATGCCGCATCAGGAATTCGCAAAACAGCCATATCGGCTCGAGACCCGCCACGGCGGCTTCGAGCGTCTCGGCAGGTTGCCGGCTTTCCAGATAGAACAGGGCCTGAACCTCGCGGTTCGCCATTACCGGATGCAAATAGATGGAGCGGGTCTCCGGCATGCATTGACTGGCATTGATCGCGGGAAACACGTTGATGTCGGCCGCCAGGGGCTGGCCGCTGACGATGGTCTGGCGAATCAACGCGTGAGGAATGTCCTGGATTTTCTCGAAATTGCGCCTGGGCAGGAGGATATTGTGTTCGCTCTGCGCAACCGCTTCCACGCGGATCTGGTCGTCCTGGGGAATGCATAGCATGGCCCGGGAAATCACGGGATCGGCAATAACGAATCGGGTCAGGCGCTCGACGATCTGGTTGTGGTCCAGGTCGGTAAACAATTGCTGAAACTTCTTGATCAGCTCGGCTGCAGCCAGGGTGTTCCGCATATCAGATAAGTACCACACATCCAGTGACGGGCCTGCATTGTGCCGTTCGCCTCCCGAAACTCATGTTGTTGATTGCTGCTCGGATGTAGGAGGGAAGCCTTCATTTCACCTGCTGCAGGAGGTGAGCGCGTTGTTCCATGGCCGCATTGCACCACCAGCATGATGCGGGCTGAAAGGGCTTGGTACAGCGGATGGCCAGTTCCGCCTCTCCAGTGGAGCACCCTCAAACGCGGGCTCAATAGTACAGCATTGTTCAATCCACATCCAAGGTTTTCCCGTGGGGCCGGGAAATGGCCGGAAGGACAAAGTCAGATTTCTTCGCCCTGCCGGCTGAGGAAAAACTGCTTGGCGGTTCTGCCGCTATGACTGGCACGCAGCAGTGCAAATTGCCGGGCCGCCTCGTGTAGGGCCTTGCGATCACCGGGATAATCCCGGAAGTAGAAGTCCACGAGCCTGAAGTACTCGTCCCAGTTGATCGGATGAAAAGACAGCCAGAGACCAAATCGGTCCGCGAGTGAAAGCTTTTCCTCCACACTATCGCCGTAGTGCAGCTCTCCGGAGACGATTTCGGTCAGCTTGTTGTCGGTTTTGCCTTCCGGCATCAGATGACGCCGGTTCGAGGTAGCGTAGATGATGACATTTTCCGGAGGGCGCTCGATAGAGCCTTCCAGGACGCTTTTCATTGCCTTGTAGGTGTTTTCACCTTCGGCGAAGGAGAGATCATCGCAAAAAAGTACAAAACGATATGAAAGCTCGCGGACATCGTCAACAATTTCAGGCAGGTCTACCAGGTCGTCTTTATCGACCTCCACCACACGGAGCCCGTCTTCGAAGTACTGGTTGAGAAGGGCTTTGATCAGGCTCGACTTCCCGGTACCCCGGGAGCCCCAGAGCAGTGCATTATTTGCGCTCATCCCCTTAAGGAAACGCTCGGTGTTGTGAATCAGCTTCTGCTTCTGGACCTCGATGCCCAGCAGCTGATCGAGCCGGATCGGATCAAGATCTCTGACCGGGCGCAGTACGCCACGACGAGATCGCCAGACGGCGGCGGCAACAGAATTCCAATCGATACTCACCTGTAACCCTTTTGAACTGCGGATAGGTGCGTAGATTCTGCCAGATGAGCCCAGCGCAAGGGAAGGCGATCCCCCCGGGCGCGGGCTGCGTTGAGCAAAAACAACTAGTGCGGGCGGTGAAATCCGGTGGTCAGCGAATCCAGCAGGGTATAAACCTGCTGCACTTCGATTGGTTTGAGCAGGTGATGATCAAAGCCGGCGGCTCGCGCCTTGTCGATGTCCTGGCTCTGGCCATAGCCGCTGACTACCACCAAGGTCAGGTCCCGGGGAGAAAAGTAGTGTCGCAGCTGCCGAGCCAGTTCGAGGCCGTCGGTTTCGGGCATGATCATGTCGAGAAAGGCCACTGTGGGCTGGTGCTGGCGCGCCAGATCAAGCCCCTGCTCAGCATTGTACGCGACGATGACCTCATGCCCGGCAACTTCGAGCAGGCGGGCAAATGAGTCGGCGATGTCCGGGATGTCGTCCACCACCAGGATGCGCTGGGGCCTGGCCGTCGCGTGGCGATGCAGGGCGGGAGGCGCCGCATCCGCCACCGCCTCAGCCTGCCGCTTGTGCATGGGCCAGTGAATGATGAATTCGCTCCCCCGATCCTCTCCCTCGCTGTGTGCGCGAATGTCACCCCCGTGCAAACTGACGAGGCTCCTCACCAGACTCAGCCCGAGGCCCAGTCCGTGGCAGGCAAGGCTGTTGTCCACCTGAGTGAAGGGGTCGAAAAGCGTCTCGAGGGACTCGGGGGGGATGCCTATGCCCGTATCCTTCACCCGAATTTCGGCTGTGCCGTCCATACAACCAAGATCGACCTGGATCGATCCACCCGGCTGAGTGAACTTGATCGCATTGGTCAGCAGGTTGTCAAGCACCTGGAACAGTCTGGCAACGTCCGCATCCAGATAGATGGGCGATTGCGGCTGCGAGACAGCAAACTTCAATTGACGGTTATTGATGGTAGCGCGATGCGCCGCCACCACTTCTTCAAGGCATCGCGGCAGGGATACGCGCTCGCGCTTGAGAACCACTTTTCCGTTGTTAATGCGGGTGATGTCGAGCAGATCATTGACGAGATGGGTCATGTGCCGACTCTGTCGTTCGAGCAGCGCCAGTGCTTCGCTGATCCGCGGGTGCGACGTAAAGGCATGCTCCTCGTTCACCAGCGTCTGAATCGAATTGCGCATCACTGTCAGCGGGTTTCGCAGCTCGTGGCCAAGCAATGCGAGGAACTGGTTTTTCTGGCGGTCGTTGGCCAGCAGCTGTTCCGATTGGGCACGCAGCCGCGTTTCGCTCTGACGCAAACGCTTCTCCGTTTTCAGCCACTCGCAGAGGTCGGCGATTTCCAGCGCGAGCAGGTCGAGGACGTATTCGTCGCGCCGACTCAGCTTGCGAGGCTTGCGATTGTGAGTGCAGAGAACCCCGAGCAACTTACCGCTGCGCCCGATCAATGGGGTCGCTTGTAGCGCACGGAACCCCATCTGTTCGATCAGGTCCCGGTGTGATTCGAAGCTCTCCTCGTGACGCACATCTTCGATCATTACGCGTTGGCGTGTATGGTAGGCGCGCATACATGGAGATCCCGCCTCGGCGGAGGTATGTCCGCCCAAGGCCGCGGGATCGAATCCGCGCTGCGCAACTAATTCCAGGTCGTCATCTTCGGTGACGATTTGCAGAGTGCTGCACTCGGCCCCGGTCAGCTCCATGCTCGCGTCGAGGACATAGCCGAACATCTCGCTCATGGTGCCCGACTGCAGCACCGCAGAGGCCATCTCCTGGAGCCGCTGCCGAACTTCCACTTCATGCACCAGCGAGGTCTCCCGCTGGCGAAGCCCATCGACTTGGCGGTCGAGAGTGATATCGTGGACGGCCAGCAGAATAAGCTGCTCTGAATCCAGTCTGCGAAAGCCAAGCTCGAGAGTGCGCTGGCCCAGTGGACCGAAGTCCTGGGTCAGCTCGAAGCCGTCGAACGATTCATTCTCCGGCAGAACGCGCTCCAGCAGCTCTCGAAACTTCGGACAGTCCCAGCGACCATTGCCGATCGTCAGAATCGATTTCCCTTCAGTGTTTTCCTTTCGATAATTGAACGACCGGTAGAAAGCCGGATTGGCTGACTTAATGCGCAGGTCTGGAGACAGTACGATGATTGGCTGCTGCAATGATTCGAGAATCTTCTCCGCAAAGCGCCGCGCATGATAGGTGGACACCTCAGCCTGCTTGCGATCAGTAATGTCCACAAAGCTGACCACCACCCCATCGGCACGATCCGCATCGATGAAGTCCGGTTTCAGGCGAACCAGATACCATCGCCCGTTGAAACCATGCACCTCTGTTTGCAGAGGCTTGGCCTCCCGTAAGACCTGCACCGCGTCGCGTTCCAGGTCGGGATAGTTGAGCTTGTCGGACAGCATCGCCACGGGACGTCCGCGATCTCGGTCGCGAAGACCGAAGAGTTCGATTGCGTTGCGGGTGAAGCGCTGCAGCTTCAACTCGAAATCGACGAACAGGAAAGTGGCCTCTGCCGTGCTCACCACGTCCTCAAGTTCGCGGTAAGTCTGAGTCAGTTCTTGTAAATTTTTGTTTAACTTCGCGTTCGCCGCGGCGAGCTCGCTCGCATCAGGATCGGCGTCTTCTTCGGCGTCCGGCTTGGCACTATAGTCCGCGGCTGGACGGCATCGCTCGCCCTGCGCCGTAACCCCTCGATTTGCTTGTGTTGCGTCGCTCTCGGAGCGAGGTGTGGAAGGACATGACATGACGGCTTCTTCTCCCCTAACCCGCAATTACTTCTACGTCCTGGTTAACTTAACCTGGAACAGCGAAAGCTTTCCCTGTGAGTCTCGTGAGATAAGTACTGCAGCATCTTACCTTCACCTTTCGGTGGTTTGCTGGCAACCGGAGATCAACTGTCGCTCCAGTCTGCATGCATTAAGCTACGCCATGCAGGTGTGTGCTGTTCGTTTTTGTTATCGCATTGGCAAGAATGCCTGCTGACCCCGTCTTTTTCAATAGCTTTTGCCTGCCAACCCGGGGTTAGATCAATTCGAGGCAATTATCTGTCAGCGATTGTTCTGCGATTCGACAGCGCCAATTTGTTGGCGCCTTCATCTATTGAAAGTCGTAACGAATCTGAAACAACGCCGCGCTTTCAAATCCTGCACAAGAGCTATGCAGAGGGAGCGATTTTTGGCTTCAGACTTTGCGCTGACCTCAGCTACTCGGACCATCTTTATTCAAAAGAGGTGCAAGCGTGATAAAAACAACGACGATTGCCAAGTGATTTCTTAGAAGAAATTCATCTGTATGAGGTGTTCGTAGGAAATTCATCCGAGCCAGGGAACAAAAGACACCGCAGTGCGGAACTGGAGATCACATGGCGGAGCTATCGACTGAAGACGACCTCATTAGGCAGCGACCGCGCTCGCAAAAAAGAATAACAAAGGCAACTTGTAAGAAGCACGAGACCGATGAGCTACGTGTGGACAGCGTGGAGCTGCTGACTGTCCCGTCAGCCGAGAAAGTTTTTTTGTCTTCTTCAAGCACTCGGGGAGGAGCTCACAACAGCCTACCGCCAATCGGCTCCAGCTATACGATCTCGACCCTGAGTAGTTGCAAGCCTTCAACGGAAGCCTCGACGCGATCTCCTCTTTGCAGGGCGGCAACGCCAGCAGGTGTTCCTGTGAACAGAAGGTCGCCGGGCCTCAGCTCGAAAAGCGTGGACAGTTCAGCGATGACTTCAGGGACGCACCAAATGAGTTCACTGATGTCGGCGGATTGCCTCGTTTGGCCATTTACTGTCAGCGCAATCGTACCACCACGCAGGTGTCCCGAAACGAATGCGGGTGTTAGGGCGGATACGGGAGCAGAGGCATCGAAGCCCTTCGCGCTATCCCAGGGCTGCCCCTTTTCCCGCGCCGCCGCTTGTAGATCGCGTCGGGTAAGATCGATGCCGACCGCGTAGCCGAACACGTGTTCTTCGGCATAGTCGAGGGGAATGTCTCGCCCCCCCTTGCTGATGGCGACGACCAGCTCGACTTCGTGATGGAGATTGTTGGAACGGCCGGGATAGGGAACAGCGCCACCGCCGGCGACCAGGGCATCAGCCGGCTTGCAGAAAAAGAAGGGAGGCTCGCGATCGGGGTCGTGCCCCATCTCCCGGGCGTGTGCGGCGTAATTGCGGCCGACACAATAGATTCGATGCACCGGAAACCGATCAAGCTGCCCCACCACTTCCAGCGAAGGAATCGCCGGAGGATCTATTACGTAGCCCACAGTATGCCTCCCTCGAGCACAAGCAAAAGGGGCATTGTACGACAGGGGTCAGGTACTGTCCTCGAATGCATACTCTTTCCGAGTCCAAGAGCCAGCGAGCTTGGCGCCCTCAGCTGTCGGCAAGCGCCTTCAAAAGCTCAAGCAAACGCGCCCGATCCTTTTCCGGCCATGAGGCGGTAAGCTCCCGCTCCAATGCGACCGCGGCGGGAACCACACTGTCGAGGAATAGCCGACCTTGCTCGGTGACATACAGGGCATATGCACGCCGATCCGAGTTGTGTTTGCGGCGTTCGACCCACTCACGTTTCTCGAAGCGGTCGACGATCTCTCCCAGGGTGGATCGCTCGATGCCATTGGCTTTGGCCAGAGCAGTCTGGCTGATACCGCCGTTATGGAAAATCTTGACCAGCAGCGCCAGCTGTCCCGGGGTGATCTGCATGTGTTCGAGCCGCTGTGCGAAATGTCCGTAGACGCGCATCTGCGCCCGACGCAACTGGTAGGCGACCAGGCCATCGAGCACGCCAATTTCCAGATCTTCTCCGTGATCGCAGCTATCAGGCTTGGCGTCAGGCCGTCTTTCGGGCAGGTTAATGATTTCATTATTATGTATAGACATGGGGAAGCGGTTCCATTGTTATCGTTTTAGAGAAGGCATTCGTTAATACCTTCCCGGACCAGTTCCATGCCCCTGTTATAAAAGAATGTCGCTGTCGAAGATTGGAAGCGCTACAGCACAGGGGACAGCTCCGATACTACCCCAAGTTTTGCCAATGTTCACCCACCGATATTGCCGCCGACAAGCACCGACCGAGCCTCGGGTCACAGCTCGCACCCATACCCGGACCCGGCACCCGCGAGTCGTGCTCGGCCAAATGTTCGGTTCAGACCTCAGCTGAGGACCGGGCTCAGCCAGCGCTCCGCGGTGGCCACGTCCCAACCCTTGCGCCGCGCATAGTCCTCCAGCTGCTCCTGGTCGATCTTGCCGAGCCCGAAATACTGCGCCTGCGGGTGCGAGAAATACAGGCCCGACACCGATGCCCCGGGCCACATGGCGTAGCTTTGGGTGAGCTTCATGCCGGTGCAGCGCTCCGCGTCCAACAGATTGAACAGGGTGGCCTTCTCGGTGTGGTCCGGCTGAGAGGGGTAACCGGGAGCCGGGCGAATCCCCTGATATTGTTCGGCAATCAGGGCTGCATTACTAAGTTGCTCATCGGGGGCATAGGCCCATAACCCCTTGCGCACCTGCTCGTGCAGGTGTTCGGCAAAGGCTTCTGCGAGCCGGTCGGCCAGCGCCTTGAGCATGATTTTGCTGTAGTCGTCATGCTTGCTGTCGAACCATGCGGACTTCTCTTCCTCACCAAAGCCTGTCGTTACGGCGAAGCCGCCGATGTAATCCGCTTTGCCGGAAGCCGTTGGCGCCACAAAGTCGGACAGCGCGAAGTTCGCCTTACCCGCAGGCCGATGATTCTGCTGACGGAGGGTATAGAAGGTCGCCCGTACGGCTTGCCGCTGCTCATCCTCATAGACCAGGATATCGTCACCATCCGCATTGGCTGGCCAGAAGCCCGCCACACCTCTGGCCACCAGCCACTGCTCCTCGACAATGGTGGTCAGCATTTTCTGAGCATCTTCGTACAGTGATCGCGCGGTTTCTCCCTTGCTGGCGTCATCGAAAATCCGCGGATATTTCCCGGCGATACCCCAGGTGGCAAAAAAGGGCGTCCAGTCGATGCGATCCACCAGGAGGCTGAGATCCAGGCGGTCGAATGTCCGGATGCCGAGCTGTCGGGGGACCGGCGGCTCGTAGTCTGCCCAATTGATATCGAGCTTGTTGGCCCGCGCCTGTGCGAGACTCAGGGATTTTCGCCGACCCTGACCGCGCGCATGATTATCGGCAAGCTCCCGGTAGCTCTCGCGGATTTCACTTTTGTAGGCGGCCGCGCTTTCGGAGAGCAGCTTGGAAACAACGCCTACGGCGCGGCTGGCATCGCGCACGTAGATCGCCTGGTCGTTGTTGTAATTGGGGCTGATCTTTACCGCGGTGTGAATCTGACTGGTGGTCGCGCCACCAATGAGCAGAGGAATATTGAACTTGAGCCGCTGCATCTCCTTGGCGACGTGAACCATCTCGTCGAGGCTGGGCGTAATCAATCCCGAGAGGCCGATGATGTCGGCCTTTTCCTGTTGCGCGGTTTCAAGAATCTTCTGCGCAGGCACCATGACACCGAGATCGATCACTTCATAATTGTTGCACTGCAGCACCACGCCGACGATGTTCTTACCAATATCATGAACATCGCCCTTTACCGTCGCCATTATCACCTTGCCCGCGGCAGGAGCGTCCGCGAGCCCCATCTGCCTTTTCTCCTCTTCCATGTAGGGCATCAAGTGCGCGACTGCTTTCTTCATTACTCGCGCGGACTTCACCACCTGAGGCAAAAACATTTTGCCTTCGCCAAAGAGATCACCCACGACGTTCATGCCGTCCATCAGCGGACCTTCGATTACATACAAGGGCCGGTCGAACTGCTGCCGAGCTTCCTCCGTGTCCTCGACCACGTACTGGTCGATACCGTGCACCAGCGCGTGAGTGATTCGCTCGCCCACGGGCTTTTCGCGCCAGCTCAAGTCCTGTTCTTTTTTTGCGCCACTCTGCTCGCGATATGCTTCAGCAGCTTCCAGCAAGCGATCGGTCGCGTCCTCGCGGCGATTCAGGATGACGTCTTCCACCAGCTCGCGCAGATCGGCTTCAATGTCGTCATAGACCAGCAAGGCACCGGCATTGACGATCCCCATGTCCATGCCGGCCTTGATGGCGTAGTAAAGGAAAACCGAGTGCATCGCTTCTCGGACATAGTTGTTGCCGCGGAAGGAAAACGACAAATTCGAGACACCGCCGGACACATGACAGTAAGGAAGGTTTTCCTTGATGCGCCGAGTGGCGTTGATGAAGTCCATCGCGTAGTTGTTGTGCTCGGGAATACCGGTAGCGACGGCAAAAATATTTGGATCGAAAATAATGTCTTCCGGTGGAAAACCGATCCGCTCGGTCAGCAAATGGTAGGCGCGTTCGCAGATTTCCACTTTGCGGTCTTCAGTGTCCGCCTGACCGGTCTCGTCGAAGGCCATTACCACTGCAGCGGCACCATAATTGCGAATCGTGCGCGCCTGCTCCAGAAAGGGCTCTTCGCCTTCCTTCAGTGAAATCGAATTGACGATCGCTTTGCCCTGAACGCATTTCAGTCCAGCTTCGATCACATGCCATTTGGAGGAATCGATCATGATCGGGACGCGGGAGATATCGGGTTCTGCCGCAAGCAGATTGAGAAAGGTCACCATCGCCTTCTCACTGTCGAGCATCCCCTCGTCCATATTGATGTCGATGATCTGCGCACCGCTCTCCACCTGCTGGCGGGCGACTTCGATGGCCGTGTTGTAGTCATCCGCTTCGATCAGCTTGCGAAAGCGCGCGGATCCGGTGACGTTGGTTCGTTCGCCTACGTTGATGAACAGCTGGGCGGCGTTGTTGGACATGGCAGGTCTCTTCTCGAAATCGGTTTTGAATGATTATTCGGTAGCGGCTCGGTAGCACGGAATAGCTTTGTGCGAGCGGGCGGGAGCTGTTTCGCAGTGACTAGCTGCAGGGACGCAGCGGGACGGGGCCATGGATGGCCCCATGGAACGGAGAAACAGCTTCCGCCCGCTCGCGCAATGCGGCGCTACCTGATCTAAAAGTCATTAGCCAAACACAAAAGGTTCAAGCCCCGAGAGACGCGTCTTCACTGGAACCTGAGGAATTTTTCGCGGCGCAAATGGCGCTACCGCCTTGGCGACAGCGGCAATGTGTTGCGGCGTGGACCCACAGCAACCGCCGACCATGTTGATCAGACCGTCGCGGGCCCACTCTTCCAGCTTGCCGGCCATTTCTTCCGCGCTCTGGTCGTACTCGCCCATCTCATTGGGCAGGCCGGCATTGGGGTAAACGCTGACATAGCAGTCGGCCACGTCGTCGATATCCTGGATCGCGGGTCGCAACTGGTCGGCACCAAACGAACAATTGAAGCCGATTGAGAAGGGCTGTAAATGGCGCACCGAATACCAGAAGGCCTCCGGTGTCTGGCCCGACAGATTGCGCCCGGAAAAATCTGTGATGGTCCCGGAGATCATGATCGGCAGCTCGATGTCCAACTCTCGAAAAACCTGGCGGGCAGCAAAGGCTGCCGCCTTTGCGTTCAGGGTATCGAAGATGGTCTCGATCAGAATGATGTCCGCTCCGCCTTCAATCAGACCGCGCGTTTGCTCGGCATAAGTAGCAACCAATTCGTCAAAGGTGATGGCGCGAAAACCTGGATTGTTAACATCCGGTGAAATGGAAGCAGTCCGGTTGGTGGGCCCGATGGAGCCGGCCACCAGGCGCGGCTTGTCCGGCGTTTTCTCCGTCCACTTGTCGGCAATCTCACGGGCGATCTTCGCGCCCTGCACGTTCAGCTCATAAGCGATATCTTCCATCTCGTAGTCAGCCATCGCAATGCGGGTACTGCTGAAGGTGTCCGTTTCGATGATGTCGGCGCCGGCCGCCAGATAAGCATCGTTGATTTCGGTGATGACATCGGGGCGTGTGAGGATCAGCAAATCATTGTTGCCCTTCACGTCCAGATGCCAGTCAGCGAAACGCTCGCCTCGGTAGTCCGCCTCGGTCAGACGGTAACTTTGCACCATGGTGCCCTTGCCGCCATCGAGGATAATGATGCGGTTCTTAACTGCCTCTTTAAGGGCAGCAATGCGTTGATCTCGATTCATGATTTATCTCTTGATCAGTTTCCCTGAACGACGCCTGGTCGCATGCCCAGCATGTGGCAAATGGCATAAACCAGGTCAGCGCGGTTCAAGGTGTAAAAATGAAAGTTGGTAATGCCGTGATCCACCAGATCCAGGACCTGCTCCACGGCGGTCGCCGCCGAAACCAGCTTCATGGTTTCCGGGTCGTTTTCCAGACCTTCAAAACGCTTGCCGAACCAGTCCGGCACCGTCGCACCACAGGCTGAAGCGAATTTGGCCACCTGATGGTTGAAAGGAACGATGCCGGGAATGATCGGCACGTCGATGCCCCGCGCACGGACCCGATCCAGATAGCGGTAGAAGTGATCGTTGTCGAAGAAGAATTGCGTGATCGCACGATTGGCTCCGGCATCCACTTTCGCCTGCAGCATATCGATGTCAGCCGACTCGCTGGGGCTGTCGGGATGCTTCTCCGGATAGGCGGAAACCGAAATATCGAAATCGTAGAGGCGCTTGATACCCTTGATCAGCTCTACACTGCTTTCGTAACCGCCCGGGTAGGCCTCGTAGCGTTTGCCGGCGCCTTCGGCCGAATCACCACGAAGTGCGACGACGTGGCGAACACCCACTTCCCAGTAGCCGCGGACAACATCATCGATGGATTCCTTGCTGGCCCCCACACAGGTGAGGTGTGCAGCGGGCTTCAGGCTCGTCTCCTTGATCAGTCGCGCCACGGTGGCATGGGTGCGCTCCCGTGTCGAGCCGCCGGCGCCGTAGGTGACCGATACAAAATTTGGATTCAGTGGCGCGAGCCGGTGAATGGAATCCCATAGCGTGGCTTCCATTTTTTCCGTCTTCGGGGGAAAGAATTCAAAGGAAACGGAAAGCTCTTTGGATACCGACAGTTCTTTTCCTTCGATGTGCCGGCTCTTCCTGGTGTCACCACTCATCTCACTCACTCCTGATCACTCCCAAAAAACGCGAGCCCCCGCCTTCGACGGATTGCTCCGGCGTTGGGCCGCCCCTCTGTGGGATTATCTCGCCGTGGGCTTTTTCCCACATGCTTTTTAAATAGGTTATTTATGGGATTCTGCCCATGCGGGGAGCTTAGCGATTCACCGGCGCCAAGTAAAGCAAAGCCGCTAAATGCGGCTTCCAGAGTGAGAGATTTTGAGATTTCAGTCGAAAGCTAACGCTTTGGATGCGAGTGATCCGCGTGATCTGCCGAATCGTCGGGATCAGATCCCATCGGGTCCAGCCTGGGAGCACGTCCTTCGGCGAGATCCCGCATGGAGTAGCCCAGGTAGTCGGCGTGCAACGCGCGGGTCAGCGCCACCGCCATGAACACCAGTAACACGCAAAACGGAAAGCCCAGCGTGGTGATCACATTCTGCAAAGCGTCGAGCCCCCCACCCAGGAGAAGCGTCGCCGCGATCGCCCCGAGCAGAAGCGTCCAAAAAACCCGCTGACCGGTGCGGCTGGGCTGATCGTCGCGACGCGACAGCAGGTCTACTACCAGGGCGGCGGAGTCTGCGGAGGTGGTCAGAAAGACCACGATGATCAAAACGCTGGCCGCACTGGTGATGGTAGCGAGCGGAAACTCCTCCAAAAAAGTGAACAGCGCGACGGAGACATCCGCCTGCACCTGGGCCGTGAGGTTGACCCCCTGGTTCAGCTCCAGATCGATAGCGGCAAGGCCAAAGATTGAAAACCAGATGATGGTGAACAGCAGCGGCGCGCCCAGTGCTCCGCCCACGAATTGGCGAATAGTGCGACCCCTGGAAATACGCGCGATGAAAATGCCCACATAGGGAGCCCAAGAGATGGTCCAGGCCCAGTAAAAAACGGTCCAGCTACGCTGCCAATCGGTGCCCTGATAGGTTTCTGTCCAGAATGCAAGCCAGGGTAGATTCTGCAGGTAGTTGCCCACGTTCTGCACCGTGCCCGCCGTGAGAAACAGTGTCGGGCCGGCCCACCAAACGAAAAGCAGAATCAGCAGAGCGACAATAATGTTGAATTCGGAGAGCCGCTTGATGCCGCGGTCCAAGCCCAAGGCCACCGAAATAGTGGCGATAACTGTGATCACCGCGACGATGGCGATCTGTGTACTTGCGGCTGTCGGCAAGCCGAACAGGTAATTCAGCCCGCTGTTCAACTGCAGCGTGCCGAGCCCCACCGAGACGGCTACCCCGAACAGGGTTCCCAGCACGGCGATGACATCGATTGCCCAGCCGATCGGACCGTAAATCCGATCGCCAAGGACTGTGTAGAAGATACTGCTGATACGCATCGGCAGCCCCTGACGGTAGGCGAAATAGCCGATCGCCAGGGCCGGCAGGGTAAAGATTGTCCAGGTGTGGAGACCGAAGTGGTAGAGCGCGATCGCCATCGCCAGCTCACCCGCCTCCGCGGTGCCCGGCGCGATACCTTCCACCGGCGGATTGGCAAAGTGCGACATCGGCTCGGCCACGCCCCAGAACATCAGAATCGTACCTACCCCCGCCGCAAACAACATGGCGAACCAGGTGACCGTGTCGTACTCGGGACCTTCGTGGTCCGCGCTGAGGCGGATTTCGCCGTAGCGGCTGAGGGCCACCCAGATCAGAAACAGCAGCAAGCCGGTGACGCTTAGAATATAGAACCACCCGAAATACGCCACGGTGAACTCGGTGAGCATGCCGAAGAAAGCCGCAAACTGCTCATTGAAGGGAATAGCGAAGACAACGAACAACACCGCCAAACCTGCGGCGCTGAAAAAAATGGCGGGTATCGCGCTGATTCCCAACCGCTCGGCCATGCGATCAAACATTTTCTATCCCCTTAACCAAATTGCCGGCACTGAGCACTGCCCAGCACCGGCTTTTCGAAATTATTATTGCTGCGCCGATTCAGGCTGCGCAGATCGCTTCGCCATGATCGTGAACTTCTACCAGCGCCGAGTGAAGGCTCTTCACTGCACCTTCGTAATCGTTCTCGTCCACAACAAATTGCATATCCACCTGCCGCATGGACTGGTGCATGGCCAAGATACTGATATTGGCCTTGGCCAGCGCGCCGACGGTTTTTGACAGCATGCCCGGCACCTTCATATCGCTGCCGATTACCGAAACCAGAGCAACCTTGCGCACCTGCAGATTCGCTTCGGGAAACTTCTGGGCGATCTTTTCCCGGATGCGCTTTACCGTTTTCAGGTTGACTCCCAGGTAATGAGTGATCGTGTTGGCGTTGATGTCTTTGGTCACCACGTGCCCTTTGAACCGGCCGATGAGAGCCAGCAACTCTCGGTCGTAATCGGCCACTTCACCAATCATATTCTGATCGAAGCACTCGATGGCATAGATGCCCTTGCGACCGGCGATGATCTCCACACAAGGAGTTTCACTCACATAGTCGGTGGTTACGAACGTACCGTCGTGATGGGGCTCGAAAGTATTCTTCACACGTAGCGGGATTTCATTTTCCCGCAAACCCTTGGCCGCACGCGGGTGAATCGCCTCCATACCAAGATTGGCCAGCTGATCCGCCACGTCGTAATTAGTGCGACCGATGGGCACTGCATTGTCTTCACCCACGAGCTTGGGGTCGGCGCTGCTGAGGTGGTATTCCTTGTGGATGATCGCCTCACGCGCACCGGTGAGCACGGCGATACGACTGAAGGTCATCTCGCTGTAGCCACGGTCGAAAACCGACATAAGACCGGATTCGGTATGGGCATAACCGGTGGCGATTGGAAGCTCCTTTTCCAGATCGATATTCTGAAAGGCATCCGTGATCCGCTCGTCGAGACTCATGGGCACCTCGGCATTCCAGCCGGTGAGATCGACGAACTTCGCGTTGATGTTATCGATACGCAACAGCTGCGCCGTGTTCCAGGCACTGTGCGCCTCGCCGATGCTGGACAGCATCTCCCGCACCGTATCCAGATGCGCCTGCAGGGCAAAGTGGCCGTGCTGACAGATCCGCTGCAGATCGGAGAGACAGCGTTCAGTCTGGTCGAGACGCTCGCCTATGAAGTTATTGGCTTTGGCAAGCACCTCGGCATCCTCGAAGATGGAAGCGTTGATCGCTTCCATCTTGGTGCGGACTTCCTCCAGGGCGATTCGCCAGTCGTCGTTCTCCTCCTCGCCGCTGGCGAAAAGGGCGAATACACCGGGTGTTCCCGTCTTCTTGTGCTCGAGGAGCATGTTGGTGATGCCGCCATAAGCGGACACCACAAACACGCGATTGTAGATGTCCTTACCCTTTCCCCGCAAAATGATGTTATCGCGGACGGCGGCATAGTTGCTCATGGAGGTGCCGCCGATCTTTTCTACTGTGTGAGTGTTCTTCTGAGTCATAGATTTACACTTGTTTCGTTGACTTGGATTTCCGATTTGTCACGAAGTCAAACCACAGTTGTACCGCAGCCTAACAGAAACATCGTTCGTTAATCGTCGATACCTTCCGCCTCGAGCTCGTAAGCGCCTTCGGCGTTGTGCACTTCCTTGCCGTGCAGCGGCGGATTGAAGACGCAAGCCATCTGCATTTCGGTTTCCGCACGCAGGATATGTTTGTCGTTTTTGTCGAGAATATAGATGCTTCCGGCGGTGATCTCGTACTTCTTGCCATCAGCGACCGTCTCGACGGAACCGCGCCCGTGTACACAATAGACGGACTCCAGATGGTTCTGATAATGCAGATGCAGCTCCGCGCCACGGTAGATAGTGGTGATGTGGAAGGAGAACCCCATGTTGTCATCTTTCAACAGCAGGCGGGTGCTCTCCCAACCTTCCGAAACGATGCGGCGACCTGATTCATTAGCTTCTGCCAAGTGGCGAACAATCATGCTTGTATTCCTTGGTGATGTTTTTTGTCTGCAGTGTTTTAGAAGTAGGTTTTCTCTTCGGGTATATCCACGCCCTTCACCACTTCTGCCACACTCTTCTCGAGAATGTCGAGACCGAGCTTCAGGTTTTCGTCACTGATCACTAGCGGACACAGGGTTTTCACGACGTGGTCCTCAGCACCACTGGTCTCGATGATCAGGTTATGCTTGAAAGCCTGCTTGGTAATCTTGCCTGCCAGTTCGCCGCTCACGCAGTTGAGACCCTGGAACATGCCACGGCCGCGGCAGGTGAAGTTGCCCTCGCCGTATTTCTCCACGATGGTTTGCAGACGCTCGGTAATGTATTCACCCTTGCGCTTGACATCCTGCGACAGCTTGTCGTCGGACCAATAGGTGTTGATCGCCGCCGTTGCAGTGACGAAGGCAAAGTTGTTACCGCGGAACGTGCCGTTGTGTTCCCCAGGGCGCCACTGGTCCAGTTCCGGACGCATCAGCACGACCGCAAACGGAAGACCATAGCCACCCAGAGACTTGGAAAGAGTGACGATATCCGGATAGATCTTCGCTTCCTCGAAGCTGAAGTAGGTGCCGGTTCGTCCGCAGCCCGCCTGGATATCGTCGACGATCAGCAGCACGTCGTGCCGACGACAGACTTCCTGCAGGTTGCGCAGCCATTCGAAGGAAGCCGCGTTGATACCGCCTTCACCCTGAACGGTTTCCACGATTACTGCCGCAGGCAGGTCGACCCCGCTACTGGAGTCACTCAACACTTTGTCCAGATAGGCAGTCGTGTCAAAGCCTTCGCCCAGGTAGCCGTCATAAGGAATGCGGCTGACGCCGGAGAGGCTCACGCCCGCGGCACCACGGTGATGGGAGTTACCGGTCGCGGCCAGTGAACCGATGGTTACCCCGTGGAAACCATTGGTAAAGGAAATGATGTTTTCACGACCTTTCACGTTGCGGGCGATTTTGATCGCCGCTTCCACCGCATTGGTGCCGGTGGGGCCAGTGAACTGAACCATGTACTCCAGCTCGCGCGGCTTGAGAATCTTTTCGCTGAAGGTCTCCAGGAAGTCCTGCTTGGCCTTGGTGTGCAGGTCGAGGCCGTGGGTGATGCCGTCGTTATGGATATATTCCAACAAGGCTTCCTTGAAAATCGGGTTGTTGTGCCCGTAGTTCAGGGTGCCGGCACCGGCCAAAAAGTCCAGATAGCGGTTGCCATCCTCGTCAAACATGTACTCACCCTGTGCCTTGGTAAACAGGCGCGGGAACGAGCGGGCATAGCTCTGCACTTCCGATTCAATTTCGTCAAAAATTTTCATAATGTACTCGCTGTTTTGATCAGGAGTTAATGTTGAAGGGTCCAATCCGACAGAGCATTTCGCTTTCGTGTACACCGGCGAAGTGCTTTTCTTTTTCAAACATGACGGACTTTTCAAGCGGAGCGTTCAGAGATCTGGCGATCCCTTCGAACATGCCCCAGGAGGCGTCGTTGTCGGGGGTGACGGTGGTTTCGATGAAGCGAACATCCGCGCATTGGGGACGTTCGAGAATGTGCATGATCATGCGTTTCGCCAGCCTCTGGCCGCGCATCTTCTCCTTCACCGCCACCTGCCAGACGAATAACACGTCGGGATGACCGGGAGGCAGGTAGCCGGTAATGGCACCCACCAGCTCGCCATCCAGATCCGCCACCACGGCGGTATCGGCGAAATGGCTAACCTGAAGGAGATTGCAGTAACGGGAGTTTTCGTCCAAGGGTGGACAAAGGCTTACCAGCTCGGATAAAGCGGGCCCATCGGAGGCTGTGGGAATACGCAGTACTACCTCTTGAGTATTTGACTGCATAACAGTTAAGGGGCAAGAATCCTCTCTGTGGTTGGAATCTTTAGTCCTCAAACTGTTTTTTAGGGCTATTCAGGCCGCGCGGTGCGGCATGTCCAGCTCAGATTCACACCAATTGCCCTTTTCAATTGGCGCGCGAAACAGCTTGATTCCCGTTGATTGCGGTTTTGGCCGCAGCAAATTCTTTAGTGCTCTAAAGAATATGTTGTATATTACTCGAGTCGGGAGGGAAAGTTCAACACGCCACAGGTGATTGGCTCCTCAATTGACCTCCTGACTCTGGAGTCATTCAGCGGCATCGTGGCGTATCCAGCACCGTCAGAGGGCTGGGGACTTGCTATGACTTCTCCGGGAACGCAATACTTCGCGCCCCGAAGAAAAATGGCATAACAGTCCGAATCAATCCTGTTTGTGGTCAGTAAATGGACAGCATCGAAAACGTGTTAATCACCCTCCGCCGAATCATTCGCGCCGCCGACCTTCACTCCAAGCACTTGGTGAAAACCGCTGGACTGACTGCACCGCAGCTCTTGCTGTTGCAGGCGATCCGCGAGTGCGGGGACGTGACAATTGGTGAGCTCGCCAAGGAGATCAACTTGAGCCAGGCGACGGTGACGACGATTCTGGACCGCCTCGAGAAGCGCGAGCTGGTTTATCGCGTTCGCTCCCAACAGGACAAGCGCAAGGTCAACGCCTATCTGACGGATACGGGGCGGGACATGCTGGATAACGCCCCCACCCCCCTGCAGGCCCATTTCGTCAGTCGTTTTCGCAACCTGCCCGACTGGGAGCAGAACATGATCTTGTCGGCGCTACAGCGAGTCGCACAAATGATGGATGCGGAACACCTGGACGCCTCACCCTTTCTCGCCGTGGGCGATCTGGACCGGCAAGATGCGCGGCTTGAGAATGTGAAGACGCCGCCGCGCGGCGCCGCAAACGGGAAGGATCCGGAAGGGACACAAAAGACGGAGGCCGATCAGACCTGATCGCCGGCTCTGTTTTGGCTTGTGATCTGTCGCTTTTGCAGGGACGAACCGTGCGAACCCTAGCGATAGGTGCGATTGGCGATGAGCGATTCCGCCACCAGCAAAATCGCAACTGCCAGCAACACCCACCACCAGAGACGCTGCGGCTTCTCCAGTTCCGCCTTGAGCATCTGACTGCGCACCGCCGCACTCTGGTTCGGTGTAGTCTCCGGGTTCAATACCTGATCGAAAATCACTTCGGGAGCCAATCCGGCCAGGTTCGACTCCTCCGCCGCGTGGTTGACGGCGTAGAGAGTCGTTCCGCCTTCTCCATTCTGCCGATAGACACCAGGCTCGCGGAGTGTGAAGTTTTCTTCCCCCTCCTGAAGCGTCAGGGCCCGCCCGTCGGGGCTCAGTAACTTCGCATCCCTTGCAACGCCCTCAAGCGCGACGGTTTCGCCAACCAGGTACGACGCTTTCTTCTCCGGCGTATTCGCCAGGTATTTAAGAGACTGGTGGATCAATGGAAGATACATGCTTTGCAACGGCAGATTGTTCCATTCCAGATCGAGGCTGGAGGCAAACAACAGCGAGCGTCCCCGTCCTATTTGGCGTTCGATCATGGCCGGTGCGCCGTTGTCGTAGGTCATCAGCACTTCCGCGGAATCAGCCGGCTTCGTTATCCAGCTTTCACCGAAACGCGCGCCCCAGTCCAGCTCCAGCGGTCGCAGGATGGGGTGGCGCTCCGAGGCATCCGCAATCAGCAGGTAGTCATCTTCAGAGAGGCTCGCTCTGCTCAGCAAGCTGCCCGCACTCACGGCTGCGAACTGGCGGTTGAATGCCCCCGCTTCCACCCGGTCGCCCGGCGCCAGAAGCAGACTGCCACCCTCGCGGACATAGTTCTGCAGCGCACTGGCGAGTTGATGCTCCACTTGGCCAACATTGAGCATTGCGATCACCCGATAGCGCGCCAGATCCGCGACGTGGAGGTTTTCCGGCGTCGCGGTTTCCACTGCAAAGGGCGATTGCTCGTTGCTGCTCAGCGCCAGTCGGAACCAGTGCGCTTCATCGTCATACCAGTTGCCGGATGCTTCTCCATTGACCACCAGCACCGGTATTTTCGGCAGGACGTCAAGGGTGAAGTAAAAGTCGTTATCCCGATCGAAGCCCGGATCCGCCACTGAGACCCTGCCGACATGGGAGCCTTCACCGGCAAAGGTGACAGGCACCTTAACCACGACCTCCGAGCGATTCTGCAGGCTCACCTGTTTGCGAAACTGTTCTTCGCCATCGATCGAAACCGCGAGCTCGGCGCCGTCCTGCTGCAGGTTGCCCATGCTGCGCACCCGCACAAACAGCGCCTCCTCCTGACCGGCTTCGCGCAGATTGGCCGGCGACTTGACCCCGGTGATTGTCAGATTGCGGGTCTCACGGTCGGCGACATTCTCGGTGACGAAGTTGACCCCGGGCTTGAGCGTCCAGCCGCTTTCGAAGCCGGTCATTCCGCTGTTCTGAAAGTCCGATATCAGGTGGACGGACTTGTCGTGGAAGCGACTATTGGCAAGCATTTCGTCGGCCAGACGCAAAGCGGGGAAGTAACGCGTTACCTGATAACCGGGCTTGTCGATGCGGTCGATTGCCGCTTGGAGAGTGGCCAGGTCCGAGCTAGGCCCATACACCGCATCCGCCTTGTCGCTGAACAGAACGACGGCAGCCTCGTCATCCGGGCCGAGTTCTGCGAGCACATCGCGGGCCGCGGACTTGGCTCGTTGCAGATAATCGCCATAACTCATGCTCATGGAATTATCGATCAGCAGGACAACAGAGCGCGGCGCCATGTCGGTCCAGCCGGACAGCGCCTGGCCAAAGAAAGGGCGGGCAAAGGCGATCGCCAGCAGCACCACCGCCGCAGTTCTCAACAACAGCAAGAGCCACTGTTGCATTTTCTGAAAAAGAAACTGCTTGCGAGAGGTTTGCTGAAAAAAACGCAGCGTACTGAAGACGATCTTCGGTGGCTTGTCGCGGCGAATGAAGTGAATGGCAACAGGTATGACGGCAGCGAGAAGACCGAACAAAAACAACGGTGTCAGAAAAGCCATAGCACCTCGCTCGCGTCCACCTTACTTGCTGACAAAAGCATCACGATCAAAAACTCCTGGCTCGGCGGGTGAGGTAAGCTGCCAGCGCGCGATCGAGCGCTTCACTGGTGTTGAGCAGACAGTAGTCCACGCCATGAGACTGGCACTGCCTGCGGCAGTACTCGGTGAACTGCTTCACCGCGTCCAGGTACTCTTCGCGAATCGCGCCGGGCGCGGTCAGTAACCGCGCATCGCTCTCCGCATCCACGAACTCGGAAATCTCCTGAAAAGGAAAGTTGAGTTCGGCGTTGTCCATCACGTGAAAAACTATGACCTCGTGACCCATCGCCCGCATTTGCTGCAGGATCTTGATGCTCTGCTCCTCGCCTTCCAGCAGGTCGCTGATCAGGACCACGAAGCTACGGCTGCGCAGGTTGGCGGCAAGATCGCGCAAGGGGCGCACCGTATCGGTCGTGTTGCCCGCCTGAAGGTGCACCAGAGTGCGAAGAATCTGCATCAGGTGAGCCTGCCGGTACTGGGCGGGGAGAATGTGGTTCACTTTGTCGGCGAAGGTCATCAGCCCCACCGCGTCGCGCTGCCGCATCACAAAGTAGGCCATCGCGGCAGCGAGAGTGCGGGCATATTCAAGCTTGCTCACTGCTCCGGAGCCATAGGCCATAGAAGCACTGGTATCGAGCAGAATCATGCAGCGCGAGTTGGTCTCGTCTTCAAACTGCTTGATATAGAGCTTGTCCGAGCGCCCGTACAGCTTCCAGTCGATGTGTCGGGTGTCGTCGCCCTGGTAGTAATGGCGGTAGTCGGTAAACTCCACACTGAAGCCCCGGTGAGGGCTCTTATGCAGCCCGCTGAGAAATCCTTCCACGGCTATCCGCGCGCGCAACTCCAGATTGTCGACGCTGGCGAGAACGTTGGGATCAATGAAGTTCGTGGTTGCGGTCATCAGTTAGGCTCGTGGTCGGGCGCCCGGTTCAGTCGCTCGTGTCTGTCGTTCATGTCTGTCGTTCGTGTAAAGGGGTTCTCGCGGCCGCCTCAGCCGTTCGGCACCGGCACGGTCTCGACCAGACGCCTGATCACCTCTTCGACCCCGACCCGCTCAGCTTCGGCGTGGAAATTCAGCAGAATTCGATGACGCAGCACCGGTTCCGCCAGTGCCTGGATGTCTCCGTAGGACACGTTGTAGCGCCCGAGCAATAGCGCCCGGACTTTGCCTGCCAGGATAAGGTTCTGCGAAGCCCGCAGGCCGGCTCCCCAGTTGACCCATTCGCGAATGAAGTCCGGCGCGTTTTCGTTCTGGGGGCGACTGGCGCCGACCAGGCGCACCGCATACCGGACCACCGACTCGGCGGCAGGCACTTGCCGCGCTACTCGCTGAAATTCAAGAATGTCGTCACCATTCAGCGGGTGGGAGAATTCCACCTGCTGATTGCGCGTGGTGTTGGCGACCACCTGCATCTCTTCGTCTTCCGGCAGGTAGTCGATCATCAGCTTGAACATGAACCGGTCAAGCTGTGCTTCCGGCAACGGATAGGTGCCTTCAAGTTCAACAGGATTCTGAGTCGCGAGCACGAAGAAGGGCCGCGCCATCGCGTGGGTAACGCCTGCGGCGGTGACCTGACGCTCCTCCATGGCCTCCAGCAGCGCCGACTGGGTTTTTGGCGGGGTTCGGTTGATTTCGTCGGCAAGCAGGATGTTTGTGAAGATCGGCCCTTTCACGAATTTCATGCTGCGATGACCGTTTTCCTCCTGCACGATTTCGGTACCCACCACGTCGGCTGGCATCAGATCGGGCGTGAACTGGATACGACTGAAATCCAGCTTCAGTACGTCGGCTAGGGTTTTGATCAACAAGGTCTTCGCCAGACCTGGCACACCGGAAATGAGGCAGTGCCCTCCCGCGAACAGCGCAATCATCAACTCTTCGACAACGTCCTTCTGCCCGATGATGACCTTGCTCAATTCGGCCAGGAGCTGCTCGCGTCCCTCTTTCATGCGGTTTACCAGCGTCAGATGGTCATCGCTGATGGACTCCTCGCGACCAAAATTCGGCTTGTTCATATCGCTGTTCATTCCGGGCATGCGCAGTTCTCCTGGCTATTATTTCGCAGCACTCAATGACTGAGTGAGTAGATGATGTAATTGATCCCGAGCTTGTAGGCCTCGTTCACATAGCGGGTCGGATAGGGCTCGTAGAAGGTGTGCTCCCAGCCGTCACCCAGGTCCGTGTTGTAGTTGGCCACCAGCATAACCCGCCCATCATCATCGAGAATGCCGTGAACGGATGGCGGAAAATCCGGGTCGTCGAGGTAAAAGCCGCTGTTGTAATTCCAAGTCACCGAGCGACCGGGCACCTGGAGAATCTCTGACACATCGAAGAAACTGTGAAAAATCGGATGGCTGTCATCCAGCTTGACCAGCTCGCGGTCCGGAAAAATCTTCACGATTTCGATAAGAAAGTCCTGCCAGTGCTGCTCACCCCAAAAATCATCCAGCATTACGAAGCCGCCGCGCAGCATGAATTCGCGCAGAGCCTTGGCTTCCTCGGGAGTGAAGTTGGGACCGCTGCTGGGGATGGTGATCGGAATGCGCTTCATGTTGATGTAAAGGAAGCTGTACTCGAACAACTCGGGATCAGTCAGATCCAGAGCCTTGTAGCCGATACTGTTTGCATCCAGATTGGTATAGCGGCGGACACCGCGCAGAAAGTTGCGATCAGAGTCCGGGTAGTCGGTTTCCCACCAGCCCCGCCCCGGCCCCGCGCCGCGACCGCCGTAGTTTTCGTACTTGCCCCTGACGAAGGTGAATTCCGGTTCCCCGGGGCGGTTGTCTTTGGGGTCGTCTTCGCGATCGATGAAGGGCTCGCCGCCAAACTGGGCCCACACCAGGCTCGCGGGCAGCAGCAGAACCGCCGACAAGGCGAGCGCAAGCAGTGGGCGTGCTTGTTTCTGCTTCCGGAACGTCATTCTCCCAGCGCCTCCAGTAATACTCTCTGCGCGGGCCGATAGGTCGGTGCAATTTCAAGGGCCTGCAAACTGTTACGCCGCGCCTGTTCTGCCTCGCCTCCTCGGAGATAGGCTTCCGCCAGACGAGTGAAGGAATTGACCGGATCGGTATTGTCCAGCCGGGCAATGATTTCGTGCTCGCGAATACTGGCTTCGTGATCCGCCTTCTGGTCGGCCAACTTTGCGTACTGCGTATGGACCTCGAGCCGATAGGGATCCACGGCGATGGCGCGCTGCAGGTAGTATTCTGCTTTTCCCAGATCGCCGTCTTCCGTCGCTTTTTCGGCGAGCAGCAAGGGCGTGTCGAAATCATGCTGGTGATAGCGGACGAGGTATTCCATCTCCTGCCAATATTTTTCCTCCTGGCCGCGGTCCTTGTACAACTGCGTCAGCACGCGCGAAGGGCTTGGATAGCCGGTGTAGCGGGGCAAAATCTCCTTGGCAGCGAGAAGGTGTTTTTCCGCCACTACGTAGTCTTTTTCCTTGAAGAGCACGATACCGAGCTGTAAGTGCGCCTGAAAATCCCGCGGCTCCTTTCTGATACGGCCAAGCATATGCGCTTTGATGGAATCGTTGTTGTAGAGCTCCGCGAGCATGGCCGATGGATTGTTTCGCACACCGTGCCCGTGCCCGGCACCTTCATCGGCGCTGTCTTCCTCGTGCACGTAGACGTCAGTTTCCGCCACGCGTTTTTCCAGCCATTGGGAAAACCCACGGTTGAAGTCAGCGACCGCCAGATCGAAGGCACCGGTGATGACTTCTTCGGTACTCGCATGGCTGTCGTAGCCCTTGACCAGCTTGCGCAGACCGGCAAAGCCGTATTCTGCCGCAATATATTCCACCACGAGATAAGACTGCAGGTAGGCGAGGTTCAGGTCGTCATCGGAGCGGGCATTGAGAAAAGCATCGTCCATGTTCTGTACCGGCAGCACTCTTTCGTCATTCAGCGCCCGCACGATATCCAGGTCCTGGTGGCGTCCCCATTCCTGCCGGCCCTGAAATTCCTCGTAAACCGAGATACCTTCGGAGAGCCAGCGTGGAATGCGATTGCCGGTCATTTGCAGAGTAACCACGTGCACGAACTCGTGCCAGACAATCTCCTGCCAGTTGGCGGTCAGGGTATCTGGCGAGATGAGCGTGATCAGCTTGCCAAAGCAGATACCCACGAGTGGACCAAGATCGGGAAGTCCGACCGAGCGCACAGCGAAGTCTTCACGATTCTCGAACACCTCAATCAGCACCGGCGTTTTCGGCTCAAAGCCGTACTTCTCCACCATCTTGTCCCAGGATTCTTCCAGCAGTGGCTCCATGTAGGGCCAGAGCACCAACGCATCGTCCGGGCTCATCTTCACCTCGAAGTGCTCGCTGGTCCTGGTGACGTAATCGTCGAGGGTGTCGAAGACTTTTAGCAGGTTGGAATTCCAGACGTTGTACGGGTCCTTGTCGAAAGCGAACTCGAGGTGCCGGCGCCCTTCCACCTCCTCGCCCATGCGCGCCAGATTGGTGCCGAGTACGGTGTAGGCCTGCCAGTAATCGGGTTGTACGTCGATAGCCTTGCGGGCGAATTCCACTGCCTGGTCGAAGCGATAGTCGTGCGCGTACATCTCGGCGATACGCGTGTAGAACTCGCCGTCTTCGGGCCGAATCGCTTCGGCGCGCTTGAGCCAGCGCTGGTACTCCTCTTCCTCATCGTGCAACCTGGCAATGCCCGCCAGAGGCGTGATCACCTCGAGTGCTTCCGGGTTGTTGGGCAGTGCTGCGTTCAGATAGCTCTTTGCTTCCTCGAATTTGTTCTTCTCCAGCGCCAGTTCCGCGTAGGCGATAAAGGCCGCTGCCGATCGCGGATTGGTGAACAAAGCCTGTTCGAGCACATCCTGCTCGCGGCTCACCCGGGCAAAGCCGACCGCCGCCGGCACGTAGTTGGGGTTGAACTGCAGCACCGTGCGGTAGGAGTGCATCGCTTCCGCGTCGTTGAACTTCTCTGCAAAGAGATCGCCCCACCAGACCTGTGCCTCCATGTTGCGCGGATCTATCCGGGTCGCCTCCCGGAACAGCTCGTTGGCCTGCTGGAAGTTGCCGCTCAACCAATGGGCGCGGGCGATCAGGGCCACCTCTTCCGCAGCCATATCGCGGCCGGAATAATCGGCGATCGCCGCTGACAGATACAAACGCGCATCATCGCGCCGGCCGCGATAATGGAGAATCTCGCCGTATTTCACCAAGGCGCGGATCGGCGCGTCACTGCGATCCACCACGGTCTCCAGCACATCCAGGGCCTGATCTGATTCACCCGTTTGGAACAAGACTTCGGCGAGTTGGGTCGCCACCGCGGGCGAGTTCATCCTGCTGAGCGCCTCTCGGCATACTTCGACGGCCCGATCGTATTCGCCCACCATCGCGTAGCTGCGGCTTGCGCCCACTACGCCAGCCGCGCGCTGTTCAGCACTCGCGCCTAGGTAAGCGTCCGCGGCCTGGCTGAATTGACCCTGCTGATACAAGCGCTCCCCCTGGCTGAATGAGGCATGGGAAAGCGGGCCGACCATCAAAGCCAGCGCGGCGGCCAGCGCAGGACCGAAACTAAAACTGCGGGTTCGATAAATCATCGAATTCTCTCGTCACTTTTGCCAACTCGATCAGCAGAGGTTCCAATTGCTGCCAGTACTCCGACTCGCCCAGTGCGGATTTATTTGCGCGCAGCAGAAAGATATCGCGTTCCAGATTGCTCATGCGACTGCGCAGCTCGGCCGCGGCTGGAGACAGGTCAGTCGCCACAGATGTGCTCACGTCCAAATAGGCGATTTCCGCCAGACGGCCGTCGCCTCGGCGATCGGGACTGACGCTGAACACACCATCCCCACTGTCATCCAGTGCGGCGTGCTCCGAAGCAAGAATGCCGTTGTCGCGAAAGTAACTGTCCACCCGCGCCTTGGCGAACTGAAAGGCTTCCAGCACGGAAACGCGCCGGTTTTTGTCCCGGTCCGCGGCATGGCCCTGCACGCCTTCGACAAAATACTGTGGGAAAACAGTGTCGTATTTCTCCGCCGCCGAGCGGGTCGCCGACAACAGAACCCGTCCATTCGACGCCAGCGCCCTGGTGAAGTCGTAGCTGGCACTGGTGGTGTTCACGACGATGAGATTCTGGGTCTTGATGCGATCAAGAATTCCGTCGAACTGCTCGCCGGTCAGGTCGGGGCCCACAATGTTGAACTTGGCATCTTCGCCTCGGCCGGTGCCGTGGCCGATGAGAAACACGGTGAGCTGGTCGGCGGGTTGGATACGCTTCGCAAGTCTTTCGAAGGTGCTGCGGATGGTGTCGGCACGACAAGGACCGTCAACATTGAAGTCGTCTGTGCTGGCGGAGCCCACCAGCAGAGTCAACTGGTCGGCACTGTAACCATAGTCCTGCTGCAGACTGCGCCGCAGATCCAGGCCCCAGTTGCCAAATTGATTCGCGCGCTCTTCGTTCACGGCTGCGCCCACCAGAATCACGGCATACTTGTTCGTGTCGGGATCATTGACGAAGTGGTCTCCCTCGGCGGTAAGGCCATTGGCAGCGATCGCCAGAACGACCACAAAAGCAAGTGGACGCCGCATGTTATTGAGAATGGAGCTCTTCAGAAGCCAGCGTGTCATGACAAACCCTTCAATCGTCGCGCGCCCCATTCCAGGCAGACCAGCAGAACCAGCAAGATCAGAAACAGCGGCTCATCCCATAGTGAGTGCACTTCCATCTTCGAATAGGCGTTGGGCGCAAAGGTGACGTCATCCACCAGCTGGTGGACGTTGCTCGCGTTGTAAAAGCGCCCGTCCGTGGTGGCCGCGAGCCGGCGCATCAGCGCTTCATCGGCACCGGCATTCAGAAACTCACGACGCGAGGGCGTCACCAGCAAGGGAGACTTGGTCTGCAATTCGCCGTCCAGTTCACTGGGGACCTTGACCGCCAGGTCGTATACGCCTTCTCTTTTGACAGTGAAGGACTGCGTGTAAGTGCCATCTTTTTCGAGTTGCCAGTCCATAGGCAGCTCCTCGGTCTGCCCTTCCGGGTCCGTGATGTTCAGCCAGAGCAGACCGTTGTTGTCCATTTCGAATTCTTCGTCGCGCAACTGTGCACTGACGGTGACCCGCTCGCCGACGTTGTAGGTGTCGCGATCCATGGTGAGGGTCAGACGTTGCTGGCTGTCGCTGGCGAGCCAGCGCAGCGTCTGTCGCCAAAGTCGCTCGTGGGACTGATCTTCGGACGGCATCATCATTTGCCAGCGCCAGGAACTGGCGGTCGCCAGCACCATGCTGCGCCCGGCGCCGTAGCGCTGAGCGGTGAGAATCGGCAGCGCCGAGTCCTGGTATTTCAGACTTGGGTGCTCGATCAGCACGGAGGCACCTGGCTTTGCGCGGCCGGAGACGTACACACCTTGCAGCGCGGGCATTTTCGCCCACAGTTCGCGATTTTTGCTGTCCTGGGAGTCGAGGCGAAGGATGGGCGAATACTGCCCCTCGCGCGTCAGTTGCGCAGCATACTCGGCGCCGGTGGGATGATCACCGCGACGCGGGCCGCCTTGCAGGTAAGAAGGCAGCCGTGATTCGTAGGCCATTTCCACCGGCAGCAAATTCTCGAGCGGCGTGCCGATAAAGGCTTCATTAAGCCCCCCCACTACCAGAAAGCCGCCACCACGCTTCGCGACGAAATCCTGCAACAGCTGCAGCTGCTCTTCGTTGAACAGTGTCTTGTCAACATTCCCAAGGACAACCGCTTCGTAAGCAAAAAGGTCCTCGGCTTGTTTCGGAAAACCGCTGCTCAGTTCCTGCGGCGACTGGATGCCCTGACGAAGAAATTTGCGCGGGCCGGTTTGCAGATAAGTCGCCAGACGCAGTGATTGATCATCCTTCACCGCCCGTCGAATGAACTTGTATTCATTGCGCGGCTGCCCCTCAACATAGAGCACATCAAGCGGCTTCTTGCGACGGTTGTCGACAAAGAAGCGGTGCTTGTTGTTCTGGGTGATCGTCTCACCGGGCTGCTCGTCGACGCTGATCTCGTACACCAGAATGTCTTCATCCTTGGGACTCAGTTCCAGTGTATAGCGCTTGGCCTTGCCGTCGTCCGGCAGAGCAATTTGCTGCTCGGCAATCGGCTCGCCTTTGCTTCGGATGGTCAGCCGCACGCGCTTGCCCGCGTAGCCTCTCTGGCTAATATTGACCTGGACGCGATAGATGGAATCTTGCAACAAGGCCTTCGCGGCGCTGACGTCGAGAAGATTGACATCCTTCTGAATCTCGTTTGCGCCCACCGCTACGGAGTAGATAGGAATTTTTTTCTCCGCCAATTCGCGCGCGGTTTGCAGAGGGTCGATGTCGCCGTTGTCGGCGCCATCGCTCACCACCACCAGTCCCGCCAGCGGAAAGCTGGCGAGTTCGCTCGTCACCTGCTCCATGCTGACCGCCAGGGAAGAGTGTTCGCCATCCTGGCTGAGCACTTCGGGACCGGCGAGGCGTTGCGCGACGTCGGAAAAGCGGTAGGTGCGCACCTGGAAATTTTCGCCGAGTCTGCCGACGACGTTCTCTCGACCAAACAACAGCTCCACGCCTTGTTCGTGACGTGAAGGCAAATTGCTTTGATCACGGATGGACATGCTTTGCGAGTCGTCCACCAGCACCGCAAGATAGGTCTCCTGGGGCGTGACTTCTGACACCAGAACTCCTGGCTCCAGCAGGAGAAATCCGAGCAGCAGCAGGCTCGCGGCACGCAGGCTGACCAGTGCCGCCTTCCATGGCCGGGAAATCGGGCAGGTTGTTTTGCGATAGGCAAACAAGGCGATGCCGACGAGCAGCAATGCCCCGAGGATCAGCCCGGCAATGCCCAGCGAAACGCCGAAGGTAAGATTTCCGTCGACGATGGCTTGCAAGTAGTGCTCCTGGATCAACGACATTTACGTCCGAACTACCTTTGCTTGCCGGCACGTGACCGGGCACGAGGGAGAAAGCGCGACGAGCGGACTGCTCTTTCCAACTAGCCCACTAGCGTCAGCGTGTCTGATTCTGCGCTGATCTGCTTTCGGATAATTCTTTGTAGTAACTCTCTACCAGCGCTCTGTATTCTTCCGGTACATCCTCATCGGCTGCCGAAAAGAGTTTGTTATCTATTTCACTGAGCTCGGCCTGCACCCTCAGCTGTTTCTCCAGCTCGACAACCGGGGCGAGCAGTTCCTTGAGCAGCTCGGGGCGACTCAGAAATTCCTCCAGGCCCTGCTGGGTCAGCTGGCTGCGTATCGATCGCGCGCTGCCGGACCAGGCCTGGCCGCCAAGTCCCAACTGCGCGAGCCCCTGAGCCAGCTCGCGACTGCGTTCAAGCGACTCCTGCATTTCACCGCGGCTGGCAGCACCGGGTTCGGCGGGCTGATCACCGGCGCCACTGCGCTCGCCGCGACGCTGCGCGAGCTGTTCGGGTTGCCGTTGCTCCACCTGGCGCTGCAGCTTTTCCAGAGACTCGCGCAGTTGTTTCACCTGTTGGGCAACCTGCTCGCCTTGCTGATTGCCGCCGGGACCGCCAGGCGTGTTGCCCATGCCCTGTATGCGGCGCTGCAGATCGGCCAATTCGTTTTCGATATCCCCTTCGATTTTCAGACTCAGATTAAGCATGCCGCGCTCGAGGATCTGCTGACTGGTGTCCATCTTTTCCTGAATCGGTCGAAGGGCGCGCGAAATGTCGTGAGCCTCCTGCAAGGCGCGCTGCTGATCGTCGCCTGCGCGGGTGGCGATGTCCCGCAGGTCTCGACGCATGGCGTCCATCCCTTCGCGCAGTTGTTGCTGTTGCTCGAGCAGTTCCTCGGTAGCACCTGAGCTGCGGGTCTGCGAGCGCGTGTTGCTCAGGCTTTCGCTACGGCTTTTTTCTTCCACCATGCGCCGCAGTTCGCGCTGATCCTGCACCAGCTGCTCGGCGCGCTCCTTGACCTGCTTTTGCAGGTCGGCCACTGACTGCTGCCCTTGCTCGTCGAGTTCCTCCGCCTGCTTGCGCAGACTATCCAACGCTTTTTGGCCCTTGGCTGCCGCCTGGCTGGGGCTTTCGCTGCTGGCCGCTTGCTGCATCTGCTCCATGGCCTGCTCGAGTTGCTTCATCTGCTGCTCGCGCTCGCTGCGACTGCCGCCTTGCCCCCCGCTTCTACTTGCCTGTGAATTGCTTTGCGACTGTCCGGACTGCTGTTGCATGGATTGCTGCTGCATGGACTGGGCGAGCTGTTGCAGCTGCTGGCGGAGCTCTTCCTGCTCGCGACGAAGCTTCTCGAGCTGTCGGCGCTTCTGTTCTTCTTCCATTTCGTTTTGCCGCCGCGCCAGCTCGCGCTGGGAGCGGGTGAGCTGTTCCTGCCGGCGAGCGAGTTCCTTGAGCTTGTCGAGCGCTTCGTTCTGCGGCTGCGTTCGCTGCCCGGCTTGCTGCTGCGGCAGCTCGTAGCGGTTCTCCAATTCGCCCATTTCCATTTCGAATAGTTCGCGCAAGTCTTCGCGCTCGCCACCCTGTCCGCCGCCACCACCGCCTCCACTGCGGTTCATGGCGACTTGGGATTTGTTGACTTGAGCCTCAGCCTGCATGACTGCCTGCAGCGCCCGCTGCTCCGATTCCAGCGCGGCGGCCAATGAAAGCTCATCGAGGCTTTGCACGGCCGCTTCCATTTCGGTGATGGCTCGCTGCAGAGCCTCTACCGCTCGCTGGTAATTATCGTCATCAAAGGTGCCGCGCTCGGTCAGCCGGCTAATGGACATCTCGGCGCGCTGAGCAACTTCGGCTTGCGAGTCGCGGATGATTCGCCCGTCCTCGGCAAAGCTTTGCTCATCCGCTTTTCCCTCGCGGTTGCGCAGTTTCCAGGTAGCGGCGATCACGTCTTTCTGGGTTTTCACCAGAGCGCTGGCATCACCTCCGCCGCCTCCGCCGCCACCGCCTCCGCCGCCCCCGTTGCGAGCGCGACTGAATTCGTGGTCGGTGGGAATGACTTCGAGGAAATAGATGTCCGACACCACCTGAGTCGGCCCGGAATACGCATTGTTGTCCTTGGCAGTGACCGAATAGCTCACCACGTCGCCGGGCTGCACCTGCAGATCTTCCAGATAAACCAAGGTCTCGCCCGCCACCGTCTTTCGGCTGCTGCCAGCCGCGAGGAAATCTATCGTCTTCTGCTCACCACCGACCACGTTGTAAACCAGTTCGAACTGCTCGAGTCCGTAGTCGTCCTCGGCATTGACCGCAATCGCCACCTCCTCGAGCGGCATCACCTGCTTGTCGCGACCGGGAGCCCGAAGGGCCACTTTCGGTTCACGATCGGCGACCGCGCGAACGTAGTATTGGGAGGGGTTCTTGTTCTGCTTGTTATCGCTATCGGTAAGTTCGAAGCGATAATCGGTATCTTCGCTAACCTGAAAACTGCCACTGACCTGTTTGTCCGCAATTTGCAGGGGAATACTCGTTCCGTCCGAGAAAACCAGGCGGGCGGCGGTTACTGCCTTATTCACAGTGGCACTCAGCGTGATGGTGGTGCCCTGTGGCGCCACTACGTCCCCGCCGGGATCTTCCACCTTCCGCTCCAAGCCTGTGTACTCGGGAAACTCATAGGCGACTTGCAGCGCATCCACTCGCGGCAGATCGAAAAGATTGACCCGGTATTGGGGCGAACGGACCACCTCCGCTCCGGCACCACTGCCGCTGCGGTATTCGACGTAGTAGACGAGGTTCTGGCTGAGCTGAGCGAGGCGAGCCGAAAAGATTTTTGCGCCGGCCTCCGCCTGTCCACTTTCCGGCGGCATGCTGATGCGCTGCCAGTTCACCCTGTCGTCCTGAATGTAGAGAACGAGCTGGTCGCTGCTGGCATTATCCAGAGACGCCGTGACGGTTAGATCATCACCACGTTGCATCGACACACTACCGGGCTGAACGTGGACGGCTACCGCCAGTCCGGTCCGTTCGCTTTGCGTGGCTCCATTTCGCCAGGAGAGCGCAAGCTGTCGACTGGCTTCCTGGAATGTTTCCGAAAACAGCATAAGAACCGCTGTGCCCATGATGGCCGCAACGGCGATACCCATTGCGCGGCCGGCCGGCTTGAAGGAAACCGTTGTATTCAGGGGGCGGCTACTGACTCGGGCGTTGGCATCCTCGAACAGTCGCTGAATGAACTGCGGCGACACGCCCGGATCGTTCCGATGCTCGAACTCCAGCGACGTGATGAGCCTCTGCTCGAGCTCCGGCAGCCGCTGCTCGATGTCGTGCACGAAGTGGCGGCTGTTTTGCCACCGCCGGATGAAGCGCCAGGCGAGCGTGAAGCTGGTCGCGAAGGCGCCGATGGCAAAGGCCGCAAACAGCCATCGCCAATCGGCGCCGGTGGCGCCGACAGCGGCACCGATGGAAACGAGAGCGACAAAAAGGAGCGAACAGGCGAGCAGCCAGATACCAAGATAGGTCACGGCAAGGCTGACGTTCTGGCGTCGTCGGGTAGACTCCAGGCGCTGACGAATTCCTTCCAATGCAGTATGAGACATAGCCTCGGTACCCAGTGATCTTCGTCTTTCTCGCCTGTGCCGTTCGAACCAGGCGACCGCTTCAACTGCTTAGGCGCAGCTACTCTCGCTCAGTAAACCTTGAAAACTCTCGAATCTTGAATAGCTCTCGAACAAGTTGGGGAGGCGAGTCCGTCGTTCAGCTCGCGAGGTCAATGCTCATACTATGCATAGCCCGATGCAAAGGCATCAATGCAACTTCAGCGCCACGACCCGACCGCTGGTCCGGTCATTCGCGAGAGGTTCAACTGCAAGTACTCCCGCCTATGATTCGCTTCCTTCACCCGAGGTTCCGGACTCGACTTCGATTTGCTTGTGCCTGCGCCCCCCAAATAACTCGATCCTCAACAGTACAGGCGCACAGCGCTGCCCCCCGTGACGTTTTACACATTTTTACATGTACCGTTGGGAGGGGAGATGCGGAGAGGCAAGCGAGGACGACGGCTTACGAGCCGGTCATGTCTGACGGGGATGGGATTTAGACGGTGGGTAGAGAAGTAACAAAGGGGGGGCTGCGCCCCGCAGGACGATTTACAAGCGTGGGCGCAACTGCTCCGGCCGGTCGACGTCATACAGAATGCCGGTATCCTTCACCAGCACTTCCACCACCGCCGAGGGATTGCTGGTGATTACCGCCTTGCCGCCGCGATCGCCTTGAAGTTGCTCCAGGTTGTCGAACCAGCGGCGACCAAAAACCACCGGGTGTCCGCGCTTCTTGCGTGATGCTCTGTCGATACCTTCCTCGACACCACTCTCGGTGGATTTCTCTACACAGGGCACAACGATATTGTCCGGGGAATGCGCCGCGACCAGCGCCGCCACCGTGTCGGTCTCGATGTAAGGCATGTCCGCGAGCATCAGGAGCATGCCGGAAAACTGCTGCCCTTGGTGGTCTTCCTCATCGCGCAGGTGTGCAACCGCATTCGCAATGCTGTGGCCCATGCCGCGTTCGGAGTCCCTCGCACAGATTACGACTACATCTGGATGGTCCAACCATTCACCGAGCAGCGCACGCTCTTGCCCTAAGTCGCCTGGCTTGGTCACCACAAAAACACGACTGCAATGGGGCGCGACCAAAGAAATACCTTTAGAGAGAAGTGTATCGCGCTGATCAAAAGCAGCGACACGCTTGTCGCTGCCGAAGCGGAATGATCGTCCGGCGGCGAGCACGACGCCCGCCAAATTGTTCGTTGATGACGAATCGGATCGATCGGAGGGCATTCAGGATTCTTTTTCGCTGCGCTGCTGCCATCGCACCTGGGTCAATTCCGCGAGAATGGCAATCGCGATTTCCGAGGGTGTCTTGCTGCCGATGGACAAGCCGATGGGGGCGTGCAAGCGCTGCAGATCCGCCTCGGTGATGTCCAGTTGCAGGAGTCGCTGGCGACGCTTGGTGGAGGTTGCCATCGAACCCATGGCGCCGATATAGAATGCTTCGGTGTTGAAGGCCTCCATCAGCCCCATGTCATCGATGCGCGGATCATGGGTGAGCGCCAGCACCGCGGAACGGCTATCGTTGGCGTACTTGCCCACGCCATCGTCAGGCATGGCTCGAATCAACTGCACGTTGTCTATATCCCATCCCGCTATCTGTTCGGGACGCGGATCGCAAACGCTCACACGATAGTCCATCAGCAGCGCGAACTTGGCGAGCGCGCGACTGACTTCGCTTACGCCCACCAGAAACAGATGGTACTGCGGCCCATACACCTGATGGAGAGAAAGCGGTGCTGTACCTTCTCGAGCAAATACAAATTTGCCGCCGATCCCGCCCGGCTTCAATTCTGCTTCGCCAGTGCCAAAATCGACTTTCCGTTCGATGCACTCGCGCTTTTCGATGTGTTGATGAACCGTCTTCAACCACGCCAGATCCTTGCCGCCGGCCAAGGGCTCCAGCAGCACACCCAGCGTTCCGCCGCAGGGCAGTTTGAGGCGCTCGGCTTCCTCCTTGGTCGCCCCATAGAGCAGATGCTGGGCACGTTCCCGGTCGATTTCGCCGCGTGCCAGCTTGGCCAGCAAGTCCTCTTCGATACAGCCGCCGGAAAGCGAACCACACTGCTGCCCTTCCGCGTTGCAGGCCATCAACGATCCGACATCCCGCGGCGCCGAGCCCCAGGTGGAGGTGACCGTGCACAGCCATGCGGGGGTGCCGCGCTCAAGCCATTTGATCAGAGTGGCGAAAACTTCCAAATCGAGACTGTACATCGTTGATCTCAGTTTTATTGTTTCGTAACCGGAAGGCGTGCTTGTTACGGATTACCTGTCACTGCATCCGAATTGCGGATTTATACCGTCAATTGAAACGGCAGCTCGCGCTGTCGTTGTCCACTGGCTTTGAACAGCGCGTTGCCCAGGGCCGGAGCGATCGGCGGCAATGCGATTTCGCCGATGCCGGTGGGGTGCTCTTTGCTGTCGACCAGCACTACCTGAATCTCCGGCGTCTCGTCGATGCGCAGCACCGGAAGATCGTGGAAGTTGCTTTGCACAACGCGACCGTCCTCGACGGTCAGCGCGGGTTTCAAAGCCGCACCCAGACCGTAGATGATCGCACTCTCCACCTGCTCGGTGACGATGTCCGGATTGGCAATCTGCCCGCAGTCCACCGCGCAGACAACCCGCTCGATTACATACCCGTTGGCGCCTTTGGACAGCTCGACCACCTGCGCAGCATAGGAGCTGAAAGATTCATGCACGGCCACGCCCTGAATGCGTCCGGGCAAAGGGTCGCCCCAATTGGCGGCTTCGGCGGCGGCCTTCAGCACGCGCTGATGGCGGGGATGCCCCTGCAGGTAGCGCAACCGGAAATCCACCGGGTCCTCACCGGCGGCATGGGCCAGCTCGTCCATAAAGCTTTCCACCACAAAGGCATTGTGGGAATGGCCGACCGAACGCCAGAAGCCGAGGGGAATGCCGGGATCATAGAGAGCCACATCCACCTTGCGGTTGTCGACCGCGTAAGGAATTTCGGCCCCTTCGGCCATGGCGCTGTCCATATTCGCGGTGGTATTCCCGGCAAAGCGACCAATACCGCGGGCCATGGCCTCTGGAAGCCACTTAGGCAGGTAGGAATCCACCAGTGTCACCGCCATGCCCTTGGTGATACTGGCTGAGACCAGCCGATGACGCCAGGCGCCGATTTGGCCGTCCTCGTTGACCACGGCGCGCAGGCGGTGGAGGGTCGAAGGACGATAGAAGTCGTGGCGCATGTCGTCTTCGCGGGACCAGATCAGCTTGATTGGTACACCGGGCATTTGCCGGGCGATGGCGGCGGCCTCGCCCGCGAAATCGGTCATCGCGCGGCGACCGAAGCCGCCGCCCATCAGCGTCGTATGCACCGTTACCTTGTCGCGATCGAAGCCGCCATACTGGGCTGCCAAGGCCTGCACGAAGCCGGGGGCCTGGGACGGCGCCCAGAGCTCGCAGCGGTCGCCAGTGACCAGGGCCGTGCAGTTTTGCGGCTCCATGGTGCTGTGATGGAGAAAGGGAGCGGCGTACTTGGCCTCTACCACCCTGCCATCGGCGGCTTGCGCCAGGACGCCCTCCGCATCACCTTCATCCAGTGCGTCTACAGTGGTTTCGCCGTTGTCGAGGGCCTGTTCCTGATTTTTACGGATCTTTGCGGAGCTTAGTCCCGCCAGCGGGCCCTTATCCCACTCCACCTTCAGCTTGCCGGCGGCCTGCCGCGCCTGCCAGTAGCCATCCGCCACCACGGCGATGCCATTGTGGATCGGAAAAATCTTCAGGACGCCCGCTTGCTGCTCCGCTTCTTCAGCGTCGAAGGCGCGGACCCTTCCGCCGAAGTGAGGGCAGCGCACCACGACGGCCGTTTTCATGCCCGGAAGCGCCACGTCCACGCCGAAGATCGCCGTGCCGTCGGTTTTCGCCGGGGTATCAAAGCGCGGTAGCGACTTGCCGATCCATTTCGGTGCATTGGCCACCGGCGGAACCAATTGCGGTGCCTCGATGGATTTCGCGCTTTCAGCCACTTCGGCGTAGCCGATTCGGCGGCCAGAGGCGGAGTGAACGATCACTCCGTCGTCGGTATTCAGTTCACTGACAGGCACCTGCCACTGCTCGGCCGCCGCAGCCATCAGCATGGCCCGTGCGGTTGCGCCCGCCTCCTGCAAGGGAGTCCAGGCGGTGGTCAGGCTGGTGCTGCCGCCGGTTACCTGCATACGCATGGCGGGGTTATTGTAGGCGGAATGCACGCCGGCCATTTCCACCTGAATGCGCGCTGGATCGTAGTCCAGGCCCTCCCCCATCAGCGTGGTCAGGCCGGTGTAAACGCCCTGCCCCATCTCCGCCTTGTCCAGCTGGAAAACGACCCGGCCATCGGGCGTGATCTGCAGCCAGGCGTTGGGCTGGAAGCTGCCCGCCACGATCTGCGGAACCGGCTCATCGCCGCCGAGGCTGAAGCCCAACAGAAGGCCGCCGCCGACGACGCCGGTGCCAACGAGAAATTTGCGTCGAGAGAATTTCATCAGCCTTCTCCTGTTGCCGGGTCAAAGGTCTGCACACCGGTCGAGATCGATGCGGCAGCCTGATGAATCGCCCTGCGAATGCGCGGGTAGCTGCCGCAGCGGCAGATGTTGCCGGCCATGGCGCGGTTGATGTCATCGTTGGAAGGATTGGGGTTTGCCGCCAGCAGCGCAGCGGCGGACATGATCTGCCCGGACTGGCAGTAACCGCACTGAGGTACGTCGATCTGCCGCCATGCCTGCTGGACCGGGTGATCGCCACCGAGGCCTTCGATAGTGACCACTGACTTACCCACGACCTGCCCGACCGGCAGGATGCAGGTACGCACCGCCTGCCCATCCACATGCATGGTGCAGGCACCGCACAGGCCCTGACCACAACCGAACTTGGAGCCGGTCAGGCCGAGGCGCTCGCGCACGACCCAAAGCAGTGGTGTGCTGGGATCGACATCGTCGGGGAGGGTTAAGGGTTCGCCGTTCAACTTGAGTGTGGACATCGAGGCTCCTTGACAGCTGGGCGCGCCATCCGGCGTTTTGTTTTATTCGGGTGGAGGCATGTTAATGCAGGGTTGAGGATTCAGCCAGTGCGGCTATGTAGTCAGGCGTGAGTTGTCGTGGGAGCTCCAGATCGGGTAATGGGCGTGCCACCAAGGCCGTTTGCCACTGGGTGGTGCCCCGCGCCCGCGAAGGTTTCGAAAGGCGCCGCCCAGCACCAACTGAACAGCGGCTTCGTCGAGAACGTACTTCTTCTCCTAAAGTGGCGAAGAACTGCGGCCTAACTTGCCACCTGCACGTTCGCTTTGCACCGGGGATCGGGTACTGTTTTGGAGCGACTAGGTCCAGGATGGAGGGGGACGGGGCCAGGGATGGCCCCATGGAGCGGAAAAACAGTACCCGTTCCCCCGGCGCATTTTCGGCACTACTGCTACAGGAAAGAAAAAGCCACGCTCCGCGTTTTTGGTTCGCTACTTCTCCGGCCCCAGCGGCTTGACCAGCAAAATCAGCTTAGGCAGCAAAGTCAGCGATCCCAGGATTGCCGCCAGCATCGCCAGACTCGTCAACAGGCCGAAGTAGATGGAGGGAATGAATTTGGACAGTGCCAGCACTGAGAAGCCGACAATGATCGTGATCGCGGTGTAGTACATCGCCCGACCGATGGACTGATGGGCCAGGTGCATGGTGCGCGCGTAATTCTTCTCCCGGGCGAAGACCTGTTGGAAGCGATAGATGTAGTGGATGGCGTGATCCACCCCCATGCCGACCGTGATCGCGGCGATCATGATGTTCATCAGGTCCAGCGAGATGCCGAACAGGCCCATGCTGCCGAGTACCACGCCGGCGGCCAGCAGGTTGGGAATGATGGCGACGATCGACAGCTTCAGGTTACGGAACAGGATCAGGAACATGATCATGATGCCGAAGAACACTGCACCCAATGTGACGATCTGCGAGTAGAACAGGCTCTGCAAAACGTTGTTGTATAGCACCAGCAGGCCGGTGAAGTGAACCTGCTCCGGCTCGAGCCCCACCTCCTCAACGGCGTACTCCTGAATCTTGCCTGGCAGTTCCTGACGATCCAAGGGTGAATTGATTTCCTGCACCCGCAGATTGATTCGGGTCTGATTTTCCTCGTAGGACAGGAAAGAGGACAGGAGGTCCTGCATCTCCGCAGGCAGCCGCGTTTGCAGCACTGCCAGCTCGAAGTCGTTCAGCGGACCCCCGTTGATATCCCGGGCGACCTTGTACGCTGTCGCCAGTGACTGGACGCGACCCACTTCCGGGAGGCTTTCCAGATAGTCATGCAGCTGCTCGATCTGATTGAGGCCGGCGACGGTGAACCAATAACTTTGCTTCGGCGCCTCGGCCGCTGCCTCCTCGGCAAAGGGATCCTCCGCAAACGGATCTTCAGCGGACGATCCCTCGGTGGACGGAGCCGCAAAGGGATCTTCCGAGAACGGATCCTCAGTGACTTGGCCGTTGGCAGCCTGACCGCTGTCGAGTGTACCGAAGGGGTCATCGGCATCGGCTGATGCGGCAAAGGGGTCATCGGCGGCTTCCGGCTGGCTCTGAACCTCGGCCGGGGCATCCAGGATGATATCCAAAGGCGTGGTTCCGCCGAGCTTGCGGTCGATCACGCTCAGCCCTTTGTATACCTCGGTGCTTTCGTGGAAGTAATCGATCGGACGGTTTTCCACATCCAGACGGGTGATGCCGAACACCGCCGCCACTGCCAAAACTGAGGCAACCGCCATCACCTTGCCGCCGTGCTTTTCAGCCACAACGGCGAAGCGCTCAGTGAAAGAGTGGGACTTGTCCCCGGTATCTTTGGGCTCGCCCTTCGGGAGGAGCACCAGCCACGCTGGCAAAAAAGCGAAGGCCATCAAATAAGCCAGACTGAGGCCGATCGTCATCATCCAGCCGAAGTCGATCACTGGTTTGATGTCGCTCACCACGAGAGAGGCGAAAGCCACCATGGTGGTCAGTACGGTGTACAGGCACGGCTGAGCCATCAGGCGAGCCGCTTCCAAAACCAGCTGCTGCTGGGTCCACTCGGGATTTTCCGCATGCAGTTCCCGGTAGCGCACCACCACGTAGATGGTAAGCGCCAATGTGAGAATCAGCAGCAGAGAAACAAAGTTGTTGGAAATCACCGTAATGCGCCAGTCCACCCATCCCAGGTAGCCGAGCATCATCGCCACGGTAAAGACACAGGTGGTGAAGGGCAGGATCACGAAGCGCGGCTGGCGGAAAATGATGGCGAGCATCAGGATGATAAAGATCAGCACCGCGCTGCCGAAGATCATCAGATCGCGCTTCACAAAGTTGACGGTGTCCGCGGCGATCATGGTCACGCCGCCGATATACATTTCCGCTCCGTTCTCGTACCTGGATACGATCTCCCTGACTTGCTCCACCCGCTCGCGATCCCGCTGAGCCACTTCGGTCCGATACTCTCGGAATGTTTCGCTGACTTCGGCGAGCCGCTCCTCCTCTGCCTGTGTAAGGCCTTCCGTGTCTCGCTTTTCCCGCAAGCGGTCGCGTTGCTGAACGAGATCGAGATACTTGTTATCCACCTCGAGGTTCAACTGGATTGCGGTGGTCCTGCCGTCCGGCCCCACGAGCGTATCCCGGTAGAGGGGGCTGGTCTGAAATTCTTCAAGCGCTTGCTGGCGGTCCACGCCGGGATCGGTAAGCGAGGGCAGCGGCTCGTCGCTGGTCACCCGCTCGAGATCGACCGGAGGACTGTAGAGAAGCGGAACGTCCAGAATGCTCAGGACGCTTTCCACGCCCTGAACCTGCTTCAGATCATCCCGCACTTTCTGCAATCGGTTGAGCGACTCATCCGACATCAGCTCGCCTTCCGGCGTATAGGTCACGACCAGGAAATCGCCCGACTGGTAGCGCTCGGTGATCTTGCGGTTGAAGTCAATCGCCTGGTCGTGCTCGAGAGTCAGCGAGTCTGCCGATGCATCCACTTTTACCCGCGGCAATCCGGCAGCCAGCACCGCGAGGGCGAGAATGATGATGGCGAGAGTCAGTTTCGGGTGTTTGATGACGACGGATTCGTAGATCTTGAGCAGTCTGGCTGACATAAGAACGGTACGCCTTGTTTCCATGAAGTGACCCAGCGATTCTGAGGCCGCCGGTCAGACGAAAAGGGGGGATTGTAAAGAGTCTCCAGTCTACAGTCTGCAGTCTCCATTAAAGACCAGTCGGACTGCCGGGCTTGCTCATGAGCTCTGGAGACTGGCGACTCGCGACTGAGTTCCTACTCGCCCCAGCGCGGCATGATCGCCTGCTGGAGGCCGAGATGGTCGAGAATACGTCCGACCACAAAGTCGATCAGATCGCCGATCCCGGTGGGGTTGTGATAGAAGCCGGGACTGGCGGGCATGATGATAGCGCCCATACGAGTCAACTTGAGCATGTTCTCGAGATGAATCTCGGAATAGGGCATTTCGCGGGGAACGATGATCAGTTGGCGGCGTTCTTTCAAAGCGACATCGGCGGCACGTTCGATCAGATTGTTACTCGCCCCGCAGGCAATCGCCGACAGGGTGCCGCCGCTGGCCGGACATATCACCATGGAAGCGGGGGAGCTGGAGCCGGAGGCGACCGGCGAAAACCAGTCCTGTTTGTCCAGCAATAGGAGCTGACCCTCGCCTGCATTGTAAATGTGGCTGAGCAGCCGTTGCTGCTCCAGAAGCGAATCAGGCAGCTCCAGTTCGGTTTCCGTCGCAATCACCGTTTGTGCCGCGCCGGAGATCATCAGGTACACCTGACAGTCCGCCGCCAGCAGGCATTCAAGCAGCCGCAAGCCATATTGCGCACCGGAAGCACCGGTCATCGCCAAGGTCACCGTGCGGTAGTAATCGCTGCCGTAGCTTTCGCTCATGATGTGCTCCTTTACCCCTGCGGCTGGTTTGCCAGCGCTTCCACCAGCCGCGAATGTACGCCGCCAAAAGCACCGTTACTCATGATCACCACCCTTGTGCCTGGCTCGGCCGCATTGAGGGTTTTCTGAATGAGCGCCTCCAGATCCGATACCACTTCCGCGGGGACCGGACTCTCGGCCACCACCTCGTCCAGCGACCAGTCCATATTCGGCGGTTGATACCAGAACACCTGATCCGCGTCGGCGCAGGCGGTCGCAAGGCTCGACCGATGGGTTCCCAGGCGCATGGTGTTCGAGCGAGGTTCGATCAGCGCGATGATCTTGCCCCGCCCCACTCGGGCCCGCAATCCTTCCAGTGTGGTTTTGATCGCGGTCGGGTGATGGGCAAAGTCGTCGTACACGGAAACGCCGCGATGTTCACCGAGGAACTCCATCCGCCGCTTCACACCTTTGAATTGTCCCAGCGCCGCGATGGCATCCGCCGGCTTTACACCCACGTTGCGGGCGGCGGCAATCGCCGCGAGTCCGTTCAGAACATTGTGAGTACCGCTCTGCTGCCACTCGACGATTCCGGCACTCTGGCCATCAAACAGCACTTCGAAGCGCGAGCCGTCCGCCACCAGCAGTCTGGCTCGCCAGCTGGCTGCACTCGCTTCGATGTCGTTGTCTTCCGTAAGAGCGATCGATTGCGTGGGTGTCCAGCAGCCTTTGGCGATGACCTCGTCGATGCTTTCGACCCCCAGCGGATGCACCACCAGGCCATTGCCGGGCACGATCCGCAACAGGTGGTGAAATTGCCGCTGGATGGCCGCAAGGTCCGGGAAGATGTCCGCGTGATCGTATTCCAGATTGTTGATGATCAAGGTGCGCGGAGCGTAGTTGACGAACTTCGAGCGCTTGTCGAAGAATGCGGTATCGTATTCATCCGCCTCGACCACAAAGAACGGTGAATCTGCGCTCAGGCGAGCCGACTCCCTGAAATTGCCGGGGACGCCACCGATCAGATAACCGGGCTGCATTCCAGCGTATTCGAGGATCCAGGCGAGCATGCTGCTCGTGGTGGTCTTGCCGTGAGTGCCGGCCACCGCCAGCACCCACTTGCCCGGCAGCACGTGGTCGTGCAGCCACTGCGGACCGGAGACGTAAGGAATGCCCTTGTTCAGAACCGCTTCCACCGCCGGATTGCCCCGGCTCATGGCGTTGCCCACTACCACCAGGTCGGGCGCCGGGTCCAGCTGTTCGGGGCCATAGCCTTCGATTATCTCGATGCCGGCCGCTTCCAATTGTGTGCTCATCGGCGGATACACGTGGGCGTCGGAACCGGTAACCCGGTGTCCCTGCGCCTTGGCCAGTTGCGCCAGACTGCCCATGAACGTGCCGCAAATGCCCAGGATGTGAATGTGCATGATCGGATTCTTCAAACGACGTGAAAGCCCACAGCTTAGCACGAGAAGCCAAGGCGGGCTGCGAACCGACTGCGCAAATAACCACCAGAGAAGGCCTCTTTTTATTGCAGTGATGCGCGGCCGGAATTTTGCTGCAATTACCATGTCATCAGTAATTTAGCTATGATACGCAGCCCCACGTCCCGCGCAGCCTAATAATCGATCAGCCGATTCCAACATCAACAGGAGTTCCGATGGCCAAAGCCAATGCGTTCTATGCACAGTCCGGAGGTGTAACCGCCGTCATCAATGCCAGCGCCTGCGGCGTGATCGCGACTGCCCGCGAGTACAAGCAACAGATCGGGAAGGTCTATGCCGGCAATAACGGCATTATCGGCGCATTGCGCGAAGAGCTGATCGATACCAGCAAGGAATCGACAAAAACCATCGCCGCTCTCAAGCACACTCCTTCTGGCGCCTTTGGCTCCTGCCGTTACAAGCTCAAAAGCATCGAAGAAAATCGCGCGGAATACGAGCGGCTGATCGAAGTCTTCAAGGCGCATAACATTCGCTATTTCTTTTACAACGGTGGCGGCGATTCGGCGGATACCTGTCTGAAGATTTCCCAGCTTTCTCAGCACATGGACTACCCGCTGCAAGCCATCCACATTCCCAAGACCGTCGATAACGATCTGCCCATTACCGATACCTGCCCCGGCTTCGGCTCCGTTGCGAAGTACGTAGCGGTTTCCATCCGCGAAGCGGGTCTGGATGTGGCTTCCATGTGCGAGACTTCGACCAAGGTATTCGTGATGGAAGTGATGGGCCGCCACGCCGGCTGGATTGCCGCCGCAGGGGGTCTGGCGGCGCAGGATAAAGGCGATGCCCCGCATATCATCCTGTTCCCGGAAGTAGCCTTCGATCGCAAAGCCTTCCTGAAGAAAGTGGACGAGTGCGTGAAGAAATACGGCTATTGCGCGGTGGTAGCCTCTGAAGGCTGTCAGGACAAGGACGGCAACTTCCTCGCCGACGCCGGCACCAAAGACGCTTTCGGCCACACCCAGCTGGGCGGGGTGGCGCCGACTCTTGCCAACATGATCAAGGATGAACTGGGCTACAAGTATCATTGGGCCGTAGCCGACTACCTGCAGCGCGCAGCCCGGCACATTGCCTCGGCCACCGATGTGGAACAGGCCTACGCCGTGGGCAAGGCGGGCGTACAGATGGCACTGTCCGGCAAGAACGCGGTCATGCCGGCGATCATTCGCACCTCCGGCGCCGGCAAGCGCTACAAGTGGAAAATCGAAGAGGCGCCGCTCAACCGCGTCGCCAACGTGGAAAAGAAAATGCCGCGCAACTTCATCACGCGCGACGGCTTCGGTATTACCGAGTCCTGCCGGGATTATCTTGCGCCCCTGATTGAGGGCGAGAGCTACCCGCCCTACAAAAATGGCGTGCCTGTCTATGCCAAGCTGAAGAAAGTCATGGTGCCGAAAAAATTGAAAACCACCTTCAAGGTCTGATTCGGCAGGTGCAGGAAGATCTGGTCATTACGCCGGTGGACCCGCACCGGCGCGACGTAGCCGAACTGATCGCTCAGGCGGACGCGTATTTGCTTGAGCGCTACCCTCCCGAACTGTGCTTCCTCGAAAGCCCCGACGATCTGACAGCCTCTCAAGCCATCCTGCTCGGCGCGACCATCGATGACGAGCTGGTCGGCATGGTGGCCATCAAGATCCAGTCTGAGGAGAGCGAGCGTTTCGGCGAGGTAAAGCGCCTGTTCGTGACCGAAAAGGCGCGAGGCAAAAATCTCGGCCGGCGCCTCATGCAGGCACTGGAATCGCACCTGCTCCACAAGGGTATCGATCTGGTTCGGCTCGAGACGGGAACCGAGCAGCCGGAAGCGGTGGGCCTGTACAAACGCCTTGGCTATGAGATCCGCGGTCCCTTCGGCAAGTACAGCGAGAATGAGATGAGCATTTTCATGGAGCGCCGCCTTCGTAATTGAGCGGTTATGCTGCATGCGCCGCTTTTTTTTATCCCCGCCCTTGCTAAGCTAGCGCAATCTCGCTCACACCTGTGTTCTGCTATGCCCTTCGCTTCACCCGGCGCACTGTACTTTTCGCTTTGGCTGGCCAGCACGGTCGTGCTTGGCGTGGTTTCGCGGCGCTCGCTACGCAATCCTCGTTGCCACGGCTTCTACCGGTTCTTTGCCTTCTCCGCCAGCGCCGCCGTGGTGATTCCCAATCTGGAGCACTGGCATGACCGGATGTGGGCACCCCACCAACTGCTTTCATGGCTGCTGCTGTTTTCCGCCTTGGGCCTGCTCGTTCCGGCGCTATATCTGTTGAAGACCAGAGGCGGTGAACGCGAAGCGAAACCCGCCGAGCACTTTGCCTTCGAAAATACCGCCAAGCTGATCGAGACTGGAGTGTTTCGCTGGGTTCGCCACCCCATGTACAGCGCGCTGATGCTGTTTACCTGGGGCGTTTGGCTTAAAAACGTCAGTCTGCCGGGCTTGGCACTGTGCGCAGCTACCACAACTTTCCTGTGGCTTACGGCCAGAGTGGAAGAGCAGGAGAATCAACGATTTTTCGGCGATGCCTATGCTGAGTACAGCAAGCAGACCAAGGCGTTTATTCCACTTCTGTTCTGATCATCTGTTCTGATTCCGCCGGGTCTGAACCATTGTTCGTGACATAGATCTCAGACCTGTTTAACCAACTGTAATGAGGAGGAGCCATGCTCAACATGCGGCTCATTGGCCTGGTGCTTTTTGCGATTGTGCTGAGCGCCTGTGCCCGCAACTCACCTGAGTCGGTGGCGGAACGCTACTGGCAAGCCGTGCTGGCCGACGATCAGCAAACGATTCAGAGCGTGATCAGCGACCGAGGCGACCCGAATCTGAGCAAAGTCATTCAGCCGGGCCCCGGCAGCAAAGTCACGGTAGAGCGCGCCGAGCGCGAAGCGCCCGCAGGTCCCGACCAGACGGACGCGACCAGCCCCGGCGGCATCGCCGAAGTCCCCACCACCATTTACTGGGTGGATGAGGATGGCAAGACCAGCACATTCCAGACGGAGACCGTCCTCGTGTTCGAGGGCGATACCTGGAAGGTCGACCCGGATCGCACCCGCGAGCGCTTTTTCGACAGCGTGTATCGCTCGGCGCTGACTGGGCTCGAAGCCGCTCTCGAGGAAGGCGCGAAAGCTTTCCGGGAGCTTGGCAACACCGTCAGCGAAACCATGGCCCGCGAACTCTCCGCCGCCAGTGAGGAACTGCAGAAACAGTCCAAAGAAGCCAATGAAGAGCTTCAGCGGTTTCTGGAAAGCCTTGATGAAGAACTGCAGAAGGAATTGGAGAAGCGTCAGGCGCAATAACAATCGCGAGTCTCTAGTCGCGAGTAGCAAAGTTGTTTTGCGAATCCGTCGACCGGCTAGAGACTTTTGCCCGCTCTATCCCCCCAAACCGCCTTGAGCCGCGCGTCTCGGCCGCAACCCGAGCGGTAGAAGTTGTACCGCAGGGGATTCTTGTCGTAGTAATTCTGGTGATACTCCTCGGCCGGATAGAAGGCGTTGAGGGGTTTGACGAAGGTTTTCACCGACTGATCGAAGCCTGTTTCCACTTTTTCTTTGCTCGCCTCAGCCAGACGCTTTTGCTCCTCATCCTGGTAGAAAATGCCGCTCAGATACTGGCTGCCTTCGTCGCAAAATTGGCCCTGATCATCGAGTGGATCTACGTTCACCCAGAAGACATCTAACAGGTCCTGATAGGAAACCTTTTCATCGTCATAGGTGACCTGAACCACCTCCTGGTGACCGGTCCTGCCAGAGCTCACCTGCTCATAAGTGGGGTTTTTCAGCTCCCCGCCGGCGTAGCCGGACACGGTGGAAATCACGCCCTCGAGCTTGTCGTAGGGCGGCTCCATGCACCAGAAGCAGCCGCCGGCGAAGGTGGCTTTCTTCACCTCGGCGAATGCCGGAATGGCAAAGCTGAGGAAGATAAACGCCAGGCTCTGTTGGAGAATTCGTAACATCATGGCCTCTCCCGGTTGGGGACATTACTCAGGAGACTGAAACGGGCGTGGCCAGTTCCAGGCGCTTTTCAGCAGGAATAAAAAAACCCGCCGGGTCATTTCCCGGCGGGTTTTCAGTTCCGAGCTCGGCGAAACTCAACCCAGCAGGGGCGCAATCACCAGGCTCACAATGGCCATCACATTGATGAGAATGTTCATGGACGGGCCGGAGGTATCCTTGAAGGGATCACCCACCGTGTCGCCGACCACTGCGGCCTTGTGCACGTCCGAACCCTTGCCGCCGAAATTGCCCTTCTCCACGTACTTCTTGGCGTTGTCCCAGGCACCACCGGCATTGGCCATCATCAGCGCGAGCAACACGCAGCTCACCAGCGCTCCGGCCAGCATACCGCCCAAAGCCGCCGGACTGATCAGGAAGCCGACCACCACCGGTGCGGCGACCGCCAGAACGCCAGGCGCGATCATCCGCCGCAAGGCTGCCCGGGTGGAAATGTCCACGCAGCGGGCGCTGTCCGGCTTGGCAGTGCCCTCCATCAGGCCCGGAATCTCATGAAACTGCCGGCGGATTTCCTTGATCATGTCGAAGGCTGCATCTCCAACCGCCCGCATAGTCAGCGCGCTGACCAGGAAGGGGAAGATGCCGCCGAGGAACATGCCCATCAACACCAGCGGATTGCTGACATCGAGGGCAAAGCCCTCGACATTCTCTTCCACAATCTCGATGTAGGCCGCAATGATTGCCAACGCCGCCAGACCCGCCGCACCGATGGCGAAGCCTTTGCCAATGGCGGCAGTGGTGTTGCCCACTTCGTCGAGACCGTCGGTAATACTGCGGGTTTGCGGGCCCAGTTCGGCCATTTCGGCAATACCCCCGGCGTTATCCGCCACCGGGCCGTAGGCATCGATGGCCATCGTGATGCCGACGGTGGACAGCATGCCGACAGCGGCGATACCGACCCCGTAGACACCGGCGCCCTCGGGTAGGAGGACGCTGGTGCTGAAGATAATGCCGGCGATGACCAGAACCGGAACCACTACCGACTCCATGCCCGTTGCCAGACCGCCGATCATCACCGTGGCCGGACCGGTTTCACCATCGGCCGCCAGCTTGCGAACGGGCGGCCCGCCGGTGTAGTACTCGGTCACAAGACCGATGGCAATGCCGCCCACCGCCCCGGTAACCACACACCACCAGACGTTGGGATGAATGCCCAGGTAGGCCAGCAGCAGGTAAGCGGCAATGACGAACAATACCGCCGCGCCGATAGTCCCGAAGCGGAGTGCCACGTCCGGCGCCCTTCCCGACATGGTGCGCACCAGCAGAATGCCGAGAATGGAGCAGATAAGACCCACAGAAGCGAGCGCCAGGGGGGCGAACATCAGCTGCTCCCGCTCGCCACTGAGCGTGGATACGGCAGCGATGCTCATGGTTGAGGCGATGGCGATGGTGGCAATCATCGAACCGCAGTAGGACTCGAAAATGTCCGAGCCCATGCCGGCCACATCGCCGACGTTGTCACCGACGTTGTCGGCAATCACGCCCGGGTTTCTTGGATCGTCCTCGGGAATACCCGCTTCCACCTTGCCCACCAGGTCGGCGCCGACGTCAGCACTCTTGGTGTAGATGCCGCCACCCACACGACTGAACAGCGCCACTACCGATGCGCCCATCCCAAAGCCATGAATGGCTTCTGAGTGCTCGGCCCCGTAGAAGTAATAGAGGAGCCCCAAACCCAGCAGTCCCATGGAGGCAACTACCAGACCCATGATCGAGCCGCCGAAGAAGGCGACGCTGAGCGCCTGGGCGGCACCCTGGGTATTGGCAGCCATGGTAGTGCGGACATTTGCCTGAGTAGCCGTGTACATCCCGATGTAACCGGCTGTGGCGGAGCAGAGTGCGCCCACGACAAAAGCCACCGGCGTACGCCAGCTCTGGAACCCGATAAACAGAAGGACCACAACAATTGCGGCGAAGATCGCAAGGATGGAGTACTCGCGGCGCATAAACACCATTGCGCCCTGGTGGATGGCCCCGGCAATTTCGGCGACCAGTCCTTCGCCGGCGGGGTACTTTTTGACAACCTGATAAACGATGAAAGCTGCAATCAGGCCCACGACGCCCAGCGCCGGTGGCAACAGCGATTGATCCATAATTACTCCTCAAGACTTCAGTTAATTATTGTCGAACCTGGTATTGGGAGTCCTGAAAGCGCGATCTCTACAAGCCGCGAGACTGCTTAACACGCGCTGTCGTGCCTGATTCAGGAGACCTGTCGAAAAAAACCGCCCCGGGCACTTGCGAACCTCGAAGGTTTTTCTGTTTCAGGAGTTCTTCTCAAGCAAAACCGCCGGCCAGAAAAGGCAGGCTGATCCGATTCTATGCGACTCAAGCTCAACGGCAAACCCCCACGGGTGGCGCGGAATCGCTGCCGGGCCTGAATGCTGGAGCGCAACCTGGACATTCAGCCACCCACTTGAACAATAATTGAACTATTGTGACCGAATCAGGGTCTTGGCATCCCGAACACTGACGAAGCTGCCGTCCAAAACGAGATCTGTTAGGTGATTCACAGACATGGCCGAAGAAATGTTGTCGGTCCACTTGCGGATTTCCCTGGCGCAGACTTTACTCATCCGAGCACAGCAGACACAGTCGCGGGGAAAAGAGCGTGAAACATGTCCTCGGAAAAACCGGCTGCAACGCTACCAAGGGGGGATGAGAAGAGGCGATGAGAGAAGGCGGGTGCTGGCGCTAAGCCCTTGAATTTGTGGAACCTGCCTCCATATATACGCTATACTTTCTTGTTACCTTTTCCACCTCTCACTTACCCCAGCTATTTAGGTCATTAATACTCGAATGTCAGATACCCAACAATCCCGTATTAAAGAATTGATCGCCCGCGGCAAGGACCAGGGCTATCTCACTTACGCTGAAGTCAACGATCATCTCCCGGAAGATATCTCTGATCCCGATCAGGTGGAAGATATTATCCAGATGATCAACGACATGGGCATTCGGGTGTTCGAGACCGCGCCGGATGCCGATGCCCTGTTGATGACCGATGGCGATGCTTCCGCGGACGAAATCGCCGCAGCCGAAGCCGCTGCCGCACTGGCCGCGGTTGAAACCGAAGCCGGTCGCACCACCGACCCCGTGCGCATGTACATGCGCGAGATGGGCACCGTGGAGCTGCTGACCCGCGAAGGCGAAATCGCCATCGCCAAGCGCATCGAAGAAGGCATTCGTGAGCTGATGCACGCGATGGCGTTCTGGCCTGGCGCAGTGAAAAAGGTGGTGGACGAATACGCGCTGGTGGAAAAGGAAGAGCGTCGTCTGGTGGATGTGATTGCCGGCTGGCTGGACCCGGCGGACGAAGTTCCCTCGCCAGGTGCAAACGTCGACACCAGCCCGCAGGCTAAAGCCAAAGCAGCCAAGGCCAAGGATGATGACGACGAGGATGACGACGACGATTCCTCCAGCGACGACGATGACAGCAACGATTCCGGCGTCGACCCCCAGGAAGCCAGAGACCGCTTTACTGCGCTCGCCAAGCAGATGGTAAAAGCGGAAAAGACCATCGCGAAGCACGGCCGCGAGAGCAAGCAGGGCGGCAAGGAACTGGAAACCCTCGGCGAGCTGTTCAAGTACTTCAAGCTGCCGCCGCGTCAGTTCGATCCCGTTTACGGCAGCATCCGCGAAGTGCTGGACCGCGTTCGCAAGGAAGAGCGCACCATCATGGCGCTGTGCGTGCGCGACGCAAACATGCCGCGCAAGACCTTTATCAAGGAATTCCCCGGCAATGAGATCAATGAAGATTGGATCCCGGGCGTTATCAAGAAGAAGCGCGACTATTCCGAAAACCTGAAATCGGTAGAAGAAGACGTGATCCGCTCTCAGCGCAAGCTGCAGCAGATCGAAGAGGAAACCGGCCTGGATCTCGCCACCATCAAAGAGATCAATCGCCGCATGTCCATCGGCGAGGCCCGCGCCCGTCGTGCGAAGAAGGAAATGGTCGAGGCCAACTTGCGTCTGGTTATCTCCATCGCCAAGAAGTACACCAACCGCGGTCTGCAGTTCCTTGATCTGATCCAGGAAGGAAACATCGGTCTGATGAAGGCGGTGGACAAGTTTGAATACCGTCGCGGATACAAGTTCTCCACTTATGCCACTTGGTGGATTCGCCAGGCCATTACCCGCTCCATCGCGGATCAGGCGCGCACCATTCGTATTCCGGTGCACATGATTGAGACCATCAACAAGCTCAATCGCGTTTCCCGCCAGATGCTGCAGGAAATGGGTCGCGAGCCGACTCCGGAAGAGTTGGGCATCCGCATGGAAATGCCGGAAGACAAGGTTCGCCGCGTACTCAAAATTGCCAAGGAACCGATCTCCATGGAGACGCCCATCGGCGACGACGAAGATTCGCATCTGGGCGACTTCATCGAGGACCAGAGCATCATCTCACCGGTAGATGCTGCGACTGGCGAAGGCCTCACCGAAGCGACCCGCGAAGTACTCGCCGGCCTGACCGCGCGCGAAGCCAAAGTATTGCGCATGCGGTTCGGCATCAACATGAACACCGACCACACCCTGGAAGAAGTGGGCAAGCAGTTTGACGTAACGCGCGAGCGTATCCGTCAGATCGAAGCCAAGGCGCTGCGCAAACTGCGCCATCCTTCGCGCTCCGACCACCTGCGAAGCTTCCTGGATGAGTCGTGACTTGAGATGATCGCCGGGGATGGCGGAAATGACGGTTACCGCAGAGAACGAGTACCGGCCGTGAAACGTGAGACGGCATGCTGAAGCTGTCAAGCGACCCGCAACTCGACTCACCCACTCCCCCATTCCGGCAAAGGCCGGAATCCACAAAGGGCCGCTCTGCGGCCCTTTGTTTTTGCAGCTCCACAAGCCGCCTCCCGACTCCCCTCAGACCCGACTTGTATAACTCCCTTCCTCCATTCCGTTACAATCCCCCGGAACGTTTGTTTCCCCCCAAACACGCTAACCGACAAACAAGAGGGCAGGACAATGGCAGCTTTCGACGACAACAGCTTCACCATCGGTCGCACGCCGCTGGTCAGACTCAATCGCATTACCGACGGCAAGGTCTTCGCCAAGCTTGAAAGCCGAAACCCGGCCATGTCCGTCAAATGTCGAATCGGGGCGAACATGATCTGGGAGGGCGAGAAAAGCGGTGCGCTAAAGAAAGGCATGCACATCATCGAGCCCACCAGCGGCAACACCGGTATTGCGCTGGCCTTTGTGGCCGCGTCCCGCGGTTACCCCATTACCCTCACCATGCCCGCCAGCATGAGCCTTGAACGTCGTAAGCTGATGAAGGCACTGGGGGCCAACATCGTCCTGACTGAAGGTCCGAAGGGTATGCCTGGCGCGATCGCCAAGGCGAAAGAGATTCTCGAAAGCGAGCCGGACACGTACTGGATGCCCGGACAATTTGAGAATCCAGCCAATCCGCAAATCCACGAAGACACCACCGGTCCGGAAATCTGGGAAGACACCGCCGGCGGCATCGACGTGCTGGTCTGCGGTGTCGGCACCGGCGGCACTATCACCGGGGTATCCCGCTACATCAAGAAAACCATGCGCCGGGAGATCACCAGTGTCGCGGTAGAGCCGAGCTCATCGACCATGATTGCCGCCGCCAAGTTCGGCGGCGAGCCCAGCCACGGTCCGCATAAGATCCAGGGCATCGGCGCGGGCTTCGTTCCGAGAAACCTGGATCTCTCAATGGTTGACCAGGTTGAGCAGGTGAGCAACGAAGACGCGATGGAATGGGCGCACCGCCTGATGCGCGAAGAAGGCATTCTCGCCGGCATCTCCTGCGGCGCGGCCATGGCGGTGGCCGATCGGGTCAGCAAGCAGCCGCAACACAAGGGCAAAACGATTGTGGTGGTGCTTCCCGATTCCGGCGAGCGTTACCTGAGCTCGCCTCTGTTCGAAGGACAATTTTCCGACGCCGAAAACGTTCAGTAACACCGAGCAAGCAAAGCAAGGCCTCGGCAGAGCAATCCTGCCGGGGCTTTTTTTGTGGCCACTGTCGTGGATGTTTGCTTTTGAACGGCATTTTGTGAAGTTGGCTCTGCGGTTGCTTGCGACACCCCAAGGAATTCGATGGCAAGGCCCTGGCGGTGTGGATGGCGGGGCTGACGGAGCAAAGAGGGCAATCGACTCGTGCAGATAGCTGTTTTTGTCGAGAACAACATCCAGGAAATCATCGGCCGCTGGGAATCTCATGTACTCGACCGACTGGGCCGGACTCGCAATGAGCCCGAGCTCATCGACTACATGCCCATTCTACTCAGAGATCTGGTGGGCGCGCTGCGAAGTCCCCTTGGTGAATGGCAGGAACTGGAAGGCGCGGAAAGCCACGCTCGCCACCGTGTCGAGGCCGGCGTGGACATTGCGGAGATGTCGCTGGAAATGTCGATCCTCGAAGAGACGATCATCGAACTCGCGCAGGAGCAGCAAGCCGCTCTATCAGATGCCGAATTGCGGCAGCTGGTGCGACTCATGGGCCAGGCAAAAGCCCTCGCCGTGCGCTGCTACACCCGACTGCAGGAAAAGAACCGCGGTGACGAACTCGCTCGTCATCTCGGCTTCGTTGTTCATCAGATACGCAATCCGCTCAGCAGCGCCGCACTGATCACCGAAATTCTGGCGATGGTGCCGGAGGGGCAACGCGAGTCGCACATTGTGCGGCTGCGTCGCGCAATCAATCGGCTTTCCAAGCTGTTGGACGACTTCGTCGTCGATGTGCGACTGCACAGCGGTCAGGCACTGAGTCTGCAATCCACCTCAGCAGAAGTGCTGGTGGACAAGGCCTGCGAAGACGTCTCGCCCTACGCATCGGAAAGGGAAGTCTCCATCGTCAAGGACATGGAGCCTCTCGACTGGGAAGTGGATCCCGAGCTGATGACTTCCGCCCTCACCAATCTCCTGTCGATCGCCATTAAATTCAGTTGCCGTGGCGATGAGATTCGGGTCGAGGCTCGATCCAGTGACAACCATGTCCGGCTGGAGATCGAGGATCAGTGCGGCCGGCTGCCGGAGGATCTGCAAGAGAGACTGTTCCAGCCGGTGCAGAAACGCGAGCATCGAACCGGTTTCGGGCTCGGTCTGTCGCTGGTCAAGCAGGTGGTGGAAGCGCATCAGGGGACGATTGACATGATTGATGGTGAGTCTGAGGGCTTTGCGTTTGTTCTGGATTTGCCTTGTCGGCAAGGGGGGGAGCAGAGGGTTGCCCCTTGACGTCTCAACCCTCCGCGACTCGGTCGATCGCAAAAAAGCGACGAGACCCTCTACGTCATTCCGGCGCAGGCCGGAACCCACCAACGAAATCACCCGACTCGCCCGACGGAATGCTGCGCATTTAGTGAACCAGAACGCTTCAAAGAACCAGCCCCAAAAAGGGCTTTTTAATGGTGGGCCTTGCTGGAGTTAATCAAAACGCCTTTTGGGCGTTTTGACCCTTCGGGCTTCGCCCTGAAATGCAGGGCTCGTTGCTAAATGCTGCGCATTTAGTGAACCAGGGCGCTTCGAAGAACTGGGAGATCCTTTCGACTGGTGGCTGCTGGGGAGAGGGCTGCCTTGCTGGAGTTAATCAAAACGCCTTTTGGGCGTTTTGACCCCTTCGGGGCTTCGGCAGCGAAAAACGCTGCCTCGTTGCTAAATGCTGTTCGCATTTAGTGAACCAGGGCGCTTCAAAGAACCAGCCCAGCAAGGCAGCATATGAAAAAGCCCGAAGGGGAGGTGAAAAACACCTCCCCTTCGGGCTTTTTAATGGTGGGCCTTGCTGGACTTGAACCAGCGACCAATCGATTATGAGTCGACTGCTCTAACCAACTGAGCTAAAGGCCCGAAATCTGAAGAGCCTGGCACTGGCCGGGCTTGAAGAGCCGGGCATTATAAAGGGCCGTCTGGCTGTATACCACCCTCCCGGATCGGCGGTCGCGGCCTCTGACTACTCGCTCGGCGCTGGGCGGGTGAGCAGAGGTAGCAGATCCTCGGCGGGGATGGGTTTGGACATCAGAAAGCCCTGCATGGCATCGCAGCCGACGGCGCGGAGGAACTGGCGCTGGTCGTGGGTTTCCACGCCTTCGGCCACTACCGCGAGGTTAAGCTGCTGGGCGAGGGCGATGGTAGCTTTGACGATGGCGGTGTCGTCTTTGTCGTGAGGGAGGCCCCAGACAAAGGACCGGTCTATTTTCAGGCGGTCGAGAGGCAGCCGCTTGAGATGACTGAGGCTGGAATAGCCTGTGCCGAAGTCGTCCAGCGCCAGACTGATACCCAGTTCGTGCAAACAGCGCAGGGTATCAACAGCCCGATCCGGGCGAGCCATGATGCTGGACTCGGTAATCTCCAGCTCGAGCTGCTGGGGATCGCAGCCGGTCTCCTCCATGATCTGAACGATCGTGTGCACCACATCGGATTGCTCGAACTGCTTCATGGACAGATTCACCGAAACACGCAAATCCCTGAAGCCATCCTGCCGCCACTGGCGAGCCATGGTGCAGGCGGTGGAGAGCACCCAGGCGCCGATGGGAACGATGAGTCCGACATCCTCGGCGATGGGGATGAACTTGTCCGGCGGAATCAAGCCCATCTCCGGGTGTTGCCAGCGCAGCAGTGCTTCGACCGCCGTCACCCGACCAGTACGAAGGCAAACCTGCGGTTGATAGTGCAGAAAAAGCTCGCCCCGCTGCAGTGCCTGATAGAGACCGTTTTCAAGTTCGAGGCGCTCGTGCGTGCGGGAATCGAGTTCGGGCCTGAAGTAACGGTAAGTATCCCTGCCCTCCTCCTTGGCAAGGTAGAGCGCATTGTCGGCGTAGCGAATCAATGCTTCTCCCGAGTCCGCGTCCTGAGGGAACAGGCTGATGCCAATGCTCGCTGTGACGTGCAGGAGGCGGCCGGCAATGTAGAAAGGTTCGGCAAAGGCCTCGCGCAGCTTTGCGACCACCAGCGCGCAATCGTCCGGTTTCGCCAGATCGCTGACCAGCACCAGAAATTCATCGCCACCCAGGCGTCCCACTGTGTCGTCCTCGCGGACCGCTTTCACCAGCCGGGCGGCAGCCTGCTGCAACAACAAATCACCGGCCGCATGACCCAGTGTGTCATTGATGTTTTTGAAGCGGTCCAGGTCCACGAACAGAACAGCCAGAGCGCGATCGTGTCGCCGCGTCGATGCGAGGCATTGCTCGAGCCGCTCCATCAGCAGCAGTCGATTGGGCAGATCGGTCAGCGTATCGTGATAAGCCAGGCGTTCGACCCTTTGCTCCTGCTCCTTGCGCACGCTGATGTCCCGGATCAGCGCGAGATCGTATTCCTGGCCTCCGTATTCGAAGTAGTTGCCGATAACTTCTACCGGAAAGGTCCTGCCGCTCCGCGTGCGATGTACCGATTCGAAACTCACGGACCGCTTTGCCTGGATCTCCCGCCAGTGCTCCCGCCAATGCTGTTCCCAGTTCCGGTCAGCGCCGAATATTGGGTCGATTTCCTTGACCGTAAAACCGAGCATTTCATGCCGGCTGTACTCAAGTCGGCGACAGGCTTCGTCGTTAACGAAAAGAAATCTCGCGTCCCTGTCGATCAGAAAAACGATCTCCTGCACGTGGTTCAAAGCAAAATTGAGTACGGCCACGCGCTCTTCGGATTGTCTGCGCTCGGTAATGTCGGCGATGAAGCCTTCCAGCGCGACCACTTCGCCGTCCTCACCGTAAACTCCACAGCCCTGCTCCCACACCCACTTCTCGCGACCGGCCCGGTCGATCATCCGGTATTCGCATTGAAAGCGCTCATGCTTCGCAAGCGCGCGCTGCGTCTGATCCCAGACTCTTTCGCGATCGTCAGGGTGGATGAGTTCCCCCACCGATACCTTCCTTGAGACGATCTCAATGGGCAAATGGCCCGTGACTCCTACAATGCCGGAACTGATGAATTCCATGGTCCAGTCGGGATCGTTCAGGCAGCGGTACGCCACACCGGGCAAATTGTCCATGAGGGTAGCGATGCTACGCTGGGTCTCCTCCAGCGCAGCTTCAGTGCGTTTGCTCTGGGTAATATCCTGGAAGTAGCCGTACCAGGCGATAGCTCCATCTGACAGCCTCTCAGGCGTACCGAAATACATGACCCAGATTTCGCCCTTTCGGGGGTGCTGCACGCGAGCCTCACAGCGCGCCGGTGTCATGGCCTTCGCAGATCGGGCGAGCTCAGCCACTGCTCTCGCCTGATCGCCCGGATGAACAGCTGCCCAGAGTCTCGAATAGTCCTCAGCCAGCTGCGCCGGAGACGAACCGAAGATTTCGACGATGTCCGCAGCAGCCTGCACCAGACGCAAGCTCCCATCCGGCGCCTGCCTGACCTCGTGCAAGCCCAGCGGAGCAATGGATGAAATCTTGCGCAGGAGGCTATTGATGTGAGCTTTCATGAAAACTGGTCGACGGAAAAATGTCTCAACAGTTTAGACGTCAGCGTGTGCGTGTCCAACCAGTCAAAACCGCATTCAACCCGGATCATGACCAGGCTCATGGCAGGAACACTGGAGTAAGCGTCTTTTCAAAGTTGCAAGATTTCTAAGGAAAAACCTGAGTGCCGATGCCACAGGTGCAACGGCAGCGTTTCTACACAGGAGAGCATCATGCCTTTCGCCGAGCAATACACCCGGGACGAACCCGATCGCAGCGATCTCGATGCAAGCCGGGGTGCAACCGTGGTCGAATTCGGAACAGACTGGTGTGGCTATTGCCGCGCCGCGCAGCCGCTGATCGCGGACGCCTTTGCGCGCGTGCCCGAGCCGCGGCACATCAAAGTGGAGGATGGGAAGGGGCGTCGTCTGGGTCGCAGCTTCCGAGTGAAGTTGTGGCCGACGCTCATATTCCTGAAAGACGGCGAAGAAGTGGGCCGACTCGTTCGGCCGGATAGTGCCAATGAAATCGCAAACCTTCTGGCCATGACCACGGCTCCGGATTAGCCTAAAGCGTCCGTGATGACTTGTTCGATTCGTGGAGCACCGGGATGAGCCTGTAAAAACACTGCTCTTCACCCTGCAGCTTGGAGAGATGCTGTACCTGGGGCTCTCGGCGTCATGTGCAAGCCGTCATCGTCCTGCCTTACTCTGGCCGGATGACGACGATCACCCTGACCCATTCCCTGCCGATGACTTCTGAAGTACCTCATCCGAACGCCGATCGTGACGAGTTGCAGCGCCTGCTCGACGGCAAGCTCCTTTACACGGTACTCCAACCGATTGTAGATATAGCCAATGGTGTTGTTCTGGGTTACGAAGCACTTGCCCGCGGCCCGCAGGACAGTAGACTCGCCAAGCCCGACCAGCTGTTTGCGGCAGCAGCCTGCAACCGTCAACTTGCCGCTCTTGAATACGCTTGCCGTGAAGCTTGCAGTGGGCTGCGTCAGGCCCGACCCACGGGCCTGCCGCACTCACCATTAGGTCGCGCTGCTGCTCGCCGATGCCAAGAAGCGGGCCAAGGAACTCGGAGGCAACCGCCTTTTCATCTCGCGCAGACGCGGTCCGGGACAGGCACTCGACAGTGAGCAGCCCGCCCGCAACGCAGGTTGAACCTAGATCTTCGCGTAGGCGTGGCCGCCGTCCACTGCGATGGTGTCGCCAACCACGTAGTCCCCTGCCCGAGAGGCGAGGAAAATGGCAGTGCCCGCCATGTCTTCCGGCGTACCGATGCGGCCAAGCGGAGTGCTCGCGGCTGCTTCATCCTCATGATCCCGCGCGTGACGATTCATCTCTGAAGCGAAAGGCCCCGGTGCAATGCCACTGACGACGATGCGGTCTTTCACCAGGCGGGCCGCTACGCGGCGGGTCAGGAAGATCAGCGCGGATTTTGAAGCGTGATAAGAATAGGTTTCCCAGGGATTCAGGCGAATGCCGTCAATGGAGGCGATATTGATGACCTTCGCCGGCTGTGCGTCGGAAGCCGCCGCTTTCAGCAGGGGGTACATGGATTGGGTGAGAAAGAAAGGCGACTTCACATTCAGGTCCATCACCTTGTCCCAGCCGCTTTCCGGAAACTCCAGAAAGTCAGCACCCCACGCAGCGCCGGCGTTATTGACCAGAATGTCCAGTTTCTCCTCGCGCGCCTGCAATTCCGCCGTCAGCGCCTTGCAGCCGTCCACGGTGGAAATGTCCATGGGAATGGAGATGCAGCGGCCATTGCCCTGTGACAGCTCCGCCGCGGTGGCGTCGCATTGGTCCGCCTTGCGCGACGAAATGTACACCTTCGCACCCTGGGCAATGAAGCCAGCGGCGATCATCTTGCCGATGCCGCGCGAACCGCCGGTTACCAGTGCAACCTTGTTTTCCAGTGAGAACAGCTGCTCGAACATTTATGGTCCTCTATCAGTTTGGTTTATGGAATTGGCCTTCGTTTTTTTCGGTCCGGGAGTATAACTCATGCCCGGGCCCTGCCATGTGCGCAAGTATTTCGTCCCGTCCCGCTGTCATAAGTAGGATGTCGACAACGCGTGGGTTCTGCTATGGAAAATACGCAACCTCACAACCGACATGGGCCGGAGGAGCAGCAACTTGCCAGCGGCGGCGGCACACGCGAAGCCGTTGACCGCACGCTTGCATCTGTCATCCGGGAGCTTGGCCGCGAATTGCAGCTGCGCGAATCCGCACTGCGGCAACTCTCAACGCAGACCTCGATTGAAGAAGACCTGGGTCTGGACAGCCTCACCCGCATCGAGCTGCTCACCAGAATCGAACAGCGCTTCAATGTCCGCCTGAGCACCGAAAATCTCGCCGAGGTAAACACGCTCTCCGATCTGCGCGATGCGATTCTGCAGGCGGGTGCCTTGGTCCGGGCGACGCCGGAATCGCTGCGCGAAAGCGAGGGCGAACCGCAGGAGCTGGAAGAGGCGGAGGTCACTCCCGCAAGCAGCCAGACACTGACCGAAGTGCTGGATTGGCATCTGGAGACGCATCCCGACCGCCCGCACATTCAGCTCTTTGCCGAAAACGGGTCCGGAGAAACGCTGAGCTTTCGCGAACTCTACCGCGGTGCGCTGGCGGTCGCCGGCGGTTTACAGGCAGACGGATTGACTCGCGGCGATACCGTGGCGCTGATGCTGCCCACCGGCAAGGATTACTTTTTCAGCTTCTTCGGGGTGCTGCTTGCGGGCGGCATTCCGGTCTCGCTCTATCCACCGGTCCGCATCAGCCAACTGGAAGATCACCTGCGTCGCCACAAGAAGATCCTCGAGAACTGTGGTGCTACCCGCCTCATCGCTTTTGGTCAGGTCCGCGCTTTTTCGCAGTTGCTCAAGGCCAATGTTCCCTCGCTGACCCGCGTCACCACGGCGGAGCAGCTTTCCCGAACCGACGCCTTGCCCGCGCTCCCTCGTCTGCACGCGGAAGACATCGCCTTTCTGCAGTACACCTCTGGTAGCACCGGCAATCCCAAAGGCGTGGTGCTCACTCACGCGAACCTGCTTTCCAACATCCGCGCGATCGGCGAAGGCTTGCAGGCAAGCAGCAAGGACGTGATCGTCAGCTGGCTGCCGCTGTATCACGACATGGGCCTGATTGGCTGCTGGCTTGGCAGCCTGTATTACTCCTGCAAGTTTGTGGTGATGTCGCCGATGGACTTCATCGCGCGTCCGGAGCGCTGGTTGTGGGCCATTCACCGCTATCGCGGCACCATCTCCGCCGCGCCGAATTTTGCCTACGAGCTTTGCCTCAACCGCGTTTCCGATCAACAGGTAAAAGGCCTCGACCTCAGTAGCTGGAAAGCCGCCTGCAACGGCGCCGAGGCGGTGAGCCCCAAAACTCTGCGGCGCTTTGCCGACCGGTTCAGCGAATACGGCTTCCGCCAAGAAGCCTTGATGCCGGTCTACGGATTGGCGGAAAATACCGTGGCCGTTTGCTTCCCGCCTCTCGGTCGTCCGCCGCGGATCGATCGCATTCAGCGTGAGCGATTCGTCAGAGACGGAATTGCCGACCCGGCAACGGAAGACGACGGCAATGCGCTGGAATTCGTCGCCTGCGGATCGCCGATTCAGGGCAACGAAGTGCGTGTCGTCGATGACCTGAACAGCGAACTGCCACAGCGCCACGAAGGTCGCCTGCAGTTTCGCAGCCCCTCATCCACGCGCGGCTACTATCACAACCCGGCGGAAAGCAAAAAACTGTTTCGCGGCGACTGGCTCGAGTCCGGCGATCGCGCCTACTCGTCGGCTGGGGACGTTTTCATCACCGGCCGCAGCAAGGACATCATCATTCATGGCGGTCGCAATCTCTATCCGGAAGAACTGGAAACCGCGGTGGGCGATCTGCAGGGAATTCGCAAGGGCTGCGTCGCGGTGTTCGGAAGCACGGATCCGAAAACGGCGACCGAACAACTGGTGCTAGTGGCGGAAACCCGAGTCACCGAAGACGCTTCACGAGAAGAGCTGCGAAAGAAAATAAACCTGACCGCGCTGGACCTGGTGGGCTCGCCACCCGACAGGATCGTGCTGGCGCCACCGCACAGCGTACTGAAAACGTCCTCCGGAAAAATTCGCCGCTCCGCCACCCGGGATAATTACGAGCAGGGAAAACTCGGCCCCCAGGATCGCTCGGTGGTTTTGCAGGTGGCCAGTCTGACATCCACCGCAGTGTTGCCGCAGTTGCGCCGCTGGCGCCAAACTGCCGCCACCGCTGTCTACGCCTGCTGGTTCTGGCTGATTGCCTTGCTGTTCGCGCCGTTTATCTGGCTCAGCATCATGATCACGCCCCGTCTGTCATGGCGCTGGTCGCTGATGCGTGGCTGGGGCTGGCTGATTACCAGTCTGCTCGGCATTCGGGTTGATTTACGCGGCCGAGAACATCTGCCGAAAGACGATTCTGCGGAAAACAACGCGTCAAAAAACAACTGCGTGTACGCCGCCAATCATTCAGGCTATCTGGATGTGTTCGCTCTGATTGCCGGTCTGCCCCGCCAGATGCATTTCGTGACCAAGGTGGAACTGAGCAAACACTGGTTGAGCCGTTCGCTGCTGGATCGCATCGCGGTGGAATATGTCACGCGGGTGGATCGCCAGCAGGGCGCCGCCGATCAGCAGCGGCTGATCGAACGAGCCCGAGAAGGCAAGTCCCTGTTTTATTTTCCTGAAGGCACCTTCACTCGCGTCAGCGGCATCTATCCCTTTCACATGGGCGCGTTCGTCACCGCGGTCAAAGCCGAACTGCCAGTTGTGCCGGTGGCCATCCGCGGCTCGCGCAATATTCTCCATCCGGGCTCGCGCTTACCGCGCCGTGATCGCGTGGAAATCATCGTGGATGAGCCGATTACCGTTCCCGAAGGCGCCGCGGATCTGCCCAAGGACAAGGCCTGGGAGCAGGCAATCCGCCTGCGCGATCAGACCCGGGAAGCGCTGTTGCGACATACCGGCGAAGCCGATCTGGGGCAGGAGCGACCACCAATCTGGTAGTCCCATCCTGAAACACAACAGTATCAAAGCCGGTTTGCGAAGCGCACCACCAGGGCCGAAGCATCGTCAGTTCCCCTGGAGCAGTGCTTCAGCAGATGCTCCGCAATGATTGCCGGATGCTTGCGCAGCAGATTGCGGTGCTCATGCAGTTCCAGTCGCGACTTGAGCCCGTCTGAGTGAAGCACCAGTACGCTGCCCGCGCTGACTTCTAGTTTGTCGATCACAATATGCCAGCGTGTTTCGGCGCCGACCACACCCAGTGATCGCTGAGAAACACTGAAATGCCGCGCGCTTTCAGATGCACAGTGCAGCTCGCCGAAAATATCCCCCGCCCCCGCCGTTTCCAGCTGGCGGCTTCGCCGGTCGTAGCGCGCGAGCATGAGCGCCGCTCCCCGGGTATCACGTAGCTCGCGGTCACAGCTTTCGATCAGCGTATCCAGCGCCTGGTCCGTTCTCGAGCGAAGAAAGGCGACCGCGCGATTGGCGGCCTTGCGAGCCTCGGCACCGTGCCCGACACCATCGACAACGACAGCGAAGAATCCACTCTCGGTCTCCACAAACAAAGCAGAGTCGCCACTCTTCTGTTCGTCAGGGTGAGGTGCCGTCATGATCGCCGATTCATAGCCAAAGGTTTTCGGGCGATCGCGGTACTTCAACACGGTAAACAAGGTGCCCTCGTTTTCCCGCGTGTCCACGTGAACTTCGTCAGACAGACGCAGCACCGAGGCAAGGCCTTCACCCATGCTTCCTTCGGTTCTCGAAGGTTTCCGATCGTCCTGCACACTTGCCGTGAAATCATTTAGTCCCTTGCCGTTATCCGCCGCAAGTAACTCGATGGCCTCGGCCTCGCCGCGCCGGCAGGTGCGACAAACCATTCTTCCACCGCCGGCATGGCGGAGCTGGTTGCGCGCCAGCTCGGTGGCAACTATCGCGAGCTCCTCCACCGATTCCGGGGACAGGCCCGTGCGCTGCGCCTCGTCACGAACGCACTGTCGAATTCGGCTGAGAGAAGCCTCGTCTCGCACCAGCAGGCGATCAGCATACTCCTTCAACCAGAATTCGATCATCAGCGCGCTTTCCACTTGACCACGGAAATATGTGTACCCTTGCCAGGTTGCGTATCAATGTCGAATTCATCGGCGAGCCGCTTGCTTCCCGACAAGCCGAGGCCCAATCCACCACCGCGGCTCAACCCGCCTTTCAGGACTTTAGGCAGATCGACAATGCCCGGCCCCTGATCGATGAATTGCAAGCCGATTCCCTTCCGCGCGCCCTTGTCTATCCGCTCGACGACCACCTCTCCTCTTCCAGCATATACCCAGATGTTTCTGGCCAATTCCGACGTAATCGTGATGATCGCGGAGGCCGCGAAGGAATCGAAGCCCAGCTCCTGAGCCGTGGCGCGCACCCGCTGCCGGGCGGTAATGATGTCCGCTTCTTCGACAATCCGGATTGATTCTTTTGCATCCTGGCTTGAATCATGGCCGGCATCCCTCACAGCTAGTCTCCCTGCTGGCCATCGTCCACGGAAAACCCTTCGATGGGCTGGTTGACAAGGCTGAGCCCCTCTTCAAGTGACAAGGCCGTCTCCAGGTAGCTCAGTGGAAAGCCCATGCGCACCAGCGTTGCCGCCACCTCCGGCCGCATGCCCACGATGACGGTGCGCGCGCCCATCAGCTTCGCCATCTTCCCGGTGGAGGTCAGCATCCTCGCCACATAGGTGTCGAGAGCGTCCAGCGCGGAGATGTCAATCACCAGCGATCGGGCGCCGGTCTTTTCGATGCGGGTCAGAATGTCCTGCTGGAACAGGTCGACGGTTTCGTCCTGCAGCTCGGTCTGCACACTGGTAATCAGCGTACTTTTTATTTTCAGAATAGGAATCGGACTTCTGTTCATCGCTTCTCCCCCGGGCGCTCTTGCTGGCGAGCCTTCTCGAGGTGCTTCTCTTGGTTTTTCGGTGTGATTGCCTTGCCGATTTCGTGCAGCGCCAGCTCGATACCGTCCGCAAGTCGGTTGGTTGTCTGAATTTCCCCGATGTCGACGCCGAGCTGGACTACCGTCCGGGCTACGTTGGGCGAAATACCGGTGAGGATCGCCTCTGCCCCGAGAAACCGTATCGCCTTGGTGGTGCGGATCAGATGGTCGGCTACCCTGGTGTCCACCACCGCAACGCCGGCAATATCGATAATCATCACCTTGGCTTGTTCCTCGACGATTTCAAGCAGCACCGTCTCCATGATCTGCTGGGCGCGATGAGTATCGACAGTGCCGATCACCGGTAAGAGCAGAACGCGATCGTGTACTTTGATCACTGGCGTGGACAGCTCGCGGATTGCCTCCTTGTGTCGCGTTACCGTTTCCACGTGCGCGGCGATGTAGGTGTCGATGGACACAGCCATCTCGAAAAAAATGATTTTTTCGATGCTCCTGACGTACTGCTCCGCCAGGTCGGGACGATCGCGGTATTCTTCAATCAGGCGGTCGGTAATCAGCTGCAGATACCGTCGGTAGGCGCCGAGATACCATTTCGGCGGCATCCCGATTTTTTCATGGACAAAGCCGATGCGAAGCCGGTCTCGGATGTAGTCCAGGTCGATGTTTTCCCGGAACAACTTCATGAAATACTCGGTCTGCTTGCGCTTGACCCGTTCTACAGTTTCAGCGTCGGGAAAAAACGTGCGCGTTTCCGGGTGCCCGAGAATCAGTTCATAAAGCTTTTCAACGATTTCTTCGGTGTATTTGCTGGCGAAGTCCCGCAGCCCGGCGAGGCAGCGGAAGTCATCATCAGTGATCTCGAAGAACTCCAGTCTGGACCTTAGCTCGTACTCATCGAAATTGAGAATGTCCATGTACTGGTCTATTTCATCCCGCCGCATTCGCTTCTCCCGACTCCGTATCCTTCAAAGGCAAGCTGATAAAGAACGTGGTGGTCTTACCCGGCGTACTCTCCACCCAAATGCGACCGCCATGGGCTTCTACCAGGCCTTTTGTGATGTACAGGCCAAGGCCTGTTCCCTTGGTTGTGGATCTGAGCGCTTTTTCAGTTCTGCCGAAGCGCTGAAAAAGTCCATTGATTTCCTCCGAACTGAGTCCTTCACCCTCATTGCTGATGGCAATCACGAGGGCCGTTTCCGTCTGCTCGCATTCGATCGTGACGGGGGTTCCCGGGGCCCCGTACTTCAGCGCGTTGGAGATCAGGTTTGTGAATACCTGTTGCATGCGCACCGGGTCGACGGAAACGACCGGTGCCGGATGCAGCGCGCATACGCTGATTGGGCGTGAGGCGAACTGGGCACGCAGCCTGTCCGCGACATCGTTCAGCACTGCGCAAACTCCAACCGGACGCTTCTCCAGCTTCATACTGTTGGCTTCGATCCGAGAGAAGTCCACCAGGTCGTCTACCAGCCGGGCCAACTGCTGAGTGCTGTTCCTGATCCAACCCACACCCTTTCTGAATTTTTCCGGCGCTGTAACCGGCAGGTCTGGGAAGGACTCAAGTGTTGAGCTGAACATCTCGATCGTGTTGATGGGCTGACGAAAATCATGGGCGATCACCTCAGACCACTCGCGCCTCAAGCGTTCGAGTTCCTTGCTGGCGCTAAGATCTTCGATAGCAACAACCGCGCCTTGCAGTCTCCCTCTCGGCCCTCGGATCGGCGCAGCGTTGATGCGCACCGGGACGTCGCCTTTCACTGTCCGGATCACAAATTCCTGGTCTCGAATGTTGTCGCCACGGAAGACTCTCACGGAGGGCATGTGATCCTCAGCCAATTCCGCCCCGGCATCATCCAACAAGCGCCCGAGTAACGGAGTGCTGGTGCGTTCCCGATCCGGCTCGGTTCCGGTGAGCTCATGGAAGCGCTGGTTAGCCTGATAGAATGTTCGCGCCCCATGTTTTCTAACCAACATCATCGCGACCGGTGACTTCGCCAATACTGTCTGCACCCATTCTTTCTCCACCGCGGTCAAGTGGATGAGGTCCCTCTGCTCTTCCTCCAGCAGCTTGATGTCGGTTATGTCCTTGAGAATCCCCTGCACATCGACCACTTGGTCGTCACCGTCGTGCTTGGGCAACAGCGTGACTTCAAACCACACCAGGTTGCCGTCGGGACGGACGATTCTGACCGGAAGACAGGAGGGGCCGTCGGAGACGAACTCCAGACTTTTCTCCAGGCTGGGACGATCGCGAGGATAGACTTGCGAGAAAAAGATTTGCGGGTCGCGGTAATAGTCTTCGGGATCGTGCCCCAGAAGAGTGGAGGCCAGCCTTCCCATGTACTTGATGGAGAGCTCTGGTTGGAATGCGAATTCGAACGGGATTTGCGATGACGCCTCCAACAGCCTTTCGAGTCCTTCTTCACTCACCATGCTGTGAACCCCATGCCAATCGGGAAGCCGTGCTTGCCACACCGCAAAGTGAGTTCGACACACCAGGGCAGGGGGTGTTTCTGGTTGGCGTCCTTTGGCGTCTACCCTTCCCATCTTGTGCCTATCCCCCGCTGAGGCAGCGCCGGTCCGAACTTTGCACTGGCTGACAGTGTAAAGATCGACGGTGAGCTAGTACCTGCAACTATCAAATGCCGAGCCCATGCGAGCACTCGAGGAATACAACCGCAAACGCAACTTCAAGCGCACACCCGAGCCTGCCGGTGGCGAAGAAAAGTCAGCCGACCAATCCCAGGCAGGCGGCGAGTTTGTCATTCAGAAGCACGCGGCGAGTCGCCTGCACTACGACCTGCGACTGGAAAAAGACGGTGTCTTCAAAAGCTGGGCGGTACCCAAGGGACCGGGACTGAAACCCGGCGAACGACGCCTGGCGGTGAAGGTGGAGGACCATCCACTGGAGTACGGCGATTTCGAGGGCGTTATTCCGAAGGGCGAATACGGCGGCGGTACCGTGATGCTCTGGGATCGCGGCCGCTGGGCGCCGGTTGCCCGCAAAGGCAAGTTCAAAAAGGACAAGAACGACGAAGATCACATCGACTTCGTTCTGGTGGGACAGAAACTTCGCGGCGCCTGGACCCTGGTGCGCACCGCGCCAAAGCCCGGCGAGGATGCGGATAACTGGCTGCTTATCAAACGCCGCGACAATGCCGAAGGTGAATCGCAGATAACGGAGCTGAGTGTGGCCACAGGTCGCACTATGGAGCAAATTGCCGCTGACAGAAATCGGACCTGGACCCGCGCCGGCGAAATCACTGCCGACGAGACCGAAGTGCCCGACCCGACCGAGCTGAAAGGTGCACGCAAGGCCCGCCTGCCGGACATGCCACAGGCGGCGCTGGCGACGCTTGCCAAGGAAGCGCCGGCAGGTGATCAGTGGCTGCAGGAAATCAAGTTCGACGGTTATCGGATTCTCGCTCGCTGCGACAAGGGCAAGGTGCGGCTCGTCAGCCGCAACGGCAAGGACTGGACGCGACGCTTTCCAGAAATCGCTGCGCTTCTTGAAAACCTGCCGATCAAAACTGCCGTCCTCGATGGCGAGATCGTCGCCTACGCGGGGGACGGAACCACCAGCTTTCGCGGCCTGCAGGAAGCGCTTTCAGCCGGGATCAGCGTGGGGCTCGTTTATCAACTGTTTGATTTGCAACACCTGAATGGCTACGACCTGACGGCCGTTCCGCTGCGGCAGCGCAAAGCCGTCTTGCAGCAACTGCTTGCCGCTTCAGGCTTCACCAGCAGCGCCACAATACGCTATACGGATCATATCGACGGCCAGGGGCCGGCTTTTGCCGAGCAGGCCTGCAAACTGGGCCTGGAGGGGATCATCTGCAAACGCGCGGAGGGACGCTATCCGAGCGGCCGCAGCAAGGACTGGTTGAAAGTAAAATGTACCGGCCGCGAGGAGCTGCTCATCTGCGGCTACACCGACCCGGGCGGTTCCCGCAGTGGTTTCGGGTCGCTGCTGCTGGGTGCCTGGTATGGCACTGCGCTGATCTATGCAGGCAAGGTGGGCACCGGCTTCAGTGATCGGGATCTTCGCAATCTGCACACGCGTTTGCGCAAGCTGGAAATCGAGGAAAGTCCTTTCGACAATCCTCCCAGCGAGAAGGGGCTACATTGGGTGACGCCGCAATTGATTGCGGAAGTCGAGTTCACCGAGTGGACCCGCGACGGTATGTTGCGACACCCGACCTTTCGCGGCTTGCGGGAAGATCGCGACCCGAACGACATTCAGCTGCCGCCGGGCGCGCCGGAGCCGCAGGAAAGCGCGAAGGCGAAGAAGATTTCTCTGCCCACCACCACACCGCCCAAACGACGGATCGTGAAGGGCAAGGTCGCCAAGGACAGCGCGGACGTGGCCGGGGTGACTCTCAGCAATGCCAGCCGCATTCTCTATCCTGAATCCGGGATAACCAAACTGGCGCTTGCACAGTATTACGAGGAAGTCGCCGACTGGATGCTGCCACAGTTGGCCTTTCGCCCACTCTCACTGGTGCGCTGCCCGGAAGGTCATACCGGTGAATGTTTCTTTCAGAAGCATCCGCGGCAAACACTCACCAAGTCCATTCCGCGCGTGATGATCGAGGAAAAGGACGGCCCTGCACCCTACCTCTACGTGCAGTCCGTTGCCGACGTGATTGCGCTGGTTCAGTTCGGCGCGCTGGAGCTTCACGTCTGGGGTAGTCGCGTCGATGATGTGGAGCACCCGGACATTCTGGTCTTCGACCTGGACCCCGGACCGGAGCTGCCCTTCACCGAGCTGCTGCGAGTCGCCCATGAGTTGCGGGATCGGCTCGCCGATCTCGGCCTCAGCAGCTTCCCGCGCACCACGGGCGGCAAGGGCCTGCATCTGGTGGTGCCGGTGGAGCCGACTCGCAACTGGGATGAAGCGAAAGATTTTTGCCAGGCAGTCGCGCAGCAACAGGCGCAGGCGGACCGCCGGCGCGTAACCTCAAACATGGCCAAGTCACGGCGGCGCGGGCGAATCTTTCTCGACTACCTGCGTAACGGCCGCGGTGCCACCGCTATTGCATCCTTTTCCACCCGCGCGCGAGCTGGCGCGCCAGTCGCAGTGCCGGTCGCCTGGGATGAACTGAATGAGGCACTGCGTCCGGATCGTTACAACGTGGAAAATCTACGGCGCCGCCTCTCGGTGCTGAAAGGCGACCCCTGGGAAGGTTTTGATGCGGCGCGGATCCGGCTGACTGATGAGATGTTCACGGCGGTTGGCCTCAAATAACCGCGACACAGACACCTTGGACCGAAGAATGCTAAGGGAGCCTCTGAATGACTCTGTAAGCCCCGAAGGGCCCGGCCTGCCGCGCAGAGGCGTGTCGGAGTTGTTCAGAGGCTCCCTGTAAAGGAGATTGAATGAAGTCACAGGCCTGGTGGGCCGATCCCGGCCCGGATGAGTGCGAGTTTTGCAGCCGGTTTTATTATGTGGAAGTCGGCTACTACTGCCTTGAATGCGATCGCCCCATCTGTCCGGTTTGTGTGGTGACAGTGTTCGAGAGGCAGGCCGTACTTTGTCCGGAATGCCACGGAGGTCAGTGATGTCAGCTCGTGCAATGTGGAAGGCGGTCGTCGCCATCGGCGACATCGAAGTGCCGATAAAACTCTATTCGGCGCTGCAGGATCGCGACGTGCATTTTCGTCTGCTGCACGCAGCCGACCGTGCACCGATACGGCAGCACATGGTCAATCCGGAAACGGACGAGATTGTACCGAAAGAGCAGGTTCGCCGCGGCTATGTGACGCCGGAAGGGGACTTGGTAATGCTCAACGAGGAAGAACTGGACGCACTGGAGCCGGAAGCCTCGCGCGAAATTCGCGTGATGCATTTTCTGCCGAAGGAAGCCATCGACCATCGCTGGTATCGGCGCCCTTACTACCTCGGGCCCGACGGGTCCGCTGATAAATACGCTGCTCTGGTGAATGCGCTTGAACAAAGCGGCCGCGAAGGTCTGGCCCAGTGGACCATGCGCAAGAAGGCTTATGTCGGGGCGCTGCGTCTGCATCAGGGTTATCCGATGCTGATGGCCTTGCGCCATGCGGACGAAGTGATTTCCATCGACAGCGTTGAAACGCCCGCGGGCAAGGACTTGGACAAGCGGGAGATGTCCATGGCCCAGCAGCTCATCGACATGTTGGCCGCCGACTTCGAACCGCAGGAATACAAGGACGAATACCGCGAGCGCGTCCTGCAGCTGATTCAGACCAAGGCTTCCGGCGGCAAGGTGGCTGCATTCAAGCCGCGCCCGAAGAAACCGTCGGAGGATTTGAGCAAGGCTCTCGAAGCCAGTTTGCAACGGGAGAAGAAACGTGCCTAAGCGCAAAGGCGATGACAAGGTAAACAACACGGCGGCCGAAACCGGCGACGAGGATAATGGCGGCGCACGCTCGTTCTGGTCGGGCACGATCGCATTCGGTCTGGTGAGCTTGCCGGTAAGCCTGTTTACCGCCAATCGGCCGCGCCGGGTCAGCCTGCGCATGCTCGATGAAGATGGCACGCCATTGTCGCGGCGGTTTTTCTGCAGCAAGGATGAAGAGCCCCTGTCCGGCGATGAGCTGATTCGCGGTTTCGAGATCGAAAAAGGCGAATACATTGAAGTCACCGACGAAGAGCTGGAATCACTGGCCCCAGAAAAATCCCGAGAAATCGATTTGCGACGATTCGTCCCCCTCGATGACATTGATCCCATGTACTTCGAGCGCGCCTACTTCCTGATTCCCGAAGAAGGCGCAAGCAAGGCCTACCGCCTGCTCGCGCAAAGCATGGAAGCCATGGGCCGGGTGGGCATTGCCACTTTCGTCATGCGCGGCAAGGAATACCTGATTGCGATTCTCGCGGAAAAAGGCGTGCTGCGCGCGGAAACGCTGCGCTTTCACGACGAGCTTCGCACCCCCGCCGATGTTGGCTTACCGGAGCTGGTCAAGGCGCCCGCCGAGCAGGTCAAAGCCATGCGCAGCGCCATCGATGCATTGGCCGAAGACGAACTGGATCGCGACGAGCTGGCCGACGAACAGAGCCGCGAGCTGCTCGCGCTGATCGAGCGAAAACTCGAAGCCGACGAAGACGTACTGCACGCACCGGAGATTCCGGAAGCGGAAGGAGGCGCCGAAGTCATCGATCTGATGGAAGTGCTCAAGCGCAGTTTGGAAGCGAAAGCGAGTCCGGAGGCGGAACCCGCAAGACCCGGCAAAACAGCCGGCAAAGGGAAGAAGAGAGTGGAAGAAAAGAAACCGGCACCGGGAACAGAAACTGCCGATGTCGACGAGGAAACGAGCAAATCAGAACTCTACGAGATGGCCAAGGAGTTGGACATCCACGGCCGCAGTAACATGTCCAAACAAGAGCTCCTGCAGGCGATTCAGCGTTCACGATAGCTTGGCCGTCTGACTAATATGCAGCCCGATTCCGCCTGACCTGAATCCGGGCTATGTGCTTTGCAGCCGGTTGCCGGCGCTTCCTGAACCCTGCACAGTTCGTGGATTTGCGGGGGTCCTGAGTATCCGCTCGGAAGGGGGCCGAACAGCGGGCGGTTCACCCTCAGTTTTCAGTTGGTTATACTGCGAAACCGACACTCCTTCCGAGACTTGTATGTCGCCCTATGAAACAGTCGAATTCGGCAACGGCGAAGTCGCTCAGCTGATTCGCGACCGTGACTGGTCCCAATCACCGCTCGGCTCTCCATATGACTGGCCGCAGGAACTGCGCACGCTGGTAAGCGTGATGCTTCATTCCAAATTTCCCATGTTCGCTGCATGGGGACCTGATCTGATCTTCATCTATAACGACGCCTACAGCGAAATACTCGGCCGAAAGCACCCAGAGGCACTGGGAAGGAAGTTCTACGATATCTGGGCAGAAATATGGCCTGATATCAGCCCGATCATTGATCGGGCATTGGCCGGCGAGCCGAGCTTCTTTGAAGACCTTCCGCTCACCATGCAGCGCAAGGGCTATGAAGAGCAAACCTATTTCACCTTTTCCTACTCTCCCGTTTACGGCAGTGATCGCAAGGTGGCGGGCATGTACTGTGCCTGCACCGAAACGACGCAACACGTACTGGCCGAGCGACAACGCACGAATGAGATAGATCGCCTCCGAACACTTTTTCAACAGGCGCCCGGTATTATTGCGGTTATGCGAAATGCCGATCACACCTTCGAAGTGGCGAACGAGGCTTATCTCGAACTGGTGGGGCATCGGGACATAGTCGGCAAGCCGCTTAGAGAGGCGCTCCCCGAACTCGAGGGACAGGGCTTCTTCGAACTTCTCGACGATGTGTTTGACAGCGGCGAGGCCTATCGTGGTCACGCTGTACCCGTTCAGTTGCAGCGTCGGACAAGCGAAACCATGGAAATCCGTTATGTGGATTTCGTCTATCAGCCCATCGTTGATGCGAGTGGCACCGTCACCGGTATCTTCGTGGAAGGCAGCGATGTTACTGAGGCTGTCCTGACAACACAGGCGCTGCGTGAGAGCGAGCAGCGTCTGCGCCAGCTCGCGAATACCATCCCGCACCTTGCGTGGATGGCCAACCCCGACGGTTACGTCCATTGGTTCAATGATCGATTCTTTGAATACACTGGTGCGACTCAAGAGGAGGTGGAAGGCTGGCAGTGGCTTAAGTTGTTACCAGCAGAATCACGTTTTGATTCCGCAACGTTCGAAGCGCTGTTTGCTTCCGGGGAAGCCTTCGAAATGCGAGCTCCCCTGCGCGCTGCCAATGGCGAGTATCGCACCTTCTACACCAAGGCCGCGCCCTTGCACGATTCAGCAGGAAAGATCGTCCAGTGGTTCGGGACCAACACCGATATTCACGAAATAGAGCGTGTTCAGCAAGATTTGCGCACCAGCAACCGCCGCAAGGACGAGTTTCTTGCAATGCTCGCTCACGAACTGCGCAACCCCTTGGCGCCGATCGCCACCTCTGCGGAGATTCTGAACCTGCCCGATGCCGATCGGGAAAGAATCCGCTCCACCAGCGAGGTCATTTCCCGGCAAGTGGAGCATATGAATGATCTGCTCGATGATCTGCTGGATGTGTCGCGGGTAACCCGCGGACAGGTGAAAATCCACAAGGAAGCGACCGATCTCGTCGCGGTACTTCAGGGCGCTATCGAGCAGGTACGTCACCTGCTCGATAGCAAGGGTCAGGAGTTCACCGCCAGCTTGCCGCCCGAGTCAGTAGTCGTCCATGGCGACAAGACGCGGCTGGTGCAGGTCTTCTCCAATGTTCTCAACAATGCGGCTCGCTACACCCAGGCCAAAGGGTGCATTTCGTTGAATGTATCGCTGTTGCCCGAATGTGTGGAAGTTACCGTTCGTGATAATGGGATTGGAATTGCAGCCGAACTTCTGCCCAATGTCTTCGACATTTTCACTCAGGCTGAACGTTCTCCCGATCGCTCGCTCGGTGGACTGGGGCTGGGTCTCGCGCTGGTGAAAAGTCTGGTCCTACTGCACAACGGAACCGTGGTCGCCAGAAGCGATGGCGCCGATGAGGGCAGCGAATTTACCGTCTCCTTACCACTGCTGGAGCAAACGGGACTGCAAGATAATGTGTCAGAGGATCGAGAACTCATTGGCAGCACGCGCTACGAGCGGGTTCTGATTGTCGATGACAACGTGGACGCGGCGAGAAGCCTGGCCATACTGCTGGAAAGTCACGATTACGAATGCCAGGTGTGCTTTACTGCGAAAGATGCTTTGCAGGTTGCGACCGATTTCCAGCCCGAAGCCATCATTCTCGACATCGGACTGCCGGATATCGATGGACACGAACTCGCGGGCATGTTGAAGAAGCTCCCGGAAACAGCGAACGCGCTGCTGATCGCGCTGACCGGCTATGGGCAGCGGCGAGATCGCCAGGAATCCAGCGAGGCCGGCTTCTCACATCACCTGGTTAAACCAGCCAACCTGAGCAGACTATTGGCCATTCTGTCGCGACCCGAATAGCCGTTTGCGATTGGCCTGTCTATCACCAACTTCCCTGAACTACCCGGTCAGCCACCCAGGTTGACCCTCTATCCCACATGCGATACAAGTCTATGCTTCCCTGCACCTGCAAGCTCAGGAGTCTGCCGTGTCCGCCGAAACCGCCTTTGAGGAACAAATCACGCCGAGCTACCAGAACGACCTTAGTGCACTTCTCGACACGCAGCGCACCGCCTTTCGCGCCAACCCCATGCCATCGCTGGGGGAACGCCGTGAATGGCTGGAGAAACTGCGAGGACTGCTGACCAGCGAGCAGCAGCAGATTATCGGCGCCATCTCGGCTGATTTCAGCAATCGCTCTGCGGACGAGACCCTGCTGGCAGAACTGATGCCCAGCATTCAGGGCATTCGCTACGCCAGCAAGAATCTGAAGAAGTGGATGAAACCAGAGAAGCGCGCCGTCGGGCCTGCGTTTCAGCCGGCCAAGGCGAAGGTGGTTTATCAGCCGCTTGGGGTGGTGGGCATCATTGTCCCCTGGAATTACCCACTGTTTCTTGCCATCGGCCCGCTCACTGCCGCGCTCGCGGCGGGCAACCGGGTGATGATCAAGATGAGCGAGTCCACCCCGCGTACCTCGCAGCTGGTGAAGGATCTGCTCGCGAAAATTTATCCGGAGGATCTGGTCGCCGTCGTGCTGGGTGAGGCGGATGTGGGCGCGGCCTTCTCAAGCCTGCCCTTTGATCATTTGCTTTTCACCGGCGCCACATCGGTAGGCAAGCACGTGATGCGCGCCGCTGCCGAGAATCTCACCCCGGTTACGCTCGAACTGGGCGGCAAGTCCCCGGCAATCGTTTCCGAGGATGTGCCACTGGACGATGCCGCTCAGCGCATCGCCTTCGGCAAGGCCCTCAATGCCGGGCAGACCTGTGTGGCCCCGGATTATGTGCTTGTTCCAAAACAACGCGTGAACGGCTTTGTGGAAGCCTATCGCGATGCGGTACTGAAATTCTATCCGCAGCTGAAAGACAACCCCGACTACACCGCCATCGTCAATGAGCGGCACCTGAAGCGCCTGAACGACTATCTCACCGATGCGGAAAGCAAGGGTGCACAGGTAATCCGCCTGTACGACGAAGGCCAGGGCCGCCGCCTGCCGATGGCGGTATTGCTGAACGTCAGCAATGAAATGAAAGTGATGCAGGACGAGATCTTCGGACCGCTGTTGCCGATCGTGCCCTACGAGACAAAAGAAGACGCGTTCAACTACGTCAATGATCGTCCTCGACCGCTGGCGCTTTACTATTTCGGTTACAACAAAGCCCAACAGGAAGAGGTGCTGCAGCAGACCCATGCGGGCGGTGTCTGCATCAACGACACGCTGCTGCATGTAGCTCAGGAGGATTTGCCCTTCGGCGGTGTCGGACCGTCCGGAATGGGCCACTATCACGGCCGCGAAGGCTTTCTCACTTTCAGCAAGGCGAAGTCAGTCTTCGTCAAGCAGCGCTACAACGCCGCGGCAATGATCTACCCGCCCTATGGCAAAGCCTTGCAGAAAATGGTCTACAAACTTTTCATCCGCTGAGGCGCAATGACGGTGGAAGCAGCGCAAGACAGCAACGCGGTATCGCGGCGCAAGTTTCTGAAGATTGGCCTGTGGGGGACCGCTTTGCTGACCGCCGGCGGCATCACCACCGGTTTGTTACAGCGCTCCTCTCCGGAGCCGGCCGCCGGGTTTCAGGTGCTCCGAGCGAGCGACATGCCCTTTTTGCAGGCGACCATTCCGGTAATACTCGCCGGCGCAGTGACGCCGCAGCGGATGAGGGTGGCCGTGAACGCAACACTCGCGGGAATCGACTACAACCTCGCCCATTTCTCGCCCGCGCAGCGCAAGATGGCTTTACAATTATTCGATGTGCTTGCGCTGCAAGTCACACGTGGGCCGCTCACCGGCATCTGGTCGGATTGGGAGCATGCTGCAACGGGGGAAGTGCAAGGCTTCCTCGAACGCTGGAAGCACAGCAGCATCGGAATGGTGCGGCAGGGACACGCATCACTTCTGCAACTTGTCTCCATTTCCTGGTACGGCAGCACCCTGTCCTGGGAGCACGCCGGTTATCCGGGACCACCGAATATCTGAGAACCCTTCATGCCTGTACCTGATCTCTTCCGCGAAGGCCTCGCCCGGGGTTGGCAAACGCTTGACGCTTCGCACCTGGAGGATAACCGCACACTGGAAGCGGATGTCGCTATCGTTGGTAGCGGCGCCGGCGGCGGCACGACGGCGGAGATTCTCAGCAAGGCAGGATTGAAGGTACTGCTGATCGAAGAGGGCCCGCTGCGCACCAGCAGCGATTTCAAGATGCGCGAGCCCGAAGCCTATTCGACGCTGTATCAGGAAGGCATGGGACGCAGCAGCAAGGACGGCGCGATCACCATCATGCAGGGCCGGGCGGTTGGCGGAACCACACTGGTCAACTGGACATCGAGTTTTCGCACGCCCGAGCAAACACTCAACTACTGGGCCGACAACTTCGCCGTCAAAGGCCACAGCGCCGGGGCCATGGCGCCCTGGTTCGAACAAATGGAAGCGCGGCTCGGGGTGCAACCCTGGGCGCTCGCACCAAACGCCAACAACGGTGTGATACGCGATGGTTGCGAGAAGCTCGGCTGGAATTGGGACATCATTCCACGCAACGTGCGCGGCTGCTGGGATCTTGGCTACTGCGGGCTAGGCTGCCCGACCAACGCGAAGCAATCGATGCTGGTGACCACGATCCCGGCCAGTCTGGACCGCGGCGCATGCCTGCTCTATTCCGCCCGCGCGCATCGGCTCGTCTTCGACAATGATCGAGTAAGCTCGCTCGAATGCCTGGCGATGGATGAACGCAATGTCGCTCCCAAAGGCCCGAAAATCACCGTGCGTGCGAAGCACTATGTTCTCGCCGGCGGCGGGATAAATACGCCAGCCATTCTGCTCCGCTCGAATGCCCCCGACCCTCACGATCGCACCGGCAAGCGCACTTTTTTGCACCTTACCGTGTTCTCCGCCGCGCAATTCGACCGCACCATCAATCCTTTTTACGGCGCTCCGCAATCGGTTTATTCGGATCACTTCCAGTGGCGCGAAGGCGTGAGCGGGCCGATGGGATACAAGCTGGAAGTTCCGCCCATGCAGCCAGCCTTTGCGTCGGTCCTGCTGGGTGGCTACGGCGAAAGCAGTGCAACGCGCATGGCCAGCCTGCCGAACACCAACATGATGCTCGCACTCTTGCGCGACGGATTCCATCCGGACAGCGACGGTGGCAGCGTGGAGTTGCGCAGCGACGGTACGCCGGTGCTCGACTATCCCTTTAGCGATTACATCTGGGACGGCGTGCGCCGCGCCTTGCACAGCATGGCCGAAGTGCAGTTTGCCGCAGGCGCGCGAGCGGTAATGCCCGCGCACGCAGACGGTGCTTATGAGACGAATCAAAAGGCGCTGCATCAGCAAATCGACACGCTGAAGCTCGCTCCCTATCTGATCCGGCTCGGCAGCGCTCACGTGATGGGCGGCTGTGCCATGAGCGAGGATCCCAAACTGGGCGTCGTGGATAGCATGGGTCGTCACCACCAGCTGGAGAATCTGTCCATTCACGACGGTTCGCTGTTTCCGACCAGTATCGGCGCCAATCCGCAGCTGTCCATCTACGGCCTCACGGCCAAGCTGGCCAATGATCTCGCCACGACTATGTAAAATGTCTAGCAGGCTCCCGCCATGAGTTTCTACGAAAATAAAGTCTTACCCTTGCTGATCAATTCCGCCTGCTCCACGCGTCAGGTGATGAAGATTCGCCGCCAGGTGGTACCGCGGGCGACGGGCGATGTGCTGGAAGTGGGGATGGGCTCGGGCCTGAACCTGGAATTCTACGACCGGGAAAAGGTGAACATGGTCTGGGGGCTGGAGCCCTCGGAAGGCATGCGACTGAAGGCCCGAGCCAATCTGAATGCCTCTCCGGTGGAGGTCAAGTGGCTGGACCTGCCGGGCGAGCAGATTCCCCTCGAAGACGAAAGCATCGATACCGTCTTGCTCACCTACACGCTATGCACCATTCCCGACTGGCAAGCTGCGCTGAAGCAGATGCACCGAGTACTCATGCCCACAGGCAAACTTCTGTTCGCCGAACACGGCCGTGCTCCCGAAACCGACATTCGCAAATGGCAGGACCGCATCACCCCCATCTGGAAGAAGATCGGCGGCGGATGTCACCTTAACCGGCCGATCAGTGATTACCTCGTCGAAGGTGGGTTCAGGATTGAAACGCTGGACACCTTCTACATGAAGAAAACGCCGCGCATCGTCGGACACATGTACGTGGGCGAGGCCGTAAAGGCATAACGATGGGGAGCGTACGCGACTTTAGAGAGGACGACCGCCCGGCTGCGCGAGAAGTCTATCTGGAATCCCGACGCCGGACTTTCACCTGGTTGAACGTCGACGGCTATCGCCTGGAAGATTTCGACAAGGATACAGCGGACGAGCGACTCTGGGTTTACGAGAACGACGGTGAGGTAAGCGGCTTTATCTCAGTCTATTTGCCCGCCAATTTCATTCACCACCTCTACATCCTTCCGCAACATGCAGGCAAGGGATTCGGAGCCGCTCTGTTGCACAACGCTCTGGCTTGCATCGGACGTCCCGCCCGGCTCAAGTGCTTGTCCCGGAACGGACAGGCACTTGCATTCTATGCAGCGATGGGATGGGTGTCGGAAGAAATCGGAAACTCGCAAGACGGCAGTTACCATCTGATGGCGCACTTCGGCTAAATCCAAGTAGCATCTGGCGGCTGCTTTTCGATAACAATTCGGGGACTACCATGGAAGGCTCAGTGTTCAAAGGAGTGAGCATATTGACTGGACTTGCCGTACTTGCAGTCGCGGTTTTCATAAGCGGACCGCAAGACGAGCAGCGTTCCGGGCCTGAATTCCAGCCGGAAGCGATGCCCGACCAAGCGGCGACAGGATCAATCCCGCCGAGTCCCGCACCTGAGAGGGCGCCAGAACCACGGACCGAGACAGCCCTCCCAGAAGAGGTCGCCACAGAAACTCAAACCGCACGAAGGGAACTGAGCTCGAGACTGCAAGCCGATCTGGCACTCCTCGGCCCTGATAGTGATTTCGAAGACTTTTTACATCGCTTCGCAGGGGAACCGGAAGACAGCGCGTGGGCACGAGTCACCGAAGCTCACCTTCTGGATCTACTCGGACAGACTGGAAATCTCAGAGCGGCAGACATCGAAATCGATTGTCGCACTGTCACGTGCCGGGTGCGAATGACCGGAGCCGAGTTTGAGCCGGGAGCCAAATTCAACAACTTCATTGGTTTTGTAGACGCGACCGGCCTCGAGAAGGCCTGGGAGCTAACCGGTCTTCACGACGGTTACGGGAATCGTGTTGATTTCGTTTATCTGAAAAGGGAATAACTGGACAGCCAACGATGACAGGCGAAACCAGGCTCGATGTACTGCTTTCCTCGCTGAACATGCGTGTGCGTGAAGAGCGCTATGCATTCTGCACAACCCCGCTCTCCGCTGTTACCCCGGCCCTGCTGGAGGTCGTCTTTGCAACGGTTGCAGAGCCGGAAGGTCTGACACTGGTCCTGCCGGTTCGGGCGGCCGAAGAGTTCAAGCTCCGCTATGACGGTGCATTTCGTTGCATCACCCTGATGGTGCATTCGAGCCTGCACGCAGTGGGACTCACGGCGGCTGTTTCAGGCCGGCTGGCTGAGCGGGGAATCAGTGCCAATGTGGTCGCCGGCTTTTACCATGATCATGTTTTTGTGCCGGAAGATAAAATCGATGATGCCCTTTCGATTCTTACCGCACTTGGGAGCCCCTGAAAATCTTAACAGTTCATGATGCACAGCGGACATGGAGGCTGGCAAACTGCCCGCGAATGGCTTCTCGCAAGGGCGGTTGAGCCAAGCCACAGTTAATGCCTCCTCCAAATTCAAAACAATGGATGCGTCATGAAAAAGATCAACACTTTGATTACCCTTCTGCTGCTTGCAACAAGCCTGACCGGTTGCGTCATTGCTGTCGGCGACACTGAACACTGGGACGACAAAGATGCTTCCCAGTGGCGCGAGCAAGCCAAAGAAAACAAGCGTGCGATCGAAGGGCTGCGAATGGGTACGGAGATCGGCTCGGTGAATGCGAAACTGGGCGCTCCCGATTTCAGCGAAGCCTTCACCCGCAATGGCGAGGAAGTTCGCATCTACTACTACCGAACGCATCAGCGACATGCCGATAGCAAGACTACCAAGGACGAAACAACGCCACTGGTTTTCGTCGACGACCAACTGGTCGGCTGGGGCGAAACCGCCGTTCAGCAGGTCACGACCAATTGATCGACCCGCGTTGTGCTTGCCGTCGATGGCTCTGATGAGCGCAACTCGCGGTCGAATAGGGTAGGATCACCAAAGTCGATCAAAGCTAAGCGGAAAATCTGGATAATAAAAAATGACAGAACAAGCGATATTGGGGCCTGTAGTTGCACTGGTTGCCTGGTCACTGGTGATGTGGGTATGGATGTACGCAACCCGTCTTCCTGCGATGCGGGCGGCGAAGATGGTTCCCGACCCGAACGCACCGCGCAACCAGCAGATGTCCCAGTTGCCGGCGCGGGTGCGATGGAAGGCGGACAACTTCAATCACCTGATGGAACAGCCAACACTTTTTTATGCGCTGGCCATTTCACTGGCTGTGCTGGGACTCGGCTCCGGTGCGGCCCTGGTCTGGGCCTGGGCCTATGTAGTGCTTCGCGTTGTGCACAGTCTTGTTCAGGTCCTGAACAACAAGATTGAACTGCGCTTTGTCGTGTTTGTGCTGTCGAACATTCCCTTGTTCGCTCTCACTTATATCGCCGCCATTGCACTGATCAGCTAGTTGATGGCTCACTGATTCTCTGCAGCATGATTTCGCAGATTTTCGGGCCGTGCGTGTTCTGCGGAAAATGACCTGCGTCGGCGAGCGGATCGAAAGTTGCGTTCATGCGCCCGGCCCAGGTGCGCCCCCACTCTTCCGTGAAAACGTCATCCGTGCAGCCCCAGATGAAATGGACCGGCTTTTTCCACTCCAGCAGACAGCGGTAGTGATGGGTCTGAGCAGCCCCGTTACCGCTGTTGTAATCGACGGCGGGAATCGATAGAGGAAAACGACGGTAGCTGTTGAAGGCTTCGTCCGGCAAGCCGCGATAGGGCGCCGAGAAACCGCGGTACATTTTCGCCGCTTCCCCGGTGAAGCCGGGATCCTTGCCCTCGATCAGTGCCGGAAAAATCACATTGCGCGGCGCCAGTCCGCCACTCAGCAACAGCAGTAAGCCCACGTCCGGACAGGGCCGGTCGAACAGACCGCCTTGCTGCCAGTGTCCGAACCATTTGCGAATCCCCTCGGAGTATTCGTATTCCGGGTGGTGCAGCCAGGTGTTCAGGATCACCAGACGCTCGAAGCGCTCGGGCATCGTGGCAGCCTGGGCGAGACCGATGGGGCCGCCCCAATCCTGACAGACCAGGGTGATCCGCTGTAGATCGAGATCGGTTATCAGGCTGGTCAGGATTTCGGTGTGTCTGGCGATCGTGTACCAGTTGATGTCGGTGGGCTTGTCGGATCGACCGAAACCCATGTGGTCCGGCGCGATGCAGCGATAGCCGGCGTTTACCAGGATGGGAATCATCTCCCGGTACATATAAGACCAGGTGGGCATGCCGTGGAGTAGCAGCATTACCGGCGCATCGCGCGGGCCTTCGTCGATGTAGTGCTGGCGAAGGTCTTTCCAGTTGCGGTAGCGGGGCTCGAAGGGAAAGTCGTCGAGGTCGGCGAAATTCTCGTCAGGCGTGCGGATAAAATCAGTCATGAGCGACTCCAGTCAGACTGTTTGAAACAGAGAATCGAAACAGATGGAGCAGGCCAACTGCGGGAGTCTGGCAGCGGCCAATTCCGTCGGGCCGACCATACTACCAGATGCCCGCATTTGGAGAGACCATTCATGAGATTGAGCTGTCACTGCAGGAACATCGAAAACGAGGTGGAAGCACCAGCGCAGTTGACCGTCTGTGATTGCTCTATCTGCAGCAGATACCAGGCGCTGTGGGGCTACTTTCAACCGGACGGGGTGCAGATTACGGTGGGTCCGGATGGAGAGGATTTCTACATCTGGAACGACCGCGAGATCGAGTTCGTGAGATGAGCGAACTGTGGCTGCGTCACCCACTACCGCGTCGTTGCCGGGCTACCTGATCCGAAGATTGCGGTAAACTTCAGGATGGCACTGGACGAGCTGCCTGCCGAAACGCCGGTGCGTTATTTCAACGGCAAGGATGTCCTCTAGCTTCCACATTCGAGCTACATTGTGTCCAACGCACATTCGTTTGAGGCACATCGCAATGACACTGCCGCCAATCACGGAAATCAAAACAGATCGCCTGCTCCTTGTGCCGGTCGCAGCGGAGCATCTCGAAGACCTTCTGCTGGTCAATGGCGACGAGCAGGTGACGCACTTTCTGCCCTACGAAACCTGGTCCGATCGCAGCGACGCCGAAATCTGGCTCGCCCGGATGAACCTGCTGAGCCAGGCCGGCACCTGCCGGCAACTGGTTGTGCAGCAGCGCGCGGACGGTCGCGTGGTCGGCAGCCTGCTGTTTTTCGATTTCGACGAAGGCAGTCGCCGGCTGGAGATTGGCTATGCACTGGGACGCGACTATTGGGGCAAGGGCCTGATGAGTGAGGCTGTGGGAGGTGCTTGCCGCCACGCTCTCTTCGAGTGGGAAATCCGACGGATCGAAGCGGAGGTCAATGTGGCCAATACACCCTCCTGCAAGCTACTGGAAGCGGTTGGCTTTCAGCGGGAGGGCCGATTGCGGCAGCGCTGGACTATCAAAGGCAGAACTTACGATACGTATATCTACGGGCTGCTGGCGGACGACTGGTCTGCGACGTGAGACTGCTTGAGACTGTCGATGAAGGCCCGCCCCGCCGGACCCGGCGGTTCGTCCTTTCGGTAGACCACGGTGATCGGCAGGCGAACATCGTAGGGAATGCCCGTCGCCAGTCGCAGCCGCACCAGTGCCCCTTCCGCCAGATCCCTTTCGATCATGTGCAAGGGCATACCGCCCCAACCAAAACCGGCCTTGAGGAAGGCGTGCTTAGCGCCCAGGTCCGCCAGTCGCCAGGTTTGGGGGGACAGCACGTGGAAATCGCGGCCCGCTGAGAGCTGAGTCCGATCCGTCAGCACCAGTTGCACGTGCTCAGACACGTCCTCGGCGGTCAATGGCCCCGGTTTCTGCGCCAGTGGGTGGTGAGGTGCGACGACCGTTCCCAGAGTGACTTCACCCAGCGGCTCCGCGCGCAGTTCTTCGGGCACCAGTTGAATGGTCGCCATCATCCCGATTCGGCAAGTCCCCTCAAGTACCAGCTGCGGCACACCCCCGAGTGCTTCCACATACAGCCGAAGAGGCGTGTAGGGAAACTTTTCACGGGAAAGGCCCGCCGCACAGGTAAGCGCATCCATGGGGTACATCACATCCACCGCCACCGACAGTTCGGGCTCCAATCCCTCGCGCAGCGCGCGGGCGCGGGCCTTGAAGCCGTCCATGTCATCGGCGACCGCGCGCGCCTCCGGCAGCAGCGCCTGGCCCTCTTCCGTCAGGAGAGGGTAGCGGCCGCTGCGGTCGAAGAGCTTGACCCCGAGTTGCGATTCCAGATTGGCCAGGGTCTGGCTGACCACGGATTGGGCGCGGCGAAGTTTGCGCCCGGCCGCGGAAAAGCTGCCCTCTTCCGCGGCGGCGATGAAGGTACGCAGCTGGTCGAGGGTGACGGCATCCAACATGATTGCACTCCGATGTATTCGTTTCTTAGATAGATATCATCGAATAATATTGGCTACGCAGATCACTAACAAGTTCCTACACTGGCCCCAAAGACAAAACCCACCCGCATTCGAGGTAAACCACTCATGGCCAAGGTACTTGTTCTTTACTATTCAACTTATGGACACATCGAGACGATGGCGCAGGCGATCGCCGAAGGCGCACGTGGCGCCGGCGCGAGCGTTGATATCAAGCGCGTTCCGGAGACTGTGCCGGAAGAAGCCGCCCGCAAGAACGGCTTCAAGCTAGACCAAGCGGCACCGATCGCCAAGGTGGAGGATCTGGCCGACTATGACGCCATCGTCATCGGCACCGGCACCCGATTCGGGCGCATCAGCTCACAGATGGCGGCCTTTCTGGACCAGGCCGGGGGGCTCTGGGCCAGCGGCAAGCTGAACGGCAAGGTCGGCGCCGCCTTTACCGCCTCGGCGACTCAGCATGGCGGGCAGGAGACGACGCTGTTTTCGATCATTACCAACCTGCTGCACTTCGGTCTGATCGTGGTCGGTCTTCCCTACAGCCATGCGGGCCAGATGACAGTGGACGAAATCGTCGGCGGTGCGCCCTACGGTGCCACCACCATCGCCGGTGGCGACGGTTCGCGTCAGCCGAGTGAGATCGAGCTGCAAGGCGCGATTCATCAGGGTGAGCTGGTGGCCCAGACGGCGAACAAACTGTTCGGCTAAACCTTTGCCGCTGCAGGCGTTCTTAAGCAGGTGAATGCGAGGCGCGAGGGATCGCTCTCTCGCATTCGGGAACCTAAACCGCTTTTTGCAGTGCGAGGGAAAGCAATGCGCATTCTGATTTCCAATGACGACGGTATCTACAGCCCCGGCATCCTGGCTCTGGCCGAGGTCGCCGCCGAATTCGGCCAGGTGCGAATCGTGGCTCCCGATGTGGAGCAATCCGCCATGGGCCACGCCATCACCTACAGCCGGCCGCTGAACTACAAGAAGACCCCCATCGGCGATTTCGAAGCCTACCGCGTCAACGGCACGCCGGCCGATTGCGTGTCGCTGGGCGTGTCACTCTGGTCGGATGTGGATGTGGTGCTCTCCGGCATCAATCTCGGACTGAACATTGGCAACGGCTGCTGGCATTCGGGCACGCTGGCCGCTGCCAAACAGGGTGCTCTACTGAAGCTGCGCGGCATCGCGCTGAGCGCCACGGTTGAAGACGAAAATGCGGACTGGGAGGAGTTGAAGCCCTGGGTGCGCAAGGTGCTCGATCAGGTGCTGACCGATTACGACTTCCCCTTGCTGAACGTCAACTTCCCCCAACATCCGAAGGCCTTTCGCTGGACACGCCAGTCAGTTCGTCATTACGACGGCCGCCTGACCCCGGGCACCGATCCGGCGGGACGGCAGTACTACTGGTTTACTGTCGATCCGGTAGAGGAAACCCAGCAGGACACCGACCGTTGGGCGATTCAGAATGGCTTCGCCTCCATCACGCCCTTGCGCCTCGATATCACCGATCACGAGGAACTGGCGAGAGCCTGGGATACCCAGCCCCACGGCTGACTATCGCGTGCTGGCGCTAAGTCGGGGTGAGTCTCTCGGAGGGACGCGGTGGGCCGCTTCCAACTCCATGTAGATAAGCCCGGGCGTTATGAAGTGGAGATCGAGACGGCGCGCTACAAAACCCGGCGAGTCACTCTCGATCTGAGTCAGCCGGGTACGCTGCTGGAAATCAATCTGGACTGATTCCTTCCATAAGGCGCATGCGATCGACTGCATTCTCTTCCACATCGCCCTCCTTCCTGCATCACCTTCCGTGAGGCGCGATCATCGGTGCCTGCTGCCATAGCGGCACCGTTGCGCCATTCCCTATGATGGCATGCTTCTCTGACAACCTTCGATACCGTTTTCCATGGCCCCCCCGGGAAGGGTTTTGATGCCCATCAAAACCAGCCCAACAAAGGTAAGCTCCGTCCACGAGGCTTGCCTTTGCGTTAACCCGCACCACCCGGTGCGGGTTTTTTTTGCTTAGCCGATTTCCATTACTGAAGTGCGAGACGCCGGTTCAACATGGAGAGGAAAAGTCTGCGCAAACAGTGTTTACCTCGCCTGTCCACGCTCCGAAACTCCTCGACCGTAATCACCCGCCGCGCCAGCAGACGCTCCAGGGTGGCGATGTCCACCTCCAGCAGAACCCGACCGCTTGTTTGTTGATTTTCCATGACGTCCTCCCTATGAGCCCAATGGGCCATCAAAACGATAGTGCGAGGAGCTTAATGCGAATGGTTGTCATTTGCAATTGACAAGGCAGTAGGGGCTGAGCTTTACCCTGCGAGCGTAGGGATTTCCGGGGCCCGTCAGTTTACCGGCGGGCGCGGTTCATTAGCTCCGATCAGCGCTGCGGGCGCGCTCGAACGATTCGAGCAGTTGATCGTTGAGGATTTTCGCCACCTGAAGGTTGCGCGATTTTCCGCTCGCCACCAGATCAGCGTAGGTCAGCAGCGGCGGCACCAGCCCGTCACTGTGTTCCGCGCCCGGCGAGTCGAGCGGCGACCAGAACTTCTCGAGGAACTGCACCAACATCCCCCCGCGATTGATGTCCGAGTCGGGCCGCAGGCGCGCGTCCAGCACCAGGCGTTGCAGCTGGGATTTGGGCAGATACACCGTTGCCACCTCCGGGCGAAAGCCATCGATGTATTCTGCGGCGGCCACTTCCCCGCCCCAGTAAGCGTCATATTCGGTCAGGTCTGCGTCCTTCCACCAGCGCGGCTGATCAACGCGGAAGTTGCCAAGCAACAAGCGCGGGCGAAGCTTGAGCGGCCAGGCCTCCGCCCAGCGCTCGAGGAGCTTGTCGGGGTTTGCCAGCCGTCGCTTGCGGCCGCCCCGCCCCTCCTGGAGGTAGCCACCCAGCTTCAGACCCTTGATAACGGAACCCACCGTTCCCAAGGCCACACCGGAGGCCTGCGCCATGTCGCGGTAAGGGCGGGTGGCGAGTGCCGGATCGGCCAGCAGAGCAAAGACCACCTTCAGACCTTTCGGCTCGAACAGGCGGTGGATGCCGGTGGCAGCTGGCGGCCGGCCAGTGAGCTTCTCCTGCGGCCGGTTGCCTTTCACAAACAGGAACAAGGGCTTCGCGTCCAGGAAGGCATTGCCGCAGGCGTCGATGAAATTGATGCCCTGCTCCTTGAGGCGGTCTGCCATTGGCGGGTTGACGTAGTCGGCCACAAGCAATGGGAGCGACGGCAGCTTTTGCAGCCGGTGCACCAAGGCCCCGAAATGGCGTGGGCAGCCCAGCGGCGGATCTCCGCCGCAAAGCGGATCCGGGTCAAAGCTTTCACTTCCAGCAAAGCGTCGTAACCGACAGAAGCCTGTTCGCCGGCTTCCACCATGTCCAATTCCAGCCCGGTGGTGCTATGCAAGGCCATGACGGCCTCGCGCAAGAGGGCCGTTTTTTCTATGTCGTTGTTTTCCGGTATATTTTTCGAAAATACGTTCATTCAGGGTTGTATGTTCATTATTAATGTACGCCGAGTATAGTGAACAAACTGGTGACGTGAAATAGTTTGGAGCTCTGTTCATTATTAATGAACACGGATTTTATTGAACGCGGCCATCGAGACAAGCGCGAGATCAGGCCCATGGACTGCGACCTGATCCCGATCGATCACAAGGTGATGTGATCAGCAGCCTTCGTCACAAAGGCTGACCACTCTCCTGGGATTCCTCGCTCCGGGACAGTCGCGAAGGCTCCGCACCGGGCAGTTCGGCCGGCAGCTCCGCGTACTGTTCGGATTCGCGCAACAGGTCAGCGGGCCTCGCGAGGTCGCCCATTCGGTAATCGCAGACACCGGTAGGAAAGATTTCCGCGAGTTGGTCTCGGTAGGGACGCATGTCCACCTCTCCGTAGACGCCATTGGCAAGGGCGCTGTCGACGGGCTGCAGGTGGCACTTGAAAAGGTCCCCCGTCGGGCCGGCGCCGGCGACTTCGCGGGATGTTTTATAGCGCGGGTAGACCGCCATGCAGGCGCCGGTCGGCCGGCCGTTCCAGTCGCCATCCCAGACCGACCCGCCCTGCGCTATGACCTCGCCCTGGCCGTCCATGCAAAGGTCCTGGGCTGAGGCGGGCTTGTTGTCTGCGACGCTGCGCTCCGGGTGTCGGCGAATGTTGGCCATCCACTCGTCCACCACCGCAAGCGCGTCGTTGATGGGGTCGTATCGCTTGTCCGCCATCCAGATCACCTGATTGTCCGCATGGCCCTGCCCCTTTTGCAGACGCAGTCGCGTGTCGAAGGACGCTGTGGAGTGGTGCATGTCCAGCTCCTCCTCCAGATAATGGCGCGCGTCGATGATTGGCACATCCACCTGTCCGATGAAGACGTGCCCGGAGCGGTAGGCTCCCTCCATCGCGGCGAGGCTCCCTTCCGTGCGGGGCGAAACAGCGCCAGCGCCAGCGTGCTTCATGTTTTGCTCGCTCCAGAACGACAGGTCCACGGGAAAGAACTTACCGGTCAGCAGCCACAATCGTTCGTTCTGAAAATCGGGGTGGTCCTTCCAGCCGCCCACGTGTCGGTTCAGGTGCAGAAAGTCGGCGGGAGTGATCTGACCTTCCTTGAGAGCCTCCAGCCCATACTGGACCCCGACGTTGTCCCAGGTGTTGTTGGCGTAGCCGTTTTTATCGACGCCGTAGAAGTTCTTCAGATTGTCCCAATGGGTCCAATGGACCTGATCGGCAATCTCGGGTGCGAAGGCGCTTTCGAAGTGAATGAAGGTGGGGTTGTAGACCAGCTGCGTGAGACCGCGCCAGCCCTTGATGCATTCGCTTGCTCCCGATGTGAACTCCGGAAAGCGAAAGTTGAGCAGGTCCGCCAAACCTTTGAGCTGAGTAAAGCGGTTCCTCGCCTGCGAGTCCGCGTTCATTCCCTGAATCCAACTACGGTTTTCCCAGACGTCCCATCGCGGATCTTCACCATCGGTAACGTCGAAGTAGTACTCGAGGGGTTCGCAATCGAGTACGTTGATGGTCTGCGTAATCATGTCTGGATAGGAGTACAGCGGGATTATCGCATCCAACAGCCCGGGATGATTCTGCGCAAACAGATACTGCTGAATCGCCCCACCGGAACCGCCGATCCCAACCGTATACACGGGCTCTCCATAAAGTCCGACGAACTGGCGCTTCACCCGCGCCGCGGTATCTTCGGCGAGCCACATATCGTAATGATTGCTGGTCTGATTTGCGGTTGAGTAGACCATCGCGTAGCCCATTTGCAGCTGGTCGAAACCGCGACGCAATACATCACTCGCCCGAATCTTTCCCTGTCGTTTGCCAATGCCCACCCCGCCGCGGAATCGGTAGATCAGTTTTTTGTTCCAGTGATCGGGGTTCGGCTTGTCGATGCTTTCCTCACTGCCGCGCAGCGCCGCAATGATGTAATGGAAGCGGTTGATCGTGCCGGTTTCCAAGCGAAGCACGAAGGGCACTTCGCGGCCATCCACTTCGATCATTGCGATATCATCGTTCGCCTCCTCCAGAGGATAGAACTCCTGCGTTCCTTCACGGTTGTAAAAATAACTGGCCTGGGTCGGCTGTGAACAGTGGAGGCTGTAGCCAACTATTTCATCGGTGAGCACGCCCTCCTCATCCCTTGCGAATACGGGGACCCCGTACCCTTGATGATTGTCCACCAGCGGTTGCGAATAGGTTACGCCGTTGTGCCCGCAAAGAAAGGGATACTCCAACGGTCCCGCAAAAAGCGGATTAACCGGCCCCGTTTCACCGAGCGGGATGGGAAAGTTAAAAGTTTCCGCCGGCCGTCCTGCCACGCGCGGGTGTGGACCGCGGTAGTGGTCGACGGGCTCTCTGAGATTAACCTCGGCCGGCAATCCAACGACCGGCGATTGTGGCGGTTCGTCCACCAGATTGATGGCCTGAGACAGATAGACCAGACCCCCGACGCTAACGATAGCGATAAGAATAAAACACGCAACTGACACCCGAACAAGCAAGCGTCCCATGGTTTCACCTCTGCGAATGACCTACTGGGCTGTTTCTTCCAAGCAGATCTTGCGACAGTGCGAATTTGGTTTTGGTTGCGTTCGGTGCTGGCTCCGGCGACAGCTTGTTTCGGTTTTGCGAGGTTCCCTCGTTGTTAGATCTTTTTGGCTATACAGAAGCTCTTCCGTATTACCTATTGCGAAAACCTTACTAGGTATTTGGTCATCTTCTCTTGCCATCGGCGCCGACGAACACAGCACGTCTGCTGCCCATTATGCGGCTGGATCAGCATCTCTGTATATTTTCTGGCCCTTGGGGCCTACACCGCTGGTGCAGCCTACCGAATGAATACCAGCCGTTGCCGTGGACGGTCGCGATCATCTCCATCGCATCAGCTTACTGCTGCTTAGGAATTCTTCCTCACTCGCGGGCAGTACGACGCGAAAGGAAACGTCATTAGAAGCGCCAGGAGTCACATGCTGATCTGGAAACCCGGTCTGCTGGAGCTGCTCGCGGCGCTCGGATACGCAACGGATCGCCAGCGGCGGCCCTCCGTGGACATGGCGGATCGTCCAATGGCTTCGACTGGCAGAACTCACCCTTGAACCCACGCGCCAGCCAAATAAGCTTTCAAGAAGGCTTCTCAAGTGATTGACCTGCTCTTCCAGCACTAAGGCACAATGGCCGCGGACATACCCCGCCACTGAGACTTCTCCGGCCTCCAATTGCGGCTCTGCGGTACAAAGTGCCTGCACCTGGTCCACCGCCTGAAGTTCAAGCTCGCCGATCGGGTGATGCGCGCGGTAACGGCAGACTACGCCAACAATCTAGAGAAGGCCGTTACGAGTTACGAAAAAGCCCTTGTCCAACAAACACTCGCAGTGTGCAACGGAAACAAGTCATCAGCCGCGAAGCTGCTGGATATATCGAGGACGACGCTGCGGCGCAAGTTGAACTCCTACACCGATGGAGGACCAGCAGATCAGCAGGTGTAATAGATTGTCTGTGCAATGATTTTCCCGCCTCTGATCACAAAGGAATCCGCACCGTTGTCGACGTGTGCCCCATTGGATGCTTCCGCGGTCCATTGAAGAAAGCCGAATTCGCCTTCCACTTGAACGATGCAGTACTCGAACTCTGCGTCCGGCAGCTGCTTCTTCAACAGCTGCGCAAGGTCGCGCGCACCGCGATGGCCATGATGGATTCCGTAGTTTCCTAGGAACACCACCTCTTCCGCATAGTTCTGCCGCAAATCGCCCTCTATCTCTCCTTGTCGCGCTTTCTCGAGGTGATCTTCAAGCACTTCCTGCGCCGTTCTGAGCTGATTCGACATGGTACTCTCCTGCGTTAAACTTTCCTTTTTGAAGGAAGTCGCATGCCAATGCGATTGATTCCCGCCAAAAATGGGCGAACCCGAGAGAGGCGAGAAGGAGATATCAGGTGATGACAACAGCCACGATCGCCATCAACATTGCCCTACTGCCCGACGCCGGAATGGTGGCGCGAGCCAAGGCGATGAATGCACGGATTCGTGAGAATTACCCCGAGAGTTTTGCCCTGGATGAGGAGCACCTGGTACATATCACGCTCGGGCAGGCTTTTGTAGATGGTGGCGAGATCGCCGGTATTTGGAGGAAGGTGAAAAGTCTCGCAGTGCGCAATGATTTGCGGGCATCCTCTTTCGATTTCCATGCGAACGGCGAGATGGGAACGGCGGGCTATGATATTAGCCTGACTCCCTGGCTCCGCGAGACTCACGCGCAAGTGGCCGCCGCAGTCGCCCCCTTCTCATTGCCCGATGGCGACGAAAACGCGTTTTTCACCGCACCCGGAGAATCTGCAGTCGGTGAACGCTCAGTGAACTACGTAAAAGACTTCTTCCGCGCATATGGGGGGAGCCGCTATAACCCCCATGTCACCCTGGGAATTGGCCAGCGAGAGTTTCTCGAATTGCTGCGTAACATGCACTTCGAGCCGTTTGAGTTCGGCGTCGAAGCGCTCGTCATCTGCCAGTTGGGGGACAATGGCACCTGCCGCCGTGTGCTTTGCTGTCGGCGGCTGGCTGTGTAGATGGAATCGCTAGGCTGATTCCTCGACAGGTGTCGATACCGTCATTTCTTCGATGCCCACGCCGTAGGCACCATCCGGTAGCGTCTTGGTGATATTCACCAACTCGTCGCTTTTCCCATAGCTGTAATCCACCAGGCTGACGACGGTGTAAGAACCGTAGGGCTTCTTGTTGGAGTCCAGCAGGAGCACAACGTTCGGTCGCAGGCGCAGGCCCGGATTTTGAGAGATGACAATGCCGACTTCCCCGCTACTGAGTTCCACCAATGACCCGGTGGGGAAGGTTGAGATTGCCTGAACGAAGTGTCTGACCAGGACCTCGGAAAAATACTGTCCGCGCTGTTGATGGAGCATGAAGACCGCATTGGAGGGCGATACGGCATTGGCGTAGGGACGCGGCGTGGTCAGGGACACATAAAAGTCCACGATGCCGGCGATTTGTCCCAGCAGCGGGATAGCGTCGCCCTTGAGAGCGCCCGGATAACCGCTGCCGTCCAGACGTTCGTGATGAGTGCGAACGATGTCGAGTATGTCAGGCGAGGCCTCGCTGTCATCGGATACCATCCGAACCCCGTGCTCCACGTGGGTCTTCATGATCGCCCATTCGTCGTGGCTAAGCCGGCCCTTTTTATTTACCAGCTCGACTGACAGTGCCGTCTTGCCGATGTCCATCACCAGCGCGCCAGTGGCCAGCGTGTTCAGCAGCTTCTTCTCCAGCCCCAGCTCCCGCCCCAGAGTCGTGGCCCAGACCGAAGCGTTGAGTGCGTCGCGATAGATGTAAGAATCGAAGCGTTTGATGCGGTTAAGCCAGATAAAGGCGTCCGGATTACGGGTGACGCTTTCGATCATCACGTTCACCGAGTCTTCGATACGCTTTAGCTTCAACTCGCCGGTATCCAGAAAGACCTGCTCCACGTCTCGAAGCAGGTCGACCAGTTCATCGTGGGACTGGCTTACGGCGCGTACCTCGTCTGCAGCCAGACTGGCTGTTTCATATTCCACTTTGCCGATAATCTCGGCGGCCTTATAGCCCTGCCCTTTGGGTACCAGGCTGATCTCGATTTCCTCGTCGGGAACCATGATGTAGACGTGATTGCATTGCGCCTTCAACTGAGCAATCTCGCCGTCATTACGAACCGGAAAACCCTGAAAAAGAAAGGGGGTTTCGCTCCAGGGGCGGTCGAGGCGCGATACGTACATGCCGATTTCCACTTCGGCAACGCTGATTTTTTTTACGGGCATTGAGACGGAGCTCCACGGTACGTCCAGGTGGGCCATCCCTCCCTGATCAATCAGGGGTCACGGGAGAGCAACTTCCCTCTAAATATAGCAGTGACCTGGAGCTATGGTGCAGAGATCAGGTATTACCTGATGGGAGCTTTGAAGAGTTGCGGGCGGCTCGACTGGCCGCCCGGCGGGTGCCGCTGATCAGAAATCGAAGCGAACGTTCACAGCCATTGTTTCCAGGTCGCTGACATTGCGCAGAGTCAGACCCGCGGAAATGTTCTCGGCGAAGAAATATCGACCTGCCAACTCATAGCCGGTGTCACTGTCATCGAAGTCGATATCTTCGTAGACCAGATACGCGTTCCACTCGAACACACTGCTTGGCATACCTCGAAGGCCACCCTTGAGCTGAAAGCCATCGCCGTCGGCTGAACCGATCTCGATATCGGAATAAGCCAGAGACACGTCGAAATCGATGTTTTCGGCGATTGGGGTATGAAAGCCGGCGCCGAGGTCGATGCGGTCAACGTCGATATTACCGGGATCAGTTTCCAGCGCCTGGTAGTTGCCGAAAATGTATACATCTTCGCGGACTGCGAAGCTGCCGCCCAGCGTCAGCCCATCCAGATCAAAGCTGGTACCGTCGACTTCGCCGTCGATTACATAGCCTGCGGTCACGTAGGTGTAGCTCAGTTCCGCTGAGGCCATCGGCGCCGCAACGATCATGGATGCTAGTAGCAGGTGTTTGGTCTTCTTCATACTTTCTCCCTGGTTGTTTTTGTTTCGCGCTACCGCACGCTGTACAGCGTGCTCAGCTGGCGCGGGGGCAGAATAGGCGCATATTTCCTTGCCGGCAAGCCTGAAGCTCGCAGTGACCGCTTTTTAGTTCAGCATTGCGAGCGACGTCACCAGAGAAAACAGCCTGGAGGATGTCACTTGAGAGACAAGTCCCGGGCAAGCTGAACATTCTTCAGCGTTTTCACACAGGCAAGGGCCGCTTCTTTGCCCTTGATGCGGAAATGTGAAAAGAAGAAAGCGTGGTGTGCTTCATGCTCATGATAGTGATGCGGGGTGAGCACAGCGGAAATGATCGGTACTTCTGTTTCCAGCTGTACATCCATGAAGGACTTGATGATTGCATCCGCAACGAACTCGTGGCGATAGATACCGCCGTCGACGATCATGCCGGCGGCCACAATGATCTGATAGCGACCGCTACTGGCAAGCAGCTTCGCCTGCAGGGGAATCTCTAGCCCGCCGGGCACTTCAAAGCAGTCGATGTCTTGCGGGTCGATACCGTGCTGAGCGATTTCCTCGATGAAGGCGTCCCGTGCCTGGTCGACGATATCCTTGCTCCAGCAAGACTGAATGAAAGCGATGCGCACAGGCGAGGGAAGTGTATCGGCCTGTAGCAGGTTGGCTTTCTGATCGGAAAACTGATTCATGGCGATCCTCTAAAAACCAGAATCAGGGCGTACGGGAGGCGAATCGAGATTTGATCGAGCGCACCCGAAATGCTGTTTGAAGCCTTGGTGACTGGCAATTGTTCCTGCATTGCCAGCATACACGCCATCGTTGGCAATAAGGCAGCCAGTGTGGCGCAATGGCGACGCAGGTAGCTTCAGGCAGCATTTCGGCCCGTTCTCTTTCATCCGGACTTTCACCGTCGGCTTCGGATTCACACCGAATCTGCTGACCCTCCCGCCCCGGCTCCAGAGCCGACCGGGAGGCGCTCGCGGGCTTGTGCAGAGCACTCACCGCCGGTGGGGAATTTCACCCCGCCCCGAGAACGATTGAAGTAAGTTGGAGCAGGGATTCTAGTCAAACAACGAGCGCAGGCCAAGTATCAGCACCCATAAGTCGAATGTATCCAGCGCTATAACGAGCGGATTTGACGATCCCCCCGCGAATGGCGTATTCATTGCTCGCACTCGCTGCTGATGTTACCGCGAGTTAGAGCGAAATCGAGTGATCGTCAGCCAGATTCGGATGAGCAGAAGAGCTATGTGGGATGAACGCTACAGCACTGAAGAGTACGTCTACGGCACCGCGCCCAACGACTTTCTGGCCGCACATGTTGGTGAGATTCCGAAGGGCAAGGTGCTCTGCCTCGGCGAAGGCGAAGGTCGCAACGCGGTTTTTCTGGCAACGCAGAGATACCAGGTGACTGCTGTTGACCAGTCCGCTGTAGGCTTGGAGAAAGCGCGCCGGCTTGCGCAGTCCCGGGGCGTTTCCATCGATTGCATACAGGCGGACCTGGCGGATTTCGATCCGGGAGAAAATCAGTGGGACGGGATCGTCGCCATCTTCTGTCATTTACCCTCGCCAGTACGCCGCCGTTTGCATCAGCGCATTCCCGCTGCGCTGAAGCCCAACGGCGTGTTCGTTTTGGAAGCCTATACTCCCCGGCAGTTGGAGTTCGGTACGGGCGGTCCGCCGACGGCGGATTTGCTGATCAGTGCCAACGACCTTCGCAGCGAGATTTGCGGCCTGAACTTCCTGCACCTTGAAGAAACCGAACGAGATGTTGTGGAAGGGCATCTGCACACCGGTCGAGCGTCGGTAGTGCAGGTCATCGCCAGCAAGGCGCTTCGACGGTTCAGCTTCTCCAGTCACCGTGGCGGCGCCCGCCACAAGGTGCGCTATGTGGAATCCGGCGGAGGCGACAGTGATGAAAACTGTCGCATTTGCCAACCGGGGATCAAACCCCGGGAGTGATGAGACATGGAGGCCGACATTCAGGCGGTCCGGCTTCTTTGCGGTAACAGCAATGCCGCGACGGCAAGCAGGGCTGCCAGAAGCAGGAGCAGATCCTGATGCACTCCCAACTCAAAAGCCGCCACTGAGCCGATGAGCGTCCAAAGCAGAGGAATAACGAACAGCAGGCGCGGTAGCGGACTGGCGATGAGCAGAACACCCAGCGTAAAAATCGCCGTTGGACAAGGCAAACCGAAAGTCGGCGCGGCGGGATAGCGCTCGCCCACCCAGAAGCTCAAGAGCGGATAAATGATGAGCGAAAGCATGATCAGCGCAACGCCTGCAACATCGCGCCAGCTCCAGCGGAAATCAAAACGGACCTCGCTCTTTACCACGCCTTTCCAGAACAGTAGCAGCCCTTGCGCGATAAAAAAGGCGCCGAACACCCATGCCGCAGGATTGATGGCAGTGAAGAAGGTGAAGTGATAAAGCAGGCCCATCCAGAGCCAGAACAGGGACAGGATCGCCATGATGGTTCGGTCGACTGCTCTCTGTCCGACAAACACAAGGATGAGCACCAGGAAGGCCAGCGCCCGTAGCAGAAGGTGTGCGGGCCAGACCGCCTCGTTGTAGAGGGCGAAGACTTCGAAGAACTGCTTGGTGGAAAAGGGAAGATCCATGGCGCCTCCGGCATTTAGTCGATGCAGGCCATCCAAAGATCAGGCCGATCGACATTTACCGGCAGGCGGGGTGGGCCCTTCGGCCCACCTGGATTTATCGCGCGACTCGGGCCGTCGATCATTCCGGCTTCTTGAAGACGAGAAAGAAACGGTCCGTTTGCCCGGCGACGGACTCATGGCCGACTTCGAGATTGAGCGCATCGCTCTCGCGGAAAAACATATCGGAGGCTTTCTCGAGTTCGAAGCCTGCATCCTGAACCTCCAGAATCACTTGTACCGGATCTTCCCTTCGGCCCAGCAGCCGGCTTTCCGGCTGGTTGTGGCGACGGCTGTGATCGATGATCACGTAGCGACCACCTGGCTTAAGTGCATCGAAGGCGGTTTTGTTCAATCGCGCTTTGTCGGCGGGATTGAAGTTGTGATACTCGCGGATATTCATGAACAGGTCTGCATCCTTGACCGGCAGATTGATCTCACCGACTTCATAACGACCTTCCTGGCGGTTGTAACCCGCCTCCACCACCACTTTATTGGTGTTTTCGAACACCGGGTTCTGGAGCAGGTCGCCCCAACTATCAAAGGTGCGTTCGGAGTCAATCAGCCAGAGTTCACCCTTTTCTCCCAGCACCGGAGCGACGATCTTGGTGTACCAGGCCTGGCCGGCAGGGAAGAATTCCACGACGGTCATGCCTTCCTTCAAACCCATGAACTCCAGGGCATTGACCGGATCACGGTTGGCGTCGCGGGCGCGTTCGGCCTCGGTGCGGTATTCCATCTTGAGCGCATCTGCGACGCGCTTCTGCGTGGCCGACGGCTCCTGCTGCTGGGCACTGGCGGCGAAGGAAAGGGCGATCAGTGAGCTGGAAATCAGGGCGGGAAAAAATCGCATTGCAAGCCTCTCTTATTGTCAGTTTGGGCGCGAGTATATCAGTACGAGACAGTCGCCAGTCGCCATTAAAAGCATGACCGGCGACTGCCGACCGGATCGCTTGCCGAAAACTCAGGGCATCACTCCAGCATAGCTGCCGTTAACCCACAGGTGCACAAGGATACTCGCCACATAGGCCAAGGCGATCACCGGGGTCCACTTGAGGTGACCGAAAAAGGTGTACATACCACGTGCCTGTCCCATCAGGGCAACGCCCGCGGCGGAACCGATCGACAGCATACTGCCGCCAACGCCTGCAGTGAGCGTCACCAGGAGCCATTGCTGCACGTCCATGCTCGGGCTCATCTGCAGCACGGCCACCATAACCGGGATATTGTCAACGATGGCCGACAATACTCCGACCAGGGTATTGGCTATGGTCGGTCCGAGATAGACGTACATGGCTTCGCTGGCCAGCTCCAGGTAACCAATAAAGCCCAGCGCGCCCACGCACATGATCACACCAAAGAAGAACAACAGCGTGTCCCATTCGGCGCGCGCCACCTGCTCGAAGCTGTCGAAAGCGTTGACGTCACCCACTTCGCCGTAACTGGGGTCATCAGCAATTGCCGACTTGTGGGTTTTGCGCAAGTAGTAGCCATAAAATTTCAGCAGCGCAAGGCCCGTCATCATTCCGAGGAAGGGCGGCAAGTGGAGGAAGTTATGGAAGCTGACCGCAATGGCGATGGTCACCAGAAACAGGCCCATGATTTCCTTGCCGCCACGCTTCAAATTCACCTGTTCCGAACTCACCTGCGGCACTGTTTTAGGCACGGCGAATTGCATCGCTACCGCCGGGATCAGATAGTTCACCACCGCAGGAACGAACAAGGCGAAGAAGGTGGCAAATTCCAGCACGCCCGCCTGCCAGACCATCAGCGTGGTGATGTCGCCGAACGGCGAAAATGCACCACCGGCGTTGGCGGCGATTACGATATTGATGCTCGCCAGAAGAACGAACTTCGGATGCCCCTTGCCCACGGCCATCGCCACCGCGCACATCACCAAAGCGGTGGTCAGATTGTCGATCAAGGGCGAGAGAAAAAAACTGAGGGTGCCGGTTATCCAGAAGAGTTGTCTCAAACTGAAACCGCGACTCACCAGCCAGGAACGCAGCGCTTCGAATACACAGCGTTCGCTCATGGAGTTCACATAGGTCATCGCCGCCAGCAGGAAGAGGAATAGCTCGGCGAACTCGAGCAGAAACTCGAGTACCGCGTCTTCCACGAGATGATCGATGCCCTGCTGGGCATAAACAAATGCCACGATAGCCCACATAATCCCCGCCGCAAGCATCACCGGCTTGGACTTACGCAGATGAGTAAACTCTTCCGCAACGACGAGCACGTAAGCGAGGATGAATAGCGTCAGTGCGGTGAAGCCGACCCAGCTGTTGGTAAGCACCATGGCTTCATGCGCTTCTTCCTGGGCAAGAGCCGGGCCGCAGAACCACAGCAGCAAGATTCCGATACCAATTCTAAGTGGTTTCATTGCATTCCATTGCATTTGAGTGGCGGTAGGTCACCTGCGGACAAGCAGGTATGGAGCCAGTTTTCAGTCGCCAGTCGCCAGTCGCCAGTCGCCAGTCGCCAGTCGCCAGTCGCCAGTCGCCAGAAAAATAGCACGCGTCATTCCGGCGAAGGCCGGAATCCAATTCGGCGGGCACGGAGTTCACAAAATATCGTGGATTCCGGCCTTCGCCGGAATGACGGATACCTTGTAGCGAATCAGGTTGGAGCTGCGCTGGCAATTTGGCGGAGACTGGAAACTGGAGACTGGAAACTGGAGACCGGAAAGCATGGACGAGCCATAGCTCATCCATGCCTGTTACCTACTACTTCTTCTTGGGAACGAACTTGGTCAACCCCTGGATCGGGCCCACCTCACCGGCGTAGATGTTGCCATCCTTGTCGACAGTAACGCCTTCACCCATGGAGCCTTCGCCACCCATGCCGGAAGGACGGGGGGATTCGTGCGCGGGAATGAAGTACTTCACTTCGCCAGTCTTGGCGCTGCCGATACGCAGGCCTTTCTGCCAGCCGCCCGGGTTGTAGTTGGGATCGGATTCGGAGTCGATGGCGTAAAGGGTATCGTTCTCATCGATGTACAGTCCGCTGATGCGGCTGAACTGATACCAGGTGTCCAGGTGCTTGCCTTCCTGATCGAAAATCTGGATACGGCGGTTGCCGCGGTCGGCGACGAACAAGCGACCCTGGGAATCCATGGCCAGCGCGTGCGGTGAGCGCAGTTGTCCGTCCTCATAGCCCCATTCGCCGAAGCTCTTGATGAAAGTGCCGTCGGGCGCATATTTGTTGATGCGGCTCTTGGCATTGGGGCCCGGATCGTCCATGAACTGCGCGCTGTGGGTCTCAGCCACGAAGATGCTGCCGTCCGGCGCTACCAGGACGTCGTTGGGCTCAGTAAGATGGGTGGGCGGGTCACCGGCTTCACCTGGGGTGCCGATCACCATAAGCACGTCCCCGTTCGGGCTGAACTTGACTACCTGATGGCCAACCTTGGTGGCATTGGGGTGCTCTTTGAGCTCGTTCTCACGCGGACCGCGGGCATCCACGACCCAGACATTGCCTTCACTGTCCACTTCCATTCCGTGGGGCCAGGCGATTTTGCCGGCGCCAAAACTTTTCACTACTTTACCGCTGGGATCCAGCTTGACGATCGGATCCACGTCAGAACCGACGCAGGAATTGCTGCCGCAGCGATCAGCGGCCCAGATGTGCTTGCCGTCGATGTCCACGTGAACACCGGACACAGAGCCCCACTCGCGGTCATTGGGCAACTCGCCCCAGTTGCGAACGGTTTTGTAGGGGTTGGGCAGATCATTGATCGGCTTCACCTTGGCATGCTCTTCCGGGCCGGTGGCGCCGCGCTGGGCCAGACCTGGGGCCGCAACGACCGCTAACAGGACGGATGCTGCCACCAGGGTCTTGCAAGACAGAGTTCTCTGGATAACCCGTTTCGTCATTGTTCACCTCTGCTGAGTGCTGATAGGGGATTGTTATTCTGACGGGGCATCATACCGCGAAGACGCGGCCACCGCAGCCGAGCCCGAGTGGCGGATGCCACCATTTACCTTTCATTTCTCAGCCCTTCGTGGCCAGTCGGTCGTGACTTTTTCTCCCCGGGAAGTCGTTTTCAAGGAAGGATTGACCTGCCCCATCCCCGGCAATACAGTAGCCGATTGCCTCAGGCAGCCCCCAGGACCAAGCACGCCTATCCATGTTTTTCTCCCCGGAACGCCAGGATTTTTTCAAGCCCCTCACCAGCAAATACCGCGAACAAACAGTCCAGTGCCTCTGCCTGCTCTACGCCCGCTTGTACAGCGCCAATGCGGACTACGGCCATTCTCTGGCCCGCGAACAGGTGGTGGAGATTCTGGAAGAGGCGCTGGCGCGCGCACCGGCTGATACCCGCGAGCTGAACGGCACTGACGACGAGGAGCCGCAGCGCTTCAAGTCACTTCGGGAGCAGGCCAACTGGATCCTCAAGCAGCTGCTTGATTGTGGCTGGCTGGAAAAACAGGTGGACCCCGCCACGTTGCAGTCTACCTACCCCTTTACCCGTCTGGGGCGTCTGTTCAGCCAGACGCTGGTGGACTCCGGCAACACCCGAATCCGCACCCGTCACCGGAACACCCGCAATACCCTCAATGCGCTTGAGGCTTTTCTCAGTCGCGGCGAGGTGCACGACCTGCTGGACGCTTACGAGTACTCCGAGCGCATCGTGACCGACTTCACCGACATTATTGCCGAGCTCGAAGAGCGCAAACGGCAACTGGTGCGCGAAGTGGAAAGTCAGCAGCTGGTGCAGCAGGCCACCGAGCAGTTCTTCGACTTCATGGAGAAGCGTTTTCAGCCCGACGTCTCGGTGCGGCTTTCCGCCGACAGCGTGGAGAAGTACCGCGACCAAATCGGCAAGGCGCTGGCCCGGGTGCGCCGCAAGAATAAAGAATTCAAACGCGAGACCGAACAGCATCTGCGCCGGCTGCTGCCCGACATGGCACTCCCCGGCCAGTCGGTGCTATGGACCATTCTCGATACCATCGAGCGACGCATGGGCAATGCGGCGGAGATCATGCTGCCCGCCTTGCGTCGCGCCTTGCACAGTTTTACCAAGCGCGCCGACATCATCATCCGTCAGCTCAGTTACCTGCAAAGCCAAGGCAACAATGACCTGCTGGCAGTCTGTCGGAGCCTGAGTCAGCTCCCCGCACAAGATTACGGCAAACGCCTGGATGCGGCAGCCGAACAGCTTGCCAGCATGAAGCTGCAATTGATTGACCCCGCACAAATCAAGCTGCAGGAGCGCAAGCGGCAGCGACCGGTGCAAACGGCGGTTCAGGAAGCGCAGGCACTGGACCCGGAGGCCCAGCGCGAGCTGTTGATCCAGCAGCTGCTGGATCAGGCCTTCACGATGGACAACAAAGGTCTGCGCGACTATGTGTTCAGCGCTTTGCGGGAGGGCGAACGCATTTCCACCCGCAACCTTCCCGTTGAAACCGCCCCCGACCTGCTCGCGATGGCCCACGCGATCGAGGTGGCCGCGGTCAGCAATCTGGGGCAGGGCCACCGCTTCCGCGTCGAGCCCACCGGTCAACGGCTCAGCACCGACTACTACGAAGCGCTGGACGAATTTACCATTGAGTTGAAACAAAGCGATGATTGACACCTTTCTGGAAGAACAACTCAAATCCAGTGGCGTGAACCGCAGCGAATTTTCCGAATTACTGGTGCGCCTGCTGGACTACGGCGTGATCTCGCGCGAGGAAAGTCAGGTCGAGGCAATGCTCTACGACCGCTTTCTGCTTTGCGCCGATCTGGTGGAAGACTACCTGGCGGTGATCGGCGTTCGCATCCAACACGACCGCCGTTTCTGCTTTATCCGTGTCTTCCCGCCCGGCTCGGAAGTGCCGGGCATGGCGGACGAAAACGATGCGCCTTTCAACAGCGGCTTTCGCACCCGTCCGACGCAACAGGAAGTCGCGGTGATTCTGGTTTTGCGCACCGAGTATGAGAAAAGCCTGCGCGAAGGCCAGGTGGACGAGAAAGGTCGGGCGATGATCTCTCTCGAGGGCCTCGCCATTTCCATGAACAACCTGCTCAAGCGTTCCCTGCCGGAAGGCCAGGTGGAGCGACGGCAACTCTTCCGACGGCTGCGGCAACTGCGCCTGGTGCAGTACAACAGTGAAGATGATATGGACAGCGAGGAAAGCTGGCTGAGCATTCAACCGGCCATCACCAGTTTCGTCACGGACGAGGTACTGCGCAGCCTGATGGGGGACGACGATTCCGGACAGAACCATGGCACGACCCAGGCCGTTCCGAGCGCTCTATTTGCAGATGAAGAGGCCGATATGAGCTCTGAAGGAGAAGATGACTAATGTATTTGAAGCGCGGCATCTTCGTTAACTGGGGCAACATCCCGCACCTGGAATTTGATTTTGGGCCAGTCAATCTGTTTTCCGGTGGCAACGGTTCCGGCAAAACCACGGCGGCCGACGCCATTCAAACCCTGATGACGGCGGCCCACGAAAATCTCTTCAACTACAATCCGGGTCAGGACGAAACCACCCAACGCGGGCGCGGAGGCAAGCAGGTTCGCACCCTCGCCTCCTATGTACTGGGTTGTGACGACGGCAGCTACGCACGCCCGTGGCCGACCGATGGCTATGTGGCTGGCATCTTTCATCCCACCCAGGGCGAAAGCGGTGAAGTGTTCACCGCAGTGATGTGCATTCGCGCGCATCTGGACAGCGCCGGCAATCAGAAGCAGGCGCGACTGGATGACCTGACGTTTCTGATCGTACCCGGCGAGGCACTCAACATCGGCCACTTCGTCCGGAGCTATTCCGATGGCAAACATGTAGTGCCTATGGACAAGATCATCGGTCTGCTCAAAAAAGAATTCGGCAGCAAAGCGATCGAGCATTACGACAAGAAGGGCGCGTATCTGCGACGGCTTTACGGCGCTTTGCGCGGACGTCGCGATGCAGTCTCCGACCGGGAGGCGAAGCACGCGGCGCGCACTTTCGCCAACTTTATGGCATACAAGCCGGTGAAGAGCATCAACGAGTTCGTCGCCCGGGAGATTCTTGAGCCCCGTGATCTCGGCGATGCAATCCGCGCGGTATCCGAGCTGATGAAGACGATCCATCAGATGGAATCGGAGACCCGCGCCATTCGCGCCACCATCGAAACCCTGGCAACCGCGAAGGAACAGGCACAGCATTACGTGGACCGATGGGCCGAGCGGAGCCTCGCACAATTCTCCGAAGCCACCCGCCGACTGCAGGTCAATCACAAATCCTACGTAGCGGCCCGCAATGCACAACAGGATCTGCGCGCGGCCATCGCCGACAATGCCGAACGCCTGAGTGTCTGCGAGCAACGCCGCCAGCAAAGCTATGACGAGCGGGTAATGCTGGAAGCACAGCGCCAGGGAATCAGCGCCCTGAAAGACAAGGACGATCTCGAACGCAGCATCGCTGATCGCAACCGCGAGCTGGGTGAGAAAGCGCGTCCACTGCTGGACAGCGGACAGGTGATCGCATGTAACGTTGAGGCGACTCGCAACCTGCTGGAGCAGCTTGCGACACATTCACTGGCGGTGGACATCCCCGTTCTGGACAGCCGCGACTTCCGGCAGCAGGCCAAAGCCATCGTCAATGAAGAAGCGGACGTGGATTTCAGCCGCCTCCTGGCACGCGACTGGGTAGGTATCGAGCGGCTCGAGGAAGACCTGGATCGGATCATGGCGATCGAGAACCGGCATCGGCGCTTCGCTGACATGCTCCACAATGCCGAGCGCAACGGTGGCAGCGTGCGCGATCAATTATCGCTCTTGCGATCGGCGAGCGAACGTCGGCAACAGGACGCGTCCAATCGCTTTAAGCAAAAGCAAAAAGAAATTCAGCTGCTGCAAAGCCGCAAAGTCAGCTACCCCCCCTATGTGGAAGCGGCGCTGGCAGCCATAACCAAGGCCTGCCCCCAGGCGGACCCGCGTGTGCTTTGCGACTATGTTGAGGTCACCGATCCGCAATGGCAGATGGCCATCGAAGGCTACATCGGTGGCGCGCGCTTTTCGATTCTGGTCGAACAGGCCTTCGAGGCGGAAGCCATTCGCATCGTCCGCTCGATGGGCGGCGGTCAGCGCAACCGCGCGCGAGTCATTCAGGGCCATAAGGCACAGCGTGACGCCGAGCGACTGTCGATCCCCAGCGATTCGGTCATCGAGGTGATGTCCTTCGGCCACCGCACCGCCGAACATTATCTGCGCGCCTCCTACGGAAACGTTCTGTGCGTACCCGACGCCGATACGCTTCGCAACACACCCCGCGGCGTTACGCCCGACGGTCTCGGGTCCGGCAACTACAGCATGTGGCGCTGCGACCTGGACGATAGTGAGCTGGTGTTCGGCCAGGGTGCGCGGGAGCGGGCGCTGCGCGCAAAAGAACGCGAGTGCGAGCAACTGAGCCTCGCCGCTCACCAGGCGGAGCAGGATCTTATGCACATCAGACAGGTATTCGAACTCGTTGAGAGCATTCGCCCCGTGCATTGCGCCGAGCTGATTCAATCCATGCTGCAACTGCACCGGCAAATTGGCCAGGCGGAAGCCGCATTGGCGGGTCTCGACCTGAGCGACTTTGTGGACATGGAGCAGCGACTCGAAGCGCTCAAGGCCCAGTACCGCGAACAGGAAGCGCTGGCCCGCAAGCTTGGCGAGGAAGCCGGCAGCCTGAAAGAGCAGGAGCGCCAGCGAGAAGCCGAACTCAAAAAGCTGGCCGATGCCCAGGACATCCTTCAGGAAGTGCAGGAGGACTTCGAGCAGGCGGTCATTCGAATGGCGGAGCACTACCCCGAGTTCGACAGCGAGGCAGCGCTTGCGCAAGCGGAACAGCGCGCTGCCCACGCGGGCAAGGAGTTCAGCTTCCAGGACGAAGTGGATGCGCTCAACGCTCAGCTGGAAAACACCGAACGCGGCCTGTTTCAGTCGATTCGCGATCACAACCAACAGTGCAACACCCATGACGCCATCGTCTACGACAACAGCTACAGTGACCGGCACGGTTCCGAATTCTTCCAGCGCGTCGTCAAACTGCGCGGCGAAATCGATCTGATTCACAACCGGCTCAAGAACAACGTGCTGGTGGACAAATTCGACAAGCTCACGGGGCTGCGCGACAGTTTCAACACTGCGTTCGTCACCAATCTTTGTCACTCCATTTACCAGGCCATCGAAGAAGGCAAGCGGGTTCTTGAAGACCTGAACCGTGAGCTGGAACATCACCGCTTCGGTGCGGATCGCGAGCGATTTTATTTCGGCTTCGACTGGGTGCCGGAATACCGGGAGTACTGGCGCTTCTTCAAGGAGATCATCGACCTGCCCGACCTGGGCGACGGCTCGAGCCTCTTCGATGCCGATCTTTCCGCGAAGGGGCGCAGCATCCGCGACAAGATGTTGGACATGCTGCTGGATCCTGACGAGCAAATCGCCCTACGCGAGCTGGGGCGGATCAGTGATTACCGCAACTACCGCAGCTACGAGATTTACAAGGAACCGGAAGGCAAGTCACCGATTGCCCTGAGCCAGTACGGCACCGGCTCCGGCGGACAGCTGGAAACGCCGGCCTATATCATTCGCTCCGCTGCAGTGACCTCCGCCTTCCGCTTCAATGAAGGCAGCAGCCATCTACGCATGGTGTTGGTGGACGAGGCCTTTTCGAAAATGGACGAAACTCGCTCGCGAGAGGTGATCAACTACCTGACCGAAACGCTCGGTCTGCAACTGCTGTTCATCATGCCCACCAGCAAGTCCGGCCCGTTCATGGATCTGATCAGCAATCAGTTCGTGTTCACCAAGTGCCCTACTACTACACCCATCGGTGAACTGAACACGCGCGTACTGGTGGACCGTAAGGCTTGCAATCAGGACAAGATCAAGGCGCTCTGGGCGAACCACCGCAAGACGGTGAAGAACCAGGCGATGTTGGATTTTATGGAAGACTTAGCCTGAGAAATATCGTGGACAAGACGTGAGTAGAAACATAAAACCGAGCTGGTAGAAGTCCAAACTGACGTGCCGAGCCAGCAATCCGGTGTTCACTGCTGTGACACGCTGCGAGTACGTCCCTGTAAGCTCTACGCCGGCTTCCATGCCGGCGAAGGTCACAGCAGCAAACACCGGATCACTGGCAGCGATCTTGGGTGCCGTCCCACCCGTCTTTAGGAGCTCTGGGTACTACTGAGCGAGTTTGGTGCCGGGTACAGCCTTTTCAAACCTGTCGCTTCAGGGATGAAGCGACAGAGCGTACAGGGATGTATTCACAGCGTGTTTGAAAAGGCTGTACCCGGTGGCAAACGAGTTTAGAACTCGAGTGTTGACTCGCTCCATCGCTGTCTTTCGGCCTGCGTCGGAATGACGGAGTAGCTAGTTGAAGCTTGGGATAAGCGTTCGGTGTTCAGTAAAAGGAAACCCCGGGATCGCCGGGGTTTTCTCAAGTGGCAACGGACGTGGTTTAGTCCCATTCACCCATTCCAGCCGCGGGATTCGGAGCCGCTTTTTCAGCGGGCTTGTCCGCGATCATCACTTCGGTGGTGAGCATCAGGCCAGCAATCGAAGCGGCATTCTGCAAGGCAGAACGGGTTACCTTGGCCGGGTCGATGATGCCCATTTCCAGCATATCCCCATAGGCTTCGGTCTGAGCGTTGTAGCCGAAAGCGCCCGGGCCATCACGCACCTTGTCGAGTACAACGCTGGGCTCCACGCCCGCGTTGACCACGATCTGGCGGAAGGGCTCCTCCATTGCGCGAAGCGCAATCTTCACACCCACTTGCTGATCGCTGTTAACGGTCTTGATGCCCTTGGCTCTGATGGCGTCGGCAACGCGTATCAGACTCAGACCACCGCCGGGAACGATGCCCTCTTCAACCGCAGCGCGGGTCGCATGCAGGGCGTCGTCCACCAGATCCTTCTTCTCTTTCATTTCCACTTCAGTCGCGGCGCCAACCTTGATTACCGCAACACCACCGGCAAGTTTGGCGACGCGCTCCTGGAGTTTTTCGCGATCATAATCCGACTTGCTGTCTTCGATTTCACGGCGGATCTGCTCGACGCGGCCGTCGATGTCAGCCTTCTTGCCAGCGCCGTCCACCAGAGTGGTATTGTCCTTGCCGATGACGATGCGCTTGGCGCTGCCCAGTTGCTCGAGAGTCACCTTGTCGAGGCTCAAACCGGCTTCTTCAGTGATGACCTGCGCGCCGCTGAGAACCGCAATGTCCTGCAGCATGGCCTTGCGACGGTCGCCGAAACCGGGCGCTTTAACGGCGGCGGCTTTGAGAATGCCCCGCAGGTTGTTCACTACCAGGGTGGCCAGCGCTTCGCCTTCCACATCCTCGGCAATGATCACCAGCGGTCGGCCCGCTTTTGCAACGGCCTCGAGCACCGGGAGAAGGTCGCGGATATTGCTGATCTTTTTGTCAAACAGGAGTATGTGGGGATTGTCCAGCTCGACCTGCATCTTCTCCTGATTGTTGATGAAGTACGGGGATAGATAGCCTCGGTCAAACTGCATGCCTTCCACGATATCCAGCTCGTTTTCCAGAGACTTGCCCTCCTCGACGGTGATCACGCCGTCGCGACCAACCTTGTTCATGGCGCGGGCGAGAATGTCACCGATGTCGGTGTTCCAATTGGCGGAAACGGTGGCCACCTGACCGATAGACTTGTTGTCGCTGCAAGGCTTGGAAAGCGCCTTGAGTTCATCGACGGCGGCTTTGACAGTGGCGTCGATACCGCGCTTGAGGTCCATGGGGTTCATGCCGGCTGCGATCGCCTTGTGGCCTTCGCGGATCAGCGCCTGGGCGAGCACGGTCGCCGTGGTGGTACCGTCACCAGCCACATCGGCGGTTTTGGAGGCGACTTCCTTCACCATCTGTGCGCCCATGTTTTCGAACTTGTCGGCCAGTTCGATTTCCTTGGCTACACTGACGCCGTCCTTGGTGACGCGCGGCGCGCCAAAACTTTTGCTCAATACCACGTTACGGCCCTTCGGACCCAGGGTGGCTTTGACGGCGTTAGCCAGGGTATTCACACCCGCCAGCATGCGCTCGCGGGCATCGCTGGAAAACTTCACTACTTTGGCACTCATGCGGCTTTCTCCTGTGCGGTTTTGCGGGCTGCTTCACCGTCGAGCACGGCAAGAATATCGGATTCTTTCATCACCAATAGCGCTTCGCCATCGATGGTCAGTTCGGCGCCGGCGTACTTGCCGAACAGCACCCGGTCACCGATTTTCACGGCCAGCGGTCGCAATTCGCCATTGGCCAGCAGGTTGCCGGAGCCGATGGCGAGCACCTCGCCTTCACTGGGTTTATCGGCCGCCTTGCCCGGCAGCACGATTCCGCCCTTGGTCGTGGTTTCCGCTTCCAGCGGTCTTACCACGACCCGGTCATAGAGGGGTCGAATGCTCATATCAAACCTCTTTTGATTGGTCGTAAGTTGGATCAAACAAGTTATGAACAAACGTGTGAATAAGGGGAAAAAGCACAGCTTTTTCGAAGCGGCAAATAGGGGCAGGCGGGAGCTTTTCAAGATCCGACGAGGCGCGATTTTTATGATTTTTTTGACTTAAAAGTAGCAAAGCTAAGAATTGAACTTGCCGATTCGCTTGGCCTATAGTCTGGATGTGGTAGCAAACGAGGTGGACCATGCATTTCGATACCCATGCCCCGATTTCCGAAACATCGCTTTCGAGCTATTTCAAGCAGCGCCTCGCCCATTTCGCCGAAAACCTCCGACCACCTCCCCACGATGATACCTGCTGGTATCTGGGCAGTCTGCTCGATCGCTTTGGTCGCAGCGACCAGTTGTTTTCCTACGACCAAGGCGAGGTCAGCCTCCGCCCTCTTGCCCTGTTATACGGGGATGCGTTGGAAGCCAGCAATGAACGTGAGCGCTGCCTGATTCTGCGTCAGTTGGGCGACATGGCTTTGTTTCTGGGTGCGCTGTTTCCCGAGCGCTTTGCCCGACGGGGAATCGGCAAGGATTACTTCATTGGAATGGGAGGCGGCGCCTACGACTACCTCGCGGACAATGCCTCGCAGAACCGGCATATCTTTGCGGAACTGGCCCGCTCCTTTGCCAACATGCTGGACCTGGTTGCCAGCGCCTGTGCACGCCGGCAAGCGGTAACTGCGACAGACATCCTTGTTCTTTATCAGCGCTGGCGCCAGACACGGGATCCAATTGCGGCCAGCCAGCTGCGGGCGCTGGGCATCGACCTTTCAGGCACGGACAGCATCCAGTGACGTCCGCACTCGAGAGGCTCACCGGATGGGGGCAGTGTCGGAGCGCAGTTGACTCAGTGCCTCGCCTCTGACGTTTTCCGCCCGCACCATGCCGTGCAGCCGGGCACTGAACGAAGGAGTCTCGGCTGCGCTGATCGACGCTGCCACCACCGACCGTTGCCCGATCTGAATGGCAGTTTCATCGGCCTTGATGCGCACACCCGCGAGGTCCAGGCGGGAGTTCTCCATCACCACCCCGACTTTCCCCTGCAACTCACCATCGGTCAGGCGCGCGGTCGAGCGCTGCATGCGCATTGCGGCTGCACCGCCTTTTATTTTTAGCCGGACGATATCGACCTCCGAGCCGCTGAGCTCAATGGATTCCGCGACTATGTCTTCCAGATGGATGTCCAGGCAGTTCTCGACGACGATCCGTCGATACACGCCGCTATAGCGTTGTCCGGTTCTGCCACGGCAAATCAGATCCCCCGTGGCCATTCCGGCGTGCCGGTCAAGCCCCTGCGCCGGTCTGATTACTTGCTGCATCAATCCGGCAACAGTCTCGGCATGGGTTTGAATAGGTACGTGTTCCGCATCGGTAATTATATGCAGTTCACTTTCCGCGGTGAGCCCGCGCAGCATATAGCCTGTGCGTAGAGGCGCGACCGGGTCGCGCCGGCCCCAAATGATGCGGGTAGGAGTTCTCACCGCCGCCACCACGGGTGAAAAGTCAGTGTTGATCAGGGAAAGTGCGGCATTGGTGTTTGCCTGGTCGGCAAGCAAGTGGTTCCAGGCGAGGTCGTTCTTTTGCAGGGGCTGAGATAAATCGGGCAGCAGGTTGATGTCCTCAACCAGCCGATTGCCGAAGTTGAAAAGCTTTGCTGCCTTTTGTCGTAACGGCTCGGGAAGAAACCCATAATTGCGCCGATCCACGCTGGCCATTGATTTTACGAAGCTGGCCCGATGCAGGATACCCGCTGCGTCCACCAGCGTCAGTTCGGCAAGCGTTTCTGGATGGATAGCGGCGTAATACAATGCCACCGCACCGCCCATCGAGTGCCCCGCCAGATGCACTCGCCCCAATTCCTGATCCTTAATCAGCCAGCGAATCAATTCGGCGAAGTTTTCCGGTGAGAGCCGCGCAGAAGTCGGAAGCGAGGACTGACCAAAGCCGGGCAAGTCCAGAGCGACGACGTAGTGATCCTTCGCCAACAGCCCGGCGACCTTCAACCAGTCCTTCAAACCATTTTGCCCAAGCCCATGGACAAGCACCAGCGGCGTTTGCCCACGCTTGCCGGTGGTAGCCACCCGGACCTGAGACCCGAATACCGGTTCGCGCACGTAGTAGCTGCGCCAGTATGGCGGCAATGATTCGTCATTGACCACCTGGCCCGCTGCCATGGAAGTCGAGAAAAGAGATAATAGAAGGAGAAAAAGAGAGCTGATCTTCATAGGCGCACTGCCGCTCTGCCATGCTTTTGCTTGCTCAATCACTGCAGTTTAGCAGGCTGTCCCGTTCCATTCAGGAAGCGTTCAGCGTCCGTTACCTAGAGTCGCCCTCAACGCAGGCAAACAGCGAGTGGGGCGATGAAAAATACAAAGCTTTGGCTGGGCGCGATGGTGGTCTTGTTGAGCGGCTGTGGCGGCGGTGGCAGTGGCAGTGGCAGTGGCAGTGATCACCATCATGAACCCGTCCATTATCCACCGGAACTCGATGCCTTTCATGTGGTGGACAGTTATGGGGTCAGCAGCGAAGATTCGCCGCACTCGCAGCTCGTGCTCAATCCCTATGTTGACGGTGGGCAATTCGAGATCTACTGGTACGCCACTAATATGGATGATTACACCATTGAACTGCGTATCAACGATCGACCGGACTTTGCGGGAAGTCGCCTGATCAGCAGTGATTATTGCGGCCCCGGACTCGATTGCGATCGCGACGGCATTCAGTTTTGTGAATACTTCGCCGATTTCAGCATGTCTTGCGCTCCGCCATCAGCGACTTCCACGCGAGTTTATTTTGATGACATGGTGTATGCGCTGCCGGAGCAGCTTTTTCTCATTCTCGATCTTTGCGATACGCGCTCGGATTCTTGCGAGTTCCGCACTCGCGAGATAATTATCGAGTAGTTAAGTTTATCGGGAGCGAAATAAATGAAACCCGAAAAGCTTACAAGGTTTTGTAAATTTTTCAGCGAAAAAGGTCGCTGTCTTTCTTGTCAGTTCACAGTAGTACCGTACCCGTGGCGGCACGCTTGACTTGGAATCTTTTGCCGCTATAGTGCAAACGCCTGAGTCAGAATTAGGCGAGATTTTATCAGGTCAGAACCGGAGGCCGGTTCGCAAGCGAGTTGCCCGCAGAAGGCGATAACCCCCCGGGTGTGCCGGGCGCTTTTTTCGGGCTCAGAAGCTTCTTCTCCCGGCAAATCCGGTTTCGTCCTCCTCACTAGCGACCTCATCAAAGCACAAGCCGCTCGGCTTCGATAATGTGGTGAACTGCGCCTCTGCTATGAAGTCCTAGCTGACATACGAAGACAGCGCAGCAGCTGTAGAAGCAACTTGCTAGCAGGCAAGTCTGTGGAGAGCCGATTAATTGGAAAACTCAACGCAATACGGGCACGGCAACGACGCAGCGCCTCCGACAAGCCGCACGGAAAGCCCCGTGATTATCGGCATTGGCGCTTCGGCCGGCGGCCTTGAGGCGCTGCGCGCGCTTTTCGCAGAAATGCAAGGCCATGTCTCCGCAAGCCTGGTTGTTGTCCAGCACATGTCTCCCACATCCAAGAGCATGCTTGCGGAGTTGCTGGCTCGCGAGACCAACATCCCGCTGACTGAAGCCCGCGATGGCGAACCGCTGCTGGAAAACCACATCTACATCACCCCACCCAACACCGACATCCTGGTCGAGAATCGCCGCATTCGCCTGACCGCGCTGGAAGACCGCATTGGACCAAAGCCGTCCATCGACCGCTTTCTGATTTCCGTGGCTCAGGACTATGGCGAGCACGGCATCGCCTGCATTTTGTCGGGGACCGGCAGCGACGGCGCACAGGGATGTCGGGCGATCAAGGCTGCCGGCGGCATGGCCTTGGCTCAAGACCCGGACACCGCGAAGTACGACGGGATGCCCAGGTCCGCCATTGCCACCGGAGTGATGGACCTGGTGGGAAGCCCGGCCGAACTCGCACGGGAAATTTGCAACTTGTCTGTGGATAATCTGGGCGAGCGTCCGGCGGGCCCGGAGGTACCGGACGAGACCTTCAAGCAGATCCTGCGCCTGCTGCATCAAAGAACCAAGGTGAATTTCGGGCTTTATAAGCCCAACACGATCAGTCGACGACTGAACCGTCGCGTGAACGCGGTGAAGGCCAAGTCGGTGGAGGAATACTTCGACTATCTGCAGAAGAACCCTGAGGAAGTCGAACGGCTTCACCACGACATCCTCATTTCCGTTACCTCATTCTTCCGCGATGCCGACCAGTTCGAGGCCGCCGGCAAGCACCTGCGCGCCTACATCGACAATAACCGGCACAAGGAAACTCTGAGAATCTGGAGCGCGGGCTGCGCCTCCGGCGAAGAGCCCTACAGCCTCGCAATCGCCGCCCTCGAAGCGGTTCACGACGCGGGTCTGTCACCGGCGGACATGCGCATCCAGGTTTTTGCCACTGACATCAATGAAGCGGCGATGACCACGGCGCGGGCGGGACAATTTCCGGCCACATCGGTGGAGGGGCTGCCCGGCTCTCTGGTAAAGCGCTACTTTGTCGCCAGCGAAGGCGGCTACCGGATCAAAAAAGAGGTTCGCGATCTTGTGTTGTTCGCAAGGCACGACCTCACGGCTGATCCACCCTTTCTGAAAATGGATTTGATCAGCTGCCGTAATCTGTTCATTTACTTTGATCAGGTGGTACAGGAGCGCATCCTCAAGATTTTCCATTACGCCTTGAACCTGAACGGCTTGCTGTTTTTGGGCAAGTCCGAATCGCTCGGCCACGACAAGTCCTTTTTCCGGACGGTCGATCCGCATGCGAAGGTCTTCGAGCGTACCAATCGTCTGCCCGCGGCTGCCATCTCCTTTTCCAAGCTCAAGTACCCGACGCAACGGATGATGAGCCGCGCACTGCATGTTGAACAGAAGGCGCGGCCCGAGCTGGAGAGAGACCTGATCCGCGATTTTTGTCCCGACTCGCTGGTACTGACTGACGATTTTCGAATTTCGGCCGTATACGGTAACGCAGGACAATACCTGCAGTTCCCGGACGGCCCCATGGAGCAAAAACTGGACAGCCTGATTCACCCGAGCCTGAAGAGCCAGCTGATGACGCTGGCCCACCGGGCGCGCCGGTCCAATCAGATCACGCGCAGTGGTTCCATCCTGTTCCGGGCCGGCGACAAAAAGCAGTACCTCTTTGCGACGGTGCATCCGGCTCACGCCTTTGAAGAACCAAGATTCATCATCGGTTTCTATACCGTGGACTTCGAGGAGCCCGAGCACTCCGAAGGTGCGGCCGCCAGCAGTCGGGAAATCGACGAACTGGAAAGGGAGCTGATGGCCACCCGCGAACACCTGCAGTCCGTCATTGAAGAGCAGGAAACCTCCAACGAGGAGCTGCAAGCACTGAACGAGGAACTGCAATCAGCCAACGAGGAATTGCAGTCGTCGAACGAAGAGCTGGAAACCTCCAACGAAGAGCTGCAATCCAGCAACGAGGAACTTACCACGCTCAACGAAGAGCTCAACGTAAAGAGCAACGAGTTGACCGAACTCACCGCCCACCTGAATGCCGTTCAGAACGCCATCGTCAACCCGGTTTTGGTGATCGATGCCAACCTGAACCTGACTGACTTCAACAGCAAATCGGAGGAAGTGCTGGGGCTTGGACCCGAGAGCGTCGGTCGCAATTTCCGTCTGATCAGCTCGCCCTTTTCTCTGGAGCCGGTATTCAAAATCATTGAAGACTGCCTCCTTCACCAGCAAAGACAGCAAACGCGCTTCGAATCCGGCGGCTTCGACTTCGATGCCTTTTGCCTGCCCATCGTGCGCGATTCGGACGGCCGGGTAACCGGCGTCGTGGCGACTCTGGTGGACAATACCGTACTGCTGGAATCGTTGCGTCGCGCCGACATCGCCAAACGCTCCATGTACCGGCTGATGGATGGCATCCCGGCGAAAGTCTCGGTGCGCGATTCCAATGGTGTTTATACCTATGTGAACCCGGCCTTCTGCCAGTCGCTGGGCAAGGCGGAAGTGGAGATTCTCGGACGCACCGACGTGCAACTGTTCGGAGAAGAAACCGGGGCTGACCGGCGCCGCAAAGATTTACTTGCCCTGGAGTCGCAGGACGTCGCCTACGCCGATGAAATGTATCCGGTAAATGGAGGGTCGCGAATCTATCATACCGCGCGAGTCCCTTTGTGGGACGACGACGGAAACATCAGGTCGGTGTGCTCGGTCGGGGTGGACATTTCCGAGAGAGCCATTGCCGAGCAGCGGCTGCAGGAGCTGCAAACGGTCATCGCCCGGGCCGAGGACGGCTTTGCGGTACTCGAAAAGCGCGAAGGCCGCTTCGTCGCTTCTTTTGCCTCGGATACCCTGTGTGAGCTGTGCCGTATAGACCAGAACAATGTAGGCACCACGACCGTGGAAGATATCATCAGCTGCCTTGACCCGAGTCTGAGCAATGACAGAGTCGCCGAGATAGCTGCTCAGATTCTTCACGAGAAGAAATGGAGCGTTCAGCTCGTTGGAAGACACAAGGGCGAAAAGAGCTACTTCGATGTGAAATCCTTCCAGGTGGAGGGCTCGAAGATATTCCTGAACATCTTCGATGTCACCGAGACAAAGTCGCGCGAGCTACGGCTCAAGCAACAGGAAGAAGAGATCGAAAAATCCGGAAGGCTCGCAGCACTGGGCCAGATGGCGGCAGGCATCGCTCACGAGCTAAAGACGCCGCTGAGCACGATCCAAGGCTACGTGGACCTGATTCGCGAGCTGCATCGCCATGACGACAGTCCGATCAGCGCACCGCTGAAGAACGCCATCGAAAAAATCGAGGCAACCACCACCAAGATGTCTGACATCATCGTCGGCCTGAAATCGATTGCAAGATCGAACCATAACGAAAGTTTCGAGCCCTGCAGTCTGCCGGCACTGGTGGATGATACGCTGAAGATCTGTGTGTTTCAGCTGCGCAACAAGGGCATCGACCTGCAGGTGGAAAAGCCGAACCGCGCTTTGACCGTTCGCGCTCAGCCGACGCAGTTAAGCCAGGTGCTAATCAATCTCATAAACAACTCTGTAGACGCGATTCAGGAGATGAGCGAGAAATGGATTCGACTCGAGATCAAAGAAGACGAGGATGATGTGCTGGTCCGGGTAATTGACAGTGGCAAAGGAATTTCTCAAAAGATACTAAGTCAGGTGATGACACCATTTTTTACCACCAAACGGGACGGAACCGGCCTGGGCCTGAGCCTGTCGCAAAGCATCATCAAGGCACACGGTGGCGTTCTGGAGGTTGATCACGACTGTCCGAACACCTGCTTTCAGATTCGGATTCCTAAATCGGATGAGGACGCCCCTGCAACTGCCACTACCGGCCAGATGCCGGTAGTCGAAGAACACTAGCTTACGACCTGGATTGCCAAGAACTGGATCGCCAAGAATTGCATTTGATGTAGAGGGATTGCACCTGTGGATCGACCCAAACTGTTGATAGTGGAGGACGCCGAGGACCTGCTGGACGTATGGACCTCGCTGCTCGGCATGGGCGAGAAATACACCATCAGGGCAGTCGCCCAAGGCACCACGGCCGTGGAGATCGTTGAATCCGGCTATCGACCCGACGTACTGATCACTGATTATTTTCTCGGAGACCTTACCGGCCTGGAACTGGTGGAGAAAGTCCGCAGGCTGGTGCCTGGTGTGGAGGTGATCGTCGCCACGGGCAATCACGACAACCGCGCTTTAACAGAGCAGGCTGGCCGTGGCGATATTCGCCTGTTGATCAAGCCGGTCCGCTTTGACGACCTTACCGCCAGCATCGAGGAGCGCCTGCAGCGCCGTAGCGAGCTGACAGCAACTCACGAACGCCCGCGGCTGGCCCAGGGGGGCAAGCACTCCTGAATCGCTTCAAAGCGTGCTCGCCGGCGTCTGGACACATTCACCCCTCCGAGGGTTGATATCCCCGCTCCCGCCCTATCGCCGAAGCGCCTGCGCGCGCTCGATGTAACGGTCCAGGGTATCGATATGGGAGTTGAGCACCGGCATGACATTGGTGGACACGAAGGTGTGTACCATCCTGTTGCCTTCGCCCATGGTCATCAGTTTTTCGCAATCTTCCAGCTCTGCCTGTTCGGCTTCCCGAAGCGCCCGCAAGGTGTCGATGTCCTCGTAGACGCGCAGGGAGCTATGTTTCTCAACCGCCGGCCAGATCCCGCGGTTTTTTTCCTGCGGCTCGCTCCCCACCTGTTCCAACGTGCGCTTCACACGGCCGACAATCTGCTCATGATCCTTCGCCATTTCGGCGAAGTCCCACATTTTCTCATCTACGTTGCTCGCCTCGACCAACTGCGAGTAAGCCTTGGCCGCCTGTTGTGAATCGTTGAGTATCCAATTGAGTGCCTCAGCCATATGGCCCTCCTGCTCAGACTCTTGAATTTAAATTCGAGCTTTGCGCTCGGCAATTGCAAGGTGAGGTGCAGACTCGCCGCTCCGTTGCGCGATTGCTTGCTACGGTGGGCGTGCGAATTCGGTGCCTATCTTCGTCGATATTGCCGCCGGATCATGGAATCGCTGGGAACCTCAAGAGCTACATGGGGGTCGTCTTGCGGTGAGTCTCGCAACTTTTTGGTTAAAGCACAGCGAAAGCCTAGGGAGGGCACTATGAGATTCGGAGCGCATACAAGAAGGACGGATTCCATCGACGAAGCAACCCGGCGCGCACAGGAGCAGATCCACGCCGCGCGCCTGCGGGCCGAGCGGGACCTCGAACGCGCCACAAAGCAGGCGAACCGCGCACTCGAGCGTTCGCGCGACACCATGCGCGAGCATCCCATGATGATCGGGGCGATTGCCGGTACCGCGATCGTCGGCGGACTGGCAGCCTGGCTGTTGAGCCGCAAACGCTCCTCCTAGCGAACCGCCAGGACGGAAATCGGCGCCGGACCCTTGCAATTGCACTCCGAACTTGGAAGAGTTCGCTGCCGCGACGCGGTCGCGGCGATGAACGACGTGGTAATCGACAACGAGGAGGAGCCCAATGGGATTCGCTTTATCGGACATGCGGCTTTCGAGCCCGGCTTTCGCCAACGGCGCTGCCATCCCCAAGCAATACACTGGCGAGGGCGACGACGTTTCGCCGGCACTGTCCTGGCGTAATGCGCCGGAAGGCGCCAAATCATTTGCGGTAATCTGCCATGACCCCGATGCACCGCTGGTATCCAAGGGAGGCAGCTACGGCTTCGTGCACTGGGTGCTTTACAACATCCCCTGGTCCGAACATGGCCTCGAGGAAGGTACCGACAAATTCACCGCTGGCAAGAACGACTTCGGCAACACCGGTTATGGTGGACCAATGCCGCCAGACGCGCATGGCATGCACCATTATTTCTTCTGGGTACTGGCGCTGGACAAAGACCTGGATTTACCAGCCGGCCTGACCCTTTGGGAGTTGATGGACCGCATCGAGCCGCATGTAGTCGGAATGAACCGACTGGTTGGCACATACGAGCGCACCTGATTTCATCGGGAGCAGCACCAGCCTGACGAAAGGAGGGTCGCCATGAATTTATCCGCCCGTGATCTGATCGACGCGAAGGAAGCCACCTCTGAGCTGCTTGAGCAGCTCGGTCTGGACGCTTATATCTTTGAAGTCGAACCGAACGAAGGCCCCTGGGAAGTTCACGTGGAGTGCGCTCACAGCAGTGGCTGGCAAACAGTCGCTATCGCGGTAGATCGCGAGCGCCTGCTGGCCAGCCGCTCCAACGAGGCGGACCGTCAGGCTTTGCTCGACGATTGGCGGGAGCGGTTGTCCGCTTGCCGTCGCAGTCCTCCGGACGATGCCCCGCATTGAGCATAGCGCTACAATACCTGGCATTACCCGCAGCTAAGGCAATCGACTTCCATGGATGCAGCGACCGATGACGTCGGCCTGTTGGTGGCCATTCTCCCCGACCATTTGCATAAGGACGCTGCCCGGCTTGCCGCGGCCGACCTGATGGAAATCATCATGGATCTGGGCCGCCGCGCGGAAGCGCGCTTCCCCGATCGGATTCAGCCTCTCGGCCATTATCCCGTCGAGCGCTCGGATCTCGACCATGTACTGGAACGGATCGGTGAATTCACCGAGGACAATCGGGCCGGCATAGAACGAACGCTGCACCGTATCTCGGCCATTCGCAATCGCCAGGGCGACGTCGTTGGCCTGACACTCCGGGTAGGTCGAGCCGTCTTCGGCACTGTCGATATCGTGCGCGATCTGCTCGAAGGCGGTCGCAATATTCTTCTACTGGGTCGTCCCGGTGTTGGTAAAACTACCCTGCTGCGGGAAGCCGCACGCGTGCTGGCTGATGAATTCGGCAAGCGGGTGATTGTCGTTGATACCTCGAACGAGATTGCCGGCGACGGTGACATCCCCCATCCCGGCATCGGCGCCGCCCGGCGCATGCAGGTGCCGCGTCCGGACCGGCAACATGCGGTGATGATCGAGGCGGTGGAAAACCACACGCCGGAAGTCATCGTCATCGACGAGATCGGCACCACCGCAGAGACCCTGGCGGCCCGTACCATTGCCGAGCGTGGCGTTCAGCTAATCGGCACGGTACACGGCAACACTCTGGAAAATCTGGTCATGAACCCCACCCTCTCCGATCTAACCGGTGGGGTGCACACGGTAACCCTCAGTGACGAAGAAGCAAAGCGGCGCGGCAGCTACAAGACCGTCAGCGAGCGCCGCGCGCCCCCCACTTTCGATGTGGTTATCGAAATCGTCAGCCGCGACGAATTCCTGGTGCACAGTGACGCAGCTCAGGCCGTCGACCGCCTGCTTGAAGGTCGCGAGCCCGGCGGCGGTCGCCGTACCCGCGATGCCGACGGTCGCATCCAGGAAAGTGCGATGGAAGCCCAGCCGGTAGAGCCGGTCGCGCCCGCACCGCGCCCCGGTGGCGACGAACAGGCGCGGATCTATCCCTATGCCATTAGCCGGGACGTGCTCGAGCGGGTGATTCGAAGTGAGCGCCTCAACGCGCGCACAACGTCGCGCCCGGAAGTCGCCACGATGATAGTCGGCTTGCGTGCGCGGGCTGATGATGGGCGTCTGCGCCGAATTCTCGACGCAACGGGTTTACCGCTGCATCTGGTGAAGAACAACTCCTCGGCGCAGCTGCGCAAAATGCTGAAGAACGCCCTGAATGTTGTCGACAACGTGGATGACGACGAGGTTCGCGACGCCATCGCCGAAGTGGAGCACGCGATTGAACGCGTGCTCGCCGAAGGCATTCAGATCCCGCTGGCGCCACGGCGGCCGCCCGTACGCAAGATGCAGCACCGGCTGGTGTCCCGCTACCACTTGCAGGCACATAGCGAGGGCAAAGAGCCACTGCGCCATTTGATAGTGGAACCACCAGCGCAACTGAGTTGAATCCCGCCCGGGTACAAAAACTGCAAACTGCGAATCGAAACTCGTGTTAGTCGCCCATCGAGATCATCGCTCGCTGGCGACGCGATTCGCCATCAAATGCAGTACGGAGGGTGTCCCGATGGCCCACAGAGAAAACCGACGGCTTTTTGAGGTCTTGGATGAATGTGTATTCCAGCCGGTGCTGAGAACGCAAGAAGGCGCTGTCCCGCAAGACAAGCGATTCATGCTTCCGCCGCTGAAAGATGCACTATCGCAACAGCGCGAGCATTTTTACACCTGCGCCTCGGACGAAGAGGTCTACCAGGCTTATCACGAACAGATGAGCAGCGAAGAAACCGACAAGATCAATCACGAGCTGCGCGAGCTAAATCTACCCGCGCTCACCGATTGTCGGGAGCAGTTCGAGGTCGCAGCAAGTAATCTCTTCGACAAGCAGGTGAGAAAGCAAACTCAGCCCGGACTGGACAGGAGCTGACCTCGCAGCAGCATCACCGGTGCCGAGGGCGCCGGTGACACTCATGAGTGACCAACTGCCAAATAGCGAACGTAAATAGCTAAAACGCGATCTTGACCCTGCCGGCGGTCGAGTGCCGCGTTGCGAGCCGGGCCGACACCAGCTGCCGCAACAACTCTTTGCAATCGTCCTGATTGAGAAATTCCCCCACCTGCACGGGTTCCCTGCCTCCGCTCGTAATCAGCCGGTCCGCCAGCAACTGGATGGTGGGACAGCCCCAGGGATGAGATGCCGCCACCACGTGCACGATCACCTGTTCCCGGGGAAGCGTCCAGCTTGCCTTGGGGGAGTCGACGCCCTTGGCCAGATAAACCTCATCGCGGGTGATGGTCAACACCTCGCAATGCGCCAGCTTCCAGGAGACGTAGTACAGCGATGCGGCGATGACGGCGAGCTCCAACCCCACGAAAGGGAGGATGACCCAGGCCCCCATCGCCGCGAAGGCAAGGCCGAAACCACCCAGCCACACGGCAATGCAAAGAAACACCGCCTTGTTGCCGCGCCAGGAAAGTGAACAATTGGGGCGCAGAATCAGCTTCACGTTCTCGCCTTTTTCTTCAATGGTAACCAAGCGCTTCTGACTCCTTGATTCCACTCGATGTCGGTCAGTGTACCGCAGTCGGCGCACTGGCACGCTCCCATTGCGTGCCCGGCAGGACGCACGGGCACGCGAGCTCTAGCTGGTCCTTACTTGGCGGGCTGTTGCTGATTGCCCTGCTGCTGTTGCTGTTGGAATTGTTCCTGCAGCTGGCGCTGCTGTTCTACCTGGATTTCCTGCATTTCCGACAGCAACTCTTCAGTGCGCGGGTTCGTCTCCTGCATGGCTTCGAGCATCGAGGTCTGGAATTGCTCCTGCTTCTGCTGTACCTCTTCGTCCTGCGCAGCTTGCTGACGAGCCATGATCAGTTCACGCTGGATTTGTTGAAACTCTTGAGCCATTTTTTCGCGCTCGGCCTGGTCGACATTCGGGTTCTGCGCCTGCTGCTGTAGCTCCTGAAGACGCTCAACGTCTTCTTCGGGGTTGGCGCCCTGCTCTTTCATGGTCTCGGTGATCAACTCCTCAAGCTGTTCGCCTTCCTTGCGCAGTTCAGGATTTTCTTCGAGCGTAGTGCGCTGAATTTCGATCAACTCGGCCTGGACCTCTTGCGCTCTCTGCTGAACGGGCATTTGTTGCTGCTGCCCCGGCTGCTGTTGCTGGCTGGGCGCTTGCTCCGCCTGTTGCGCGATGGCGGCACAGCTGAGGACGGTGGATGCCAGTGCTGCCGCCATAGTGGGCAGTAAGCGGTTGGAATTCCTTTGCATAGTTGCTTTCCCCTGATTGATAAGATGAAAAAGTGAGGCAGCGCACGACCGGTCAGTTGGTTGGCGACCGGCGGACGAGCCGAAGCGATCAGCTCCACATGCCCAACCTACTAGGTGGACATTGTCAGAGATGCTTGGTTCGAACCTGACGTCGGGGATCAGCTTTGTTAGCTGCCCATGGGTCTCGGAGAGAAAAACAGTGCGGAGGTTAGCCACGCATGGCACACGCGGGAGAATCGTCGGTGGAGAAGTCGGTGGAGAAAAAGAGAGCAGGAATGGCGCATGCCCTTGCACCATTCCTGCTGAGCCACTTTCCGTTGGCCAGGTAGTCCCTTACCAGTCAGTCCCTTCAACTATAAGCGGTAGTCGCATCCTGCATTTACCACTGCAATCGGCGGCATTACGAAAGGCGGCGATTCCATTCGTCGACTTCGCGTTCTGCCTCATCCCTGCCGATACCATACGCCTCCTGGATCTTTCCAACCAGTTGGTCGCGCTTCCCTTCAATCCGGTCCATGTCGTCATCGGTAAGCTTGCCCCACTGGGCTTGAGCCTTTCCTCTGAACTGCTTCCAGTTTCCTTGTACTTGGTCCCAGTTCATCGTGTTCACCTCCTGTCGTGCAACCTTGCTGACTGGCTCCCTGCCTGAACGCAGTCCCTGCGTTTGCAGATGAACACGTCGGCTGTGCTTTTGCCGATGGGCGATTTCCCTTTGCCCTGTCCTTTTGACGAAGGCCGTGACGAATGCCTTTCGACGAAGGCCGTTAACGCATGTCCCTTGCTCGTGCTCAGTCTCCTCGTCCTGTGAGGAATCGACTCGCGTCCTTAAGCACTGGCCCCCGAGTATTAGCATTTTCCGGGCCTATATGAATTTTCTTATGAGATTCAGCTTTACCGCCCGGGATTGCGCTATTCGCCAAGGGGATATGGCTTAGGAAATGACCTGGTTTGTCAGCAGTGCACGTAACTCGGCCTTTTTTACAGCGTTTTTGTTCGAGAATTGCTGAAAGATTTACAAGCTAAGTACAAGTTGCGTCAGCAGTTTTTGCAGCATTCTGCATAACAACTTTTCTGAATTTTTTCTATAGCTGGCAGCAAAAAAACTGATGCTGGCAGATATGTTGCACAACCGGGTGTTTTTGGTTAAAGGAGTGCACAATGACCACCAGCGCATTAACAGCACGCAGTCTTGCGGCAACGGCCTTCGCCGTCGCCCTCGTCTCCGTCCAGGCGGCCGCCCTCGACGAAGAGCAAAGCAGCAAAAAGCCAAGTAGCAGCGTCCCGTCCCCGACCGGCAGCTGGGAAGAAGTCAAGGCCGAGTATGGCGCTGAGATAAAAAGCCGTGGCTGGGATAGGGATTACGTGCTGGCCACCTTTGATCACGACGACAATGGCTTGCTCGACGAAGAAGAATACCGCCAGCTGGTGGTAGCTCTGCAGGTGAAGAACCCCGATCGATCAGCCACCGCTATGGGTTCCGAAACCGACGCGCCTGATTCTCATCTCACCGAAGCGGTCCCAAACGCCGTGGTGACCCCGCAAGAAAAGGCCAACGCGACACTTGCGGAAGGTCCTCTGGTCGGTGATTCGGAGATTCAGCGACAGCGCGAACAAGAGGAAGCGGTTTATCAGGTTGCGATCGAGGACCTGCAGGGGAAGACCCTCAACAACTTGCAGCGGGAGCCACTCGGCCAGGTGGAAGAGGTCGTGGTCAATCCGCGCGCTGGCACGCTCGGTCTCGTGGTTCGCTTCGGGGGAATTTTACGTGATGACGGCACGACCTCAGTGGTGCCCATTGAGCGCGTGGAGTTGACCCGGGATAACAAGCTGGTTTGGAACACCACCAGAACACCCGAGCAGATCCGGGAGATGGCAGAGTACCGGGCCGAGGACTACGAGCCGGTCTCGCCGAATGAGTTTCCCACGCTTGATGCTGCGCGAGACGAGCTGTTATCCACCGCTCGCAAACGCTAGCAATTCAGCGCCCGGGCGCTCGCCCGTGGCGCCCTCTCCGTCTCTCTATCCGATCACGAATCCTTTTCTGCGCCCAAAAGCCTCAGCACACCTCACTCGCTGGCCAGACCTCGTCATCGGTCGGGCAGCGCAAAACGTCGCGAACTCTTTTTGGAAGAGAAATTGCACAGAGAGTGGGCAACAAACGCATGTGCTGGATTTTACGGCACTTTTTCAACGACGTTTTTGATTTGGCTGTTTGCCAGGCACGCGCGCAGGGCGCCCGTCCCGGCGGTAGTCCCAGCGACGGCGACTCACGACCGTCCTGGAGTAGATGGAGACCGAATTATGACCTCGAAGCAGGTAAAGAACATTTTCGTCCTGGGTTATGACGAGCAGCACAAGTGCGATCTGGAACAGCTTCCCGATGTGGATCGTTTCCGCTTCCATCCCTTGTTGCATTCCAACGAGCTCGTTTACCAGGACAACTTCAAGGTGGAAGCAAAGCTGGACAAGGCGCGCGCCGTTCTCGACAGCTTTGCCGATCAGGTAGATGGGATCATCTGCCACTGGGATTTCCCGGTAAACCCGATTGGCGCCATTCTCGCCGCCGAGCGCGGCCTGCGCTATCCCTCACTGGAATCCATTCTCAAGTGCTCGCACAAATACTGGAGCCGCGTGGAGCAGAAGAAAGTCATACCGGAAGCGACCCCGGCCTTCTGTGCGGTGGATCCCTTCGCGAAGAATCCAATCGAGCAGGTAACTCTCGAGTATCCCTTCTGGATCAAGCCGGTCAAGGGCTACAGCTCGACGCTGGGTTTTCGCGTCGACAACGAGCAGGACTTCAACCGCGCCATAAAAATGGCCCGGGAGAAGATCAGCCGCATCGGCGACGAGTTCAATTATTTTCTGGACCGCGTCGACATGCCCGCCGAGGTAGCGGACGTGGATGGCAATTACCTGATTGCCGAGGAGCTGGTTGGCGGCATCGAGTTCGCGCCCGAGGGCCACGTTCAGAATGGCGTTTGCCACATTCATGGCATGTTCGACATGGTGCAGGCGGAGAACGGCAAAAGCTTCGAGCGGGTCGAATTCCCCTCCAAGGCGCCCCGGGAAGTTCAGGATCGCGCGATCGAAACCTCGAAGAAGATCATGAAGCAGGTGGGCTTCGATAATGGCTGTTTCAACATCGAGTACTTTTGGGATCCCGACACGGACCGCCTCAGCATCATCGAGATCAATCCGCGGATGTCCCAGTCGCACAGCTATCAGTTCGAGCAGGTCAACGGCATGTCCAACCACGAGGTAGCCGTGCACGTGGCCATCGGTGATGAACCCTTGTTCGAGCAGGGCGCAGGCAAGTACAAGCATGCGGCCAAATACTTCCACCGCATCTATGACATCAAGGACGGAATCGTCAGCCGCACCCCCACTGCTGAGGACATCGAACGCCTGCATCGCGAACAACCGGACACGCGGGTGAACATCAGCATTCGCCCCGGGGACCGGCTTTCCGAACTGGTCGATCAGGACGCCTATAGCTATGTGATCGCGGAGATTCTGGTGGCGGGACACACTGTCGAGGAGATGGAGGAGCGATATCACCGCGCGGCGGAGTTGCTGCCCTTCAAGTTTGATCCGGTAAAAGCGGCCTAGCCGCGAAGCCGTTAAATGCTAGATGTGAGATGTGAGGTGTGAGATGTGAAACAGGAAAGGGGGCCCCGATCCCTTTCATCTCACGTTTAACATCTTACGTCTCACGACTTACACGATTCACGATTCACGTCAAAAGGTGAAATATGCGATGGCGCGACGTCGAGAGTCTTCCTCATCCGATCGAAACCATAGAGCACTTTGAAATCCCCCTGGCCGATGGCCAGCACCTCGCCGCCAGACTCTGGCGGCCCCGCGACGCGGAACAGCGACCTGTTCCAGCGATCGTGGAGTACCTGCCCTACCGCAAACGGGATCTGACCCGCGCCCGCGACGATATGAACCACGCCTGGTTCGCGGGGCACGGTTACGCCTGTATACGTATCGACATGCGCGGCAGCGGCGAAGCGGAAGGCGTGCTGCGCGACCAGTACCGGGAGCAGGAACTGGACGATGGCGTGCAGGCGATCAACTGGATCGCGAAACAACGCTGGTGTAACGGCCGAGTGGGGATGATGGGCATCTCCTGGGGCGGCTTCAACGCACTGCAGATCGCCGCGTTACGGCCCGAGCCTCTGCAGGCAATCATCACCTCCTGCTCCACCGATGACTTGTACCGGGACAACATGCATTACATGGGCGGCTGCCTGCTTACCGACAATCTCTCGGAGTCCACCACCATGTTCTCCGTCAACAGCTGCCCGCCCGACCCGGCGCTGGTCGGCGAACGCTGGCGGGAGATGTGGATGGAGCGCCTGCGCGGCAGCGGCCTGTGGCTCGACACCTGGCTTCGCCATCAGTGGCGGGACGAATACTGGCGGCACGGCTCGGTGTGCGAGGACTACTCCCAGGTACAGTGTCCGGTGATGGCCGTGGGGGGCTGGGCGGATGGTTTCACCAACGCCATCTTCCGACTGCTGGAGCACCTGGAAACGCCGCGCCAGGCGCTGATCGGCCCCTGGGGCCACAAGTATCCTCATGAGGGTATTCCGGGACCCGCCATTGGCTTTCTGCAGGAAGCGCTGCGCTGGTGGGATCGCTGGCTGAAGGACAAGGACACCGGGATCGAGAGTGAGCCCATGTTGCGGGCCTGGATGCAGGACAGCGTGCCTCCCACCACTTTCTATCGCGAGCGGCCGGGGCGCTGGGTGGCGGAACAGCACTGGCCTTCGCCGCGCATCGAGCCGACTCAGTTCTGGTTAGCGAGCGGTCACTTGCTACGCACGGAGCGCGAAACCGACGCGCAAGCAACCGAGCATATCCAATCGCCGCTCAGCGTCGGACTCTTTGCCGGCAAGTGGTGCTCCTACACGGCCGCCCCCGATCTGCCCCATGACCAGCGCGAAGAGGACGGCGGCGCGCTGATTTTTCAGTCAGCGCCTTTGCAGGAGGACCTGGAATTCCTCGGAGCGCCACTGCTGGATCTGGCGATTACCGCCGATCAGCCCACCGCCATGGTGGCGGTACGCCTTTCCGACGTGGCGCCAGACGACAAGGCCACCCGGGTCACTTACGGGCTGCTCAACCTCAATCACCGCGAGGGCAACAGCCATCCAAAGCCGATGGTCCCGGGCGAGGAGCAGCGGGTGAGAGTGGTATTGAACAACGTGGCGCAGACCATTCCCGCCGGCCATCGCCTGCGGGTCAGTATTTCCACCTCTTACTGGCCACTGGTGTGGGCCCCGCCCCGCCCCACGCGGGTAAGCATTCGCTTACGCGACAGCGCCTTGACTCTGCCGTCGCGACAGCCACAAGCCCTGGATCAGGCGGTGCGTTTCGAGGATCCCGAGGCGACGCCCCCCTGCCAGATCACCCAGCTGGAGGAGCCGGAGCACAACTGGCTGGTTCACCGGGATCTGGCCCGGGATCTTTCGACGCTGGAGGTGGTGAAAGACGAAGGGCGCTATCGGATCGAAGACGTGGATTTGGAAGTAACTGACCGCACCTGGGACTGGTATACCTATCAGGGGGATGACTTCCTGTCCCTGCGCGGCGAAACCGAGAGTGAACGCGGCTTCGCGAGAGGCGACTGGCGGGTAAGCACCACCACCCGGACGGTATTGACCTGCGATGAGGATAACTTCTACATCCACGCCGAACTCAATGCCTGGGAGGGCGACAAGCGGGTGTTCTCGGAAAACTGGGATACGCGGATACCGAGGGACAACGTTTAACAGTCGCTAGTCTCTAGTGGACAGTCGCCAGGAGACAGTGGGCAGTGGGCGGTCTGGACGACAGGGTTCTGCCTGCGTTTCCTTGCGAACCCGTGGATTCCGGCCTGCGCGGGAATGACGCAGGTTTGGAGCCGGTCCCGGTGGCTGCTAATCGCGGCTGCCGGTGACTGAAGATTGAGACTGGAGATTGGAGGACTGGGGACCGGGGACTGTTTTCTTTACAATGCCGCGCTTCAACAGCAAAGCGGATAAGAAAACATGCAGTCCTCCCCCTTCTCTCTCGACAGTTTTTCATTGCAAGGCAAGGTCGCGCTGGTGACAGGCGCATCCAGTGGCATTGGTGCAACCGTGGCGGAAGGACTTGCCCGCTGCGGGGCCAAGGTGGTCGCAGCGGCGCGGCGCAAGGACCGGCTCGATCAGCTGGTGGCCTCCATTACTGAGCAGGGCGGACAGGCCATCGCCGTGAACATGGACGTGACGGACCGGGGCAGCATCGCCGCAGCGATGGATGAAGCGCAAGCGGCCTTCGGTACCGTGAACGTCGTCATCAACAATGCCGGCGTGGCGAGCCCGAAGAATTTCCTGAAAATTGACGATGACGACCGGGATTTCGTCATGGATACCAATTTCAAAGGCGTGTGGAACGTTGCCCAGGAAAGTGCAAGGCGAATGGTGGCCGCGAACAGCGGCGGCAGCATCGTGAACATCGCCTCGGTGCTGGGGCTGACCGCCAAACCCGGTCAGACCTCCTACTGCGCTTCCAAGGGTGCGGTAGTGCAGCTGACCCGCACCATGTCCCTGGACCTGATGAAGTACAACATCCGGGTGAATGCGATTGCGCCGGGCTGGTTCAAGACCGAGATCAATGAGGGCTACTTCAACTCGCCTGCCGGGCAGGAATACGTCGAGCGCATGCCGGCCAAGCGTCTGGGGCAGCTGTCGGAGCTGGTCGGTCCGATCGTGATGTTGTGCAGCGATGCGGCGTCCTTCGTGAATGGCGCCGTGCTGCCGGTGGATGGATCCATTTCAATTGCTGGCATCTAGGTACTGACGCCCGCCTGTCACTGCGGGAGGCAATTCGCCTCCCGCAGTTCCCAGCGCTTTCCGGTACTTTCCTGTAACAGAATGCAGTCCTCGCCGCTGACCAGCAGCTGAAAGCGCTCGGGATTGCCCAGGTCGCGTCCGGGCAGACGGTGGCCCTGGGGATCGCGCTGGGGCCTGCGCTCCACCAATAGCACGCTGCTGTCGGCGAAAGGATGTTCGGCCAGGGTCACCGTGTAAGCGCCCGCGGCCTTGGCAATAATCTGCTCCAGCTCCGCGCGCGCCGCATCGCTCTGCTCCGCCAGACGCGCCGGCGCTTCATGCTGCAGAGTACCGTTCTTGCAGCCCGTCATGGCCGCCAGTAGCAACAGCGGCAGTGCTGTCCTGATCACTTTCATCATTCTACTCTCGCCGCTCTACGACCCGCCCCTGCAGTGCAGGCGACTTGATGACCCGTCCGTTAACAGCCGAGAGGCTGGACGGCGCTGCCAGTGAGGCGCCCATTTTCTGCTGAGCGCTGCTCGCCGCCAGCGAACAGGGGTTATCGGGATTGGCCCGATAATGCAGCGCCGCTGCCAGGCGAGCTTCGGCGGGATCGCCGAGCTGGTGGGTGAAGTCATCGCCCACCTCGCATCCAGGTAGCGGTTCGCCCGGATTGCTGACTGCGTTCTGGGGCGAGAAGCCATCGGCGTAATCGCTGAAGCCCTTGGCGTTCTCGTTCTGGAACTGGATGGTGAAGTAGGTGGTGCCGCAGTTGTCCTCGGGATAGAAGCCGTAGGGCTTGCCACAGGTGGTCGAGCCGATCTGGATTACCTCCACATCGACGCCGCGCAAGGCGTTGATAATGGATTCGCTGGCGGAGCAGGTGTCGGGACCGGTAAGGACGAACACCCGATCAAGTCCGAGATTTGGCAGGGGCTGACCTTTGGTCACGGAAAAACCCACCGCTTCGTCCAAAAACGGGAAAGGGTCGTTTTCGGCGCTGCGCTTGTCGTTGAAGGTCATGGTCTCGAAAACGCGACCGTTGATCTGGCCGGGACCGGCAATCATGTAGGCCAGCTGGCTGGCGATGGCCAGATAGCCGCCGCCGTTGTAACGCACATCCAGCACCAGATCTGCAACGCCGCCGCCTGCCTGCAACTGCTCCACTGCCTGCTTCAGGCCTGCCTCGGCGGTGCCGATATGGTCATTGAAAAGGATGTAGCCCACTTCATTGTTTGCGCCCACGCGAGCGACTTCCAGAACCGGTGTACTCTCCGCATTCTCCGCGATCAGGGTCACGTCGCGCTCGGCGCCATCCAGCTCGCGAATGCGCAGCGTGTGGCTCTCCCCCGACTCGCTGGGCCACAAGCCGGCGTTGAACACGTCTGCACCACTGCCGTTGATCAGGTCGTGGCCGTCGACCTCCACCACCCGCTGACCGCGAGACAGGTTAGCGCTCGCGGCAGGCGAGCCCGGCTCCACGTAGGTGACCAGCACCTCGCGCGGTGGCGAGTTTTCGATAATGGACCAGACCACACCGTAGCCCACCGAGGTGCCAGATTGCGAAAGGCTCCGGTACTCACTGGTCGGCATGTGGAAGTGAAACTGATCCTTGGGCTTGCCGGAGGCGGTTTTCGCATCGGTTTTCAACAGGTCGAAGTATTCCAACTTGTCGTTGTGGTCGAAGGGATTGCGGTCGACGATCTCGTCGTACCAGAGGTAGGTTTCATTGCTCCAGGAGCGGATAAAATTGCGTTCATCCAGGCCGGTGCCCAGCCGATCAGGGTAGGCGCTGTTGGTGCTCGGATCGATACCCGTGCGCGGGACTGCGCAGCGGTCGGCGAAATCGCTGGCGGGCTTGAACTCGCCTGCTACCCAGCCGGTATCGTCGAGATAGGTAACGCCATTGCCGCCGTCACTGCCACCACCGCCGCCGCAGCCCGCAAGGGCACTCAAACCGAAAATAACAATGGCGTTCAGGCGCAGGAAAGAAGGATGAAGCGGGTGAAACCGGGGCCATTCTCTGGCCGACGAATCCTTGATCATAGGCACGGGCAACTCTCCCGGAGCTGGCTTTGTGAACGAAGATAGGTGGAACGGAGCTGTTAGCAATCGGCTGATCATAGGTTAGCCAAGCCGCAAACTCCAGCTGAAGGAGCCGGGCTGCGCACTGGATCACCTGAGGTGTCTTCAGGGCGAAAGGCGATGCGGAATGGCGCGCCACGGAATCCTTCCGGGCCTTTTCGGTCATAATGCCCGCCAGCAAACCAGCCAACCGGCCCATTCCCTTTCGCAGAATTCTGGAGAAAGCAATGCGTAGAAGAATCCTGGCTTCCCTGTTACTGCTGATGTCTTCTTACGGCTATGCCGTTGAGGGCATGTGGCAGCCACACCAGTTACCGCAGCTCGGTGCGCAGCTGAAAGAACTGGGGCTGAAGATCGACCCCGAAAAGCTCGCCGGCCTTTCCGACTTCCCGATGAATGCCATCGTCAGCCTGGGTGGCTGCAGTGCCTCATTCGTTTCGCCCAAAGGGCTGGTGGCGACCAATCACCACTGCGTCTACGGCTCGTTGCAGTACGCCAGTACGCCGGAAAACAACGTCCTGGAAAACGGTTTTGTGGCCAGCAGCCTGGAAGAAGAGGTCCCGGCTGCACCCGGCTCACGGGTCTACGTCACTGAGGAAGTTACCGAGGTGACCCATCAGGTGCTGGAGGGCGTGAGCGACGAGATGAGCGGTCAGGCCCGATACCAGCAGATCGAGGACAACATCAAGCGCCTTATTCAGGAATGTGAAGCGCAGGGCGGCTATCGCTGTGGTGTACCGGCTTATCACCACGGCATGGAGTACTACCTGGTCAAGCGTCTGGAAATTCGCGACGTGCGTCTGGTGTATGCACCGCCCGCCAGCATCGGTAAGTACGGTGGCGATATCGACAATTGGCAGTGGCCGCGCCACACCGGCGACTTCGGCTTCTATCGCGCCTATGTGAGCCCCGATGGCAAGCCCGCCGACTATGCCGAAGAGAACGTGCCCTACAAGCCCGCCAACTTCCTGCGCATCGACGCCTCGGGCGTAAAGGAAGGCGACTTCGTGATGGCGCTTGGTTATCCGGGCAGAACCAATCGCTATCGTACCGCCGACGAAGTGGAAAACCAGTTCACCTGGTTCTATCCCAATGCGCGGGTGATTCGCGAAGATCTCATCGAAGTGATCACCGACAGCTCCTTGCCGGAGAGTCAGGCTCGCCTGAGTTACGAGAGCACCATCGCCAGCCTCGCCAACTACGCGAAGAACTACCGCTCGATGGTCGAGAGTTATGGCAAGAGCGACTTTTTGCAGCGGCGCCAGCAAACCGAGCAGGCGCTGACGAAGTGGATCGAGAGCGACGCGGATCGCAAGATGGAATACGGTCCGGCCCTTCACGAACTGGCACAGCTGATCAATACAGAGCAGGCGGTGCAGGCACGGGATCTGATTCTCGGCTACATGAGCTACGCCGCGCTGCCGACGGTTGCGGAAAGTCTTTACCGCCTGGCCGTCGAAAAGCAAAAACCGGATTTCGAGCGTGAACCGGGATACCAGGAGCGAGACATGGCCCAGTTCCGCCAGTCCATTCAGCGGCTGTCGCGACGCTTCGATCCCCAAGTAGACAAGGCCATTCTCCAGTATCTGCTGACCCGCTACGCGGAGCTCCCTGAAGATCAGCGCGTGGATGCTATCGACGCGTTTTACGGCATTGACAAGTCAACCACGGCGGAGCAACTACAGCAGCGAATCGATCAGCTCTACGCCAACACGGAGTTGGATCAGGAAGCCGCTCGGATGGCCTGGCTAGACAGGTCTCCGGAAGCATTCCGGGAGAGCGAAGATCCTTTCATTCGATACGCCGTTGCCACGCACGACGCGCGCATGGCGCTGGAAGAGGAAGAAGAAGAGCGCACTGGCAAGATGCAGCAGTACCGCTCCCATTACATGTCGGCGATGGTCGACTTCAAGCGCGCCCAGAATGAACCCGTCTATGCGGATGCCAACAGTACCTTGCGTGTAACCTTCGGCACCGTGCAGGGCAACGAACCCCGCGATGGCTTGAAGAACCTCCCCTTCACCACCCTGGAAGGAATCCTGGAGAAGAATACCGGCGAAGATCCCTTTGATGCACCGGAGAAACAGTTGGAGTTGATTCGAGAGCAGACCTACGGCCCCTACGAGCTGGAAAGTCTCGATTCAGTGCCAGTGAATTTCCTCGCCGATGTGGACATCACCGGCGGCAACTCCGGTTCGGCGATCATGAATGGCGAGGCGCAGTTGGTGGGTTTGCTATTCGATGGCGTTTACGAAAGCATTATCGGCGACTGGGATTTCGATGAAGAAAAGAACCGCGCGATCGCGGTCGATGCCCGCTACATGCTGTGGGTGATGAAGTATGTGGACGGTGCAGAGAACCTGCTGAAAGAACTGACCATCGTCGAATAGTCGCCAGTCGGCTATTTCACTGCGGCATGCCGGCGCAGGCCGGAATCCATGAACGGAGCACCAAGCTGCCTATGGAAAAACATGGATTCCGGCCTGCGCCGGAATGACGCCTAGAGCATCGAGCGGACGACTTTATTCTTCGTCCCCCACGTTGCCGGTGACCTTTTCGCCGCGAGCTTCCTGAGCACGCGCACCTTGCAAAATGCCTGGCAGAGCAATATTGCCTTCGTGACAAGCGTATTCGTAGACCGGCCCTTCGGTGGTGGTGAAGGTCATTTCACCGCGCCATACCTGTGAATAGTATTCCGGGTCCTCAACAGCGAATTCGTAAAGAATCTCGTTATCGGACCAGCGGGTAAAGCGCTCGGTCACCTTGCCTTTTTCCGACATGTACACCGGCCCGCGGCGACCTTGTTGCGGATTCCAGTTGACGGTTTCCACCACCAGTGTGTCTCCATCCCAATAGCCGATGCTGTCGCCCAGCCACTGGTGCAGTTCTTCAGGGCGATGGTTTTCGTCGTCGCCAATGGGAATGATGCGCGCATCGTGCACCATTTCCACCAGAATCATCAGATGATCGGGCGTCTGCACGAAGTGGTAGTTGTTGTTATACAACACGTTCAGCATGGGGGGGCCGCCGGTGCCGCCAAAGCCGATCAGGCAGCGGTCGGCCAGCGTGCGGGTCTCTGGGTTGTCGCTGGCGAACTTGCGTTCGGCACGTCGCTCGGCAACTTTGGCATGGCCCTGTTTGGAAAACGGAATCTGGCCGTCTGCGGGATCGACGATCCATGACGAACGGATCTCACCTTTCACGACGCCGTGATGCTTGCCCGGATCCACCCAAAAGGCGTTGTACCCACCGCCGGAAAGCAGGTCGCTACCGTCCAGCAGGGTTGCGTTTTCCTCGTCGCTGTTCGGCTTTGCATCTTCAGCAATGCGCACGTTGTAAAAATCCCGTCCCTCGATTTCGGCGGCCTCTTCAGGAGTCAGTACCAGCTTGTCGACTCCGTCCTTCCGCTCCAGATCGGTGACGGACACATTGGTCCAAATGCCCTGGAAACTTGGCTTGCCATCAGGCATGCGCGGCGGTTCGTAGTCACGGGCGGCGCTCAGGGTGCTGAAAGTCAGACAAGCGAGCAGGCAGGAACTGGAAACGGCAAATTTGAGATTGGTCATGGTTTTTTATCTCTTATTTTTCCAAAGACGTGTACTTGAACGTTCACGCCGGGTAAACGAGGCGTGCATCCCGCCGCCGGGTCAAGCCAAGTACTTTACCCCGCAAGTTTTTTGCGAACAAGAACACCGGGTTAGCTCCCGGTCACACCGGAGGCCATCATTCGCCACAATTCACCGGCACCCTGCCCTTTTCCCGCCACGTCCCCGGTCCGCTCACGCCGTTAAATAGCTCCCAAGCCAAGACAAGTCGCTCTGGCGCTTGCACCACTCAGGCTGTGCAAAGAAATGTACAGAAACACAAACAGAACTATTGTCACTTGGGAGATTCTCACTATGAAGAAAGCATTACTTGCCACCAGCATCGCCATAGCGTCCACCACCGCCGCCGTAACCCCCGCCTCTGCCGGGGAAACGACGACCGGCCTGAAGCAGGGCGCGGTGTTTTCGACCTCCGCCGTTGTCGGCGCAGCCGCGGGCGGACCGCTGGGCTTTGTGATCGGCGCCCTGGGTGGCGCCTATCTGGGCGAACAGATCAGGAAAGCGGATCAATCAGACGTCACTGAACTTGAATTAGCGGAGCAAAAAATGCGCGTATCGGAACTGCGAACTCGATTGGCACGAGCGGATGCAAAAGTGGGCGAACTCTCGCAGCTGGCGATGGACACCCTGGAATTCCAGGTGCTGTTCCACACTGGCGCCGATCAGCTCACCGAACGTGGCGAAGCCCGCGTTGCCGCGCTGGCCAATTTTCTGAACAAGCACCCCAATCTGTCGGTAAAGCTGACCGGCTATGCGGACCCCCGCGGGACTGATGAATACAACAATGTCCTGGCCGAGTACCGCGCCCGATCGGTGGAGGATGCCCTGATCGAACTGGGTATCGATTCCTACCGGATCGAACGCCAGTCCTTCGGCGCGGACAAGTCCATCGCTCCCAAAGGTGATCATGAGGCCTACGCAATGGAGCGACGCGTGGATATCGAGATCTTCAACCCGGTGATGGCGGAAAACCTCGTTCAAGCTCACTGATTGCTTGGCTCTCCTCAGCCCCTGCCCGAGCCCACGCTCGGGCTTTTTTGCTTAAGGGACCTCAATCGTCCGCAAGCGCCACGGCAGACCGCCAACTGTGCTATTTTCAGCGCCTATGAAAAGAGAAATCGCCATTGTGGAAGACGAGGCCGCCCTGGCCGCCAACTACCGGGACGCCTTGAGTCGGCATGGTTATCGGGTGAAGCTCTACAGCAACCGCCCGGAAGCGCTCGCGGCCTTCCAGTCAAAACTGCCGGATCTGGCCATAATCGACGTCGGTCTCGGTGATGAAATTGAGGGCGGTTTCGACCTGTGCCGTGATCTACGGTCCATGGCGCCTAACCTGCCGATCATTTTTCTCACGGCCCGGGACAGCGAATTCGATGCGATTTCCGGCTTGCGTCTTGGCGCGGATGATTACCTCACCAAGGACATCAGCCAACCTCACATGCTGGCGCGCATCGTGGCCCTGTTTCGCCGTATCGACGCCCTGCGGGCACCGGCGCAGCAGGACGAGGAAATCGTTCGCGGTCCGCTGCGCTTGAACCTGGATCGCATGTCGGTGCAATGGCAGGAGCAGCCCATCGATCTGACCGTGACGGAATTCTGGATCGTCCACGCCTTGGCCAAGCGGCCCGGCCACGTGAAAAACCGTCAGCAGCTGATGGATGCAGCCAATGTCGTGCTGGACGATAATTCCATCACCTCGCACATCAAACGAATCCGCAAGAAATTCCAGCAAATCGATGAAAGCTTCGACGCATTGCAAACCGCTTACGGGATGGGGTATCGCTGGACCAGTAGCCCTTAGCACCGCCCTTCGACCCGTATCGCCAGAAACCCCTGCGTCATTCCGGCGTAGGCCGGAATCCACACTGATCTGCGCAAAGGCTGGATCTTGGCGGCGTTCCGCCATTCGAGCTCTCGCACCCTCCAAGCCGCAAGGCTCAATTTCCGTCGAGAAACCTCCCCTCCCGTGAAACTCCGCCGCCAACTGCTCCTGGTCAGCCTCTTCCTGCTCAGCCTCCCGTGGGCGGGCTGCCAGTACGTGCGGCAGATGGAATCGGCGCTCCGAGACGGCCAGGCCAAGGCGCTGGCGGCGACCGCGCAGGCGGTGGCGGCACGGATGTCCAGCGAAGCCGTGTCCATTGATTTGCCCACTCACCCCGCGATTTACAGCGCCGAACAACAGGTCTATCTCCATCCCTTGCGCAACCACGCCATCGTGGATGGCTATGACGAGGAATGGCTGGCCCTGGAAATCGCCAGCGCCAAGTACACGCATCCCGAGCACGAGGGAAGCAGTCTGACCAGCTATGCGGGCTGGTATGGCGAGGACATCTATCTGTTTTTCGCAGCCGAGGACGCCACCCGGGATTACCACAATCCGCAGCAGCCCGGCATCGCTAGCGGAGACCGCCTGAGTGTTCGGGCTCTGCTCGACCCCTTCACGATCCGCGAGTACGTGTTTCGCGCCGGCGCCACTGGCACCGTGGTGGCCCGCTACGTGAACGAGCACGGCGACATACGCCAGGAGCACCGCATCCGCGGAGAGTGGCGGGATACGGCCACTGGCTATGAGATTGAATTGCGCATTCCCATGCGCCTCGCGCCGATGGGCCTTGACTACCAGTACATAGATGCCAGCGCCATTGGGGATTTGCGGCTTGGTAACAGCAACCTGATCGACTACCCCGCGCCCTGGGTAAAGCCGTCAATGGCGCTTGCCCAGGTTCTGGAGCCCTACAGCGATGGAGGGTTGCGGCTTTCGGTAGTCAACGAGCATCAGTGGTTGCTGGCGCAAGCCGGTGGTCTCTCCGCCCCCCGTCCGGTCGCCAGCGAAGAAAACCATCCGCTGCTCAGCTGGCTGTACCGTCTGGCAATCGGACAGCAGGACTTCGTTCCCCTGGTGGACGCCCGCCGCAGCGGTCGCATGGTGGCGCCGGAGACCGACCGAGCCCTCGACGACCTGGTCGGCATCGGCTGGTATCAGAACGGCAATCAACGGGTCGGACGGGTGGCAGCGCCCATCAGGCAAGATGGCAGGATCATCGGCGCGGTGGCAGTCGAACAGAGTACCGATGGGCTACTGGCGGAGACCAACGCCGCCTTCAATAGCCTGTTCCTGTACACCGTGCTCGCCACCTGCGTGGCGGGTTTCGGCCTGCTGGCCTATGCCTCCTGGCTGTCCTTCCGAATCCGGCGACTGAACCGGGCGGCGGAATCGGCGGTAAGCGAGGACGGCAGAATCAGACCGGAACTGCTTCGCTCGCGGGCCGGGGACGAGATCGGCGATCTGACCCGCAGTTACGCACGGGTGCTGACGCGATTGCGGGATTACACCGATTACCTGCGCACCTTGTCCAGCAAGCTCTCCCACGAGCTGCGCACGCCTCTGGCGGTGATGAACTCCTCCCTGGACAACCTCGATCATGAAGGCCTCGGCGAGAGCGCAGACGTCTATGTCCAGCGAGCGCGGCAGGCTTCCCAGCGTTTGTCCGGCATCCTCAACGCCATGAGTTCCGCCAGCCGAATGGAGGAAGGCATTCAGCAGGCGCAACGTGAGGAGTTTCCGCTCGACGAGCTACTCACCGGCGTGACCACCGCCTATCGGAGTACTTATCCTCAGGCAAGCTTCGAACTGAGCATCGCCGCCAGCAGTTCCGGTTATCGCTTCGATGGTTCACCGGACCTGATCGTGCAGATGCTGGACAAGCTGGTGGACAATGCGCTCGATTTCTGCCCCCCGGATGGACGGATCACCCTGGCCCTGTTCAGTGGCAAACACTCACATCGCCTTAGCGTGAGCAACACCGGCCCCCTGCTCCCTCAACATATGCAGGGCCAGCTGTTCGATAGCCTGGTGTCGGTGCGGGAGAAGCAGAACGGCAATGAGGAAAAGACCCATTTGGGCCTGGGACTCTACATCGTCCGGCTGATCGCGGACTTCCACGGCGGCCAAGTGACGGCTCGGAATCTGGAGGATGGGAGTGGAGCGATTTTTGAGGTGAAGTTGCCCGTCCGGGCCTTGCGCTGACTCGCCACGATGGATTCCGGCCTGCGCCGGAACGACGACAGGGCGGCGATGGAGTCGTCCCTCAGTCACGTCTCACGTCTTACGCCCAAAGCAAAAACCCCCGGTGGATTACTCCACCGGGGGTTTTCGGGATCTTGCGTCTGAAGTCGCTTAAGCGGCGAGCTTCTTGATGCGATCGTTCAGGCGGCTCTTGTGACGAGCGGCCTTGTTCTTGTGGATGATGCCTTTGTCGGCAATGCGATCGATGACCGGCACAGCGCGGGTGTAGGCTGCTTTCGCTGCTTCCAGGTCTTTGGCTTCGATGGCGCTTACAACCTTCTTGATGTAGGTGCGGACCATGGAGCGCAGGCTGGCGTTGTGCTTGCGAGCCTTGTCATTTTGGCGCGCGCGCTTACGGGATTGAGGGAAGTTGGCCACTAAGAGCTCCTGATAATGAATTTGATCTTGGTAAATCGAGGCGCGACATTATGCCGGTTTCGCAACAAGAGTCAATAGTCTCCAGTCCAGCAAAAACTTCCATTGCGGAGCCCTACGCACGCGACCGAATGTTCTTCTGGCGACTCAAGACTGGATACTGGCGATTGTCTTCAAGTCAGGACGAGATTGTCCCGATGAATCAGCTCCTCGGCGTCCCGGTAGCCCAGCAGTTTTTCGATCTGGTCGCTGGAGCGGCCGATGATGCGGGCGGCTTCATCACTGTGGTAGTTCACCAGCCCGCGGGCGATTTCCCGGCCCTCCGGGTCAAGGCAGATCACCATGTCGCCACGGGTGAAATCGCCGCTCACCGCCTTGACGCCCACCGGCAACAGGCTGCGGCCCTGCTGAGTCAGCACCCGGGCGGCGCCGGCGTCCAGCTGCAGTGTACCGCGGGCCTGTAACTGCCCCGCCAGCCAGCGCTTGCGGGCCGCCTGGGGCTGCTGGCCGGAGGTCAGCAGAGTACCCACCGATTCACCATTGGCGAGCTGCAGCAGGACATTGTCGATCCGGCCACCCACGATAACCGTGTTGGCACCGGAGCGAGCGGCCAGCTTTGCCGCCCGGACTTTGGTGATCATGCCGCCGCGACCCAGCTCGCCACCACCGGAAGCCATGCTCACCAGGCGCGGATCCTCCACGGAGGTCTGGCGAATCAGCTTGGCATCGGGGTTCTTGCGGGGATCGGCGTCGTACATACCGTCCTGGTCGGTGAGAATCACCAGGGTCTCCGCGTCCACGAGGTTGGCGATCAGGGCCGCCAGTGTATCGTTGTCGCCGAAGCGGATTTCGTCGGTTACCACCGTATCGTTTTCGTTGACGATCGCCACCACCCGCAAATCCAGCAAGGTCAGCAAAGTGGAGCGGGCGTTGAGATAACGTTGCCGGTTGGACAGATCGTCGTGGTCCACCAGCACCTGAGCGGTGTGGCGCCCGTATTGCTGGAAGGCCTGCTCATAGGTCTGCACCAGGCCCATCTGACCGACTGCTGCTGCGGCCTGCAACTCGTGAATGGCGCTGGGACGCTTGCGCCAGCCGAGGCGCGACATACCCGCGGCCACCGCGCCGGAGGAAACCAGCACGAATTCGATGTCCCGCTCTTCCAATTGCGCCATCTGCGCGACCCAGCCGGCAATAGCCGGCACGTCGAGGCGCTGACCGTTGTTGGTGAGCAAGGCACTGCCGATCTTGATGACCCAGCGACGCTTCGGGGCCGTTGTCGTTTTTTCCACGGGTGAAAACTCAGAAGAGCCAGTTATTGTTTTGATCAGGGGACCCGATCTCGAGGAACCCCATCTTACGGGACATAGAAAACCTCGACGTCGCCGTCGTCATCGTCATCCTCGTCGCGTCCGGCCTTTCGCTCGGCCCGGCGGCGCGCCTGGAGCGCTTCGATGCGTTCGCGGGCTTCCTGCTGCATTTGCCGCTGCAGGCGATCTTCCGCCACTGCGAGCTCGGGGTCTTCAGCTTCTGCTCGCCAGCGTGCCTCGAGATGCTCGAGGATCTTGCCGCAAAGCGAATCAGTGCCGGTGCCATTGATGGCTGCCACCCGGTGTACCGGGCCTTGCCAGTCCAGGCGCTGAACGATGTCCGCGCAGCGCGCCTGGACTTCGTCTTCCGGCAGCAGGTCAATCTTGTTCAGCAGCAACCACTGCTCGCGTTCTGCCAATGTGGGGCTGAAATTCTCCAGCTCGCGCTGAATGGTGCGCACGTTCTCCACCGGATCTGAGCCATCGAAGGGCGCCACATCCACGAGATGCAGCAGCAAACGGCAGCGGGTCAGGTGTTTGAGGAAGCGAATACCGAGGCCGGCGCCTTCCGCTGCACCGCTGATCAGCCCGGGAATATCGGCCACCACGAAGCTGCGGTGGCGCTGCACCTTGACCACCCCCAGGTTCGGCACCAGGGTAGTAAAGGGATAGTCCGCCACCTTGGGCTTGGCCGCAGAGACGGCGCGGATAAAGGTGGACTTGCCAGCATTCGGCATACCCAGCAGACCCACATCGGCCAGCACCTTCAGCTCCAGTTTGAGTTCCCGGCTTTCGCCTTCGGAACCTGGCGTGGTCTGACGCGGTGCTCGGTTGGTGCTGGATTTGAAGCGGGTATTGCCGAGACCATGAAAGCCGCCCTGGGCGACCAACAGTTGCTCACCGGGAGCCGTCAGGTCACCGAGCACTTCCTCACTGCCCACGTCGATGGCCGTGGTGCCAACCGGTACTTTCAGAACCAGATCGCTGCCCTTGGCGCCGGTGCAGTTCCCGCCCTTGCCGGACTCACCGCTTTCAGCGCGGTAGCTGCGCTGGTAGCGATAGTCGACGAGGGTATTGATACTATCGTCGGCTTCGAGATAGACGCTGCCGCCATCACCGCCGTCGCCACCGTCCGGCCCGCCCTTGGGGATGAACTTCTCGCGGCGAAAGCTGAGTGCTCCGTTGCCACCCTTGCCGGCCTGAACCGATATTGTCGCTTCGTCGACGAATTTCATGCTTGTCCTGCTTGTACCGCTAACCGCTCGAATGAAGACGTCCGGCCCAAAATACCGGGGCCAGAACGTAGAAAGCCCCATCTCGAGAGACAGGGCTTTCCGATTTTACAGACTTATTGCCGCCCCGTATCCCGCTTGGAGGTCAGGGGAGAAAATAAAATCCTAGGCGCTGACCACACTTACGAACTTGCGGTTCTTGGGGCCTTTGACTTCAAACTTAACCGCACCGTCCGCCTTGGCGAACAGGGTGTGGTCTTTGCCGATACCCACGTTCACGCCAGCGTGGAACCGGGTGCCGCGCTGACGAACGATGATGTTACCGGCCAATACTTGCTGGCCGCCGAAACGCTTGACGCCAAGGCGTTTACTTTCCGAATCGCGACCGTTGCGGGTACTACCGCCTGCTTTTTTGTGAGCCATGATTTGCTCCTAAATCTTTCCGAATTTACTTAAATGTAAAAGACTTGAATGTAAAAACCTGACTGTAAATTGCCTAGGCAGCTTACGCTTTGATTCCAGTGATTTTCACCTCGGTGTACCACTGGCGGTGACCTTGACGGGTCATGGAGTGCTTGCGGCGGCGGAATTTGATGATTCGCACCTTGTCGTGCCGACCTTCGCCAATCACTTCCGCAGTCACCTTGGCGCCGTCAACCACGGGCGCACCCACTTTGACGTTGTCGCCATCGGCTACCAGCAGAACACGGTCGAATTCGACAGTGCCACCAGCTTCCGCGTTCTTGATTTTCTCCAGCTTGAGGGTTTCGCCCTCAGTCACGCGGTGCTGCTTGCCACCGGCTTCGATAACTGCGTACATGGTATTGCTCCAAGTGTATTGGACGCCACAGAGCGGCTGGATCCGGGGACCCGGGCACTTTGGGAGCTCGCGGCGCGTGGTTGAATTTCAGGGGCGGCGATTGTACGGGAAAGCAACAGGAGAGGCAACAACCCGAAACTCGCCCGGATTGGCCGCTCTGGAAGAGGTGTGCCTCAACCCCGTTTGCCATTGGGAGGGCGGGTACTATCTCGCAGTGACTAGCCGCAGGGAAGCAGCGGGTTGGCCCCTTGGAACGGAGAGATAATACCCGCCCTCCCATGCAACGCGGCGAAAAAAATCGCCAAGGCTTTGCGAACCGAACTCAGATCGACTTCGCCCTTTCACGCAGCAGGTACTTCTGCACCTTACCCGTGGAGGTCTTCTCCAGCGGCCCGAATACGACATGCTTCGGGCACTTGAAGCGGGCCATGTTCTCGCGGCAGTAGGCGATGAGCTCCTCGGCCGTGGCCTGGGCCCCAGGCTTCAGGCTGACGAAGGCACAGGGCACTTCGCCCCACTTCTCGTCTTCCTTGGCCACCACTGCCGCTTCAAGTACCGCCGGATGACTGAACAGAACACTTTCCACCTCGAGACTGGAGATGTTCTCGCCACCGCTGATGATGATGTCTTTGGAGCGGTCCTTGATCTGGATGTAACCGTCAGGATGTCGCACCGCCAGATCGCCGGAATGGAACCAGCCGCCGGCAAAGGACTTTTCGGTGGTCTCCGGGTTCTTCAGATAGCCCTTCATGGTGATATTGCCACGCATGAAGATCTCCCCTTGAGTTTCGCCATCCCAGGGCAGCTCCTCCAGGGTTTCCGGGTCTGCCACCATCAGATCTTCCGCGAGCACCCCGGCAATGCCCTGCCGGGCTTTGAGGCGGCAGCGCTCATCGAAGTCCACCTCGTCCCACTTGGATTGCCAGGCGCTGACCACCATGGGCCCATAGGTTTCCGTGAGGCCGTAGACCTGAGTCACCTCGATGCCGATGCGCTCCATGCCGGCGATGACGGCCGCGGGCGGCGCGGCTCCGGCCGTCATCACCTTCACTTTATGATCAATCCCTTCTTTGAGCGCGGGATCGGCGTTGGCCAGCGTATTGAGCACCACCGGAGCGCCGCAGAAGTGACTGACCTTGTGCTCCTTGATGGCAGCGTATATGGGCTCCTCCCGCACATGACGCAAGCAGACGTTGGTGCCCACCTGAGCCGCCAGCGTCCAGGGGAAGCACCAGCCGTTGCAGTGGAACATGGGCAAGGTCCACAGGTAGACCGGGTGCGACTCCATGTGCCAGCAAACGATGTTGTTTACCGCATTCAGGTAGGCTCCACGGTGGTGGTAAACGACTCCTTTGGGATCGCCGGTGGTGCCGGAGGTGTAGTTCAGAGAGATGGCATCCCACTCGTCGCCCGGCAGCTCCCAGGCGAAGTCGACGCTGCCTTTCGCGAGAAAGTCGTCATAGCTGATCTCGCCGATCTTCTGCCCGCCATCAAACAGCGGGTCTTCGGTGTAGATCACCAGAGGTTTGTTCTCGATCTGCTCCAGAGCCGCTTGTGCGACTTCTCCGAATTCCGGGTCGACGATCAAAATTTTTGCTTCGGCGTGCTGCAGAATGAACGCAACCGCGCGCGCATCCAGACGGGTGTTGATGGCGTTGAGAACCGCGCCGGCCATGGGCACGCCGAAGTGGACCTCGTACATTTCGGGGGTATTGGGCAACAGGACCGAGACGGTTTCGCCCCGCCGGATGCCCTGGCGGGTCAGCGCATCGGCCAATTGTACGCAGCGCGTGTAGACCTCTGCCCAGGAACGGTGAAGGTTGCCGTGAATGACCGCCGGATGCTTCGGATAGAGAGTCGCCGCGCGCCGCAAGAAGCTCAACGGCGACAAGGGCGCGAAGTTCGCAGCATTTTTGTCCAGATTCTGGTTGTAGATAGAAGTTTGCGTCATTTTATATTATCCACCGATGAGTCCACGATTTCGTCGAATTATCATTCTGCCGGCGTCGATACTGCCGGAGGTGCGCCGTTTTCAGGCGGCACACCCGAGGTCTGGCAGATCCTTCTCGTGTCGCTCCCTTCCTGTTCGAAGAACAGATTTCTCAAAGTGACTTTTCTCTCGGCTGCACCCCCGTCAGCGGGAAGATGTTGATCCTGGTCAGGTGATGCCAGCACTCATGCGAGCTGCAGCCTAGCTTTTCATTGACAGCTCTGATGGCCGCCCTTTAGCATTCCAGGCTTTTGATCCCCTGGTTTATTCGCCCTCAATGCTACCATTCTACGAACCGGTGCAGAACGATTTCTCGGCCGTCAATGAGCTCATCATCGAACAGCTGCACTCGGATGTGGGCCTGGTCGAAAACATCGGACACTATCTCGTGGAGGCCGGCGGCAAGCGCCTGCGACCCTTGCTGGTTCTTCTGGCCAGCGGCGCCCTCCGATATCGAGGCAAGGAACACCTGAAGCTCGCTGCAATCGTCGAGTTCATTCACACCGCCACCCTGTTGCACGACGATGTCGTTGATGTATCCAGTCTTCGGCGTGGCCGCCTCACCGCAAACGCCAAGTGGGGCAATGCACCCAGCGTCCTGGTTGGCGACTTCCTCTACTCGCGCGCATTTCAATTTATGGTGGACGTCGGCGATATGCAGATCATGCGGATCCTCGCCGACACCACCAATATCATCTCCGAAGGGGAAGTACAGCAGCTGGTCAACGCAAAAAACCCCGACATCAGCGAAGCCGCCTATTTCGACGTCATTCACAAGAAAACCGCAATCCTGTTCGCCTCCGCTGCCGAAGCGGCGGCGGTGCTGGCGCAGGCCAGCGATGCACAACGTGAAGCCTTCCGTCTCTACGGCTATCACATTGGCATGGCCTTTCAGCTGGTCGACGATCTGCTGGATTACAGTGGCGACAGTGAAAGCATGGGTAAGAACCTTGGCGATGATTTGGCCGAGGGCAAGCCGACGCTGCCATTGATCGTGGCCATGCAGCGGGCAAACCGCGCAGATGCCGAAGTCATCGCCAGCGCACTTCGCGAAGGCTCGGCTGACAAGCTCCAGGACATTGTTCAGATCGTGCGCGATAACGAGGGACTAAGCTATACCAGCGACTGCGCCCGTGAGCACGTGGCGAGCGCATTGCAGCAACTTTCCGCGCTGGACGACTCTCCTCACCTCAAGGCGATGCGGGATCTTGCGGAATTCGCCGTGGCGCGAAACTTCTAGCCACTTCCGACAGTCTGGCACTTGCACGATTTTTTTCCTGCCAGCTCTCAGCGGCCGCCCTGGCCAGCTGAAATGACTGGTCGCATTTCGATCACCACCTAAGCTCCCTGCCACCTTGCATCCATTGAATCGGGCGAGGTGGCTTCGACTCGATATTCACTTTGCAAAAGAAAGGCTTCGCTATGACTGATTCAGGCAGAGATGGCGCCAGTCTGGTTGATCGCTATTCCCACTGGACGGCGCTGCAGAAAGAGAAAAACAGGATCGGAAAAGGCAGCTTGCGGGAGCTGTTCGAAAGCGATCCCGCACGGGTAGATGATTTTTCCGCTCAGGCCGCGGGCCTGTATCTGGACTACTCCAAAAACCACCTGACGCGAGAAGCCCGCGAGCTGCTGCTGAAGATCGCCGACGAGGCCGATTTGAGTTCCACGATCACGGCGATGTTTGCAGGCGAGAAGATCAACAACACGGAAGATCGTGCCGCATTGCACGTGGCGCTGCGCTCGCCAAATGCGGAGACGGAAGAGGAAAAGGCTGTTCACCAAACGCTCACAAAGCTGACTCGCTTTGTGGAGAAGGTGCATGCCGGCAAGTGGCGGGGCTTCACCGATCTGTCCATCACGGACGTGGTGAATATCGGCATCGGCGGTTCTGATCTGGGACCGCGAATGGTCTCCGAGGCGCTCAGCCCCTTTAATTTGCCACACGTCGCCCTCCACTTCGTCGCGAACGTCGACGGCGCCGACCTGACGGCCAAACTGGCCGGCCTCAATCCGGAAACGACCCTTTTTATCGTCGCTTCCAAATCCTTCTCCACGCTGGAGACATTGGAAAACGCCAAGAGCGCCCGCCGCTGGCTGACCGACGCCGGCTGTAGTGAGGCGGACGTGGCGAAGCATTTCGTGTCCATCACCTCGAAAGTCGACAAAGCGGTTGAATTCGGTATCGCCGAGGAGAACCTATTCCCCATGTGGGACTGGGTGGGCGGGCGCTATTCACTGTGGTCCGCAATCGGCCTGCCCATTGCGCTGGCGATCGGCGCCGAACAGTTCAAGCAGCTGCTCGCGGGCGCACACGAGATGGATCGCCATTTTCGCAGCGCTGAGCTCGCCGAAAACATCCCCGTTATCCAGGCCCTGATCGCGTTCTGGTACAACCAGCTCTGGGGTGCGCATAGCCAGGTGATTCTGCCTTACAACCACCTGCTGAGAAGTCTCCCGGCCCATCTTCAGCAGCTGGACATGGAGAGTCTCGGCAAGCGGGTCACACGTCAAGGCGAACCGGTGGACTACCCCACTGGGCTGGTGATCTGGGGCAGCGAAGGTACTGTTGGGCAGCATTCATTCCATCAGCTGCTACATCAGGGAACCCGGGTGATTCCCGCCGATTTCATCGTGAACCGCCGGGCTCAACACGAGCTGCCGCATCAGCAGCGCCATCTCTACGCTAACTGCCTGAGCCAAAGTCAGGCGCTGATGGAAGGGAAAAGCCTCGACCGCGCCAAGGCCGAATTAATCGCCAGCGGCATGCCCGAAGCTCAAGCCGAGCGCCTGGCGCAGCACAAGATGATTCCGGGCAACCGCCCCAGCACCACCATCTTAATGGAAGAACTCTCGCCGCGCACCTTGGGCGCGTTGATCGCCATGTATGAACACAAGGTGTTTGTGTTGAGCGTGCTGCTCAATATCAATGCCTTCGATCAGTGGGGAGTAGAACTGGGCAAGCAGCTGAGCGGGCCAATCCACGAGGCACTGGAAAACCCGGATGCGCAGGCGGACCTGGATCCGTCGACGCGACGACTCGTCGACTTGTTCCGAGGCCAGTCGTAGCCTGGATGCGGTGCAGCGGAATGAAGGGGCAACCCTGGGCTACGCTCTGCTACACGATGTGAAAACGTCGACGAGGCAGGCAGCGATATTGGATTCCGGCGAAGGCCGGAATGACGTAAAAAGGCGGCAGCGCCGCCTTTTTACGTCTCACGTCTCACGTCTCACGTCTCACGTCTCACGTCTCACGTCTCACGTCTCACGTCTCACGTCTCACGTCTCACGTCTCACGTCTCACGTCTCACGTCTCACGTCTCACGTCTCACGTCTCACGTCATCAAAACTGATCTAAAAAGCGGATCAGTTCATCCCGCTTCTCTTCCATCAGAGGAATGTCCCCGCGGGACTCGACGTTCAATCGCACCACTGGTTCGGTGTTGGATTTGCGGAGGTTGAAGCGCCAATCGTCATAGGCGACGCTGAGTCCATCCACCTGCTCGACAGACAGTGCGCCGGGACCGTAGTGCTCTTCGGCCTTTTTGAGCGCCACATCGGGTTCATCGATCTTGCGATTGATTTCGCCACTGCAAGGGAATGCGGCAATACATTCGCTCACCAGGGTGGACAGCCCCTTGTCCTTGCGGCTAATCAATTCGCTTACCAACAGCCAGGGGATCATGCCGCTGTCGCAGTAGGCAAAGTCCTTGAAATAGTGGTGCGCACTCATTTCGCCGCCATAGATCGCATCTTCCTTGCGCATCCGCTCCTTGATAAAGGCGTGGCCAGTTTTACTCTGAATGGGTACCCCACCAAACTGCTTGGCGATCGCTTGCGTATTCCAGATCAGGCGAGGGTCGTGGACGATCTTCGAACCAGGCGCCTTGATCAGAAAGGCCTCTGCCAGCAGGCCGACCAGATAGTAGCCCTCAATGAAGTTGCCGTGTTCATCAAAAAAGAAACAACGGTCAAAGTCGCCATCCCAGGCGACGCCGAAGTCGGCACCGCTATTTTTTACGGCTTCGATGGTGGCGGGGCGGTTTTCCGGCACCAGCGGGTTGGGAATCCCATTGGGAAAGCTGCCATTCGGCTCGTGGTGCACGCGCACGAACTCGAAGGGCAGGTGCGGCTCCAGAGCGTCGATGACTGCACCAGCACCGCCGTTTCCGGCGTTAACAACGATCTTGAGCGGCTGCAGTTTAGAGCGATCCACATAGCTCAGCAGGTGCCTTATATAGCGAGGTCGGCTGTCGTACTGCTTGACTGAGCCTTTTGTCTCCACCGGAGCGAAGTCGGCCTGCTCGGCAATCTTTTTGATATCCAGCAGCCCCGTATCGCCGCTGATTGGACGCGAACCTTCGCGCACCAGCTTCATACCGTTATAATCGATCGGGTTGTGGCTGGCAGTCACACAGATGCCGCCGTCCACGTCCTGATCAAACGTCGCAAAATAAATCTCCTCGGTACCGCACTGGCCGATGTGCAGAACGTCGGCACCTCCGTCAGTCAGGCCGCTCACCAAGGCATCGGTGAGCTCAGGGCTGGTGAGACGAATGTCGTGGCCCACCACAACACTTTTGGCATTCAGGTACTGCGCAAAGGCCCGACCGATACGGTAGGCGACGTCGGTATTCAGTTCGTCCGGGACGCGGCCGCGGATGTCGTAGGCCTTGAAGCAAGTCAATGAGTCAGTCATCGGGCTCAATCCTTCAGCGGTTATTCTTTATAGAGGTTTTCGTAAACGTAGTTGGTGGCCTCCACGAAGCCTTCGACACTGCCGCAATCGAAGCGACGACCCTTGAACTTATAAGCCATTACGCAACCCGTCTCAGCTTGCTTGAGCAGCGCATCGGTAAGCTGCACTTCCCCATTCTTGCCGGGAGGTGTATCTTCGATCACGTCGAAGATGTCGGGAGTGAGAATGTAACGACCGATGATGGCGAGATTTGAGGGAGCGTCTTCGGCCGCAGGCTTTTCCACCATGTCCTTGACCTGATAGAGGTCGTCCTTGATTTTCTCCCCCGCGATTACGCCGAACTTGTGAATCTTTTCGAGCGGAATCTCCTGAATGGCAACAATGCTGCAGCGGAACTGATTATAGAGTTTCACCATCTGCTTGAGCACACCGTCGCCTTCGGTTACACAGAGGTCGTCGGAAAGAATTACCCCGAAAGGCTCGTCGCCAATCAATCGCTGACCGTTGAGAATGGCGTCCCCAAGGCCTTTCATTTCCTTTTGTCGCGTCATCGAGAAGGAAGCCTTGTCCATGACGTTGCGAATGCTTTCGAGATACTTTTCCTTGTCTGTACCGGCGATCTGATGCTCGAGCTCGTAGCTTACGTCGAAGTGATCGGCAATGGCGCGCTTGCCGCGCCCGGTTACCAGTCCGATTTCCGTCAGACCCGCTTCAATCGCCTCCTCCACCCCGTATTGCACCAGGGGCTTATTGACGATCGGAAGCATCTCCTTGGGCATTGCCTTGGTTGCAGGTAGAAAGCGTGTGCCATAGCCGGCCACTGGAAATAAGCACTTTTTGATCATTTGAAAGTTCCTTGAGACAGTTCCTGGATGGTTCTTATGTGTGATTTGCGCAATTTCCGGCTTCTCGCCAGGATGCTTTGTTTTTAAAAGGTCAGCGCCCGGAACATCTGCAGAGCACGCATGGGATACGGCCCTGAGACTTTCGCTAATCACGTTCGTTCAGCAAGGTTTTTGCCGGATGGCAAAACTGAGGGGCAGGTTCGGCGCCCGGGATTCCCCATCCCCCGAGACCGCGCCACGCCGAGCAGAAAAAATGTCGAGCCCCAAAACCTCTGAAGAAAGCTGAAATCTGACCGCACGCGGCGTGTAAGCACATAACATACCACAGTTGCCCAGCCCCCCGATGTTTGTGCTGATAACCGCCTCACGCCGGGGTAAACATGAGTCAGCTGGAGCTAGACAACTCGCCGGGAGCCGGTAGAATGGCCTCCTTTCGTGCGCGGGCCACCGCATGACCTGCGGGTCGATGCTGCGGATCAACGTTCCACCTGCGGGTCACTGAGAGTTTTCCGGGATTTATGACTACATTTGAAAGAAAGAGCGCCTACGGCTTTGATGAACTGATCGAATGCGGATATGGCCGCATGTTTGGGCCCGGTAACGCGCAGCTCCCCATTCCCAACATGCTGATGGTTGACCGGGTCAACCACATCAGTGACAAAGGCGGTGAATTCGGCAAGGGTGAAATCATTGCTGAACTGGACATCCATCCCGAACAGTGGTTTTTTCAATGCCACTTCCCCTCCGATCCGGTGATGCCTGGATGCCTGGGGCTCGACGCCATGTGGCAACTGGTGGGTTTCTTTCTTGCATGGAAGGGCAATCAGGGCCGCGGCAGGGCGCTCGGCGCGGGCGAAGTCAAGTTTACGGGCCAGATTCTACCCAAGGCCAAAAAAGTCACCTACCATATCCACCTCAAACGCGTAATTGAGCGAAAACTGATCATGGGCATAGCCGATGGTCGGGTTTCTGTTGATGGCAAGGAAATCTATTTCGCCAAGGATCTCCGGGTTGGGCTGTTCCAGAACGCTGAACTCTTTTAAACGCGCGCCAGCAAATGACGGTCTTCTGTCCGCCCGGGCGCGCTCCGGCGCGGCCGGCTCCAATCCGACTTTCAATCTGTAAAATCTCGCACTCACGAGGAACGCTATGAGACGCGTAGTAGTCACCGGTCTGGGTATCGTTTCCTGCCTGGGCAATGACAAGCAGGCCGTTCTGGATGCCCTGAAGCAGGGCGCCTCCGGCATCAAATTCAAGCAGGAATATCAGGATTACGGCTTCCGCAGTCAGGTCGCCGGCAGCGTCAACATTGATCTGTCCGAGCACATCGATCGCAAGACCTTGCGCTTCATGGCGGATGCCGCCGGCTTCGCCTTCATCGCGATGAGCCAGGCTGTAGCTGACTCGGGACTGAGCGACGCGGAAATCGCCAACGAGCGTACCGGAATCGTCATGGGCTCCGGGGGCGCATCCGCGCTCAGCAATGTGGAAGCGGTTGATATCCTCCGCGAACGCGGCATCAAGCGAGTGGGCCCCTACCGCGTTACCCAGACAATGGGCAGCACCACCTCCGCCTGCCTCGCCACTCCCTTCAAGATCAAGGGTGTGAACTATTCGATCAGCTCCGCCTGCTCCACCAGCGCCCACTGCATCGGCAATGCCATGGAACTGATTCAGTTTGGCAAACAGGATGTGGTTTTCGCCGGCGGCGCGGAAGAAGAGCACTGGACCTCGAGCTGTCTGTTCGACGCCATGGGTGCGCTCTCCAGCAAGTACAACGAGACACCCGAGCGGGCATCGCGCGCTTATGACCGCGATCGCGATGGCTTCGTCATCGCTGGCGGTGGCGGCTGTCTGGTATTGGAGGAACTCGAGCACGCGAAGGCCCGCGGCGCAACGATCTATGCGGAACTGACCGGCTACGGCGCCACCTCGGACGGCTACGACATGGTGGCCCCCTCTGGCGAAGGTGCGATCCGCTGCATGCGCCAGGCAATGAGCACTGCCCGTTCGGAAATCGACTATATCAATACCCACGGCACCAGCACGCCAGTGGGTGACATGAAGGAATTGCAGGCAATCCGCGAGGTGTTCGCCGCGGGCAAAGTGCCGCACATCAGCTCCACCAAGTCGCTCACCGGCCACTCTCTGGGAGCGGCAGGCGTGCAGGAAGCAATCTATAGTCTGCTGATGATGGAAAACAACTTCGTCTGCGCTTCGGCCAACGTCGAAACGCTCGATCCAGAAGCGGAAGGACTGCCGATTGCCAGAGAGCGAATCGACGACATTCAGCTCAATGCCGTGCTCTCCAACAGCTTCGGATTCGGCGGAACCAACGCCTGTCTCGTTTTCGAGCGCTATCGTCCAGAGTAATTCGGAACTTCCACTCGATTACCAAAGCCGCCAGGGATGGCCGGCTGCCGCTTCCCGGAAAATCAACTCGCCGTTGAACGAACCTCGCCCCGCTCGTCCTGCCGGTCCAGCCAGTGGCTGATTTGCGCCTTGAGACCCTGGCGCCAACTGCGCCCATGTACGCCGAAGTTGTTGCAAATGCGCCTGCTGTTCAGGGTCGCACTGGCGGGTTCCAGCGGATAACCACCCTCTTCCCTTGCAGCGCGGGCAACGATTCGTCCCGATGGCGCACGTAGCTCCTCGAAAGTTGCCTGAACTTCCTGCCCGAACTCCAGTTCGTTGCAACCATCTGCGCTGCAGTAATGGAAATAGCCCCAGTTTCCCGCCCCCGCCATCACCTGACGAAGTACCCCACTAACCACGCGGCGCGCATCTGCCTGCCAAGTGGGTGCACCGCGGCGGTAACTGCTGAGCGGCAGCTCGAGTCCGCTGTTCAAGGCGTTGACGATGCGAGTGAAGAGGTTGTCCCCCTCGGGATCAATCAGCCAGCTGAAGCGCAGAACGAGGTGCTTGTCGAGCACGCCCGCGAATTGCTGCTCTATTTCAGCGACCATCGCCCCGTAACTGTCGAGAGGAGCAATCGGGTCGGCCTCATCGTAGGCGTTCTTGGTGTCCCCGCCAAACACGTGGTAATCGGAAAGATGCATCGCCACGCAGCCGAACTTCTCGCAGGCGCTGGCCAGGTGATAGGCCCGCTCCACCTGGCCGGCACGGGCGCTGGCGGACGCCGCTTCGAGCAGCGACGGAGTTCGCAGGTCGGCTTCATGCAGGAGCAGGTTGGGTTTGTGTTGATCGAAGAGCGCTTCAACGGAGTTCAAGTCGTTCCAATCGATGCTGTGGTCAGCCACAAACGACACCGGCATGTTCCCGGCATCCAGTTCCTGGGCGACCGTGGCAACCAGCCCCTGCTCCGGACCGATGGCCAGTACCCGTTTGCTCGCTAGCAAGACCATTAACTCTGCAATACCTCTGCAACAGCGCGATTGAATGGGGGGTCGCCTGGCCCGATATGACCAGACGCGCCGAAAAAAGGGCACTAACAATAGCACACTTGCTCTCGGCGCCTGTACAAACCGGCTATTGGGCGAAGCGACTGTTCTTGGAAAATTGAGGACGCAGAAATTCCATCTGATCGCCCCGAATTCGCTTGCTGTTGATCAAGGCGAGATACTCCGCGTAGTTGGGGCGGTAGGGAAGCGCAATCAGCTCCATCGAAATCTCGCTGGGGAGCCGGTCGCCCTTGTGCTGATTGCACCGTTTGCAGGCGGTCACGACATTTTCCCAGCGATCCTTGCCGCCGCGGCTCCTGGGGACGACGTGATCCCGGGAAAGCCCGGTGATCGGGAAGATATTACCGCAGTAAAGACAGCGGTAATGATCCCGGGCAAACAGGGCCGCATTGGTCAGAAGAGGGTTGCTGCGGACTTTCGGAATCCGGCGTCCGCCACAGGCGATGATTGCCGGCAGGGAGATGGAGGATCGCAGGCCGGATTGTCGACAATAGCCGCCGCAAACCTCCCTGGCGATTCCACCCAGCGACCAGGCCACCATATCGCGGGCATGGAGACAGACCGCTTCTTTCCAGTGCAACCACTCCACCGGCTGGCCGGCGATGTTAAGACGCAGGATACGCGCTTCCACGGTCAACTCTCCTTTCGGGATTGGCTCCATCGGAACCGTTGTTGGACAGATCGGTGGTAATCGGGCAAACGCAGGGCTGACAAAGCCGAAGCTACACAGCCGGAAAAGAATGAATAGCAGAAGAGAACGAGGGGACGAGTGCTGCGGTGCCGACGGAGCGAGCGCCGCGACATGATAGAAAATTGGCCTGTTTTCGGGCACTTAGCGCAATGCTGAATATCGAACGCGGACCGCCTTTCCAATGATCTGATCGTCGGATCGCTTTATATTTAAGCAAACCGGGCATTTAGTCAACGATTGTGCCGCGCTTCAGAGAAGATCAACTTGCGCCCAAAAAATAAAACCCCTGCGGAGAGTTTCCACAGGGGTTTCAAAGTCGGATGTACGAGGGAGGGCTCAAATCCGTATGAGCCAAGTGGCTCAGTCCTTTCCAATCCTTTGCCGCGCATCCGTGCAGTTGATCCTTCAACTTGGGGCCATTATTCCCCTTGGTGGCCTTGCGCGACAGTGGCAAATGTCGCTTTATCTTGTAGGAAATGTCTCACAAGACCTCTCCCCGCAAAAAAAAGAACCGCTTCTGTTTCCAGAAGCGGCACTAACTCACAGGATGATCCTTATCAATGTCGACTCCCTGCCGACTCCCTTAGCTGCATCCGTGTAAGCGCATTCTGGGCTATAGCGCGGCTCAGGCCCATCAGCAAAAGCATTGTCTGGCGTAAGAATTCTGCTCCGCGTGCTGTGCGATATCGCCCTGGCGTCGTCACGCCGCACTCGCGACGCGCCGTTGCCCTGACGATTCCAACGCCACAAGCGCATACAAGGGGATTGGGATGGGTTAAAATGCGCGGCCTGCCCGTCGATGGCAGCTGATCCAAGTTCCCCACGCGCAGTCGAGATGCCCATGGTTGCCAAATCCAAAGCAAAGACGATCGATTTCGAACAGGCCCTGAGCGAACTCGAGGGACTTGTCAGCAAAATGGAAGCGGGCGACCTGAGCCTCGAGCAGTCGCTGAAAGCCTTCGAAGAGGGGGTCAAGCTCACGCGGGAATGCCAGGCCCAGTTGTCCGAGGCCGAACAGCGGGTTCGCAAGTTGATCGAGGAAGACGGCAAGTTGAGCTCGGTGGATTTCGAGGACGGCGCGGAGGAATGAGCCGGGCTGAGCTGGTTTTCCTGAGCGGCTGGCAGCAGCGCTCTGAGCAGGCGCTCGAACGTCAGCTGAATGCGCTGACAACAGTTTCGCCCCGCCTGCTGGCCGCCATGCGCTACAGCCTGCTGGGCAAAGGCAAGCGGATTCGCCCCGTACTGAGCTACGCGGGCGCTGCATCGGTCGGTGAAATCACCGACGCTGTGGATGACGTCGCCTGCGCGGTGGAGTGCATCCACGCCTACAGCCTCGTACATGACGATCTCCCGGCCATGGACGACGACGATCTCCGCCGCGGACAGCCAACCTGCCATATCGCCTTTGATGAGGCCACCGCGATTCTCGCCGGCGACGCCCTGCAAACCCTTGCTTTTCAGATCCTCGCCGGCGCTGCGCTGCCGCCGCAAGATTCGCTCGCACTGATCGCTCGCCTGGCGGAGGCTTCCGGGGCCAGTGGCATGGTTGCCGGGCAGGCTGTGGATCTGGCGGCAGTATCCAGACAGCTGAGCCTGTCGGAACTGGAGCAAATGCATCGCTTCAAAACCGGCGCCCTGATACGCGCCAGCGTCTCCATGGGCGCGCTTGCCACCGGCGCCGCCAGCCCCGAACAGCTCGCAGCCCTCGGCCGATTTGGCGATAGCATCGGCCTGGCCTTCCAGGTGCAGGATGACATTCTCGACGTGGCGGGCACGACCGAGGAGATCGGCAAGCAGCAAGGAGCGGACGCACTGCGAGACAAACCGACCTATGTTTCCCTGCTGGGCCTCGACCAAGCCCGTCGCAAGGCGCGGGATTTCCATGAGGCGGCACTCGAGGCGCTGAGCCATTTCGATCAGCGTGCCGATCCATTGCGCCAGCTTTCGACCTATATTGTCGAGCGTTCAAGCTGAGCGTTTCAGAGCTGAACACCTTCAGGGTATGAAAGGCTGCCCGCGCACAATACAATTCCGTTACAGTGCTCAACCACCCACAAGCTGTCAGTAACTGATGTTTGATCAAATCCCCACAAAGCGCCCGGATACGCCCCTTCTGGATCGGATCAATTGTCCGGCCGATCTCCGTCAGCTGGAGGAAAAGCAGCTGGAAAGTCTGGCCTATCAGCTGCGGGAGTATTTGCTCTATTGTGTCGGGCAGACCGGTGGACACTTCGGCGCCGGCCTGGGTGTCGTTGAGCTCACCATCGCATTGCACTACATCTACGACACCCCGGACGACCGGCTGGTCTGGGATGTGGGTCATCAGACCTATCCTCACAAGATTCTTACCGGCCGCCGCGAGCAGATGCTGAGCATCCGCCAGTTTGGCGGCATCAGCGGCTTCCCAAAGCGCAGCGAGAGCGAGTACGACACCTTCGGGGTCGGCCATTCCAGTACCTCGATCAGCGCCGCTCTGGGAATGGCTTTGGCCAGCGAACTGGCGGACAGCGGGCGCAAGAATGTCGCGGTGATCGGCGACGGCGCCATGACCGCGGGCATGGCCTTCGAGGCGCTGCATCACGCCGCCCACACCGGCAATGACCTGCTGGTGGTTCTGAACGACAACAGCATGTCCATTTCCAAGAATGTGGGCGGACTTGCCACCTATTTTTCGAAGATCTGGGCGAGCCGCTTCTACAACTCCATGCGGGAAGGCAGCAAGCGGGTGCTGGAAAAAATCCCCCCAGCCTGGGAGTTCGCCCGCCGCACCGAAGAGCACATGAAGGGCTTCGTTTCCCCGGGCACGCTGTTCGAAGAGATCGGCTTCAACTACGTGGGCCCGATCGACGGTCATGATCTGGCAAGCCTGGTGAGCTATTTACGCAATTTGCGCGAAGTCGGCGGCCCCAAGCTACTCCACATCATCACCCGAAAAGGCAAAGGCTTTGCTCCTGCGGAGCAGGATCCGGTTGGCTATCACGCGCTCAACAAGCTCGAGCCCGCTCCGCGCATTCAGGTAGCCGAACCCGCCAAGCCGAAGGCTCCCAAATACCAGGATGTCTTCGGCCAATGGCTCTGCGACACGGCGGCGGCGGAGCCGCGCCTGGTCGGCATTACTCCCGCCATGTGCGAGGGTTCGGGGATGGTCCAATTTGCCCAGCAATTCCCCGATCGCTTTCACGACGTGGCCATCGCCGAGCAGCACGCCGTTACCCTCGGCGCCGGCCTGGCTTGTGAAGGCTACAAGCCTGTCGTGGCAATCTATTCGACTTTTCTTCAGCGCGGCTACGATCAGCTGATCCACGACGTCGCGATTCAGAACCTCGATGTGACCTTTGCCATTGATCGCGCAGGAATCGTTGGCGAAGATGGTCCGACGCACTCGGGCAATTACGACCTGTCTTATATGCGCTGCGTGCCCAACATGGTGATCGCAGCACCAAGCGACGAAAACGAATGCCGCCAGCTTCTCTACACCGCCTTTGCCCACCCGGGTCCGGCGGCGGTCCGCTATCCGCGCGGCACCGGCACTGGCGCAGCCATCGAGAAGTCGATGAAACCCCTGCCGATCGGCAAGGCAGTAGAGCGACGCTCCGGCAAACGGGTGGCGATTCTCAACTTTGGCACACTGCTTACGACGGCACTCAGCGCCGGCGATCAGCTGGATGCGGCGGTCTGGGACATGCGCTTTGTGAAACCACTGGATCACGAACTGATCGAAGCAGTGACGAGCGAGTACGAGCTGATCGTCACCTTGGAAGAAAATGCCGTGATGGGCGGCGCCGGATCGGCAGTCAATGAGTATCTTGCCCAGGTGGGACTCGTGGCGCCGATAATGAATCTCGGGCTACCGGACAGCCTGATCGAACACGGCAAACGCGATCAGCTGCTGAACATGGTCGGCCTCACTGACGACAAAATAGTGCAGGCGATCAACGAACGCCTCGCGATGCTCAAGCCGGGAGGAAGCAAAGCCGCGCTGTAGACCGCCCATCGAACTACGGGCACCGCGCTGTACCAATCCGGCGACTAGGCCCCCTTCGAAAGGTCGATGCATGGACTCAGCGCTTCCCTCCACCCCACCTGCAGGCAGTCCGCCGCCAGGCAGTCCACCTCAAGGCACTCCACCTCGAGGTATGCCCTCCGGCACTACACCCCAACGCTATGATTCCGTCGACCTGATTCGGGGCACCGCCGTGTGCGGTATCCTCGTGATGAACATTGTGTCGTTCGGGATGCCCGCAGCCGCCTATCTGAATCCGGAAGCATATCTGGGTGACCGGCTCTCGAGCCATCTGGTTTACGCCTTCACCCATGTTTTTGCGGATCAGAAGTTCATGGGCCTGTTCTCACTGCTGTTTGGCAGCAGCGTGATGCTGTTTGTCAGCAAGCTCGAGTCGGCTGGCGTCGCGCCGCTTCGGTTTTACTATTCTCGGACGCTGTGGCTGCTGCTGTTCGGCATGCTGCACGGCTTCCTCTTGTGGGAGGGCGACATCCTTCTCTATTACGCCGTTTGCGGTTTATTCCTCTACCCTTTCCGACACTTGTGGGCGCCGCTGCAATTTGCGCTCGGTATCCTGATTTTTCTATCGGCGGCAGTGATCGATCGAAGCGGACAGAGCTTCGTGGAGTCGCTGCCTGCTCCTGTTCTGGGACACCTTTCGCCCACCTGGGCGCCCAGTCAGGTGGACATCGCCTATGAAACGCTGGTACGCCTGAGCAGCTACTCCGAGCAACTCGCCCACCGCACACTGATCCCGGAGGGTTACAGCGATCACGCCCTTGATGTCGTCGCCGCCACCTATGTCAGCCAAGGGCTGGCCAGAGCTTTTGGCCTGATGCTGGTGGGAATGGCATTTTATTCCTGGGGAGTAGTGACGGCGCAGCGCAGCCTGCATTTTTATCGCTGGCTTGCCGTCGGCGGACTGACCCTTGGACTGCCCCTGACAGCCTATGGCCTGTGGCAAAATTATCTGCATGACTGGGACATCACCTACGGCTTGTTTGCCGGACTGCTATACAACCATCTGGCCACGCCCCTGATTGTGATGGGCTACATCGGTATCCTTTTGACTCTCCACGGGCGACAGCTTGCCACTGCTCTTCGGCGCGGCCTCAGTGCCGTTGGCAGAATGGCCTTCACCAATTACATTGGCCAGTCTTTGCTGGCCACGCTGATTTTCTACGGCTATGGCCTTGGGCTTTTCGGGCAGCTGAATCGGCTCGAGTTATTCGTACCGGTGATCGGCATCTGGGTGTTTCAATTCTTCTTCTCGCTCTGGTGGCTCACCTATTTCCGCTACGGGCCGCTTGAGTGGCTGTGGCGAGCCCTGACCTATATGAAATTCCCTCGACTTCGCAACGACCAAACTTCCGCGCAATGACTTCGAATGCAGTCGTCGGACGCCGGGCCATTCTACGCCAGGCCTGGCCGATCATTCTCGCCAATGCGGCGGTGCCCACGCTGGGCCTGGTCGACACCGCCGTGATCGGCAATCTGGGCACAACCGCGCAACTCGGGGCCATTGCCCTCGGTGCCGTGATATTCAGCTTCGTCTACTGGAGTTTCGGCTTTCTGCGCATGGGCACCACCGGCTTCACGGCTCAAGCCGCAGGGAGGCGCGACGAAGCGGAGGTCCGGGCAACACTCGGCCGAGCGCTGCTGATCGCGCTCGGTATCGGCCTTGTGCTTATTGCGCTGCAAGCGCCGCTTGCCTGGACGGCGTTGCAGCTACTTGGCGGCAGTCAAGAGGTGGAATCCGTTGCCCGGGATTACTTTCTCGTTCGCATCTGGGGCGCGCCGGCTACGCTCGCGGCCTTTGCGCTGATCGGCGCTCTGATTGGCCTCGGCCGCAGCCGCACGCTCCTGGCGGTGCAGCTCTTCCTTAATTGCCTCAACATTCTGCTGGACGTCTACTTCGCCGGCGTGCTCGGCATGGGCGCGAAGGGGATTGCACTGGGTACCGCATTGTCGGAATGGATAACCTGTTTGTTGGCCATCGCGGTGGTCGTCCGCTTGCTGAAGACACGCCGGCGGGACGGCGAAGCGCTTTGGCCCTGGCACCGGATCGTCGACCGTAAAAAGCTCCGACGTACGCTGGCTGCCAACACCGATATTCTGGTACGTACGCTAACATTGGTCTTCGCTTTTGCATTCTTTGCCAATCAGGGAGCGCAGTATGGCAATGTCACGCTTGCAGCGAATCATATTCTTTTGCAACTGATCTCCTTCAGCGCTTTTTTTCTCGACGGTTATGCGTTCGTAGTCGAGTCTCTGGTGGGCACGGCAATTGGGGCTAAGCGCTATGATGGTTTCAGGAAGTCAGTCCGGCATTCGAGCGAAATTGCCGGAGTCACTGCCGTAATGCTCGCCGTGACGATATTTCTTCTGGGTGCAGAAGTGATAAATCTACTCACCGATTTGCCGGAGGTTCGGCAGTTGGCGCGATCGCTTCTGCCCTGGTGCGCTTTATATGTATTGCTCGCCGTCGCCGCCTTCCAGCTGGACGGAATATTCATCGGGGCAACCCGCACTGGTGAAATGAGGAATGCTGCCCTGCTGTCTCTGACGCTGTTCCTGGTGAGCTGGTTGCCTCTGAGTGCTGCACTCGGGAACGACGGCCTCTGGCTAGCGTTTATCGTTTACGTTATCGCCCGCGCGCTAAGCTTACTTATTTTTTATCCCTCTATTCGACGGTGCTTCACGTGAGCCGGTTGTGGGGACGAGGCTCCCATTCGTGGAGCCCCGCCGCTGTCGTCAGCTCAGAACGCTGCTGGTCAGCACTAGGGTTTGCCGCGCCGACCGAATATCAAGGAAAGAACAAACAGAACGATAAAGACCCAGAACAGTACCTGAGCAATGCCAGCCATGGTCCCGGCCAAGCCACCAAACCCCAGAATTGCGGCAACAAGTGCAATTATGAAAAATACAATCGCATAGTAGAGCATAAGTCTCCTCCTTGAAGGGCTCAGTGAGCCTGCATACGAAAACTTCCGGGGTAATCAGTCAAGGTCCGTGCCATGGTCGTGTTACTGTTCCGATTTCTCACTGCTACTCCGAAGCGTTTCTCTGTTTAGCCGGTGCTTACCAAGCAAGTTGTAGAGTTTGCAAGGGTTTCGCACTGTCGGCCCGATTCCCTTGCTGTAAACAGCCAGAACACAGGCTGGCTCATACTCTTGTTTTTTGGCACAAGATTCGCAGAGGCACGCGACCCTGGAGAAGCAACTCGTCTTTGTTCATGTGGAGCCACAATCCTTTTTGCGTTGTCTTACAGGGAATTCGAGGTAGGGAATCTTGTCGGATCTCTATCGATCACGACGAAGGGTCGAGAACTAGTGAGGAAAACCGAGCGTCGCATTTGGCGCTGTTCCTTTCTTAGCGCTCGGACCGCGCCGGTGGCTCTTGATCAAAATAAATGGCCTTCAAGCGAGCACCGATGCCGAGTCTGCTGAGCGAGTTTGGCAGCAGTCTTCGAAAAGCTTTCCCCCTTTACAAGTGATCGCAAAGCCGCAAGAGAATAACGCCAGGCAAACGCGGCCCGCGTTCTGATGGTAGAATGCGTGCCACCTGGAGGGGAACCCTTATCCTCGCCTGCGGGCAATTGTAATTTTTACAAATACTTGGCGATGTGCTTCGCTTTGAGCACTTATGTAGCAGTTATTGTTTTACCGACTGGCAGATTGCTATAGTCGCGGTATAAAGAAACGAGGAGATCTGACGGTGGCATCAATTTTACTGGTTGATGACGACGAAAACTTTGCGCAGACCACGCGCGAGCTGTTGACCATGCTGGGCCACAAAGTGGTCACAGCCGGAAATATCAAGTCCGGTCTCGAAGCGGTGCAATCACAAACTTTCGATATCGTCCTGCTTGACCTGATGCTGCCGGACGGCAGCGGTTTCGAGGTCCTGGAGGGACTCCCGAAGAAGAACACGCAGCCCCACGTAGCGATCATCACGGGAAATACCGCCGTCAAGTCGCTGGTGAAAACCGTGCTCGGGCCGAATATCAGCTATCTCATCAAGCCGATCAACCTTGAAGATCTCAAGGCGCTCATCGACAGAGCGACCACGCCCGACAGCGAAGAGCAGGCGGGAGAACGACACTTCGGTGCGCTGATCGGCGAATCTCCTGCCATGCAGGAGCTCTATCAAATGATCGAGCGGGTGGCGGCAACCCGCGCCAACGTGCTGATTCAAGGTGAGAGCGGGGTCGGCAAGGAGCTGGTGGCCCAGGCCATTCACCGCGCCAGCGGCACCAACGGGCCTTTCGTCGCCGCCAACTGCGGAGCGATCTCCCGCGAGCTGATCAGCAGCGAACTGTTCGGCCACGAGAAAGGGGCCTTCACCGGCGCAGTGAGCCGGCGCGTGGGCTTCTTCGAGCAAGCTAATGGCGGAACACTGTTTCTGGACGAGGTGACCGAGATGCCGATCGACCTGCAGCCTACACTGCTGCGGGTACTGGAAACGCACCAGATTACCCGTCTTGGATCGATGCAAAAAATTCCCGTGGATTGCCGGATTATTTCCGCCACCAACCGCCCGCTCGAACAAATGGCCGAAGACGAGTGCTTGCGCGAAGATCTTTATTTCCGTCTTGCAGTCTTCCCCATATCGGTACCGCCGCTGCGCTCTCACCGAGAGGACATTCCTCTGCTAGCGAAAAGCTTCCTCGCCGATCTCAATGCGCAGAACGATACCAATCTGGAGCTCGACGACACCGCGATCGAGCGGCTTCAGGCTTACGACTGGCCCGGCAACATTCGCGAGCTGCGCCACGCGATCCACCGCGCCTTCATCATGACCTCGCCCAGCAACCGCCTCCTCAACCTGCCGCGGGAACTGGCTTCTCCGTTTGCGAAGGAGCGTACAAGCCAGCCAGGGCTCCGGGCGGGAAAGACCATCAGCGAGATGGAAAAAGAGTTGATCAAGCTCACGCTGCAACAGGTGGGCGGTGACAAGCAGAATGCAGCGAAGATGCTGGGCATCAGTCTGAAAACGCTTTATAACCGCCTGAATGCTTACGAAAAACAGGAGGTCGGCTAACTCCTATGTCCGCGTCGAACCCGGGCGGGCAAAGCCCCGCTACAGCTGAAGTCCTGTCCAAGGTTGCTCACGACCTTCGCAATCCGCTAAATAGCATTTCCATGAACGCGGAACTGGTGAAGTTGAAGCTGCAACGATCGGGCGACCCTGAACAGGTCGTCGCCTATCTGGACCGCATCCTCCAGGAATGCCGCAACTGTGGCGCAGTCCTCGAATCATCAACTGGCAAAAGCGAACAACAATAACAAGCGCGGCTCTGTACCGCGCCAGAAGAATCACTGTCCTCGCTACCGAGGCAGCATCCTGCCAGGCGGCACAATGCCGCCCTCATCAGACTGTAACAGCCGGTGCGATACCAGGAATTCACGAGCCTCCTCCAGAACACCTCCAGACAGCAGGCGACGGGCTTCGGCCTGCTGGTTCTTCTTTTGATTCTCAATGCGGGACTTTCCTACTACGCAACAGCCGAACTGATCGAGAGAGAGGGCCGGGTACAGGGCACACTGAATTTTCTGATGGCGCTGAAGGACACCTTTTCGGCGCTGCAGGATGCCGAGACCGGACAACGGGGCTTTTTGATTACCGGCGAAGAGAAGTACCTGGAGCCTTATGAAGCCGGCTTGACGAGCATCGATGCCTACATTGCGATTCTGACGACGCTGCAGTCTGAGGTGCCCGAACAGCGCACGAATATTCAGAACCTCATCACGCTTATCGCGCGCAAACAGGATGAAATGGAGCGCGTGGTGGGGCTGCGAAAAAGTGATTTAGACAGAGCTGCTTTCTCGGCGGAGCGCAGCGATCGCGGCTATCGGCTGATGGAGGACATCCGTGACCTCGTCAAGTCAATGGAGCAACTTGAATACAACCTGATGTCCGAGCAGCGCCACGAGGCGGCACAAAGCCGCCGACAGGTGATGTTTGCGATTGCGGTTGCCACCTTCACCAGTCTTCTCTTGATCGGGGCAGTCTATGTGCTCATTCAACGCGCTATCCGCCGGCAACAGGAAGATGCGGAAAAACTTGCATTGACCAACGAAGAACTGGAACTGATCGTCAGCGAACGCACACTCGCCCTCGAACGCTATTCTCAAGAGCTGCAGCGAAGTAACCGCGAGCTGCAGGACTTCGCCTTCATCGCTTCGCACGACTTGCAGGAGCCACTGCGAAAGATCCGCGCCTTCGGTGATCGACTGAAGAGCAAGTTGTCACCACAACCTCGAAACGACAGCACCGTCGATTACGTTAATCGCATGCAGTCCGCCGCCGAGCGAATGTCGCTACTGATTACCGATCTTCTGGAGTTCTCTCGCGCAAGCACCCGACCGGCGGAGTTCGACATCATCTCACTGCAGCGAGTACTCGAGGAAGTGCTAGACGATCTCAGCGAGGCGATAGCTCAGAAAAACGCGGAAATCATTGCCGATCCGATGCCTCAACTGGAAGCGGATGCCACCCAAATGCGACAGCTGTTTCAGAATTTGCTATCCAATGCCATAAAATTTACCGCCGAAGGCGTCCGACCCGTAATCCGACTGAAGGTCGAAACTTTCAACAGAGAAGGCGACTCAGAATCAGGTTCCTGGTGGCGGATAGTGCTCGAGGATAACGGCATCGGCTTCGATCAACGATTTGCCGAGCGCATATTCACGCCGTTCCAACGCCTACACGGTCGCACCGAATATTCCGGCTCCGGCATCGGCCTGGCGGTTTGCCGCCGAGTGGTGGAAAGGCACGGGGGTAACATTCGCGCCGAGAGCAGCCCCGGAGTCGGCACAAAGTTCACGGTGGAACTCCCGGCAACTCAGCGCAAGCTGCTCGACTGGCGGGTTTGAAGAGCTTGCGACTGAGATGACAATGCCGCTTTATCGCGGCAAATGCGACACAGCAGCTCATCTCTCGCGGCTGTTTCCGTTAGACTGCCTGAGTCCACCCGGCGCTGGGGCACGTGGCAGGCGTTTATGAAATGAGCCTATGTTTCTCTCGAGCAACATGATGAATATCAAGCTGCTCCTCATCGAGGATGATGAGGACGACTTCGTATTGACCCGCGACCTGCTCGACGAAATCGCCAAAGATCAATATACACTGGACTGGGTCCCTTCCGGCGAGGCGGCCAAGCAGGCGCTGGCGAGCAATCAACACGATCTCTGTCTGCTCGATTACCGGCTCGGCGGCGATGACGGGCTCACTCTGCTAGAACAGGCGCCTCGCCTGGGTTTCACCGGCCCGATCATCATGCTGACCGGGCAGGAAGACACATCCGTCGATATCAGCGCACTTCGTGCAGGAGCTGTCGACTACCTGGTGAAGTCACAGCTGAACGGTGCGCGCCTGGCACGAGCGATCCGCTATGCGATCGCCCGCCGCGAGGTCGAAGTGGAGCGCATGGAGCGTCTGCGCGTCGAGGCTGAAAGCCGATCCAAAAGCGAGTTCCTCGCGCATCTGAGTCATGAGCTGCGCACCCCTCTGACAGCCATTCTCGGGTACACGGACATTCTGCTTCACCGCAGTAGCAGTGAGCGGGACGAAGCGGATTTGCTGACTATCAAGCGCAACGGCCAGCACCTGCTGAGCCTGCTAAATGATGTACTCGATCTTTCAAAAATCGCCGCCGGAAAACTGGAAATCAATATTGAGAAGGTCGACCTCAACAGTTTCCTGGCCGACCTGCGCTCTTTAATGGAGGTAGCTGCGGCGGAGAAGAATCTCTCGCTCGACTTCCATGCCGACCAGCCACTGCCCACCGTCATTCACACCGATCCGATCCGTCTGAGGCAGATCCTGATCAATCTGATTGGCAACGCCATCAAGTTCACTCAACAGGGCAGCGTCAGTATCAAGGTCAGCATCCCGCATCGGGCCACTACCCAGATCTGCTTTGCTGTCGCGGATACCGGGGTCGGCATCGCCGGCAAGGACATCGAAAAGCTTTTTCTGCCCTTTTCCCAGGGTGATGGCAATCGCCTGCTCGCCCAACAAGGTAGCGGGCTTGGACTTACCATCAGCAAGCAATTGGCGGCGCGCCTGGGCGGGGATATCAAAGTCCATAGCGAACCCGGGCGCGGCAGTACATTCACAGTTGCAGTGGAAGCGGGTCCGGTACATCAAGGGGAGTGGGCGCCCCTGGCGATGACCAGTAAGCCGGACGCGCGTTCGAATACCAGTCAGTACCGGCTTTCAGGCCATGTCCTGGTGGTGGATGATCTTCCGGATATCCGCTACCTGATCGGTGAGATACTTACCAGCGCCGGCGCTCGCGTCAGCTACGCCGCCGACGGCGAAGAGGCTCTGGCCTGCTATCACCGGGAGCGCGAGAGCGGAGACGCCTTCGATCTCATTGTCATGGATATGCAGATGCCGGGCATCGACGGGCTCACAGCCAGCAAGCAGCTGCGCAGCGAGGGCTACCAATCGCCTATTCTTGCTCTCACCGCAGCGACCATGCAGGGCGAAAAGGAACGCTGCTTGACGGCCGGATGTGACGATTACCTGAGCAAACCCGTTGAAGAGACAGCCCTGCTTAACTGCGTGCAGACTTTGCTGGAAGGCAGAGTTGACGACAATTCCGCAACGCCGGCCGCGGGGATGGAACGGCTGGTTCTGCTGGTGGAAGACAACGAAGACGCTCGCGAGGCGACTCGCGAGGTGCTTCAGTTACTCGGCTGGGAAGTGCTCGAAGCGGAGTCCGGTGCTCAGGCGAAGGAGGTCGTTTCCGAAAGGCAGCCCACCGTGGCCCTTGTCGACCTGACACTGCCGGATACCGAGGGTTATCAGCTGGTGGAGGAGTTGCGCAAGGAGGGACTCGAGAAAACCGTGTTCGTAACCCTGAGCGGCTATACGGGAGATCCGGTTCGACAGAAGAGCGCTGGTGTAACCAGGCACATTACCAAGCCTGTGGGACTCTCGGAGCTGAGGGAAGCGCTGGACCATTTGAGTTGAGTAGCCCACGTGGTACGAATCAGCCCGCAGTCGGGAAGATAGTTCCTGCTTTCGCAAGAATGACGAAAAAGGCGGCAGCGCGGCCTTTTTCGTCTCACGTCTCACGTCTCGCTCTCGCTCTCGCTGTCGAACAAATGCCCTAGCTTGCCTTTCTTCGTTTCCAGATATTTGATGTTGTGGGGATTGCGCCCCGTCTGGTGAGGGATGCGCTCCGCCACGTCGATGCCGAGAGCCTTGAGCGCTTCCACTTTCTTCGGGTTATTGGTCATCAGACGGATTTTGTCGATGTGCAGGTGTTCCAGCATCTCCCGCAGAATGGAGTAGTCTCGCATGTCGGCGCCAAAGCCCAGCTGCTCGTTCGCTTCCACCGTATCGGCGCCGCAGTCCTGCAGATGGTAGGCCTTGATCTTGTTGAGCAGGCCGATGCCGCGACCTTCCTGACGCAGATAGAAGATGACGCCGCGACCTTCCATGGCGATGCGGTGCATGGCTGCCTGAAGCTGGGCCCCGCAGTCGCAGCGCAGACTGAACAGCGCGTCCCCGGTGAGGCACTCGGAATGGATCCGCGCCAGGACCGGCTCGCCGCTGTCCACGTCGCCCATAGTGAGCGCAATGTGCTCCTTCTCCGTCTCGGTATCTTCAAAGCCGTACATTTTGAAAATACCCCAGGGAGTTGGCAGTTTCGATGATTCAACAAATCGCATAGCCACGTTGAGAATTCGCCTTCGTGATCGGGTAAGTTGGAAAGGTTTAGAAGCGGGACTCGAGAACCAGCACACCGTTTTCCCGCCGCATGTCGACGCGGCTGAGATAGCTGTTGCCCAGGAGTATTTCCGCGGGGAAGTCGCCGACTGTGACGATGGCTTCCACCATGTTCAATTCGATTGCACCGACTCTCACGCTGTTCAGCGTGAGCCGATAGCCGTTAACCAATCCGTTGGCAGTGGTGACGGTAACCTGCTGACCTGCGCGATAATTCAGCCCTATCCGCTGCGCAGTAGGCAAATTCATGGAAATGGCGGTCGCGCCGGTATCCACCATGAAGTCCACCGGGTGGCCATTGATGCGCCCGGGTGTGAAGTAATGCCCTCCACGGCCCGACTGAATGTGGACTTCCGCTTTCTCCGGCTCGGCGAAACGCGTGCTTATACGCCGGGACATCCCCAGCGTTTTACGCTCGCCGTCGATCTCAAGCGTTGCCGACTTGGTGTCCGCGGTCACCAACAGCACCCCCTCGGGGCTGCGCTCGCCAGCGCGCAGCATGTGACGCTTGCCGTCGACCACAATGATGGCACCGTCCTGAAACAAGCCCTGGACGATCACATCCAGCGACCAGGCCGGCGCGGCCGCGACCACGACAAAGCAGATCAGCAGCGTGCCCGCTACCATCGCTTATCCCCAGGTAGCCAGGACATAAACCAGCCCCTGGAGGCAGAGCCAGGCATAACCGGCGGCGATGATGTCGTCGATCATAATTCCGAAGCCGCCGCGCACCCGCCGATCCACCCAGCCCACAGGCCAGGGTTTGAGGATGTCGAAGAAGCGGAATAGTACAAAGCCCACCAGCACCCACCACCAGGCGGACGGCGCGAGCGTCATGGTCAGCCAGTAGCCGACCATCTCATCCCAGACAATGCCGGGATGGTCATGAGTTTGCTGCGCCCTGGAGGCAACTTCGCAGAACCAGATGCCGACCAGAAAGGTGACCAGCACAAAACCCAGGTAGGGCAGCAGCGACAGGTCCTGAATCAACCAGTAAACGGGAATGCCAACCAGCGTGCCCCAGGTGCCCGGTGCTTTGGGCGCCAAGCCGGCGCCGAAGCCAAACGCCAGCGCCTGCACGGGACTGCGCAACAACTGGCCGGGACTAGGTTTCGGTATCGATGTCAAAATGCTGATAACCTGTTTTGCCGAGGGCGATTGGCCTGCCCTTGTACCTGCAAGAGACCCCTTCGCCGCGAACAATTTCGCCGATCTGACTCGCGGACAGCCGCTTCTGGCTGACCATCTGCTCTACATGCAAAGCCTGGGCTGGGGGAACTGTAAAACAGAGCTGGTAGTCATCGCCACCGGAAAGTGCCCATTCGCGCACCTGCTCCGGCCTGGCGACCTTGGCCAGCGCTTCTGAGACCGGCACACGTTCCCAGTCGATCAGCGCCCCTACTCCACTGGATTTGCAAATGTGACCGAGATCAGCCAGCAAGCCGTCGGAAACGTCGATGGCAGCGGAAGCGATGCCCGCCAGCATTTGCCCTTCTTTCAGACGAGGCAACGGCCGGTAGTAATGGGACATCAAATAGGCGAAGGCGGCCTTGCCCACTTTCAGGCGATTCCTGATGACCGCTACGGCGGCTGCCGCATCACCCAGGGTCCCCGTAACGTAGACGAGGTCCCCGGGGCGCGCATTGCCTCGCAGCAGCGCCTGGTTCAGCTCCACCGCGCCCATCACCTGGATGGTGATTGAAAGCGGGCCGCGGGTGGTATCCCCGCCCACCAGCGCGCAGTGGAATTCACTGGCGGCCTGGAACAGTCCACGGGCGAAGCCGTCCAGCCAGGGGGCGTCCGCCGATGGCAAGGTCAGCGCCAGAGTGAACCACAGGGCTTCCCCACCCATTGCGGCCATGTCGCTGAGATTGACCCTGAGGGCTCGCTCTGCGATGAGCTCCGGGTCGGCGTTCTCGGGGAAATGGTTGCCCGCCACCAGTGTGTCGATGGTGGTGGCAAGCGCTTTGCCGGCGGGCGGCATCAGCAGAGCGCAATCGTCACCGATTCCTAGCGAGACGCCGAAGGCGCCGGGTTGCCGCTGCTGGAAATACTTTTCGATGAGATCGAACTCGTTGAGCGCCATCTACTTCCCTGATACCTCCAGCGAGCGGTGCTTCGCCGCCGCGCGGTCTAGCACGCCGTTGATGAACTTGTGGGCGTCAGTGGCGCCGAATTTCTTTGCCAGCGAGACCGCCTCATTGATGACGACTTTGAAGGGGACGTCGATGCGGCGGGTCAGCTCGTAGCCGGCGATCCGCAGCAGGGCCACGGTGATCGGATCCAGCTCCTGAAGGCTGCGGCCTTGCAAATAGGGCTCGAACGCGCCATCGATGGCGTCCAGCTGCCGAGGAATGCTCTGCACCAGCTCCTCGAAGTACTCCATGTCCACATGGCTCATGTCGTACTCTTCGCGAAACTGCTGGGTAATTTCCCAGGGATCGAGCTTGCTGATCTGCCATTGATAAAGCGCCTGCATGGCGTAATGGCGAGCTTTGCGGCGCGCAGCGGGCGTCGGGGCGGAAAATGCCATGGTATCTCTTCTCTAGGAATTACAACTGCTTCAAAAGTGACACCATTTCCAGCGCCGTGGCGGCTGCCTCGGCGCCTTTGTTGCCGGCCTTGGTGCCGGCGCGTTCGATGGCCTGCTCGATGGTGTCCACGGTGAGTACACCGAAAGCAATGGGCACGCCGGTCGCCAGGGAAACCTGCGCCAGACCCTTACTGCATTCGCCGGCCACGTAATCGAAATGTGGAGTGCCGCCGCGGATCACCGCGCCGAGCGCGATGATCGCGTCATAGTTGCCGGACGCCGCGAGCTTTTGCGCCGCAATGGGCATCTCGACCGCGCCAGGAACGTAGCACTCGGTAACCTCATCTTCGGCAATGCCATGGCGACGCAAAGTGTCCAGCGCGCCGGCCTTGAGGTTTTCCACCACAAAGCTGTTCCATCGGGTGATCAGCAGCGCATAGCGGCCCTGCACGGAAGTGAAGTCGCCTTCGAATATTTTTTTTGCCATTGGTTGTTAGCCTTACGATTTGTTGTCATTTTGCCTGTGAGACGCTAGACGTGAGACGTAAGATGAAAGGGAAGTAAAGCTCAGGGGCGCCCCATCTCACATCTCACATCTCACATCTCACATCTCACATCTCACATCTCACATCTCACGCGTCAGGCGATATCTGCTCCACCACTTCCAGATCGAAACCGGAAATCGCGGTAAAACGCAGCGGTGCCGACATCAGGCGCATCTTACGCACGCCGAGATCCTGCAGAATCTGCGCGCCGGTGCCGATCTGGCGATAGACCATGTCCTGACTCGGGCGGGCCTGCTTGCCGGAGAGCATCCAGTCCACGCTTTCCTCGATGGTGGAAGCGGGATCGCTGTGGCAGATCAACACGACCACGCCAGCGCCTTCCTTCTCGACATGACGCAAGGCGTCATGGAAACCCCAGGAACGGAAGCCTTGCTCGTCGGGTTTGTGGATCGTGAAGATGTCGCGGGCTGCGTCCAGTACATGCACGCGAACCAGGGTGGGCTCGTCGGCTTTCACATCGCCTTTCACCAGCGCGAAATGTTTTTCCTTGCGGGGAATGTCGCGGTAGCTGAGCAGACGGAAGGAACCGAAGTCGGTGTTGATTTCCCGCTCGTTGATGCACTCGACGGTTTTTTCCTTTACCGCGCGGTAGTGAATCAGGTCGGCGATAGTGCCGATCTTCAGGCCGTGCTTCTCGGCGAACTTCTCCAGATCGGGACGGCGTGCCATGGTGCCATCGTCATTCATGATCTCGACGATCACCGCCGCCGGTTCATAGCCGGCGAGGCGCGCCAGGTCGCAGCCCGCTTCGGTGTGGCCGGCGCGGCTCAACACACCGCCCGCCTGAGCGATGATCGGAAACACGTGGCCGGGCTGGACGATGTCCGTCGGCTTGGCATCGCCGGCGATGGCCGCACGCACGGTGCGTGCACGGTCGGCGGCGGAAATACCGGTGGTCACCCCTTCAGCCGCTTCGATGGAAACGGTGAAGTTGGTGGTATGCCGAGCGCCATTGTCGTGCACCATGAGCGGCAGCTTCAACTGCTTGGAGCGATCCTGCGTCAGCGTCAGGCATACCAGCCCGCGCGCGTGGGTAGCCATGAAGTTGATGTCTTCGGGCCGCACCTGTTCGGCGGCGATAATCAGATCGCCTTCGTTTTCGCGATCTTCGTCGTCCATCAGGATTACCATTTTGCCCTGGCGGATATCGTCGATGATTTCTTCGATTGTGTTCAGTGCCATTGTCTACTTACCAGATTCACTTACAAAAGTGGCTTACAAGAAATTCGATCACCAAAGTGGTGTGTGCTCAGTCCTTGGCGAAGCCGTGTTCGGCGAGAAATTCCATACTGATGCCCTTGCCCTCGTCCCCACTGCGCGCAAGCAGCAGACGTTCGAGATAGCGCGCAATCACATCCACTTCCAGATTCACCTCGCGACCAGCCTGGTAGTCGCCGATGATGGTGTGCTCCAGCGTATGCGGAACGATGTTGAGCTCGAACTCGCTGCCGGAAACCTTATTCACCGTGAGGCTGGTGCCGTCGACGGTAATTGAGCCCTTCTGGGCGATGTAAGGGGCCAGATCGTCGGGGGCGGCGATGGTGAATCGCTCCGACCGGGCATCCTTTCGACGGCTGATCACCGTACCGACGCCATCCACATGACCACTGACGATGTGGCCGCCCAGGCGTGAGTTGGCGGTGAGGGCCTTTTCCAGATTGATGCCGCTGCCAACCTTCCAGTTCGGAATGGTGGTGTGCTCCAGAGACTCCTGGGACACATCCGCCCAAAAGCCCTTGCCGGTCAGTTGAGTGGCAGTCAGGCAAACGCCGTTGCAGGCGATGGAATCGCCGATCTGCACATCGGACAGGTCCAGGGTGCCGGTCTCGACTTCCAGGCGGATATCACCCCCACAGGGTTCCACCTTGGCGATGCGGCCGATGGATTCAATAATTCCGGTAAACATCTGATCAACTCGTTCAGGATTCGGGGTCGATGGTGGCGGTGATGCGCCAGTCCTGGCCAATCGCGCGCACATCGGAGATTTTCAGGCCCAGCTGGGCGGCCATGGTTTCCAGCGGCATGTTGAAAAGCGGTCGGGCGCTGCTGCCCAGGAGCTTGGGGGCCATATACACAACCAGCTCGTCCAGCAGCCCTTGCTGCAGGAACTGCCCGGTAAGAGTCGCGCCGGCTTCAACCAACACTTCGTTGCACTGCCGTTCCGCCAACAGCTGCAACAGTTTGCGAAGGTCGATTCGCCCGCTGTTGCCGGCCAGCACCAGCTGAGTCACTTCAGCCCGGGTTTGCGGCAAGGGAGCGGTCGCTACCGCACTGACCACCAGCAACTCGCCCGGAACCCGAAGAATCTGCGCGGAGGCGGGCAGTCGTCCCGCGGAATCGAGAACCACCCGCAGCGGCTGGCGTTCAGCGATCAGTTCCGCATTCGGCAAATTCAGTTCCGCCGCACGGACATTCAGCGAGGGATCGTCCCGCAGCACCGTTTCGATTCCGGTAATTACCGCATTGCTGCGAGCACGCAGGCGCTGCACTTCGGCGCGCGCGGCGGGGCCGGTAATCCATTTGCTTTCGCCACTTGCCATGGCGGTTCGGCCATCCAGACTCATGGCCGACTTGATACGTACGAAAGGCATGCCCCGGGACATGCGTTTGATGAAGCCGGGGTTAAGCTGCCGTGCTTCGGTTTCCAGTACCGGGCCTGCCACGGTGATGCCAGCCTGTCGCAGTTGCTCAAGACCGCTGCCGGCGACTCGGGGGTTTGGATCTTCCATGCCGTAAACCACCCGGTTTATCCGCGCAGCGATCAAAGCTTCGCTGCAGGGCCCGGTCTTGCCATGATGACAGCATGGCTCCAGCGATACGTAGGCGGTGGCTCCTGCCACGCTCTCGCCACGCTCGCGGGCGTCGGCCAGCGCATTGACTTCCGCGTGGCCTTCGCCGGCACGGATGTGCCAGCCTTCACCGATCACTGTGCCGTCGCGCACCAGCACGCAACCCACCAGGGGGTTGGGCCGCGCCGTATAAAGCCCGCGCCTGGCCAGGCCAATTGCGCGGGCCATGTGCCGGTAGTCATCCTGGCTGATCATTGTGATGGGACCAAACTATTCAGTGCTGGAAAGGCGATCGATTTCGCGGCGGAATTCTTCCACGTCCTGAAAGCTGCGGTAAACCGAGGCGAAGCGAACGTAGGCCACCTGATCCAGTTGCCGCAACTCTTCCATCACCTTTTCGCCAATGACCCGTGAGGGCAGTTCGCGCTCGCCGGTCGCCTGGAGGTTGTGCTTGATCCGGCTAATTGCCGATTCGATGCTTTCGATGCTTTCGATGCTGACCGGGCGCTTTTCCAGCGCGCGCTGCAAGCCCGCTCGCAGCTTGGCGTCATCGAAGGGCTCGCGGGTACCGTCGGTCTTGATCACCCGCGGCATCAACAGTTCGGCGATCTCGTAGGTGGTAAAGCGTTCGTGGCAGGACAGGCACTCGCGCCGACGACGAACCTGATCGCCCTCGGAAACCAGGCGCGAATCGATAACCTTGGTGTCGTCAGCGCTGCAGAAGGGACAATGCATGGTGCCTACCCGAATTGTTGCTAAAAGGACTCTTCATATCGGCCGAAGTGAGCTCTGCAGAAGGTCACTTCGGCCCTCTGCAGATCATCCAGCGACGGTCAGTCCGCGTAGACGGGAAAGCGCTTGCAGATCTCCAGCACCTTGCCTTTTACGTCGGCAATCACGGCTTCCGCGTCGCCGGCCTCCAGCGCGTCCAGCACGTCGCACATCCAGTTGGTCAGATCGCGGGTTTCCGCTTCCTTGAAGCCGCGAGTGGTGATTGCAGGCGTACCCACACGCAGACCACTGGTGACAAAAGGAGAGCGCGGGTCGTTCGGCACCGCGTTTTTGTTGACGGTAATGTTGGCGCGTCCGAGAGCCGCATCCGCGTCTTTGCCGGTGTATTCCTTGCCGATCAGGTCCACCAGCATCAGGTGGTTCTCGGTACCGCCGGACACGATCTTGATACCGCGCTCCATGAAGGTGGCGGCCATGGTCTTGGCGTTCTTCACGACTTGCTGCTGATAGCTTTTGAAGTCATCGCTCATGGCTTCCTTGAAGCAGACCGCCTTGCCGGCAATCACGTGCATCAGCGGACCGCCCTGACCGCCGGGAAATACGGCGGAGTTGAGCTTTTTCTCGATCTCTTCATTGGCGCGGGCGATGATCAAACCGCCGCGAGGACCGCGCAGGGTCTTGTGAGTGGTGGAAGTCACCACGTCGGCCACCGGCACCGGGTTCGGGTAAACGCCCGCGGCCACCAGGCCGGCTACGTGGGCCATGTCCACCATCAGGTAGGCGCCGACTTCCTTGGCGATGTCGGCAAAGCGCTGCCAATCCATTACCTGGGAATAGGCGGAGAAGCCGGCGACGATCATTTTGGGCTTGTGCTCGCGGGCCAGTTGCTCAACCTGTTCGTAATCCACTTCGCCGGTTTCGGTGTTCAGACCGTACTGCACTGCGTTGTAGATCTTCCCGGAGAAGTTCACTTTGGCGCCGTGGGTCAGGTGACCGCCGTGATCCAGACTCATGCCCAGCACGGTCTCACCGGGAGCGACCAGTGCCTGATAAACCGCGGCATTCGCCTGGCTGCCGGAATGGGGCTGAACGTTGGCGTAGTCGGCGCCGAACAAGGCCTTGGCGCGCTCGATGGCCAGGGTCTCCACCTTGTCCACATACTCGCAGCCGCCATAGTAGCGCTTGTGCGGATAGCCTTCGGCGTACTTGTTGGTCAGCTTGCTGCCTTGGGCCGCCATGACCAGCGGGCTGGTGTAGTTTTCGGAGGCAATCAGTTCGATGTGCTCTTCCTGCCGGCGGTCTTCTTCCTGGATCGCGGTCCACAGGTCCGGGTCAAAGGAGTCGAGAGATTTGGATTGATCAAACATCGCTGCCTCGCGCTGGTGGTAATAATGAAGAATGCTGTGAGATTTAGAGAGCGCGAATTGTACAGGATGGTCCCGAGATAGTCTCTATCCAGGGATCAGTCAAGAGGCCAGGCCTTGTTTGCTTTCGGGGAATCGCCCACCGCGAGGAACTTGCGATCGCCACTAGCGTCGACAAAGCCCGGCAGACCAGCGGGCCGCATTGAATTTTGCCGGCACATTCGCTACCTTCGCAGCCCCTGAGCAGGTGCGGAAAGCCAAACGGCCAGTCACCACAGCACAAACCAAAATAAAGCGATACTTCCTGCCAGCAGATCGTCTGGCGCATTTCACTCTGAATTCCCACGTGCGGTAATTTTCATATGGCTCAATACGTTTACACCATGCAGGGTTTGGGCAAGATCGTCCCGCCCAAGCGCCAGATCCTCAAGGACATTTCCCTGTCATTCTTCCCTGGCGCCAAAATCGGCGTCCTCGGTCTGAACGGTGCAGGCAAGTCCACCCTGCTGCGCATCATGGCCGGGGTGGACAAGGATTATGTTGGCGAGGCCCGCCCCATGCCCGATATCAAAGTGGGCTATCTCTCCCAGGAGCCGCAGCTCGATCCCGACAAGGACGTGCGCGGCAATGTGGAAGACGGCGTGCGCGAAGCCAAGAACGCGCTCGAAGAACTGGACCAGATCTACGCCGCCTATGCCGAACCGGATGCGGACTTCGATGCGCTGGCGAAGCGACAGGGCGAGCTGGAAGGCATTATTGAAGCCTGGGACGCGCACAACCTCGACAACATGCTGGAAAAGGCGGCCGACGCCCTGCGCCTGCCACCCTGGGACGCCAAGGTGGAAAACCTCTCCGGTGGTGAGAAGCGTCGAGTCGCACTGTGCCGCCTGCTGCTCTCCAAGCCGGATATGCTGTTGCTCGACGAGCCCACCAACCACCTGGACGCGGAGAGCGTGCTGTGGCTGGAGCGCTTCCTGAAGGAATTCAATGGGACAGTGGTGGCTATCACCCACGACCGCTACTTCCTGGACAACGCCGCCGGCTGGATTCTGGAACTGGACCGCGGCCATGGCATTCCCTACCAGGGCAACTATTCCGATTGGCTGGAGCAGAAGGAACAGCGTCTCGCCCAGGAAGAGAAGGCCGAAGCCGGACGCAAGCGGGCGATCGAGCGCGAACTGGAATGGGTGCGCCAGAACCCTAAAGGCCGCCACGCCAAGAACAAGGCCCGCCTGGCGCGCTTCGAGGAGCTGCAGTCCCAGGATTTCCAGGCCCGCAATGAGACCAATGAAATCTACATCCCGCCCGGTCCGCGCCTCGGTGACAAGGTCATCGAATTCGACGGCGTATCCAAGGGCTACGACGGTCGCCTGTTGATCGACAACCTGTCCTTCTCCGTGCCGAAAGGCGCGATCGTCGGCATCGTCGGCGGCAACGGCGCGGGCAAGTCCACCCTGTTCAGAATGATCACAGGAAAGGAGCAGCCCGATACCGGCAGCATCACCATTGGCGACACCGTTCAGATCGCCCACGTGGAGCAGGGTCGCGAAAATCTGACCGACGACAAAACTGTGTGGGAAGCTATCTCCGACGGTCACGACATGCTGAAGATCGGCAATTACGAAGTGGGCTCGCGGGCCTATATCGGCCGCTTCAACTTCAAAGGCTCCGACCAGCAGAAGCGGGTCGGCGACCTCTCCGGTGGTGAGCGCGGCCGCCTGCATCTGGCCAATGTACTCAAGCAGGGCGCCAACGTGCTGCTGCTGGACGAACCCTCCAATGACCTGGACGTGGAAACCCTGCGCGCGCTGGAAGAAGCTTTGCTCACCTTCCCGGGCAGCGCGCTGATCATCTCCCACGACCGCTGGTTCCTGGACCGGGTGGCCACCCACATTCTCGCTTATGAAGGTGAGAGTGAAGTGGTCTTCTTCGAAGGCAATTACACGGAATACCACGAGGACTTCGTGAAGCGCAAAGGTGAAGCAGCCCAGCCTCAGCGGGTGAAGTACAAGCGCATCGCGTGACAGTCGCCAGCGACGAGTCTCCAGTCGTCAAAGAAGGCCGGCTCAGTTGAGCCGGCCTTTTTTGTTTTCCACAGGCGATCGGAGGACGGCGACTGGAGTAATCAGAACTGGTTGCTTGGCAGCAGCCTCAGACCGTCCGGGTCAGGACCGCCAGGTACCCACTGAGCCAGACAGCTGTCGTCCGCCACACAACTGTCGGTGAGGGTTTGCAGAAAGGCCTCCAGTTGGTCGATCTCCCCTGAGCTTAGCGCTACGTTTGCCAATTTGGACGAACCTGCGCTTCGGTTGTGCTCCAACTGCGCCAGGGCAAGGCGGGTATTCCGCTCCGCATTGGTTTTCTGGATAGCCGGGTCCAGATTCGACAATGTAAAGTCAAAGCTGTCGATCGCAGCGGCCGGGTTGAGGTGGTGTACGATCACCTCGCGCAGGCTCTTATACGCTCCCGAATGCCCGTACGGGCCTGTTTCGGTGACGTTGAGCAGCGTGGGAGTGCGGAAAGCGTAGCGATCTTCCGGGCGCTTGGTGGTTTGCTCCCGACCAAAATCATCGTCGCCATCAGTGCCGTCGCCTTTGCCTCGCCCGATCTGCGGAATGGCAACAACATGAAATTTCTCATCCGTAAAGAAGTCGCCCGAGTGGCAGCCGGAACAGCCTGCGCCGCCCGCGGCGGGAGCGGTGAAGAACAGCAACGCGCCTCGTTTAGCCTGCAAGGTGATCGCTTCATCATCGCCCTCAAGAAAATCTTTCCAGGGCGTGTCCACGAATACCTGGGAGCGCTCGTACTCCGCCAAAGCGAAGGAAATCGTTTCGAAGGTGATCAACTCCGCGGCGCTTTCATTGCTGTTCAGGGCAGATTGGAATTCAGCCAGCCAGGTGTTGGGCAGCGCCTGGCTGGTCAGCCGCGCCACCAAAGCCTGACGAAGCTCCTCGTTGCTGCTTCCTGCCATGAACTGGCCGCGCATCTCCTCCGCCGAGGTGACCGGAAATAACGACTGCGCTTGAGTCAGATTCAGCGCATCGGGGTCGGCAGGATCGCTGACATTGCCGGCGCTGTCGGGAGTTCGGATGGGAGCCGCTTCACCGTTGTGACTGTCGACGCCGTCCAGTACCTCCACCCGTCCGTCGTGGAACAAGACCTTGTCCCAGAGTGCGATGTTGAAGGTGGTGGGCGCATTTCGCGGAACCGTTGGCCCTCCATCGAAATGGTGGCCGGCTACTGAATGCAGGCGACCGGGGCCGAGAAAGTCTGGGTCTTCGGCTTCCACGCCGACCGGCAATGGCAGATCGTCCCCGCCCCCGAGCAAGGGGTGGTGACAAGTCACGCAAGCCGAGTCGGTCAAGCCACCGAGCGCCTTGGAGAAGAACAGCTTCATTCCCAGTTGCGGGACCGGATCCTCGATGGCCGGCAGGTTTCTGCCCGCCGCGGGATTTCCCGTTAATCGCTGTTCCGTAGCCATCGCACGCAAGGCGTCCGTGATACTGCTTTCGTCGTTATCAGAACTATCGCTGCCACACCCGCTCAACCCGGGAGCCAGTGACAGCAGAAAAGATTGCCCAAATTTCACTGTTTAGATTCCTTTGTATTCATGAATACGCTGGCAATCCAATCCAGCACCCCGAAGTAACCGCATATCTAGTGGGGATTTTACCCCAAATATTGGCGCGTGAAATAGCCAAATTCGCCGAACCCCCTTCGATCCCCATGCGCCCGGTAGCAGCGAGCGATTACTTCGGGCCTCGTGACCGCCTGGACTTTGCTCCAGCCGATTTCTGGCGTAGGCTCTCGGAAAAAATACTTAGGAGCCTTCGCCATGCCTGCCACAAGTGTTCTCCGTTTTCCCGCCCTGGTTGTCGTCGCCAGTTCACTCTTCGTTGTTGCCTGCAGCCAGGAAGCAAACCAACCGGTTTCCGCTGATTATCAGGAACAATTGATGACCCAGCTCATCGAGGCCAAGCCCGGTGATGTCATCGAGATTCCCGCCGGGACTTTTCACTTCAATCGCGGCCTGACCCTGAATGCCGACGGTGTGACCTTGCGCGGCCAGGGCATGGATCAGACGGTGCTGTCCTTTAAGAATCAGGTGCAGGGCGCCGAAGGGTTGTTCGTGGGAGCCAGTGATTTCACCATCGAAGATCTTGCCATCGAGGACACCAAGGGCGACGGGCTAAAGATCAACGACGGCAAGAACATCGTCATCCGCCGGGTGCGGGTGGAGTGGACCGGCGGGCCGGAAACCGAGAACGGTGCCTACGGCATTTATCCGGTGCAGACGGAAAACACGCTGATCGAAGAGTCAGTGGCGATCGGTGCATCGGACGCGGGGATTTATGTGGGCCAGAGCCGCAACGTGGTGGTGCGCAACAACCGCGCGGAATTCAATGTGGCAGGAATCGAGATCGAAAATACCGAACACGCGGACGTTTACGGCAACATCGCCACCAACAACACCGGCGGCATCCTGGTTTTCAACATGCCCAACCTGCCAGTGCCCGGTCGCGGCACTCGGGTTTACGACAACGAAATGTTTGCCAACAACACCGACAACTTCGCCCATGAAGGCACCGCGGTAGCCAGCGTGCCGACCGGCTCGGGGTTGATCATCAACTCCAACGACGCGGTGGAAATCTTCAACAACCGTTTCGCGGATAACAACACCGCCAATGTACTCATCTCCTCGGCCTTCTCAGCGGGCTATTTTCAGGATCGTGAAAAGGCGGACGCCTTCGATCCTTATCCCGAGGCGATTTTCATTTACGGCAACGAATTCTCCGGCGGCGGCAGCAAGCCCGACAAGCTGGAGCTCAAGGCGCTCAAGCTCAAGGAGTTCGGGCTCGGCGAGTCTCTGCCCGACATTCTCTGGGACGGCTATGTGGATCCGAACAAGCAAGTGGACGGAAAGACGCCCGATCACCTGAAAATTTGTGTACAGAACGAAGGCGCCGGCATCATCAACGTGGATGCCCCCAACGGCTACAAAAATATCTCCACCGACATGGCACCGCATGATTGCCGACTCGAACCCCTGCCGGCAGTAAACCTGGAGGCCGCAAAGACGTGAAGCGCTGGTTGATTGTTCTGCTCCCGCTGATCGCCACTGGCTGCGGTCCGGTGGAGCCACGCTTTCACAGCGAAAATGCGATACCCGAACGCCTCGACGACTGGGGTATGGTCTATCGCGATGGCGATAGCTTGCGCTGGTCGGAGGCCGTGGAGGTTTACGACCTCACCACCCCGCTGTTCACCGACTATGCGCACAAGCTAAGAACGGTTCATGTTCCGGAAGGGGGAACGATCAGCAGGGATAGCCATGGACGTTTGCAATATCCCGTCGGCACCGTGTTCAGCAAGACCTTTTACTACCCCGCCGGAAACAGTGCCAGACAGGTGAAAAAGACCGACTTCGCCGAAGCAGACCTCCGCGATGGCCTTAGCCTGACAAGCAACCGGGTGCTGGAAACCCGACTGCTGGTGCATTACGACAGCGGCTGGAAGGCCCTCTCCTACGTCTGGAACGAGGATCAGAGCGAAGCCCGGCGCAAGATCACGGGCGCACTGTTTCCGCTAACTCTGGTGGATGGGGCCGGCGAAAAGCAAGATTTCCACTACGTAGTGCCCGACGCAAATCAATGCGCCGGCTGCCATGCCACTACCTTCGCGAATCGCCAGGCCGAGCCCATTGGACCGGCCCGGCCCGACTTCATCAACCGCGACTCGCCGCTGGGCAGTGGCAATCAACTGCAAAACTGGCAGCAGCGCGGCTGGCTGTCCGCCGATCATCAGGATTGGCCGCGGGCGGCGGACTGGCAGGACCCGAGCGCAAGCCTCCCTGATCGGGCGCGGGCGTATCTGGACATCAACTGTGCCCATTGCCACAGCGAGACCGGCGCCGGTGATACCAGCGGCCTCTGGCTGAACCGCACTCTGACGGCCAGCCGTAGTCATCTCGGGATATGCAAACCGCCCATCGCCGCCGGCCAGGGCACCGGCGGACGACGCTGGGGCATTGCTCCGGGACATCCGGACGACTCCATCCTGATTTACCGGATGGCGAGCCGCGACCCCGGCGCGATGATGCCGGAACTCGGTCGCAGTCTCGTGCACGAGGAAGGGGTTGCGCTGATTCGAACATGGATCAGCGGGCTCGAAGGTTCATGTACGCGCCAGCTCACGGCCGAATAGTTGTAAGGCGCGACAGCTTTGTGCGCCAGTTCACGGAACAATCGGCTAAATGATCAATCGGAGCTACTTACCCCGACAGGGAGATCGGGGAGTGGCCGTCAGGCAAGAAGGCGACAGCCATGCTGAACAAGACGCTCGATCAGTGGCTTGCTGAATACGGCGAAAGTCATCAGAACCCACAAAACAAGATGATTCACTGGATTTGTGTCCCGGTGATTCTGTGGTGCGTGCTGGCCTTGCTGTGGCCGCTTCAGATTGCTGGCCTCGACTGGCTGAATGGCGCGACGCTACTGATTGCGATCAGTATTTTGTTTTACCTGCGGCTGTCCTTACCGCTGGCGCTGGGGATGGTGGTGATCTCGGCTCTGTCGGTCTGGCTCATCGGCGCTTATCTGGCAGCCGACCTGCCCTGGCCGCTCTGGAGCTTCGCTCTCGCACTCTTTGTTCTGGCATGGATCGGTCAATTCGTCGGCCATAAGATCGAGGGCAAGAAACCCAGCTTCTTCAAGGACATACAATTTCTTCTGATTGGCCCGGCCTGGCTGCTGCACAGCGCAATGAAGCGATTGCGGGGATAATCGGCACCTCCTTTCTCGCTCCGGGCCTGGACCGCAACGATCAATGACGGAGAGAGGACATGAGGACCAAACGAGAATCGTCCAGGGAACAACAACCCAGAAATCAGTTTCATGCCCGCCTGCTCAGCCAGGTAGAAGTCGCAGGAAAAGAGCGCGTGTATGCGGAGCGCGTGATAGGCAGCACACCCCTTGATGCGGAGCTACCGCCGATCGAGTTCTTTACCTCCGAAGAGGATTCCGAAAAGTCCTGGTGAAGGGCAGGAAGTGAAAGACGCGAGGTCCGCTCACGTCTCTCGCCTCCCATTCTCTTCCGTGCGCTAGAAGCCAACGCTGAATGCCACACTCAGCGCATCGCCGCTGGAGTCGTATTCCCCCGCTATCAAGCCCACACCCGGTTGCTCCCATAGGATGTCGGTATCATCAATGAAGATGTGGGCATAACCAACATCGAGAGAGGCATTGCGGGAAATCTCCCAAGTGCCACCGACCGCGAACCAGATACGATCGTTGTCCGGCAATCGCGGAGAGCGCAGCAGCGCATTCGGCACGGGCGACTCGTCGTAGGCGACGCCCGCGCGGAAGGTCCAGCGCTCGTCGTAGTCATAGTTCAGCCCGAGGCCGTAGCGCAGGGTGTTTTCCCAGCCCAACTCCTCCGGGGCTTCGGGAGTGAGAGGGTTTTCAAACCCGATGCTGATCTCCTGGATGCTGTCCCATCCAGTCCAGGTGACATCCGCCAGCAGTTGGGTACGCAGATTCAGCTGCTGAGAAACGGCCACCGAGAAGGTATCGGGAAGGGTGAGGTCGGCTTCGATGTCGCTGTCGGCAAACACCGCGCTGAGGCTGCCGCCAATGGCGGGCGGAAGAGCCGCTAAACCACCCAATGCGCTGGGCTGGTCGAAATCGCCGTCCCCGGTCAGCTCCAAATCGATGTCCGAGCGATAGGAAACACTGACACGTGTCTCGTTGGTAGGTGACCAGAGCAAACCGAGATTGTAGCCCCAGCCGGAATCATCGCCTTCGGTTTCCACCGCGCCATCGAACTGGCCGGACCCGGGCGTGGCCCCATTGGGACAGAGCCCTCCCGCAAGCAAGGCGCAAGCCGCGGCAAAGTCGATAGCACGGGACAATCTGACTTCGGTGTAGTTGAGGTTCAGCCCAAAACCGACAGAGAATTCGTCGTTAGCCTGGTAGGCCACGAAGGGGTTCAGGTTTACGCTGGTGATTTCCGAATCGAGCGTCTGGTATCGACCCACCCAATTGTCATCATATTCCGTCGCCAGACCAAAGGGCACGTTGACGGTAATGCCCGCGTACCAGTTATCCGCCACCAGGGCTGAATAGGAAAAATCCGGAACCACCGCATCCTTGCCGCCTTCCCCATCCAAACGGGAGCTGAGAAAAAGCGGGACTGGCGACTCCTGGTCGAGCGCCACCGGGTCGCTGAAATCGAATTGCGGCGAGATGTAGTGCACCCCCAGCTGCATCGCCCGACCTACCCGCGGGGCCGCTGCGGGGTTGTACCACACCGAACTCACATCGTTGGCAACGGCGCCGCCACCCGCATAGGCGGTGCCCAGGCGCTTGGCGCTTTGCTCCAGAATGGCGAAGCCCGCCGCCAGACTGTGGGGCGGCGCCAGAGCCAGAGCCAGTCCAAGGCAGCCGATACTGGAACTCAGTTTCAGTTTTCCATTCATTTCTTGTTCCTCCATGAAACCCAAGCGCTGTTCTACGCAAGTTGAATACCATCGCAGGGCAGGACAACCATTCAGCTCGACTACCCGGTCGCCCCTTCCCCCTCAGCGACGGGCTTGCAGCTCCGCAGGCTTTTATTTATGGTCGGAACCTCCCGAAGTCCGGGACGCTCCAATCTACGCACCACGCATTCATGACGGAGTCTCCATGAGCAAGCTAATCATCAAGTCCAAGTCGCGCCACAGCCTCAGTGAAAATGACGTCACGCCGGAAGAGGTGTTCAAAGACCGTCGTGCGATTTTGAAGGCGATGGGAATGGGCGCAGTCGGCGCGGGTCTGGCCGGAGGCACTGCACCAGCCTTGGCGCAGGGCTTCTTCGACAGCCTTTTTGGTCAGGACGAGGGCCCGGAGAGAAAGGTACGCACGGGCAAACCGCTGGACTTCGAAAATCTGCAAAGCCCCAAGCCCGATTTGAAGCTGACGCCGGAGATCAAGGCGATCACCTACAACAATTTCTACGAATTCGGGACGCAGAAGACCGATCCGGCCATGAACAGCAAGGACTTCCAGGTCAAGCCATGGACCCTGGAGATTGGCGGTGAAGTGGAAAAGCCCACCACTGTGGACGTCTGGGAGCTGATCAACTCCGCTGACCTGGAGGAGCGCATCTACCGCTTTCGCTGCGTGGAAGCCTGGTCCATGAACATCCCCTGGATCGGGATCGAGCTGAACAAGCTGCTCAGCAAAGTGAAGCCGACCAGCAAAGCCAAGTACGTGGCCTTTCAGACGCTCTACGATCCAGAACAGATGCCGGGGCAAAAATCACGCTATCTCGGCGGCGGCATCGACTACCCCTATGTGGAAGGCCTGCGCATCGATGAAGCCATGCATCCGCTGGCGTTGATGGTGGTCGGCATGTACGGCAAGACCCTGCCACCGCAGAACGGCGCGCCGCTGCGATTGATGACACCCTGGAAATACGGCTTCAAGTCCATCAAGTCCATCGTCAAGATCGATCTGGTGGAAAAGATGCCGCCCACCACCTGGAACATCCTCGCGCCGCATGAGTATGGCTTCTACGCCAACGTGAATCCCAAGGTGGATCACCCCCGCTGGTCGCAGGCCAGCGAAAGGCACATCGGCGAAGGCGCTATTGCGCGGCGACAGCCCACGCTCATGTTCAATGGCTATGAAGAGGAAGTGGCGAGTCTTTACAAGGGCATGGATTTACGGAAGTGGTATTGAGTTTCTGAGTTCTTAATCCGTTCGCCGCCGGGTAAAGCCTTTTCAAATACGCTGTGAATACATCCTTGTACGCTCTGTCGCTTGATCCCTGAAGCGAAAGGTTTGAAAAGGCTGTACCCGGCGACGAACTCCCTACGAGCCAAAACGCCAGCGCAGATCGATGCGACCCAGCAGTAAACAAATACTCGCCCGAATCCTTCACGTTTCCGTTCACATCGGTTCGCTGCTTCCCATTGTCTGGCTTTTTCTCGCCATTCCCCAGGGCCGCCTAGGTGGCGACCCGGTTCAGGAGCTGACCCACTTTCTCGGCAAGGGCGCGATCCACCTGCTCTATCTGAGCCTGTGCGTAACACCACTCGCAAAAGCTTTGAAGATGGGCCAGTTAATACGGCTGCGCCGTCCTCTGGGGCTTTGGTGTTTTGCTTATGCGACGCTGCACTTTGCCGTTTGGATTACGCTGGATCTGCAGTTCTACTGGAGTTTGATCGGCGAGGAAATCGTCGAAAGAAATTATCTGCTGGTGGGCTTTTTGGCCTGGCTGATTCTTCTCGCGCTCGCCATCACGTCGATACCAAGAATCATGCGGGCAATGAAGAACCGCTGGAAGAAACTGCACAACTGGGTGTATCTGGTGGCCGTACTCGCGCCGATTCACTTTCTGTGGTCGGTGAAAAGCGGCATCATCGAACCCGGCATTTATCTCGCGATCGCATTTTTTCTGCTTTGGCTGCGGCGTGATCGTTTGCTGAAGCCAATCCGCTCTCTCGTACCTCTCAAGGGCTAGCGCCGTTTCCAGCGATGATAGCGCTCAAGCAAACGCAGGATCGTTTGCGGGGCGTGATTGCGCTTCCATTCGCCCGCTGCGTACTTGTTCGCTTCCGCCCAGGTGGGATAGCTGTGGATCGTACCGAGGATTTTGTTGAGCCCGAGGCCATGCTTCATGGCCAGGACGAATTCCGCCAGCAAGTCGCCGGCGTGAGCGCCGACAATGGTGACTCCGAGGATGCGATCTTTGTCCGGGACCGTCAGAACCTTCACGAAGCCTTCAGTTGAGCTTTCAGCGATGGCTCGGTCCAGTTCGGTCAGAGCATAGCGTGTAACCTCGTAGCGCGTGCCCTGTACCTTCGCTTCGGATTCGCTCAGGCCCACGTGGGCGATCTCAGGATCCGTGTAAGTCACGCGGGGAATGACTGAGTAATCCGCCCGAAAGGTTTTGAACTCGCCAAAAAGCGCGTTGACCGCGGCGTACCAGGCTTGGTGTGAGGCGGTGTGAGTAAACTGAAACGGCCCCGCCACATCACCAGCGGCGTAAATGTTCGGGTACAGGCACTGCAGATAGTCATTGGTGGAGACGGTCTTTTCCGTTGCGATCCCGAGACTTTCCAGCCCGTAACCCGCCAGCCGGGCACGACGGCCGACTGCACAGAGCAAGGCGTCGAAGCCGAGTGCCCTTTCCGCGCCTTCGTGCTCGACTACCAGTGCCTTACCTCTGCCCTGGTTTGTGCAACGCACTGCGGTGTGCCCCGTGAGCACTTCGATACCTTCACGACGCAGAGCCTGCTCCAGGCAGGCAGCCACTTCCGCGTCCTCTCTCGGCAGCAACTGCGCCGGTTTCTGTACTAGCGTCACCTGGGAACCGAGCCTACTGAAAGCCTGCGCCAGTTCGCAGCCTACCGGGCCACCGCCGAGCACAACCAGCCGCGCTGGCGGCTGCTTGAGATTTGCAAACGCATCCCAGACGGTTTCCGTGGTCACGTAGCCCGCGTCCTCGATGCCGGGCAAGGGCGGCACTACCGGCTCCGCGCCCGCTGCAATCACGATCGCACGTCCGGTCAGGCGCTGTGAGCTCCCGTCCTTACCGGCAATTTCCACCGTCCACGGGTCCACGAGTTTGCCGTAGCCTTGCAGGACTTCAACGCCCAGATCCGTGTACCGTTCGACACTGTCGTGGGGCTCGATGCGGGCGATCACCTCGTGAACACGCCGCATCACCTGAGCGAAATCCAGGCGCGGCTCCACAGGCTCCAAACCGTAGCGATCCGCCTCACGCATTTGCTGTGCAAGTCGTGCAGTACGGATCAAAGCCTTGCTGGGTACGCAGCCGGTGTTGAGGCAGTCGCCGCCCATCTTGTGAGCTTCCACGAGGGTGACCTTGGCCTTTACCGTGGCGGCGATGTAAGCGCTCACCAATCCGGCCGAGCCTGCACCGATGACGATCAGGTTCCGATCAAAGGACTCAGGTCGCTGCCATTTTGCGTACAGGCCCCGTGCTCTGATCCGGTCGATGATGCCGCCACCCAGCATGATGTTTCCTCGCTTTGACTCAATGAATGTATCAGGAAGCCTGCGCTTTGCGCCGCTCCAGAAACCGCGTTACGCGTTTCGCCGCCAACGGGAACAGGCCGATGAGAACAAAGGAGGCGATCAAACCCGGGGAAAGAATGTCGCCCGGGCTTTCCACCTGCCCGAGTTGCGTACCGGCCAATACGTAGACAATGGTCCCCGGCAGCATGCCGACCTGGCTCACCCAATAGAAGGTCAGGGTTCTTATGGGCGTAAGTCCCATTAGCAGATTGATCAGAACGAAGGGAAAGATCGGAACCAGGCGCAGTGTGAACAAATAAAGCGCGCCCTCCTTTTCAATGCCGCGATTAATAGCAGAAAGCCGATCACCAAAGCGCTTCTGGACCGTGTCATGGAGCAGAAAGCGCGCAACAAGGAAGGCCAGGGTCGCACCGATGCTGGATGCGAATGACACCAGGACCAATCCAGTGAGAAAGCCGAACAGTGCGCCAGCCGCCAGGGTCATCACTGTTGCTCCTGGCAGAGACAGGGCCGTGACCGCGACATAGATCAGAAAGAATGCACCACCTACGAGCCACGGTGACTCGGCGAACCAGGCTTGGAACCGAGCCTGGCTTTCCTGCAATTGCTGAAAGCTCAGCCACTGGTCGAGATCGAAGACAAAGAAGAGTGTGATGGCGAGCAGGACAATTGCGATCAGGGCGATTTTCTTTTTCATTTTTGCATTCTAATCGGAGTGGCTGCACATGCCATCCGGTTTTTCCGCCGCTGGAAAAGAAAAAACGCCGGTCGGGCTGAGCCGGCCGGCGTTTTGCGTCGATGCTGATCGATCAATTGCCCTGTTCGGGAACCTCGACCGCGGCGATCGCCTGCCGAATTTCCCGCAGCGCCGCCTGTACCTGCCGGGTGTTTTCCGGCCCCATGCGAATCATCAGCTTTTGCGGCCCGGGCAATTTTTCCAGCTGAGCATCTTCAAACTGGAAGTGCACTTTGGGCTGAATCAGCACGGGCTCCTGCTTGAGAACCGGCGCTTTCAGAATCAGGTCAATGGCGTTCAGGGTAACCTGCTTGAAGCTGCCTCGATCGACCCCGTGCTGGGCATAGGCTTCTTCCAGCAAGGGATAAAAACGTCGGTAAACCTCGGCCACATTCTGTGAGTCGAGACGGGTGATTACATCGACGTAAGGGTCATAGCGCTCATAGTTCTGCGGTGACAAACGATAGCGTTGGCCCATCTCCGCGGTGGGAGGCTCGGGTAGTTTCTCCACCAGGAAGTCACCCGCGGGCGATTTGACGGGCCGGTATTCGTGAACCACGTTGCCGCCGGCCAGCGCGATTACGGCTCTTACCGACTTCATCAGCACGTCATCGGAAACGATCATGTCCGAGACCGCTTCTTCGGGATCCAGTTGATCCACGGCGGCCAGTACCACAGCATCGCTGTCGGCGAGATCCGGCAAAGGCTCGGGTTCGGGTACCGGCGCGGCAGTCTCCTCAACCGGCTCCGGTGCGGGCTCAGGTTCGGGTTGCGTACTTACCGGAGGAACCGGCTCGAGTTCCGGCTCAACTTGCACGGCCGGGCCGGGTTCGAGCTCCGCCGTGTCGTCGCCTGCCATTTGCCAGAGCAGGAAAGCACCAATCGCCACAGCTGCCGCCAACACCAGCAGCCAGACCATATAGGGACTTGGGCGACTCGAATTTTCATTAGCCATAATGGTTTGCCCCTTGGAAAGAGAAATGCGTGTTTTGGGAAAAGAGAGTGAATTGCGCGTTAAAACGGCTGTTATACGTGACACTATGACTGCACTGCCGGGACGCAGTTCAATGAAGGGGAAGCTGGTCAGAATTGTCCAGAATTTGAGCAAAGTCCGGCCACCAATGGTGACCAGCTCACAACGAAAGGTTGTTCTAGTTGGCGGAGAAGCGAAAAGTCAGTCTTTGATGACGAGCAGATAACCTTCCGCCTCGCGGGGCTCTTCCACCGCCCAGTCCAGCAGCTCTGCGCCGAATTTCTTTTCGCACTTCTTCGCCAGCTTCAGAAAGGGGCTGCGGCCCGGATCGGCGATGATGATTCTCGACACGCCTTCTTGGCAGGCTTTCTTGATCACCTTGTAGAGCGGATCCACCAGTTCGTCCCAGAAGCAAATATCGCCACCGACAATCAGGTCCTGCTTGCCCAACGTTTTGCGCTTGAGCTCCTCGAAGCGTTTTTGCTTGGTTTTGATTTCGACATCATTCAAGGCAGCGTGGACTTTGAGGTAGGGGAAGACATGTTCGTCGGCATCCACCGCAGTCACTTTCGCACCATAGCGGCGCGCACAATAAATGCTCAGCAGGCCCCAGCCACTGCCGATCTCCATGACCTGCGCCCCTTCCTCGGGCGGGTTCTGCTCGAGATAGTCCATAATGAAGTAGCTGGACGACCAGACTTTATCGCCATGGATTTCCGGGCTGGGAATCCCCTTGCGCAGGCGCTTCATGATCGGATGTTTTTTCTTGAAGATAAAGACGCCGTTCGTTTCTCTGATGTGCTCCAGGGTTTCAGTCATCGGATTGGCAGCTGTTGTTGATGAATTGAGTTGAATAGGGTCGCTCGATTATCCCCGGCCGAAAAAGCCAAATCAACCGAGGCCTCAACGCACGCGGGGCAACGATCTATTTAGTCCCGAGTTCCAGCTTGATGTTCATTGCTTTCAGATTCCGCTGTTCGACCGCCAGATCTTCGGCAGTGAGTGGATGGTCGTCCAGCCATTCCCGATCGAGTCGCAGCGCGCTTTTATCGCCGTTGCCGAACGACAGAGTGAGATCATCAGGCAGCGCGGCGGTATCCCGGCGCCGGCAAAACAGACAGGCGAGGCGCAGAATCTGCACCAGCCGCCAGTCTGGCTGAAAACCGTAGGCTTTCGGAACGGTGCGCAACTTGCGCCGATGATTGAGAACCAGGAAGCTGAGCAGCTTTTGCTCCTGCTTCGAAAAGCCGGGCATGTCGCTGTTCAGCAGCAGATAGGCGCCGTGCTTGTGGTAGCCGCTGTGGGCCACCGACAATCCGAGCTCGTGCAGACTCGCTGCCCAACTCAATAGCTGCCTGGCACGCGTGTAATCCGCTCCGAATGCCTCGCGTACCTGCGCTATCAGGCGCATCGCCAGATCGTTGACGCGCTGCGCCTGATCCACATCCACCCGATACTGGCGCATGAAGTAATGTACTGTCTCCGCCCGGGTATCCCGGTTGTGAATACGCCCGGCGAGGTCCAGGATGATTCCCTCGCGAACCGAATAGCTGGATACGGCCATTTCGGCAATGCCGAGTTCCAGAAAGATCGCATGCAGCACGGCCAGACCGCCGGGCAGCACCGCGCGGCGATCCTCATTCAGTTCCGGCCAGTTCACATCCGCCACCCGCTTGAAAGCGCACAATCTTTGTGCCAGCGCTTCCAAACCATCCAGCGTGACCAAATGCTCGCGATTTAGATCGAGCGAGAATAACAAGGATTCAATCGCGCGAATGGTGCCTGAGGATCCGACCGCCTCGTCCCAGTTATCCCGAGCGAAGTGCATCACGGCGGGCTGGAGTTCGCTTTGCGCTGACAGCAACGCCTTGCGGTAGATCTTGCTGCTGAGTTTGCCCTCCGAAAAGAACCTCTTGGTCAGGTCGACGCAGCCGATGTGAAGGCTTTCCAGATGCTCGGGTAAATGTCTGCCAACGATCAACTCTGTCGAGCCACCGCCGATATCGACCACGAGCCGCCGGCGATCCTGGGGGGCAAGATCCTTCGCGACACCGAGATAGATCAGTCGTGCCTCTTCACTGCCACTGATGATGTGCACGGGCGACTGAAGAATCTCCTCTGCCTGCTCCATGAACTGATCGGCATTCCGTGCCGCCCTCAGGGTATTCGTTCCAACCACCCGCAAATGGCTGACCGGCGTCGAGCGCAGTCGTTCGGCGAAGCGGCGCAGGCTTTCCAGGGCCCGTGCGATCGCCTCCCGACTCAGATTCCCGCGGGCGTTGAGACCTTCGGCCAGCCGCACGCTTTCCTTGTGGCGATCGACAACGATCAGCTTGTCGCCCGCGAATCGCGCCAATAACAGATGAAAGCTGTTTGAGCCAAGATCGAGCGCCGCGTAGAGTTCCGTCGAGGCTTCCTGGGAGGATAGTTCTTCGGCTTTCGTGGTCAATGTCGAATCCGGTGCAGTGTCACAAAAATGTAAACTCAGGAAAGGCGGCGTACTGTACCATAGAAATTCAACCGCCAGATTTCCGCTTTTCGACTCCGTGCATCAGGCACGCCTGCCCTATCATGAGCGACACATTGTCATCCGAATACAGCGTACAGATTGGAGAAAACCCCACCACCAAGGTCTCCGGCACGGCGCCCGATCCGGAGTTTATAGCAAAGGAGCTTAGCTGGCTTTCCTTCAACGAACGGGTGTTGCAGGAAGCGGCTAACGAGGATGTGCCGGTCATACAACGCCTGCGCTATCTGGGAATCTTCTCCAATAATCTCGATGAATTCTTTCGGGTTCGCGTTGCTGACGTGAGCCGACTCGCGGCTTTTTCTTCAACCCCGGAAAGCAAGGAACGCTACAACAAGCTGTTGCAGGAAATACAGGTCAGAACACGCCAGATTCAGAACCGCTTCGAGCAGACCTACGCCCAGGTACTCACCGCGCTTCGCAAACGAAAGATATATCTCGTCGACGAACATCAACTGGACAAGCAGCAGTCCGACTATGTAGCAGAACTGTTCGACACTCAGGTCTTGCCGGAACTGGACCCGATTCTGCTCGACGCCGGACTGCCCTTCCCTCGCCTTCAGGACGGTTGTCTTTACCTGGCAATCAAGATCAGGTCCGGCGATCAGGTCCGCTTCGGCCTGGTTGAAGTTCCTACCGACCGGGTGCCGCGATTCATTCAGATCCCCCAGCGCAAGGGAGGCAAGGGAAAAGTTTTCATCGTTCTGGAAAACGTGATTCGCCACTGCATCAAGAAGATGTTCCGCGGGGTGATAGAGATCGATCGAATCCAAGGCTATGCCTTTAAACTGACCCTGGATGCCGAACTGGAGTTGGGTGAAGGTATCAACCAGAGTTTGATCAACAAGGTGGCCATGTCGCTGAAAAAGCGACAGAGCAATGCCAACCTAGAGCGCTTCGTCTACGACAGCAGCATGCCCAAGGATCTGCTGAAATTCCTTACCAAGAAATTGAAGCTGGGTAAGTACGACAGCACCATGCCCGGCGGTCGCTACCACAATGCCAAGGACTTCATGGACTTCCCCGCCGTGGGGCCAGCCCATCTGGAATATCAGTCATTGCCGGCCCTGCCCGTGCCGGAACTGCAGCAGGCCGGCGGTAATATCCTCGACCGGCTTCGTCAGCGCGACATCCTGCTCTACTACCCCTACCACGCCTTTGACAGCACCATCGAACTATTGAAGACCGCCGCCATCGATCCGGCGGTGAAGAGCATTCACATCAGCCTCTACCGGGTCTCTAAGAATTCGCGGGTCGTCGATGCGCTTTTGAGCGCGCGCCGCAATCACAAGGAAGTCACTGCGGTGGTGGAACTGCAGGCGCGCTTTGACGAGGCCGCCAATATCGATTGGGCGACCCAGCTCACCGAAGGCGGAGTGAACGTGATCTTCGGCGTTCCGGGCCTCAAGGTACACAGCAAGCTGATTCTGATATCGCGACAGGAAAAGGCCGGCCTCAGGTACTACAGCCACATCGGCACCGGCAATTTCAACGAAAAGACAGCCAACGTTTACACTGATTTCAGTTTGCTCACCTACGACCAGACCATCGGCAGAGATCTGTGGATGGTGTTCGATTTCATTTCCTTCAATTACCGCCAACACAATTACAAACAGCTGTGGGTTTCACCGCATACGACCCGCTCAGGGGTGGAAAGCCGAATCGACCGGGAAATCACTCACGCCGAGAACGGCCTGCCTGCGGCAATAACAATCAAGTGCAACAATCTGGTGGACGAAGCGATAATCCGGCAACTCTATCGGGCCAGTGGAGCCGGAGTGAGAGTTCGCATCATTTGCCGCGGGATGTGTTCGCTGATCCCCGGTCGTCCCGATCAGTCCGACAATATCGAAGTGATCAGCATCGTCGATCGCTTCCTTGAACATCCGCGGGTGTTCATCTTTCACAACAAAGGCCAGCCGGAATACTTCATATCCTCCGCTGATCTGATGACCCGCAACCTGGACTACCGGGTGGAAGCCAGCGTGCCGATCAACGATCCGCAGCTACAGAAACGCATTCAGGACATCATCGACATCCAGTGGTGCGACAACACCAAGGCTCGGCAAGTGGATGCAGAGCAGAGCAACCGCATTCGCGATAATCGTCTGAAAAGCAAATTGCGGTCGCAGATGGTCATTTACAAGTACCTGAAAACCGGCAAGTTACCGAAGGCGGTTGAGCACGCGCGAAAGCGCTGGAGCAAGAAGCTCAAGGCCAAGTAAGGCCGGGCGGAAAACCTTCCCATGGCTCCGATGTCGGAAGATAATGCTCTACTGCATTTTCTCGGAGCGGAGTCGCTTTATGAAAGCATCGGAGTTCCTGAAGCAATACGAAGAGCGGAAAAAGCGCGAAGCGCAAGACGAGCAGGAAGAACACCGGGAGCACAGTCTCCAGGAAAACGCCAGGGAACGCGCAAAGAATCCCCGCAGCCTCAATGCCGGCACCGCTTACGACTGGGAAGAACTGGAAGCCTATCAGAAAGAGCTGGACCGGATGGAGCGCGAAGGACCCGGCGCGCCCGGGAATCGTTCGTCGGGAGAGTAGACGCTTTAAAAGCTCTGATTGGGAATCGTTTTGACCCGCTCAGCGTCCGGATTCAGGGTCCGGGCAACTGCCGGTGGGCCGGACTCTCCGGTGCCACTGCTGAAAGTGGTGAATCGCGCCTCCTGGACAGCCTCCATCCGCTCCAGAAAACGACCGCAGGCGGGACTAAAGTCCGCTCCCAGCGCATAGTGAATCTGAAAGCGCCCTTCCGGGATACTGTTGACCCGGGCGATTTCGCCACCCCGAACATAAAAGAACACCTGCGTTCTGCCCTCATGGTCTTTGAGCTTCACCAGTGCGTCCTTCGCCAATGGATTGCCTACCACCAGACGGTGGGCACCGGTCTTACCTGACGCCAGATGCTGTCCCGTGTGCGGACGCCACAATCCGTACTGACGGCATTTTTCCAGCTGTGCAGCTTCCGCCCTGCCCGCCGCCAGTTCATTCCTTGCTATCCAGCCGCTTCGGTCATCGTCCAGCCACACCCGGGCCCATCGAGGCCCGGACTGCTGTGGGTCCATGCTTAATTCGAAAAACTCGGGCAACTCGGCGATCTGTGCCGCGCCCGTATCGGGGGCTGCATAGACCGGAACGAGTGGACTCAGGGTGTGCATGGTGACTGCGTTCTGCCGGGAGTCCTCTTGCAGCCGCAACGCCAGTGGCTGATTACTAAAGGCTATCCAAGTCAGTGACAGCATGCCGGTGACCGCCACCAGCACCAGCGACCAGGTCAGCAGCGCAGCCCAAGGCAATCGAGGAAGTGCCAGGCGCGGCATGCGGATCAGGCGGGTGAACCGAGCTTTGCGGGCGGGCCGCACCGCCGGCACTTCATGGGGACTGAGAAAGTCACCGTAGTTCGAACGCCACTCGGACTTGCCCGCCAGCCCCAGGTGACGACGCACATAGCCAACCTGAGTCAATACCGCATGAACCCGGTCATAGTGCGTCTTGCGCTCCGCGTTCAAGAGAATGGTGAATGCCGCTTCCTTGTCGCCCTCGCTGCCGCGGCTGTTGTTGATCTTTACCCGATTGCTTTCCCGCGGGCGCAGCTTGTTGCGGCGGTAAAGGTCCTTCATTGCTTCAGCACCTCATAGGCCTGCTGCACCCGTAAAAACTTTTCCTCCGCCCTGTGCTGCGCCTCGCTGCCGAGCGATCGCTGGCGGTCCGGATGGTAGCTCTGGGCGAGGCGCCGGTAGGCGCGCTTGATTTCACTGCGCGCTGCGCCCCGCTGCAAGCCGAGCACGGCAAGGGCTTCCGTGCGACTGAAGCGGCGCCCGGGCACATAGCGATAGCGGGTATGGTCTTCGGTTTCCTCCTCGCCGTAGGCCTTCGCGTTATCGCGCCCGCAATGCGACTGAAAGTGTTCACTGCGGTCGTCCGGCGTCTGGCTTTGCCACCAGGCGACAGAGCTCAGGTCGGGGGGATCCTCGAGCAAGTCGCCACTGCTGTGCCGGTACATGTCCGCCAGTGCCTCTGGAGTAAGGTCGAGCATGTCGGCGAAGAGGCGCAAAATGTGATTGGCAGCGACACTGAGTTCGCCACTGGCTAGGGCCACGCCGATGGCGGTGGAGAGAAAGGGGGCACGGCTTTCAACAGAAAGATCGCGCTGCAGAATTCGGCAGGCGAGGAGAAAGCTGGGCAGGTCATCCGAGGCGATAATCGAGAGCAAGGCGTCCCGGTTTTTCAGAGTGCCGGGCAGACACTCGAGCTCCCTCTCGAGAAAGGCATGGGTTCTCAGGTCGAGCGAGCCGTCCGCAGCCGCCAGCCACAGCCAGGCGAACGCTGCGCACAGCTCGATTTTGTGCTCCGACTGCCCAAGCAAGTCGGCTAGTTTCGGCTCCATTACACCGCTCGCTGTCGTCCGCAATCCATTCAAGCTCTAACACATTCAAAATCAGATGACCGCCCGGATGCAATATTCCCGTGGCCGACAGCGTCAGCAGTTTCGTTGTTTGTGCATCACTATGCATCGGTTCGGTGGTCGTAGCATATGCGGGAAGCCTGAGCTGGGGGAAATGGGTGACACGACTATTTCGGCGCTTGTGCTCCTGGTTCGTCTCAGGACCGACACAGCTACCGATCGTGCTCAGGATCAATCCGCGAAGGATTCAATGGATAGGAAAGTACCATCAGCACCACAGAGCCGAGCACATAAACAGCGCAGCTGCCCATCAATGCGGCGAGGCTGACGCCCGCGTCGATAAGCCAGCCAAACAGTGTGGGCGACAACGCGGTAGCGAAGACCATGATCGCCACAGTGATCGAGCGAATGGCGCCAATGTTCCTGCTGCCGTATATCTCCGGCCACAGGGAATTGCTGATGGGCGGGCTGCTGCCAATGCTCACCGCGAGCAGGGCCATGACCGGGATCGCCACCCAGTCTCCGGGCACGAAGGCGAGAACGAACAAGGCAGCAGTCATTGGCAAAGGAAAAAACGGCAACAACCTGGTGGCATGAAAGCGATCAACCAATGCGCCGGCGACCAGTGAACTGATCCAGTGGACGATGCCGTAAACCACGAAACTGGTAGCAAACCAGGTCAGCGTCCAGTCCTTGCTGGCGGCGACATAGTTTTGATGAACGAAAATGCCGGTGACGATGAAAGGCCCCGCCATATAGCCGGGCAGAACCAGCCAGAAGCGGTAGTCCGAGAGCAGTGCCTTGCGCGCGCGACCAGACGACTGGGGCTTGCCGGGCGCGGCGTGCATGTCTTCGCCGAGCTCGGTACTGGTGAAGCCGTGACGAACGCAGTAAAGCAGCAGTGGAATCAGCACCAGGGGAACAGTCAGGCTGAGCGAAAGAAATGCCGCTTGCCAACCCAGCCAGGCGATCAACGTTGCGGCCAGTGCCGGCAGGACGACTTCCCCGGCGGGTACGCCGGAGGTGGCGATACTGACTGCCATGCCACGATTGGCCTGGAAGGCACGAGCCATGGTGGTGACGCCCGTGTGCGGCAACAATGCCTGACCGAAAAGCCGCAGCAGGGAGAAAGCCAGAATCAGAGTGAGCAAGTGCTGCACCTGCGACATGATGAGCATCGCCACCAGCAGGCCGATGCTCACCATCAGTGCATAGTTTTTCAGTCGGAAATGATCGATCAAGCCGCCCAGCCAGGCAACGGTAACCGCACTGGCAACCGTCGCCAGAGAATAGGCGTTGCCGTACTCGCTGGCCGACAGCTTCAAACTGCTCTGAATCGCTTCGCTAAACGCGCCGATGAAAAAGGACTGCCCGAAGTTTCCCCAAAATACCGCCGCGAAGCCGAAAACCAGGATCAAGCCGTGCTGGCTGAGCAAATCCAGGTAGCGCTTTACCATGGCTGAAGCAATGCTCTGCTAAAGAAAAAGGTATTGGAATTCAGAGATTCAGCCATGGCACCGTCGACACGTAAAGGATGAGTGCGATTACTGCGAGAAAGAGAATGATCTTTAGAGGTTCACGTCGCATTCGCCGAAGAAAAGTATCCGCCTCGCCGCGCTCGATACTCTCCTGCCATGACTGGCGCATGCGAGTGCTGTGTTCCATTTGAAATTCGTCGAGCAATCGACGGACGCGCGGCAGCTGGCTGTCATCGCGCAACCAGATACCAGCCACCGAAATTCCGAACTTCCCCGCCGAGGTTTCGTAGTAGTCCACGTCGTGCTCCTCCAGCAGAGCGCGCACTGCATCCGCCTCCTCCTCGGGCACGTTGTTGAGACGGAACAGCAGAACACTCATCGGAGTCGCACTACGCCAGAATTCTTTGCAGGAACTGCGAAATGTCGCGAACTTCCTCGGCGCACACAGCGTGCTCCATGGGATAGCTCTTGTAGCCCGGCTGAAAACCCAAGTCGCGCAGCTTCTCCACCGCGGCATTCGCCATCAGCTCCGGCACCATTGGATCATAACTGCCGTGGTAAACCTCGATCGGCAGCGACTCGTTGGCCGGCGCAACCTGTACCCGGTGTGAGGTAGGGAAATAAGTCGACAGAGCCAGCATGCCGGCAAGCGGTTTCGGATAGGTCAGCCCTGCCTGGTAGTTGACCGCCCCTCCCTGAGAGAAACCGGCCAACACAATGCGACGGCTGTCGATCCCCCGCTCGATTTCACGGTCGATCAGGTCCTGCACTTTGCGCGCGGAATCCAGCAGCTGGTCTTCGTTCAGCGAGCGCTCGGAGCCGAGCCCCAGGATGTCGTACCAGGCCGGCATCACGATGCCGCCGTTAATGGTCACGGGGATCGACGGCGCATTGGGGAAAATGAAGCGCACGTTATAGCCGGCAGGCAGATGCAGCTCCGGCACAATGGGCTCGAAATCGTGCCCGTCGGCGCCAAGACCGTGCAGCCAGATTACCGCCGCGTCAGCCTGTTGCCGGGGTTCGATTTCAATGCAGGGTAGATGGGACATGCAAGCTCCTGTTGTCCGGATTGTTCGATCAGGTTCAGCTCTTGAGTCTCCAGCCGGTCTTGAATATCCACCAGACCACGCTCAGGCAGATCGTCAGAAATACCACAATCATGCCAATGCTCACCGCCAGACTCACATCGGAGATTTCATAGAAGCTGTATCGAAAACCGCTGACCAGATAGAGAACGGGGTTGAAAAGCGTCACCGTCTGCCAGGTGGGGGGCAGCATGTCGATGGAATAAAAGCTGCCCCCGAGGAAGACCAGCGGCATAACGACCAGCATCGGGATCAACTGCAGCTTTTCGAAATTGTCGGCCCAGATCCCGATGATAAATCCGAACAGACTGAAGGAAACGGCCGTGAGTATCAGAAAGAAAAGCATCAACAATGGATGTCGGACTTCGAGCGGTACAAACAGGCTTGCGGTGGCCAGGATAATCAGACCCAGCATGGTCGACTTGGTGGCCGCCGCTCCCACGTAGCCCAACACGATCTCCGGCATCGCCACAGGCGCGGAGAGGACTTCGTAAATGGTGCCGGTGAATCTTGGAAAGTAGATGCCGAAGGAAGCGTTGGAGATGCTCTGCGTCAACAGAGACAGCATTATCAGGCCGGGCACCAAAAATGCTCCGTAGCTGATGCCACCAACCTCCTCGATGCGCGAGCCGATCGCCGCACCGAAAACCACGAAGTACAGTGATGTGGAAATAACCGGCGATACCACGCTTTGCAACAGAGTGCGAAAGGTGCGCGCCATCTCGAATTTATAGATTGCCTTTACCGCATAGAAATTCATGGTCAGCGCCCGTGCACCAGTTCGACAAAGATTTCCTCAAGAGAGGTTTCCCGGGTGTGCAGATCGTGAACCGTGATCTGCGCGTATCGCAAATCCTCCAGCAAGGCGGTGATGGTCGAGTTTTCCCTGGAATTGTAGGTATAGATTATTTGCTTGCCATCGCTGGTCAGCTCCAGGGCATGAGCCTGGAGGGAGGTTGGCAGCGCATCGATCGGCCGATCAAGATCGAGGGTAAGTTGACGCTTGCCGAGCTTGGCCATCAGCTCGGCCTTTTCTTCAACCAGAATCAGTTCACCCTGGCTGATAACGCCGATGCGGTCCGCTATCTCTTCCGCTTCCTCGATGTAATGGGTGGTGAGAATGATGGTGACGCCGCTGTCGCGCAGCTGATCGACCAGGCGCCACATGTCTTTGCGCAACTCGACGTCCACGCCGGCGGTAGGCTCGTCCAGAAACAGCACGGTGGGCTCGTGGGAAAGCGCTTTGGCGATCAGCACCCGTCGCTTCATGCCGCCGGACAGCATCATCATCATGCTGTCCTTTTTGTCCCATAGCGATAGGTCCTTCAGCACCTTCTCAATATAGGCGGGATTTGGCGGCTTGCCATACAAGCCGCGACTGAAGGTCACCGTGGACCAAACGGTTTCAAAGGCGTCGGTGGTAAGCTCTTGAGGCACCAGACCGATCATTGACCGAGTGCGGCGAAAGTCCCTGATGATGTCAAAGCCGTTCACCGTCACCGAGCCACTACTGGGATTAACGATGCCGCAGATGATGGAAATCAGCGTGGTCTTGCCCGCGCCATTGGGCCCCAGTAACGCCAGAATCTCGCCCTTGCGAATATCCAGGCTTACGCCCTTCAGTGCCTGAAAACCGCCAGCGTACTGCTTGGTGATATTGTCGATAGAAACGATGGATTCCATCTGCTTCCCAATTGCTGCAAAAAAAGGCGTGCCATGATAACAGTCGCCAGTCGCCAGTCGCCAGTCGCCAGTCGCCAGTCGCCAGTCAAGACAGCAGACATTCGCCAGCAGTGCCTATTTCTGCACACTGCACTCAGCAAGGCCGGAGATTCAGGACCGGCCACTGTTCCTAGTGGAGTTTCAAGCGCGGTCGGAGCAGCCGATTGAAACGGCCCGCCAACAAAAGCAGCACGGTGCGCGGCCAGCCATAGAGCGCCGCCTGGTGCAGTCGGTAGAGACTCACGTAAGTCATGCGGGCAATCCAGCCTTCGACAAAAATCTTGCCGCGCCCGAGATTACCCATTAATACACCGACTGACGAATATTCAGACAAGGACACCAGTGACCCATTGTCGTGGTAGGCGAATCCCTTGGCGGCCTTGCCCGCAAGTCTTGCCGGCAAGGCCTTGCTCAGGTACTTGGCTTCCTGCAGCGCCGCCTGCGCTCGGGGAGGCACCTGTTGGTTTTCGCGGTCCTGCAAAGCGGAACAATCGCCCATTGCGTAGATGGCATCATCCGCGGTCTGAAGATGATCATCCACGACAAGCTGATTTATCCGATTCACCGGCAGACCGAGTTCGCCCAGCCAGGCGGGCGCCTTGATGCCGGCGGCCCAAACCAGGATGTCCGCTTCGAGCTCTTCATCGGTCTTGGTGACGAATACACCGGGGCGCGCTGCCTTGATCATTGTAGCGGTACGAATTTGCACGCCCATGTCAGCCAGGTGTCGGGCTGCCGAGGTGGCGATGCGTTCGTTGAGCGCGGGCAGGATGCGCGGGCCCGCTTCGATGACAGTGACCAGCAACTTGGTCCGATCGAGCTTGGCGTGGCCGTAGCCATGCAGGAGGCTGACCGCATGGTGCAGCTCCGCCGCCAATTCGACACCGGTCGCGCCACCGCCGACAATGGCGATTCGCAAGGTTCGATCGAAGTAATCCACCGCCATCGCCAGATTCAAAAAGCGTTGCTGAAAGCGCTCGGCCTGTTCGCGACGATCGAGAAACACACAGTTCTCGCGCACGCCCGGAGTGTTGAAATCGTTGCCCTGGCTGCCCAGCGCCAGAACGAGGTAATCGTAAGAAATTTCACGCTCCGGCAGAATGATTTCGCCACTGCCGTTTTCGCGCAGCGCATCGAGCCGGATCACTTTACGGTCCCTGTCGACGCCGATCATCCGCCCCTGATGGAAGCTGTAATGGTTGTCCCGTGCGTGGGCCCGATAGTCGATGGAATCGAGGTTGGCGTCAATGGCGCCAGTGGCCACTTCGTGATAGCGCGGCTTCCAGATATGCGTAAGCGCGCTATCGACAAGCACCACCTCGGCCTTGCCGCGCTTGCCGAGGCGCTTGCCGAGGCCCGTCACCAGCGGCATGCCACCAGCTCCGCCGCCCACTACAACAACTCGCGGTATGTCCATATTTCTCTTACCATAGTCCTCTGCTAGTGCAGTTTTTTTCAGTGATCCAACAGATGCTGTCGCTATCACGCGGGAGCGCTGCTGGTGCAAGTTGCTTGCCGGCCGCCTGATAGCAGCAGACCCGGGTGGCGGCAAGACGCCAAACAACACAATGGAGACAGCCATGAAGCATTTCACGACAGGTCTCAGCGCGCTGCTGCTGACCATTGCCTGTGCGACAAGCTGGGCGGGTATCGACAAGGCCAAACTGGAACAGGCATTGAGCGGCGACCATCGCCCCGCGGAAAACAAGGCGCGGGACCAATACCGTCACCCGCTGGAAACGCTGACTTTCTTCGGCATCGAGCCGGACGATACCGTGGTGGAAAGCTGGCCCGGCGGTGGCTGGTACACTCAGGTACTGGCACCCTATCTCAAGGGCGACGGCCAGCTGATCGTGGCCGAGCCGCGGCGGGGCGACACGTATCACCAGATGCTGGATGCCAATCCCGGCGTTTACGGCGAAGTGAAGCGCGTGGATCTGTCCGCCGGCAAGCCGATCGCCGAGGCCGGCAGTGTGGATGCGATCGTGGACTTTCGCAATGCCCACAACTGGATTGGCAGTCAGGAGCGTTACCAGCCGCTGCTGAAAGCCTGGCACAACGCGCTGAAGCCCGGCGGAATCGTTGGCATCGTCGACCATCGCCGCGATCCGAACGGTCCGCAAACCCGCGGCTACATTACCGAGCAGTCGGTCATCGACATCATGGACCAGCACGGCTTCAAGCTGCTGGGCCGCTCGGAAATCAACGCCAACCCCAAGGACACCAAGGACCATCCGCGCGGCGTCTGGACCTTGCCGCCGACCCTGACCCTTGGCGAACAGGACCGGGACAAGTACATGGCCATTGGCGAGAGCGATCGCATGACCCTGTTATTCACCAAGAAGTGAATTGCCGCCTTGGGGCGCGTCGTTAGGGCGCGTCCCTCTTCGGTTCGATGTTTCCGATTACCGGGTTTCGGCCCGATCCCGCCGGGCGTTATACTTCCCCTCCATTCATCCATCCCGGGCTTGCCTGTGCTCAGCTATCGCCACGCCTATCACGCCGGCAACCATGCCGATGTGCTCAAGCATCTCACGCTCGTCGCGTTGCTTCGCCACTTCAATGCCAAAGAAAGCCCCTACTGCTTTCTGGACAGCCACAGCGGCAAGGCTTACTACAACCTTGGCGATGCAATGGCGCAGAAAAATCTGGAATACCGCAACGGCGTCGACAGACTATGGCTGAACAAATGGGATGATCCCATTCTGCACAGCTATTGCGAGTTGGTAAGAAAAGCCAACCCGCAACAGCCGCCTCAGTTACGGCACTACCTCGGCTCACCTGCGATTGCCCGCGAGCTTTGCCGCGAGCAGGACAAGCTGGTACTGATGGAATTGCACAGCAAGGAATTCGAGCTTCTCAAGCAAAACTTCAAAGGCGAATCGCGAGCGCACCTTCACCACCGCGACGGCTTCGAGGGGCTGGTAGGCATGGTGCCGCCAACGCCGCGCCGCGGCCTCGCTCTGATCGATCCTGCCTACGAAGTGAAAACCGACTACGACGCGGTGGTCTCCAGCGTTCAGAAGATGTACCGGAAGTGGCAGACCGGAGTGGTCGCCATCTGGTTTCCATTGCTGGCCAAAGCGAGAGACCGCAGCGAGTGGCTGAAAAAGCAGATCGCCAACGCTGGCTTCGAGAATGTGCTGCTGGTGGAATTGAGTGTGGCCGAGCAGAATCCGGACCAGGGCATGCACGGCTCCGGCATGATCGTGATCAACACGCCATGGCAGCTGGACACCACCTTGGAAAAAAGCCTGAAGCTCGCCAGCGACAAGCTCGAGATCTCCTGCAAGCAGCCCCTGGCGATCACCTGGCTCACCAAGACTTGAACGGAAGGACCTCGAAATCGCCATGGAAGCAATCATTCAGCTGGATGAAAGGCACTGCGGGGAGCTGGGCAGGCTGAACCGCCTGCTGATCGAGGATGAAGGACATAGCAATACCATGTCCGAGCAACAGCTGACCAAGCGCATGCGCCGCTGGCTTGCTGGCGATTACTATTGTCATGGGATTGTGGACGGCGACAAAATCCTCGCTTTTGCCTGCACCGCGATGACGGCGATGATTATTACCTTCGACAACTCTTCACGGACCGCAGCTGTCGTCACTCGGGACTGGCTTTCAAGCTGCTCTCCCACCTTGAGTCCCAAGTCCTCATCGGCAAGCCCCTTCGTCTGGAGGTGCTGAAGGGGAACGAAGAAGCCATCCGCTTTTACAACAACCGAGGCTATCGGCTTTACTGCCACACCATGATCAAGGATGTAGACAGCGGTTAGGGCGATCTCTCATGATTCGAGTCGACGAATTCACACCTGGTATTGAGCCGGATTTGCGGGAAGTTTTTCATTCTGCGATCCACCACGGCTGCATTCGGGACTACACTGCAGAGCAAACTGCCGCCTGGGCGCCCGAGCACTACGACCGCGAGTGGTGGACTCTTCTTTTGCGGCGGCTTCGCCCCTTCGTCGCGAGGGATGGCGGTAAGATCGTCGGCTACGGGGATTTGCAGGAAGATGGCTACATCGACCACTTCTACATCCATGGTGAGCATCAGGGAAAAGGCGTGGGAAACGTATTGATGGGAAGAATACTGGGTGCGGGAGCCGCCCGGGAGCGGCTCTATTCACACGTCAGCCGCACGGCAAGGCCGTTCTTTGAAAGCCACGGCTTTTCGGTGGTCAAATGCCAAGATGTGCAGGTGCGAGGCGTGTGGATGCAAAATTATCTGATGGAACGCCGGAACAAAGCCGGCTAGATCAATGAAGCTTCTGCCCCTGTTTGCCGCCGCAAGCGGGACAGAGTATCTCGCCATCCGCGACAATCCATCCCGCCCGATGGGCCTTTAGCGCCGCGGGCAAGGACGCGGCATCGCCGGTGAGCCTGGGGTCCACCTGATCGACGAACGTTCCGCTGCAGCGCTGGCAGATCAGCAGAGTCTTCTGTTCGGCTCCGGGGATCTCAACTGACTCGCTGGCTGTCACTTCGCGCTGCTTGTTTTTTCGCAACAGCTTCTTCAAGAACTTCATCTCAATCGTCCAGCTCAACCATGACGGGACAATGGTCCGAGCCCATGATGTCGTTGAGAATCTCGGCATTTTTCACTTTGTTCTTGATCGCGTCCGAAATCAGGAAGTAATCGATTCTCCAGCCCACATTGCGCGCGCGGGCGCCGGCGCGCATGCTCCACCAGCTGTACTTCACTTCGTCCGGATGCAGATAGCGGAAGCTGTCCACGAAGCCAGACTCCACCAATCGATCCATTCCGTCGATTTCTTCCTGCATATAGCCGGCGGTCTTATTGTAGTTGGCCTTGGGGCGGGCGATGTCGATTTCCTGGTGCGCCACGTTCAGGTCACCGCAAACCACCACTGGCTTCGCTTCTTCCAGTTTCTTGAGATAAGCATGAAAATCCTTGTCCCAGCGCTGGCGGTAGTCGAGCCGTTTGAGCTCGTTGCCGGAATTGGGGACGTAGACAGTCACCAGGGTCAAGTGCTCGTACTCGGCGGCAATCACCCGCCCTTCCTGGTCGTGCTCTTCGACGCCCATGTCGTACTGGATGGAAAGCGGTTCGGTTTTGCTGAAGATCGCGGTGCCCGAGTAGCCCTTTTTCTCAGCGGAATTGCAATACACATGGTAGTGCTCGATCTCCGCAACCGCCTCGAGCACCTGATCATCCTGGGCCTTGGTTTCCTGCAGGCAGAGAACGTCCGGCTGCATTTTTTCGAAGGAGCCGACAAAATCCTTCTTCATGGCCGCTCGGATACCGTTCACATTCCAGGAGTAGAGTCGCATCAGTCAGTCTCGTCGAAAAAATAAAATTACTATAGAGAGCGCAGGGGGCTATTTCAACCTGCGCTCCGGTCGCCGATCGCAAAAAGCACAAGCAGCATGAAAGTCGTCCACCCAAGCAAAACGCCGTAGCGCCGGCGCCAGTGTGCACTATCAAGCTGTTGCGCCGCCTGCTCGCCGCGGTACACCAAATGAGTGGTGTCCTTGCGCTCGCGAAGCATGAGTTCAAGCGGAAGCAGGCTGAGCAAGTATCCAAGTGCAAAGGTGATCACAAAGCCGAGGACATTCCACCACAGCCATGAGACCGCCGGCAGGTAATTCCAGCACCAGAGATTGAAACCAAAACCGCCCACGAGGCCAGCGATGACCCCCGGGCCGTTGGCGCCACGGGTCAGCAGACCCAGCGCGAAGACGCCGAGTACCGGACCGTTGATCAAGGAGCCGATGATGTTGATCGCTTCGAGCACAGTCTCGGCGATACTGCCGACGTAAAAAGAGAAAACCAGGGCAAGACTTCCCCAGGCGAGCGTCAGTCCTCGCGAGATGAACAGCTCCTTGGTATCGGTCCAGGGGCCCTTGTGGAAGCGCCGGACAAAGTCTTCCATCGAAGAGGCGCTGAGTGAGTTGATGACGGAATCGAGCGAGGACATGGCGGCGGCAAACAGGGCAATCATGCCCAGCCCCACGATCCCCGAAGGTAGTGCCTGCAGCATGTAGGTGGGTACCGCAACATTGTAGTTCGGGCTGCCATTGTCGACGGGTAAACTGGCGATAAACTCAGGATGATTCGCGGCGTAGGCTGCGATCCCTACACCTACGAAGCAGTACAGCAGGACCAGCGGAAAGCGCAGCAGGCCATTGAGCAGCAGCGATGTCTTTCCTTCATCGATGGTTCGCGCACAAAGCTCGCGCTGTACCTGACTTTGGTCCACTCCGTAGTAGGACACGTACAGGAAGAACCCCCCGAACAACATCGGCCAGAATGCGAAGGTAGCACCATCACCGAGTCCATGATTGGAAAAGTCCAGTGTCTCCATTCGCTCGGCCGGCACCGATGCGATCATCGCTGAAAAACCACCGTTTTCATTCAGCAGCAGCGCAAAAAGGAGGATGAGCGTTACCAATAGAATGCTCATTTGCGCCACATCGCTGTAGATGACCGCACGCACGCCACCGAGTACGTCATAAACCAGGGTTACCACACCCAGCAGCACAACGGACCAGAAGAAGGACATCCCAGTGATCAACTCGATTACCAGTGCAATGCTGTAAACGGTTACCGCCGTGGCAAAGGCGCGAACAAGTTGGAAGAGCCCGCTGAGTATCAAACGGGTCGCAAGATCGAAGCGTCGCTCCAGATATTCATAAACGGAAATGAGGCTGAGGCCGCGGAACATCGGCAGAAGAAAAATCATGATGGCGAGCATGGCCAGCGGCACCGCCAATTCATACTGCAGCCAGATGAGTCCACCACCGGCCGCGAAGGCCACAAAGGCGGGCGCGCCGAGTATGCTGTTAGTGGAACATTGCGTGGCCATCGTGGAGACGGCAATCGGCAACGGCCCCACGTTGTGCCCACCCACGTAGTAATCCTCCCGCGAGTGCTGCTTGCGGGAAAGCCAGGCGCTGAAGGCGATCAGCCCAATCAAGTAAGCGCCGATTACGAACCAATCTAGGCTATGAAGCTGATTATTCAAAAGAGCCTCGTCAGCGATTGAGGCTTGGCCTGGCGAGATTGCCTGGCCTGGTGCCAGTGAGCCCGTTTGGCACTAGGTGGCCTGTTTGAAAGCATGAATACCTCCCTGTAGCTCCTTCGCGGGGTCCTCCTCCCGCGAAGGTTCCGAAAGAGGCCACCTGGCACCAAACTCTTCCGTGCTGCTCGGGATCTTCACTTCTTCTTTTCGAGAATCTACAGATCCCTCGGAATCGCAGGGCGCAGCTTTGCACGGGCGGGTGGGTGCTGTTTCGCAGTGACTAGCTGCAAGGACGCAGCGGGACGGGGCCATGGATGGCCCCTCGGAACGGAGAAACAGTATGCGCCCACCCGTGCATTGCGGCAGAAAATCTACCCACATTGCACATTCCATATCTCACACGCACATCTCACCCAGCGATCGTACCGCCACCATCGACCACGATCGTCTGACCGGTGATAAAGCTCCCCGCGGCAGAGGCCAGATAAATCGCCGTACCGGCAATTTCCAGCGGATCACCGATGCGCCGTAATGGATACTTCTCGACGGTTTTCTTGTAGGTCTCCGGGTTCTCCCAGAGTGCCTTGGCGAAATCGGTTTTGATCAGGCCGGGAGCGATGCAGTTCACGCGAATATTTTTCGGACCCCATTCCACCGCCAGGTTTCGGGCGATCTGCATGTCCGCCGCTTTGGAGATGGCGTAGGCGCCGAGTACGTCGGTCCCCTTGAGGCCACCAATGGAAGACACAATGATTACTGCACCATCGCCACGCTCGGCCATTTGTGGAATCACCATCTGGCAGAGCCGATGTACCTGACCGATGTTGGTGTCCATGATTTTCTGGAAGGCGTCGTCGGGGATATCCTGCGAGGGTCCGTAGTAGGGATTAAGCGCAGCGTTACAGACCAACACGTCGATTTTGCCAAATCTCTCGACCGTTTTATCCACCAGCGACTGAAGTTGATCTTTGTAATTGATGTTGCAGGGAATGGCCACGGCCTCCCCGCCCTGCTTGCGAATGTCGGCGGCTATGGATTCACAGGCTTCTTCCTTGCGGCTGGAGATGACCACCTTTGCCCCGGCCTTGGCCATCTCCTGGGCGATGGCCAGACCAATGCCTTTGGTTGAACCGGTGATCAGCGCCACCTTCCCCGTCAGATCGAATAAGCTCATGATTTTTCCTCGGTGTTATTGGTTATCTTGCTGGATTTTTTAGCGGTTTAGACTTGATTTACCAGGGCAGCAGATCGCCATTGGAATGCCAAAATGTGCCCGTGTTTTGAAGAGTACATTCGTCAATGCGTTTGACCAGGCGCTGCGCGGCCTCATCCGGCGAGATGTCACCGTGACCGTTCACCATGTCGGTTGCCACGAAGCCGGGATGCAGAATAGCCACGGCGATGCCTCGCGGCTTTAGATCGATGGCCAGTGATTTGCTCGCGGCATTCAGGGCCGCCTTGGACATTCGGTAGCCGTAATAGCCACCGCCGCTGTTATCCTCAACGGAGCCCATCCGGCTGGTGATCATCGCCACCTTGCTGCCTTGTTTCATTCTGGGCAGCAAGGCTTCGGTCACCACCAGGGGCGCAAGGGCGTTGGTGCTGAACTGATCCCGGATCGTGTCCCGGTCCAGGCTCCCCAGCGATTCGACTCGCAAAATTCCGGCATTATTGATGAGTATATCGATATCGACATCTTTGAGCGCGCTGAGGAGGTGCTCGATTCCCTCGGATGCATTGACGTCCACCTGATCAACGATGTCCACCCCCAGCTTCGACAACTCTTCCGACGGTGAGCGACAGATTGCGTGCACTTTGTCGCCACGCGCCTGATACTGCTTGGCTAGTGACAAGCCTATGCCGCGATTGGCACCCGTGATAACGACCGATTTGCTCATGTGCTCTCCCCTTCTGTTTCCGTCCGGGCGGCCCAGCGCCCTGTTGTGAAAACGACATAGGCTAGCAGTGTGCCGACCAAACAAAAAGCGAGAGTAACGAAACCGGTTTGAGGCGAGATACCCGCCACCTGAATCAGCCCACGGGTTTGGGAATCACTTCCCACTCCGGCTCTTCGAATTCGCCGATCACCTCGATGTCGCAGTGCCTTGCATGTTTTTCCATGATGGCCTTGACCGTGGCGCTGCGGTCGTCATCCTTCGCGTCCCGCGCTTCTTTGGAATTCCAGTGGGCGATTGCCAGCACCTTGTTGGGCTCGCCGATCTTGCGGTGCAAATAGGTGCCGCGCGCACCGGGTGTTTGCTGAATGATTTCGCTGGCCTTGACCCAGCCCTCAGCGTATTCCTCGACGGTGAAGCCGGGTTTCATTGTGACTTCAAAAATGAATTTCATGCTGCCCCTTAGGAAAAATCAGGCCAGACCGGAAGCCAGTACGACGATGCTCTGGATTCCGGCATGCGCCGGAATGATGCCAGCAAACACCGCGCGGCGCTTCCCCGGCCGTTTAGGATTTACCAGTCATGATTAGCTGTTCACGATCTACGGAATCTCATTCGGCCTGTTCGGCTGTGGCACTTCGTTGGGCTGCTCTGAGGGTGTGACTTCGCCGGGCTGATCGGGAACGGGGATTTCCGAGGGCTGCCCCGGACTCATTGGCGGGACTTCGTCCGGCTCCCGCGTGGGCACCTCGTTGGGCTGCGGTTCGGGGATTTCGCCGGGCTGTTGATCCGGCGGATCGCCGGGACCTTGAGCCTGAATAGCGGCAGGGACAGCGATTGGCTCTGATGTCGATCTTTGGGGGATTGCTTGCATAGCGTGATTTGACCTCCAGCAAGCGGAGGGCGGATTCGCCCTCCGCAGATTTGCATTCGGATTTACTGAAGTGGTGCGAGCGTCCTGGGCAAGTGGCCTCGCAGGTCGCTGGGACGCAACTCGGTGAGTTCCTTGTCGAGCTCGTAGGTGACGTCCTGCTTCAGGTTGTTGCTCATCTGATTCCGGATTTCCCCCAGCACATCCGGGGAGGCCACCAGCACCAGTTTGGAGAATTGGCCATTGTGATGCGCTTTTTCCACCTCTCGCATGATATCGCGGACAAAATTGGTGGTGGATTTTTCCCGCTCGCTGCTGCGCGAATCCATCCCGTGACGCGTTTGGACGCCGCCACCACTGTTGTGCTGACGACCAGGTGCGGGCTCCACAAGCTCGCGATCCTGGAAGGCGGCATCGGGCTGAAAGAAGGATTGGACTTCGGTGAGCTCCTGGCTATGTGGTCGGTCGGCGGAGAATATACGGGCGCGGCGGCGGTCGGCGGTGAGAATCCAGATATCGTTGCTTCTTGGCATATTACCTCTCCTCAGTAGGCAAATTCGGTTCACTGAAGAAATGTTCTCGCAGAGCTTCTCCCATAAACCGAACGGATGCAAAGCGATCCGCGGATTGCTGCGTCGATATTGTTAGCTTGACACGGAGAAGCAAGGACGCAAGGCGTATGCCAGAGACGGGGGACGGGAGACGGGAGACGTGTGGCGCTGAAAAAAAAACGAAGCGCCGTGAGACGCTTCGCTTTCTTTGATCAGGATCAGCAGGTGTTTATTTGCTCGCTACTGCATTGCCACTTTGGTCGGCGTACTTGTAGGTGACGGCGCCGAAGAACATTTCATCCCAGCTTTGCTGACCCCAGGGTACGACCCGGGAAGGATCAGGGTTGGCCGGATTCTGGGCGGAGTTGTCGAAGGCGCCCACGGCGCGAATCTTCGTGCCCGCCGGGACCAGCAGCGGCTCGGCAAGCTCGTAGTCCAGCTGCCAGTTGTAGTTGTACTTGGCGATGTTCAGCAACTCTTCGGATCGACCATCGGGGTAATCCGCATAGAAGCGCATGCGCTTGCCGCGGAAGTGCATATGCGGAAGCATGCTGTAAATATAGGCATCCTTGGCGATGGTAATGGTCTGAGTCATCTCGTGATCATTATCGTACGCCGGGATGGGAACCCAGGTCGGCGTGAAAATGCAGGCACAGTCGCCGGTCATACGTTCAGCAGGAATCTCGTCATCGTCGTAGAACCACAGCCCGATTCGACTCGCGTCAACGGTCGCCTTGCCGTTGGTGGTGTAGTGCAGCTGTAGGGCCAGACTGGAACCCTTTTTCAGCAATCCGCCGGTGTTCTCAGGCTCATGCTGCGGTTGCGCACCGGGTATGTAAGCAGTGATTCGGGCCTGATTGGGATCGCCGCCACCCAGAAAGGCGCGCGGGCTCGGCTTTACGTCCGGGGGAATCAGCGCATTGAGCGTGTGATGCAGAACAGTGCGATCACCTGCGACATACTGGCTTGCCTTCACCCAGCGATCGCGGTCCATACCTTCGATAGGCACGATCACGCGAATGTAGTCCAGGACTCCGGTAGCGGGAATCTGTTGCGGTGGGACGTTGATGATCAGATCGGGCTCCCCGTAAGCCCATTCCGTTTCAGGCCATTTCAGTTGCGCGAGCGGATCGGTCGTGCCGTCTTTCTGCGCGCCAGCTTCGATCCAGTGCACCAGGGCCTGACTCTCCTCGGCGCTGAGCGTGTAATCTTCCTTGAATCTACCCACATGCGGGTCGATCTGGCCAGGCGGCATGCGCTTGGTCATTACCACTTCGCGAATCATCGGCGCCCAGCCTTTGATCATGGCGTGGCTGTTCATCGCAAAGGGCGCGATGCCGCCGTCGCGGTGACAGCGGGCACAGTTTTCAGCCAGGATTGGTGCCACGTCCTTGGAATAGGACGGCACCTTGCTCGTATGCTTATCCCTGGCGGGGAAACTCACTGCCTGCCCCTTTGCCTTTGCTGTGGCTGTCTTTACCCGATTGCCGGCCAGCACCTGATCGATGGCAGTTTCCAGCTGTGCTGCCGGACCCTGGTACAGCATGGCAAAAGTCGTCGGGTCCACCAGAACGGCTTCACCCGTTCGGGTCACGCCCATCGCTTCGGCGACCAACTGACTGTCATCCATCAATACCGGAATGTCGGTGCCGTATTTGGCTGCTGCGGCCTTGACCTCTGCGCGGCTTTGATCCGCCAGTGGATTGATCATGAAGAACTTCACACCCTGCGCGGCGAAACGTGCCTGTAAGGCCGCAAACTGCCGCGCGGTTTCGGCTAGATTCTTGTCGGCGTTGCTCTGCACCAGGAAGGCGACGGCTTTGTGATCGTTGTAATAACTCAGCTGATGGAAATAGCCTTGGTGATCCAGCAGGGCGAAGTCTCCAACCTTTTCAGCGGCCAGAGCGGGCGTGGCGATTACGGCGGTTAGTGCGGCGCCAGCCAGTGCTGAACGCAGTCTGGCGGAGCGGATCAGTTTGATTCTGTTCACGATAGTGACTCCTTGTTTTTCTTGGTCTGGTCAGACTGCGCCAGGCGGAAGATGGCTTGGGGTAGGGACGCTGGAAATGATAAGAGAAGTCGGGCGGCCAACGTAGCATATCGCCTCCGAGGCCGCTATTGATGGCGAGTCGCCGGAGTGCAAGGTTGTGTTAAGAAGCGAGCCAAGCCTCGCTCCGGTGGCCGCTCGGTCGCGGAAAGCTCGGTCGAGCTGGCGCCTCCTGCCGCAGCCGCAGCCGCCCGCGAGTGATAGGATGACTCACTGCTGGCAAGCAGTGGACCAGGTCAAAAATACAATTGATGAGAAAAGGAGTAGCCATGAAGAGTGTATTGAAATCAAAAGCAGTCAGCGCCTTGTGCGCAATCGCTGTGATGGGTCTGTTTTCCTCCGCGACGATGGCCGCATCCGAGGCGGCGCAAACCATTGCTGGAATCGTCAAGGATCTGAATCATTTTCCCTCCGAACAGCAAAAGCAGACGCTGACCGATATCAGCGAGGACGAGAGCAACAGCGAAGCCCTGCGCACAATCGCCGAGGCGGTGCGCGATATGCAACACAAGGTTCAGGCAGAGGACAAGGCAGAATTGGAAGCGATCGCTTCAAGTGCCGAGGCCAGCAAGGCCGAGCAACAGCTGGCCACTGTGGTGATGAACATCAACCACAAACCAGGTCCCGATGCGGTGGCGACCCTCGAGCAGATCGCCAGCAAGTGATCAAAAGCGGATCCGGCCCGGCTATGCCGGGCTGGACGCCGGTTCTATTCCGACCTCACCTGAGTGCAGCGCGTCACCTCGTCAGACATCTTCCCGGTCAGAATGTAAAAGAACATCTTGAAGTCAGCCATCAGCGACCACCAGGGATAGGTAAAAGTCGCCGGCCTGTTTCTTTCCACAAAGGCATGGGAAACCCAGGCGAAGCCATAACCGACGAAGGGCAGCAGCAACAAATACCAGGCAGAGCCAACCACGGCCAGCACCACGATCGGGATCAGCAGCAGCGTCCCACAAAAATGCAACCAGCGGGTCATCGGCCGGCTGTGTTCGCAAACATAGAATGGCCAGAACTCTTCAAAGCTTGTGTATTGTTTCGCCATCTTTCTCTCTCGCTTGAAAGTCGGTTGACACAGGTCAAAGCAGTTTTACCGCTCCCATCATCAGTCAACGTATAATGCTGAGCATCATGCTGCTCAGGGGAACGTCATGGCCGGCAAAAATCCAGTTGTCACCATTCTAACCTCGCTTGCGCTGACTGCAATCGCCTCGGCGCCGGTCAGCGGCGAAACTTCGGTAACTCCGCCGGTCACCATCAAGGAGTTGATGGTCGGGGCCATAGAGCCGGCGAGTAATGCGCTGTGGGCCATTGCGCTGGAAGAGAACGAGCCGAAAACTGCCGAGCAATGGAAAGCGGTAGAACACGAAGCAATCCAACTGCTGGCGGCAACTTCGGCCATGAGTCTGGGCGGCAGCGGGCCTAGCGACAAGAAATTGGCGCAACACGAAAAGTGGCAGGAGTATTCCAGGCAGATGGCCGAGATCACCATGGACATTCTGAAAGCCGTTCGCGACCGGAACTATGAAGCGGCAATGGATGCGAGCAACTTCCTCATCGAACCCTGCGGGGCCTGTCATTCGGCCTTCCCGATGGAATCCCGCTAAGCCCCAATGCAGCTATACTGGTGATCGCCTTGCTTTCGGGGCGTGCGCCACGTCACAGGTCGCGCGACGGCCTCTTCGTCGTTCCACCACTTGCAAATGACAAAACCGCTTAATAAGTGCAAGATCTCTCAGGATCGATTCTAAGCACTCGCCGAGGCTCTTCGATCACTCCCGGAAAGCCACCGCTGATCAGTCGATAGCGGCAAAATCAGGCCGCTCGCGTCACAATGTTCACTGGTGGACTTGGATGTACCACCTTCACATCACGAAAGAAGGGATTTCTCAGGGAAAGACCTTCTCTCCAGGGTTGGGGATTTACTTGAACGCAGTAGGTAAAGCCCATGCACCCGTGCTTGCAATCCCGAGGCATGCGTCCTCGCGGATTCACACTCCTCGAGCTAATGGTAACGCTGGCAATTCTCGCCATCGTCGCCGGCATTGCGGTTCCATCTTTTGTCAGCCTGATTGAGAGCAACCGGGTTCAGACGCAGGCCAATACTTTTTTCACTTCCCTGATTGCTGCCCGCAGCGAGGCGGTCAAGCGAAACCAGCCCGTGGTTCTCTGCAAGTCGGCCGATGGCGCTACCTGCACCACCACTGGTGATTGGGAACAGGGCTGGCTGTCCTTTGCGGACGCGGATGCCGATAACGTCATGGACGCCGGCGAAACTCTGCTCCAGAACTACTCAGCTGCAAGCTCACTGACCATCCGCGCGGCCAACGGGGCTGATGACCTTATCTCCTATCGGTCCGACGGTACGCTGGCGGCCGCTGAGATTTTCAATTTATGTGTCGACAGCGACACCACCCGCGGGCGTCGGGTAGAAATCAGCGTGACTGGTCGTCCGAGCCGCGACAAAGGAGCCACCGCATGTCCCTGAGTCTTTCTTCAATGAGCCCCCTTTCCCGAAGAAAGCGCCAGGGCGGTGTGGGCCTGATCGAAGTTCTAATCGCGGTACTGGTATTCGCACTGGGCATCCTGGGCATGGCCAGCATGCAGGTGAAAGCAAAGCGCACCAGCTACGACGCACTGCAGCGCTCGCTGGCCACTTCGCTGGCCCGGGACATCGTCGAGCGTATGCGCAGCAATCCCTCCAACGCTTCGCTGGCGATTTTCGGAGCCGTTGACGACATCGGCGGCGGCACACTGACCAAGCCCAAGGACTGCAAGGCGAACACCTGCAGCCCCACCGAGCTGGCCAGCTACGACATCTGGGAATGGGAGCAGGCCCTCGACGGCGCCGCCGAACAGTCTGGTGATACGAATGCTGGCGGTCTGGTGTCCCCCAAGGCCTGTATCACCCACAACGCGGGGGTGGTCACCGTGGCTATCGCCTGGCGCGGCTATGCCGGGCAGGTGAATCCCACGGGTTCCGCCTGCGGCGAAGGACTCGGGCTTTACGGCACTGGCGAAGTGGACCGGCAGCTGGTGCTGGTGAGTACCTATATCGAGGAGGTGTGAGCGTGGCCTTGGATCATCGAGTTTTCAGAAGCCGTGGCTTCACCCTGGTTGAACTGCTGGTCGCCCTGGTGCTCGGGCTGATGCTGTCCGCGGGCATCGTGAACATCTATCTGCAGAACAAGCAGAACTACCTGCAGGATGAAGAATTGGCGCGCATGCAGGAAAACGCCCGCTATGCCATGGGCCTGCTGAAGCGGGAACTGACCATGGCCGGCTTCGTTGCCGGTCTTGGCGATTACTCGGGCATTGCCCCGGCCAACCTGGGAGCGGGCGATTGCACCAGCACCGGGCTTTGGGCGCTGAATGTGCAGGGCGATATATTCGAGTTGATCAACAACTACGGCGGTGGCGCCTTCACGACCCAAAACGGCACTACCTGGAACTGCCTCACCGAGGCAGAGATCCAGAGCGGCAGTGACATCATCTCTGCCAAGCGTACCGCTGACGAGAGCACTCTCGAGGATGGCGGTTTCACCGGCGCGCTTTCTGCCGCGGACGACGAGCAGTACTACCTACGCGCAGAGGACAATTCGATACCGACCTGGAGCTATATTGTCGATGGCGGATCGATTCCGACCGCCGATATAAGCGCCGGCAACGGAATCGACTACTGGGAGTTCTACAGCCAGATCTTCTACCTGCGCAATTTTTCCCGCACTGCCGGAGACGGCATTCCCACGCTGTGTATCGAAAAGCTGGTCGGCAATGCCATGGCCACCGAGTGCCTGGTGGAGGGCATCGAAGACATGCAGATCGAAGTGGGCGTGGACACGAACGATGACAGCGTCCCCGACTTCTTTGATCCGGCACCGACCTCGGCGGAAATCCAAGAGGCGGTCGTGCTTCGCATTTATCTGCTGGTTCGCAGCGTCGATGACATCAGCAACTACACCAATGACAAGACCTACACGCTAGGCGGCAAGAAAATTGCCGCCAAGAACGACGGCTTCATGCGCCGGGTTTTCTCCACCACGATTCAAATGCGCAACGCGAAGCTGCCCAACGCATAAACAACAATAAGAACAGCAAAGTATTCGGATGTAAAAGACGAGGACATCATGCAATCCAATAAACATCAGCAAGGGGCCGTGTTGATCGTGGCTCTGATCTTCCTACTGCTGACGGCGATGATTTCCGGCACGGTGATGCAAACCAGCATCCTGGAAGTCAAGATGGCCGGTAACGAGCAACTGCAGGAAGAAGCCTTCCAACGAGTTCAGGCAGTGGCCAATGCGATCACTGCCGATCCCAACAATCTCGTCGTTGCCGGCGACGTGGGCTACAAGATTTGTCCCGCGGGCGTTTCGGGCTGCGATAACAACAGCCTGGCCTTGCCGACCCTCGTTACCAATGTGCCCACCGGCGTAGCGCTCAGCTACCACGTCGAGCGGCTCGGCCCCCTGTTCGCTCCCATGCCCTTTCGTATGAGTGAAGCCAATGCCGGCAGTGCGAGTGCCTACAGTGCTGCGCTCTTTGAGATCAGTGCCGACTATGACGGAGGCAGCGCCGGCTTGGGCTCGTCCAGAATCGCCCAGGGTATCGCTCTGAGGGTAGCAAACAGTGGCCAATAAGCGCAGCGAGATTGGAGTAACGAAAATGAAAAAACTATGGCTTTCCGGTCTGGTCGCTTTTTACGTCTGGCAGTCACTTGCCTACGCCGACGACACCGATATCTATCTGCGCCCGGCCAGCGATCCCGCGGCACCGCACTTGATGATCACCTTTGACTACCGGAATGACATGGCGGCCGAATTCTGCAGCGCCAGCGGGAATAACTCCTGTCAAAACCTGCTCGCCAGTGAGCCGGAACTGCTCGCTGCCCTCGAGGGCATCGTTGGGGTCGGCAACAAAGCCAGCAATATTCACGCGGTCATGGCGGTGTTTCAGGTCGTCTTCTCCAAGTTCGAAGGCATTTACGTCGGGCTGATGGGGCCGAACAAACACAATGGTGGAACCATCCTGCGCGGCTTCAAGGAGTTCCAGGAGGGCGACGCCAACGGTGCCAAGGCGGAACTCATCGGCATTCTTAAAAGTTTGCCGGTGGACGGAACGGGCTCTGGTTCTTTTCACGAGGTATCGCCAAAAGAGATGCATTACGAATTCTGGCGCTATTTGAACGGCATGCCGGTGGCGCTGGGCTGGGACACCGCCGGTAACTTTCCGGACGGCATTGATACCACTGTCGCAAATCACCTGAAGGACCCGCCCGACCCCTATTATGTCGACAGCACCGTGATCAACAAGGCGGGCGATAGCTCTGTTTCCAACGACAGTTATGTCTCCCCCTTTTCCAATCCAAATGTCAATTACGCCTGCACCAAGCTCTACTCTGTGTATGCAACCTCCGGGAACTCAGGCAACGATGACGGTGACCTGGATGCATTTATTTCGGTAGATATGTCAGACGGCTTGAGCCCCCCCGCCACCGATCCCAATTTCGATGGCATGGTCCGCTATCTAGCCAACAACGACCTAGTCAATGATTCTCTCGCCGATGGCAAGCAAAGCCTGAAAACCTGGTTCATCCAGATGGGCAGCTCAGCCACCCGAACCGATGACTGGGCGCGACTGATGGGCACGGCGGACCAGCAAAACTACATGACCGTTGGTGGCAATAACGTTAGCCTCGCGGACGTGCAGAAGGCTCTGGAGTCAGCCTTCATTGAGGCCCTGAGTGTAAGTACCACCTTCGTGTCGGCATCCGTGCCGGTAAACGTATTCAACCGTATTCAGACCCTCGACAACTTCTACATCGCACTGTTCGAAGCCAGTAGCACACAGCGCTGGCCGGGTAATGTAAAGAAGCTGCGCCTGGTGGACACCGACAGTCCTGCCGATGGTAATTACGACGATATCGTCGACACCAACGGCTTGTCCGCTTTCAGTGACTCCGACGGCCGCATCCGCTTCGAAGCTCTGACCTACTGGACCGACCCGGCGACATTACCTGCCGCCGATCCGGACCGAGGAGAAATCGACGGTCGTGATGGTCGCGCAGTTTCTCGCGGTGGCGCAGGACAGAAGATCCCCGGCTTCGTCACCGACGACGTGGGCCTTGCGACGGTCGCGGGTGCACGCCAGGTCTATGTTGAGCCAGCGACTGCTCCGGTCAATGGCTCCGCCGTTGCCTTCCAAGAATTTGATGCAGACTCGACGACCGCCGACGAATTGAAGGATCTTCTAGGAGCTGAGGGCGCAACTGACGCAGACAGAGTGAGCGCAGCCGAGAAACTGATTGCCTGGGCGCGCGGCAAGGATGTGGACGATGAAGACGGGGATGGAGCTACCAGCGATACCCGCCCCTGGATTCTGGGCGATGCGATTCACTCCCGCCCGCTGGCTCTTAACTATGGTGCAACATCGGGCTACAGCCAGGAGAACCCGAACATTCGTCTGTTCATGGGCACCAACGACGGCTTCTTTCACATCATTGAGGATACCGCCAGCGACGGCAGCCAGTCCGGGAAAGAACTCTTCGCCTTCATTCCCCGCGAATCGCTGGACGTAATCAAGCCGCTGCGACAAAACGATGGTGGCAGCAGCCACCCCTACGGAGTGGACGGGGAGCCGGTCGCGCTCGTGGCGGACGACGACAAGGACGGCACCATCGAAAGCGGTGAAGAAGTTTACGTGTATGTGGGAATGCGCCGCGGCGGCAAGAGCTACTACGCTCTCGACGTCAGCAGTCCCAGCGCAACGCCGACTCTGAAGTGGAAGATTACCAAGACTTCCGGAGGCGATTTCGACGAATTGGGCTACACCTTCTCAACTCCGCGGGTCGTCAAGGTTCAGTACGACGGAACACCGAGGGATGCACTGATCTTCGCGGGCGGCTATGACCTGAAGAAGGACACCGACACGGGTAGCGGCCGCGATGCAGACGACGAGGGTAACGCAATCTACATCGTAGACGCCCGCACCGGTGAACTCATCTGGAAGGCCAAAGACGGCAGCGGCACCAACACCAATCAGGTTCATTACCACGGTGCGCTCGACCACAGTATTCCATCCGCCGTTGCCACCCTGGACAGCAACGCGAACGGGATAGTCGACCGCGCCTACGTGGGCGACACCAGTGGCATCGTCTGGCGTATCGACCTGCCCGAAGGCAACGACACCAACCACCGTCGGGATCAATGGGAAATCAACAAGTTTGCCGACGTCGATGATTCACTGGAAGCGGAAGATCGCCGGTTTTTCCATCCGCCGGATATCGTTCAGACCAAGGACAGCTCTGGCCAGTACGACGGCATTCTGATCGAAAGCGGTGATCGGGCGAGCCCCCTGGAAACCACCGATGTGAATTACATGTTCCTGTTCAAGGACAGAAACACACAATCGGGGAATCCGCCCACCACGATCATCGACGACGACAATCTGCCCGACACCACGGCCTGTGTGACGGGTGCGGAGACGGGATGTTCGCTGCTCGATTACTCTCAGGGCTGGAAGGTAGAGCTCGCGGGAGCGGGTGAAAAAGGCCTGGCCTCACCGATCACGGTAGACGGGAAAGTTTTCTTCACTTCATATCAGCCGGCGAATCTGCTGGACAGCTGCCAGCCGCGCGAAGGGACAGGGCACCTCTACGTCGTCAATCTGAAGGACGGCACTGCGGCGTACGGTGAGCGATACATTCAGATCGGCCCCGGCATCCCCCCTCAAGTGACTGCGATCGGCGACGACACGCTCATCATTCCGGGCACTGGTATTCTGGATCCATTCGACACCAGCGGCTCACTCGAACGCAGCAAGCTGCTGCAGACCGGCGGTAAGTCCATGTACATCATCTACTGGCGTGAGCCGGGCGTGGATGATCTGTAAAACAATCGCAACAGGAATAAAAAAATGCAGGCTGTCAGCAAAAAGAAAGTGGATCAGAAAGGCTTCACGCTTATCGAGGTGATGATTGTGGTGGCGGTTATCGCAATCATCGCCGCGATTGCGCTGCCCTCTTACAACAGCAGCGTCATCAAGAGCAAGCGGGCCATGGGCAAGGCGGAGTTGCTGGAAGTGCTGGCCCGGCAGGAGCAGCACTTCATCAACAACAAGGCCTACGCCACCAATCTGACCTCCCTCGGTTACGGCGCCAACCCCTACCTGATCGATGACCAGGGCAACGAGACCGCGGCCAACGCCATTTACCAGATCGCTCTGGCCGCGGGTGCTTCCACGACTGCTTTCACTCTGCAGGCGATCCCGCAGAATGCGCAGGCCGATGATGCGGAATGTGCGACCCTGCAGATTTCCAACACGGGGCTGAAGACGATCAGTGGCGGCACATCAACCGCAGCAAGCTGCTGGTAAGGAAAGAAGCAGGCAAAAAAAATCGGCTCACTGGAGCCGATTTTTTTTGCCTGCAATTTGCCGGTCAATCCCAGCGCTTGAAAATCAATGAAGTATTGATGCCGCCAAACGCAAAGTTATTGCTCATCACGTATTCCGTATCCACCAGCCGCGCTTCGTGCTGGATGTAGTCCAGCTCCGCGCATTCGGGGTCAACCTTGTTCAAGTTGCAGTTGGCATGACACCAGCCCTCGCGCATCATCTGAATCGATACCCAGGCTTCCAGGGCACCGCAGGCGCCCAGCGTGTGGCCGGTGAAACTCTTGAAGGAGGATATCGGCACCTTGCCGCCAAAGACCTTGTAGGTGGCATGACTCTCGGCGACGTCGCCGCGGTCGGTGGCGGTACCATGGGCGCTGATATAGCCGATGGCTTCCGGGGGAAGGTTGGCATCGCGCAGAGCGGCTTCCATGGCCTTCTGCATGGTGTCCGCTTCCGGCTGAGTCACGTGGGCGCCATCGGAATTGGTGCCAAAGCCAACCAGTTCCGCGTAGATCTTGGCTCCCCGCGCTTTCGCGTACTCCAGATCCTCAAGGATCAGCGTCCCCGCGCCTTCGGCCACAACCAGGCCGTCGCGATCCGCGTCAAAGGGCCGGGGTGTGGTCTCCGGCGCGTCATTGGCGGTGCTGGTGGCAAAGAGTGTGTCGAAGACCGCCGCCTCGGTCGCGCAGAGTTCTTCCGCGCCGCCTGCCACCATCTGCTGCTGGTGACCGTATTTGATGGCCTCGTAAGCGTAGCCGATGCCCTGGCTGCCGGAGGTACAGGCGCTGGAGGTGGTGATGATGCGGCCTTTCAGGCCGAAGGACACCCCGATATTCACCGGCGTGGTATGCGCCATCATCTTGATGTAGGTGTTGGCGGTCAGGGTGTCGGTGCTGTGGTTCAGCAGCATGTTGCCAAAGTCCTTGATCGCCTGCGGCGTACCCGTCGACGATCCGTAGGACACACCCATGCGGCCATCCTTGATCGATTCGTCGTTGAGCAGGCCCGCATCGGCCAGGGCCAATTCAGTGGCCGAAGTGGCCATCACCGCGACCCGGCCCATACTGCGCAGCATGCGGCGACTGAAATGCGGCGGTTTGCTGAAATCCAGAATGGGACCGCCCAGACGGGTATTGAGGCCGTTGTAAACGTCCCACTCGTCAATGTACTTGATGCCGTTCTTCATCGCCTTGAGGTTGGCGGCCACGGTGGGCCAGTCCAGACCAATGGGCGAGAAACCCGCCATCCCTGTTACTACCACACGCTTCATCAAAACAGTCCACCGTTTACCGAGAGCACCTGCCGGGTTACATAGCCGGCGTCCTCAGACATGAGATAACTGACCGCCGCCGCCACTTCCTCGGGCTTGCCCATGCGGCGGGCGGGAATGATTTTCAGGGCTTCATCGAGATTCAGATCTTCCACCATTTCGGTCTCGATCAGACCGGGCGCGACACAGTTAACCGTGATCTGACGCTTGGCCAGTTCCACCGCCAGGGCCTTGCAGGCGCCGATCAGGCCGGCCTTGGCCGCGCTGTAGTTCACTTGCCCGCGATTGCCCATCAGCCCGGATACGGAGGACAGCACCACGATGCGGCCCGGCTTGCGGCGTCGCACCATGGGCATGGTCAAGGGATTGAGCACGTTGTAGAAGCCGTCCAGATTGGTATGGATCACCCGGTCCCACTCTTCGCCGCTCATGGCGGGAAAAGCATTATCGGCGGTCAGGCCCGCATTGCACACTACGCCGTAGTAGGCGCCGTGTTGCTCCACGTCCGCCAGCAAGATCTCGCCAGCCTGGGCGCGATCGGCGATGTCGAACTGCAGGATGCGGCTGCTGCGACCGAGGGCGAGCACTTCCTCCTGCACGGCTTCGGCCTCAGCCAGGCCCCGCCGACAGTGCAGCACCAGATCGTAGCCTTCGCGGGCCAGTCGCAGCGCGATGGCTTTGCCGATTCCGCGGCTGGAGCCGCTGACAAATACTGTTTGGGTCATTGAATTACCGGTAAATCGTTATCGTTGCTGGCTCAACCGGCTTGGTCGAGAAATTCTTCCACATTGTCCGGCTGAAACACGTTGAGCGCTGCGCTGGCTGTGAAATCTCCGCCTTCGGCGGTTTCGCCGTGAATCTCACAGGCAAATACGCCCAGACCGTTGTCCGCTTGAAACTCCCGCTCCACCCGGATGCGAAGCCGACTGCCGAACGGAAAATAACTGCAGCTGCTGTCGTAACGGCGGGTTCCCACCAGGAATCCCACCGCAGCTTCCAGCCCCTGGCGGCGGCGCTGAACGCCGGCAAAGGCGGCAATTGCCTGCGCCATGTACTCGATCCCCGCCCATGCGGGAACACCTTGCTCGGACGATTTCGAACCGGCGCGCTCTTCGGCAAAGAGGCTGCCGCGGTCGATGACGATCTCCGCTTCCAACCAGTCCTCGCCGCAATCCAATATGCGGTCCAGCAGACTCATGACACCCGCGTGGGGGACCACTTGATCCACTGCGAACTCAAACGTCATCAGCAGCGCTCCAGAAGCAGCGCGATATTATTACCGCCGAAGGCAAAGGAATTACTCATAGCGTAGCTCAATGTTCGCACACGGCGCGGCTCGCTGATCAGCGCGATGGCGGGCAGCTCAGGATCCACCTCGCGATCCCACAATTGCACCGGCAGCATCCAACTCTCATCCGCTGTCTTCTGCGTCAAAGTCAGCCAGCAGAAACCAGCCTCGATCGCGCCGGCGGCACCCAGCGCATGGCCGGTATAGCCCTTGGTTGAACTGCAGGGCACGGACTGCATGTTACACGCAGCGACCGCCAGGCTCTCCATTCTATCGTTTTGCGCTGTGGCGGTCCCATGGAGATTCAGGTAATCGATCGCCTCGGCAGCGATGCCCGCGTCAATCAGCGCTCCTGTCATTGCGCGAGCGGCACCCGCGCCATCCGGTGCCGGAGCGGAGATATGATGGGCATCGGACGTTTCGCCCGCACCGGCCAGCGCAACCGGGCCGCTGTCGCGGCTCATTATGAAAAGGGCTGCGCCTTCGCCGATATTGATGCCCTGGCGATTGCGGCTGAAGGGATTGCAAGCGTCGGCGCTGACCGCTTCCAGTGCTGAAAAACCGTTCACGGTTAGGCCGCAAAGCACATCCACGCCGCCGGCGATCACCAGATCACAGAGGCCCTCGCGCAACAGACGTCGCCCGCTGGCGAGTGCCTTGGCGCCCGAGGAGCAGGCGGTGGAGATGGTGAAGGCCGGACCGCGCGCACCGAGCCAATCGGCCAGACATTCAGCCGGTGCGGCCATTTCCTGCTGACGATAACTGAATCCGTCTGGCCACTCGCCCGACTTTTCCCGATGCGCCATCGCCACTTCGCCTTCGGCGATACCGCTGGTGCTGGTACCGAGCACTACGCCAATCCGCAGGGGATCGACACCGGCGAGGCGCAGATCGAGATCCTCGCGAATCTGCGCCAGCGCAGCCAGCAGAAGCTGGTTGCTGCGCGACCGTTGGTGCATGGGAAGATGATCCACGCCGGGCAACTCGCCACACACTTCGCCCAGCGACAAGGGCTGTCCGGGCGTGAACCGGTCGGTCGTACTCAGGCTGCCCGTCTCGCCGGCAAAAAGCCGTCGAGCGATAGCGGCCTTGTTGTCGCCAACAGCACAGATGAGGCCGAGATTGTTGAGATAGACCCTGGAGGAAAAACGAGCGTCGGCGGGATTCACTGAGCGACTACCTGTAGCGTTTGAACCTCCAGCCGATAGGGAGCAACGTGGCTTGTGATGCGAATGGCTGCAGGAAGCGAACTGAAATCGCCGGCAGTGTAGCTGGCGTCGATGCTGAGGATCAAATGGTCCCGGTAGTATAGATGCCTTCGTGGCCCTTCGCTTTCCAGCTTCCAGGCGGATTCAGCCAGCGCCTGCTGTACGTCCGCCACTGGCCAGTGCGCCAGCTGCAACTGACCGAGCACGTCACGCCCGGGAATGGCTTCGGTCAGTACCGGGCTATAGCTCTCGCTGAATTCGCGCCCGTCATAACTCAAGGTCATCAGATTCTGTCCGGAAGGGGTGAGCCCGACGAAGTCCAGTCGCTCCGGTCCCACCGCCCAGGCGCCGAGAAAAGTGCGGCTCTGGTCCTCGAAAGTAATCGTGACCTTCTGGCTGATCTGCACAGCCCGATCTAGACTGCCGGGCGCCAGCAGGGGCAAGGGCGGCATATGCCCACCCCGGAATGAAGCGCAGCCGCCCAGCACCAGCGCAGCGACGATCAGAAAAAAGCGCGCAGCGATCATGTATCTTCCATTACGCCTTCGAAGCATCCTGCCGACCGGCCTTACGCAGATTGGCAAAGTTCCGCCAGGGTGTTCATGCGGCGCTTGCTTTCTTTTACATAGGGATTCTTCGCATCCCAGGCGTAGCCGGCGAGAATCGAGCAAATCATTTCACGCACTTCCGGCGATTGCCGCGGTGCGAAGATGATGTCCTGGAAGCGGCCGTCGTACCATGCTTCCACGAACACCCGGAAGGTATCCACGCCGGTGCGAAGGGTCTTGCCGTAGTCGTTTTCCCAGTCGACGCTTTCGCCACGGAACTGCCGGTCGAGCGCTTCGCAGGCGAGGCTGGCGGATTTCATTGCAATGGTGACGCCGGAAGAAAACACCGGATCGAGAAATTCACCGGCATTGCCCAGCAGCGCGAATCCCTTGCCGCACAACTGCGACACGTCGCTGGCATAACCGATGATCTGCCGCGCCGGCGTATCCCAGTCGGCGTTGCGCAGCAACTGCTTCAACGACGGGTCCTGACCGATGATCAGCTGAAGACGTTGAGTCAGATCCTCGGGCATGCCATCAAAGAATTCCTTGCGAGCGACCACGCCCAGTGAGGCGCGGCCGTTGGAAAAAGGAATCAACCAGAACCAGACATCCTTATGCTCCGGGTGGATGGTAATGCGGATCTTGTTGCGGTCGAATTCGGTCGGCGCGATATTGTCTGCGACGTGCGTGAACAGCGAGGCGCGCGAGGGGAAGCGGCTGGGACGATCAAGTTCCAGCAGGCGAGGCAGAATCCGACCGAAACCGCTCGCGTCGAGCACGAAGCGTGATCTCAGTTCGTAAGCCCTGCCTTCTTCATCTTTAACGCCCAGCACCGGCAGATCGCCGCTCATGTCCGCACTGGTGATCTCATGGCCCCAGGCGATACTCACCCCTTTTTTCTCGGCATGCCTCGCCAGCAAATCGTCGAACGATGCGCGGGTGACCTGATAGGTGCTGCCCCAGCCGGGCGTAAACTTCTGGCGGAAGTCGAAATCCGTCATTTGCTCACGGCGAACGAAGGAAGCCCCATTCTTAAACTGGAATCCCAGACCGTCGGCCGCCGCCTGGAGATCTTCAACCATGCCGGCCTCTTCGAGAAAAGCCATGCACTGGGGCAGCAGACTCTCCCCGATGGAGAAACGCGGGAAATGCTGCCGCTCGACAATGTGCACCCGGTAACCCTTGTTGTGCAACAGGGTCGCTGCAACGCTGCCCGAAGGTCCAGCGCCGATAATCACCACATCAAAATCCACGGCTGCATTCTTGTTCATAACATTAGTTCACTCCGGAAAACACATGCAGGTGCGCAAGGTCTGCGATCAAGCCTGACTTCTTTCGACCGTTCCTTGTTGATAAAAGCCCTGTTGGAGAAAGCCCTCTTGTACAAAGCCGGGGGCCAGAATCCAGACACCTACGATACCGAACAACACCGTGAGGCCGAATTGATTCAGGACAGGAGTTTCGCTCAAAGCGAGAAGGCCGAAGGCCAACAAGGTTGTACAGGCGGCCAGTGTCACTGCGGCCCAGGTGTATGCACTTGCCGCTGAGGAACCGCGGCCACTCTCCTGCAGAAAGATCCCCGCATCCAGGCCTATCCCAAGTACCAGCAGGAGCGCGAGCAAGTTGAAGATGGTGATCGTGAATCCGCCGGCACTCAGTATAGCCAAGCAGATCAAACTGGCGATAGCCGGCGCTGCCAAAATCCGCCAGGCCGCCCATCGGTAACGCAGCGCGAGCACGACAAAGACCAGCAGATAGGCCGCGGCGATCCACATTACCAACTGCTCGCGATGGACGGTCAGAACCTCAGTGATTTCGCCCACCTTATCGACGAACTGGATGTTCGCGAACTGACTTCGCTGAGCTTCGGCAAGACCCGCCAGTTCCGACAAGACGGCGCGGTCGCGAATGCCCGACAGCAGCACCAGACTGTGCACCGAGCCATCGGCCTCGCCCAGCCAGAGAAAACTCTGCTGACGACCGACCGCAGTGGCGAGCCAATCCTGCACGCCGAAGGGTAGGAAAGGCTGCGCTGCGAATCGCTCCCGCATTTGCACCGACAACTGCGGGGAGCCAAGTGCCTTGGCGAGTTCACTCGCGAGCCCATCGCCGGCATACACAAATTCCGCGTTGAGCTCATGATCGGCGCGCTGCCGGGAGAGCGATGGTACCCAGCGGGAAACTGCCTGAAAATCTGCCAGCGCTCCTTTCGCTACCAACTCCTTCAGGGCCGAGCCCAGCTTCGCCTCCGTCTGCAGCAGAGCCTCTTCGTCGTGACCTGAAACGAGAAAGTACTGCCCGGGACTCACCGCCGTCGTGAGTCGCTGCACGGCCGCATCCTCCGCCAGCAAGGCAGCCGGCGAAGTTTGCAGGCGACGGATGTCGTCGTCGAATTGCAGTGTCGACACCTGCCAGAGCGCGGCGACGACAAGCAGCGCAACGGTGATTGCGACCGGAGGTCTGGCGACGTTTGGCCAGGTTTTCAAGCACTTGAGCAGCGTGGAAGCGAGATGTTGCAATGGCGTTGTTGCAGATGCCTGCTGACCGGGGCGATGCAGATGGGGGAGCCAGAGGATCACCGTCAGCCAGGCTCCCGCCAAACCGGCCACCGAAAAGAGCGCCATCTGCCGCAGCCCCGGAAAGGGCGCCGCCCCTTGTGCCGCATAGGCCAAGGCACTGGAGAGCAAACCCAAGAGCATGCCCGGCATGAGGTGGACCAGAGTGCTCCGGTTCTGTACGGATGTTGAGGCCGCAGAACCTACTCCGCCTTCGCTCCCCTCACTTGTATAAAGTTCTCTCGTGCGAAGCTCTCTTGTACAAAGCTCTCTGGTGCATAGAAAGTGCAGCGAATAATCCACCGCCACGCCAATCAGGCTCGCCCCGAACGCCAGGGTAATCAAGTGCAGGCTGGGAAAGGCCAGCATGCAGATGGCCAAGGCAAACAGCCAGCCACAGGCAATGGGCAGAAAGGCCAGCAATAGAGAGCGCAGACGTCGGAAGCACCAGAGCAGCAACAGGCTGATGCCCAGCATCGATCCGAGACCAATCGTGGAGATTTCCGAACGCGCCTGTTCAGCGCCATAGGCAGCGTGCAGCAACAGCCCTGAACTGAGCACTTCCACGTCCGGCGGCAATCCGGCTTTTGCCGCTGATAACAGACTGGTCACCTGTGCCTGATAGGAAAGCTCGTAGGGATTGCCTGAGAGCGTCACCGCAAGGAGGCGATAGGAGCGCCCCCCGTGCTCGCGGCTCAGCCAGCCGTTTTCGGGGGCGAAGGGAGTATTCGGAGCCGCCTGCAATTGCCATTCGAAAAAGAGCTGCAAGGGGTCTTCAAGCAGTGTCGCGCCCACCGCGCTCGCCATCGGGCTGTACAGTCGCGCCAGTGCCTGCTGCAGCAGCGGGTGACTGGCCTCGGGCGCATGATCCGTGAGACTCGCGCGGGCTTCATCGCCTAGCAGTTGATAGCGGTAGGGAAAAAACGCCTGCTGGAAACCCTCTACTTGAGAACGACCGAGCGCAGAGGTGACCTCCGCAAACAAGTCACTGTCCCGCAGAATCTGCGCGAAGGACTGGGCGGTAGCAAGACTTTGCTGCCGGTCCGGCGCGCTCACCAGAAAGATCATCCGCTGGCTGGCCAAAGCAGCTAATTGTTCGTCCGCACGGTGGCGCAACTTTTCGTCGATTGCATTCTCCCCGGCCTTTCCGCTAGCCGGCAGCAATGCGAGGACGCTGGTATCGAAGCTGTAGCCACGCAGCACCGAGGCACTCACCCCTGCCGCGCAAGCGAGAACCACGGCCAGCCATGCCCAGGCGAGCCACGGGCGCGACAACGCTTCAGCGAGGCGGGCAAAGAATGGCTTGGGAAATGGCTTCATAGATGCAGCCCGTCAGGGTTGCGAGGCGTCGTGCATTTGAAAGTGGATTTCGGTTCGATCACCATTGGCTTCCATGAGCGTCATACGCGAAAGTTCGCGGTCGCCGCCCAGGACGATGGCGTCTACGATTTGCGCAAGCACCTCGTCCCGGGGTTCAAGACGCAAGGTCCAACGTTCACCGTCTAGCTTGCCGTCGATCTCGAAATACCTTTGCAGTCCTTGCCAGTCCGCCGCCAGCACGCTGCTGATCACCTGAGTAATGGTGGTCACCGCCGGTTGTTTGGCATCGATTTCCCAGACGGTTTCGCCATCCATGCTTTGCCGAATGCCTTGCTCATCGAAAACCACTTTGTTGGGGATCGGCTTCAAAGTCTCCCAAACCAAACCGTCCTTTGGATCGTAGCTGAACTCACCGTGCGACTGCAGCGCCTGGGGAAGAACGGAGATATATTTTTCCTGGGTGAACACGCCCGCCGTGCGCTGCCGCAGCCCGACTCTCTCTTCGATTGTGGTGATCAGTGCGGCGGACTCAGAAACCGGTTCCGCCATCGCGTGGGCCGGGACGGCGCTCGCGCACACCAAAAAAGCGCACACCAGCAAGTCAGTCTTGATTGATCGTCTCGTCTTATTCATCTGTTTGCGATAAGCCGAGCTTTTCAAGAAGTACTGGCGGTGACTCGAAGCACATCTCGCCACTTTCCACATCCACCGCCACCTGCACCGTGTATCCGCGGGTGAGGCGCTGCCCTTGTCGGTTGCGGATCTCATAATCGATTTTCAGGCGGTGTTCCCACTCGCTGATGCTCGCCGTAACCACAATGGTTTCGCCAAACTTCGCTGAGGAGGGATAGCGGATGCGCATGTCGATGACCGGCCAGGCGTAGCCGGAATCCCGCATCTGCGGATAGTTGTAGCCGAATTTGTCCAGCAGAGCGCAGCGGGCGATTTCCAGGTACTTCACGTAGTGGCCATGCCAGACAATGCCCATCACATCCACATCATGGAAGGGCACCTCGATTTCCACCTGCGCCTGCAACTCAGCCTGTTTGCTGCGGACCTTCGATCTTTCACTCGTCTCGGTCATGCTTCCGACGACCCGATCGTAAGATTAATCATAAAGAGACCACTGCCGGTTCTGGATGGCAGCCACCATCGCTCTCAGCTCGCCTTCCAGCGCCCGGTCTTCTTCCAGGAAGTCGCTGGTTTCCCGAACCTGTGCCAGTGTCGCCAGGACTGCTTCGCTCAGCTCGCCTCGCTTTTGTTCGCCACTTTGCAGTCGCAGCTCCACGCCCTGACAGGCGGCGAGCAGTACCGCCGCGGCCACTTGCTCGGTGAGTTGCAGCACCCGCAGGCAATCGCGCGCGGCGATGGTGCCCATGCTCACCTTGTCCTGGTTGTGGCATTCGGTGGAGCGGGAGAAAACGCTGGCGGGCATGGTCAGTTTGAGCGCTTCGGCCGTCCATGCGGATACGCCGATTTGCACCGCTTTGAAACCGTGATTGATGGCCGCGCGCTGGCCTTTTGCGCCGGACAGGTTGGCCGGCAACCCGTTGTTGAATTTCGGATCGCTGATCAGAGCCATTTGCCGGTCCATGAGATCGGCGAGGTTGGCTACGGCGTTCTTCAAAGTATCCATGGCCATGGCGATGTGACCGCCGTAAAAGTGCCCGCCGTGCAGAACGTGCTCGCCTTCTCCATCGATGATGGGATTGTCGTTGGCACTGTTCAGTTCGTTCTCGATCAACTGCCGCAGCCAGGGCAGCGCGTCGGCCAGCACGCCGATGACATGCGGCGCACAACGCAGAGAATAGCGATCCTGCAGCCGCTGTGGATTGCGCGGTGCTTCACCACTGTGAAGATCCGCCCGCAGCCAGGCGGCGATCTGCTGCTGACCAGGATGGGGCTTGGCCGAAAAAAGAATTTCGTCGAAGTGGCAGGCATTGCCCTTTACCGTCAGCGAGGCAAGCGCGGTAATGCGAGTCGCCACCTGTTGAAGATAGGCGGAGCGGTGAAAGGCCATGCAGGCGATACCGGTCATCACCGCGGTGCCATTCATGATAGCCAGGCCTTCCTTTGGGCGCAGGGTGAGTGCCGTGATGCCGAGCTCTTCGAAGACCTCGGCCGTCGCGCGGACCTGATCCCGATAGTACACCTGACGCTCGCCACAGAGCACCGCCGCCACATAGGACAGGGGCGTCAGATCGCCGCTCGCGCCGACAGAACCTTCCGCCGGAATCAGCGGCACGATGTCGTGGCGCAATAGCGTGGTGAGTTGCTCAAGCAAGGCCAGGCTCACGCCCGAGTAGCCCTGGCAAAGCGATGCGAGCCGCGCCGCCAAGACGGCACGCCCGAGCTCCGGTGAGAGGTATTCCCCCAGTCCGCAGCCGTGAAAGGTGTAGAGATGCCGCGGCAGCTCGCGCACCAACTCAGCGGGGATGGAGACCGTGCAGGAGTCTCCATAGCCAGTGGTCACGCCGTAGATGGCCCCGTCTTCGGCGAGCAGACGGTCGAGAAATTCGGAACCGCGGGCGATGCGCGCCCGGAAGGATTCGTCCTGGCTCAGTTCCACTTCACATTCTCGCGTTGCGATCGCAACAACATCTTCGATGGACAGAGGTCGCTGATCGAATGTAATGCGTTTAGCTTTGTGTTTCGATGTGCGGCTTTCGGGTCTCACTGCTCGGCTCTCGGGTCGGACTTCATTTGGCGCTCGGCTCTGCGGTCAAGCTACCGTTGTTTGCATAATGGCTATCGGTGGAATCGTAACTTTGATCGCAACTATGGCTTGAATTGTAACTGTGGCTTGCATCGTAACTATCGTTTGAATCGCCGCTGTGGTTTGGCTCGTCGACAGCATTCGCTTTCGCGGGTCGCCACCAGAAATCGTAGAAATTGAACCACTGCAGCGGATACCTCAGGGTGTACTCGGCGAGGCGATCGGCGAAGCGCTGTGCCCATTCACTCAGCTCCTGTTCGCGCTCGCGGCGCGACAACCTGATCCGCTCCGCGAAGAGCTCAATGAATATCCGGTAGTTCTTGCCTTCCCGGACCGAGAAGATCAGATAGACCGGGCAACGCAGGATCGAGGCGAGAATGTAAGGTCCCTGCGGCAGGGCGGCCGGGGCGCCGAGAAAATTCGCTTCGCTTTCGCGACCGCTGCCGGTGACGGCGGTACGATCACCGGCGATGACGACCACTTCCCCAGCCTGAATCTTTTCATTGAGCATTACCGCCGTGGCCGGCGTTACCTCAGTCACCTGGATCAGATTAAGGCAGCTGGCTTCGTCCAGCTCCTTTAACAGCTTATTGAAGCTTTCGGCGTGTTTGGTATGCACAAGAATATTGAGCTTCACCCGTTTGTGGGTGTCGGCCATCATCCGCGACACTTCCATGTTGCCCAGATGCGAAGCGATCAGCAGGCAACCACGGCCACTTCGGACCACCTTCAGGAACTCTTCCCGACGCTCGCAATAGCGAACCTCACCTGGCGTCAGCCCGCCGGACCACGCCGCCAGCTTGTCGAGCAAGCCGATACCGAAGGAGTAGAAGTGCTTGATGTTGGCGAGCCACAAAGGTCCGCCCTCAGGAAGTCCGCCCTGGGCGCGCACCCGACGAAGATAGCTCAGCGACGCCCGTCTTGCCCTGCCCTGGAAGCAGAAGTACCAGGCGATCACCGGCATCAGAAACAAATTGAAGACGCCGCGTCCCAGCACACGATAGACGAAAAACAGGATGCGAATGCCGAGCACGCTGGTAGCTTCGTTGATTTCCGACCAATGCTGGTTTTTCATGAGGCTCGGACAAACGGTCGCAGTAGCAGGCGCGGAAAGCGCCACAACATACCAAAAAAGAGGCGGCTATGCATTTTGGAGATGAGCAGGTTGTCCCGCCACATCTGAAAATGGGAAACCCCGTCCATCGGGTAGCTCACTCGGGTGGGGATATGCAGCACTTTGCCGCCCCGCCAGGCCCAGCGGACCAGTATTTCCGTATCGAAGTCCATACGGTCGCCGGTGTTCTCAGTATCGATCAGATTGACGGTCGCCGCGAGCGGATAAAGGCGAAAGCCGCACATGGAGTCCCTGATCTCCCGGGAAAGAGTATTCACCATGACCCAGAAATGAGTGATGTAACGGCCGTAATAACGCGATTTTGGAATGGCTTCGTCGTATATCGGCAGGCCTGAAATCAACGCAGCGCTCTGCTCCCGCCCCAGCGACAGAAAGCGGTCGATGTCCGTCAGGCTATGCTGACCATCGGCGTCCACCTGCAGCGCGTGAGAGAATCCCTGGTCCAAGGCGAAGCGCAAGCCGGCTTTGACGGCGCCGCCCTTGCCGCGGTTTTGCGGCAATGTGACCAGCTGGACCTGCTCATCGTCTTGCTCCAGCGCGGACAACACCGCCGCACATTCCGGTTCGCTGCCGTCGTCCACCAGGATGACCGGCAGACCCGCTTTTCGCAGGCCGGCCATTACCGCGGCCACTGCAAGTTGATGATTGTAGACCGGCACTATCGCGCACGGCCGCCACTGATCCGCCATGCTTTCAACCTGTTGACTTGCTAGCCGTCGTTCGGGTGTGTTTCGTTCTGGAGTCTTTCGTTCTGGTGTCTTCCGTTGCGATGTAAATGATTCGCCCGCTGGCGTGCTGACCGGTCGCGGATTTGTAACGGAAGGCGAGCTTGCCGCCTGCGTTGTCGCTTCGATACTCGAGTTTGAGCTCCACCTCCTGCTGCGGCTTGATCACGTGCTGGAATTTCACCGCTTCCATATGGGAGAAGTCGCCCTCTAGGCCGAGCAGCTCGCGGCCGAAATACTCGGCCCACCGGATTTGCACAACGCCGGGAAGGATGGGCGCCACTGGAAAGTGCCCCTGAAAATAGAACAGATCGGCGGGGATGCGAAGGAGCAGCCTGAGCACGTTGTCGTCGCGTGCGGTGCTGAGCACCTCCGGGAACAATGGCCTACCCTGTTTGCTGTCGGCAAAAAGTGCAGCCAGATCGTGTTGAGTCACCTTGCCCTGATTGTCCACCGGCAGTTCTGACGGATAGCGCCAGCGGCGCGGCAACACCGGCCGCTCGAACTGCCGCAAAAGATGCGATTGCAGCTGCGCGTTCACTCGGCGGCGACCTTCGTTGGCGAGATGGGCGAGACCCTCCTCTTCGAGCACCACCACGGCGGCCATTTCCGTGCGCTTACCCTCGAGCACCAGAACGCGGGCAAGCTTGACCCAGGGGTGGGCGAGAAGGCGCTGCTCCATTTCGCTCAGCGAAACCCGCTTCCCTTCCACTTTGGCGATGCGGTCTGCGCGCCCGTGCAGGGAAAAGGTTCCCGCGCCGAGCAGTTCGACCCGGTCGCTGGTGAGATACCAGTCCTGGGTATTGGGCAAATAGGGAGAGCGGATTTTGAGACAGCCGCTGTGTTTATCTCGATCCACCGCGATGCCGTCGATCGCCTGCCAGGCGACATCCCGGTCCGCTGCTTGCTGCCGCCAGGCGATGCCGCCGGTTTCGGAGCTGCCAAGGACCTCGATCGGTGCGCTGCCCAGCAGCTTGCGGGCATTGACGCTGGCTTCCCGCGGCAACGGCGCGCCGGAACTGAAAATCGCGGCACAATGCTGACGGAAGCCGTCCCAGTCGGTCCGCTCCGGGATTCGCGACAGGTGACTGGGGCTGGAGATCAACAGAAACTTGCCAAGAATGGCTGGCGGCTTGTTGAGTGATTCCAGGTAGTCGGTCATCTCCGCGGCGAAGCAACGTGCCCCGGCCAGAGGCCATAAGACCCGGAACAGCAAGCCGTAAATGTGATGATGACTAACCGTTCCCACAACTGCGGCATCGGCGGCCAAGCCGCCCCACAGGTTTTCGAGTGTGGCGACCTCTTCCGCCAGTTGGTATAGCTTCTTTTCGATAGCTTGCGGGTGACCGGACGATCCCGAAGTGAAAATTTCCACCGCAGCCTGCTGGCGGTCCAGCTCAACCGCGCTTTCCAGCGCCGGAGCCTGGGCGGAAGGTGCCGCCAGCGGGGTGGTCGCCGGCGCTTCGAAATCGCCGATAAAGCCCTGAACGCGCGAGCGCAGTTGTTCGACGATCAAAGGCTGATTCGACCCTGGAATACAGGCCACTTTGCCGCTGGCCCACAAGGCGAAGAGTATTGCGGAGAATTCAAAGGCGCTCGGATGGTAGAGCGCCCAGGTTCCCGCCGGCTGTGCATCAAGGGTGGCTCGCCACTGACCTACCCGCCGGCGCCACTGCGCCCAATTCAGAATTTTTCCTTCGCTCAGGACCTGTCCTGCATCATCGCGACGCTCACAGCAAAGGAGATGTTCCAGGCTGACGAACTCACTCATCGGCAAGCCTCATCACTCGCTGTCGGACCAGCCATTCTCCACCGAACAGAATTCCCATCAGAAGGTAGGCAATCAGTCCGTTGTAGAGAGCCCACAACTCGTCCGACGCCCAGAGAGCAGTTGCGAGGGAAAGCGATCCGTTGACGACAAAGAATGCACACCATACTTTGGTCACCTTGGCGGTATACCGGCTGCCGTGCTCGGGGAAATCTGCATACTGAAGGCGAGCCAGGCGCTCGATAACCGATGGCGGATGCCTGAGACTCCAGGCAAACATGGCAAAGAAACTGGCGTTCATGAATACGGGATAAAGTTTCAATCCGGTATCGGAATTACTGAGAAGAATCCAGAACACCAGAATGGCGAACAGAGGCACCCAAAGCCAGTGGTTCAGTGCCGAGTGCTTGTCGGACAGGATGCGCAGGCCCGCGATCAGTACCAAGACCAGGACCAGCGAGCGGGCGTCGAAGTGACGCAGACCCAGGTACACAGCGAGGGGGTACAGCAAGCTGGCGACCAGTACGACGACGCGCAACATCTTCACTTTGCATACCCCCTTCGCATCGTCGTCTCCCGGACCAGCTTGCAGAACTCGACCCGGTCGAAGCCGAGGCTTACCCGAGGCCCGATCTATCAGTCCTGCATCAATTCACAAACCGCATCCACGATGTCGCCCACGGTTCGCACGTTCTTGAAATCTTCCGGCTTGATTTTTTTACCGGTGATTTTCTTTATTTCGACCACCAGGTCGACTGCATCGATGCTGTCGATATCGAGGTCTTGGTAGAGGTGGGAGTCCAGGCTGACTTCATCCGGGTCGACTTCGAACAAGTCGTTCAGCGCATTGACCACACCTTGGTAGATTTCATCTCTGTCCGTCATGCTAGCACCCGTTTATTGTTCTACAGCAGCTTGTGCCTGGTGAGCCGATACCAGCGCGGCCAGACTGTTCACACTGGCGAAATGCTTCTTGGTCTCGGCGGAATCTGCTTCGATCTTGACGCCATAGCGCTTTTGCAGCGCGAGCCCGAGCTCCAGCGCATCAATGGAGTCGAGTCCCAGGCCGTCGACAAACAGCGGTGCATCGCTGTCGATGTCATCGACAGTAATGTCCTCCAGGTCGAGGGAGTCAATGATGAGTTGTTTCAAGTCGCGGTGTAGATCGCTCATTGCTGCTCCTGTCTGGGAAGTTGCCGGCTGCCCGCAATTCCCGGGTAAAGTATTCTTGTAAAAACCGGGTCAGCCGCCGAGCTGCCCGAGACTGGTTGTCCGCCTGCACAAAGGAATGAACTTCGATATCCGGCTGCAGACGCATAGTGAAATGAAAGCGCCGCGAGGGGACCCGATACCAGGGGCTGTTCTTGGTCAGGGTGGTCGGTTCGCAGGTTATGACCACTGGCGTTACCGGCACGCCTGCCCGCAATGCGATGTTGGCTGCACCGCGCTGAAAACTCAGTTCCGCTCCGGGCGTAGTCCGGGTTCCTTCGGGGAATATGATCAGGCTGTTGCCTCGCGCCAGCGAATCCACGGTAGCCTCGATCACCTTTTCGGGGTCATCGTTGGCGATATACCCTGCCAGACCGATCGGCCCTCGGGTAAAGGGGTTTCGAACCAGCGCGCTTTTTACCACACAATCGGCCCGTTTGATGAAAGCAATCAGAAACACCACATCGATAAGCGAGGGGTGGTTCGCCAGAATGAGCTTTCCGGGTTGATTGAAGGCTGCGGGTGTCTCCACACTATAGGTCAAAATCCCAAGCCCGCGCATGATTTCCACAAAGCCGCGCATTGTATAATGAATTGCGGCTTTTGCACGACGCTCGCGGTCGACCCTGTCACCCGGCAGCAGGTAAATGAGCGGAACAACCAGCAACGGCAGAAGCATGCCTCCCAGGCCAAACAAGCTGAAGGCGATACCGGTCGCCACAATGCGCCATGCCTTGTTGAGCAAAACCTGGAAGGAGGTCGCCATGGCCTATCTTTGCCGCTCCCATCGCCAGTAATCGCCACGGCACGGCAGCCACAGCTCTTCTGCGCTTTCATCGAGCAGAAAACGAATAAAGCTAAGCGACTGAGGCTCATCGGAACCAGCAGCCTCGCCGGCGGAAGCCGGCTGGCGGCTTAGCGAGAAACCGGGCTCCCCGTCGGCATATGGCCCGAGCACCACAGCCAGCGCGAAAGGCCATTGAGGTCCATGGCCGAACTCGGCGTAGACGCTCGGCGGCGGAGCGTCGTAGATCAGGCAAAGTGCTTCGGGCAACTGCTGTTCGGCCGCGATCAGTCGCGTCTCCAGCATCGCTTCGCTGAATCCCTCATCCCCCACCGCCAATGCGGAGATAGCGCTGCGGTCCTCTCGGGCAATGGAAAACACACCGCCAATCGCATTGTGAACAGAAAGACTGAAGTGCGCCGGGGAAAGCGCCTGTCCGGCGGCGAGCTCCTGGAGCATTCCCGCGGTTCGCTCCAACTCGCCATGGCGGCTGCAGAAAACACTGGGGAGGGAAGGCGTTTCACGCAAAAGAGGCCAGGCGACCGACACGGCCATTTTCCCGAGAGGGCTCAGGCGGCGGCGCAACATCGGCGGAATTTCCTGCACTGCGGGATTTTCACCGGCCAGCGGCTGGCGACTGCCCTGCCGCCACTCCTGCCAATCCTCGGCACTTGATATGCCCGGCATCCAGGCGGACCAGCGTTTTACGCAAAGTTGGATACTGCTCACACGACCCCGGGGGATTAGCACTGAATGAGGTAAACCGGCGACGACGCCGGCAGCTTGCCGCAGACCGGGGAAATCCCTCATCCAGACGGCAAAGGCCTGCAAGCGCAAGTGGGTATTCTAGCTGGTGAAGGAGGCTAAGCAAATTGCCCAGGCTGATAAGATGAAATTAGACCGGCGAGACGTTAACATAGCCGGCTGACTGGAATCAGATCACGCCTGTAATCATTCTTAACCCGGGTCTGCTTGAACCGGCCGAGCTGTTTGACGATCATTCGCGTCGATATAAAGAAGTTGTACATAGTTTAAAAACGACAACTGTCAAGCCACTCTCGCCCTTGCGGCATCACTCAAGAGGAACTCCCATGCGCATCATCTCGATTGCCTTGACCCTTCTCGTGTTGGCGAGCTGCGATTCCGGCGAACCGGTGACCGAAACACCCTACAAGCCGACCACGGAAATGATCAACCTGATGAACTGGATTCTGGATCCGGCAGCGGACGTGATCTGGGGCAACTCCGGCTGGGAGATGACCGAACTCGGCGAGCAAGAGCTTTTCCCCGAAACTGATGAAGAATGGCAGAACCTCGTCAATGCTTCAGCAATGATCGCCGAATCGGGCAACCTGCTGATGATGCCGGGTCGCGAAAATGGTGCCGACGGACGAGGCGAGGACTGGATTGCCTATTCCCAGGCGATCGTGGATACCGGCAACAAGCTGCTTGAAGCTTCCCAGGCAAAAGACAAGCAGGCAATTTTCGACATCGGCGGGCAGCTCTACCGCGTTTGCGTCGCTTGCCACCAGCGTTATGCCTACCCGGATGAACAATAGTCGCGATTTCCGTTGATGAAGATCAAGACTTGCCTTATCTCCGCAGCCGCCCTGCTGCTTCCCGGTTTACTCTGGGCCCATAATATTTCCGAGAATAATGCCCAGTTTGTGGAGGGCATCGAGGGCGCCTCCGTTGCGCCCTTCATGTACCTGGGAGCCAAGCACATGGTCACTGGCTATGACCACTTGCTCTTTCTGGTCGGCGTAATCTTTTTTTTGTACAAGCTGCGCGACGTTGTTCTCTATGTAACTCTTTTTACGATAGGGCACAGCCTGACCTTGCTGGCGGGGGTACTTGGCGGTATTCAAGTCAACGCCTACCTCGTTGACGCCATCATCGGCTTGTCGATCGTATACAAGGCCTTCGAAAACATGGGGGGCTTTGAAAAACTATTAGGGGTTACGCCCAATACGAAGACTGCCGTTTTGGTGTTCGGACTTTTCCATGGTCTCGGGCTCGCAACCAAGTTGCAGGAATTTTCGATCGCCGAAAATGGCTTGGTTGCCAATATCGTGAGTTTCAATGCAGGGGTCGAGATCGGGCAGCTTCTGGCGCTCAGTGCGATTCTGCTGCTGCTCTGGCAATGGCGACAGCAGGCCAGTTTTCAGCGCAACGCTTTTCTTGCCAATTCAGTGCTCATGACGGGCGGTTTTCTACTGACCGGCTATCAGCTGGCTGGATTCATCGTCAGCACCTGAGAAAAAACGACCATGGAAAACGTACGGCCATCAACGACCGCCACACCCAAACAGATTGTGATCGCAAGCCTGATCTCGCTTTCGCTTGCCAGCGCTCTGCTCGTTACGACCATTCTGCCAGCTGAGTTCAACATCGACCCGCTGGGAACCGGAAAGATGCTCGGCATCGCCGGCATGTCGGAAGCGCAAACCGTCGGTGCCCTGAATCTCCAGCAAGAAAGCTTTCACAAAGACCGCTACCAAATTCTTCTCGCGCCCTTCGAGTCCGTGGAATACAAATACCGACTTGAAGAAGGGGCAACAATGCTTTTCGACTGGCAGGCGGATGCCGAGCTCGAGTACGACATGCATTCAGAACAAGATGGGGTCGACCCTCAGGAGTATTCGCCGTCTTTCGCCAAGGGCGTGAGTAGCGGCACTACCGGCTCCTATACCGCGCCTTTCCCAGGTATTCATGGCTGGTTCTGGGAGAACCGCACAAGCAACGACGTTCTGCTCGAGTTGAACGCCAGCGGTTTTTTTTCCACGGCCACCGAATTCAGACAGGGCTTCGAGTACAAGCGGGAATTTTCGAAGCAGAGATCCCTGCCGGAGGGCTAACCAAAATTAACCAAAAATTACCGTTGAAGATCCTACTGCTCATGCAAGGGGCGTAATGTTTTCATCATGTCAGCAGCCCGCATCGGGCGATCAAAATAAGCAAATTAGGTGCACTACAGGAGAGAAAATAGCGTGATAAACGAACTACTGTTGAACTTTGCCGAATGGCTTGGGAGCCAGCCGAGTAGTCAGAACCTCATCGGTTCTTTCTACATGTGGAACTGGATTGAGTCGACGCACGTGCTGACCTTGATGGTCTTCCTCGGCATGTTGTTTGTGATTGATCTGAGGATGCTCGGCTTGACGCTCACCAACGTCCCGGCGACCAAAGTGAACGATCGACTGAACATCCCCATGATCATCGGCTTCGCGATCATGATCACCACCGGATTCATTCTCTACTATGCCAATCCTGTTCACGAAACGCAGAGCATCTGGTTCCGCTTCAAAGTAGTGCTTCTGGTTGCCGCCGGTATTAACGCCTGGCTCTTCCATCGCGCATTGAAAGCTTCCAGCGGCAGCTGGGACATGGATGCCCTCGCCCCCAAGCGACTTCGCATCGGTGCAGCCCTGTCACTGGGCCTCTGGACGCTGGTAATCATCATGGGCCGTCTGATGGCGTACGACTGGTTCGACTGCGACAAACCCCAGGGCGCGTTCATCAACTGGGCCGTTGGCTGCAATATTCAGTAATCGCTCTGGCCCGACGTCAGGGTAATTCAGAGTACTAAAAATTTTTGATCAGGAGTTCCTAATGGAGCTATTAACTTTCTTCGAATGGCTGGAATCTTCAATGCTTGGCCAAGCAGCCAAGTCTTACGGCGGCGTCTACGCGATGTTTCAATCGGCGCACCTGTTTTCAATGGCCCTGCTCGGCGGCACCGTGCTGTTGACCGATCTGCGCCTGCTGGGCGTACTGTTTCGCGATGTGCCGTCCAATGTCGTCGCAGACAACGCCCATAAGTGGTTCAAAGTGGCGCTGGCCATCATCCTTGGCACGGGGGTCTTCATGGTGGCGGGCGTGGCAATCAAGTGCTATCACAACTCCTTTTTCTGGTACAAGATGACCGCCTTGGCGACCGGCATCGCATTCGTATTCGCCGTTAAACGTCCACTTCTTAACCAGGATCATGAACTCTTGAAGCCATGGATACTAAAATCTGTGGCAATCGCTTCGATTCTGGTGTGGTTCACTGTCGCGGCCACGGGTCGCTGGATCGGCTTCTCCTGATCAGCATTGACCGATCACCAGGACCACCTTACGCAGAGCTTGAAATAAACACGAGATACCAACTATGACCAACGACACTTATACAGCCGAGGAAAGCGGAATGAGCAAGGTCGAAATGATCGCCGCAGGCACCTCTGCCGCCATCATCGTCGTGGGCGCGATCTTCTGGATCATCCAGATCAGAGGCGTCATGGAAATGCTGGAGCTGGCCTACGGCTAAACGCGGAAGCGCCACTCGGCGTTTTCCCCTCGCAAAGGTGGCGAGATCTTGATTCGCCACCTTTGCCCACAGATCTTCTCTTACCTCCTTCGCGACCGCCTCATCAATTCCTGACAACTAACATTCAGATCACGTGAGCTCTTCGCTGCTCGATTGCGTCAAAACGCCGCGGGCGATTGTTGGAGCTTTGCTCGATTGCTTCGCGCCTGCGGAACCAAAGGCCGGAATGATTACGCAGGGGGAACCTCGATCGGCAACCGAGAGGACCGGAGCTGCAAAGGCGAGCCATCGCAGGCATCCGGGTGAGCCTCGAGAGAGATTGTCCATGGCGCGAGCGAGCGGGACCCACAGCAAAAAAGCCCCGCCAGTTGCCTGACGGGGCTTTTTTTCCGGGAGTGAATCCCGGTTGGTCCTGTATCATCGCCCGAAGGCGAAGCAGCTTACTCGGTCGGGTCTGAGCCGTCGTCCGGAGCACCGGTGCCGGAAGAGCCCATGAAGACCTTCTCACCGTTGGACAGGGTGATGTCACGGCCGTTGGCTTTGCACTTCGGCTCGCATACTTTGTCCTTGCTCTGATAGCCGCGAACGATTACTTCAGTACCGATCGCCAGAGAGTTGCGGTTGATGCCGTTGCGCAGCAGAGTGTTGGGGGTACCGCCCTCAACCATCCAGTCTTCTTTAGAGCCGTCCTCGCCTTCCACTTCGATGTGAACCCAGGAGTGCGGGTTGATGAACTGAACTTTGGTCACTTTGCCGCGCAGCAATACCGGTGCGTCGGCGTCAAATTCCGCGGCGAAAGCATGATGCGCGTTCAACTGGCTTACACCCAGCACTCCAGCGGCGATCGTGGCGGCAATGGCGGCGATCTTGATTTTCATGGGCATGTCCTCTACTTGATTTCGTTTTCTCGATCCAGCTTCTGAAAACCAGTGTCTGGATCTTTATTCGGCTCCTGGCATCAGGGCGCCTTTGGGGAAGTTCTGTAACCGGGCCTCTCGGGACCCTTTGACCTACAGTATGCGGGGATTTCTCCCCGCATTGAAGCGCATAAACTTAATCTAACGGATTTTTACGCAGGTGGCCGTACATCAGCTCTTCTACGAACTCCACACACTTGAACTGCTGCAGTTCCGCGTCCTTCCCGGCCATCTTGTACAGAGTGGTACGGATCTTCCACGGCTTGGTGAACACTTCCGGGTTTTCGATGGTGGCTTCGTACTCCATCGTGTTCGGGCCGGTCTGGGTGTAGCGCTCGGTTACTTCGGCACCGTAGCCAATGAAGTTGCCGGCGCGGTCCAGCCAGGTTTCGCCGTTCTGCGCAGTAACATCGATCACCAGGGTGTCGCCATCCCAGCTTGCAACGGACTGACCCATCCAGGAATCGATCGGAGCCGGACCAGGATCTTTCAGCATTACGTTGCGAACGGCGCCCGCGTATTCGTAGGCGAAGAACAGCGCATCGTCGTTGTGGAAAATCTGGAAGGCGTAGGGCATGTAGTTAGCGCGCGGAATACCGGGCAGATAACATTTCACTTCGGGATCGCGCTCGAGATAGTTCTCGCGGTTGTCATTGCGCTGCTGCAGTGCTTCTTTTTTGTAGGGAATCTCACCGCCGACCACGATACCGGGGCTGGCAGGGACCGCACCAACAGCGCCAAGAGCGACTACTTCCTTGGCGGGAACCGGAACGAAAGGACCGGGGCGGAAGGCCAGCGCAGCGCGCGCGGAGTGAGGCTCGACGTCATAGTTGTCGCGACCGGATGCTTGCCAGACACCGTTAAAGTCCGGCTTTCCGCTCGGAAGTCGCTTGGGTTCGTAGTCTTCGGCAAAGGTCGGCGCCGTCAGCAGGGTGGCAGACACCAGACCCAGGAACAAAATTCCTTTACGGAAATTGTGGCTAAGCATATGCAATCTCTCTTTTAGTAGTCGGATGCTCAATATTATCGCTGTTGTCAAGCTGTATTGCTGATCTAGCTTTTACTTACGAATTGAGGCATGAACGGTCCGCAAACAAACCAGACCGCGGAGCGTAAGCTGGCCCCAGGCGGGGGGTACCCTTCGGTCAAGCAACGATGTTAGCGGATGATACCCTGTTTCGCAAAGCGCGACGAAGGGTAACAACATAACTTAACCAAGGTCTTTTGAGGCGCGCCGAGCCGCTGATTCAAGCTTGATCCAGCCGCAAAAAAGCCCTGGGGCGCGACGGAAATTCCAGCGGCTGCATCAGTATCCGGGCAAGCTTTTGAGTACGGTCACTGATGATCGTCCTGCAAAGCGGGCCAAAGAAAAAGCAGCTACTCAGATCCCTCACAGTCGCGTCCTTGTCGTCAGAGACATCTGCGACAAGCCTGCGCCTTAGCGGATCCGCAGGCTCGGACTGAACGTTCCGTTCGCGCCACTGCCTTCTGGTTAGAAGTTTGCTTGCATGCCTGAGGCGCCACAAAACAGACGGAGATCAATAGATGGGCTTACTGATCAATGGGGAATGGCGAGACCAGTGGTACAACACCGACAAACACGAGGGCAAGTTCGTTCGAGAGGATGCGCAATTGCGCAACTGGATTACGCCCGATGGCGAGCCTGGCCCCAGCGGAAAAGGCGGGTTCAAGGCCGAGCCCGACCGGTATCACCTTTATGTTTCGCTGGCCTGCCCCTGGGCTCATCGGACTTTGATATTCCGGAAGCTGAAGAATCTCAGCAAGCTGATCGATGTTTCGGTCGTCAGCCCACTGATGCTAGAAAACGGCTGGACCTACCTGATCGATGAAGGGAGCACTGGCGACAAGCTTTACGGCAGTCAGTTTCACCACCAGATTTACACACGTCACGATCCTGCTTATTCAGGGCGCGCCACGGTACCCGTCTTGTGGGACAAGAGAAGCGAGCAAATCGTCTCCAATGAGTCATCGGAGATCATTCGCATGTTCAACAGCGCTTTCGATCATCTTACGGACAATGCGCTCGATTTTTATCCCCGCGACTTGCGCGAGGACATCGATGCGATAAACGAGCTCGTCTATCACAACATCAACAACGGCGTTTACAAGGCGGGCTTTGCCACCCGGCAACGGGTGTATGAGCGAGCGTACGACAAGCTTTTCGCAGCCCTGGATCAGGTCGAGGATATTCTTTCGAAGCAGCGTTATCTGGTCGGCAAGACCCTGACTGAGGCCGATTGGCGACTGTTCACAACATTGATTCGCTTCGACTCGGTGTATCACGGCCACTTCAAATGTAATCGCCAGCGCCTGGAAGATTTCTCGCACTTGTCGAATTATGTCCGCGAGCTTTACCAGTACCCTGGCGTAGCGGAAACGGTCGATTTCCACCACATCAAAACGCACTATTACGCAAGCCACGGGATGATCAATCCCACCTATATCGTGCCGAAGGGGCCGCAGATCGATTACATGCGACCACACAACCGACAAACCATCTAGACAGTCGCCAGAGTGAGATTTTCACTTGGAGAGCGACGACTGAGGTCTTGGGAGTCTTACCCGAAGACGGCCATACACTGGCGGCTCAGCATCGCCAGCTGGCCGTCTTCCGTCCAGATGCTGCAATTCTGATAACTGTAGCCATTTCCCGCGGCGGCGACGTCCGCGTCCATTCGGTACCACTGATTGTCCGCCAACTGCGCCGGTGTGCGGATGAAATCGAGCTGCCAGTTCATGGAACTGCCAGGGGCTGGCTCAGTGAGCTGCATTGCGGCGACCGGCGGCGGCAAGTCGGCCAGCGCGGCCAGATGTTCATCGCTACAGGGTCCCTGGTCGATATGCTTCGCGTACATTCGGGCCACCAGGGTCTTGGCACCGGAATACAGGGGCGCACCTTCGGCGATGCGGCTCTCGAAGTGCTGCAGAAACGGCGGCCGCTTTCCCGGCGCGAAAGGAATCGCACTGGCATCCTCCAGCGACACTGGAATCGCCGGCATGGCCGGGGCATGAAAAGCTTGCGACTGGCGATCCACCGCGAAAATGCCGACGGCGATCAGGCGAAGCGTACCTTCCTGAATGATGGTGGCCTGGACGTGGCCGGTGGACTTGCCCTGACGCAGAAGGGTCGCCTGCGCGGAGACTTCGCCGCCACCGACAGGTCCCACAAAGGTCACCTGCAAGCTGCGCAACGGTGCCGCCGGATCGGCCAGCAAACGCATGGCCTTCACGGCAATTGCGGCCTGCATTCCGCCATACACGGTGCGCCCTTGCAGCCAGTCATCGCCGATGTTGAGTGAAAGGGAGGAATCGGAAAGGACCGCCTGGTCCATCACTTCGCTAAAGGTGGGCATGGTGGTTCAACTCTGCTGCCTGTTAGAAGGCGGCGCAGTATAACAGAGCCTCCGGCCGCTCAAAGGCGCTGGCAATCGGGCGGAGCTCCTCAGGCTTTCGCCACCACATCGTTGAAAAACGCCGGTGCAGGCACGGCCACGGTGTTGCGCCCGCTGCGCTTGGCGCAGTAGAGGGCCTGATCACAGCGGTGCAGCCAGCTGTCGCGATCGTCGCCCGGAATCAGTCCGCTGACCCCGCAGCTGACTGTCACCTGCGAATCCTTGAGCAGCGGCGAGGAGCCAATGGAGAGTCGCAGCTCCTCTCCGAGGGCCTTGGCCATCTGCTCAGAGGTATCCGGGAGGATAATCAAAAACTCTTCACCGCCCGAGCGACAAACGCTGTCCAGCACGCGAACCCGGTCGCGGATGAGGATTACCAGGTCCACGAGAATGCGATCGCCCACACTGTGACCATGGTCATCATTGATCCGTTTAAAGTGATCGATGTCGAGGGCGATCAGCGAGGCCGTACCGCCGTTGCGCTTGTTGCGTTCGATCAGCTCGTCGATTTTGCTGTCCATGAAGCGTCGATTGAAAGCGCCCGTCAGGTGGTCGGTTACAGTTAGTCGCTCAAGGTCCTCGTACTGTTTCTCGAACATTCCCGATGCGATGTTGAAAAATGTTGCGGTCATGAGCAGCGTCACGGCAAACCGCAGGCTGGTCTCGGGGTCGAGCGCGAAATACCCAGCGGCGCAGACAGAGACATAGAAAATGCCGACCAGATAAACGGCCGTGCGCCGCGCATGAACCCAATACAGCGCAAGCAGGGTGGGAAAGGCCCAGAACGCACCCACAGTCCCCAGTTCGTGAATCACGATGACCACGTCGACGATGTAGAGCACGGATATGAACAGGCGTTCGACCGGCAGCCGCTGCGACTTCCGGAAGTAGATGACGTTGATGGCACAGAGAAGCGCGGTCGCGAGTGGCGGAATGGCCAGCAACAGCTGCCCGCGCCAAAGCGCCAGAATGGAAAAAGGCACCACCAGAAAGCCTATGGCGCTGTAAATCTGGTGGGCCATGGCCTCGCGGTAGTTGGCATTCAATTCGATCACTGGTTACCTCATCCTTCCATGTTGTGAGGGTGGTGATTCGGCGGGGCGGAAAGCGTACACGGCTCTCTCTTCAAAGCTCTTGGGGTGGAAAACACGCGCGAAGGTGCTCTCGGAAATGGCGCTCGAGCCGTGGCTGGCAGGCATCTGCGGCAGATAGCGTCAAAGGGCGTGGATAGCGACGGCTTTCTGGAGCCGCCGGATACGCGGAGAATATACGATGAGTTGCTGACTGAAGGGAATGGCCGCTGATCTCGTGCCTGACCAGCGGCATCATGCCGGGAGTGACCAAAGCGGAAACTCGGGCAGGCAGGTCGAGCGCTCTGCAGCGCCGACCTGCGCTCAGGCGGCTCCTTAGCTCATTTGAGACTGGAGGTAATTCTGCAGACCTACTTTATCGATCAGGCTGAGCTGGGTCTCGATCCAGTCGATGTGCTCTTCTTCTGACTGGAGAATGTCCTCGAGCAACTCGCGGCTACCGTAATCACCTACTTGCTCGCAATAGGCGATGCCGTCCCGTAGATCCTGCAAGCCGGAGATTTCCAACTTGAGATCGCATTCGAGGATTTCGCGGGTATCTTCGCCAATCAGTAGTTTGCCCAGATCCTGGAGGTTGGGAATGCCCTCGAGGAACAGGATTCGCTCGATGAGGGCATCGGCGTGCTTCATCTCATCGATGGATTCCTCGTACTCGTGCTCGTTCAGTTCCTTCAGTCCCCAGTTCTTGAACATCCGGGCATGCAGGAAGTACTGGTTGATGGCCACCAGCTCATTGCCAAGCACTTTGTTCAGGATTGCAATAACCTTCTTGTCGCCCTTCATTGGATCCTCACTCTATCGTCGGAATTCGGGCGCAAAGACTTGCACAGAGCGGGCCAAAGGTCAAGCTAAGTGCTTGATTTTTAAGGTGAATCGCTGAAGATAACGATTGCGAAAATTGATTTCATTCGCATCTGGCTGTGAGATCAGAGCTCGCTGCGTGCGAAAGCCGCCAAGGGATGCGTCGTGGTGATGCGCAGGGACACCCGGTCGCCAGGCTTCAGACGGGTTTCGTGGCTGACCCGCACCTCCATCACCGGCCCTTCGTCCATCTGCACTGCGTAAAGGCGGGATCCACCCTCGTAGCGGCCGTGATCAATGCGGGCATTGCCCGCCGACGAGAGCTCCATGGAGACGTCGTCCGGCCGCACCAACAGATCCACCTGACCAGCGGCACCGTTCACCGGCGTGGCGGGCGCAGTGCCAATGGAGGTATGGACTACATCGCCCTCCAGCTGACCCGTCAGAAAGGAGGCCTCCCCCAGAAAGCGGGCGACGAAGCGGGTACGCGGTTCGCAGAAGCAAACTTCCGGGCTGTCCAGCTGCTCGAGACGCCCGCCATTGAGAATACCCACCCGGTCTCCTACGGAGAGCGCTTCCTCCTGATCATGGGTAACCCACACCGCGGGAACGCCAGCGGTTTTCAGCGCTTGGCGGATTTCCCAGCGCAGGCTGTCCTTGAGGGCTGCATCGAGGTTGGAGAGGGGCTCATCGAGCAGAATCAGCGCCGGTTGGTGCGCCAGGGAGCGGGCCAGGGCGACGCGTTGTTTTTGTCCACCGGAAAGACTGTCCGGCATGGCCTTGCGAAGCGGTTCCAGACCCAGCAGGCGAAGCCAGTGATCCACCGGGCTTTTGTCGGCGAGCCGAAAACCGACATTCTGCTCGACGCTCATGTGGGGAAAGAGCGCGAAGTCCTGAAACACCATGCCCACATTGCGCTTCTCAGGTGGCACGTTGCGCTTCGGATCGATCTGCCAGGGCCCCAGCTGAATCTCGCCGGCGCTGATGGGCACCAGTCCGGCGATGGCTCTCAGAATCGTGGTTTTGCCGCAACCGGTGGGCCCCACCAGCATGAGAATCTCATCCTCGCCGAGCGTGAGGCTGACATCGTCCACGACCGCCGTCTGGCCGTAGCGTACACAGAGATTCCGAACTTCCAACATCAACGTTTCTCGTCTTTCAGCATTTCGTCTCGCGGCTCTTCGTCTCTTGCCTTTTCGTCTTTAAGAAAGCCCATTTCGGCGCGCTGCTCGCCGGAGAGCATCAGGGCCAGGCCCACGGCGGAGATCAGCACCAGCAACAAGCCGGGCACCGCCGCGCGGCCGAAATAGCCGGCTTCGTAGACCTGCCAGAGATAAGTGGCCAAGGTCTCAAAATCGGTGGGCCGCAACAGCAAGGTGGCGGGCAGCTCCCGCATGGCCTCCAGGAAAACCAGCGCTGCACCGGCGACCAGGCCGCGCATGGTCAGTGGCATGGTGATTCGCCAGAAGGCTTCCCGGGGCGAAGCACCCAGAGTCCGCGCCGCCTGGATCAGGCTCGGATCCAGACGCTCGGCGGTCGAGCGCACCGAACCCACCGCCAGCGGCAGAAAGCGGAACACATAGGCCACCACCAGCAAGGCCAGGGTTTGATACAGCAGCGGCAGTTGCAAGCCAACGTAGACCAGCGCTGTGCCCAACACAATGCCGGGCACGCCAAAGCCCAGATAGGTAACCCGCTCCATTAACCGCCCCGCTTTGCCGGCAATGGCTGCATGGGCCACCGGCACCGCCAGCACCACTGCGACCAGCGCAGCGAGCAGAGAAGCATGGGCGGAATTCCAGGCGTAGCGGACGTCAAAACCGCCCGTTCCCTCGCGAATCAGCCAGACCCCGAAAACCGTCAGCGGCAAGCCGATCGCAAGCCCGACCACCGGTAACAATGCGGCAAAGGCCGCGCCCGTCTGCCAGCGACTCGGCCACAGCGAAAGCGGGCGACCCGGACGCTCCCGCTGGCTACCGACTCGGGTTTCCAGGAACAGCACCAGCCCGACTATGGCCAGTAACTGCAGCGACAGCATGGCCGCCTGGCTCAGGCCGAAGGCATTGTATTCGACAAAAATCACCCGGGTGAAGGTATCCACCCGCATTATCGCGGGCGTGCCGAAGTCCGACAGCGTATAAAGAGCCGCTAGAAGCGCCCCAGCGGCAATCCCGTTGCTCACCCTCGGCAACACTACCCGCCAGAGACTCATGAGCAGCGACAGGCCCAGAGTGCGCGCCGCATCGACCAAGCTGGCGTCGAGCCCCCGCAGGGAAGCCCGGGTGGTCAGCAGCACAAAAGGAAAGGTGTAGAGCGTCATCACCAGTGTGGCGCCCGGCAATCCGTCCAGACGGGGCGTGCTGAAGCCGAACAGGGTCTCCAGTTCACCCCCCGGGCCGAAGGCGGCATAGAACGTAAAGGCGCCGATATAGCTCGGCATCGCCAGAGGGGCCGCCAACAGGATCAACCAAAGCCGTTTCCAGGGCAGCTGCACGTAGGCGGCCACGAGCGCAAGCGGCACCCCCAAAAGCGTGGCGCCGAGCGCGGTAAATAAAGTAAGGAGAAGGGTGTTGAGGAGAATCCCCAGAGTACGGGAGCTAAACGCCCCCGTCGCGTCCCAGCCCAGCTGAAGGAGTACGCCAATCGGCATCAGCGCGGCCAGCGCGACCAGCGCCGCCAGCGGGTAGGACAGTGGCAATCGCCTCATAGCACGCCGACATCACGCATCAGATCCAGAGTCGGCCGCAGATTGGCGAGTCGGGTCAGATTGATATCGGGCGGCTGAATGCTGTCGCGAGGCGGCAGGCCCGGTGGCATACCCATGCCGGAGACCATCGGAATTTCATAGGCTTCGCTCGCCAGATAGGACTGCACTTCCCGGGTCAGCACATAGCGGATGAAGTTGACCGGCAGATCGCCCGGACTCAGCGCCATGATGCCCGAGGAATTCAAGAGGCAGCCGGCGTCGTTCTTCGTGAAGGCCAGATCCACCGAGGCATTCGGCTTTCCGGCCTTGAGGCGCAGGGTGTAATAGTGATTGGCCAGACCCACGTCCACTTCGCCGCGCTCGGCGGCCATCACCACCCCCAGTTCACCGGCGAAGGATTTGGCCCGGCGGTTCATTGCACGCAGCCAGTCGCGGGTCGCCTGCTCGCCCTCCAGCAGGCGCATGGCGGTGATAAATGACTGGAAGGCGGCATAGGCAGGTGCCCAGCCGATGGTCAGCCCACTATCGGGCAGGGCCATGATGCTATCGGGAATGCGCTCAGCGCTGAGACGATCAGTGTTGAAGGGTAATGTGCGAATCCGACCGGTAACGGGCGCCCATTTCTCATACCTGAAAACGGGATCGAATTGCTCGACAAGGTCGGCGGGCAAGTGTTGCCCTTTGCCCTCTTCGGCCACCAGCGCGATCGCGCCGGAATCAACTGCCCAGAAGAGATCAGCGCGGCGGATGCCCGCTTTGGCCTCAGCCACGATGGTATTGGCGAGCGCCGCCGTTGGGCCGGTGCGAACTTTCAAATTCAGCTTGGGATTGCGGTCGCGAATTGCCTTCAGTACGTTCTCGTACAGACCACCCTCACCTCGACCGAGATACAGGGTCAGATCGCCCTGCAAGGGCGGCAGCTCTTGCACCGAAACGGCTGCGGCGCTGTCAGCCAGCGCCCGCCCGGCGGTCAGGGGGAATGCCCCCAGCGCGCCGACGGCAGCGAGGGTTTGCAAAAAGCTTCGGCGATACACTTAGAAAACGCTCCTGCGGTTTTTTTCCGCTTCGGCCAACAATGACTGAGCCCGTTCGATTTTGCTCTTCATGCCCTTCACGGTTTGCTCGACATCGCTGACCGACGCACTGCCCTGCAGCTGCTTGAGCAGAACCACATTGAAATCCTTTTCCAGATCTTCGACCAGAGCAGCGTCATGCTCGATGATGGGACCTTCGACACCTTCGAAGCGGTTGGCATAGGTGTCGTAAACAAGGTTCAGGGCAGTATCCACATCGCGTTCGGCGTACTTCGCCACAACGCGGTCGAGATTATCCTTGATTTGACCGAGCGTGGATACCGGATCCATGGGTCCGGTCGAAGTGGCGGCAACCGGCTGCTCCGCCTGGTTTTTGGCTGCCAGCTTCACGGCGCCGAGGGCCTGCCACATGGCTTGTTTGAGCGCCTCCTGTTGCTGGCGGACTTCCGCCACCGGCTTGCCTTTGTCGATCGCATCATGGATGCCGAAGATGCCCTGCCAGATCGAGGCATAGACCGGAACGTAGGTGGTTTCGATGGCGGCGTGGAATTTCACGGCTTCCCAGTTTTCCACCAGCTTGCCGGGCTCGGCCGCTGAGGCGCCCTTGTCAGCGTAGGTATTCACGATTGAGTCGGCCTCGTCGAGAAACCATCGAACTTCGCCGCTGTATTCCTCGATGTGCGCGCTGAGATCCTTGACGTGCTCACCGACTTCGCCATTGGCATAGGCGGGATTGGCGGCAAACACCGCGAGGATGCTGATGGCAGCCGCTAGCCCATTGATGACTCGATTCATGAGGTCCTCGCAAGATTCTGGGAAATGCTTGTTACAGAATGGTTTCTTGCAAATGATACTTATTATCTGTTAGAGCGTAAAGCGATTCGCGTTGACTCGAGGGCGGCCGCTGCTACCATGAGCCTCCTTTCGACGTCACGACTCAAACAGCCCCCAATCGCCGCACCGGAGCGCAGCCATGCCCCCCAGGAGAAGCGCCACCAAGGTCATTGCCAGCGATAGCCCCGAATACGATCAGGGGGATAACAAGTGCAGCCGCTGCAAAGGGGCCAAATGCTGCCAGTACGTCACTGAGCGCATCACCACGCCCCGCTCCATCGCGGACTTCGACTACCTGCTCTGGCAGATCTCCCACAAGCTTGTTCACATGTACAAGGACTGCGAAGGCTGGACCCTACTCTTTTTGAGTGAATGTCAGCACCTGCTGTCCAGCGGCATGTGCGGGATCTACGAGAAGCGGCCTCTGATCTGCCGCGAGCACAGCAACGATTACTGCGAATTCGATATCAGCGTCGCCGACAGCGCCGAACTCTATTTCCGTGATTACAGCGACCTCGATGCATACTGCCGACAGCGCTTCAAAAACTGGGACAAACGCTACGACAAACTAGCGACCCAGTAACTGATCAAACCAAACCAACCACGACAGTCAACAACAATAAAGGGAGTCAAACGCAGCCATGGCCTACCTCCTGTCCATCGACCAGGGCACCACCAGCTCGAGAGCCATCATTGTCGACACCGACAGCGAGCAGCTCACCGTTGCCCAACAGGAATTTCCGCAGCACTTCCCCAGAGACGGCTGGGTCGAACACAAGCCCGAGGATATCTGGGAGTCCGTGCGCAAAACGGCCAATACGGCGCTCAAGAAAGCCGGACTCAAAGCCTCCCAGGTCACCGCCATCGGTATTACCAACCAGCGCGAAACCGTACTGGTCTGGGACCGTCATAGCGGCGAACCCATCTACAACGCCATCGTCTGGCAAGATCGGCGCACCAGCGATTACTGTCGGCAGCTCATCGACCAGGGCCACGAGCGGATGATGCAGGAGAAGACCGGGCTGATCATCGACCCCTACTTTTCCGCCACCAAGATCCACTGGCTGCTGGAAAACGTCGCCGGTGCCCGGGAGCGCGCCGAGCGAGGTGAGCTGGCCTTCGGCACGGTCGACAGCTACCTGCTCTGGCAACTCACCGAAGGCAAGGTCCACAAAACCGACGCCAGCAACGCCAGCCGCACCGCACTGTTCAATATCCACGCTCAGGACTGGGATGAGGACCTACTGAAGCTCTTTAATATTCCGCGCAGCATGATGCCGGACGTCTGCGACTGCGCGAGCAACTTCGGTGTCGCCAGCGAACGCTGGTTCGGAGCGGAAATCCCGGTGCTCGCCATGCTTGGCGACCAGCAAAGCGCGCTCGTGGGGCAGGCCTGCTTCGAAGAAGGCATGGCCAAAAGCACCTACGGCACCGGCTGTTTCTTTGTCCTTAACACCGGCGACAAGCCCCTGCAGTCCCAACACAAATTACTCACCACCGTCGGCTACCGGCTCGATGGCAAAGTCACCTACGCACTGGAAGGCAGCATCTTTGTCGCCGGCGCGGCCGTTCAGTGGCTGCGCGACGGGCTGCGCCTGATCGAAAACGCCGGTGAAACGGAAGTTCTTGCCCGGCAAACTCCCATGGATCACGGGGTCATGCTGGTGCCCGCCTTCACTGGCCTCGGCGCGCCCTACTGGGACCCCAAAGCGCGCGGCGCCATTTTCGGCCTCACCCGCGATACAGGCATCAAGGAAATCGTCACCGCCGGCCTGCAGGCCGTCTGCTACCAGACCAAAGACCTGCAGAAAGCCATGGAACTGGACGGCCTGCCGGCGAACATTCTGCGGGTAGACGGCGGCATGGCGGCCAACGACTGGCTGATGCAGTTTCTGGCCGACATCCTCGGCGTGAAAGTTGACCGCCCCACCTCCATCGAAACCACAGCACTGGGAGCGGCTTACTTCGCCGGTCTGCAGGCGGGCGTGTTCAAGTCGCTCGAGCACATTGCCCGACGATGGAAGCACGATCGGGAATTCGTCCCGGAATTTTCGAAGGAAGAACGGGACCGCTTCTACGCCGCCTGGCTGGATGCGGTTGCGAGGGTGCGGAGCAAAGACTGAAGCCGTTGCGATGGGACCAGTGCACCCGACTCCGGCACGGAGGGAGTTTGGTGGTGGGCTGGGCATTTCAAAACCCTCGCCGCAGGACGCGGCGCGTGAGCTACAGGGACTGTATTCATGCGTTTTTGAAATCTCAGCCCAGCGCCAAACGGCTACGGGCACCATCACGCGGGCGCTCCTTCACGATCTGCCATACCGATGACCGCCTTCAAATGGGCTACAATTACCCGCTTTGCCCTCCCCAACCGTGAGATCAGTCTATGAGCAAAGTCCTGGAAGGCGTACGGGTTCTCGATTTCGGCCGCTATATCGCCGGGCCCTTCTGCGCCGCCCTGCTGGCCGATATGGGTGCGGAAGTCATTCGCATCGAGCGCATCGAAGGTGGTGAAGATCGCTACACATCACCGATTGCCGAAGACGGCACCGGAGCCGCCTACCTGCAAATGGGCCGCAATAAGCTGGGAATGACACTGAACCCGATCAAGCCCGAGGGCAAGGAAGTGGTAGCCCGGCTGGTGAAGACCGCCGACGTAGTGATCGCCAACCTGCCGCCGCAAACCCTCAAGGCCATGGGCATCGACTACGAAAGCCTGACTGCCATCAAGCCTGACATCATTCTCACCTGGATCTCCACCTTCGGCGCGGGCGGCCCCTACTCCAACCGCCTGGGCTTCGACGGGCTTGGCCAGGCCATGTCCGGCGCCATGCACCTGACCGGCCCCGAGGACCAGCCCGTCAAGGCTGCAGTCAACTACGTCGATTTTGGCACCGCCTGCCTGAGCGCCTTCGGCACCATGTCCGCACTGCTGGAACGCGAGAAGACCGGCAAGGGCCAGATCGTTGAAGCTTCGCTGTATCGCACTGCCCTGAATTTCGCCGGCAACTTCCTCACCGAGCAGAGTGTTCTGAATCTGAACCGCCACGGCACCATGAACCGCCTGCAAATGTGCGCACCCGGCGACACCTACAAAACCAAAGATGGCTGGGTGCTGGTGCAGACGGTCGGCTTTGCCATGTTCGAGCGTTGGGCGAACTTGATGGGAGAAGATCACTGGCTGGACGATCCGCGCTTCAAGGACGACATCTCCCGCGGCGACAACGGCGAAATCGTCAGCGAACGTCTGGGCCGCTGGTGTGCCGAGAGGACCACCGCCGAAGTGTTGGCCGCCTTCGAGGAATCCAAGCTGCCGGCCGGCTCCGTCTACGACCTGCAGCAGGCTCTGGACGATGAGCATGCGCAGGCAATCGGCGCCTTCCGTGATCTCGAGTATCCCGGCACACCGAAAGTCCCCAAAGTGGCGGACACGCCGATCAGCCTGTCCCGCACACCGCCCAGCATTGAAAAACGTGCGCCGACCTTGTCCGAACACACCGACCAGATCATGGCGGAACTGGGTTATTCGCGGGACGAAATCGCGCGGTTGAGAGAAAAGCGAATCATCTGATTCGCACTGGCAAACAGAAAAACATAAGAACAAGGGACAGACACGCCCTGCGCGCGTCTACCAGGGAAGGACTATGGTGCCTCACCCGGGCACCGCAGGGGCTGACCGGCACCGACACGACTTCCAATTCAAAGAGATCTTCCTATGACTCACGAAGATACCCTCCCCCTTCCGCACCGAGGTGATCACCTGTTTGGCCACCCCAAGGGGCTCTACGTCTGCTTCTTTACCGAGATGTGGGAGCGATTCTCCTTCTACGGCATGAAGTATCTGCTACTTCTCTATTTGACCAAGTACCACCTGTTCAGCGACGCGGAAGGACTCGATGTGCTCGGCAGTTATGCCGGCCTGGTCTACGCGATGCCGGTGATCGGCGGCCTGCTCGCCGACCGCTATCTGGGGATGCGCAAGGCCGTGCTCTTCGGCGGGATTTTGCTGTCGCTCGGTCACCTGGGCATGGCCTGGGAAGGACATGCGGCCTATCTACAGGACGGCCAGCGGGTGCAGGATACCTTTGCGCTTCGGGTCTTCTACTTTTCGCTGGCGTTGATCATCGTCGGCGTTGGCTTTCTCAAGCCTAACATTTCAACCATCGTCGGCCGGCTTTATCCGGAGAACGATCCGCGCCGCGATTCGGGCTTCACCATCTTCTATATGGGCATCAACATCGGCGCTTTCACGGCGACGCTGCTGTGCGGCTGGCTCGGCGAAACCTACGGCTGGAAGTACGGTTTCGGCCTCGCCGGGATCGGCATGCTGGTCGGTCTGGCGACCTTCCTTTACGGCCAGCGCTACCTGGGAGGTCATGCCGAGCCCAGTAACCCCGCCCTGTTGCGCGAGCGCATCGCCCCCTTCCTCACCCGCGAGCGGCTGATCTATCTCGGCGCCCTTGCCTCGCTCTTCATCGTCTGGGTGATGATGTTGCACATTCACTGGGTGGAATACTCGCTGAACGGCCTGGCCGCCATCACGCTGGTGGGCATCATCGGATTTATTCTCTTCCGCTGTACGCCCCAGGAGCGCCGCAATATGACGGTGCTGATGATCCTGATCCTGTTCTCCGTGGTGTTCTGGGCGCTGTTCGAGCAGTCCTCCGCCTCCATGACCCTGTTTGCCGACCGGGTAGTGGACCGGGAGATGTTCGGGATCACGTTCACTGCCTCGCAGTTTGGCTCGCTGAATGCGTTCTTTATTTTCACCACGGCGCCGCTGTTCTCAGTGCTCTGGATCTGGCTCGCCAAAAAGGGGCGCGAACCCAGCATTCCGGTGAAGTTCGCACTGGGCATTGCTCAGGTGGGCATCGGCTTCGGCGCGCTGGTCCTGGGCGCGCAGTTTGCGATGGACGGCGGCGATGTAGCGAAGGTGGCTGGGTTCTGGCTGGTTCTCGCCTATTTCTTCCACACCACGGGTGAACTGTGCCTGTCCCCAATTGGCCTGTCCGCGGTGACTCAGTTGTCCGTGCAACGAGTGGTAGGTCTGATGATGGGTACGTGGTTCCTGGCCACCGCCTATGCGGAGTTCGTGGCCGCCCAGCTCTCCAAGATCGCCGCCATCGCCACTGAGGAAGGTCTGTCGTTCGAACTGTCCGAGGCCATCGCCATCTACGGCAATTTCTTCGAATCGATGATGTACATCGGTCTGGCCGCAGGCCTGGTGCTACTGGCAATCAGCCCCTTCCTGAAGCGTGCCATGAGCGTCGGCAAGGGCGGCGGTCAGAGTCAGTCCGCGGCGGAAGCGACTACCTTCACCGGTGAGAGCCGAACCGGGTAGGAAAGCTCCTGCTTGTCGATATGCTTGGCAAAGTAATCGAGAAAGCGGGAGATTTTCGGCGCCAGCTGATAACGGCTGGAGTAAAGGCCATAGGCCTTGATCGGTTCGATGGGGATCTGCGGCAGTAATTGTTGCAGCTCCCCGGTCTCGAGTTCTCTTCGGCACTGGGTTTTGGTCATCAGGGCGATGCCGAGACCGTCTTTGGCCATTTGCTTGATTGCCGCCGAGCTATTGGCCCAGGCCTTCGGCCGGAAGGCGACCAGGCGCTTGTCCGGGCCGGTGCCCAGCGGCCAGATGGGTGCGGAGCGCGAGCTGCCGAGCATCAGACCGTAGTGGTCCTTCAGCGCATCGACATCGTCCGGTTCGCCGTGGATTCGCAAGTAGGACGGGCTCGCCACGAGCATCAGGCTGCGCTCGAACAACAGCCGGGCTACCAAATCGGAACTGGCCAGCGGGCCAAACATCACCGCGATATCGCAGTTCTGGCCGATCAAATCGATTTCACCGTCTGAGAACTGCACCTCCAGATCCACCTTGGGATGCAGCTTCATGAAGCCGGAACAAAGCGCGGCCATCACTTCCTGGTTAAATGCGATCGGAAGAACTACTTTTAGGTTGCCCGACACTTCTTCACGGGCATTCTCGATAGTGGCGTGAACCGATTGGACTTCCCGCAGGATATTGACGCAGTTTTCGTAGACCTCTCGCCCAACCTGGGTAAGGCGCAGCTGGCGGGTATTGCGCTGCAGCAGCCGCACGCCGAGGCTCTCTTCCATTTGGGAGATTTTGCGGCTGATGGTGGACTTGGGGATGCCGGCGTCCCGGGCCGCCTGAGAATAGCTCTCGGCTTCCACGACCTTGGCAAAGAGCATCATGGCATTGAGATCGATCACCTGACTTCCCCCTCGTCCGCGCTTTTTTCAGGGAAATAGATAAGCCGCGGATTGTTGCAAATATGGAACGAAGCGTTCAGCTCGTGGATAGTACCACAGCGGCAAAATTCAAGGATAATTGCGGACCCTTGGTCAAATTTCCCGCCACCGCACGGAATGCAAGGGCTGGCGCGGGTAACAGCAGGCTGTGACAGCAGGCAAGCGATCCGCAAATGGGACAATAATCACAAATCGGCCGTTTCCCTCGGGGTGCGACCGGAAGCTGGCCGATAATATCCGGCCCTCCGCCTCTTCCCTTCGGATAGAGAGCACGCAGGGCCAAAGCTGACGGCGCACACTGTGGAAAAGCAAAAACAGAGAGAAGTTATGACTGCAAAATCCCCCCTCGACAACACGGCAAGTGTGGATTCCCTGTTTATACAGGCCGAACATCTGGCCTCGGACTTTTCCCTTTTTCCCGATCACAACCCGTTGGCCACCGGCAAACATTTGGCCGGCCTGGTGGACGAGCGTAAGGTCAAGTCGCGTCTCAAGCAGCTGCAGAAGCTCGACGTGGACAGTTATGTGGCCGAAGTGGTCCAGCCTGCTCAGCACACCAAGCGACCCACGGCAAAGGAAATCATTGGCCGCCTGAACGGAAAAATCATCACTTCTCAGGAAAAAGGGCCGTTCTATAGCGTTGAGATCGAGCTACCTTTCAGCAGTGGTAAACGCCGCATCGGCATCATCGCTCAGGAGCGTTCCTCCGCCAATGGCGCCTGGATGCCCGAACACCATCAGATGGCCAGCGAAACCATTCGCCGTTTCTCCGATATGGCTCTGCCCATCGTCTATTTCATCGATACGCCCGGGGCGGATGCCGGCGAGCTTGCCAACAGCCATAACCAGGCACACAGCATCTCCCGGATGATCACCGAAAGTACCGCGGTGGACGTTCCCACCGTCGGCATCGTGATCGGCGTCGGCTACTCTGGCGGAGCGATCCCGCTGGCGGCAGCGAACATTTTGCTGTCGGTGCGCGACGGCATCTTCAATACAATTCAACCCCAGGGTCTGCAGAGCATCGCCCGCAAGTTCAACCTGTCCTGGCAGGAATGCGCCAAGGAAGTGGGTGTGTCGCCGGAAGAGCTGTTGTCCCTCGGCTGCATCGACGGCATCATCGACTATTCACCGGTGGATACTGATGAGCGCCAGCACAACCTGCAAAAGGCGATGATCGCCAGCATCGAAGCGGTGGAAAAAGCCGCGCTCGAGTTTGTGCCGAAAACTCCGGACCTGTTCCAGCACTACCAGCGCAACCTGGACCGATACCTGCACCCCACCGAGTACCAGCAGGCGCTGGAAAAGAATACGCCCATCAATCTGGTGCGCAGCCCCACGATTCAGCCGAATATTTTCGGACTGTGCTATCGCTACATGCGCTACCTGCGCCTGCGCGGTCGCATTCACTCCATTTCCAGCAACGAATACGGTCGTCTTTCCAAGCTGACCCTGCCCCAGGGTGACCTGCACGCGCGCCTGGCCCACGAGCAGGCAAAGATGTTCTCGGCCTGGATCGAGAATCCGGACAAACTGGTTTACGACGACAATCTTGCCAAGGCCTGGAAAAACTTCGCCAGCAAGCGCGAGAGTCTGGACGCCGAGCGCAATACCGTCACCCGCTTTCTGCTGGGCGAGCCCAAGGAAAACTATGAAAAGGCGAAGCAGGCGCTACTCTTCAACCTGAGCTTTTCGCTGTACAACCGCTGGAAGAACAACGCGGCCCACAACCTCAAGGAGCTGATCAGACTGCTCGAGAATGTGCAGGAAAATCCGCCCACCGACACCTGGCCGCCACTCAACGAAATGACCGTTCTCGATGCAGTCATGCACCGCGAACTGCGTCAGGACTTCATCGAGCAGTGCAAGAACGTCCTGATTTTCGACACGCTCTACAACACGGTCGTCGCTAACCTGCCTTCCATCGCCAAAGAAGCCATGGAGACCAAGAGCCTGTCCAAGGAATCCGTCAACAAGCTGCTGGACGATTCACTGGCCGCCGCCCTGCAGCTGGATACCAGCGAAGACAGCGCCCAGGCCGCTGCCAGCAAGCAGCGCTTCGAAACCTGGCTGGAATTCTTTGCCGCTCAGCGCAACCGCGGCGAGCTCCTGGTGAAGGTGGAGGAATGGAAAGGCATCGGCTTCCCGCAGATGAACGACAGCCTGTTCGTGATCCTCACCTATTTCTTCGAAAACCTGCTGCCGGAGTACTACGAGAGCGGCGATAGCGGCAACTTCAAGGGCGCCATCAACCCGGTGCGCATTGGTCGGCGCAAGGACTTCTGGAACCGCCTGGTGATGGGTTACCGCGACCTGCTGATCCAGCGCCTGCTGAACGACGTGAAGCGAAACGCCAAGTTGTCGCCGGACGACATCATTAATCACTTCTTCAGCGACTTCGTCGAACTCGATGCGGACAAAGCCAGCTCGAACCCGGTCAACTTTCCCGGCTTCCGCCAGGCCATCGAAACAGCCATCGAGAAGAAGATGCGCCCCTGTGGTCTGGTTACCGGCGTCGCCAAGTACAAGCCCGCCAATGGCAAGGCCAAGCGGGTGGGCATAGCGGTATCTAACGTGCCCTTCCAGGCGGGCGCCTTCGATATGGCCAGTGCCGAGAAGTTCTGTCACCTGCTGGTCGAGTGCACCAAGAAGCAACTGCCCGTGGTCTGCTTCATCAGCTCCGGTGGCATGCAGACCAAGGAGGGCGCTTCCGCGCTGTTCTCCATGGCGGCGGTCAATGATCGCCTGACCCGCTTCGTGGTGGACAACGATCTGCCGGTGGTGATCTTCGGCTTCGGCGACTGTACCGGTGGCGCCCAGGCGAGTTTCGTGACTCACCCGCTGGTGCAAACCTATTACTTCTCCGGCTGTAACATGCCTTTCGCCGGTCAGATGGTGGTACCCGCTTATCTGCCGTCGACCTCGACGCTGTCCAACTATCTGTCCACCAACCCGGAATCGATGGCCGGTCTGGTCAAGCATCCCTTCGCCCCGGATCTGGACAGCAAGCTGCGCGAAATCGACCAGAGCATGCCGCTGCCGCAGTTGACCGTGGAAGAAATCATCGAGAACACCTTCAGTAAGGTTCTGCCGAGCCTGCCCGGCGATGAAGTGGAACTGAGCGTTGATCCAAAATCTTTGATGAAGCCGGTCAAGAAAGTGCTGGTGCACGCGCGTGGCTGTACTGCGGTGAAGCTGATCCGCAAGGCGCACGACAACAACCTGCAAGTGGTGCTGGTCGCTTCCGATCCGGACATGACCGCGGTGCCTGCGAAGATGCTGCGCTCGCGAGATCGCCTGATCTGTCTCGGCGGCAACTCTTCGGATGAAAGCTATCTGAACGCTCACTCGATTCTGCAGGTAGCCGAATACGAGCAGGTCAACGCGCTGCACCCTGGAATCGGCTTTCTCTCGGAAACGCCGCAGTTCGCCAACCTGTGCGTGAACCACGGCATCAACTTCGTCGGTCCCAGCGCCTACAGCATGATGACCATGGGCAACAAGTCCAATGCGATTCAGACGGTGCAAGAGTGCGACGTGCCGGTAGTGCCCGGCAGCCACGGCATTCTGGTGAGCTCCGAACAGGCCGCCAACATTGCCGAGACCATCGGCTATCCGGTGCTGCTGAAAGCGGTACACGGCGGCGGCGGCAAGGGCATCCAGGTGGTGCGTTCCGCGGCCGACATGCACAAGTACTACAACATGATCAGCACCGAAGCGCGCTCCGCCTTCGGCAACGGCGATCTGTACCTGGAGAAGTTCATCACCTCCATGCGTCACATCGAGGTGCAGCTGCTGCGCGACAAATACGGCAACAGCCGCGTTCTGGGCATTCGCGACTGCTCCGTGCAGCGCAACAACCAGAAGGTGGTTGAAGAGTCCGGCTCCACCATGCTGCCGCAGGCGCTAAAAGACAAGGTCATGGAGTACACCCTGCGCATCGCCGACAAGGTGGACTACATGGGCGCGGGCACCGTGGAATACATCTACGACCTGGAAGCCAATGCCGTCTACTTCATGGAGATGAACACCCGTCTGCAGGTGGAGCATCCGGTGACCGAAGCCACCTCCGGCATCGATATCGTCTCGGCGCAGTTCAAGATTGCCTCCGGGGAAAGCATCGAAGACATGCAGCCGCAGGAAAAAGGCTACGCGATCGAGGTGCGTGTCACCGCCGAGAAAGTGGTTGTGGACAGCAACGGCGTCATGCAACTGGCACCCAACCCCGGCAAGATCGTCAACTGCGTCATGCCGGAACGCGATGACATCGAGCTCATTTCCATCGCTGCCACCGACATCGAAATCTCGCCCTTCTACGACAGCCTGATCGCTCAGGTCATCTGCCGGGGCGAAAGCCGCGAGGATGTGGCGGAAAAACTCTATGACTATCTTGATTCCGTCGTTATCGAGGGCATCCCCACGAATATTGCGCTGCTCAAGCGAATTCTGAAGGACGAAACCTTCCGTGGCGGCGAGTACGATACCAACTACCTGCCCAAGTTCATGGCCAAGCTGGATGCGACTGAACTGATCAGGGAGATCGAAGAAGCCGCGCGCAGCGACGCCGCCGCCGCGATGGACACCGATTCCATTCGCGTCAACGACAGCCAGGAGCTGAAAGTATTCGCCCAGTCTTCCGGCATCTTCTACACAGCTTCTTCGCCGACCGATCCGGATTTCGTGAAACAGGGCGATGTAGTCAGCGTGAATCAGACGCTGGCGTTGATGGAAGCCATGAAGATGTTCAGCCAGGTCAGCTTGAGTCAGTACAACCGTGCCGGCGCAGAGCTCTATCCTTCGGATAAGCAGTACCGCATCGAGCACATCAATGCGGCCAACGGACAGCAGGTGTCCAGCGGTGATCTGCTGTTTATCGTCACCATGCTGGATGAGTAAATCGTCCAGACCGTATGCAGCCCGGCCAGGTTCTCCTCGCCGGGCTTTTTTTGGTTCCGACGAAACCCGTGACGACCGGCTTCAGATATTTCGCAGGCAAAAAAAAGGCCGCCTAATGGCGACCCAGTTTTGTTCTTGCTTGCGCCTTCCTGGCGGCATTCCTTTGTCGTTTCTTGATCAACGTCCCTGTTGTTGATCCTTTAGAAAGCCCATTTGAAATCGAGGCTGAGGCTTGTTCCCACTTCTTCCTCCAGGATGGTCACGCCGCCCTGAGTGAATTCGCGCTGCTCGCCGAGAATGTTCTGCGCCTTCAACTTGATGGTGGCCTGATCCGTCGGGTAAAAGGAATAGACCATGTCCAGTGAATGGAAGGGCTCCTCGTAAGCATCCGGCGAGGGGCTCAGACCAGCAAAGAACACTCGCTCACCAAACACGTTGTACACGGTGGAAACCGAATGGCGACCGTCGTCGGAGTCGTAACCAAGCTGCGCATTCACTACATACTCTGAGTGGCCTGTCAGGCGTCGCGACTCACTGGTTTGGGCGCTGAGCTCACTGAACTCGACTTTGGAATCACTCAGTACCAGATTGCCGGTCAGGAAGAATCCACTTCCAAGTTCTTTCAAGCCTTCGAACTCGATGCCGTAGATTTCACCCGTTTTCGCATTGTCGTAGCTCAGCAGCTTCGCATCCTGAGGACCGGGGCGCTCCACCTCTTCAATCGGGTTGGCGATTTCCTTGTAGAACAAGGAGGCTGTCATGCTGCTGCCGTCACCGTAGAACCACTCGGCGCGAAGGTCGAGGTGATCGATCTCAGCAAATAGCAGGTTCGGATTGCCTTTGCGACGGATATTCAGCTCGGGATCGATGAACTGTACGTCGCTGACTTCCCGCAAGTCCGGACGAACCACTGTTTTGCCGTAGCCGAGCCGTACCTGGAAATCGTCAGCGCCCATGAAGCCCTGATCCATATAGGTAAGGGCGATGGCGGGATAGACGTCGTCAGCGTGGATCGCCATCCGCTGATTCGGGTTCTGAAGGTCTTCGATCAGTCTGCGAATATATTCGCCTTCCAGATCCAGCAGGTCGATCGGCAGCACGCCTCGGTTGAAGTCTTCCCAGCGAACCCCGCCGCTCAGACGCCAAGTGTTGTCGAAGGTCACGTCAAAGGCACCAAACGCGGCTTGCAGCGTTTCGGCGGCGATATAGCTCTCGGTGCCGAAGTTGGAACCCATCGTCACAAAGAAACCATTGGCAGGATCCAGCAGGTTTTCGTTGCTGAGCACCTGTCCGGGAGTCCCTTCGCGGTTGGAAGTGCCAGGCGCTTCGATGTTGGCGGTGTAACCATAATAATTGCGAGTTTTGGTGTTGTCTTGATAGCCGCCGCTGATCGTGCCGTACACATTGGCGAACTCAAAGGGCAATTCCACTTCGAAGCCACCACTCTCCACATCGTCTTCCAATTCCAGGAAGTTGAACTGCGACGAGCTGCCGACACTCAGGGATGAGCTGATGACTCGACCGGTAGCCGGATCGAGAGTATTGGTCGCCTGAATGCTGGTCGCATTCGGGATATCGGTCCTCGCCGTCGAATCGGAATAGATCCAGTTGACGTTTACGGCAGTGATGAAATCGGGCAGAGCAACGAAGCCGAAATCACCATCTTCAATAATGTGTTCGCCGGTAACCTGATTGACGATCAGCTCGCGCTCTTCCAGGCGGGTAGCATAGAGCTTTCGCTGCTGGCCATCGGCAAACAAAAAGTCAGGGTTATGGCTGAGTACTATAGAACTCTGATCTTCGTTATTCTGGAGAACGTAGCTGCTGGTCGCCAACGAGTGCTTGTTCTGAAAATTCAGCTCAAGGTTTAGCGCAGCTGTCAGGTTATCTTCTTCGACGGTTCTGTTCACGTTCGCATAGATTTGGTCCGGGTTGCTGAACCCGCGCTCCACCTGATCTTCGTTGCGAAACTGGTTTTTGGCTTCAACAGTAGCTAGCACACCGACTTCCACATCATCGTTGAGCAGCCAGGAGTTACCAGCCGTGATCGATGCGTCGAAATCGGGGTCGAGAGAGTCTTCTTCGATTTCGATGTCGCGATTCAGAGAGAGCATCAGATCCTGGTTGTTAGCCTCCACAGCACCAGGTACACGGATGGCAGCGGCAATCGGACCTGGCAGGTCACCGCCATCGCCCAATGTGGTGAGCCCGTCGTCGCCGCTTTCTGAATTCCACCCGGTTCCAACGCTGACGCTGAATACTGGATTCGCAGGCACGCCACGGGTGCGAATGTCGATGTTGCCACCGCCAAACGCCGCCGGCTGATCCGGTGCATAGGCCTTGTGCACCTTCAACGAGCTCAGAATCGAGGTAGGGAAAAGGTCGAGCGGAATAACGTTGCGACTCAATTCGGGCGAAGGAACCAGTGCACCGTTGAGCGTGGTACTGGAGTAGCGCTCACCAAGACCTCGTACATAGACGTATTGACCATCGATCAGCGTCAGACCTGTCACTCGCCGCAGCGCCGCCGCGACATCGGAGTCACCGACGCGCACGATCTGATCGACGCCGAGTACTTCAGCGGAAAAGGGCTGCTCCATACGCTCGAGGACGAGTTCTTGTGCGCTGTCCATCAGTCTCGTGGTGACCACGATTTCCTCGATGGCCGGACCACTGATTTCCGGCTTCGGCGCTTGTGTGCCCGAGGTTCCCTCCTGGGCGTAGGTAGTGCTGGCACCGGCGGTAGCCAATGTAGCTGCGACGGCAAGTGCCAGTTCTTTCCGTCTAAAGTTGAAAATGTTCATGAACGTTACCTGCTTGCGAAAATTCCTGTTGAACAGCCGTTTCGATTGGCTTCACCGGTAGAGAACGCGATAAGGCGCGTTGCGCGCCTTATCGTTTTTGCTTGCTGTCAGACTCAGTCGCTTATTCCAGACCGACAGTCCATCCGGACACCCAGTCTTCGCCTTCCTTGACAGCGCCGATGAAGTCGACCTGGTCGAAGAAGGAGCTGCTGCCAAGTACGGGAGCTGCCTGAGCTTCGTAGTCGTCGTCCAGTTTGCTGACGTCGAACACTGTCACGCTGATAGGCGCGCCATTGGCGTCCTGAAGCGTAGCCGCAGTGACATAAGCAGTGTCATTGGCCGGTTGGCCTTCGATGATCTGCGCGGGCAGGTTTGCAGGATCGCTAACCAGTGCGTTTTCCGCATTCCACCAGGCCGCCATGTCGAAATTCGCATCATCGGTCTTCAGCGGCTCGGTACAGGCGATAACGTTGCCGGAAGCCGCAGAGTAGCCAGCGTTTACGCCAGCGACGGACTGAGTACTGACGATTTCCAGACACTCGTTGCTGCTCATGCCGTCGGCGTTGGAAGTGACAATGGAGTTGTACATTTCGAAGTACACGCCTTCACGGAACAGCGGACCTTCGGAATCACCCTTCGAAGTTGGATAGGCACCCTGGTTTTCATCAACCGATGACGTTATACAGGTCATGTTGGAAATGCGCAGTTTGCTGTAGGGGGCGATCGCGTCGTCACGGCTGGAACCGGTGTTGTCGCCTTCGATACAGCGGTTGGAACCAGACGTGTGAACGACCAGAGCGTACTGGATGTCACCAACATAACCTTCCGAGTAGTCGATGGAGTCATCGCCAACGTTTACCGCAACGATGTTCTTCATATCGACTGCGCCGCCGAACATCTCGAAGCCATCATCCAGCGTACTGTAGGTCTGTACGTATTCGATGGTGGTACCGGAACCGACTCCGTTCAGGGTGACGCCGTTGAGCTCGTCACCGTCGACCACCTGGTAGCCAGCGTGACGGACTTGAACGTAGCGCAGTACACCGGAGTTTTCGGCGTTGTTGTTGCCGCCGTAAGTAGAGGGTCGTCCTTCGGCAGTTACGTGGCAGCTGTGCGGATTGTTGCTGGTTGCAGCACGCTGCGCGTCGGTGCACTTGTTGGTCAGGCCGTTGCCGTTGATCTGAAGACCGCCCCACAAACCGCGGTCGCCTTGAGTGGCAGTGCCGTCAACCAGATCCTGCGTGGCGCTGAAGATGATCGGCGCATCGGCCCGGCCTTCTGCGAAGATGCGTGAACCGCGAGCAACGCGGACATAATCTTCGGGAGCGGAGAAAGCGATGCGGGCACCGGCCTCGATGGTCAGCGCCGGACCTTCGCCATCCTGCGGTACGCGTACACCTTGCGCAGCGGCATCACCATTGACGTCTTCACCTACCCAGAGGCTGTCCTGGAAAATGTGAACGCCGTTGTTGGTCAGCGCCGGGATGGTCAAATCGTTTTCGAGAGGCTTGGTATCGCTAACGAAGGTAGAAGAGTAAGTGCAGTTGCCAGTGCTGCTGTCGAAGCTGCCCTGGAAGCTCTGTCCGGACTCGGCATAGGAGGCGCATGGGTTGGTGGTATTACCGCCGCCATTGTTGCCACCGCTAGCCGGGGGATTGGTTACGTTGCTGGTGGGGGCCAGAGTAACGCCGTTGCTTCCGCAACCGGCGAGCAGGGCGGCCAGAACGCCGACACTGATAAGGGTATTGATCTTCATGTAGCTATACACTCCTATGATGGTGAGCCTTGTTCGAAAACTGGTGCCGCAACGGGACAAACTGCGCCTGGCATTCACCGGCGCTCGATGGCTGTTTGCTTTGCGACTTCATCGCTCCGGCGGGCCGCCTACAGCTGGAAGGCGATGCCTGCCTGCATCCGTGGGGAGTTCCGTCCGACACGCGCACACTAAGCCGTTTTTGTTTCAACCCGATTTCGGAAATGTTGTGGTTGGGTTACATGGAAGTGACAATAATGTTGCAGAGGCGGAGATATTCCTGGAAGGGCTGCCTACAAGACGGCGGAGCTACTGCTTCAGGTCAGCAATGAACGTTCGCAACATTCGCGTGGGACGACACTCTGAGTGTTGTCGCCGCTTGAGATAAATGCTGGAGGAGAGGTGAAAACAGCCATACTCGACAAACTAGCCGCTGCCGGTATTGCTTTGATATTTGCGACTGCGTCGCTTGCCGATAGCTTTCGAACCGCCGACGGGGAGATTATCGAGCCCGGCATGACGACAGGCGAAGTGCTGGATGCCATCGGCCCGCCGGGGCAGGATCCAGATCCCTCCGATATCGACGTCGACATCGGACAATCAGTGGAAACCTGGACCTATGTTCTCAATGGTTCGATCGGCGGACCTTATCTGGTTCGGATAGAGCTGGAAGGCGGAGAAGTCAGGGACGTCAATGTGGAGCCGCTCAACTGATCCCCAGATCTTTAAGAGAAAGCGAGTTTCCCTAGAGCCATTGCGCCTCATGCTGAGCTTTGTCTGCCTCAGTGTACTCGAGCTCACTATGAGCCTCGCTTTCGCTATCAGATCGAGGAGCGAATGAGCTTCCGCGTACTGCGTTTCGGCCCATGTGTTTGGCCCGATACAGTTGCTGATCCGCAGCCATGAGCAAGTCGTCCAGGCGCATCGACCTGCTACGGCTGTGACAGATTCCGATGCTGATGGTGAGAGGAAATGTTGATCCGTCCACAACGAAGGTGGCCTCGGCTATGACTTTTCGGCAATGCTCGCCGAGACTCATGGCTTCGGCGACTGTCGTTGCCGGCATGAACAGTATGAACTCCTCGCCACCCCAGCGTGACAGCACATCCTTCTCGCGTTTGAGGGCGCTCAAGCGCGCGGCAACTTCGCTCAGCGCATCATCCCCGGCCTTGTGGCCGAAAGTGTCATTGATCTGCTTGAAGCTGTCGATGTCAACGATCGCGACTGCGACGTCCTCCTGCCATTGCAAGGCAGAATTCCAGAGCGGCTTCACGTTTTCATAGAAGCCCCGCCGGTTGTAAACACGGGTTAGCAGGTCCATTTTGGACGCTAGCTCTGCTTCCTGCCGCGCCTGCTGATTTTTTCGGAAGAGTTCTGCAAGCGCCAGCGCCAGAAAGACCGCATCCAGAACCATGCCGATATCAACGGCCCGGAAGCCAAGAAACGTGAAAGGCAAAGCCCCCCAAACCGTAAGAGCTGTTATCAAGGCCCCCAGAACCGCAGAGACGGACCCTGCAATGAAATAGGGCGCTACCGGGTTTCGAAGCCAAAGTGAGATCAAACCGAGCAACAGCATCTCGGTGGAAAAGACCAAGACAAATGAAAATGCCGCAACGAGTGCCAGGGATTGCTTCCCGGTAACGATGGCTACGACCTCGATCGCAATCACCAGGAGACAACCTCCGACCACCGTCCGGCGCAGTTTCGGAAAGCGCTCTCTGATGTCGAGAAATTTCAACGCAAAAGCCAAGCCTGAACAGGCAAAAGCAACCATGAAAATTGGTGGGGCCCACGCCTGCCAGTTTGTGGCATCCGGCCAGAACCACAGCATTCCATGCCCCGTGTAGGACAGATTCATCGCCAGAAAAGAAACCAGATAACCTGTATAGAAAAGGTATCGGGAAAGCTGTAAGCGCAGGTAGATAAGGAAGTTGTACAACAGCAGCACCACGATGGCGCCGTAGACGAAGCCATAGAAGTAATTTTCCGATTGCTGGCGCTGCTGGATAGCATCGAAGTCCGCAAAGAATAGCGGTACCACCATCGGGTCAGGCGTGGCCACTCTGAGCAGAACCAAGGTTTGCCCGGGCGTGAACTCGTGACGAAGACGATGGATGTTGTCGGCGATGGGGCGCGCACGGACGGCGATGCGATCGCCCGAGAGCTGTCGGGCGATCTCCGTGCCCTCTGCGAAAAAGTAGGCTTCAACCTGGTCGATCCAGCCGATGTGAACTGCAATCTCTCGTCGAACTGCCAGTTCCTGCCGGTTGAATACTGTAAAGGCCAACCACACAGGCGGCGCGCCGATGCCGAAACTGGGAATGGCTTCTCCCGAAAGCCTGAAGCGTCCCTCCTGCCAGCCTTTGAGGGCCTCGGACGGAGAGATTGCTCCCTCGCTTTCCTGGAAATAGCTCAGATACTGTCCGACCGGTGAATCATAGTGCGATCCCGCATCAAGGCCCGGCACAGCTGCATTCGCGGCGCTGACCAGGGTCAGCCACGAACTCGTGAGGATCAGGAGGAGAAGTCTCGGAGTTACGGAGCGGCACTGTAGCCGGCGCGGTAGTCTGAGCATCCACAGCCTCGGAAAAGCAAGGAGTCAGCAGGACCGCCCGACCCAGTCGCCCTGCAGAAGATGAAATCAGCTCAAAGTCTATTGAGTCTCCCGCAAGCTGCAAACCGCTTTCGAGGGAGCTTTGCAGAAGTTTTCACTCACGATTTCAGCGTGCACTTTTGTGGGGCATTGCCGCCTGAGGCAGCGCGCCGCACCGGCAGCCGGTGTTAACGACCGGTCTAATCCCCGCATCCGGAAATCCGGTCACCATGGAGATAAACAAATCCCGGTGCGTTTTGTCGATCAATACCGCGCAATGGAGATCAGCACCAGCAATGCCGCACCCAGGAAGGCGACGATCACGTTGACCAGCATGCTCCATCGTGCACGATAGCCTGGCGGAAATTCGTCGGGATTAAGCGAGCGAATGACCAGAGCGTATTGACGGGTGGAGAACAAGGCGCAGAAGACGCCGAGCAGAAGAAAACCCGCACCCAGCCAAAAGCCGAGGCTGAATCGAAGCGGCGAAATGTGTTCGGGCGCAAGTGCTCGCAAAAGCATGCCAGCCCGCTCCACCACGAAGCCGAATGCAATCAACGCAAGGCTGGTGCGATTCCAGGCCAGCAGGGTGCGCTCCGCTGCGAACAACACCCTTGGATCTTTCAGGTCCGACATCCTGCCACCGAACGGCCTACTCGCCGCTGTCCAGGTCGGTGCTGCCCGCCAACCAGTTTTCTATCAGGCCCAGTACCAGCGGTGCTTCAGGCTCGTTCAGAAGCTCGTGATAAGCATCGGGGTAGTACTTGAGGTGCTTCCTTTGCGAGCCAATTGACTCGAACAGCGCTTTGGCTCCTTTCGGGTCAACGAGCAGATCGTGACCACCCTGCACGATGAGAACCGGCAGCGTGATCTGAGCGGCATCACGGCGCGCCCGGGACATCGCGCCACCGAGGACCAGCGCCAGTCCGATCGACATCGGGCCTGTGTGGACCAGCGGATCGTTCCGGTAGTCCTGAACCACGTCAGAATCACGGCTGATGCCTTCTGGATCCAGTTTGCGGAACTGGGCGCGTGGCCGGATTCGATGCAGCAGCCCTACTTTGATTTTCTGCCCGAGAGTTGGCTCTGCCGAACTCATGATCGCCGGAGCAGACAGAATGGTCTCATTCACCTCCTGCTGGTGATCGATCAGGTAGTTCGCAGTGATCAAACCACCCATGCTGTGTCCAAACAGAATCAACTTCTTGCCCGGGTGCCGCTCCTTCACCCACAGCACCATACGCTGTAGATTTTCGGTGAAGTCCTCGATCGCATCGGCATGGCAGCGGGGCCCTTCCGACTTGCCGTGGCCTAGATGATCAAAACCGTAAACGGCATAACCCATGGGTACGAAGTGGTGCACCAGCGGCCGGTATCGGCCGCTGTGCTCGGCGAGACCGTGGACGATCAGCATGATCGCCTGCGGCTCGCCGCTCGGGAGCCACCATTGGCGGAAGATCTTTTTGCCATGTCGGCCCGTGAAAAAATCCTCTTCGTGCTGCATCAGTACCCCTCGTTCTTATGCGTTTTCAGATTGCAGTTTGTGTTTCGAAACGGGATCACGGTCGATTAGAGGCGTTCAACTTATCGTAAAACTCCCAGACGCCCGGCAGCAGGTTATCACCTTGCACTACACCCTTCTTGGTCTCGGTGTTGAACTCTACGTAGTGGCGATTCTCCCGGGTATATGGCTTCCACTCTGGACGGTCCGCTTCATTGGGGTTGCCGGTTTTCGCAAAGGCCACCCAATAGTCGGACATGATCTCCGCCATTTCCTGCTCGTGGGGAATGTCTTCCCGGTAATTATCGAAGACGTACTGGATTTCCGCCGCGTGGTAGGCGCCGAGCTTTTCCTTCATGGGGCCGGACGGACGATGGCTGAAGTAGTAGAGCCAGGCGGGCTGATCCACGTTCGCAGTCATCATCGCCCAGGTGGGCATCGACCAGCTCACAAAGCTGTCCCGGAATGCGTCCAGCGTGGACTGGCGCAGATCATCGGCGGGATACAGCTGCAGATACTCGTCGGCATAGCCGCCGTAACGTTGCTTCACGCCCTTGATGTAGGCCTCTTTGCTGGCTGGCAATCGTGCAGCGGCACCCAGCGTCGTGCCCTCATCGGAATTGAAGCCAACGATCACCGGCACCGGGTTCTGCTTGCCTTCGGCCATGATGTTGTAGATCTGATCCGGGAATACCCAGCCGTCCACAATGCCCTGGGTACGAAAGCCGCTGGCCTCAGCCACGGCCATGATTGCGTGAGCAGGCAAGGCGCGCAGTGCGGCAAGGCCGGCCTTTTTGCTACCGAGCGCCTCGGCGGCGAATTGCTTGCCCATGGATTCGGCTGAAGCCTGCCCCGCCACATCGGTCTTCAACTGCGGCATCGGGCTCAGCACCGCGCCGCTTTGGCCAATGGCGCCATGGAAGAGGTCCTTCGCCAGGGGCGAAGCCACCAGATGATTCACGCTCCAGGAACCCGCGGACTCACCGAAGATGGTGACCTGGTCCGGATCGCCACCGAAGGCGGCGATGTTTTCCTGCACCCATTTTAGTGCCTGGATCTGATCGGTGGTGCCCTGGTTGCCGGAGGCCTTGTGGGGAGACTCCGCAGTAAGTTCCGGATGAGAGAAGTAGCCAAGCGGCCCGAGGCGATAGTTGATGGTTACCACCACCACACCTTTCCTGGTCAGGTTGGAACCGTCGTAAACGTCGACCGAGCCACCGCCTCGTGTCAGCGCACCGCCATGAATCCAGACCATTACCGGCAGCTTTTCCGCCGACTTGCCGTCGTCCAGATTGGCTGGCGTCCAGACGTTCAGGTAAAGACAGTCTTCGCTGGTGGGGAAGGCCGGCCGCGAGAAAAAGCTACCTTCCGGATAGGGAACCTGGATGCAGTTGGGCCCGTACTGTTCGGCCAATCTCACGCCCTGCCACTTCGGCGCGGGTTCCGCCGGCTTCCAGCGGCGCTCACCGATTGGAGGCAAGGCAAAAGGAATCCCTTTGAAAGCATTGACGCCGTGCTCGCTTTGCCCCTGCAATTTGCCCTGGGGCGTGGAGATGGTGACCGGGGCCGCCAATGCCGCGGAGCCGAATGCCGCCAGTGCGGTAATCAATAGAATCTTCTTCATACTGCCTCCCTAATCCGTCTAAGGGTCGTTATTGTTGTTGCACCTTGATAACGGCCATGGTGAGCCGCGAGATGCAGGTGAGTTTGTTGTTGTCGTCGTACAGGCGAATGTCCCAGACCTGGGATGTACGCCCCACGTAAGCCGGTTTGGCGATGGCGGTGACGGTGCCCTGGCGAACACCCCGGACGTGATTGGCATTGATTTCCTGGCCCACGCAGGCGTATTTTTCGCGGTCGACCAGCATGTTGGCGGCCACGCTGCCCACGGTTTCCGCCAGTGCCACATTCGCGCCGCCATGCACGAGGCCCATGGGCTGGAAGACTTTCTCGGTGGCTGGCATGGTGGCTTTCAGATAGTCGGGGCCCACTTCCGTGATGCGGATATCGAGATGACCCGCCAGGGTGCCACCGAATCGTTCCTGTAACTCCTCGGCGGTGAAGGGCCGGGGCCAAATGGATTCTGTCATGGATACTGCTACCGCTACTTTGACTCGGCCGTTGATTATGGCGAATCGCACCTGCCTTCACAACGAATGAACCTTTCGACCGACGAACCTTTCCATTAGCGAAACCTTGGCCCGACCATTGCGGCCCAAGGAAGCAGCGACAACAAAGTGAATTGGAGGAACAGCAATGACGGTCTTGGCTCAGCCCTTGCGCTGCATCGCCCATCGCGGCGGTCGGGCGCACGGCGTGGAAAATACCCTAGCGACGATTCAGAAAAGCCTGGACATGGGCGTGGACGGAATCGAAATCGACGTCTGGCAGCTGCATGGAAAGCTACTGGTGACCCACGACCGCCAGCTGGGCCGGGTAATTCGCGGACAAGGTCGGCTACTGGATCTGCCCGCCGAGGCCATCCCTGAACTGCGCAACTACGATGACTCGACGGTCCCGAGCCTCTGGGAAGTTCTGGAGCTGGTGGGCGACCGCGCGATGCTGAACATCGAAATCAAAGGGCCGGACAGCGCGGCCCTGGTCGCGCAGACGGTGCAAAGCTTCAGCCACGACAAGCAGGTGGATCTTACAAACTATGTGATCTCCAGCTTCGACCATCATCAGCTGTTGTGGCTGAAAGAGAACGCCCCGGCCATTCGCCGTGGCGTCTTGCTGGGCACGATCCCGCTCGATTACGCGGCCTGCGCCGAGGCGCTGGATGCCTGGTCAATACACCCGAGCATCGACTTTATCAGCACCGCGCTGGTGGACGACGCCCGGCGGAGGGGCTTGGAGGTATGGGTCTACACGGTGAATGATCCGAAAGATTTCCGCGACCTGGCGGCCATGGGCGTGACCGGCGTTTTCGCCGACTACCCCGAGCGGGTGCTCGAGTTCAATCGCGGCGAACACACCTTTGAGCTGACTGATTGGCTGCCGAGCTAAGGATCACACGAGCGCCGGCAGCGACTCACCCGCCAGCACGACCGCAAGTTGTGCGCTCAAGTCAGCGAGGTTCTGCTGCGGGGGCAGGCAGCCATCCGGGCCACAGATGACGCCTTCGCCCTCGTCGAGCAGAAAGAACTCCGGTGGATGGACGTCCGAGTCATTCGGCACCCGGTAACACTGCACCCGCTGACCAAACCGCTCCTGAATGGCACGCCGCCAGACTTCCATGGAAGCATCGCCCTTGAGCAGCACTTGCGGCGGGAGCTGCAAGTGCTCTTCGAGCGCCTGTAACAGGCTGTGGTGCTCGGCCGGCTGACGGAGTGCAGAAGCCCAGCCGTTGAGCAGAATGCGCCGCGCCGCATTCACATAGCGGGGCTCTCCGGCGAGGTGGCCGAGTCTGCAGAGAACCTTGGCCGCGACCCCATTGCCTGAGGGCAGAACACCGTCCTGAAAGGGCTTGCTGCGAAAGATCAGCGCTTCCGCGTCATGAGCCGTGAAGAACATCCCGCCCTGCGCCGTATCTTCGAAATTGTTGATCAGGCCTTCGGCCAGAAGGCCCAAAAAGCGGTAATCACGATCGCGCCATTCCACCTGCAGCAGCTCCAGCAAGGCGTCCATCGTGAAGACATAGTCATCCAGATAGGCTCTGACCTTTGCGCAGCCCTGCTGCCAAGCGGTGTAGAGCCGCTGATTGACCCAGAGCTTGTCCTGAATGAAATCCATGCTGGCCTGAGCGGCCTGCAGATATTCGCGATCACAGAAAACACGCGCGGCGACGGCCAGGCCACGAACCGTTAACGCATTCCAGGCGGTGAGAACCTTGGGGTCCACGCTCTGAAGGTGACGTTTCGCATCCACCTTTACCGAGGCGGCAAAAGGCCCCTCCGGCAAGCGCATCTCCCGCAGCGCCCAGCGGGCGATTCCCCGGGCCGTTTCTTCCAGTGCAGGATCGCCAAGCAGGCTCCAGCTTTGGGCGTAAACGGCGAGAAGCAGTGCGTTGTCGTAAAGAGTCGTTTCGAGACAGGGAGCGGTCCAGCGCTGACCACTGGCATAGCGAAAGAAGCTGCCACTTGCCCGGTTCTTGATATCGCCACGAGCGATCGCCTGCAATGTCCGGTGCAGATGCCGGCGCGCCGCGTCCTGGCATTTGCCGGTCGCGGTTGCAGCCAACAGCATTCGCTCCAGATACACGGGCATGGGAAATTTGGGCGCGGTGCCAAATCCACCGTTCTCAACGTCGGCGTTCTTCAGCAGCTCTTCAATGGAGCGCTCGATGGGAATTCGGCTAAAGGTCGCATCGGCGTCGAGCGGCTGCTGAGCCTCTGCCATCGCCTCGAAGCTCTCCCGCACCCGGTCCAGCGTGGCAACGAAGTCGTCGCCCCGACTGCGGTAGTAATCACTGATGCGCAGCAGCAGATCCCGAAAGGAAATCTGCCCTTCGAGGGGACGTGCGGGGAAATAGGTGCCGGCGAGAAAAGGAAGACGGCTGCGGGGACAGAGAAATACGGTCAGCGGCCACCCGCCCGGGTGACCGGTGAGCAGTTGGTGGGCGATCTGGTAGATGCCATCGATATCGGGCCGCTCCTCCCGGTCCACCTTGATATTGATGAACTGGCTGTTCATCAGGCTGGCGATCTCTGGGTCGGCGAACGATTCCCTCGCCATCAGGTGACACCAATGGCAGGCCGAGTAGCCAATGGACAGCAGAATCGGCTTGCCCTGGTCGCGGGCATATTCCAGCACGTCCTCCCGCCAGGGCTGCCAGGCGACCGGGTCGTCTTTGTGCTGCAACAGGTACCTGCTTGTAGCAAGACGCAAATTGTTATTGGTATAGGACGCTTCCACGGAAGGACGTCACCTCGGTCGAAGGAACTGCCAAGATAGCGAATATCGTGACAAAGTGCGAGAGTCGTGAGTTCGATGAGACCTATTTGTATCCTAGCGGCCTGCGACAGCATCGACGCTGCCGCAACCGAAACGCTTATGGATTAGCTGATTCAGGAGCTTGCATGAAAGCATCAGGAGAGTTTTCGGTTGACCTCAACCCCTTGTCGTCATTTGCAGATGGTGCACGAGGACTCCAACTCGGACGCATGTCCATTGATAAAAGCTTCGAAGGTGATCTGATCGCAACAAGCAAGGCGAAATGCTCAGCGCCCGCGCACCAGTCCAGGGCTCGGCCGGCTACGTGGCCATCGAACAGGTCACAGGCACACTGAATGGCAAAAAAGGGAGCTTCGTTCTGCAACACTTCGGGACCATGAAGCGCGGCGACGATCGACTGATTCTTGAAGTGGTTCCCGATGCGGGAACAGATGAACTGACGGGCCTATCCGGGAGCATGACGATCGAGCTCAAGGACGACAGGCATTTTCATGAGTTTGACTATCGGCTCGGAGACTAGCGACTTCCGAAAATAATACATTTCGGCGATTCATTTCGCTCGGCGTTTCCCTAGCATAACGCACTTTTTCTGGCAGGGAGGCCGGACGTGAGAGCATTTTGTCTCGCCATTATTGTTCTTGGTGGCTGCGCGACGATGTCAGAGCCCGACATGATCAGCAATTTGCGGGCGAATCAGCAACCAGTTCTGCTTCAATCCATCCACTCTGATTTACTTGGAAAATTCACGCCCGTCGAACAAGCCACAAAGACCGACGTGTACGTGCATCATTCCGGAAGAGTTCCGTTTACCGGCGACTGCGATGATTACCAGGCAGCGGCCCGGTACCGCTTAACCGAGGCCGGCTTTGTTCCGGTTGCGGTAACCGGCTTTATGGGGGACGGCAAATTCCATGTTTTCACCTGTGCAGTGCAGACAAAGCTGGTTTGCCTCGATCCGAACTACCAGAACGTCCAAACGCTGAACACGCTCCGAGGCGTTTACCGAAACATCACCTTGTACCCGCTCTGAATCGCGCCTCAAAGCTAGCGGACGACTTCGCCGTGGGCTTGTTTATCGGCGTGATAGGACGATCGCACCAGTGGGCCACAGGCCGCCTGCGCAAAACCCAGTTTAGCTGCCTTTTCCTCGTATTCCGCGAATTCATCCGGGTGCACGTAGCGGGCCACCGGCAGGTGATCTCGGGAAGGCTGCAGGTATTGGCCGATTGTGAGCATGTCGATATCGTGCTCTCGCATGTCTTCCATTACTGCGATGATTTCTTCTTTGGTCTCACCGAGCCCCACCATCAGACCGGACTTGGTGATCACATCCGGGCGGCGCTTCTTGTATTCCTGCAAGAGTTTCAGTGACCACTTGTAATTAGCGCCGGGTCGGGCCTGGCGATAAAGGCGAGGCACGGTTTCCAGGTTGTGATTGAAGACATCCGGCGCTTCTTTTTCGAACTCCCGCAGCGCTTCGTCCATGCGACCGCGAAAGTCGGGCGTGAGCACTTCCACTTGCAGCTGCGGTGACAGGGCGCGGGCTTCGCGGATACAGCTGGCAAAATGCGCGGCACCGCCATCGCGAAGATCGTCGCGATCCACGGAGGTGATGACCACATATTTCAAACGCATCTCCGCAATCGCTTCGGCAAGGTGGCGCGGCTCATCAGGATCCAGCGGGTTGGGCTTGCCATGGCCCACATCGCAGAAGGGACAGCGGCGAGTGCAGATATCACCCATCACCATGAAGGTGGCAGTACCGCCGGAGAAGCACTCACCGAGGTTCGGGCAGCTGGCTTCTTCGCAGACGCTCGCCAGCTTGTTCTTGCGCAGAATGCTTTTAATGCGCTCCACTTCCGGCGAGGCCGGGACTTTCACGCGAATCCAATCGGGTTTTCGCAGCAACTGGTCGGAGGCGATCACCTTGACCGGGATATTGTCCACCTTGTCGGCATCGCGGAGTTTTTCGCCCTGAACTTTGCGGCGACTGCGTTTGACGGGCAACTGGTCTTCGAAACTGCGGGTCATGATAAAGCGGCCTGCTTTCGCTTGAGTTCAAATCGAGGTGAGGGTTGCGGGCTGAGAGGTCCGGGGCGGCCACTGTACGCCACATCCCAACAGCTCGCAAAGATTTTCAACCAGCACCTGGCTCATGTCGTCGACGGTGGGCTGCTGCCCGATCGTGGCCAGTTCACGCACTTGCACGACCGGCATGCCCGCGTATCCACACGGGTTGATGCGCTGAAACGGCTCCAAGTCCATATCCACATTGAGACTGAGGCCATGGAAGCTGCAACCCCGGCGAATCCGCAGGCCGAGCGCAGCGATTTTTGCCTCACCCACGTAAACGCCAGGGGCGCCGGCTCTGCGCTGCGCCTCGATGCCGAAGTGCTGCAAAGTGCGAATCAGGCTCTCCTCCATCAGCTCGACGATTGCGCGAACGCCGATTTTGAGTCGGTGCAGATTCAGCAGAGGGTAAAGCACCAGCTGGCCAGGGCCGTGATAAGTGACCTGACCTCCGCGGTCGCAGGCGATGACCGGGATGTCGCCCGGGCTCAGCAGATGTTCGCGACGGCCCGCCTGGCCGAGGGTGAAAACGGGAGGGTGCTGGACCAGCCAGATTTCGTCCTGAGTAGAGTCTTCACGCCGATCGGTGAATTCGATCATGCGCCGCCATACCGGCTCATAATCCTCGAGCCCGAGCTCGCGGACCAGGACAGTGCCGGACTCCGGCATCAGAGCACCATCTTCACTGCGTCGTATTTCTTCAGGTCTTCGAAAATGGCCTGCAATTGAGGCTCCCCAGTGGCAGTGATGAAGACGGTCACGGACTGGTAGCGGCCGTGGCGGCTGTCTCGTACCGTTACACGAGTCTCATCGAAGCCCGGCGCGTGACGCTCCATCACATTCATGACCCAGCTTTGCAATTCTTCCCGGGCGTCGCCCATGACTTTGATCGGGTAGTCGTGACAGGGAAATTCGATTCGGGGGGGTGTGGTGTCGGACATGTAGTTCCTGATAAATCTTCGTCGATAACGGTCGTTGGACCGCGCAATTCCCCATAAATGCGGCCACATCGAGCGCTTTCCAATGGGTGTCGAGTTTATCAGGCAGGCGGCGCAAACCGAAACCGGTTTGCGCCGGGAGAGAAGGAGCATAGATCGTCGTGAATCGTCGGCGTGGCAGCCAGTTTCGCCGGAGATCGCTCCCGCATCTCCGGCATCCAGTGCTTACATCAGATTGAAAAGATCCATGAAAAACAGCTTGAGACTATCCCACAGGCGGGCGAACAAGCCTGCTTGCTCGATCTCCTGTTTGGCTACCAGCGGGATGTCCAGCAACTGCTTGCCATCCAGTTCCACCACCACGTTGCCCAATTCCTGGCCGGCGGCGATTGGCGCCTTGATGATCTCGTCCACGTGCATGGTGGCTTTGAGATTGTCCTGAGAGCCGCGCGGAATGGTCAGGAAAATGTCCTTCGCCACGCCAAGGCCCAGATTGTCAGCCTTGCCGGCCCAAACCCGAACGGCACTGATTTCGTCACCGGGAGAATACAGCTTGTGAGTCTGGAAATAGCGGAAGCCGTAGGTCAGCAGTTTCTGGGACTCCACCGCCCGCGCTTCTTCTGAATTGGTGCCCATGACCACAGCGATCAGACGCATGCCGTCCTTTTCCGACGAGGATACTAGGCAATACCCCGCTTCTTCCGTGTGACCGGTCTTGATGCCGTCCACGGTAGGATCGCGGAACAGCAGCTTGTTGCGGTTGGGCTGATTGATGCCGTTGTACTTGAAGTACTTTTCCGCGTAGATCTTGTAGTGCTCGGGATAGTCGCGAATCATCGCCTGTGCCAGCTTGGCAAGATCGCGGGCCGTGGTCACGTGCCCTTCCGCGGGCCAACCGGTGGCATTTCTGTAGACAGTTCCGGTCATGCCCAGCAAGGCCGCCTGTTGGTTCATGACATCGACAAAGGCGTCTTCACTGCCGGCTACACGCTCGGCCAGTGCAACACTGGCGTCGTTGCCCGACTGGATGATCACGCCACGCAGCAGATCCTTGACCGACACCTGGGTGCCCTCGCGGATGAACATCTTGGAGCCGCCCATCTTCCAGGCTTTCACGCTGATATTGACCATTTCGTCTTCACGCAGGTTACCTCGCTCCACTTCGCCGGAGACGATGTAGCTGGTCATCATCTTGGTCAGACTTGCCGGCGGCAGCGACTCGTCGGCATTATGCTCAACCAGCACTTCGCCGGTATTCGCATCGATGAGCAGATAACCGGTCGCAGCCAGCTGCGGCGGCGCGGGTATCAGAACCGGATCAGCATGCGCACCTGCGGCGGTGACGATGCTACCGAGAACAAAAACAAAGGCGTAGAAAACGCGTCGATTCAAACCTGCGAGAAACAAAACCAATCCCCCTTGATAACAGTTTTTTGAACTGTCCAAAAATTCTTCAGTTCAGAAGATAGCAGCTATTCCTGAACAATGTGCGGAATACCCAGATTAAGTTGCCGAATCCGCTGCTGCAGATTCAACAGTTCGAAATTGTCGCTGATCGGACCGATGCGAACCCGGAACAGGCTCTTCAGCGTATCTGCCGGGGTTATGAATACCGGCAGGCTGGTAAGGTCCAGTAGTTTCTCTCGCAGCGCGTGGGCTGAATCCTCACTACCGAAGGCGCCGGCCTGCAAAAATGTGTTTGCAGGCAGATCATAGCCGGCCGACTCGCGGGGCGCCGGGGCTGCCGTTTCCGCACTCGCGATGGCTTGAGGTTCGGAAGCGGGACTGTGACCGTTTTCCCGGGCCCAGACCACGGGATCGATGGCCACCACCTCGACCGATGCCGTCCCCTGCTCTACGAAGCCGAGTTTTTTGGCTGCGGTATAGGTCAGATCGATGATTCGGCCATCGTGAAAGGGGCCGCGATCATTGACCCGGACGATCACTTCCCGGCCGTTTTCCAGATTTCTGACCCGCACGAAACTGGGGATCGGCAGGGTCTTGTGAGCCGCCGTCATTCCGTACATGTCGTAAACCTCTCCATTGGAGGTTTGCCGGCCATGGAATTTTCGGCCGTACCAGGATGCGAGCCCCTGCTCCCGATATCCATTTGCATCGGGCAGCAGTTCGTAGGTTTTTCCGAGCACTGTGTAGGGCGATTTATTGCCCGCATTGGTGCGCGGCTCCCAGCGGGGTACCGCATCAGGAATGTGGGCGACGTCGAGCGGTTGCTCGGGCCCGCTGTCCTTCTGCACCGCACGTTCTGGGGTACTCACACAGGCGGTCAGCAACAAAAAGCCACCCGCAACCAGTCCTGCCTTGATTGGTAATCTCGTCAACATGCCCGGTTTTTTTCTGGTTATTGATTGGTATTTTTAGTCGTGCGCTTGCCTGATTCTCTCGGCAAGCTGATAAACCGCCATCGCGTAAAGCTGACTACGATTATAGCGGGTTATAACTTCGAAGTTTTTTAAGCCGATCCAGAATTCCGCCCCTTGTTTGCCTTCCAGTTTGAAGGCCATCGCATCTTTGCTGTCGCCGAGTTTTTCCACCGGGCTGAAGCCAGCCTTTTTGAGCGAAGTCACCTTATGGTCGAGCTTGAGCCCGGCGGTCAGCACATTGCGGTCGTATTCATTGTCTATTCGCGCTCGGCTCACCACTGGCTGGTCCTTCTGCCAGCCGTGTCGGGCCAGATAGTTCGCCACACTGCCAATGGCGTCGGCGGGATTGCTCCAGATATCGGTGAAGCCATCCCCGTCAAAGTCCACCGCGTAGGCGCGATAACTGGACGGCATGAACTGTCCGTAGCCCATTGCGCCCGCATAGGAGCCTTTCAGCGAGAGCGGATCCCGCTTTTGCTCCCGGGCCAGAACCAGGAAATGCTCAAGCTCCTTGCGGAAGAAACTCGACCGGGGCGGATAATCGAAGCCGAGCGTGGCGAGCGCATCGATAACCCGATAGCTGCCGGTATTCTCGCCGTAGCGGGTCTCGACGCCGATAATGGAAACAATGACTTCGGGTGCAACACCGTAGGTCTCATACGCGCGTTGCAGGTCTGCCTGATTCTCCCGCCAGAACTGTACACCGCCGTCGATGCGGCGATCCTGAATGAAGATGTCCTGGTATTCCGCCCAGGTAAGCACCTTTTCCGCCGGACGGGCAATGGCTTCGAGAATTCGATCCTTGCGCTCCACCTCGGCGAATAGGCGGGTCAGCGCTTGTTTGTCGAAAGCGTGTTCCTTGTGCATCTTGTCGACAAAACCCTGCAACTCCGAATGGCCGGAATAGTCCGCCAGACACGCGCCGGCCCACAACAGTGAACACCCACAAATCGTACGAAGAATCGTTTTCAAGAAGTCACCTTTCGATTGCTCAAACGGTCAAACGGCGCTGCTCGGTACTAACCGCCATCAGCAGGCCGAAACCCACCATCAGTGTCAGCATCGCAGTGCCGCCATAGCTCACCAGCGGCAAAGGCACCCCCACCACCGGCAACAAGCCCGAGACCATGCCCATATTGACGAAGACATAGATAAAGAAGGTGAGCGTGATACTGCCGGCCAACAGGCGTCCGAAACTGTCCTGAGCATTCACCGCAATCACCAGCCCCCGGCCGATGATGAGTATGTAGATGCCCATCAGGGCCAGCACGCCGTAAAGGCCGAATTCCTCGGCCAGTACCGCGATGATGAAATCCGTGTGGCCTTCGGGCAGAAAATCCAGGTGCGACTGGGTTCCATGCATCCAGCCCTTGCCCTCCAAGCCACCCGAGCCGATGGCAGTTTTCGACTGGATGATGTTCCAGCCAGCTCCGAGCTTGTCGGCCTCGGGGTCGAGCAAGGTCAGGACGCGCTGACGCTGATAATCATGGAGGACGAAATGCCACATGGGCCACAAACTGGCGAGGACCAGGCCGAGCGCCGTCAGGATGTAGCGCCACTGCAGACCCGACAGGAAAAGTACCGCCAACCCGGAGAAAGCCACCAGCAAAGAGGTTCCGAGGTCCGGCTGCTGGATGATCAGAACCGTCGGTAGCCCGACAAGAACCAGGGTCCAGAAAATGTGCTTGAATCGGGGCGGCAGCTGGCGCTGCGAGAGGTAGGCAGCAGTCACCAGGGGGAGAGCGATTTTCATCAACTCCGCGGGCTGAAAACGAAATCCGCCGAGACTGAGCCAGCGCTGAGCGCCCTTTGCTCCCACTCCGATGAAAATCACCAGCGTCAGCAGTGCTGTGCCAAACAGCCAGAGCCAGAACGACCAGCGAGCCAGCGTGGACAGTTTTACCTGAGCGACCACAAACATGGCAGCGTAGCCAAGCATGAAGATCTTGCCCTGCCGCTCCACGTAGTAGCGACTTTCGCCGCTGGCGCTGTACAGCACGATCAGGCCGAAGGTAGTCAATGCAAGCAGTAATACCAGCATCGGCAGGTCGATGTGCAGGCGCAACCATACACTGCTGCGACGTTGAAGGTCGCGGCTCGCTTCCGGCATGCGGCGGATGAAGTCCTGGCTGGCCATCTTATCTCGATTACCCGCCCTGGCTGGTGAACTTGGCTTCGCGGCGGCGTTCGCTGGCGAAATAAGCATCCATGATGGCGCGGGCAACCGGAGCTGCTGCGGTGCTGCCATGCTCACCGTTCTCGACAATCACCCCTACGGCAATTTGGGGGTTCTCCACCGGGGCAAAGCCAATGAACAGTGCCTGGTCGCGACGGCGCTTGGCCACCTTGTCGATGTCGTACTTTTCATCCTGGGCCATGCCCACGATCTGTGCGGTGCCGGTTTTCCCACCCATCCGGTACTCCAGACCCTTGTTGATACGGCGCGCAGTACCCTTGGGTCCGTGCACGACCTGCTCCATGGCCTCCAGTACCCGATCCCAGTGTGCGTCGGCAACGGTGATGCGATCCACAGGTGGATTGCTCTGCAACCTGCTGTGATCGCCCTCGCGAACGAACTGAACCATGCGCGGCTCGCGTCGTTCGCCACGCGCCGCCATCGTGGCCGTCATCACGGCCAACTGCAGCGGAGTAACCGAGACAAAGCCCTGTCCTACCCCGACGTTCAGGGTGTCCCCGGGGTACCAGGCCTCACCGCGAACTTCGCGCTTCCACTTGCGGGAGGGCCAGATGCCCGGGCGTTCGCCAGGAAGGTCGATGCCGGTACGCTGACCGAGCCCGAAATGCGCACCGAAGGGATGGATGTTGTCGATAGTCATCCGGTTGGCGAGATCGTAGTAGAAGGTGTTGCAGGACTCCGTGATGGCCTCGCGCAAGCCCACCTTCTTGCCATGTCCCCAGCTGATGTGGTCGCGATAGCGACGGGTATCGCCAGGCAGACGGAAAAAACCCGGGTCGAAGATCGTATAGCCCGGATCCAGGGTGCCGGTGTGCAAACCGCCAAGGGCGAGCATGGGCTTGAGAGTGGACCCTGCCGGGTACTGGCCGCGTAACGCCCGGTCGAACAGTGGGGTATCGAGCGACTCATTCAGCGCCCGATAGTCTTCATAGCTGATGCCGGTGACGAACAGATTGGGATCGAAGCCCGGTGCCGAGGCAATGGCCAGAACCCCCCCGGTGCGCACATCCACCGCCACCGCCGCACCGCGCTGATCGCCCAGGGCGTCCATGGCCGCTTGCTGGATTTCGATATCCAGATACAAATGCAGGTCCTGGCCGGGCTCGGGATCGTGCCGTTCAAGCTCTTTGAGGACGCGACCGCGGGCGTTGGTCTCGACGTTCTGGTAGCCCACCTTGCCGAGCAGAATGTCCTCGTATTCCTTCTCAAGGCCGATCTTGCCGATGCTGAAGGTGCCCTGGTAGCGCTGATACTCCTCCTCGTCGAAGCCGGCCAGTTCGCGATCGTTGATACGACCCACATAGCCGATGCTGTGGCCGAACAAGTCGCCGAAGGGATAGTGGCGAACCAGCTGGGCCTCTACTTCGACGCCTTCGAGGCGATACTCGTTGACTGCCAGCCTGGCGATTTCGTCTTCGGTGAGCTGGTAGCGCAAGGGCACCGCCTCGAAGGGCCGGCGCCTTTGTTCGAGACTCTTATGGAATTTCTCCAGATCACCGGGGGCGATGTCGATGATGCTCGCCAGCAAGTCCAGCGTACCCTGCATGTCCGGCACCAGCTCTTTCGTCAGCGAAAGCGTATAGCTGGCGCGGTTGTCGGCGAGCAGAATGCCATTGCGATCGTAGATCAGCCCCCGGGTGGGAGCGATCGGCTGAACGTGGATTCGGTTGCGGTCGGATTGAACGGCGTAGTTCTCATGATGAACCACCTGGAGGTTGTAGTAGCGAGCGATCAGAATGCCGAGCATCGCGAGCACGCCAAAGGACACCAGCCAAACGCGCCCGAGAAAGAGCCGCGCCTCACTGGTGTGATCTTTTAACTGCAGGGGTTCTGACATGTTGCGGCTTGGCCGTTATCGCTTCTTGTTGAAAATGTGCAGTCTGAGTTATAGCAGCCAATTCGGGCATTCTGCTGGCAATATCCGGCATCCGGCGAAATTATCTCGAAGGAGACCGCCAGGTACCAAGCCGCTAATGAAGAGACGGCAATTCACTTGTGGTAAGGGTGGTTGTTGCGCAGACTCCACACCCGATACAGCTGCTCCGCCAGCAACACCCTCACCAGCGGATGAGGCAGTGTGAGCGCTGATAGTGACCACCGCTGGTTGGCGCGCTGCAGACAACCGGAGGATAGTCCGTCCGGCCCGCCAACGAGTAAAGTCACCGGCTGCCCCTTCATCTCCCACTGGCCGACCTGGTCGGCGGTCTCCTCGGTGGACCACATCTTGCCGGTACGATCCAGCGCCACTACCCAATGATTGTCGCCAATGGCAGCAAGTAGCTGCTCGCCCTCTTTCTCGATCGCAACCCGGGTCGAGGTGCTCTTGCCGCGGCTGGCCAGAGGCAGGCCCTTGAATTCCACCGAGAAATCCCGGGGCAGGCGCTTCAGGTATTCCTGGCAGCCCGCGTCCACCCACTGAGGCATTTTAGTACCGATTGCGAGGATCTGAATCCGCATAGTCGTCAAAAACCACGGATGGACAAACAATTGTGAAAAATCACCGCTCGTGGCAATGCTTCGGCAGGCGGATGCGGCGAAAAGAATGATATGGACGACAACTCTTGTCGTCTTAGTCAGCAGAACGGCTGGAGGGTTCCAGTTGCCAGAGTCTTTCCAGATCGTAGAACTCACGGGTGGCTGGAAGCATGGCGTGAACGACGGTGTCGCCGAAATCGACCAGAACCCATTCCCCGCCTTCTTTTCCTTCGATGCCCATGGGACGAAAACCGGCTTCCTTGGCATCTTCTACGACATTGTCCACCAAGGACTTCACGTGGCGGTTGGAGGTACCGCTGACAATGATCAGCGTGTCCATCACGTCGCTCAGCTCACGTACGTCCAGGCTCACGATGTCCCTGCCCTTCAGATCTTCCAGGGCGTTAATGATGATGTCATTCAGTTGCGGTTCGGTCATTTAGACTGCCTGTACTTATTCAGAGAATGGTTGTTCAGAAAACGTTTGTCCAGAATCGGGCTGGCTCTAAAAGGCGGTCGGGCGCGATTGAGCCTCACCGTCGATAAAGATTATTTCGCAAAATGTAGGCCCAGACGTTGTCCGGCAGCAGAAACTGCGGCGAACGCCCTTGAGCGATTTGCGCCCGGATAGCGGTGGATGAAACCGGCAGCAGCATCAGCTCTTCGATCACAATGTGCCCCCCGGGCGACTGCCGCAGATCTGCGGCTTTGCCGCGGTGCCGGGTAACATAGTCCGCCAGTTCGCCATCGCTCGGTTCCTGCCAACCGGGTCTGGCGGCGACAACGATATGGGCGTAATCCAGCAGTTCATCCCAGCGATGCCAGCTATTCAGGCTGACCAGCGAATCCATGCCCATGGCCAGGCATAAGGCCGGCTCTGGCCCGAGACTGCGGCGAAGCGCCTGCAGAGTGTGGAGCGAGTAGGAGGGCTCGGGGTTTGCCAGCTCCACTCGGTCAATGCTGAGGTCCGGGCACGCGGCGATCGCCAGCTCCACCATGGCCGCACGGTGGTCTGCCGAAGCCGCGGGCTCCCGCCGGTGCGGAGGGATGTGACAGGGAACCAGGCGCATCTCGTCCATTTCAAGCTGCTGCCTGAGCTCGAGCGCCATGCGCAAATGTCCGATGTGCACCGGGTCAAAGGTGCCGCCGAAAAGCCCGATCAGAGGACGCCTGCTCATGCAGGCCCCAGCCATTCTGTCTCTTGCTCAAACTCGCAATTAAGCACCACGGCTCCAGGTCCGACAGCTGGGATCAAGGGCGAATGTGACCGTCGCCGAACACGACCCACTTTTGCGTAGTAAGCCCTTCCAAACCGACCGGGCCACGGGCGTGGAGCTTGTTGGTGGAGATGCCGATTTCCGCGCCGAGGCCGTATTCGAAACCGTCCGCGAAACCGGTGGAGGCATTTACCATGACGGAGCTGGAATCAACTTCGCTCAGAAAGCGCCGCGCGCGGCTGTAATCCTGTGTGACGATGGCGTCGGTGTGCTGGGAACCGTAGGTGTTGATGTGCTGTATGGCAGCATCCATGTCATCGACAACCCGGATCGCCAGAATCGGCGCGAGATACTCGGTGGTCCAGTCTTCGTCGGTGGCGGGCACCGCCTGGTCGACGACGGCTCGGGTGCGCTCGCATCCTCGCAGCTCGACCCCCTTTTCTCCCAGTGCCTCGGCCAGCCGCGGCAGAATTGCAGTGGCGATCGGCTCGGCCACCAGCAGGGTTTCCATGGCATTGCAAACGCCGTAGCGGCGCGTTTTCGCGTTCATTGAAATTGTGAAGGCCTTGTCCAGATCGGCCTGATCGTCGATGTAAACGTGGCAAATCCCATCCAGGTGTTTGATGACCGGCACGGTTGCGTCGTCAGCGATGCGCTCGATCAAGCTTTTTCCGCCACGCGGGATGATCACGTCGACGTAGTCGGGCATCGTAATCAACTCGCCGACTGCCGCGCGGTCAGTGGTCTCCACAACCTGTACCGCGGCTTCCGGCAGCTCCGCCCGGGCAAGCCCCTGGCGGATGCACTGGGCGATGGCCTGATTGGAATGCAGCGCCTCACTGCCGCCACGCAGAATGGTGGCGTTGCCCGATTTCAGACACAGGCTGGCCGCATCGATGGTCACGTTCGGGCGCGATTCGTAGATGATGCCGATGACACCGAGAGGCACCCGCATCTTGCCTACCTGGATCCCGCTGGGACGGTAGGCGAGATCAGTGATTTCCCCACAGGGGTCCCGCAATGCAGCAACCTGCAACAGACCTTCGATCATGCCGTCGATGCGCGCCGGGGTGAGAGCGAGCCGGTCGAGCATCGCCTCGTCGAGACCGTTTTGCCGACCGGCGTCGAGATCCTGCTGATTGGCGCTGGCGATGGAATCCCGGGCAGCCTGAAGGGCGTCAGCAGTTGCCTGTAGCGCAAGATTCTTGCTTCCGGTCCCGGCGGCGGCGATCGCGCGGGAAGCCTGGCGGGCATTGCGCCCGAGCGTTTGCATGTAGCTTTTGATATCAGTCATAGGGAATGGATGCGGCGATTGCGAAAACGGAAGCGCGCATTATATCGGGTTTAACCCCGGTCCGCTTGGCACTGCGCGCCCGACTCGGCTAGTCCTGTGACAACTGGCCGATCTTGTGGGCAATGACGTCGAGGCGCTCGAGTGGGTTCGCCATCCCCAATAGTCTCATTTTCTCCTGCGCCGACAATGGCAGCAGCTGTGATAGCTGGTATCCGAGGTCAGCACTGTTATCGGGCTCAGGCAGATCCATGGTGACAGTGGCGGGATGCTCTTTTAATTGGCGCAGCAGTTCAGAAAGGCCTTCGTACTGCTCGGGGATTTGGGTCGGCGGATCCTCGTGCAAGAAACCCACGTCGGCCAGCATCAGCTGATCGTCTCTGACTTCGGTTTCGAACACGCGGAATTTTCGCTCACCTTTCACCGTGATCCCCAGAACGCCATTGGGCAGCTGATGCCAGTCGGTCATTCGCACCTCAACGCCGATCGGGTAAATGCCCGGCGCCTTCCCCACTTCCCTACCCGACCGGATCGGCACGATGCCAAAACCTTCATTGCATTTGGACTGCTCTGCGAGCATATCGAGGTAACGTCGTTCAAAAATCTGCAGACTCAGAGGAATTCCCGGATACAACCAGGTGGACAGAGGAAACAGGGGCAGGTGGACAGTGGATGGGGGGCGGTCGGCTTCAGCTTTCATTCAGGTTCAGAGGGCTATGGTCGAGACAAGTTTCCGGATTGCGTAGTCGGCAATCACGTCAAAAAGAGGAGCTCCACAATGAAAACTATCGTATTAACGGGGATTTTGTTGGCGGTTACAAGCACCGCCTTGGCCGGGCATGAACGCCACTACGACTATGGGGAAGTGAAACATGTCGAGCCCATCTATGAAACTCACACCCGCAAAGTTCCTCGTGAGCAATGCTGGGTGGAAACCGTGCATTATGAGCGTGAAGCGCCAAACCGTTCTGCTACCCCGACGATCGTGGGCGGCATCATCGGCGCTGCGGTTGGCAACCGAGTGGGCCACAGCAAGCGCAACAAGCAGGTTGGCGCAGTGGCTGGCGCCGTGCTCGGCGCTTCCATCGGCCACGACATCGGTCGACGGCGGGCCGATCGGCACAGCGTTACCGAGATGCGAGATGTGGAGCGCTGCGAAACCCGCTATCACTACCAAACCGAGGAACGGATCGTCGGATACGACGTGACATACAAATACCGGGGTGAGCGCTTCCACACCACCATGGACCACCATCCGGGCAAGCGGATCAAACTCGCTGTCTCGGTCCACCCGGTACATTAGCGGGCCGGTGATCCCGGTCCCGATTGTGGTTAGAATGGAGGACCCACTCCAGAACCTTTGGATTCATCATGCTTGGCTATCGATTGTTGTTGACCGCAGTACTGACAGCGACATTGGCAATGAGCGCCCCCGCAACTGCATCGGGCCTCCAGGTGGTCGCAGGCGGGCCCAAACTCGCGCCAGCCTTTGCGGTCAAGCAACAACGCGCCTCCAGTGCCGCCGAGGCCGCCCGGATCGCGAAGCAGCGCTACGGCGGCAAGATTCTGAAGGTGGATGCGGTACGCACAGGTGACGGGGTGCTGTATCGCGTGAAGATCCTCATGGATAACGGCCGGGTCAAAACGGTTACCATCGCCGGATAACGGGGCTGCCGGAATGCGACTGCTGCTGGTTGAAGACGAACAACTGCTCCGCGAACAGCTGAGCGACTTTCTGTGCGGCATCGGCTACACAGTGGACATTAGCGGGGACGGCGAGGAAGGGCTCTATCTCGGCAAGGAATACGGCTATGATCTGGCGATTGTGGATATCGGACTGCCGAAACTCGATGGGATCAGCCTGATTCGCGAGCTCAGGCGAGCTCAGCTGAACTACCCTATCCTGATTCTCACTGCGCGCGGCAACTGGCAGGACAAGGTGGAAGGGCTCGAAGCCGGGGCTGACGACTATCTGGTTAAGCCCTTTCACAATGAAGAACTGCGCGCCCGGGTGAATGCGCTGCTGCGCCGCTCCACCGGCCATGCCAGCCCGGTTTTCGACTTCGGCCCGATTCAGCTCGACACGGTAGCCAAGCGGGTCAGCGTCAGTGGGCAGCTGCTCGACCTTACCAGCTACGAATACAATACTCTGGAATACCTGGCTCATCACGCCGGCAAGGTAGTGTCCAAAACCGAACTCACCGAACACCTCTACGCTCAGGATTTCGATCGCGACAGTAACGTTATCGAAGTCTTCGTCGGAAGACTGCGCAAGAAGCTTGATCCCGGCGGGCAGCTAAAGCCGATCACCACCGTGCGGGGCCAGGGCTACCGCTTCTCTGTTCCGGAAAAATCCGCCTCTTGATGCCTCGCTCCCTAGCCGGCCGCTTTTTCCTCGCGTCGATTCTGCTGCTTCCGGTGTTGCTGGGAGTCAGTGCTTACATGCTCGATCTTGCCTTTCGCCGCAGCCTGCTTTCGGGTGAGACCGAGCGACTGCGGGCTCACGCCTACCTGCTGCTTGCCGCCGCAGAATTGGAGGGGGGCGAACTTTGGATGCCGGATGAATTCCAGGAGCCACGGCTCAATCAGATCGACTCTGGTCTCTATGGCATCATCAGCAGTAGCGAAGAAGCTGCTCTGTGGCGCTCGCCCTCGGCAAGACTGCTGAGGGCTCGGCTTCCAAAGAGTCCCATCGTTCCCGGGCAGACCTACTTCGGCACAGTGCCGAGTAACCAGGACCCGCTATTTATTTATTCCCACGACGTAGCCTGGGAGACAGAAACAGGCGAGCAGCTGTTGCGGGTGTCGGTACTCCACCATCAACAAACGCTCGAGGCCGAGCAGGCCGCTTATCGACATCAGTTGTGGCGCTGGCTTGGATTGCTCGCAGTGCTTATCACCATCGCGCAGGCGCTGATCCTCAGGTGGGGCCTTCGCCCGCTGAAGGGCTTGGCTCACGACCTCCGGCTGATCGAATCGGGCGCCGAAGCGCAGCTCAAAGGTCGCTACCCCAGCGAAATCCAGGCGGTAACCGACAACCTGAACCAGGTCCTCGGCAGCGAACGCACGCAGCGGGAGCGCTATCGCCACACCATGGATGATTTGGCTCACAGCTTGAAAACACCGCTCTCGGTGATTCAAAGCACAGTCGGCAGCAATAACCCCGAAGCCGTGCAGCTCGTTGCCGAACAGGTGGAGAGGATGCGACAGATCGTCGACCACCAACTGCGACGGGCAGTGATTCATCACGGCGGCCTGCCTGGGAAAGCCGTACCGCTCGCTCCCTTGGTGAAGCGGCTGGTGACTACCTTGGAAAAGGTCTATCGGGACAAGGGGGTGTCCGCGGAAATCGATATCGCCGAAACCTGCAGTTTCGCCGGGGACGAGCGCGATTTGCTGGAGCTGCTCGGAAATCTTCTGGATAACGCTTTCAAGTACTGTCGAAGCAAGTTACTGATTTTGGCGGAGGAGAAAGCCGGCGAATTGCGGTTACGCGTGGAAGACGACGGTCCGGGCGTGCCCGCGGACATGCGACAGACCATTCTCGAACGTGGCGCCCGCGCCGATACCGCCACGGCTGGACAAGGGATCGGGCTCGCGGTCGCGGTCGACATCATCAGCAGCTACCGCGGCAGCATTGCCGTAAATGCGGGCGACTTGCTCGGCGGGGCCGCCTTTGACATCAGTCTGCCCGGAACCTGTCAGCACGAATAGTCCAAGGGTCTAGGACTCTCGGCCCGGGCCGTAGAACCCGATTTCCCGCCCCACCTTGTAGTCGCTATAGGGATCACCGCTTTCCTTTTTGCCTTCGGCCCGGTGCACGATCTCGAGGATCTTCTGCCGCAGCCACTGGTGCACGGTCGAGGTCTCCAGCCGCTTGTGAGTCGTCAACACGTAGTGGAAAAAGTGCTCCTCCCGCACCGGCAAGCGCATGCTAGCCACCCCTACGCCAAGCAGGGGATGCCGGGTAATCAGCGGCGGACCAAAGAGCACGCAATTGGTCCGCTTGATCACTTCGATCGCCGAAAACATGTGCGAGGTTTCGAAGACGATCTCTCCCGGCGCTCGGTTGTGCCTGAAGCTCTCCTGCTGCTCCAGACTGCGGACGAAGTCCAGCTCCTCCATATCCGGCACATACCAGCCCACCTGCGGATAGTTCTCGACGACGTATCGCAGGTCGTCGAGTGTCTTGAGCTCACGTCTCGATACCCGGAGCGGATGCCCCTGCCGCAATAAGATCACCGGCGGCATGCTGGCGATTGGATCCACCGTGAAGTCCGGTCCGTAGCGGGCGTACTTCACGTGGATGGCAAAATCCAGATCGCCGCTGGCAAGTTGTTCCAGTTGATGCTCCACGCGGGTAATGGAGACGATACGAATATGCGGCGCCTCCTGCTGCAACTGCTCCAGCAATGCCGGCAGGATGGCCATGCCCACGTATTCCGGAATCGCGATCTTGAACTCGCCTCGGTAAGTCCAGGGGTCGAATTTCTGATCGGCCACCAACTCCTGAACGCCGTGTAACAGCACTGCAAGCTTCTTCTGTATTTCCAGCGCCCTGGGCGTCGGCACCATGCCGTGCGAGCTGCGGGTGAAGAGCTGATCATCGAAGAGTTCGCGCAGGCGCCCCAAGGTCTTGCTCATGGCGGACTGGGTGATGAACAGCCGCTCTGCCGCTTTCGAGACGTTGCATTCCTCAATCAGCACCTGCAGTGCCACTAAAAGATTGAGGTCGATGCGAGCCAGCTGACGGGTATCCACGAGATCACTCCAGAGTATGAACCATATTCATAATAGACTCTGCACCACCATTTATAAAGACTATCTCCGCGGAGGCGCATTATCTCGCCCGGTGCGAGTCTCCCAGCTGCTGGCCCAGCCGTCTGCCTGCCGATCACCCGGGGGCCGGTGCCGCTCATCCGAGATATTCCCGCAGATCATGCGCTCAATGATTCCTCATCATTTGAAACATATCAGGCTAGGCGCTAAATTACACACCAAGTTGAGCGTTCCGAGCGAACCCGCCAAACGCCTACCCTTGGAGACTACGGACATGTTATTAGCCACATTTACTGTTTATTTCGCCCTGTTGGGCGTAGTGGCCTGGGAAGACTTTAGCGCATCAAACGGCGCCTTCAGCTTCAAGGCCTGATAGAGAATTTCAACTCTCTCCTGTGAGTTAAGTCGGCACCATCTCTGTTTCGATCACTTCTAAGTGCTTATGCCCGTCGCCCTGACGGGCTTTTTTTTGCCTGCATTCCGGCGATTTCGCACTCTTCAAAGAAGCCTCATTCCCCTCAAACAGCCCCCCAAATACAAGAAACGATAGCTCCAACACAAGAAAAGACAGTACCGGTAAAGATCGGCAAAAGCGGTAAACAGAGGCACTTCCAAGGCGTTTAAATGGTGACGCGTCGCGAGAACAACTGAATGCGGTCCGGGAAAGCATTATGAATGGAATTCATCGGTTCGATGATTCTTGACCATTTGAAACATATCATCCGGACACCTATAGTGTCACCAAGTTGGTCAGACAGGCAGTTCAAAAAAGGAGATACAGGCCATGATCGTAGCAACTTCTTTCGGAATCTATTTCGCGCTTTTGGGCCTCATCGCTTACGAAGATTTGTTCAAGAGCAAATCAGAATTCACGCTGCAGGCATAACTGAATTTTTCTACCGTTGTTTCTTTTAGTTTAGTTAGCACCTCTCACCTTTAGCTTACTTCTAGCTCCTCGCCCGTCATCCCCCGACGGGCTTTTTTTTGCTCGCTAACTTCTGCCACGAACTTCCCCGCATACGCCCCTTGATTTCACGCCGCGAAAAAAAGCGCATACAAAAAGAAAAAAAGCGCATACAAAAACGGGCGGTCTCTGACGAAACCACCCGTGCGAGAAGATGTTACATTGGAGGCAGTGCTTATGCGAAAGGATGACGCAGAACGATGGTCTGCACCCGGTCTGGACCTGTGGAGATGATATCGATGGGCACACCGACCAGCTTCTCCAAACGCTTGATGTAAGCGAGCGCATTTTCAGGTAATTCGGCCAAGGTTTTCGCACCAACGGTGGATTCCTGCCAGCCGGGCATTTCTTCGTAAACGGGTTGCACTTCAGCCCAGCCCTCCGCGTCGAAGGGAATGGTCAGAGCGTTGCCATTTTGGTCCTGGTAGGAGGTACAAATCTTCACCGTTTCCATGCCGTCGAGCACGTCCAGCTTGGTGAGACAAAGTCCGGAAATGGAGTTGATCTGCATCGCGTATTTCACGGCGACCGCATCAAACCAGCCGGTGCGACGCTCACGTCCAGTGGTCGCACCGAACTCATGCCCTTTCTCGCCAAGATGCTTGCCGATTTTGCAGGTCAGCTCAGTCGGGAATGGGCCCGAGCCAACGCGGGTGGTGTAAGCCTTGGTTATACCCAGCACGTAATCCAGGTACAGCGGACCGACGCCAGAACCAGTGGCGGTTCCGCCGGCGGTGGTGTTGGAGGAAGTCACGAAGGGGTAAGTACCGTGATCAATGTCCAGCAGCGAACCCTGGGCGCCTTCAAACATGATGTTGTCACCGCGAAGCCGCGCACTATGGAGCAAATCGACCACATCCGCGACCATCGGTCGCAACTGCTCGCCCCAGGCAAGGGCATCCTCCAGAACCCGATCGTAATCAAGGCCTTCGACCTTGTAGAACTCGGTCAGCATGAAGTTGTGATAGCGCATTACCTCTTTGAGCTTGGTGGCAAACCGGTCGGCGTTCAGCAGATCACCAAGCCGCAGGCCGCGCCGTGCCGCCTTGTCCTCGTAGGCCGGGCCAATACCGCGTCCGGTAGTCCCGATCTTGCTGTTGCCCAACGCAATTTCTCGCGCCTGATCAAGCGCCGTGTGGTAAGGCAGAATCAACGGACAGGCTGGTGAGAGGCGCAGGCGATCACGAACCGGGACGCCTTTCGCTTCCAGATTGCCGATCTCCTGGAGCAGTGCCTGCGGTGATAGCACCACGCCATTGCCGATCAGACACAGCACGTTCTTGCGCAGAATGCCCGAGGGGATCAGGTGGAGAACGGTCTTCTTGCCCTCGATAACCAGCGTGTGGCCGGCATTATGGCCGCCCTGGAAGCGCACGACGGTGGACACTTCTTCGGTGAGCAGGTCGACGACCTTTCCCTTGCCTTCATCGCCCCACTGGGTCCCGATTACAACGACGTTCTTGCCCATTGCCGGATAACTCTCTGCGTCAAAAAATAGTTGGATGTCCTGGTGGTCGCTTTCCGAGCTAATCCCAGGGGATAACTTTGTACTCGCCACCGGCTTTCACCAGCTGGCGATCACACTTAAATTCGTCGCGCCGCACCTGCTCATCGGGAAACCCGGTGACCACCGTCTCGCCCTGTGCGCGCAACTTCTGGATGGCTTGCCACTGATCGGGATCCGCGCAGGCCGGCGCATAGATTCCATTGCGCTGGGGAAGAGACACCTGCAGCAATCGGTTCAGGGCGGTAATGTCGATGTGAAAACCGGTGGCCGGCCGCGCTCGCCCGAAGACTTCGCCGACCCGATCATATCGACCGCCGCTCGCGAGCGCGCGTCCATAGCCGGGGGTGAAAGCCGCAAACCACAGGCCAGTGTGGTAGGTGAAGCTATGTAGCTCGCTGAGATCGAAGTAGAGCTGCGCCTGGGGGTAGCGCTGACTAATTGTTTCGGCGAGGGTTTCCAGCTGCTGCACGGCGGCCATAACCGCTGGCGGTGCGTTGGCGAGCACCCGTCGCGCCCTTTGCAGCGACTCTCTGCCACCGGCAAGCCCCGGCAGCTGCCGGAGAATGTCCGCCAGCGAGGGATCGCCGATATTGGCTGCGACCCAGGCCCGCATCTCTGTGGCGGCCTTGCGCTGCAGGAGGTCGAACAGGATTTCCTGCTGCTCATTGCTGAGACCGGCTGCACTGATCAGCTCTCTGAATATGCCGACGTGTCCGATTTCCACTGATGCGTCGTTCAGCCCTACTGCCTGCAGCGACTCCATCAACAGCGAGACCACTTCGATATCGGCTCCGACCCCCGCTTCGCCATAAAGCTCAACCCCGGATAGAATCGGCGACCGGGTCGCCAAGGGCGTTCTCGGTCGGGTGTGGAGCACATGGCCGGCATAGCACAGGCGATTGGCTCCCTGGCGCTTGAGACTGTGGGCGTCCATGCGCGCAGTCTGGGGGGTTATGTCAGCGCGAATGCCGAGGGTGCGGCCCGAGAGTTGGTCAGTGAGCTTGAAGGTGAGCAGGTCCAGATCGCGGCCCAGCCCGATCAAGAGCGAATCCGTGAATTCCACCAGGGGCGGAATCACCAGGTCATAGCCCCAGCAGCGATAAAGGTCGAGCAGCCGGCGGCGCAAACTTTCAATCTGCTGCGCCTCCGCGGGAAGAATCTCCTCCACGCCGTCCGGTAGCAGCCAGCGATCTGCATAGGTCATAAATTCAGGTCTTTGTTTCAGCGGGTCAGGTACAAAAGGCCGACACCGATCACCATGGAGGCTAGGCCCGCCAGGCGAAGGCTGCGGTCGTCAGTAGTGGCTAGCACTACCGCCAATTTCCGCCATCGCGCCGGATAGAGAAACGGCAGAATGCCCTCGATCACCATCAGCAGGCAGAGCGCTCGCAACAGATCCTGCCACATGCTCGGGCCTCCCGTCCGATGTCATCGCCGTTTTCAGTGGACGAAAGGTTTCAGCCACGGGAAACTGCCGACACAAAAAAACCGGGGTGGAAGCCTGCAGGATTTAGTGCTTCTGAGTCTCATGGGCCCGGCATGCGCCGAGGACCTGCAGCCCTAAATCCAACAGACTCCGAGAGCCCGGTTGCGGCATTCTAGCAGTTTTTTACCGGCGGCTCGACCAGCAAAGTCGGCTGGCATATGCATTGCACCCTCGAGGGGACGCGATGAGAACTGGATTCTGATTCACCAGGTCAGGCGTCCCGGCCGGGCATGCTGGCCCCGAAAGATGGAGCTGAACTATGACACGCTATTTGTCCGGAGCTCTGGCACTAACGCTAGTCACCCAACTCGCCGGTGCGCAGTGCATCCAGGTGATGGAGCGCGACTTCGAGGTATCCACCAATGAAATAGGCAGCGCGGTGGTGGAGTGGAACGCCGAGCTGGAGAACCAATGCCGGAAGACGCTGGACGCGGACTTGAAAATCCACCTTCTGAATAAGAACGAGGAGCCCGTTTACGAGCTGCTGGACAAAACCACCTTGGGAGTGGCGGAGAGTCAGGCTCTCAAAAAGGAAGTTTACATCCCCAGCCGCATCGTGGACGAAGTAGATGGCTTTGCGATCGAGATCGTGGAGAGGGAGCGTCAGTATTAACGCGGTGATAAAGGAGACCATCCCTGGTCTCCGGCGTCTTTACTGGCGCGTCTGAACGCCGCCTTTCGAGTCTTTCAAATAGCGAAAGAAGTCGCTATTCGGATCGACCAGCAATACGTCGCTGGTCGAGTTGAAGGTGCTCTTGTAGGCAGTGAGACTGCGCATGAACTGATAGAACTCGGGGTCCTTGTTATACGCTTGCGCGTAGATGCCGGCAGCTAGCGCATCACCTTCACCACGGATCTGCTCTGAGTCGCGATAGGCTTCCGCCAGGATGATGGTTTTCTGGCGATCGGCATCAGCTCGAATGACTTCCGCCTGCTCTTTACCTTTGGAGCGATGCTCCTGGGCTTCCTGCTGACGTTCGGCTGTCATCCGCTGGAACACCGAGCTGCTCACATCGGGGGGCAAATCGATCTTCTTGACTCGCACATCGATAATTTCGACGCCCAGTGATTCCAGTGCGAATTGGCTCAGGTTTTCGATCAAGACGCTCATCAGCTCATCCCGCTCACCGCTCACAACTTCCTGCAGCGTGCGTTCACCGAACTGGTTACGCAGCCCGGCGTTGACACGCTGGGCGATCAGCTGGTCGGCATTCCTTTCATCGCCGCCAGTGGTCTGATAGTACTTGCCGACATCGGAAACCCGCCATTTGGCGAAATAGTCCACGACCACGCCCTTCTTCTCGAGCGTCAAAAAGCGCTGCTCGGTCGTACTGGAGGTCAGAATGCGGCCGTCGAATTTGCGAACCTTGTGCATGAACGGGACCTTCACGTGCAGCCCGGGCGGGACATCCGCCTGCTCTACCCGGCCCCACTCCAGCAGCACGGCCTTTTCGGTTTCATGAACGATGTAAAGGGAGTTCGCGGCGACCAGTCCAACGATACCAATGATCGCCAATACCACTATTGTTTTTGCATTCATTTAGCGTACCTCCCGACGGCGAAGAGGCTGCTGCTCGCGCGGCAGGGTCTCCAGAGCCCGTTGCTGCACTTCCGCGGCAATTACGTCGCTGTCGCTTTCATTTCGTGGCCCCACCGGAGCGCGCCTTTCCATCATTTTATCCAAGGGGAGATAAAGGAGATTGTTACCATTTTCCACGTCGACCAGCACCTTCGAGCTGTTCTGCATCACCTCCTGCACGGCATCCAGATACAGACGCTCTCGGGTCACTTCCGGCGCTTTCTTGTATTCCGTCATCAACTGCTCGAAGCGGCGGGCGTCACCTTGTGCGCGCGACACGACCTGTTCGCGATAGCCCTGAGCTTCCTCGATCAGGCGCTGCGCGCGCCCCCGCGCTTCGGGGAGCACCTGGTTCACGTAAGCCTGGGCAAGACTCTTCTCCCGCTCTTCATCCTCCCGTGCGCGGTTGACGTCGTCAAAGGCACTTTGTACTTCGCGCGGCGGAGTGGTCTCTTCCACGTTGACTTTTACGACTCGGATGCCGGTGTTGTAACCGTCCAGATAATCCTGCAGCCGCGCCTCCACTTCGATGGCAACCTGGCTACGGCCTTCGGTCAGCACTTCGTGCATGTCGGTGGCGCCCACCACGTGCCGAAGCGCACTGTCTGTCGCTTCACGCAAGCTGCTTTCGGGATTGCGTACTCTTAGCACGAAGTTTTCGGCGCTCGCGATGCTGTACTGGACCGAAAGATCCACCTCGACAATGTTCAGGTCGCCGGTAATCATCGAACTACCATTGATACGGTGCAAACGCACATTGGTAACGTTCACCGGATAGACCTTGTCGACAATCGGCGGCGCCCAGTTCAGACCTGGACCCAGCGTCCGGTCGTAGGTACCGAAGCGCAACACCACGCCGCGCTCACGTTCATCGATGATCTGCACGCCGGCAATCACATAGACCAGAACGATGATGCCGATGACCAGTCCGAGTACCGGCAAGCTGACGCCGCCGCCGGATCGATTGCCGCCAGAGCCAGAGCCGCCAAAGGCACCTCTCATTTTCTGCTGAATTTTTCTCAGCACCTCGTCCAGGTCCGGTGGCCCGCCGTCGTTGCCGCCGCGGTTACCGCCGCCGCCCCACGGGTCAGGTTTGTTTCCACCTGGTTCATTCCAAGCCATAGATCTTCTCCACAACTGCTTGCTATTAACGCAGCGCGCTAACTGATTGATTGAAATCGGGTATGGAGCAAGGCGCTCCAATGTATGGTTGATTCTTTTCTGTGTTCAATACCGCTCAGGGGATATGTTGTCGCCGCATGCTTTAGGTGGTTGAACAATTCATGTCATCGCTATCGAAGTGAAGCCGCGGTGCCACGTCGGCTGTGAGCGATTATCGCGGGCTTGGAGCAGCGGTTTACAGACTAACCCGCCATTCGGGTGTGTTCGTGGCCCGTTTGCAGATTCCCTTGCCAGTTCAGATCATCCCAGGACACATTTTCAGCACTAAGCAGGCGCATAAGATCCTTTTTGGGCATACGGAGTTCCACTGCGCTGGAGCCGTCGTCTAAAAATTGTTCACTTACCACCGAGTTATGCGCGTAGAACCTGGCCCGCAGTCTACCGAGAACCGGCGGCAGATGCAGGGTCTCGTGCAACATGTCGTCAGCGAGCAGCTCGGTGATCGCCTGCATCAGCAGGTCCGTCCCCGCCCCGCTCTGGGCTGACAACCACACGGCAACCGGCCGACCTTCCGGATCGCGATCAATCTTCGGCGCGGCGTCGGGCAGCAAGTCGACCTTGTTGTAAACCCGCAACTGTGGCTGTTCGGAGGCTCCGATTTCTTCCAGAACGGCTTCCACCTGCTCGATCTGCTCGGACGACTGCTCGGCAGCGGAATCGATCACGTGCAACAGCAGGTCAGCGCGGGCCACCTCTTCGAGTGTCGCGCGAAAGGCTTCGACGAGCCGGTGCGGAAGATGGCTGATGAAGCCCACGGTATCCGCCAGGATTACGGGGCCAATGTCCTGCAGTTCCAGCCGTCGCATGGTGGGGTCGAGAGTCGCGAACAGCTGGTTCTCAGCAAATACCCCAGCGTTGGTGATCTGGTTGAACAGGGTGGATTTACCGGCGTTGGTGTAACCCACCAGAGATACGGTGGGAATCGCCGCGCGTTGCCGGCTGCGGCGACCCTGCTCGCGCTGGCGCCGCACCTTTTCCAGGCGCGCTTCGATGGATCGGATCCGGTCGCGGATCAGGCGACGGTCGGTTTCCAGCTGCGTTTCCCCGGGACCACGCAGGCCGATACCCCCTTTCTGTCTTTCCAAGTGGGTCCAACCACGCACCAGCCGGCTGGCGATGTGGCGCAGCTGCGCGAGCTCGACTTGTAGCTTACCTTCGTGGGTGCGCGCCCGTTGGGCGAATATATCGAGAATCAGCCCGACGCGGTCAAGCACCCGGCATTGCACCACCTTTTCTAGGTTGCGTTCCTGACTGGGGGATAAAACATGGTTGAAGATTACCACCGCCGCCTGATGCTGCTCCACCAACTGACGGAGCTCATCAAGCTTGCCGGTGCCGATGAAGTATTTGGGGTGCGGGGCGGCCCGTTGCCCCATCAAAAAAGCAACGGGGTCGCCCTCGGCGGCAAGTACCAGCTCTTCAAACTCCCGAGGATCTTCGGGTTCATCGTAGCGGTTAAAATCGAAGTGAACCAAAATTGCGGTTTCACCCGACTCGGGACGGTCAAAAAACAATCAGCACTTCCTGAATAGAGAAAGGGACGCCTTAAAGGCTTTCACCCTCGCCACCTTGCGGACTCGCCATGGGAATGCGCACAGCTCGTGAGGGCACTACGGTTGAAATTGCGTGCTTGTATACCATCTGGCTAACCGTGTTTTTCAGCAGCACGACAAACTGATCGAACGATTCGACTTGGCCCTGCAATTTGATACCGTTTACGAGATAAATGGAGACAGGAATACGCTCTTTTCTCAGGACGTTCAAATAAGGGTCTTGTAGGCTATGCCCTTTTGACATGGTAATCTCCTTAAGCAATAAAAATGCGCAAAAAAACAGAGTGAATGAAATGGGCCAAGAAGGAATCGGCCACTGAATGAATAGTTAGACTGACTTATCAGAGCCCCAACCAAGGCGACCTTCAGAGCGAAGGACCCGGGACCTGCGGTCGACCCGGAGTGGTGCGGGCTCTTTGACACCAGAACCCCGGTGTCGTTTCCATTATATCGTCATCCGTTCAACATAATTCAAGGCCTGCCCGGTTATTTCCGCTATTTGCCCGGCATCACCTTCTGACCTATCGGTTGGCAGGACCACCACGTCCTTCCAGCCGCGCAACCAGGTAAGCTGCCGCTTCGCCAATTGCCGCGTTGCGGCGATTCCAGCCGCCACCATTTCTTCCTTGCCCAGCTCGCCGGCAAGGTGCTGCCACATCTGTCGGTAGCCTACCGCGCGGATGGCCGGCAGTGCCGGATGCAAGTCGCCGCGCTGGTACAGTACGCGGACCTCATTTTCGAAGCCTTGGTTCAACATCCTGCGAAATCGTCGCGCAATTCGCTCGTGCAGAATCTGTCGATTCTGCGGCATCAGCGCCATTTGCAAGAGCTTAAACTGCCCGGCAAAAAGGCAGGTATCTGCGGACTGTTTCGCCTGCAGCGAGCTCAGCGTCTCTCCCGTGAGGCGCCAGACTTCCAAGGCGCGCAGTATGCGCTGCGAATGGTTGGGATGGAGGCGCCCTGCGGTTTGCGGATCCACCTCGGCCAACTGACGGTGCAGCTCGGGCCAGCCTTTCTGTTCGGCTTCAGTTTCGAGCGCCGAACGCAAGTTCGGATCCGCGGCCGGCAAATCGGCAATCCCGTTGATCAGCACATTGAAGTAAAGCATGGTGCCGCCCACCAGCAGAGGAATGCGGCCGCGCTCATGGATCTCGGCGATCTCGCGCAAAGCGTCGCGGCGGAATTCGGCGGCGGAATAGGGCTCTGCCGGATCGCGGATATCGATGAGCCGATGAGGCGCCCGCGCCAATTCATCTGGGGTCGGCTTGGCGGTGCCGATATCGAGCCCGCGATAAACCAGCGTCGAATCCACGCTGATCAGCTCTACAGGGAGCACTTCCGCCAGGGCCATGGCCGTGGCGGTTTTTCCGCTTGCGGTGGGTCCCATCAGAAAGACAACGGGCGGCTTGTGGGTGCTGACAGCCATGAGCGTTTATTGGCGCGGCTATTGCCCGCGCATGAAGAGTTTGTCCAATTCCGCAAGCGTCAGCACGGTCCAGGTGGGGCGGCCGTGATTGCACTGACCGCTGCGTTCAGTGGCTTCCATATCCCGCAAGAGCGCATTCATCTCCGGGACGGTCAGCCGACGATTTGCTCTAACGGAACCGTGACAGGCCATGGTCCCCAGGATCTCATTCATATGCCGGCTGATACGCTCGCTGCTGCCGTGCTCCACAAAGTCCGCCAACACGTCGCGCACCAGTTGCTCCACATTGCTGCGATCCAGCAGGGCTGGAATCTGCCGTACCAGCAGCGACTCCGGACCGGCCCGCTGAAGCTCGAAACCCAATGACTGGAATGCGTCTAGATAAGTTTCCGCGCAATCGGCCTCCTTCTGGCTAACCGCGATCGATTGGGGCACCAGCAAGGGTTGCGCGCGAATACCTTCGCAGGCCATTGCCGACTTCATGCGCTCATAGGTGATGCGCTCATGAGCCGCGTGCATGTCCACCACAATCAAGCCCTGAGCGTTTTCCGCCAAAATGTAGATACCTTTCAGCTGGGCGATTGCGTAGCCGAGTGGCGGGAGTTCAGCTGATTCAGGCTGCGGTGCAAGATTGCTTTCAGCCGCACTGAATGCGGGCGGTGACTTCGTGCCGCCCCACGCATCCGTTTCGCCCGCGTGCAGCTGAGCGTATACCTGCATATCCTCGCGGACCTGATATACAGCCGCACTTGGGCGATTGAAGAAGTTGATTGAATGCTGCTGGCGTGGGCTGCTGGCGACCGGCGCGGCATATTCCGCGCTGGCAGTCTCGGTCTGCGCCATGATCGGCGCGCTGGCTTCGGCCGGCCGGACATCGGCCAGGGCGCGATGCAGACTTCGGAAGAGGAAATCGTGCACCAGACGGCTGTCCCGGAAACGCACCTCGTGCTTGGTGGGATGCACGTTCACATCAACGGTGGCGGGATCGAGGGCGAGGTTCAGCACGAAGGCCGGATGCCGACCGTGGTAAAGCACATCGCTGAAGGCCTGGCGCACCGCGTGGGTGATCACTTTGTCGCGGATGGAGCGGCCGTTCACGTAGAAATACTGTAGGTCCGCCTGACTGCGGGAAAAGGTCGGCTCCGCAACCCAACCCCACAGTCGCAGCCCGGTGTGCTCCATCTCGATGACGATGGCTTTTTCCATGAACGCAGGGCCGCAGACCTGGGCCACCCGGCGCTCGCGCTCCATCTGGCTCGAAGCTGCGCGAAAGTGATGGATAACCTTGCCGTTGTGCTTCAGCTGAAAGGTGATGCCAAAGTGCGCCAGCGCAAGCTTTTTGACGACATCTTCGATGCGGGTGAATTCGGTCTTTTCGGTGCGCAGAAACTTCCGCCGTGCCGGTGTATTGAAGAACAGATCCTTCACTTCCACAGTGGTGCCGCGCCGGTGAGCGGTTGGCGCCAGTTCGGCCGCCATTTCCTTGCCCGCTGCGGAGACTTGCCAGCCTTCTCCCTCGTCGGATGTATTACTCGCCAAGACAAGCCGCGATACGGAACTGATGCTCGCCAGCGCCTCACCGCGAAAACCCAGCGTAGCTACCGCCTCGAGATCGTCCAGTTCGGTGATCTTGCTGGTAGCGTGGCGGCTCAGCGCCAGCGAAAGATCCTCCCGGTCGATGCCGCAGCCGTTGTCCCGCACCCGCAGCAGCTTGGTGCCGCCGCGCTCTACATCGACCTCGATCGCACTGGCGCCGGCATCGATGCTGTTTTCCAGCAGCTCTTTGATGACCGATGCGGGACGTTCGACCACCTCACCGGCAGCAATCTGGTTGGAAAGACGGGGACTGAGAAGCTGAATACGCCGGGGAGAATTCACAGAATAGCTAACGCGTCGTTGGGGAAAGTCGTTGAGAAAGTCAGGTGCTTGGAATTTTCAAGCGCTGTCCCACCTGAATCACAGTATTGGACAATCCGTTGAGGCTGAGGATATCGGACACCGAGACATTGTAGCGCTTGGCAATGTCGGACAGGGTATCACCGTGCACGATGATATGCTCGCCAAAGCCACCCGCGCCGTTCTTGCGCGCGGCTATCAGTGTGCCCGGCGGCGGTGTGTGGTTGAAGTAGTTCTGAATGCCGGAAAATATCTTTTCCGCCATCTGGCGACGGTAGGATGGGGTGCTCAGACGCTTCGCTTCGCCCGGATTGGAAATGAATCCGGTCTCTACCAGCAGCGACGGCATATCCGGCGAGCGCAGGACGGCGAAGTCCGCCTGTTCTACCTGGTGCTTGTGGAGGGCCGCCATGCTGCCGATCGCCCGCAGGACTTCGTCGCCCACCTGCAGGCTGGAGCTGAGTGTCGCCGTCATCGACAAGTCGAGCAGCATCCCCGCCAGCATCTCGTCCTTGTCGCTCAAACTTACCGAGCCGACACCGCCGATGAGGTCGGCTTCGTTTTCGCGCTGCGCCAGGTAGCGTGCGGTTTCACTGGTGGCGCGGCGGCCGTGGGGATTGAGGGCAAACACCGAAGCCCCGCGCGCACTGGTGTGCTTGAAGGCATCCGCGTGAACCGATACAAAAAGGTCCGCCCGCTTTTGTCGCGCCAGGTCGCGCCGCTTTTTCAGCGCGAGGGCGTAATCGCCGGTGCGAATCAGCTCCGCTCGATAGCCGGGAGTGGCGTCGATGATTTTGGCCAGCTGGCGGCTGATATCCAGCACCACGTCCTTCTCGTAAATCCGGCTGGGACCGATTGCGCCCGGGTCCTCCCCGCCGTGCCCGGCGTCAATGGCGATTACTATGTCCCGGTGCCCGCTGATGGCGTCAAGAACGATTTCCCGCGCTGGCTCGGACGCGGGCCTCGCATTGGCATCGCTGAGATCGATTACCAGACGATCGCTCTTCTCGCCGTGCCTGGCCAGCACAAAGCTGCTGCTGCCGACAGGGGAGCGGAGGTCGAAGACCACCCGCAAGTCCCGGCCGTTGCGAACGCCGGTGCGTATGTCGGCGATGGGGGTCTCCCCAAGGCTCAGGGTAGAAACCGACGCGGCGAGTTCCACGTCTTCGATGTCGACGACGATGCGCCGGGGATTATCGAGCGTGAACAGGTTGTGTTTGATGGGCCCGCTCAGGTCGAACACGATGCGCGTGCTATCTGGAGCGCGCCACAGCCGCACCCCGTTGATGCTTTCCTTTGCGACTGCGGCCTGACTCAGCAGTAAGGTGAACAGGCAGCTAAAAGCCAGACGACGGATATTTGTAAGCGATCGCCTCATGCCCTTATTTGGAACTCGCTACTCGTAGAATGGAGGGGTTTTGCTAAATGACTGAATCGCTCAGATGCGACAGCCTCAGTCCACCCGCTTCAACGCAATGCGTAATCGTCGCAACATGGCGCTGCCGGTCTTCGTGTGCGCAGTGATCTGCGCGCGTCGTCGCGGTGCGGAATTGTAGTGTATGACCTCAACTTTAACCCGTAAATCCGCAGCTGGCAAAAGGCCTTCGCCGCGTTCGGGCCATTCCACGAGGCAGATTGCGTCGGGCGTGAAGTAGTCGCGAATCCCCATGTATTCCAGCTCTTCAGGATCACCGAGCCGGTAAAGATCGAAGTGGTAAATTCGCCGGCCATTCAGTTCGTAAGCTTCGACCAGCGTGTAGGTGGGGCTTTTTACCGCGCCCTGGTGACCGAAGTGCCGAAGCACGCCGCGGCTCAGCGTCGTTTTACCCGCGCCGAGGGTGCCGTCCAGGTAAACGATGCCGCCCTCGACGATAGCCTGGCCCAATGCTTCGCCCAAGGCGACTGTGGCTGCTTCATTTGCCAGGTCGATGTTGAAGTGCTGCGAATCTTCCGACGTCATTGCACGTTCACCAGCTTGCGCAGATAGGGAAAAAGATCGGTTGCCAAAAGGCCGCGCTCGCCACCATTTGCGGCCGCCAGATCGGCGGCCATGCCGTGCAGGTGAACGCCGAGCTCGGTTGCGTCGGGGAGCGGAATGCCCTGGGCGATCAGTCCGCCGAGTACTCCGCTCAGCACGTCGCCCATGCCGCCGCTGGCCATGCCGGGATTGCCCACGTCCGAGACGGCGATTCTCGACTCGCCCTCAGATTCACTGGCCACCAGGCTACCCGCCCCCTTGAGTATCGCGGTGCCACCGAATCGGTCCTGTAATTCCGCCACCGCGGCAAAGCGATCTGCCTGTATCTCCGCAACGCTGCAGGACAGTAAGCGGGCCGCCTCGCCCGGATGCGGTGTGAGCACCCACTCTCGAGGTTTACCCCACCGCTCGGGCTGTTCGCTGATCAGATTCAGGCCATCTGCGTCTACAACCAAGGGCAGACTGCTGGTCAGAACGGCATCAAATAACTGCCTGGACCAATCGGACCTACCGAGTCCCGGGCCAACCACCACCACGCTGGCGCGGGCCAGCAATGATTTGAGCGCATCCGGTCTGTCGGCGGCGGCCACCATGATTTCCGGCCGACGGGCCAGAAAGCTGGCTGTGTGCTCGGCGCGGGTAGCGACCGAGATCAATCCGGCCCCTACCCGACCTGCGGATTCTGCGGCCATCAGCGCGGCGCCGCCGGTGCCCTGCTCGCCGCCGACAACCAGCACATGACCGAACTTGCCCTTGTGAGCGTCGGCCGGCCGGGGCCGCAGCCAGTGGCGCAGCCGCTCGTGAGGAATTCGCTCCACCCTCGAGGGCACGGCCGCGTAAATATCCTTCGCCACCCCCAGGTCGTCGAAAGTGAGCTCGCCCACCAGCGCGGGACCACGCCCGGTAAACAACCCCCGCTTGAGGCCGATAAAGGTTGCGGTGAGGTCAGCCCGAATACTGTCACCTTCGGTCTGGCCGGTATCGGCATCGAGGCCCGAAGGAATATCAATGGCCAGGACGGGCAGGCCGCTGTCGTTTATCAGCTGAATCGCCCGGGCGTATTTGTCCCGGGGCGCACCTTTGGCGCCGGTACCGAGCATAGCATCGACGACAATGCCTGAAGCGAGCGAGAGGGACTGGTCGAAAGGAATGAATTCCACCTGCGCCTGACGGGCGAAATCACGAGCGCGAGCGGCGTCGCCTTTCAGCTTGTCCGCATCGCCCACCTGAATCACTCGGGCGGCAACGTTTTGCTCCGCGGCCAAAGCTGCGACAATGTAGCCGTCGCCACCATTGTTGCCCGTCCCGCAGAACACGGTTATCAGTTCGGGAGCAGACCACCGCCCGTGCAACGCTGTCCAGGCCGCGCGGCCGGCTCGCTTCATCAACTGAATAGCTGGAATGCCCTGCCGCTCGATAGCAATCCGATCCAGTTCACGGGTCTGATCCGCGCTGTAGAGACGCAGGGGCAAATCGGAAGCTGAGCGGGACATACAAATTCATCCGTGTCGTTGCTGCGGAAGCGCCACAGTATAAATGGCCTTCCCCTGAAATTCGCGCCTTTCCCAGACGTCTAAGCCGCCATGAATCAATCCATCGACTATCAGGATCTTGCACTGCGCATAAAGCAGTGGGCCCGCGAGCTGGGCTTCCAGCAGGCCGGCATCGCCGACGTCGATTTGCGCGAGCATGAAGCCCGGTTGCAGGATTGGCTCGCGGCAGGCTATCAGGGCGAAATGAGCTGGATGGGCGAGCATGGCAACAAGCGCAGCCGCCCGCAGGAGCTGCTTCCGGGCACTGCGCGAGTCATCTCCGTGCGCATGGACTATCTTCCCGGCGACACTCAGCAGGCGAAACTGCTAGGACAGGGTGAAAAAGCCTACATCGCGCGGTACGCCCTCGGTCGTGATTACCACAAACTGATTAGAAAACGCCTGGCACGGCTGGCGGATCTGATCGCCGAGGCCGTCGGGCAAACGCACCAGCGGCCGTTTGTGGACAGTGCCCCGGTGTTGGAGCGAGCGCTGGCGGAAAAAGCGGGCCTGGGCTGGATCGGCAAGAGCAGCATGTTGGTAAACAGCAAGGCCGGTACCTGGTTCTTTCTCGGCGAGCTGTTTACCGATCTGCCCCTGCCGGTGGAAAGCGAGAGCGGCAGCAATCATTGCGGCAGCTGTACGGCCTGCCTCGATATTTGTCCCACGAAGGCTTTTGTCGGCCCCTACCAACTGGATGCACGCAAGTGCATTTCCTATCTCACCATCGAGCACAAGGGCAGCATTCCCATCGACTTGCGCAGCGCCATGGGCAATCGGGTGTTCGGCTGCGACGACTGCCAGTTGATCTGCCCCTGGAATAAGTTCGCCAGACCCACCGCCGAAGCCGACTTCAGGCCCCGCCATAACCTGGATGCGCCCGATCTGGCGACGATATTCATGTGGAATGAGGAAGAGTTCCTGCGAAAAACGGAGGGTTCAGCGATCCGGCGGATTGGTTATGAGCGCTGGTTACGCAATCTCGCCGTTGGTTTGGGCAATGCGCCCCGAAGTGAAGAGGTGATTCGCGCGCTTCAGGCGCGACTTGATCATCCTTCCGCTCTGGTCAGGGAGCATGTGGAATGGGCGCTGAACCGGCATCGGCAGCCAGTTCAGCGCACTGCGTCCTAGCGGGGCGCACTTAAATGGCGATTAATGTATTGCAGTGCATCGCCGATGGTATCGCGCCACACATCCCACTGGTGATCGCCATCCACCACCCGGTATTCCACGGCCTTCGGCTGATGTTCGCGCATGACCTGATAAAAACGGGCGGCGTGATAGGCGATGTCGAAGGTGTCGTGGTCGCCGCTGTTGATGTACAGCGGAACAACGGTCTTCTGCGCCTTGTAGTCATCGATAAAGCTGGTCCAGTTCAGTTTTTCCCATACACGAGGATCCAGCTTGCCCTCTGTCTGGAAGACCTTGTGGCGGTAGGCCGATGAGTGCTCGGGTGGCAACGGCGTGTAAACCGCAGGACTCAGCGCAGCTCCGGTGGCAAACAATTCAGGGAATTGCAGAATCAGGTTGACCGTTCCAAATCCTCCCGCTGAGAGACCAGCCACTGCACGGCCGCTTCGTTCCTCGATCGTTCGGTATTGCTTTTCGACGTGGGGGAAGAGGTCCTTGAGCAGCGCAGTTTGCGCCGGCTCGTCATTGCCGTCCGCCCACCAGGATTCATTGTGCCCGGGCATGACGATAATCAGAGGATTGATCTTCCCCTCGGCAATCAAGCGATCAGCCGTTGCCTTGATCTTGCCGCTGGTGGCCCAGGACATTTCGCTTCCGGTGGAACCATGCAGGAGATACAGAACCGGATAACTCAGATTCGAAATCTGGTAATCGTCGGGGAGGTAAATGGAATAGGGGTACTCCCGATCCAGCGTATCAGACGCGAAGCTGTGTCGGGTGAGCGTGCCGGCCTGACTAGCAGCCACAAAAGAGAAAATAAATACCAGGCTCGCAAGATGCTTCACAAGGCGCATGGGCTGACTCCAGCTCTTCTTTTTGTTTGAAAAATAAGGATTTTAGTCGAGCCGGAAAAACTGCTCGCGATAGTGACGCAATTCGGCCACCGAATCCCGGATGTCATCCATGGCGAGATGGGAACTGGTCTTCTTTACCCCCGCTGCCACTGCCGGCCGCCAGTGCTGAGACAGAATCTTCACGCTGCTCACGTCCAGGTTGCGGTAGTGAAAATAGCTTTCCAGGCGCGGCATGTAGTTGACCAGAAATCGCCGGTCCTGGCAGATCGAATTGCCGCACATGGGGGACTTGCCTTCGGGCACCCACTGCTGAAGAAAATCGAGCGTCATCTGCTCCGCGGTGGCGGCATCGATTCGGCTCTGTTTTACCCGCTCGGTCAGGCCGGACTGGCCGTGCTGTCGGGTGTTCCATTCGTCCATGCCGGCAAGGATGCTATCGGGCTGATGGACGGCAATGACCGGACCTTCGGCCAGAATGTCCAGCTCGGGGTTGGTAATCAATGTGGCGATTTCGATGATCTGGTCGCGCGCGGGATCGAGGCCGGTCATTTCCAGGTCGATCCAGATCAGGTGGTTATCGTTTTGCACCATGGTGTCCCGAGTCCGAGTGTGATCGCGGATACTAGCAACTCTCAGGCGGTGAGCCAACACAGACCCCATGACGCCCGTTCTGGTATCCTACCGGCCCGCCGTCGAATGGGTCTTTTTACGCATTAATGTAAGCACAAATGGAGGAGCAAGACGTGGCGAGCAAACTGCCCCTGATCACCGAGCCCGAACTCCTGATGCAGCATCTGGACGACGACAACCTGCTGATCGTCGATCTTTGCAGCGAGGCCAGTTTCGCCCGCGGCCACTTGCCCGGTGCAGTTCACGTCTCGCCCCGTGAACTGGTCAGCGGTCTGCCCCCGGCTCCGGGACAGTTGCCAGGCGAGCAGCAGCTGTCCCGCCTATTCTCGCGGCTGGGACTCCGCCCCGACCTTCACGTGGTTGCCTATGACGACGAAGGAGGCGGCTGGGCGGGACGCTTTCTGTGGACGCTGGAAGTAGTCGGACACCAGCACTACTCCTATCTCAACGGTGGTATCTGGGCCTGGCGATCTGCGGGCGGTCCCCTAACAACGGAAGTCAGGCAACCGGCGGCAGACTCGGTTTCGGTGAGCATCAATCCTGATCCGGTCATGGGTAAGGAGGATATTCTCAAACGTCTCGGCGACTCGAGTTTTGCCGTCTGGGACGCACGCGGCCCGGACGAATACCAGGGGCAAAAGATCACTGCGCAGAAGAATGGGCATATTCCCGGTGCGATTCACTGCGAGTGGACGGAGCTGATGGACCGCGACGCCGACCTGCGGATACGGCAAGATGCGGCCGACTACCTGCAGAAAAAGGGCCTGACAATCGACAAGACCATCGTCACTCATTGCCAATCGCACCACCGTTCTGGATTCACCTGGCTCGTGGGCAAAGCGCTTGGCTACGACATCAAAGCCTATCCGGGCTCATGGTCCGAATGGGGCAACGCTCCCGACACGCCCGTTGAACGCTAACGCGCATTTCGTTTTTTCATCGAGAGGTTTTCGTGCCTAAAATCGTCAAACTACTTTTTGTGGCCATTCAGTACGTGGTGCCGCAGCATTTGCTGTCGCGGCTGGTGGGCTGGCTCGCAGAAACCCACATTGTTCCCATTAAAAAGCTGTTCGTTGCCATTTTTATCCGAATCTTCAGGCCGGACCTGAATGAAGCCAAGGAGCCGGACACCGACAAATACCCCAACTTCAATTCCTTCTTTGTCCGGGAACTGAAGCCGGGCATCCGCCCCTTGTGCGAAGAGACCGATGCAATCGCCTGCCCCGCGGATGGACACATCAGTGAAGTGGGGGACATTGTTTCCGGTCGGCTGATCCAGGCCAAGGGCAAGAGTTTCGAGCTGAACGCGTTGCTCGGCGGCGATGAAACCATGGCGCAACATTTTGTGGGCGGCAGTTTCGCGACCATCTACCTGTCGCCTCAGGATTATCACCGGGTTCACATGCCTTTGGACGGGGATCTTCGCACCATGATGCACATTCCGGGACAGCTTTTCTCGGTGAATACCGCCACGACCGAAATGGTGGATGATTTGTTTGCGCGCAACGAGCGGGTGGTCTGTCTTTTCGACACGCAGGCAGGGCCGATGGCAATGGTGCTGGTCGGTGCAATGATTTGCGCGAGCATCGAAACCAGCTGGAGTGGTCTGGTAACCCCGATCAAACGCGAAGTGCGCACCACCCATTACCCTCACACCAACTCCGAAGTCCGGCTTGATAAGGGCGATGAAATGGGGCGCTTCAAGTTGGGTTCGACAGTGATTCTGCTGTTCGGACCGGGCAAGGCTCAGTGGCGGGAAGATCTGGGCACAGGGTCAAACGTGCGCGTTCGGGAGCGATTTGGGACGCTGTTGGAGAGTTGAGGAAGACTGAGAACCCGGCGGGGGGCTGATAATCAGTCGCCGCCGAATCCCAGCAAAGACAGCAGCCCCTTCTTTTTCTTCGAATCGAGTAGTTCCTCAGGCGGACTCTTGAAGAGATACTCGTCACGAATCCGGGCAATGTCGAGGCCGTAGCTGCCCGGCTCGAGGTCTCGGGCGATTTCAATCTTCTCGATTTCCGCCGGCGTTCTCTTGCCCTTCTCGATCAGCGCCTGCTTGCGACGCTCGTCTTCAGCGAGATCCAGTAGCACCGGCTTGTTCAGCGGACTTTTCACCGCATCCAGTACGAGCATCACCTTGGGCTTCAGGCGACGCTCGAAATTCTGCTCCACCACTACAGCCACTTCGCCGGTGCTGAGCTCCACCAGGGTGCCGGTCGGATAGAGGCCGATCGCACGGATGAACTCCACCACCAACTCTTCCTGAAACTCGGTGTTACGCAACTCGTACAATCTGGCGACTGCTTTCGATGGCGCGATGGGATACTGCTCGCCCCGGGGATTGGTGGTCTCGTCATAGAAGGTTACGATGCCGGCGACCTTGCCAAGCAAGGGAATCTTGTCGCCCCGCAGATGCTGAGGAAAGCCGCTGCCGTTCAAGCGTTCGCGATGCGTCTTCACCACCGCTATCACCCGCGGCTCGATACCGGGCGTTTCTCGCAGAATCTGCACCCCCAGTTCAACGAACTTCTCGTACTCCACTTCTTCTGCCGCGGTGCGCTGCGCCTTGTCGAGTAGCTTTTTATCGAGCTTGATCTTGCCCACATCCTTCAGAAGACAGCCAAGGGCGAGCGTATCGAGATCGTTTTTGCCTATTCCTGCATGTCGGCCAAACAAGATGGCCCACACCGCAGAACGAACCGAGTGGCTGTAGGTATGTTCGTCAAGATCCCGCACCCGAGACAGCCAGCTGAAGGCATCCGGGTTGCGCAGAATACTGTCCACCATTTCACTGGCAAGTCGCTTGGTTTCGGCGACCGGCAGATCTCCACCCCCGTCGATCTGGGTCATGATTTCGCCGATCGCCCGATATACCCGCTGATGGAGTTGCTGCGCGTTTTTGATTTCCTTGCGCAGCGGCTCTTTTTCTGTGTAGACATCGCGGCGGATTTTCAGCGGAGCGACGGCAACTTTGGCCGCGGTCTGCTTGGCCGTGCGGGAAAAGGGCTTGGGCTTCTCCCCGAAGGGAGTGGACGCTTTCTTCAGATTGGTGGAAATGGGGCCGCGCCCCTTGATGATGTCGATGTAGACGTGCTTGCAGTGGGTCTTGAGCTCTTTGATCTCTTCCAGGTCGCGAATGTAAAAACCCTGCAGAGGAAACGGCGTTTGCGACCACGGCCGGTCGAGGCCAGAAATGAACATCCCGACCATGAGCTCGTTAACATCGACTTTGACTTGTTTGATCGCCACCGCACAGCTCCGCGCCGCATGTGTTACTCAGAATAGACTGACTGACCCATATGCAAGTACGGGCTGGTCAGCCAACGTCGTAATCTAATATAGAACGCGCGGACTGCCTACCACCAGCTTCACAGGATTGAAATCCGGGGCAGGCGACGAAAAGGCGAAGCTGTCAGGAATTTGACGGGTGGTACTGAGGCGAGAGTTCCACAACCGCATTGATGAAGGCCCCAGCCGAGGCCGGATCCACCTCAGGGGTGATCCCGTGGCCGAGATTGAAGATGTGGCCACTGCCTTCACCGTAGCTGGCGAGAATGGTAGCCACTTCCTCGCGGATTCGCGCGGGATCGCTGTAAAGGACAGCAGGATCCATGTTGCCCTGCAGGGCGACGCGATGACCTACCCGCCCCCGCGCCTGACCAATATCGGTGGTCCAGTCCAGACCGAGACAGTCCGCTCCGCTTTCCGCCATGGTTTCCAGCCACTGACCGCCGCCTTTGGTGAACAGAATCGCCGGCACCTTGCGTCCGTCGTGCTCTTTGATGAGGCCGTCGACGATTCGCTTCATCGGCGCGAGCGAGAAGCGCTGATAGGCTGCCGCCGACAACGCACCACCCCAGGTATCAAAGATTTGCACCGCCTGTGCGCCAGCGCGAATCTGGGCGTTGAGATAGTCGATCACCGAATCCGCGAGCTTGGTCAGCAGCAGCTCCATCACCTCGGGCTGGTTGTAAAGCATCTGCTTGGTGCGGCGAAAATCGCGGCTGGAACCGCCTTCGACCATGTAGGTGGCCAAGGTCCAAGGGCTGCCGGAGAAGCCGATCAGCGGGACGCGGCCATTGAGCTCGCGGCGAATGGTGGCAACCGCATCGGTGACATAGCTGAGTTGCTCGGCGGTGTTGACCACCTCCAGAGCTTCCACATCAGCAGCCGAACGCACGGTCTTGCGAAAACAGGGACCTTCGCCGGTCTCGAAGTACAGACCGAGGCCCATCGCGTCGGGGATAGTGAGGATGTCGGAAAACAGGATCGCCGCATCCAGCGGATAGCGCTCAAGCGGTTGCAGGGTCACTTCGCAGGCCAGTTCCGGATTGCTGCAAAGTGCCATGAAGTCCCCGGCCCTTGCACGGCTAGCGCGGTATTCGGGCAGATAGCGTCCCGCCTGGCGCATCATCCACACCGGGGTGCGGTCCACAGGCTGTCGCAACAGGGCGCGCAGGAAGCGATCGTTTTTAAGCTCCGCCATGAATACTGCTCTTCTGCTTATCTGCTTGAAAAATGAATCTGCTTAAACTTTCAGGTAGTCGAGAATGCCTTCTGCGGCCTGACGGCCCTCCCAGATGGCAGTGACTACCAGATCGGAGCCGCGAACCATGTCGCCGCCGGCGAACACTTTCGGGTTCCCGGTCTGGAAGGCGTAGCGTTGCTTCTCTTCAGCGACGACACCACCCCAGTCGTTGATAGTCACACCGTGGTCGGCAAACCAGTCTGCGGGACTCGGACGGAAGCCAAAGGCGATCAACACGATGTCAGCTTCCAGTAGTTCCTCGCTACCGGGGATCGGCTGCGGTCGGCGACGGCCGTTATCGTCCGGCTCACCGAGCTCGGTGGTGACAAGCTTGACGCCAGTCACGTCGGTTTCGCCCTCGATGGCAATTGGCTGTCGGTTGAAAAGGAACTTCACCCCCTCCTCCTTCGCATTGGCCACTTCGCGGCGCGAGCCAGGCATGTTTTCCTCATCGCGACGGTAGGCGCAGGTCACGGTCTTTGCGCCCTGGCGAATCGCGGTGCGCACGCAGTCCATCGCGGTATCGCCGCCGCCCAACACGACGACGTTCTTGCCAGCCGTGTCGATAAAGTCAGAAGGATTGGCTTCGAAGCCCAAATGGCGATTAACGTTGGCAATCAGATACGGAAGCGCATCATGAACACCGGTCAGGTCTTCGCCGGGGAAGCCGCCTTTCATGTAGGTGTAGGTTCCCATGCCCATGAACACTGCATCGTATTCTTCGAGCAGCTCGGCCATGGTGATGTCCTTGCCCACTTCGGTGTTCAGCCGGAATTCGATTCCCATGTCGGTGAAAACCTCGCGACGCTTGCGCATCACTTTCTTTTCCAGCTTGAATTCGGGAATGCCAAAGGTGAGCAGACCGCCGATTTCCGGATAGCGATCGAAGACTACTGGCTTGACCCCGTTACGTACCAGCACGTCGGCACAGCCGAGTCCTGCCGGGCCGGCGCCGATGATCGCCACTTTCTTGTCGGTCCAGATGCGACTGGAAAGATCCGGCTTCCAGCCAAGCGCAAACGCAGTGTCGGTGATGTACTTTTCCGCGTTGCCGATCGTCACCGCGCCGAAGCCATCATTGAGCGTACAGGCGCCTTCGCAGAGTCGGTCCTGAGGACAGACCCGACCACAGACTTCCGGCAGGGTGTTGGTCTGGTGCGAGAGCTCTGCCGCTTCAATCACATTGCCTTCGGCAACCAGCTTCAGCCAGTTGGGAATGTAGTTGTGAACCGGGCACTTCCATTCGCAATAGGGATTGCCGCAATCCAGACAGCGATGTGACTGCTGGGAAATCTCGGTGTCCGTGGACGGCTCGTAGATTTCGACGAATTCCACTGTGCGGGTGTCCATCGATTTCTTCGGCGGATCCTCACGCCCAACGTCCAGGAACTGAAATACGTTTTTCGATCGTTTGCTCATAGCTTTCTCAATGACTTCTCGCAGCCCTACCCTTGATTGCGGACCTTTCCTTTCGATGCGGCCAATCCGGCTTATTCAGTGCGCGACTTGATTGTCACGAGCAGTGACTCCAGCTCCGCCGCCTTGGGCTTCACCAGCCAGAATTTGCCAACCCAGGCGCCGAAGTTGTCGAGCAACTCCTGTCCCCATGGGCTGCCTGTCTCCCGGGCGAAATCGGCAATGATTTCGCGCAGGTGGTTCTGGTAGTCGATCAGCGCTTCGGTATCGATGCGCTGAATGTCCACCAACTCGTGGTTGAGCTTGTCGCTGAAGCTGTTTTCTTCGTCCAGCACAAAGGCAAAACCACCAGTCATGCCCGCACCGAAGTTAACGCCGCACTGGCCCAGCACCGTGACAATGCCGCCGGTCATGTACTCACAGCAGTGGTCACCCGCACCCTCGACGACCGCAAGTGCACCGGAGTTACGGACCCCGAAGCGTTCGCCCGCCTGCCCGGCTGCGTAGAGTACGCCACCGGTGGCGCCGTAAAGACAGGTGTTGCCCATGATGCTGGTCTTGCGCGCGACGAACTCCGACTTCTCGGGCGGACGAATCACGATCTTGCCGCCGGCCATGCCCTTGCCCACATAGTCGTTGGCATCACCTTGCAGATAGATGTCCAGACCACCGGCATTCCACACGCCCAGGCTCTGACCGGCCACGCCATGCAAATTCAGGCGAATGGGCTTGTCGGCCATCCCCAGATTGCCGTGACGACGGGCGATCTCGCCACTCAGCCGCGCGCCGATCGAACGGTCGCAGTTGGTGATGCGGTATTCGAAACTGCCGCCGGACTTGCTTTCAATGCTCGGCAGGATGTCCTTGACCATGCGCTCAGCCAGCTCACCCTTGTCGAAGGGGGCATTACCCGGCTTCTTGCAGGTTTGCGGCTTGGATCGCAGGTAGTCGTCGCTGTAAACGATCGGGCCCAGATCCAGGTTGTGCTGCTTACCGGTTTCACCCTGCAGGCGTTCGAGCATATCAACCCGGCCCACCAGATCCTCGAGTTTGGCCACGCCGAGGCTCGCCATGATCTCGCGGGTCTCCTCCGCCACGAAGCGGAAGAAGTTGATGGCCATCTGTACAGTGCCGCGGTAGTGGTCATCCCGCAGAACCTTGTTCTGGGTCGCCACGCCGGTTGCGCAGTTGTTCAGGTGACAGATGCGCAGGTACTTACAACCCAGCGCCACCATCGGCGCGGTGCCAAAGCCGAAGCTTTCCGCCCCGAGAATCGCAGCCTTAACCACGTCCAGGCCAGTCTTCAGGCCGCCGTCGGTCTGTACCAGCACTTTGTCGCGCAGGTCGTTTGCACACAACGTCTGGTGCGTTTCGCTCAAGCCCAGTTCCCAGGGCGACCCGGCATAACGGATGGAGGTCAGCGGGCTCGCCGCAGTGCCGCCGTCGTAGCCGGAAATGGTGATCAGGTCCGCATAGGCCTTGGCAACCCCTGCGGCAATGGTGCCCACACCGGGGCGAGATACGAGTTTCACCGATACCAGCGCCTGCGGATTGACCTGCTTGAGGTCGTAGATCAGCTGGGCCAGGTCCTCGATGGAATAGATATCGTGATGCGGCGGCGGTGATATCAGGGTCACGCCCGGCACGGAATAACGCAGACGGGCGATCAGATCATTCACCTTGCCGCCGGGCAACTGCCCACCTTCGCCAGGCTTGGCGCCTTGGGCGACTTTGATCTGCAGTACTTCAGCGTTCACGAGGTAGTGAGGGGTCACTCCGAAACGGCCGGAAGCGATCTGCTTGATCTTGGATGACTTGATGGTGCCGTAGCGGGCCGGATCTTCACCGCCCTCACCGCTGTTGGAGCGGCCGCCAATGGTGTTCATGGCTTCCGCCAGCGCTTCGTGAGCTTCCGGGGAAAGCGCGCCCAGGGACATGCCCGCAGAATCAAATCGCTTGAGAATGGAGTCAACGGGCTCCACCTGATCGATGGGGATCGGCTTGGTGTCGGAACGCAGCACCAGCAAATCACGCAAGGTCGCCACCGGACGCTCGTTGATCAGCGCCGCACAGTCGCGCCACGCGCTGTAGTCACCCGTGGTAACGGCCTTGTGCATGGCCTGAACCACATCCGGGTTGAAGGCGTGATATTCCTGACCGTGGACGAATTTCAGCAGACCACCCGGGGCAATCGGTCGGCGCTCGATCCAGGCGATCTCGGCCAGCGCCTGCTGGTCATTCTGCAGATCTTCGAAGCTGGCGCCCTGAATGCGGCTGGCCGTTTCGGCAAAGCACAGGTCGATGATCTCGCGATTGAGACCCACCGCCTCGAACAACTGGGCACCGCGGTAGGAAGCGATGGTGGAAATGCCCATTTTGGACAGGATCTTCATCAGACCCTTGTTGATGCCCTTGCGGTAATTCTTGTAGGCCTTCTCCCGGTCCAGGAATACCTCATCGCGAGCGATCAGGTCGTCCACCATCGCATAGCTGAGATAGGGATAGACGGCTGTCGCGCCAAAGCCGATAAGCGCGGCGATTTGATGGGGATCGCGAGCGGTGCCGGTTTCCACCAGGATGTTCGCGTCGCAGCGCAGGCCTTCACGCACCAGGCGATGATGCACCGCACCCACGGCCAGCAGGGCGTGAATCGGCAAACGGCCTTTTTCCAGTCCTGCATCGGAAAGGATCAACATCACTGCGCCCTTGCGTACCGCTTCCACGGCTTGATCCGCGAGGGCTTCGACAGCGCTGCGCAGACCCTGCGCTGTGGGATCGTAATGCAGAGAGAAACGGGCGGATTCGTAGCCGGGACGATCCAGCGCTTCGATGGCGGCAAACTTGGTCGGGGTCAGCACAGGAGAGGTGAGAATCACCCGGTTGGCGTGGCTCTCGGTCTGCTCAAAAACCGACTCCTCACGGCCGAGACAGGTCTCCAGGGACATTACAATGGCTTCCCGCAGCGGATCGATGGGCGGGTTGGTCACCTGCGCAAACTGCTGCCGGAAATAGTCGTAAAGCGGTCGATGGTGCTGCGACAGGACCGCCATCGGCGTGTCGTCACCCATGGAGCCGGTCGCTTCCTGGCCGTTCGATACCAGCGGACGCATCACCTGCTCCCGCTCCTCGAAAGTAGCCTGGTACATCTTCATGTAGGTGTTCAGCTGCGCCGGCGGAATCCGGATCTCGGCAACTTCATCGCGAACATTGTTCTCGATGCGCAGCGCCTTGTTGTCCAGCCACTCGCGATAGGGATTGCCCGCAGTCAGCAGGTCATCGACATCTTCGGTATGCAGCAGCTGGCCGGTGGCGGTATCCACCGACAAAATCTGGCCGGGGCCGACTCGCCCCTTGGCAACCACGTCTTCGGGCTGATAGCTATAGACCCCGATCTCCGAGGCAACAGTGATCAGGTTGTCCTTGGTGATGACCCAGCGGGACGGGCGCAGGCCATTGCGGTCCAGGGTACAGACTGCAAAGCGACCGTCGGTAATTACCAGACCGGCCGGGCCGTCCCAGGGCTCGATGTGCTTGGAGTTGAATTCGTAGAAGGCACGCAGATCCGGGTCCATGTGCTCGACGTTCTGCCACGCAGGCGGCACCAGCATGCGGATCGCGCGGTAGAGCTCCATACCGCCGGTGAGCAGTACTTCCAGCATGTTATCCAGGCTGGAGGAATCGGAGCCGGTGCGGTTGACCAGTGGCGTCACTTCACCCAGGTCGGGGAGCAGGTCCGTCTGGAACTTTGGCGTACGCGCCACCGCCCAGTTGCGGTTGCCCATGACGGTATTGATTTCACCGTTGTGGGCCAGCAGGCGGAAAGGCTGAGCCAGCGGCCAGCGCGGCATGGTATTGGTGGAGAAGCGCTGATGGAAAACGCAGATGGCGGTCTCGAGCCGTGTGTCGGCGAGGTCCGGGAAAAACTTGGGCAGGTCCACGGGCATCATCAGGCCCTTGTAGGACACCACCTTGGCGCTGAGGCTGGCCACATAGAAGTCCGGGTCATCGGCAAGCCGAATTTCCGCCTTGCGCCGAGCCATGAACAGGCGTGCGGCGAGGCGGCCGTCGCTCAGACCTCCAGCGTGGATGAACACTTGCGCAAATTCCGGCATCGTCGACAACGCGATGCGGCCCAGGCACTTGGGATTGGTGGGTACGTCGCGCCAGGTAGCGATGCTAAGTCCCTGCGCGGTAAGCTCTTCTTCCAGCACTTTCTTGGCATGTGCAGCTTTCGCCGCATCGCGGCTGAGCATGAGGCTGCCGACGCCGTACTGGCGTTCGAGCTCGACGCCACACTCCTCGGCAACGATCTTGCGGAAAAATCCATCCGGCTTTTGCAGCAACAAACCGCAACCATCACCGGTCTTCTGATCGGCACCGATGGCGCCGCGGTGAGTCATGCAGGTCAATGCCTCGATCGCGGTCTGCAACAAGTGGTGGCTCTGAGCGCCCTTCAAATGGGCAATCATGCCAAAGCCACAGTTGTCTTTGAATTCGTCGATGCTGTACAGCCCGGTATTCATGGGTGATGTCTTCCACTGGTCATTGCTTCATAGCTGGCGGCCATGCGCTCAGCCCACTGGCCGCATGCGCGCGGCTCGATGCCGTGTCCGGTTTCCTGCGGGCACAGCGGCAACTGTGCTCCGTGGCGCCTTCTATACGGATGAGAATACGGTCGCTGCAGGTACTCCGGTGCGACCGTGTTGGGCGGCTCGGTGAGGCTGACGGGCGGCCGAGCACCGGCCCAGACAAAAAAGCCCCTGGTTGGAGGGGCTTGGTTTCAAAATGGGCGGCAGATAGTACCCGCTGGCGCCCAAGTTGGCAAGCTGAAATAAAGTTGTTGCTAATCAGCAACTTGGGAGGGCAACCAAAAGGCTCTCTCAAGACTGAAGCCGGGCAATTCTGTCCATTTGCCCAGTATTAGACAAGCGCCATCGGCAAACTCCACAGGTTTTCGACCGGCGGCAGTCGCTTCAATCATCTTCACTGCTCCGAATGTCTGCATGGATGCTGGCAACCGAGCGAGGCCACGGCCCGGCCCTTCGTTGATCGGGCGGCAGTCGTGAAATCGCCGCCCGCGCTTCCGCCTCTGTGGCGTAGTCGCCGACGATGATAATGTGCAGGATCTTGCCCTGACGTTGCGCCCTGATGACACTCACTTCAGGCGCGTTTGGCTGGCTGTCCACAAACTGCGTCGCTGCTTCGGCAGAGCCAAGCGCCATCACCTGGAGCGCGAAACGCTCGGGAGGACGCGATAACAACGGGTGGTCTTGCGCTGGAATACCTCGAGCCTGCGACGGCTTGGATCGGCTCGGCTCCATCTCGCCCCGCGACGGCAGTGCCGCGAGTTCGTTTTTTCCAGCTGTTTCATCAGCACCGACTGCGTTGTCGCTTCTCGAGATCTCAGGTGGCAAAGCCGGATCTGCTCCCGCGGGAATAGCGACTGAATCGATCGGCTCGGTTTGCAACACGGCGCGTTCCGACGATGGGTCGTTTTCGAACCAGAGGTTGCGACCGAACAGTGCAATGAGCAAGACACCTACCAGTATAGTAACGACTGACATGTGCGCAACGGGAAGACCGAAGGACTCGGATTCCGGCGGCGGTGCGGCCAGCGCGGACAGCAGCTGCCTGGCCGGCCCATGAAGAGCCCCCGGAATGCCCGCGGACAGCGACCATAAGTAGTCGATGTCATCAGACCCGAACGGGAAGATGCCGGAGAAGCCCGCCGCCTCGAGCCTGAATCGCAAATAGGCCTCAAGATTGTCAGGAGAAAGGGGCTCGAGAACCAAGGTCTGCATCGTCCCAGGCGCGGGGTTTAGCTGGGCCAATTGCGAGATCAGCTTCGGTTCGCCGAAAAGCAGGACCTGCAGGTGAGCCGCCGGGGCAGCCCCACTGGCAAACTGAACAACAAGTGCGAGTGAGTCGCGGTCCAGGTGATGCGCATCATCAAAAATCAGCAGCGGGTGTGATCCCGGATCATCATCGCGTTGCACCGATCGCCGCAGCACTGACAGGCGCGCGTCCAGATCCGCGGGATCCAGAGGCTTGGGGAGGTCAAGCCGCTGCTCGATTGTGCTGAGTATTGAGAACACGTCAGACAGGATCGGGACGTTGATGACTGCGGCGCGGTCGCCGCTCGCCAGTTGCTCACAGAAGGCAGTAAGCAGAGAAGTCTTGCCAGTCCCCTCTTCTCCGACAATGACCCGTAGCTGTCCGGAAAAGCTGCCTTTATCCAGCAACTCGGCCAGAATGTGTTCACGTCCACCGCCGTCGAACAGCGGAGTGCAGCTGGGCTCAAAGGGGTCCGCCGACAATCCCAGGTATTCCAGGGTGGCGGCATCGAGGGTGCTATCGTGATCGCTCGCAACTGCGCTTGTCATATTGCACCGCTTGCATCGTGCAGAACCGGGCTGACTGAATGGCTATGTTCCCGCCTGCATTGCCTCCAGGGTGGCCACCAGATCGGCCCGAGGAACTTCGTCGGTGATCACTGCGGAGCCGATGGCTTTCAGCAGCACCAGGCGAATTTTTCCATCCAGCACTTTCTTGTCGGCGGACATCAACGAAATAAACTGCTCCACGGCAATCGCCGGTGCGTACACCGGAAGATTCGCCCGTCCAAGCAAGTCCGCAAGCCGCTCTGGCGCTTCCGCGTCCAGCCAGCCAATTCGCTTGGACAAGTCCAGGGCCATGGCCATGCCAGCGGCGACCGCTTCCCCGTGTAGCCACTTGCCATAGCCCTGGGCGGCCTCAATCGCATGCCCGAAAGTATGGCCGAGGTTCAGCCAAGCGCGCACCCCGGTTTCTTTCTCATCCTGCGCGACAATGTCCGCCTTGATGGCACAGGAGCGCTCGATAGCCAGGCTCAATGCTGCATCATCCTTGGCGAGCAAGGCAGCCATGTTCTCTTCCAGCCAGCGGAAAAAGTCCGCATCAGCGATCAGGCCGTATTTGATGACTTCGGCAATGCCGGCGGCGAATTCCCGGTCCGGAAGCGTACGAAGGACAGCTGTATCGGCAATCACCGCCTGCGGCTGGTGAAATGCACCAATCATGTTCTTGCCAAGGGGATGATTGACCCCGGTTTTTCCGCCGACCGACGAATCCACCTGAGCCAGCAATGTCGTTGGGATCTGAATGAAGTTGACACCGCGCTGATAGGTCGCTGCCGCGAAACCGCACATGTCACCGACCACACCGCCGCCCAGCGCAATGAGGGTGGTGGTTCGGTGATGCTTTGCCGTTAGCAGGGCGTCGTAGATTCTGTTGGCTGTTTCAAGCGTCTTGTATTGCTCGCCATCGGGTAGCGCCACCACATCGACCTGGCAGCCGCTCAGCGCGGCCTTTATTCGCTCGAGGTAAAGAGGAGCGACGGTCGTGTTAGTCACGACGCAGACTTGTCTGCTGCGCAGGTGAGGACTCAGCAGGTTCTGGTCGCCAAGCAGATCGGGGCCGATATAGATAGGGTAGCGCCGATCCCCAAGATCGACTTCAACTTTTTGCATGGATCACTCTGGCCGGGAAGGACAAGGGGCCGATTTTACCACATTGCCCCAAACATACCTTGCGCCTCAGGGCTCATCGCCGGCAGCTCGCAATTTGCGAACGATCTCTTCAGCCACGAGTTTGGGCGCCCGGCGATCGGTCTTGATGACCAAGGTCGCCAGCTCCCGATACAGAGGATCACGAGCTTCGAAAAGCTCGATTATGCGACGGCGCGGATCGTCCACCTGCAGCAGTGGCCGCTTCTTGTCCCGGGCGGTCCGCTCGACAAGCTGCTCGATATCAGCAGTCAGATAGATGATTGGACCCGAATGGGCCTTCAATAACTTGCGGTTTTCTTCCCGCGTCACGATGCCACCCCCGGTGGCAAGGACGAGATTGCTGTGGTTGAGCGAGTCCTTGAGCACTGCTGCTTCGCGGTCTCGAAAGCCGGCTTCGCCTTCCACATCGAAGATCCACGGAATGTCGGCCCCGGTTCGCTGCTCGATTACCTGATCGGTATCCATGAAATCGCAGGAAAGAAGCGCAGCAAGGCTACGACCGATGGTGGACTTGCCGGCCCCCATGGGGCCGACAAGCACGATAGCGTCTGAAGCGGGTGGGGATACTGCAGCGTTTGACACGGCTTAGCGCACGAGCTTCTCTGGCATGATTCGCGGCGTGATGAAGATCAGCAGCTCACGCTTGTTCTGGCGCTCGACGGTTTGCTTGAACAGACGGCCGAGGTAAGGAAGGTCGCCGAAGAAGGGAACCTTGGTGACACCGGATTGTTGCTCAGTTTGATAGATCCCACCGAGAACCACGGTTTCACCATCAGCCACCAATACCTGGGTCTGAATCTGAGTGACGTCGATGGTAGGAATGCCGCTGGCCAGGTCGATTTCACCAACCGAATCCTGATTGATCACCAGGTCCATGATGATGTTGTTGTCGGGAGTGATCTGTGGTGTCACCTCCAGCTTCAATACTGCCTCTTTGAAGGAGGTGGTAGTCGCGCCGCTCGCAGAGGCTTCCTGATAAGGGATCTCGGTACCATTTTCGATGGTGGCTTTTTGCTTGTCTCCGGTAATCACCTTCGGCTGCGATACGATTTCAGCCTGACCCGAATCTTCCAGTGCGGACAGCTCCATGTCGAGCAGGATGTTGTCGGTGATAATATCGAAAGCGATTGATCCCGCCGGGTTGTTCACACCCAGATCGACCATTGTGTTTTCGTTGAGATCCGTGCTGCCAGTTCCATTGAAGAAGTCCACGGGCGCGCCGGGATCTGCATCCAAACTGTCACGGCTTCCGCCAAACTCCACCAGATTGCCATTGACGTTGCGAGCACCGATACCGCCCCAGCGAATACCCAACTCCTCGCGGAAATCGGTGTTGGCAATTACCAGACGAGCTTCGATCATCACCTGGCGGATGGGGATGTCGATCTGATCGACCAGGCGGCGGAATTGAGCGATCTTTTCTTCAGTGTCGGTCAGGATGATGGAGTTGGTGCGCTCATCGACAATCGCCTGGCCCCGCTCAGAGAGCATGCTGCCGGTGGCCTTGCCAGGACCTGCACCCGCGCCACCGCCTGCGCCCCCAGCACCACCACCGCTACTGGAGCCATTGAAGAGATCGAAGAGCGCACGTGCGTTGGCATAACGGATGCGGATATATTCGGTGCGCAGCGGCGCCAGTTCCTGCAATTGTCTGTCGGTCTCAAGCTCCTGTCGCTCGCGCTCGGCAATCTCTGCGGCGGGCGCGACCATCAGCACGTTCCCGACTTGTCGCTTGTCAAGGCCTTTGGTCTTCAGCACCAGATCGAGGGCTTGGTCCCACGGCACGTTATCCAGGCGCAAAGCAACACTGCCGCCCACTGAGTCGCTGGTTACGAGATTCAGGTCAGTAAAGTCCGCAATCATCTGCAGGACAGCGCGTACTTCGATATCCTGGAAGTTCAAAGAAATGCGCTCACCGGTATAGTTGAAACGGCTCTCGCGCTGCTCGATTTCGCGCTGAGTGAGCGGCTTGATGCTGACGATGTATTCCCTGTCGGTCTGGTAGGCCAAATAGTCATATTGCCCGCTCGCTTCGATCCGAAGCTGGGCACCATCGGCCTGATTGTCGGCGTCCACGAATTTTACTGGCGTGGCGAAATCCACAACGTCGTAGCGATTGGCGAGATTGCCGGGTACCTTGGTACCCTCGAAGTTCAGCTCGATTGCACCGCCGGTTTCCCGCATATCGATGTTTACACGCGGGTTAGACAGGGTCACCACTACTTTGCCCTCACCCGCGTCGCCGCGACGGAAATCGATGTTGGTGATTTGGTTCTGCCCTTGCGCGGCCGGATTGCGCGCGGACCGCTCGGGCGACGCAGTGCGTGCCGCGGCGGCCGTATTTGCGGCAACTGTTTGTGCGGTCGCGGCCAGGCTCGCCGGCGAGGCTTCTCGCCCGACTTCGACGATATAGGTATTGCTGCCCTCAACGCGAGAGGTATAGGAGGTGAGCTCGGCAAGATTGAGGATCAGCCGGGTACGCCCGTCTCCCTCAAGAACCATCGCACTTTTCGCATTGGCCATTGAAAGCGGAAATCTGCTCTCAGCCAGTCCGTTATTCACACCGGGAAAATCGAGCACGATTCGCGCAGGCTGCTCGATGGTGTAACCGGCGGGCGTCGGGGGTGCTTCGGAAAACTGCATCCGCACCTCAAAGCGGTCACCGGGCAGTGCCGCGAATTTGACATCATCGAGTGAGTTGGCAATCACGCCCGCGCTGAACCCCAAGGTAACCAGCCCCACAAGCAAGTTCTTAAGGGAAGAGGCCAGATTCAGCTGCTTATGTGTAATTATCATGACCGGTTAGTCCTTCTCTTTTATTTGCAGAGTCCGCGGCCGCTCTATCCAACCATCAAGACCATCTGTAACAATTTCGATAACGTTGATATGGCTGCGCGTAGCGGAGACGATCCGTCCATGATTCTTGCCCACATAGTTGCCTTCCTTGACCGGATGCACCTGACCTGCCCCATCGTCGATCAGTGCCCAAAGGGTGCCACCCTTTTCGAAGGTTCCCACCATGCTCAGAGAGGCAAAGCTGAACTCCTCCAGAAGCTCCCTCGGCCGGTCGAAGTTCGGTTTCACATTGCTGTTGCCACCGACCAGAATGTTCTGCTGCTGCAGGGTCGGACGCTCGAAGGGATTGCGCAACCGCGAGGCGCTGTATTCATAGGCCTGGTAGGCTGCGAAGGTTGGCATTGGCTCAATCTGCCCGGTTGGCCGACGCTTGGTTTCGTTGATGAAATCAACCAAGTCCTGCTGACTGCCACCGGAAGAGCAGCCGGCCAGCAGGCCCAGTACCATCGGAATCAGAACTAACGATCTCATTTCTATTTATCCTGCCCCTTGTACCGATAGGTCTTCGCCATGATGGTCATGTCGAGTCCCCGCCCAGCCTGAGAGGGGACGATGGTGAAGTCGTGCAGGGTGACGATGCGCGGCATGCCGGCGATACCACTAACGAACCCGCCCAGATCGTGGTAGGAGTTGCCCTGCACCTTGATCTCGATGGGCAACTCCACGTAGAACTCAGCGGCCTGCTCCTGCTGGAAGGTGGTGCTGTAGATGTTCAGGCCCGCAGCCGCACCTTTCTCCTCGATGTCCTCAAGGAGCCCCGGCACTTCGGTGTCGCTGGGCAGTTGTGATACCAGGCCGCGGAAGGTTTCCTCCATCGCAACCATCTGCTGCTTCAGCTCATCGAGATTGGCCGCTTCAAGGGCCTTGGTCTCGAACGTTCTGCGAAGCTGCTGCTCTTTTTGCTGAGCGCTTTGCAGCTGCATATTCATGTCTTTGACGAAGACGAAGAATGCTCCCGCGAGAATGAGCGCGATTGCAGCCAGCCACAATGCTGCTCGGACTGCGATCGGCCAGACCCCGATGCGCTCAACATCCGAAAGGTCGAGATCTTGGATTTGTTCAAGGGTATCCGCCAGGGCCATTTTCAATTACCTCCCTCGGATTCGTCCTGTTTAGGTACCGCAGCTCCGACAGTCATGTTGAACTTTTGGGCCTGCTCACTTTGGTCCGGGGCGGCAGCGATGTTGGCCATGTTGGGATCGCTGAACCATTCGGACTCATCGAGGTTTCTCATGAATGAGGAAATCCGACTGTGCGAGTCCGCTATACCCTCGACGCTGATCTGATTACCCGCTCGGGAGAGCTTGGTGAGGTAAATACCATCCGGCACGGCCCGGACGAGCCCATCAAAATAACGGACAATTACCGGCCGGGTGCCCTGAAGATCCTGGATGACCTTCATCCGCTCGATCAGCTGCGCACGGCGCTCCTTGAGCTCCTTGATCTCGGCAACCTGCTGCTGCAAAGCATCGATTTCCCGCTGCAACAGTGCGTTACGACTGTTCTGGTTGTCGATGGAACCCTGCACGGAGCTGACCCACACGTAACCGCAGAGCACCCCAAGGATGCAGAATCCACCGAGAATGGTGAAGAATTCTTTCTTTTTCTCCTGGCGAAGCTCGTCACGCCAGGGGAGCAGGTTAATGTTGGCCATCAGTCAAAACTCCTCAGCGCGAGGCCTGTCGCGATCATCAGCGAGGGGGCGTCGTTGGCCAACGAAACGGCATTCACCTTCGGGGAGACGGACATGTTGGCAAAAGGATTGGCGACACTGGTCTGAGTGCCCAGTTTCTCTTCAATCAGCTCGGGCAGGCCCTCCATGGAGGCGACGCCACCGGCGAGGACTATGTGATCGACATCGTTGTACTGACTGGAAGAGAAGAAGAATTGCAGAGAGCGGGTGACTTGCTGAACCACCGCATCCTTGAAGGGCTCCAGCACTTCGCTTTCGTAATCATCGGGCAGACCGCCCTGCTTTTTGGCCAGCCCTGCTTCTTCTGTCGAAAGGCCATAACGCCGCTGGATTTCTTCGGTTAACTGCTTGCCGCCGAAGAGCTGCTCGCGGGTATAGATCGTTTTGCCATCAACCAGAACGCTGAGGGTGGTCATGGTCGCACCGATGTCCACCACGGCGACCACCTGGTCTTCCTGATCTTCGAGCTGCTCGGCGATCAGGGAGAAAGCCCGCTCCATGGTGTAGGCCTCGACGTCGACGATTTTCGCCTGGAGACCGGCCAGATCCAGAACATCCACCCGCAGGTCGACGTTTTCTCGCCGGCAGGCTGCCAGCAGAACATCCACCTGATCGGGGTTGCGCTCCGAAATGCCCTGGACCTCAAAGTCGATTGCAACTTCTTCGAGGGGATACGGTATATATTGATCAGCTTCCAGCGTTATTTGGGTCTCCATGGCATCGTCGGTCAGACCCGCGGGCATTTCGATCATTTTGGTGATCACTGCAGAACCCGCGACAGCCACGGCTGCATTCTTGACCTTACACTTGGCAAGCTGGGTCACGGACTGGATAACTTCGGCCACCGCCTCCAGTTCGTTGATATTCTTTTCAACCACCGCGTTGGGGGGCAGCGCCTTGACTGCATAGCTCTCCACCCGGTAGCGGTCGCCCTGCCGGCTCAGTTCTAACAATTTAACGGAGGTGGAGCTAATATCTAGGCCTACGACCGGTTTCGTTTTTTGTTCTAAAAAGTCGAAGATTCCCATTTTTCTATCAAATTCCGGCACTTATGGTTAATTGATGTTATAGCACTTTAAATCTGGCGCGCAACAGCCATACTGATAGGTAACCGGCCGAAATGTCCGTATAATGGCGAAATTCCCTACACTTCTCGCCCTAACTCATTAATTACCTTAGAAAAAATGCCATTTAACCGCTCGTCCATTACTTTCTGCCTTCTAGCCCTCCTGGCCGGATTCAGCGGCTTGCTCGTCGGCTGGTTCGGTTTGTCTCTATACCTTAGTCCGAATCTGCCCGCTGTTGAATCGCTGCGCGAATACAAATATGAGACGCCGTTAAGAATTTACTCACGCGACGGCAAGTTGATTCAGGAATTCGGTGAGAAGCGCAGCATCCCCATTCAGTTCGACGAAACACCACCTCTTTTAATCAAAGCTTTTTTAGCGGCGGAGGACGATCGATTTTACTCGCATAACGGCGTGAGCGTCAGAGGCTTACTGCGAGCCGCTTCACAAATGGTGCTGCAAAGTGAAACGCAAACGGGCGGCAGTACAATCACGCAGCAGGTGGCGAAGAACTTCTTCCTTTCTTTCGAAAAGACAATTGTCCGCAAACTGAAAGAGCTGCTACTCGCGTTTAAGATCGAAGAAGAATTAGAAAAAGACGAAATCCTTGAACTGTATATAAACAAAATTCCCTTCGGACATCGCGCCTACGGTGTTCGCGCAGCGGCCCGCGTTTATTACGGCAAGGACTTGTCCGAACTCACTTTGGCTCAGCTGGCAATGATTGCGCACATGCCTCAGCGGCCCAGCGACTCCAATCCCATCGATGATCCGGAGCGTGCGCTCAATCGCCGCGACTGGATTCTCGGGCGCATGTTGAAGCTCGGTTACATCGACCAGGCAAGCTATCAGGAAGCCGTGAATCAGCCTGTTACGGCCCGCTATCACGGCCTGAATCTGGATCTGCATGCGCCTTACATTGGCGAACTGGCTCGGCAGGAAATGATTCAGCGGTTTGGCAGTGAAGCCTACACGGCTGGCTACAAGGTCTTCACCACCGTGGACAGCCGTATGCAAGCGGCCGCGCAGCGCGCCGTGATCAACGGCCTGCTTGCCTACGATAGCCGCCATGGCTACCGCAAACCTGACCTGCAACTTAAACCCAGCTTCTACAAGCTGAGTGAAGATGCTCAGGCGGACAAAGTCCCCGAAAAAATCTTCGCGCTCTACAGCCAATCGTCGAATAACGGGGGCGAGGGTTCGGGCAACAATACGCCGGCGCGACATCTGAATCTCGACCCCTGGGTCGAAGAGCTGAAGTCAATCCCCAGCTACGGCGGATTACAGGCCGCCGCCGTGCTCGACACTGCCGGTGAAAACATCAAGGCTCTCCTCGGCGATGGCTCGATCATCGAGATCCCCTGGGAGAGTAGCCCTTCAAAGGCGCGAGAGTACTTGCAACTGGGAACTGTGGTGCGTGTGCGACCATTGTCTTCCTATGGCTGGGAACTGACTCAGATCCCGGAGGCCCAGGCAGCCATGGTGGCCCTGGACCCGAATAACGGGGCCATCTTGTCGATGGTGGGCGGCTTCGACTTTTCGCTCAGCAACTTCAACCGCGCAGTACAGGCCAAGCGTCAGCCGGGTTCCAACTTCAAGCCTTTCATCTATACCGCCGCCTTGCTCAATGGCTTTACCGCAGCATCCATCATCAACGATGCGCCCATCGTCAAGTACGACAATGTCCTTGAGAAGGTCTGGCGGCCCGAAAACTACGGCGGCAAGTTCAATGGGCCAACTCGACTGCGCAAGGGCTTGTACCAGTCCACCAACTACATCGCTATCCGGATACTTGACTCCATCGGCGTTTACAATGCGATCAAGGAGATGGACCGCTTCGGCTTCAATGAAGAAGAACTGCCGAAGGATTTAACCCTCGCGCTGGGCAGCCATGTTCTCAGCCCCCTCGAAGTTGCCACCGGCTACACGGTATTCGCCAATGGTGGCTACAAGGTGGAGCCCCACTTTCTCCAGCGTATCGAAGACGTCAGTGGCAATGTGATTTTCGAGGAGCTGCCGCTCACGGTCTGTCGCGAATGCGAGAAGATGGAAATCATCGGCGCACTGCAAACCGGCAACGCCATTCCCGGCGCAGACATCTTGTCTCAGCCCCCGGCGATCGCTGAACTGAGCCCGCAAGCGGCGCCGCTCGATGGCGAAGCGCTGGGCGAGACTGCTGTATTAACCGCACCTGTCCGCCCGCCGGTTTCGCCGCGGGTGCTGGATGAGCGCACCGTTTACATCATGGATAACATCTTGAAAGACGTGGTGAAAGAAGGCACCGGTCGCCGCGCCCGCAGCCTTGGCCGCGGGGATCTCGCCGGAAAGACGGGCACCACGAACGACAGTGTGGATACCTGGTTCAGCGGCTACAACCAGAGCATCGTCGCCACCACCTGGATGGGCTTCGACGACAATACCCCACTGGGCCGCAGCGAAGCAGGCAGCAACGCCACTCTGCCAATGTGGATCGAGTTCATGCAAACCGCGCTGCAGGGCGTGGAAGAGCAGCACCGCGAACAGCCGCCCGGCATCGTCAGTGTGCGCATCAACAGCCGCACTGGGCTGCGCACCGACGCGGACGACCCGGAAGCCATGTTTGAGTATTTCAAAGTGGAAAATGTGCCGGAGCGTGGTGACCGCAGCCGAACCTTCATCCCCTCGGGCAATGAAGGTCAAACGGACCCGGACGATTTGTTCTGATTTGACCTGTTCCGAATTGACCGATTCGGTCACAAAAAAGCCGCCGCGATCACTCGCGGCGGCTTTTTTGTTTTCCGTCTCTTTTATCGCTATTCAGCCGTAAGCGGGTAGTGCTCCGGATAGGGCCAGCGCGCGGCCCCGGATTCAACTGCCGCCGCCGCAACCGCTGCGGAAACGTTGGCCAGTAATCTCGGGTCGATGGGCTTGGGGAGAATGTATTCCGGGCCGAAGGACATCTCGATACCGCCGTATGCCTTGCGCACCTTCTCCGAAACAGGCTGCTTGGCTAGCCCGCGAATCGCTTCCACCGCCGCTAGCTTCATTTCCCGATTGATGTCCCGGGCGTGCACGTCCAATGCGCCGCGGAACAGGAAGGGGAAACACAGCACATTGTTCACTTGGTTTGGATGATCGGATCGGCCGGTGGCGATCAGGACGTCGTCGCGAGTCTTACGGGCAAGATCCGGATCAATCTCCGGATCGGGGTTAGAGCAGGCGAAGACGATCGGCCGCGGCGCCATCAACTTGAGCTGCTCGGCTGAGAGCAGATTGGGACCGGAAACCCCGAGAAAAACGTCCGCATCCACGATCGCATCATCGAGATCGCGCTCTTCGGTCACCATCGCGAATTCGCGCTTGTAGCCGTTGATGTCGGTGCGCTCGGAGTGGATCACGCCCTTGCTGTCCAGCATGGTGATGTTTTCCATCCTCGCGCCTGCCTCCACCAGCAATTTACAACAGGCAATCGCCGCCGCACCGGCACCGAGGCAGACGATCTTCGCCTGGCGCAGAGACTTACCCTGAATCTCCAGTGCGTTCAGCAGTCCGGCAACTGTCACGATCGCCGTGCCGTGCTGATCGTCATGGAACACCGGGATATCACAGCGGCGTTTCAGCTCCAGTTCGATCTCGAAGCACTCGGGCGCCTTGATATCTTCCAGGTTGATGCCGCCGAAGCTTTCTGCGATTCGCTGTACGGTTTCGATGAAAGCCTGCGAGTTTTCCGCATCCACTTCAATATCAATGGAATTGATGTTGGCGAAGCGCTTGAACAGCAGGCTCTTGCCCTCCATCACCGGTTTGCTTGCCAGTGGCCCCAGATTGCCAAGGCCAAGGATTGCACTGCCATCGGTGATCACCGCCACCAAATTGCCCTTGCCGGTGTAGCGGTAGGCATCCTCCGGGTTCTTCGCAATCGCGCGCACCGGCTCGGCCACGCCCGGGCTGTAGGCCAGCGCCAGATCCCGCTGGGTCTCGGCGGGCTTGGTCAGTTCCACACTCAATTTGCCGGGAACGGGATATTGATGGTAATCCAGTGCGGCTTTTTTGAAATCGTCATTCATTCCGGAAATATCACTTTTCTTGAATTCACTAGCTGAAATGCCCGCGAAACGCGGCCTATTGAATTGCGCTTGCCTGGCGTTGCCCTCGCAAGTTAGCGGCAGGACTGCGAGTCTTCGAGCCAGTCCAGCGCGTAGGGAGTGCGGGCCTGCACCACGAAAGGTTTAAAGCCCTGCGCCATCAGCTGCTTGTCGCCACTGCGGTCCTGAAGCCACCCGCTGACGCGGATGCCGCGGCCCGGCCAGGTTTCGGCTCGGCCGGGATCGAATCGACTGCCCCTAAAATGAGGCAAATCGTCCCGATCGATTCGGATCACCAGATCGCCTTCCAACTCCAGCCAAACATCTTTCTGCAGGTCCACCTTGCTGATCTCACCGCAGAGAACCCGAAACTGGGCTTGAACCCCCTCCAGGCGGGTCGCCGGCAGTGGCTGCCAGTAATCGGTCCTCCAGAGCCCGCGGCGCTCACGCCGCGCCTCCTCTGCCAGTTCCTGCAGGCAGCGGGCATAAGCCATGTCGGGAGGAACGGCCAGCGGCAAGGCAAGGCCCTGACGAACCAGATAGCTTTCAAGATTGCGGCCCGATGGATGGGTGACATGGGCCAGGATTCTGCCGTAACGATCAGTCCGGCGAGACTCGAAAGACAAATGCACTAACTCCGTGTCGGCGAAAAACGCCTCAGCCGCTTCTCGCGATGCGCGAGCCAGGGGCTGTTCTGCTTTGCCATCGGTTGCAAGTTCAGGTGCGTTGATTGCGAGTAGGCGCACCCTACGCCCGTCGGTGAGACGCAGCGTATCCCCGTCGTGAACTGCGGATAGTCGAACTCGTTCATGGACGGTCGGCTCGGGGCATTGCTGGCCCCAGGCCAGGACCGGAACAAGGGATAGGATGATTCCGGTCGCGAGTATGCGCGAGAAGAGCATACCTTTCACGTGCCTCAAAGAGGCTAACAATTAAACGAAAAAACGCCTGAGATTGCTACCCCAGGCGTTTTCGAATGTGAAACAGAATGGATAGCTGGGCTTACTTCTTGGCGGCGCCGCGTGCACCGAAGCGCTTCTTGAAGCGGTCGATTCGACCACCGGTATCCATTACTTTCTGCTTGCCGGTGTAGAACGGGTGGCAAGACGCGCAGACGTCCACGTGGATGTCCTTGGCGAGAGTTGAGCGAGTTTTCACTACATTGCCGCAACTGCAGGTTACGGTCATGTCGTCGTACTTGGGATGAATTTCTGCTTGCATCGGAGCTGCCTCATCAATACTGTTCGTGCCGCGGTGCCGTCGCCCGGGCCGGCATGCCGATACCGCCCGAGAGCGTCGTGATCAGCTATGCTTGACAAACTGTGGCTTAATTGGTGACTCGGGAAAATTAAGACGGCGCATACTACCAGAAACCCAGCACAAGGCAAGTTCGTTTTCTGTACGCCACTTTCGTTTCTTGAACGCACTGCGCCGATGGCGCACTACCAGAAGTTGACTGGGCCGTGGACGACGCGTTTCGAATCCCCGGCCCGACAGTGAAGATGTCAGATCAAGCTATCCTAAACGTCGCCGTCCCGACTCCCTTGCGTCGAACCTTTGACTACCTGCCCCCGGCGGGACTCTCCCCTGCCGAGCTCGATCAGCTGGTGGCTGGCGTGCGGGTTTTGGTGCCCTTCGGACAACAGAAACTGGTGGGGGTTTTGCTGGGCCTGAGCAAAACCAGCCAGTTAGCTCCCCACCAACTCAAACCGGCCGAGCAGATTCTCGACCGTGCGCCCTGCCTGCCCGGCCCCCTACTGTCGCTCTGCCAGTGGGCTGCTGGTTACTATCAGCATCCGGTCGGTGAGGCCTTGGCCACTGCACTTCCCAATCTGCTCCGGCAAGGCGAGGCGGCCAGCTTTCCCACCGAAACGGTCTGGGAGCTGACTACCGAGGGCAAGGGCCTCCCCGATGGGGCGCTCAGGCGTGCACCGAAGCAGGCAGCACTGCTGAACGCCCTGCAGCAGCGATCGATTCTGAGCCGGGAAGACATCCGCCAGCTGGAGGTCGCGCCCGACGCCGTGCGACAACTGGAGAACAAAGGACTGATCCGGTCACGGGAGAGCACGATTCTTCCGCAGGCCAGTGAAGGCGAGCTCCACGGTGAGCCGCCATTGACCCTCAACGACGAGCAGAGCACAGCGCTGGAGCAGATCCGCTACCAGGGGTTCAACACCTATCTCCTGGAAGGCGCCACCGGCAGTGGCAAGACCGAGGTGTATCTGCAGGCGATCGCCCGGGTTCTGGAGCAGGGCAAATCCGCCCTGGTGCTGGTGCCGGAAATCGGCCTGACGCCGCAGCTGGTGGGCCGTTTCGAAAAGCGCTTCAAGGTCCGAATCGCCGCCCTGCACTCGGGCTTGAATGACCGGGAGCGATTGCAGGCCTGGCTGGAAGCCCGCTACGGTTATGCGCGTATTCTGATCGGCACCCGCTCGGCGGTATTCACGCCCATTCCCAATCTCGGCATCATCATCATCGATGAGGAGCACGATCTGTCCTTCAAACAACAGGACGGCTTTCGTTACTCGGCCCGCGATCTGTCGGTGGTGCGAGCCCAGCGCGCAGGCATTCCGCTGCTCCTGGGCAGCGCCACGCCCTCGCTGGAGTCACTCTACAACGCCACCCACAACCGCTACCTGCACCTGCGCCTCACCCAGCGCGCCGGGGCGGCACGGCCGCCTGAAGTGGAGCTGATCGATTTGCGCGGCCAGCAGCTGGACGAAGGCTTTTCGCCCATGCTTCTGCAGCATATCGAGACCGAGCTGGCGAAGGGCAATCAGGCCCTGGTGTTCATCAATCGTCGCGGCTTCGCGCCGGTGCTCATTTGCCACGACTGCGGTTGGATCGCCGATTGCCGGAACTGCTCGGCAAAGATGACCGTGCACCAGCATCCGCCCCACCTGCATTGCCACCACTGCGACTACCAGCGTCCGGTCCCGCACAGCTGCCCCGACTGCTTCAGCCGCGATCTGGAATTCTTGGGACAGGGCACCGAGCGCAGCGAGGCCACGCTACAGACCCGATTCCCGGCTGTGCCGGTGATCCGTGTCGACCGGGACACCACCCGCCGCAAGCAGGCAATGCAGGGAATGCTGGCCCAGGTCCACGAAGGCGAGCCCTGCATTCTGGTGGGCACCCAGATGCTGGCCAAGGGTCACCACTTCCCGGACGTGACTCTGGTGGCGATGATCGACATCGACGGCGCGCTGTTCAGCGGTGACTTCCGCGGTCCCGAGCGCATGGGCCAGTTGCTGATCCAGGTGGCAGGCCGTGCCGGACGCGCCAGCAAACCCGGCCGGGTGATAATCCAGAGTCACCACTGCGAGCACCCCAACATCCAGAGCCTGATCAAGGAGGGCTACCACCGCTATGCCAGGCGCCTGTTGCACGAACGGCAGGTCACCGGTCTGCCGCCCTACCGCTTCATGGCCCTGATCCGGGCGGAATCGAAGCGACCGGAAAATGCGAGCGATTTTCTGCAGCATGCCAGGCAGTTCGCGCAACAGCAGTTTCCGGCAACGCGGCACCTCCATTACCTGGGACCACTGCCCGCCCTGATGGAACGGAAAAAAGACCGCTACTGTTTTCAGCTGCACATCAACAGCAGCAACCGCCAGCATCTGCAGAAAGTAGTGCAGGCGATCTGTGCGCAAATGGAGAATCACGCGCTCGGGCGGCGCACGCGATGGTCGGTGGATGTCGACCCGCAGGACATGTCCTGATCACATCCAGCGTCTGACGCAGACGCGAAACTGAAGTACAATTTCGCCCCTACTCTTCCGATGTTTTTCTCGTGATGACTTTCTCGCCATGACCCGCGATTTCGCCAAAAAACGCTCGCGCCCTCAGGCAAGCAGCCCCAAATCGCAGGTACCCGCCTGGGTCTGGCTGTTTACGGGCTCAGTGCTGGGCGCTTTCGTAATGTTTCTGGTGTATCTGGCGGGAGTGCCACCTCAGCCCAGCACCCTCGGTGACCGCCTGGAAACCATCACTGACGCCACCGACCCGGTGGAAGACAAGGCAACTACCCCGAAAAAAGAAGAAACGCCTCAGCCCCGCTTCGATTTCTATCAGCTGCTGAAGGAAAGTGAAGTCGTGGTCAATCCGGAACCCATTCCGGAAGAGGTCACCCGCGCTAAACGCCAGGCCGAAAAATTGGAGTACATCCTCCAGGTGGGCTCCTTCAAGAGCGCCGGCGACGCGGATCGCCTGCGCGCGCAGCTGATCCTGCTGAATCTGGACGCGAAGGTGGAAACGGTCAAAGTGCGCAATGCCGAGACCTGGCACCGCGTGCTCGTAGGGCCCTTCCACAATCAGGTGGCCATGTCCAAGGCACGCAGTACGCTCGCCGATAATCAGATGAATAGCCTGCTGCTGAAAAGAGACACCGAAGGCTGATACCCCCTCGCCACGTCCTGCGGTGCTTGAAATTGGAAGCCGCGCCCCCATCTAGAAAAGATCTGCAGCCAGCCCGCTTGGGCTCGTTTTTGCTACCCGATCTTGCATACAGCTTCATCTCGCGCAGGCAAGCCTGCCACGCAAATCCATCACAATACTAAGGACATCTCGTGGAACAGTATCGAGGCACAACGATTCTCTCCGTGCGACGCAACAACCACGTAGTCATTGGCGGCGACGGTCAGGTGTCGCTGGGCAACACGGTCATGAAAGGCAACGCCCGCAAGGTGCGCCGCCTGTATCGCAATCAGGTGTTGGCGGGCTTCGCCGGCGGCACCGCCGACGCATTCACCCTGTTCGAGCGCTTCGAAGCCAAGCTGGAAGCGCACAGCGGCAATCTCACTCGAGCAGCAGTGGAGCTGGCGAAGGACTGGCGCACCGATCGCGCCTTGCGCCGCCTGGAGGCCTTGCTGGCTGTGGCGGACAAAGACGCCTCTCTGGTCGTGACCGGCAACGGCGACGTGATTCAGCCGGAAGACGACCTGATCGCCATCGGTTCAGGCGGTCCCTTCGCCCAGTCGGCGGCCCGCGCTCTGCTGGAAAACACTGACCTCGAGGCCCGCGAAATCGTAGAGAAAGGACTCGGCATCGCCGGCGATATCTGTGTGTACACCAATCACAACTTCACCATCGAAGAGCTGAGCTACTGATCGCCGCCGCCATCGGGCGGCCGTTTTGCATAGATATTTTTTTTCCCGCCTCACTGACAAGGCCTCACAACCAAGGCCCCACAATTGAGGCCTCACAATTCAGGCCTCTCAACCAAGGTCTCACAATCAAGGGGAATGCAGCATCCATGTCCGAGATTACACCCCGCGAAATCGTCCACGAGCTGGACAAACACATTGTCGGCCAGAAGAACGCGAAGCGAGCCGTGGCCATTGCTCTGCGCAACCGCTGGCGGCGAATGCAGCTTGAAGAAGGCCTGCGCAATGAAATTACGCCCAAGAACATTCTGATGATTGGGCCGACTGGTGTCGGGAAAACCGAAATTGCCCGCCGGCTGGCCAAGCTCGCCAATGCCCCCTTCATCAAGGTCGAAGCCACCAAGTTCACTGAGGTGGGCTATGTGGGTCGGGATGTGGAGTCGATCATCCGCGATCTGGTGGAAATGTCCATCAAGAAGGAACGCGAAGACGCGATGGACCGGGTACGCTACCGCGCCGAGATCGCCGCCGAAGAACGTATTCTCGACATCCTGCTGCCGGCCGCCCGCTACGGCGAGGCCGAGTCCTCGGAGTCCGGCACTCGCCAGGTATTTCGCAAGAAGCTGCGTGAAGGCGAGCTGGACGATAAGGAAGTCGAAGTGGACGTATCCGCCTCGCCGGTCGGTGTGGAGATCATGGCACCACCCGGCATGGAAGACATGACCAGCCAGCTGCAGAACATGTTTTCCTCCATGTCCTCCGGGCGCACCAAGAAGATCAAGACCACGGTGAAGCAGGCACTGAAAAAGCTCACCGAAGAGGAAGCGCGCAAGCTGATCAATGAAGAGGAAACGAAGGCCCGCGCGATCGAAGCGGCGGAGCAGAACGGCATCGTCTTTATCGACGAAATTGATAAGGTCGCCAAACGCGGAGATACCAGCGGCGGTGCGGATGTCTCACGGGAAGGTGTGCAGCGCGATCTGCTGCCGCTGATCGAAGGCTCCACCGTGAGCACCAAGCACGGCATGATTCGCACCGACCACATCCTTTTCATCGCCTCCGGCGCCTTCCACTTCAGCAAGCCGTCGGACCTGATACCTGAGCTGCAAGGCCGCTTGCCGATTCGCGTCGAACTGGAAGCGCTGACGCCGGATGACTTCGAGTGCATTCTCACCGAGCCGGATGCCTCGCTTACCGAACAGCATCAGGCCCTGTTGAACACCGAAGGTGTGGAATTGACATTCACCGCCGACGGCATTCGTCGCATCGCGGAAACCGCTTTCCAGGTAAACGAAAGCACCGAAAACATCGGTGCACGCCGCCTGCATACGGTATTGGAAAAGCTGCTGGAAGACGTTTCATTCAGCTGCGGGGAGGAAGACCGGGCGATTACCATCGACGCCAAGTACGTGGATGATCATCTGCAGGAACTGGCGAAGGACGAAGACCTGAGCCGCTTCATCCTTTAACGGCCTCTAGCGACTCTTTAGCGGTTACAGGAAAGCATGAAGACGCCCAGCAAGGTACAACTGCACAAGAAGTCGAAGGTTCTGGAGCTGATCTACAGCGACGGAACCTTCCGACTGCCCGCCGAGTTTCTGCGGGTCTACTCCCCTTCCGCGGAAGTGAAAGGCCACGGCCCCGGACAGGAAACGCTACAAACGGGCAAGCAATACGTGGGCATCAGTGGGCTGGAGTCCGCCGGTAACTACGCGATCCGTATCATCTTCGACGATGGCCACGATAGTGGCATCTACAGCTGGGATTATTTGTACGACCTGGGCAGCAAGCAGGAGCAATACTGGCGGGACTACCTGCAACGCCTGGAAAAGGCCGGCAAGTCCCGCGACCCCGATACTTCCGCCGTCAGGTTCGTCACCCCCTAAAGGGTCAGCCACTGACCTTGCGTCGGATGTGATCGATCACCGAACCATGCTCGTCCTGAGGACTGAACATCACGATGTCGGTATCCTGTTCCGCCCTGACACTGTGGCCCGGCGGCCAGTAGAACAGATCACCCGTCCGTGAGGTTTCCTCACTGCCGTCGGAGTAAAGCGCCGTAATCTCACCCTGCACCACATAGCCCCAATGCGGGCTCATGCAGCTGTCCCCTTCCAGGCCATGCAGCAGTTCTGTGATATCCGTTCCCGCGCCAAAGCTGAAGAACTCAGCACCCATTTTGCCGTAGCCACTGACGTCGCCGAACTCAGTTTGCTGCCGGGCTATCGCGCCGGGCACATCGATTCTGACCGGCACATCGTTTCTCGCTATGTGCATGACACTTCCTCCCTGCTACACATTGCCAGCGTCATTGAGACGCGCACGAGATTAGCAAAGTTCATCTCGACTATCAGGCTCTTTTGCTCGGCGTAAAAATGGAATAGTTACCGTTGGCCTTTGCCACAAGTCTGTCTCCGCAGCGAATCTCTGACTCAAGATTGGCGACCGACTTCCCCTTGTTGACAACCTCAGTTACGCAGCTGAGCTTCCCCTCGAAGACCGGCGCGAAATAGTTGATCTTGATTTCGATGGTTGCACACAGCTCCCCTCGGGTAAGCAGTGGATACAGCGCAGCCCCCATGCCGGTGTCCGCCAGCGAATACAGGACGCCGCCGTGAACTACGTTGTGCGGGTTTAAGAGACTTTCCGTCACAGTGATTGCACACTCGCTCCTTCCGGCCTCTTTTTTCTCTACGCTCAGACCGATGAGATCTGCAAAGGGATGTTTCATTTTCTATCCTCCGGGCAACCATTCAGGCGCGCGGCAAATTCCCTGGCCGACCATGGGTTCTCTGCCCCCTTCAGATCACATTCCCGCAATCGACAAGCCAAAGCCAATGAATACGAACGTGACACCAACGAGCAGACAATACTTGGCAAACCGCGCCTTCGTGTAAGCCTTGGTGCCCGCGGCCACCGTTTCAGCCGAAGATGACGACTCGAATTCCCGTCCAAGCACCCAGCTGAATACCCCGAGCGTGCTTCCCAAGTCGGTGAACGCATAGCCGAGAGGAGAGCCCAGTTGCTTCCATTTCTCGGCATCATTGTTCTTAAGTGATGCACAGAGCTCCGGAAAGCTGATGGATATAGCACCAACCGCAATCAAAATCGCTCCGAAAACCAATACAACCATAACCAACCTCCCTTTGTTTAAGTGTGGAACGCGTGATCATTGCATGCTGACCTATTTCTCTCAAGCACTGCCAGATTGAGCCGACGAAGTGCCTCCGCGTCATGTGTCTGGGCGTGACACTAAGCCAAACCTCCCGTAAATATGCGTACAAGCAAACATAGTCGGGCTGCCTTGACTGGTGATCGGTACGTTAGCGTACACCTCGTTCAGGAAATACAGCACAGCTGCACGGTGGAATCGGACGTTTGGCTGGTGCGAGCCAGGCCCCGGAGGGAAGCGGTTCGGAACGAGAATGGTCCGGGGAGACAAATGCCAGGCTGGAATCACCAACCCGGCATTGTCGTTTAGTCCACCAGAATAGGAAGGACCAGTGCGGAAGGATGGCCGGCATCGAGCAGTATGGTATTGGTGGCCACTCGCGGCTTGGCCGCTTCGCCGGGCGGTGTGCCGCTGTTGTCATTGACTTCGAAGCGGGGATCGCTGCTCGAAGTAATATGCAGCGCGATTTTATGGCCCGGTTCGAAGGTGATGGCGGTGTGCCAGAGGTCGATTTCCAGTTGCACGGGTTCGCCCGGCACCATCATCTTCACGTCTTCGGCGCGGCGGCCTTCGCGGTATCGGGCACGAATAGGAGCGTCGAGGACAATGGCTTCGTAGCCGTCGGGGTACACGTCGATGAGCTTGGCGATGAAGTCGGTGTCGGGTCCGTCAGTGGCGGCCCAGAGTTCGACAGTAACGTTTCCCGCGATGCTTACCGGCTCTTTCAGCGTCGCGGTTTCGAACCGCAGGTAATCGGCGCGTTCGCCGATGGCACGCTGATCCATGGGGCCGCGTTCAAACGTCAGATTGGCTCCACCAACGGTCGGCACCGGATTCTTCGGGTCGAACTTGTAAGAAATAGACTTGGCGTTCTTCGGTGGCAAATCGTTCGCCAGCTTCTTGCCCGGCTGCAGGTAGAAGCGAGTTGGCTTGTGGGGCGGCGGCCAGGTTTCGGAGGTTTGCCAACCATTGAGGTCGCTGGCCTTTTCCTTGCGGGCACTGGCCATCATGTAATAGCTCACCGGCGGCTCATCCATGATGCCGTTATCTTCACCCTTCAGCCAATAGTTGAACCAGCGAATTTCGTCATCGTCGCTGCGGGTGTCGCCGAGGCTGTCGGCACCGGGGTAGGCCAGATCACCGGACAGATTGCCGTGGCCGAAAGGCCCCATGGAGAGTTTCTGTCGGCCTTTGGCGCCGGGTGCGCCGAAGTTCTGCAGGTACATATAGTTGCGCAGACCGTAAGCAAAGATATCGTACCAGCCGCCCACGTTGAACATCGGAATGGTGATGTTGTGAAGATTCGGGGCGGTGTCCCGGGCTTTCCACTCTTCATCCCATAGCACGCGACGCTTGGTGTCTGGCACCTGATCCCCAGCGCCCTGCCGCTCCATCCAGTTGCCCACGTCCGCCTGTTTGAAGACGCCGCCGACAAACGAGGCTTCATCGAAGCGCATATGCGGAGCGACGATCACATAGGCTGCTTCCAGCGACGGCGGGTTTGCGGTGGCAGCAAGGTTGGTAGCGATGCCCATCGCGGAGGCGCCGGTCATGCCGATTTTGCCGTTGCTCCAAGGCTGCTTTGCCGCCCACTCGACGGTATCGTAGCCATCCTCGCGGTCGTGGTGGAAAGGAATGTACTCGCCTTCAGAGTTGCCCTTGCCGCGTACGTCCTGAACCACGTACACGTAGCCGGCGTCTGTATAGCGCATGTGACTGCCGCCGCGCGCCATGTTTCCTTTGCCGTAGGGTGTGCGCATCAGCACGACGGGCCAGGGGCCTTCGCCCTGCGGCTTGTAGACATCCGCCGCCAATTTGACGCCATCTCGCATGGTGGCGAATTCTTCCACCGAGGGACTGGGCTTGGCAGTTGTCTCCCGCGCCCAGGCGGCGGACGTTAGGGCAAGCAGCATGGCCAGCATGCTTGCCTGCCAGATTCTCACGGTCTGCAACTTCATAGGTGATCTCCCTGGTTGTTCTTAGATTAGAGTACTCGATGAGAGCCGATATGAGAGCTATTGGACAAAGTGATCCGACGTCGATTCTAACCTGAACCCCCCTGAGCGGACCGTCGGTCAGGTAAAGACTTGTAATGGCAAGTATGCCAGCGGTATGCTTCGGGCGCTGTGTGATTGGCGAACAGCTGTTGCTTGGGCAATGAAAAGAGCAGCAGCCGCGTGGAATCAACCACATGGAAGCACAGCCAGAGTCGCGCTTGAGGAACAATCAAGCGCCACACTGTCCTGCCGACCGCCTGGGCCTTCTTCCCCTTCGTCAAGGAGAACGCCCATGAGCATGCCCACCGACTATCTCCACCAGCTGCAGTCCACCGACCCCGCTATTTACTCCGCCCTTCGGGGGGAGGAAGCGCGCCAACGTGATGGAATCGAGCTTATCCCCGCAGAAAACTACACCTATCCCGAAGTCCTTGCTCTATTGGGATCGGTATTCACCAACAAATATTCCGAAGGCTACCCCGGCAATCGCTATTACGGCGGACAGGATTTTACCGATACCGTTGAGAACATCGCCCGCGAACGTGCCTGCGCGCTGTTTCGCGGCGAGCACGCCAATGTGCAAGCCCTGTCCGGCTCCGCGATGAATCAGGCAGCCTACTTCGCGCTGCTGGAACCGGGCGATACGATTCTGGCGATGGACCTCTCTCATGGCGGTCACCTCACTCACGGCGCGCCGGTGTCGCACATGGGGAAGCTGTTTCGTTTTATTCGCTACAAAACTCATGGAGAACGCGGCGAAATCGACTATGACGAACTGCGACAGCTGGCGCGCGAATACGAACCGAAACTCGTGCTATGCGGCTACTCGTCCGACCCAAGAGATCTGGACTATGGTCGATTCAAGGCGATTGCCAATGAAGTGGGCGCGCTGACCATGGCCGACATTTCCCACATCGGCGGCCTGGTAGCTGGAAACGTGATGAACAATCCGCTGGATGCGGGCTTTGACCTGATCACCACCACGACGCACAAGTCTTTGCGCGGCCCTCGCGGCGGACTGATCGTTTGCAAAAAGGAACTTGCAAAGCAAGTGGACAAGTCCGTATTTCCGGGCCTGCAGGGTGGTCCACACATGAATCAGGTGGCCGCCACCGCGACGACCTTGTTGCTTGCGCAGCGGCCGCAGTTTCAAGATTACTCTCGGCGGGTGCTGGACAATGCACAACGACTTGCAGTGCGGTTGAAAGACGCTGGAGCAAAACTGGTTACCGGCGGGACCGAAAATCACTCGCTGGTCGTCGATACGGTTGCCAGCTTCGGGCTCACAGGCAAGCAAGCCGAACAAGTGCTGGACCGGGTAGGGATCACCACCAACAAACAGGTAATTCCCGATGATCCATTGCCGCCAATGACCGCCAGTGGCATTCGCATTGGCAGTCCCGCGGCGACGACACGCGGTATGTTGGGCAGTGACATGGATGCGGTTGCGGGGTGGATTGTGAAAGCGCTTCGCTGGCACGAGAGCTCGCAGAAGCTCGAAGAAATTCAGGCTGAGGTTCGATGTTTCTGTCGGCGCTTCCCCGTTCCCGGTTTGATGGAACAGGGCTAGCAGCATGGTTGCGGCTGCGCGGCAGCCGCAACCCGCTTAAGCAGTTTGAGTTTGCGAAACGCTCGCGGCTTCGAGCATTGCATCAATCGCGGCGATCGATTCAGGCTCGTCCAGCAGCGGCGCATGACCTCGGTTGGGAATCTCCGCGTATGCCAGGGAAGGTCTGCGCCGTTTCATTTCATCGGCACATTCTGCGGGCAAAAGGTCCGATAGTGCGCCACGGATCAGCAGCATCGGCATTTCCGGAATCGCATCGAAAGCCGCCCACAGTGGCGCAGGATCGAAGGTCGCAGGCGCAGTCTCGAATGGAATGGCGATGGCCGGATCGTAGTTCAGAACGGGCTTTCCGTCGTCGTCCTCACGATAGAGTCCGCGCGTAAATTGCTGCCATTGGGCTTCACTTAGGTTGGGCAGTGCAGAGCCATTCACCGATTTGTTTTGCGCGACCGCCTCCTCCCAGTCTGCCACCGGCTCGGATTTCCCCACGTAGCTCTTGATCCGGTCCATCCCGCCCTGGTTCAAGTCAGGACCCATGTCATTGATCACGATCCCACGCAGCCAGCTCGGTTGCATCGAAGCGGTCAGCATCGACATCAGTCCGCCCAAAGAGGTACCTACCAATGTCACATTCTGCAGATCGAGCGTTTTTTGCAAGTGCAGCAGGTCCCTCACGTAAACGCCTGGATTGTAGTTTTCCGGATTTGCATCCCATTCTGAACGTCCTCGTCCGCGCAGATCCAGTGCGAGCACACGGTAATGCCGTTGCAGGTGAAGAGCCAATGCATGGAAGTCCGCGGAATTGCGGGTCAGTCCCGGCAGACAGATGATGACTGGATTGCCAGCCACTGCGTCCGTACACGGGTAGTCTCTCGCGAACAGTCGCAAGCCGTCTTCGCTCTGGTACCAAAGTTCGTTGTAGTCAGACATAGATTACTTCTCTAAATCTCTTGCCCGAAATTTGTGTGGGCACGTGGATAGCGGAGCAAAAAAAGGGGCAGACGAACTGCCCCGAGAGACAACAAGTGAGAGTGAATCGAAAGTGTTTAGAACTGGTAACCGACCGACAGCATCACGGTTCTCGGATCGCCGTAGAAGCCCGTCACCGTGTCTTCGCCACCGAGGCCAGGTGCAACCAGGTTGCCACTGCTATCGAAGGTGGCCGCGAAGTTGTAGCCGGCAATCCGGTACTCTTCGTCGGTCAGGTTTTTGCCGTGCAATCCGATCATCCAGTGGCTGTCAGGAGAGGTAAAGACGATGTCGGCATTCATGAGCGTGTAGCTCCCTTCATCAAGTGCCGAGGGCAACTCGAAGATGTGGACGCTGTCGCGGTAGGAAGCACCCAGTTTCCAGTCGCTCTGCCAGGCGCCGATGTCGGCTCTGTAGTTGAGAGCCAGATTGCCGCTCCATTCCGGTGTATTCGAAATTACCCAGGCATCGGAGACGTCCACTACCCTGCCCACAACGGGGTCGAAGTTGCTCACTTCGACAAATTCCGCGTCGATGTAGCCAACAACTGCACTCAGCGAAAGGTTGTCAGTCAGGGCCGCGGCGGCCTCCAGTTCGAAGCCTTTCATTTTTGCTTCACCGGCGTTGACGACCTGACTCGCGTAGTCAGTCGTGCCCACGGCGCGCTGCACGGTTACCTGCATGTCCTGGTAGTCGTTGTAGAACAACGCAGCATTCAGGCGAAGGCGGGAATCCAGCAGACTTGACTTAAGACCTACTTCGAAGCTGTCCACGATCTCAGGATCGAAAGGCTCGTCGGCCAGTGGATTAACGCTCTGGTTGGCGCGCATGTCGAAGCCGCCGGATTTGAAGCCGCTGGTGAAGGACCCATAAGCCATCACGTCGTCACTGAAGCGGTACTGAGCTCCGATATGCGGGGAGAACTCGGCCCAGTCTTCTTTATCAGTAAAGTCGGACTGAACGAGAAGCGGCGTGACGTTCTGCTCGGGGTATACCGCTCCGAGATAAACGTATCTGTACACATCAGCCACTTTCTCGTCGGTGGTGTAGCGACCGCCGAGGCTCATGGAGAAAGCGGGGCTGAAATCATAGGTAGCCTGAGCGTAGGCGGAGTAGCTGTCGGTGTCGACACAACCACCGTTTTCTGCGGTTATGCCTGCAAGACCGAGAATTACATCGAAAACGCCACAAGCTTCCCCGGAGAAGTAATAGAGTCCGCCCACGACACTCATCTCGCCCGCCACGTAGTTGAGCTGAAACTCCTGAGTAAACTGCTCATCGTCGTAAATGGCGGGAACATCGAAAGTATTCACTGCCGTCGCGTCGAAGTCGATGTTGGTATACGTGTAGCCTTCGCGGCTCGACGTGATCGACTTGAATTCCAGCTGGTCATTGATATCCCAGACGACGTGCAGGGACGCACCTTCTGTGTTTACCTCGTTCTCCACCGGGAGGCTGCTATCGCTGTCGTAGACGCTGCCGTATGGGCGCTGCCCCGTTACAAGGCTCGGTGTGAGGCGGTAGCCACCGCGCGGGTTGGAATCGTCCTGTGTTTCGTCTGCGCTGATGCGCACCAGAACGTCGTCTGTCGCTTGCCACTCGAGTTTGAGGTGAGCCGACTGTACCTCCTTGTTGTAGTTGTCATCACCAGTGTTGCGGAATTCGCCGAAACCGTCGCGCTGCAGTGAAGCAATACCGCCGCCGATGTAAAGCGTGTTCTCAATCAGCGGAGTGGAGCCGGAAATGACGATATCACGCTGATTGTAGCTGCCGGCGCGACCGCGAATCTGGAAGCTGGCTTCATTATCAAGCTGGCGAGTCTGGTACTTAAGCGCGCCGCCGATGGTATTTTTTCCGTACAACGTTCCCTGTGGACCGCGGAGCACTTCGATGTTTTCGACATCGAGGATGTCCAGCACCGCACCTTGCGGGCGGGCGATGTAAACATCATCGATGTAAATGCCCACGCCCGGCTCGAAGCCCCACAAGGGATCCTGCTGGCCGATTCCGCGGATGTAGGCGGTCAGGGTGGAGTTGGTGCCGCGGCTGACCTGCAGAGTAGTGTTCGGCAGACGCTGTTGGAGCTCGGTGATGTCATTGACGCCCTGACGCTGCAATTCGGCCGCATTGAACGCACTCACCGCAACGGGAACGTCCTGCAGGTTTTCCGCACGCTTTCGTGCAGTCACCACCACTTCTTCGATAATGCCGGCGCCGTCCTGGGCCATGGATAGACTGGGAAGACTGCCCAGTGCGGCGAGGCACAGGAGGCTGACACTGAGTTGACCTCGGATGATGTTGTTGTTCATGCGGATACCCTTCTCGTTTATCTATTTTGTTTGCTGAAGAGAGCTGCTCGTAATTCTCGGCAATTCAACAGGCGTTGAAACTACCGGCGAGGCTATTCAACGCACGTTGAATTGTCAATAGCCGGGGTAAAAAAGATCGCTTAGCCGGGCTCCGTGGCCGGAGCGCGCGGCTTGCTGGGCCCGGTGAACAGCCGGGTGAAGAACATCCCGACCAGGGCGAAAAATGCCGATAAAACAATGGCGTAGCTGGAGGACACGGCGGGATTTTCAATGCCGTACACCAAGTTCAGATAAAGGTGAGTGATCAGCCCGATCAAGGCCGCGGAGAACACGATCCACAGGGGAATGGCACCGCGATAAAGCACGCCGAAGAGCAGGGGAACCAGCGAAGCGGCGGCCAGGCCGTAAACCCCCTTCTGGGCAAACAGGCCGATCAGCGGCGGCGGATTCCAGGCGATCAAGGCGCCGGCGATGCCGATGATGACGAGTACGATCCGGGACCACAATAAACCGCGCTCCGCGTTGCCGGTGATCGGAATGACGATGTCCTTCACCACCATCGCCGACAGGGCGACGAGGATGCCGTCCAAGGTGCTCATGCCCGCTGCCAGCAAGGTGATGAAGATGAGCGTCAAGGCGTATTGGCCCCAGGCCGAATTGGCAAACTCGTGGAGCAGATATTCGTTGACGACCGCATCCTGGGCGGACACTTCCACACCGGCAAGGCGGGCGTAGAAACCGATCACCAGCATCAGGCTGAAGACGGTTCCCACCGCGACGGTGGTGCCGATGAATTTTCCAATGTCCCGATGACTACGCAGGTAAAGCACTTTGGTGAGAATGTGGGGCTGTAGCATCAGCGCGAAAGTGATGATGAACCCGCTCAGAAACACCGAAAAGAAGTCGAAATAAAGATTACTATCGGCGTTGTAGGCGGCCGCGTAGTTTGCACCGAGGGCGCCGAGGGATCCGCCAATGTCCCCGTCGAAATGCTTGAATCCGTAGATGAAAAGAAACAGCACCACGAACAGCATCATGAAGCCCTGCAAGGTGTTCGTGTAGGCGTGTGCGTACGTGCCGCCCATCATCACATAGGAGAAGACAAAGAAAAGAATCAGCACCAGCGCGGTCTTGTCGGAAATCGGAAACAGGCTCGCCATCAGCATGGAGCAGCCGACCAGAATCAGCACCACGAAGGTGACCGACAACAAATTGATGATCGCAAAGAACAGACTGAAGCCGCGATGCTGGTAGCGGTGATAAATCCACTCTGGAATTGTCGCCGCCTTCTTTTCCTCCCCCAGGCGCAGAAAGCCCTTGGTCAACAGGCAAAAAGCCGTCAGCACACCGAGTGGCGCGGCAATGCCGTAGTGAATGTAAGCAGAAACGCCGTGCACATATACGAAACCGGGATTGATCACAAAGGTGGACGTCGAGGCGATCGACGCCGCCAGTGTCATGCCGATCAGATAAGGATTCATGTCCTTGTTGCCAATCGAAAAGCCTTGGATGTCGCTGGTACGCCGCATGCCAAGCCAGGACAAATAGAACACCAGTGCTGCGTAGGCGAGCATTAATCCGTATTTGAAGACTTCCGGCATTGCCAGCATGGCTACTCCTCGCGGCTTGATGGCCGCTAATCGTTTATTGTTCTGACTGCTTGCTGTAGCAGGGGCGGACCGGTGCCCGCCCTGGTGCCGAGTGATTGAATTCAGTGTAATTCAACATGCGTTGAATTCGCAAGCGTGGTAAATTACGCCTTCCGAAACCAGCGAGTCGCGGTACCACAATGGAGAAGGTGAACAATACCAGCAAACGAGAGCGCATTTTGGACGTTGCCGAAGAGCTCTTCGCCAGGCACGGCTTTGATGGCGTCACGATGCGGGAAATTGCCAACGGCGCGGAAGTGGATGTCGCCCTGGCAAGCTATCACTTTGGCAAAAAGCGGGATGTCTTTAATGCCGTATTCATGCGGCGTGCCGACATGCTGAACCAGTCGCGCCGTGAGGTGCTTTACGCGAGCGAAGGCAAGCAGCAGACTCTGGAGCAGATCATCGAAGCCTTCCTGCTGCCACTCAAACTGGCTCAGGAGACGGGCGATCCCGGCTGGCGGAATTATCTCGCCTTGCTGGCCTACATCATGGCCTCGCCGGTCTGGAGCAAGGAAATGATGCCAAAGATTTACGACCGGCTGGTGGAAGAGTTCATCGATGCATTGAGAGGCGTGCTGCCTGGCGCGACCGACGAACGCATCTACTGGTGCTACCACTACCTGTCCGGCGCACTCACCCTGACGCTGGCACAGACGGGGCGTATCGACCGGCTATCAAAGGGCAAATGCAAGTCCAGTGACTTTGAATCCGCCTACGAGTACATGGTGCCCTTCGTGGCAGGCGGCTTTCGCGCTGTATGCGGAGAGACAAAATAAAACCGGCATTCAGGAATAACTTACCTCGGCCAGCGCATTGAAGGCCGGCCGGGCGAAGTAGAAACCCTGGAATAGCTCGATGCCAAGGTGTTGCAGGCAGCGCAATTCCTCGTCGCTCTCGATACCTTCGGCGATCACCCGAATATCCAACTCCTCGCAGACCCGGACAATGCCCTTGATAATCGCTTCCCGCACCCGGTCCTGATCCACATGGCGGATCAGCGCCATGTCGAGCTTCAACAGATCCACGGGAATGTCAGCCAGAAGATTGAGGCCTGAATAACCCGCCCCGAAATCGTCCATCGCGACTTTGAAACCGAGCTTGCGGTAATAATCAACGATGCCACGCAGGTGCTGGTGATCTTCGATCTTCTCCCCTTCAGTGATCTCGAAGATGATCCGATCGATGGGAAAGGAAAACTGTTCCGCGGCCGCCAGAGTGTTGCGGATGCATAATTCCGGTCGATAGACCGCGTTGGGCATGAAGTTGATGCTGAGCAGACTGTCCAGGTGTAGCTCGCTGGCCTGCTGAATGGCGCGCGTCCGGCAAGCCTGGTCGAAGCGGTAGATATTGCTGTCATCCACTCGCGCGAACACCTCACCAGCAGGCTCGTTGTTTGGCCCTCTGACCAGCGCTTCCTGAGCGAATATGCAACGGTTTCGCAGATCGACAATGGGCTGAAACGCCATGGTGAGCTCAAAACCCAGGGAATCACGGCCCGCGCATTCGGCACACCCGAGGAGCTTTCCTGCTGCAGGATCTTTCATGTTCGGCCCTCCAGTGCGAGCTTCGAGCTGTGTTGCTTTACCGCCAGCCTTGCCGCGTGCACTTCCAAACCGGAACGAGCATCAGTGGTGGTGACCGCCCGGGCCGTGCACGTGGCGGTGCGCGATCTCTTCTTCCGAGGCATCCCGTACGCTGTCTATCTTGATTTCGTACTGCAAAGTGGCGCCGGCGAGAGGATGGTTGGTATCAACGTCGACCGTAAACTTGCCTGACTTCACCACCACCACGTGACGAGGACCCTGCTCGGTTTGCACCGTTACCACCGAACCGGCGGGAATGCGTTGCTTCTTGTTGGCAAGATGCAGGTGCTTGACCGGGACGCGCTGGATCGAATTCGGCTTGCGTTCGCCGTAAGCCTGTTCCGGCGCGAGTGTCACTTCAAATTCCTCTCCCTCTTTCTTGCCGGTCATCGCAGCTTCCAGGCCGGGGATGATGTTGCGATGGCCATGCAGGTAGTAAACCGGGGAGGAGTCGTCGGAGCTTTCCAGCATTTCGCCGCGCTTACCAGCCTCATCCACGCGGTACATTCGATAATGAAAACTAATGACTTTGTTATCGGCAACGCTTTGCGCTTCACTCATACTTCTACGTTTCCAAATGAAAAAAAGATCAGCCGGAGCTTTGTTTTCCGGTCATCAGGTAGCTTTCACAGCGGTCCACTTCATCGATACTGCCCCTCAAGAGTATGACGTCGTTGTCCTGCAAGGGCGTATCCGCCAGCGCGTCGCGCTCGATTGTTTTGCCGGCGCGATGAAGCTCGAACAGCGGATCGTGTTGGACGGGCCAGTATAACTGATCCACCGTCTTGCCACAGGCCCAGGCCTCGCGGCTGATGATCACCGCGTGCTGCAGCACTGCGTTGTCCGCGGCTTCCTCATTGTCCGCCAGCGTGGGACCGCCGGGAAAAAAACCCCGCAGCATGCGGTAGCGGTCGCGGCGCGTGTCGTTGATGAGGCGATGAATTGTTTTCTCAGGCACAGACAGCATCAGCAGGACATGCGAGACAAGGGTCAGACTGGCCTCGAGCGTTTCCGGCACGACTTCGGTGCCGCCGGCGTCAAGCAGCTCCTGCAGGTTTCTGTCGTCCCGGGTTCGGGTCAGAACGGGCAGGTTCAGATCCAGCCCTCGCACCGACTCCAGGATGCGTTTCGCTTCTTTGTCGTTGTCGAAGCTGATCACCGCCAGGCTCGCCTGCGCCAGCCCAGCCGCCTGCAGAATGTCTGCACGACTGGAGTCGCCGAAGAAAACCGGCTCGCCGGCAGCGCGCGCTTCAGCGACCCGCACCGCGTCCACCTCGAGTGCCAGATAGGGAATGTTGAGCCGACGCAGATAGCGGGCGATTGTTTGGCCTACGCGCCCGAAACCCAGCAAAACGACATGATTTTCCCGCGCCTCGCTGTCGAGCAGCATGCTTTCGTCTACGGCTGGCTGGTCGGAAATGGAGAAGCGTTGCAGTAATCCGGCAATCCACTGTGGCCCCAGGCGGATCAGCAGCGGCGTCAGCGACATGCTCACGATGGTTACCGACAGGAGAAATGAAGCCACATCCGCTTCCACCAGACCATCGCGGGCAGCCAGTGCCAGGAGAGCAAAAAGGAATTCGCCCCCCTGGGCGAGAACCAGACCAGCGGTGAGAGCTGTCTGCAGATTTTCCCCCAGCAGCCGAGCCACTGCGGCAATCACCAGGCACTTGAAGGCGAGCAGCAAGAGGCCGCTGTAAAGAATGCGGAACCAGTATTCCTGCAACATGCCGAGGTCGATCAGCATGCCGATGCTGATGAAGAACAGACCCAGCAACAAATCACGGAACGGGCGGATGTCCGCTTCCAGCTGATGGCGGAATCGACTGTCTCCCAACATCATGCCGGCCAGGAAGGCGCCCAACTCCATGCTCAGGCCCACCCAGGAGGTAATCAGCCCCGCGACCAGCACGATCACCAGCGCGGTCAGAACGAGCAACTCGTTGGAGCGCGAGCGAGCGACCTCGGCGAGAATGCGTGGCAGCAGGAAACGGGCGGCGAAGAAAAACACCGCCAGCAGAATCGCGCTCTGCGCGACCGGCATCAGCACCTCGCCTACCGAGGAAAACTGCTGCCCACCTGCGAACAGCGGAACTGCAATGAGCAGCGCAACGGCGACGATGTCCTGAAACAGCAGCACGCCGATGGCGATTTGCCCGTGGCGCTCGTGCAACTGACCGAGCTGGGAAAGTTCGCGTGAGACGATGGCGGTAGATGACAGCGACAGGCCGCCGGCAACGACCAGCGCCGTTTGCCAGGGCAATCCCCACCAGTAGAAAGCAAGGAAAAATGCGGCGGTACACACCAGCACCTGACTGCCGCCCAGCTTCAGCACTGTATCGCGCATGGCCTTCAGACGGGCCAGCGAGAACTCCAGGCCGAGCATGAACAGCAGAAAGGTCAGACCCAGTTCGGCGACCGAGTGCAGCTCTTCCGGATCCTGCACCACCCCCAGTCCGGTGGGACCAAAACCAAGACCCACCAGAAGAAAGGCAAGCAAGGCCGGAATGTTGAAACGATAAAACAGCGTGCTTAGCGCAGCGGCACCGGCAAGCAGGATGACGATCTGTAAAAAGAAATCCCCAATAGGGCCGTGCACAACAACCTCTCCCAAAATTAGTGATGTGCCTGAGAGAGGGCATTGTAACCAGCGTTGCCGCAGGGGGCATCAGGCGCAGACAAATTGCCTGCGCCTGGAGTCAGCGCGAAAATTTCTACCGCGCGCAGACTCCTTCATCACCCTCGGCGTCGATTCGCTGCGTTGTTTCCGCGCTGGCTCTGGCGCGCCGGCTTGGCTCCAGCCGGCTTGGCTCGATCACCCTGCGGCCGTGCAGATCGCGGCTGGTCTGAGCGGGAACGTTCCGAGCGCGGCTTATCCGAAAACGAACGCGCTGATCGCGGCTTTGCGGATCGAGCGTCGACATTGCTGCCATTCGACGCCGGAGAACGACGTCCGCGCTTGGCGGGAGCTGACGGGCTTGCACCGCCTGCCTTGCGGGCAAGATCGGTTTTTTGCAGACGGAAATTGGGCTCGTAGCCAGGCACGATGTCGCGCTTCACTTCGCGCTTCAGCAGGCGTTCGATGTTGTGCAGCAGATTGCTCTCATCATCGCTGACCAGCGAAATCGCTTCGCCGGAATTCCCGGCACGGCCAGTCCGGCCGATTCGATGCACGTAGTCTTCAGCCACCATCGGCAGGTCATAATTGACCACATAGGGAAGCTGATCGATGTCCAGTCCTCGCGCAGCCACATCCGTTGCGACCAGCACTCGCGCCTTGCCGTTTTTGAAATCGGCCAGCGCCTTGTTTCGGGCACCCTGTGCCTTATCGCCGTGAATCGCCGTAGCACTCAGGCCATCGCTGACCAGTTGGCGGGACAGACGGTCGGCGCCGCGCTTGGTGCGGGTAAATACCAGCACCTGACGCCAGTTGCCATCGCCGATCAGCTCGGAGAGCAATTCACGCTTGCGGTCCTTGTCCACTGGATGAACGCGCTGGTTGACCCGTTCGGCCGTGGTGTTGCGCTGGGCGATTTCGATCGCAACCGGCGATTTCAGCAAGCCGTCGGCCAGCTTGCGAATCTCGTCCGAGTAGGTCGCCGAGAAGAAAAGTGTCTGGCGGTGCTCGGGCAACAGTTTGACGATGCGGCGGATCGAGGGCATGAAGCCCATGTCCAGCATGCGATCGGCTTCGTCCAGCACCAGCATTTCCACCTGTGAAAGATCCACTTCACGCTGATCCACCAGATCGAGCAAGCGCCCCGGACAGGCAACGACGATATCGACCCCGCGGCGCAGACGATTGATCTGCGGGCCCGCTTTGACGCCACCGAAGAGCGCCGTGGTATAGGTTCGGGTGTATTTGCCGTAATCGCGAATACTCTGCTCCACCTGGGTGGCGAGCTCGCGGGTTGGGGTCAGGATCAGTGCTCGGATGGGCCGAAACCCTTTGATAGTGCCCGCATTGCTGAGCTTGTGTAGCAAAGGCAGAGAAAAACCGGCGGTTTTTCCAGTGCCGGTCTGCGCACCGGCAAGAATGTCACGCCCTTCCAGGGCGACCGGGATGGCCTGCGCCTGCACCGGGGTGGGCTGCGTGTAACCCTGTTCTTCGAGCGCGCGCAGCAGTTCGGTCGAAAGACCGAGATCTTTAAACAACATGTATGTTCACTTTTATTGGACCGGCCAAACTAAAGCTCGGCAGCAAAGCTGCGGCTACGTCGGTCAAGGCAGGAAGATGAAAGAAGGACTAAGCAGAGAGGTGGGCCAGCATACTTTTGATAGCGTGCCAGTCCGGAGCAATGAGTAGTCAGGCGCAGACCGAAGTGCGCCAGGCGGGGGCACTATAACAGAAACCCAGGATTTGCCAGCAATTATTTGTGCCCAAATGAAAAAGGCGTCCCGAAGGACGCCTTTTGCAGGTACCAAGTCAGTATCGAGTGACTTACTCGTCAACTCCCAGGCCCGATGAGGTGTCGCCCGGCTTCGGATTCGCGTAGCGGAATCGAACCTGACCGAAGAGCATCTCGTCCCAAGACTGCTGACCCCAGGGTACAACGCGGTTCGGATCCGGGTTGGCCGGGTTCTGGGCCGAGTTATCCCAGGACTGGTTGTACTGGATGACAGTGCCGGCGGGCAGCTTCTTCGGCTCTTCGAAGACGTAGCTGGTCTGCCAGTTGAAGTCATAGTTGGGTACGGAGAGCAGAATCTCTTTCTTGCCGTCCGGATAGATCGCGGTGTAGTTGGCCGCTTTGCCACGGAAGTGCGCGTGCGGCAGCAGCGAGTACACCAGGATATCGCGCTCCAGAGGCTTGGTTTCCTGCTTCTCCCAATGCTCCTTGGTATTCGCCGGAATCTTGATCATCGGGTTCAGCATGGTGATTGAATCCAGCGGATACTTCGGCTTCTCATCGTGCAGGTAGATGCCCATCACGGACTTATCCGTTACCGCCTTGCCGAAGGTGGTGTAGTGCATCTGGAAGTTGAAGACCGCGTCCTTCGGCAGGAACACGCCAGTGTTTTCCGGGAACTGGTCGACGGAGTTGCCGGGCACGTAGCCGCCGAGACCGCCGGTAGTGCGGAAGCCTTCACGCGCTTCGGGATCGGGCACGCCGAAGGTGGTAATCACGTGGTGCAGCGCCTGACGCGAACCGGGGATGATTTCAACGGCGCGAACCCAGGCATCTTTTCCGACAGGGTTTTTCGCTTTCGGGTTCAGGTAGTCGACCACGCCGGTGGCGGGCACGTCATAGGCCGGGATCTCGACGACGTAGTCGGGCTCACCCATCGCCCACTTGGGAGCACTGAAATCGTGCTGCGCCAGAACGTCCGGACCTTCGCCTCGCGGCGCACCCGCTTCGATCCAGTGGACCAGCGTCTTGGTCTCTTCATTGGTCAGCGAGCGATCATTGGCGAACTTGCCGTAATGCGGGTCGGCGTGCCAGGGCGGCATGCGCTTGGTGCGGATGACCTCCCGGATCATCGGCGCGAAGCCTTTGACCATCTGGTAGCTGTCCATCGCGAACGGACCGATACCTTCGGGGCGGTGGCAGGCAAGACACTTTTCCTGGAGGATCGGAGCGACATCCTCGGAATAGGAAATCTCCTTGTGAGCGTCGCGACGCTCCTGCTCGGGCAGAGCGACCAGGCAACCCTTGGCCTCTGTTGAAGCCACTTTGGGCTGCTTGTCTGCAAGAACCGCATCCAGAGCGTCAGCCACATACTGCTTATCGGCTTTCTTCTTCTGGGTTTCATAACCGAGACGATCATCGAGAGAGCCGCGGTAAACCACTTTCCAGGTATCCGGATCGATGACATAGGTATCGGCGGTGCGCTCGACGCCCAGTGATTCGGCGACCAGCTGAGTTTCATCCACCAGAATCGGTACGTTGATGCCGAACTCTTCGGCTTCCTTGGCAATGCTCTGGCGATTGTCCTGGAGATTGGCGTTGAGCATCAGGAAGGTCACGCCCTTGGACTCGTACTTAGCGCGCAGATCATTGAAGGTGTGATTGGCGTTGCGGGCAATCGGGCAACCGTTGCCGTGCACCATCAGCACCACCGCTTCCATGTCGGACAAATAGTAGAGCTCGTGCATGGCGCCTTTATGGTCGAGCAACTTGAAGTTGTCGACCTTGTCGCCCGGCTTCAGCGCCAGCGACGGCGCTGCAATCGCGAGCGCAGTCAATAAGGTTGCAAGACGTTTCATTGTGAGAACCTCTCTCATTCCAGCGTGCTTATCTCGAGCAGAGCACCAACCTGTGTCTGCTCTCGTTTGTATAACCGGTGGCAGTGATTCGCCGCGAACAGAAACTCAACCAGGAGACCGCCGAGCTTTCCCCAGCATAAAACCACCTATTTATTGGCAGTTATCTTCCGGCGATACTAGTTACTTTTTCAAGCCGCTTCTAGTTAAGAAAGGTTTCTAATTTTTGCGCGGCGACGCAAAGATCGTCCTCGCCGAGGTGACTATTTGGTCTAATCAGTTTCCACGTGAGTTGCAGCACGCGCTCGAGCTTTCTCCGCTGTTCTGCCCGGGCAAACCCGACTTGATCGCTCCTCGATGGCTGCCGATAATGCCGCCCCACTTTCGCCGCTGCGGCTCGCCATTTTCCGACGTGCCGGTCATCTAGTCAGCGCGAAAACGAGACACTGGTAGTTTCTATGAACATTTCTCAGCCCGCTTGGTTTCAACAGGCGATTGCAAGCACTCGCACCAGCCGACACCTCGATGTAAGCGGCTGCGCCATCTACCGTCAGACCTGGGGCGACAAGCGCAATCCCGGCTTGGTACTGCTACACGGCAACGGTGCTCACGCTCACTGGTGGGACTTCATTGCGCCATTCTTCGCAGAGGAGTTTTTTGTCGTCGCTTTCGACTTGAGCGGCATGGGCGATAGTGATCATCGCGAGGCATATACGCCGGACTCTTACGCCGATGAGGTGGCGGCAGTGGTGGCGCAAGAGGGGTTCACGGGAAAACCGTTACTGATCGGTCACAGCTTCGGTGCCAGGGTTGTCTTCAAGGCTCTGCAAAAGTATCCCGAAGAATTCGCCGGTGTAATCATGGTGGATGCTCCTTTCCACCCGCCGGATCATAAGTTTGAATTTCACAAGCGCCGGGAAAAACCGGTCAAGCCCCATCGGGTTTACCGGTCTCTGGTAGAAGCTAAAGAGCGATTTCGGCTTTTCCCGGAGCAGCCCTGCGCAAACGATTACATCGTCGACTACATCGCGACTCACTCGATTCGCGAAACACCCGAAGGCTGGAGCTGGAAATTCGACCCGAAGATCTACTCGCGTTTCGATTTCGAGGGACTGCTGTCCACCCGCCCGAGGGCATCCGACAAGCTTCTCGCAATGATTTACGGTCAGCACAGCAGTCTCTACACGGAGAGCGTGCGCCGATACAACGAAGAACTATTCCGGTCCCTCGGCCTGCCGGCGCCCATCTGTTTGGCTGACGCTTATCACCACCTGCTCTTGGATCAGCCACTCGCCTTTGTCGAAGTGCTAAAGAGAGTGCTTCAGGAAAGCAGCTTTGGGTAGAGGAAACCGTCAAATCCTGACGGTGTAGTGAAGGCGCCGCACCAGCTGCGGATCGATCCGCCGACATTGGTGCGTGGCAACGATGGTCAGGCCCGGAAATCGCGCGATTTGCTCGAGGAAGTGCTGTTCAGTGGGAGAAGGTGGCGCACCGGAGTCGGCAGTATTGGTTTTGCCAAACAGCGCTTCCGCTTCGTCGAACAACAACACGCTCGATTCCGGATCCGCCGACGCAAACACCTTATCAAGAACCTGCTGAGTGTCGCCGGAGCGATCATCACCCGGCAGCTCCGATAGATCCACATGAATGACCTGCCGGTCCAGCTCCCTGGCGAGCAGGCTGGCGGCGCGGGTTTTACCTGCGCCAGCGGGGCCGGAAAACAGTGCGGCGACGCGCTTTCCATTGCTTACCCGTCGCGCGATTTCCTGAACGGTTTTTCTGGCACGCGGTGTCAGGTCGAGATCCTCCCAATCGTGCGTCGCCGGATCCAGAACGCTGGCTTCCGCGACTCCCTGCACTTCATCAATTCTGCTTTGCGCATTGGCTGATGACATGGTTCCCTCGCACTGATGGTTTTGTAAGGTTCGATCTCCGAAATGAGGTATGTCTTTCGCTGTAGTTGTCGAGATTTAGCTGCCGGTGAGCTCACACCGGCAGCCGGCAATCAGTTGCTCTGCGCCTTTGCGGCTTCGCGTTCTTCCCGGCGGGCGCCACCCAGAATGCCGGGCAAACCGTAATTGCCTTCGTGGCAGGCGTATTCATAGATCTGTTCGTCGGTGGCCACGAAGGGAAGCTCACCGGTGAATGGCTGTTCGAAGGCCGCCGGGTCCTCAACGGTAAACCGGTAGACGATCTTGTCGTCCGCGACTCGCGTGAAGCGCTCGGTAACCACCATGTCCGGGGACGATCCCTGGAAACTCTGCTCGGGTCGGAAGTTGGTGGTTTTCACTACCAGCGTGTCCCCTTCCCAGTGGCCAATGGAATCACCCATCCACTTGCGGCGGGAATCATGCTCCAGGTTCTCGCCGATGCGGATGAGTCGAACGTCATGAACCATCTCCACCAGAATCATCATGTAGCCGGGTACCTGCACAAACTGATAATGGCTGTTGTACATTACCGGCAGCATCGGCGGGCCGGAGAGTGAACCGAAGGAAAGCAGGCAGCGCTCTCCGAGAGAGCGACCCTCCGGGCCGTCGTTTCGATCTGGCCCTCGGCGCGCTGACATTCTTTCCTTTGCGTCTTTGGTCAGTCCCGGAATCTGGCCATTTGGTGGGTCGATGATCATGGAGGTGCGGTACTCTCCATCGATCTTGGCCACGCTCATGCCACGGTCGGTCCAGAACAGGTTGTAGTTGCCGACGGGGGGAAGCGCCGTCGCCTCGGGGGGTGGGGCATTGGGGTCAGTCGGTTTGGCATCGTCGGCGACGCGCTGGAGAGCGGCAGCACGAATTGCGGCGGCCTCCTCTTCCGTGAAGGCGCGACGGTTGCCCAGCTCAGCTGGTCGCTCCAGCGGGGTGGCAGTCGAGTTGCGCCATATGCCCTGAAAATCAGGTGTGCCGTCCGACAGCCGGGGCACCTCGTAATCCTCGGCGCCTGCGGAAAAAACCAGCAGACTTAAGGACGCACCCAGGATTGCTTTTGCGACTGTTCTCATTGCACGTGTTCTCATCGATTCTCCACCTCGTAATGGCCGGGCATCGCAAGCACACATCGATGCTCGTTGTTATGGCGGCAGCCAGCCTTGTTATTTTCGACTCGTTTCCCTCGAAGCGTCTTTCTTGTGCCTGGAGCCAAACAGCCGGGCTAGCCATAGTACCCCCGGCTGGCACTTTTTCAATACCAGCTGTGTGACTGCACGACGCGCAGGTGAGGGACGCGGGAAAACCGCGTCACTGCCCGACGGATGAACAGACTGCTAGGCGCGCAGGTTTCTCTGCACGATGCCCATGAACTTATAGAGCAGCTGACTGGCTGCAAATTCGTAGGCGTGAAATCCCTCGATAGGCGCGAATTCCAGCAAATCGAATCCGATCAGCTCGCGCTGTTTTGCCACCGACTCGAACAGTCCCAGCGTCTGATACCAACCCAAGCCGCCCGGCACTGGCGTTCCGGTGGACGGAAAAAGGGTCGGGTCGAGACCGTCGATGTCGATGGTGAAGAAAACTTTTTTCGGAAAATCCTCCGGCAACTCGAGCGACATGATGTTGTTGGGCACTAGCACGTCCGCGTCCAAATGATGAACGCCATACTCCTTTCGCGCGGCCATCTCTTCTTCGCAGTAGGCGCGAATACCCAGCTGGTACAAAGGCAGGCCCGCCTCCACCACGCGCTTCATCACTGAGGCGTGGCTGAAAATGTCACCTTCATAGGCGTGGCGCAAATCCGCGTGGGCATCGATCTGCACAACGCCGAAATCCTTGATTCCCGCGTCCAGATATCCCTTGATGATGCCCCAGGTTACGGTGTGTTCGCCGCCGATGCCGACCGGCATGCCGCCGGAGGCGAGAATGGCGCGAGTGGCTTCGGCAATTCGCTCGATCACCGCGTCGGGATCGCCGCTGCAGTCCACGGCCGGGTGCGTGTAGATGCCCAGGCTGCTCGGGTTGCTTTTGCCGTCCCAGGTTTCCAGTTGCTCGGATGCCTCGATAATCGCCTGCGGCCCCAGTGCGGTGCCGCCGCCATAGGAAACGGTTCGCTCAAAGGGAACTGGCAAAATGTGGAACTTTGCGGCTTCCGGCTTCGGTTGTTCGATTTCGGAGCCGAGGAAAATCGTTGATTGTGACGCTGACATAAAGGTTCTCGCGGAAAAATCGTTCAGGACAGTCGCATTTTGAAGTCGTCATAGGAAAACTCCCGGACCACCCGTAGCTCGTCGGTCTCGGAATTCCACAACACGATGGCTGGCAACTTGGTGCCGTTGAACGTGGTGGTCTTGACCATGGTGTAGTGGGCCATGTCTTCGAAAACGACTCGGTCGCCCACGTGCAGCGGGCGCGGAAAGGAGTAATCCCCTATCACGTCGCCGGCGAGGCAGGTCATTCCGCCAAGTCGGTAAGTATGGGCGAATTCACCCGGCTCACCGGCGCCAGTGATCTCCGCACGGTAAGGCATCTCCAGCGTATCCGGCATGTGACAGGTGGCGGAGGTGTTGAGAATGGCCTGATCCAGCTGATTCCAGCCAATATCCAGAACCCGCGTCGCCAGGACGCCAGTGCCGATGGCGAGCGCTTCGCCGGGCTCAAGATAAACCTGGACGTCGTAGCGACTGGCGAACTTCTTCACCGCTTCTATAAGTTCATCCACCTGGTAATCAGGGCGCGTGATGTGGTGACCGCCGCCGAAATTGATCCATTCCATTTGCGGCAGGTACTCGCCGAATTTCTCTTCCACCGCGGCCAGCGTTCGCTGCAACGGCGGGAAAGCCTGCTCGCAGAGCGTGTGGAAATGCAGTCCGCTGATGCCGTCAAGGTCACGCCCCTGGAATTGGGACAAGGGAATGCCGAGTCGTGATCCGGGCGCGCAGGGATCGTAGATCGGGACTGCACCTTCGGAATGTTCCGGATTGATGCGCAAGCCGAAACTGAGCTGAGGGCGCTCTTTTTGGGCAGACAGCGCGAGATCCTTGAAGCGCTCCCACTGATTGAAGGAGTTGAAAACCACCTTGTCCGCAATGGAAAGAATCTGTCGCAGGTCGTTTTCGGCGTAAGCGGCGGAAAACACGTGGTTCTCACCGCCGTAGAATTCTTCCGCCAGCTTTGCTTCGTGCAATCCGCTCGAGCAGGTGCCACTCAGATACTTAGCCGTCAGCGGACCGAGTGACCACATGGAAAAAGCCTTCAGCGCGGCAAGAACCTTCGCACCGCTTTCGCGCTGGACGCGATCGAGGATCTCCAGGTTTTCGCGAACGGCGACTTCGTCGACGATGTAGCAGAGGTCGGGAACTCGGGAGAGATCAAGCTTGGAAAAGTCGGTGCGCAATGCTGGCTCCTGGGCTGAAGAAAAATCACCGGCATTCCGCGGGCTTTGAGAGTACCCCTGAGTTGATCAGGGGCCGAAATCCAGGAGCGGCGGACAGCAAAGTACTTCCGTTCCGTGGATTCCGGCCTGCGCCGGAATGACGTCTTGCGGGTATATCAGTCGAAATCCTTGGCGAAGTCCGGATCTTCGATCACTTCCCAGGGCAAGCCGTACTTGTTCATGTCCTCGAGGAAGGGGTCCGGATCCATTTGCTCCATGTTCCATACACCCGACTGCATCCACTTGCCCTCCAGCATCATCTTGGCGCCGATCATGGCGGGCACGCCGGTGGTGTAGGAAATGGCCTGGGACTTTACTTCACGGTAGCAATCCTGGTGATCCTTGATGTTATAAATGAAAGCCGACTTTTCCTTGCCACCTTTCTTGCCCTTCACCAGACAGCCAATGCAGGTCTTGCCTTTGGTACGCGGACCGAGACTGGCCGGATCCGGCAGTAGCGCTTTCAGGAACTGCAGAGGAATGATTTGGTGGCCTTCGAACTCCACCGGTTCGATGCCGGTCATGCCGACGTTTTCCAGCACTTCCAAATGCTTCAGATAGTTCTCCGAAAAGCTCATCCAGAATTGAGCCTTTTTGAGGCTCGGGAAATGCTTGGCCAGTGATTCCAGTTCTTCGTGGTACATCCGGTAGATGTTGTAGGTTCCCACTTCATCCGGACAGGTAAAGGGCTGGGACTTCGACATCGCCGGCGTTTCCTTGAACTCGCCACCTTCCCAGTGACGGCTGGGCGCCGACACTTCGCGGATGTTGATCTCCGGATTGAAGTTGGTGGCGAAGGCGTAGCCGTGATTGCCACCGTTCACATCGATGATATTGAGGCTCTCGATCTCATCGAAGTAGTGCTTGGCGAGGTAGGCGGTAAACACATTGGTCGCACCCGGATCGAAACCGGAACCAAGCAGTGCCATCAGATTGGCGTTCTTGAATTTATCCTGGTACGCCCACTGCCAGCTGTATTCGAACTTGGCCGTATCCGGCGGCTCGTAGTTGGCGGTATCGAGATAGTGAACGCCATACTCCAGGCAGGCATCCATGATCGTGAGATCCTGGTACGGCAGGGCGACGTTGATCACCAGGTCCGGCTTGTGGGCGTTGAACAGCTCTACCAGCTGCGGAACGCTGTCCGCATCCACTGCGGCAGTGGTGATGGGGCGATCGAGCTGGGCGGCGATCTGGTCGCACTTCTCCTTGGTTCGGCTGGCCAGCACAATCTCGGAAAATACTTCCGGCAGCTGCGCACACTTGTGAGTGACCACGCCGCCGACGCCGCCCGCACCGATGATGATAACTTTGCTCATACGATCGCCCCCGTCCTTAATATCTATCGTGAGAATGTTTAACGTTCGAAGTAGGTGTAGCCGCGCAGGCTGTCAGTAAAGGCCTGCAGCATTTCCTTGCGCGCAGCAGGCGAAATCTTACCTCGTCGCACGGCGCGCTCGGCGGACTTGCGAAATTTCTCCAGCATGTCCTGCGGGTTGTACTCCACGTAGGTGAGTACATCGGCAATTCGATCGCCCTGAAATTCGCGAACGAATTCAAAGTGGCCGTCTTCTTCGATGCGCACGCTCACCACGTTGGTATCGCCGAACAGGTTGTGCAGGTCGCCCAGCGTCTCCTGATAGGCGCCCACCAGGAATACGGCGAGGTGATATTCCTCGCCTCTGTTCACCGCGTGCAAGGGCAGTCTGGTCAGCTCGCCATTAGGATGCGCAAAACGATCGATCTTGCCGTCGCAGTCGCAGGTCAGATCCGCGAGAATCGCCTGTCGCGTTGGTTTTTCCTTCAGGCGCTCGATCGGCATGATCGGAAACAGCTGATCGATGGCCCAGATGTCCGGCAGCGACTGGAACACGCTGAAGTTACCGTAGTAAACGTCGGAAAGCAGTTCCGGCAGCGCTTCGAGTTCCGGCGAAACCCGTCTTGCCTGCGGAAGCAGTTGGGCAATCTTGTAGAGCACCGCGCGGCAGTATTTGTCCGCCAGTGCGCGGTGGCGAAGATTCATCTGCCCGTGGCGAAACAGCTCGTAAACTTCGTCGCGATAATACAGGGCGTCGTTGAAACTTTCCTGCAAGTTACTTGGCGTGATCGATGACATCACCGTAGCGAGATTCACGATCAGCTCATGAGCATCTTCTGGCGGCTGCGCGGGCAGATTGGCCGGCTCGGGCTTGCGCACATCCAGTACGTTGAACAACAGCACGGAGGAATATGCGACCGTTGCACGGCCGGATTCGGTGACGATGACCGGGTGCGGAACGTCAGCGGAGTCCAGGGTTTCGATGACCGCTTCGACGATGTCCACGCAGTATTCGTCAAGCCGATAGTTCATGCTGTGAGTGCTGTTGGAGCGGGTACCGTCGTAGTCCACCGCAAGACCGCCACCCAAGTCCAGGTAACCCATGGGCGCGCCCTCTTCCACCAGGCTGACGTAATAACGGCAGGCTTCCAGCACGCCGACGCGGATATTGCGAATGTTGGGGATCTGCGAACCGATGTGTGCGTGCAGCAGTTGCAGGCAGTCGAGCATGTCGGCCGCTTTCAGCTGATCGATCACACTGATCAGCTGCGAAGGCGTCAGCCCGAAAATGCTCTGATCACCGCTGTCAGCCGCCCAATAGCCATCCACCTTTGCGGACAGCTTCATGCGCACGCCGATCAGGGGACGAATGCCCATTGCTTTGCTGCGCTCGATGATGATGGGAATTTCGGCCGGCGTTTCCGCCACGAAGAAGCAGCGAATGCCCATCTGCACCGCATAAAGGCCGAGTTCGATGAACTCCGCATCCTTATAGCCGTTGCAGACGATCAGACTTTCCGGATCTTCCAGCTGCGACAGCGCAATGATCAACTCCGCCTTGCTACCGGCTTCCAGACCGTGATGATAGCGGGCGCCGAAGGAGGCGATCTCTTCGATTACATGGAACTGCTGATTGACCTTGATGGGAAACACACCGCGGTATTCATTCCGATAACCGGCACCAGCGATGGCTTTTGCGAAAGCTTCGTTAAGCTGAGTGATGCGGTGGTCGAGCAGGTTTTCGATGCGAAGTACCACGGGCATCTCCAGCCCGCGCTCCTTCATGCCCTGAACGATGGACATCAGCGGCACTGAGGCGCTTTTGTCGCCAAACGGCACCCGAACAGTCACCAGACCGTCGTCGTTCACATGAAAATAGTCGGCGCCCCACTCACGAATGCCATAGAGGTCGGCGCTGGCTGCGGCGGACCATTGTTCTTCGCTGGTGTCGGTAAGGGCAGAGATGGTGCGGGGGTCGCGGGGACGGTCGGGTATGGTGCTCATGAGCGATGAAAACTCCTGACTGAATCTTGGATCGGGATGCCTCCTGGATATAGGCTCTGCCGGGGTCGAAGGGGCGCGCATTGTACTCTCATTTCACCCCGGCGGTAACGGTATTCGCGCCAGCTGGGCGTGGATACTTGCCCTTGGATGCAGATCTCCGCTGAAGTTAGCCGATCAGCAGGTTACAATGCCGGGCTCTTCGACTGCGATAGCGGCTTTTATTTCCTTGCGACCGGGTGCTTTGTGAAAAAACACAGGCTCAGCAGCTGGAGCCCTGCCAAGGCAGGTTCATGGGATCCACTGAGCCGCCCAGCCTATTAACTCGAGATACATTGTCAATGCCTGATCACAATTCGCGCTCTACTGATCATTCCTCCGCGACCGGCGAGCCGCAGGACGGCACCACGCACTTTGGCTTTCAGCGGGTAAAAAAGGAAGAAAAGGCCAGCAAGGTGGCAGGCGTTTTCCACTCGGTGGCGGCCCGCTACGACGTGATGAACGACCTCATGTCCGGTGGCATTCACCGGCTATGGAAGCGCTTCACCGTGGAGGTCGCCGCGGTGCGCCCGGGCCAGAAGGTGCTGGACATCGCCGGCGGCACAGGCGACCTGAGCATCGCCTTCTCCCGCCTGGTCGGTGCCGAGGGTCAGGTGGTGCTGGCGGATATCAACGAGTCGATGCTGCGGGTTGGCCGTGACAAGCTGATCGACCAGGGCGTGGTCAGCAACGTTCAGTTCCTGCAAACCGATGCCCAGGCTCTGCCCTTTGCGGACAACAGCTTCGATTGCATTACCATTGCTTTTGGGCTGCGCAACGTTACTGACAAAGACCGGGCGCTGGCCTCCATGCACCGCATCCTTAAGCCCGGTGGCCGGCTGCTGGTACTGGAATTCTCAAAACCGCGCAGCAATCTTCTCAGCAGACTCTACGATACCTACTCCTTCAGCGTGCTGCCGCGCATGGGTCAGTTGGTCGCCAACGACGCCGACAGCTACCGCTACCTGGCAGAAAGCATCCGCATGCATCCTGACCAGGACACACTGCTCGCCATGATGGAAGAAGCCGGCTTCAGTGGCTGCGAGTACTTCAATCTCACCGGCGGAATCGTCGCTCTGCACAAGGGGATCAAATCCTGATGGCGGACCCGACCCTGCTCAGCGCCGCCTGCGCGGCGCTGGAGACTGCCATCAACGGCGCACTGCGCTACGACCCCGGCTCCCGATATGCCTTGGCCAGACTGGCCGGCAAGGTGCTCGCGGTCGAACTCACTCAGCCGTCGCTGACCTTGTACCTGGAGCCTCAATCGGACCGGATCCGCGTGGCTGGGCACTTCGAAGGCGAAGTAACCACTCGCTTACGCGGATCGCCTCCAGCAATGCTGTCGCTGCTGCGCTCCGATCGGCTGAATCTCGCCGGCTCAGGGGTGGAGGTCTTCGGCAGTACAGGCACCCTGGAGCAACTGCAACAAATCATCCGGAACCTGGAAATCGACTGGGAACAGGCCCTCACCGAGATGACCGGCGACCTGGCCGGTCATCAGGGCGCGGAAGCCCTGCGCGGAGTCGGAAACTGGCTGTCGGGTCGCCAGCAAACCTTCGAGCGCCTGCTTGGTGAATACCTGACGGAGGAGCTGAGCACCACCCCGGCCCGTGCCGAGCTGGAGCATTTCTATCGGGAGGTGGATGAACTTCGCCTGGCGGCTGATCGCCTGGAAGCGCGACTGGCGAAAAACAACTCGGCCCCGGCCCCGCGCGATAACGACTAAAAATCTGAGAATCCCTGTGGCTGCATTCTTCCGTTTCCTGGACATTATTCGGATCGCCATCAAGTATCGCCTGGATACTTTCTTTACCGAGCGACCGCTGCCCTGGCCCCTGCGCCTACTGTTTCTGCCTGCCCGACTGCTGCCGGCGCCCAAACGGCCCCGCGGCGAGCGGCTGCGACTCGCTCTGGAAAATCTCGGCCCGATTTTCATCAAGTTCGGCCAGTTACTTTCGACCCGACCAGACCTGATCCCTCCCGACATCACCGCTGAGCTGAACGCGCTGCAGGACAACGTGCCGCCCTTCGCCAGCGACACCTTCCTGGCCATTGTGGAGCGGGAGCTCGGGGACTCTGTGGAAAACCTCTTTGCCAGCTTCGAGCGGGATCCACTCGCTTCGGCATCGGTCGCTCAGGTGCATGCGGCGGTACTGCACAGCGGCGAGCCTGTGGTAGTGAAGGTGATTCGCCCCGGCATCGAGAAAACCATCGCCAAGGATCTGTCCCTGCTGGCCAGCCTGGCGCATTGGTTGGAGCGGGTTCTGCCGGAGGGCCGGCGGCTGCGGCCGGTGGAGGTCGTGGACGAATACCGGCTCACCATCGCTCATGAGCTGGATCTGCAGCGCGAAGCCGCCAATACCTCGCAGCTGCGCCGTAACTTCGCCTTTTCGCCCCTGCTCTACATCCCCGAAGTGCACTGGCCGATGGTGCAGCGCAACGTGATGGTCACCGAGCGCATCCAGGGTGTGCCGGTCACCGACATCGCCACTTTGAAGGCTCGCGGTACCGACATGAAAGTGTTGGCGGAACGCGGAGTAGAGCTCTTCTTTTCCCAGGTTTTCGATCACAATTTCTTCCACGCGGACATGCACCCCGGCAATATCTTCGTGGACTGCACCACGCCCCAGCGTCCCAGCTACATAGCGGTGGATATGGCGATTGTCGGGTCGCTGAGTCGCGAAGACCAGCACTACCTTGCGCGCAACCTGCTGGCGATGTTCCGCCGCGACTACCGGTTGGTGGCCGAACTGCATGTGCAGAGTGGCTGGGTCCGGGAGGACACCAACGTGGGGGATTTTGAAGGGACAATTCGCGCGCTCTGCGAGCCCATCTTCGAGCGGCCCCTGAAGGATATTTCCTTCGGCCGCGTGCTGATCAGCCTGTTTCAGGCGGCCCGCGAGTTCGACATGCATGTGCAGCCGCAGCTGGTCCTTCTACAAAAGACGCTTCTCAACATCGAAGGTCTGGGGCGCCAGCTCTATCCCGACCTGGACCTGTGGAGCACCGCCCATCCCTACCTGGAGCGCTGGCTCAACAAACGCTTCCATCCGGCGACCCTGGCCCGTGAGATGGAACGCTACGGCCCGGAGTGGCTGGAGAAATTTCCCCAGGTGCCCCAGCTTATCTATGGAGGACTTCAGCAGCTCAATCATCTGGATCAGCTTACGCGCAGCGTTAACGACCAGATCGCCGAACAGGAGCGCAACGTCAATCGCAGCCGCCGCCGCGGCTGGATCGGTGCTGTAGCGCTGGCGAGCGGTATCGCCATCGCCTGGCCGCAGTCCCTGCCTCTCCAGCAGTTCCCGGCGGCCAGCCTTGCGCTGCTGGCGGTGGGCGCGCTGGCGCTGCTATTGCGGTAGAATCCGCCCCTCATAGGCACCGGCCGGAGAAGCGATGAGCAACAGTACCGAAACAAGCACGAGCCCAGCTTTTCTCGACGAAATTCGCTGGAGCGAAGACGGCCTGCTTCCCGCCATTGCCCAGGATGCCGACGACGGGCGCATTCTGATGATGGCCTGGATGAACCCGGAGGCACTGGCACTAACTGCAGCCGAGGGCTATGCGGTATATTGGTCGCGCTCGCGAGGCAAGCTTTGGCGCAAGGGCGAAAGCTCCGGACATCAGCAGCGGGTTCGCGAGATCCAGCTGGATTGCGATGGGGATGTAATTGTCCTGCAGGTAGAACAAGCGGGTGCCATCGCCTGTCATACCGGGCGCCGCTCCTGTTTCTTCAGGGTTCTAAAAGACGGAGAGTGGCAGGTAGCCGAGCCCGTGCTCAAGAACCCCGACGAGATCTACCGCTGAGCAATTCCCAACAAGCACTCCAACCGACGCTCACTTCGGAAGGGCAGATTCCCATGAACGACACTCTGGCGGAGCTCGCAGCGCTGCTCGAAGCGCGCAAACGCGAAGGCGATGACAGCAGCTCCTATGTGGCCAGCCTCCACAAGAAAGGCCTCAACAAAATCCTGGAAAAGGTCGGCGAAGAGTGCACGGAAACCATCCTTGCGGCCAAGGATGCCGAGCTCAGCGGGAACCATGGCGAGCTGATCGCGGAAACAGCGGATTTATGGTTTCATTCCCTGGTCATGCTTTCCCACCTCGGCGCGGGGCCGGACGCGGTGCTTGCAGAGCTGCAGCGGCGGTTTGGCAGATCGGGCATTGAAGAGAAAGCGTCCCGCGATAACAAATAACTTCTATATTAGGTACGACAGCAACATCTCCGGAGAATCACTATGGGTCTAGGCGGCATCAGCATTTGGCAGCTACTGATCGTTCTCGCGATCGTGGTCCTGATTTTTGGCACCAAGCGCCTGCGCAACATCGGCGGCGACCTTGGCGGTGCGATCAAGGGTTTCAAGAAAGGTCTGCGTGAAGACGAGGAACCCGCCGGCGTGGAAGACAAGTCGAAGACTGAGCAGCACCGCGAGCACGTCGTGGACGCAGAAGCGGAAAAGGTCCACCAGGAAAAATAATCTGTGTTTGATATCGGCTTCACCGAACTGCTCGTCATTGCCACGATCACTTTGATCGTTATCGGCCCCGAGCGCCTGCCGGAAACCGTACGCGCGGTCAGCCTCTGGATTGGTCGCTTCAAGCGCAGCCTTCGGGAAACCCGCCGCGAGCTGGAGCAGCAGATCGGCGCCGATGATATCCGTCGCGAGTTGCACAACGAGGAGATCATGCGCAGTCTTTCCAAGATGCGCACCGACGTCAGCGAGACGCTGGCCGAAGAGATCAACCTGGAAGAGAAGCAGCGCTACCCGTCCAAGGACCAGAGCCGAGAGCCTGCCGCGGCGGAAATACCGCCCGACAACAAAAATCAGGCCGAGAGCCAGTCCGGCACCGGCAATGATTCCTCCGAGCAACAGAATCGGCACTAGGTCGAAGCGGCCCTAAGCAGTCATGAATCAATCCAGCAGCCACCACAGCGAAGACGTCGAGCTTCCGCTCATCCAACACCTGAAAGAACTTCGCGACCGCCTGTTGCGCTGTCTCGCCGCGGTGTTCCTGATATTCCTGTCTCTGGTCTATTTTGCGCCGGAGATCTACGCCTTTGTCGCCACCCCGATGCAGAAGGTCCTGCCGGAAGGTGCGCAGATGATCGCCTACGAGGTAGCCTCGCCTTTTCTTACCCCCTTCAAGCTGACCTTGTACGTGTCTTTCTTTCTGGCGATGCCGGTGATTCTGTACCAGATCTGGAGCTTCATCGCGCCGGCCATGTACAAGCACGAGAAGCGGGTGGCCATCCCCTTGTTCATTTCCAGCGTGATTCTCTTCTATGCGGGCGTGGCCTTTGCCTACTTCGTGGTATTCCCTCTGATGTTCGGCTTTTTCACCAGCGTCGCGCCCGTCGGTATCCAGGTGGCCCCGGATATCGCGTCCTATCTCAGCTTTGTGCTGATGGTCTCCTTCGCCTTCGGGCTCGCCTTTGAAACGCCGGTGGCCACAGTGCTCCTGATCTGGGCGGGGATCGTCAGCGCCGACAGCCTGGCGCAGAAGCGACCCTATGTTTTCATTGGCTGCTTCGTCATTGGCATGTTGCTGACGCCGCCGGACGTCATTTCACAGACATTGCTGGCGGTACCCATGTGGCTGCTGTTCGAAGTGGGGATTGTCTTCGGGCGGTGGGTCAATCCGACCGCAAATGCACAGTCGGAAGGCTCTGAAGCAGGTTAACGGCGAGAGATCAGGATCGACCGGACGAATGCCGGTCGATCGAAGGCTTTCAGTTCAGGGGGGACGTCGGCCAGATCAGGCCAGGATCAGCAGCAGCAAGCCGAGTGCGGCCAGCAGAATGGCTTCTTTCGCCTTGGACCAGCGGAACAGAGCGTAGATATAGGAAATCGGCGGCAAAAGCAGGGTGATCAGGCCCCAGGTAAAATCTTCTTTAAACGATGTGATCAGTAGCAACACCCAGCTGACCAACAGAATAGCGCTGCCAAAAGTAATCATTGCAGCTGTAATGGGTTCCATCAAACTCTCCTCGAATCGCTTGTCGCCAGTTGGCGGGGCCGAACAAAAACTTGCCTTGCGGCCTGCCAGGAAGGCCGGGCTCTCAATTACCCGCACAAGCCCGTGAAAAGGCCGGCGGTTTCGCCCGCGGCGATTGGCGCGCCATCGGGGAGCGCGCATTCTAGCAGCACATCTGCCAAATTTTAAGCCGTAATGCCCACCGGCAGCTGTCACTGATTCAGGCGCTCAGGCTTCCAGGAGAAAGGTCACGGGGCCGTCATTGATTAGCGAAATCTGCATGTCCGCCCCAAATTTGCCGGAGCCAACCTGCAAGCCCTCCGATTCGAGATTTTTCAGCCGTTTGAGAAAGAGATCGTACAGTCGCGCCGCTTCCGGGGGCGGTGAAGCGGAGGAGAAACTGGGCCGCAGACCTTTGCGGGTGTCCGCGGCAAGTGTGAATTGGGATACCACCAGGATTCCGCCGCGAATCTCGAGCAGGCTGCGATTCATTCTGCCCTCTTCGTCGGGGAAGATCCGGTAGTTCACGATCTTGTGCAGCAGTTTGTCCAGTCTCGCTTCGTCATCTTCCTTTTCCACGCCGAGCAGCAGAAGAACGCCGCGAGCGATGGCCCCCACCGACTCACCCTCAACTCTGACTTCGGCCTCGCTTACCCGCTGAATAAGTCCGCGCATGATCACCTCGCTCGGCAAAACAAAGGGGCGATTATACGGGGACTGGGCGAGGGACTGTGGACGAAAGAATTAGCGGGCGGGCTACGCCCGCCGCGGTTGAATCAGGCGGTCGCCCGCTGAGAAGCCACCCGGGAAATCAGGCCGACGGTGCTGATCGTTGACGACTCTCTCAGCGTGCGCCGATCACTGGCTCAGTTCGTCGCTGACCTGGGAACGAATTCGCAAACAGCACGCGACGGATTCGAGGCCATCCACGCGGTGAGCCAGCAGTGTCCGACCTTACTTTTGGTGGATCTCGAAATGCCGCGCATGAACGGTCTGGAGCTGACTGCCCACTTGCGAGCCAACGAGGCGACACGGGAGGTGCCGGTAATTATGATAACCTCCCGCTCCACCGAAAAACATCGACAGATGGCGAAGTCCGCCGGGGTAAACGGCTATCTCAACAAGCCCTGGTCAGATGATGATTTGCTGTCCGCCATTCGCGACTTCATCCATTAGAAAGTTCTGATCTCGGCGCCCAAGATCCAACACCTAGGCCCGCGTCAGGTAATCGCCTTCGAAACGGAACGCCATATCCCGAGTGGCTCTTACCAGCGCGTCCACAATCCCCGGTTCCCGAGAGGCATGTCCAGCATCCCGAATGATGTGCAGCTCCGAATCGGGCCAGGCCCGATGCAGCGCAAACGCATTATCCAGCGGACATACAACATCATAGCGTCCATGGACGATAATTCCCGGTACCCCCTCCAGCTTGGCGGCATCTTTGAGAATTTGCGCTTCATCGATAAATATGTTGTTCACAAAATAATGCGCTTCGATACGCGCCAGTGACAAGGCTTTGTGAGTGTCGGCGAAATCGTCGGCGACTTCGTGGCAGGGACGCAGTGTGGAGCAAAGCCCTTCCCACATCGACCAGGCCTTAGCCGCGCCCATCATTGCCAGCTCGTTGGAACTGGTGAGGCGGCGGTGATAGGCGCCGATCATATCGTGGCGCTCGTCTTCGGGAATCGGCTGCAGGAAGTCTTCCCAGTAATCCGGAAACAGATGGGCCGCGCCACCCTGGTAGAACCAGTCCAGATCGCGCTTGCGACACAGGAAAATGCCCCGCAGGATGAGCCCGAGCACCTTGTCCGGATGCTTCTCCGCGTAAAGCAGACCCAAGGTCGATCCCCAGGATCCGCCGAACAAAACCCAGCGATCCACGCCCAGTTCGTGGCGAATGATCTCCATGTCTTCAAGCAGATGATGAGTGGTGTTGTTGGTCAGCTCGGCGTGAGGCGTGGAGCGGCCACTGCCGCGCTGATCGAAGAGGATGATGCGGTATTTATCGGGATCGAAGAACGACCGGTCGTGCTTGCTACAGCCCCCACCGGGACCGCCGTGGACGAAGAGCACCGGGATTCCCCGGGGGTTGCCCGATTGCTCCACATAAAGAGTATGGATGGGATCGACTTTCAGATAAGTGGTTTCGAACGGCTTGATATCCGGATAAAGGGTCTGCATTTAGTTTACGCCTGCTTCAACATAGGTGCGCTCGCCTCCGCAAATCTCATACTATTGGACAGTCATGAGCAGATGCAATAATCAGTTTGCCTGTGACACCGCCCTTTCACCGGGTATTGCGAAACACCTTGTCAGAGTAACGAAACCAATGCCAAAAACTCAGAAAGATGAAGACCCTCGCTGTAGCTGGTGCCACGGCGATGAACTCTATCGGCAATACCACGACACGGAATGGGGCGTACCTCTTTACGACGACCAGAAACTCTTCGAGTTTCTTATTTTGGAAGGCGCCCAGGCTGGGCTCGCGTGGATTACCGTGCTTCGCAAGCGGGAAGGCTACCGGATGGCCTTCGATGATTTTGATCCCGAGAAAATTGCCCGCTATTCGGACCGCAAGGTCGAGGCTCTACTGAACAATGAGGGGATTATTCGCAATCGCCTCAAAGTGAAGAGTGCCGTGCAAAATGCCAGAGCTTATCTCGACCTGCGCGAGGCCGGCATTCGCTTCAGCGACTTCCTCTGGGAGTTCGTGGACGGTTCGCCGGTCCAGAATCGCTGGCGCAGCATGCAAGAAGTGCCTGCCACGAGCGACATTTCAGATCGTCTGAGCAAGGCGCTGAAGAAACGCGGGTTCAACTTCGTAGGCAGCACGATCTGCTATGCCCATATGCAGGCGACCGGGATGGTGAATGACCATCTGATCAGCTGCCCGCGTTACGAGCCTTGCCGGGGGATGGGGATCGAGGGAAGTGACGGCGGCAAGTGAAAAGTGAGGAACCGGGAGTGGGAGGGTAAGGACAGCAACATGCGTTGCCAACTTCCCACTTCCGACTCCCCACTATCGCCGCTTACTTAGCTCGCTTACGCTCGTTCTCGGTGAGCAACTTTTTACGCAGGCGGATGTGATTGGGAGTCACTTCCACGAGCTCATCGGTTTCGATGAACTCCATTGCCTGCTCCAGCGAGTGGCGCACAGGCGGAGTCAAAATGATGTTTTCGTCACTGCCCGATGCGCGAATGTTGGTAAGCTGCTTGCCCTTGGTCGGGTTTACGACCAGATCATTGCCGCGTGAATGCAGACCCACGATCTGACCTTCGTAAACCTCGGCTCCCGGGCCGATGAACAGGCGTCCGCGCTCCTGAAGGTTGAACAACGAGAAGCCGAGCGCTTTTCCCTTCACCATTGATACCAGCACGCCGTTCTGGCGCTTGGCGACGTCCCCTTCTTTCACTGGACCATAGTGGTCGAAAATCGTCGTCATGATGCCGGAGCCGGAGGTCAGGGTCATGAAGTGCGAGCGAAAGCCGATCAGGCCGCGCGACGGCACGATGAATTCCAGCTTGACCCGGCCCTTGCCGTCCGGCTGCATGTTGCGCATCTCCGCGCGACGCAGCCCGAGCTCTTCCATGACCGCACCCTGGTGCTGATCTTCAACGTCGACCACGACTTCCTCGTAGGGCTCGCAGATCTGACCGTCGATTTCTTTCTGCACCACCTCGGGGCGGGAGATGGCCAACTCGAAACCTTCGCGGCGCATGGTTTCGATCAGCACCGACAAATGCAATTCACCGCGTCCGGAAACAATGAATTTGTCCGAGCTATCGCCCGGCTCCACACGCAAGGCCACATTGTGCAGCAACTCCTGCTCGAGTCGCTCCTTGATGTTGCGTGAGGTAACGAACTTGCCGTCCTGACCCGCGAAGGGTGAATCGTTCACCTGGAAGGTTACGCTCACAGTAGGCTCGTCAACCGTGAGCGGCGGCAGCGCTTCCGGCTTTTCCGGGTCGCAAACCGTGTCGGAAATGTGGATGTCTTCGATTCCCGTGACACAGACGATATCGCCAGCCCGGGCGCGCTCCATCTCGATTCGCTCGAGACCAAGGTGTCCCATCACTTTGAGAACCCGCGCCTTGCGCTGCTTGCCGTTCTTATCCACCACTACCACGGGGCTGCTCGGCTTCAGGGAGCCGCGCTTGATCCGACCAATGCCGATAACGCCCACATAGCTGCTGTAGTCGAGCGCACTCACCTGCATTTGCAGCGGACCGTCGATGTCGACTTCCGGCGGCGATACCCGCTCCACAATCATTTCGAACAGCGGTGTCATGTCCGGCTGCATGTCTTCCACTTCGTAGCCGGCGATTCCGTTCAGGGCGGAGGCGTAAATCACCGGGAAGTCGAGCTGCTCGTCAGTCGCGCCGAGGCGGTCGAACAAGTCGAAGACCTGATCCATCACCCAATGCGGGCGGGCGCCTTCGCGGTCAACCTTGTTGATCACCACGATCGGCTTCAGGCCCTTTTCAAAGGCCTTTGAGGTTACGAAACGGGTTTGTGGCATCGGGCCGTCCACCGCATCCACCAGCAGCAGAACCGAATCCACCATGGACAGTACCCGCTCCACTTCGCCACCGAAGTCGGCGTGCCCGGGGGTGTCCACGATATTGATGTGGTAGCCGTTCCAGGCGATCGCGGTGTTCTTGGCCAGGATGGTAATGCCGCGCTCCTTTTCCTGGTCGTTGGAGTCCATGATCCGCTCGGAGCCCTGACTCTTGCGGTCGAGAGTGCCGGACTGCTGCAGGAGCTTGTCGACGAGTGTGGTTTTGCCATGGTCAACGTGAGCAATAATGGCAATATTGCGAAGCTTTTCGATCACAAGGTGAGACCTCTAGAGATGTGCAGAACTGCAGGCGGGTGTGGCGCGGCAGGCATTGGGGGCGGCATTATACCGACGGGGTCGGGAAACCGAAACACAGACGTGAACAATTATTGAGCCGCTGCTAAGACAACGCCAGATAGCTGGGTTCCGCAAGGAAGGCCATAACTTTGTGGGCGGGCAGCGGCTTGGAAAACAGAAAACCCTGCCCCTGGTCGCAGCCGTGTTCCATGAGAAATTGCAGCTGCTCCGGGGTTTCGATGCCTTCGGCAATGGTTTTGACCTTCAGCTCCTTGCAGAGGTTGAGCAGCGAGATGACGATTGCCCTCGCTTCGCCGTTCTGGGTGATGTTGGCCGTAAAGCTGCGGTCGATCTTGACGGTGTCGATGGGCAGCTTGCGCAGGAAGCTCAGTGAGGAGTAACCGGTCCCGAAATCGTCGAGGCTGACTTCCACCCCCAATGAGCGAAGGTCGCGAAGGTGCTGGATCGCCATCGCCTCGTCCTGCAGAACACTGGTTTCGGTCAGCTCGATCTCGAGACGGTCCGCCGGGATCGAGAAGTGTTCCATCATCATGCGCAGCTGATCCACCAGGTCGGTTTGCGCCAGCTGCCGGGCGGATATATTGATAGCGATCCGCAAATCTCTGGGCAGCTTCTTGTCCCAGAGCTGAATCTGCTGCATGGACTCGGCCAGAATCCAGTTGCCAATGTCGCGAATCAGATTACTTTCTTCCGCCACCGGGATGAACTTGCTTGGCAGAATCATGCCCTTCTCCGGATGCTTCCACCGCACCAGGGCCTCGAAGCCCACCGGCGTCATGTCGGACAAACTGACCTTGGGCTGGTAATACAAACGGAACTGGCTCTGGACCATGGCCACTTGCAGGGAATTCTCCAGCGCCAGTCGCTGATGCACCTGCTCGTTGATGGCCGAGGTGAAGATGTGGTAGTTGTTCTTGCCCTTGGCTTTCGCCTCATACATCGCGAGATCGGCATTGCGAAGGAGCGTGTCCGCATCCTTGCCATCGTCCGGGAAAATGGCCACCCCGATACTTGCGCCCACATGGATCTCGCTGTGGCCCACATGGAAGGGCTCATTCAGATCCTGGATGATTCGTTCAGCCACGATGGCGGCATCGTGAGGGGCCTTCAGGTCAGTCAGAATCGCATTGAACTCGTCGCCGCCGCGGCGGCTGATCAGTTGTTCGACGGACGAAATCCCCGCATGCTCAACCAGAATGTCCGCCTGACGCAGACGATTCTTGAGGCGATGGGAGATCTGAATCAGCAGTTCGTCACCAGCCTCATGGCCGAGACGATCGTTCACTTTCTTGAAATCGTCCAGGTCGATGAACAGCACCGCTGCCTTGCTGCCGTCTTTCGCGGCGCGGGACAACAAGCGGCTAAGCGTTTCCCGCAGCGTGGTCCGGTTGGGCAACTGGGTCAGTGGATCGAAGTAAGCCAGCTGGCGGATGCGCCGACTGGTGTGCAGCAGCTGCTTGCCCATTTGCCGGAACGACACCGCCAGCTCGCCCAGCTCATCCTGGCTGCGCACGTCCAGCTCCGGCTTGAGGTCGCCCTTGGCAATCTGCCTTGTGGCCTGGATCAGCTTCTGAATGGGCTTGATCGCAATATTGTCGACCACGAGATTGAAGATCACCCCGGACAGCACCAGGGTCAGACTGAGCGCGGCCACGAATACGATGATGTAGGGCAGCTTTTTGGCGAAGATGATGTCGTGGTCTGTGAGCGACACGAGCCAAAAACCATTTTCCAGCCGCTTCATGGCCAGCATGTAGTGCTTTTGTCCGAGTGCGAAATCTTCCATTTGCAAGTTGTCACTGTCCGTGGCCGGGAGCTTCCCTTTGAGTGATCCAAGATCCTCGAGCGCTTTCTTTTCCCGCTCGCTGAGCAGATTGCCCACCGGGTCCACCACGAATAGCTGGGCCTCGTTGGCCGGTTGCGGCATCACGATATTTTCGAGACTGCTTACACTTGTCGCCGATAGCAAATAACCGAGCAACTGATTATCGTCCCCGGTCAGGCGCAGCGCGGTGATCAGGTGATCGCCCTCGTTATCGTCGGCGGGAAGGTAGTAAACCTGTGTCCTGCTCTTGGCTGCAGCGACGTCTTGAGCGGAAAGATCAAGGGAGGACAAGTCCAGGGGAGGCAAATGATTTCGGGTCTTGACGACCAGTGGCTCGGTAAAGCTCTCGCCGAGGACCACCCGGAACTCCCGTACCGTCGGCACAAGGCTGAGCATCCGCTGCAGGTTGCCGGTCGCGAGCCCGTCGCGGAATTGCGCCGGCTCGGCGACCTCCGACGCCAGCAGATCTGGCAGTCGTGAATACATGCCGGTTGACCAGGCAAGAAAAGTCAGACGTTCGAAATAGTTGTCGACGGCGGAGGAAATCGAGTGCACCAAATCACTCTGATAATCAAGCGCTTCCCTGCGCAGCTGACTGTCGATGTAGGCGTAACCGATGCTGCCCAGAATGGTCAGCGGTGCCAGCAACAAGACAAACCACAGCAGCAGTAATTTTGTTCTTAGACCCATGTGGTGCTGCACATTCGCGAATAGAGATGGTGCCACGGCAAAGCGGGACAGGCACTAGAGCCGCTGAAACGCGGCCTGTGTCACGAAGTGTACTCTCAATCCGGCCTCCATTCACCTGCTGAAGTGGCGCGGATATCCTCAGCGGAAGGCCCTCGGGGTGAACGGCGGGAGCCAAGCGGCTATCGCTCTTCGCCGGGGCGATAAACGCCGACGTTGGTGTGCCCGGCCTCGAGCAGGTTGGCGGCGTGGAGCTGGCTCATCACGCCCTTGTCGCAGTAGAGCAAGTAGCGTTTGGACGAATCCAGCCGGGAAAACTGACTGTTTAGCTGATAAAAGGGAATCTTCTCGACCGGGCAGGCGGCGACGGCAAGCGGCCGGTTTTCCTCTTCGTTGGGGTGTCGAATGTCGACGATCACCGCCTCGGGGGAAGGCTCGCTGGTGATCATCACCTGCGCCTGACCAATCGGCTCCTGGGCGACGGAACTGATGTGCACGACCCGGCGTTCCTGGAAAGCCTGTTCCAGCTTTTCCCAGTCGAACTTGCCCTCTTCCCGCTCGACCCGGGCAAGTGTGGCCCGCGTAGTGGGCTTGTTCGAAATCACCCCACAGTATTCGGGCATGCTGGCGGCGAACTCCTCGGTGCCGATTTTGCGCGACAACTCGATGATGTCGCCTTTGTCAGCGGTAATCAGCGGGCGCAGCACCAGCGTGTTGGTCACGGCATCGATCACGCTCAGATTGGCGAGTGTCTGGCTGGATACCTGGGCAACGCTCTCCCCGGTCACCAGCGCCTGGATTCCCATATCTTCCGCGATTCGGCTCGCGACACGCAGCATCATGCGCTTGAGCACCACACCCATCTGGGAGTGGTGGATATTGGCGAGGATTTCCCCCACCACGTCCTCGAAGGGAACACTAATGAACTTGACGTCGTGGGATGCACCGAATTTGCGCCAGATGTAGTAGCTGACTTCCTTCACCCCGAGTTCGTGGGCGAGCCCACCCAAATTGAAGAAGCAGAAGTGGGTGGTAAGCCCGCGCTTGATCGTCAGGTAACTCGCCACGGTGGAATCGAACCCGCCGGACATCAACGACAGCACGGCGTCCTGACTGCCCAGCGGAAAGCCCCCGAGTCCCTGACGGTGGCTGCGCAGCACGTAGCAGTGGTCGTCGACCACTTCCAGACGAACGGTGATGTCCGGGTCCTTCAATTGCACCCGAGCGCTTTCCACACCGCGATTGAGCGCCGCGCCCACTGCGCGCTCCACATCCATGGAGTTGAACTCGTGCTTGCCAGAACGTTTGACGCGAACCACAAAGGACTTGCCGGCCAGATTGCCACCCCACAGGTCCAGCACCTTGCTGCCCAGCTCTTCGAGATCGGCGAAAGGCACCAGATCAGCGGGGGCGAAGTATGCGATACCGGGGGTGCGGGCCAGTACGTCGCTCGCCTCGCTGATCAGCCGATCGTCGGCGCCCTCGGGCATGGACACATCGATGCGATCCCAGCTTCGCTGCACCTCGATGGCGTCGTCCACGGCGCTGAGCAGGCGGCGCAGATTGCGGTGCACCTGCTTGATCAGCCGCTTGCGGACTGGCGGGCTTTTGATGGTGATTTCGGGGAAATACTTGACGACAAAATGCATGGAACCGGGAATCTCAGGTGGATCTTGGACGGGGGGCGAATTATAGAGGTGCATCCCCGGAAGTGACAGGGCAGCTGGCCAATGGGTTGGTACGAGCAGCGCAAGTTCAGCCGCCACTGAGAGGTCTCCGGCTGCAGATGCACCAAGGAGGAGCGCAATAGCACCATCTTAGTGCTCAGGTGTTCATGGCCGCACCCAAATGGTGCATTGCCAGGACTGCGAAAGATCCAATAATGCGTGGAACCCGCGTGTTCTCTAGCCTGCAGAGCTTGGCAAACATCTTGCTATCGGAAGATTCAGACGTCTGGTGAATGGTCCGCTGCGCTGGTATTCCCGCGTTGCAGCAATGCTCAACCCCTCTTGTGTGCGGTCAGGCGACGACCGACGAACCAAAACCAAGAAGGCCGCCAGCAGTTCACAAGCTTTTTAATTGAAACTCAAGTCTACTCAGTGGCTCGACCACAATCTGGAGGATGCATGTCGGACAGAACTCTGAAACTGATCAAAGAAAATGAAGTACGGTGGGTCGATCTGCGCTTTACCGATACCAAGGGTAAAGAACAGCACGTGTCGATGCCGGTCGATGTCGTCGACGAGGGCTTCTTTGAAGAGGGCAAAATGTTCGATGGCTCCTCCATCGCCGGCTGGAAGGGCATCCAGGAGTCCGACATGATCCTGATGCCGGACGATTCCACCGCGGTTCTGGACCCCTTCACCGACGAGCCTACCGTGATCGTGCGCTGCAACATCGTTGAGCCGAGCACCATGCAGGGCTACGAACGCGATCCCCGCTCGATCGCCCAGCGCGCTGAGGCTTATCTGCAGTCTACCGGCCTTGGCGACGTCGCTCTGTTCGGACCGGAAAACGAATTCTTCGTTTTCGACGATATCAAGTGGGGTGCCAGCATGTCCGGCGCCTTCTACAAGATCATGTCCGAGGAAGCCGCTTGGGCCTCGGAACACAACTATGAAGAAGGCAACATGGGCCACCGCCCGACCGTCAAAGGCGGCTACTTCCCCGTTCCGCCGGTTGATTCGCTGCACGACCTGCGCGCCGCGATGTGTAACGCCCTGGAGCAAATGGGCCTGACCGTGGAAGTACACCACCACGAAGTGGGCACCGCCGGCCAGTGTGAAATCGGCGTTGGCGCCAATACCCTGGTGAAAAAAGCCGACGAAGTACAGATCCTGAAGTACTGCGTGCACAACGTCGCCCACGCTTACGGCAAGACCGCCACCTTCATGCCCAAGCCCCTGGTCGGTGATAACGGCAGCGGCATGCATGTGCATATGTCCTTCAGTAAAGACGGCAAGAACCAGTTTGCCGGTGACGCCTATCACGGCATGTCTGAACTGTCGCTGTACTACATCGGCGGTATCATCAAGCACGCGAAAGCACTCAATGCCTTCGCCAATGCGTCCACTAACTCCTACAAGCGTCTGGTGCCCGGCTTCGAAGCGCCGGTAATGCTGGCCTACTCCGCCCGCAACCGCTCTGCCTCGATCCGCATCCCCTATGTGTCCAGCCCCAAGGGCAAGCGCATCGAGGTACGATTCGGCGACAACACCGCGAACCCCTACCTGTGCTTCGCCGCCTACCTGATGGCGGGCCTGGACGGCATCAAGAACAAGATCCACCCCGGCGACCCGGCCGACAAGGATCTGTATGACCTGCCGCCCGAAGAAGCAAAGGAAATTCCCACCGTGTGCCACAGCCTGGACGATGCGCTGCGGGCACTGGACGCGGATCGCGCCTTCCTGACCGAAGGCGGGGTGTTCACTGATGATGCCATCGACGCCTACATCAAGCTGAAAGGTGCCGAGGTCGAGCGTTTGCAGATGACCACTCACCCGGTGGAGTTCGACATGTACTACAGTGTGTAAGCTCGGCGTGTAAGCACTCACCTCAGAACGAAAGCGCTAAACAGGTCCCCGGTCGCAGGCATGCGGCCGGGGATTTTTTGTGGAGGAGATTCTTTCTATGCGCAGGATTTCTGCGCCAGCTTTTTGCCCGAATACTTTTTTGTACACGGCGAAGGGCACGGGATAGCATCGCACCATTTTCGTGCGTACAATTCGCGGTCCTAAGCCGATATGTCAGGTCGACCTCTTGCATTTGCGCAGCGGGGGGTCCTCCCGGCCGGCGCAGCGGCATACTCCGTTACGATCTTGTCTCCCGGTCGGCCCAAGCAAGTAAGCAGGTCGCGAGCAGTTCAACCCTTGAATCAAGACACAATTTCAGTCAGTGGCCATGGCCAGTTTGGAGAAGCAGCATGTCAGAGAATACTCTGAGAATTATCAAAGAAAACGAAGCACGGTGGGTGGATCTTCGCTTCACCGATACCAAGGGTAAAGAGCAGCACGTAACCATGCCGGTCGACGTGGTCGATGAAGGCTTCTTCGAAGACGGCAAGATGTTCGACGGCTCCTCTATTGGCGGCTGGAAGGGCATCCAGGAATCCGACATGATCCTGATGCCGGACGACTCCACCGCCGTAATGGATCCTTTCACTGACGAGCCCACCGTGATCGTGCGCTGCGACATCGTCGAGCCGACCACTATGCAAGGCTATGAGCGCGACCCCCGCTCCATCGCCCGACGCGCGGAAGCCTACCTGCAGTCCACCGGCCTCGGCGACGTGGCACTGTTCGGCCCGGAAAACGAATTCTTCGTTTTCGACGACATCAAGTGGGGTGCCACCATGTCCGGCGCCTTCTACAAGATCATGTCCGAAGAAGCAGCGTGGGCTTCCGAGCACAACTACGAAGAAGGCAACATGGGCCACCGCCCCGGCGTGAAAGGCGGCTACTTCCCCGTGCCGCCGGTCGATTCGCTGCACGACCTGCGTGCCGCCATGTGTAATGCGATGGAGCAAATGGGCCTCGTTGTGGAAGTACACCATCACGAAGTGGGCACTGCCGGCCAGTGTGAAATCGGCGTCGGCGCCAACACCCTGGTGAAGAAGGCGGACGAAGTGCAGATTCTGAAATACTGCATCCACAACGTCGCGCACGCCTACGGCAAAACCGCCACTTTCATGCCCAAGCCTCTGGTCGGCGATGCCGGCAGCGGTATGCATGTGCATATGTCGTTCAGCAAGAACGGCGTGAACCAGTTTGCCGGCGACGCCTATCACGGCATGTCCGAACTGTCCCTGTACTACATCGGCGGTATCATCAAGCACGCCCGCGCGCTGAACGCCTTCGCCAATGCGTCCACCAACTCCTACAAGCGTCTGGTACCCGGCTTCGAAGCACCGGTGATGCTGGCCTATTCCGCCCGCAACCGCTCCGCCTCCATCCGCATTCCTTATGTGTCCAGCCCCAAGGCGAAGCGCATTGAGGTGCGGTTTGCCGACAGCACCGCCAACCCCTACCTCTGCTTTGCGGCTTACCTGATGGCCGGCCTCGACGGCATCAAGAACAAGATCCACCCTGGCGACCCCGCCGACAAGGATCTGTACGACCTGCCGCCGGAAGAAGCGAAGGAAATCCCGACCGTGTGCCACAGCCTGGACGAAGCGCTGCGGGCACTGGACGCGGATCGCGCGTTCCTGACCGAAGGCGGTGTATTCACTGACGACGCCATCGATGCCTACATCAAGCTGAAAGGTGCCGAAGTCGAACGTCTGCAGATGACCACGCACCCGGTTGAGTTCGACATGTACTACAGCGTGTAAGCGTTCACTGACGCTTGCGCAGAAACCCGGCCGCAGCGATGCAGCCGGGTTTTTTTATGCCCGACTACCCGCCAACAGCCCAGCAGGACCGCTGTCGGGATGAGAACCGCCTTGCAGCAGTGAATGAGTAGCGTGGTCCAAGCCGGATGGAAGCGCTACACTCGGCGAATCAAATGGGAAAGGCGAGGTGCCTGATGCTCGAATCCATTGTGCTCACACGCTCAGCACGGAAGGTAACAGCCCGCAGACTGCTCGCTTGGGGCTCCCTGGCGATCGCCGCAACCTGCGCCACCGTCGCCGTGGCGGATGTCTACAAGGTGGTCGACGAAAACGGCCGCATCACCTACACCGATGCGCCGCCAAAAGGTCAGCGCGCTGAAAAGGTCGACATCAAGGACAGCAATACCCTGCCGCGCACCCGCGTCACCAAGCGCCTGTCAGCGGAAGCGGAGAATGAGCCGAAGGACGCCATTCCGGACAGCTATCAGATCACCATCACCAACCCGCCGGACGATTTCCACATGACGCCGGGGATCCGCGATCTTTCGGTGCAGGTCGAGGTCAATCCACCCATCCACCCCAGCCACAGACTCGAGATCACTGACAACGGCGCACCAGTTCAGGGCATGACTCTGGAGAACGTTGTCGTTCGCGGTGCTCACCGACTGCAAGCACGGGTCGTCGACGAGCAAGGCCGCATAATCAGCGCGTCCGCGCCAGTGCAATTCTTCGTTCACCGCCCCACCGTTGCCCGCTGAGTCGGGCAGCTCATTTCGTTTTAGCTCCGCGTTCGGCGCTACTTCCGAACCATGTTCGCGACCCTGAGTGCCGCCGGTCCGAAATGAGGCAGACCGCCGGAAATCTTGCACTAATTTGGTGCGCTCGCGCCGCCGTTTCTGCTACCCTCGCTCGCAAGCCCCCGTCCTCTCTGGCCTGCAGCCGCGGATGAGTTCTGGTTTGCTTCTTGCAGGCGTCGAATTACGCGCAGTAGGATCGACTCATGCCCCAAGAACCCGACTTCAAGCTCATGCTCGAGAACCTCACCTCCGCCGTGTTTCTGGTGGACGAGCAGCTGGCGTTTCGCTACATCAACCCGGCTGCCGAGGTACTGCTGGGCGTGAGCAGCGAACAAGTGAAGGGTTCGCCCATCGTCGACCACTTCTTCGAGTCGGACACCGCCTTGGCCACCATGCGCGAAGCCATCGAGCTTCAGCACGTCTATACCAAGCGGCAGGTCACCTGGCAACTGCCCGGAGGGCAGCCGCTGACGGTCGATTACTCCGTCGCACCGCTGGGCGAAAACCGAGGGCTGTTGATCGAGGTTCAGCACCTTGATCGGCTGCTGCGAATCAGCCGCGAGGAGGCCACCACCGCCGCGCAGGAAACCACCCGCAATCTGGTTCGGGGCATGGCGCACGAGATCAAGAATCCCCTGGGCGGGATCCGCGGCGCCGCCCAACTGCTGGCGCGAGAGCTGCCCGACCCGAGCCTCGAGGAGTACACCAATATCATCATCCAGGAGGCGGACCGACTGCGCAATCTGGTGGACAAGATGCTCGGCCCGCACCGGCCGGCGGATGTGGAGGACATCAACATCCATGAAGTGACCGAGCGGGTGGCGGCGATCATCCGCGCCGAGTCCGGCGGTCTGCTGAACATCCAGCGCGACTACGACCCTAGCATTCCCCCGCTGCCCGGGGACAAGGAGCAGCTGATTCAGGCCATTCTCAACGTGGTCCGAAACGCCTGGGAGGCGCTGGAAGATGCAGGCATGCGCGAGGACGGCGAGATTCGCATTCGCACCCGGGTACAGCGCCAATTCACCATCGGACGCTTCAATCATCCACTCGTCTGCCGTATCGATGTGATCGACAACGGCCCGGGCATTCCGGCGGACATCATCGAGGAGATTTTCTACCCGATGATCTCTGGCCGCGCCAAGGGCACTGGCCTGGGGCTAGCCATTTCGCAGCAGCTGATCAGTCAGCACCTGGGCATGATTAGCTGCGAGAGCCGGCCCGGGCGCACGCAGTTTTCCATCTACATTCCCATTACGCCCGCTTCGCGGCCCACGGCCAACGAGGTGACCGATCTCGCCGGCTGATGCCGGGAGGCTGAAGTCGCGGGATCAAGCCGACGGAAAGAGACCATGCAAAAGGCCAATCAAGTCTGGATCATTGACGATGATCGCTCCATCCGCTGGGTGCTTGAGAAATCCCTCAGTCAGGCAGGCATTCAGGGGAACTGCTTCGAGAGCGCCGACCGCGCCATGCTGCAGCTGCGCCGCGGCGAAATTCCCGATACGGTGATCTGCGATATCCGCATGCCCGGCACCGGCGGCCTGGAATTTCTCGATCTCATTCACCGCGATTATCCCGACCTGCCGGTGATCATCATGACCGCACACTCGGACCTGGACAGCGCGGTGGCGGCCTATCAGGGCGGTGCCTTCGAATACCTGCCCAAGCCATTCGACGTGGATGAAGCTCTCGCGGTGACCCAGCGCGCGCTCGCCCACGCTTCGGAGCGTCGCAGCGGCGGCATTCCTGACGAACCGGATGTCGGTGGCGAGATCATCGGTGAGGCACCGGCGATGCAGGAGGTCTTCCGCGCGATCGGCCGGCTATCCCATTCCAACATCACCGTGCTGATCAATGGTGAATCCGGCACCGGCAAGGAACTGGTTGCCCGCGCGTTGCACAACCACAGCCCGCGCCGAAAGAATCCCTTTATTGCCCTGAACATGGCCGCAATTCCCCGCGACCTGATCGAGTCGGAATTGTTCGGTCACGAAAAAGGCGCCTTCACCGGTGCCGGGGCCCAGCGCACCGGCCGCTTCGAGCAAGCCAACGGCGGCACGCTGTTTCTGGACGAGATCGGCGACATGCCCTCGGAAACCCAGACCCGCTTGTTGCGCGTGTTGGCCGATGGCGAGTTTTATCGGGTGGGCGGCCATACGCCGATCAAGGTGGATGTGCGCATCATTGCGGCGACCCACCAGAACCTCGAGCATCTGGTGGAAAGCAACCGCTTTCGGGAAGACCTGTTCCATCGCCTCAACGTGATCCGCATCCACATCCCCAAGCTGTCGGATCGCAGCGAGGATATTCCCAAGCTGGCCAGGCACTTCTTCCACACGGCGGCCAATGAGCTGAGCGTCGAACCGAAGGTGCTGCTGCCCGCCACCGAAAAGTACCTGTGCAGCCTAAGCTGGCCGGGCAACGTACGCCAGCTGGAAAACACCTGCCGCTGGCTCACAGTGATGGCCTCGGGCCGCGAAGTCCATGTCGAGGATCTGCCACCTGAGCTGCTCGACCGCAAGGACAACAATGCCGCAAGCGGCGACTGGGAACAGGCGCTGCGCCAGTGGGCCGATCAGGCGCTCGCCCGCGGCCAGCACGACATCCTCTCTGAAGCAGTGCCCACCTTCGAGCGCTCGCTGATCGAGACCGCACTCAAACACACCGCCGGCCGCAAGCGCGACGCCGCCAACCTGCTCGGCTGGGGGCGCAACACGCTGACCCGCAAGCTCAAGGAGCTGGGAATGGCGGATTACGCCGATAACGACGAGGCCGAGTAAGCTGGGTGGAGTGCGACGCGCTCCCCGGAAGGCGCTTCGCTCGATTCAGCCTACGCCTCGGGTGAACTAAATGGGGGCAGAGGACGTATAAGGTCGAGGTATCTGATTCTCCCTCAACCTGACCACTGCTGATGAGCGATGTACCCCACAGCCTCGTCTGGTTCCGCAATGATTTGCGGGTCGCCGACAACCCTGCCCTCTACCATGCCTGCCGCAGCAGCGACAAAGTAAGCGCGGTCTTTTTCTTTACGCCACAGCAATGGCAACAGCATCATCTTTCGCCGCGGCGCATTCAGTTCACTCGCAATGCGGTGCTTTCGCTCCAGCGGCAGCTGGCTGGCGCCGGCGTCAAATTACACGTCAGAACGGCTCCCTGGTTTGCGGATGTGCCCGGGCAGTTGCTCGCGCTTTGCCGGCAGGAAAAGATCAACCAGCTCTGTTTCAATCGCGAGTACGCGCTGGATGAAAGCCGCCGCGATCAAGGGGTGCTGTCAGCGTGTGAAGATGCAGGCATCCGCACCTTCACCGCTCACGGCAGCGTCATCGTTCCGCCCGGCGCGGTGCTGAGCAAACAGGGTGAACCCTACCGGGTGTTCACGCCCTTCAAACGCGCGTGGCTTCAGGCACTCGAACGCTATGAGCGCCAGCTGTATTCCGCACCCAAAAAGGCGGCGAGATCATTACCGGAGGAGACTTTGGATAGCCTTCCCGATGATCTGCCGGCCGCGGACGTGGCAGCGTATCCGGCCACAGAAGCCGAAGCCCACCGCCGCCTGCAGCGATTTAGCGAGCTACATCTCGCAGCCTATGATCGCGACCGCAACATCCCCGCCGTGAACGGCACAAGTCAGTTATCTGCCTACCTGAATATCGGACTGATATCGCCACGGGCCTGCCTGCAGGCGATACGGATGGTCAATGAGGGAGAGTTAACAAGCGGCAATCCGGGGGCGCAGAGCTGGGTGGGAGAACTCATCTGGCGAGAGTTCTATCTGCATATTCTTGCGGCCTTTCCCGACATCAGTCGCCGGCACCCCTTCCAGCCCAAGACTGAACAAGTGCCCTGGCGTCACAACGACGAAGACTTCCGCCGCTGGGCGCATGGCCGCACCGGCTTTCCGCTGGTGGATGCGGCCATGCAGCAACTCAATACCACCGGCTGGATGCACAATCGACTGCGGATGGTGACGGCGACCTTTCTGACCAAATACCTGCTGATCGACTGGCGTCGCGGCGAGGATTATTTCATGGAGCAGTTGATCGACGGCAACTTCGCGGCGAACAACGGCGGCTGGCAATGGAGCGCCTCGACCGGCACCGACGCGGCACCTTACTTCCGAATACTCAACCCCGTGCGTCAAGGGGAACGTTTCGACCCTAGGGCGGAGTTCATCAAAGCGCAGTTGCCGCAGCTGCAGGATCTGCCGGCCAGGATCATTCACCAGCCCGGTCATCCCGATCTGCTCGCCGCCGGTTATCCGGCACCCATGGTGGAGCTCAAGGACTCGAAGGAGCGTTGCCTGGCCGCCTTCAAGTTCGCCCTGGCAAGCTGATGAGCTGCTGATGCCCGCGCAGGAGAATGGCCCGCAACGCGGTGTTTTCGGGATAGCGCCGCAAGAGATCCCTTTCGAATCGCTGCCATTTTCGCATGATCTTGCGCACCGCCAGAGCATCGACGTAGTTGGAGATGGGGATAAAGTCGGCGCTGCCGATATTGTCCACAATGTACAGCGCGCCCTTGTCCTGTGCCGAGCGCCGGAAGAGGATATTCTTCGGCTTGATCGTCATCGTGATGATGCGCTGCTCGATCAGGTAAGTGCGCAGGGACATCAAGCCATCCGCAAGGGATGACTCGTACTGCTGGGTGAGCTTTGGATCGACGAGGTAGCTTTCGAGCGTCCGAGAAACCTGAGCATCGAAGTCCCGGATCAGATCGAACACGGCTCCCCGCCCGCGACTGGTTTTCAGTTCTCCGTGAAAGCGAGGCAGCTGCGACCAGTTGATCCGCCGGCGCTGCAGGTGCGCGTAGTAACTACGCTCGCGCCGCGATTCTTCGCTACCGCCGTTGTAAACGACCTTGATGCACAGATCAGGATTGTTCGGATGGATATAGCACTCGCGGTGGAGACCGCGACCGATGAAATGATCATCGGTTAACACCAGTTCGGGTTCAATTTGCCATTGCTGCATAAACGTCGATCGCTTGCTCCCTCAACCCATTCACACCCCCTGGCGTAAAAGGCGGCGCATCATAATGCTTCGCAAATGCGGATCCCGCGCCATTTACAAAAGCGCTGAATCGCTCTTCGATCCCGCCCTGACCCGGAAGCGGCAAGCTTGTATACTGCCGGCCCCATTCTGGCCCGAGCAGAAACATGAGCGATAATCCGCTTGCCGATCTTCCCCTCAGCCTGCAGCAGCAGGTGCTGCTGACCACCGATGGCACTGTTACCGATCTGGTGGCGCTTTTCTCCGGGGAAGACATTCACATCACCAAGCTCTCCCAGGAAAGCATCACCAGTGTCGGTCCCAAAGCGCTTGGTTTATCGGCGCCGCAGCCGATTCTCGAGCGCAGCATTCTGCTGAGTGGCGCTGACCGGCACTACCTGTACGCCCAGTCTCATTTCGTTATCCCACGGCTTGCGCCAGACATGCAGAAGTCGCTGCTGGAAACGCAAACGCCCATCGGGCTGCTATGGAAGCGGGCGCGACTCGAGATGTACCGCGAGGTAGTGGACCGCCACCTGGAACACAGCCCCGAGCTGCTCGAGTATTTTCCCGACGCGCAGGACGCGCGATTCATCTCGCGCACCTATGTCGTTTACCATCAGGGCGACGCATTGGGCGTAATCAATGAGAAGTTTCCCTTCAGCTACTTTCGGGAAAGCAAATAGCCGGAAGAGCTTGAGGGGAAAGAAGCGGCCCGGGATTTGCGTGACAGCAATCGCGCTCGACGATCCGCAAGCTCGACGCTATTCCGACAAAGACTTAAGATGACGAATCGTTTCCAGCATCAGGGAGCTATGCATGAAAGCGGTAAAGGTAATCGGTTTTATCTTCTTTCTTCTGGTAGTCGCCGTCGCGGTTACGCTCTACTACGCCTACAGGAACGTCGACACACTGCTGCATGACGCTGTGGAAAACTACGGCAGCGACGTCACCGAGACCCAAGTGGCTCTGGAAGCCGTCGACGTGGACTTCCAGGCCGGTCGAATTCAGCTCAGCGAGCTCGTCATCGCCAACCCGCCCGACTACACCACCGACTACGCCTTTGCGCTGGACGGTATTGCCGTGCAGATCGACACCGAATCCCTGGGCGCGCAAATGGAATCGCTGGTGGTGCTGGATGAAATCACGGTGGATGGCGCTCGCATTATCGCCGAGTTGAAGAACCTACGCGAAAGCAATCTACAACAGCTTGCCGAGAACATTCAGAACAACCTGCCTGAGCCGGGCGAACCGGTGGAGGCAAACCCGGAAGGTAGCTCAGAATACGTGGGTCCAAATTTCCGCGTACGGGAATTCGCCTTTACCAACGCCCAGATTACTGTGGTGAGCGAGCAATTCGGTGATCGCACCATCGATATGCCCGCTGTGCAGGCCACCGACATCGGTGGCGAATTGGGCGTTCCGCCAAGAGAACTCGGTGCAGCCCTGATGAAGCAGGTTCTGGATCAGGCCGTCGTCGCCGTCCGGGAGGAAGTGGAAGACGCCGCCAAGCAGAAAGTCCGCAGCCGGGTCGAGGAAGAGGTACAGGAGAAGTTGAACCCGCAGGAACAAGAACAGCTACAGAATCTGCGCGATTTTTTGAATCGATAACCCGAATTGATAACAAGCGGCGGCGCTAGCCGCCGCCGGCAACAACAGCATCAACCACTTTCAAGGGGAACTCTATGCGTTACTTGCTCATTGGAATGTTCGTGCTCGGCTTAACCGCTTGCGATCCGCAGGCGGAAACGGACATGGTCACCACAGAAAACACCGACACGGTCGAAAACCTCGACCAGGTCATGCCCGAGAATGGCGGGACTCAACAGCAGGCGGACATCCGTGGCGAAGAAGTGAGCTACCAGGTCGGCGACACTACGCTCACCGGCTACATTGCCTATGATGCCAATCAAGAAGGTCAGCGCCCGGGCGTGCTGGTGGTCCATGAATGGTGGGGCCACAATGAGTATGTTCGCACCCGCGCTCACATGCTCGCGCGAATGGGCTATACCGCGCTGGCACTCGACATGTACGGCGATGGCAAGCTGGCGCAACATCCGGAAGATGCGCAAAAGTTTATGACTGAAGTCATGAGCAACATGGACCTGATGCAGAAACGCTTCACCGCCGCCGAAGAACTGCTGCGTCAACACGAAACCACCAACCCCGAGCAGATCGCCGCCATCGGCTATTGTTTTGGTGGCGCGGTGGTGCTGAATATGGCCAGACAAGGCGCCGACCTGGAAGGTGTGGCAAGCTTCCATGGCAATCTCGCCACCCAGGACCGGGCCGAACCTGGCGACGTCAAAGCGGACATTCTGGTCCTGCATGGTGCCGAGGATCCCTTCGTTCCGCAGGAGCAGATCGAGGCCTTTAAGCAGGAAATGGAAGCGGCCAATGCCGATTACGAATTCATCGCCTACCCGGGAGCGAAGCACAGCTTCACCAACCCGGCCGCGGATGCAATGGGTGAGAAATTTGACATGCCGCTCGCCTACAACGAAGCCGCGGATGAGCAAAGCTGGGACAGATTGGAACAGTTTCTCGACCGCGTATTTGCCGGGGATAACTAATCGGGGATAGCCAAGCACGCCCCGTGAAGCCGCTCGCCTGTTCGGGCGGCTTTGTCCCGCGTCCCGCCCTCCTCCCCCCCCTCTGCCAATCCCACGATCTGCCCTCGGCGTACTGCCCAGTCAGGGCGACGTTTGGGACTCGCTCGATAATGGGCGTATACTCGACCGCTCAAAATAATCTCCATATCCACAATAAACGACGGTCCAGCTTATGCGAAAAGTAATCCTGGCACTTGTTCTGGTTGCTGGTGTTTTCAGCATCTATGTTCTTTCCGACTTCGGTGATGATCTTCGTACGCGCGAGATGATGCAAACCGCGCAAACGGACGCTGACAGCGCCGAATCGAAAAAGCTAACGCCCGAACGCATCCGCGAGATCACTGCTGATGTGAATACCACGCGCATCGTCAACGCCAACAAAGAGCCGGGAAACTGGATGGCTCACGGGCGTACCTATGATGAAGCGCGATTCAGCCCGCTCAGTCAGATCAATGACGGCAACGTCAAAGAACTCGGTCTCGAGTGGTATTTCGACACCAACACCAGCCGCGGGCTGGAAGCCACTCCGATCGTCGTGGACGGGGTGATGTTTTCCACTGCATCCTGGAGCGTGGTTTACGCGCATGATGCCCGTAACGGCAACCTGCTGTGGAAGTACGACCCTCAAGTTCCGAAAGAATGGGGCGCTTACGCCTGCTGCGACGTAGTGAACCGGGGCGTTGCACTATGGGAAGGCAAAGTGTATCTGGGCACGTTGGACGGCCACCTGGTGGCGTTGGATGCGGGCAGCGGTGAAGAATTGTGGAAAATCAATACGATCGACCGTGACATGCCGTACACCATCACCGGTGCACCGCGCATCATCAACGGTAAAGTGATCATTGGTAATGGCGGCGCCGAGTATGGCGTGCGCGGCTATGTCAGCGCATACGACGCTAAGAGTGGCAAACAGCTTTGGCGCTTCTACACGGTCCCAGGCAATCCCAAAGACGGCTTCGATTCGGAAGCGATGAAAAAAGCCGCCAAAACCTGGAGCGGCGAATGGTGGAAATACGGCGGCGGGGGCACCGTCTGGGATTCGATGGCTTACGATCCCGAGCTGAATCTGCTTTACATCGGCACCGGCAACGGGTCCGTTTGGAATCGCGAAGTTCGCAGCCCCGGCGGCGGCGACAATCTCTATCTATCTTCCATTGTCGCACTGCGACCGGACACCGGCGAATACGTCTGGCATTACCAGACCACACCGGGCGATAGCTGGGATTACACCGCGACGCAGCACCTGATCCTTGCCGATCTCGAAACCGATGGCGAACTGCGCAAGGTCATCATGCAGGCGCCGAAGAATGGGTTCTTCTATGTGATCGATCGCAAGACCGGCGAGTTCATATCGGCCGACAACTACGTCCCGGTGAGCTGGGCCTCGCATATCGATCCGGAAACCGGTCGCCCGGTGGAAACCGCCAACGCCCGTTATCAGGCCAAAAATCCACTCGCTGACCTTGCGCCGGAAAAACAGCTCGCCGCGCTCAAGTCGCTTTCGGACGAAGAGCTGGCCGATGCCTTCCACACACCCGGTCCGCTCGGCGGCCACAACTGGCACCCGATGAGCTACAGCAAACAGACCGGCCTGGTCTACATCCCTGCGCTGGAAATCCCCTTCGCCTACGGCAACGAACCCAAGTTCACCTATACCGAGGGGCGCTGGAACCTCGCGGTAGACCCGCTCGCCAACATGCCCACCGAAGACGAAGCACTCGATGATCGCATCGACGGCCTGCTGCGTGGGCACATTGCCGCCTGGGATCCGGTGCAGCAAAAAGAAGTCTGGCGAGTACAGCACGCCGGCTCGTGGAACGGCGGCATTCTCTCCACCGCCGGTAACCTGGTGTTCCAGGGCACCTCCCATGGCCAGTTCGTCGCCTATCGAGCCGACACCGGCGAAGAGATCTGGAGTACGTCCGCGCAGACCGGCGTGGTCGCACCACCTGTGACCTATACCGTGGATGGCGAACAGTACGTCACCGTAGTCGCCGGCTGGGGCGGCGCCTTCCCCCTGACCGCCGGCGGCGCGGCGGAAAAGATCGGCGCCAAGCACCGCGGACGCATACTCACTTACAAGCTTGGTGGCAAGGCGCAACTGCCCCCGCTCGAGCCGGACGCCCCGCTCCCTGAGTTGCCGGAGTTTGAAGCAACTCAGGAACAAATCGCCGCGGGCAAGGCTGCCTACCACACCTACTGCGGTGTCTGTCACGGCCCCGGCCTGCACGGTGGCGGTGTCATCGCCGACCTGCGCCACATGGGTGAAGCAAAACACAACATGTTCAAGGACATCGTCCTCGACGGCGTCTTCAGCAGCGTGGGCATGGTCAGCTTCGCCGACGTATTGAGCGAACAGGACGTTGAGAATATCCAGGCCTATGTACTCTCGGAAGCCGAAGAACTTAGGCAGGAAAAAGCGAAAGACATGTAACTCGCAGTCGGCGACAGGGACGTCGCCAACTGACAGATTCTCTCCATTCGGGCCAACCTGCCCACTAGCACTGCCCTCCCAGGCGACAGAATCCAAGACGCGATGCCAAGCTGGGCCAGTTCATGAAGCCCGCCTACATCCTTGATAAACAGCGGAGAAAAAGATAGCGCGAGCTCTTGATCTTTCCTAAATAATGGCTCGCCGTGAAAAAGTCATCCGCGCCAGCAACTTACGATCCAGCAAAGCTATGTTTTGGAGCCACCCTGCTGTCTCCCGCTTGAATTCATTAATTAACCGCAAAAGAGAGCTGTGGCAACTTAATCGGCAATCTATAACGAGTGAAGGGATTTCACGGCTGATTTCAAGCACTTACCGCCCATCCCACCCGCTCCCGCCAAACCTGATATAGAGCCCACGCACTCTTATCTGCAAATCAGGACACTAGGTAGCGCCGTCTCGTTAATCGACATTAGATAGCGTGGTCTATTTAATAAGCGTTAGCCTATGAAAGAAGAAGGTTGGGCATTTATCGCCATGGAGTATTACGGTCTAATACTTAACCGTACATACTTGCTGCGTATCAATGAGGGGCAGCTAGAGGGGAAAATATGTCGTGGACTAACAGCCGCTCGTGTAGTTGTTGGTGACTCATTGACAATGTATGTAAATGACAAGCTCGCGGTATCAGGAGATGTACATGATCCACGGTATACGTTGACGATAAGAGGATAGGCCGAACTAGTTCTTCCAACTTTCAGATCCCCTTATCACAAATCAAATCAGTTGAATTCAACCCCAACAAAAAGTGGGGAATGGGTGGCTACCCTCATGACGGAAGGGTCGTTGTCGAGGCATTTGGAAAGAAGAGAGAGTTTATTATTCTCGGTAGTCAAAACAGCGAAGAGATCGCGGAGTACTTAAGAACAGCCTCCGGAATAAAAGGCTAACAAGGCGATGCAGCCGACGCCTCACTTTGTGTGCTTTTTTCGGCGGTTGCTGCGCTCCATCTTCGTGACAAAGCACACAAAGTAAGCCGCAGCTGATCGCGGCGTTAGCTATCATCGGGATCAATGGCGTGTCCGGGACAAAACATGTGACAACAATCAGGATGGTTGGATTTGGGCTGCTGTTCGCGCTAGGCCCTCTCACGCTCAAGAACACTGTTGAGCCGATCATATGGCTTTTTTCCTACACCATTATCCTGATAGCGGTTGGTCCACCTTTTTTCGGGTACGCGGCGGTAAGTCTATTCCGCCGTGTTCGGTACTCCGAAAAAGAGGTACGGAAGATGGCCGGTCCTTCTTTTCTTGTGGTGTTTTCCGTGGGCTGGCTAGCCCTGGCTCCGTTGGGTTTGGCTGCATATGCGTATGGCTGGGCATAAGCTAACAATCGCATCATGTCGCAAGCGAAAAGCGCTTGCTGGACCTACGTTCCGCTAGCGCTTCACTACGACCCCATACGCCGGCGTTAAATGGCCGAGCCACCTAGGTGCATGATGAATAACAAAGAACTGTTCATTGCCAATCTGGAGGAAGCTGTAGAGCAGCTGCCGGAGACGATAGAATCCCTGCGTACTGATCGAGATTATGATGAAAGCGAGCTAAAAATCGACCTAGGGCACGCGCACCACCATTTGAAATTCGGATGGCACACATGGAACGTTGCGGAGGAAGAAGTTGGCGAGTGTTCGCAAGAAAACTTTGTTCAGTGGTCCAAGTTCTCCGTGGGCGAAATATTGGAATTAAAGCATCTAACAAGCGCACGCAATTCGCCGCGATACGCGCCGCCGGACGCCCTACAATGGCCGACTTACCCACAACCAGTAGACACGCTGTATGAGAGTCAGTGGTATTCGACCTGAGATAGCTTTGCAATCAGCCCCCTGAATTATGGACCCTGTTCGCCTGTACTCAGCTCGTGCGAATACCTATTTAAGGTTCGTGAATTCAGTGCTTTACCCGCAAGGTATTCGCGCGTACTTCTTGCGCGCATCTTACCTTCAATCAGGTCTCCGCGTGCTCGACGCGGGCTGCGGCTCAGGAATCGTTACTTTCGCACTCAGAGGTGCCTTGCTTAAGTGCGGAATGGTCTCGGAGTCATTCCACGCCTTCGATTTAACGCCAGCGATGCTCCATCGCTTGCGGGAAACGCTTGACAAGAAGGCCATCACGGACGTCGAAGTTGCGCAGGCTGATGTCCTTCGACCGGAGGAACTGCCGGCTGGCTGGACCGACTACGACTTGATCGTTTCTGCCTCGATGTTCGAGTATTTGCCGCGTAACCGCCTGGCCGATGGCTTCCGAAATCTCCATTCGTTGCTGAAGGACACTGGACGGCTTGTTCTCTTCATAACGCGAAAAAACTGGATGACCCGCACTCTTATCGGATGCTGGTGGAAAGCAAATCAGTATGACAGGGAAGAACTTGAAGAGGCGCTTCGCAAAGCAGGTTTCGGCCCACTGACCTTCTCCCGCTTCCCGATCCAGTACCGCTGGCTATCACTGTGGGGCCACATTGTCGAAGCGGAGAAGGTGCCACTGCAATCACCCACCGAGTAGCTTCAATTCAAACCACGGCGCAATGGATCGTGCCCATTCGTCTTCGAGATCTGCTCGAACTCCCCAGCAATCCCCGATATAGAATCACCACCCCAGAGAATCGAAAATGGAAATATCGATCAGGCACAGTAACAAAGAGGACGCAGCAGCGATCTAAGCTATCTATGAGCAGCGATCCTGCTATTCCGGCACTTTACAACTTCCCCATCCTTCGTTGGAGAAATGGGAGAAATTACTGGGTAATCTCCCTGACAACTTCTACAGCCTGGTGGCGGTATCCGAAGGCAAATTCGTGGGCCAAATCGGAATGGAGGTCTACACGAATCCGCGGCGAAGACATGCGGCGAATATCGGGATGGGCCTATCGGAGTCGGCACAAGGGTCAGGTGTTGGGTTCTCGATGATGGAAGCCATGTTGGACCTCGCCTTCAACTGGCTCGGACTGAAACGAATAGAGCTGTCGGTGTATACGGATAATGCAGCAGCCATTCACCATGTACAGGAAGCATGGTTTTGAAATAGAAGGCACCGCAGCATCATACGCGTTTCGAGACGGGCGGTTCGTCGACGTCTATCTTATGGCCCGGGTACAGCTTTGACGAGCCAGACCGGTCGCTTTACCAACAGCTGTGAACTGCAGCCGTGGATCACCTATGACGTCGAAAGAAATTCTGAACTACCTGGATGCGACTAAGTTCAGGGCGACTCGTGACGACCTGAAGCTGGGAGTGGAGCTTGTCGACGGACCGAAGATCGCTATTGATTGCGGATGTGGCGCCGGTAGTGATATCGCGTTTTTGCGGGATAAAGGCTTTACCGTACACGCCTTTGACATCGAGCCGGAAGCCGTAGCCCGCTGCCAAAAACGGTTCAGCGGAGATGAAAAGGTCACGCTTTGCCAAGCACGCTTCAGCACCTTTGATTATCCTCGCGCCTCCTTGGTTGGCGCCGACGCAAGCCTGTTTTTCTGCCCGGAACGCGAGTTTGATGAAGTTTGGAAGAAGATCACCGATGCGATACTACCCGGCGGCCTGTTCGTCGGATCTTTTCTAGGACCAGAAGATACGATGGCGGGGCCGGGTTACGACAAGGACGCTTTCTGGCCAGAGGTTCTGGTCGCCGACGAGCGTCGGGTAAGGCGGTGGCTTGAGCGCTTCGAGATCGTGTCGTTTACGGAGCACAAGAGCTCAGGTGTGACGGTTACTGGAACTCGTCACGACTGGCATATCTTTGCGGTAGTTGCACGCAAAAACCATTGCTGATCAAACAGCCGACTGCACAGGGAAAAGCACGATGAAAGTCTCTCCACAAGACTACATGGCTAAACTGCCGCTGCCCGCAACGGAGAAGTGGCCCGAGGGGGTCTGGGATATCGAAGCGCTGCGCCATGGCTCGATGTCGCTGGTGTTGTTTGCACCGACAGGCAAGGATTATCAGAGCAGTCACGATCAGGACGAGCTGTACATCATTCTCAAAGGTTCGGGGGTGATCGAAATCGAAGATAGCCCGAGTTCGAGCCTGGTGACGCCCTCTTTGTGCCTGCGGGAAAACAGCATAACTTCGTAAATTTCGAAGAGGGAACCCCAATGTGGGCCGTGTTCTACGGACCGGTAGGCGGAGAATCGGTCGCGTGATTTGCGCCACTTTTCACGGATTGGTTCAGAGCAAGCTCATGAGCGGGAAGAGGGATCAGAACTTACCTGACCGGCGTTCCTATTGAATGTGGACGCGGCGGGGCTCTCTTCTGGGGCGTTCCAATGGCGACCACCTTCTCGCTGATCACGGTGGTCACATCGCTGCTACCGGGTGCTAAACACATCTGAATCAGTCCACTCCTCTTTTTCCTGTTGTTTCCTGCTGCCGGTGCCGCGGGAGCCCTGGGCTGGATAGTCCTCAGGAAGAAAGCCGACAAACGGCGGTAAACAGCAGCCGTCAAGCCGACTGCAAGACCCGGTAAGTGACACGCAGTCGATTTCTCTTCTCCCGGTGCCCGCCGGTGGGTTCGACAAACAGCTGCGTAGTGCAGACTCTGATTCGCGGTTATCCGCCCGACAACAATCCTTAACACTCCCCAAGCCGACCTCGGTGCTAGTATTGAAGTACTAAAAAAACCATAACTCCCGCCAGAAACTGTCTGTATCACAAACACTTACCCGAGGTCTCTCCATGCGATTACCCAACCCGCGCGCCATGATATTGCCACTCATGCTGGCAGCTTCGGCGCAGCTGAATGCCGAGGAACTGAGTTTTGCCAAGCCTGAAGACGTGGGAATGTCCTCCCGCGCCTTGGAAGCCATTGACCCACTGATGAAGGGCTATGTTGAGAGCGGTCAGCTGCAGGGCATCGTCACCATGGTGGCTCGAAAAGGGGAAGTGGTTTACTTCGACAAGTACGGCAAACTGAATGCGGAGTCCGGCGCGCCGGTGGAGCTGGACAGTCTGTTTCGCATCTATTCCATGACCAAGCCGGTCACGACAGTCGCTGCGATGACCCTCTATGAAGAAGGCAAGTTTCAACTGACCGATCCGGTTTCCAAGTACCTGCCGGAGTTCAAGAACACCAAAGTGATGATGGACGGCAAGCTGGTGGAGCAGAAGAGTCCGCTCACCATTCAGCAGCTGATGAGCCACACCTCCGGCTTGACCTATGGGCTGTTCGGCAGTTCCGAGGTGGACAAGATGTATCAGAAGGCCGGCATTCTGACCGAGCCGAACCTCGAGGCGTTCTCCAAGAATGTGGCGGCTCAGCCCTTGGCATTCCAGCCCGGTGATCGCTGGAACTACAGCGTTTCGGTAGACATTCTCGGACGTCTGATCGAGGTGGTATCCGGGCAGCCGCTGGATAAGTTCTTGAAGCAGCGCATCTTCGATCCGCTGGAAATGGACGATACCTTCTTCCAAGTGCCCGCCGACAAGGTCAACCGTTACGGCACAAACCATCAGTTCGATAAAGACGGCAATCTGCAAATCATCGGCCGTCCGGAAGCCAACAGGTATGTGGACGTTCAGTTCGTCTCCGGTGGCGGCGGCCTGATTTCCACGGCTGACGACTACATGCGTTTCAGCCTGATGATGCTTAACGGCGGCGAACTGCACGGCGCGCGCATTCTGGGTCGCAAAACAGTCGACTACATGACCCAGAATCATCTGAATGGCATCTTCACTAATACTGACGGCACAGGTGCTTCCAACGGTCGACCTGGCTTTGGCTTCGGCCTCGGGTTTGCGGTCACTTTGGATCCGGTTCTCACCGGCACCATCGGTTCCGTCGGCGAGTATTACTGGAGCGGTGTGGCGGGTACCATTTTCTGGATCGATCCCGTTGAGGAGCTGATCACCATCTCCATGATTCAGCAGCGCGGTTCGCGAGTACCTTTGCGTGAAAATCTCAAGGCGATTACCTACGGCGCCATTACGGACTGATAAGGACGGCGGCCGATGGTCACCGATTTAGATAGACAAATAAAGATTTCGAGGAAGATAACTATGCGTATTGTTGCAAGTTTGTTGTTGGCCGCTTCACTAAGCGCCTGCAGCACCATGGATGCGGGCCGAAGCGACGGCGACAACCTGGCTTATGACAAGCCGGAAAGCGTCGGCATGTCCTCAGAGCGCCTGGCGCGAATCAATCCCGTGATGCAGAGCTATGTGGATCAGGGCGAGCTGGCGGGGATCGTCACCATGGTGGCCCGCAATGGCAAGGTCGTTCACTTCGAGAAGTTCGGCGATCTGAACATGGAGACTGGGGAAGACATTCAGAAGGACAGCATTTTCCGCATCTATTCCATGTCCAAGCCGATCACGACCGTCGCTGCGATGATGCTCTACGAAGACGGCAAGTTTCAGCTTACCGATCCCGTGGAAAAATATCTGCCGGAATTCAATAACGTCATGGTATTGACCGAAGATGGCAAGCTGGAAAAGCAGGCGCGCCCCTTCACTATCCAGATGTTGATGTCTCACACCGCGGGCCTGACTTATGGTGTGTTCGGCAATACCCCGGTCGACCAGCAATACCGCAAGGCCGGCATTTTGCGGGACAAGGATTTGGCGGAAATGGTCAGCGATCTGGGCAATATTCCGCTGCAGTATCAGCCCGGCACCCGCTGGCATTACAGCGTGTCAGTGGACGTACTGGGACGCCTGATCGAAGTGGTTTCCGGTCAGCCGTTGGATCAGTTCCTCGAGGAGCGCATCTTTGCTCCGCTGCGCATGGACGACACCTTCTTTGAAGTACCGGCCGACAAGCTGGCTCGCTTCGGCACCAACCATCAGTACAACCCGGAGACCCGGAAGCTGGAAGTGATGGATCAGCCGACGACCAGCCAATTCGCTAACGATGTGACCTTCTTCTCCGGCGGCGGCGGTCTGCTGTCCACGGCGGAAGATTACATGCGCTTTTCCCAGATGCTGCTGAACGGCGGCGAGCTGGACGGCGTGCGGATTCTGGGTAAGAAGACTGTGGATTACATGACTCGGAACCACCTGAATGGGATCTTCGCGCTCCGCAGCGGAGAGAACGCCCAGAACCGTCCGGGTTCAGGCTTCGGGCTTGGTTTCGGTGTGGTGGTGGATCCGGCGGCGTCCGGCGTGATCAGCTCTCAGGGCGAGTACTACTGGGGTGGCGCGGCCGGTACAATCTTCTGGATCGATCCGGTGGAAGATCTGATTGCCATCGTGATGGTGCAGCACATGAACGTGCAGGTGCCGCTGCGTAATACCATGAAAGCCCTTACTTATGGTGCCATTGTCGAGTAAGCGCTAGACCTGGATTCCGGCCTTCGCCGGAATGACGAAAAAAGGGCGGCCTTCGCCGGAATGACGAAAAAAGGGCGGCCTTCGCCGGAATGACGAAAAAAGGGCGGCCTTCGCCGGAATGACGAAAAAAGGGGCCTTCGCCGGAATGACAAAAAAGGGGCCAGCGGCCCCTTTTTTCATTTCCCAGCCGGTACTCCTTCCCTGAGATCCCGGCATTTCCGCCGAAGCTGGCCCCGCGAAGCGTTTTGGGTCTCCCTGGCGGTCATCTCGCATCTCACCGTCATCTCACTCCGACTTCTCGCGAACCTTGCGCGCGTCGGCGATCCCGCCAAGGTTCTCGACATTCGTATAGCCCATTTCCTCCAGCGCTGTTTTGGCAACCCCGGCACGACCGCCACTGCGACAGAAAAGTTTGATGGGCGTGTCTTTATCGATATTGAGCGCCCCGACGCCCGCGCGGATTTCGCTATGTGGGATCAGCGGGACTCCTGCGATGTGGTCGGACTGGTACTCGGATCCGGATCTGACGTCGATCCAGACCGCCTCTTTGGCACTGGCCGATACGCTGGCGAGCAGCGCTGCAAAGCCCAGCACCAGTGCGGCGAGAGTTTGCGTTACGGATGAAGCAATTTGCGATTTCATGGGTCACCCTTTTTCTTTTGCTATCTTGTGTTGACGGTCGATCCTGCGGCGCACATCGGGCGCACGCAAGAAATCCAGTCGCGGCCGGGCAACACTAGCACATCCCGGCGGGTCGAACCTACAGCAGGATCATCAATCGCAGACCCTACTTAGCAGAGATGGCAGATATGGCGACAGCAGCGACAAGCGATCTTGGCTCTCCCTCCGCGCCTGATGAGTTCGGCTCCCGGTTGCCGGGCGACCACGCCAGCCGCCGACTGGCCATGGAACGGCAGCACCACAAGCACGCGACTTCCTGGCACAGCAAGATCTTTCATGTGGAGAACGGGTATTCCATCCACGGCCTTATCCGCCAGTGTCTGCGGCTGGCCGGACTGCATGGTCGCGGCCAGGAAAACGCGCGCAAGATCGAGCTGCGTGAACATGCCTTCGAAAGTCCGCGACTGCCCGATGCCTTCCACGGTTTCCGCATCCTTCATCTGAGCGATCTGCACTTGGATATGGATTTGCAAACCACCCATGCGATCACCGAACGGGTTCGCGGCCTGGAGTACGACATCTGCGTGCTGACAGGTGACTACCGGGCCAATACCTTCGGTGAAAGCGCGCGGGCGATGGAGCTGATGGCAGGGCTTCGCAGCCACCTCGGGGAGACGGTTTATGCGATTCTCGGCAATCATGACAGCATTCAGATGCTGCCGAAGATGGAGGCGATGGGGATCCAGGTGCTGATGAACGAGGGCTTGCAACTCACCCGGAATGGTCAGTCCATCGGTCTCGCCGGAATTGACGATGCACACTACTTTGAACTGCACGATGTTGCCGGGGCATACCGGGCGATCGCCGAGGAGCCGGTAAAGATTCTGCTCTCACACACCCCGGAGGTATTCGACGAAGCGGCACGAGCCGGTTTCGACATCTTTCTCTGCGGCCATACTCACGGCGGGCAGATTTGTCTGCCGGGAGGGATTCCGGTAGTGCTGGAAGCAAGGGCGCCGCGATTTCTCGGCAAGGGAGCGTGGAAGCACGGGCAAATGCAAGGCTACACCTCGGCAGGTGCAAGCACATCGGTGGTCAATGTGCGGCTGAACTGTCCGCCGGAGATAACCATCCATACCTTGCGTCGGGCAGCGTGAGGCCTTCAGTGAGGAACCCGCCGCAGGCCCAAGCGGTAGAGCAGCGGCGACAGCGTGATGTCCACCACGACAAATCCGATTGCGGCGGGGATCAGGACGGCCCAGCCATAACCAAAGCCCGCATTCAGGATGCAGACGGGAATCAGTGCTTCCGGAACCTGATCGAGAAATACTGCCTTCGCACTTGAATCGAGACCGAGACGTCGCTTCAGAAAACTCGAAAGCAAATCCCCCACCATTGCACCGACCCCAATCAGCGCGCCTTCCAACCAGCCGAATCCCAGCAGCCAACCCGCAAAACCGGTCGCCAGAATTGCCGCCACGAGTCCGCGCCAGGTTTTGGTGGCGCCAAACAACGGGCGGCCGTCCGGCAGCACGATACCGCCGTCGATTCGCCAATCGGCGGCACGACCCATGAACTTGCCGAGCACCACTGGCGCGCCATTGGCGACAATCAACAGAAGGGCGATCGCAAGGATGAGCATCGATAAAATTACCGACCCTAATAAGACAGCGTCTCGGCAATCAGACCAGCGCCGGTGTCGCCGGTTGCATGGGGTTTAGATTGAGTGCTCGGGCCTCATCGCAGCCGACCGATGAGGTGCTCATCGATCGCAGGCCAGATCAAACGTCCCAATCCGTAGGCCAGCAGAATGCCAACGCCGTTGGCGACGAAGTCCCACAGGTCGAACAACCTCGTGGGCAAGAAATGCTGCACGAACTCGATCAGCAGAGAATAGAGGAGCAGCCCGAAGACCGCCCACCAGGGAAGCCGCGGCGATGGCCAGGCTGCGCGCAATGACAATGTCAGCCCGAACCATCCAGCTGCATGCAGGACTTTATCCGACGCCGTCTCGAAAATGGCGCCGGGGGCGGGCGTCAGCGACAGGTAGGTACCATAGCCAATCAAAACGATGAATACGTTCCAGGCGGCAATCAGATAGAGCCGGTAGGCGGAACTGTGTTGCCCCATCAATTGACCGACTGATCGCCCTGCTCGGAATTGCCTTCTTCTCCCTTGGCCTGGGACTGAGACACCGCCTGGGCAAACAGGGCGTCGAAGTTGATCGGCGGCAGCATCAACGCGGGGAAGCTGCCCTTGGTGGCCAGGCTGTCGACGGTTTCACGGGCGTAGGGGAAGAGAATCTGCAGACACATGGTGTTGAGAACCTGAGTCAGCTGACGATCTTCCAGGCCGCGAATGGCGAACACGCCGGCCTGCTGAATCTCGATCAGGAAGGCGACTTTGTCTTCCAGCTTGACGGTGATGGTCAGCGCGAGCACCACTTCATACTGGTTTTCCCCAGTCTTCTGGTTTTTGCTGCTGATTTCCTGGTTGACTTGCGGCTTCCAGGGCTGGCTGAAGGCGCTCACGCCCATGGGCGCTTCGAAGGAAAGGTCTTTGATGTAAACACGCTGGACGGCGAACTGCTGGCCATTGCCGGCCTGGCCCTGAGCTTCCTGCGCGTTATCGTTGGCTTGTCGCTTGTCATCTGCCATGGACTGATTACTCCGAAAAATCGAAATCTGAAGATTGGATTATTTTACGACTGGCAGATTCTGGTTCTGCCATTCCATCATGCCGCCCTGCAGGCGCCCCACCTGGAATTCCTTCTTGCGCAGGTTGCTGCCAACGCTGCCCGCATGCTGACCCATCTTGTCGGCAAGCACGATCAACTTGTCCTTGTAGGGCAGCAGCTCTTCCCATCGATCATCGATCTTGTTGAAGGGAATATGCAGGGCGTTGACGATATGTCCGCTGTTGTACTCGGCGGATTCCCGAATATCGAGAACCACCGCTTCGTCCTTGTTCATCAGACGGGTGAGCTCATGAGCGGACAGGGTCTGGCCGCCGCGGCGCTTTTCATTCCAGAAGAAAACATAGAGCAAAACGAGGAAGGCGGCGACCAGCAGGTACTGCTCGCTGATAAAGACGAAAAAATCCACTTGCTTTTAAGCCTCTTGGATATAGCCCCGGGAAGAATGGGAGTTGTGCCGGCACTTGCGGTTCGAGCGGTCACCGTGTGCGGTGACCACGACAGCCCCCGGGCGGCAAAGTAGCCCAGCGCCAGGACACATGGACCCGCGGGGGACTGCCCGTTGGGGTCCGGCAGTATACACCATGATCACGGCAGAGCCGAAACGGCAAGCGGGCGCGGGGCGCCGGAGTCATAGAGTTGAGGGATCTAAGCCAGTAGAATGGCGGTCCATTGACCGAAATGATTGCTGGTCGACTGGATCAGCGACTTTTACCCATTCCCCAAAAGGCCCCTGGACTCAATGACTGAAGCGAAGCGACCCCTGGTACTGATCGTTATTGACGGATTCGGCTACTCCAGCGAAACCAAATACAACGCCATCGCCGCCGCCAAGGCGCCGGTATGGAACAAATTGTGGGAAACAGCACCCCATACGCTGATCAATACCTCGGGCATGGCCGTCGGGCTACCGCAAGGCCAGATGGGCAACTCCGAAGTTGGCCACATGACTCTCGGCGCCGGCCGTGTTGTGTACCAGAGCTACACACGAATCAACAAGGCCATCGAAGACGGCAGCTTTAACGAAAATCCGGTGTACACCGAGGCCATCGACAAGGCGGTCAGCAATGGCAAGGCCGTCCATATCCTCGGTCTGCTATCGCCGGGCGGGGTTCACAGTCACGAAAAGCATATTTTTGCGATGATCCGTCTCGCCGCGCAACGCGGCGCCGAACGCATTTACCTGCACGCCTTTCTGGATGGCCGGGACACCCCGCCGCGCAGTGCGGCCGAATCCCTGCGCAAGGCGGAAGCACTGTTTTCCGAACTGGGCCGCGGCCGGGTGGCCAGCCTGATCGGCCGCTTTTACGCAATGGATCGGGACAACCGTTGGGAGCGAGTAAAAGCTGCTTATGATCTGCTGGCGGACGGTCAGTGCGATACGCGCTTCGACAGCGCCGAAGCCGGCCTCGAGGCGGCCTATGAGCGCGACGAGAACGATGAATTCGTCAAACCCACCTGCATTTTGGATGGTGCGGGCGAAGCCGCCCGGATCGAAGATGGTGACGCTGTCATCTTCATGAACTTCCGGCCGGATCGCGCCCGTCAAATCAGCCGCGTATTCACTGAGAGGGGGTTCAGCGAATTCCCCGCCCGGCAGCCAAAGCTGGCGGCCTTCGTCCAGACTACCGAATACAGCGCGGACATTGACGCCCCGATCGCCTTCCCACCGCAGAGCCTCGCCAATTCTCTTGGCGAATACCTGTCGAAGCGAGGCAAAACCCAGTTGCGGATCGCCGAGACGGAAAAGTACGCCCACGTCACCTTCTTCTTCAGCGGTGGACAGGAGGAATGCTACGAGGGAGAAGATCGCGTGCTGGTCCCGTCGCCAAAAGTGCCCACCTACGACTTGCAACCGGAGATGAGCGCCCCCGAGGTTACCGACAAGCTGGTGGATGCGATCAAGTCCGGCAAGTACGACACCATCATCTGTAACTACGCCAACTGCGACCAGGTGGGCCATACCGGGGTGTTCGAAGCGGCCGTGGAAGCGGTGGAAGCAGTGGACGCCTGTATCGGCCGCGTCTTTGCCGCGCTCGAATCAGTGGACGGTGAGGCACTGGTTACAGCGGATCATGGCAATGTCGAAGAGATGTTTGACGATAAAACCGGCCAGCCGATGACTCAGCACACCACCACGCCAGTCCCGCTTGTCTACGTGGGCAGCCGCAAGCTGTCGTTTGCAGACGAGGGTTCCCTGGCCGATATCGCACCGACCATGCTGCGTCTGATGGGCTTGGACAAGCCGGCCGAAATGACCGGCCGCAGCCTGGTAGAACTGGAACAATAAGAGCTCCCCAATTACCTGTCGCTGTGCTCCCGCAACGGGAGCACATGAGCTAAGCTTGCCGGACCACTCCATAAAGCTGCGAGGCCCCGGCTTCGTCTGTTGTCATGAGGAAATTTCCTGTGCTGAAACGTTGCGCGCAATTGGCGCTGCTCGGCTGGCTGATTATCGCCTTGCCTGTCTTCGCCCAGCTCTCCGAGTCCGAAATGGCTGCGGAAGCGGACTATCAATCGAAACTCAAACAGCTGCAGAAGAACATTCAGAGCCTGCAAAAAGAATTGGAAGCGGTAAAAGGAAACCGCGAAGAGCTTTTGCGCCAGCTCAAGAGTAATGAAACCGAAATCGGCGATCTTCTGAAAAAAATCGACGAGATCAAACAGGATCTACGAAGCGAGGAGCAGGCCTTGTTGGACCTGAATCGCGAACGCGAGCACCTTCTGGGGGAACAGCACAACGAAAAAAAGCACATAGCCCAGCAGGTACGCGCCGCGTATCAGCTGGGTGGACAAAGCAATCTGAAACTGCTGCTTAATCAAAACGATCCCGAGGTTGTTTCCCGACTGCTGAAGTACCACGACTACTTCCTCGCTGCGCACACGACGAAGATTTCCACCTATCTTGAAAACATCCAAAGGCTCGACGCGATCGAGCCGCAAATTCTACGCAACACCCAATCGCTCGAGCGCAATCGCGCGCAACTACAAAGTCGTTACGAGCAGCTGAGTGGAAAGCAGCGCGCGCGGCAGACTACCCTTGCCCGACTGAATGAAACGATCAACAACAAGGATGAGGAACTGCAAAAACTTGCCCGCGACCGTGAGCACGTCGAAAAGCTCATGCAACAAATCGTCGAAACGGTCGGCAACCGCGGCTACGTCAACAGCGGTGCACCATTTGCGGATCTGCGGGGCAAACTCCCCTGGCCAACAGCGGGCAAGATCACGCACCGCTTTGGCACCGATCGGGTGCCCGGAAAAATGAAGTGGGATGGCGTTGTCATTCGCGCGAGCGAAGGCAGCGCGGTCAAGGCAATTCATCACGGACGCGTGGTGTTCGCGGATTACCTGCGCGGTCATGGATTGCTGATTATAGTGGACCACGGCAACGGCTATATGAGCCTTTACGCACACAACCAAAGCCTGAAAAAAAACGTGGGTAACTGGGTCGAGCCGGGAGAGGTCATCGCGAGTGTGGGCAATACTGGCGGGCAACAACAGGCTGGGCTATATTTCGAGATCCGTCAGAACGGCCAGCCTACTAATCCCAGCGGCTGGTGCGGCTGAGGGCGCACAGTGAAAGTGGAAAACAGCGCCGGACGGAAGGCGCGAATTCCTTCTTCAGCATGATCTGCACGCCAATCTGGCGCAAAGCTGCAAAATCGAATGAATTTTTTACAAATTCTTTCGGTCTTACACTGAAAAAGCAGCTGTATCTCGTCTAGACTTCCCCACCAAGAACACCCGGAGATCAACAACACTTCCTGGAAGACTTTGCCCCTGATTTGTTTTTGACGCCAATTGCGAACAACTGAAGCCGGACTTTTTGCGGCTTCCGGAGATTAGCTTTTTATGACCAAGTTTCGACCCCTCGTTTCTATCACCGCCTTGCTGGCTACCCTGCAGTTTTCAGGATTGGCCTTCGCCGAGTCAGATGTCAGCATCGAAGAGCCGGCCGTTTCTTCAGAGCAAGGCATGAGCCAGGATGATGGTCTGCTGCCGCTGGACGATCTGCGCATGTTCACCAAGGTGTACAACCACATTCGTCAGGGCTATGTGAAAGACATCAGTGACCGCGAACTGCTCGAGTATGCTATCAAGGGCATGCTCGCGGAGCTGGATCCTCATTCGTCCTACCTGGACTCCGACCGCTTCGCCAAGCTGCAGGTAAACACCAGCGGTGAGTTCGGCGGCCTGGGTATTGAGGTGGGAATGGAAGATGGTTTCGTGAAGGTGGTTTCACCGATGGACGATACTCCAGCGTCCAGAGCCGGTGTCCAGGCGGGCGACCTGATCATCAAGCTGGCCGGCAAGCCGGTAAAGGGCATGGCTTTGAGCGATGCAGTTGAACTGATGCGCGGCCCGAAGGGCAGCGAGGTAGTCTTGACCATCATTCGTGACGGCGTAGAGCAGCCTTTCGATCTCACGCTGACCCGGGACACCATCAAGGTGGCCAGTGTCCGCTCACGCATGCTGGAACCAGGCTATGGCTACCTGCGCGTGGCTCAATTCCAGGGCAACACGGGTGATCAGGTTGTCGAGCAGATCCGCAAGCTCAAGAAAGACGACCCGCGGCTGAAAGGCCTGATTCTGGACCTTCGCAACAATCCCGGTGGCGTGCTGCAGGCTTCCGTCGCGGTGGCTGATGCCTTCCTCGAAGAAGGACTGATCGTCTATACCGAAGGCCGCCTGCGCAATGGCGAACAGACCTATTCCGCAAAGCCGGGCGACGAGATCGAAGATCTGCCGCTAATCGTGCTGATTAACGAAGGCTCGGCTTCTGCATCGGAAATCGTTGCCGGTGCTCTTCAGGATCATCGCCGCGCGGTGATCGTTGGCACCGACAGCTTCGGCAAGGGTTCAGTGCAGACGGTGATCCCGATTGCCAAAGATCGCGCCATCAAGATGACCACTGCGCTCTACTACACTCCGGGCGGCCGCTCCATCCAGGCTCAGGGAATCAAGCCCGATATCGTTGTGGAACGGGCCAAGGTCACGGCTATCAACCCGCAGCTGCGTACTACGGAAGCCGATCTGGACGGGCACCTGAGCAACGGCAACGGCGGCAAAGAAAACGGCTCTGCTGAACGCCAGGCCAATGCCGAGCCTGCACTGGTGGAAACCGACAATCAGCTGGCTGAAGCTCTCAACCTGCTGAAAGGCTTCACTGTGTTTGGTGAGCGCAGACTGCCCAAGCCTGCCGTGGCAAGCACCGCCCAGCGATTGGGACTGGCGGAAACCCACGCAGACGCGGCACAATAAGGCAGTTTCGGCGCCAGGCAGGGCTCAGAGAAGACCGCCATCGGCGCCGGCTTGCCGGCAAGCGCCCCACCTCACCCGAGAGGGCTGGCACTCGTGCCGGCCCTTTCTTTTTGTGGAGAGCGGTTGGGGAGATTGAATGGGATCTGGGGCGCGCCTTCGGGCATTGCTGAGTCTCGCCGCGATTTTTTGGGCGGCCGCTCAGCCGCAGGCAGCACCCTTGGCCCCTTCGCCTCTCGACCTTATGTGCGCCGACGCGGCGCGACAGGCACTTGCTCCCCCTTCCCGGGCAGGCGCTCACTCCACACCCTCCCCCGAAGTCCAGATCGCCGTCATCATCGATGACCTCGGCTACAGCCTGGCTCGTGGAAAGTCCGCCATCGGCTTGCCCGGTGCGGTCACCCTCGCGGTTTTACCTCACAGCCCGCATGGGCACGCGCTGGCCGAATCTGCCCATCGGCAAGGCAAAGAGGTGATGCTGCATACACCCATGAGCAATGTCGGCGGGCGGCCGCTGGACGAAGGCGGACTGACGAACGCGATGGACCGGAGCACTTTCATTGCCGTGCTCAGAAGCAATCTTGCAGCGGTGCCCCACGTGCGCGGTGTCAATAATCACATGGGCAGCCTGCTCACTCAAAACCGCCGTGCCATGCAGTGGCTGATGGGAGAGCTGCAGGGCCGTTCGCTGTACTTTGTGGACAGTCGCACAAGCGCACGGAGCGTGGCCGCGAATGTGGCGCGGGAGCAGCAAATTCCGACCGCGAGCCGCGATATATTTCTGGATAACGACCGCGACTGCGTGAAAATCGGACGACAGTTTGCGGCTCTGCTTCGGCAGGCGCGGCGCACCGGCAGCGGTGTCGCCATCGGGCATCCATATCCGGAAACGCTGCGATTCCTCGCCGCTGCCCTTCCTCGCCTCGAATCCATGCAGATCCGACTGGTCTCCATGTCCGCCCTGCTTCCCGCCACCGAACAAACGCCGGAGGTCCCTGTGGATGAAAAAGACTATTTCGGGGGTTTGCAGCCCGGCCGCGCCATCGCGAATCGTAGCGCCTCAACCGGGCACTTGCCGTCAGCCGGTCGCTAGCGAAATGCCTCAAACGGGCATGAAAATCGGAAATAACTATCAGAAAACGATATATACCATGCCAGGGAAAACCGTTATTATGCCGGGTTAGTAACCAAGTGAATTGGTTCAGGGGTTATTATTAGCCTACGTTATAAGCGGTAGTCGGCTGATGTCCGGAGTATCTAAAACGCTGTGTTTGAGGTGCTCGGCGGGTTGCTCTCGATAACGAGAGTCCAAAGAAGGAGTTTTCTGGACTGGAGACAGACGGCAGGTTGTTGTCCCTTTTCGATTTGCTTGCGAGGGCTGGCAGTCGAACAACGAACAGGATTGATACTATGAAATCGAATCGTACTGGCGAACAAGGAAACGTACCCGCCCGAACCGATCGTTATTTCACCAGCAATGACTACTGGTACTACACCACTCGCGAAGGCGTCGATATCGGCCCCTTCGACTCTCTGGAAGATGCCATGCGTGGCGCGAACGAATTTGTCGATTTCATTGGCGGCGCCGAACCTTCGTTCTCACGCACTCTGGAGCGCTACGGCCGACGCAGCGTCGCCTAGGCTCCCTCAACGATGCTCCGCTTTCTCGCGGAGCATCGCAGATTTCTCGCCTGATTCCCGCCGCGGTCCCTCACCGGCTGAACAGCTGCTTGCCCGCTAAATCCGCACCTCTATATCCCGCTCGCGCAGGTAGCGCTTGGCCTCGGGCAGGCTCGCCTCGCGGAAATGGAAGATGCTGGCGGCCAGTACCGCGCTTGCCCTGCCTTCCACGATGCCATCAACCAGATGTTGCAGATTGCCGACCCCGCCCGAGGCGATGACAGGTATTTCCACCGCTTCACTGACTGCACGCGTGAGTTCCAGGTCAAACCCATCCTTGGTGCCATCCCGATCCATACTGGTCAGGAGTATCTCGCCAGCACCGTTACCCGCCATCCGCTTCGCCCAATCAACGACATCGATGCCGGTAGGTTTGCGTCCGCCGTGGGTAAAGATCTCCCAGCTCGGTGCTTCGCCGGGCTCACTTACGCGTTTTGCATCGATGGCAACGACGATGCACTGAGCCCCGAATCGTTCTGAGGCGGCCCGAACAAAGTCGGGGTCATTGACCGCAGCCGAGTTGATACTGACCTTATCGGCACCCGCGTTGAGCATGCGGCGGATGTCCTCCAGCGTGCGGATGCCACCGCCGACCGTCAAAGGTATGAATACTTCCCGGGCCATGCGCTCCACGGTGTGGACCATGGTGTCCCGCTCCTCGTGGCTGGCAGTGATGTCGAGGAAAACCACCTCATCCGCGCCTTCTTCGTTGTAGCGTTTCGCCACTTCCACCGGGTCACCGGCATCGCGAATGTCCAGAAACTTGACGCCCTTGACCACCCTTCCCTGATCCACGTCGAGGCAGGGGATTATGCGTTTGGCGAGTGTCACCGGTACTTACCTCTGAGAATTGGCTATCTTGAGTGAATCGGGAGGTCTATTGCTGATCACACCAGGCCTGGGCCTCGGCGATATCCAGCGTGCCCTCGTAAATGGCGCGACCGGTAATTGCGCCCAGGATGCCGTGGTGCGCCTGGGCCTGTAAGGCTTTGATATCCTCAAGCCTGGAAACACCACCGGATGCGATCACTGGGATCGGTGAGGCCTGCGCCATCTCCACAGTTGCTTCCACGTTCACACCCCCCATCATTCCATCGCGGGCGATATCGGTATAAACGATTGCTTCCACGCCATCCCCGGCAAAGCGTCGCGCCAGGTCGGTCGCTTTGACGCTGGATACTTCCGCCCAGCCGTCGGTGGCGACCATGCCGTCTTTGGCGTCCAGCCCCACGATGATGTGGCCGGGAAAGCGCTTGCAGACATCCACCACGAATTGCGGCTCGTTCACCGCCTTGGTGCCAATGATCACGTAGGTTACGCCAGCCTGAAGGTAGTGCTCGATGGTGTCGATGTTTCGGATCCCGCCGCCGATCTGAATGGGCAGATCCGGAAAGCGCCGCGCGATTGCCGTCACCACCTCGCCATTGACCGGCTTGCCCTCGAAGGCGCCATCCAGGTCAACCAGATGGAGGCGCCGTGCGCCCTGGTCCACCCACTGCTGTGCCATGGCAACCGGATCATCGGAAAAAACGGTGGACTGATCCATCAGGCCCTGGCGCAATCGCACACATTGGCCGGCTTTCAAATCGATGGCGGGGATGATTAGCATCGCGGTTCCTGGTTCAAGGGCCTGATTAGGGGAGCTGTTGGAGAAATTGCTTGCCGGGGACGGCCGCCTCAGGGGCGACCATCCCAAGCAACGAAGTTTTTCAGTAGCTGCAAACCGTCCGTGTGGCTTTTCTCTGGATGAAATTGCACTGCGAAAAGATTATCGCGCTGCAAGGCCGCACTGAAGTTCACGCCGTAATGACAGCGACCGGCGACTTGGCCGGACTCCTCGGCTTGCACGTAGTAGCTGTGCACAAAGTAAAAATGGCTGTTCTGGGCGATGCCGTGCCACAGCGGATGGTCGATGGTTTGCTCCACCTGATTCCAGCCCATGTGCGGCACCTTGAGTCGGCTGCCATCGTCGTCGACTACTTTTGATGGAAAACGCCTCACCTGGCCGGGCAAGATATTCAGGCAATCAACGCCATTGTTTTCTTCAGAGAAGCTCATCAACGCCTGCATTCCCACGCAAATTCCCAGCACCGGCTTACCCTCGTTGAGCGCTTCCTTGACCTTGCGATCCACCCCCAGACGCAGGATTTCCGCCATGCAGTCGCGAATCGCGCCGACACCGGGAAAGATCACGTGGTCAGCAGCATGAATGCGCTCGGCATCAGCAGTGACATCCACCTCGACCTGTGGAGCGACGTGATTGATGGCACTGGCGACGGAATGGAGATTTCCCATCCCGTAATCGATGATGGCCAGACGTTTTGCAGACATTGGCGTTACCGCAGAGAGATGATTTACAGGCTGCCTTTGGTGGAAGGCACGATCGAGCCGAGGCGCGGATCGAGGGTCAGGGCCATGCGCAGCGCGCGACCAAAAGCCTTGAAAACCGTCTCGATCTGGTGGTGGGCATTGGCCCCCTTCAGGCAGTCGATATGGAGGGTAAGCTGAGCGTGATTGACGAAGCCCTGGAAGAACTCCCGGAACAGCTCGGTATCGAACTGGCCAATGCGCTTCTGAGTGAATTCCACGTTCATGAACAGGCCGGGCCGGCCGGAGAAGTCCACCACGACCCGCGACAAGGCTTCGTCGAGCGGGACATAAGCATGTCCGTAGCGATTCATGCCCTTTTTGTCGCCCACCGCCTTGGCAACTGCCTGACCCAGAGTGATGCCGATGTCTTCGACCGTGTGATGATCGTCGATCTGAGTATCCCCATCGCAGCTCACGTCGAGGTCGATCATTCCGTGACGGGCGATCTGGTCCATCATGTGGTCGAGAAAAGGCACGCCGGTGTCGAATTTCGCGCGACCGGTACCGTCCAGATTGAGCTGGATGGCAATCTTCGTTTCCAGGGTATCGCGTTTGACCGCGGCTGACCTCTCGGCCATTGGTGACTTCCTCGTGGGTGGGATGAGCTTAGGAAAGGCGCGAATTATAAAGGCTCGCCCGCAGGCGAGGCCAGTTTTTCAACGATTTACCGGGAAATCGCCGCCGATGTGCAGTTTTGTTGCTCAATGACCTGAGCACAGGCGCGAAGCAAGGCGCGTTCGCAACGATGTTTGCCTAGGCAACCTTATCATTCGTGATTATAGGAGCAAACTCTGTGAATGCGGTTCAGCGAGTGGCAACTACCTCAATCCCATCGCCTGCCTGGCCAACAAGTTCTTGACCATAGGTAGTCCGTCCATCTGCCGCATTCCCATATTGCGAATCACCTGCAGCTCCGGGCTCCGGCTACCGAACAGGCGCTTGAAGCCTTCCATCACCGCCATCATGCCAAGATTAGTCCCCTTGCGACTACGGGCGTAGCGCTGCAGCACGGAATAGTCCGACAAGGGGATTCGGCGGCGCATTGCCCGAGCTAGTTCAGCCGCGAGCGCCTGAGCATCGGCCAGGCCGAGATTTACGCCCTGACCGGCCAAGGGATGGATGGTGTGAGCGGCATCGCCTACCAGCGCAAAGCCGGGTTGTACGTAGTCCAGCGCATGGCGCTGGCGCAAGGGAAAGCTGTAGCGGCTCGCGACCCGGGTAATGTCCCCAAGCTTGTGCTCAAAAGTGGCGCCCAGGCGGCGCGCGAAGCTCTCATCATCCAGCGCCATCAGCTCCGGTGACAGCTCCCGGTCGACTGACCAGACGATCGAGCTGAAATGAAGATCGCCGTCCTCCGTCGCCAGCGGCAGAAAGGCCAGCGGCCCGGTATGTGTGAAGCGCTGCCAAGCGGTAAAGCCGTGGGGTCGCTCGCTGCGAACCGTGGTGACGATGGCATCCTGACCGTAATCCCACTCGCGGGTTTTCATGGCAAGTAGCTCGCGAACTTTTGAATTTCCGCCGTCCGCCGCCAGCACCAATGTGGTCTCGATGTTTTCGTCATCATCCAGGACCAGGGTCGTTCGCCGGTTGCCGCTTTGGGCGAAGCCGTTGTAGACCTGCTCGATCCTGCGACCGCGCAGAATCTCCACGTTGGGGTAGATTGTCAGGTGTTCCAGCAATGCGCTCAGAACCACGGAATTCTCGACGATGTGGCCGAGGTTTTCTTCCCGCAGATCCCTGCTGTTGAATTCGATGCTGGCAGTGCCCTCGCCGTCCCAGACAAACATGTGCGTGTAGGGACAAAGCCGCTGCCGCGTGATGGCGGACCAGACACCCAGATTCTCCAGAAAACGCTGGGATTGTCGGGTGAGCGCGACCACGCGCGGATCGAAGTCCTCGCCGCTGAAGCGCTGCGGTGCCTGCTCGGGTTCTACGATACCGATCCGCAACCCGGCACAGGAGGGATCTCCGGCGACGGCGCAGGCGAGGCTGGCGCCCACCAGACTCGCTCCCACGATCAGAATGTCATACTGCTTGTCAGTCACGCACGCTCCGGCTGTTGTTGGCTCAAGCGGGGATCCTCTGATTTCCTCTGACAAAACTCTGCGGGTGTCGTGAATACCCAATCATCGCTCATCATCACAGATGGCCGCCGCTGGCCCCACTCGGGGCTTCAGCCACAAGATATATCGGAGGCATTCAGAGGCCCCCTAATCCCATGGTTTGTTTGGCTAGCAATTGCTTGGCCACCGGCAGAGTATCCAGGGCGAACAGACCCAGGTTACGCAACACCGATTTGGCCAGCTCGCCGCTGGAAAACCAGCGTACAAAACTGTCGCTCAGTCGGATGGTGGCCCACTGATCCTGTGTCTGTGCCTGCAGGTAGCTGTCCAGAATTCGCGTATCGGTCAGCGCCAGCCCCTGCGAGTCGGCAGCGGCGAGCGCATCGCTCAGCGCCTGACAGTCACGCAAGGCGAGATTGAATCCCTGCCCAGCCACCGGGTGAAGAAAATGCGCTGCGTTCCCCATCAAAACCAGCGATCGACGGATCTGTTCCCTGGCCACCACCAGCTGCAAGGGATAGAGATGTCGGGTGCTGATCTCGGTGAAAACGCCCTGCCGATAGCCAAATTCGCTCTGCAGCTTCTGGAGGAACTCGCGGTCGCTGGCGTGCTGCAGTTTCTGAACCCGGTGTGATGGCCGGGTCCAAACCAGCGCCATGGTCGCGCTCTGGTCGGACTCCCCCAGAGGCAGCAAAGCCATGGGGCCGTCGGCGGTGAAACGTTCGTAGGCAATCCCCTGATGAGGGCGGTCGCATTTCACGTTGGCGATGAAGGCGGATTGGTGATAGTTGCACCGCTCCACCGAAATTCCCAACTGCTGTCTCAGCCGCGACTCGGCGCCGTCGGCGAGCACCAGCAGCTGGCAGTCGAGGAAGAAGCGCTCTTCGCCCTCCTCCATGGCCAGCCGATAGCCACCCTCCCTCGCTTCTGCCCTTCGGACCGAGGCCGGTGCATGGCAGCGAATGGCGCTTTGGTTCAGAAGCTCGGTGGCCAGCACTTTGCCGAACCAGGCGTTTTCAACCACGTAGCCGACCGCCTCGAGACCGTACTCCTGCGCATCGATCGTGCTCCCGCCAAAGTGGCCCTTGTCTGAGACGTGAACGCGTCGAATACAGGTGAGATGCCCTGCGAGGTTTTGCCATAAGCCGCAGCGTTCGAGGATCTGTCGGGATCCCGCCGAGAGCGCCGTTGAGCGGGCATCGAAACTGGACTGGAATGGGCGCTCGCTTTCGTCGGCAAAACCGAAGGACTCGATCAATACGATTCGCCGCTCGGGATTTTGCCGGGCCAGCAGCAAGGCCAGGCTGATACCGACCATCCCGCCACCGACGATGGCGATGTCGGTAGTCTCAACGGGGGTATCCTGCGGTTTGCTTGCGTTCATTGGCTTTAGCGTGAGGCGGCCATCAAAGCTTCGATTTCGTCCACCTCCTTGGGAACGTCCGCGGTCAGCTCTTCGCAGCCATCTTTGGTAATCACCACGTCGTCTTCGATGCGGATGCCGATACCGCGCCACTTCCTGGCGACGCTGTCATCGTCGGGTGCGACATAGATGCCCGGCTCGACCGTCATCACCATGCCCGGCTCGAGCACGCGCCACTGGCCGCCCACCTTGTAGTCACCCACGTCGTGCACGTCCATGCCGAGCCAATGACCGATGCGGTGCATATAGAAGCGCTTGTACTCCTCGCTCTCGATCAGGTCATCCACATTGCCGTCGAGCAGGCCCAGTTCGACCAGCCCCTCGGTGATGACCCGGACTGAGGCTTCATGGGGATCGTTCCAGTGGTTGCCCGGTTTGATCACGGCCATTGCCGCCTTCTGAGCTTGCAGAACGACTTCATAGAGCGCTTTCTGCTCCGGTGAAAATTTGCCGTTTATGGGGAAGGTTCGGGTGATGTCGGCGGCGTACATGTCCAGCTCGCAACCGGCGTCGATCAACAGCAGATCGCCATCTTTGAGCTTCTGATCGTTTTCGATGTAGTGAAGAATGCAGCCATTCACACCGCCACCGACGATGGGGTTGTAAGCCACGTGGCGTGCGCCATTCATGCCGAACTCGTGACGCAGCTCGGCTTCGATCTGATATTCGTACATGCCGGGTTTGCACACGCGCATCGCCCGTGAATGCGCCTGGGCGGAGATTTCGCCCGCCCGCTTCATGACTTTCAGCTCGGCCGCGCTCTTGAACAGACGTATGTCGTGCAGGTGGTGATCGAGATCGAGAAACTCTCCCGGCGGGGTAGCACCGGCGCGAACCTTGGCACGGATGCTGTTGACCCATTCCATGACGCAGCGGTCGAATTCGGCGTTGCGGCCCATCGCGTAGTACACGCGCTCAGTGCCTTCGATCAGGCCCGGCAAAATATCGTCGATGTCGTCGATGGGGAAAGCATCATCAGCGCCAAAGTCCTCACAAGCGCCCTCGGGTCCGGCGATATAGCCATCCCAGATCTCCTTCTCCTTGTTGCGCTCGCGGACGAACATCACGGTCTCGCCATGGCTGCGGCCCGGAATCAGCGCCAGCACGGCCTGAGGTTCATTGAATCCGGTGAGGTAGAAAAAGTCGCTATCCTGGCGAAAGGGATAGTCCGCGTCACGGTTGCGAACTTGTTGGTCGGCTGAAGGCACGATGGCGATGCTGTTCGGCTCCATGTGCTCCATCAGGGTTTTGCGGCGGCGGGCGAATTCTTGCTTGCTAATGCTCATCAACAACGTCCTGCGAATTGCTGCAAAAGAAAAGTATTAGTGAATCGTCGGCGGGTTGTCGGTCGGCTGCTGCGGATCAGCGGCAACGCCGATTTCCATGAAAATGCTCAGTGCGGCAAGGCGGACATACTCGACGATCTCGAGGTAATCCATTTCGCTCTCCTCGTCGTCCTCGCTTTCCGGACTCATGTGCACGAAGGCGGCGAAGTCCCGCAGTGCTTCGGCGGTTTCGCCTGAGAGCGTGGAATCGGCGCTCACCCCGGATGTACCGAAGCCGCTCAGAAAACCCTGGCACCATTGGCTGAGGGCCATGACGCGCTCGGTCATTTCCGCCTCGTCGCCTGGCAACAGCAGCTCGATTCCGAAGTCCTCGTCACGCAATTGCTCCAGCGTTACCCGGTAGAGATCAAGCACTCGCTCCCGGTCCTCGGGCTGCAGTTCACGACTCACGTCGAGAAATTCCATTGCCGACTTCAGCCACTCGTGATCGGAATAGCGCCCGCCTCCGCAGAGCTTGCCGCAGGCCATGCCATGCAGCTCAGCCGGGCTACCTAGCGCACCGAGGGAGACGAAGGTGTCGGCGATGCCATCGAAGGACGGCAGAGTGTCGGTCGGGTTTTCGGACATGGATCGAACCTGATTGCGCGGCTTGAAAACGGCCCATCCTAACACGAATCCCGGGCCTCGCTTTCGCTTGGCGCGGCCAAAATCCTTCCCCTTCCGCCGCCGCAAAGAACTCGGTCATCCACAACAATTGACCCGCCTCAGGCTGCGCAATATAGTACTTGCGTTCAAAGAGCGACGCGCCAACTTTCTCGCCCAACACAGCTCGCCTAAACAGACGGATAGAGAACAACGATGTCAGGGCCAGTCACGACCGAAATGTCTCGAACCTCCCTCTCCGCTCTCGAGGCGAAGCTGGACCGTCTTATTCAGCTCTGCGAGCGCCTGCGACAGGAAAACCGCCGTCTGCGCGAGCAGGAATCCGGCTGGCTGCGCGAGCGCACCCGTCTAATCGAGAAGAATGAACTGGCGCGCACCCGCGTCGAGGCCATGATCTCCCGCCTCAAGAGCCTGGAAGCGGAAACCTGATGGCACCGCAGGTGGTGCAAAGGATCACTATGAGTGAGAACCAGACCATTTCCGTGCATCTGCTCGACAAGGATTACAAGATCGCTTGTCCTCCCGATGAGCAGGAAGCGCTCTACCGTGCTGCCCGCTCGCTGGATGCCCGTTTACGCGCCATCCGTGATGGCGGCAATGTGGTCGGCCTGGAGCGAATCGTGATCATGGCGGCTCTCAACCTCAGCTATGAATTGCAGAGCGCCAACGAGCGCTCAGCCGACAGAGGTCTGGATGGCGATCTGCTGCAACACCTCTCGGAGAAGGTGGATCGCGCATTGAACGAGCTGCAGGAGTGAGTGATCACCCGCGCGTTTTCCCCTGATTTTTTTCTCTTCTCGGGGAACAAATTCGAGCTGTGACTTAGGCTCGAGCCACCTGGCGCACTTCCACACATTTTCGCATTTTCCACTGTTTCTTAAGGCTCGATTTATTCCCCGGGGCTGTTATCGTGCGACGCGAATCGTTATACTGGCGTCGATCCCTGAGGTGTTCGCCAGTCGAAAAGTCCTTGAGCCGATAATACCAAACCGGGGATCCCGGCAAATGTTGTGAGCATGTCCGCGCGACGGAAAGCCTAATGCATTTCAGGGGTCACCACCTTGAACCTTTACGGTTCAAGGCCAACTTGACAGCGGCACCCTTCGGGGCACTCTTAACGATTCTCTCCTCTCGCACTCCCGGCTCCAGTCCTCCTGATTTTCTGCAACTCCCCAGACCGTGCTTATAATGCGCGAGATCTGACGCAGTTTTTTTCGCAGAGAACACGATGCCCGATCCACGCCCCCAATCGCTGACGCTTGACCGGCAGAGCATTCGCCGCGAAATGCGCCGTCGCCGGCGAGCCCTCAACGCCCGACAGCAAGCAGAGGCGGCACGCAGACTCGACCGTTTGTTCCGACGCCAGCCACTGTTTCAACGCAGCCGTCACATCTCCTTCTATCTCCCAAACGATGGAGAGATAGACCCGCGGCTGTTGCTGGACACTGCGCTCAAGCTGGGCAAGCGCTGCTATTTACCCGTCCTGCATCCCGCCGAGTACGGAAAGCTGTGGTTTCTCCCCTATTCCAAAAACACCAGACTGGCTCCGAATGCCTTCGGCATTCCCGAACCGGTGATCGGCCGCGAACGTCGACGATCGGCCGCAGCCCTGGATCTGGTTCTTCTACCACTCGTGGCCTTTGACGACCGCGGCGGTCGCCTGGGAATGGGGGCGGGCTACTACGATCGCACGTTTGCCTTCAAAGGACGCGATCCCGGTCGCAATCCGCGGCTGCTGGGACTGGCCCATGGATGCCAGCAGGCCCCGCAACTGCCGATGCAGCCCTGGGATGTTCCCCTTGGAGCGATCGTCACCGATGAAGGAATCATTCCCAGCGAGCCGAAAGGAATGCAGCGCGATTTCTTGAGCGGAGATCTGAAGAGGGAGCCGCACGGGACAGCACAGGATTAGATTGGCCCCGAGATGCAAATCGGCGCCTTCGCGCCGATTCGTTAGTGCTTGTGGGGGAGTCCGCTTCCCCGGCCGGTCTGGACCGGTGTCCTGCTGCCTTGCTTAGCGGAGGGTTACTCCTTGATGCAGGGCCGCGGGTACGTCCTGCTCCTCGGCTTGGAAAACATCGCTCAGGCCGACACTGCTGGCTAAAACGCCCACGACGAACACCACAATGGCGATTGTCAGTACGTCGTTCTTCATTGGAACCAACCTTCTATTATGTGTAGCTGTTTTTATGGAAGGGTTTGACTTTATACCCCAAACCCCAACAAAAGCCAAACTTGAGTCCAAGTGACTCGTCTGCGGAGGAAGTATAGTCAGGGATTCAGGCGCCAAGCTCAGCAGTTTGCGAAAATGTGTTCCCGATCACGACTGACCGGGTTCTTGTCGCCAAAGGGGCAGGAGATCAGGGCAGTCGCTGGCGCGAAGCCACCCTCTCGACAGCAGAGCAGGCACTCTGGCGCAGGTTGCCGAACCTGGCGGGCGAGGTTCAGCTGAGGAATAGACGATAGGCAGGGTTGTCGTTTTCTTCCCAATAGCTGTAGTTCAGCTCGTTGAGGAAGTCCTTTACCTTACCCCGGTCAGCTTCCGGCACCTGCAGTCCCACCAGCACCCGGCCGTAGGCCGCGCCGTGGTTACGGTAGTGGAACATGGAGATGTTCCAGTCCACCGGCAGATGGGTCAAGAACTTCAGCAGGGCACCCGGGCGCTCGGGGAATTCGAAGCGATAGATGACCTCATCGTGAATCTCCGGAGCACGCCCACCCACCATATGGCGTATATGCAGCTTGGCCATCTCGTTGTCGGTCAGGTCCTCGACCGCGTAGCCCTTACGAATCAGCATGTCCACCAGATCCCGGCGATCGTGGTTTTCCTGAGACACCTGCACGCCCACGAAGACATGCGCTTCGCTGTCTTCCGCGTAACGGTAGTTGAATTCGGTGATGTTGCGCTTGCCCAGGTCCTTGCAGAACTTCTTATAGGCACCGGGCCGCTCTGGCAGGGTCACCGCGAGAATGGCTTCGCGCTTCTCGCCGATTTCCGTGCGCTCCGAGATATAGCGCAGTCGGTCGAAGTTGATGTTTGCGCCACTGGCCACCGCCACCAAGGTCTCGCCAACACAGCCGGTTTGCGCCACATACTTCTTCAGCCCCGCCAGGGACAGCGCGCCAGCCGGCTCCGCGATCGAGCGGGTGTCTTCGAAGATATCCTTAATTGCTGCACACATCTCATCGGTGTTGGCGGTGATCACCTCGTCCACAGTGTGCCTGAGTACACGGAAGGTCTCCTTGCCAATTTGCCTCACCGCGACGCCGTCGGCAAACAGGCCAACCTCCGGTAAAACCGCTCGGCGATTCTTTTCCAGAGCCAGCTTCAGACAGGCGGAGTCTTCCGCCTCCACCGCGATCACTTTGGTTTCCGGACGAATATGCTTGATGTACGCAGCCATGCCAGCGCAGAGACCGCCACCGCCCACCGGGATGAACACGGCGTGGATGGGCCCGGTATGCTGGCGAAGAATCTCTACCGCCACAGTACCCTGACCGGCGATAACGTCCGGATCATCGAATGGATGAATGTAGGTGTAGCCCTTCTCCGCCACCAGTTTTTGCGAATACTCGAAAGCCTCGTCGTAGGTATCGCCCACCAGCACCACCTTGCCGCCGTGACGGCGCACGCCGTCGACCTTGATCTGCGGCGTGGTTTGCGGCATCACGATGACTGCCGTGACGCCGAGATGCTTGGCTGCCAGCGACAGGCCTTGGGCGTGATTTCCTGCTGAGGCGGCGATGACGCCATTGCGGCGTTGCTGCTCATTGAGCTGCAGCATCTTGTTGTAGGCGCCGCGGATTTTAAAGGCAAACACCGGCTGGAGATCTTCGCGCTTCAACAGCACGTTGTTGTTCAGCCGAGCCGACATCAGCGCCGCCGTATCCAGCGGTGTTTCGATGGCGAGGTCGTAGATGCGTGCGTCGAGGATCCGCTTGATGTAGGACTTGGGCATATAAAGGAGGTTGTTGCTGGGGTCGAGGAGATCGGGCATGTTAAAGCATGCCACACCTGCTTGTCACCGCATGCTCTTTCACGCGGCCCCGAAAGTGAAGCGACGGACGCTGTTGGCCCGTTGGTTGTTGTTATAATCCGGCGCAATTCACCAGCTAGTCGACAGGAGAAAACGCGATGAGTCAGGACCAACTGAAGCAGGCCGTTGCCAGAGCAGCGCTCGAGTACATTCGTCCGCGCCTCGAATCCGACGTTATCGTCGGCATCGGCACCGGTTCCACCGCCAACTACTTCATCGACGAACTGGCGCAGGTAAAGCAATTTTTCGATGGTGCTGTCGCCAGTTCTGAGGCGAGCGCTGATCGCCTGAAGAGCCACGGCATACCTGTCTACGACCTGAATTCAATCGATCGACTCAGTGTCTACGTGGACGGCGCCGACGAAAGTAACGGACGGCTGCAGCTGATCAAGGGCGGTGGCGCAGCGCTGACCCGCGAGAAAATCGTCGCGGCCGTGGCGGAAGAGTTTGTCTGCATCGCCGACGAAAGCAAGTGGGTGGATGTACTCGGCGCCTTTGCGCTACCTGTGGAAGTGATTCCGATGGCGCGGTCTCACGTTGGCAGAGCACTGGTGGCGCTGGGTGCCGATCCGATTTATCGCCAGGGAGTGACCACCGATAACGGCAATATCATCATCGATTGCCACGGGCTGCACATCCATGATCCGGAAAAGCTTGAAAGCGACATCAACCAGATCGTTGGTGTGGTCACCAACGGCCTGTTCGCGCGCCGCCCGGCGGATGTTCTGTTGCTGGGCACGACGAGCGGCGTCGAAGAGAAGCGAGTCTCCAGCATCTAGTCGCCAGGTGGATGTTTGCACGAGCGACCAGCAGTTAGCGACTCTCGAACACGGCTAAGGGCAACGATAAACCACGAATCGCTGCCGGCCTTCGGTAATTTCCGTCGCCGGCACGATCGCATTTCCACCCATACTTGCTGCTTCATTCCTCGCCAGACGTCTCAGCTCTTCCTGCTTTTTCTCTTCGCTTCGATCCATAAACGCGATTTTGTCGAGAATCTGTGACGTGGTCTGGCCGACACGTTCGCAATTGGCGGCCTGCTCCTGTGTCATCAGGTCGACGCGCTCGCCTTGGGGAGTAAGGTCGACCCAGGTACACGCCGCCAGGCCGGCAAAGGCCAGGGGAAGAATCAGCACAGGCTTGATGAGTTGCAGTGGTCGCATAGTGAGTCTTACTCCGGTTTTTCCAAATAGGTTTTAATCGCGGCGAAAACCTGCGCCCGATAGGGAGCGCTCTCCGCCACCAGATGATGTCGCGCGCGATGGATCATCCGAATCTTCGCGTTCGGCAGCTTCAGTTGAATCTGCTCGAGATTGTGCTTCCAGTCCACCGTACTATCTTCATCACCCTGGACCACGAGCACGGGATGGGGCTGCGGCGGATACGTGGCAAAAAGGTCGATCCACTCCTTCATGGCGCCGACCCACTTGATAGGCAAGTGACGGGCCTGCAGCGGATCTTCTTCCCTAAGAAAGGCCAGGAATTCCGGATCGTGACTGTTGGCGGTGAATACCCGCGGAATACTGTCCATCCAGTACTTGCCAGCCAGATACAACCATCGGTCGCGCACCCAGCCTTTGCTGCGCACCAGCGGCGCGAGCAGCACCGTTTTGGAAAACGGCTCTGGCCCTTCGGTCAGCAAATGCCGCAACAGACCTGCACAACCGGTACTCTGCCCTATGGCAAACCAGGGCTCGGGCACCACGCGGTGGAAGTGTTCACAACAGGTGAGCATCGCCCGATAGTAAGCGGTGAAGCTTTCGATGCTGGCCCGCTCGCCGGAACTGAGCCCCATCCCCGGCAAGTCAAATACCACGACCGAATAGCTGTTTTGCAGCAGAAAGCGAATCAGGTGGTGGTAGAGGCCGGTGTGATCGAAGTAGCCATGAACGACGAAAGCGGTTCCCCGCGATTCTCCCGCAGCGGGATCTGCCAGCCAGTAATGCGCAGCAATCGTGAATTCGCCGGACTTGAAAGTGCCCAGCCCATGGCGAACACCGGGAATGCGCCTGGAAAAATTGATTTTGAAGTGATCCAGGTACTTCTGAACCGGGGCGGGGTTGATGTGCTTCTCATCCTCGCGGATGTCAAAAGCAAGTGGCCGCAAGCAATCTTGCAACTGCGTCAGATCGAAGCTGTTCAAAAGGTCCTGCCGATGTCGGGCCGCGCGCAGAATAAAACACCTTTCGGGTGCGATGAGGTTGCGCTCAGCGGAATTTGGTTGAGACCCGGTTCTGGTGCGGGTCGCGGGTGGCTAGTGCTGCCGCCGGTAACGAGGGAACATAGCCAAAGCGTTCAGATTAAGTTGGAAAAGCGCGGGAATAGTGGTGCTATTTCAAGCTTTCCAATCGCCGAGCTGAGCGCTCTGGCGCAGGCCCCTAGCCCTTGTCGTCCTGCCACTCGTCCAGCTGACGCTGATATAGCGCGACTGTATCGTCTTCGCGGGCGACTTTGATGGCCCTTCTCAGGTCGTCCATTGCCGAACCCGGCTCACCGAGCTTCCACAAAGACATGCCCCGAAGATAGTAAAAGCGTGCCTCATCTCGCCTGCCCCGGAGAGCGACATCGAGCTGATTACGCGCCTCGTCGTAGGCACCGCGCCGGTAGGCTCGCTGCGCCAGGGCGTAGCGGTAGTAAGGATTGCGGAGTTTAATGGCGTCGCTCAGCTCCCGCAAGCGATCCGCCTCTGCCTGCTCACCGCGCAGCATGTGGACGGTCGCAAGATTGCCCACCGCCAGCCAGTCCTTGGGATCCAGGGTCAAAGCCTGCCGAAAGCTGGCTTCCGCCAGCTCCAAATGGCCAAAACGCCGCTGAATGACTCCCATGGTATTCCAGATGAAACCCTGATCGCGGTCCGCCAACAAGGCTCGTCGGGCAGCCACATAAGCCTCGGCGGTGCGGTCCTCGAGCAGATGGTCGACGCTAATGTTGCTGTAATAGTGCGCCAGCGCCTCCTCGTCAGTGAGTATTTGCTTCGGGTAAATTTCTCGGTAGAGATCGACGCGGAAATCGATTATCCCCGTGAACCGCCGCCCCAGCTGCGCCTTCACGTTGACGTGCTGATACTGAAGCAGGGTATTGCCTTCCTGGCTGTCCCAGACCGGGGGAACGTCCACCTGCTGAAACCGCGCATCCACTCCCGCCTCGCGGGCCATGGCGATGAACATGGCGGAAAAGGCCAGACAGTTGCCGCGGCGCTGACGGAAGGTCTCGGCGGCGGTCAGGGTGGCATTGGCGTCATAATCGATGGCAAATGCGGCGTTGTCTCTCAGCGTTTGAAACAGCGCGTCGATTCGTTGCTCGCGGGTGCCACTTGCGGGCACTACCGCATCCACAAAGGACTTCATCTCGGGTGAGAGATCGAGAAAGGCGACTTCCGGCGCGTCCAGCAGGGCCGGGTCCACCTCGGGCGGGGGAACGAGGACCTGACTCAGCAGGGCACCCTCCGGTCCATCCACCTCCGGCAGCGGAACACAGGCAGCACAAAAAACCGCCGCCATGACGACGACAAGGGAAAGACACTGGCGAGACGAAGCTAATCTCATGGCGAACAACGCGCGGCTGGCGGTGCACTGCGCCCGAAGTGGACGCGCTCACTCTCATTATAGTCAACGGGAGTGCTTTCTTTGACCGGGTCGACGCATGGGTGTTCTGAAGGGAATGCTTGGCGGTGGCGGAACAGGGCCGCAGCTCCAATCGAAGCTGCGGCCGGCTTCAGCCTGCGCGCCGCAGATCAGTTGATCTTGGGCTTGAGCTCACCAGCGGCGTAGCGCTCGAACATGGCGTCGAGGCTGAGCGGGCGAATCTTTTCGGCATTACCGGCGGTGCCGAAAGCCTTGTAGCGGGCGAGGCATATATCCTTCATCGCCTTGACGCTCTCCTTCAGGTATTTGCGTGGGTCGAACTCCGCCTTGTTCTGGGCCAGGAAGCGGCGAATCGCCCCGGTGGACGCGAGGCGCAGGTCGGTGTCGATGTTGACCTTGCGCACCCCGTACTTGATACCCTCGCAGATCTGATCCACAGGCACGCCGTAGGTTTCCGGGATTTCACCGCCGAACTGGTTGATCACTTCCAGCCACTCCTGGGGCACGCTGGATGAACCGTGCATGACCAGGTGAGTATCGGGAATGCGGCGGTGAATTTCCTTGATACGGTCGATGGCCAGAATGTCACCGGTCGGTGGACGGGTGAACTTGTAGGCGCCGTGAGAAGTACCACAGGCGATTGCCAGCGCATCGACTTCTGTCGCCGCAACGAAAGCGGCGGCTTCTTCCGGGTCGGTGAGCATCTGGTCATGGCTAAGCTGGCCTTCCGCGCCGATGCCGTCTTCCTCGCCGGCCTGGCCGGTTTCCAGGGAACCCAGACAACCCAGCTCGCCTTCCACGGACACGCCACAGGCATGCGCCATATCCACCGCGCGGCGGGTCACTTCGACGTTGTACTCATAAGATTCCGGCGTTTTACCATCCTCGCCGAGCGAACCGTCCATCATCACCGAGCTGAAACCCAGCTGGATGGAGCGCTGACAGACCGCCGGCGAGGTGCCGTGATCCTGGTGCATGCAGACCGGGATGTGAGGAAATTCCTCGATCGCCGCCAAGATCAGGTGACGCAGAAAAGGGGCGCCGGCGTATTTGCGGGCGCCTGCGGAAGCCTGCACGATCACCGGGCTCTTCGTCTGGTCGGCCGCTTCCATGATCGCGCGCATCTGTTCCAGGTTGTTTACGTTAAACGCGGGAACGCCATAACCGTACTCGGCGGCGTGGTCGAGAAGCTGGCGAAGACTGATCAGAGCCATCAAAAGATCCTTGTGAGCTGAAATGGGCGGACTGGGACCAAGCCCCAGCACAGAAAAATGGTACGGAATGGTACGGCTCCCCTTTACTCACCGCAAGAGCAAAGGGAGCCACTCAGAACCAGTCGGCGAGAATGAATCCGAATCCGATCCGTCGCATGCGGTTATCGTAGTCCACCAGCGTTTCGCCGTAGCCGTTGTAGAACTGCACGAAGCCACTGAGTTTTTCGTTCAGCGGCCAGCTGAAACTCAGATCGGCAGACATACGCCCATCAGCGTTGCGCAGAATGCTGGTAAATCGGTATTGATCCCATTTGTAGCCGAGGCGAAGCTCGCCATGGCCAAGATAGTCGGTGATGTCCGGGTTATCATCATCCTCGGCGTCTTCCTCGATTCGCTGCCAAAGGCGCAAGCCGAGCGACCAGTCGGTGTCTGCCCAGGTGGCTTCGAAGGTAAGCCGGTTCCAGCTCCGCGAAAACTCGCCGGACCGGCCGTTGCTCTGGTGATTGATGCCCAGATCGATAGCAGTGAGACGACCTCCAAACAAAGGCTGGCGAAGAGGAATGGTCCATAGCAGCTCCGGCTCGTACAGGGTCTCGCGGAACGGAGAAGAAAGGTCACGATTGTAGGCCTGCCACAGCGAGCGCTGAGTGAAGGCGAAATACAGCTGGTCATCATCGAGCAGAAAATTCCCGCCCACCGGCACCTTGAGGCTGTACTGGAATTTCATCTCCACATGTTGCAGGGATTCGTTGGGGTCACTTCCATCTTCCGATGGCAATGCACTGCCGCCAGTATCATCGGTGTAGGTGAGTGGCAGCAAATAAGAACGTCGGTGAGGAAGGATTCCAAACCGGTTGCCTAGCAGAGCCCGCTCACCCAATTCTCGTTCGGTGAGCACAGTCAGTTCGTCCTGCCCCGGCAGAAGTGCTTCGGCGTCGTAACAGGCAAGGCGCTCGGCTTCGTCTTCGATGGTGTGGCAGAGAGCCTCGGACCTGGCCGGGGATGACAACAGAATGAGAAGAGCCGTCAGTGTGACTGACGCAAGATAATCCGATCGCATCGATCCCACTTCGCCTTAGGCCTTCCGGCCCACGTAAAGAATCAGCGGCCAATAAACGTCCCGGGTTTCCGCATTCCCCCAGTACTGACGCAATGTGGCTTCGTGCTCGGTCACCGGGTTGCGCCCACGGGCTTTTTCGTAGGCTTTCACCGCCGACCAGGTATTCAGGTAGCCCAGCAAGTGCCCGAAGCTCCATTGCCTGCGCATGTAGAAGGTCGGGGCTTGTTCGCGGGGAAAGGGGAAATCAACCCGGGTGTAGCCCTCATCGAGCAGTTCGCGCCCTGCGGGCCAATAAGGCCCCACCACCTCGCCATGGAACTGAACGATGAATTCATCCAGTGGGGTATCGGTATTGAGCAGCTGATAGCCCCAGGCCGCGAGCACTCCGCGTGGCTTCAGAACCCGAGTGACTTCCGCGAAAAAACGCGGGTGATCAAACCAGTGAATCGCCTGAGCCACGGTGACCAGGTCCAGCGACTCATCAGCGGCGGCGATCTCCTCGGCGGGACTGATCCGGTAGCTGATATTGTCGCGGGCTTCTGCCTGCGCAATCTGTGCACCGCTGGCGTCGCTCGCGGTGACCCGCTTGAAGCGCTCCGCCAGCGCCACACTGGCCTGACCGTTCCCGCAACCGCAGTCCCAGGCATGCTCACGGGAAGGCGCAAGCGCCGCGAGATAGTCGAACAACTCGGCCGGATACTGGGGACGATAGGCGCGGTAGTCGTCCGAGGCGGTAGAGAAATGGTCTTTGAACTGGCTCATGAGCAGCGAATCGACAATCGGTTTGCGGCCCGCATTATCCTCCACTTCGATGAAATTGAAAGCGGTCGAACTCGCAATTCCTGGTGGTGAAATTGCCCGGCGAACGGGTTAAGGTGTCGGGCCAGCGAACCAGGAGTTAATCAATTGATCGAGATCGTACAAGCGGATTACCTCAACGCACGGCATGCCAAAGACATGGGCTTCCTGCTCAACCACTACGCCCAGGACCCGATGGGCGGAAATGCTGCTTTGCCCGGAGAGATCACCGAAAACCTCGCCAGCGAACTGCACAAGCGCCCTTATGCGTTCACGGTGCTGTGCTACGTCGACAACGAACCCGCGGGCATGGTGAACTGCTTCGAGGCCTTCTCCACCTTCGCCGGCAAGCCGCTGGTGAATATCCACGATGTAGTTGTGGTGAAACACTATCGCGGCCGCAAGCTGGCGCAAGCCATGCTGGAAAAAGTGGAAGAGATCGCCCGGGATCGCGGCTGCTGCAAGCTGACCATGGAAGTGCTGGAAGGAAACCACCCGGCAAAAGCCGTGTACCGGCGCCTGGGTTTTGCCGGCTATGAGCTGGATCCGGCCATGGGCAAAGCGGTGTTCTGGCAGAAGCCGCTGACCTGATCTTCATCCCGCATGGCGATTAAAAGTACAGGCGCAAACCGAGGTTCACGTTCCGCACTTTTGCGTCACTGCTGAAGATATCCGATTCGAATTTATTTTCCTGGAACTCGAGTTTGACGCCGTACGACAAATTGATACGGTAGTGCAGACCGGCGCTGTAGAAAAAACTGGAGCCGCTGTCGGAGAAATCTGCGGTAAATCGGCGGGTGTCCTGCACTTCACCGGTATAGGTGAGCGTGCCCGCGAGCTCCGACTTCACGTCCCAGGCTGCAAGCCCAAGTTCGCCGAAAACACTGAAGCGGCGGCTGACTGGCCAGCTGCCAATCACGCTGGCAGTGAATGCCTTCGCTTCATATTCGGTTTCCGCCTGTACCAGCGCGTCGGCCTGAAGAATCACCGGCTCCTGGGTTACCGGATCGACATCCTGAAAGAATAGAATGTCCCTCGCCGTTGCCGAGCCGGAAAATGAACCGTAGTCCGCGTAGCTGGCTTCCACCGAAATATTGTCATTGAAACGAAATCCGGTGGTGAAGGCGTACATGGTGGAGTCCGCTTCCAGTTCGCTCACGACAGTGCCTTCAGATAAGGGCGGAAGGGGCTCGACCGTACTCTCTGCGGGACCGCCGGACAATTCCACGTAATAACCCCCAAATTGCGCAAGGGCAGCATGGCTTGAAAGCCCCATAAGGCAGGCGCCGATCAGGGCGGCGGGAGTTTTGGCTGAATACACGGCTAAGCCTCGCTCATTATCTGTTTTTCTGAGCGGCCATTCCGATGGAGGAATGGCCTGTTTGAGCACTGATTCGAGCAGGTGAAAGCTGGTTTACCCATCCCGCTAGTTGCCGTGGAAGCTCACTTGTCCAGAATGGCAACCGCCGGTAGGGTCTTACCTTCAACATACTCGAGGAAGGCACCACCACCGGTAGAGATGTAGGAGACATCGGAGGTGATGCCGAACTTGTCCACCGCAGCCAATGTATCACCGCCGCCGGCGATGGAGAAGCCTTCGCTTTCGGCGATCGCTCTGGCCAGCACCTCAGTGCCCTTGCTGAAAGCTTCGAACTCGAACACACCCACCGGTCCGTTCCAAATGATGGTCTTGGCATTTTTCAGTACGTCTGCCAGAGCTTTCGCGGATTCAGGGCCAATGTCCATGATCATATCGTCATCGGCAACGTCGCTCGCAGGTTTGAGAGTTGCCTCAGTGGACTCGGAAAACTCCTTGCCGACCACCACGTCGGTGGGCAGCGGAATGTTCACCTTTTCCAACAGCGCTTTGGCCTTGGGAATCAAATCGTTTTCGCAAAGTGATTTGCCCACCGGCTTACCGGTAGCGGCGAGAAAGGTGTTGGCAATGCCGCCGCCGACGATCAACTGGTCCACCTTTTCGGACAGCTGTTCGAGCACGTCGAGCTTGGTTGAGACTTTCGCCCCGCCCACGATGGCAACCATCGGCCGCGCGGGATTGGCCAGTGCTTTTTCCAACGCATCCAGTTCCGCGGAGAGCAAGGGGCCGGCACAGGCCACTGGTGCAAATTTGGCGACGCCGTGGGTGGAAGCCTGCGCTCGGTGGGCAGTGCCGAAGGCATCCATCACAAACACGTCGCACAAGGCGGCGTAGGCTTTCGCCAACTCGTCCTCGTCCTTCTTTTCGCCCTTATTGAAACGGACATTTTCCAGCAGAGCGATCTGACCATTCTCGAGATTGACGCCCTGCTTGAAGTCTTTTACCACCGGCACTTCGCAGTTCAACAAATTGGCCAGATATTCAGCCACCGGCTTCAGAGAAAATTCTTCTTCGTATTCGCCTTCGGTGGGGCGACCTAGGTGAGACATGACGATGACCTTCGCACCCGCCTGCATTGCCTGTTGCAAGGTAGGCAGCGCAGCGCGCAAGCGCGCGTCGGAGGTCACTTTGCCATCTTTCACCGGCACATTCAGATCTTCGCGAATCAGTACGCGCTTGCCCGCCAGATCCAGTTCCTGCATACGTTTTATTGCCATTACCTACTCCTTGAAGAAAAGAAAACGGTTAGCCGGTGCTAGCTATTCTTCAGATGACCCGCCAGCACTGAAGCCACATCCACCATGCGATTGGAAAAGCCCCACTCGTTATCAAACCAGGTGAGCACCTTGACCAGTCGCTTGCCAGCCACACGGGTCTGGCCGGCATCCACAATGCCCGAGCGGGGGTCGTGATTGAAATCGCAGGAGGCGAGTAGTTCGTCGCTGTAGCCGAGAACGCCGTCGAACTGTTGCTCGGCGGCTTGTCGCAGCGTGCGGTTGACCTGCGCGTCGGTGACCCCCCGAGCCACGACCACCGACAGATCAATAGCAGAAACGTTCACTGTGGGCACCCGCATGGCCTGCGCTTCAAACCGACCTTGCAGTTCCGGCATCAGTCGGTCGATGCCCTGCCCGAGCCCGGTATCTACAGGGATAATCGACTGCAGCGCCGAGCGGGTTTTGCGCAGATCGGTGTGATGGTAGGCATCGATCACGGGCTGATCGTTCATGGCCGAATGAATGGTGGTCAGCACGCCGCTTTCGACGCCGTAGGCCTCGTGCAGGGTTTTGATCACCGGAATGATGCAATTGGTGGAGCAGGAGGCGTTGGAAATGATGCGCTGGCTGCCGTCGAGCAGGCTGTGGTTAAAACCATAAACCACCGTTGCATCCACATCCTCGGCGCTCTTCGCCGGATGGGAAAAGATGACACGTTTGGCGCCGGCGGACAGATGCTGTTCGCCGCTGCGACGATCACCGAATTCACCGGTACATTCCAGCACGATGTCCACCTCAAGCTCGCGCCAGGGCAAGGCGGCGATCCTGCGTTCGTGAAGCAGCCGGATACGGTCGTCGTTGATGGACAAAACGTCGCTGGCAACGGTGACACGGCCAGGGAATCGGCCGTGGGTGGTGTCGTACTTGAGCAGATGAGCGATAGTCTTGCAGTCTGCCAGCTCGTTGATCGCAACGATCTGCAGATCATGGTGGTGCGCGGATTCGTAGAGGCTCCGCAGCACGCAGCGGCCAATGCGGCCGAAGCCATTGATGGCGAGTTTGGTGGTCATCGGAGATGACCACCGTGAGATGTGAGACGACCGCCAGGGAAGGCGGAAGTGCCGGGACCGTAGGGAACGAGTGCCGGCCGTGAGATGTGAGATGAAAGACACGAGCCCACAGAGCTCGGGTAGGAAGCTGTTTTTTTGTCTTTCATCTTACGTCTCACGTCTTACGTCTTACCCCTTCAGCGCCTTCACGCGCTCCACAACGTTCTCCACCGTAAACCCAAACTTCTCAAACAATACGTCCCCCGGCGCTGAGGCACCGAAGGTGGTCATGCCGACCACGTCGCCGTCCAGACCTACATACTTGCGCCAGTAATCCGCGTGGCCCGCTTCGATGGCAACCCGTGCACGCACGGTCGGGGGCAGTACGGAGTCACGGTAGCTGCGGTCCTGCTGTTCAAAGCGCTCGGCGCAGGGCATGGAGACCACACGCACGTTCTCGCCGAGCTGTTCAGCGGCTTTCACGGCCAGCTCCACCTCAGAGCCGGTGGCGATCAGGATGACTTCGGGCTCGCCCTTGGAATCTTTCAGCACGTAGGCGCCTTTGGTGATCTGTGCGAGCTGCTCCTTGCTGCGCGGCTGCGCCGGCAGGCCCTGACGCGAAAAGATCAGCGCACTGGGTGCATCACGGGTTTCGACCGCGCAACGCCAGGCCACCGCAGATTCCACGGTGTCACAGGGACGCCAGGTTTGCAGGTTCGGCGTGGTGCGCAGATTGGTGAGCTGCTCGATGGGCTGGTGAGTCGGGCCGTCCTCGCCCAAACCAATGGAGTCGTGGGTGTAAACGAAGATGTGGGGCTGCTTCATCAGCGCCGCCATGCGCACCGCATTGCGGGCGTATTCCATGAATACCAGGAAGGTGGCACTGTAGTGAATGAAACCGCCGTGCAGGGTGATACCGTTGCCGATCGCGCTCATGGCGAATTCGCGGACGCCGTAATAGATGTAGTTGCCGGAGGCATCCTCTCGAGTGACACCCTTGGAACCGCCCCACAGGGTCAGGTTCGAGGCGGCCAGGTCGGCAGAGCCGCCGATCAGCTCCGGCAATGCCGGACCGAAGGCGCCGAGCGTGTTCTGTGAAGCCTTGCGGGTCGCCACCTTGGCGGCATCCTCCTGGCACTTCTCGATATAGGCTTGCGCAGTTTGGGCGAAATCAGCGGGCAAATCGCCGCGAATCACGCGACGCTCGAATTCCGCGGCCAATTCCGGGTTTGCTTCCCTGTAGGCGTCGAAGCGGCTCTGCCACTCGCTCTCCAGCTTGGTGCCACGGTCTTTCGCGTCCCAGGCTTTGTAGACCTTCGCGGGGATCTCGAAAGGCACGTGCTCCCAGGCCAACGTGGTTCGGCACAGGGCGACTTCGTCGTGACCCAGTGCGGCGCCATGACACTCTTCCTTGCCCTGCTTGTTCGGTGAGCCGAAACCGATCACGGTTTTGCAGCAAATCAGGGTGGGCTTGTCGGATTGCGCGCGGGCGGTTTCGATGGCCTGTTTGATGGCGTTGCTATCGTGGCCGTCTACATTGGCGAGGACATGCCAGCCGTAGCTTTCAAAGCGCTTGGGCGTGTCGTCGGTGAACCAGCCTTCCACTTCGCCATCGATGGAAATGCCGTTGTCGTCATAAAAGGCGATCAGCTTGCCCAGGCCCTGAGTGCCCGCCAGCGATGCCGCTTCGTGGGAGATGCCTTCCATCATGCAGCCGTCGCCCATGAAGACATAGGTGTAGTGGTCGACGATCTCGTGGCCGGGACGGTTGAACTGGGCGGCCAGCACTTTTTCAGCCATCGCCATGCCCACCGCATTGGCAAAACCCTGGCCCAGCGGCCCGGTGGTGGTTTCCACTCCGGGGGTGTCGCCGTACTCGGGATGTCCCGGGGTTTTGGAGTGCCACTGGCGGAAATTCTTGATGTCTTCGATGGAGACGTCGTAGCCGGTCAGGTGCAGCAGAGAATAAATGAGCATCGAGCCATGACCGTTGGACAGGACAAAGCGGTCGCGATCGGGCCAGGCAGGATTGGTGGGGTTGTGCTCCAGGTAGTCATTCCAGAGGACTTCGGCGATGTCCGCCATCCCCATGGGCGCCCCTGGGTGGCCACTGTTGGCTTGCTGCACAGCATCCATACTGAGGACTCGGATGGCATTGGCGAGTTCGTTGCGTGCGGGCATGGGGGCTGGGCTCCTGGACTTGCGGGTCTCTGCGGCTGAAAGAACGAGAAATGGCGCGGAGGGCGCCAAAAAGGGTGCGTATTGTCCTTGATCGCCGGGTTAGCGTAAAGGTCTGCCGGTCAAATCTTGTGCGCTTGCTGGCGCCCACCACCTCTTCCGCTCAAGCTATATCAAAACTTTTTGATATAGGATTGCAGCGCTGCTACACTCGCCCTCATTTACGCTCTGACAGTCAGGTTTTCATGCTGCAAGCCGCCCCCCAAGTCAGTAGTCCAGATGCGCTGGACCGCCTGGCCGCCTGCCTCAAGGCCGCCGGCGATCCGCTGCGCCTGGAGATTTTGCGGGTGCTGGCGCGGGGCTCCTACGGGGTTCTGGAGCTGAGCCGTATCTTCGACATGAAGCAGTCCGGGATGAGCCACCATTTAAAGGTGCTGGCCAATGCGGAGCTGGTGGCGACCCGTCGTGAAGGCAACTCCATTTATTACCGCCGCGCCCATGCCCCGGCCGACGACGAGCTGCATCCGGTTCAGACCCAGGTTTATGCAGCGCTAGATCGGGTGTCCCTGCACCCCACCGTGCAGCAGCGCCTGTCGGAAGTCCAGCAGGAAAGGGCGCGGGCTTCGCAGCAGTTCTTCGCGGACAATGCGAACAAATTTCGCGAGCAACAGGATCTGATCGCCAGCTATCCCGTCTATGCGGAACATGTGGCGGAAATGCTGCGGCAAATTCCCCGCGAGCGCTTCGACGCCGCGCTGGAAATCGGCCCCGGCGAAGGCGAGTTCCTTGGAGTGTTGAGCGAGGATTATCGGCAAGTCTGCGCCTTGGATAACTCCTCGGACATGCTGGAGCGGGCGCGTCAGTTCGCGGCCCATCAGGGGCTGGACAATGTGGAGTTTCTGCTCGGCGAATCGCAGCTGGCAGTTGAGAAAAAACTGGCGGTGGACTGCGTGGTGATCAACATGGTCCTGCACCACACGCCATCGCCCGGGGATATTTTTTACGACGCCGCCAGCGTACTGCGCCCGGGCGGCTCACTGGTGGTCACCGATCTGTGCCGTCACGATCAGCACTGGGCCAGCGAATCCTGCGGCGATCTATGGCTCGGCTTCGAGCCGCAAGACTTCAGCGAGTGGGCCAGCGAGGCGGGTTTACAGGAAGGACAAAGCAGCTATTTCGCCTTGCGCAACGGTTTCCAAATTCAGATTCGACATTTCCATAAAGGAGCATAACAACATGGCTAACTACTCTGTCTTCACATCCGAATCGGTGTCGGAAGGCCATCCCGACAAGATGGCCGACCAGATTTCCGATGCGATTGTCGATGCGATTCTCACAGACGATCCCAACGCGCGGGTTGCAGTGGAAACCCTGGTCAAAACCGGCATGGCGATCGTCGCCGGTGAAGTCCGCACCTCCACGTATGTGGACCTTGAAGATCTGATCCGCGACGTGATTCTCGACATCGGCTACGACTCCAGCGAGGTAGGCTTCGACGGCGCCTCCTGTGCGGTACTGAATGCGATCGGTAAGCAGAGCTCCGATATCGCCATGGGCGTGGACGAAGCCGAGAACAAGGCGCAGGGTGCCGGCGACCAGGGTCTGATGTTCGGCTACGCCAGCAACGAAACACCGGTGCTGATGCCTGCTCCCATCTATTACTCACACCGCCTGGTGCAGCGTCAGGCGCATCTGCGCAAGCACAAGATTCTCCCCTGGCTGCGTCCCGACGCGAAGAGCCAGGTGACCCTGCGCTACGAAGACGGCAAGCCGGTCGCGGTGGATGCCGTCGTACTCTCAACCCAGCACAGTCCGGAAGTATCCCAGGCGGACATTCGCGAAGCAGTGATGGAAGAAATCATCAAGCACGTCCTGCCCGCCGAGTGGCTGCACAAGGACACTCTTTACCACATAAATCCCACCGGCCAGTTCATCATTGGCGGTCCGGTAGGTGATTGCGGCCTGACCGGACGCAAGATCATCGTCGACACCTACGGCGGCATGGCCCGTCACGGCGGCGGCGCTTTCTCCGGCAAGGATCCCTCGAAAGTTGACCGCTCCGCTGCTTACGCCACTCGCTACGTAGCCAAAAACATTGTCGCCGCCGGCCTCGCCGACCGTTGCGAAATCCAGGTGTCCTATGCCATTGGCGTTGCCGAACCGACGTCCATCTCCGTGGAAACTTTCGGCACTGGCAAAGTGAGCAACGACAAGATCTCCGAACTGGTCCGCGAACACTTCGACCTGCGTCCGGGCGGCCTCATCGAAATGCTTGACCTGAAGCGCCCGATCTATCGCCCTACTGCGGCTTACGGTCACTTCGGTCGTGAAGATGAAGGCTTCAGCTGGGAAAAGACGGACAAGGCGGAGGCGTTAAAGTCGGCGCTGTAAGCCGCGGGAAATGTGAGATGTGAGACGTGAGATGAAAGGGACTGGATCGGAGCACATGGATGGATCAGGGGAAAATTGTTCGTCGGCATGAAAAGCTCGATGCCTGGCGAGATGCCATGGACTTGGTCACAGTCGTCTATCGTCTCGCCGCGGCATTTCCTGCGCACGAGCGTTTTGCGCTCACATCTCAGCTCAAGCGTGCCAGCGTGAGCGTACCTTCCAATATTGCCGAAGGTGCAGCTCGCGGAAGCCATAAGGAATTCCTGCGTTTTCTCGGTATTGCACGAGGCTCGCTGGCAGAAGTTGAAACTCACTTACAGATAGCCAAACGTCTCGGGTATCTGGATAACGCAACAGAGGCTTATGACCTGGCCAACAAGACATATGCCAAGCTAAACGCCTTAATACAAATGCTCAAATCAAGAATCGAGATGTGTGTGTAGGCCCTTTCATCTCACGTCTCACATCTAACATCTCACAACAAATCACCAACGGAGTACCCGATGACCACAGCCACAGAAACCGCAACAAGCACCACCCTCGACTACAAAGTCGCCGACATCTCCCTCGCCGACTGGGGCCGTCGCGAAATCGAAATTGCCGAAGGTGAAATGCCGGCTCTGATGGCGCTGCGCGAGCGCTATCGAAAGGAACAGCCGCTGCAAGGCGCGAAGATTCTTGGCTGCATTCACATGACGATTCAAACCGCAGTGCTGATCGAAACATTGATCGCGCTCGGCGCCGAAGTGCGCTGGTCATCCTGCAACATCTTTTCGACGCAGGACCACGCGGCAGCAGCGATCGCAAAAGCCGGCATTCCGGTGTTCGCCTGGAAAGGCGAAACGGAAGAAGAGTTCTGGTGGTGCATCGAGCAAACCATTCTGAAGGATGGCAAGCCCTGGGACGCCAACATGATTCTCGACGATGGCGGCGATCTGACCCAGATGGCGCATGACAAGTACCCGCAGATTCTCGACAACATCCACGGCATTTCAGAAGAGACCACCACCGGCGTTCACCGCCTGGTGCAAATGATGGAAGAAGGTTCCTTGAAAGTGCCGGCCATCAACGTGAACGATGCGGTAACCAAATCAAAGAACGACAACAAGTACGGCTGCCGCCACAGTCTGAACGACGCCATCAAGCGCGGCGTTGACCACCTGCTCTCGGGCAAGAAAGCACTGGTGATCGGCTATGGTGACGTGGGCAAAGGCTCCGCTGCCTCACTGCGTCAGGAAGGCATGATCGTGAAGATTTCCGAAATCGATCCGATCTGCGCCATGCAGGCCTGTATGGATGGCTTTGAAGTGGTTTCGCCCTATAAGAACGGCATCAACACCGGCAAGTTCGAAGACGTCGAACACGACCTGCTGGGCAAAACCGATCTCGTGGTAACCACGACCGGCAACGTCGACGTTTGCGATGCCAACATGCTGCGCGCCCTGAAGAGCGGCTGCGTTGTCTGCAACATCGGCCACTTCGACAGCGAGATCGACACCGCCTACATGCGCAAAAACTGGGAATGGGAAGAAGTGAAGCCGCAGGTCCACAAGATCTACCGCGATCGCAGCAGCAACGATCATCTGCTGCTGCTCTCTGAAGGTCGTCTGGTCAACCTCGGCAATGCTACTGGCCACCCTTCTCGCATCATGGACGGCTCCTTCGCCAACCAGGTGCTCGCGCAGATTTATCTGTACGAAGGCAAATTCGCTGAGTTGCCGATCGACCAGAAAGAAAAGAATATCTACGTGCGTGTTCTTCCCAAGTCCCTGGATGAAGAAGTCGCCCGCTACATGGTGGAAGGCTTCGGTGGTGTCATCACCAAGATGACTCCGGCACAGGCGAAGTACATCCACGTTCCGGTGGAAGGTCCCTTCAAGCCGGAGTCTTATAAGTACTAAGCACTCCTTTCTGGGATCCTCGTAACTGGCCGCCCCGCGCGGCCAGTTTTCGTTTACACTCCTGCCCTATGCGTATTCCAAGAGTCTATATCGATCAACCCTTGCAGCTCGGCCAACAAGTCGAACTCCCGTCCGATCGCGCCCACTACGTTGCCAATGTCCTCCGATTGGCTCCGGGCCGCCCCTTGATTCTGTTCAATGGCCAAGGCGGCGAGTACAGCAGCACTCTCGTCAATACCAGCAAGAAGAGCGCGACCGTCCAGCTTGATTCCTTCGATCCCGTTGATCGCGAATCATCGCTTGACCTCGAGCTGGCGATCGGGCTCTCGCGGGGCGATCGCATGGACTGGGTAATTCAGAAAGCGACTGAGCTCGGCGTGTCCCGTATTTCCCTCCTCGACACCGAACGCTCGGAAGTAAAACTCAAAGCGGACCGAGCGGCAAAGAAGATGTCTCACTGGCAGCAGGTTATTATCAGCGCTTGCGAGCAGTGTCAGCGCAACAGACTGCCCGTACTAAATGCTCCTCGCGACTTCGGAGCGCTGCTCGCGCAGTGTGACTCGAAGCGGAAGCTGATACTGCACCCGACATGTGATTCGCTCGAACCGGCGAGCATGAGCGCAACCGACAGCATCACGGTCCTGATCGGGCCGGAAGGCGGTTTCAGTGAAGAGGAAGTGGAGATCGCCACCGATCATGGCTTCACCGGTTGGCAACTCGGCAGCCGTATACTGCGAACCGAAACTGCGCCAATTGCTGCGCTTGCCATTCTGCAATTCGCGCTCGGGGATTTAGGCCGTTGAGTCCGCGCGTGGCTGCATTGCTGCTCCCCTGCGTTCAAGCTGGTTCGATTACCGAGTTGACTTGAATATCAGCTGTGACAATGTGCTGAAAACTTCAGTTGCCCTGCTGAAACATTATTTCGATCGGGGCGGGAGCCTGATTGAGCTATGAGCTTCGGGCGTTGTTTATCGCCCGTTCTGGTAGTCGATAAAGGCTTGTTCGAAGGCCACTACATCCGGAATTGCCAGATCCTCGCCCGCATGGCTGACATGCATTAATTCGAAGCGCCGCAGACTGGCGTTCTCCACTTCCTGAATCTCGTCAGCCTTGACACGTGAAAGTCGGGGAATGCCCTGGGTGGCAAGGCCGAGAAAGGGAAGGCTGTCATCGACGCCGGCGTTGTTGAGCACCGCGATACGGCAGCGGCTGTGGTAGGAAGGCATGGCTTCGCCACTCAGAACTTCAAGACTGATCAGCGGGACGCGCTGTTCGCGCCAGGTGATATCGCCGAGGTACCAATCGGGCGCTTGTGGGTCATGCTCCGGATTGCGGAAGGGAATCATCTCCGCGACGGTGACCGCGGGGATCAGCAAGTGCCGGCCAACGAGCGGAAGCAGCAGGCTGCTGACTTCGGTCACTTCGCGGCTTTCAAGTTTCTTTTGCGCTTCACTCATCGCTTCACCTGATTTCATTCTTTGCCAGCCGATCGACTAGCTCGGCAAGGCGGCTGCGTTGCCCGCCCGTTTCAGTTCTCGCAGCAGTTGTCCGGCCAGCTCAACCGGGTCGCCTTCGAATTCGACGCAGCCCATCGCCAGCGTGGAATTGGGCATTGAGTCGCTGGTGCAGGTACTCGGCGATTGCACCCAGACCTGGCCGCCCTTCTGCCGCATGAGCCGGCTGCCCACGGCGCCGTCATCACCCATGCCCGTGAAGACAATGACTCCGCTGCGCCGGCCAAAGCAGTGGGCAACATTCGCAATGACGTAATCCGCCGAGGGGCTGTAAGGTGCGGCCCAAGGACGGTCGTTGACCACGAACGTTCCGTTCGCCAGCAATTCCGTGGCATTGTCCGGTGATACGATGGCGACTTCGTTGGGACGAATCACGCTACCGTGTTCCACCACCTGCGCCGGATAATTGCCGGCCCGGGTCACCACTTGGGCCAAGGTATCCTTGAAGCCCGTGTCGATATGCTGGACGTAAACAAAGCCGACACCGAGGCCGGGTGGCAATGCGCCCAGGAACTGTTTGACGGCTGCCGGGCCACCAGTAGACGCGGCCAGTACCCACACATCTTTTGCACTGCCCTGCTCGGTATTGGCCAGGTTGATGGCACCGGTCAGGTGGTGCAGTTTTTCTCTCAGGCGACGTGCCCACGCCTGGTACTTCGGATCGTGAGTGCCGGGCACTGGGCCATCACAGAAGATCACGGCAGCGCTTTGCTGGTCCAACCAGTGCTCGTGTTCCAGCCAATGCAGCAGGTTTTGCTCGCCGGCCACCGCATTCTGTGCGCTTTCTTTCCCATCGGAAGCTCGACTGAGCGCGCTTTTGTCCGCGCTATCGCGCCCGCCATCGGAAGGGCTGTCTCCGTCGACGACCACCAGCCAAGCATCCACTTCACGGGCGCGACTGACGCGCTCGAGATCGGCCTGGTCTGCGAGTTCGGCAATCAGCGGGCACATGACAGCCTGGTGTCCGCTGTCCTCCACCAGTATCCGCAGGCTGCGTTGTTGCAACTGCGTGTGCGCCAGCAAGCCGATACGTAGTGGATGGGCCCTCACTAGTGCTCCACCGGCGCCCCGATCAGTTCGTGGATATTGCTGAGCAGCACCTCTTCCTGGTACGGCTTGCCCAGGTACTTGTTGACGCCCAGACCGAAGGCCCGCTCGCGGTGTTTCTCACCGGTGCGCGAGGTGATCATGATGATCGGCAGATCTTTCAGCCGACTTGAGGATCGCACGTTCTTCGCCACCTCGAAGCCGTCCATGCGCGGCATCTCGATGTCCAACAGCATGATGTCGGGGAGATGGTCCTGCAAAGTCAGCAGCGCGTCGGCGCCATCTTTGGCGGTCATGACTTCGTAGCCTTCCCGCTCGAGGAATCGCGAGGTTACCTTGCGCACGGTTACCGAATCGTCCACAACCAACACGATCTGAGTGCGACTTTCCGGTTTTGGCTCGGCTACGGGTGCTATTTCCAGAGGCTTCATTCGACCGAGCAGCGCCATCTCCTTGCGGATAATAGCGTTCGGATCGAGGATGACCACGACGCTGCCGTCCCCCATCACGGTTGCACCGGACAAGCCTTCCACGGTCGCGAACTGCGGGCCCAGACTTTTTACCACGATCTCGCGGCTGCCCATCAGCTTGTCCACCTGAATCGCCACGGCATGTTCAGCACTGCGCACCAGCACTACCGGCAGTGGCAGCACCTGACCATCGAGACGCGGCAAGGCGTCGCGGTCGAGCATGTTGCCAAGATAGCGCACCCGATACTGCTCACCAGCGTATTCAAAGCGCGCGTCCTCGTCCTGATAATAGTGCTCCAGCTCAAAGGGACTTACCCGCACAATACCTTCGATGGAGTTCAGCGGAATCGCATAGTTGTCGTCACCAAGCTGGATCATCAGCGCCCGGTTCACCGACACAGTGAACGGCAGGCGGATAATGAATTCGGTACCTTCCCCCTGGCGGGAGTCGATGAACATCGAGCCACCGAGCTGTTTGATCTCCGAATGCACCACGTCCATGCCAACACCGCGGCCTGAAATCTGGGTGACTTGCTCGGCGGTACTGAAACCTGCATGCAAGATGAATTGCATGATGTCCTGATCGCTGAGCTGCGCACCTTCGGCCATTAAACCGCGCTCGACGGCTTTTTCACGAATGCGTGCGAGGTTCAGCCCGCGACCGTCATCGCTGAGACGCATGATGATGTCGCCACCCTCACGACCGAGGCTGAGCGCGATCGTGCCGCTTTCCGGCTTGCCGGCGGCGCGCCGCTCGTGCGGAGATTCGATACCGTGGTCAACAGCATTGCGCAGCATGTGTTCGAGCGGTGCGACCATGCGCTCCAGAACGGAACGATCCAGCTCGCCTTCGACGTTGTTCAGTTCGAAGCTGACCTGCTTGTCCAGCTCAGTAGAGATTTGCCGTACGATGCGACGCAGTCGCGGCACCATGCGAGAGAAGGGCACCATGCGCGAGCGCATGAGGCCTTCCTGCAGATCGGTGTTGATGCGCGATTGCTGCAGCAGCAAGGTTTCCGTCCCACGGGTTTTTTCGCTGAGCGTGGTGGTGAGGTCCATCAAGTCCGAGGCTGACTCCATCAATGAGCGCGACAGCTGCTGGAGCTGGGAGTAACGGTCCATCTCCAGGGGGTCGAATTCTTCAGCGACCTCCATTTGTTCCTGACGGAAGATCATCTGCGCTTCAGTCTCGATGTCGAGGCGACGCAACTGCTCCTGCAAGCGGTGAACTGTCGACTCCATCTCCTCGATGGCGAAGTTCAGCTCGGTGTTCTGTTCTTCAAGCCGGCCGCGGCTGATGGACGTTTCGCCAGCCAGGTTGACCAGCTCTTCCAGCAATTCGGCGGAGACTTTGATTACTTCCTGCGGTGTGGGACGACGCGCAGGCGCGGCAGCGCCGCCGCCTGGTTTGGCACCGGAAAATTCACGTGCAGGTGCGCCTGCCGTTGCAGCGCCGGTCCCGCCGCTTGCCGCCTTTGCCGGGGTTTTCGGTTTGGGCGCAAAGGGAAGGATATCCGCGCTGGCAGTTTTCTCCGCCGCTTCGGACTTGGCGACGGGCGCAATGGCAGGCGCGTCTTCCGGATCCTCCGCTCTCTCGGATTCGAACGGCTCGGCGGCTTCGACTGCGGCGTCGGCGGGCTGCTGTAAAAGCTCGTCGTCGAAGTTTTCCGAAGCACGCATAACATCTTCGAGCCCGTCAGGCACGTGACCGGCGACACGGCCTTTTACCTTTTCCGTTCCACTGATCAGCTTGTCCTGGTATTCATGCACGACGTCAAAGAAGGGTTGATCCACTTCGACGTTTTCGCCTTTGGCGATGAGGAAGGATTCGAACTCGTGGGCGAGCTCGCCTAGTCCCATCAAGCCGGCCAGACGGGCCCCACCTTTCAGTGTGTGCAATGCGCGTTTGAGCGCTTCAACATGGCTGGTATCGGACCAGTCCTCTTCCCAGTCGTGAACTGACTCGTCGATTTCCTCGAGTAGCTCTTCTGCTTCCTCGATGAATATCTCGAAGACTTCCAGGTCGACTTCTTCCACGTCCTGGGAGTTGTCTTCCTCCGCAACCACATGTTGGTTCGAGTCTTCGTCGGACAGGCTTTCCTCGGGCTTTTCGCCTGTTTCCCGCTCTAGAGCTTGCGCGGCGCCTGGCTCCGTTTGTTCGTCTGTCGACTGATTCGGTTCGCTGTCGGCATGCGAGCCCCGTTCAACTGGCGCAAGGGTCTGCAGCTCGTCCTCGGAGACATTCCAATCGATATCAATAGTGATATCGTCAGATTCGTCAGCAGCGCTCGCCTCCTCGAGTTCAAAGCTGCCATCGGCGACAAGCTCGACCTCGTCACCGACCGGCAGATCCTCGATCGAGAGTGTCAGCTCCTCGTCGTCGCCGTGCTGTGTTTCCGGGGCGGATTTGTCTGCGGCCGAGGCGTCCCTCGGTACCTCATTGGTCCGTTCGTGTCGGCCACCGACCAATGCAGTCAGACGGTTCTGCACATCGTCGCTGATCGGATGCAGGTTCTGCCCGACCGCCACGGCGTCCACCATGTCCAAAAGCTCGGCGTGGCCGTCGAGCAGTACGCGATAGAAGTCGTCGTCCTTCTCGATCTGGTTTCGCAGTGCCACTTCGTAGACTTCGCGCAACTGCCGACTCAGGCTCGCCATCGGCGGCAAGTTGGCGTGTTCTGAGCCGCGCTCGAGAGTCGCGAGCTCTGCGATAACGGGTTCAGCTTCGCGGGGATCGAACTCATTGGCGCGCCAGCCGATGATCAGTTCGTCCACATCCAGCAACAGCTTCATCTCTTCTGCCATGAAGATCGACAGAAGTTCCGGGTCCACGCTGTGCTTGGCGTTTTCTTCCAGGGCTTCTTTCTGGCGGATCAGCGGTGCGACGGAGCGCTCTTTCAGTTCGGCGACGCGCGCCAGATACTGCGCCAGTCGGGGAATCTCCAACTCTTCTTGCCGGTCGATCTGACCGAGAACTACCTGGATGTATTCGACGCCGTCCTTCATCAACTGAAGGATGTCGCTGTCGATGTTGACTTGGTAAACGCGCAGTTCTTTAACGAAGCGCTCAAGCGGCGCCACAAGCTCGGCGATCGGCTTCACGTCCGCCATGTGTGCGCTGCCCTTGAGCGTGTGCAGCGCCCGCTGCATCTGATCGCTGGGCGGTGTGAATAGCGGCGCTGAGGCATCCATTTCCGCGATGTACTCTTCAACCACTTCCAGGTGGGTCACCGCCTCGGAACTGAAGATGTCCCAGAGCAAGGTATCTGGTGCATCGTCTTCTTCATGTTCTTCTGCTTCGAGGGCGACCGGCTCGGCGGCAGTTGCGTTCGAGTCGCGCTCGGTTATCGCCAGGGGGGCGTCCTCGAGCGCCACACTTGAGTCACCCTCTTCGGCGAACAGCCCGGCAGGTTGCTCGCCTCGGGAGAGGCCTTCAGCCCAGCTGGACAACTCAGCGGTCTTCTGGGGATGGGGATTGGGTTTCCGGTGCTCAAAAGCCTTCACCATGTCCGGCAGCAGCGGAATGACTCTCTGAATCAGCCGCGCGTGACCATCATTGGGTTCGACGGTATTGTCGATGATCCGGTTGAGCATGTTTTCCACGGCCCAGGCCAGCTCGCCAATATCGTTGGCGTTAACCATACGGCCGCTGCCTTTCAAGGTGTGGAATGCACGGCGGAATTCCGCGAGCGCTTCCTCGTCCTCGAAGTTGTCGGCCCAGCGGGGAAAGTACTCGTTGATGGCTTCGAGAACTTCCTGAGCTTCTTCAACAAAAATCTCAAGAATCTCTTCGTCGATCAGGTCATCTTCGTCGTTCTCGGCAGCAGCACTTTCCGGCTCGCTATTCTCCTGACTTTCCTCGACAGGGACGAGGGCGTAGTCCTCGGCCAATTCCATCTCGGAGCGATCGTGATCATCGGCATCCGCTTCCAGGGTGATTTCCTGCACATCCTCGGCGGATTCAGCGTCGGCAGTTATCTCTTCGGGCGGCGCTTCCGCCTGCGTGGACTCCGCTCGAGCCGGCGCACCGCGCTCCTCGGCGGCGTCTTCCGGCAGCGCCAGCTCGACTTCTTCGACAGGAGCGAACTTGCCGAGCACGCTGCTGGCGTCCGCCTGAACAGCGGGCTTCGTGGCGGCTGAGGAGCGAAGATGGACGCCGATTGGATAGCCGAGCGCCTCGACGCTGTCTTCGGCCACACTCAATAGGAGCTCGTCTTCCTCCTCGCGGTCACCGGTGAGGCGCTCGAGGTAGTATTCAACACTGGCAATGGCATCGGCGAGGGTGTCCAGCGTGGACCATTCGGGCGTTATGGCCTTCTGCAGCAGCTCCGATTCAATGAAATTGGCACAGGAGCGCAGAATCGCCGAGGGTTTGCGCAGCGGGATCATGTCCAACCCGCCGCTAATATCGCGCAGGTGCTTGGGTACATTGGCCAGGTGATCGCGATTCCATTGCGATGCGATGTATTCAATGATCGCATCCTTGGCCTGCTCGAGACCATTTCGAGACTCGCGCAGAACGGAAGCCTGCGCCTGGTCCAGCGCGGTAAGACCGGGTGTCGGGGTCGCGCCATAGCGGCCACTTCCGGCAGCCATGGAGTCCAGCGAGCTTTCAATTTCGATGATCTGGTCGGCCACCTGCATCAGCACGTCTGCCGGTATCTCTTCGCGATCCGCCACCGACTCCAGTAGCTCACCCTGGGCGAGGACCTGCTTGCGCAAGTCGCCGATGCCGAGCACTGCCATGGTGTCTGCCACTCGCTTGATGATGGGCAGAGCGCTGGCGATATCGGCGCTGTCACGATCGCTGAGGCTGATGTCCAGCGCATTTTTTATCGCGTCCAGCTCGTCTTTCAGTGCATCGACTACCGATCGAATGGCCTCGAGATCCGGCGCCATCGCCTGCTGCTGGTGTTCGCCGACATCGCGCTTCGGCAGTGCGGCATCCAGGTTGTAGGCCTGCTTGATGCGGTCGATGTATTTGCCCTGGCGACTGGCCTGGGCGACGTAGTACAGCAGGTTCTTGATCAGTTCGTCATTGGTAAATTTGTTGAGTGCCGCAACGCCTTGCTCCGCGAGGACCTTGATCTCTTTGTCCAACTGCCGCAGCAGGTTCTTGACGGTAGCACTGGATTCGATGGCTTCATGTTCCAGACCTTCCACGAGCGCCAGGGAAATATCCCAGAGCGGCTGGCGGGCAGTGCCATCCGTCAACTTTCGGAGTCGAGCGAAAATCTTGTACAGGTAGGCGATGTTCTCTTCGCGTTTGACGTTGCGGATGACGCCGGCAGCTGCGTACTGATACATCTGACGCAGTTTGTGGATGATGACGAGAAACTGCTGCGGATCGATAGCCGCTGCAGCATGGCGATCGGCGATCCGATGCGCGGGCGCGAGATTGGGCGTGAACAACTTGGTTTCGGTGAGCAGCGCTTCGCCGCGCACCGCGCGCAAATCATTGAGCAAGGGAAGCACGGCCGCAGGATTATCCTTGCGGGTTGCCTTGACCTGATCGAGGTAGATCGGCAACTGCAGGATCGCCCGCATGAGCACTTCCTGCGCCTCGGTTTCGTTGCGCACGGACTTGTTCAACACCGCCTTGGCAAGGCTCTCCATTTCCTCGGCCAGCAGTGCAGCGCCATAGAATTCCACCATCTGCAAACTGCCATGCACCTGGTGGATGTGGGTCAGGCAGAAACGAATCCGCGTGGTGTCTTCGGTGTTGTCGACGTAAGCCTCGAGGGCCTGCCGCGCCTGGTTCAGGGATTCCCCGATCTCACCGATAACCCATTCCAGTGCTGCGTAGCTGCGGTTATCGCCCATAGCGTCGCATCTCTTGTTGTTGCATCAATAAACATCCGCATCTTGGCGGTTATTGGCCCAATGATTTTGTTGTGCCTGGCGATTTCGCTAAATCTGTAAGTCAGCCGATCCGGCGGTATGCTTGCACCCGCTCGTCGCGCACCCGCGCCAGTTGCGGGTGCTTCCAGTCGGGCGTCTCGCCGAGCCCGATCACCAACATGCCGTTCGGCTTCAGCCGATCGGCGAATCCCTGCAGAATCTCTCTGCGCCGCCAGCGGCGGAAATAAATCAGCAGGTTCTGACAGAAAATCACATCCATTTTTTCTACCGGCATGGACTTGAGCTCCAGCACGCTGCCCTGGCTGAAGCAGAGGCGGTCCTGCAGCTTGTCGGCTACCTTGTAATTACCATCTCCCAGATCCCGGAAGTAACGCAGCTTTTCATGGCTGCTCAGCGGCTCCAGTTTTCGCTCCGAGTAGACTCCGCTGCGCGCTTTACTCAGCGCGGGCATGCTGATGTCGGTTGCGAAAACGCCGAAATAAGGCTTCAACTGCGCCAGCTCGAAGCAGTCGTTCACAAGCATCGCCAGGGAGTAAGGTTCTTCACCAGTGGAACAGCCGACACTCCAGACATCGAAGCTGCCACCGATCTGCCCGTTGTCGATGCGATTCTGCAGCAGCTGGCGGACGCACTCGAAGGAGTGGCGATGGCGAAAGAAGCTGGTCTCTTTCACCATCAGCCGATCCACGAGGACAGACCATTCCGCCCGCCCCCAGATGCCGTCGGTGACCCGCCGGTAGTACTCGGAGTACTCGGCGAATCCGAGCTCGCGCATCCGCATGCTGATCTGCGTCTGTAGAAACGGCTGCTGCTGCGGGCTCAGCGAAATACCGGTGCGCTCTTCCAGCAGTTTGCACCACTGATCGAAGGCTTCGGTGCTAAGCGCAGGGGCTTTCTGCAGTGACCAGATCATCTCGGCAAGGTCGCGTCACGAAGACCGGATCAGGCAATCGCTTCCGAGCGCTTGTCGCGCACAGCGGCGCTGTCATCCAGCTCCAGATCTGCATCAAAGCTCAATTCGCCATCCTCGAAGTCGTCTTCTTCAACAGCGCTTTCCATGGACAGGTCCACGGCGTCGTCCAGGTCGGCGAAGACATCCTCTTCATCATCTGCAACTGCAGGCACTTTGCCGGTGGGCGCGGATGCAGCCAGCTCATGGGGCAGCTTGAAGCCCGCTACCGAGTCGCGCAGGTCAGAGGCCATTTCCGCCAGGTTTCCAATCGACTGTGCAGTGGCGTTGGTACCGGCGGAAGTCTGCGACGTAATCTCCTGAATGACGTTCATCGTGTTGGAGATGTGACCCGCGGACGAGGCCTGCTGGCGTGCCGCGTTGGAGATGTTCTGAATCAGTTCGGCCAATGTTGACGATACGTTTTCGATTTCTTCCAGGGCCACACCCGCGTCCTGGGCCAGGCGGGCTCCGCGGACTACTTCCGCGGTGGTTTGCTCCATTGAGATTACCGCTTCGTTGGTATCGTTCTGAATGGTCTTAACCAGGGCCTCGATCTGCTTGGTCGCAGCGGCTGAACGTTCTGCCAGTCGCTGCACTTCGTCCGCAACCACCGCGAAGCCGCGGCCCGCGTCACCGGCCATAGAGGCCTGGATCGCTGCGTTCAATGCGAGGATGTTGGTCTGGTCGGCAATGTCGTTAATCAAGCTAACGATGTCACCGATCTCCTGGGAAGATTCACCGAGTCGCTTGATTCGCTTGGACGTGTCCTGGATCTGCTCACGGATGGTATCCATACCGTGAATCGTGTTCTGTACCACTTTCGCGCCATTGTGGGCGATGGATACCGAGCGCTCCGCTACCGCGGCCGATTCGGCGGCGTTGGCGGACACCTGATCGATGGTCACGGCCATTTCGTTAACCGCTGCCGAGGCCCCGGCGATTTCCTGGGCCTGGTGCTCGGAAGCCTCCGCCAGGTGAAGTGCGGTCTGCTGGGTGTCCTGGGACGCGCGGGATACGTTTACTGCCGTCTCGTTGATTCGAGAGACGAGGATGCGCAACTGGTCGATGGTGTAGTTGATAGAGTCCGCGATCGCACCGGTGAAATCCTCGGTTACTGTGGCGGTGGTGGTCAGGTCACCATCCGCAAGGTCGGCGAGCTCGTCGAGCAGTCGCAGAATCGCGTTCTGGTTACGTTCGTTGGTGTTGCCAGTTTCGCGCAGGCGGCGACGGGTGCCTGAGTAGGCGAGCAAACCAATGATGGCGAGAAAGACTACCGCCGCGATACCGAGGGCGATAACGGTGACGTTGTTGGGCTGACGGATGGAGGACAGCGCGCTGATCTGGTCAGAGAGTCCACCCAGGGTTTCCAGCAGTACCGGCGAATCGTCCAGCAGCGCGTTGGTTGCCTGGCGGGCGCCGAACAGGGCCGGTGACGCTTCGAAGATGTCGCGCACTGAGGTGCTCACGAATTCGAACAAGTCGGCAACTTCCTGAAGGCTCTGGCGCGCATCGGGATCGGTGATGCGGGAGATGTTCATTGCGGCATCACCTTCCATCATCCCGACAATGAAGCGACCGAAGAGGTTGGCGTCGACATTGAACTGGTCCGCCGCAATATTGGAGTCTTCACCACCGGCGAGCATTTTATCGACGTTTCGGCCGATACGCTCAGCGCGCCAGGTTTGCTCCTGGGCAGCAGCCACCTGGTCGGCGGGCGCGTCGTTTTCCAGCAGAATGTCCTTGATGTTCTCGTATTCCGCCTGCAATTCCGGGAGCGACTGGTTGAGCGTGGTGGCCACATCGTGCAGGAAGGTGATGGTTTCCTGGTTATCAACGATGTTTGTGGCGTTGCCCTGAACGCGCTGCCAGACCGAATCGTAGCGAGCCAGTTCACTCGACACCGCGGTGCGGGTGGCCGGGTCGGCTGCGCGAAGTCGATCCCAGGTTCGGCCCATGTCCGCGACGACCTGCTGGAGCTGGCCGAAGGCTTCGGCGCTGCCGTTGGTGGCGTCTCGGGCCAGCGTGGTCAGCTGGTAGGATTGCACCCGCAAGTCGCCGACCAGCTGCAGATAGCTCTGGTCGCGGGAGCTGTCCCGCTGAACGAGGAAGATACTACCCGCCATCGCCGCGAGGCTAAGCACCAACATGACCACCAGCAGGGTCATGAGGGAGTTTTCCTTCATGCTGGTGAATATGTTTTTCGATTCGATTTTCATGCTACGCGCTCCTGAGCGTCTCTGCGTGTTGCATATACACGTTTTTTCTTAAAAAGCTGAATTCCCTTTGCCGACCTGCCAGTCGGCGATACGCGCGATGAATACCCATCCAGTATGCAATGAATACCCGATTCGCTTCCGACCAGATGGCCGAATCCGCTGCAGCGGCTTCCGTGCCGAACCACAGCTAAATATTGCAAGTAGTAGCGCGCTGTTTCAGTCGCTAGCGCGCCGCGTTGACAAACCGAGGGTCTTCCGTCAGGCGGGCTGGACTGAATACGTACCATCGGTCTTGTTCACCTGCGGCCTTGGCATAGCTGCCGGCCAGATAATCGCGCAGCTGATATTCCACTGGCTGCAGCTCGTCGGAATAAGAGTCGGCGGGAAAGTGCTGCATACCAAGTGCGGTATCCACTACCAGCCCGGTGTATAGCTCATCGATTTCCAGAACCAGAACCCGTTGCCGTTTGCGCTGCCCCTCGAGACGACCACCGAAGAAGGCGGCCAGATCCAGAAGCGGCAGCAAGCGGCCACGCACGTTGGCCACCCCCATGACCCACGGCTGAACACCCGGAAGACGGGTATAGGAGGGCAGCTCAAGGAGCTCGGAAACTTCGCCGATGGGCGCTACGAAGTGCTGCCCCAGCAGACTGAAGCCGATACCACTCCACTGCGGCGTGACCTTGACCGTCGACGGCAGGCTTTTGGCCGAACGACGGCTGCGCTGGGCCAGATCGACCAGCGCATCAAAGGCGGTTTGTGGCTCTGCCATTGGAGATACGATCCCTTTGCTATGCAGCTCTTATTGTGCAGCTTTATTATTGCGCGACTATCAGCCGATCACTTCACTGATGGTATCCATCAGGACTTTTTCTTCGATTGGCTTGGTCAGGTAGGCCTTGGCCCCCTGTCGCATACCCCAGACCCGATCGGTTTCCTGATCCTTGGTAGTGACGATGATCACCGGGATATTGGCCGTTTCCTCGCTCTTGCGCAGCTGCCGCGTTGCCTGAAAGCCGTTCAGGCCCGGCATGACGATATCCATCAGGACTACATCGGGCAGCTCTTTCTTCGCCACTGAGACGCCGTCTTCCCCCGTTTCTGCCGAAAGGACCACGTGACCGTGCTTTTCCAGCATGCTGGTCAGCTTGTAGGTCTCGGTTGGAGAGTCGTCGACGATGAGTACTCGTGCCATAAGGTTAACTCCGCTGGAGGTTTTGCTTTTTGTCTGTTGCTAGGGGTTGCTTGTTTTTGTTCGTTGCGCTTTTTTAGCTCACGTCGGGAGCTCGGCCGGGCCCGGGAGACCTGGCCGCTAGGATGCGCGGGCTTGCTGGTTTACATGTGCTTCAATGGCGCCGAGTAGCTCGCTCTTGCTGAAAGGCTTGGTCAGGTATTGGTCAGAGCCCACGATACGGCCCTTGGCTTTGTCGAATAAACCATCTTTGCTCGACAGCATAATAACCGGGGTATGCTTGAACTCGCTGTTGTTCTTGATCAGCGCACAGGTCTGATAGCCGTCGAGGCGCGGCATCATGATGTCCACGAAGATAATGTCAGGGCGGGTGTCAGCGATCTTTGAGAGGGCATCGAAGCCATCGGTGGCGGTCACGACTGTGCAGCCAGCCTTCTTTAGGAGGGTTTCAGCCGTCCGACGAATGGTTTTGCTGTCATCGATCACCATGATCTTCAGACTTTCGAAGTTCATCTCCATACTATTATGACCTTTTCATTGCATCGCTTAGATTTTGATAACCACCGGCGTCGATTGCTGATCGTTGGCTGCCGAAGACCCCGAAAACATTGGGCACGGCACAGATTTCGATCTTTTAACACAGTTTTCAAGTATTATCTATAACCGCCTGAATAAGTGGCAAAAACGTTCTTGTCAGCCGCTTGGCGACCCGATTCCCCGATCAGCAAGAGCTCGCTGCCGAATCCGACCCGCGCCTGTTGCAAGCGGGAAGATGTAGTTCACCCAAGGGCTGTTAGAATACGGCATTTGCGGCCAACTTATTGTGGCCGCTATCTGCCAATCTGCAACGGCGCGGGCAGACTCAATCACAACATTTATTCATCTTCGATCAAGTGCAGGCCTATGACTCTGAAGCTCGGCGTGGTAATGGACCCGATTGCCACCATAAATTTTAGCAAAGACACCACGCTGGTTCTGTTACTTGCTGCCGCTGAGCGCAATTGGGAACTCCACTACATGGAGCAGGCCGACCTGTTCCTCGAGCAGGGTGTGGCCAAGGCGGTGATGCGGCCTCTACAGGTGTTCAACAATCCGGACGAGTGGTTCGAATTGGGCGAGACCCGCACCGGCGAATTGGCTGAGCTAGACGTGATCCTGATGCGCAAGGACCCGCCCTTCGACAGCGAATATCTCTACTCCACGTACATCCTGGAAGCGGCCGAGCGCCAGGGAGTCCTGGTGGTAAACAAGCCGCAAAGCCTGCGCGATTGCAATGAAAAGGTGTTCGCCACGGAATTCCCGCAGTGCTGTCCGCCGGTGCTGGTCAGCCGCCATGCGCCGCGCCTGCGGCAGTTTCACCGCGAGCATCAGGACGTGATCTTCAAACCGCTTGACGCGATGGGCGGCAGCGGGATCTTTCATGTGGGCCCGGCCGGGACAAACCTCGGGGCGATCATTGAGACGCTGACCGACAACGGCCGCCGCAGCATCATGGCCCAGAAGTACATCCCCGAGATCAAGGACGGCGACAAGCGCATCCTGGTAATCGACGGCGAGGCGGTGCCCTATAGCCTGGCGCGCGTGCCGGCCGCCGGCGAAACCCGGGGCAATCTCGCAGCCGGCGGAAAGGGTCGGCCGCAGCCACTCACTGACCGTGACCGCTGGATTGTGGCCCAGGTCGCACCCGCACTGCGGGAAAAAGGACTACTCTTTGTCGGCCTGGATGTGATCGGCGATTACCTCACGGAAATCAATGTCACCAGCCCGACCTGCGCCCGGGAAATCGATACCACCTACGGGACCCACATCGGCCGCAGGCTTATGGATGCGATCGCGGCGCGCCGCCCGGGTCAGAGCTGACGCCGCGAGCGCGCTCGCATAACTCGGGCGAGCGCGCCTAAACGCAATCAGTCAGAAGATCCAATCTGGAAAAACGAGATCTCTTCTCATTGTCGACACCGATGCAGTCCACCACACAATCCACTGACGTCACGGCGGCCACCGGTGAAAGACTGAGTTTCACCATCTTTATGGCGGCCGCGCTCCACGGCATGCTGATCCTCGGCCTCGGCTTCAGTTTCATGAGCAGGCCGGAGACGCCGCCAACCTTCGAAGTCACCCTGGCAACCCACAAGAGTCAACAGGCTCCCGAGCAGGCGGACTACCAGGCTCAGTTCAATCAGGAAGCGAGTGGTACGCTCGATGAAGCCCGGGAGCTGACCACAGACAAGGAACCTCTGTTTGCCGATACGCGCATCAACGAGGTTCAGCCTCTGCCCGAGACTATGAAGCGCGAGGCCGCACAGGCCAGCGACCTCAATCGGATTCACACCGAAGTGGACTCCGCCTTGCAGATTGCCCGCGAGAAGGACCCGAAAGAGGTTGAATTCCAGGAGCATCAGGAAGGAACTGACAGGGACGTTCCGCCCGTCAGCGCGGAGATCGCCAGCCTGCGAGCCAAACTGAGTCAGCAGCGCCAGGAATACGCCAAGCGCCCTCGCATCAAGCACCTCTCGTCAGTTGCCGCGGTGGGCTCTGCGGAAGCGGAATATCTGAACAGCTGGCGGCAGAAAGTGGAGCAGGTTGGAAATCAAAACTTCCCGCAACAAGCGCTGAAAGAGGGGATTTTCGGCCAGTTGCGACTCGCTACAGTCATCAAGGCCAACGGCACCATTGTTCAAGTTGAGCTTCTGGAATCGTCGGGCCACAGCATTCTGGACAACGCCGCACTGCAAATCATCCACCGGGCAGCGCCTTTTGGCCCCTTCCCTCCCGAGATTCGCAAGGACTACGATCAACTGGAAATCATCCGCACCTGGCGCTTTGAAATCACCGGGCTATCGACCTCTAACTGATCGTTTTTGCTTTCTTATGCATTTAGCCCCACCCCTGTAAACGGCAGTGATTTCGACACGCGGGTACTTGTAATCATTCTGTGCAGCCCCAATACTTAGGACCATGGGACAGAAAACAGAATTCAACAGCCGTATCGGCGGCGACTTCGGAAAGCCGGATCAATCCAGCTTTCGCGGTCATTTCCTGATTGCGATGCCGAGCCTGACAGATCCGATGTTCGCCCACACCATTACCTATATCTGCGATCACAATGCCGATGGTGCGCTCGGCATCGTGATCAATCATCCGCTCGATTTGAAGTTGGGCGAAGTATTCCGCCAGCTCAAGCTGCCGCGGACGGGCAGAATGAGTTCCCAAACAGTGCTGTCGGGCGGCCCCGTGCAGATAGATCGCGGGTTTGTGCTGCATCCCAAAGGCCAGCGCTGGGAATCCACCGTCGACGTGTCCGCGGACGTTAGCCTGACCGCCTCTCGCGACATTCTGGAATCGATTGCCGCAGACGAAGGGCCCGAGAAAGCGCTGGTTGCGCTTGGCTATGCGGGATGGGATGCCGGCCAGCTGGAAGAGGAAATCGCAGCCAATTCCTGGCTGACCGTTCCGGCCGAAAATCACATTCTCTTCGACATTCCCTCCGAACAACGCTGGGCAGCAGCCTCCAAGTACCTGGGAATCGATTTGAACCTGATTTCCTCCACCGCCGGTCACGCCTAAAGACGGAATAAGGCTTTTGCCTCACCGTGATCAAGCCATGCCCGACACCATTCTAGCCTTCGACTACGGCACTCAGAATATTGGCGCTGCGGTAGGCCAAACGCTTACCCGCACTGCCGATGAATTGACTCCCCTCAAAGCCAAAGATGGCATTCCCAGCTGGGATATCATCGCCAAGCTGCTCTCAGAATGGAAACCCGATTTACTACTGGTAGGCCTCCCGCTGAACATGGACGGCAGCGAAAGCGAGTTGGCGGTCCGCGCGCGCAAGTTCGGCAATCGTTTGCACGGCCGCTTCGGTTTGCGAGTGGAAATGGTGGACGAGCGCCTGTCGACCTTCACAGCCAAAGGCGAAGCGATGGAGCGCGGGCATCGAAGGAATTACGGCGAAAAGCCGGTGGATTCGATTGCCGCACGCCTTATCCTGGAAAGCTGGTTCGAGCGCGAGAGGTGAGGCTCTGTCATCTCACATCTCACATCTTCCAAGCTAAAACAATCTTCCCTTATCGTCAGTGTCTTCCTGGATCGACAATTCATCCGCCGCGTTCGACAGATATTCCGCATCTGTCTCCGACCCGAGCTTGATCATCAGGCGCAGGTCGTTAGGTGAGTCGGCGTGAGCGAGCGCGTCTTCGTAGGTGATTTCGCCACGATCATAGAGTTCGTAGAGGGCCTGGTCGAAGGTCTGCATTCCGACTTCGTTGGATTTCTTCATCAGCTCCTTGATGTCGTGTACCTGACCTTTACGAATCAGATCCTGACACAGGGGCGTATTCAGCAGTACTTCCAGACAGGCGCGGCGACCATTGCCGTCAGGCGTGGGCACCAGCTGCTGAGCAACGATACCGCGCAGGTTCAAGGAAAGATCCATCCATAATTGCGAATGACGGTCCGCCGGGAAGAAGTGGATGATCCGGTCCAGCGCCTGGTTGGCGTTGTTGGCGTGCAGGGTGCAGAGACAGAGATGGCCGGTTTCCGCGAATGCAATGGCGTGGTCCATGGTCTCGCGCGAGCGAACCTCACCGATCAGGATCACGTCGGGCGCCTGCCGCAGCGTGTTTTTCAGAGCCGTCTCGAACGACTCGGTGTCGATGCCCACTTCCCGCTGCGTAACGATGCAGCCCTGGTGCTGGTGAATGAATTCGATCGGATCCTCGATGGAAATGATGTGGCCCTTGCTGTTGCGGTTGCGGTGGCCAATCATCGCCGCGAGCGAGGTGGATTTACCGGTGCCGGTTGCGCCCACAAAGATAATCAGGCCGCGCTTGGTCATCGCCAGCTCTTTGATGATCTCCGGCAGGCCCAGCTCGTCGATTTTCGGGATCGTCGTCTCGATGCGTCGCAGCACCATTCCCGCCAGGTTGCGCTGATAGAAGGCACTGGCTCGGAAGCGGCCAATACCGCGGGCGCTGATCGCAAAGTTGAGCTCCTTGGCTTCCACAAACTCCTTGCGCTGACGCTCGTTCATTACGCTCAGCACCGCTTCCCGCGCCTGTTCCGGAGACAAGGGCGAGGTGGTTACCGGTACGACTTTGCCGTGCAGTTTGACCGACGGCGGAACGCCAGCGGTGATGAAAAGATCCGATGCGCCCTTTTCCACCATGAAGCTCAGGAGCCGCTCGAAGTCCATTGCAATTACCTCTCGGTGTCCAGGACTGTGCCGAAACCGCGTCGGTCGACAGTGTCTTCAATCCTGGTGGATTGTGATTATTCGTTAGAAATTGTCCGGCATCTTGGCTTTTTCGCGAGCCACTTCCCGGGTGATGACCCGTCTCGCCACGAGATCGGCGAGGCACTGATCCATGGTTTGCATGCCGATGGCACCGCCGGTCTGGATGGCGGAGTACATCTGGGCAACCTTGTCCTCTCGGATCAGGTTTCGGATCGCCGGGGTGCCGCGCATGATTTCGTGAGCCGCAACCCGGCCGCCGCCGTTCTTCTTCAGCAGGGTCTGCGAGATCACCGCCTGCAGGGATTCCGACAACATCGATCGCACCATGGCCTTTTCGTTGGCCGGGAATACGTCCACCACCCGGTCGATGGTTTTGGCCGCCGACGTGGTATGCAGGGTCCCAAAAACGAGGTGACCGGTTTCCGCCGCGGTCAGGGCCAGTCGGATGGTTTCCAGGTCGCGCATCTCGCCGACCAGAATGATGTCCGGGTCTTCCCGCAGGGCTGAGCGCAGGGCTTCGGCGAAGCCGTGGGTGTCCCGGTGCACTTCCCGCTGGTTGACGAGACATTTTTTGCTCTCGTGCACGAATTCGATCGGGTCTTCGATGGTCAGAATGTGCTCGTACTTGTTGTCGTTGATGTAGTCCATCATCGCCGCGAGCGTCGTCGATTTACCGGAACCGGTGGGGCCGGTCACCAGCACCAGGCCGCGGGGAACCGCGCAGACATCACGGAACACGCCGCCCATACCCAACTCCTCCATGGTCAGTACCTTGGAGGGAATGGTCCGGAACACCGCGCCGGCGCCGCGATTGTGGTTGAAGGCGTTAACCCGGAATCGCGCCACGCCGGGCACTTCGAAGGAGAAGTCGGTCTCCAGGAACTCCTCGTAGTCCTTGCGCTGCTTATCATTCATGATCTCGTAGATCAGCGCGTGCACTTGCTTGTGCTCCATGGGCGGCAGATTGATTCGGCGCACGTCGCCGTCCACCCGGATCATGGGGGGCAGGCCCGCCGAAAGGTGCAAGTCGGAAGCGCCCTGTTTGGCGCTGAAGGCGAGGAGTTCGGTAATGTCCATAGAGATACCTGCGATTACCTTTTCATTAGTATTGCCAGCAAGCTTAGAATATCCGCGCTTCGCTGTTACAACGAACTTTCACGGAATCAGTATAGGCCAGTTCGCAATCATCCCTCGTGCCGGATGTAGCGCTTCTGGCCGGAAGTCAGAACTAGGCTCCCTAAGCACCTCATATTAGCGAAGCGAACCAGTAGATGGATAGCGTGATGAACAACCTGCCCGAGAATCTAGCCAGTATTCGTGCCCGCATCGACGCCGCCGCGCGCGCGGCGGGGCGCTCCCCTGACGAAGTCACGCTGATCGGGGTCAGCAAGCGTCAGCCCGCCGAGGCGATACGCACATTGTTCGCAGCGGGCCAGAGGGCCTTTGGCGAGAACTATCTGCAAGAAGCGCTCGACAAGCAGACGGCGCTCGCCGATCTGCCCATCGAGTGGCATTTCATCGGGCCGATTCAAAGCAACAAGACGCGGTCGATCGCCGAGTCCTTCGATTGGGTTCACAGCGTGGATCGTTTGAAAATTGCACAGCGACTTAGCGAGCAACGGCCTACCGATCGCGCTCCGCTCAATGTGTGCCTGCAGGTAAACATCGATGCGGAAGCCAGCAAAAGCGGCGTTGACCCCGACACGCTCGAAGCGCTGGCAAGCCAGGTGGCAGACTTGCCTCGGCTGGCTTTAAGAGGCTTAATGGCCATCCCCGCGCCCAGGGCAGACTATGCAGACCAGCTCGCCGCCTTCAGCCAGTTACAGCGCTTGATCGAGCGCCTTAGGGCGAAGCGGGGGCTGCAATCGCTGGATACCTTGTCGATGGGCATGTCCGGCGATCTCGAGGCGGCAATTGCGGCGGGCGCAACCATGGTACGTATTGGAACAGATTTGTTCGGAGCGCGTGGGGTTTGAGACGCGGTCAGGATCGCGGGAAATCTTGGAATCAAAAATCTGGTAGGTGGTGGATTTAGTGAGCGAGCAAATTACCTTCATTGGCGGCGGCAATATGGCCAACAGCATCATCGGCGGTTTGGTGGCCAAGGGCTTCGGCCCTGCCCGGATCTTTGCCTGTGATCCTGTGCAGGACAATCTCGACAAGCTGGCCAGCGCCTACGGGGTGCGCACCGGCACCGACAACGCCGAGGGCGTACGCCAGGCGGGCACTGTAGTACTGGCGGTCAAACCGCAAATCATGCGCACCGTTTGCGAAAGCCTGCGCAGCACCCTGGACCAGAAGCCGCTGATTATTTCCATAGCGGCGGGCATTCCAGTTGCCAAGCTCAGTGAATGGCTCGGGGACGACCTGGCGATCATTCGCTGCATGCCCAATACCCCGGCATTGGTCCAGGCAGGGGCAAGTGGGCTTTATGCCAACGGGCTGACGACCGCCGCGCAGAAGACTACCGCCGAGGCGATCCTCAGTGCGGTGGGCATTGTGGAATGGCTGGATGACGAATCGCTGATTGATGCGGTCACTGCGGTCTCGGGCAGTGGTCCGGCCTATTTCTTTCTGTTCATGGAGGCAATGGTCGCTGCTGGCGTGGATCAGGGCCTGACCGAGGAAACCGCCAGCAACCTGGCCATTCAGACCTGCCTCGGGGCCGGCCTGCTGGCCCAGCAAAGCGATGTCGGTCTGGCGGAATTGCGGCGTCGCGTCTGCTCGCCGGGCGGGACCACACTGAAGGCCATCGAATCCTTCGAACAGAACAATCTGCGCGAAGTGGTGGCCAAAGCGATGCGCGCCTGTGCTGATCGGGCGCAGGAAATGGCCAAAGAGCTCAACTGATACCTGAAACTGAGTACCTGTAAACATCCGAGCCCTCCGCCTGATGTTCAAAGACGAGGAGAAATACTGAATGGGTCCGCTTTCGGAAATCGCCGTTCTACTGATAAGCACTTTCGGTACGCTGTACCTGACCATCATCATGTTGCGCTTCCTTTTCCAGGTAGTGCGCGCGGACTTCTATAACCCCGTCTCCCAGTTCATGGTAAAGGCTACCAACCCTTTGCTGATGCCTTTGCGCAAGATCATCCCGGGTGTAGGCGGCATCGACCTGGCCTCTCTGGTGCTTGCCATGCTGTTTCACTGGCTGGTGATTCAGCTGATGGCCTTCGCCTTCGGAGCCGGGGTGCTCAATCCAGCGAACGCGCTCATCTGGGCCTTTATCGGGCTGATTTCGCTCACCTTGAACATCTTTTTCGTGGCCCTGCTGGTGATGATCATTGCCAGCTGGATCGCTCCGATGAGCCATAACCCCATCCTGATTCTGATCCATCAGCTGGTGGAACCGGCGATGGCACCGTTCCGCAAGATCATTCCGCCCTTGGGCGGCCTGGACATCACGCCGATATTTGCTTTCCTCGCCATTCAGGTTTGCAAGATTCTGCTCAACACCTTCGCCGCGTCCGTGCAACTTCCGCGGGTGATCGTGTTGGGCATTTGAGCCCGCTTATCAGACGTCGATGGCTAGTCATTACCGCTGGACGGGTGACAAGCTGCTGTTGTTCTGTCACGTGCAGCCCGGCGCGAAACGCACCGAAGTAGCCGGGACTCATGGCGAGCGCCTGAAAATCCGCCTTGCCGCCCCGCCGGTGGATGGAAAGGCCAATACAGCGCTGATCGATTATCTGGCTGAAGTTTTCGCCGTCTCGAAGAGCGAGGTCAGCATCGAGCGCGGCCTTGCCAGCCGGCAGAAAACGGTGCAGATCGTTCAGCCCGGACGGCTTGCCGCCGGTTTTGAAATTGACGATCAGGACGGGATTCCTAAATAATAGATCGCTGCGTCACAATCCAAGACCATAACGAGGACGCAGTAAACGGCCGTGATCTAAGACCATTGCGTCTGGGCAACCGATCAGCCGGCCGGCAGGGGCGATGACCATCAAGGCTTCGCCGCTTTCGCTTTAATTAGCTCGCTTTAGTGGGTCGCCCCAGTGTCTCGGGAGAAAATGATCCTGAGTGAAGGGGGCGCAACCTCGTATTCAGTCGCGCAGCAGGGCAAATTCGATGGACGTGAGATCGCTGTATCGCCAGATGGCGAGTTACGATCAGTGGAAGAGTGAGCTCCAGACTCAGCTGCTTGCCTTTCAGGCCTGGTTCCGGCAGCACCGGGTCAAGAGCGAGGAAGCGCAGCATTCGCTGGACCACGCCCTGTCGTTACTGGCAGAAAATCATTTCACCCTCGCCTGCGTCGGGGAATTCTCCCGCGGCAAGACCGAGCTGATCAACGCCCTGCTCTATTCGGAATACGGCCAGCGGCTACTGCCCTCGCGGCCTGGGCGCACCACCATGTGCCCCACCGAGATCTACCATGATCCTGATAGCGACCGCTGCTGTGTGCGACTGCTGCCGATCGAGACCCGCCGCAGTGGCAGCAGCCTCGAGAGTTTTCGACGAATTCCCGATAACTGGGTGTCGATCTGTTTCGATCCACGCAATCCCAAACAGGTCAGCGAAGCGGTAGCCCAGATCTCGGCCACCAAGGCGGTTTCCGAGCGGGAAGCGCGGCTGATGGGCTTCGACAACAGTCGGCTCACCCGGCATCCGGACGATCCACGCCTGGTGGAGATACCTGCCTGGCGTCACGCCCTTATCAATCTCGACCACGCCCTGCTCCGCCATGGCTTGCGGATTGTGGACACGCCCGGGCTGAATGCCCTCGGCAACGAACCGGAACTGACCCTTAACACCTTGCCGCAGGCAAATGCGGTGATCTTCCTGCTGGCCGCGGATGCCGGAGTCAGCGCCAGCGACATGGCGATCTGGAGCGAACACATCGAGGTTCTTCGGGAAAGCCAGGGGATTCCGGTGCTGGTGCTGCTGAACAAGATCGACACGCTCTGGAATGATCTGAACTCTCAGGAAGACGTGGCCCGCTCCATCCGTGAGGTTCGCGAGACCACAGCCCGGCAGCTGAAGCTGCCGATCGAGCACGTGGTACCCATCTCCGCTCGGGAAGGCCTGCTCGCCAAGGCCACCAAGGACAAGCCGCGTTTGCTGCGCAGCAGCCTTCTGAAAATGGAGATGTTGCTGGCCGAGCGCATCGTGGAGAGCCAGCGACAAATCATCAGCCACCGCGCTATTCGCGACGCAGTCTCTATCGCCAATACGACTTATCGGGTTCTCAAGCGCCGCACCGAAGAATGCCAGAGAGAACTGGCCGCGCTCACCGCCAGCAGCTCTGTGGAAGCCCAGCTGCAAACCCTCGAACAACTGCGCCGCAGCATCAAGGATGCCCACACCGGCTATCACCGCCAGGCTCTGTCGCTGCGCTCCAGCCAGCGCCTGCTGGAGCGTCAGCGGGTCGCACTGATTGCACCGATCAGCTCGCTGCTGCTGGACCAGCTGATTAGCCAGACCACCGAGAAGATGAATCAGAGCTGGACCACGGTCGGCCTGTCGCGCGGGATCGGCGAGTTCTTCGAAACCCTTGAGCATAAGCTCCACAATATGCGGCGGGAAGCGGAGCGGGCCAACAAGGTCCTCGCCGCCATCTACAACCGGCCCGAACACAAGGACGCCGGTGAGGACCTGCTCGAACGGCACCTTTTCAAGGTCGATCCCTACGATCGCAAACTGGCTCAATTAAAGCGGCAGGCAAATCAGTTTCGACTCTCTCTCGACACTCTGCTGGCGAGCAAAAGCAAGGTGATCGAGCGCTTTATCCAATCGCTGGTGCGGGAAGTGCGCGAGCTCCACGGGAGCCTGGAAGATGAAGTGGGTCATTGGGAGCAGGAAGCGCTGAGCCCGCTGATCCACCACAACCTCTATCAGAAGCAACTGCTCGAGCGGCACATGATGCGACTCGCCAATCTGCACAATGATAATCGCGGAATGGATACTCAGCTCCAGGAACTCCGCTCCAGCCTCGGCCTGCAGCAGCGAGCGCTAGGACGCTTGGGAGGCATACTCAGGCAGATCAATGCCTGCACGCCCCGCCAGCCCGGCCGGGGCAATAACGTGGTGGATCTCGAGGAAGCCCGCCGCGCCACCCGTGCCGCGGCCAACAGCTGACTTCGAGAGCGCTCTGCTGTCAGCGAACAACTTGAGTCCAGCGCGAAAGCCTCCTATGCTGAGGGTTTTCGATTCAGATGGTTCGCCCGTCTGACGTTCAACAGGCCTTCCCAAGAGTTCCCATGAAAAGACTTCATAGCCTGCTACTGAGCGCGGCGCTGCTGTTGCACAGCGGCTCGGCAATCTTTGCGCAAGTCGAACAAAGCCCCGAACAGGGGTTCGTGCGCTTCGACAAGTACACGGTTTATTACAGCGTATTCAACAGCACCATGGTGCAGCCGGATGTGGCGCAAGTGCACGGCATCACCCGCGGCGAGGATCAGATGCTGGTGAACATCGCCATGGTGGCCAATGACTCGCCAAACGGCGGCCAGGCGGCTGAGATCTCCGGCAGCGTCAGCAATCTCATGCAGCAGCGCCGTGAGCTGGAGTTCAAAGCCATCGTTGAAGACAGCGTGATTTATTATCTGGCACCGCTGCGCATCACCAATGAGGAAGTCCTGAACTTCAACATCGAGGTGGATCCGCGTGGCGAAGCCGGTCCTTACCAGGTGAAATTTACCAAGAAGCTCTATGTCGATCAGTAGCAAGAAAGCGCAAGTGGTGATTGCCTCCGGCAACGCCGGCAAGTTGAGAGAGTTCCGTGAACTGCTTCGCGAGTTGCCGGTGGAGCTGGTACCGCAATCGAATTTCGGCATCAGCAGCGCCGAGGAGACCGGGCTGTCTTTCGTCGAGAACGCCATCCTCAAAGCACGTCATGCGGCTGCCCAGACGGGACTGCCGGCGATCGCCGACGACTCAGGCCTGGCGGTTGATGCCTTGCGGGGAGCACCCGGCATCTATTCGGCCCGCTATTCCGGGGAAAACGACGACGCGGCCAATAACCGCCTGTTGCTGGAAAACCTCAGAAATGTCCCCGAGACCCAGCGCACCGGACGCTTCCACTGCGCGCTGGCCTACATGCGCTACGCGGAAGACCCCTGTCCCATCATCTGCCAGGCCTCCTGGGAAGGGCAGATCCTGTTCGAGGCCCGCGGGGAAAATGGCTTCGGATACGATCCGCTGTTCTACCTGCCAATGAGCGGCTGCACCTCGGCGGAATTGCCCCCGGAGCAGAAAAACCGCATCAGCCACCGTGGCCGGGCGATGCAGAAGTTGCTGCGGGAATTGACGGGCTAGGATTCGCCAAGACCATCAAAGCAAAAGCACGTTGGCGCGATGCTTCGATTGCGCGAACGAGTTGGTCCGAAAGATTGCCAGCGCTGCTCTAAACACCGCTGCCGGCTGAGCCCGGCCTCCCTCGACATCGATTATCATGCTGGCGATCGTCTCCGTCAGCAGCACTCATGCGTCACAGAATGGGGGCGTTATGGGGGTCGAATGGCGCATCGGGGTTGAGTTCAGGTTCGTAGCGTTCCTGGAAGGCTTCAAGCTGACTGTAGACTTTTTCCGACTTGGCCTCGTAGTGGGCGAGATGGAACAGGGCTTCGCCTTCATGCACCAGCGGCATGTAGGTTCTGCCGATCACGATGCCCTCTTCCTCCGCGGTTACGCGATATTCGCTGGTACCAAGGGGATCAGCGATAATTCCCAGCACATCACCCGTTTTTACATGGGCACCCAGGGGAACCAGCGCGCGAAGAACGCCACTGTGGGGCGCACGCAGCCAGGTGGTGTTGCGGGAAATCAGTGGCTTCTTATTGTGCAGGCGGTGTCGCTTGTGCGGGAGCATGTTGATTTCCCGCATCACGTTGATAATGCCGCGCACCCCGGCGCGAATGGACAGTTCGTCGAAGCGCAAGGCCTCCCCTGCCTCATAGAGTAAGACGGGAATGCCCGCTTCATCGCACATCTCCCGCAAGGATCCGTCGCGAATCTTCGAATCGATGATCACCGGTACATCGAAGGCGCCGGCCATTCGTTGCACTTCTTCGTTACTCAGGTCCGCGCGTAGCTGGGGCAGGTTGGCGCGGTGGCGGGCGCCGGTATGCAGATCGATGCCGTGGGTGGACTTGCGAACGATTTCATTCAGAAAGGTGTGGGCGATGCGCGCGGCCAGCGAACCTTTGCTGCTTCCGGGGAAGCTGCGATTCAGGTCGCGACCGTCCGGCAGGTAGCGGGAATTGTTGAGAAAGCCGTAGACGTTGACGATGGGAATGGCAATCAGGGTACCGTTCAGGCGATTCAGCTGCTTCTGTTGAAGCAGGCGTCGAATCACTTCGACGCCATTGAGTTCGTCGCCATGAATCGCCGCCGCCACGAACAGCACCGGCCCCGGCTTCTTGCCGCAGACAACGTGAACCGTCATCTCCACATCGTTGTGGGTCACCATGGCCGCCAGCGGCAATTCGATGGTGCGGTGTTCGCCTGGCTTGATGGTGAAATCGCCGATCGTGATTGCGTGACTGGCCACTTTGAAAAACCGTCAGATCTTGCGAATGGAGTAGCAGAAGCGCGGAAAATGCACGGTAACTTCGCCGGCGCGTTCATCGGTTCGACGCAGTGCCATTTCCGTGTCGTTGGCGAGAACCAATCTTCCCTGCACCGGATCAATGCCGTAGTCAGCCGGCGCGATTTCAACCTGATCACCGACGGCGATGTCCTCGATTGTCGATGAACCATCCTGTACAACGGACTTGGAATCGCTGGCGATGGCAAGAGCGTCGGTGCTGGATAATTTCTCGTAACTGCCGTGTCCCATCCCGACGATGCGATCCATCCATTCCAGCACCTTCGGATAGGCATTCAACTTCTCGTTGATAATCGCTGCATTGCGAACGAACCAAAGCGGATGGTAAACGGAGAAATCCGCAATCGTCGGCTGCTCGCCCGTCAGGAAGGGCCGGCCGTCGTCCAGCTGCGCGCTGTAGTCGCGCAAACAATTCTCGAACACGGTTGTCGCTTCGGCGAGGGTGATCTTTCGCTGGTTACTGTTTTTCCGCAAGGCCATTCGATCGGCCACGAAGGTCTGAACTTCCTCGGGACTGGAAAAGCGCTGCTGGATAACTGCGGGCTGGAATACCAAGGCCACGGCGATCGAAAACAATGTTGAGTCCGCCCAGCTGGAAATCATCTCGACGCTGAAGCGATGCTCGCGGGGATATAGCGTCGGCTCACTGGATAGCTCGTCGAGCTTTCGGGCAATCAGCGCAGTATCACAATAAACATCCGCACCGATTTGCATGACAGGCGTTCTTCGGTAGCCGCCAGTCAGCGCCACTACGTCGGGCTTGGGCATGACCGCCGGGATCATTACCGACTGCCAGGCCAGTTTGCGGTTGCCGAGCAACGCGCGGATTTTTTCGGCGAAGGGCGAACCGGGGTAGTGGTGCAGGATGATGTCGGACATTGATTTCTCCAGTGATTTAAGGAAAAGATTTGGCGCGAATTGGTCTCGCCGTCAGCCCTTGCCTCGGGTGCGGGTCCGGTTTGGGGCGGCGTTTTCTTCGATGTAGGCAATCATTGCATCGGCAATGTCCTTGCCCGTGGCGGTTTCGATACCTTCCAGACCCGGGGATGAATTCACTTCCATCACCAGCGGCCCGCGCTCGGAGCGCAGAATATCCACGCCAGCGATGCGCAGGCCCATGGTTTGCGCAGCCTTGAGCGCTGTGCGCCGCTCGGTGGGAGTCAGCTTGGTGATGGCGGCGCTGCCACCGCGGTGGAGATTGGAGCGGAACTCCCCCTCCATGGCGCTACGCTGCATGGAGGCTACCACCTTCTGGCCGATGACGAAGCAACGCACATCCTTTCCGCCGGCTTCTTTTATAAATTCCTGCACCAGGAAGTCCGCTTTCAATTCGCGGAAGGCTTCGATAACGCTTTCCGCCGCTTTAGGGGTTTCCGCGAGCACCACGCCGCGCCCCTGAGTGCCGGCAAGCAGCTTCACCACCAGCGGCGTTCCGCCGACCAGCTTGATCAGGTTTTTGGTGTTGCGCACTTCGTGAGCAAAGCTGGTGTGGGGCATGCCGATGCCCTTGCGCGACAGCAACTGATGGGCGCGAAGTTTATCGCGCGAGCGGCCCAGCGCAACAGACTCGGTCAGACAGTAGACGCCCATCATCTCGAATTGACGAATTACCGCCTGTCCGTAATTGGTGATGGAAGCACCGATACGCGGAATCACTGCGTCGAATCTGGGCAGTTTCTCGTCCTTGTACCAGACCGCTGGCTTGTCGGACGTGATGTCCATGTAACAGGCGAGGGTATCGATGACGCGGACTTCGTGACCGCGCTTTTGCGCCGCCTCTACCAGGCGGCGGGTTGAATAGAGTTTGCGATTGCGGGAAAGAATAGCAATATGCACAAAAGGCCCTTAGAGGATTAAATATGCGATTTGCACCGATTGGAGGCTGCTAACTGTTCAGTTGTGTAACCGCGGTCAAAATAGTTGCGGCAAAGGTTAGCGCAACAAGCGCCACTTTTTAAAGGCGAGCCATTGGCCAAAAGCAATCAGCGCAATCAGACCGCAGACGACCCAGAATGCCACCGGATTCTCCTGGGCGGGAATACCCGCCACGTTCATGCCCAGCAAGCCGGTCACAAAGGTTATCGGGAGGAAAAAGGTGGCAACGATGGACAGGAGGTACATGGTGCGGGTGATTCGCTCATTGGCGGCTTGCTGTAGTGTATCACTGAGAATGCTCACCCGCTCGCGCATTTCAGTAAGCGCTTCAATATCGCGCCGCACTCGGTTGCTGACTTCCCGCCAGCCGTCGTGGTAGCGCTTCTTCATCGCTTTGGGGAGCTCCATCTCGCCGATCACCTGCTCGGTTTTCTGCACCGCTTCCAACTGCGGGGGCAGGTAGCGACTGATGCGGGAAACCCGCTGGCGCACCGCCACCAGTTCGCTGATGTCCACTGTGTGATTATCATCCCAGCTGTCTTCAAGCACACCGATCTGCTCGTCCAGCTCGCTGACGGTCTGAGTGAATTCACGGGTGATGAACTGGGTCAGTTCGAGAAGCAACTGCTCGGTGGAGACTACGGATTTTCGCTGCGCGTGGAGCCCGGTTACGAAGTCGCTGACGATGTTGGTGTTTTTCAGGGAGACGGTGATCAGCTGCTTGCTGCTCGCCCAGACCCGAAGGGACATGAAGTCCAGCGGCAACTCTTCGGTGGTGCGCGCCGTGCGCAGGGTGAGCATCAGATTCTTGTCCGTATCCACGAACAGTCGCGGGCGGGTCAACTCGCTGCAGAGCGCTTCGATGTGGTTGTTGTCCAGCGGACTATTATGTTGCAGCCATTCCCGACTGCGCTCCACGTTGCCAGCGAAGTGCAGCCAACGGATGCCCTCGACCGGTTCAGACAAATTGACGTCCCGAATCGAGAGGCGCCGGATGGTATCGGCTTCGAAGTGCAGAACCAGGGCGGCGAATTGTCCGCCCGACGGAGTCGCCGTATTTCTGCTTGCAGTATCCACGTGGAGGCTCATCTGTTTTTCCAGCTGTTTGTTACAGGCAAAGGGGAGCGGACTGGTCAATTGCGCTCGAAGGACCACATCACACCGACATCGCTGCCTTCGCCGCTCATCGCTTCCAGGTAAAGATTCTTCCCGACCTGATAGCGTACCGTCAGGGTATTGATGGCGTCGAAAACGCCGACACCATAACGCACCAGCAAGTTGGGGGTAATGTAGCCGCTCAGCCCGATCTGCGTACCATCTTCCGTTGACCCGGCGGTTACCTGCAATTCTTCAATGCCCAGCGCCTCGCCGGCGCGCTGGGTGATTCCCGAGCCGGCCTCCAATGCATAGCTGAGGGCGGCCTCTGCGGCGGCCAGTTGCGGGTCTGTTTCCACCTTGGTTCCCGGCGGGTTTCCGGTCAGCAAATAGCTAAGCTGCGCCTGCTGGGGCATGTCCGGCCTGGAGAATAGCGAAATGCGCGGAGTGCGGGCGGGGCCGGAAGCGCGCAAGCCAACCACGACGTCCTCGGGGGTATCGCCGCGTACGGCTTCCAGGCGCAGTTGGGGATTGTCGATGTCGCCCACGAATACCAGGTCACCACTGCGAATCACCAAATTCTGTCCGTAGGCCTCATAGCGGCCTTCCACCAGCTGCAGCTTGCCGTTGGCCTTCAACCGGCCGCCGCTTTCCTGCTGAAGTCGCAGCTTGCCGGTTATGCGGGTTTCCAGTCCGAAACCTTCGAACTGCACCTTGTCACCGAGTACCAGCTCGATATTGGTGTTGATGTTGAGGGCGGTGCCCGCTTCCGCTTCCACCACCTCGTCCTCGGGTCCTATCACCACCGTATCAGCCGATACGCCAACCGCCTGTTCGGGCAGCTCCGTCAATTCGATCTGCGCCTGGGGAACCCGCACCTGCCCGGTGATCCCGAGCTCGCCGGGAGCAAAGTTGAATTTCAGATCGGGCGCGACACTCAGCTGCACGTCGGGCTCCGGCTGGACCTGCAGGGGTTGGGCCGAGACATTCAGTTCGCCAGCCCAGGTTTGCTCACCCCAGGTGAACTGGCCACTGATATCCCCTTTGCTCTCAGCCGCGTTGAATGTGCCCTGTGCGACAGCGCGGTTGCCGAGGATTTCCAGGTTCAGGTAGATGTCCCGCAAGGGCACCGGTAGTTGCTCGGTGTTGAAAGTGCCGTCATCGACAATGACCTCGCCGGAGAGCACCGGCTCCTGCAGGGTGCCCGCCACTTCGAGACCGGCATTCACCTCGCCGGTCAGGGTCTGATCAGGGCCGGTCAGCAGCAGCCTCGTGTAGGTTCCCAGCTGCAGCTCATTGATCACCAGGTCGCCGGCAATTTGCTGATCTTGCAGCGTCATCTGCCCTCGCGTAGATCCGCTTGCTTTGGTCTTCAGGTCCCAGCTGATCTCATGCTTTTCCTCCAGGAGCTGCCAGTTGGCGGCAAGATCCGTCACCTGCAGCTCGATGGCTTGTTGTCCCTGCGGAGTCCAGCGCAGACCGAGATCATCGCTGGAAACCCGGGCACTGAGCAGCGGATTTTCCAGGAGCTGGGCAGCGGAGAAGCGAATGCCCAGCGTGCCTTCGGCGTTGACGTCCTCGCCCGGTAGCAGCGGCTCGATCCAGGCCACCGGCAGGTCACTGCCGGTTACCAGCAGGTCGGACAATTGCCCATCGGCAAAGCGGATGGTTTCACTGCTGCAAAGGCTGGCGCCCTCGTTTTGCAGGCAAAAAGGTGCGAGGGTTACCGCAGGCTGCCGCGGGTGGGCTTCCAGGGCGACGGGCGAGGCCAGGGTCCAGGTTTGCGGCTGTTCGGCCAGCGACAAGGCGACCTTGAGTTCGGTGCAGCGCCCCTGCCAGTGGGCAAGCGGAGTGGGAAGCTGGGCATCCGCAAAGCCCCCGCTGCACTGCAGGGCCAGGTCTCGGTCGATCTGCTCGCGCAGGCCGGTGATCTGCAGCTCCACGGTGTGCTGGTCTACGTTGCCCTGGCCCTGAACACTGACATCTGCGGCGAGATTCTCGGCCAGTGTCAGGTCATTCAGGGTGAGTGCAAGATTGCCGCGGCGCTCGCTGATCCCGAACCATCGCAGGTTCAGCTCGCCGCTGGCCAGGCGAATGTCGTTGTAACGCAGGTCGGTCGCGTTCAAGTGACTGTTGATGGACAGGTTATCGAGGGTGCCGGCCAGTCTGATCTGCCCGCGAATCTCGCCCCCGGCCTGCGGCGCGATGGTGTCCGGAATCAGGTGACCCAGGTTGGGGACCCGCAGATTGATCGCCATATCCAACTGCTGCTCGGGGGCAAAGCTGCCGGCCACGGTGACCCGATTCTCGCCCTGCTGTATCTGCAGGTCCTGCACCGCCAGGGTGCTGTCCTGCCAGTCCAGCTCCCCGCTGGCGCTCAGTTTGCGCTCCAGCCAGGTGCCGTCCACCGACTGTAGAGCCACGTGGGCGCGCCATTCGCCGTCGACCTGGCGCGCCTCGCTGGTGAGTTGGCCGTTGAGCTGGCCGGTGAAACCTTCGCCAAACTGCGATAAGTCCACGTTCTGCCAACTCAGGCCACCCTCCCAGGCCAGCGCTTCGCCAAAACTGAGCTGCCCCTGGGCATCCACCTGACCTTCCGGCAGCTGAAGGCTTAGCGATTGGATGGTCAGCGCCTCAGTACTCGCCGCTGCGCTGAGAAGCAGCGCATTGCCGCCGGGCCAGAAGGGGCTCTCGAAGTTCAGTCGCGCCTCAATCGTCGGACTCAGAAGCGGCCCTTCGGCGGTGATTAGCGATGACTCGAGCTGCGCGCTTTGTTCTGCCAGCTGCAGGCGAATGGTCTCGTCGGTTTGTAGCCGCAACTGCGCCGGCAAGTTCTCACGCAGCGGCGCCAAGGTCAGACTCACCTGCACCGGGGCCGGCTCGGCGGTGTACTCGGTGGTGGCGAGTGCCTGGACCTCAGCGGTCAGTTGCGCCAGATCGCCGGAGATGTCCGCCTCGACCTCGCCGTATCCGGCTTCGGACTGGCAGCCCACTTCAGCGTTCAACGGGTACTGGTTAATGAAAGTGATCTCACCCGTTATCGCCCACTGGCAGTAAGCATCCCTGCCGGTGAGGCGCTCCAGCTCCAGAGTTCCATTGCGCCAGGCCAATGCGCTGTCGAGGCTCTGGAGTTGGTACAACTCTTCGCCGCCACGGCTTATGAGCAAGGAGGCAATGCCAAGGGATTTGACCCGCAGGTCCACGGGCAGGGTAATTTCCGGCAATTCCACCGCGGCATCAGCAGCGCCGGGCGCGGCCGCGGGTTCCTCTGTCGCTTGCTCCGGTGGCAGGCTGACCAGCAGGCGTTGCACCTCGAGGTTATCGATGCACAAGTTCAGCTGCCAGAGGCAATCCGGAACGATGACCACCCGAGTTTCACTGGCTTGCACCTCGGCGCCTTCACTGACGTAACTTAGATCGAAACGCAGCCCCTGAGTGAAGCTGCCTTCAACCTCGCTGAAGGTCAATTGAGGTACTGCCGACTCAACCTGGTTCAACACAAAACGGCTAAACGCCGTTGAAGTGAGAACCGCATACAAAACAAGGTAGATCGCCAGCAGGACTGCAAGCACAACCAGCAGCCAGCGCGCCCAGCGTGGTATGCGTTGGATCATAAGGGCGTCCCCAGGTACAAATGGAAACGAACCCCGTCTTCGAATGGATCATTAATGGGCGCCGCAACATCGACGGCGATGAAGCCCACCGGTGACTTCCAGCGCACCCCGAGTCCCGCACCGGTGCGAAAATCATCACCAACGAAGGAGATGGCCTGTTCGGCGTCATCGAAGCTGACATCGTCATCCTCGAGATAGGATCGACCGGTATCCACAAAGGCCGCCGCCTGCCAGTTCGGCAGAACCCGGTAGCGGTATTCGACGCTGGCCACGTTGAGCACCTGCCCGCCCGTGCGGTCGCCATTGGCATCGCGCGGCGAGATCATCTCGAAGTCGAAGCCGCGCACGCTCTGATCGCCGCCGGTGAAGAACCGCTGCGAGATCGGCACTTCCCCAAACTGATTGGTTTGCACCAGTCCGTATTCCAGGCGGGTTAGCAGACTGTGGCGTTCATAGAAGGTAAGAATGGTATTGAGGCCCGTATTGAGCCGCTGGAAATCGGTGTCCGAACCGAGGTTCTGATCACTGAAACCCAGGTGCAGCCAGTAGCGATAACCAAAGTTCGGATCGGTGGCGTCGCCATCGAAGAAGCGCCGCGAAATGCGAGCGCTGGGAATCACGTAGGTGGAGGTCTCCTCGGGCAGATCGCCCTGCTGGAATGTTTCATTTTCCAGATCAACATGCAGGCTGTAACGCCAGCTGTCCCCGAATACCTGATGGTAGGACAGGCCGGTCGTGAGGACGGAAGTTTCCACGTCCTCGACCTCCTTGTGCTGCCAGCCCGTATCCCAGCTCACAAACTCATCCTGCGGCTGTCCCCGGGGGATGCGGTACTGGGTCACGACCTCCTGGGCAACTTGCGAAACCTCCAGCTGTGCCAGCAGATTGTGTCCGCGGTCGTTCAGGGCCGGTCGCTCCCAGCGCAACTTCACCCAGGGGCCGGTGTCTGTACCGAAGCCGATGCCGGTGGAAACGCGGTGCCGGGCCAGATCTTCGAGATTGACTCTCAAGTACACCTGATCCGGCGGTTGTCGGTCGACATTGATGTTGACCCCGGCGAAGTAGCCGCTGTTTAGCAGACGGTTATAGATCTCACCCACCAGATCCGCACTGTATTGCCGCCCCGCAGGCACCTGTGCGATGCCGCGCAGGACCTCCTCCGAAAGCCGTGTCTCACTGAAGGTTGCCCCGGCGATGGTATAACGCTGGCCGACCTCGGCGTGGAGCACCACGTCAGCCTGCTGCTTTCGCAGGTCGACGCGCAGCTGAGTTCGGGTGAGCCGTGCATCCAGGTAGCCCTCGCGACCGGCAAAGCCAAGCAGCTCGTTCTTGAAGCTCTCGTAAACCCCGTGGGTAAATGCCTGCTGATCAGTAAAGGGATGATCGGCGATGAAATTCTGGAAGGCACCCTGCACCGGCTCACCCCGCTGGGTGACCTGGATGTCCACCTTGCCCCAATCGAGGCGCGGGCCGAGCTCGACATTGAGAACCAGCTCGCCGCGGCGCACGGCATAGTTCACCTCGGCCTGATAATAGCCGAGGGCCTGCAGCGCCTCGGTTACCGCGGGGCTAAGCCTGGAGCGTATGGCTTCGGCATCGCCGGCTGGGAGCTCGTCCCACTTGGATAGGTGCAGGCGGATGTTTTCCTCCACCGCGTCAGTGGCGCCGCGAATGTCCAGATCGATTTCAGCGCTGACACTGCTTCCAATGAGCAATAAGCCGGCGAGCAGGAGCACCCGCAACGAGTCCGGCGAGACCTTTCCTTTTCGTCGAGACAAAGCTGACTCCGAAATCATTGCCCCTTCGAGGGCAGACAAGATGCGCGTCTAAGTAGCTGACATTTGTTTTTAGATACTCATCCGCATAAAAGTTTGCGGCTTCGCGCGGACAGGCGCTATAGTCGGTCCGCTTTACCCCACCTTCCAGCCATTTTCATGACCTCTCCCAAACAGTTTTCCCCCAATCCCTCCGTTCCTGAACAGCCGGTTCGCGAAGAAGCATCCGCCCGCTTCGATTTACCGCCGCTGAGCCTGTACGTACACATTCCCTGGTGCGTGCGCAAATGCCCATACTGCGACTTCAATTCCCACGCGGCGCCTGAACGAATCCCGGAGACTGACTACCTGGCGAGCTTGCTGGCGGACCTTGAACGCGATGCCTCGCTGGCCGGAGGGCGACGCCTGCAAAGCATTTTCTTCGGAGGTGGAACACCCAGCCTCTTCAGCCCGTCCGGCATAGCGACCATTCTGCAACGGGCCGAGCAGCTTATCGGCTTTGCCCCCGAGGTGGAAATTACCCTCGAAGCCAATCCAGGCACGGTCGAACAACAGCGCTTTGGCGGCTTTCGAGATGCGGGCGTGAATCGCTTGTCGATCGGCATTCAAAGCCTTCGCGAAGAGCAACTCAAAGCGCTGGGCCGGATTCACGATCGCGACCAGGCCCTGCGCGCTATCGATTCCGCTCGCCGCGCCGGCTTTAAGAGGATCAATCTCGATTTGATGCATGGCTTGCCGGGACAGACTGTAGGTCAGGCCCTCGACGATTTGCGCGAGGTTATCGCTTTGGATCCCGGCCACATCTCCTGGTATCAGCTCACCATTGAACAGAATACGGTTTTCTACCGACAACCTCCGCGACTGCCGGATGCGGAAGTGCTGGCGGACATCGAAGACCACGGATGGGATCTGCTCGCCCAGGCCGGATACCAGCAATATGAGGTCTCCGCCTACAGCCAAAGCGGTCAACAATCTCGGCACAACCGCAACTACTGGGAGTTCGGCGACTACCTCGGGATCGGCGCTGGTGCCCACGGCAAGGTCACCGACTCGGATCAGAGTGTCTGGCGCAGCCGCAAAACCCGCCTGCCCGCTCACTACATGGCCGAGAGCGAGCCACTGAATCTTTGGGGCGTTGTACCCGCTGCCGAACTCCCGCTGGAGTTCATGATGAATGTTCTGCGTTTAACCGATGGTGTTGCCGCGGAAGTCTTTGCAGCGAGGACCGGGCTGTCTCTTGAAGCCCTGCAACCACAACTGGGAAGCTTGCAGTCCCGCGGCCTGATGGAAGCGAATTCCGGGCGTCTTGCAACGACCGAACTGGGCCGACGCTTCCTCAATGATGTGCTCGAAGCATTCATGGTGCCAGCACAGGATTGAGCGCGACAACACAGCCGAAATGAGTGCCTCCATCGAGTATTCAGGTCGGCAAGGAAGTGAAACGCTGAACCAGCTGGCGGGAAACTGGCACAGCCACACAGAGTCCTACTATTCGGTGGCGACTTGAACAGGCGCCAAGGGGTGCTTATCATTGCGGCTACCTCTGAAGCGGGACGTTGTTTCCAGAGTCCGCTTCCCGAGTCCGCAACAACCGGCTCCTTTCGATACGTGGAAGCCGCCTTGGCGGACGTACCTGGCCGATAGCTGCGGGGCCAATCATCATTGCCGGACATGTAGCATTTACAAGGAAAGCTGAAGATTCGCCAATTGCCCCGACTCACACCTTGCCGCGGCGCGCCGCCGCAGGTCCGATTTCTTTGTTTTATTTTTTTGGAGACTACCTATGAGTGACGCCATTGTTCATGTAACCGATTCTAGCTTTGAGGACGATGTACTAAAGGCTGCAGAGCCGGTGCTGGTGGACTTCTGGGCGGCTTGGTGCGGTCCCTGTAAAATGATTGCGCCCGTTTTGGAAGAACTGGCCGGCGAGTACCAGGGCAAGGTCAAGATCTGCAAGATGGATGTCGACGCAAACGCTGAAACCCCGGCAAAGTTCAATATCCGCGGTATCCCCACCCTGATGTTGTTCAAAGGCGGCAACATGGAAGCGATGAAGGTCGGCGCCCTCTCCAAAACTCAATTGTCCGAGTTCCTCAACGCTCATATCTGATTCCGAATCCTCGGAGGTCGAGCGAGGTCCAGTGAGAAGTGGAGCACGGTTTCGGTTGCCAAAACTCATGAACAACCTGCCCCCACTTCCCACTGTCGGCCCTTCACTTCCCCCGGATTTCCCTGGCTTGCACTGGCTGAACCGAAGCCGGGGCGATTGGTCCGATTCATGCAGTTTAAACTTTTGCACTGCTGACTTTTTGTCGCTATACTCTGGTCAATCTCGCAAAAATACTTCCCAGCGGCGACTCTTTCCAGCTCCCCTATCGTTGTAATCATCTTTACTCGTCCTCCAGCAAATTCCGACGGGTTCGAATGCTTGGACGATTTTTGGATCGAGCCGATAGCCAAAACTACAATTCGGGAAGCTGTAAGGCCTGATTGACCACTCCTCCGCGACAAAACCGTCAGAGCCGGCGTTCGGCACAGCCGCATACAATGCGGTTGCTGAAAGCCAGTTACTGGCCTAAATCTGTGTCAGTGGCTAAACAACAGGGCTTGGTAGAAAGCCCGAGCACGGCCGGATGGCTGATTTGTCTTAGCCAGATTCGACAGGTCCTGACGAGTACAGCTAAGCGCTGTGTCTGAATGACCGAATAGGAGTATTGTCAGGTCAAAGTTATCGCCCATCGTCCGGCGACGATTGCGGCCCGGACCGGGTGACTGATCCAGCAAAACCCTTCCCGGCAGCACGTATCCGGAACGAAGGCCGCGGCGCAAGAGTCACAAGCAAACGCACTACACCCGTACCTGACTACTCTTCCCGGCTACCGCCATTCCCTTGACGTAAAACTCAATTAGGCTTGAAACAACTTAACCTCTGGAAAACAACTCACAAAACCTCTATGAACCTAACCGATTTAAAAACCAAACCCATTGAAGAACTGATCGAAATCGCCAAGGAAATGGGCCTCGAAAACATGGCCCGTTCCCGGAAACAGGATGTGATCTTCAACATCCTGAAGCGTCACGCCAAAAGCGGCGAAGACATTTACGGCGATGGGGTCCTGGAAATTCTGCAAGACGGCTTTGGGTTTTTGCGCTCGGCGGACAGTTCCTATCTGGCCGGACCCGATGACATCTATGTCTCGCCCAGTCAGATTCGCCGATTCAACCTGCGAACCGGCGACTTTATTGCGGGCAAGATCCGCCCGCCGAAGGAAGGTGAGCGTTATTTCGCGCTGCTGAAAGTGTCGGAAATCAACTTCGACAAGCCCGAAAACTCCCGCAATAAGATCCTTTTCGAAAACCTCACTCCTCTCTTTCCCGACCAGCGGCTCAAGCTGGAAGCCGGTAATGGTTCCACCGAAGATCTCACCGGCCGCATCATCGACCTGGTGTCCCCCATCGGCAAAGGCCAGCGCGGTTTGATCGTCGCTCCGCCGAAAGCGGGTAAGACCATTATGATGCAGCACATCGCGCAGTCCATTATCCGCAATAACCCCGAGTGCCACATGATCGTTCTACTGATCGATGAGCGCCCGGAAGAAGTAACGGAAATGCAGCGTTCCGTGCGCGGCGAAGTGGTTGCGTCCACATTTGACGAACCGCCGACGCGGCACGTGCAAGTGGCGGAGATGGTGATCGAAAAAGCCAAGCGCCTTGTCGAGCACAAGAAAGATGTGATCATTCTGCTCGACTCAATAACCCGTCTGGCCCGCGCCTACAATACAATCGTGCCTTCATCCGGCAAGGTGTTGACCGGTGGTGTGGATGCCCACGCGCTGGAACGCCCGAAGCGCTTCTTTGGTGCGGCACGAAACATCGAAGAAGGCGGCAGCTTGTCCATCATCGCCACCGCGCTGATTGATACCGGCTCAAAGATGGACGAGGTGATCTACGAAGAATTCAAAGGCACCGGCAACCTGGAACTTCATCTGGATCGCAAAATTGCAGAAAAGCGCATCTATCCCGCCATCAATATCCGTCGCTCCGGCACCCGCCGCGAAGACCTGTTGATGACGGAAGAGGAAATGCAGCGCGTGTGGATTCTTCGCAAGCTGTTGCATGACATGGAAGATGTTGCAGCGACTGAATTCCTAAGCAGCAAGCTGAAGGACTTCAAGACCAACGACGAATTCTTCCTCTCTATGAAGCGCAAGTAGCGCCAGCCCCGCTCTTATGAAGTACAAAGATCTCCGCGATTTTATCCAGCAGCTGGAGAAAGTCGGTGAGCTTAAGCGCGTTCATCTTTCAGTCGATCCCCGGCTGGAAATGACGGAGATCTGTGATCGCACGCTGAAGGCCGGCGGACCTGCGATTCTTTTCGAAAACCCGAAAGGTTTCAGCACGCCGGTTCTGGCCAATCTTTTTGGCACTCCCAAGCGGGTCGCCATGGGCATGGGTCAGGATTCGCCAGAGGCGCTTCGCGAAGTTGGAAAGTTACTCGCCTATCTCAAGGAGCCTGAACCGCCGAAGGGACTTCGGGACGCCTGGGACAAGTTGCCCGTGCTGAAGCAGGTTCTGAACATGGGGCCGAAGCTCGTCAGCAAAGCACCGTGCCAGGAAGTGGTTCTCGAAGGCGATCAGGTCGATCTCACGCAACTTCCCATCCAGACTTGCTGGCCCGGCGATGTCGGTCCGCTGGTTACCTGGCCGTTGGTGATTACCCGCGGTCCGGAGAAGGAGCGCCAGAACCTCGGCATCTACCGCATGCAGCTGCTGGGCAAGAACCGCCTGATCATGCGCTGGCTGAGTCATCGTGGTGGTGCACTGGATTTCCGCGATTGGCAACGCAAGTATGGTGACAAACCCTTCCCGGTTTCGGTCGCATTGGGTGCGGATCCCGCGACGATTTTGGGTGCGGTAACGCCAGTACCGGACACTTTGTCTGAATACGGCTTCGCCGGCCTGCTTCGCGGCGATAAGACCGAAGTGGTAAAAAGCCTGTCGAACGATCTGCAGGTGCCGGCCAGCGCCGAGATTATCCTGGAAGGCACCATCGGCCACAACGACATGGCCGATGAAGGGCCCTTCGGCGATCACACCGGTTACTACAACGAAGTGGACCGTTTCCCGGTATTCACGGTTAACACCATCACTCATCGGCGCGATCCCATTTACCACAGCACCTACACCGGTCGACCGCCGGACGAACCCGCCATTCTGGGCGTCGCGCTCAACGAAGTGTTCGTGCCTATTCTGCAGAAGCAGTTTCCCGAGATCGTCGATTTCTACCTGCCGCCGGAAGGCTGTTCCTACCGCATGGCGGTAGTGACCATGAAGAAGCAGTATCCGGGGCACGCCAAACGGGTGATGATGGGCGTCTGGTCCTTCCTGCGCCAGTTCATGTACACCAAATTCGTGATCGTCACCGACGATGACGTGAACGCCCGCGACTGGAAGGATGTGATCTGGGCGATGACCACACGAATGGATCCGGCCCGCGACACCGTCATGGTGGAAAACACACCCATCGATTATCTCGACTTTGCCTCTCCGGTCTCCGGCCTCGGCTCCAAGATTGGATTCGATGCCACCAATAAGTGGCCCGGCGAAACCAGCCGCGAGTGGGGCCAGCCTATCGAAATGGATCGCGCAGTGAAGGAGCGGGTCGACGCGATGTGGGAAGAGCTGGGGTTAGGGGGTTAGTCTCTAGTCTCCAGTTAACGGCATTTTGCTGAGCTAGCCATACCAGTGCCGGCGATCTTCCTCCTTTCCATTTTCATCTTTTGCCTCACGTCCTGCGTTCCAGTGGCGGCCACTGCACTTCTGCGCTATAACGCGGTCTGACTGCGCCACGCCACATTTCACCGGAATCGATCACCTTGAGCGCCATTCTCAAAACCAAATCCCAGGTTCGCCCTGGCGGCCCCCAGTGGGGACACGGCCCTTCCGGCGGGGATTCGAACATCTTCGAGCACATCATTGAGCAGATCCACGATCACGGCTATGTGGTGCTCGATGGCGCGCTTGCGGATAATCTCCTCAACGGACTCTTCCTGCACTTCACCACGCTCGATCGGGAGGCTTTTAAGCAGGCCGGCATCGGGCGGCAGCAGGATTTCCATCTCAACGATTTTACCCGGCGGGATCAGATCCATTGGCTTAGTCCGGGCGCAGTGGAGGTGCAGGGCTATTTCGACTGGATCGAACAGTTGCGCCTGTACATCAACCGCAATCTGTTTCTTGGCCTATTCGACTATGAGTGCCATTACGCACATTATCCGGAGGGCGGTTTCTACAAGAAGCATGTGGATGCCTTCCGCGGCACATCCAACCGCCGCCTGTCGACGATTCTGTATCTGAATCCGCAATGGCAACCTGGCGATGGGGGCGAGCTGGCGATGTACCGTGAACGTGAAAACGACCCCTTCCTGAGAATCGCGCCTCAGTACGGCCGGATGGTGATTTTTCTTAGCGAGGTATTCCCTCACGAAGTGCTGCGGGCAAATCGCGCCCGCTTCAGCTTGACGGGGTGGTACAGAGTGAATGGCAGTACAGCGGAAGTACTCGATCCGCCACTAATCACATGATGAGCCTCAAAGAGTAAGTCGGTCAGCTGAATACGGTCCAGCTCGCGGCGAACAGCAGAACGACGAGAAGAAATAGAATTACGATGAAAAGCGTGCGGGCTCCATCCATCATCGCGGTGCCGCGGCGGCCGAGGCGCCCGCCGTCCCCGTCGGAATTTTCCGCCGGCCGGTTCAGCAGACGCTCGAGGAGCTGAAGCTGTTGGTTTTGGAGCTGCAGCGATTCCCTGTTTTGCTCAAGCAGTTTTTTCTGGGAATCGCTGATTTCCTGCAGTAGTTCGTTGAATCGCTCGGAGCTTTCCATTATCGGGATTCCATCACCAGAACTCGACGACTCTCTATTGAAAACCCGCTGCCGCGATGCCGCGCCTAGCGTTTGTCGGACTTCTCTACTTCTTCCTCGTAATCCTCGTCTTCGTATTCTTCTTCGTCTTCGTCGTCGTACTCGTCTTCCTCGTCTTCGTATTCTTCTTCGTCGTAGTCGGCAAAGAGTCGATCAAGCGCCTCCTCGCCTTCTTTTTCTTCTTCTTCGGCGCCGCTGTAAAAGACCTCGACTTCCACTTCGCCGTCGGCGCGGAAGTCCACTTCCCAGCGCTCACCGGGCACGGCGATAAACACTGTCATCGAGTCTTCGCGATTGTGCTCCATCGCGTAGCCGATGCCGTATTCGTCCAACTTATTAAGGAATTCCAACAGCTTCTTCAGATTGTTCATGCCCCTTCCTACCCTTGTGCTCACTGGTGATGAGCGATTGTAGAGCAACACACTGGAAATAAAAGGCCGGAGACAGCTCCGGCGGCAATAGACTGCAAAAATAACGCCCCCACCTGGGCGCCCGGGCGCGCGCGACTATCCGAAGAAGAGCAGGTCAGCGGTGGCGGGAAACGAACTCCAGCAACACTGTGGCCCAGGTGAAGAAGGTCAGCAGAAGCGCAACGAAAACGGCCGCCGAGCCGAGATCCTTGGCACGGCCACTCAGGGGATGCGGCTCGGAGCCGACACGATCGATGGCCGCTTCGATGGCGCTATTGAGCAGCTCCACAATCAGCACCAGCAGGACTGTCGACACCAGCGCAATTCGCTCCAGACTACTGACGTCAATCAGGATGGCCACAGGTAACATGACTGAGGCGAGAATCACCTCGAAGCGAAAAGCGGCCTCCCCTTCCCAGGCGGCGCGAAAGCCCTGCATGGAGAAGCGGGTGGCGTTGTTCAGGCGTTTTATCTCGTTGGTGAAGATTTTCATCCGGGAAATCATCCAGGTTGCGCGGCGCGGCTGCCACGCAGCGGAAATGACGAAATTTTAGATCAATTCACCCTGGACGGGGTTACCGGGACGCTACATGGAATTGAGAAGGCGCGGCACTCATCCGGACGCACGCTGATAGTCGCCGGAAGCAGCGCTGTCGTCGCCGCCTTGCCCTTGCCCTTGCCCGGATAGGGGTTGGGACAGCGCCTTGCTCTCCGTCGGCATAGGCAGATCCGGTAGGCGATCAGTGGTCATCAGCAAGCCTTGCTGGTAATAATGCGTACTGGTCTCGTGTTCACCCAGATGCGCCAGCAGGCGTGCCAGTTCCGCGTAGGTTTCGGGATCCTTGCGCAGCTTGAGGCTGCTCTCCAGGTAATCCCTGGCGCGGCTCCATTCTTCGTTGCGCAGGCAGAGCCGGCCGAGGGTGAGCAAGAGCACGGCGTTGCCGGGGCGTTCCTGTTGCCAGTGTTCCGCGACCAGCAACTGCTTTCTGACATCGCTGCCGCGTACGCGCCCGTAAACGGCCACCAGGTGCTCGTTCCAATTACGCTTGAGCTCTTTGCGCAAGTGACTTTCCACGGATGATTCCGCGCCGATCTTCAACAGCTGATCGATGTACACCGAGTAGAGCGAGGATTTTTTGCGAAGGTCCGCGGGCGCCGCCTGCCACTCGCGATCAATGCTGGCGATGCCTTCTTCGAGCGTTTGCAGTTTGCCCTGATTGCCCGCCTTGATCAGCAGCGCCTCGTGAATGCGGTATTCCAGCTGTTCCAGCTCGCCTTCCTGAAGGATTTTGTTGCGCCGCAACTCGGGCAACAGGTTCTGCAACGCGCGCCAGTCCGCCAGCTGGATGTAGGTTTCTTTCAGCAGATCCAGAACCACCGGGTGCTTGGGGGCGATTTTTCGCGCCCGCTCCAGGTTTGCCATGCACTGCTCGTACTTGCGGTCGGACAGGAGCATTCGAGCCTGAGTGAGCGCGATTGCCAAGCCGCTGTCCGGCGAGACCTGTTCGGCCTTGTAGAGCAGGTCGAAGGCTTCCTCTTCGTCGCCCAACTCATAGCTGCTTCGCGCCGCCGCCAGATAGTTGATCAGGGGGTATTCCGCCTTGGATGCCGAGCGGGTCAGATGATCGCGGGCCTGCTTCCAGTTGCCTTCGATGAATTCCACCAGCCCACGGGCGGTTCGCTTCTGCACGGTCTTGCTGCTGACGGACATGACGCGGCTGGCACCGCCTGTGAGCAGGTGAAAAATCCCCACGATCACGCGCATGACTAACCAGATCGCGATCAGACCGGCGACCAGCAGGAAAACTCCGGTCCAGAAGCTCATCTCGATGCTGGTGTTGGCCAGCGAAATCAGAATGTAGCCGCTGCCGTCAGATGTCTGCTGGAATACGATGGCGCCGGCGATAAGGCTCAGACAGATGAGGAAAAACAGCCCTTTCATCAGTTACCTCCCCGCTCTTCACGTGCACCTTCGGGAGCCAGACGGTGGCGCTGGTCGAGGTACTTGCCGAGCGCTTCCTGGGATTCGGTGATGTCCGGCAGCTCCTGGCGAATCTGCGCGGATTCCAATCCCTCCAACTCGGCCAAGATGCGGCCGCGGTCGTCAGATTCCGCGTAAAAACGCGCAATCAGCTCCTGGGCCTTTTCGAGACTGGTCTGGTAAACGGCCGGCTGCTCCCGCATCAATGCCAGCTGCGCGGTGTCGAGCGCCGTCTGCACGCTGGAGCGAAGCTGCAGCTGCTGGTCCGGCGCCAACAGGGGCTGAATCGGTTCTTCATGGCGGGTAACGCGAACGAAGTCTTCGAGCCTCGCCAACGCTTGGGCGAAACTCTGGCGAATGGAATTCCACCAGCCGGGCCCTTCGTCCGTGACCGGCTCTGCTTCGGGTTCCGCCGGCGGCAGGTCGATGTCCTCTTCCGGCTCGAAGTTGCGCGGCTCGGCAAAGTTAAGCTGAGTGATCTGCCGGCTGAGTGCCGCAATTTTCAAATAAAGGCCTTCACGGTCAACAGCCTCGGCGAGCTTGAGCTCGGCGATGTCGTCGGCCAGCGCCTCCCTGACGGGATAGAGGTTCGGGTCGGGATAATTGCGGACGATCTTGTCGGCCGACTCGAGCAGGGCCAGCGCGCTTTGCGTATCTCGCTCCATCAGCAAGCGTTGTCCGGCCAGACGCGTCAGGTAATAGGCTTCCGCGAGCTTCCAATCGTCAGTGGTCGTGGTGGTTATGGCCTGAATCTGCTGGCGCAGACCATTAAGCTGTTGCTGGAGCTGGCGAGTCTGTTCTTCCAGCTGCTGCTGCAGCTGCCCGGCCTGCTGGCGCATTTCGCGGGCTTGCTGTTGGCGCTCGTCGGCGCTCTGCGACACCTGCTCTATCGCGCGGGCCGCTTCCTGCTCGGCCTGCTCCACCTCGCGACTAACCTGGGAAATCTGATCAACCTGGCCCTCGAGCCGCGCGTTCAGCCCCGCCATCGTCGCCTGGAGATCCTGCTGGTTCAGCCACTGGTAATAGCCAAGCGCGCCGAGTCCGGCCAGAAAGATCAGGCTCAAAAAGAAGATGACCCAACCGCCGCCGCGCCCCGTTTTCTCCGAGCGTGCCTTGCGGGGTTTGGCTCTGGTGGCTTCCTTGGCTTTGGCTTCAGAGGATTCGGGCGTTTCAGTGCTCTCGGGAGAGTTTGCCACAGCGGGGGACTGCTCCTGCGCTGCCTCTTCGGCTGGTTTTTGCTCGTCCGGCTTGTTTTCTTCAGAAGATGGTGTCGGTTTGTCCGTCACTGGGACCTCAGTATCAGAATCGGTTGAATCGAGGGATTGGTATCGCTGACGTCGCTCGGCCGGCTTCGCCCCTGCTCAGAGACCTTCCAGCAGCGCCCGGGTCATGGCCTCGTCAGTCGCGTTTTCTGCCACCAGGATGTGGCGAAAACCCAGGCTGCTTGCCAGCTCCGCGACGCGCGCGCCGGGGACCAGCAGCACCGCCGACTTCAGCTCAGCGTTGCCATTGCGTTTCAGAACCCGGCTGAGATTCTGCAGGCTTTCGCCGCTGTGCACTGCGATGACGATCCGACTGCCCGCTTCCCGATTCCGGATCAGTTCCGGCGCCAGGCGCGCGACGTCGGCTTCGGCGCTGGCTGGCAAACGCCGCTCGTAGAGTTCGCAATAGTCCACCTGAGCGCCGCGCTGGAACAGCTGCTCACCGAGATGGGTCCGCCCGCCGAGCCCGCGGCATATCAGGATCTTCTCATTCTCGACCGCTTGGAGTTCGGAAAGCGCCAAAAGTGCCTCGCTGTTCATGGCCTCATCGGCGGCCGTGATCTCGAGCCCCCACTCGCGCGCCGCCGCCGCGGTGGCCCCGCCCACGGCGAAATAGCGGATGCCCACCGGCAGCTGCGGCCAATAGCGGTCGATCCAGTCCATGGCGTGCTGAACGGCGTTCTGGCTGACGAAGATGATCTTGTCGTAATCGGCCAAGGCAAGAATGCGGGTCTTCACCGCTTCGACGGCGGCGGAGTCGGAGACCGGCGCGATCTCCAGAATCGGGAGCAAGTAAGTACTCGCTCCCATCGCCTGCAGGCCCTTTTGCCACTTCAGCGCCTGGGCCCGCGGGCGGGTGATGACGATTGCCAATCCCTGCAGGTTGTTCATGTTCGGGTCACCGGGGTGCCGAGGGGTTGTCCGCCAGGGCGGCGAGAATTCTGTCAGCGCCAGCGGCGATCAGCTCCTCCGCCAATTGCACCCCGATCTGGTCGGCCTTGCTGGCGGGGCCGCGGATTTCACGGGCGATAATCTCACTGCCGTCAGGCTGGCCCACCAGCGCGCGCAGCCATAGCCGGTCGTCGGACTCGCGAATCGCATAGGCGGCGATGGGCACCTGACAGCTGCCCTGCAGCCGCCGAACCACCGCCCGCTCCGCGTTGACGCAGTCAGTGGTGACCGGGTGATGGAGCACCTGGAGGCGGTCCAGCAGGTCCTGATCATTCATTCGGCATTCCACCCCCACAGCGCCCTGACCGCCGGAGGGCAGGCTCAGCTCGACCGGGATTTTCTGGCGGATTCGCTCCTCCAGCTCGAGGCGGATCAGACCCGCCGAGGCGAGAATAATCGCGTCGAAATCACCGGCATCCAGCTTTGCAAGTCTTGTCTGCACATTGCCGCGCAGGAATTCCACCACCAGATCCGGCCGGTGGGCCATGACCTGGCTCTGGCGGCGCAGACTGGAGGTGCCCACCTTCGCGCCCTGCGGAAGGTCGTCGAGGCTGGCGTAGTGATTGGAGACGAAGGCATCCCGCGGATCCTCGCGCTCGCAAATGACCGCAAGCCCCAGCCCTTCGGGAAATTCCATTGGCACATCCTTCATTGAATGCACCGCGATGTCGGCCCGCCCCTCCAGCATGGCCTGCTCCAACTCCTTCACGAACAGCCCCTTGCCGCCTACCTTGGCGAGAGGGATGTCCAGCACCTGGTCCCCGCGGCTGGTTAGCGGGACCAGCTCGATGGTGAGGTCCGGGTGATGGGTTTCCAGCTGTTTTTTAACGTATTCCGCCTGCCAGAGGGCTAGAAGGCTTTTACGGGTGGCAATGCGAAGAACCTGGGACATGACTTCATCCTGGTGGCAAGTGGCAAAGAGGGGGTGGGAAAGGCGGACAGTCTAGCGGCGGCGGCGGTGATGGACAATGACCGGCGGCGGGAAGTGAGGAGCGGGTGGCCGCCGTTCACCGGCGGCCGGATATCACATGGCGGTGAGGAGTTCTCGCAGATGCGCTACATGGCGACGGCTCACCACCGGCTTTTCCTCGATGTCCTTCAGACGTACCCGATACTGCCCCTGCGGATTGCGCTCCATGCCTTCGATGTGCCGGACAGCCACCAGGGCGTTGCGGTGAATGCGCACAAACAGGTTGGTGAATTCCTGCTCCAGATCTTTCAGGGTGTCGTCGATCAGGGTTTCCCCGTCGGTATGGTAGACAGTCACGTATTTATGGTCGGCAATGAAAAACCGCACATGGTCGAGGGGGATCAGCTCGACGCCGCGGCGGGTCTTCGCACTGATGTGATTACGCTGGTCGGAAGGAGCCTGGCGCTCTGCGAGCGCGGCCAGTTGGGCTTTATTGATCCGTTGGGCTTTTTCGAGTGCCGCCTGCAGATCATCCTGCTTCACCGGCTTGAGGAGGTAGCCGACCGCCGCGGTGGCGAAGGCATCTACAGCATACTCGTCGTAGGCGGTGCAGAAGATCACCGCAGGGGCATCGTCCATGCTGGTGATTCGCTTGGCCGCGCTCAGGCCGTCTTCCTCCGGCATGCGCACGTCGAGCAAAATCACATCCGGATCCTGTTCCGCGATGAGCCTCATCGCCCGATCCACATCTTCCGCCAGCCCCACCACCTGGTAGCCCGGCAGCTTTTCCACCATACGCGCGAGCCGATCTCGCGCGAGCGGTTCGTCGTCGACGACTATCACATCCATATTGTTGTTACCTGACTTGCTTGCCCAAAGGAGCTGTCACGCTCCACGAATTATTCTGTATCGCCCACTGCCAGTGGACTGTTGTTGCGCAGGCTCGATGGCCACCGGACAGCGTATTACGGTGGTGAAGATTTCCCCTTGAGGCTCCGCCCGGACACTGGCCCGCTCTCCGTAGTAGGCGGCAAGGCGATTGCGGATATTCTCCATCGCCACCCGGTTGCCCGGTTTCACCGAGGGCTCATTGCGCTTCGGCAGAGGGTTGCGCACCACGATCGTGAGTTGATTGTCTCTCGCTTCCACGGATATCTCAACTGTGCCGCCTTGCGCGCGTGGCTGGATACCGTGATAAATCGCGTTTTCGATTATTGGTTGTAGCAGCAGACTGGGAATCGTGCAATGTTCGGGCAAGTCTCCGACCCGCCACTGCAGTTCCAGTCGGGGACCCAGTCGCAACTGTTCGATGCGAATGTACTGCCGACAGAGATTCAGCTCCTGGGTAATGGGCACCTGTCCGGGTGCGGCCAGGCTCGCCCGGAACAGGTCGGAGAGATCCTCAACCACTCGCTCGGCCTTGTCCGGATCGGAGCCGATCAGACTGACGATGCTATTCATGCAATTAAAAAGAAAGTGCGGGCGAATGCGCGACTGCAGGGCCTGAATGCGGGCGTTGAGTTCTGCCTCTTCCTGGGTCAGCAGCTGCTGCTGGATGTAGAAGTAGCGCAGCACGATGCCGCCGAAAATCGCCGCCAGCAGCACATGGCTGCCCACTGCCCACCAGTCCACCGCCGCGCCGCCCATCAGCCGCTGCCCGACGATGGAGGAACCGAGGGTTACCAGCAAAACAATGCTGTAACTGAGAAAGCCGGCCAGCAACAGGGAATGGCGACTGAGAAACGGGCGCAGCGGACAGAGCAGTCCGGCACTGAGGAGAACGACCCATTGCACCAGGAAGGAGACATTACCCAGCTGCTCCCAGCTGAAAGGGTGCAGGCCGCTGTCGGCCAGCACCAGCGCGAGAGCCAGCAGTTCGCCGCCGATCACCAGCGTGAAGACTGCCTGGACCTTGCACAAGTCCGGGAGGAAGTCGCCCCGTTGTTCAATGGTGCGCAGTGATTTCAAGATCGGCCTGACGGAAATGGCTGCTGCTCTCCCGAAAATGTCCCGAAAACTGAGGCGGCCAGGTGGGTCTTTCCACGCATCCGGGCAGCCTGGGTTATAATGCCGCGCTTATTTTCCGGAACGGGTTCCGGGATCAGGTTCTTGAGCCATCGGCTCGAGGCGAATCGGGTTCGGAAGCTAAATACCCGTACAGCATGGCCTTGCGGACCATCCTAGGATGGATGGTCAGGCGCCGTCAATTGGCTCCACCGCCTCGCGGCTGCCGCTCCCCTCTTACACCGTCAATCAATCTCCACGGAACAACAGAATGAGCAACAACAATAGCAGCGATAAGCCCTGGGGCGGTCGATTCACCGAAGCGACCGATGCCTTTGTGGAGCGTTTCACGGCCTCGGTCGACTTCGACCGGCGATTTTACCGCCACGACATCCAGGGCTCCATCGCACATGCCACCATGCTGGCGGAGTGTGGGGTGCTTACCGGAGAAGAAAAGCAGCAGATCATCGATGGCCTCACCGCCATCCGCGAAGACATCGAGACCGGCAACTTCAACTGGTCGGTGAGTCTCGAAGATGTGCACATGAACATCGAGGCGGAGCTGACCAAGCGGATCGGCATCACCGGCAAAAAACTGCACACCGGGCGCTCTCGCAACGATCAGGTGGCCACGGACATTCGTCTTTACCTGCGCGATGCCATCGACGAGATCGCCGCGGAGCTCACCCGCCTGCAACAGGGCCTGCTGGATCTGGCCGCTCGCGAGGCGGATACGATCATGCCGGGCTTCACGCATCTGCAGTCCGCGCAGCCGGTAACTTTCGGCCATCATCTGCTGGCCTGGTTTGAGATGTTGCAACGCGATTACGAGCGACTGCTGGATTGCCGCAAGCGAGTGAACCGCTCACCCCTGGGTGCCGCCGCGCTGGCGGGGACCAGCTACCCCATCGACCGGGAACTCACCAGCAAACTGCTGGGCTTTGACGCGCCCACCGGCAACAGCCTGGACTCGGTGAGCGACCGCGACTTCGCCATCGAATTCTGCAGCTTTGCCGCACTGCTGATGACGCATCTTTCCCGAGCCAGCGAGGAAATTATCCTGTGGTCATCCGCGCAGTTCAATTTCATCGATTTGCCCGACCGTTTCTGCACCGGCTCCTCGATCATGCCGCAGAAGAAGAACCCCGACGTGCCTGAACTGGTGCGCGGCAAGACCGGCCGGGTCAACGGCCATCTGGTCAGCCTGCTCACCCTGATGAAGTCGCAGCCACTCGCCTATAACAAGGACAACCAGGAAGACAAGGAGCCGCTGTTCGATGCGGTGGATACCGTTCGTGATTGCCTGCGCGCGTTTGCAGACATGGCTCCAGCTATGCTGCCCAAGCGGGACAAAATGCGCGCGGCAGCGATCGCTGGCTTCTCCACGGCAACCGATCTGGCCGACTACCTGGTTCGCAAGGGCATCCCTTTCAGGGATGCTCATGAGATCGTTGGCAAGGCGGTGGGATACGGCGTGCAAAGCAGCAAAGATCTGTCCGAAATGTCGCTCGACGAATTGAAGCAGTTCTCATCGGATATCGAAAACGATGTCTTCGACGTGCTGACTCTGGAAGGCTCGGTTGCTGCCCGCGATCATCTCGGCGGTACAGCACCCAATCAGGTCCGTCAGGCAGTCGAAAGAAATCGCGCGCTGTTATCGGCGCGCTAGAGCCACCATCGAAGTCGCCCAACGAGCTATTGGGCAGGAGAAAAACATCGTGAATCCTTTCCGCGTGCTTTTGCGAGTGCGCTATTACGAATGTGATGCGCAGCGGGTTGTATTCAACGCCCGCTATGGCGATTACGCCGACACGGCGGTTACCGAATTCTTCGGCTACACGGTAGGCGGTTACAAGGGCATGCTCGACCGCAACATCGACAACCAAGTGGTGCGCTTTGTCACCGAATGGAAGTCCCCGGCGCGCTTCGATGATGTGCTTGCCATAAGCGTCGCAACCGAGCGCGTGGGCAACACGTCATTCACAGTATCCGTGCATTTCCATCAGTATCCGAGCGGAAAGGAAGTGGCCAAAACGGAAATAACCTATGTAATGGTGACCGCCGACAGTCATCAGAAAATGGCGGTGCCGGAGGATTTTCGCGAGAAACTTCTGAAGGGCGCGCCGGGACGGGTAGTGAATTTCGCCGGCGTCACGTACAGCGAAGAAGAGTGATCGGCAGCAGATCGATTCCCCACGTGGCGCATCCGTTGCAGGATGAGAGTCCTTGGACTCGGATTCACGGGAGGTTTGCATGGCATCGAAAGACGGCGACGATGTGCAGGTACTCGAGCGCGGCCACATTTACTTTCTGTATCGGCCGCGAGTGGAAGAACATGAACCGAGCGGCCAGGGCGATCTGCAGCAGTTCTATATCGTACTGTCTCCTCACGGAAAGAAGCGCTATCGCCTCGGCGTCATAGGCCGGGAGAAACTGCCGGATCCTTCAGCGAGCGGCAAGGAGCGCTTCTGGGGCTTCATCGATGCGGTGGAAAGTGATGGGCGCAAGCTCGTCGAAGGCCTCACAGAAGAGACTTATCAGACCAAGACCCGCGGCACTCGTCACCAGCCGGCGGCGCGTCCGGCCGGCGAAGGCAAGTACCAGATTCTGCGTCACGGCGATCACACCCATCTCATTTATGCGCTGGAACTGCCGCGCAAACCCGGCGATGTGCAAAAGCAGTTGAACATCGAGGAAGAAGGCAGCTATATCATCAGCATTCGAAATCCCGACAAAGCCTCCCCTCCCCTCGCCGGCCTGCCCAGCCGGCAGCAGGCTCGCTTTCCAAAAAACCTGCAACGCGCTTTTCGCGATCGCAAATTCGCCGATGCCGACCCGCCCGAGTTTCTCGACCACGAGGGCGCAGAATTTGTAATGATCGCGGCAGCGGAAAGTCCGCGAGAAGAACTCGGGATACACATCGAAACCGAGAGAGAAAGCCGCGACAAGGCGGATATTTTTCGGGACCTTCATCTGCACAAGTCCGAACACCCGATCGAACCTTTATTCAAAGGCGAGTGGCGCTGAGCCGGACTGCGCGGATCCACTGCTAGCGGGTTTTTGTCGGCCCCTGCACGTTGAGTTCCGCGCAGGCGATCGGCAGTGTCACCTTCGCGGGCACGTCTGGCAACGAACGCACGCTGTCAGGCAGCTTCGCCTTGTCCGTCACGCTGTGCACGTAGACCACCATCCGGCCGGGATTCAGTTCATCCATGCCATATTTCTCTTTCACTGCAGTCTGGAGCTTCGAAAGATCGATGCTGTGCTGGTACTCGTAGCTGCCCTGCTGATTCGCCGTCGGGTAGGTATGGGTCTTGATCTGCAGAGAGACCGGATCATCGTGCAGGGGAATCAGGGTTATACCGGAATAGGCCCGGCTTTCCGCCAGATCGATCAGGCCGTCGTCGTTGGTATCCGCCGCGGCCGGCGGACAGCGGGATTCCATGAAATCCCGCGAGCCATGCAGATGCTGTAAATGCATGGTATCCGGCGCCACCCCGCTCACCTGGATGCTGGCCAGCAGTTTTCCGTTCACCTCACGGAAGCTCGCCTCTCCCGACACGTCGCCGGTTATTGCCGGGTTGAGAGCCTGAAAGGGCGCCGCATACATCACCGCGTCGTCGGCATTCTGTGCCGCCGCCAGCGAGGACAAGCAGGCCAATCCAATTGCCAGTCGTCCAAAGTTCATTTGCCACCTCCTTGTATGCTTTTCTGCTCAGCTCAATTGCTGTGTGAAAGCAGCTTGAAACTCACCCCCGCCCGTTCTTCGAGACGGGGAATCAGCTTGCCGTCGAGCGCCGAAGCGGGCGTCCAGAAGCCACCGCGAACGCTCTCGCGGTCCACGTCGAAGGCCAGACACATGGCCGCCTGGCCGAGCATCTTCGCGGTTGAGCCGTAACCCGGATCGCGGTCACCGCTGACCAGCGCATGGATTCGCTGACCGCTTGCCAGGTGGCCGATGAAGTCCAGCTCCCAGTAGCCGGATTCCTGCGCGCGGGGGCTGGGCCCTTCTCCAGGTTTCGGCAGTACGAATCGCTCCAGCGCCCAGCGCGTGGGTGGCAGCGCTACACCTACGCCGAACAGACCCATTCCCGCCTGCATTCCTCTGGCCCGCAGCATGCCCCTATTGCCCTCGCCAGTGAGACTTGCTTCGTCGTAGCGGAAGTCCTTGCCGTAGGCGTCGTTCTGCAGAGCGTTGCTGCGAAAGACCACGCGGGTGTTGATGCTGCTCATGATGAAAGGTGCGGCCCAGCTGTGGAGATCCTCATCGTATTCCACCTGAGGGCTGTGCTGGCGGACCCAGTAGCCGTGCTCCGGGGGGCAAAGGGCGTAGGGATCGCGCAGCAGGCGGCGCAGGTCAGCATCGGCCATCGCCTCCCGTGCGCCGTTGATCATGCTGGCCACCGTCCCGCCGGACAGGCCACCGCGCATACGCCGCACCCGCATTTTGATCTGCTGGCAGTTTTGGCCGAACTGCTCCCGCGCCTGCTGTTGGCAATACCATACCCCCAGGTCGGAAGGAATCGAGTCGAAGCCGCAGGCATGCACGATGCGCGCACCCGAGTTTTGTGCCGCGCCGTGGTAGCGCTCGATCATCCGCTTCATCCACTGCACTTCCCCGGTGAGGTCGCAGTAGTCGGTACCGGACTCGGCACAGGCCTTGACCAGGCCCTCGCCATACAAGGCGTAGGGGCCGACCGTGGATATCACCAGACGAGCCTGATCGCAGAGGTGCCGCAAGCTGGCTTCGTTGCGCGCATCGGCGATGACCACGGGTAAGGTGGCCGCTTCGGCGCTCCCCAGTGAGTGCTTGAGTTGATCGAGCTTCTCTGAGGAGCGCCCGGCGATCGCCCAATCCAGGTCCCGCAGACCGTATTGCTCCCACAGATAACGCGTGAGGATTTGTCCCACGAAGCTGGTTGCGCCGAATACAACGATGTCGTACTGCTGGGTAGCCATGTTCGTTTTTCCTGCTGTGTTGTTTGGGAGTTTGGAAGCCGTCAGGGCAAGTTAAAGCTGAGGCGATGCGGGCCGAATAAGTACGGTGGCCAGTAATTTCGTCTCAAATGGCTATACTGAATGTAGGCCTATAAAAAGAATACTCTCCCTATGCGATTTCTGTTCCCACTGATTGCCGGCTGGATCGTCGGTCTCGCCTGCACGGCCCCCGCCAGCGCCCTCGATATCGATCCGGCAAGAACCACTTCGGTGATGGTGACGCGGGACGCCATGCATTATCACCAGTCCTCGAAGGAGGCCGGCTGGGAAGAGGTTGCCGCCGCCAATAATACCGGGTGGTCAGCGCCGCGGGCCGACACCGTCGACAACTTCGCCCCCGACCACGCTCAGTGGTTACGGATTCCGGTCAGCAATCCCAGCGACGTCCGCGGGGAATACCGCTTGGAAATCCGCTGGCCCTTTACCGAGTCTCTGCAAATGCGGATGCTGCGCCGGGAAGGATTCGGGCCCCTGTTGGGGACCGGCAGCGCCTCCGCTCAAGACCCGCTGCGTACCATCAACAAGAATGTTGGCTTCCCCTTCGAACTAGCACCCGGCGAAACAGCTTCCATTTATCTGCGCATCGTCGACCCGTACTTCCAGTATCTTCCCATGTTCGTCTGGACCGCCGATGACTATCACCGGCATGCGGAAACGCGGCTGATCTTGCTCAGCATCGCGGTGGGCGTGCTCGCGGTGATGGTCTTGTATAACGCATTTCTATTCCTGTTCACCCGCGATCGCATGTATCTCGCCTACACCAACACGGTATTCAGCACGCTTTTCCTGGCGCTGGCCTTCAGCGGTCTCGGACAGCGGCTGATCTGGAGCGAGTTCGATTGGTTGGCGGACAATGCCTATCCGATTGCCGCGTCCTACGCGTTTTTCTCGGTCACTCTGTTTTTCCGCTTGTTTGTCGGGCTGAAGCAACACGGCGGCTGGGTTCTCAAGGCCAATAACTTCATTCTCTGCGTCTGGCTTGTTTCACTGGTCGCCAATTTGATTGGTTTACATGGTGTGGGGATGGGAATCGCCGGTCTATTTGGTCCGTTCATGACGGCGGTCGGGATGATCAGTGTGGTCTATGTGTGGCGACGGGGTAACGTCACGGCCAAGTATTTTGTTATCGCCTGGACGCCGGTAACGCTGTCGACCACCTATTCGATTTTGCCATTTTCGCCTTGGCGCCTTATTTGGAGGTGCTGGACTATGGAATGATTTACGGCTTCGTGTTCGAGGTGATTGTGCTAGCGGTCGCACTGGCCGAACGCATCAATCGTGAACGGGAGGCGAAGGAGCAAGCTCAGGCCCTCGCGCTGGCCCAGCAGCAGTCAATCCTCGAGTTAAAGGATCGGACCAACAACGAACTGGAAGAACAGGTCCAGAAACGAACCGAAGAACTGCGTTCGGCGATGGCGGCTCTGGGCGAAGCGAACCAAGAACTGGCGGCAATGACCCGGACGGATCCGCTCACGGGTTTGTCGAATCGCCGGCACTTCGACGAAATGCTGGATGCGGAAACCGCCCGGGCAGCGCGAGCCGGATTCCGCCATGACGACCGGCTAATCAGCACCACGGCCAGCATCGGGCTGATGAGCGGCAAGCCGGGTCGGCTTCCGGCCGCCGAAGAGCTCGTGGCCGCCGCGGATCGCGCCCTTTACCTGGCCAAACAGAAGGGACGCAATCGCACGGAAGTTGCCCGCGAGATGGCGGTGCTGGAAAACGCCGCCGTCTGAGCCACTAACGGAATTCGCTGGTTTTCTGATTGCTTAGCAACCCAATCAGCTCTTCAGTGCTCACCGGCTTCACCAAGTGCTCGTCGAACCCAGCTTCCTGGCTGCAACGCCTGTCCTGTGCCTGACCATAGCCGGTCAGTGCGACTATGGTCACATCCCGACTTCGTTCATCCTGGCGCAGCCGACGGGCCACTTCATAGCCATCCATTCCCGGCAGGCCGATGTCGAGAAAAATGATATCCGGCGGATTCTGCCAGGCTTTCTGCAATCCTTCCTCGCCGCTGTAAGCCACTTCGGAATGGTGGCCCATGGCCTCGAGCAGCATGGCCAGGGTGTCGGCCGCATCCCGGTTATCATCCACCAGCAGCACGCGACGGGAACCGGAGTCGGTCGGCACTGCCGGCGCGACCGGAGGGGCTTCGGGGGAATGGGTCAATGGCAGGCTTATGATGAATTCGGCACCGTGGCCGATGCCTGCGCTAGAAACGTCGATACTGCCACCCTGGAGCTCCACCAGTGTTCGGCTAATGGTCAGTCCCACTCCGAGACCTCCCTGGGAACGGTCCAGCTCCCGATTTGCCTGACCGAAAAGATTGAAGATCTGAGCGATCGATTCGGGCGCGATTCCGATGCCGTTGTCACGGACTTTCAGCGCCACCTCGCCACCATGGGTCTCCACAGTGATCCAGATCCGACCGGGCGATGGCGTGTATTTGGCCGCGTTGGTCAATAGGTTGACCACGGCCTGCTCGAGGCGCAGCGGATCACCCATGACATGCAGTGCCTGGTCGGGAATGCTGACTTCCACCTGGTGTTGATGCAGGTCGATCGATCCAGCGGCACTCTCCAGGGCATGGCTGACCAGATCAGCGATCATCACCGGCTGGCGCTTCAGCTTGATGAAACCCCGGGTGATTCGCGAGACGTCGAGCAGGTCGTCGACCAGCGCGCTCAGCGTGCCGGTTTGACGCTTGAGAATATCAAGAACTTGCCTCTGCTGCGGGTCGCCTTCCAGGACCGGTTCGATCAGCGCGACTGCGTTTCGAATCGGCGCCAGAGGATTGCGCAGCTCGTGCGCCAGCATGGCGAGGAATTCATCCTTGCGACGATCGGCTTCTCGCAAGCGTCGCTCACTGTTGCGCAATGCCCGCTCCGCGCGCTTGCGCTCCGACACGTCGCGCAGCAGGATCTGAATGGCGGCGCGCCCGCGCCAGCGGGTCGAGGCAGCGGAGATTTCCAGTTCCAGATTCCGGCCATCCAGATTTTGCCAAGGCTGCTCAATTACCGGCACCGACTCACCGTTGTGAACACGGCGAATGCGCTCACGCACCAGGTCATGGTTGCTCGGGTCGATGAAATCGAAGGGGCTGCGGCCTACAAGGTCACTGACCTTCGCAGCGCCCAACAGGCGAAGTGCCGCCGCGTTGGCGTAGGCGAAGGTCCCGTCCATGTGAACCAGAGTGGCATCGGGTGAAAGCTCGGCAAGGGCGCGAAAACGCTGCTCGGACTCGCGCAGCGCCTCCTCCGCCTTTTTCCGCTCGGTGCTTTCTACAAAGGCGCCGACCGCTCCGCGCACTTGTCCATTGCGGTCGCGAAGCGGCGTGGCACTGCCCCAGATGGAAAAGCGACGACCGCTGGGCAGAATCACGTCGATTTCCTCACCGCGCACGTCGCAGTTATTGGCAGCGGCGATCTGCATGGGCAAGGCCTCCGCCGGCATTTCTCTGCCGTCTTTGAGAAAGCGACGGCGAGAGCCATCGGCGGAAAGATTCTCGTCCCGGTCAGCCTCGTAGAGTTGCACGGCTTGCTGATTGCCGACCATCTTCCGGCACTCCACATCCCGGGAAATGAAGACCGCGACCGGCACGATGTCCATCAGCTTTTCGACTTCCTCCGCGCGCTGGCGCAGCTCTTCCTCCTGCTGCTTGCGCGCAGTCACGTCCACCGCCGAGGCGACGAGTCGGAACACCTTGCCGTGCTGATCTTTCAGGGGCGCGAGCTGGAAGTCGATAATCGGGCGACTGTTGCCGCTGCCACGATAGGCGACGTCGTAGCGAACCACTTCGCCGGCGGCCGCACGCGCACAAGCGGCGCGCACATCCCGGCTGACAGCTTCCGAATAAGTCCACCAGTAACAGTCCCAGAAGTACTTGCCAATGACCTGATCGGAAGTAAGTTCAGCGGCCCGCAGCGGCGGCGAGTTGACCTGCAACAAGGTGCCGTCGATATCGAGTATGCCGACGAAGGCGAACAAGCTGTCGAGAACTTTGGAAAAAAAGCCGTCCGTCGCGCCAGCTGAAATGGGCTGACCCTCTTCAGGGGATCCCTCGAACAGAGACTCGGCGCCGGCAAGTAGCCGGTCGCGATACTCGATTATTTCGGCGGGCGAAATACAGTAGCGTTCTGCCAACTCATCCAGGTCGATGGATGCGCGAACGGCTGCGAGCGCTATTTGCGCTCTGAGACCCGGAGTCAGGTCAGGGCGACGTGCGACAGACACGAATAAGGGCCTCCGGGTGCGAGTCGGCTGTGGGGGATTCCGACAGCCTGGCAGTATTCTTCTCAGCCACGCTGTGAAATGTGGCGCCAATCTTACAGTATCGATCCGAAGACGCCATCAGTGATGGTTGATGCAGATCCAAGGCGATCACGTTTTCATGGCTCCAGCGCACAAATAGCGCTTGAACAGTCATTCAATGCGGCACAAAATCGGCGCATCACTGCCGCACAGAACGGCGGAAACATGACCGGGAGGTACGCAAGTGGACCTGATTCAGTTGGCGGTTCCGTTTTTCATTCTCGCAATGGCGCTGGAGTTCTTATACGGGCGGGTGCGGGGAAAGCAAAGCTATCGACTCAACGATACGGTCAACAGTTTGTCGGTCGGCGTGATCAGCACCATTATGGATCTTCTGCGGCTCGGCTTTGCCACGGTGGTCTTCGCCGCGGTGGCAAAATGGATGGGTGTGTCGCCGTGGTCCATGGATAGCGCCTGGCAGTGGGTGGCGGCTTTCGTCGCTTACGATTTCTGTTATTACTGGAAGCATCGTTTCGGGCATGAATGGCGCATCATGTGGGCCTCTCACGTGGCTCACCATCAAAGCGAGGAATACAACCTCAGTACCGCGCTGCGCCAGACCGGCACCGATTACATCGGCTTTGTTTTTTACTTGCCGCTTTATGTGGCTGGGCTTCCGGCGGCTGCGGTGCTCACCGTCGGCAGTCTGAATCTGATCTATCAGTTCTGGGTGCATACCAAGCACGTGGACAAACTGGGTTCGCTGGAATGGCTGCTGATCACGCCCTCCAACCACCGCGTACATCACGCGCGCAATCCGGAGTATCTGGACAAGAATTACGGCGGCGTCTTTATCCTCTGGGACCGGCTGTTTCGCACATACCAGGAAGAGCTGCCAGATCGCCCCTGCGTGTACGGCATCACCACGGGATTGCACAGCTGGAATCCGCTGTGGGCGAATTTCCATGTCTGGCTGGAAACGGCACAGCTTGCCTGGCGAACACGCTCCTGGCGCGACAAGCTGACGATCTGGTTCCGCTCCCCCGGTTGGGTTCCCGCCGATCTCGAACAACCGAAGAGTCCCGACTGGCAAGCGCCGAAGTTTGATCCCGCAGTGGATGGCTGGACCAAGGGCTATGTGTTCCTGCAGTTCTGGATCGTTACGCTGGTTTCGATCTGGACGCTCGCAGTACAGAACGAGCTGGCGCGGCCGATCGTCATCGCGCTTTTTGTCTGGATGGTGTGTTCCCTCTGGATCATCGGCGCTTTCCTTGAAGGTCGCCCCTTTGCCCGCAAGGCCGAAAGCCTGCGCTTGGCCAGCTGCCTCATGGCGGCCGGCGTTCTGGCGGTCGCGTTTCCCGCCGAGTATGCCGTCGCGTCAGTCGTGATCGCCACCTACGCAGGGGTATCCGTGCTTGCTTTGCTGTTGCGCCGAAATCCCGCCACGGGCCCCAGCCCGGAGGTCATCGGCTAAGCGCTCGGCGGCGATGTTCGGGAGTTTCGCAAGTTCCGCAATGTCGGGCTTTCTCCCTGTCGCTCCTTCACCCACCGGGGCAGTCCTGGTCCCGGCCGCTGCATGCTTGCAGCTAACCTACTGCCAAACTGCATTCGTTTTGCCTCGCAGCGAACCCTGCTGCGGCAGGGCGGATGGGCATGACCTGAATCAATGAGCGCATCCGTGCCGGAGCTGGCGGGGAACGCGCTTTATCCGGGCTCCGGCGCACTGGGCGAAGCCATCTGAGCAGATCGACCACGCGAATCGATTGATCGAGTAGTTGAGCGAAATCATGGATTGCAGCGATTCACACCCGGCGCAGCGCGGACGCGTCATTTTGCCGTGGATGTGAGAGCGACTCACACCTATACTCGGGCCCGCGCTTGAAGAAAATCACAACAAGGACGCTCACTCGCGGGGAAATCGCTGCTTTCAGGTTTTCATTGACCATCAGATGTAAGGGGTCTGCCGTTGAAACCGTCCATTATTTCTTTCACCACTCTTTATCCCACCCGTTCATCTCAGCACTCCGATCGATGCACCACGAAAGCGTCAGCCTGCCGGGTTAATGGCTGAGGCCTTGCCGCCCAGTTGCTCTCTTTCACATTCTTACGAAATTCGATTATCAACGGAGTACAGCAGTGCATTGGCTCAGTGGTATGGAGCTTTTAGGCGAAAACGGACCAGGAGCCGCCGCGCTCGCGGCATCGCTGGTGGGTGTGTCGGTTGCCTGGGCCGGATTTCGGCCCGTATTGGACCAACGCGCAGCTCTGCGCAAATCCAACGACGATTTGCGCACCCGCCAGGAGCAGCTGCGGATGATCTTCGAGCATTCGCCCAGCGGCTTGATGGTCACCAATTGCAGCGGCGAAATCGTGATGACCAATTGCGCGCTCGAGCGACTGCTCGGCTACGGACGCGGTGAACTTATCGGCAGCAAGATCGAAGTGCTCCTCCCCGAACGCTTTCGCGCGGCGCATGTGGATTTCCGTGAGGACTTTCACCAGGATCCCGTCATCCGCCAGATGGGCCAGGGCCGCGACCTGCTTGCCCGCTGCAAGGATGGTCACGAGATAGAAGTTGAAGTGGGACTCAGCCCCATGGCCGGCGACGATGCCTCCCTGGTACTTTGCTCAGTGGTCGACATCAGCGAGCGCAAGCGCCTGCAGAACGAACTGGCCCGGCAGGCCCGCTACGACGCACTCACGCAGCTGCCAAACCGCCGAACGGTCCAGGCGGCAATTCAAAGCGCGATCGAATCGGCCAAAGCGAACGGCAAGCTGTGCGCCGTACTGTTTGTGGATCTCGACCGCTTCAAAGACATCAACGACGGTTGGGGTCATCTCATCGGCGACCGGGTCATCCAGGAGACCGCGCAGCGCCTTGCCCGGGTCATTCGGCGCGAGGATGTTATCGGCCGTCTCGGTGGCGATGAGTTCGTCGTGGTGGCCCGCGATCTGTCTGACCGGCAGGAAGCAGGCATGCTGGCCCAGCGCCTGGTCGAAGCGATGCAGTCGCCCACGCGGGTGGAGAAGGAATCGTTCAACGTCGCCGTCAGCATCGGCATCGCCCTCTATCCCTCGGATCCAGGCAGTAGCGGCGAAGACCTGCTGGGCAACGCCGATGCCGCACTCTATCAAGCCAAGGAGGCGGGGCGCGGCCGGTGGAGTTTCTACTCACCCGAGCTGACCGTTCGCGCCATGGAGCGCGCCTGGATAAGGGCACAGCTGCGAGAAGCACTCAACCAGCAGCAGCTGGAAGTCGCGCTGCAACCGGTGGTTTCGCTGGACGATCATCGACCGCTCAGCTACGAAGCCCTGGTGCGCTGGAACCACCCGGAGCGCGGACCCATTTCCCCGGCGCTGTTCATTGCTGCCGCCGAGCACAGTGAGATGATCGAGGCGCTGGACAACTTCGTGTTGCGACGAAGCTGCCATCTGGCTGCGGAACTCGGATTGCCGATCGCGGTGAACATCTCACCTCGACACCTGCGCAGCCCGCACTTCATGAATGAAATTTCCAGTGCGCTGGCAAGTGCAAAGCTTTCGCCGCGCCTGCTTCAGCTGGAAATTACCGAGAGCGCCTTTGTGGGGGATTTCGACAACACCAGTAAGCGATTGCAGGCATTGCGCGGCATGGGTATAGAAATCGCCATTGACGACTTCGGCACCGGGTATTCATCGCTACAGTATCTGAAACGACTCCCGGTGGACCGGCTGAAGATCGACCAGTCTTTTATCCGGCATCTGCCTGACGACGAGGACAGCCGCGATTTGGTCGCCACCATCGTTTCCCTGGCGAAGCGTTTCGGTCTGCGCACGACCGCCGAGGGCGTGGAGACTGCGGAGCAATTGGCGTGTTTGAGGGCGATGGGATGCAATACGGGGCAGGGTTATTTTTTTGGTCGGCCGGAGATTCAGGGGAGCAGGCGATCGGAGCTTGAGCTCGTCTGATCACTTCCAAAAAAAGGGGGCACACATCGCCGTGTGCCCCCTTTTCCATTTGCGATGTCTTTACTGAGTTACTTCGATCAGCACAGCCAGACCGAGAGCTGATGGCAGTCCACCAGTCGGGTTCATGCGGGTCTGGAACACGCCAAACGAAGCGTCCTCATTGAAAAAACCTTCCAGAACCAGAGTTGCGGCACCGTCGGTTGCTGTGAACGTTGCCGCGCCGTTGCTCGCCACCGATACGCTGACGGGCACATCTGCTTCAGAACCAGTTTCCATTACCAACATTGGAGCCTGGGCAGGATCGAGGTCAAGATCCGCCCAGGTAAGGTCCGGTGAACCCTGAGTTTCGCCCGCCATTGTCAACAGACTGGAAGGCCGCGCCATGTTCAATGAGAGCTGACTGTTCCACTCGTTTTCCACCTGGATCACCCGATACACTTTGCTGCCAATGGTGGGGGCGCCGGTGGTTGGCAATTTCACCATGACGGTCAGGCTGTGGCTGCGTCCTTCGATGCCTGATACTCCGTCTTCATCGATCGCGAAGAACTCGGTTCCGGCCAGGAAATCGAAGTCATCGTTGACGAAGATGTTCGGTCCTGTGGCACCGCCGATCTCGCCGAAGCTGCCATCGCTGTTCAAGGTGTAGCTGATGCCGCTTTCCGCTGCGGCACAATCAACTGCATCAGCCTGGCACGAACTGCTGGAGGTCACGCCCTCGACGTTTCGATTGATGACGTACTGCGCTGCTGCGCTGCTATCCAGTGAACCGGCGCCGTCGAAGGTGATGACGTTCTGCTCGGACTCAAGCTCCATCCATCCAGCATCGAAAATCGATGTGCCGATGTAAACACGGCCGAAGGCTCCTTGCAGACTCGCGTTAGTCGCGGCGGAAGGCTTCTTCATCAGGAACTCAAGGCCGCGGAAGGCTTGTTGTCCGGTGACAGTTTCGCCATCAGTTGTGCCGTCGCCGTTGGTAAGTGATAGATGACTGAATGGAGGCTGACGTCCAACTGCCGGGCGAGACCTTCGCGAAAAGCGTCACACGCTGTCACCTGCCGGAGGCTTTCATAAAGATGGGAGACAAGCTCGTAGGCCGGATCGAGTGCCGGGAAGGAACTGCCTAATCGTTCTTTGTCTTCTGTCACTGCTCGCTAATCACAGCTTTTTGTTAAGCGCGATTATAGAATGCCGGGGGAATCAAGCGAGCTTGAGGAATGACCGCCCTGTCAGAGTTTCCGCTGCCAGTAGCCTACGTCGAGCCACTCACCGAGCTTGTAGCCCACCTCCTTGAAGTGAGCGACTTTTTCAAAGCCGCAACGTTCGTGCAAAGATACGCTGGCCGGGTTCGGAAGCGTAATGCCACCAATCGCCAAGTGCATGCCGCAAGCTTTCAGGTCGGTCAGCAGCTGGTTGTAGATGAGCGTACCGATGCCGCGATTGGCAAATGCCGGATGCAGGTAAATGGTGGTTTCCACCGAAAAGCGATACGCAGAACGCGTTCGCCAGGGAGCCGCATAGGCGTATCCGGCCAACGCACTGTCGTCTTCTACCACCAACCAGGGCAGCCCGGCTTTTTGTACATCGGCAATGCGCCGTTGCATTTCGCCGGTGGTGATCACTTGCTCTTCAAAGGTAATCACCGTGGTTTCGATGAAGTGATTGTAGATAGCGACCATCGCTTCGGCATCGGCAGCTTTGACGGGTCGAAGCTTGAACTTGTCTTGCGTACTCATTGATTTCGCTCACCTAAAAAGCTGTGACCAAGTGACAGCTTATTCGGGATATTTGTCGGCGCACTCGGCACCGGCTCCCCAGTTTTCCTTTGCCACTTCGTCGATGACGACGTAGACGGAGCTTTCATCGCAACCAGTGATTCGCGCAGTGCTCGCAGCACTCGCTTTTCACCAGTTCTCGCTTTTGTTCGATGCAAGTGTCCTGTTCGGCTGACTCGCGTCATATCAGGGCCTGTGTCAGGCTCCTCGGAGGGAGCGCTGATGTGATGCGTGTTAACTGGACAGCACACTCGGTTCCTTTCCCATTTCCACCCGGATGATAGGCATCTTATGAATCCCTGTTTTTGCTTGCTGTGGCGACTTGATCTCAACTGGTCCTGCTGAGTAATGAAGGAGGTGGTGGCGAGCGCGGCGATGCTTAACTGCACAACCATCGCCAAGCTGGTGCCTGCGACGGTTTGCAAACCGCGTCGAAGCCCGTGTGCGATGCTGGTGGAAACGATCACCAGCACATTAGGGCCCGGCACGATGATGATCGCCGCGGACACGACAATGAATGTCAGCAATTCCATAGCAACAGTCCCGGAGTGTTATTACCCAGCAGCCGTTTCGGTCCAGAGGCGTGCCCGCTTCAGGAGCTCCACGAACAAGGGCCATTCCTGCAAGCGGGTCTGATACTCGCCGGCCGCCCCGCCGAATCGGATGCCGTAATTACTCAGACGGCAGGCCATCACTGCGTAGAAGGCGTCGGCCATCGACGGCTGCTCATAATAGAAAGGCCCTCGTGCCTTGCCCCAGATTGAGTCCAGCCGCTGGCATTCCCGTTCGGCTTCGACGGGCAAGGTGGCCACCGGCGCTGGATTCCAGGCGAAGGGCATGGTGGTGCGGATGCGCGAAAAGCCTGCATGCAGTTCGCAAACGAGGCTTCTGCATTCCGCCCGCTGGCGTACATCGCGCGGCAACAAATTGCCGCCAGCGATCTCGTTGCAATACTCAGCGATGGCGAGCGAATCATGCACCTTGAATTCGCCGGTATTGAGCACCGGCACCAGACCAGAGTCGGAATAGCGGACCAGCAACTGTCGCGAGTCCGGCCGATCGAGGGGGACGATAACTTCACTGAATGAGATATCCGCCATTCGCAAGCACAGCCAGGCTCGCATGGACCAAGTGGAGAAATCGCCGACGATGAGTTCCATTGCAATTCTTCCTTGTGTTGAATGAAGAGGGCGATTATGCGCCATCTGGCCAGCACGGCGATACATTACTTAACGGGTCCGGGGGTGAAACTCTGCAGTCATTGGCAGTACACTCGGCTTCCGTCCGAAAAAAGGCGGACTTCAGGAATCCACAAGAGGGAGTTGAAAATGATAAAGAACGTGAAACGGACTCTGGCGCTCAGCGGCTTGCTGGCCTTGAGCTTCCCGGGCGCGAGCTTCGCCGAAGGTGCGAAGGAGATCGACTACAGCAATAAGGACAACTGGCTGTGTCGCCCCGACAACCTCCGCTACTGTGACATCGACATGACCACCTCTGTGGTGATGGGTGATGGCACCCTGCTCAAGGAAACCTGGTCGCGCGCGAAGGACCCGCAAATCGACTGCTTCTACGTCTACCCCACGGTATCGCGCGACACGACGTCCAACAGCGACATGGAACCGGGCGTGGGTGAAATCAATGTGATCCGGCAGCAGTTTGCCCGCTTTGGATCGAAGTGCAGGGTCTTCGCCCCGATCTATCGTCAGATCACATTGACCGCCCTGCGGGCGAACATGTCGGGTCAGGGCCAGGGCATGGCGATCGACCGCGCACTCGGTTACAACGACGTAGTGAACGCCTGGAACCATTACCTGCAGCATCACAATAACGGCCGCGGCGTAGTGCTCATTGGGCACAGTCAAGGATCCGGGGTCCTGAGCCAGCTGATTCCCGCTGAAATCGAAGGCAAGCCGATCCAGGATCAGATCATTTCCGCGCTGATCATCGGCAGCAACGTGCAGGTGCCGAAGGGCAAGCTGGTTGGCGGTACCTTCAAAAAAATGCCCCTGTGCCGGTCCGGGGAAGATCTGGGCTGTGTAGTGGCCTATGCCTCCTTCCGCTCCACCGTTCCGCCACCCGCGGGTTCGCTGTTTGGTCGCGGCGGACAGGACACCGTGAGCGCCTGCACCAATCCCGCTCAGCTCGCTACCGGCAGCAATGACCTGCACGCCTACCTCGCCAACGACGTGAGCGAAGACAGCTCCTCCGCCGAACCGCCCACCTGGGTGGAGGGCAAGAAGGTGCAAACTCCCTTCGTCAGCGTTCCCGGTTTGCTCTCGGCGGAATGCGTCTCGGGTGAACGCGGCAGCTATCTGCAAGTGAATGTCCATGCAGATCCCAAGGATTCCATCACCGACGATATCGCCGGCGATGTGATCAGCAACGGCGAGGTGAATGCCGGCTGGGGACTGCACCTGATCGATGTGAACCTGGCGATGGGCAATCTGGTGGATTTGGTGGGTCAGCAGGCCAGCAACTACCTGGCTCGTCAGAAGTAAGCGCAAGCTCTGTAGCCAAGCTCGAAGCCGCCGCTGCGCAAAACAGCGGCGGCTTTGTTTTATGCGTTGCAAGGCCATCGCCGCCGGGCTATTTATTGAGCCGGGCAGGCCAATCCCGGTATACTCTCTCGCTTTACTGACGGGCCGCCTCGCGGACGCCGATTCGGTTCTCCACCACCACCAGCCGAGCGTAAGGACGATGATCAAGCTGCTTTCGGGCCCCAAGCCACGCTGGAACCGCGCCTGCCTCGCATTGAGTCTGTTGCTGTTAGCGGCACTGACCGGCTGTGGCCAAAAAGGCCCTTTGTATCTTCCCGAACCCGCGCCGGCTGAACCCGCCGAGGAAGCTCCCCCCGGCCGATAAGCGGCCCCGCCTCAAACGAATCTTTGAAAAGGCCAGCATGAACCCTTTTGAATACCGCAATGGCGAGTTGCATGTCGAAGACGTTCGGCTCTCGCAAATCGCCGATCAGGTGGGCACGCCCACTTACGTTTACAGCCGACAGGCCCTGCTGGATGTTTACCAGCGGTATGTGGACGCACTGGGCGATCACCCGGGCACCGTCTGCTATGCCGTGAAAGCCAATTCCAATCTCGCGGTGCTGAATCTGCTGGCGGAAGCGGGAGCGGGCTTCGACATCGTCTCCGGCGGTGAGTTGGAGCGCGTGCTGAAAGCAGGTGGCAAGCCCGAAAAAATTATCTTCTCCGGAGTGGGCAAGACTCGCGACGAAATCCGCCGCGCGCTGGAAGTGGGCATCGCCTGCTTCAATGTGGAGTCCATTTCCGAAATCGATCATTTGGCGGAAGTGGCGGCGGAGTGCAGCAAAATTGCCCCGATATCGCTGCGGGTCAACCCGGACGTGGATGCGAAAACCCATCCCTATATCTCTACGGGGCTGAAGCAAAACAAGTTCGGCATCGGCATTCAGGTGGCCGAAGAAGCCTACCTTTACGCCAACAGCCTGCCGAGTCTCTCGGTCAAAGGCATCGACTGTCACATCGGATCACAGCTTACCGATGTCAGCCCTTTGCTCGAGGCCTGTGATCGCCTGCTGGAATTGCACGATCGCCTGGTCCAGCAGGGAATCGCCATCAGCCATCTGGATCTGGGTGGCGGCATCGGTGTGGTTTATCGGGATGAAACCCTCCCCTCCATCGCCGATTATTTCGCTCAGGTGAAAGAAAAATTTGGCGATCGCCAGCTGGCGATCTTCTGCGAGCCGGGTCGCTCCATCGCCGCGAATGCCGGCGTCCTGTTGACCCACGTCGAATACCTGAAGATGACCCGGCACAAGAATTTCGCCGTCGTGGATGCAGCAATGAATGATTTGCTACGCCCGGCCCTATACCAGGCCTGGCAGAACATCCAACCGGTGCTGCAAGCAGCGGACGACGCGGAAGTAAAAAGCTGGGACATCGTCGGACCCGTTTGCGAGTCCGCGGACTTCCTCGGTCACGATCGGGAACTGGCGCTGCAAGAAGGCGACTTGCTGGCGGTGATGTCGGCGGGTGCCTACGGTTTTGTAATGAGCTCCAACTACAACACTCGCGGCCGGGCGGCCGAGGTGATGGTGAGCGGCAGCCGCTTCCAGGTGGTGCGGCAGCGGGAGAGTTTCGCGGACATGATTCGCGGCGAATCGGTTTTTGCAGGTTAAACATGCGTTTGCGATTCACCAAGATGCACGGCTGCGGCAACGACTTCGTCATGATCGATGGCGTCACGCAGAACGTGAAGCTCTCGCCGGAGAAAATCCGCTCGCTGTCCGATCGCCACTTCGGAATCGGCTTTGATCAGCTGCTGGTGGTGGAAGCTCCCACCAGACCGGACATGGATTTTCGCTACCGCATTTTCAACAGCGACGGCGGCGAAGTGGAAAACTGCGGCAATGGTGCGCGCTGCTTTGCCAAGTTCGTGCGCGACCGGCGCCTGACCGCCAAGCAGGTGATCCAGGTCGAGACCATGAAAGGGTCCATGATCTTGGAAGTTCAGGCGGACGGGCAGATCGCCGTCAACATGGGCGTGCCGGTACTTAACCCCGCCGATATCCCCTTCGTTGCCGAAAAACAGGCTCCGCTGTATTCGCTGGAAGTGGATGGCCAGCCCGTCGAGCTATCGGCGGTTTCCATGGGCAACCCCCATGCGGTGATTCTGGTTGACCGCACTGCAGACGCTCCGCTGGAAACACTCGGACGCAAGCTGCAGCAGCACCCGCGCTTTCCGCAAGGTGTCAATGTCGGCTTTATGGCGGTATTATCCCGACAGGAAATCGATCTGCGGGTACTCGAACGCGGTGTGGGGGAAACCCTGGCCTGCGGCACGGGTGCCTGCGCAGCGGTGGTTGCCGGTCGGCTGCGCGGTCTGCTCGATGAGGAAGTCGCCGTCAATCTTCCCGGCGGGCGCCTGCGCATTCGCTGGGCGGGAGAAGGTGAGCCGGTAATCAAAACCGGTCCGGCGACCAGCGTTTTCCAAGGTCAGATCCATCTCTAGCAGGCTGTTAACGGGGCGAACGTCAGCGTATGACCGAGCAAGCATCCGAAAATAAAAAGAAGACTGTCAGCGAAAAGGACGTGCGCGCTTATCTGCGCGAGAACGGCGACTTCTTCGTCAATAATCCCGACCTGCTGGAAGAAATCAATTTGCCCCACCAGCGTGGCGAAGCGATTTCGCTGGTGGAGCGCCAGGTGGCCCTGCTGCGCGAGCGCAATATCGACATGCGCCATCGTCTCGGCAAACTGCTCGACAATGCGCGCGAGAACGACAAGTTGTTCGAGAAAACCAAGCGACTCGTCTTGCAGCTGTTGGAAGCCCGCTCGCTGCAGGAATCAGTTGACGCCTTGCTGCTGAGTTTCGATCGCGACTTTAACATCCCCTTTACCAGCGTTGTGCTCTTCGGTGATGCATCCCGGCTCCCCCAATGCGCCGCGCGCATCTGCGCCATTCACGAAGCGCGGGAATCGATCGGTCGCATTCTCGGAGCCAACAAGGCGGCTTGCGGGGCCTTTCCTGCCGAGGAGTTGCAGTTCCTGTTTCCCGGGCAGGCGGAACAGCTTGGCTCGGCCGCTGTGGTGCCGCTGCTGCACGGCAACTGCTATGGCCTGCTCGCTATCGGCAACAGTGATCCCGACTACTATCGTTCGAGTATGGGCACGCTGTTTCTCGGCTACATCGCCGAAGTGCTCAACCGATTGCTGCCGAAGTATCTGGTCCTTCCCTGAGTCGCCACGACCGGGGGCGCCGCCAATGGCCGTAACTGCATCCGATCGCCCGCTTGCCGCCGCCGTCGATGAATTCCTTCGCTATCTGGCGGTAGAGCGTCAGATGTCCGCTCACACGGTTTCCAATTATCAGCGCGATCTGCGCAAGCTGCTGGACTATGCCGAGGGCGCTGCGGTCTCGGGTACCCGCTCGCTACAGACCCATCATCTGCGTCATTGCCTTGCTCAGCTACATCGCAGCGGGCTGGCTCCGCGCAGCTTGCAGCGCTGGTTGAGCGCCTGCCGGTCGTTTTTCGATTTCGCCATATCCCGGCACTGGATGAGCAAGGATCCGGCTGCCGGTATCCAGGCTCCGAAAACCGCCCGCCCGCTTCCCAAGGTGCTCGACGTGGATCAGGTAGGACAGCTGATGACGCTCCAGGGTGACGAGTTTCTGCAGGTGCGCGACCGTGCAATGCTGGAGCTGATGTATTCTTGCGGGCTTCGCCTGAGCGAAATGGTCGGCTTGAATGTCCGCGACCTGGACATGGGTGGCGCGGAGCTGCGAGTGACCGGCAAGGGCAGCAAGACCCGGGTGCTGCCGGTGGGCAGACTCGCGCTGACCGCTGTAAAGGAGTGGCTCAAGCTGCGGGGGGACGGCATCCAGGGGGAAACCCATGCGATGTTCGTCAGCAAGCGCGGCGGCCGACTGCAGGCTCGCAGCGTTCAGAAGCGTTTTGCCCGCATTGGCTTGGTACAGGGCGTGGATACGCCGGTCCACCCCCACATGCTTCGTCATTCATTCGCCAGTCACATCCTGGAGTCCAGCGGTGATTTGCGGGCCGTGCAGGAGCTGCTGGGCCACGCCAACCTTTCCACTACCCAGATCTACACCCATCTGGACTTCCAGCACCTGGCGAAGGTTTACGACAGCGCGCACCCTCGGGCGCGACGGCGCAAAGACGAGTCCGATTGAGCTCAGACTCCTTAAATCGGGCGACCGCGATACTCGCTGCTCGGCTTGCGCGGCAGATCGGTGCGCAGCAGCGGTTCGACTTCACTAATTTTGCCTCCGCCGGACAAAAAGGCCTGAACCTGGTCTGACAATGCACTGCGGATATGTGCCCGGGAGCTGACACTGCGGTCTTCCGGTCGGTCCTCATGACTGCCGAAGAACTCCCGCTCGAGTCGCTCCGGCTCGGCGGCCGAAACAGGTGTTTTGTATATCATCGTTGTTATGCTCTTTCGTACTCGTAAGCCGTGCTTTGCTGTTGATCCCGCGACTTCGCGCAATCCGCCAATTGCCCCAAGCGAACTGACCAGCGGCGTTATTTATAGCTGCAGGATTTTTGAGACGCTAGTCACATAAACGGCTCATTTCAGGTTGATTTGTTCTTATTTCTGCCACTTCGATCGGTTTTTGTTATGTCGGCCTGTTTTTGGATTCAAAAGCGCGGCTACCGGGATATAGCGCCAAGTTTTTGGCGTCGCTCGGCGGCTCAACCGAGGGGCTCTTAGTGCCGCCGGGCCGTAGAATGCCGCTGATCGGCATCAGCGCCTGTTTGGGCGGGGAATCGGTGCGCTATGACGGGGGCCACAAACACCAGCCGCTGATTCTGGCGGTGATGTCCGCGCATGCCGAGCTGCGAGCCTTCTGCCCCGAAATGGCCGCCGGCTTGGACGTCCCGCGACCGCCGGTGCAATTGATCGGGAGCGACAGTGGACCAGTTCATGCGAAGGGCGTGGAAAATCGGGAGCTGGACGTGACCTCGGCACTGGAGACTGCGGCGGACAGTTTCTTCAGCAATGGCTTGCAAGGCCTGAGCGGATTCATCCTTAAAAGCCGTTCACCGAGTTGTGGACTGGGCAGTACGCCAGTCCACGACCAGAGCGGCACCGTGCTGCGCCTCGGTAGCGGTGTGTTTGCCGATCGGCTAGCTCGCGCCGCGCCCTGGCTGCCGCTCGCGGAAGAAAGCGCACTGGACAGCGAGCAGAAATGCCTGCGCTTTCTCAGCGCCTGCGCGATCGTCGGCTCGCATCGGAACGGACTGTGCGATCACGCGGATTTGGAAGGAGTGCTCGGCGCGGCTCTGAGTGTGGCGACCATGGCGCCCGAGCAGCGCTCAAGAACCATCGTCGCTCGATTGCTCGCGAGCCTGTCGATGGACCACGAAAAAACCGCTCTGGACGAGCGGCTTTCCCGATATTGGAGCGAAAGAGAGCAATAGAAGAGTTAGACCGCATCAGCGCCGGTTTCCCCGGTGCGGATCCGGATAATCTCGTCGAGCGGGCTGATGAAGATTTTGCCATCACCGATCTTGCCGGTATGTGCCGCCTTGCTGATCGCTTCCACCACTTGCTCTACCATGGAATCATCCAGCGCCAGCTCAATCTTCACCTTGGGTAGGAAATCCACCACATATTCCGCACCGCGATAAAGCTCGGTGTGCCCCTTCTGTCGACCAAAACCTTTTACCTCGGTGACCGTCATCCCCTGCACCCCCACTTCGGACAATGCGGTGCGAACGTCGTCGAGCTTGAACGGCTTGATTACAGCAGTGATCAATTTCATCGGCTTTCCCTTGTATTTACTAGCTAATGTGTGAATGCAGCTAAGATACACCTTGCTCCGGAAACACTCCAGTGCGGTTCAATTTCAGCTGCACCCGTCAAAAAAAACCCGGCGCATAGTCGCCGGGCGTGTCACAGGATGTGTGGCAAACGAGAGTGGAGGGAAATCCGTTTGCTCATACCAGCCGCAGGGCTGGCGGTGCCACGTCCGTGTGGCACGCTGGCCCGCTACTTACGCGGATTTGGTGAACTCCGGGTACGCTTCCATCCCACATTCGGAAATGTCCACGCCTTCGTACTCCTCTTCTTCGCTGACCCGGATACCCATCACCTTTTTGATGACCAACCAGGTGAGCAGGCTTGTGCCGAACACCCAGCCGAAGATAGTGAGTGCACCGATGAGCTGGCCCATGAATGTGGCTTCGGCATCGGTGATCAGCACCGCGAAAATGCCCCAGAGGCCGACCACGCCATGGACCGAGATAGCGCCAACCGGGTCGTCGATTTTCAGCTTGTCCAGAGCGACGATGCTGAAAACCACCAGTGCGCCGCCGAAGCCGCCGATCAGGGTCGCCGTCAAAGCGCTGGGATCAGCTGGCTCCGCAGTGATCGCAACCAGACCGGCCAGCGCACCGTTGAGGGCCATGGTCAGATCCGCCTTGCCAAACAGCAATCGCGCTACCAGCAGTGCCGCGATCAAACCGCCTGCCGCCGCGGCATTGGTGTTGACGAAGACGTTGGCCACTTCGTTCGCCACGGCGATACCACCGAGCTTCAAGGTGGAACCGCCATTAAAGCCGAACCAGCCCAGCCACAAAATGAAGGTACCCAGCGTTGCCAAAGGCAGGTTCGCACCCGGGATCGCGTTCACCTCACCATTGGGACCGTACTTGCCCTTGCGCGCGCCCAGTACCAGCACACCCGCGAGGGCCGCTGCCGCGCCCGCCATATGCACGATGCCAGAGCCTGCGTAGTCGCTAAAGCTGAGCTCATACAGGCCGAACACAGAGTTGCCGCCCCAGGTCCAGCCGCCTTCCATGGGGTAGATAAGCCCGGTCATGACCACGGCGAAAACGAGGAAGGCAAACAATTTCATGCGCTCTGCAACGGCACCGGAAACAATCGACATCGCGGTAGCGACGAAGACCACCTGGAAAAAGAAGTCGGATGCGCCGGAATATACCGAGTCGCCACCGAAACCGTTTTCCGCGGAAGTGGCGAGCGCAGCTTCAACATCAAGTGTCGCTACGGTTTCCACACCGGAGAGGAACCAACCCCCCCCGTACATGAAGTTGTATCCACAAACCAGGTACATGGTGGAAGCCACCGCAAACAGGGCCACGTTCTTGGTGAGAATCTCCGTGGTATTCTTGGCGCGGACCAGACCCGCTTCAAGCATTGCGAAGCCTGCCGCCATCCACATTACCAGTGCGCCACAGACCAGGAAGTAGAACGTGTCCATGGCGTACTGAAGTTCGAATATTTGGTTTTGTAGTTCCATAGAAATTTCTCCGACGTGTCTATGGCATGTTCATTGGAATGGCTACAGGGCTTCTTCGCCGGTTTCGCCAGTGCGAATGCGGATGACTTGCTCGAGAGGCGATACGAAAATTTTTCCATCGCCGATTTTTCCGCTGTGCGCCGTCTTGCTGATGGTTTCCACGACGTTGTCTACCTGAGCGTCGCCAGTGGCGACTTCGATCTTCGTCTTCGGCAGAAAGTCGACAACATACTCCGCGCCCCGATAAAGTTCGGTATGGCCCTTCTGTCGGCCAAACCCTTTGACTTCTGTGACGGTAATTCCCTGTACCCCGATCTCCGAGAGCGCTTCGCGAACAGCGTCCAATTTGAAAGGTTTGATGATCGCGGTGACCAGTTTCATATTCTTTTCCTCGTGTCGGGCGAGCCTGCGAACAGGCTCGCCGCTATGTTTATCCCGGTTCTTTGTTCAGCGCTTTCATTCCAGGGGAATCGAGTAAGACACAATGAAGTTGGCGTCGTGCTCGATTTCGTCTTCATCGGCGACGAACTTGCTGACCATGAAGCTCAGGTTGTCGTTGTAGGCATAGCTGAGGTTCAGGTGCACCGGATCGTCACCGGTTTCCATGTCGTGCCGGCCGATGAGAATGCCGAAGGGTCCGAAGCCCGCAGAGGCGGTAAAGTAGCTGTAGTCTTCACCCAATGCGTAGCTGCCCTCTTTCGCTTCGATGGTGTCGAAATAAGTAAAACTGAGCGGGCCCCAACCGAGCGTGAGAGCCGCTTCGACCCAGTCACCGATGTCATTACCTTGGTTTGGGATACTGGGATCCGGCTCGATGGGGAAACGCGGAAAGACATAGCTGATTGCCGACAGGCCAACCGAGAAATCACCGAACTCGTGGCCGTAGCCAACGATGAGATCGTATTCCTGCCCTGCGGTGGCATCACCGCTGGACGTCCATACCTGACCGTAAAAACCACCGACGCTTGCGGTGATATCACCGAACACAGCCGCGTCGCCATTGCCGACGTCGAAACCGCGCCACAGGTACATATTGGCCACGCCGACAGACGCACTTACGTCAACACCGCCGAACTCTTCGGCATTCGCAGACGAGCTAAAGGCGGAAGCAGTCAGCGCAGCTGCGGCGAGAGAAGCGCTCAGAGTTTTGAATCGAATCATGTCTTAATCTCCGGAAGTATCACTTTGGTATTCGTGTGCTTGCACTTCCTCGATCATGCGTTGGCGTGGTGCGAAGGTCGTGGCAAGCTCATGCATTGTGGTTGCGCCCTGACCCATAGCACGCTGTGTGCCAGCCGATGAAATGACCGCCTTATCAAACACTTAGGTCGTTTTTGGGGCAAAAAAAGGGCTGTTTGAAACAGGGCTGAAGCCCCAACATAGGGCGGGGAAAAAAGGATGCACCAGCACCGCGCATCACACTTGCGCCGAGCACTGAAGGATGTCTATCGCGACTGCAGCGCATTTGGCACGACAGCAAATTACCGCTGCAGAGTTTGCGAGACGTCGACGTGATGGGTAGGCGTGAACGGTGGCTCACGTTAAACTAGGGCGACACCAACTTTTGTTTTTGCTCGATGGCCTGCGCCAACGATTTCCGGGAAACCAAACGTGCCGAGACCTCCCTTCGAAAATTTCTTTGATCGCGCCAGCGAATTCTTCAGTCATACGACACCAGAGCTGGAGCGTCGGCTGAAGCAAATGGTGCAATCCGCTCTCGCCAGGATGGACCTGGTTACCCGCGAAGAATTCGACGCGCAAAGTCGCGTGCTACAGGCCACCAGAGCGCGGCTGGAAGCTCTCGAAAAGCAGATCGATGAAATGGAAAGCCCGGAACAGAAACGTCAGCCGGATTGATCAAGCGCTCGGGCAGCAGCAAAAAATAACAAGGAAGAAAAGCAGGAACGCTTATGTCTCTCGCGATCGTTTATACGCGTGCGCAATTCGGTGTGGATGCGCCGCTGGTGACAGTCGAGGTCCACTTGTCGAATGGATTGCCAGGGCTGTCGATCGTCGGCCTGCCCGAAACGGCTGTCAAGGAAAGCAAGGATCGGGTGCGAAGCGCCCTCATCAACAGCCACTTCGAATTTCCCGCCCGCCGAATCACCGTCAATCTCGCTCCCGCCGATCTGCCCAAGGAAGGCGGCCGCTACGATCTCGCCATTGCCTTGGGCATTCTCGCCGCCTCCGAGCAGATACCGCGTGAGTCCTTGCAAGGCAGCGAGTTTATGGGCGAGTTGGCTCTGTCAGGTGAACTCAGGGGAATCCGCGGCAGCCTGCCTGTGGCGATGGCCTGTGCCCAGAGCCGTCGCACTCTGGTGCTGCCCGAGCAGAATGCTGACGAAGCATCGCTGTGCCGCGGAACCCTAATCTACCGGGCTCAGAATCTGCTGCAGGTCTGCGCACATCTCCACGGCAGAAGTGAACTGCCCATCGTGGAATCGCCGGAGCCACTGAATCGCTACGATTACCTGGATTTGGCCGAGGTGAAGGGCCAGGCCCAGGCCAAGCGAGCGCTCGAAGTCGCCGCCGCCGGCGAACACAACATTCTTTTCTACGGCCCGCCCGGAACGGGTAAAACCATGCTCGCCAGCCGACTTCCCGGCATTCTGCCTCCGCTGCAGGAGAGCGAAGCGCTCGAGGCGGCGGCGGTCGCATCAGTGGCCACTGGGGAGCTGCCAGATAACTGGCTGCAGCGGCCGTTTCGGGCACCCCACCACACCGCCTCGGCTGCCGCCCTGGTTGGCGGAGGCAGTAATCCCCGGCCGGGGGAGATTTCGCTGGCGCACCGCGGGGTGTTGTTTTTGGATGAGCTTCCCGAGTTTCAGCGCCAGGTGCTGGAAGTGCTCAGAGAACCGCTCGAGTCCGGGTCCATCTGTATTTCGCGAGCCAATGCCCAGGTGGAGTTTCCCGCGCGCTTTCAACTGATTGCGGCGATGAATCCATGCCCCTGTGGTTACCAGGGGAGCGGGGATGGCCGCTGCCACTGCTCGCCTGATCAGGTGGCCCGTTATCGCCGGAAGATTTCAGGCCCGCTGCTGGATCGCTTCGACCTGCACGTGCCAGTCAATGCGGTGAATACACGCGAGTTTCAGGGAAGAGGAGCGGAGGAAAGTTCAGCAACGATCCGTACGCGGGTGATTGCCAGTCGGGAACGCCAGTACCAGCGTCAGAACAAGCCCAATGCGCGACTGAGCGGCAGAGAGCTGGACCGAATCTGCGAGCTGGACGATGCGCAGAAAGATTTGCTGGAGCATGCGATGGAGAACCTCGGCCTGTCCGCACGCGCCTATCACCGCATCTTGCGAGTAGCGCGAACCCTGGCCGATATGGAGGGGAGCGAAAAGCTGACCACGCGCCACATCGCCGAAGCGCTTAGCTATCGAAGTCTGGATCGGAAAAAGACTACCGGAACAGTTATGGTCTGAATGTTCTGGAGATTACGGGCAAAAAAAAAAGCAGAGCGCTTGCTCTGCTTTTTCGTAGGCGATTCGCTACGCTTACAGCGCAGTGATGTTCTCTGCCTGCGGGCCTTTTTTGCCCTGGGTCACGGTGAACTGCACCTTTTGACCTTCGACCAGAGTTTTGAAGCCCGTGCCGGTAATTGCGCTGAAGTGGGCAAAAACGTCCGGGCCGGATTCCTGCTCGATAAAGCCGAAACCCTTGGATTCGTTGAACCACTTAACGGTGCCTTTGGATACGTTTGACATAGTCTTTTCCTGTTTCAATCAGAAGTAAAATGGATCCGCTCGGAACGGCGGTTGGCTGGAAGTGTTGCGATTACTTATGGAGAACCGGACAAGACAGGACGTCTAGGAGGGTGTGCATAAACAAGGCGTACATTCAAGCTGCGCGTCAGTCTACCCGTAACCGAGCCGTTGTCAAAGCATATTTTGAGTTTTTTAACGTTCAAGACGCGCGGCTGAAATCACCAGATTTCGTGAGGGAATAGCTGGCGAAATCTTCGGCGAGCTGAAGATTTCCAGAGTAGTGTTTCCGCGCCTCCAGCTCCAGCTCGACAATCCCTGGATTCCCGTCGCTGCCTGTTTGCTGATAGCGCGGGCTGAAGTGCGTGAGAATGAGGTTGGGCACACCGACCCGTTCGGCAAAGCGAGCCACACCGGCCGCGTGGCTATGCTGCCGGCTGGGCCCAAGTTTCTGGGCGACGGCTTCCGTAAAGGTCGATTCATGTATCAACAGATGAGCGCCGTCGCAGGCTTGTGCAAGCAAGCCCGGGTCGTCGTTGTCGCCGCCGATCACGGACCGGCGCGGCTTGCGCGGAGGCAAAAAGAAGTCTTGCTCCCGAATCGGACTCCCGTCGGAACGGTACGCTGGCTCACCGGCCAGCAATTTGCCCCAGGCTGGTCCCGGTGGAATGCCCGCGGTGATGAGCTTGTCCCTGTTTAGCTTGCGTTCGATATTTGTCTCGGTGAAGGAGTAGGCGTAACTCGGTACCCGATGGGATAGCGGCCATGCTTCCACGGACACATTTCCTCCCGACCACTGCTTGAGAGTTTCCACCGGAAGGAACGACAGAGGAAATGGCAGGTAACTGTCGCTCAAGGCCAGCGACTTGCGGACGAACTCTTCGAGTGGTGCCGGCCCGACCAGTGTCAGCGGTTCGGACCGGTTTCCCATGCCGGCACTGGCCAGCAGGCCGGGGAGACCGAAACAATGGTCGCCGTGCATATGGGTGATGAACACCGCCGCGAGACGATGCAGGGAAAAGGGAGTCCGCAAGAGCTGATGCTGGGTGCCCTCGCCACAGTCGATCAAGTACCAGGACTTTTCTTCCGGTCCGCGTAGCGCCAGCGCCGAAACGTTGCGTTTTCTGGTGGGAACCCCCGACGAGGTACCAAGAAACGTGAAATCCACGACAGTGCCGTTCTCAATACAAGTGGCTGCGCAAAGCGAGTTCGTCCGGATAGGGTCGCATGAAAACCTGCCGTTCGATGTAAGGATCGGGGGAGCGCTCGAAATGATGCTTCAGCAGGGTCATCGGGGCAATCAGGGGAACGATGCCTTTGCGATACTGATCGATTAACTGCTGCAGTGATCGCTTCTCTTCAGCACTCAACTTGTTTTTCAAATAGCCCTGGATATGTTGAAGGACATTCGCCTGTTGTCCGGGTGTCACCACCTTCTTGAAAGCCGTCATCATCAGGTGGATCACTTCGTCAGCAAGCTCATCGAGCTCCTTTTGTTTCCCGTTCGCAAGCAATGGACCCAATTGCTGGTAAATGGGCACGCTGTGCGCCATCACCAGATACTTGTAGTCTGCATAGAAGTTCACGAGACGGCTGAAGGTCAGATCTTCAGCCAGCAGAGATTTCCATCGGCTGTACAAGTAAACACGACTCACGAAGCTCTCGCGCAAAGCATGGTCGTGAAGTCGGCCATCCTCTTCGACCGGCAGCAAGGGATCGTTTTCCAGGAGCCGGCGCGCATAGATGCCGGATTGATCGCTGGCAACCTTGTTGCCGCGCTCATTGTAGTAGGCGACACGTTCCATTCCGCAGCTTGGTGAGCCCTTCACCAAGATGTAACCGCAGAGCTGCGGCATTTCCTTCTGTTGACGGTCGGCGTAGCCTTGCAGGGCGTCCGTTACGTCGTTTTGCTGCGTTTTGCTGTCACGAGCCCGCATCTCTCCGCCGACCTCGACAAGGCGAATGGTTTCCCTGGGAACACCGAGGCCGATCCCCACCTCAGGACAGATGGGTATGAGCTCGAGATGATCTTTGAGATGTTCGATATGAGGATTGCGGCGCTTGTGTTCGCCATTGAATCGCACGGGTTCACCTACCAGGCAGCTGCCCACGGCGACTACCGGTTTTTTTTCGGATTGCATTGCCAGCAATAACTCCAGCTAATCGGCAAAGAAGACTTGTACCCTATTTGATCAAGATATAGGGAATAATTCCGGAACGGAATCTAAAGGAGATGCGCGCCCCCCCGCAAGCGCAGGGGCTGGTCAGTGAGGAGAATGTAGCGACGCTGGTGGATGGCCGCCGTGCGCTGGCTGACGTTGGCTCCGAACTCCCGGGTGTGACCTGAAACCAGGCGACAGCGCCAACATGTCACGCAAAGAGTAGAGTCTGAGGGAGCCGCTAATTCAGGACAAGAAGCGGCATGGCTAGTATTCGCGTCGAGAGATCCTTCCCCACCTGGCGACTCTCAAGGCCATGCGCCATAAATGCGCTTTCAAACGTGGGCCAAGGCTGCCGTTCAGCGCCAGTGCTTTGTCAAAGCAGACCTGTGCGTCCGCCATCCGGCCAGCAAGATAGTAGGCTTTTCCCAGTGAATTGTATTTGCGCTGCATGATCGTCTTGAAACGCTGACCGAGTTGTTCGGGCAGTTCCGGGTTGTTCGCCAGCATGTCTTGAAGGATCTTCACCTTGGACTCGCGGTTGGCGAGCTTGTCGCGGGTAGTATTGTTGCAGTGAATACGGTAGCGATGCAGCGGTTCGTCCACGTAATAGTAGTCGTAGTCGCGTGTTATCCGCATCCACAATTCGTAGTCTTCACCGATCACATAGTCAGGATTGAACAAGCCACTTTTGTCGAGGCATTCTCGACGGGTCATGGCGTTGATAGAAAGGAGGCATTTGCCGGCGATGTAATCGTAGAGACTGACATGTCCCTGTCGGGTCTTCTTGCGATTCTTTCTTCGCGGTGAACTTCGGTCGTTCTCGTCAATCAGTTCGGCACCTGTGACGACCAGTCCTGCGCGGGGATGCTGTCGGAAGACGGCCAACTGCCGTTCGACTTTTTCAGGCAACCAGATGTCGTCGGCATCAAGGAAAGTAACGAAGTCGCCCGTGGAATTTTCTATCCCGATATTCCTGGCCCTGGCCACACCGCCGTTGCCAGAGAGCAGAATCGGTTTTATCCGCTTATCCTGTGCGGCGTAGTGCTCGATCACTTTCTTCGAGTCGTCTATGGAACCATCATCTACGATGATATATTCGATTCGATCATGACTCTGATTGAGAACACTCTCGATTGCCCGGGCAAGGAAGCGGCGGCCGTTGTAGTTCGCTGTTATGACTGTGACGTTTTCCAACTCTCACCCATTATCGATTGCGCTGCGTATCGAAGGCATCCCGCCTGCACAGCCATCCCTGTTAAGTCGCTTTCTCGCCTGGGGATGTTTTGGAATGATCCAGACGAGTGCCTCCACTCAGTCTGCTTTTTCGATGACGGCCACAAGGGTCCCTGAGAAATAAGGGCGCAGCCACGTAAAGAATTTGGGCATCTGGTATCTGAATATTTTGTAGAAATAACGCGGGCGATACCACTTTTCCTTGTTAGTAAAATAAAGTGCTTTGACCCGCAAGCGAAATCGACCAACCAACTGATTCAGGGTCACAGGGTCGTACCAACATGTATGATCCGGGTGGACCTTGATCCTATTTTTCTTCAGGATACTGATGGTATTGCTGATGCTACATGCATTCGGGGTAGTGAGAATCAGTACTCCGTCGTCGGCCATGTGCTCACGCATTGTCTCAAGAAACAGGCCAGCGTTGTTCAAATGCTCTATAAGTTCTCCTGCGACGATACAGTCGAATTTTTCGCCCAGACGCATGCTCTCGGCACTGTCGCAAATGACGGTGTAGCCATTCCGGCACATTTCCTCGACGCCGGCGCCATCAATGTCGACACCCACCACCGAATTCGCTTTGGACAGGATAAACTTGTGAAGTCCGGTGCTCTCATACTTCCGAATGCCGCCCGGTCGACAATCAACGCAACCGATATCGAGAACTTTCTTCTGATCGATATAGGGCCCAATCACGTCGAGCCGGTTTCTTATTCTGGGATAGGTCATGAAGAATCCAGGGTAGCGGGGATCAGCAGCGATTATACGTTTGCGCTGACTTCGGCCTCAACCGGAATCGGTGTGACGAGGTCAGCGCGCTGCTGCGTCGCTCATGGGTGCGCGGCGGCCGGGGCGAGAACATTGCCACAATGATTGGCATGGTCCCGATTCAACGGCCATAATGCCTGCCGAACGTTGCTACAATGCAACGACACTCATACGACCTCCAGTAGTTTCCGTGAACCAACTCAACGCCCCCCAAGCCCGCGCAGTCCGCTTTGTGGACGGCCCCTGTCTCGTTCTCGCCGGTGCCGGAAGCGGGAAGACCAGTGTAATTACCCGCAAAATTGCCTATTTGATCGAAGATTGCGGGATTCCGGCCAGGAATATCGCGGCGGTCACGTTTACCAACAAAGCCGCTCGAGAGATGAAGGAACGCGCCTCGAAACTGGTCAAGGGCAAGGCGTCCCGGGGGCTCATCGTCTCCACCTTCCATAATCTGGGCTTGCGAATCATTCGAGCGGAGTATAAGAAGCTGGGGTTGAAAGCCGGCTTCTCGATTTTCGACAGCGAAGATGCGCGCGCAGTGTTGAAAGAAATCATGCTGAGAAACAATGATCTGGATACCGATCTGCTGGATCGGGTACAGAATCAGATTTCAACATGGAAGAACGATCTGGTCACACCGGAACAGGCGCTACAGATGGTCCAAAGCCCGGGCGAGGAGGCTTTTGCGCGTATTTATCTGGGCTACGACCAGGCGCTCAACGCCTACAACGCGCTGGATTTCGATGACCTGATCGGACGGCCAGTACAGCTTTTCTCCGATCAGCCAGACGTCATGGCTCGCTGGCAGCAACGCGTACGCTACCTGTTGGTGGACGAATACCAGGACACCAATAACAGTCAGTATCGCTTGGTCAAGCAGCTCGTTGGCGATCGCCATAGCCTGACCGTTGTAGGTGACGATGACCAGTCGATTTATGCCTGGCGGGGCGCAAACCCGGAAAACCTCAATCAGCTGCAGCAGGATTTTCCGACGCTGACCGTGATCAAGCTTGAGCAGAATTACCGGTCTACCAGCCGGCTGCTCAGAGCCGCGAACCACCTGATTCAGTTCAATCCGCACGTGTTCGACAAGACGCTCTGGAGTGATTTGGGGCTCGGTGAACCAATACGGGTTTTGCGTTGTGCGAACGACGAAGTGGAGGCGGAAAGAGTCGCCACCGAGATCCTCCACCAACGCTTGGGCCGAGGTATCAAATTCCGTGACTTTGCGGTGCTCTATCGAGGCAACCATCAGTCCAAACTGCTCGAATTGAAACTTCAGCAGCATCAGATTCCTTATAACATCAGTGGCGGAACCTCGTTTTTCGCGCGCAGTGAAATCAAAGACATCATGGCCTACCTGCGGCTGGTGGTGAACCCGGATGACGACAATGCCTTCCTGCGCATCGTCAACACGCCCCGTCGACAGATAGGCACCTCCACACTACAGACACTCGGTCAATACGCGAGTCAGCGGGAAATCAGCCTGTATGCGGCTGCTCACGAATTTGGGCTTCAGCAGCAGCTGCCGGCCCAGGCCATGCAGCGCCTGCAGAAATTTGTAGATACGCTGGAAAACACCCGGCGCGCCTGCGAGGAGCACGACCCGGTCAGAATCCTCCGAGAACTTGTCGATGAGATCGATTACGAAGGCTGGCTGCACCAGAACGCGAGCAGCGGAAAGGTCGCGGAACGGCGGATGGAGAACGTTCATTTTCTGCTCGGCTCCATTCAGAAGATGCTGGACAAGGATGAAGACGACAGCATGGATTTGCAGGCGGCTATCTCCAAGCTCATTCTCCAGGATCTGCTCGATCGTCAAGAAGAGGAGGATCTTAGCGACCGGGTGCAGCTGATGACGCTGCATGCGGCAAAAGGGCTGGAATTCCCCCACGTGTTTGTCCTGGGACTGGAAGAAAACATCCTGCCCCACGCCAACGCGGTGGCCGAAGGAAATGTGGAAGAGGAACGGCGGCTGGCCTATGTGGGCATCACCCGCGCGCAAAAGACCCTGACGCTGACTCTGGCTGCCAAGCGCAAACAGTTCGGCGAGGTGCTGGAGACTACCCCCAGCCGCTTTCTGGACGAACTGCCGCAGGAAGATCTGATTCGCGAAGGCTTTGGCGAAGAGAGTTCACCGGAGCGCAACAAGGATCGCGCCAGCGCGACCCTCGCAAACCTGCGGGATCTGCTGGCCTGACCACGGGATCTGCTTGCGCGAAAACGAAAACGGCCCGAAGGTTTCCCTTCGGGCCGTTTTCAGTGACTACACGGTGGGGGAATCAGGTGCTTTCGCTTACCATCCACTCCACTGTGCTGCGGATTTCCTCTTCAGAGCAGTCCATGCAAATGCCTCGGGGCGGCATAGCATTGAAGCCTTCCCACGCATTTTTGAACAGCGTGTCCATACCTTTCTCAATACGAGGAGCCCACGCTGCTTTATCGCCAACCTTCGGAGCACCGCCTACGCCAGTGTTGTGACAGGAGAAACACTTGGTCTGGTAGATCTCCGCCGGATCGCGCGGCTCACCCGCCGCAACGGTAATCGCTGCGCCACCGGTACATTCGTCGCCTGCCATGCAGATTTCGCCAACCGGCGCCAAACGATCGGCGATGGCTTCAGTGCGCTTGCTTGCCATTGCGACTGCTGCTGTAGCCATCAAAGCCACGGCGGCAATACCCGCTACTACTCGTTTCATCTCCACTGTCAAACCCTCATCATTGCGAATCGACGGCCCTGGGGCCAAAAGGGCGCTCATTATAAGCGCAAACTGTATAAGGTGAAATCGCTTCTTTCCTTCACCAGGAATGCGGGGCGCAGAGTGTTAACCGCCCCGCTCTTCTCTGATCTGCTCTACGAGATAATCGGCAACTTTCAGCATGGTCTCGTGATCGACGCTGGCGCTGGGATCTATCACATAGCGGCCGTCCACGATCAGGCTCGGCGTGCCACTGATCCGGGCACCGGCGATCTTCGACTCACCTTGCTTCAACTGACTGGTAATCCCGAAGGAATTGAAGGTCTTGTTGAACGCTTCACGATCCACGCCATGCTGAGCAAAGAAGTCGGCGAGCTGCTCCTGAGTCTGCAGTCGCTTGCGTTCTACATGCAAAGCTCTGAACAGCGGCGTATGGACCTTGTCCATCACGCCCAGAGCCTTGGCGGTGTACAGCGCTCGAGCCAGATTCTCGGTGGTACGGTCCCACTTCACGTGCAGCTGCACGAAATTCACGTCCTGCGGCATGTCCTGCTTCCACTTCTGCAGCAGTGGCTCGAAGTTGAAGCAGTGTCCGCAGGCGTAGGAGAAAACCTCGGCCACCTCGATCTTGGATGGCTGACGCACCGGCACAGGATTGTCGAGGCGCTTGTAGTGAGTGCCTTCCTCGTAGGTCTGGGCCACGACCGGCAGTGCCAGCACCATTGATGCCACTAGCGCCGTGGCGATTTTGCTAAATAGATTCATAGTGTTTGCCTTTCTCTTTGCCTTTCTCTTGCTGGAATCATGCTGCTGTTCGCGTGTTATTGCGCTTTCGACTTTTCCGAGCGGACCTTGTCCACCAGAAAGTCGGCGACCTTGAACATCTCGGTTTGCGGCACCTGCTGATTCGCTTCGATCCGGTAGAGGCCATGAACGATCAACTGGGGAGTGCCGGTGATCCGGTAAGCGCGCGCCCGGGCATCCATTTGTTTGAGGTACGTGGTCGCGTCCGCGGACTTGAACAACCGGATCACCTCTTCCTTCTTAGCTCCGTATTCCGCAAACAGTTCGGCTATCGATTCAGCCGTATCGAGGCGCTTCCGATCAATGTTGAGCGCATTATAGATAGCCTGGTGAACATCTTCCTTGATGCCCAACTGCTTCGCCACATAGTAGGCACGAGCGTGGCTTTCCATGAGGCTGTTCCACATGGCCGGAATCTGGACAAAGTTGACATCGTCCGGCGTGCTCTTGGACCATTCCAGAACCCGGGGCTCGAAGTGGTAGCAATGGCCACAACCGTACCAGAACACCTCGGTCACTTCGATTTTGCCGGGATCATCTACTGCGACCGGCTCGGGAAGCGTATGGTAGTGCACGCCTTCGCGATATACCGGGGTGGACTGCGGCTTGGCCGCAAAGCTGGGTAAGGAGAGGAAAACACTGGCGGCGACCGCCAGCGCGAATGGGATACGCATGTCTGACCTCTTGCGGCGAATGTTCAGTGCGGCCTGGATCATCCGGAGATGCGGACCACAAACCACTGAAGGGGCTGGGCATACCTGCGACGGTACGTCCCAGCCCGGCAAGACATCGGCATGGAGGCGCGAGGGGAGCTCAGTGGTCCCGCTAAAGACCTTTATTCCGATGCCATGTTCCGGTCGCCCGCTTCACCGGCGTGCAGACCTGCGATGTAGTTCGCAACGCCGAGGATCTCCGCCTCGCTCATGTGCTCGGCAACGGAGCGCATGATTTGCTGCTTGTCGTTGGTGCGATTGCCAGCGCGGAAATCGCGAAGCTGCTTGGCGACGTAATCAGCAAACTGTCCACCAACGCGCGCGTAACCAGCGGGCGCATTCCCGCGGCCGGTTGGCGAGTGGCAGCCACTGCAGGCCGGAACGCCGGTTTCGGGGTTGCCGAAGCGGTAAATCGACCGTCCCAGCTCGAGAGAATTTGCCTTTGCGCCGCTGTTCAACTGCACTTCGGCTTCCTGCGCGCCTGACAGCTGCATTTCCTGATCGGCATAGTAGGCGGCGATGTCCTGCAGGTCCTGATCAGACAGTCCGGCGAGCATTCCGGTCATCTCCGGGACAACGCGCTCGCCGCTCTTGATTTCTCCCAGCTGCTTGTAAAGATACTGCTCTCCCAGGCCCGCCAGCTTCGGGTAGGTGGGAACGCCGCTATTGCCATCCTGACCGTGACAGGCCGAACAGACGGCTGTTTTCTCCGCGCCAGCTTCAGCATTTCCCTGGAACTGGGCCTGAGCGCCCTGCGCCAACGCAAATACTCCCAGGAGAATAGCCGCAGGTTTGGTGAAATTCTTCATCGTGTAATCCGTCGTGAACATAGGGTAAGACGATTCTGCGGACCGCAATTTCCACCCTGCGGGGAGGGGGACGGTCGCAAAGGCGGCACATTATATACTAACCACCCGAATATACTAATCTCTGCGCCGCCCGGAATGGCGATTGGTCACCCTCTCAGCCCTTTTTCCGCATAGAATGGCCGGCCCCATGGACTGCCTGAAGAGAGCCGGGAGACAGCCGTGCAGAAAACCATCGATTTCCGTCGCGCCGAGTTCAGTCAGAGTGCGCCGAGTCTCGCCCAATGTCCGCCGGATGAGGGCGCCGAGGTGGCCTTCGCCGGCCGCTCCAACGCCGGCAAGTCGAGCGCCATCAACGCCTTGACCGGCAACAGCAAGCTCGCACGGACCAGTAAGACGCCGGGCCGGACTCAGCTGATCAATTTTTTCGAGCTGGGCGAGGAGCGGCGCCTTGTGGACCTGCCCGGCTACGGCTACGCCAAGGTGCCGCTCGAAACCAAGCAGCGCTGGCAGCGGCATCTTTCGGAGTATCTGGAGAAGCGGGAAAGCCTGCGCGGCCTGGTATTGCTGATGGATATCCGGCATCCGCTGCAGGAATACGACACCAATCTGCTGAACTGGGCCGTGCAGGCAGAAATGCCCGTCCATATCCTGCTCACCAAAGCCGACAAATTGAAAAGCGGGCAACGCAAGAACACGCTGCTGCAGGTGCGGCAACATATGCGCGAAGCGGAGGTGGATGATCTTGTCAGCGTGCAGACCTTCTCTTCATTGAAAAAGGAAGGGCTGGCGGAGTTCGTGGTAGTTCTGGAAGGCTGGCTACGGGACTCTGAAGAAGTCGCATCGGCGGAACAGCCGGAGGGTTAAATCAGAGCCCTCGCGGCGCGAATTTCAACTATACTCTGGCTCAAGAGTCAGCTGGCATCAAAATCAGCGCGTCAGACGCAAGACAAAAAAAACCCGACAGCTTGGGGCAACCGCCGGGTTCAAATACCAGCACTCTTGGGGCCGAGCACTGGAAGTCTCACTGAAACACATTGGGCATATGCTTCAGTCGTTCATAAGACTGGACTGCACAAGGAATGTTCCGAGTCATTCTCTGTGCGACATAAAAAATTCCATTCAGCACAGGTAAAAAAAAGCCCTAACCAAATTTGGTTAGGGCTGCTTTGCTATCGAGTAAAAGCAAGGCTCGGCTTACTACAAGCCAGTAAATAGGAGAGTAAGACACCAATCGAATTGGTAACTCCTAGGACTAGCTCAGCCAATTAAAGTTCTCATCTGGCCACAAAATTGCGTGGCCTTCGTCACACTTCCGATCGACTTCACGCGGAAAGACACCATTCTGAGGGCCTCAGTGCGCCTGATCCCAGTTGGCGCCACGACCCGCTTCCACAACCAAGGGCACCTGCAGCTCGGCGGCCTCCGACATCAGCTTGCGCAGTGTTCCAGTCACCTGTTCGACGGCCTCCGATTTCACCTCGAGCACCAATTCATCATGGACCTGCAGGATCACTGCAGCTGGAATCCGCTCGTCCGTGATCCACCGATCCACCTCGATCATCGCCCGCTTGATGATGTCGGCGGCACTGCCTTGCATCGGCGCGTTGATGGCGGTTCGCTCCGCGGCCTGGCGGCGCATACCGTTCCGATCGTTGATCTCCGGCAGGTAGAGCCGACGCCCCATAATGGTTTCCACGTAGCCCTGATCCCGCGCCAGTTGGCGCGTATTGTCCATATAGCGACGTACGCCCGGGTAACGTTCGAAGTACAGATCAATGTACTGCTGCGCCTCCTTGCGACCAATCCGCAATTGCCTGGCCAGGCCGAACGAAGACATGCCGTAGATCAGCCCGAAATTGATGGCTTTGGCGCTGCGGCGCTGCTCATGACTGACGTCTTCGAGACTGACACCAAAGACCTCTGCCGCCGTCGCCTGGTGGATATCCAGGCCTTCGGCAAAGGCGCGCAGCAGACCCTCGTCACCGGACAGATGAGCCATGATCCGCAATTCGATCTGCGAATAGTCCGCGGCGACAATCTGGTGGCCCGGTGCGGCGATAAAGGCCTGGCGGATTCGCCGGCCCTCCTCGGTGCGGATCGGGATGTTCTGCAAGTTCGGATCAGAGGACGACAGACGCCCGGTTGCGGTTACCGCCTGATGGTAGGAGGTGTGCAGGCGTCCTGTTCCAGCATTGACCATCTGCGGCAGCTTGTCCGTATACGTGGACTTCAGCTTGAAAAGCCCGCGGTGATCCATGATCAACTTCGGCAGCGGATAATCCAGAGCCAGCTCCTGGAGCACCTCTTCCGCGGTGGAGGGGGCTCCTTTAGGGGTCTTCTTGAGAACGGGCAGCTGCAATTTCTCGAACAGGATTGCGCAGAGCTGCTTGGGCGAACTGAGGTTGAACACTTCGCCTGCCAGATCGCAGGCTTCTTCCTCGATCTGCTTGAGCTTGTCGCCGATCTCCCGGCTTTGGGCTCCCAAGGCCTCGCGATCGATCAGCGCCCCTCGCCGTTCGATGCGGGATAGCACCGGCACCAGCGGCACTTCCAAATCCTCGAAGACACGGCGCAGCGGCGGGGTCGACTCCAGCTTGGGCCAGAGTGTCTCGTGCAGCCGAAGCGCAATATCGGCGTCTTCTGCGGCGTAATGAGCCGCTTCTTCCAGTTGGATGGCGTTAAAGGTCAGCTGCTTGGCGCCCTTGCCGGCGATGTCTTCGAAACGCACGGTGGTGTAGTTCAGATAGCGACTGGCGAGGCTGTCCATATCGTGGCGACTGGCCACTGAGTTCACCACGTAGGATTCCAGCATGGTGTCGAAGACAACGCCCTGCAGATCAATGCCGTGGTTGGCAAGAACGTTCTTGTCGTACTTGAGGTTCTGGCCCAGCTTTGCCTTGTTCGGGTTCTCCAGCAGAGGCTTGAATCGCTCGAGCACAGCCTCGCGGGATAGCTGTACAGGCGCTCCCTCATAGTCGTGCGCCAGGGGCACATAGGCGGCGCGGCCCGGCTCCAGCGCAAAGGAGAGTCCCACGATGCGCGCTTCCATGTAGTTCAGACTGGTGGTTTCGGTGTCGAAGGCGAAGACTTCGGCTTTCTCGAGCCGCTCCAGCCATTGGTCCAGATGGGCCTGTTCCAAGATGACTTCGTAGTCCGCCTTCGCGACCTCCGCGCCAGAAGCCGGGCTTTGGCCTTCCCCCTCGAATCCTTGCTGCTCAGAGCCAAGCTCCGACAGCCAGTGTTTCAATTCGTAGATGCCGCAGAGCTCCAACAGCTTTTGGCGATCGGCGGGAATCGTCAGCAGGTCAGCCGGACCCATATCCAGCGGGACGTCGGTCTTGATGGTCGCCAACTGGTGGGAGAGGTAGGCCTGCTCCTTGTATTCCTCCAGCTTCTTCGGCAGGGACTTGGCGCCGCGAATCGGCAAATCCGCCACGGCATCCAGGTTGGCGTAAATGTCGTCCAGCCCTCCGAGCGACTGGATCAACGCCTGAGCCGTTTTTTCCCCCACCCCGGGGACGCCGGGAATGTTGTCGGACTTGTCACCGAGCAGCGCCAGATAGTCGATGATCCGCTCCGGCGGGATGCCGAACTTGTTGATCACCCCTTCCCGGTCCAGCAGGGTGTCCGTCATAGTGTTCACTAACGTGACGTGAGGACTTACCAACTGAGCCATATCTTTGTCGCCGGTGGATACGACGATGTAATGACCTTGGCGAGTGGCCTCGCAGGCGAGAGTGCCGATCACGTCATCGGCCTCAACCCCCTCGATCATCAGCAGGGGCAGACCCATGGCGCACACAAAGTCATGAACCGCCTGCACCTGGCTGCGCAGATCATCGGGCATCGGCGGCCGGTGCGACTTGTACTCCGCATAGATTTCATCGCGGAAGGTTTTGCCTTTGGCATCAAATACCACCGCGATCTGGCTATCGGGGTAATCCTTTTGCAGGCGACGCATCATATTGGTCACAACCAGGATCGCGCCGGTAGGCCGGCCATCGTGAGTCCGCAGATTCTGCCTGAGCATGGCATGGTAGGCGCGGTACAGGTAGGAGGAGCCGTCCACAAGGACCAAAGGAGCTGTTTTTGAATTCATATTCGCTTTTCTTGAGTAAACATTTTGCAGCTAATGCCGGCCGCCATTGGCACTTAGGATATCAACCCTGACATCCGGATGAACGATCGTAAGCGCTCACTCGCACGGAAAAATGCCGTGGCACCTTCGATGGATGTGGCGGATGGCGTCGGGAATGTGAGACCGGGCAGTCGATTTCATCGACAGTATTCACACTTTAGTAACAAAAGCTAAGCCAAGCTCTTCCATTGCCGGTGCCTGAGATACACTTTTTTGCGCGAATCTCGAGGCTGAGCATTTGCTGGTTCAGGACCAGCGAACTTCCCGAGAGAGTTGTGTCGGTCCGCAAGATCCATCGGCCTGCAAGAACAAGGAGAACAACAATGGACAAGATCATCTTTTCGCAGTCGGGCGTTTATCGACTCCAGCAGCTCGCCAGCCAGGTCCGAAATATCACCGGCATTCGCCACAGGTTGTCAGACGAATCCGCGATGCTCGAACTGCTGCGCTGCTGCGCCAGCTCCAACCATAAAGTGATCAAAACCTATTTCGCTGCCTTTACCTCGGAACTCGACGAGCGACAGCGGATTTCGCTGCAGGCGAGAGGCGTTCGGGCGCATCAGGGAGAACATCCCCAACCGCAGGCCTGCTAAGGAGCAGGCTGCGCAAGACAGTCCTTCACATCCCCCGTGAGCTGACGTATCAGCTGCCCATAGCTCTGCGCATTATGACCCAATATGTCCAGCGGTTGGGCCCGGAGTTCCAGCTGTCTCGCCAGATTGCGGGCGCCGTCCGATTGATGGGAGTACTCCACGAACAAACAACGTGCGCCTGCATTGCGCAGCCGCTTCTCCAGCTCGTACAGATGGCGCGCACCAGGTGGCTGCTCGGGGGTGGCTGAAATCCAGCCGAGCTGCCTCAATTCGAATGCCTCGACGAACAGGTCATAACCGCGATGCTCGACAACAAAGCCCACCTCCCGAACTGGAGCGAGCTGCTGGTGGGCATCCTTATAGAGGCGGTCGTAGCTGAGAAGCTGCTCCTGTAGCCGTTGCTCTATTGACTCGCTCAGGGCCGGATAGAGGGCCTGCAAGCGCCCGGCCATAGTCTTGGCCATGATCTTTGCCAGCCGCGGATCGAGCCACTGGTGGAGGTCATGATCGTGATCCCCGGATTCGCTGTTTTCAAGGCGGTTGGCCAGCGGGAGCACAGTCTGCCGCGGCAGACCGGCCAGTGGTTTTTCCAGGAAGCGCTCCATCTCCGGCCCCATCCATACCGCCAGATCTGCGGCACGCAGCCGCTGAACGTCGGAGACTCTCAGGGAGTAGTCATGAGGCGAAGCTCCGCCGGGCACCAGGACCTCGATTTTAGCGAGAGGGCCGAGCAGATCATTGGCGATCAGGGCGAGAGGGCGGATGCTCGCCACTACCCGGATTGTCTGCCCGTCGGCGGCTCCCTTCGCTTGCTCCGCCGCCGACTGCGCAAGGGCCATCGGTGAAAGCGTACAGAGAAGCAGCGCGAACATGCGCAGAAGATATGCTGCCGCCATGGGGTGAATCCTCGAGTAAGGTGTTATAGAATAACATAACATTTTTCTTGATTTCGCCCCCCTATGGATCTGCGCGCCTGCCACAATCACGATCACCAGCACTGTATCGATGTCGCGATTGCCAGCGCTCGGTCTGTGTGCGCACGCCGGGGCGCTCGCCTGACGCGGCAGCGCGAACAGGTTCTCCGGCTTATCTGGCAAAGCCACAAACCTCTGGGTGCCTATCCGCTGATGAACATGCTGGCCGAAGCGACCAGCCGGCCAATTGCGCCACCCACTGTTTACCGCGCGCTGGACTTTCTCTGCGAACAGGCGCTGATTCACAAGATCCACTCGCTCAACGCTTTCGTCGGCTGCTCGACACCGGGCGGCGAACATCAGAGTCAGTTTCTGATTTGCAAGCACTGCGGTGTGGCGGTGGAGTGCGGAAGCGCGCAGCTTGATTCGGCGTTGGCCAGTACCGCTTCGATGGCCGGTTTTTCTGCGGAACAGCGGTCAGTGGAAATCGTCGGGCTCTGCCCGGCGTGCAGGGACCTGTCTCGATGACTCAGCTACTCGTCAGCGCCGAGCACATCTACCTGCGGCGCAGTGGCCGTGATTTGCTTGCGGATGCCAGCCTGTCAGTGGCGGCCAACGAGGTGGTCACTTTGATCGGTCCGAATGGCGCTGGCAAGTCCACCCTCATCCGGGTGATTCTCGGTCTGATCAAGCCCGACCGGGGTAAGGTGCGCCGCAGCGAGCGGCTGCGCATCGGCTACATGCCTCAGCGCATCGCCATTGACCCGAGCTTACCGCTGACCGTGGAGCGTTTTCTTTCTCTGCTTGGCAAAGACAAGGGTCGTCTGCAGCACTGCCTTGAGCTGACCGGCACGGCGCGATTGCGCCAGCAGGCCGTGCAGTCTCTTTCCGGCGGCGAGCTGCAGCGGGTGTTATTGGCGCGTGCGCTTTATCGCGATCCTCAGTTGCTGGTGCTGGACGAACCCGTTCAGGGCGTCGATGTGTCCGGCCAGGCGGCGCTTTACAGATTGATCCAGCAGATCAAGGGCGAAACCGGCTGTGGAGTGCTGATGGTGTCGCACGATCTGCATCTGGTGATGGCTTCCACGGACCGGGTGGTTTGCCTGAATCAGCACGTGTGTTGCGAAGGGAGCCCGGAAAGCGTCAGCAGCAATCCCGCCTATCTGCAATTGTTTGGCGAGCAGACGCCAGATGTTGCCATATACACTCACCAGCATGATCACAGCCATGATCACGGTGACTCGACGGATTGCCAGCGATGATAATCCCGGAATTTCTCCTGAACGCGGTTCTCGCTGGTCTCGGTGTGGCGGCAGTGGCTGGGCCGCTCGGCTCCTTCGTGGTCTGGCGAAGAATGGCCTATCTGGGTGATACCCTCGCCCACTCCGCACTGCTGGGCGTGGCACTTGGGCTGGCCCTGGCAGTCAGCATCAATATGGCAGTGGTAGTGGTATGCGCCGGCCTGGCGATTTTCTTCGTCATGCTGCAGAACAATCAGACACTCGCCACTGACACCTTACTCGGCATTCTGGCGCACTCGAGTCTGGCGCTCGGATTAGTGGCCGTCTCCCTGCTTAGCGACAACACCGTTGATCTATACAGTTATCTGTTTGGGGATTTGCTGGCAGTCTCGACCCGCGACGTGCTGACCATCTTTGCTGTTAGTGCCACGGTACTGGTGCTGCTCGGTATCTTCTGGCGCCGATTGCTTGCGATGACTGTTCACGAAGAGCTGGCTCAAGTGGAAGGCGTCAATGTGGCTCTGGTAAGGACAATGCTGATGCTGATCATGGCGCTGGTGATTGCTATCGCCATGAAAGCCGTGGGAGTACTGCTTATCACCGCCCTGATGATAATCCCTGCGGCGGCCAGCCGGCGTCTGGCTCGCAGCCCGGAACAAATGGCCGCGTTTGCCGCGCTGCTGGCGAGCATCGCGGTGATTGGCGGCCTCGCGGTTTCGTTCTACTGGGATACACCGGCGGGACCGTCGGTGGTTTTGTGTGCCAGCGCGCTATTCCTGCTCTCGCTGGCAAAACCGCAGCACTGAACAACGCGATCAGCTCAGGGGTGACGCTAGTTACTCAGGACGATGGACTGGTAGGTGGTTTTCAGGCGCGCCAGCGTGAAGGGTGGCTTGAAGAAGCCGTGGTATTTGCCCTCGGGGTTGATCAGTACGATCTGCTCTCCATGATCCACCTGGTAGTGGTCCCCGTGAGCACTGCCCTCGGCGGTGCTCTTCTGGAAGCCGATGTGGAGTTGGTTTGAGAACAGCTTGATTGGCAGGAAGTCGCCAGTCACCCCGACGAATTCGGGATTGAAGCGCGGAACATATTCCGCCAGCACTTGCGGCGTGTCCCGTGCGGGATCCACAGAAACCATCACCACCTGAGTTTGCTCTCGGATCTTCGGCTCCAGCTGCCCGTACAGTGAATCCAGCAAGGCCAGCGTGGCCGGACAGAAGCCATCGCAGTGGGAGAAACCGAAAAACAGCAATGTCCACTGGCCAGTCAGGTCTTCGCGGGTGAAAGCCTCGCCCGTATGCGCCACCAGTTGGAAGCCCTCGATCGGCTTGGGCTCTTCGAAGGTGATGGCGCCGTTGTTGACCAGCTCCTTCACCGACATGATCCGCGGCTGGGTCATGGTGTAGACGAAGGCGGTGAGCACAAGGGCTATCAGCCCCAGTACGATGAGAACGGTTTTCAGAATACCGCGTTGCGTGTTGTCCATGGACTTACTTCTTCGAAAAATCAGACGGGCTAATACGGTCAGCTATGATGCGGACAGTGCCAGGGCCTGGCCCTGAATCGGCAGCAGATAATGGTCGAGTAACATGATGACGAATAGGGCCATCAGGTAGACGATGGAATACTTGAAAGTATCCATGCCAGCGCTGCGCCGCTCTGTCAGCAGCATCACCAACGACCAGTAGATGAAGCCGATTCCCAGAACCACAGCGCCCAGAAGATAGAGCCAGTTCAACATACCGGTGGCATACGGCAGCAAAGTGACCGCGAACATGATCATGGTGTACAGAAAGATATGCACCTTGGTGTAGCGGATGCCGTGAGTAACCGGCAGCATCGGTATGTCGGCCTTGGCGTACTCATTTTTCCGATGTACCGCCAGTGCCCAGAAGTGAGGCGGTGTCCAGGCGAAAATGATCAGGACCAGCAGCAAGGCGTGACCACTGATTTCACCGGCTACCGCAGTCCAGCCAAGCAAGGGCGGCGCCGCGCCGGCGAGACCGCCGATCACGATATTTTGAGGCGTCGCCCGTTTCAGGAACATGGTGTAAATGAAGGCGTAGCCCACCAGAGAAGCCAAGGTCAGCCAGGCGGTAAGCGGGTTGATGAAGACCAGCAGAACTGCCATGCCGAGCAACCCGGTCGCCAGCGCAAATATTGCGGCCTGCATCGGCTCGACGCGCCCCTTTGCCAAGGGCCGGTTGTGGGTGCGTGCCATTTGCTGGTCCACATGGCGGTCGACCAAATGGTTTACTGTTGCCGCCGAGCCAGCGCAGAGCGCGATACCGATGTTACCCAGAATGAGGACATCCAGCGGCACCATCCCGGGAACCGCCAACAGCATCCCGATCACCGAGGTGAGAATCATCAGCGCCACTACCGTGGGCTTGCACATTTCCAGGTAGTCTCGCCAGCTGGCTTGGATGCCTTCTTCCATTGCTAACTCTTGCTTGCTCATAAATATCTTTGCCCGTCGGAATGGCGCTTAGTTCGAGGTTTTGATCAGAAATTCCAGGTCGTCCAGCAACTGGTTTCCGCTATGTTGCGGGCCATAGGCCAATCCAAGCGCGCCGTAACGATGGAGTACGTAGTAAGCCTCTCCATCGAAATTCGCCGGAAGTTCCGGGCGGGCATCGAAAGCCTCGCGCCATTGTTCCGCGTCGCCCCGCAAGTAAATTAGGTCCGGATGTTCTTCGGAGAGATATTGCTTGAAATCTGCTCTCTCGCCCTCTCCGAGCTGCACGAATACCCGCTCCAGTTGTTCACGGTCCCCCGCCAGCCGCGTCCGGACCTGCCGGGTGATGTATAGGGTTTCACGACAAGCGTCGTCGCATGCTCCAGCCACCGGGATCATCAGTCGGAACTTGGGCTCCTGCTCGGCCAGCGCCCAGGGGCTGCCGCCTTCGGTTTGGAACTCGAATTCGGTCATCACCACCGGATCCCTGACCAGTATGCCCTCGTTGGTAGTCGCCTCAGGGATGCCGAATCCGGTGTAGTACATGATGTAAGGTACTATCGTGGCCAGTATTGCGATCGCGATGATGATCAGCAAGGGCCTGGCGTTCTTGGCTCTGGAGACAGTTTGCTCGGTCACGTTCTTACCAGTATCTCTCAATTTGACAATCGTTCTTTATCGCCGCCGGGCAACGGCCCTCAGTACCTGAGCCAAATTGGTGTTGGCGAAGACAAACCAGATCACCAGGGCTATTGCCATGGCAAACCACTGTACAGCGTAGCCCAGATGTTTTTCGGGCTGCACGTTAATCGGCTCCCAGCTGATTTGCAATGCGCCAGGCGCATTTTCGTCCAGGCGAATCACATACGGGAAAATCTCACGGCTCAGTGCGTCGGCGAACTTGTCCATCTCGACCGCCTGTGCGACAAGCGGCCAGCTCGCATCGGTGAAATCCTGCTCCGCCAGCAGGAAAGGGTCCCCTAGCGGCACATAAACGGAGCCGGTTGTCGTAACCGGACCGTCGGGAACCGGCACCTCGGGCAGCGCGCGTCTATCCGGCTGACCCTTTATCCAGCCCCGATTCACCAGCACCCAAATTTCTTCCTCAGTGCGGAACGGCATCAATACTTCATACCCGACCTGTCCGGCCCGCACCCGGTTGTCGAGAAGAAAATACCGCTGACGGTCGAATTGCCCGGTGAGCTTGATCGGCGTAAAAGCCAGATCGTGTTCGGCCTCGACTGCATCGATGGGGACCGGCTCTTGCTGTTGGCGGGCGAGAAAACTTGCCTGAATCGCTCTCTTGTCATCGGCTCGCTGTAATTGCCAGTTACCAAGCGCGAGGAGAACCGGCAGCACCAGGACAGCAAGGATGGTGACTTTGATGTTAAGACTGAGCGCAAGCCGCATCGTTCAGTTTATCCTCGCAGTCGTTTCCGACAGACCACTGAGCTAGAATGGCCCTTCGATTCACAGCCTGTTAGGCACCGACAGCGGATACTCAGTATGTGGCTGAAAATCATCATCGTCCTGTTGTTTCTAGCGATCGTGGCCAGTCTCAGTAGTGGTCTGGTCTTTCTGCTGAAGGACATGGGCTCGTCATCCAAGCGAACCCTCTACGCACTTGGAGTCCGGATCACGCTTGCCGCTTTGCTCCTGCTCTGTATTTGGTATGGATACTATTCTGGCATTCTGTCCAACACGGCGCCTTGGGCGGGCCAGTACTGATTAACTCAAAGTCTTCATTTTTCTCGCTAAGATAAAAAAGCAGGCCGAAGCCTGCTTTTTTATTGTTTTTCGATGCTGCAGCGAGTCGCTATGATCCGAGGATATAGACGAAGATAAACAGACCCACCCAGACAACATCCACGAAGTGCCAGTACCAGCTCGCCGCTTCGAAGCCGAATGCATCATCGTGCTTGAAATGGCCTTTCAGGCCACGCAGCCACATTACCAGCAGCATAAAGGTACCCAGCGTTACGTGCGCACCGTGGAAGCCAGTCAGCATGAAGAAGGTCGTTCCGTAAACACCCGCATTCAGTGTCAGTCCCAGTTCCTCGTAGGCGTGAACATATTCTTCCACCTGCAGAATCAAGAACGCGATGCCCAATGCAACAGTGGCCCCCAACCAGATGTTGAACATCTTGCGGTTGGCATTCTTCAGCGCAGTATGCGCGAAGTGCACGGTGAAGCTGGATGTCAGCAGAATGATGGTGTTGATCAGCGGAAGCCCTGCCCAGCCCATCGGTTCATGAGCGCCGATGAAGCGAGCTGCAGCTTCGCCTTCGCGCACCTGTTCCGGCGTAGTCAGCAGTGGCCATTCGTTTTCGAAGCCTTTCCACAGCAACTCGTTGGTCATAGCGCTGTGACCCTCGCCGGCCAACCAGGGCACGGCGAACTGTCGCAGATAGAACAGAGCGCCAAAGAAAGCCGCGAAGAACATGACTTCGGAGAAAATGAACCAGCCCATGCCCCAGACGTAAGAACGCTTCAGCTGGTCGTTGTTGAGCCCGGCAAGGTTTTCCTTGATGACCGTACTGAACCAGGTCCACATGACCGACGCAAGCACCAGCGCGCCGGCAAAGAAAACGGTCATTCCCGATTCGCTGCCATTGATCCATCCCGCGGCCCCGAATACGGTGAGGAACATGCCCAAGCTGGCAAACAGCGGTAGTTTGCTCTGCTCAGGAACGTAATAGCTGCCTTGAGTCGCCATTATGTACTTTCTCCACTTTAGCAATCAGTGGTATGCCCACTGTAGTCAGATTTAATGCTGTAATCGTCAGGCTAGCGCTGAGTCATCTTTTGTTCGTTCGCCACTTCCGTGATATCGAAAATAGTATAGGAAGCGGTAATATTGGTAATGCTCTTGGGCAGGTTCGGATCAACATAGAACTGCAGCCCCATATCCGCACTTTCGCCCGGAGCGAGTGGCTGGCTCTCGAAACAGAAACACTGCACCTTCTTAAAATGTTCGGCCGACGAGCTGGGTACGAAGCTTGGAACAGTCCGAGATACCATGTGCTTGTCGGTGGTGTTCTTGGCGAAATAGCTCGTGTAGGCAACTTCTCCCGGATGAACTTCGATTACCGCATCATTGGGCCGAAATTCCCACGGCATTCGCTCGTTGTTGGTGGCCATGAAAGTGATTCGAATCGTTCGGCTGGTATCAACTTCCATCTCCGAATTCTCATCCACGGCGACCAGCGAGCCCCGGGGATCGATGCCCAGGATATCGCAGAAGACGTAGTAGAGTGGCGGCATCACGTAAACAGCAAAGGCGAACATCGCAACTGCGAGGACCACCAGCTTAGCCGCTGTCTTGGCAACACTGCTGTTTGATTCTGTCTCTGCCATCGCCTTTACCTCTCTGGCGGAAGCAGCCTGGTGCCACCTCCCTAAGGAAGCGGCACCGGAGCTGGGCTTACTTTACTTACTCTTACTTCACCTGCGGGGGCGTGCTGAAGGTGTGGTAAGGAGCCGGTGACGGCACGGTCCATTCCAGACCTTCTGCACCGTCCCAAACCTTGTCCTTCTCAGCTCGCTTGCCAGCAAGAATCGTGTTGATGACATTGAACAGCAGCATCAACTGGGACATACCGAACATGAATGCACCGATGCTGGACAGCATGTTGAAGTCGGCGAACTGCAGTGCGTAGTCGGGAACCCGTCGCTGCATGCCCGCCAGACCAACGAAGTGCTGCGGGAAGAAGGTCAGGTTGAAGCCGATGAAGGCAATCCAGAACTGCGTCTTGCCCAGCGTCTCGTTGTACATCTTGCCGGTCCATTTGGGCAACCAGTAGTAGATGCCCGCGGTGAGACTGAAGATCGCACCGGCCACCATGGTGTAGTGGAAGTGAGCCACTACGAAGTAGCTGTCGTGGTACTGGATGTCGGAGGGAGCGATACCCAGCATCAGACCGGTGAAACCACCCATGGTGAACAGGATCACGAAGGCGATCGCAAACAGCATGGGCGTCTCGAAGGTCATGGAACCACGCCACATGGTGGTAATCCAGTTGAACACCTTCACACCGGTGGGTACCGCAATCAGCATGGTGGCGTACATGAAGTACAGCTCACCAGCCAGCGGCATGCCCACGGTGAACATGTGGTGAGCCCATACGATGAAGCTCAGGAAGGCGATACTGGCGGTTGCGTAAACCATTGAGGAGTAACCGAACAAGGGCTTACGCGAGAAGGCCGGAATCACCTGAGAAACCACACCAAAACCAGGCAGAATGATGATGTATACCTCGGGATGGCCGAAGAACCAGAATACGTGCTGGAACAGTACCGGATCACCACCACCAGCAGCGTCAAAGAACGATGTGCCGAAGTGGATATCCATCAGCATCATGGTCACCGCACCGGCCAGTACCGGCATAACCGCAACCAGCAGGAAGGCGGTGATCAGCCAGGTCCAGACGAACAGCGGCATTTTCATCAAGGTCATGCCAGGCGCGCGCATGTTAAGCACCGTGGCGATGATGTTGATGGAGCCCATGATGGACGATGCACCCATGATATGCACGGCGAAAATAAAGAATGTCACCGAGGGTGGAGCATAGGTGGTCGACAATGGAGCGTAAAACGTCCACCCGAAGTTAGGCGCACCGCCTTCCATAAAGAAGGTTGATGCCAACATCAGGAAGGCGAATGGCAGAATCCAGAAGCTCCAGTTGTTCATGCGCGGCAGCGCCATATCGGGCGCACCGATCATCAACGGGATCATCCAGTTCGCCAGACCCACGAATGCGGGCATGATCGCACCGAACACCATCACGAGGCCGTGCATGGTGGTCATCTGGTTGAAAAATTCCGGCTCTACGAGTTGCATGCCGGGCTGGAACAATTCCGCGCGGATGACCATCGCGAAAGCGCCGCCCAGCAGGAACATCGCAAAGCTGAACCACATGTACATGGTTCCGATGTCTTTGTGGTTGGTAGTAAACAACCACCGACTGATGCCTTTAGCAGGACCGTGTGCCATTGTTTACCTCCTATTGATTCTGCTGCTGAACGACGTCCACAGGCTGGACCTGGTCGCCCATGTTGTTGCCGAACGCGTTACGCTGGAAGGTCACCACGGCGGCGATGTCCACCGGAGACAGCTGGGCACCGAAGGCCTGCATTGCAGTCCCGGGAACACCATTGAGTACCACATCCAGATGCGCTTCGAGCGGGCCGGTAGCAACCGCACTGCCGGCAATCGCCGGGAAGGCTCCCGGTACGCCCTGACCCTGAGCGCCGTGGCACGCTGCACAGGAACGGTTGTAAACGCCTTCGCCGCGCTCATAGAGGTCTTCAAACGTGAAAGTCTGAGCGGCCAGTTCGCGCAGTTCGGCGGCAGCGGCTTGCTCCTGAGCGATCCACTCGTTGAATTCTGCCTGCTCTACCGCCTGAACGACGATGGGCATGAAACCGTGATCGCGGCCGCAAAGCTCGGCACAGACACCGCGATAAATGCCCGGCTCTTCAATGTAGGCCCAGCTCTCGCGGACGAAGCCCGGAATCGCGTCGCGCTTGATACCCAGCGCAGGCACCCACCACGCGTGAATCACGTCGTTGGCAGTCACCAGGAAGCGGATTTTCTGCTTCACGGGCACAACCAGGGGACGGTCCACTTCGAGGAGGTAGTTCGGAATAGTGTTGACGTCGACACCTGAACCCAGCTGACGGGCGGCATTACTGTCTTCGTGCAGGTTGGAGAAGAAGCTGACTTCCTTTCCGAGGTACTCGTACTGCCACTTCCACTGATATCCGGTCACGACCACATCGAGATCTACCTCGGTATCGGTATCGTACATGTGAATCAGGGAGCGGGTGGCTGGGATGGCCATTACCACAAGGATGAGGAAGGGAATCGCGGTCCAAAAGATTTCCAGTCCCAAATGCTCATGGAAAGTGGACGGCTCGCGGTTCTTGGAACGGCGGTGTGCGTAGATGGTGTACGCAAGAGCGCCGAATACGATTACGCTGATTGCCACGCAGATCCAGAAAATCAGCATGTGCAGGCCGTAAATCTCCTGGCTGACGGGTGTCACCCCAGGAGTCATGTTCACCTGCCAACGCTCCACCTCGTCCGCTACCGCCTGATGGCCGAGCATGCCCATCAAGATCGCGGAACCAAGCAGTTTGTGGAAAAGCGGTTTTGCTCTTCTCAACATCGCCCGTTGTCTCCGTATTGCTAAATAAAAACTGATGTACTGATGTCAGCAGAGAGCCCGAGGCATCTACTTCTATCGTTACTTTTTTTGCTGTTCTGGCTTTCGCTTGCTTTCACTCGTTGGCGAGAGCGCTTGGCCGCGAACCGTCCCCGCCCGCATTCTGCACATGCGGAGACAACACCCCGCCTGTCTGCGGAAGTGCAAAAAACGTCCATTACCCGTCGAAGTTTCTTGCTGTGGGGCCACCCGGAAGGGAGGAGCGGTCTGCAAAGCGCGCATAGAGGGCCATACAACCCTATGCAAGTCAAGGTCTTGGAAGGCTCTGCACCGCGTTAAAGCCTCTTTGCTTGATCTGGCGCATGCCGGATCTCGTCGGGGCTGGGGCTGGAGTCTCCACTAACTACCGTGACATTGATCCAAGTCGACTCGGGCGCACATTTTACAGAGTTCGAAAAAAATTTCAGCAGTTCAGAGGGGAGGAAATAGTAGAAATAACCAACTCTTATGAGTGAAGGCTTCCCGGTCGGTCGCCTGATCCGGACAGTTCGCCTCTGGTCGGCGGAGTCTCACTTCTGAGTGAGCTCACCCGAGTGGCACTTGTTTTTGCAGAGCTTTAGTTTACTTTTAATGAGAAGCGGCTGGGAAACCAGCCAAAAGCACGAGAAATGGTTCATTTTACTAGAATTCCCCCTGACTAACGGTCAAGAAAGAGCTTTGTGAGAACGAACAGGATCAGAGAGATCATCCGGCACATCCGGGCGGAAAGCGGGCAGCTGGCCCGACTGCGCAATCTGGTGAGAGAGAGTATTCCCCGTTTGCATGGAGCCATTCAGCTACCCGCCCGGAATGGAGAGGCGGTATTGGCTGATTTTATTTTTCGCTACATAGAGCACGTACCCAACTTCATCGACGCGCTGCGGGGCCTCACTCGGGAAGCGGGGATCTATGATTACGCGTCGATTTTTCTCCTCCAGGCCGAGGATTTCTTTCTGCATCCACCAGCCATGGTGGCAAGCCGACCCGGGGTGGATTCGCTGCTCCATGAGGCCTATCTGGCCCACCGACTCATAGAAGAAGTGAACGATAGGGTTGTGGCGCGCTGCGGTATTCCGCTGGCGCCCATGGATATGACGCGAGCGAATCTTGTGGTGCACCAGCTGATCGGAGAGCCCTTTGCCAACGATCTCGATTTCGTGGTGCTTTACAGCACCGAATCGCACATCAACAAAGAAGCCCTGATGGAAAATGAGGCCTTTCACCGCTTTGTCCACGAACGCAAAGCGCGCGGCTGGCAGACGGAGCTGAACCGCTGGCCCTGCCTGGCCGAAGACCTGTCTATCAGCCTGCTATTCCGTGCGGATATGGCACTGTTGCTGGAAGAAGCGCAGCCTTCGGCGATCCACTGATCTCCCGGCCTTATTTCTTCTTGCTCGGGTCCAGGATTCTTACCACCTGGAGATTGGGATCAGGAGCAGCCGGCTCGGCGGGACGGTGAACCCGTGTTGTCAGCTCCTGCTCCGCGGGCGTGAAGTTGGCCCGATCCACGAAGTCACAGCTCACGCATGCCCGGTGATCGACCCCCTCCTCCCGATAAACCACGATCGTGTCCATTTCCTTGCAGCGGGGACAGACCGCGCCGGCGATAAAACGCCGTTTGCTCTTGCCCGACTCATTCATAGGCCTGTTCTCCGTGCTCTTCAACACCCGAGTGCCGCAATAGTGCGTCGATTTTTGGCTCTCGCCCCCTGAATTTCACAAACAGATCCATGGCCTCCTCAGAGCCGCCTTTTTCGAGGATGTTGTGCAGAAAGTTGTCTGCCGTCTCGCGGTCGAATATTCCTTTCTCTTCAAACAGCGAAAACGCGTCGCTGGAAAGAACTTCGGCCCATTTGTAGCTGTAATAACCAGCTGCATAGCCGCCAGCAAAGATATGCGAGAAGCTGTTCTGAAATTTGTTGAAAGCTGGAGGCGTGACAACCGCTACCTGGGCTCGGACTTCGTCGAGCAAATCCTGAATGTCCCGGGGGTTTTCGGGATCGTATTCACGATGCAGGCGAAAATCGAAAATGGAAAACTCAAGTTGACGCACCATCTGCATCGCCGACTGATAATTCTTCGCCCGCAGCAATTTGTCCAGCAGCTCCTTCGGCAAGGGCTCGCCGGTCTGGTAGTGTCCGGAGATCAGCGGGATCACTTGCTCCTGCCAGCACCAGTTTTCGAGAAACTGGCTGGGCAGTTCCACTGCGTCCCACGCGACACCATTGATACCGCTCACTGCGGGACAGTCGATCTGTGTCAGCATGTGATGCAGGCCGTGACCGAATTCATGGAACAACGTTGTCACGTCTGAGTGAGTCAGCAAGGCCGGGCGCGAGCTCGTGGGTGGCGAAAAGTTGCAGGTTAGATAGGCCACAGGCAGCTGGAGTCCACCAGCCATCTTGCGACGCACCCGACATTCGTCCATCCAGGCTCCGCCGCGTTTGTTGTCGCGCGCGTAAAGGTCGAGGTAAAAGCCCGCTATCTGTTTGCCGTCACGCTCCACCCGATAGAACGTTGCGTCCTTGTGCCAGGTGACTACCTGGGAATCTTCCTTTATGTCTACCCGAAACAGCCGCTGTACAACATCGAACAAGCCGGCCACCACCTTTGGTGCCGGGAAGTAAGGGCGTAACTCTTCTTCGGAAAGATCGAACACCGCCTGTCGACGCTTCTCGGAATAGTAAGCCACGTCCCAGGCGGCGAGATCGCGCATCCCGTATTCCTGCTCGGCAAATTGCTTGAGCTCCGCGAATTCCCGCTCGGCGGCCGGGCGAGCGGTTGCCGCCAATTGGTTGAGGAAATTCGTTACCTCCTCTGGATCGGCTGCCATCTTGGTGGCCAGGGACCGCTCGGCGTAGTTGGCAAAGCCAAGCAATTGCGCGAGTTCATAGCGGAGTGAAAGCGTTTCTTCCATTACCGGCTGGTTGTCCCACGCTTTGGGATCCTTGCCTTCGACCGCAACACCTTCATTGGAAGCTCGGGTGGTAAAAGCGCGATAGACCTCGGCGCGCAGATCGCGATCATCTGCGTAGGTCATGACCGCGATGTAAGCCGGTGCGTCAAGCGTGATGACGTAGCCGCTCTTGCCCCGCGATTCGGCGGCCTGCTTGGCGTTTTCCAGGGCGGAATCGGGCAGCCCCTGCAATTGCTCTTTGCCCACTTCCTTGTACCAGCTCTGAGTCGCGTCGAGCACGTTGTTGGCAAACTGTGTGGAGAGCTCGGAAAGACGCTTTTTGATTTCACCATAACGTTTCTTTTTCTCCTCGGGCAAATCAACCCCGGCCAGACGGAAGTCGCGCAAGGCGTTGGTCACGGTTTTCTTCTGTGCGCTACTCAACTGCGCAAACTCGGGACTGGCAGCAAGGGAGTCATATGCGCGAAACAGCGCTTCATTTTGCGCCACTTCGGTGCCGTACTCGGTGAGCTTTTGCAAGGCCTGGGTATATACCTCACGCAAGGCGGGCGAATTCATTACCGCATTGAGATGACCGACCGGCGACCAGGCGCGCGAGAGTCGATCTTCCCTCGCCTCAAACACTGCCGCCACGTTGTCGTAGTTGGGCTCTCGCAAATTACTCAGTTGCACGCGCAACGCTTCCCGGTTCTCGCCGATGATCGCCTCCACCGCCGGCACCACGTGCTCCGGTTCAATCCGGTCGAAAGGCGGCAGCGAAAACTCGTTCGATCCTTCTTCCAACAAGGGATTGCTCTGTTGCGATTGCTTTGCGTCAGTCACAGTACATCTTCCTCGTTTGTTGTCCGTGGTCGGGGCTGCGGTCCGGGTGTGCCGGGGGCGCTATGGTACACTCCCGCCCATTAAGTTGAACCCTGCAAGTTTCCTTTCTGAAAAACCGAGACAGTTGTGAACAATATTCGTGCCTTTGACACTCAAGAGCCCAAGCTGGACGAAGGTGTTTACGTCGACCCTGCCGCCGTGGTGATCGGCGACGTGACCATCGGTCGCGATTCTTCGATCTGGCCCTTCGCTGCCTTGCGCGGCGACGTCAATCACATCCGCATCGGAGAACGCAGCAGTATCCAGGACGGCACCGTTTGCCACGTGAGTCATAAGAGCGACGCCTTGCCGGAAGGCTGGCCGCTGATCATTGGTGACGATGTCACCGTGGGCCACAAGGTGACACTGCATGGCTGCCGGATCGGCAATCGGGTGTTAGTGGGGATCGGGTCCATCGTGCTGGACGGCGCGATAGTGGAGGACGACGTGATCATCGGCGCCGGCAGTCTGGTGCCGCCGGGTAAAGTGCTGGAAAGCGGCTATCTCTATCTCGGCAGTCCCTGCAAACAGGTGCGGCCCTTGAAAGACTCGGAGCTGAAGCACCTGCCCTATTCTTCTCACCATTATGTGCGATTGAAAGACCGCTATCTTCAGCGCTAAGCGCCTCAACTCAGGACTTGCGCAATGCCTCGATGACCGGCGCGGTTTCAGGCGACACGCCGCGCCACAACCGGAAGGATTCCGCCGCCTGCTCCACCAGCATCCCCAGGCCGTCGGCGCGGGCCTTCACCCCCTGAGCCTCGGCCCAGCGCAGAAAGGCTGTGGGCTCCCGCCCGTAGGCCATGTCGTAGCAAGCGGTCTCCGAAATCAGCTGAGCCGCTGTAATCGGTGGCGCTTCGCCCTGCAGGCTCATGGAGGTGCCGTTGATAATCAGATGAAAGCCTTGCTCCGGCAGGGCGTCAAAGCCGGACCCCGTGACCGCCCCCCGCTGAGAGAATGCCTTGGCGAGTAGCTGAGCTTTTTCCGCAGTGCGGTTGGCAATCCAGATGCCCTCGGGCTGCTCTGCCAGCAAGGGTCCCAGCACGCCGCGCACCGCGCCGCCCGCACCAAGGATAAGGATCCGCCGATCTTTCAGGGCCCAGCGCTGATTGTCGAGAAGATCCCGTACCAGTCCGCAGCCATCGGTGTTGTCGCCGAGAATGCTGCCGTCTTCTTCCAGTTTCAGGGTATTGACTGCCCCGGCTGACTGCGCCCGATCAGTCAGGCGATCGGCAAAACGAAAAGCGAGCTCCTTCAAAGGGAGGGTGATGTTCAGACCGCTGCCGCCCAGCTCAAAGAACTCCCGGCAGGCCTGCTGGAATTCTTCGGGCTTCACTTCCTGCCGCGTGTAGATGAGATCCTGCCCGGTCTGCTCCGCGAACATGCGGTGAATATCGGGCGAGCGGGAGTGAGTGATGGGGCTGCCGAATACGGCATAGACATGAGGCTCGAACATGGCGTGCTCTTGCTGGGGGCGGCAGCTGTCTATCAGCCCCGCCCGATTTGCGATTCAGCCGAGCCAGTCCTTCCGTGAAAGGTACTTCTCAGTCAGCTCCGCTTCCGGGCTGCCTGGTTCCGGCTGCCAGTTATAGCCCCATTTTACGGTTGGCGGCAAAGACATCAATATGGACTCGGTGCGACCACCGCTCTGCAGGCCGAACAAGGTGCCTCGGTCGTAGACAAGATTGAACTCGACGTAGCGACCGCGGCGGTAGAGCTGAAAGGTCTTTTCCCGCTCGCCATAGTCCTTGTTCTTCTGCTTGCGAACAATCGGCAGGTAGGCCTCGAGGTAGCTGTCGCCCACCGCGCGCATCAGCGCAAAACTTTGTTCGAAGCCGAGTTCGTTGAAGTCGTCAAAGAAGAGCCCACCGACGCCGCGGGGCTCGCCACGATGCTTCAGGTAGAAGTAATCGTCACACCACTCGCTGAAGCGCGTATAAATGTCGACACCGAAAAGGCTTACCGCATCTCGCGCGGTAGCGTGCCAGTGTCGGCAGTCTTCTTCATCGCCATAATAAGGCGTGAGGTCATAGCCGCCCCCGAACCACCACACCGGGTCCTTGCCCTCTTCTTCAGCGATGAAGAAGCGCACATTGGCATGGCTGGTGGGCACGTAAGGGTTGTGGGGATGAATGACCAGGGAAACTCCCATCGCCTCGAAGCTGCGGCCAGCCAGCTCGGGCCGGTGCGCGGTGGCAGAACCGGGCATTTGCGCGCCGTACACGTGGGAGAAGTTCACCCCGCCTTTTTCGATCAGATCGCCATCCGCCAGCACCCGCGAGCGTCCACCGCCGCCAGCTTCACGCTGCCAGCTATCCTCGAAGAAGTTCTTCGCGCCATCTTCGGCAGCCAGTCCCGCACAGATGCGGTCCTGAAGATCCAGCAGATAGCGTTTGACGGCGTCTTTATCAACTCCACTCATGATCGAATACCTTTTTCGTCGCGGATATTTGTTGCGGCTATGCGGATTGCAGTGGCAGGCATTGTAGCCGGCTCAGCCCTTGCGAAGGACGACCCCGGTCAACAGATCGCGGATTTCCGAAGGTCTTTCCGACTTGCCGATCCGCCCGGGGGCGATGGCTTCGAGCGCGGAGCCGAACTGGCGACGCACTGTGGTGGAATCCCGCGCCTCGCGCATGCCGGCACGATTTGCCGAGGTGGATACCAGCGGGCCGCCGAAGGCGCGGCATAGGCCTGCGACGACGGGGTGAGCACTTACTCTCAGTGCAACTGCCGGATGGTGGCCTCGAACCCAGGCTGGCGCACGACCCCCGTCGGGTACCAGCCAGGTGACCGGACCGGGCCAGGAGGTTTCGAGAGCCTGCCGCTGAGCCTCGGTCAGCAGGGAGAGATAGGGAGCAAACTGCTCAATGCTGGCGGCCACCAGGATCAGGCCTTTGCTCATCGGCCGCCCCTTGAGCTCCAGAATGCGCTCCACCGCCGTACGATTGGCCGGATCACAGCCGAGGCCCCAGACCGCTTCGGTGGGATACGCGATGACCGCCCCCTCGTGGAGCTTCTGAGCGATTCGGCAAATCTGCGGGTTGTGCGCCCAGTCCATGCTGACCTGCGGGTGACGATGAGTGGGGCCGGCAAGTTAACCGAAGTCGGGGTTTGCCTCAAGCGCACCGTCAAGCTCTTTGGGGCTTCGCGGCTGTGCGCTGATAGCCGCCCGGCGCCTGCTCCAGCATTCCTTTCAGCTCCAGACCGATGAGGATCGATAACAACTCCCCCGCCGGTCTGCCGGAACGCTCGAGCAATTGATCCAGGGTAGTGGGCTCGTAGCCAAGGCTGTCGAACACCAGGCGCTCTTCCTCGCTAAGCTCAATGGCCGGTTTCGGGTTGGTCGAAGGGAGTTCATTCCATTTGAGCGCGAGCAAGCCCTGCAGAGGCTCCCTGAGGTCGTCCACCTGTTCCACAAGTATGGCTCCGTCACGGATCAGCGCGTGACAACCGCGACTCAGGGGGTTGTGGATGGAGCCCGGAATTGCGAAGACCTCTCGCCCCTGCTGTGTGGCATAACGCGCAGTAATCAGTGAGCCGCTTTTCAGCGCCGCCTCAACCACCAGCACTCCCAGACTCAGTCCACTGATAATGCGGTTCCGGCGCGGGAAGTTCAGTTGCTGAGGTCCGGTACCCAAAGGGAATTCACTGACCAGAGTCCCCCCCTGGGCCAGCACCTGCTCAACCAGGCTGCGGTGGCGGCGCGGGTAGAGAACATCGATGCCGGTGCCCAGTACGGCGATGGTCTTGCCGCCTGCCGCCAGTGCACCGGCGTGAGCCGCACCGTCGACGCCGAGTGCCATGCCGCTGGTGATCGCAAAGCCAGTACGGCACAGCTCGCGGGCGAAGTCGAAGGCGTTGGTCTTGCCGGTGGGACTCGGGTTGCGGCTTCCGACGATGCCCAGCTGTGGCAGTGACAGGCTGTCCGGGTCCCCTTGAACATACAACAAGGGAGGAGGCGCGGTAATTTCCCGTAGCAGAACGGGGTAGCCGCTCTGTTCCGGGCTCAACAGGATAATGTCGTTTTCAGCCACCCAGGCCAGGTCGCGCTCGGCTGCCTGGATAAGGGGATGGTCTGGCCTCGCCTGAATGGCGGCAAGCTCGGCGACGGCTTCGTCCGGCAGTATTCCGTTCTGCTGGGCAGCAGGTGTGGTCAGAACTGCCCGACTACTGCCCAGCCGCTGGCGCAACTGGGTGAGGCGGCCGGCGCCCACTTCGGGAAGCCGGGAAAGGATCAGACTGGCGCGGTGCTCCAGTGCTGTGGTTTCACTGTCCATGTGAAAAGTCCATTGCTGATTGGCGCCTGCGCTCCAGACCGGAACGCAGGCGATAACGAAAAGATCAGGGGTTGCGCACGATGTCCTTGGTGGAGAGCGGCAGTTCGGCTTCGAGCACGATGCCGAAGCTGATTTTTTCAAACGTGCGGAAGACCATAAGCAGCCCGGCACGCTCTTCCGGCAGGGCCACGACTTCGTTGGCGACCGGATCCCGGGCCAGTGCAGCCTTTTTATATACGGCCAACACATTGCCAGGCCTGAGGCCCTCGCGCTCACCGCGGTTGAGCACCACGACGTCCATTTTGCCCACTTGGCTGACGCCGCCTTCCACAGCCAGGATCAGTCCTTCCACAGTCGAGGCCGGCGCCGAGGGGAAGAAGCTGGAGTCGATCGGGCGCTGTTCGTGGGCCAGCAATCGGTCCTTGATGCGGATCTCCTCGGTGGTTCGGGTCACTTCGCTGGTGGCGATGTCACCTTCAATGTCTTTGATGCGCACGGTGCCGATATCCAGTGCCTGCACACCGAGAACCTCTTCCGTAATCGGGTCCACATAGACATCGCCCTTACGGTACACCCCGTAAACCGGCACATCTTGCTCAAAATCGCCGCGGGCATAGAGAAAATCGCCGGCGCCAACGATCAGTCGATCGCGACCGCCTGCCAGGACGTAGGGCGCGTCCTCCAATTCTCCGGCAGAAACGATACGGCTGTTGGATAAAAATGTGTCTACGGCGTCTAAGGGGATGGACGGAATGGCTTCGGCCAGCGGGATGACATGAACCGATGGGCTGAGCTTGACGGTACCAGGTTCCACCTTGAAAGTCCGGGAGTCGGCCCCACGTTGAACTGTAAGACGCGGCTGGCCATCCATATAAACGAGGGAAATGGTATCGCCAGGATAGATCAGGTGCGGGTTGTCGATTTGCGGATTGACGTGCCAGATCTCCGGCCACATCCAAGGATTTTGCAGGAATTTTCGGGAGATGTCCCAGAGGGTGTCGCCTTTCGCGACCGTGTAGCGATCGGGGTGGTCTTCGCGAAGAATTGCTTCCTGGCCCCAAGTGGACGCGGCAAATACCGCAAAGGCGAAGATGCCGATGAGTAGCTTTTTCATAGAAACCGGTCCTGTTCGAGTCGGTTCACAGCCCGCTTTGACTTATACTGTTTGTCTTGAGCCAGGGCCATGAGTCGCAAAGGGTCCCACGGGAGATAGTCTTTATAATGGTTGGTATGACGCTGATTGTCATTGGCCAGCCGATGATCGCGACGGTTGCATCTATCAGGGGCCATTCACAGGAGGCCATCTGTCACCGGCACAAGCTCCGCATTAAGGATAGAGCACCGGCCGTATAAATGGCAGCGTGATCATCATGTTAGCAGCCGATATTCCTTATTTACTAGAGCTTTATCACACAGGACATTGTTTACAGCACCATGGCAGTATTAGAGATTCTCGAATTCCCCGATCCGCGTTTGCGCACTAAAGCAAAACCGGTCACCGATGTCGACGACCGAATTCGCAATTTGGTCGCGGACATGTTCGACACCATGTATGCCGCCCCGGGGATCGGTCTGGCAGCGACCCAGGTCAATGTCCACGAGCAGGTGATTGTCATCGACCTGACGGAGGACCGTTCGCAACCGATGGTCTTCATCAATCCGGAAATCACCGTGCTCGGAGACGAGACGGCGGATTATGAAGAAGGCTGCCTGTCCGTGCCTGGCTACACCGAGCCGGTCGCCCGCCCCACGCAAGTGAAGGTCAAGGCCCTCAACGAACAGGGTGAAAGCTTCGAGATGATTCCGGAAGACTTGCTCGCGGTCTGCATTCAGCACGAAATCGACCATCTCCAGGGCAAGCTTTTCGTGGACTATCTGTCGCCACTGAAGCGTCAGCGAATTCGCAGCAAGCTGGAGAAGGCCCACCGGGTCGGCGCCTGATGCGCATCAATCGAGAGGGCTGGAGAAGCCCTCTTTCGCACCTCCTCACCTACAAAAAAAGGTAGTCCGACTTCATGCAGGAATCCGCTGGCTTGCGAATTGTTTTTGCGGGGACTCCCGAATTTGCCGCGGATTACCTGTCCGCACTGCTGAACAGCCCACACCAGCTGATCGCCGTTTACACTCAACCCGACCGCCCCGCCGGTCGCGGCAAAAAACTGAGTCCAAGCCCGGTCAAGAAGCTGGCCCTGGAGCATGGTCTACCTGTCCATCAGCCCGCGTCGCTGCGGCGAGAGGAGGCTCAACAGGAACTGGCTGCCCTGGAGGCGGACGTGATGGTGGTGGTGGCCTACGGTCTGATTCTGCCGCAGGCGGTGCTCGACCTGCCGCGCCTTGGCTGCCTGAACGTACATGCCTCCCTGCTCCCCCGCTGGCGCGGCGCTGCGCCCATTCAGCGAGCCATCGAAGCCGGTGACCGGGAAACGGGCGTCACGATCATGCAGATGGACGCCGGTCTCGATTCCGGCGTCATGCTGGCGACCGCCGCCTGTCCGATAGAACCGAGCGATACCGCCGCTACCCTGCTCCAAGGGCTGGCCTCGCTGGGCAAGGATCCGCTTCTCGAAGCACTGAACCAGTTGGCGGCGGGCACCGCACAACCGGTTCCCCAAGACGATTCCCTGGCCACCTACGCCAGCAAGATAGACAAAGCCGAAGCAGCAATTGACTGGGCCCTCGACGCCCGCGCCATCGATCGCAAGATACGCGCGTTCAACCCTTTTCCGGTCGCCTTCAGCCAGCTGGATGATCAGCGGGTAAAAGTCTATCGGGCGAAGCCCAGCGATCTTTCGGGTGGCGGTAGTCCGCTTCCCGGCACCATCCTATCTTTGGATGGCAGAGGCATCATGGTGCAATGCGGCCGGGGCAGTCTGCAGATCGAGGAGCTTCAATTGCCGGGCAAGCGGCCCATGACCGCGAAGGAAGTGCTGCTTGGCAACCGCGCTTTGTTTGCCGTCGGCGCCCGTTTCCAATCCACACCATGAAGACCCGCAGCGCAGCCGCCCGGGTAATCGCGAGCCTGCTGAACCAGCAGGGATCCCTGTCATCGCTCCTGCCCGAGGCAATGGCCCGGACACCCGACAAGGACCGACCCCTGCTGCAGGAAATCTGCTATGGCACCTGCCGATGGCAGCCGCAGCTGCAGTGCCTTCTCGATCTGCTGATGGACAAACCGCTGCGAAACAAGGATCGCGATGTGCTCGCATTGCTGCTGGTGGGGCTCTACCAGTTGATTCACATGCGGGTCCCCGATCACGCTGCCATCAGCACCACGGTACAAGCCACACAGGCGCTGAAAAAGCCGTGGGCCAAAGGTCTGGTGAACGGTGTGCTGCGCCGCTATCAGCGGGAAGCCGAAACGCTCGAACAAAGACTGCGAGAAAAGCCGGAATTTCGTTTTGCTCATCCAGAATGGCTAATCGACGCGATCACCCGGGCCTGGCCCGGCGAGGCGGAGCAGATCTTCGCAGCCAATAACCAGCATCCGCCGCTCACCCTGCGGGTAAATCGCCGCCATTTCAGTCGCGACGACTATCTGGCGTTGCTTCTGAAACAGGACATTTCCGCGCGGCCAACCCCTTTCAGCCCTGACGGGATTACGCTCGCCACCGCTCGCGACGTCGAAAAACTGCCCCACTTCGTTGAGGGCGCGGTGAGCATACAGGACGAAGCAGCACAGCTAAGTGCACAGATGCTGGATCTCGCTCCAGGACAGATTGTCTTGGATGCCTGTTGCGCGCCGGGTGGTAAAACCGCGCACATTCTCGAACGCGAACCGCTGCTGCGGAGAGTCGTAGGGCTCGATATCAGCGAGCAGCGACTGGAGCGTACGCGGGAAAACCTCCGGCGCCTGAGTCTCGAGGCGGAACTGATCGAAGCCGACGCCACCCAGCCGGCGACCTGGAGCGAACTGGCCGCCTTCGATCGCATTCTGGTGGATGCGCCCTGCTCCGCCACTGGCGTCATTCGCCGACATCCGGATATCAAACTGCTGCGCAGCCCAGAGGACATCGAGCGTCTGATCAGAACGCAGCAAGCCATCCTCGAAAATGCCTGGTCACTGCTGAAGCCAGGCGGACTGCTGGTCTACGCCACCTGCTCGATTCTTCCTGCGGAGAACAGGGAGATCATCAGCGGATTCGTTGAATCGCATTCAGATGCCGAACACCTGCCCATTAGTGCCGACTGGGGACTGAGTCAGGACTTTGGCCGACAGCTCCTGCCTCAACCAGAGGGTCATGACGGATTCTATTTCGCGCGGATTCGTAAGGCTCCCTCAGGGTGAAAGCATTTGCCGCCCACAAGCGGTAGAATCGACAGCGGCTTCCATCACCTCCATTCACTTACCGCAAAGCAGCTGAGCCCCTTCCATGAAAATCATTATCCTCGGTGCCGGACAAGTGGGCGGGACGCTCGCCCAGAACCTCGCCATCGAAGCCAACGATGTCACCGTAGTGGACGCCAATGAGCGCAAGTTGCAGAACCTGCGCGACCGCATCGATATCGGTGTGGTGGTGGGTCACGCCTCCAGCCCCGAGGTGCTGATTCAGGCAGGGATTCGGGATGCGGATCTGTTGATTGCCGTCACCAACGACGACGAAACCAACATGATCGCCTGTCAGATTGCTTACAGCCTTTTCCGCACGCCCACCAAGATTGCGCGGGTACGCAACAACGCCTATCTCACTCAACCGGAATTGTTCAGCAACACCGCGATTCCTATCGATGTGCTGATCAGCCCCGAGCAGTTGGTTTCGAACTACATCTATCGTTTGATTGAACAGCCCGGCGCACTGCAGGTCCTGGACTTTGCCGATGGCAAGGTGCAGCTGGTGGCGGTGAAAGCCTATTATGGCGGCCCACTGGTCGGACAGGAGCTGCGTTTTCTGCGTCAGCATATGCCGGCGGTGGACACCCGAGTGGCGGCGATCTTCCGCCGCGATCATCCGATCACACCGACCGGCAACACGGTTATCGAAGCCGATGACGAAGTGTTTTTTATCGCCGCAAAAGAAAACATCCGCGCGGTGATGAGCGAGTTGCGAAGACTGGAATCGCCGTACAAACGCGTCACGATCGCCGGTGGCGGCAACATCGGGCTGCGCCTGACGCGCGAGCTGGAAAGACGCTACTCGGTTCGGCTGATTGAGCGCGACGCCGAGCGTTGCGTGCACCTTTCCGAACAGCTTCAGCACACAATCATTCTGAAAGGCAGCGCCTCCGATCAGGACCTGCTGCTGGAGGAAAACATCGAAGAAACCGATGTATTCCTTGCGCTGACCAATGACGACGAAGCCAACATCATGTCGTCGATGCTCGCCAAACGTCTCGGCGCACGCAAGGTGATGGCGCTGATCAATAATCCCGCCTATGTAGATCTGGTGCAGGGTGGCGAGATCGATATCGCCATCTCACCGCAGCTCACCACCATCGGAAGTCTGCTTACCCATGTGCGACGCGGCGACATGGTCAATGTGCATTCTCTGCGTCGCGGCGCGGCGGAAGCGATCGAAATCATTGCGCACGGCGATGAGCGATCTTCAAAGGTAGTGGGTAAAACGATCGAGGAAATTCATCTGCCCGAAGGCGCCAACATCGGCGCGATCGTGCGCGAAAAGGATGGGCGAAGCGAAGTGTTGATCGCCCACGATGACGTGGTCGTGCAAACCGGCGATCACGTGATTCTGTTCCTGGTGAACAAGCGCTTCACCCGTGATATCGAACATCTGTTTCAGGTGGGCTTCAGCTTCTTCTAGGCGCAGCAGCTACCTGACATGACTTCTTCGGGGGCACCCTTGAAGCGCTTGTATTCCCACTGATACTGCTCGGGGATTTCCCGGACACAGGCTTCCACACTGCGGTTCAGCGCAGCGAGGCTCACCGCCATGTCGGGATTACTGATCGCCGGGTCTGCTTCCCGCACCACGATTTGAAATCCCCCGGAAACCCGCTTGGCGAAGATCATCAACACATCACAGCCGGTGCGTTGGATGAGCTTGTAGACCAGGGTCATGGTCTGGGCCGGATGGCCAAAGAAGTCCGCCACCTGACCACTGCCTTCGTCCGGCACCTGATCCGGCAGGATCGAAACCACCTCCCCCGCCTGCAAGGCCTTTAAGACCTGACTCACGCCTTTGCGGGTGGTGGGCGCGAGCTTGACCCCGTCCTTGCTGCGACCGTGAATCATCAACTCGTCGATCGCTTCCATACCGGTGGGCTGGTACATGAAGGTGATGTCGTTTACGCAACGGGGCATCACCGGGCCCATGATTTCCCAGTTGCCCAGATGGGGCGCGAGCAGTAACAGGCCGCGACCGGTTTGTTGCTGTCGTTCAATCAGAGAGAAACCGTCCAGGCTGCGCACCCATCGATGCATCCGTGACCAGGGCTGAGCCCAGATGGCGGGCGCCTCGGCAGCGGTCATTGCGGTCTGGACCAGGCTCTCCCGGATCAGCACTTCGCGCCTTTCAGGAGCCAGGTCCGGAAAGCAGCGCTGCAGGTTTTCCCGGCTGACCTCGACGGTCCGGCCACCCACCGCATAAGTGAGCTTGCCAATCGCGGCACCGAGGGCACGAGCCGCGCCCAGTGGCAGGTGCCCCGCCAACCTGATGGCATGACTGCCCAGGGCGGGACGTAGTCCGCGCGTAAATTTTTTCAGCTGGCGTTTGCGGGATCTTCGATCAGCGGGCATGCAGGACTGCTTGTCGTTGGACGCTGTAGTTGGAGAACAGGCACGCAGCTTACCGAAAATCCCGGAACATGGAAGTGACGGAACCCGCGGCGCGGGATGCCGAGCATATCAAACGACGGAGGGGACCGGTATAATCGCCGGTTTTTTCCAGCCGGCGGTTTCCGGACCGCGAATTCACCCACGAGACAGGGGCGATCCCAGTGTCTGACAGCACACGTCACGATTCCATACGTTACGATCTGGGCACCTTCCAGGGCCTGATCAGCGCCCTGCAGGAGTTCTGGGCAGCGCAAGGCTGCGTCATTCTGCAGCCGCTCGATCTGCCAGTAGGCGCCGGTACTTTTCATCCCGCCACGTTCTTGCGCGCTATCGGGCCGGAAACCTGGAACACCGCCTACGTCCAGCCCTGCCGCCGGCCCACCGACGGCCGTTATGGCGAGAACCCTAACCGGCTCCAGCATTACTACCAGTTTCAGGTGATTCTGAAACCCTCCCCGAACAATATTCAGGAGCTTTACCTGGATTCCCTGCGCATGTTGGGTTTTGATCCGCTCACCCACGACATCCGCTTCGTCGAGGACAACTGGGAATCCCCTACCCTCGGTGCCTGGGGGCTGGGTTGGGAAGTCTGGCTGAACGGTATGGAAGTCACCCAGTTCACCTATTTCCAGCAGGTGGGCGGCCTGGAATGCTATCCGGTCAGTGGCGAGATTACCTACGGCCTCGAGCGTCTGGCCATGTACATCCAGGGCGTGGATTCCATCTTCGATCTGGTCTGGACCCGCGGCCCGGACGGAACGCCCGTCAGTTACGGTGACGTCTTCCACCAAAACGAAGTGGAGATGTCCAATTTCAACTTCAACGAGGCGAATATGGAGTTCCTGTTCAAGACCTTCGATGTTTGTGAGGCCGAAAGCAAGCGCCTGGTGGAAAAGGGTCTCCCCCTGCCCGCTTACGAGATGGTGATGCAGGCCTCACATGCCTTCAATCTACTGGACGCCCGCCACGCCATTTCCGTCACCGAGCGTCAGCGCTTCATCCTGCGGGTGCGCACCCTGGCCCGAGCCGTCGCCCAGGCTTATTTCGATGCGCGAAAGGCGCTCGGATTTCCGCTGGCCCCCGCGGCCCTGCGCGATGAAGTATTGGCTGCAAACGGGGAGGAAAAATAATGCCCCAGGATTTTCTTGTTGAGATCGGCACCGAAGAGCTGCCACCCACTGCGCTCAAGTCGCTGGCGATTGCCTTCCAGCAAGGCGTGGAAGACGGACTTCGTAAGCGGGAATTCCAGTTCGAATCGAGCGAGTGGTTTGCCACACCGCGTCGCCTTGCCGTACGCGTGCAACAACTTGCCGAGCAGGCGCCCGACAAGGACATCGAAGTGCAGGGCCCGCCGGTAGCGGCAGCGAAAGACAAGAGCGGCAACTGGACCAAGGCCGCTGAAGGTTTTGCGAGCAAGAACGGCGTTACTCCCGAGCAACTGGAACAGGTGGACACGCCCAAGGGTGCGCGCCTGGTGTTCCGTGAAACCCGCGCAGGGGAGAAAGCCAGCGACTGTTTGCCCGGCATCGTCGAGCAATCTCTTGCCAGCCTGCCCATTCCCAAGCGCATGCGGTGGGGCGCCAGTCGGGCCGAGTTCATCCGGCCGGTTCACTGGTTGCTGATGCTGCTGGGCAAAGAAGTTATCGAAAGCGGATTCTTCGGTCTCAGGGCCGATCGCAAAACATTGGGTCATCGCTTTCATGGCAACGAATGGCTGACCGTGGATGAACCTGCCGATTACGAAACGGTGTTGGAAAAACAAGGTCGCGTGATCGCCAGCTTTGAAAAACGGCAGCAGATCATTCGCGAACAGATAACTGGGGAAGCAAAGAAATTATCCGCCAATGTCGTGATCGATCCGGATCTGCTGGACGAAGTGACTGCGCTCGTGGAATTTCCGGTGGCGCTGACTGGCTCCTTCGATAAGCAATTCTTGAACGTACCCGCGGAAGCACTGATCTCGTCCATGAAGGAACACCAGAAATACTTCCATGTGGAGAACGACGATGGCGAGTTGCTTCCGAATTTTGTATTTATCTCGAACATCCAAAGCCGCGACCCATCACAGGTAGTTCAGGGTAACGAGAAAGTCATCCGTCCACGACTGAGCGATGCAGCTTTTTTCTTCGAAACGGACAAGAAGACCAAACTCGCTGATCGCGTGGAAAGACTCGGCAGCATTGTCTTCCAGGAAAAGCTCGGCACGCTGCATGACAAAACCCGGCGAGTGGAATCGCTGGCTGGTTTCATCGCTGCCGGCATTGGTGCCAACGTGCAACATTCACAACGCGCAGGCTTGCTGGCAAAGACGGACCTCACATCTGAAATGGTGCTGGAATTCGACAAGATGCAAGGCATCGCCGGTTACTACTATGCGCTGAATGATGGGGAGGATCGCGAGGTGGCGGAAGCCATTCGCGATCAGTACCTGCCCCGTTTTGCCGGTGATCAGCTGCCTGAAAATCCCAGTGCCTGCGCCGTCGCTCTGGCCGACCGACTCGACACGCTGGTCGGCATCTTCGGTATCAACCAACCGCCAAGCGGATCAAAGGATCCCTTTGCGCTGCGACGCGCCAGCCTTTCAGTGCTGCGCATCCTTGTGGAGAAACGACTACCGTTGGATCTGCGTACCCTGCTCGAGGAAGCCAAGGCAAACCATCGCGATCTGCCGGCCGGCGATTCGGTGGTGCAGCAGGTACTCGATTACATGATCGAGCGCTTCCGGGCCTGGTATGAAGAAGCCAACATCCCGGTGCAAATCTTCCAGGCGGTAAGCGCAAAGGAGGTAACGGTCCCGCTGGACTTCGACGAGCGCGTTAAGGCAGTGCATCGTTTCAGTCAGCTGCCCGAAGCGGAAGCATTGGCCGCCGCGAACAAACGCGTGTCCAATATCATCGCGAAGCAGAGCGGCGATGTGCCCGACCAGGTTAACGAAGCCTTGTTGTCGGAAGCTGCGGAAAACAATCTTTGGACCGCAGTGCAACAAAAGCAAAAAGATGTCGAGCCGCTGTTTGCGAAACAGCAGTACACCGAGGGTTTGGAAGCTTTGGCCAGCCTGCGTGAAATGGTCGACAGCTTCTTCGACCACGTCATGGTGATGACCGACGATGAAGCACTGCGAAATAACCGGCTGGCCCTGCTGAAGCAATTGCGTGAACTGTTCTTGCAGGTGGCCGATATCTCGCTGCTCAGCAACGCCTGATCGTTTCTATCGGAGTTAGCCATGGCTCTTGTCATCATCGATCGGGACGGTGTAATCAATTACGATTCCGACGACTACATCAAATCGCTCGCGGAGTGGCGGCCGATTCCCGGGAGTCTGGAGGCAATCGCGAGATTGTCACAAGCGGGCTTTACGGTGGCGGTTGCCACTAACCAATCGGGACTGGCCCGCGGGCTTTTTCAGCTCGAGGATCTGGAATCGATAAATGAAAGTATGATTGAGAAGGTCCATCAGCTCGGTGGCGACATCGCTGGCATCTTCTACTGCCCGCATCACCCGGATGATCGATGTGAATGTCGGAAGCCGAAGCCGGGTTTGATCAGCGCGATCGAAGAGGAACTTGGTCTGTCCGCGGAGGGTGCCTACTTGATCGGTGATAGCCTGAAGGATTTGCAGGCTGGCCTCGCCAAAGCGTGTAAACCGGTTCTGGTAAAAACAGGAAAAGGAGAAGGAACCTTGCAAGCCTTGCCCGACAACATGCGCGAAACTGTCCCGGTGTTCGATGATTTGGCGGCGGCCACCGATTACATTATCGGACAGTCGGCCTGATGCTCTTACTACGCTCCCTGCTCTTTTATCTCGGTTACGGCGCGACCGGCATTGTCGCTGGCACGCTTAGTCTTGCATTGTGGCTGTTGCCGCTGAAGTCGCGGTTTCATCTCTTGTTGTTGTGGAACCGCTTCGCGATCTGGTGGCTTCGAATCACATGCGGTATTCGGCTCAACCTTGTTGACCACAACGATGGTCCGTTGCCGCCGCCTCATGTCATCCTGGCCAAGCACCAAACGATCTGGGAAACGGTTTTCCTGCAATATTATTTTCAGCCCATGAGCACCATTCTCAAGAAGTCCCTGCTCCGGGTGCCTTTCTTCGGTTGGGGCATGGCCGTGCTGAGGCCCATCGCGATCGACCGAAGTTCTCCGATGAAGGCCTTGCGACAGGTGAAAAAGGAAGGCGCCGAGCGACTCAAGCTGGGACTGAATTTGCTCGTTTTCCCTGAAGGCACGCGCACGCCGCCCGGCCAGGTGGGACAGTATGCCCGCAGCGGGGTGGAAGTCGCCACGGCGGCGGGAGTATCGGTAATTCCTGTCGCTCACAATGCCGGCGAGTGCTGGCCCGGAAAAACCTTCCTGAAGTATCCAGGTACCATCAGCGTCGTCATCGGCAAGCCCATACCAACCGCCAACCGCAACAGCCGAGAAGTCACCGAAGAGGTGAAGCAGTGGATTGAAGGCCAGATCGCGCAGATGCCGCCGGGAAGGCGCGCCGGCTAAGAACTGTGTTTATGTACAGCATTCTTGCGGCCATGGCTTCTTGAGACGAAAGACGAGCGGAAGCCCGCGGAATTCCAGTCTAGCGCCTGTCGCCAATCCAAACTTCGAAACGGAAATAGCCTTTTCTTGTATCTCCCTTGCGCTAACAGGCCGCGAGTTCGACTGCAATCGCACGCGATCACAGTCGAAAGTCGATCTGGTTAAACGTCCAGGTTAGCGACCGCGAGCGCGTTGGTCTCGATGAAGTCGCGCCGTGGTTCCACCTGATCGCCCATCAGGGTGGTAAAGATCTGGTCCGCGGCGATGGCATCTTCTACCGTCACCTTGAGCATGCGGCGGGTACCGGGATCCATGGTGGTTTCCCACAACTGCTCGGGGTTCATTTCGCCGAGACCCTTGTAGCGCTGCACGCTGTAGCCGCGTCGGGACTCCTGCATCAACCAGCTCAGAGCCTCAGTGAAGGAGCTGACCGGTTGCTGGCGCTCCCCGCGTTTGACGTAGGCGCCCTCCTCTAGCAGGCCGTTCAAGGCTTCGCCGAGCTTCACAAAGGACTGATACTCGCCGGAACCGAAGAAATCCTTGGTAATTCGATACGTTGTCGGCACGCCGTGGGCAACGATGTCGACCTTCGGCAGGAACAGATGCCGTTCGGGGTCTTCCTCGGCGCTGACCACATAGCGGTGGCTGCCGGTCTGATTGTTCGCAATCAGCCGTGCCTGCAGCTGCTGGCACCAGGCCTCCATGGCGGAGTGATCCGCCAGCTGATCCTGGTTCAGCGAGGGCAGGTAAATCATCTGCTCCAGCACTTCGCGAGGGTAGAGGCGAGACAGCCGATCTATGGTGGCCATTGCAGCGCGATACTGGCTTACCAACACTTCCAGGCTTCCACCGCTGATTCCCGGGGCTTCGGCGTTTACGTGCAGGCTGGAATCTTCCAGTGCCGCCTGAGTGAGAAAGCGGGTCAGTGCGTCTTCGTCCTTGAGATACTGCTCCTGCTTGCCCTTGCTGATCTTGTACAAAGGCGGCTGGGCAATGAACACATGGCCGCGCTCAACGAGCTCGCGCATTTGACGGAAGAAAAAGGTCAGTAACAGGGTGCGAATATGGGATCCGTCCACGTCCGCATCCGTCATGATGATGATGCTGTGATAGCGCAGCTTATTGGGGTCGAATTCCTCACCCCCGATACCACAGCCGAGGGCGGTGATAAGGGTGCCGACCTCGGCGCTGGACAGCATTTTGTCGAAGCGCGCCTTTTCGACGTTCAGGATCTTACCTTTCAGCGGCAGAATCGCCTGGGTTCGTCGGTCGCGACCTTGCTTGGCAGAGCCGCCCGCGGAATCACCCTCCACCAGGTATAGTTCGGAAAGCGCGGGATCTTTTTCCTGGCAGTCCGCCAGCTTGCCGGGAAGCCCAGCGATATCCAGCGCGCCCTTGCGGCGCGTCATCTCCCGAGCCTTGCGTGCTGCTTCACGGGCCTTGGCGGCTTCAATCATCTTGCCGACTACGGCTTTAGCTTCCTGTGGGTTCTCCAGCAAATAATCGTTGAAGGACTTGGCCATCTCCTGCTCCACCGCGGTTTTCACCTCGGAGGAAACCAGTTTGTCCTTGGTCTGGGAGGAAAACTTGGGATCTGGCACTTTGACGGAGATGATCGCGGTCAATCCCTCCCGGGCGTCATCGCCGGTAGTGCTGACCTTGTCCTTCTTCGCCAGATTCTCTTTTTCGATGTAGCTGTTGAGGCTGCGAGTCAGCGCCGCGCGGAATCCCGCCAGGTGGGTACCACCGTCACGTTGGGGGATGTTGTTGGTATAGCAGAAGATGTTTTCCTGGAAACTGTCATTCCACTGGAGCGCTATTTCCACGCCGATACCGTCTTCTCGCTCGATATTGACGTGCATGACCTTGTTGATCGGGGTCTTGGCGTGGTTCAGGTACTCGACAAAGGCTTTCAAGCCACCTTCGTACTGGTAAACCTCCTCTTTGCCGCTGCGCTCATCTTTGAGAACGATACGCACACCGGAATTAAGGAAGGATAACTCTCGCAGGCGCTTCGCCAGATAATCGAAGTGAAACTCGATGTTGCTGAAGGTCGCTTTGGAAGGGATGAAGTGGACTGCAGTACCGGTAGCGCTTGTTTCGCCGACCACGGCCAGCGGGGCCTGAGGAACGCCGTGCTTGTAGATTTGCTCCCAAACCTTGCCGCCGCGGCGGATGGTCAGTTTGAGATGTTCGGACAGAGCGTTCACTACCGACACACCCACGCCGTGGAGACCGCCGGATACCTTGTAGGTGTTGTCGTCGAATTTCCCGCCGGCGTGGAGGACCGTCATGATGACCTCCGCGGCAGAGACGCCCTCTTCGTGAGCTTCGGTGGGGATGCCGCGACCGTTATCAGCCACTGATACGGATTCGTCCGGGTGGATGACCACATTGATCTCGGTACAGTGGCCGGCGAGCGCCTCATCGATGGAGTTATCCACCAACTCGAACACCATATGGTGCAGACCTGTACCATCGTCCGTGTCGCCGATGTACATTCCCGGGCGCTTGCGGACTGCATCCAGGCCCTTGAGGACTTTGATGCTCGAGGAATCGTAGGTGCTTTCACCTGCCATAGACTGCTCCAAAAATGTGCTTCTTGAGTACTGGGGTGTCGTTATTCTGCCCCGAGTGTCTCTTGACTGACCTTGCCGTGTTCCACGTGGAACACAGCGGCATTCTGCAATTCTGTTTCCGGCCACATGCCGATGAGGGCGCCCTGCTCTACACCCGTGATAAAGACTTGGGCGTTGAGGCCGCTCAACCAGCCACCAAGCTGCCGGGAACGGTCCTGATCCAGCTCGGCCGGGAGATCATCCACCAGGTACAGCACCTGCTTACCTGTATGTTGGTTGAATACCATGCCTTGCGCCACTACCAGCGCCGCCACCACGACTTTCTGCTGCCCTCTGGAGAGGACATCGGCGGCGTTTTCGCCATTCACCGTGATCTTGATGTCGGCCCGGTGTGGCCCCACCTGGGTGAATCCTCTCAAGAGGTCCTGCTCAAGATGGGCCTCCAGTAGCTCCTGGTAATCTTCCCCCCTTTTCCACCCGCGCCGGTACTCGAGGTTGATCTCGCCCACCCCCGGAAGCAGGTCTTCCAAGCTGTTCAATGCGTCGAGGAAAGGGGAAAAACTGCGGCGGCGATGCTCGTCGATGGCAGCGCTCAGTGTCACTAACTGCTGGTCCCAGGGGCGCAGCTCTGGACCGCTTATTCTACCACGGCGGAGCAGACTATTCCGCTGTTTGAGGCAGTGTTGGAGGTTCCGCCAGACACCATAGAAAGATGGTTCCACGTGGAACGCCAGCCAGTCCAGCAGCTGCCGGCGCAACTTGGGCGACCCGGTAATCAACTCGAAACTATCGGCGTTAAGCGCCAGCACCGGGAGATGCTCCGCCAACTCGGCGGCGGAGAGGATGTTCCGGCCATCGACTCTGATTGATGTGTCTCCCTGGCGGGTTTTCTCGACGCCGATCCGCGTCACCCGCTCCAGACCCACTTCACCATAGAGGGTCAGACGGTCAGTGTCATAATTGATTATCGGCTTGGAGCGGTGACTCCGAAAGGAACGGCCGAGGCTCAGCATATTCACCGCTTCCAGCAAACTCGTCTTGCCACTTCCGTTTGCGCCGTAGATGACATTCAGCCGCGGATGCGGCTTGAGCTCGACATGTTTGAGGTTGCGGAGGTTATCGACGATCAGCCGCGTGAGGGGCATGGCTGCAGAGAGAGGTTTGGAAGGAAGAGAGTCGCGAGCTGAGGGTAGCAACCGATGCGCCTGTTACAGGCGCATCGGCATGATGACGTAAACCGCCTCGCCACCTTCTGGTTCTTCAATGAGGGCACTGGTATTCGCATCGACAAAGGAAGCCTTGATCCGGTCAGAATGCAGTACGTTGGTCACATCCAGCAGATAACTGATGTTGAAGCCAATTTTGAGGCTCTCTCCGGTGTAATCCACCGCCAACTGCTCCTCGGCTTCGTCCTGCTCGGGATTGTTCGCCACCAGCACCAAATTTCCGTCGGATAGCGTTATACGCACACCACGATACTTCTCATTGGAGAGAATGGCGACCCTGCTGAACGCCTGGCGCAGCGCCTGCCGCTCGGCAAACAGTATGTTGTTACCACCGCGTGGCAGCACTCGCTCGTAGTCGGGGAATTTGCCATCCACCAGTTTCGAAGTGAAAGTAAAGGCATCGGTGGCGACCTGCATGTGCTTGTCACCAATGGTGATCTCCACACCCGCTTCTTCGTCCAGCAACATCCGGCCCAACTCCAGGATCCCCTTGCGCGGGACAATTGCCTGGATTCTCTCCTGCTCCGGCAGCTCCAATGCTTTGGTGCACATGGCGAGCCGGTGACCGTCGGTGGCCACGCAGCGCAACTGCTGGTCGCGTACTTCCCACAGCATACCGTTGAGGTAGTATCGGACGTCCTGCTGAGCCATGGCGAAAGCGGTGCTATCGATCAACTGTTTGACGATGGACTGCGCACAGGTAAAGCGCAACTGGCCGGCGCCCTGCTCTACATTCGGGAAATTGCTGGCCGGCAGCGTCGACAGGGTAAATCGGCTGCTGCCACTGCGCAGAATGACCTTGTCCTCCTCCTCAGTGAAGTGGATCTCTGCACCTTCCGGCAGCGAACGGCAGATGTCGGCGAATTTCTTCGCCGGTACTGTTGTTTCCCCGCTTTCGCCGGGCTGCGCCAGCCCGACCCTGGCGACGATCTCTACCTCCAGGTCGGTTCCCGTCAGCGACAGCCTGTCCCCTTCCAGAACCACCAGTACGTTGGCCAACACGGGCAATGTCTGCCTGCGTTCCACCACACCAACTACCATCTGTAGCGGCTTCAGAAGTTCTTCGCGGGATACAGTGAATTTCATCGGCTTTATTCTCTTGAAACGTTCGCTTGAATCGTTCTTGGCTTTCGTTACGCGTCCCTTCACGATCGACCGAAAGGGAAGTTTGTGGATACCGGCGCTAATTATCGAGTCAGCACCGTCCCAACACAACAACTTCCGCCGATCGGCTCAATATCAGGTGGTCAGCGAACGAAGCAGGTTCTTGGCGTCCTCGCGGATATCCGCATCTTCTTCCTTCAGCGCCTTTATCTTCCGGCAGGCATGGAGGACGGTGGTATGGTCCCGACCACCAAAGGCGTCACCAATCTCCGGCAGGCTGTGGTTGGTCAGTTCCTTCGCCAGCGCCATGGCGACCTGCCGCGGGCGTGCCACAGAGCGGCTGCGGCGCTTGGAAAGCAAGTCGCTCACCTTGATTTTGTAGTACTCCGCCACCACCCGCTGGATGTTGTCGATGCTGACCTGCTTATCCTGCAGGGCAAGCAGATCCTTGAGGGCTTCGCGCACCAGATCCACGTCGATTGGCCGACGCATGAAGTGGGCATTCGCAATGACCCGCTTCAGCGCGCCCTCCAGCTCACGTATATTCGAGCGAATTCGCTGGGCGATAAAGAAAGCGGCTTCATGGGGAAGATCGATTTTGCTCTCTTCCGCTTTTTTCATCAGGATCGCAACCCGCGTCTCCAACTCCGGCGGCTCTACTGCCACCGTGAGCCCCCAGCCAAAGCGCGACTTCAGGCGCTCTTCCAGGCCATTGATCTCCTTGGGGTAGCGGTCGCAGGTGAGAATGATTTGCTGACCGCCCTCCAGCAGGGCATTGAAGGTGTGGAAGAACTCCTCCTGAGAGCGGTCCTTGCCGGCGAAGAACTGGATATCGTCGATTAACAGAGCATCCACAGAGCGATAGTAGCGCTTGAAGTCATTCATGGCGTTCAGCTGCAGAGCTTTGATCATATCTTGCACGAAACGCTCTGAGTGCAGGTAAACGACCTTTGCGTTCGCGTCCTTTTGCAATAGTGCATTGCCGACTGCGTGCATCAGGTGCGTCTTGCCAAGACCAACCCCACCGTAGATGAACAGCGGGTTGTAAGAGCCGCCAGGGTTTTCCGCCACCTGGTGAGCAGCGGCGAGACCCAGTTGATTGGACTTACCCTCGACGAAGCTGGTGAAGGTGAAATTCTGGTTCAGGTAGCTGCGATGCTGCAGACCACCTTCGACTTCCACTCGCTGGATCGCGGGTTTAGCTATCGCCTCTCCCCGCCCCTTGTCCACTCCAGGCGCCGCGCTTGACAGCGGGATGTGCCCACCCTTCGACGCTCGTGGCTGTGGTGCCTCGTCTTCGCTGGATGCTTCAGCTTCCTGCCCGCGGCCTGCCTGCGCCATTTGAAAGGTCATCGCCGGGCCATTCACCACACCCAGCGTCACATTCAAGGGCTGCTGACTGCATTCCTCACTCACCAACTCTCTGATTCTGTTGAGAAACTTCTCCGAAACCCAATCAAGGATAAAGCGGTTGGGCGCCAGCAGACGTAGCGACTGCCCCTCCTCCGCATCCACGCGTAGCGGACGAATCCAGGTGTTGAATTGTTGTGATGGTAGCTCGCTCGCCAAATGGGCGGCACACCTGTTCCAGACTGCTTCCGGCAAGTCGATCCCCTCGCTCACTATCCTCATAACCAAACTTATTCGTTCTGATACATTTTTTTTAACGGTCGAAACCGCTTGCCTCCCTGCGGCTTCTTTTCTCGAATGGGACCGTTTGTTGTTGCAACCGCATCCCTGTTCACTACCGGCGATTCGTGCTTCATTGCCGAGTACGGGCCCGCACTGCTCCACGTGCTCACCACGAGCGGGGGAAAGAATTCCCCGGCTCGGCGTACAACGGTTTAGAGAATCGGGTGAGATGCTGGAATTCACCAGATAAAAGAAGCGAGAAACGTATTTCCCCAGAGGCGCCCAGTTTAACCTCCCTGACGCCGCTTATCCACACAGGAAGGCAACAAATTTTCCTTTTTACAAAGTATCTTTTGGCTTGAATTTCAGTAGCTTAGATGCTATCCGACAATTATTTTTACCCACAGAAACGAGCCTCCATAATGGATATTTATTAACCACTCACTGTGGATATCCTGTGGTTTTCGCGTGGGTATACAGGTTCATATCCAGTGTAGAGCTGGTTATTTGATCATTCTTTAGTCAACCAGCCTTCTAGAGGCCGACTGCACCGAATCCAGATTTCATTGATTTCGGAGCAGCGATTCTTTACAATCCCGCGGCTTTTTTAGGCACTGTCTTTCGTACAGCGTCGTTATCCGAAAGCCTCATGGGCTTCGGCCCCTTTCGCCAGCATCCGTATATATAGAAGCAGGAAGATGTCATGAAAAGAACCTTTCAACCGAGTGTGCTTAAGCGTAAAAGAGCTCACGGCTTCCGCGCGCGGATGGCCACCAAAGGCGGCCGTCTGGTACTGTCTCGTCGCCGAGCAAAAGGACGCAAGCGTCTCTCTGCCTAAGCCCGGAGGGCGCTGGTAAAGCGGGCGTGAGTGAATTTGCGTTTCGAAAATCATCGCGTCTGCTTGCCGGCCACGAGTTCCAGCGCGTCTTCGCTGACGCCAAGTACAAGATCTCGCACCGACATCTACTGATCCTGGCACGCCCAAACACGTTAGCGCGCCCAAGGCTTGGTCTCGTCATCGGCAAGAAGAACATCCGCCTCGCCGTCCAGCGCAACCGCATCAAGCGCCACATCCGCGATAGTTTCCGTCTCCGACAGCACAATCTGCCCCACGTGGATGTTATAGTGCTGGCCCGCCGTGAGCTGGACCAGCTCAGCGATGAAAAGCTGCAGAGCCTGCTGGATAAACAATGGGCACGATTGTGCCAGCAGGTCTCCCGAGACAGGTTGCCATGCGCAAACTAGCCATTCGCCTGATACGCGGTTACCGTTACCTGATCAGCCCGCTCCTGGGCGACTGCTGCCGCTTCTATCCTTCCTGCTCGCACTACGGCGAAGAGGCCATTGCCACTCACGGCCTGATCAAGGGCGGCTGGCTGACGGTGAAGCGTCTCGGCAAATGCCACCCCCTGCACCCCGGCGGCATCGACTGGGTTCCTGGTACCGACCGGGACACCAGCTGCGAACATCCATCCCGATAACCTGATTTAAGACCGATTCAAATGACCGATTGGCTAAGAACCGTTTTACTTGTCGGCATGGGAGCAATAGCTCTGATGCTGGTCATCGAGTGGGGAGAATTCCAGGAGGCTCGCCTTCCGGCGATAAGCACCGAAACTACCCTCACGGAAACCACGCCAGGCGTGGAAGCTCCGGCGGTGGAAGACAGTGCCGCCCAGGAGATTCCCAGCGCTGAGGGCAACGCCGTCCCCGCCCCGCCCCAAGCGGCCGCCAAACGAGCTCAACTGGTCATGGTGGAAACCGATCGCCTGCAGGTGAAGATCGACACTCACGGCGGCGATATCGTAAAGGTTGCACTGCCCAAGTATGCCGCCCAGCTGAACAGCGATCAGCCGCTGGTGCTGCTTAATCGCAATGACGCTCTCACCTATGTCGCCCAGAGCGGATTGGTAGGCCCCAACGGGACTGACCTGCCCAGCGGAGAGCGACCGGTCTACGCCGTTGAGCAAACCGAATACCGTCTCGGTGATGATGACCAAGTGCAAGTCGACCTTTCACTGAATCAGGACGGCGTGCGCATCATCAAACGCTTCATTTTCCATCGCGACAGCAACCTGGTCGACGTCAACTACCTGGTGGATAACCAGAGCACTCAGCTTTGGACCGCCCACCTTTACGGCCAGATCAAGCGCGACAGCTTTGATCCGAATCCCTCGGGCGGCTTCGGCATGCGCAGCTTCCTGGGTGTGTCCACCACCAGGCTCGATGAGAATTATGTGAAGTACGACCTCGACCGGATCGCCGAGGAACGCGTCAATTTCGAGCGCCCTGGCGGCTGGCTGGCGATGGTGCAGCATTATTTCATCAGCGCCTGGATTCCCGACGCCGACAACCTCAACCGCTATTCTTTCCGAAAGCTCCCCAATCGCGACATTTATCTGTTTGGATTTACCGGCCCTGCCGTGCAGGTTCAGCCCGGCGAGCAGGCTGTCATCGAAGCGGACTTCTACGCGGGTCCGAAGAACATCTTCCGCCTCGACGACATCGCCCCTTATCTCGAATTGACCATCGACTACGGGCCGCTGTGGTTCCTTTGTTTGCCGCTGTTCTACTTCCTCAGCTGGATCCATGGATTCGTTGGCAACTGGGGTGTGTCCATCATTTTGCTGGTGGTCGCGGTGAAGGCAGCCTTCTTCCATCTATCCGCCACCAGCTTCCGGTCCATGGCGAAAATGCGCAAGTTTGCGCCGAAGATGACCGAGCTCAAGGAGCGCTACGGAGACAACCGCCAGAAGTTCTCCGAGGAGATGATCAAGCTCTACAAGAAAGAGAAGATCAACCCCATGAAGGGCTGCCTGCCGATGCTGGTGCAGATGCCGGTGTTCATTTCACTGTACTGGGTGCTGATGGAAAGTGTGGAGCTGCGCCATGCTGCCTTCCTGTGGATTCCCGACCTTTCCGTGAAGGATCCCTTTTTCATCCTGCCGCTGGTCTACGGCGCCACCTTCTTCTTCCAGATGAAGCTGAACCCGCCGGCCCAGGATCCGACTCAGCAGAAGATCATGCAGATGATGCCGATCTTCTTCACCATCATGTTCATGTTCTTCCCGGCTGGTCTCGTACTCTACTGGGTGGTCAACGGTATTCTGTCCATCGCCCAGCAATGGTTCATCACCCGTCAGATCGAGCGCGGCGAAGACAAGGCGAAAGCCTAACCAACTCCACGAGTTAAAATAACTCATGGACACTTCGACTATCGCTGCCATTGCCACTGCCCCCGGTCGCGGGGGCATTGGCATTGTTCGTGTCTCCGGCTCGAAAGCCAAAGCAATAGGCCAGGCGATCACCGGTCGCGATCTGCGACCCCGCTACGCCCACTTCGCCCCTTTCCGCGATCACAACGGCCTCCTTCTCGACGAGGGGGTTGCGATCTATTTCCATGCGCCCCACTCTTTTACCGGAGAAGATTGCGTGGAGTTGCAAGGTCACGGCGGCCCGGTCGTGCTCGACAGCATCCTGCAGACCTGCCTGCAACACGGAGCACGGCTTGCGCAGCCCGGCGAATTCTCGCAACGCGCTTTCCTCAACGACAAGCTGGATCTTGCCCAGGCTGAAGCTATAGCGGACCTCATCGACGCCACGTCGCAGCAAAGCGCGCGTAATGCGGTTAATTCACTGCAGGGGGTATTTTCCGAGCGCATTCACGAACTGGTGGAAGCACTGACGCAACTTCGCATCTACGTTGAAGCGGCCATCGATTTTCCCGAAGAGGAAATCGATTTCCTTTCCGATGGCAGGATCGCCAATCAGCTGCAAAGCATTCGCGATCAGCTGACTTTTCTACTGCGGGAATCCCAGCAAGGCGTACTGGTGAGGGAAGGTATCCGGGTGGTTATCGCCGGACGACCCAACGCCGGCAAATCCAGCCTGCTCAACGCCTTATCAGAAAAGAACACCGCCATCGTCACCGACATCGAAGGCACCACGCGGGACGTGCTGCGCGAGCACATCCATATCGACGGCATGCCCCTGCATCTGATCGATACCGCCGGACTGCGCGCCAACCCCGACGAAGTGGAAAGGATCGGGATCGAACGGGCCCAGGAGGAGTTTGCGCAGGCTGACCGTATTCTTCTGGTGGTGGATTCCAACCGGGAGCCAGATCTGAGTCTCGATAAGATCTGGCCGGACTTTGTGGGCCCCCTCCCCGACCGGCACAAGCTCACCATTGTCGCTAACAAAATCGATCTTCATCAGCATGCAGCGCGGATCGATGAAGGTGAGTGCAGCATCGTCTGGCTGTCGGCCAAGCACGGCCAAGGGCTGGAATTGCTGAAGAACCACCTGAAGTCCGTGGCCGGCTTCACCGGCGCCGGGGAAGGCAGTTTCACTGCTCGGCGCCGCCACCTCGACGCATTGGACCGGGCTCAATCCTTTCTGGACAGTGCCGAGTCACAACTGACCCATGGCGCCGGCGAATTAGTGGCTGAAGACCTGCGCTGTTGTCAGCAGGCACTCGGTGAGATCACCGGCCAGATGTCCGCCGACGAACTTCTGGGACGAATCTTCTCCAGCTTCTGCATCGGGAAATGATTGCGCCCAATTACCTCGAGCCTGCCAGGTTTGAAATAACGGCGCACAGCTCGGCGTGATCCACCGGCTTGGACAAATGCACCTGAAAACCTGCTACCAGTGCTCGGCGGCGATCTTCACGCCCGGCAAAGGCCGTTAGCGCAACCGCCGGCAACTCCCTCCCTGTTCGTCCGCTCGCTCGCAACTGAGCGATGAGCTCGTAGCCGTCCACGTCCGGAAGACCGATATCGCTCACCAGCACATCCCAGGACCAATCATTTTCAAGAAGATCGAGAGCAATGCTGGCCGTGGCGGCAGTGCTCACCTGGGCGCCGCTATTCTCGAGCGCAAGGCACAACATTTCCCGTGCCGCCGCATCATCTTCCACCAGAAGTATCCGCAGACCTTTGAGCACCTCTGCCGGGGGACGCTCACAGTCGCCCTCCGCCGAATCAATTTCGTTATCTTCTATAAGCGGCAATTCCACGACAAAGCTTGCGCCTTTATTCTGGCCCCCACTTTCGGCCCAGACGCGCCCGCCATGCAACTCCGAAAGCTCTTTGACGAGTGCCAGCCCGAGGCCCAGGCCGCCGGTTCGGCGAGTCGTGGAGCTTTCGATCTGTCGATACAACTCAAACAGAACCGGCAGGTATTCGCCCGCGATCCCTATACCCGTATCGCTCACGCGCACCTGCGCGACACCATCTCTCTGGCTGAGCGATACCAAGACCTTTCCGTTTGCAGGCGTAAACTTGATCGCGTTCGACAGCAGATTGCCAATGATCTGCTGGAGCCGATGAGCGTCCCCGCGTACTACCAGATCCTGGTCGGGCAGATTCGCCGAGACGGTGATGTTTTTGTCTGCCGTGTTGGGCTGCACAGTGCCTACACTATTTTCCACCAGCTGATTGAGATTCACCGCAGCCAGCTCCAAGCGCAGCTTCCCAGTCAGGACCCGCGACACATCGAGCAGGTCATCGATGAGCTGTGCCTGAGACCAGGCGCTGCGCTCGATCACTTCCAGGCCCCGCTGCACCGGGGCAGGATAGTCCTGATGGCGGCGCAGGAGCTGAGTCCAGCCCAGCACTGCATTCAGCGGCGATCGCAGCTCATGGCTTACCACCGCCAGAAACTGATCACGCGCGGCGTTTGCCTGCTCGGCTGCCAATCGTTCCGCTTCGATTTGCTTGGCTCGCTCCCGCTCGGTCAGATCGGTGACGACCACACCGAACATGCGCGCATCTTCTGCCGGCAGCGGATTGAACGCAACCTGTACCGGTATGCCGCTGCAGCGGTCGCTTTTCAGCTGACACTCGCCGTGGATCACTCCGTCGCAGGCCGCCGCGAAAAGCGCCTCAAACCGTGAATCGTTATTTGCGACGAAGTCCTGGATGCGATGACCCCGCACCTGCTCCAGAGGCTTGCCAACCAAGTCGGCAAAAAAACGATTGCAGTAAATGATTGTTCCGTCGGAATTGAGCGTCAACGCTCCTTCCTGCATTTGTTCGACGAAAACGCGAAAAGGCTGATCGGGACTTTGCAATGTGTAAATCTGTTGCCCGGAAGGACCGTCAACCACCACGGCATCAACTTCGCCGCCGCGAATAGCTTCCAGGGTATTCTCAGCTTCCCGTAAGCGGCGCCGCAGGATTTGCAGTTCCTGCTCACCCGTTGCATCAGGACTCATAATCCCAATCCCTCCCGCACACGCTCATCGCTTAGTCGACCGATGGTGCGAAGGACCGGCCCAGGACTGCTTCGCACCAAAGCAGGCGTTGCTATCACGCCGGCCAAGGTGGCGCGCTCGGGGTTCTGGTGCACGTCGATCACCTCAAGCCTGTAGGCTCGCCGCAATTCGGTTTCGCAGATGCGACGTACACGTTCGAGGGCGGCAGCCGAATAGGCCGACTGGCCTTGAACAAAAAGCTCGACGAGCATGATCTCTTCGTCTGCCATTGCCCGCTCCTACCGCTCCTCGAACCGACTGAGATCAAGTGCCAACATGGCCCGTTCGGCGTTCGACAGGTCGCCGATGACGCGCTTCATCGGCTCGGGGATTTTTCGAATCAGTGTGGGAATGGCGAGGATCTGGTCCGCTTTCGCCAGCTGCGGATTCTTCATGAGATCGATCACTTCAATCTCATAACTTCCTTCCCCCAGATGCGCTTCGCAAAGACGCGTCAGATTCGTCAAGGCAGTGCGAGATTTCTGGTTATCTCCCGCCACATAGAGACGCAAAGTCCAGATGTCATCGCTGTTTCGTATTTCGTTGGACATGTTTGTTGACTCCTGCCGCACTCTCGGCGACTTCAATTATTCCGACCGGTCCGCCCCTCGACGTGCAGCCATCTCATCGCGATCGAACAGCAATTGCTCCTCAATCGCCTTCTTCTCTTCCAGCGTTTTTTCGATTTCGGCTGCCTCTGCCTCGAACTCCGCCCGCAGACTTGCGATCTGATGATCGAGCGCCTTTTTCTTCCGCTCCAGCTCCTGCTGACGCCGCTCGATCTCCCGCTGCCGCCGCAGGCGCTCTGCCCGCTCCCGGCTTTCCTGCTGAGCACGTGCCGTGCCAGTCAGAACACCTTCCGCGCCGACATAGACGTCCACCAGGTCCACACCTTCGGAGCTGATAACAAATTCGCGAATCTGGTTCGAATGGGCCATGCCTCTGGACTTCAACACGTACAAGCCGCGATTCCGTTCGCCACTGGCTTCGATACTCTTAACCAGCAACCATGTGTCGACAATGGAGGATATAGCGATATCCGTAGACTGTTCCGCTTTGCCGCCCGTAGTAAGGCTGGTCATCAATGCGGTAATGTTGTGGGTTTTCAGGTAGTCCACCAGGCGAACCACCATCTGATTGGCGTCATCCTGATGTCCGACCGAAATGAGATTGCTCACAGGATCGACGATCACAGTACTAGGTGCAAAATCGCGTATCAGCTTGTACATGACCGCGAGATGAGTCTCCAGACCGTGCATGGTCGGGCGCGCCGCCACAAACTTCAATAAGCCTGCAGCTTCGTGAGATGCGAGGTCCAGACCAATGGACGCCATATTGCGCTTGATCTGTGCAGGCGACTCTTCAAAGGCGAAATAGAGACAGCGTTCACCGCGTCGGCAAGTCGCATCGGCAAAGTGTGCACTGAGGCTGCTCTTGCCCGCGCCCGCCGTACCAGACACCAGCACTGTGCTGCCCCGGTAGTAGCCTTCGCCGCCAAACATCTGGTCGAGACGGGCAACGCCGGTGCCCACCCGCTCGTCACTGATATCGTGTTCCAGCCCCGCGGTGGTGATTGGCATCACCACGATCCCATCTTCATCGATCAAGAACGGGTATTCGTTGGTGCCGTGGCTGGTACCCCGATACTTGACGATCCGCAGACGGCGCGTGGACACCTGATCGTGAACACGGTGATCGAGCAGAATCACGCAATCCGAGACATATTCCTCGAGGCCGTGACGGGTCAAGGTGCCCTCTCCCCGTTCGGCGGTGATCACGGCGCTTACCCCCTGATCCTTCAACCAGCGGAACAAGCGCCGCAATTCAGATCGCAGAATCGTGTAGTCGGTTAGCCCGCCAAAAAGCGTCTCGAGGGTATCGATGACGACTCGCTTGGCCCCAACACTCTGAATCGCTAGCTCGAGACGCAGAAAGAGCCCGTCCAGGTTGTACTCTCCGCTTTCCTCGATCTCGCTGCGCTCGACGCGAATATGGTCCAGCGCGAGCTTTCCTGAGTCCACTAGCTGCTGCAGATCAAAGCCGAGGGAGGCGACATTCTGGGTGAGGTCCTCTTCGGTCTCTTCGAAGGCGATGAACACCCCGGGCTCGTTGTAATCACTGATGCCGCGCACCAGAAACTGCATGCCGAACAGGGTCTTACCGGCGCCAGCCGACCCGCAGACCAGACTTGTCCGCCCATAGGGCAGTCCCCCATTACTGATTTCGTCGAACCCCGGTATACCCGAAGCGGCTTTCTGGACAACCGGGAGCGAATGGATCTTCGCTGCGCCCTCCCCCTCTCGTACGGTCATTATTTTCCTCGCAGTTGTTGAATCCGGCATTTTACCAATTGGAAGTAAAGAAAAGCCGTTTTTATTAGATCGGCTTCTAAAAGGCAACCGTGTTGAGCAGCAATCCCGCCCGCGTTCTTAGCTTCCTATACCTGCCCACATTTCAAGCAGAACAGCTTAGTTTGTTCACAAATCACAAGGTTTCACCTGTGTTTCCCCAGACTTACAGCGAGTTATCCACAATTGTCCACAGCTTTATCCCCTAAACGGCTGATTTTCGGCGCCTTTTGAATAAGTAGGGCGATAACGTCGGTATAGATGATGCAAAAAGCTGAGGATGAAAATGTGGATATCTGCGACTTTGCCGGGGCCTGTCCATAACCGCCACTTTCACGCACAGGCTGCCACCAGTCGAAACAGAGGGCGTCACCACCTTCCGGCCACGGTTATGAATCCTCTAAGGTCCTGATTACTGGCACAAAATCCTCCTTATCAACAGCTGACCGCAGGCTTAATAACCACAACAACTACTAAAACCCTAACTACTCATACATATATTCTTAAATACCTATTTATTCATCTGTAATGGTTTTACTTCGCACGATTGTTTTTTGAACACAGCCACTTGGAGGCATATAATGGCCGACCCTCGCTCGGGGGGTCCCCAATCCAAGGTTCCCGGATCAACTTTCAGGATCGTTTGCCCAATGCGTTACTCCGAAGACTTCGATGTCATTGTGATTGGTGGCGGCCATGCCGGCACCGAGGCCTGTCTGGCCGCGGCGCGCATGGGCTGCAAAACGCTGCTGCTGACCCACAGCATCGAGACTCTTGGCGCGATGTCGTGCAATCCGGCCATCGGCGGGATTGGCAAGAGTCACCTGGTGAAGGAGATCGATGCCCTCGGCGGCGCCATGGCGCGAGCCACGGACAGGGGCGGCATCCAGTTTCGTCTGCTTAACGCCCGCAAAGGTCCGGCTGTGCGTGCCACTCGCGCTCAGGCCGATCGGGAGCTCTACAAGGCGGCCATTCGGTTCGAACTGGAAAACCAGCCGAACCTGCAGATCTTTCAGCAGGCCGTCGACGATCTGATCATGGAGGGTGAGACCGTCACCGGTGTAGTCACCCAGATGGGGTTGCAGTTTTTTGCCAAGACGGTGGTGCTGACAACCGGTACTTTCCTTGGCGGTGTCATTCACATCGGTATGCAAAACCACTCCGGTGGCCGCGCCGGTGCGCCGCCGTCCATTGCACTCGCGAAACGTTTGCGGGAAATGCCCTTTCGGGTGGGCCGTTTGAAAACAGGCACGCCGCCGCGCATCGACGCCCGCAGCATCGACTTCACCGGACTGGAAGAGCAATGGGGAGATAAACCCGAACCCACCATGTCGCTGATGGGCCGTGTGGAAGATCATCCGCAGCAGGTTTGCTGCTGGATCACTCACACCAACGAGCGAACGCACGAAATCATCTTCAGTGGACTCGATCGCTCGCCGATGTACGCCGGTGTTATCGAGGGCATCGGGCCGCGCTATTGTCCGTCCATCGAAGACAAGGTGAATCGTTTCGCGGACAAGGATTCACACCAGATTTTTATCGAGCCTGAAGGCTTGAATACTCACGAGATTTATCCCAACGGTATCTCCACGAGTTTACCCTTCGATATCCAGCAGCAGTTTGTTCGCTCGATCAAAGGTTTCGAAAACGCGCATATCACCCGTCCCGGTTACGCGATCGAATACGACTTTTTCAATCCGCAAGATTTGCAGTACAGCCTGGAAACAAAGTTTGTGAAGAACTTGTTTTTCGCAGGGCAGATCAACGGTACCACCGGTTACGAAGAAGCGGGCGCGCAAGGACTGCTCGCCGGCATCAATGCCGCGCTTCGCGTGCAGGAGAAGGAGCCCTGGTGTCCGCGTCGCGATCAGGCCTATATCGGCGTGCTGGTCGACGATCTGATTACGATGGGTACCGCCGAGCCCTATCGCATGTTCACCAGTCGTGCTGAATACCGTTTGCTGCTGCGCGAAGACAATGCCGATCTGCGACTGACTGAAACCGGTCGCGAACTGGGTTTGATCGACGATGCGCATTGGGATGCATTCAGCACCAAACGCGACTCCATCGAACGAGAAGAGCAGCGCATGCGCAGCACCTGGATTCAGCCGAAGTCAGCGGAAGCGCAAACATTGCAAGCAAAACTGCCGACGTCGCTGAATCGCGAATACAACCTTTACGATTTGCTGAAGCGTCCTGAGTTGAGTTATAGCGATCTCGCCAACCTGAAAGGTGAAGGTGTTGCCGATGAGCGCGTGGCCGAACAAGTGGAGATCGCCGCAAAGTATTCCGGTTACATCGACAGGCAACAGGAAGAGATCGATCGCTTGCGTTATTACGAGCACACACCTCTGCCGACTGATCTCGATTTTTCACAAGTCGACGGTCTGTCCAATGAGGTGAAGCAAAAACTTCAGGCAGCCCGGCCCGATTCACTGGCGAGAGCATCGCGAATTTCAGGCGTCACCCCCGCGGCGGTATCCTTGCTGCTCGTGTATCTGAAAAAGAAAGGTTTGTTGAAAGCGCGAGCCGAAAATGGCGATAAACCGGCAAAGGCTTCCTGAGGTGAACAACAGCCGCTTTGCGGGGCAGACATCCACGGACGAACTGAAAGATTTGCTTTTTTGCGGTGCGGAAAAGATGGATCTGCGCCTGAGCGAAGCTCAGGGTCAGCAGCTCATCCATTATTTGCAGCTCTTTGCCAAATGGAACGCCGCCTACAATCTTTCGGCGGTTCGGGACATCCGCGAAATGGTGTCCCGGCATCTGCTGGACAGCCTGAGCATTGTGCCATTGGTCGCCAACAGCGCCGGCGGTGAGCACTGGCTGGATGTTGGCAGCGGTGGAGGCTTGCCTGGCATTCCTCTGGCCATCATGTTTCCGGACAAGCGGCTCACTCTTTTGGATAGCAACGGCAAGAAAACCCGTTTTCTCTTTCAAGTGAAAACTGAGCTACAGTTGTCCAGAGTCGAGGTGGTACAGGAGCGGATCGAGCGCTTTGAGCCGCCGGCCAAATTCGATGCGGTTTTCAGCCGCGCTTTCGCCAGCATCAAAGACTTTCTGGAAGGCTGTTCACACTTGGTCGAGCCGGGAGCCCGCTTCTTTGCCATGAAGGGGCTCTATCCGCACGACGAGTTGAGCGAAGTAACAAAACCCTTTAATGTCGAACACTGTTATCCACTGAGTGTGCCTGGCGAAACAGCGGCCCGACACCTGGTGGTAATCCGATATTCCAATCACGACTGACAACAGGCAGCGCACGGTGCAAGAAAATAATCAGGCCGCAGGCATTCAGACTTCCCCCGATCGGCCCTCCCACAAAAGCCATGTCTATGCGGTGACCAACCAGAAAGGCGGGGTCGGCAAGACCACGACCTGCGTGAATCTGGCCGCGTCCCTGGTGGCGACGAAAAAACGCGTGCTGCTGGTGGACATGGATCCTCAGGGCAATGCCACCATGGGCAGCGGCGTCGACAAGGCTGATCTGGAACAATCCGTTTACGATTGCCTGACCGAAGCGGTCCCCGCCCGGGAAGTGATCGTTCGCTCGGAAGCGGGTGGGTACGACGTCCTGCCCGCCAACGGCGACCTCACGGCGGCGGAAGTGCAAATGCTCTCGCTGACCAACAAGGAGCGTCGGCTGCAGCAGGCGCTCGATGCGGTGCGCAGTGAATACGACTACATCCTCATCGACTGCCCGCCGTCGCTGAACATGCTGACGGTAAACGCATTGACCGCCTGCGACGGAGTGATCATCCCCATGCAGTGCGAATACTATGCGCTGGAAGGGCTATCGGCGCTGGTCAACACAATTCGGCAGATCCAGCAGGTGGTGAATCCCAAGCTGGTGATCGAAGGCCTGCTGCGCACCATGTACGACCCGCGCAACAGCCTCACCACCGAAGTTTCCCAGCAACTGCACGAGCATTTCGGCTCCCGTGTATACCGAACCTGCATTCCGCGCAACGTACGTCTGGCCGAGGCGCCCAGCTACGGCATGCCGGCGCTGGCCTATGACAAGCAATCCAAGGGTGCGCTGGCTTATCTGACGCTGGCCGGCGAAATCATCCGACGCAATGATTTGGCGGAAAAAGACGCACGCCTTGCTGTAGAATCCCGCACCTGATTGACTTCCCCAAGCAACTGAACACCGATCGATGCGTACCCCGATTATGTCCCGAGTGTCGGTCTCGACTGTCTACCCTGGTAAAAGCACATGAAACGAAAAGGCCTGGGCCGCGGACTCGACGCCCTGCTGGGCGGTATCAACAACGAGCCCTCAGCCGTCTCTATCACCCCGGACGAAACCGGCTCGCAGCAAAACGGTGCCGAATCTGGCCAGGCCTCCTCTGCGGTCAACCGTGATCTCAGCCATGTGCCCCTGGAACTGATCCAGCGAGGCAAGTACCAGCCGCGCCGCGACATCCAGCCGGAAGCCCTCGAGGAGCTGGCGGAATCCATCAAGGCGCAGGGCGTGATGCAGCCTATCGTCCTGCGCCCGATTGGCGAGGGTCGCTACGAGATCATCGCCGGCGAACGCCGCTGGCGCGCCGCCCAGCTCGCCGGTCTGGATCGTATTCCCGCAGTGATCAAGGATGTGCCGGACGAGGCCGCCATTGCGATGGCCTTGATCGAGAACATCCAGCGGGAAGACCTAAACCCCATTGAAGAGGCATTCGCCCTCAAGCGATTACAAGACGAATTCGATCTCACCCACCAGGAAGTGGCAGCCGCGGTGGGCAAGTCCCGCACCACGGTAACCAATCTGCTGCGTCTGATCAGCCTCTCGGATGAGGTCAGGAAACTGCTGGAGCACGGCGACCTGGAAATGGGTCACGCCCGTGCCCTGCTGACCCTCGACGACCAGGAGCAGCGAGAACTGGCCCGGCAGGTGGTGGCCAAGGATTTGTCGGTACGCCAGACAGAAAGTCTGGTGCGTCGCATTCAGCAGGAGCAGACCAAAGCTGTCCCAGCGCAACGCATCGATCCGGACGTCAAGGAGTTGGAGGAAAGTCTGTCCGAGAAGGTCGGCGTACCGGTTACTCTTCAGCACAACGCCAAGGGCAAAGGCAAACTGGTGTTGCGTTACAACAACCTGGACGAACTCGACGGCATTCTGGCCCACATAAAATAACCACCAGATGGCCCATCCGTAGGCGACGAGCCTTGTGCTCGCGCTGCCGAGTTTGTTTTCCTCTCATTGATCGCTCCGCTTGCAAAGCCCGCCTGCAAAGAGAGTACCTAAAAAGGTGCAGCGCTGGTTGAAGCGCTGCCACAATGTACATATAATGCGCGCGGCTCGTTTGGCCACCCCCCTCCCCGCCCCGGAATACCCGGTCGCTACGCGAGGGATTCGGTCCAACCAGCATGGGTAAACCGGCACACACTGACTAGCAATTGAGACAAGTCATTTCGAAAGCAAGCCAGCACCGCCCGACGATCATCGATCGACCTCCGGTATTATCGCGATTACTACTGTTTTGGTCTGCGTTGGCCCCGATTGCGGGAGCCACAGTCATGATTGACGCCCGGCTGGGACTATCCCTGCTATGGGGCTATTCGGTGGCCATTCTCCCCAGTGCCTGCTTTGCCTGGCTCGGCTTTCGGAAATATGGCGGCGCCCGTCAGACGGGAGCCCTGGTTTCCGGCCTGTATCGCGCCGAAGCCTTTAAATTCTTGCTCACAGCGGCCATGTTCGCCGCTGTATTTGCACAGGTAGATCGGATTTACCTCCCGGTATTTTTTCTGGCATTTGTCTGCGGACAAGTTGGGTCCTGGCTGGTGACAGCGCAGGCCCTGGGTCGCAAGCGGCACTAACCCACCTCTAATTGAGAGACAATCATGGCAGCGGAAGGTAACGGTCCCACAACCGTTGAGTACATTCAGCATCACTTGACCAACTGGACCTACGGTAAGTTGCCGGCCGGTACCTATTGTGATGGTACCAGTGTTCAGGAGACCACCGGCTGGACCACTGCGCACTGCCAGGAAGAAATCGAAGCCATGGGCATGATGTCCATCCATGTCGATTCCATGCTCTGGTCGATCGGTCTGGGTGTCGTATTTGTTCTTCTGTTCCGCTGGGCGGCCAGCAAGGCTACCAGTGGTATCCCGAACCGCTTCCTTGGCACGGTGGAGATGATCATCGAGTTCATCGACAAGACCGTGAGGGATGGTTTCAAGCACCGCAACCCGATGATCGCGCCGATGGCGCTGACGATTTTCGTCTGGATCTTCTTCATGAACCTCATGGATCTGCTTCCAGTCGACTGGATTCCAGAGCTCGCCGTGCTGGTTAGCGGCGATCCTCACTTCTACTTCAAGATCGTGCCGACCACTGATCCCAACATCACGCTGGCCATGGGTTTCACCGTGTTCTTCCTGATGATCGGTTTCAGCATTATGAAGAAAGGCGCGCTGGGCTTCCTGAAAGAAATCACCCTGCACCCTTTCCATTCCGGCAAGTGGTATGTGGATATTTTTCTGGTCCCCATCAACTTCTTCCTGGAAAGCATCACTTTGCTTGCGCGACCCATCTCACTGGGCCTGCGACTGTTCGGCAACCTGTATGCCGGCGAACTGATCTTCATCCTGATTGCCACCATGTACAGCGCCGGTCTGATCATCGGCATCCTGGGTGGCGTGCTGCAGTGGGGCTGGGCGGTCTTCCACATCCTGGTAATCACCCTGCAGGCTTTCGTTTTCATGGTGCTGACCATCGTGTACATGGCCATGGCTCACGAAGTGGAAGAAGAAGACCAGTTCACCCACTAACAAGTTTTTCGTTTTCATCTTAGTTTTGTTTTAACACCGAGGAGAAATACCATGGGTTTAGCACTTATCTCTGTTTCACTGTTGATTGGTCTGGGTGCACTGGGTACCGCGATCGGCTTCGCCATCCTGGGCGGAAAGCTGCTCGAAGGTTCCGCTCGTCAGCCTGAACAAGCTCCGATGCTGCAGGGCAAAATGTTCCTGATCGCCGGTCTGCTCGACGCCGTTCCGATGATCGGTGTTGGTATCGCTCTGTACATCCTGTTCGTAGTCGTACCTGGTCTGGCCTAAGCACCACCTTAATTTTTTTAAGTCAGGCGACAAAGCAGATAGCCAATTGCTTTTCGTGTATCCAAAACAGGGGATTACGGCGTGAACATCAACTTGACCTTAATCGGACAGTCCATTGCCTTTATCTTCTTTGTGCTGTTCTGCATGAAGTTCGTGTGGCCGCCTATCGTGGCCGCACTCGCAGAGCGCGAGAAGAAGATTGCCGATGGTCTGCTTGCCGCTGAGCGCGCCGAAAAGGACCTTGAGCTTGCCAAGCACAAGGTTTCAGATCAGCTGCGTGAAGCCAAGGAAGAGTCGGCGAAACTGATTGAGCAGGCTAACAAGCGTGCCCAACAAATCGTCGAGGAAGCCAAGCAGAAAGCTATCGAAGAAGCTGACCGCCAAAAGGCAGCCGCTGAAGCCGAGATTGCTCAGCAGATGAACCGGGCCCGGGAAGAACTTCGCGGCAAGGTGGCCACTCTGGCCATCGCCGGCGCGGAACGAATCCTTCAGTCCTCCGTTGACCAGCAAGCTCACGGCAAACTGGTTGACGATCTGGCCGCCCAGCTCTGATCTGCAGCGATATCGATAAATAGCTCTTCCATCAACAGCTCAATCGGGACACCTAAACCGAAATGGCCGAACTAACCACCCTAGCCAGACCCTACGCCAGAGCCGCTTTCGAATACGCGCGCGATGCCCAGGCGCTGGATCGCTGGTCGACCATGCTGGCGACCGTAGTGACGGTTGTGCAACAGCCCACAGTTGCCAAACTGCTGGACTCGCCCAGCCTCACCGCTGAAGAGAAAGGTCGAAAGCTGGCCGAAATCTGTGGCAGTGAAGTGGACGAGAAGATGGGTAACTTTCTGCAGTACCTGGCGATCAATGATCGTCTGGAACTGCTGCCCAACGTCCAGACCTTGTTTGAGCTGTTGAAAGCGAATCACGAAAAGACGCTGGACGTCGATGTGACCACCGCTTTTGAACTGACCGAAGAACAGCAAAGCAAGCTGCTGGCCTCTCTGAAAGCGAAGCTTCAGCGTGAGATCAATTTGCAGACTGCCATCGACAAGTCCCTGATCGGCGGTGCCGTGGTGCGCGCCGGGGACCTGACCATCGACGGCTCGGTACGCGGCCGACTGGCAAAGCTTGCCGAAACGATGAACGTGTAACTCACGTTCTGTAACGAACAGATATTTGGGATTGAGGACCAAAGCATGCAGCAGCTGAATCCTTCAGAAATCAGCGAAATTATCAAGCAGCGCATCGATAGCCTGGATGTCTCCACCGAGGCGCAAAACGAAGGCACCATCGTTTCCGTATCCGACGGCATTATCCGTATTCACGGCCTGGCCGACGCAATGTACGGTGAGATGATCGAGTTCGAAGGCGGCGTGTTCGGCATGGCCTTGAACCTGGAGCGCGATTCAGTGGGTGCGGTGGTACTCGGCGACGCGAGTAAACTGGCGGAAGGCCAGGTTGCCCGTTGCACCGGTCGAATTCTGGAAGTACCGGTTGGCCCCGAGCTGCTCGGTCGCGTCGTGGACGCGCTGGGTAACCCAATCGACGGCAAAGGCCCGATCAACGCGAAGCTCACCGACGCAGTTGAGAAAGTTGCGCCTGGTGTAATTGCTCGTAAGTCGGTTGATCAGCCGGTACAGATTGGTTTGAAAGCCATCGACACCATGGTGCCGATCGGTCGCGGCCAGCGTGAGCTGATCATTGGTGACCGTCAGGTTGGTAAGTCTGCCATTGCGGTGGATGCAATCATCAACCAAAAAGGCACCGGTATTAAGTGTATCTACGTGGCCATCGGTCAGAAAGCCTCTTCTGTAGCGTCCGTTGTGCGCAAACTCGAAGAGCACGGCGCCATGGCGCACACCACCGTGGTTGCAGCGACTGCATCCGACCCCGCTTCCATGCAGTACCTGGCGGCATTCGCCGGTTGCACGATGGGCGAATACTTCCGTGATCGCGGTGAAGACGCCCTGATCATTTATGACGATCTCACCAAGCAGGCCTGGGCCTACCGTCAGATCTCACTGCTTCTGCGTCGTCCGCCCGGCCGTGAAGCTTATCCTGGTGACATCTTCTATCTGCACTCACGTCTGCTCGAGCGCGCCGCGCGTGTAAATGCCGACTATGTCGAGCAGTTCACCAACGGCGAAGTGAAAGGACAGACCGGTTCATTGACCGCACTGCCGATCATCGAAACGCAGGCGGGTGACGTGTCTGCGTTCGTACCGACCAACGTGATTTCTATTACCGACGGTCAGATCTTCCTCGACACCGACATGTTCAACGCGGGTATCCGCCCGGCAATGAACGCGGGTATTTCGGTATCCCGTGTGGGTGGTGCGGCTCAGACCTCGATCATCAAGAAACTGTCCGGCGGTATCCGTACCGCACTGGCTCAGTACCGCGAACTGGCGGCATTCGCCCAGTTTGCTTCGGATCTGGACGAAGCCACCAAGGCTCAGCTGGACCATGGTGAGCGCATTACCGAACTGATGAAGCAGGGTCAGTACAACCCCTACTCCGTTGCCCAGATGGCTGTTGTGGTTTACGCCGCGAACGAAGGCTACCTGAAAGACGTCGACGTGAAGAAAGTCGGTGACTTCGAATCTGCCCTGATCTCCTACATGAACAGCGAACACGCTGATCTGATGCAGAAGATCAATGAAACCGGCAAATACAGCGACGAAATCGTCGGCAGCATCAAGGCCGCCCTCGACAAGTTCAAGGCCACCCAGACCTGGTAAACGTCGGTAGCTTTAACGCTAGATAGTCAAGGTAGATAGGTATCAGTATGGCAAGCGGAAAAGAAATCCGTACCAAGATTGGCAGCATCAAATCCACGCAGAAAATTACCAGTGCGATGGAAATGGTGGCTGCCAGCAAGATGCGCAAGGCTCAGGAGCGCATGGCGCGCGGCAAGCCCTACGCAACCCGGATCCGCGCCGTAGTGGGTCACATTGCTCACGCCAGCTCCGAGTACCAGCACACCTACCTGATGGAGCGGGAAAAGGTCAGCCGGGTTGGATACATTATCGTATCCACCGACCGCGGCCTCTGTGGTGGTCTGAACATCAACGTGTTCAAGCGCGTTGTTCAGGACATGCGTTCCTGGCACAAGCAGGGCGTGGAATCGGATCTGTGCGTGATCGGTAACAAGGGCGTTTCCTTCTTCCAGAACTACGGTGGCAGGATTGTCGCGGCCATGCGCGACGTGGGCGATGAGCCCCGCGCAGCCGACCTGATCGGCAGTGTGAAGGTCATGCTGGACGCATTCTCCGAGGGTCGGGTCGACAAGGTTTACCTGGTCAGCAATGACTTCGTGAACACCATGACCCAGGTTCCGGAAATCCGCCAACTGCTGCCGCTGTTGCCGGTGGAAGATGAGAATCTGCATCACACCTGGGATTACATCTACGAGCCGGATGATGCCGGCGAGCTGCTGGAAGGCCTGCTGACCCGCTACATTGAATCGCAGGTATACCAAGGCGTCGTTGAGAACAAAGCCTGTGAGCAGGCTGCGCGAATGCTCGCGATGAAGAACGCGACTGATAACGCGGGAGAGCTGATCGACGAACTGCAATTGGCCTACAACAAGGCGCGACAGGCAAGCATTACGCAGGAACTGTCGGAAATCGTCGGCGGCGCCGCGGCAATCTCTTAAGTCCATCGGGACAGGATTGCCTGCGTTTCCAGTATTCAGAATCTAATTTGAAAGTTTAAGAGGAACCCGAAATGAGTAGCGGACGTATCGTACAGATTATCGGTGCGGTTATTGACGTCGAATTCCCTCGCGACGCCGTGCCCCAGGTTTATGACGCACTCCTGGTCAATGAAAAAGGTCTTACTCTGGAAGTGCAGCAGCAGCTGGGCGACGGTGTGGTTCGAGCGATCGCCATGGGTTCTTCCGAAGGTTTGAGCCGCGGTCTGCAGGTGGAAAACACCAATGCGCCGATTCAGGTTCCGGTCGGCATCGAAACCCTGGGCCGCATCATGAACGTACTCGGCGAGCCCATCGACGAGCGTGGCCCGATCAATGAAAAAGAGCGCGCTTCCATTCACCGCAAGGCGCCGGCATACGATGAACTCGCCGCTTCTGAAGAGCTGCTGGAAACCGGTATTAAAGTTATCGACCTGGTCTGCCCCTTCGCGAAGGGCGGTAAAGTTGGTCTGTTCGGTGGTGCGGGTGTAGGTAAAACCGTAAACATGATGGAACTGATCAACAACATCGCTACCGAGCACAGCGGTCTGTCAGTATTCGCGGGTGTGGGTGAACGTACTCGTGAAGGTAACGATTTCTACTACGAAATGCAGGAAGCCGGCGTTGTAAACGTCGAGGAATTCAGCAAGTCGAAAGTAGCCATGGTTTACGGTCAGATGAATGAGCCGCCGGGCAACCGTCTGCGTGTGGCCCTGACCGGTCTGACCATGGCGGAAAAATTCCGTGACGAAGGCCGTGACGTACTATTGTTCATCGACAACATCTATCGTTACACCCTGGCCGGTACCGAAGTATCCGCACTGCTGGGCCGTATGCCTTCAGCGGTAGGTTACCAGCCGACTCTGGCGGAAGAGATGGGCGCCCTGCAGGAGCGAATCACCTCCACCAAGACTGGCTCCATCACCTCCGTACAGGCCGTATACGTACCGGCGGATGACTTGACTGACCCGTCACCGGCGACCACCTTCGCGCACTTGGACTCCACGGTAGTACTGAGCCGAGACATCGCTGCAAAAGGTATCTATCCCGCGGTAGACCCGCTGGATTCCACCTCTCGTCAGCTCGACCCGCTGATCATTGGTCAGGAGCACTACGCAGTGGCTCGTGGCGTGCAAACGGTGCTGCAGCGCTACAAGGAACTGAAGGACATCATCGCGATTCTGGGTATGGACGAACTGTCTGAAGAAGACAAGCAGACCGTATACCGCGCCCGTAAAATCGAACGCTTCCTGTCGCAGCCCTTCACCGTAGCGGAAGTTTTCACCGGTGCGCCCGGCAAGTACGTATCCCTGAAAGACACCATCGCGGGTTTCCAGGGCATCCTGAATGGTGATTACGACGACCTGCCGGAACAGGCTTTCTACATGGTGGGAACGATCGAAGAAGCGGTCGAACGCGCCCAGAAGATGAAGAAGTAAAAATCGTCGATCGTTTGGCAGCTTGTGAATCAACAAGCTGCCAAACGAAACTTTCTACGCGATTTCCCATCCACGAGAGATAGAAGATGGCAATGACATTTCACTGTGACATCGTCAGCGCGGAAGAGGAACTCTTCTCCGGTGTAGTCCGGCTGCTTGTGGCAACCGGAACCGAAGGCGATTTGGGTGTGACCTACGGTCACGCACCGCTCCTCACTGCACTGGACCCGGGTCCGGTCCGGCTTGTCAAAGACAACGGTGAAGAAGAAATTTTTTACCTGTCTGGTGGCCATCTGGAAGTGCAACCGCACGTGGTTACCGTGCTGGCCGACACCGCCCTGCGGGCGGGAGATATGGATGAAGCAGCAGCTCTGGAAGCGAAAAAAGCAGCCGAACACGCCCTGCACAATCAAACCGGCGAATTCGATTATTCCCGTGCTGCCGCGCAGCTCGCGGAAGCCGCTGCCCAGCTTCGCACACTGCAGGCTATTCGGCGTAAAACACGCAAGTAAGACCGCGCTTTTCATCCAAAGCAGCATCGTTCTCCTGAAAGGAGTAGCATTGGCTACTCCTTTTTTCGTTTCTGGGACCCGACATATGTGGTCTCCCGCGCGTCCATAATACGGAGTATCCGCAAACTATGTTGAACGTCGTCGTACTCGCCGCGGGCAAAGGCACCCGCATGAAGTCCAACCTTCCCAAGGTTCTTCATCCCATTGCCGGCAGGCCCTTGCTCCAGCACGTCCTGGACACATCCCGTCAGCTGAATCACAAAGGGGCGCTGAACGTGGTGGTTGGTCACGGCGCCGAGCAGATCGAAGCGGCGTTGACCGCCGAAGACGTGCGCTTTGTGCTTCAGGCCGAACAGCTGGGCACCGGACACGCCGTGCAGCAGGCGCTCCCCTACGTCGATAATGATGAAACGGTTCTGGTTCTCTATGGCGACGTACCCCTGATCAAGGCGGCCACAGTGGCGAAACTTTCGGAATGCGTCAGCGCTACCTCCCTGGGGCTGCTTACCCTGAATCTGAATGACCCGAATGGCTATGGCCGTATCGTGCGCAACACGGACGGCGATGTGACGGCCATCGTTGAGCAGAAGGACGCCAATGACGAACAGAAAGCGATCGGCGAAGTGAACACCGGTATTCTCGCTGTGCGCGGCGAACACCTGCACAAATGGCTTCCGACCCTCTCCAATAGTAACGCCCAGGGCGAATACTACCTCACCGACATCATCGCCCTGGCCCGCGCCGACGGTGTGAAAATCCACACCGAACAACCCCAATACGAATGGGAGGTGCTGGGCATCAACAACCGCATCCAGCAAGCCGAACTGGAACGCGTTTACCAGCTCGAGCAAGCGCGCCGGTTCATGGCCGATGGCCTGTCACTGAGCGACCCGGCCCGCTTCGATTGTCGTGGCGAACTGGAATTCGGCGAAGACGTGCAGATCGACATCAACTGTGTTTTTGAAGGACGGGTACAGCTCGGCAACAACGTACGGATCGGTCCCAACTGCTGCCTGAAAGATGCTGTCATCGGCGACAACTGTGTCATCAAGGCGAACACAATCGTAGAAGACGCGACGCTGGCCAACAACTGTGAAGCCGGCCCCTTCGCCCGCCTCCGCCCCGGCACTGAACTCGCCAACGGAGCCAAAGTCGGCAACTTCGTTGAAGTGAAAAAAGCGCGCCTTGGCGAAGGCAGCAAAGCCAACCACCTCACCTACATCGGCGACGCGGAAATCGGCAAAAACGTGAACATTGGCGCGGGCACTATCACCTGTAACTACGATGGCGTGAACAAAAGCAAGACCGAAATCGGCGACCACGCCTTCATTGGTTCCAACACCTCTCTGGTAGCGCCGGTCAAGGTCGGCAAAGGTGCCACCATCGGCGCCGGTTCCACCATCACCAGCACCGTCCCGGACGATCAGCTAGCGGTCGCCCGCGGCAAACAGCGCAACATCGAAGGCTGGCAACGACCGACAAAGAAGAAGTGAGGGGCGGGATAAAATCTAGGATATGGTGAGATGGTCTTACAGTCCTTGCCTTCAATACCTCACCTCGTCATTCCGGCGCAGGCCGGAATCCATGTGGTTGAATCAGTAGCCGCGTTTCTATCACCGCAATGAGCGGGCGAACGGGGAGCGTTTTTCCGTTCCGCGGGGCCATCCCTGGCCCCATCCCGCTCCGTCCCTGGACCTAGTCACTCCAAAACACTCCCCGTCCACCCACTCAAAGCTCCACTGTGCCGCGACGAAGCTTTGATGCCCGATCTCCCCAGGGGCTCCACCGCAACCCCAACCCCAACCCCCACCCTCTTGTGCATTGCGGCGAACAGCACCCCGGGATTAATAACCGGAGATCCTCAACTCCCGCTTGCGTTTTTCTTTCGCTCCACTAAGATATCTTTCGTTACGAAACCTGCAATGGGAACAAACGGAACTTGCAATGACCAAACGTAATACTCAGCAGCGCCGACGCGCCATTCTCGATCGACTGGCCGAACAGGGCGAAGTCAGCGTCGAGGCACTCGCTGAGCAATTTGTCACATCGGAAGTCACCATCAGAAAGGATCTGGCCGCATTGGAAGCCAACGGTCTTCTGCTGCGCCGCTATGGAGGAGCGGTTCCCGTGCCCAAGGAAATGATCACCGATCCGGCAGAAAGCCGGGTATCAGCTCGCAAGCAAGCTATCGCCCGACGCGCGGCGGATCTCATTCTCGATCACAATCGCATCATTCTCGACAGCGGCAGTACCACCACCGCCGCCCTCCTCCCCGAATTGTCCCGCAAACAGGGGCTGGTGGTAATGACCAACTCCATCAGCATCGCCAACGCACTTCGCGAACTGGAAAACGAGCCCACCATCCTGATGACCGGTGGTACCTGGGACCCGAAATCCGAAGGCTTTCAGGGGCAGCTCGCCGAGAAGATGTTGCGGTCCTACAACTTCGACCAATTCTTCATTGGCGCCGACGGCCTCGATCTCGATCGCGGAACAACCACTTTCAACGAACTGTACAGCCTGAGCGGGGTCATGGCAGAAGTGAGTCGTGAAGTTGTCGTCATGGCCGAATCCGAAAAGATCGGCCGCAAGATTCACAACCTGGAATTGCCCTGGTCCGTCGTCAGTTATCTGGTGACGGACAGCGACATAGCGCCGGAAGACCAGCGGCGTATTGAAAAACATGGTGTTGAAGTAATTACTACAGGTACGTGAGATATAAGATGTCAGACGTGAGATACGGCACCTGTACGCTCTTTCGTCTCACGTCTCACATCTCCCGTCTTTCAAAATCGGAGATTTTTACATGTGTGGAATAGTAGGAGCAGCAGCGCAAAGGAATATCACACCGATTCTGGTGGAAGGCCTCAAGCGACTTGAATACCGCGGATATGATTCCGCTGGCATCGCCGTCGTCAACAAAGAAAAACAAATGCAGATTCGCAAAGCGCTTGGCAAGGTCGTCAACCTCGAACAGAAACTCCACGACTCTCCCATCAAAGGCGGCGTCGGTATTGCACACACCCGCTGGGCCACTCACGGCGTCCCCAGCGAGCTGAACGCTCACCCACACTACTGTTCAACCGAGAAAGTTGCAGTCGTTCATAACGGCATCATCGAAAATTACAGCGAGCTCCGACTTCGCCTGGCGGAAAAGGGCATCGAATTCAAATCCGACACCGACACCGAAGTCGTCGCTCATCTGGTTCGCGATTATCTCGATCAAGGCTGTGACCTCCTGAGTGCCGTGCAAAAAGCCACAGACGATTGCGAAGGCGCCTACGGCATTGCATGTGTCCATGCGGACGAGCCGGACCGGATCGTTGTTGCGCGCAGCGGCAGTCCGCTGGTTATCGGAGTCGGCATCGAAGAGAACTTCGTTGCTTCGGATCAGCTCGCTCTTCGACAGGTTACGGATCGATTCATTTTCCTCGAAGAAGGCGACACAGCGGAAATCACCCAGAGCAGCTATCGCATTTTCGACGTGGACGACAATCCTGTGCGTCGCCAGGTCGTTCAGTTGACCGACGGCGTCGAGTCTGCAGATCGCGGGCAGTATCGCCATTACATGCTCAAGGAAATACACGAGCAGCCGCAGGTCATCAAGAATACCCTGACCGGCCGTCTCGGAAAAAACAAGGTGCTGGAAGAAGCCTTCGGCACCAATGCCAAAGAGATATTCCAGCAAGTGGAAAGCGTACAGATCGTCGCTTGCGGCACGAGTTACCACGCCGGCCTGGTAGCGAAATACTGGCTGGAAGACTGGGGCGGTCTGCCCTGTCATGTGGAAGTAGCCAGTGAGTTCCGTTATCGACGTACCGTGATTCCCAAGAACTGTTTGTTTGTCACGATCTCACAATCCGGCGAAACTGCCGACACACTCGCGGCCTTGCGAGGGGCGAAAGAGAAACACGGCTATCTGGCCAGTCTGGCGATTTGTAATGTCGCCAACAGTTCGCTGGTACGTGAATCTGACCTGGTGTTGATGACCCAGGCCGGTCCGGAAATCGGTGTGGCTTCCACCAAAGCCTTCACAACCCAGCTCACCGCCCTGCAAATGCTCGCCATCGTGCTGGGCCGCCGTCACGGCGTTGATGCCGAAGCAGAAGCGGAAATGGTCGAAGCACTTCACCGGCTGCCGCAGTATTGTGAAGAAGCGCTGGCCCTCGATAGCATCATCGAAAAAACCAGCGAGGCTTTTGCAGAAAAGCACCACGCGCTCTTTCTTGGACGCGGAGTGGAATTCCCTATTGCTCTGGAAGGCGCGCTGAAGCTGAAAGAAATCTCCTACATTCACGCGGAAGCCTATCCCGCCGGCGAGCTAAAACACGGCCCGCTGGCCCTGGTTGATTCGGACATGCCAGTGGTTGCTGTTGCGCCCAACGATGAATTGCTGGAAAAACTGAAATCAAACCTGGAAGTGGTTCAGGCTCGCGGCGGAAAACTGTTTGTGTTTGCCGACAAACAAGCGGGCTTTGAAAACGACTCGGAAACGACCGTGATCAATCTGCCCCACGTTCCGGATACCATTGCGCCGATCATCTACACATTACCGCTACAGTTGTTGTCCTACCATGTCGCCGTGCTGAAGGGCACCGACGTGGACCAGCCGCGCAATCTGGCCAAGTCCGTTACGGTAGAGTAGGTTCTGCGACGAATCGCATTCGTGAACCGTGAACCGTGAATCGTGAATCATGAACCGTGAACCGTGAATCGGCAGAGAGCGGCTCCGCCGCTTCCAGCCGTCATTCCGGCCAAGGCCGGAATCCACGAAGCCAGCTGCAACGGGCCAAGCTGACGCCCCCGCCGGGGCCTTCGGATCCGAGGAATCGAAGCCCCCGGCCATCTTCCGCCAGCGCGACGCCAGACATGGCGCGTCCGAGTTGAGCTGCGCCCAGCTCAACCGCTAGAATCCCTGCCACCCTTCCCGACACTGGAGCATTCATGCGCAGACAGCAATTTCTTGTCATTGGTCTCGGTGTATTCGGTGAGACCATCGCGACAGAGTTGACGCGCCTGGGCAACGAAGTGCTCGGTGTCGACCGGGATGAGCGCCAGGTGGATCGACTCGCCGAGTCCATCACTCACGCGGTGGTGGCGGACGTGACTGACGAACGTACCCTGAAGGAGCTCAACGTCGAGCACTACGATGCGGCGGTGGTCGCCATCGGCCGCGATGTGGAGGCCAGTATTCTCGCCACCATGCAGCTGTGCGCCATGGGCATCGAGGAGGTCTGGGCCAAGGCGCTTTCGCCGCAGCACCACCGCATCCTCGCGAAGTTGGGAGCGAACCGAATCGTTCACCCGGAATATGAAATGGGCCTCAGAGTGGCGCAGGCGCTCAACTATCCGATGGTCAACAACTACATGGATCTGGGCAACGACGAATTCCTCGTCGAGTTGATCGCAACAGAGCGCCTCGATAACAGACAAATGCACGAGATCATCGACGGAGCCGGGGCCGATGTAAACATCCTTCTGCTGCGACGCCAGGACAAGTGTTACCAGCGTCCGAAGTTCACACCGGAAGACATGGTTATCGCGAGCGGAGATCATATTATCCTGCAGGGCAAGCGCAGCGAGCTGCAGAAGATCGCGCGCGAGCTATGAAGCCCTGGAGTCCTCACCTGCTTCCGCGCACCCCCGCGCACAGCTATAACATACGTCGGCTCAATCCTCCCAAGCTGCTGCTGGCCAGTTTCCTTGTACTGATACTTGTCGGTACTGCGCTGCTGAAGCTTCCCTTTGCAACCCACGACAGCATTACTTTGCTCGAAGCAGCGTTCACCGCGACCTCTGCGGTAACGGTAACCGGCCTCGCGGTGGTGGATACAGGCGGAGACTTTACGCTGTTTGGGCAACTGGTGATCCTGGTGCTGATACAACTCGGCGGCCTTGGTTTGATGACTTTCGCCGTGCTGATGGCGTTTGCACTCGGCTTTCGGCTTGGTCTGCGTCACCAGCTGGTTGTGCAGGAAGTGCTGAACCAGCCGGCGCTGGGTTCAGTGCGGCGGGCGGCTTTTTCAATTGCGCTGTTCGCGCTGATCACCGAAGCACTCGGCATGATCCTACTGGCGGCGATCTGGGTGCCGGAGAAGGGTTGGGCTACAGGTCTCTACCACGGTCTTTTCTATTCGATATCCGCCTTCAACAACGCCGGTTTCGCGCTGGCCTCCGACAGCCTCAGTGCTTATGCGACAAGCTGGCCGGTTTCCTTGACCATTACCGGACTATTCATCATCGGAGGGCTGGGCTACCTGGTCGTCATGGAATTGATAACCCGGCGACGTTTTTCGAAGATGTCCGTCTATGCGCGCCTGGTTCTGACCACAACGCTGGTCTTGAACATCAGCGCCGCAGCACTTTTCTATTTATTCGAAATGGATAACCCGGAAACGCTCGCGGCGCTGCCGCACTGGTCGGATCGCTTGATTGCCGCCTGGTTCCAGGGCACGACGCCTCGCACCGCAGGGTTCAATAGCGTGGATATCGGTGAAATTACCGTTGCCAGCAGCGTGATGTTCCTGTTGTTGATGTTCATTGGTGGTGCTTCCAACTCCACCGCCAGCGGTATCAAGGTATCTACCTTTCTGGTGATGCTGGCGGCAACGCGGTCTTTTCTGCGCGGCAACCTGGAGGTGAGCATTGGGCGTCATTCGCTATCGTCCGACGTCGTCACCAAGGCTCTGGCGATTACCACCATTGCGATGATGACGATCTTCCTCGCCATCCTGGTCATCACCAGCTTCGAGAGTGCCCGCTTCGTCGACCTGTCGTTCGAGGTGGTATCCGCCTTCGGCACGGTGGGGCTGTCCCGCGGCATTACCGCCGAACTGTCACCGGCCAGCCAGATGATTCTCATGCTGGTGATGCTGATCGGCCGTATTGGGCCGCTGACACTCGGCTATGTGCTGACCCTGCCGAGCAAGCAACACATTCGCTATGCGCGGACCGAGCTTCCGCTGGGGTGATCGATCACCTCAGGCGCGGTCCGGAAAACCCGAGCCGCAAAAGCGGCAGTAGTCCGAGTCCCGGTCATGCCCACTGCGGTTGCAGTTGGGGCAGACGATGGAGCTGCGGTCGCGCCGCATCTCGGTGGCCAGTTCGGCGCTGACGATGCCGGTGGGTACCGCGATAATGGAATAGCCAATCAGCATCGCCATGGTGGCGAGCCCCTTGCCCAGTGAAGTCATCGGGATGATGTCGCCATAGCCCACGGTGGTGATTGTCACCACACACCAGTAGATGCTCATGGGAATGCTGGTAAACCCGTGTTCCGGCCCTTCGATCACGAACATCAGCGAACCGATGATCGTCGCCAGCACCAGCAGGCTGGCGAAAAAAATCGAAATCTTGCGGCTCGAAGCGATCATCGAGCGCAGCAGAATATTCGACTCGCCCATATAACGGACCAGCTTGAGAACCCGAAAGATTCGCAATACCCGCAGCAGGCGAATGACCAGCAGTGATCGGGCTCCAGGGAAGAAAAAGGTCAAATACGTGGGAATGATCGAAAGTAGATCGACGATGCCGTAAAAGCTGCGGATATAGGCCCAGGGATTCGGTGAGGAGTAGATGCGCAGCCCGTACTCAATGGTGAAGAGAATGGTGAAGAACCATTCAACAGCGAGCAGCTCCTCGCCATACACCAGGCGGATGGACTCCACCGAGTCCAGCATCACCGCCAGCACGCTGAGAAGAATCGCCACGATCAATAGAACGTCGAAGCGCTTTCCCGCCTTGCTCTCAAAGCCGAAGATGACCTCGTAAATGGTTTCCCGCACGGATTGCTGCGTCACAGATACTCCTGGTGATAAAACTGACAAGCCCTGGCTCAGCATTAAGAGACTACTGGCCAGCGCCGAATTGTTCCTCGCTGGCGCAACAAAATCCAGGTTAGCGGTTCCAAGCGCCTGGGAAATTGATGTATCGTTAACCGTCTCTGCACTACCTGAACTGATCCGTACCGTGAAATCGAACCGCTACAACACGCCAGCGCTGATCCTGATGCTGTTGCTACTGGTAATCCAGGGCGCGGCAGCGTCCGCGATGGGCCATCACGCCGCTGTTGAGCTGACTCCACCGGCGACGGTGACCGAGCAGGCAGGTGATTGCCACGGTGAACACGCGGTGCCTTCATACCCGGTTGAGCAACACGCCACCGCGCACCACGACCACGCTGACGCTTCCGCCGATTGCTGCAGTGCCGATGGCGACTGCAGCCCGGGGCATTGTTCCGCGACGGTAGCGTTGGCGCAACCGCACTTATCCCTTTCTGCCTGGACCTCTGTCCACCGGTCTTCCCTTGCTGTTCGGCAGGTGAATACGCCGGTCTATCCTCTGTTCCGCCCGCCCATTCCCTAATGGTAAGTGCCTGATGATCAGCGCCTGATAAACAGCGCTTGATCACGGCAGGTGCGCCCGCTGCGGCCGCACCAATCCACCGACCCCCATTGGATACCGGACCCCAAGGGTCCGCCAGGCCATTCACTTCGATAGTGGAAAGATAAATGCACAAGCGAAACAAGCTCACCAGCGAGCCTGTAGACCAGTCCCGCCGCCGCTTCGTCTTGGGCGCAAGCACGCTGATGGCGGCATCCTGCCTGCCCTTTGGACAGGCCCTGGCCGCGCCAGTGCCAAACTGGCCGGCGCAGCGAGAACTGCGCGGGCGCGAATTCGATCTGAATATCGGCCGTCAGCTGGTCAATTTCACCGGCCGCGAGCGCCTTGCGACCACCGTCAACCAGAGCCTGCCAGCGCCTTTGCTGCGCTGGCGCGAAGGCGATCGCGTGCGGATCAATGTGCGCAACACCCTGGACAGCGCCAGCTCTATTCACTGGCACGGTCTGATCCTGCCCAGCAATATGGATGGTGTTCCGGGGCTGAGTTTTGACGGTATTGCTCCCGGCGAGACCTTCAGCTACGAATTCGACCTACTCCAAAGCGGTACCTACTGGTATCACAGCCATTCCGGGCACCAGGAGCAGAACGGACTTTACGGCGCGATCATTATCGAGCCGAAGGACCAGGATCCTGTCCAGTACGACCGCGAGCACGTGATCGTCCTTTCCGATTGGACCGACGAAGATCCCAATGACGTCTACGGCAAGCTGAAGAAGGAAAGCCACTACTACAATTTCCGCCGTCGCACGGTGGCTGACTTCTTTGCCGACCTGCGCAAAAAAGGCGTACAGGAGACCTATCGCGATCGCGCCATGTGGAATGACATGCGGATGAGCGAAACGGACCTCGCCGATGTCACTGGCTACACCTATACCTTCCTGATGAACGGCGTCACCCCGGATCGCGGCTGGCAGGGTCTGTTCAAACCCGGCGAGAAAGTGCGTCTGCGGGTAGTCAACGCCGCGGCCATGACCATTTTCGACCTGCGTATTCCCGGGCTGAAGATGACCGTAGTCGCCGCCGATGGCCAGAATGTTCGGCCGGTGGCCGTCGACGAATTCCGCATCGGCCCCGCAGAAACTTACGACGTCATCGTCGAGCCGCAGCAGGAAGGCGCCTACACGGTCTTCGCCCAGGCCATCGACCGCAGCGGCTTTGCGCGCGGCACCCTGGCGAGTCGGGAAGACCTGCTCGGGGAGATTCCCGCCATGGATGCCGCTCCGGTACTCGGACATGCAGACATGGGCATGGCCCACGGTAATGCCGGCAGCGATCATTCGGCTCACCAGCCCTCGCACGGGGACCACACTGCCTCGTCCGCATCGGATCACCGCATGCATGCGCAGCAGAACCCTGGTCAGGATCACAGTGCCCACGCGGGCCACGGCCAGGGGCAACACCAAGGTCATGGACAGAAGCACGACACAATGGCGCAGCATCATGGTCACGGCGGGGAGCATCAGCCTCGTGAAGATCACCAGAACCATGCCGGCCACCAGAACCATGGCGGCCACCAGAACCACGCCGGCCACCAGAACCACAGTGGCCACCAAAAGCGCGAAGAACACCAGACCCATGGCGAGCATGGCCAGCACGGCAAGTTCAAAACGTCCGGCCTGGGCCTTGCCGGCTTCGGCAGTAACAATGAGATCAAACACGCCTCGACCGAGTTCGGCCCCCACGTGGACATGCGGGCGGAGAACCCGCAAAGCGGCCTGAATGACCCCGGTGTCGGCCTGCGCGAGCACCACAAGCTGGGCCGCAAGGTGCTGACCTACGGCGACTTGCGCGGCCTGCATCCGACCCGGGACAAACGTCAGCCTAGCCGTGAGATTCAGCTCCACCTGACTGGCAATATGAACCGTTATATGTGGTCCTTCGACGGCATTCCCCACCATGACGCGCAGCCGATCCAACTCGAGTACGGCGAGCGGCTGAGGATCGTGCTGGTGAACGACACCATGATGACCCACCCCATCCACCTGCACGGGATGTGGAGCGAGCTTGAAACCGGCGATCCGGATTACATTCCGCGCAAGCACACCATACTCGTCCAGCCCGGCTCCACCATCAGCTATCTGGTCACCGCCGATGCCAAAGGGCGCTGGGCCTATCACTGCCACCTGCTGTTCCACATGGCGGGCATGATGCGCGAAGTTCGGGTCGGTTAGGGGGAAGCATGAAAAAACATCATCGATCATTTTTATCACTGCTGGCCCTCGCCGCGGTCGCACCGGCATTCGCTATGGAAGAAGCTGACCCTTTCTTGACTTCAGTCTGGGTCGACCAAATGGAATATCGCAATAATGACGGCGAAGACAGCGGCGCTCTTGAGGCCAACCTCTGGGCGGGAAGGGATCTGAACAAGCTGTGGTTCAAGGTGGAGGCTGAGAAGGAGCCGGAGGAAAAAAGCCTCGAACTTCAGGCGCTCTACAGCAAAGCCATCGCGCCCTATTGGGACCTGCAGCTCGGCGTTCGCCAGGACTTTGAACCCGAGCCGGAACGCAGCTGGGCAGTGTTGGGGATTCAGGGACTAGCCCCCTACTTCTTCGAAGTGGACGCGGCGCTGTTCATTGGCGAATCCGGTCGCAGCGCGCTGCGCCTCGGGGCGGAGTACGAGCTGCTCATCACCCAGCGCCTGATCCTGTCGCCCGAAGTGGAGCTGAATCTCTATGGGGAGGACGACCCGGAACTGCACCTCGGTTCGGGGCTCGCCAACGCCGAGGCGGGTCTGCGTTTGCGCTACGAAATCCGCCGCGAATTCGCGCCCTATGTGGGAGTCCACTGGGCGCGGAGTTTTGGGGACACCGCCGACCTGCTGGAAGCTGATGGGGAAGATCGCAGCGAGACGCAATGGGTAATTGGACTCAGAGCCTGGTTGTGAAAAACGCTTGACCGTGGGGCAACCCCACGGTTTTAGTATTCGCATGAGCTGGTGAAAAACTCACACGACGAAGGCTGCGAATGAAGATCGGCGAACTGGCCAAAGCCGCGGAAGTCAGCAAGGACACGATCCGCCATTACCTGGACATGGGTCTGCTGCAAGCGGAGAAAGATCCCGGCAACGGCTATCAGGTGTTTTCCCCCGAGGCTGTCAGCCGCCTGCGCTTTATCAAGCAGGCGCAGCAGCTGGGCTTTCGGCTCGATGATATCGCCCGGATCTTCGAGGATGCGCAGGACGCGCAGTCGCCCTGCCCTCGCGTTCGCGACATTATCGTCGAGCGAATTCGGGAGACCCGGCAGCAAATCGCCGAACTCACACGACTGTGCGACAACATGGAGAAGGCCGTCGGAAGCTGGGAGGAGATGCCGAACCAGATGCCCAACGGACAATCCATCTGCCGCTTGATCGAGTCGCAAACCAATTCGAAGAGTACAGCGCCAGCGCGGACCGCCATCGCATGTGATGGCGGTGATCAATTGCTCTGTTTACAGGAGTAGGTAATGAATCAGCATTCCAGTTGCTGCAGCCATGGCGCTCATCAGCACTCACAAGCAGCCGACAACGCACCGCAGCTGAAAGACCCCGTTTGTGGCATGACCGTCACCGAGGATTCGCCCCACCACTTCACCTACCAGGGCGAAGAGTTCTTCTTTTGCAATCCTCGCTGCAAGGACAAGTTTGCAGCCGACCCGGAAGGCTATTTGAAGCCGAAACCGGAATCCGCCACCGCGGGTGACAAGGACGCCTGGTACACCTGCCCCATGCACCCGGAAGTGCGGCAGCTGGGGCCCGGTACCTGTCCCAAGTGCGGCATGGCCCTGGAGCCGGAAGCGCCCACACTGGACGAAACCGAAGATCCGGAACTGACCGACTTCCGTCGCCGCTTCTGGTGGTCATTGCCACTGACCTTTGTCGTGGTGACGGTGGCGATGCTCGGTCACGACCAGCCCTTCATCAGCAACAATGTGCTGAACTGGGTGGAAATGATCCTGGCGGCTCCAGTGGTGCTCTGGGCCGGTCGACCGTTTTACCAGCGTGGCATTCAGTCGATCGTGAACCGCAGTCCCAACATGTGGACTCTGATCGCGATCGGCACCGCAGCCGCATTCTTCTATAGCGTTGTGGCGACGGTGGCCCCCGGCATATTCCCCGAGTCCTTCGTTCACGAAAATACCGTCGGTGTTTATTTCGAAGCGGCGGCCGCGATCATTTCCCTGACCCTGCTCGGACAGCTCTTCGAGTTGAAAGCTCGGGCCAAAACCTCCAGCGCCATCAAAGAGCTGCTGAGGCTCGCGCCGAAAACCGCGCGACGTATCGAAGAAGATGGCACCGAACTGGACGTACCGCTTGAAGAAGTGCAGGTCGGCGACCGGCTACGGGTGCGCCCGGGCGAAAAGATTCCGGTCGACGGCATTGTCGAGGAAGGCCAGAGCGCCGTGGACGAATCCATGCTCACTGGCGAACCCTTGCCGGTCACCAAGCGGGCAGGTGACAAGGTCATCGGCGCCACCCAGAACACCAGTGGCAGCATGATCGTCCGCTCGGAAAAGGTGGGTTCGGATACCACCCTGGCCCAGATCGTCACCCTGGTCGCCCAGGCACAGCGCTCACGTGCACCTATGCAGCGGCTGGCCGATGTGGTTGCAGGCTATTTCGTGCTGGCGGTGGTGGCCGTGGCCGTCCTGACCTTTTTCGCCTGGGGTTTTTGGGGTCCCTCACCCGGCTGGGTTTACGGTCTGATCAACGCCGTGGCCGTCCTGATCATCGCCTGTCCTTGTGCGCTGGGGCTGGCCACACCCATGTCGATCATGGTGGCCACCGGCAAAGCGGCCACCTCCGGTGTGCTGTTCCGCGACGCCAGTGCGATCGAATCCCTGCGCAAAGTGGACGCCATCATTGTCGACAAAACCGGCACGCTTACCGAAGGCCGGCCGCGCTTCGATTCGGCCGTGGGCGTCAACCAATTCAGTGATGAGGACGTACTGCGACTTGCCGCCAGCGTCGATCAGGGCAGCGAACATCCACTCGCGAAAGCCATCGTCGATGCCGCCAATGAGCGTCAGCTTGCGCTCTCCAAGGTGGAAGACTTCGACTCCAGCACCGGCGTCGGCGTCAGCGGAACCGTCGACGGCAAAAAGATTTTGCTCGGCAACACCGCACTGCTGACGGAGAATCAGATCTCCGCCGAGCCCCTGGCTGAGCAAGGCAACAAACACCGTCAGCGAGGCGCCAGCGTGATCTACCTCGCCGTCGATGGTCGACTTGCTGGCATGTTGTCGGTGGCCGATCCTGTGAAGGCATCCACGCCCGATGCATTGAAGGCGCTGCACAAGCGCGGACTGCGCGTCATCATGGCCACCGGCGACGGTGAGCTGACCGCACAGGCGGTGGGCAAAGACCTCGGCATCGAAGAGATTCACGGCGAGATGACGCCGGATGCGAAACTGCGTCTGGTGGAGAAGCTGCAGACGGAAGGCTACAAGGTGGCAATGGCTGGCGACGGGATCAACGATTCACCCGCATTGGCCAAAGCGGACGTGGGTATCGCGATGGGTACCGGCACTGACGTGGCCATCGGCAGTGGGCAAGTGACGCTGGTGAAAGGCGATCTGCAGGGCATTGTGCACGCCTTGCAATTGTCGGAGCTGACCGTAAAAAACATGCGGCAAAACCTCGGCTTTGCCTTCCTATACAACAGCCTCGGTGTGCCGATCGCCGCCGGCGTGCTCTACCCCTTCATCGGTTTGCTGCTGTCGCCAATGATTGCCGCAGCGGCGATGAGTCTCAGTTCCGTCTCAGTGGTGAGCAACGCCCTGCGTTTGCGTTACCAGCGATAGGAGACAGGCCGCTGGTAGCAGACAGTTAACACAAGCCGGAAGTAGATCAGGCGTCGCGGTCGCGCAGAATCTCGTACTGCAGCAAGGCCTCTTCCGGCTCACTCACGCCATTGGCGTGGCGATCGTCAACGGATTCCGAGCGATCGCCCGCGCTGCGTGGCGGCTTGCCGAGGTCCGAAGGGTTGACGTGCTGATTGAGCACCAGCCAGTTCAGCATGGCATCCACGCAATCTTCGCGGGACGGGAAATCCCCCGCAGCTACCGCCTCGTCTACCCATCGATCGATAATGCGCATCTCCTGCCGCATGAGACTCACCTCTCCGCCCTGCCAACACGTTCAGATATTGACCGACGCCGGCTTCGACCGGTTCCTCGTCCAACCTCGTCGTAGTGCGCTTGCAAAGCAGCACGCAAGTTTTACAAGCACACCTTAGCTGCTGGTGCGATCGGCAGCCCAACGGGTGCAACCAAGTTGCGACAGAAGCCGGGCCGTCACCTCGATCTCGCCTGAAGCAATCTGCCACGTACGCCAAAAGAAAGTCGGCACGAATGTTGATACACCACAGGGCTTCGACATGCGGCCGCCTCAGACCGGCCGCCATTCCCCCGTGCAAAGTTGCTTTGCTGCGACTCCACCTCATAACCAAAAACGGAATCGCCCTATGTTTGTCGACAAGGTACAAACCGAAGGTTTGGCGCACTTTTCCTACGTGGTAGGCGACGGTACCACCGCAGCGGTTATCGACCCGCGGCGCGACTGTGCCGTCTACATCGACGTGGCCCGCAAACGCGGCGCGCAGATCACCCACATTCTGGAAACTCATAGCAACGAGGACTTCGTCTCCGGTGCAGTGAACCTGGCAGAAGCCACCGGCGCCAAAATCTATCATGGCCCGGCACCCGATGCGGCGCACTACGCTGAAACAACCCGCGAAGGCGACACCTTTATGCTGGGCAAGCTCACGCTCAAAGTGCTCGAAACGCCGGGGCACACGGATGACAGCTTGTCATTCGCCATATACGACCGCAGTTTCGGCAAGGAAGCGATAGGCGTCTTCACTGGTGATGCATTGTTCATCGGCGCCGTGGGACGGACAGACTTTTATCCTGACCGCGCACCTCAAGTCGCGGGCTTGTTGTACGACAGTCTCTCCAAACTTATCACCCTGGGTGATCAAACCATCATCTTCCCCGCTCATGGCGCCGGCTCCATTTGCGGCGACAACATGGCCGACCGGGACTTCTCCACCATCGGCTTCGAGCGGCGCAACAATCCCATGCTCAAGATAGAAAGCCGCGAGGAGTTCGTACGGCACAAGCTCGAAGAGCATCACTACCAGCCCCCCTATTTCCGGCTAATGGAGAAGCTCAACAAGACCGGCATGGAAGAGGCGCCGGAGCTGCGTCCGCCACCGCTGACCATCGACGAGTTTCTCAAGGCGCGCGAGGACGCCACCCTGGTGGACGTGCGCAACACCAGCGCCTTTCTCGGCGCGCATATTCCGGATAGCCTCTCAATGCCCGTTGATACCGTTGCGGGCTTTGCCGGCTGGTTGCTCGAGCCGGAGCAATCGGTCATTCTGATTGCCGACGACGAACAGCAGGCGAGCCTCACCGCCCAACATCTTGCCCGCATTGGCTACGACAACGTAGTTGGCTACCTGGGAACCTCGCTGCCTGCCTGGGCGGCGGCGGGTCAGGATTTCAAGAGCATCACCACGCTTGATGTGGAGGAGGTAGAAAGGGACTGGAGAGAAAAGCACGAGCGTCAGCTACTGGATGTCCGCAGCATCGATGAGCTGGCCGAAGGCAGCATTCCCGGTGCGCAACATATCTACGTGGGTGAACTGCCGCAGCGCCTGGACGAACTCGACCCGCACCAGAAGTACACAGTGCTCTGTGCGAGCGGTGTGCGATCGACCATCGCTGCATCGGTAATGGCTCGCGCGGGATTTTCCGACGTTGCGGTTTTTATGGGCTCCATGGGAGCCTGGCAGCAAGCACACCACAAGACCGCCTGAGCGGTCTTGTGCCCGTTCCGGCTAAGCCCGTTTGCACCGCAGACACTCCGCCGGCTCCGCAAGTCAGGCCGGCCGCCCCGCTTTCATCTCCGACTAAATGCGAGCGCATTCGCTTCGTTTCTATCAGCCAGCGGCGCGACTCTCACTGCCGTTCTGCACCGTATACATGGCGCGAGGCGACTCAACACGATCCGCCGGACTTATCACGCCCTGACCACCACGTTTGAGAATGTGCGTATAAATCTGCGTGGGTCTTTGGATCGGAATGGCCGAGTAGCTCCTGAATCGTCCGAAGGTCATAGCCGGCCTCAAGCAGTTGCATTGCATAAGCATGGCGGAATGTATGGCAGCTGATCTTCTTACGAATGCCGGCAGCGAGAACAGCCTTCTTCAGCTGGCGATTCAATGCCGTCGCATGCAAGTGATGACGCCGCTCTTCCCCGGAGCGCGGATCCACACCGCGCACGCTGCTGCTGAACACGAATCGCCAGGCAATACTGCGACTGTGATCCGGATATTTTCTGGCGAGCGCGTAAGGCATCTCTACTGAAGCGAAGCCGTCTTCGCAATCAATTTGGTGGTAATGCACTGATCGCCGTATACATGCTTCGAGCCCCTCGACCGCCCGCCTCGGCAAAACCGCCACCCGATCTTTGCGCCCTTTGCCCTGTCTCACGGTGATACACGACCGGGAAAAATCGATCTCCGTCGCCAGCGCCATTTGCCGCACCCGGATCTCGTCCCTCACCTTGCGCATAAACGGGCTCGAATCCATGTTCCCTACCCTCCCTGGGTCCATAACGTAAAGCTGTTCATATATTCAGTATCAACGAAAGCCGAAAAAAGAAAGCCCCGGCTATTCATTTTCCCTGATTAATGGCCCGTTGCCCCCAAGCCCTTGTATATCGGCACTTGGCAAAGCTTCACGCATCTTTTTGTTCCTTCCAGCCCGACCCCGTGCCATCGAGGAATTGATTGACCGAAAAAGAGAGCTGTGGCAACTTAACAAGCAACCAATAACGAGTGAAGGGAATTCACGGCTAAATTCAAGCACTTACAGCCTATCCCACCCGCTTCCGACAGAACTGATATAGAGACCACGCACTCTTATCTGCAAATCAGGACATTAGATAGCGCCCTCTCGTTAATCGACATTAGATAGCGTGGTCTATCCAATAAGCGTTAGCATTCAATCCGACCTACGGAGACACAATGATAAGAAGAGCAGGTTTATCTCTCTGGGTTATAGCACTGACCGCTTGCGCATCGCAGCTTCCGCCAAAGGAGCGTATTGCTTCGTGGGAAGACTGGGAGTTATGCCATCGACTTGCAGACTTTGTGTTCAAAGGTGAGTCGGAGTGGCTGTGGTATTCCTCAGCAGCTGTTACCGAGCGAGGTCTAGCCGATGATCCCCGTTGCAGCTCGGTGTACGAAGCGAGAATAGCCGAGTACACACGCAAACACGAAAAACCCGATATAGCGGTATCCTTTGGCGAAGCCACCAATACAGGCGCGTCTTTTCGAAGTGTCACAGAGTAATGGAGTCAAATGCTAACAAGCCGCTCAAAAACGACGCTGAAAAGCGCGCGTTTTAGCGGAGCGTTAGCGATCAAATAAGGAGTAATAGTGTCAGTTGGGGATTGGTTCAAAACATTCTGTGTTAACACCAAGGTGAAAAATAAAGAGTCAATATCGCGTCGCTATAAGGCAATTACAAGGCGATTGAATAGTGATTACTGGAACACTACCTCCGATACGTCTCACAGTTTGTACGTAGGTTCATACGGCAGAAACACTGCCGTATATGGGTTCAGTGATCTTACATAATCAAGCGCAGCAATACGCAGGCTTCGACTGCCGGACGCTCGCAATCTCGCAGCGATGTGCGCGGCTTTAGGCCCCTAAATGAATGAGCATTCCATAGCAGAATCAGGCGATGAATTTAAAGAGCAAGTGAGGACGCGCTTCGCTTTCTTGACGACGGAGTTTGGCTTTGAACCAGCTTTAGATGAAAGCTCGGCTTATTCCCATCGCCTTACGTTTCGGAACCTGCATAGCAACCAACTGGTGGAGGTTGTGAATGCATTTCACGGTGTGGATTATGGGTTTGAGGTCAATATCCATTTGGCGTCACACTCACGATTGCTAGACCAGAGAAACATGGTCTATTACCAACTCAAGGAAGATCAAGATGTTGAGTTTGCGTATCTGGCAGAAGCAGTGGAAAAGTTACGGAGCGTGCTTCAGGACGAAGCGTAACCAGTCACAGGAACTGGACGCGTGAGACGCGCCGCCTCGTTTTTGCCTTAGGAGAGTGCATGAAAAAAGCACTTAAGCTTTTCTTTGTGTTCCTTGCATCAGTTCTTACGGTCTTTATTGTCCAGATGGTGGTTACGAAGCTCTGGAACTTTATCGGCGTAAGCTGGGGGCCAGGCAATCTTCCGATAGAGCCAGTTCAGCAGACTGCCATGTTGAGCACGACGTTTGTTGCAGGTGTTTCTGCTCCAATCGTCGCGATTGCCGTCTGTCGTCAGGTGCGATGGATATTGATCTATTCGATATGTGGCTTTGGTATGGCTATTGATGTTTTTGCAGCGTTGGTGCCGCTAGCTGATCTACCTTTGTGGTTTAAGATCACATTTATTTTGTCGGTGCCGCTACAAGTAGCTTTGGGCACTATGGTCGGGGCTCGTTTTCTGGTCAAGAGTGAGGTCGAACCCGCCTCTTCCTAGCAACGCGCCGCAGACCGACAGCTTACTTTAGGAAATATTGCTGGGAAAATTCGAATCCCGCCTCTACGATTGAGAAAAACCTTCACTTAACGCCTAGCTTTCCCCTTATCGACAGGCTTGTTGATCAGTTTCCAGCAAGGGGCCGGTTTTCACTTTGTAGCGGAATCCGAAAATCCGCTCATCCAGTTCGTTCGCCGGGCGCAGTGCCAGCGTGACGGGACAGTGCACGTCCTCTCCGACCCTTAACCTTTCGCTGCCTTTTACGATGGCACTTTGCAAGACAGGTACATTGGGCAGCTCGCGAGTTTCCAAATAGCTCCTCGCAAGGCGGTCGGCCTGGCGATCGCAAACCAGGGATGCCTGCACCGGGACGTCCGATTCAACGACGACCTCGAATTTACCCGGGTCGACGTCCTCCGGCCCGTCGAGGATAAAGCCCTCGGGGTGCATGATTGCCTGCACCCAATCGCCTGTGGCTTCGCCGTCAGTCGCTGGTTCGTTGGCGGCCGGTTGACCGGCATCCTCCACCCCAAAGCCAGTATGTAGCCGGCCAGTACAGAAGTTGAGCTCCGCCGTATAACCTTTCGCGAATCGCTCCTCGAAACGTTTTCGCCCCATGGAACGAAACTGCTCGTAGGCTACGGATTCAGGTGACTGCATCACGGCGGACGCGATTCCGCCGACCACCGATGACCAGAGCCCTTCACTCTCCACTTCCACTTCGCCCATGGGCTTGAAGTCTACCTGAGGCTGCATGACTGGATTGAACCAGAGCGTGAAGGTCTCCGTGTCCGGCTGATAGCGGGCGTTGATTTCCCCCTCCACCTGCACATCCACTTCGAAGGTTTCGTACTGGCTCACCTCGAACTCTGCGGCCGCCCGCTCCTTCTGTCGATATATATAGCGCCAGCCCTGGCCGCCGAGCGTTAACGCCAGCTGCTTGCCGTTCACTTCAGCGGAACATTCGCGGATCCACATTGTGCCGCTCGCCCGCTCTTCCTTGTCACGGCCTTTCGACATGAGCGTGCGGAAATTCCCGCGGATACGTTCGCAGATGAACATCCCCGTCAACTGAGCGACGGCGAGCTGGAGATTTCTGTCCGTCGACTCCGAGGCTTGCTGTGCGGCGACCACTCCCCCGAACAGCATAGCGGCGCAAGCCGTCAGGCAACGTCCCGTGATGTGTCTCATCCTCGACTCCCGGCTTCGTAAAGCTGTCTACTCCAGATTCACTCTGAGGTGCAGACTGTATGCCAACCCCGAAACGAGATGAGCGGGTCGAAGTGCACGAACCGGCTGCTCGGGTGGTCTGAGCGCCAACCTGGCTCGCGCATCTTCGGTTTGGTGGTTGTCACCGGAACGTCCTGAAATGGCTGAGAGCTGTGGCAATTTACCCGGCAATAATGACGAGTGAAGAGGATTCACGGATAGCCATGGCGCCAAGTTGGAGTGGTGAACTCGCTGAGCGCTGTGGAGTAAACTTTTATAAAGTTTGCGGGCGGAGCTCAGAGCAAATTAGCTAGAAAGTTCGACTCGCTGGATTAGAGTGCGAGCCCTGCCGATCCTCATCGCGCGTCCGACCCCTCGCCTCGACGGCTACGCGATGGAAAGTGCGACGGGAATCCAGATAGGCTTTGCAAGCGTCACGGACAAACGATAGTGGAAAGGAAAAGCGCCTAGACTCTAGTTGCGAATGGCCGTGTGGAGACAAACTGACCCGGGTTTGCAGTCATCGGACCCGTGGCTCCGCTCAATGGCTGTGATCTGCAGGAGGAGAAATCCCCGGTAGCGGCCTGCGAGCGTTCTGGCCCGCACACCTACTATTGGACGCTTTGCTTCTCCGTACTGAAATCACAAATTGTTCTTGAGCAGGAACTCCAGCAACGTGTCTCCCTGTCAGATAAACCACAATGCAAGCGCACTCCCGAGCGAACGAGAGGCGCTTTCTCGACGAAGAAAAAGGATAGAGGCAATGTGGCATGAGCAGGAAACATCGAAATACCTGTGCATCTACTGGTCCTTTTCTGACGACAGGCGTGATGTTTGTCACCGCCTGTTTGCGTCCCCGCAATGCCGACTGCGAGCGCTGCAGAGATTCGTACCGGCGCCAGGACAAAACCCAGTGACGCCTGAGATTGCAATGGAAGCGGAGGGTATGGGCAACCGCACCCGCATCCTCCTGTTTTTTATAGTGGCGATGTTTTTCGCCGGCTGCAGCAGGGCGCCTTACGTAGTGAGTGGGCCAGCAAACTTCGATGGTGAAGGACGCCATGCGGTTTACATTGCCAACCACGGCTGGCACACGGGTGTGATTGTGCCTGCCGAACCCATGCAGGAGCGTGTCCCAGCTCTGGAAAAGCGCTTCCCCGGCGCGCGACATCTTGAATTCGGCTGGGGTGACAAAGATTTCTATGAGGCGCCCGAAATGAGCGTGGCGCTGGCGCTGAAGGCCATCCTCTGGCCGACCGATGCGGTCACACGGGTGGTGGGAGTGTCCCGGCCCATGCCGGAATACGCGAGGGACGCCGGCCTGGTGGGTCTCTGTGTTGACGATCAGTCGCTAAGTGCCCTGCTAAGCTTTCTCGAAAATAGCTTTGCGCCCGGGGCCGACGGTGACTTGCAGCTTTCCCAGGCTGAATCGGGCCGCTACAGTCAGTTCTATGAGGGCGCTGGGCAATACCACTTGTTAAATACCTGTAACACCTGGACGGCAAAGGCATTAAAGAGCCTGGGGATGGAGATATCGGTCGGCTCCAAGCTGACGTCCGGGAGCGTAATGGATTACCTCTCCAAGCACCCGGACGCGGTCGAGCTTTCCGTCTATAAGGAGGCGGCGCAAACGGCTGTCCGGGCGTTCCGTTGCGAATCCTGAGATCCAGCCCGTCGCGATAATCATAATCCGCAGCAGTCCGAGCTGACTCGGCTGCGGGTGAAACATCACCGCCGTAGCAAGCTCGAACACCTCAGTGAGCTGAAACGCAATCCACCCTACTCATCCAGTCAGAGACAGAATGGATTTCTCCGCCTGGCCACTGTGGCAAAACATCCTCGTATTCGCGCTTGCCGGCGTGGTGATTCTCCTTGTGGGAACGCGTCTCGCGGGTCTCGCGGATCGCTTTGCAGATCGTACCGGCCTCGGGGAAGCGATGGCGGGAACGATATTTCTGGGTCTGGTGACCTCGCTGCCGGGACTCGCCACCTCAGTTACGGCGGCTCTCGACGGGCGTGCGGCACTTGCGATCAGTAATGCCCTCGGCGGTATTGCGGTGCAGACCGCCTTTCTTGCCGTCGCCGACCTGAGCTACCGCAAAGCGAACCTGGAACATGCCGTCGCTTCCGTGCAGAACATGATGCAGATCGTCCTGTTGGTCATGCTGCTCGGCCTGGTTCTGATGGCGATTTCCGGTCCCACCGTCGACATCCTCCCGGTACATCCGGTGACACCGCTGATCTTCGTGGCAGCCCTTGTTGGCACTTTCGTAATTTATCGCAGCGGTGAGCTGCCGATGTGGCACCCACGCGACACCCGCGAAACAGTTCCCGATGTGCCGGAGGAAGCCGCCAAGCGGGAAAGCCTCGGCAAGCTGGTTCTGAAGATGCTGGTCGCTGCGGTTCTCGTGCTGATTGCCGGCATCGCAGTGGCGCGCAGCACCGGGGTAATCGCCGACCGCACGGGCATTTCCGAGAGTGTCGCCGGCGCATTGTTTTCGGGTGTCGTGACCTCGCTGCCGGAGCTGGTGACCACTCTGGCAGCGATTCGCCGTGGCGCGCTCACGCTCGCCGTCGGCGACATAGTCGGCGGTAACTTCTTCGATATGCTGTTTCTGGTAGCGGTGGACATCGCCTACCTCGGGGGCTCTATCTACCACGTGGATGCCGTTGGCCAGCGCGAAGTGTTCTTCACTGGGTTGATCATCCTGATGAACATGATTCTATTGGCGGGTATGTTCTACCGGCAGCGATGCGGGCCCGGCAATGTCGGGCTAGAGAGTCTGCTGATGTTGGCAGCCTATGGAACAGGTATCGCGGTTCTGGTGAACATGGGCTAAAGCGCGGGCACAAACGTTCATGGGCGCGTTCCATACACATCGAGTACAGCCACCGGACCGGAGAAACTGCCATGAAAAGTTTTTTACTGGGCTTCATCACTGCATTCGTACTCATCGTCGCGGTCGCTGCCGCAATCATCTACAGCGGTAACGCACCCCTGTCAGCCGCCAGCGCGGAAACACCTTTTCTCGACTGGCTTTTCCACACCAGCTATGAAAAAGCGCTTGAGCGGCACGCACAGGCAATCCAGGTTCCCGGGCAGATGGATACCCAGCCGCAGCTGTTCGATGGCGCTCGCAGCTTTGCCGATATGTGTAGCGGCTGCCATATACCGCCCGGCGCCGGAGAAACTCCCTTCAGTCAGGGACTCAAGCCCGCACCACCCAAGCTGGTGGACATCATGCGCGAGCGCACGCCAGAGGAGGCGTTCTGGGTGCTCGACAATGGCATTCATTTCACCGGCATGCCCGCGATTGGAGAGACCCACGACGACCAACAGCTGTGGGCAATGGTGGAGTTTCTGGATCGCGCGAAAACCATGAACGCCGAGGACTATCAACGCATCGTCGAGATGGCGCGGGCGGCGCAACCCGAGTCCGATCACGGGCACGGTCACGACCACGCTCACTGATTCGGCTGACAAGCATGTAGGCGGCAGCATCCGAACGGATTTGCGTCTGCTGTTGATAGACGAATAAACTGCCGCCAACCTCAAACAGGACAGGAACAGCTCATGTTCGAACTGCTCACTTCGCCAGAAGCCTGGATCGCACTGGTCACCCTCACTGCGCTGGAGGTGGTACTGGGCATCGACAACATCATCTTCATTTCCATCCTGGTGGACCGGCTACCGCCACACCAACGGCCGAAGGCGAGAACCCTGGGTTTGGGGCTGGCAATGATCACCCGGATCGCCCTGCTGTTTTCGATCACTTGGCTGATGGGGCTGACCACGGACGTTTTCACCGCATTCGGCTATGGCATCTCATGGCGTGACGTTATCCTGGGAGCAGGCGGACTCTTCCTGATTGGCAAGAGCACGATGGAGATTCACACCAGCCTGGAGGGCGTGGAAGGCGAGCACCACCAGGCCACAGCCGCCGCGGCATTCGGCGCGGTGATTTTGCAGATCGCCATCATCGATATCGTGTTCTCGCTGGACTCGGTAATCACCGCGGTGGGTATGGTCGATGAGCTCGCCATCATGGTGGCTGCGGTGGTGCTGGCAGTGGCGGTAATGATGTTTACCGCAGGGTGGGTAAGCCGCTTTGTGGAGCGACATCCCACCATAAAAATGCTGGCGTTGAGCTTCTTGATTCTGATTGGCTTTGCCCTGGTCGGAGAGAGCCTCGAGCTGCATATCCCGAAAGGTTACATCTACTTCGCGATGTTCTTCTCGGTGGCTGTAGAGATGCTCAACCTGCGCATGCGCCGCAAGCAGCGGCAGCAACCAGTAAAACTGCGCAAGGCGCCCACCGACCCGGACGTGGATCCCTCAGACGTACGTCCCTGATCAGGCGGGCGTTTTCTCACCAGCTTCCTTTGCCAGGATGCGATAGAAAACACGGGCGATTTCCGCCTGATGCTCCATCGCCTTCGCTTCCTGGCAAATGACACTGATGACAAAAGCGATCTTGCCGATATTCGTTGAGCCGAGATGAACTTTCGGCGCGCTGGTCTTGAGCAACTGACGCTTCCATTTGGGCAGCTGCTCGAACTCCCTCTCACTGGCAGTGCTGCGGCTGATCGTTTCGGCCGTTTGCTCCGCGGCCATCATCAGCGCATCTACCGCCGCGGCTTGGCTGGCGTCGATATGCAGACTGAATGAATGGACGGTGTAGGGCCGCAGGTGAGAGTAATTCTTGACCGGGTGATTGAGAAACAGGCTATTTGGCAGCACGATCTGATTGCCGGATGGCAGCCCGCTGACTTCGTCCACTTCCTGGAGCTCGGTCGTGAGCAGGCTCTGGTCCATCACGTAGCCAGTGTGGCCGCCATACTCCACCAAGTCGCCGATTACGAAGGTACTGCTGCTGGCCCGCAGCAACGAGCCGCTCACGCACAGAATCAGTTCCTTGGTGGCGATGACGATGGCGACCACGACTGCGGTCAAGGACAGGGCAAAAGCTCGCAGCTGTGGGGCCCATATCATTACCAGCCCGATGCAGCCCGCCAGCACAAAAATATTTTTGATGACATTCTGCCAGCGCAGCTTGAGCTCTTTCGATAACCGCCGCTCGCGGCGTACATAGCGCATTGCGATCCAGCGCAGCACAAACAGCGACAACAACAGCAGGATCGTCGAAGGAATGCCGCGACTGGTCAACAGCTCCCACAAGCCATTGAGTTCTTCCAGCAAGGTTGACCTCACAAATCAGAAATCCGGCCCGGAATTCTACAGCAAAGCTTGTGGTGAAGATGAGATGAGCGGCAGGATACGGACGGTGATCGCCCGGGGGATTCAGGGGAACAGCGGATGGCGGGAGAGCATCCCGCCCTCAGCGAGGTTTGGCTTTCCAGATTTTCGGCCGCTTGTAGGCGTACATGTTCAGCGCGTACAGCATGATGCCGACATAGCTCAGCTCGACCAGATAGTAGAGGTCGAATTGGAACTCCCTGCCGTAACGCTCGGCGCCGAAGAGTGGCAGAAACAAACAGAAGACCATGCTCTCGATCAGGGCCAGATAGAAGAAATAGCGCCACAGCACCACATTTCCAATCCGCACCGAGTAGACAAAGCCGTAGATTCCCACCACGGCCGTTAGCGACACGGCAAAGTCCAGCACGTCGAAGTAGCTGAGCGCCTTGATGGTCGGCACGTAGACCGAACTCACGATCGCCGCATAGACGCTGAAAACGAAATAGGCTTTCCACGCGTAAATGTAACGAGGCGTGCTTGCCCGCTCGCTGACTTTTGACTCAGGGGGTTCGTAGGGATTTCGACTCATAGGGCCCTTCGCAACTCACTGACGTGGTTTAACGCTTCTGCGCTGACTCTTCCGGCTTCTCTCATCGCCGGCCCGATACCGTTGAGTAAGCAACTTGCTTGCCGCTGTGAAGCGTGGCCGGGCAAAAAATCTTGTGAGGCGTCGCCGAGGCAGAAAGGCGGCACACCTGATGTGGCCTGCCCTTGTCAGCTGGCCCTGGCTCACTAACGACCCTGCGTTACCAGGGGAGGCTGTCGATATGTACGGGTCCGTTTGGCCAGGGACGGTGGAGGGGGTAAACCATGACAGGCGTGGGGCAGGTAATGGTGCCAGAGGGTTGTAAAATACGCACCGGGACTTCCAGCCGTTGCCAGTCGCGCTCGCGATAAAAGGCAACCAGGGCTTCACGGCAAAACAGCATGCCGGCATCCAGCTGCCACTCTTCACGGAAGATGCGCAGCGCTTCTGCGAGCAGACGTCCGGCATGGCCCTGCCCGCGAAACCCGGGACGGGTCACGACCCCGCCGATACCGCCCACATCCAAAGAGGCTGTGCACAGTTCGGCATGTTGTCTGAGCAGACCACAGGTAGAGACAGGCTCGTCGCCGTCGTACAGGACCAGCTGTTCCGACTTGGGCCGCCAGGTCAGCTCGAAAGCCTCGGTGTTGAAAATGTCTTTGCCCCAGCCGAGGAGCTTGTCCTTCTCACTTTCCGAAAGCGTTAAACAGCGCTGAAAATGCATAGGCAGACCATGCAGGGGGATGAAGACGTTCACCAGCGAACAAGCCAGAGCATACAGAACCCCCGGCAATTGTGCAGCCGGCCCCGGCGGCAGGCGACGCCAATCCTCTGCTTGCCGCCGACACATCTGGCTCTGGCCAAATTCTTGATTCATCCAGGCGCCACAATCATACTGCGCTGTTCCCTCTGCCGATTTGAAATGCACACCGAGCCGACCCCATGAGCCAGTTCTGGAGCGATATCGTTCATCAGCTCACCCCTTATGTTCCGGGTGAGCAGCCGAAGATGAGCAAGCTGATCAAACTCAACACCAACGAATGTCCATACGGACCTTCGCCCAGGGCGCTGGCGGCGATTCGCGAGGCGGTCAGCGATGATCTGCGCTTGTACCCGGACCCCCAGGCGGATGCGCTCAAGCAGGCAGTGGCGAACTACTTCCAGCTCGCGCCCGAAAATGTCTTTGTCGGCAATGGCTCCGACGAAATCCTCGCGCACACCTTTCATGGCTTGCTGAAGCATGACGCGCCGGTTCTTTTCCCGGACATCAGCTACAGCTTTTATCCGGTCTATTGCCGCCTTTACGACATCGAGGCGGCACCGGTTGCGCTGCGGGACGACTTCGCTATCGCGGTGGAGGACTATGCCCGCCCGAATGGTGGCGTGATCCTGCCCAACCCCAATGCGCCCACTGGGCGGCTGCTGTCCTTGTCGGCGATCGAGCAGTTGTTGCAGGCGAACCCGAAGTCTGTGGTAGTAGTCGACGAGGCCTACATCGATTTTGGTGGCGAGAGTGCCGCAGCACTGGTGCCGCGTTATCCCAATCTGCTGGTGGTTCAGACGCTGTCCAAATCGCGAGCGCTCGCTGGCCTGCGAGTGGGTTTCGCACTGGGTGATCCGGCGCTGATCGAAGCGCTGGTGCGGGTGAAGGACAGCTTCAACTCCTATCCGCTGGATCGACCCGCCATTCAGGGCGCGGTGGCCGCGATCGAGGACCACGATTATTTTGGAGACTTGTGTGCCCGGGTGATCGCCACTCGCGAGCGATTGACCACCGGTCTCGAAAGGCTCGGTTTCTCGGTGATTCCGTCCCAGGCCAATTTTGTATTCACTACCCACCCGAAGCACCAGGCAGCCGATATCGCGGCGCGGCTGCGGGAAGATAGCATTATCGTGCGCCACTTCCGCCAGCCGCGCATCGAAAACTATCTGCGCATCACCGTCGGCACCGACGAGGAAATCAAGCAGCTTCTCGAGTCCCTGCAGCGCATCGTTGGCGCCTGACGGTCCGGGCTGGTGATGAATCCGAGCGCGGGACGCCTGCTGCCTGTTTTCCTGGTGTTTGTGTTGGGCTCGCTCTGGGGTCTGCACTTTTCGCTGATCAAGATCTGCAGCGAGTCGGACCTGCCGCCGCCGCTGATTACGGTAATGACCACTCTCGGCGTCAGCGTCGTCTACGTCGGAGTCGCCATCGCGCGCGGCCGCTATCCCCGCTTCGCCCGGGCGCCACTGAGCTTCTATGCCCTATGCGCCCTGCTCGGCTACGTGCTGCCAATCTTCATCGAACTGTTCGTGGCGCGGCACATGGCGGCGGGTCTGCTGACCCTGATCGTTTCCACCACGCCGATTTTTACCCTGGGCATCGCCCTGGTCAGCAAGACCGAGGCGGTCAGCCCCAAGCGCATGCTCGGTGTGGCGGTGGGCGCGGTCGCGGCCGCGATGATCCTGTTGCCGCGCACGCTTGGCGCCAGCGCCGCCATTCTCGAATGGGTCCTGCTCGCCTTCCTGGTACCGGTCAGCTTTGGCATTTTCCACAACTATGTCGCCCGTGCCTGGCCGAAGGGCCTCGACACCTGGCAGGTGGGCGCCGGGCAGATGACCATGGCGCTGGCAATGATGCTGCCGCTCTACATCGGCTTTTCCGACCCGCTGACGCCCGACTTCGGCAATTGGCGGGACGTGCACTGGGCGATCGCGGCCATGATCGTGTTTGCGGTCATCGAGGTTTATCTCTATTTCACCATCATTCGCATCGCCGGGGCGGTGGTGGTGTCTCTGTCCAATTTCGTGACCATTGCCGCCGGTGTGGTCTGGGGCATGCTGATCTTCAACGAGCAGCCGGGCTGGTGGGACTGGGTGTGCGTGGCCATATTAATGCTGTCGCTGGCACTGGTGATCGAGTTCCGCCGACGCGGCGAAGCGCTTGGTGAGGTTGGCGGAGACTAACCGCGCCAACTTTGCTAAAATGACCGGCTGTTTTTGATGCAATTTTTCCGGAGGAAAGCACATGTCCAGCAACTGGGCGAAATTCAATTGGGAAGATCCCTTCCTGCTCGACGATCAGCTGACAGAAGAAGAGCGCATGGTGCGGGACATGGCCCACCAGTACTGTCAGACCAAACTTCTGCCCCGCGTGCGTGATGCTTTCCGCAACGAATCCACCGATCCCGCGATCTTTCGCGAAATGGGTGAGCTGGGCATGCTCGGCGCACCCCTGGAAGGCTACGGCTGCCCCGGCGTTAACTACGTCAGTTACGGCCTGATCGCCCGGGAAGTTGAGCGTGTCGATTCCGGCTACCGCTCCATGATGAGCGTGCAGTCCAGCCTGGTGATGTACCCGATCCACACCTACGGCTCGGAAGCACAGAAAGAGAAATACCTGCCGAAGCTGGCCAGTGGTGAATACATTGGCTGTTTCGGTCTGACCGAGCCGGACCACGGCTCCGATCCGGGCGGCATGAAGACCCGTGCCAAGAAAGTCGACGGCGGCTACCAGCTGACCGGCACCAAGATGTGGATCAGCAACTCCCCGATCGCCGACGTGTTCGTGGTCTGGGCCAAAACTGAAGACGGCGTGATTCGTGGCTTCATCCTCGACAAGGGCATGAAAGGCCTGTCCGCGCCGAAGATCGAAGGCAAGCTGGCGCTGCGCGCCTCCATCACCGGTGAAATCGTGATGGACAACGTCTTTGTTCCGGAAGAGAACCTGATGCCGGGCGTGGAAGGTCTGAAAGGTCCCTTCGGCTGTCTGAACAGCGCCCGTCTGGGTATCTCCTGGGGCGCTCTGGGCGCCGCCGAAGCCTGCTGGCACTCGGCTCGCGACTACGTGATGGACCGCAAGCAGTTCGGCCGTCCGCTCGCCGCCAACCAGATCATCCAGAAGAAGCTGGCGATCATGCAAACCGAAATCAGCCTGGGCCTGCAGGGCAGCCTGCGCGCCAGCCGCATGAAGGACGAAGGCAAGCTCGGGCCGGAGCTGATCTCTCTGCTTAAGCGCAATAACTGCGTTAAAGCCCTGGAAGTTGCCCGCGAAGCGCGCGACATGCACGGCGGCAACGGCATCTCCGATGAATACCCGGTCATGCGCCACATGGTGAACCTGGAAGTGGTCAACACTTACGAAGGTACTCAGGACATTCACGCCCTGATTCTCGGCCGTTCCCAGACTGGTATCCAGGCGTTTTATTGATAACAGCGCTGGGACGGACCGCTTTACAAACGTAAAGATCGGAACTTCCGGCCAATCTGTTTTTCGATTAGATAGGACCCGCCGACAGAAAAGTGCGCAAGGATGCGCAAGAATAAAACCATGCCGCGAGTGTCCGCACGCGAGTCAACCCTCAAGTTTCGACGACGCTGACTTTATCCTTCCACCACAGAGCCTGCCTCTGGTGCGAAGTGTATTGCCGTTCCATGGATTGTGGCCTGCGCCGGCATTACGGCCATTTACTTTTCAAATATCAGATTGATTTACCATCGCACTTTCAGCCATCGCCTGATGCACCAGACGGCGAAAGGCGCTCGCTCGCAGCTGCTTCCGTAGCATTCGCACCCAGCTCAGCAGCACCGCCTTCGTCATTCCGGCGCAGGCCGGAATCCATCGTTGTGGACCAATCTGTGTTATCGTTCACGCGTTCCGGCCCGCTCCGGAATGACACAGAACCAGCACCGAACCTCTCTCGAGACTGGCGACTGTAGACTCGCGACTTTCCTTTTGGGGCAAACAATGAATCTGCTAGTGATCGGCCTGATCATCTTTATCGGCACCCACGCCATTCCCACCTTCACCGGCTTGCGCAGCTCTCTGGCCACGCGTCTCGGCGAGAAGCGTTACAAGGGTCTGTTCTCGCTGGTGGCACTGGTCGGTCTGGTGCTGATCATCATCGGCAAGGCACGCGCGGAGTTCGTGTTTGTTTACGATCCCCCCAGCTGGGGCCGGCATCTGACCATGCTGCTGGTGCTGATCGCTTTTATCCTGCTGCCAGCCGCGCACATGCCCACCAACATCAAGCGTTTTACCCGCCATCCCATGCTCTGGGGCGTGACCTTGTGGGGTGTCGGCCATCTGCTTGCCAACGGTGATCTGGCTTCGGTGATCCTGTTCGGCAGCTTTGCGCTCTACTCACCACTGGCCATGCTGTCCGCCAACCATCGTGGTGCCAAGCTACAGGAGCAGCGGGTGCCGCTGCGAAAGGATTTGATGGTCGTGGTTGCCGGCTTCGTCGTGTATGCCGTCTTCCTGTTCGCCCATCCTTATCTCTTCGGACGCGCCATCATGTAGCAATGGCGACTCCGCCCGGATGCAGGCAGGTTGCTTGCTCCTGCGGAACCTGCTTTGCCACTATCCTTCGCGGTCACGCGCATGATCCGCGACTCCGCAAAGTCGAAAGCATAAAAAAAGGCGGGCCGCTCCTGGAGCGGTCCGCCTTTTTCATTTCGGGATCGGTTTACTGGTGAACCTGCTTTTCCATTTCCGACAGGCTCACATGACGCACGTCCTTGCCCTTCACCAGATAGATCAGGTGCTCGGCCAGGTTGCGGGCGTGATCGCCGATACGTTCGAGCGAGCGCACCGCCCAAAGTACGTTCATGACCTTGGAGATAGAGCTGGGATTTTTGGTCATCTGCGAGATAAGTTCGCGCAGGGCAGCCTTGTACTCCAGATCCACCGCCTGATCGTCCTTGACCACGCTCAAGGCCATTTCCACGTCATAGCGGGCAAATGCATCCAGCGCGTGGCGAAGCATGGCGAGAACGCCATTGCCGATGTTCTGGAGTTCGGGATAGTTTCTCGCCGGCGCGCCGTCTTCGGCCAGAGCAATGGCCATCAGCGCAACCTTCTGAGCCTCATCGGCCATGCGTTCGAGATCGCGAACCGCCTTCGCCACCGCGAGAACCATGCGCAGGTCCGACGCGGCGGGGTGTCGCTTGGCGAGCACCAGCGTGCATTGTTCGTCGATGGTAACTTCCAGCTCGTCGATCGTATCTTCGTTGTCGATAACGCGCTGGGCAATGTCGGTATCCAATTCTTCAAAACAGCGAATTGCATCGGCGATCTGGTTTTCAACCAGGCCGCCCATTTCCAGCAAGTCGGTTTTGAGCCCTTCCAGGTCGGAGTTGAACTGGCGGGATATGTGTTTGTCGAGACTGAGCTTGTCCATGGAATGTCACCGGGCAAAAATCTTGTTATGAAGCTTTATGCAGTATTGCCGAAAAAAGCAATATTAGCCAAAACGGCCGGTGATATAAGCTTCTGTCAGTTTGTGTTGTGGATTTGTGAACACCACCTCGGTGTCGTTTACCTCGATCAGCTTGCCGAGATGGAAATAGGCGGTTCGCGAGGAAACCCGCGCAGCTTGCTGCATGGAGTGGGTCACAATGGCAATCGTGAAGTTTTCGCTGAGTTCAGCAATCAACTCTTCGATCCGTGCTGTCGCAATCGGGTCAAGCGCCGAGCAGGGCTCGTCCATCAGAATCACTTCCGGGCTGACGGCGATGGTGCGAGCGATACAAAGACGCTGCTGCTGACCGCCGGACAAGCCGGTTCCCGGCTGATGAAGTCGGTCCTTCACTTCCTCCCATAGACCAGCTCGCTTCAAACTGGTTTCAACGACCTCGTCCAACTCCGCCCGATGATCGACCAGGCCATGAATCCGGGGGCCGTAGGCGACGTTGTCGTAAATGGATTTCGGAAAGGGATTGGGCTTCTGGAACACCATGCCGACTCGCGCCCGCAGGGGAACCACATCGAGCTTGGGATCATAAATGTTCTGACCGTCCAGGGTGAGGTCGCCCTCGACGCGGCAGGAATCGATGGTGTCGTTCATCCGGTTCAGGCAGCGAAGGAAGGTGGACTTGCCGCAGCCCGACGGCCCGATCATGGCGATAACCTCGTTCGCACCGATGTCCAGATTCACATCAAACAGAACCTGCTTATCGTCATAGAAAACTTTGACGTTGCGCGTGGACATCTTGGCCGACTCCAGCAACGGCTTGCCAACGGTTTTCTCCCGGGTTCTGTCTTTGCTGACTTCGGCGTGGTCAGTGCCTGCGAGATCGGTGTAGGCTTCCATTGATCGGCCTTCTTTCAGCTCGTTAGCTCCACCAACGGCGGATGCGTACTGTTCGTTCATTGACATGGCAGTATATCCCAGGTTTACCAGCGGCGTTCCAGTCGCTTGCGCAACCAGATTGCCAGGGTGTTCATCAGAATCAAGAAGGCCAGCAGAACCATGATGGCTGCCGACGTGCGCTCAACGAAGGCGCGTTCAGGGCTGTCCGACCAGAGGAAGATCTGGACCGGCAGCACGGTCGCGGGATCGGTCACGCCCGCGGGCAAATCGACGATAAAGGCCACCATCCCGATCATTAGCAGCGGCGCGGTTTCACCCAGCGCCTGTGCCATACCGATGATCGTGCCGGTGAGCATGCCGGGCATCGCCAGCGGCAGCACATGGTGCAGCACCATCTGCATGCGCGAGGCGCCGATGCCCAACGCCGCTTCCCGAATCGACGGCGGTACTGACTTGATCGCCGCCCGGCTGGAAATGATGATCGTCGGCAGCGTCATCAGTGTGAGCACCAGCCCACCCACCAGCGGAACCGATCGGGGCATGCCGAACCAGTTGATGAAAATCGCCAGTCCCAACAGGCCGAAAATGATCGACGGTACGGCGGCCAGGTTGTTGATGTTGACTTCAATCAGTTCAGTGACACGGTTTTTGGGTGCGTACTCTTCCAGATAGATCGCCGCGGCCACACCGATCGGAAACGACAACACCAATGTGACCAGCAGGGTAAGCAGCGAACCAAGCGCGGCACCGGCAATACCCGCCTGCTCCGGTTCTCGGGAATCGCTCGCGGTGAAGAAGGTGGTGTTCAACTGAGTTCGCAAGTCATCGCTGGCAATCAGGGATTCAATCCATTGCACCTGATCTTCGCCCAGCATTCCCGCAAAGGCCTGCCCTTCGCGACGGCTTTTCACGTAAGTATCCACGTCGTCGTCGGCCAGCAGCCAAAGGCTCACTTCCTGTCCAAGCAGTGCGGGATCATCCCGCAGTTCGTCTTGCAGCTGATATACCGCGCCATCGCTGACCAGCGCATTCAAGGCGCGCTTGGCGCTGCGGCCGTCCACTTCGGGAAAGCGCTCGGCGAGTGCATCGCGAATCACGCCCTGGTAATACCCGCCGCGAATCTGATCGGGATCGGTCGGGTCGTCGATCTCAAGCTCTTCCGGATCCAGCTCGACTGTCAGCTGAATGCGGGTTTGCAGAAAGGCCGAATGTCCCTTGCTGATGATGTCGGTAAACAGAATCGCCAGGCAGGCCAAGCCAAACAAGATCGACAGTAAGCCATAGACGCGGAAACGTTTTTCGGCCCGGTAGCGCCGGGCGAGCGTCTTCTCGACCCGGGACATGGTTGAGTTGGTGGAATTATTCATACTGCTCCCGATATTTTTTCACCACGTGCAGGGCGAGGAAGTTCAGACATAGCGTGATGACGAACAACATCAGGCCAAGCGCAAACGCTGCCAGTGTTTTGGGACTGTTGAATTCCTGGTCGCCCACCAGCAGAGTCACGATCTGTACGGTCACGGTTGTGACGGTTTCCAGCGGGTTCGCGGTAAGGTTGGCGGCAAGACCTGCGGCCATCACCACAATCATGGTTTCGCCGATTGCCCGGGAGACTGCCAGCAAAACACCACCGACGATGCCGGGGAGTGCGGCGGGTACAATCACCTGCTTTACTGTCTCCGAGCGGGTCGCCCCCAGCGCCAGGGAGCCGTCGCGCATGGACTGCGGCACCGCGCTGATCACGTCATCGGACAACGACGACACGAATGGAATGATCATTACGCCCATCACCACACCGGCGGCGAGTGCGCTTTCTGACGAGACATCCAGCCCCATCGCTTCGCCGAGATTGCGAACGAAAGGAGCCACGGTCAACGCAGCAAAAAAGCCGTAAACCACGGTCGGAATGCCGGCGAGAACTTCCAGCGCCGGCTTCACCCAGGCGCGGACACGGCGCGAGGCGTACTCGGAAAGATAAATCGCCGACATCAGGCCGGTCGGCACCGCCACGAGCATGGCGATGGCGGAAATCACCAGTGTACCCACGAAAAGTGGAACGGCCCCGAAGGCACCGGAGCTGCCCACCTGGTCTGCGCGGATTGCCGTTTGCGGGCTCCACTCCAGGCCGAAAACGAACTCGGTAAAAGGCACTGCACGGAAAAAACGCAGTGCTTCAAAAAGCACCGAAAGCACGATGCCCACGGTGGTGAAAATAGCGATCAGGGAGGAAGTCAGCAGCAAACCTTTGAACACCGTCTCCACATGGACGCGCGCCTTGTATTGCGGCGACATCCTGGTCCACCCGATCACCAGCGCCGCCAGCGCAGTACTGATCACAACCCCGGCGAGACTCCAGCGGCTGGCGGTTTGCAAGGACAGCAAGCGGTTTGCCGCCTCCTGCAGTGCGGGTTCCGGTTCACCGAAGTGAACACCAGCGGCAATGTTTTCCAGGGAATTGACGAGCAGACTCTGTTCAGCGGCGGACATCTGCTGGTACTGGGCGGGCAGTTCGGCAACGACCATGCTTCGAATAATGATGTCGTCGAACACGATCCAGCCCATGAAGATGAGCAGCGAGGGAATCGCACACCACAGTGCAATCAATGCACCGTAATAGAAAGGCAGTGAATTCAGGTGGCGCACGCCGCCAATTTGCCCGGCGAGCTGAACCGAGCGCCCCCGCCCGAGCAGATAACCCAGGCCGATCATCAACACGACGATCGCGAAAATGGTGGAGAAATTCATACTGCCTCTTCCGCTAACTGGCTCGTCATCACTGAACCGGGTCCCCTTCGCTAGAAGGTTCTCTATAAAAAAACCGATAGCCCGAATGTCGGGCTACCGGTATGAAAATCTATGGCAACCTGGCGGCCAAGCGCCAGGCTAGGGTTTACATGCTCAGAGCTTCCAGGTTTTCTACGTCCTGAGCGATTTCGTCGCGGCGCTCTTCCGACAGCGGAATCATGCCCTTTTCGGCCAGGTAACCATCTTCGCCCCAGGCGCGCTCACTGGTGAATTCTTCCAGGTATTCGCGAATACCGGGGATCACGCCCACGTGAGCCTTCTTCACATAGAAGTACAGAGGACGCGATACCGGGTAGCTACCGTCGGAGATGCTGTCGAAAGTGGGGGCTACGCCGCCGATTTTCGAACCCTGCACCTTGTCGGAATTCTGATCCAGGAAGCTGAAGCCGAAGATGCCCAATGCTTTGGGGTTGGCCTGCAGCTTCTGCACGATCAGGTTGTCGTTTTCACCGGCTTCGATGAAGGCGCCATCTTCGCGGATGCTCTGGCAAACCATCTTGTGCTTGTTTTTGTCGCTGTCTTTGAGTTCGGCGATTGCGGGAATCTCGTCACAGCCCTCCTCCATGACCAGCTCCACAAAGGCGTCCCGGGTGCCGGAAGTGGGGGGCGGGCCAAGAACTTCTATTTTGGTGGCCGGCAGTGCAGGGTTCACGTCCTTCCAGGTTTTGTGCGGATTGGCGATAAAGCCGGAGCCATTCGGATTGGGCACTTGCTTGGCCAGCGCGAGGAAAAGATCCTTGCGGCTCACGTCCAGTTGATCCGTTGACTTGGAATTGGCCAGAACGATGCCATCATAGCCAATCAGTACTTCGACGATGCCCTTGACGCCGTTGCTTTCGCACAGCTCGACTTCCGACTTCTTGATACGACGTGAGGCGTTGGCGATGTCCGGGTGGCTGACGCCCACACCCTGACAGAACAGCTTCAAGCCGCCACCGGAACCGGTGGATTCAACCTTCGGAGTGCTGAACTGAGTCTTGCGTCCGAATCGCTCGGCCACTACGGTGGAAAAGGGGTATACGGTCGACGAGCCGACGATGCTGATATAGTCCCTGCCCTGTGCCATCAGCGCCGGTGAGCTGACCAGAGTGGTGGCGAGGCCGAGAGAGAGTAAAACTTTCTTCACGTTGAATCTCCTGAGTATTCCGCTTGGGTTCAATACGGAAGGCGACCGATCTCGGCGGCTTCCGGCAGGGCTGGTGGTCCAGCCTCCTGATTTTGGTCCCGAGCACTCTAGGTCTGGAGCGTGACAAGTATATGAAGCTTATGTGACAGCTATGTTACAGACCGGCTAACCACCTGCTGAAATCGGCCCTGCCCCGCTACATGGCGGACGGAGCGACCAGCCGGTATAATTCGGCGCCACTGGCGGTGCCCAGTACCAGTTCCGCGGAAGGGGTCGCCGGCTAACAATAATATCGGTCCATATGGTGGACTAAGCAAAAAGGACCCCCGCAAGCTATGCAATCCCGAACGGAAGCGCAGCACGACGCGGCTGCGGAGCCAGCCCCCCTTCATCTGCTCAACCATTACCTGATTCGGCCGATCGACCTGCTTTCCGAGTGGACTGGCCGCGTGATCGCCTGGCTCGCGGTGCTGATGGTGGCGATCACCGGGATCGTGGTGGTCATACGACGCGGCTTCGGGCTCAACTCGATTGCCCTGCAGGAATCGGTCATTTATATGCATGCTGCCCTGTTTCTGCTCGGCGCAGCCTTCGCATTCAAGCACGAAGCGCACGTTCGGGTAGACATCTTCTATCGCCGCTTCGGTCCGGTCGCCCGCGCCTGGATCAATAGCCTCGGAACGCTGATTTTCCTCTTCCCGCTTTGTGGCTTCATGCTGCTCAGCAGCTGGGGCTACGTGCAGACCTCTTGGCAGATCGGCGAGGTGTCGAGCGAGCCGGGCGGGTTGGCCGCGGTATTTCTGCTCAAGACCCTGATCCCCATCGCTGCGATCACCCTGGCCCTGCAGGGATTGGCGGAGTTGCTTCGCGCGCTGCTCTGCCTGATGACCGATGGCCGCCTCGGCGCAGAGAAATCCTGATGTTCGAGATGATCCCCTTCCTCTTATTCGCCTGCGTCTGCCTGCTGCTGATGCTGGGCTATCCGGTGGCCTTCACGCTGGCCGGCACGGCCCTGCTGTTTGCAGGGATCGGGATTATCACCGGCGATTTTCAGGCCCGGCTGCTGTTAGCTTTTCCGGATCGTCTGTTCGGCACCATGACCAACTTCACCCTGGTGGCCGTGCCATTGTTCGTCTTCATGGGGGTAATGCTGGAACGGTCGCGGGTGGCGGAAAGTCTGCTCGACGACATGGCCAAGGCCTGCGGCCGACTACCCGGTGGCCTGGGCCTCGCGGTGGTATTGGTGGGGATGTTGCTGGCGGCGAGCACCGGGATCGTGGGCGCCACCGTAGTCACCATGGGGCTGATGTCTCTGCCCACCATGCTCAAGCGCGGCTATGATCCGGCGCTGGCGACCGGCACCCTGTGTGCGACCGGCACACTGGGCCAGATCATCCCGCCTTCGATTGCCCTCGTCTTGCTCGGGGACATTCTCTCCAGCGCCTACCAGCAGGCGCAGATCAACCTCGGCATCGCCAACCCGGCGACCGTCTCTGTGGGCGATCTCTTCATCGGTGCGCTTCTGCCCGGCTTTTTGCTGGTGGCCCTCTATATCCTTTATGTGGTCGCCCGGGCGATCGGCAATCCGGCCGTGGCGCCCCGCGTGACCGACATCGAAAAAGCCAGGCCTCTGCAACTGCTTGGTTCACTGTTGCCTCCGATCCTGCTGATCGTGGCGGTGCTGGGGTCGATCATTAGCGGCACGGCCACTCCCACTGAGGCCGCCGGGGTGGGGGCGATTGGCGCTACCCTGTTGGCCTCGTTCAAAGGTGAGCTGAGCTTTCGCAAAGTCCACGATGTGAGTGTTTCCACTCTGCGCATCAGCGCGATGGTATTCGTCATTCTGATCGGCGCTTCCCTATTTTCTCTGGTGTTTCGTGGCTATGGCGGCGATACAGCGGTGGAAGAGTTGTTTCAGCAATTGCCGGGCGGGACGTTCTCAGCCGTGTTGCTGGTGATGGCGGTCATCTTTTTGTTGGGCTTCATTCTGGATTTTATCGAGATCACCTTCGTGGTGGTGCCAATCGTCGGGCCGATTTTGCTGGCAATGGGCGTGGATCCGGTTTGGCTTGGCATTATGATCGCCATTAACTTGCAAACCTCCTTCCTGACCCCACCATTCGGCTTCGCACTCTTCTATTTGCGCGGCGTTGCGCCGGCCGGTGTCGCAACGTCGGATATTTACCGTGGAGTGGTGCCCTTTATTGTGCTCCAATTACTCTTACTGCTTGCACTGGCACTGTGGCCCCAGCTGGCCACTTGGCTACCGGCTCAGTTATGATCCGGCCTGGCAGGGCAACATTCAATGAAATAGTAGAAAGGTTCGCATCAACATGTCCGAAATCGATGAAGATCCCGTGCCGACCGGCACCCTGACTTTGCAGACACTCGCCATGCCCGCCGACACCAACCCCAACGGCGACATCTTTGGTGGCTGGCTGATGTCACAAATGGATTTGGCGGGCGCAATTCTGGCTCACGATTATGCCCGTGGTCGGGTCACCACCGTTGCGGTTGGCGGCATGACGTTTTTGCGTCCCGTGCCCGTGGGTACGACCGTCAGCTGTTATGCACAGGCTGTCGAAACCGGCCGCTCTTCGATTCGTATTCTGGTGGAAGTCTGGATTCGCTCGCGCGCATCCGAAGAGGTGGTGAAAGTAACCGAAGGTGAATTCGTTTACGTCGCCATTGATGACAATGGGCGCACTCGTCCGTTGCAGAAACATCTGGAGTAAATCCCGTCGCCCGGGTTCATCGCTGGCCCGGGCCCCTTCTACTCTTTTGTTTTCTCGTCCAAAGCTCTGGTCTGGTAGTAGGCCTCTTCCGACACCGCGTGATATTCCCGGGCCTGTTGCATGTAATCCGTGTAGGCGCGATAGACGCGGGCGAAGTCGGGGTTTTTAGCTGCAGTTTCCTGGTAGATGGCTTCTGCGGATTCACGCAACTTCACCAGCACATCATCCGGCAGGCGTCGAATGTCCACAGACTCATCGGCCTGCAGTTGCTGCAAGGCGCGGTTGTTGCGGGAAGTATATTCGTCCAGCATGTCCTGATTCACCGCGCGCGCGGCCAATGCCACGATGTGCTGCAAATCTTCAGGCAGTGATTCGTAAACGGATTTGTTAACAATCAGTTCCAGACTCGGGCCGGGCTCCTGCCAACCGGGGTAATAGTAGTACCTGGCAACCTCGTGCAGTCCGAAGGCCACATCGTTGTAAGGGCCGACCCACTCGGTTGCGTCGATCACGCCGGTTTGCATTGCGGTATAGATTTCCCCGCCGGGCACGTTCACTGCGGTCCCGCCGGCACGGCTGAAAACTTCGCCTCCCATTCCTGGAATGCGCATGCGCAATCCTTTCAAGTCTCGAACGGAGTTGATTTCCCGATTGAACCAGCCGGCCATTTGCACACCGGTGTTGCCGCCGGCAAAGGGAATGAGATTGAAAGGTTCGTAAAGTTCACGCCACAGCGCCATGCCGCCGCCATAGTGCAGCCAACCATTCATTTCCTGGGCGTTCATGCCAAAAGGCACAGACGTAAAAAACTGAGCAGCGGGGATTTTTCCCTTCCAGTAATAGGCGCTGGTATGACCCATTTCCACACTGCCGGACGAAACTGCATCGAATACGCCCAATGCGGGGACGATTTCATCGGCGCCGTAGACCTGGATCACCAGGCGACCGCCGCTGGCTTCTTTCACAAAGCGGGCGAAGTTTTCTGCCGCTGCCCCCAGCCCCGGCAGGTTTTTTGGCCAGGAGGTGACCATGCGCCAGCGGTACTGCTGGTCGGAAACAGTGGTGTTGCCGGCAACCTGGCCATTGATCGGGTTCCCCTTGGATTTGTCCAACACATAAAGACTGAACAAAGCCACCACGGCGGCCACCAGCAGTAGAGTGATGGCGGGAAGTAGTCGATAGTTGCGCGTGGACATGTCGGGATTCTCTGGGAGTTTTTATTATCCGAAAAACGACTGGCGGTGATCAGAGCGCTTCCAGTTTCGCATACTGGAGGACCAGCCACTTGCTGCCCTCCGCATCGAAATTGACCTGGACTCGCGCGGAGCCGCCCTGCCCTTCAAAGTGAATCACAACGCCTTCGCCGAACATGGAATGGCGAACCCGCTGGCCGAGCTGAAAGCCACCGACGCCGCCGGTTTCCACCACGGTTGTCTTGCTTTGATAGGGCTTGAAGCTGACCGGCCGGCTGATACTGCTGTTGATGCGGATCTCATTGAGCAACTCGGGGGGAATCTCGCGCACAAAGCGGGACAGGCGATTGAAGGTTTCCTTGCCATGCAGGCGCCGGGCTTCCGCGTGAGTGATCACCAGTTTTTCCATTGCCCGGGTGATGCCCACATAGCAAAGGCGCCGCTCTTCTTCGAGCCGCTCTGGGTCTTCCGCCGACATGCGATGAGGGAAAAGGTTTTCCTCCACGCCGGCCAGAAATACCAGCGGAAACTCGAGACCCTTGGCAGAATGCAGCGTCATCATCTGCACTGCGTCTTCATATTCGTCTGCCTGGGTATCGCCCGCGTCCAGCGCAACAGTGTCGAGAAATTGCTGCAGATCGGAGGCCTCAGGCTCGTCGCTATCGCCGCCGCCTTCCGGTGAGAACACGCGGCAGGCGTTCACCAGTTCTTCCAGGTTCTCCACCCGGGCCTGGCCTTTCTCGCCCTTTTCGTTGCGGTGATAATCATACAAGCCGCTGGTTTGCAGGGTTTCTTCCGCCAGCGATTCCAAAGTCAATGACTCCGCTTTCTGATCGAGACGATCAATCAGATCCATGAAGGTGCGCACCGCACCCGCGGCACGGGCGGACAGGCCACCGCCGGAGATCATTTTCTTGCCCGCCTCCCACATCGAACAGCCTTCTTCCCGCGCTCGCTCACGCAGGTTATCCACAGTTTTGCTGCCGATGCCGCGGGGCGGCGTGTTGATGACCCGCTCGAAAGCGGCATCGTCGAAGCGGTTGGCGATCAGGCGCAGATAGCCGAGCGCATTGCGAATTTCCAGGCGCTCGTAGAAGCGCTGGCCGCCGTAAATGCGATAGGCAACGCCTTCGGTTAGGAACGCTTCTTCCAGCACCCGCGATTGGGCGTTGGACCGATAAAGCACGGCGGCATCCCGGAAGCAATTGCCCTGCTGGACCCAATCCTTGATGCGCTCGACGATGAATCGCGCTTCGTCCTGCTCATTGAAGGCGGAATAGAGGTCGATGATCTCCCCGTCCGCATTGTCGGACCAAAGCTCCTTGCCAAGCCGTCCGGTGTTGTTGGCAATGACCGCGTTGGCCGCCTTGAGAATGCCATTGGTGGATCGGTAGTTCTGCTCCAGGCGGGTCAGCTTGCTGCTGGCAAAATCGCGACTGAACTGGTGAATGTTTTCGATCTTCGCACCGCGCCAGCCGTAGATGGACTGGTCGTCGTCGCCCACTGCGGTGAGATAGCACTGATCCCCCGCCAGCACCCGCAACCAGGCGTACTGACTCGAGTTGGTATCCTGAAACTCGTCCACGAGAATAAACGGAAAGCGCTGCTGGTAATGACGCAAGAGCGCGGGATTTTTCAGCCAGAGCTCGTGGGCACGCAATAACAATTCGGCGAAGTCCACCATGCCGCCGCGCTGGCAGGCTTCTTCATAGTGGTGATAGACCCGCAGCAGTGTTTTCTGGAAGAGATCGCCAGGGGACTCCTGGATATTGTGCGGACGCAGGCCCTCATCTTTCTGCCCGTTGATGAACCACTGGGTCTGCCGGGCAGGCCAGCGGGTTTCGTCGAGGCCCAGGCTCTGGCTGACGCGCTTGATCAGCCGCAGCTGATCGTCGCCATCGAGAATCTGGAAATTCTGCGGCAAGCCCGCTTCCCGCCAATGCGCTTTCAGCAGGCGATGCGCCAGACCGTGGAAGGTGCCGACCCAGAGGCCCCGTGGCGCAATGCCCAGCAGCTCCTCCAGACGGCCGCGCATTTCGCGAGCTGCCTTGTTGGTGAAAGTCACCGCCATGACGCTGTAGGGGGAAACCCGCTCCACCTGGATCAGCCAGGCAATGCGGTGCACCAGCACGCGGGTTTTGCCGCTGCCGGCTCCGGCCAGAATCAGTTGATGGCCGGGCGGAGCGGTAACCGCTTCGCGCTGGGCATCGTTGAGGGGATCAAGTAGTTGGGAAACATCCATCGGGCGATTGTAGCAAAAATGGCCAGTTTGAGGGTGTATGTATTTACAGGTATCTGGCGGCCGAACTACGGCGCCTGTGCGACCCCGACCTTCTGCAGCTCTGCTTGCGCCGCCTGCCCGATCTCGCCACTGGCGCTGGCAGCTGTCTGGAAGTAGCGCAAGGCCTCTGTGCGTTCACCGAGCTCCAGACTGACCTGGCCGAGCAGGTAATTGGCCACCGGTGTGTCGAGCCATCGCTGACTCGCCAGCAGATCCGCCTTGGCAGCACGGTAATCGCCCTTGGCCTGATAGATTGCGCCCCGGCCCAGATAGGGGCTGAAGTATTCGGGGTAGAGCGATATCGCCTGATCGTAGGCCCGGAGGGCTGCATCGGCCTGCTTTTTCAGCACGTGGATATGTGCTTTGGTTTCCCAGAACTGGTTTTCTCGCGGTTGTTTCTTGATGGCTTGTTCGGTCAGCGACAGCGCCTTGTCCACTGACTTGTCAGCCAGGGCTTTTGTGGCCTGCTGGTGCAGCTCGTAGGCCTCCTTGTCTTTGCGCAGCTGGGCAGTGGCGCGAGCGAAAGCCGGCTGATTGCGGAGGCTACCGCTCAATCGGCTGGCATGGGCCCGATTCGCTTCGACCCGCTCCTGAGAGGGCGGATGACTCGCGAACAAGCCGGACAGGAAATCCTGGTGCCGGCCTTTACTGAGCTCCACAAAGGTCTGTTGCAGCTCCACCGCTCCCTGCGGGTCGTAGCCGGCGCGGACCATGTATTCCATGCCGTAGCGGTCGGAATCCAGCTCGTGCTGGCGGCCATAGCGTGCCTGCCAGGCGGCGGCGGACAAGCCGGTGCCGAGCGCAATCAACTCAGCGTATTCGGAATCCTTCGATGTTTGATCGATCACCTGCGTGCCCAGTCCGAGCAGCGCGCCCTGCGTCATCTGGTTGGCTGAATGTCTTGCCGCGGCGTGAACGATCTCGTGAGCCAGTACTGCCGCCAGCTGCGACTCGTCTTCCAGGTGCCGCAGCAGGCCGCGGTTAATGGCGATCTTGCCGCCGGGCAGCGCCCAGGCATTGGGAATGTCATTGTTCAGAACCAAAAACTCGTAGGGCAGCTTGGGACGGTCACTGACCGCCGCAAGCTTTTGTCCGAGGCTGTTGACGTAAATGGTGAGCTCCGGGTCCACCACGTAACGCCCGCCCTGGGCCTGCACGCTGGGCTGATAATTCTGCTCGCCGATGGCTACTTCCTGCTGGGCGGACACCAGGCTGAACTCGGACTGGCCAGTCACAGGGTTCTGGGTGCAGCCGCCAAGCAGGCTGGCGGACAGCACAAGGCCCGTGATGAATTTGTGCATGGATTTTCTCCTTTTGAATCCAGCCTTTTTAGAGCGGGGTCAATCACTTAGAATGACCGCCATTGTATCCCATGAACTGATGCGCCAGAGCAAGCGCGAATGCCGGGCGGGAGAACCAGATGCAGGCACTACAGGTCATCGAAATGCTGGCTGGCTACGACCCCTCGGGGCAGCCGGTGCTGGAGCGATTGCAGGTGAAGGAGCTGCCCGAGGATAAGCTGCAGCTGGTGCGTTCACCGGCCTTCATCAAGGGGCTGGCGAGCGGAGATATCATCAAGCTCGGATCAGACCGCCAGCACTTCGAAATCGTTCAGCACAGTGGCAACCTCAGTGTGGTGGTGTTCAGCCGCGGGGACGTGAAGGCGCTGAGCGAAGTGCTGACTCCCGAGATCGAGAAGCTGGGCGGCTCGCTGGATCTGGAGACCGACCGCATGCTGGTCTATTCCGTTCATGTAAGCCTTGGCTTCAAGACGGTTGAAGACATCCTCAACAAGCACACCGGCAGCGGCGAAAGTATCTGGCAGTACGGCAACGTCTATGATCCCGCCGACGGACAGACACCGCTGAATTGGTGGCTCGACGTGCTCAAGCCGCAGTGATCCCGGAATAGTCGAGAACTGAGAGTCGAGAACCACAGAGTCGAGAGAAAGCACATGCTGATCGTTATCTCACCAGCCAAGAATCTGGACTACGAAACCCCGCCGGTCACTGATGAGCACACCACGCCGGAGTTCATCGACGACAGTAAAAAACTGATTGCGGAACTGCGCAAGCTCGCGCCGCAGGACGTTTCAAAATTGATGGGCATCAGCGACAAGCTGGGCACACTCAACTACGACCGCTACCAGGCATGGAAGCCCACCTTTAATTTCAAGAACGCCAAGCAGGCGGTGCTCGCATTCAACGGTGATGTCTATACCGGCCTGCAGGCGGAAAACTTCAAGACCAACGATTTTAAATTCGCTCAGAAGCACCTGCGCATCCTGTCCGGACTTTACGGTGTGCTGCGTCCGCTGGATCTGATGCAGCCTTACCGCCTCGAGATGGGCACCAAATTCGGCGTCGGTAAGGCCAAAAATCTCTACGAATTCTGGGGCGACAAGATCACCGACAAACTCAACGAGGATCTGCACGCTGTCAAATCCAATCTGCTGGTCAATCTCGCCTCCAACGAATATTTCAAGGCGGTGCAACCCAAGCGTCTCGACGCCGAAGTGGTGACACCCGCCTTCAAGGACTGGAAAAACGGCGAGTACAAGATGATCAGCTTTTTCGCCAAAAAGGCCCGTGGCTTAATGAGCGCCTACATCATCAAGAATCGAATCACCAAGGCGTCCGATCTGGAAGGATTCGATTCCGAAGGCTACGAATACAACGCCTCACTCTCGAAGCCAAACGCCCCTGTGTTCACGCGAAAGCAGTAAAACGATGAAACCATTTGCTCAATCCTGCGAAAACAACAAGCAGCCAATTCTCGATATCCTGCAGCGCGTTTTCGCCGACCGGAAGCACGTTCTGGAAATTGGCAGTGGCACCGGCCAGCATGCGGTGTTTTTCGCGGCCAATCTCCCACACCTTCATTGGCAAAGCAGTGACTTGCCCGAAAACCACGCGGGCATTCGCGAATGGATCAGGGAATCACCGCTACCGAATCTGAGTGAGCCCATCACCGTCGACGCCGATCAGCAAACCTGGCCGCTGGAGTCGGTGGATGCCATTTTCACTGCGAATACCTTTCACATCATGTCTTGGCCGCAGGTGCAGCGAACCCTCGAGGGCATAGAACGCGTCCTGCAGTCGGGCGGTGTATTGGCGGTATACGGCCCCTTCAACTACAACGGCGAATTCACCAGCGAAAGCAACCGCAACTTCGACGTCTGGCTGAAACAACGCGGCGCACACCAGGGCATCCGCGATTTCGAGGCGGTGAATGAGTTGGCAGAAGCAATCGGCTTGAAGTTGATGGAAGATAATGCAATGCCGGCGAATAATCGGTTGTTGGTGTGGCGCAGGAGGTGAGTTGCAAGGCGCAAGACGTGAGATGAAAGAGACTGGAAAGTTTGTGCCACGGGATCGCAGAATACTTGTCTCACATCTCACATCTCACATCTCACATCTCACATCTCACATCTCACATCTCACATCTCACATCTCACATCTCACATCTCACATCTCACATCTCACATCTCACATCTCACATCTCACATCTCTTTAAACGGCAACCACCCTTTCGCTTCCTCCATGTACTCCTCCATTGCCACCTTCTCACGCTGCATGAAATCATCGATTGCCATCCGAAAGTCCGGGTGATCTATCCAGTGATTGGACCAGGTGGCTACCGGCGTGAAGCCGCGCTGGATTTTGTGTTCGCCTTGAGCGCCGGGGTCGAAGCGTTTCAAGCCCTTCCGAATTGCATACTCGATGCCCTGGTAGTAGCAGGCTTCGAAGTGAAGAAAGTCGAATTCCTTGCTGCAACCCCAGTAGCGTCCGTACAGTGTCTCGCTGCCCTCGAAAAAAAGTGATGCCGCCACCATTTCACCGCCTTGTCGGGCGATGGCCATCACCACCTTGTCGGGCATGCTTTCGGCAAGTTGGTAGAAGAAATCTTCGTTCAGATAGCCCTGTCGGCCGCTACGTTTGAAATAAGTGAGGTGATAGAAGATGTAGAACTGCCGCCACTCGTCGCGGCTGATTTCACGTCCGGTTTTCAATTCGAGCGCCAAGCCCTGCTCAACGACCCGGCGCCTTTCCTTGTTCAGATTCTTGCGCTTGCGAGAGCTGAAGCTATCCAGAAAATCTGCGAAGTCCCGATAGCCCTGATTGAGCCAGTGGTATTGCGAACCGAGCCGCTGACTGACTCCTTGTTCCTTCAGCAGATCGGAAAAGGGCTTCTCCGGAAACAGACAATGCCACGATGAACCGCCGATCCGGGTGAGCTCCTCCCGGACTGCCTCCTGCAAGGAGGGCAGAATGTCTCCGGTCTTTAGGCCTTCGGCAAGGCATAGACGCGGTCCGGTCGCCGGCGTGAAGGGAATCGCGGTGACGAGTTTCGGATAATAGTCGAAGCCGTGGCGCCGGTAGGCGTCGGCCCAGGCCCAATCAAAGACGTACTCGCCGTATGAATGATTTTTTTCGTACAGCGGCATCACGCCGACCGGCGCTCCACCGAACTCGATGACCACATGCCGCGGCTGCCAGCCGGATGCCGCGCTGACGGCCCCGCTGATTTCCAGTGAGGACAGGAAGGCATGATCCAGGAAGGGATAGTCCTCACCGCAAAGGGCGTTCCACTGGCGGGGCGTTATTTCCTGGATGGACGAGAGGAAAACGAATTCGACATTCACGGGCTTTGATGTCCCTTACCGCTAATTCTCAGAATCTGGTAAATGGACCTTAGGGCAACTGCGCCGCCACTTAGTTCGCCAGTTTTGCGCCTTCCGTCTTGGCGGCGCTAACGCGGCTTCGCGGGAAAGAACAGGTAAAGGTACTCCCTTTGCCGGGCTTGCTCTCGATACTTAGCTTGCCGTCGTGGCGCAGCAGCACGTGCTTGACGATCGCGAGCCCCAGTCCGGTTCCGCCGGTTTGCGAAGCGCGGCCACTGTCCACCCGATAGAAGCGTTCCGTCAGGCGGGGAATATGGACCGGATCGATGCCGATGCCATTGTCGCTCACCGAGACATGTAAGCCACGGCTGTCGGTCGATGAGCGGATATTTACCGTACTGCCGGGCGGCGAGTATTTCACGGCATTGATCACCAAGTTGGAGATGGCGCTGTGCAGTTCTTTTTCGTTGCCGCGGATGGCCTCGTCGCCCGCATTGTCCACGGTAATGGTGTAATTGCCTCCGCCCACCACCTCGGCCTCGTCGCGAACGGTTTTCAGCAGTCGCGCAACCGGGACCGGACTCTGATTGCTACCCGGGTCTTCGGTTTCCAGACGAGAGAGCGTGATCAGGTCATTCACCAACAGCGTCATGCGATCACTTTGCTGCTGCATCTGCTGCAGGGCCTTGCTCCATTGCGGCGCCACTTCTTCGGCATGATCGGCAAGGGTTTCGAGATAGCCTTTCAGTACCGTCAGGGGTGTGCGCAATTCATGAGATACGTTGGCCACGAAATCTTTACGCACTTGCTCGAGACGGTGAATGCGGGTGATATCGCGGACCAGCACCAGGCGTTCGTCCTGGCCAAAGCGGGTAATCTGAAATTGCAGCCGGCGCGCGTCATTGATGGGTGACGGCAGCGTGATCGGCTCCTTGTAACTGCCCGCCTCGAAATAGCGAACGAACTGGGGATTGCGGACAAAGTTGATCAGTGCCTGCTGGCGGTCGCCGGACTGGAAGCCGAGCAGCTCGCTGGCGGTTTCGTTCCACCAGCTCATATTGCCCCGCTTGTCCAGCACGATCACCGCGTCGGGAAGAGCGGCGGTGATGTCCTGAATGCGGTGCAGGGTCGATTGCAGCCGCAACTTCTCGCGACCCTGGCGTTTTTGCAGGTGATAGATGCGATCGAAGATATCGCCCCAGAAGCCGCTGGCATCCGGAGGCAGACCGGGGTCCTTGGCAACGATCCAGCGATCCAGACGATAAATCTGCCAGAGCGTCCAGCCCATGTAGATGGCGCCGGCGGCAATGAGCGTCCAGGTCAGATAACCGTTGAGCAGGCCAAGAAGGATACAGACTGCGGTAAAAACCAGAACCCGCCGAATCTCAGCGGCAAACCCTCTGTGCAATGTCGTGGCCTTAGCGATGATTTACAACAACCGCCTGCGGCGGTCGGATTGCCGCTAGGCGCCTAGCGGCACCTTGGTGGAAAATCGGTAACCGGTGCCGCGCACAGTTTGAACGTAACGTTCGTGGCCATCAAGGGTTAAAGCCTTGCGAAGGCGTCGTATGTGAACGTCCACCGTCCGCTCTTCCACGTAGACGTTTCCGCCCCAGACGTGGTCGAGCAACTGGCTCCGGGTGTATACGCGCTCCTGGTGGGTGAGGAAGAACTCCAGCAGACGATACTCGGTCGGGCCGATCTGCACCGGCTGATCGTTGATGGTGACCCTGTGGCTGGAGGGGTCAAGGCACAAACCGTTCACAACGATTGGTTCGGCTTCTTCTCCCGGACCGGCCCGGCGCAGCACAGCCTTGAGCCGCGCCACCAGTTCGCGCGGCGAAAAGGGCTTGGTGATGTAGTCGTCCGCGCCGACTTCGAGGCCCTGGACCTTATTGTCCTCTTCGCCCTTCGCGGTCAACATGATGATCGGAATTTTCGCGGTCACTTCGTCGCGCTTGAGGCGACGCGCCAGCTCGATGCCGCTGGTGTGGGGGAGCATCCAGTCAAGCAGAATCAGGTCGGGGTTTTCATCGATGATCAGACTGTGCGCCTGGCCGGCATCTTCCGCTTCCAGACAGCGGTAGTCCGCCATTTCCAGCGCTACCCGCAACATGTCACGAATTGCTGCTTCGTCGTCAACGATCAGGATAGTTTTGTTGGCCATCGTTTCGGTGTCGTCCATCGTCACTTCTCAGGCACACCATTAAAAGAAAAGCCTGTTACAGCTTTATGACAGAGCTAGAGCTTCTTTATTACTAAAAGAGGCCATCGAGAAAAATACCGACGAAAATGACCATGCCGACCCAGTTATTGTTCAGAAAGGCGCGAAAACAATCTTCACGGCGGCGACCCCTGATCAGATACTGCTGCCAGGCAAACAATCCCGCTGCACCCACAAGGCTCAGGAAGTAAAAAGTCCCGAGTTCGAAACGCTGTCCGACCAGCAGGAGTGCAAACAGGGTCATCACCTGCAAAACGCCGGTAATCGCGCGGTCGTTCTCTCCGAATAAAATAGCCGTTGATTTAATGCCGATTTTCAGATCGTCGGGACGGTCGACCATTGCATAGAACGTATCGTAGACCACGGTCCAGAGCAGATTCGCAATGAAGATGAGCCAGACCTCCGGCGGCAGGGCTCCGGTTTCCGCCGCGAAGGCCATGGGGATCGCCCAGGAGAAAGCCGCACCCAGCACGATTTGCGGCAAATGGGTGTAACGCTTCGCAAAGGGGTAGCAGAAGGCCAGCAGCAGACCGCCAAAGGACAACTTGATGGTCAGCGGATTGGTCAACAGCACCAGTCCGAAGGCAATCACGCACAAACCCACGAAAAGACCAATGGCTTCCCTGGGTTTCACCAGGCCGCGCGCCAGCGGTCGGTTCCTGGTGCGCTCCACATGCCCGTCGAAATTGCGGTCCGCGTAATCATTGATCACGCAACCCGCCGCACGCATCACGATTGTGCCGAGCACGAAAATCACCACCACACCCGGGCTCGGGCTGCCCTCGCCGGCAATCCATAGCGTCCACAGCGTCGGCCACAGCAACAGCAAGGTGCCGATCGGGCGGTCGAAGCGCATTAGCTGGACATAGGGAGCGAAGCGGGAAAAACGGTCGAGTTGGAGGCTGATCATGAGGTCCTGGAAGCGACATGTTGTGGTTGAAACTATAGCACTCTTGGCATTTCCTTCCGATTTCAAATCGTTGCCCAGGACTGTTGTGACTCCGATCCGTTTTCCCGAGGGGGAGGGTCTTTTGAAAACGCATGAATACATCCGTGTAGCTCCTACGCCGCGTCCTGCGGCGAAGGTTTCAAAAGCCCCTCCCCCTCGGAAAAACTCCCTTCTCTGCCAGGTCCGGCTCCGGCAGCTTCGAGACACAGAAAGTTCTCCTAACCCAGTCAGGCGTTTGCTTCAGTTGTGAAAACGCCGCTTTGCCCATTGTCTGAGCTACTCGAACTGATGGAAAAACCTGACCTACTGCCGATGTAGTTTTCCCCACCCTGTACTCGGCACTCGTTTTCCCCTAAGGTCTCGCCACTAGCTAAAAACCTGACCCAGGACTCGCAGAGACGACTTCAATGAAAAGCATCCCCCTGCACTGGCAGATCCTCACCGCGATTGTGGCGGCCTTTATCGCTGGCACCCTGACCACCCCGGAGACGACCCTGCTGGGCGTTTCCACGATGAGCATTTTCGATTTTATCGGCACCCTTTTTCTGAACGGGCTGAAGATGATCATCGTGCCGCTGGTGCTGTCCTCAATCATCGTCGGTGTGGCGGGTATGGGCAGTGGCGAGAATATCGGCCGCATGGGGGCAAAAACCCTCATCTTCTATATGGTATCCAGTCTGCTGGCGATCCTCGTTGGGCTGGCGGTCGTGAATGTCATCGCCCCGGGGATCATCGACGGCGAACCCGCCGGTGACCGGCTCGCTCTGGTGCCCGCAGAGCAGGTGGCTGCGGAAATCCAACGGGCGGAAGGTCGCGGCACCGGCGATATCGTGGAAGTTTTTCTGCGGATGGTGCCCCCGAACATCGTCCAGGCCGCTGCAGACGGTCAGATGCTGGGGCTTATCTTCTTTGGACTGCTGTTTGGCTACTTCATGACCAAGGTGCAGGGGCGGCACCAACAGGTACTGCTGGACTTCTGGCAGGCGGTGTTCGAAACCATGATGGCCGTGACCATGTTCATCATGCGGTTTGCGCCCATCGGGGTGTTCGGCCTTGTGGCGGAGACCATCACCAACACCGGCTTCGAAGCCATCCAGATCATGTTCTGGTTTTTCATCACGGTGGTCGTGGCGCTCGCCCTGCACACCTTCGTCACGCTGGCCCTGATTTTGAAGTACGTCGGACGGGTGAACCCTCTCAAGCACTATCGGGCCATGGCCCCGGCGCTGCTCACGGCTTTTTCGACCGCCAGCTCCTCCGGCACTCTCCCCTTGACCATGGAGTGCGTGGAGAAAAACGCAGGCGTCTCCAACCGAACCACATCGTTCACCTTGCCTCTTGGCGCCACCATCAACATGGACGGCACCGCGCTCTACGAGTGTGTGGCAGTAATCTTTATCGCCCAGGCATACGGTGGCGATCTGTCTTTCGCCACCCAGTTCACGGTGGTCCTGATCGCCCTGCTGACCTCGATCGGCGTTGCCGGAATCCCCGCCGCCAGCCTGGTGGCTATCATGGTGATCATGTCGGTGCTGGAACTGCCGCTGGAGCTTGTGGGTTTGTTAATGGTCACTGACCGACTGCTGGACATGATGCGCACTGCCGTGAACGTCTTCAGCGACAGTTGCTGTGCCGTGGTGGTGGCCAAATCGGAAGGCGAGGAAAATGTGCTGAAAGGATCGGTCACGCCACAGCCGGTGGCGGCTCAGCGCACGAGTACAGTAAGCTAGCGCTCACTTCCGGATAAGTAAGCGCTCACACACTGCTATAGTCCTGAGCCTGCCCCAGCCACCGGCGGATCAAAGCGGTAATCCGGTCGGGCTCGCTTTGCAGTTGCAGCGCCACTTTCCGCACCTGGGGCAAAAGGTGCGCATCCCTCTGCAGCTCAGCGACCTTGAACTGCAGTTCACCGGTCTGGCGGGTGCCGAGCACTTCGCCGGGTCCGCGAATCTCAAGGTCTCTTTCCGCGATCACAAAGCCGTCGTTACTGTCTCGCATCACCTGCAGTCGCGCCCGGGCAGTTTTCGACAAGGGTGAGCCGTAGAGCAACACGCAGTGGCTCGCCGCCGTGCCGCGGCCTACCCGACCGCGAAGCTGGTGGAGCTGGGCGAGGCCCAGGCGTTCGGGATTCTCGATGATCATCAGGCTGGCATTGGGCACGTCCACCCCGACCTCGATCACCGTGGTAGCCACCAGCAGATCGACCTCTCCTTGTTTGAACGCGGTCATTATTTGCTCTTTTTCTTTGGGCTTTACCCGGCCGTGTAACAGGGCAACCCTCAGATGGGGCAAGGCCCGGGCGAGTTCTTCGGCACTGGCTTCGGCTGCCTGGGCTTCCAGTACCTCGGATTCCTCGATCAGGGTGCAGACCCAGTAAGCCTGGCGCTTCTGCCGGCAGGCCTCACTAACCCGTGCCACCACCTGATCCCGCCGACTGTTGCTGACCACCACTGTTTCCACCGGCGTACGTCCGGGGGGCAGTTCGTCGATCACCGAGCAGTCCAGGTCCGCATAGGCGCTCATCGCCAGGGTGCGCGGTATGGGTGTGGCCGTCATGATCAGCTGGTGCGGTAGGTGGCCGCCCTCCCCATTCTGCCGGGAATTGCGCAGGCTGAGCCGCTGCTCGACGCCAAAGCGGTGCTGTTCGTCGATAATGATCAAAGCCAGCCGGTTGAAGGTCACGGTTTCCTGGATCAGAGCGTGGGTGCCGACAACGACCTGTGCTTCGCCACTGGCCAGCCGTTCCAGCTCGTGCCGCTTTTCCGCCGCTTTCTGCCGGCCGGTCAGCGCCGCGACCTCGATCCCGAGGGGGGCCAACCAGGTCCGGAAGTTGATCCGGTGCTGCTCGGCGAGGATTTCCGTCGGCGCCATCAGTGCCACCTGAGCGCCACTCGACACGGCCCGCAGTGCGGCCAGCGCGGCCACGAGGGTTTTGCCCGAACCTACGTCACCTTGCACCAGCCTCAGCATCGGCACGGACCGCGACAGGTCTTCGGCTATCTCGTCGGATACGCGAGCCTGCGCACCGGTCAGCGCGAATGGGAGCGAGTCCAGAAAGCGCGCGCGCAATTCATCGCTGGTCAGCGGCAGCGCCGCCTGCTTCTGAATCCGGGCGCGGACTTTAAGGAGCGTGAGATGGTGAGCAAGCAGCTCTTCGAAGGCCAGCCGGCGCTGACAGGGGTGCTGGCCTTCCAGCAGTTCCATCAGCGAGACCTCCCGCGGCGGACCGTGGAGAAATCGCAGGGCTTGGAGCAGTTCGATCTTGTTCGGCATGCCTGGGAGTAGCTCGGGCAGGTTGTCGGCGCTGGCCAGCCGCAGCGCCTGCTCGATCAGCTTGCGGAGCCGGGTTTGGCCGATGCCCTCGGTGCTGGGGTAGACCGGAGTGAGGCTTTGCTCCAACTGTGCGTCGGCGTCTGGCCCGTCCAGATGCTGATATTCCGGGTGATAGAGTTCCAGACCGGCCGCGCCCCTGCGGGCTTCTCCATAGCAGCGCAGGCGCGTGCCGGGCGTCAGGCGCTGCTTCTGGGCGTTGCTGAAGTGGTAGAAGCGCAGCGCCACTGTGCCGGTGCTGTCCTGGAGCATGCACAGCAGGCTGCGGCGCTTGCCAAAGACCACGTCGCAGCCGCGCACCTGCCCCTCGATAACAGCTTCGCGGTTGGGCTGAAGGCTGCCGATCGGGGTGACGCGGGTGCGGTCTTGGTAGCGAAGCGGCAGGTGAAACAGCAGGTCCTGAACGGTGGCCAGATTGAGTTTGGCCAGCTTCGCCGCAAGGCTGTCGCCCACGCCCTTGAGCCGGGTAAGCGGGATGCTCTGCAATAAGGTAGTCGGTGCCGGCGGCGCCCCGATGTTCATCTGAGCGTCAGCCCTTCGCTTCCGGATTGTTCATCAGCGCGGCGGCCGGCTTCTGGCATTGCTGGATTGCCTGGCTCACCACATCAATGGCTTTCAGACGCGGGTAGCTCGCCCGCCAAGCCAACGCGACGGTGCGCGCCGGCACCGGATCCGCGAATGGCCGCGTGGCCAGCAGATTGGGCGCGTACTGGCTGGTGACTGCGGCACTCAGCGGCAGAATGGTGATGCCGAGCCCCGAGACCACCATGTGCTTGAGGGTTTCCAGTGAGCTACCCTCGGCGGCAGTGCGCACGTGACGGGTCGACTCGCTGGAAGGCTCCAGGTTGGGGCAGGCCTCCAACACCTGGTCGCGGAAGCAATGGCCTTCTCCCAGCAGCAGCACGTTGTAGGATGTCAGGTCGTCAGGGCGAATCTCTTTTTTGTCGGTCAGCGGATGATCGTGGGGCATCAATACCACGAAGGGCTCTTCATAGAGCGGTTGAGTTACCACATCCGCTTCAGTAAAGGGTAGCGAGATGATGATGGCGTCGAGCTCACCGTTGCGCAGACGGGTGCGAAGAGTGCCGGTATAGCTCTCTTCCACATACAGGGGCATCTCGGTAGCCAGTTTTTGCAGCAGGGGGATAAACTGCGGAAACAGATAGGGTCCAATCGTGAAGATCGCCCCCACCTGCAACGGGCTATTCAGCTGATCCCGGCCGGAGCTGGCTATGTCTTTGATGGCCGCGGTCTGCTCCAGCACCAGTTGAGCCTGCTGGACGATCTTCTCGCCCAGCGGCGTCGGATGAACCCGCGACTTGGTACGCTCGAAAATCGGCACGCCCAGCTCGTCCTCGAGCTTTTTCACGGCGATGCTGAGCGTGGGCTGCGAGACGAAGCAGCGCTCGGCCGCGCGGCCAAAGTGCTGCTCCCGGGCGAGGGTGACGACGTAGCGGAGTTCTGTGAGAGTCATGACAATACCGTTAGCTAAAATCTATTAGGGCGCATGATAGCAAAGATTCTATTAATTGGATGCGGTGATATTGCCATTCGTCTGAGCCGGGAGCTAGCAGCTCCTGAGCTGGAGTTCTACGGCCTGCGGCGAAGCGTCGACAAGTTGCCCTCCCACATCCGGGGCATCGCCTGGGATCTCAACCGGGAGCAAGGACTTGCCAATCGCATTCAGGGCTTTGATGTCGTGGTGATCACGCCGGTCCCCAACAGCCGCGATGAAAGCGGCTACCGACAGGCTTACGAACACAACGTGGGCAAGATTGTTCGCGCGCTGGAATCGTCCAGCGCAAAGCCCAAGTTGGCTATTCTCGTGTCCAGCTCCGGAGTCTACCCACAGAACAAGGGCGAGTGGGTCGACGAGCATTCCCCCACCGAAGCTGACAACTTCCGAGCCGAGGCTCTACTGGCAGGAGAGAACCTGCTCCGCAACAGCTCCCTGGAGCACTGCATTGTGCGATTTTCCGGGATATACGGCCCGGGTCGTGAAAGACTGATTCGACAGGTCATGAACCACGAATCCAATTCGCGGGACGCGGACATCAGCAATCGCATTCACAGCGAGGACTGCGCCGGTGTGCTTGCACACCTCATTCGCAAACAGGTGGCTGGCGAATCGATTCAGTCGCTGTATCTCGCCAGCGATGATGAACCGACCCCGCTTGCCGAAGTCAAGCGCTGGTTGGCTACGCAGCTGAGGGTCGAATGGGACGTCGATTGGACCGAAGAGAAACCAGGCGGAAAGCGCTGTTGCAACCAGCGTCTGTTGGCGAGCGGCTATGAATTCCGGTATCCCAGCTTTCGTGAAGGCTACACGGAAATGCTCAGTGCAAGGAAAGCGCAAGCAAAAAAGGGAGACCAGTAGGCTGGGCTCCCCAAAACCCTCGTTGAGAGGACTCGAGAGGTAACTCGAAACGTGGACCGATTACTACAACAGGGACAATCAGAGAGAAGCGGTCAGAGTATCCCGACCATACTGCATCACGAAACGCTTCAGCGGCTTGCCATTGCAGTGCAGCTTGTTTCCCAGTTCTCCGGCGCGATCGAAGTGGCGCTCCTTCACTTCCTGGAATTTTTCCGCAGAAGTCAGAGCGGCAACGCACAGTTCGGTTGCGGGCGAGCTGTCGCCGGCGTTGATAGCGACCATTTCGACAGCGGATGAAGCGGGTTCAGCTTTCTGCTGGTGCACCCACTGGCTAGCTGGCACGTCATTGCACTGGAGCCGGCTGTAATCGAATCCTTCTATGCCCAGTTCGGCTGCCTTGTCGCGGGCAGCGGCGCGAGATTAAAGCGCGGCGATACAAATTTCTCCAAAGGCGGATCCGTCGGAATTAACGTACTTCACGGCGTCTGCCTGAGTGGCGGCCGCAGCAGATAACAACAAGGAAGTGCTGATGAAGGTCTTCATGGCGAATCTCCTGAAAATACAAAGCGCCAAAGAACAGAACGGTATGCTGGAAACGCCCGCAAGAAGCAGGAAAGCGTTAAGCCAACTTCTTTCCTGCGGCGTATTGTTCAGGAGAAGCGTTGCAGTTATTTGAAGGGACGAGGAATCTTTGATGACGAGCCCGGGGAGCCCGGCGCACTTCGAAACAACTCAAAAGATCTGGAGTGGTACGCTGCAGTGGAGCTATGTCGAGGAAAAGGATGGAGCGTGGTGCCAGCCGCCGACGTATTTTTTTGGCGACTGGCGACTGATCCTTAGATAACCATGATCCCGTCTGCCTCAACCTGCGCGCCCTTGGGAAGCTCTTTTACGCCGACCGCAGCGCGTGCCGGATAAGGGGCTTCGAAGTATTCGGCCATGACCTCATTCACGGTGGCGAAATTACTCAGGTCGGTGAGGTAAATATTCAGCTTGACGATATCCTGCAGCGTGCCGTTGGCCGCCTCGCATACCGCGCGCAAATTCTTGAACACCTGATGTGCCTGTTCGGCAAAGCCGCCCTCTACGAGAGTCATGCTTGCAGGGTCCAGGGGAATCTGCCCGGAAAGATAAATCGTATTGTTCACCTTTACTGCCTGGGAATAGGTACCGATGGCCTGCGGTGCATTCTTGGTGTTGATAACAGCTTTATTAGTCATGACGGCGCCCCTGTTAGGCCGAAGATTAGATAAGGATTAGGGATTTTTAGTTTTTAACGCGGCTGATGCGAATGACCGAACCCATGATGCGGATGCGGCGCATGATGTTGGCAAGATGGATTCGGTTCTTCACCCCGAGACACAGAGTGATCACACTGTTGTGTGCGTCCCGCTCGTCCACATTGATCTGCTCGATGCTGGCCTTCTGTTCGCTGATGCGTGTGGCCAGTGAGGCGATGATGCCCCGCTCCGACTCCACTTCCACCCGCACATCGGTGAGGAATTCGCCGCTCACCGAGGGCGCCCAGTTCACGTGGCTGATTTTCTCGGGGTTGTGGCGAATCTCGGCGATGTTGTGGCAGTTTTCCTGATGAATCACCAGACCCTTGCCGGCACTGATATGACCCAGAATCGGATCGCCGGGAATCGGTCGGCAACACCGGGCGAAGCTCACCACCATGCCTTCGGTGGAGTCGATGGTCAGCGGGGAATAGATGTTCGCCCCTTTCTCCTGATCGGTGTCTGCCTGTTGCGGTACCAGAATCTTGGCGATGGCAAAGGCAATGCGGTTGCCGAGGCCGATGTCCTCGAGAATTTCGTCCAGGGAATTCGCGTGAGTTTCCTTGAGCAGGCGGCGCACCTGTTCCTCGGTGAGCTTCTCGATACTGCTGCCAGCATTGGCGAGCGCGCGGTTGAGAATGCGGTGTCCGAGTTCGATGGACTGGGCCTGCAGCTGGGTCTTCAGATAATGACGGATACCGCTACGCGCCTTTCCGGTGACCACGAAATTGAGCCAGTTGTGATTCGGCTGCGCACCTGGCGAGGTGATGATCGTTACCCGCTGCCCGCTCTCGAGTGGCTGCGACAGGGGTGCGAGCCGGTCATTGATGCGGCAGGCCACGCAGCTGTTGCCGATGTCCGTATGCACCGCATAGGCGAAGTCCACCGGGGTGGCGCCAGCCGGCAATTCAACGATCCTGCCCTTGGGGGTGAAGACGTAGACTTCATCCGGAAATAGATCGATCTTGACGTTCTCGATGAACTCCAGCGAATTGCCCGCACGCTGCTGCATCTCCAGCAGGCCCTGAACCCATTGGCGAGCTCGCGCCTGACTGCCGGCGGCTACGTCGCTGTCGGCCGACTTGTATAGCCAATGAGCAGCGATACCGCTATTGGCCATCTCGTCCATCTCTTTGGTGCGGATCTGCACTTCGATGGGAACACCGTGCATGCCCACCAGTACCGTGTGCAGAGACTGGTAGCCATTGGCTTTGGGTATGGCGATGTAATCCTTGAATTCGTTGATGACCGGCTTGTAGAGATTGTGAATCGCCCCGAGCACGCGATAGCAGTCGTCCACCGAATCGACGATGATCCGGAAGGCGTAGACGTCCATGATCTCCTTGAAGGACTTCTTCTTGGTGCGCATCTTCTGATAGATGCTGTACAGGTGCTTTTCCCGGCCGATCACCAGCGCGTGAATGCCGTCGCGCTCCAGGCGCAGCTCGATTGCGCGCTGGATCTTTTCGACCAGCTCCTTGCGATTGCCACGCACCGTATTCAGGGCCGCCTGGAGACGGCGGGCGCGCAGCGGATAGAGGGCGGTAAAGCCGCGGTCCTCGTACTCCACCCGCATGTCGTTCATCCCCAGCCGGTGGGCAATGGGGGCGTAGATCTCGATGGTTTCCTTGGCAATGCGCCGCTTCTTGTCCGGACTGAGGGAGTTGAGCGTGCGCATGTTATGCAGGCGGTCGGCGAGCTTGACCAGAATTACCCGGATATCGCGGGCCATGGCCAAAGCCATCTTCTGGAAATTCTCCGCCTGTTTCTCCGCGTGGGAATCGCTTTCGAACTGCGTGAGCTTGCTCACGCCGTCGACGAGATTGGCCACCGTCGAACCAAACTGCTCAGATAGCGCTTTTTTGCTGACAGCGGTATCTTCAATCACGTCGTGCAGCAGGGCGGCCACCAGGCTCTGGTGGTCCATGTGAATGGCGGAGAGTATGTTGGCGACTGCCAGGGGGTGGGTGATGTAAGGCTCGCCGCTGCGGCGAAACTGACCGTCGTGGGCTTGTTCCGCGTAATAATAAGCGCGGCGTACCTGATCGATTTGGGACGGCTCAAGGTAAGAGGAGAGTCGGTGACCCAGAGCGTCAATGGTTTGCAACGCTTCCTCCTTTCCTACTCCGGCGCCTACCACTGACCACCGGAGCGCTTTCGGACTTTCTGACTATCGGACTAACTAAACGGGTGTACTGGTAAGGCCTGCTCGAACAGACTTATTCGTTGTCCATTTCCTGATCGGGAACAACCACTTCTTCAACCTCATCCGGCTGATTGAGGACGGCATCGTCGATCAGCCCCTGACTGATTTCGCGCAGGGCCAATACGGTCGGCTTGTCGTTTTCCCGCGGAACCATGGGCTCTTTGCCACCCACGGCCAGCTGACGGGCGCGCTTGCTGCCGACAATCACCAGTTCAAAGCGGTTGTCTACGTGTTCCAAACAGTCTTCTACAGTGATGCGTGCCATGTGTCGTTTTCCTGCCTTTTGCTGCCGGTAAGCCGGGCCGGTGTGGTCACTGTGCTTTGGCACTTGTGACAACCAGCCAGGCGAAATGTTGTGCGGATGGAGATCTGCCGCCGATCCTGCGAACGCGGCCTGGAAGCCCCAGCTGCGGTGAGTCCGGTCAATTATGCACCGGATTTTGAGGGTCGGCCAGTTTACGCAAAAGCCGGGATCAGGACAATAGCTCCTGCAGAAGCGTCTGCTGGCGCTGCTGCTGGCGATCGAGGCGAGACCGTTCCGCCCGGACGATCGCCTTCAGGTCGGCGAGCGCTTCCTCGAACATGTCATTGATCACCAGATACTGACATTCCGGGTAATGGCTCATCTCTTTGCGGGCTTCCGCCAGCCGCTTTTCGATAACCGCAGGGTCGTCCTGACCGCGGCCGGTGAGGCGACGTCGGAGCGTTTCCCGTGAGGGCGGCAGAATAAAAATGCTCACGGTTTCCGGCATCAGGCGACGCACCTGCTGCGCGCCCTGCCAGTCTATTTCCAGAATGACGTCCTCGCCTGAAGCAAGCGCGCTTTCAACCCACTCCTTCGAGGTACCGTAGAGGTTGCCGAACACATCGGCATGCTCCAAAAAGGCGGTCCGCTGGAGCATGCCATCGAATTCGTCGCGACTGACGAAATGGTAATTCACCCCGTCGGTCTCGCCGGGACGGATTTTACGGGTGGTATGGGAAATGGACACACGAAGGTGCGGGGTCGACTCCACCAGGGCGTTCACCAAACTGGTTTTCCCGGCTCCGGAAGGGGCGGAGACCGTGTAGAGAATTCCCCGGCTGGATGCTGGTTCGGACATGGTGTTGTTCATCTGCCTGGTAGATGGCTGCCATTCACACAGGGTGCAGGTGCTGGCGCCAAAATCGCTGATCCTTATTCGATATTCTGAATCTGCTCGCGCATTTGCTCAATCAGTATTTTCAGCTCCACCGCCGACTGCGTCGTATCCGCGGCGATGGACTTGGAGGCCAGGGTGTTGGCCTCACGGTTGAGCTCCTGCATCAAAAAGTCGAGCCGGCGACCGATGGCTCCCTTGGCTTTCAACGCGAGGCGCACTTCGCCGATGTGCGTTACCAGACGATCGAGTTCTTCGGCCACATCGGCCTTGTGGGCGTAGAAGACCAGCTCCTGTTCCAGGCGCTCCGGATTGACCTCTTCCTTTATAGCCGCGATGCGCTCGAGCAGTTTGTCCCGCTGGGCCTGCATGATAGCCGGCAGCACCCCGCGGACTTTATCCACCTCCTCTGCAACGGCGTCCAGGCGCTGGCAAATGATCTGGGCCAACTCCGCGCCTTCGCGTTCGCGGTGTGCGGTAAATTGCCGCAGCGCCTGATCGAAGGCCTCGACTGCCGCTCGATGCAGCGCTTCGCTATCCGCCGCGTCGCCTTCCAGAACACCGGGCCAGCGGAGAACATCGACGGTATTCACCGGTGCCGCCGCATCCACAGCCGCATCCACCTGGCGAAGTGCATCAGCGAGCTTCTGCACCAGCTCGAGATTGATTTTCAAATCGCCCGCGCTGGCGCCGTCGGTCTTCAGCTGGTAACTCACTTCCACTTTGCCCCGATGAACCGCCTTGCGCAGGCGGTTCCGAAGCTCAGGCTCAATCGCGCGCAAAGGCTCGGGCAGGCGGAAATGCGGCTCCAGGTAACGGTGGTTCACGCTGCGGATTTCGCAACTCAACGTTCCCCAGGGATGGCTGGATTCCTGACGGGCGAAACCTGTCATGCTGCGGGCCATGATCGACTTCCTCGGCGTGGTGGCTGATTTCGCCATGGGATCAAACAAAGAGGAGCATGGTAACACAGGCTCACACTCCCAGCCGGCCCGGCCAATTGGACGGGGGCCAGGATGCGTCGGGTATAATGCTGCGCCCTAACCTGTGAAGACGAGATTATTATGCAACGACCCAGCGGCCGAACCCCGGAGCAATTGCGAGCCATCAAACTCATCCGCGGCTTTACCAAGCACGCGGAAGGATCAGTGCTGGTGGAGTTCGGCGATACCCGGGTCATCTGCACCGCCAGCGTCGAGCCAGGTGTGCCGAGATTCATGCGCGGCGAAGGTCGCGGCTGGATCACCGCGGAGTACGGCATGCTACCCCGCTCCACCGGCAGCCGAATGCTCCGGGAAGCGGCGCGCGGCAAGCAGGGCGGACGCACCGTCGAGATTCAGCGCTTGATCGGCCGCTCGCTCCGGGCGGCAGTGGATCTGTCCGCGCTGGGCGAAAACACCATTACGATCGATTGCGATGTAATCCAGGCGGACGGCGGCACCAGAACCGCTTCCATCACCGGCGCCTGCGTGGCGCTCGCCGACGCGATTCGACATCTGCGCAAGAAGGACGCGAGCATTGGCGAAAATGCATTGCGCCGAATGGTCGCCTCTGTGTCGGTGGGAATCTACCAGGGGACGCCGGTACTCGATCTGGATTACATCGAAGATTCCACCGCGGATACCGATATGAACATTGTCATGGCCGATGATGGCGGAATGATCGAAATTCAGGGCACAGCCGAAGGCGAACCTTTCACTCAGGAGCAGTTCGATCAGATGCTGGCTCTGGCAAAGCAGGGCATCAGCGAACTACATGAGCTGCAGAAGCAGGCACTGCAAGACTGATCCTCAATAGCCGCAAACGAAAATGCCCGCGCGTTGGCGGGCATTTTCTCGGCTTTATGAATCTGTGGTCAGATAGTGTCAGAAGGCGCCCGGCGGCTCGATGTCGTAATCGATAATGACCGGCAGGTGGCTGGAAAAAGTCTGATTCTTGTAGATGACCGCGTATTCGACTCGATTGCGCAGCTCGCCGGAAATCACCTGCATGTCGGTGCGCCAGCCATCCCCCTCGAAAGCAACGCCACTCGGCCACCAGGTGAACTCGTCCTTGTCCTTGTTGACCTGACGGAAGGCATCCACATAGCCCAGCTCGCTGAACAGCTGGTCCATCCACTGCCGTTCATGGGGCAGAAAGCCCGGCTTGTCTTCGTTCTCCTTTGCGTTCTGCACGTCGATGGGTGAATGCGCCATCGCCCAGTTGCCACAAAAGATGAAGTCGCGACGCTTGCGGGTGATCTTGTGCAGATGTGCCTGCATGTCGTCGAAGAATTTCTGTTTCACCGCGGCCGACTCGGAGTCGTCGTCGGCAATATTCGGCGCGAGCAGAGAGCCAACACTGAGCTTTTCGAAGTCCGCCTGGATGTAGCGGCCTTGCATGTCCACCCCTGAAGAAAAACCCAGCCCATAGATGAGCGCCTTGGGTTGTTCTCGCGTATAGATTCCCACCCCGTAAGCATCATCAATGCCTGAGTCAAAAAAATAGGCATTGAATCCTTTTACCTGATAGGGGCCATCTTCCAGTTCCGGCGCGGTCAGGCGCAGATCCTGAAGACAGATGATGTCTGCGTCTTGCTGCTCCAGCCACTCGAACAGGCCCTTTTCCTTCGCCTGGACGATGCCGTCGACGCTCAGATTGATGATTCTCATGTTCGCCCCTTGATAACGGACTGTGTATGATACTCGGGTTCCGCCGCAGACTGAATACACGAATCGTAGTGCAGGCCACGGATCCCGGGAATCGCGCCAGTCCCTGAGCCCATCCCGAGCAGAAGGGTTCGCCTCCGGCGTCTTTTTCACAGCCCCTGTGTTCTGAACCTGAAGCGTTCAGATACCTCCGACGCTCGAAAGTTGCCAGTCGCCTGAGCGGCAGTTATCGCGCAACAGCCGCGCCAAGCGCGGCGACAGATTCGGACTACGACATGCAAGCGTATCAACGAGACTTCATCCGCCTGGCCATTCGATATCAGGCGCTGCGTTTTGGACTCTTCACTCTCAAGTCCGGACGCGCCAGCCCCTACTTCTTCAACGCCGGCCTGTTCAACAGTGGCCGCGCCTTGGCCGAACTCGGCCGCCACTATGCCGCTGCCCTGGTGGATTCCGGAGTACAGTTCGACATGCTCTTTGGTCCCGCCTACAAGGGCATTGCGCTGGCGGCAAGTACAGCCATTGCGCTGGCGGACGAACATGGGATGGATCGACCCTACGCGTTCAATCGCAAGGAGGCCAAGGCGCACGGTGAAGGTGGCAACCTGATCGGTGCCCCATTGGCGGGCAAGGTGCTGATAGTGGACGACGTAATCACCGCGGGAACGGCGGTACGTGAAGTCATCGAGCTTATCCGTGCTCAGGGAGCCGAACCGGCGGGCGTCATCATCGGCTTGAATCGCCGGGAAAGGGGACGCGGCCGCCTGTCGGCTCTGCAGGAAGTCGAAGAGGAATTTTCGATCCCTGTGATTAGTATTGCGGCAGTGGAGCACATTATCGCCTATCTTGAAGAGCAGGCCAGTGATGCGGCCATCGTCGACCAGATAAGAAACTATCGAGCGCAATACGGTGTTAACGCAGATGAAATCTCCGGTGGTGACTCCAGTCGTTAAATGGCTTGCGGCCTTCTTGCTTGCCGCGGCTTCCTTAACCGCCGCTGCAGCCGACCGCTATTACCGATACGTCAATGATGAAGGCGTGACGGTGCTCGACAGCAGGATACCGCCCCGATACGTCAAGAAAGGTTACGAAGTGGTGACCGCGTCAGGCCAGGTCCTGCAAGTCGTTCCGCCGACTCCCAGCGATGAGGAATTGGAGAAACTGGCTGCGCAACGCGAGCAGGAGGCCAAGATGGCCGAATGGGACGAATATCTGTTGCGTCGATACAGCAGCGTTGGTGATATCGAGTCAGCCCGAGAAAGGAAGCTTGCCGACTTCGATGCGAGCATGTCCATTCTCCGGGGCAACGCCAACGGTGTCGAAGCCCAGATCCATGACTTGCAGGCGCGGGCTGCGGACCAGGAGCGGGCGGGTCGGGCGGTTCCCGAAGTGTTGCTGGAAAATCTCGCAGTCCTGCAGGCTCAGCTTGAAAAGGTGCAACAGCAGCTTGAATTGCGGCTGCTGGAAAAGCGGGAGTTGGAAAAGCGCTTCGACAGCGAGATCCGGCGTTTCAGTCAGATCAGACCGCCAAAGGAATAGAAGGGTATTCGCTGTTAGCCTACCGGCTGAACGGCTTCGTGTTCGCGTGCGAAACCGTGGATCAGTACAGGCCATTGAACCGGCCAGTTCTCCGTTGGCGACCGCTTGAATTCGCTGCGAACGAACTGGGCGATTCTCCCCTCCGCCGCGGCCATCATCAGGTTTGCGGCCGCCGTGACCGGCAGGTTCAGGCGCAAATCTTCACGCACTTCCGCTTCCCGCAAAATCTGCTTCAACTGAGTCTCGAGCCGTTCGAAGAACTGCACGATTCGCTGCCGCAGTCGCTCGGTTTCCCCCGCCAGCGCATCGCCGGTAAGGATCCTGGAAATTCCCGGATTGCGTTCCGCAAAGGTAAGCAACAGCAAAAGGATGCGCTCGCAGCGTTTAATCGCAGTCGCTTCTTCGGACACGATCAGGTTAATGCGCGAAAAGATGGTTTCCTCGATAAACTCGATCAAGCCCTCGAACATCTTCGTCTTGCTGGGGAAATGCCGATACAGGGCCGCTTCCGATACGCCTACCTCTCTCGCCAGCGCCGCGGTGGTGATTCGTGACCCGGGACAACTGGACAGCATAAAAGCGAGAGCTTCCAGAATCTGCTGGCGGCGCGAAGATTTTTGATTGGTTCTGGTCATGTTTCTTATAGTGTCGAGGAAGCGAGGAACGAAGCGAAGCGTCCACGCAAGAAAAAATGATTAACCGAGGAGAAAGCGAGATTGGGAGCGCATTGCATGCGGCCTTTCCCTAATATCGTCCTTTTACAAGTCCTGTATAGAAAGGATTACGCCTTGGCCGCTGTCCCACCTTGAGTCGCCCTGTTTACATCTCCTGCATCGCTGCCCCAATTGGAAGAGCTGTTCGGCAATCCTAGCCGCATATGGCGCCGGCATCAATACGCGCCCCTGATCTTTACCGGGCCAATGGTCCGAAAATCGGGCCCGGCGTCCTGATTGTTGGTCTGTTCTACAAATTTTCCTATCAGGGCTCGTTGCTGATCAGTGTCCCCACACCCGCGTCCGTGAAAATTTCCAGCAGAACCGCGTGCATGACTCGTCCGTCGATAATATGTGAGCTTTTAACACCCATCTTCACGGCGCCCAACGCGCAGGAGATTTTCGGCAGCATGCCGCCGTAAATAGTCCCGTCCGCAATCAGTTCATCCACCTGCCTCGGCGTCAGCCCGGTGAGCACATTGCCGTCTTTGCCCTGCAATCCGGCCACATTGGTCAGCAGCATCAGCTTTTCCGCCTGCAGCACTTCGGCGATTTTGCCTGCGACCAGATCGGCGTTGATGTTGTAGGACTCGCCGCTGGGGCCCACGCCAATGGGCGCGATCACGGGAATGAAGTCGCTGTTGATCAACGCATCGATCACCTGCCGGTTGATGGACTCCACTTCGCCAACATGACCGATGTCGATAATCTCCGGCGCCTGCATGCCGGGAGCGTTGCGGGCTACCTTCAATTTGCGCGCGCGGATCAGCCGGCCGTCTTTGCCGGTGACGCCGATCGCGTGTCCGCCGTTATGATTGATCAGGTTGACGATCTGTTTGTTGACCGTTGCTCCGAGCACCATTTCCACCACATCCATGGTCTGGCTGTCAGTCACGCGCATGCCGTCCACGAATTCGGACTGGATGTTGAGTCGTTGCAGTAACTGTCCGATTTGCGGGCCGCCACCGTGAACCACCACCGGGTTCATTCCGACTGTTTTCATCAGCACGACGTCCCGGGCGAAACTGTTCTGAAGTCGCTCGTCGGTCATCGCGTTGCCGCCGTATTTGATGACCACGGTTTTGCCAGTGAATCGTTGGATGTAGGGCAGTGCTTCGGTAAGCACCTTGGCGATATTCATCGCGTCGTCGCGATTAAGTGCCATAGACCAGACCTTCGGTGAGAGATGGTGAACGAGGGCAGTCGGGATGGACCGCCCTTTTGAGTGATCAGAAATTGAGTTTGAGCGGCGGCTCGAGCCTGGCGAGCTGTTGTTTGAAACGATCGACGATTTCGTTCAGCGCTGCATCGCTTTCCGCTTCGAAGCGCAAGGTCAGTGCAGCCGAGGTGTTGGACGGACGCACCAGTCCCCAGCCATCGGCAAAGTCTACGCGCAAGCCATCCATGGTGGTGAGCCGTCCTTCGCCGAACTCTCCTTTGCGAATGAGCTGCTGGATGAGCTTGACCTTCTCACTCTCGTCGACCGGAATCTTGATCTCCGGCGTGGCCGGCAAGGCCGGGAAACTCTCGAGAATGCCGTCCAGGTCCTGTTCACGCAGGCTCATGATTTCCAGAATACGCGCCGCGGCATAAAGACCGTCGTCAAAGCCGTACCAACGCTCCTTGATGAAGATGTGTCCGGAAAGCTCGCCGCCGAGCAGTGCGCCGGTCTCCTTCATCTTCGCCTTCATATGGGAGTGACCTGCCTTCCACATGATCGGGCGTCCGCCATAGGACGTTATGACCTTGTTCAACTCGCGGCTGCATTTTACATCAAAGATCACGTCGGCACCGGGATTCCGCGACACGATATCTTTGGCCAGCACCATCAGCAGACGGTCAGCCGAGACGATTTGGCCCGAGGCGGTCACCACCGCCACCCGGTCCGCATCGCCATCCAGGGCGATGCCGAGATCCGCGTCGACTTCCTGCACCTTGGTGACCAGGTCCTTCAGATTGGCGGCCACCGAAGGGTCGGGCTGATGATTGGGGAAATTGCCGTCCACCTCGCAGTACAGAGGCGTTACCGTGCAGCCCAATTCTTCAAACAGGCGCGGAGCAATCTTCCCGGCGACCCCATTGCCGGCATCGACCACCACGGACAATTCGCCGGCCAGTGCGACATCCGCGAAGATCCGCTCGATATATTGATTCGAGACGTCAGTGAACTCTTCCTTGCCGGCACCCTTGTTGAAGTTGCGTTCTTCGATACGTGTGCGCAAGGCCTGAATGCTTTCATCCTTCAGCGTGTCCCCGGCGATTACGATTTTGAAGCCATTGTATTCCGGCGGATTGTGACTGGCGGTCACCATTACCCCGCTACTGGTTGACTGAAGCTCATGACAGGCGAAGTACATCATCGGTGTCGGCACCATCCCGATGTTCAGCACGTTGCAGCCGGTGGCGAGAATGCCCTCGATGAGCTGTTCCGTGATTTCCGGGCTGTGATTGCGTCCATCGCGCGCCACGACGATTTCGCCTTCGCCTGCGGCAAGTACCGCGCTGCCGATGGCCTGGCCGATAAGCACCACATTGGCCGGCGTGAGCTGGCTGGCCGCAACGCCGCGGATGTCGTAAGAGCGAAAAATCTCCGCGGGGATTGCCTCGGCCAGCGGACTGTCCTGGATATCGAGTGGATCATCCTCATCAGCGCGCTGAGCCATGGCTTTGATGCCGAGGAGTTCCTTGTCTTCTTCACTGACTTCAACATCCAGAAGATCGTCTGCCTGCCGGCGCTCGACTTCGGCAGCGCCCGACTGAGCGGGCGCCCGGCGGGTGGCGGTCTGGGCGACAAAATAGCTCACTGCCAATCCGGCGATCACCACCGCCGCGAGGCTCGCAAAAAACAGACTCGCGCGACTGCCAACCTGATCGGCAAGCGATGCTGACGGCGCGAAGCGAATCAGCAGGTAACTGTTGGAGACAGGGCTTTCCTGAGCTTGGGCTTGGGCTTGCGCATTGCCGCGCTGACCAATCAGTCGTGGCTGCTGTCCTGGATAACGCTGCAATACTTGCACGCTGCCTTCGGGCGTATCGCCACCGCTGAGGAGCTCACCGGCGGCAAAGCTGGCGAATACTACACCGGTGACGGGCGACTGATCGTCTTCCCCCTGGGGGATCGGCTCAACCATGCTGATCCGCCATTCATCCGCCACCTCACTGGCCTCGGACACGACTGCCTGACGCCGCTCGGCTTTGTTGATCATATCCAGCTCGGCAAAGCGAATGGGTGTTTCCGCTTCGCGGTCGAGCTGGGCGGCTCCCTTCGGAAATACTCGCAATTCTCTGAGGGCGGGGAGCTTCTGGCGGAGATCTGCTTCCAGTCGATCGGTCGTCGAGCGACCGTTTCCGGCAAGCGCCGGGCCGACGGCCTCGCTTTGGGCCAGCTCGCGCAACTGTGCTCTCGCCGACTCCAGCTGCTGCGCAACCGCACTGGCTTGCTGGGCTGCACGATCCAGGGAGACGCGGGCCAGCGTCTCGCGGTGGTGGTCGACCACCACCGTCCGGTAGCCCCAGTAGCCGCCGATCCCCACGAACAGCGCGAGTACGACAGTGGCGCTGATGAAATACTGCTGAAAAGGAGAAAGCGTACGACGCTGAGCTGCCGATCGTTTCAAGGAGGCCTTTATTGCTGGGGGCACAGTCTGTTCCTTCGCCTGGGTTCGGGGGCGTCTCTTATTGTCAGGATCGTGATCGTGGTTTGATGTACCGCTGTGTAATTTTCAGTCTAGCAGCCGGCCATCCGCCCTGTTGTTCGCGGACTGCGGGCAGTCGACTTATCGACCGGCGAGCATGCCGGCGATATGGCCGGTCAGGTCGCGGGCCAGCTGACGCTTGCTGCGCTTGGTCAACGCCGATTCGCCTTCAGCCCAGATCAGGGTTGCCGCATTGTCTTCGCTGTTGAAGCCGATGCTGGTGTCCGACACGTCGTTGGCCACGATCAGGTCCAAACCCTTGCGCTGGAGCTTGTCCCGGGCGTGCTCGAGCAGCTTTTCGGTCTCTGCGGAAAAACCGACCGTGAAAGGCTTTGGAGAAGCTGCCGCCACCGCGCTAACGATGTCGGGATTTTTCACCAGCTCGATAGTCATCGTCTCCTGGGTCCCTTTCTTTAACTTTTGTTCCGCCGCCTGGCGCGGGCGGTAGTCAGCAACAGCGGCTGAGGCGATGAAAACATCGCAGTCATCGAGCGCCGCGAGGCTGGCCTGGTACATTTCTTCCGCCGTGGTGACCTGCTTTACCTCGACGCGCTCGGGTGGCCGCAGATTCGTTGGACCGGTGATCAGAAGCACCCGGGCGCCGGCTTCCATTGCGGCCTCGGCCACCGCATAGCCCATTTTCCCGGAGCTGTGATTGCTCAGGTATCGCACCGGATCCAGTGGCTCGCGGGTCGGTCCCGCAGTAATCACCACACGCTTGCCGGCCAACAGACCGCTCTGAAATTGCTTCGCCGCAAGCTCGACGATTTCCCCTGGTTCTAGCATGCGCCCCAGGCCCACATCGCCACAAGCCTGACTGCCAGCCGCCGGCCCGAACTGGACAACGCCGCGCTCCTGCAGAGTGGTCAGATTCTCCTGGGTGCTCTGGTTGTGCCACATGCCCTGATTCATCGCCGGTGCGATGGCAATGGGTGCCTGGGTGGCAAGGCAGATCGCGCCCAGCAAATCATCGCTGCGCCCGCTGGCCAGCCGGGCAATGAAGTTGGCGCTGGCCGGAGCGACAATGATCAGATCGGCCCAGCGCGCCAGCTCGATGTGGCCCATGCCCATTTCGGCTTCGGTATCCAGAAGGTCCACGTGAACCGGGTTGCCCGACAGAGCCTGCATGGTCAGCGGTGTGATGAATTCCTGCGCGGCCCGGGTCATCACCACCCGCACAGTTGCCCCCCGATCCTGCAGGCGCCGGATGATCTCGGCGCTCTTGTAGGCGGCAATGCCCCCGGTAACCCCGAGGACGATTTGCTTGTTGGTCAGTGAACTCATCTGATTCTCATGCCGAGCGGCTGTCTGGGCCGATGCGCTAACGGGCGAGGGCCTGGCGGAAAAGTAGAATAAGATAGCAGTTTTGCTGCGCTTTTCGGAGCCGAAGGGCGCTCCGGGATTCGGCGAGGGAGTTCGGCCGGTCCCGCTGCATCTGAATGAAACACCAAACAAGGAATCCAAAAACAAGGAGTGTTCATGGCGATCACTGATTGGCCCGTGGCGGAGCGTCCACGGGAAAAGCTGCTTGCCCGCGGTCCGCAGTCGCTATCCGACGCGGAGCTGCTGGCGATCTTTCTGCGTACCGGCTGCGCCGGCAAGTCTGCCGTAGACCTCGCCCGCGACCTGGTCACGCGCTTCGGCGGGCTGCGTGCCTTGTTGGAAGCGAGCCGCGAAGAATTCTGTCAGGCGGCGGGCCTGGGGTTGGCGAAGTACAGCCAGTTGCAGGCGGTCATGGAAATGGCCCGGCGCCATCTTTCCGAGAGCCTCCAGCATGGCGATCTGCTCAATTCCGCCGAAACCGCCCGCCAGTATGTTCGCGCCCAGCTGCGGCATCGCCGGCAGGAGGTGTTTGCGGTGCTCTTCCTCGACAATCAGCACCGGCTGCTTGCCTTCAAGGAACTCTTTTACGGCACTATCGATGGCGCCAGCGTCTACCCCCGGGAGGTGGTCAAGGAAGCGCTGGCGCAAAACGCCGCAGCGGTGATCATCGCCCACAATCATCCCTCGGGTGTCGCGGAACCCAGCCAGGCGGACCTGCGTCTGACCGAACGCCTGCAGTCGGCGCTGGAGCTGGTGGATGTGCGCCTGCTGGATCACTTTGTGGTGGGCGATACCGAGGTGATTTCCTTCGCCCAGCACGGTTTGCTGACCTGAACGGAGAGGCGGGTTCCAAAATAGCGCTGGAAGGCCCGGAAAAGTTGCCTTCGCTCAGCGCTTTTGGTATAAAGCCCGGCTCTTTCCGGCCGCCCACTTTTTCAGCGTTTGAAAGTCCAGCGTTTGAATGTCTCCAGCGCTTTGGCGAGGCTGCCGTTTCGATTCGATTTACCGAGATCTGTCCCTGAGGGCGGGTCTGATTAACCAGATGAGGCAGGACCATGTCCAGAGTATGTCAGGTTACTGGCAAGGCACCGATGACCGGTAACAACGTTTCCCACGCAAAAAATCACACCCGTCGGCGTTTTTTGCCCAATCTGCATACCCACCGTTTCTGGGTTGAGTCCGAGAAGCGCTATGTGAAGCTGCAGGTTTCCTCCAAGGGCATGCGCATCATCGACAAGCAGGGCATCGACACCGTGCTGGCTTCACTGCGCAAGCGCGGCGAAAAAGTCTGAGCCTGACAGCAACCAATTCAAACAGCGGCAGCGTGCGACGCTGCGCTAAACGGGAGAATTAACATGCGTGAGAAAATCCGCCTGAATTCCAGCGCCGGCACCGGCCACTTCTACACCACGACCAAAAACAAGCGCAACATGCCGGAAAAGATGGAAATCAAGAAGTACGATCCGGTTGTCCGCAAGCACGTGATGTATAAAGAAGGCAAAATCAAGTAAGCCGATTTGCCCCTTCGGATCAAAAAGCCCGGCCAGTCCGGGCTTTTTTATGCGCATCATTTGAGAGTTTAGGGCTGCTTCTCCAGAAGCAGATTGCCGAACCGGTCCACCTCTAAGACCCAGCCCTTCGCCAGCAAGGTCGTGGACACGGTTTCGCAAATCAGGGCCGGTCCGACGATTCGAAATCCCGCTCCTAGCTGGGAACGCTGGTAAATGGGGGTGCGGCCAATGCCATACAGGTCCGCCTCACTCTCGGGCGGAAGCACCTGGTCGCTCGGGGGAAGCTCAGGGAGCTGCAGGCGTGTCGCCGGGCTGAATACCCGCTGGCGCAGATTCACCAACTCCACCGGACGGGCGAGGCGGTGACCGTAGAGCTTTTCATGTTGATCATGAAAGGATTGGACGCTACCGGACAGGCCCGCAAACGTCACATTGATGCTGTAGCTCTGCCCGCTGTAACGCAGGTCGAGGCTCGGCTGCAGGTGAATGGCCGTCGAGGGAACGCCTTCCTTCACCAGCTCCGCCCTGCCCTGTTCCGCCAGCTGCTCCAGCTCGGTCAGAACATCCCCTTCTTCAATTGCATCCAAATCGCACTGGCGGGTAAGCGACAGCTGTCGCTCGCGTGGCGCCACCAGCATGCCCAGCGCCGACAGCACGCCCCCGTGCAAAGGAACAATCGCTTTGTCCATGCCCAGGCTCTCCGCCAGCGCGCAGACATGCAGCCCTCCGGCGCCGCCGAAGCAGCAAAGACTGAACGCCAGCGGATCGCGGCCGCGCTGGACCGAGATCACCCGCAGGGCGCGCGCCATATGCTCGTTGGCGAGGGCGATTACTCCCTCGGCCGCCTCTTCCCGGCTCACGCCAAGCTCGCTGGCGAGACCATCCAGCGCCCGCTGAGCCGACCCGAGATCCAGTTGCATGGCGCCGCCAAGGAAGTTGTCTGGACGCAGTCGTCCCAGCACCGCATTGGCGTCGGTCACCGTGGGCTGGTTGCCGCCCCGGCCGTAGCATGCAGGCCCCGGCGCTGCGCCGGCCGAGCGTGGGCCCACCTGCAGCATGCCGCCGCTGTCGACCAAGGCGATTGACCCACCACCAGCGCCAATCGTATGCATATCCACCATCGGAACCGCCACCGGATAAGGTCCCAGCCGTCCTTCGCTGGTGGTGTGCAATTCACCTTCGATCAGGGCCACGTCGGTGGAAGTGCCCCCCATGTCGAAGGTCATCAAGCCGGGTCGCCCACATACGTCACCGACGAATTTCGCTGCCGCCAAGCCTCCCGCCGGTCCGGACAGCAGCAGATTCACTGCCCGACGACCGGCCTGATCGGCCGCGATAGTCCCGCCGCTGGACTGCATCACCGTGAGGGTGGAAGGAGCCAGCTCGTTTTGCAGGCGCTTCAGGTAGCGTTGCACCAGCGGTCCCAGATAGGCGTTCAGCCAGGTGGCGACGCCGCGCTCGTATTCGCGGTACTCCGGCAACACGAATGAGGAGCGGGAAACAAATAGATCGTTCGGTATAGCCGCTGCAATCGCCTCTTCCTCGCTGCTGTCCAGGTAGGAATAGAGCAGATTGATCGCTACCGCTGCCGGTTGCAGCTTATGTAATTCCCGGCGTAGCTGAGCGATGGCGTCTTTGCTGAGCGGGACCACCAACTGGCCTTGGGCATTCCGCCGGGTGTCCACTCCGAGGCAGAGTTCGGCGGGCACTGGCGGGTGCTCCGGATTTGGTTGTAGATTGTAGAGTTCGCGGCGGGTCTGCCGACCGATGGTAAGCAGGTCTTCAAAACCGCTGTTGGTGATAAACACCGTTCGCACGCCCTTGCCCTCCAGGGCGGCGTTGGTGGCAACTGTGCTGCCGTGCACCACCAGCAAGTCGCCTTGTCGTGCCGCCTCCATCAAGCCCAGATCATCGAGACCCTGGAGAATGGCCCGCTCGGGTGAGTCCGGCGTGGATAGCACCTTGTGGATGCGAATCGCTCCGTCGTGCAGCGTCACAAAATCGGTGAAGGTACCGCCGGTGTCCACCCCAACCAACATGAAATTACTCCCGGAACATCAAGCTTTGCGGTAGTGTACCGCCCCATTTCCCAGAAGCCACCTGATCGAGAGTCGCTGTGCCTGAACTGCCCGAAGTCGAAACCACCGCCCGCGGCATTGCGCCCCATGTGACTGGTCATACGGTGCAAGAAGTGGTGGTGCGGCATTGGCAGCTGCGTTGGCCAGTGCCGGCGAACTTACCCGAGCTGTTGAAGGGAGGAGTGATCGAACAGGTCAGGCGGCGGGCCAAGTATCTGCTGCTGGAGTTTCCTCACGGTACGCTGATTCTGCATCTCGGCATGTCGGGAAGTCTGCAGCTGGTGGATACCGGCACCGCTGCGCGCAAGCACGATCATCTTGATCTGCAGCTGGACACTGGCAAGAGCCTGCGCCTGACCGACCCCCGCCGCTTTGGAGCGGCGCTCTGGACTGACGAGCCCGCCGAGCAACACCCGCTGCTGCGCGCACTCGGACCGGAACCGCTGACCGAGGAATTCAGTGGCGAGCGCCTGTTCAGGTCATCCCGCGGACGCCGCGTGTCCGTGAAGACTTTCATCATGGACAACAAGGTAGTGGTAGGTGTGGGCAACATCTACGCAAACGAGGCCCTGTTTCTGGCCGGCATCCGCCCCGGCAAGGCCGCGGGTCGGATCAGTCGCCCGCAGTACGATCTGTTGGCCGAGCAGATAAAGCACGTGTTGGCGAAGGCCATCGCGGCCGGCGGCACCACACTGCGTGATTTTCTCGGCAGCGACGGCAAGCCGGGCTATTTCAAACAGCAGCTATTCGTGTACGGCCGCAGTGGAGAGAACTGCCTGCAGTGCGAAACGCCGCTGAAAACTCGCCGTCTGGGTCAGCGCGCGACCGTGTACTGCCCCACCTGTCAGCGCTAATTCGCGGAAGCGTTCGCAATTAGCCAGCTGTGGCGGTGGTAAAACGCCGACGACTGTGCCATAAAACGCAATTACAACCGGTAAGGCAGCAGGACATTGCTACCGCCGCGAGAGATAAGAACTAACGAGGAGTGCTGAAAGTGAGCCGCAACAACCGATTGAGCGCAAAAGTGATCGTGGTAGCCCTAACCCTGCTGATGAGCCATTGGACTTTCGCCGCGCCAAGCAACGGCGTGAAGGAAGACCCTTCTGCCTTCGCCATGACCGCAGATCTTCTGTTCGTCCGACCGGCTATGTTTACCATGACGGTTCTGGGTTCTGCAGTCTGGCTCGTGGGGCTGCCCTTTTCAGCGGCCGGCGGCAACATCAAGGAATCGGCTGATACGCTGGTAGTGGGTCCGGCGATGAGCACCTTCGTACGCTGCCTCGGCTGCACCAAGGCCGGCTATCAGAACACCATCGAAGAAGATTGACAGGTGGGCAAGATGGATGGGCCGCGCTGCCGCGGCCCCGCAAGGCTTGGAAACTGACTATTTACTTTCCGAGAATTTCTTGCGGAGCGCCTTCTCCACCAGCGGCGGAACGAAGTTGCTCACATCACCGCCGAGCGAGGCGATTTCCCGCACCAGGGAAGAAGAAATATAGGATAGATGCTCTGAGGGGGTGAGAAACAGGCTCTCCATTTCCGGTCGCAAGGCCCGGTTCATGTTGGCGAGCTGGAACTCGTACTCGAAATCGGAGACCGCCCGCAAACCGCGCAATACCCCATGAGCGCCTTGCTGGTCGACGAAGTCCGCCAGCAACACGTCAAATCCGCATACCTCGACATTCTCGATATGCCCCAACACCGCGCGGGTCATGTCCACGCGTTCTTCCAGGGTAAACAGCGGATTCTTTTTCCGGCTCGCCGCAATGGCGACTACCACATGATCAAACAGCCGGCAGGCTCGCTCGACCAGATCAACGTGGCCATTGGTGATGGGATCAAAGGTGCCGGGATATACCACTTTGCGCATAATCGCGACCTTGTATTACGGAAGGGCCAGGGGCGCAGATGGTAAACAATTTGCCCGACCAGGGAAAGCAAGCAAAGAGAGCAAGGCTTCAAAGTACTTCCTGGAGCTGGTCTTGCCGGTGATAGCGAAAAAGCGAGTAGCTCACCTGGCCCGCCTGCTTGTGCTTTATCGGCTCCCAGTTTTGCGGTGCGCGAAAGTGCTGGTCTCGCGCGGTTTCCACATAAATCAGCGCGTCGTCCGCCAAGCGCCCGGCCTCCTCGAGTACGCTTGCCGCTCGTTCCGCCAGCTCGGCCTGAAACGGCGGGTCCAGGAAAACGACGTCGAACCGGCGGGGCTCCGCTGAGCTGGCCAGCCAGCTCAGCGCTTCCGCCCGACAGACAAGGGCGTTGTCCGCCTGAAGCGTCGTGCAATGCTGACGCAACTGGGATACCACCTCGGCGTCACTGTCCAGCAGAATCACCTGCCCCGCCCCGCGCGAAAGAGCCTCGAGGCCCAGCGCGCCAGAGCCGGCGAACAGGTCCAGACAGCGCGCGCCCGGGAGCCAGGGGCTGAGCCAGTTGAACAAAGTTTCCCGGATCCGGTCCCCAGTGGGGCGCAGCCCTGCCACGGAAGGGAATTGGAGCTTTCTCCCACGCCATTTACCACCGATAATACGCAGCTGATTGCGGCCTTGCCGCTGGGGGGAGGTTTTCGCCACTTTTCTCTCGACTCCTGTACTGGCCCGAGGCGATTGTGCCTAGCGGCTGCAGGTTTTTCTACATCACCCACACACTTTTACCCGAGCAAAACCGACGCGAATGAAGTTTTTTAGACGCAAGAAAAAGGAAGCCGAACAACCAGCGGAGCGCCGGGATGCTGTGCCGGACAACGTCGCGCCCGAACTCACGCCGGCGGAGCTGAGCGAAACTGATGCCAGCGAGGAAGCGCTTGCCGGTGCCGCTGAAAAAGAACAGATAGCCGAACAGAACGAGGGGGCCGCAGAAAAAGCCGCGCCCCAGCAGCGCGATCTCGCCCCAGAGAAGACTCTGGAAAAGGCTGTGGAAAAGGAAGAAAAGCGCAGCTGGTTCGCCCGCATTAGAGAAGGACTCTCGCGCACCGGCAGTCAGTTCGGCGAAGGTATGGGTAACCTGCTGTTCGGCAGGAAGGAAATCGATGAAGAGCTTCTCGAAGACATCGAGACTCAATTGCTCATGGCGGATGTGGGGATCGATACCACCAGCAAAATCGTCGAGGATCTGACCCAGCGGGTTGCCCGCAAGCAGCTGGCGGATGGCGAAGCCCTGTTCGAGGCCCTGCGTCAGTCTCTTAAAGCGATTCTCCGCAAGGTCGAAGCGCCTCTGCAGATCGAAACCGGCCGTCGTCCTTTCGTCATCCTTGTTGTCGGGGTCAACGGCGTCGGCAAAACCACTACCATTGGCAAGCTTGCGCGACGTTTCCAGCAAGACGGTAAGAGTGTCATGATGGCAGCCGGCGACACCTTTCGGGCCGCCGCGGTGGAGCAGCTCAAGGCCTGGGGCGAGCGCAACAGAGTACCGGTAGTGGCCCAGGCGACAGGCTCGGACAGCGCTTCGGTGATTTTCGACGGTCTGCAGTCCGCGCAGGCACGGGGAACGGATGTTCTGATCGCCGATACGGCGGGACGGCTGCATACCAAAAGTCATTTGATGGACGAACTGGCCAAAGTAAAACGGGTGATGGCCAAGCTTGACGACTCTGCGCCTCATGAGGTGCTGCTGGTGCTGGATGCGGGTACCGGACAGAATGCGATGAATCAGGCGGAACAGTTCATTAAAGCCGTCGGTGTAACCGGGATCGCTTTGACCAAGCTCGATGGCACGGCCAAAGGCGGGATTATTTTTGCGTTGAGCGACCGTTTCGGTATTCCCATTCGATACATCGGGGTGGGTGAAAGCGCCGAGGATCTTCAGCCTTTTAATGCAGATGCCTTTGTGGATGCCTTGTTCTCCACCGCTGCACGCGTGGAAAAATGACAGGGAAGTCCAGCATTAAAAAACGGCCAGAGCAGACGAGTCCGGCCAGCCGACACTTTTCCTACTAAAAAGAAATCCATGATTCGTTTCGACGGTGTCAGCAAGCGCTACAGCAACGGCCACGAAGCCCTTTGCGAGCTTAGCTTCGAGATTCAATCGGGGGAGATGGTCTTCCTTACCGGTCGCTCGGGAGCGGGAAAAAGCACTCTGTTGAAGCTGATCATGCTCATGGAGCGTCCCACCGAAGGCCAAGTGTTCGTTCGCCGCAAAAATCTGAGCCGCATCAAAGGCAATGACGTTGCCCACCATCGCCGCAAGGTCGGCGTCGTATTCCAGAATCACCAGCTGCTGTTCGATCGCAGCGTTTTCGACAATGTTGCCCTGCCCTTGCAAATTGCCGGCTTCCAGCCGCGCGAGCTGGCGCGGCGGGTGCGGGCGGCGCTGGACAAGGTCGACCTGCTCCATAAAGAGCGGCAAAACCCGATCGCCCTTTCCGGCGGTGAACAGCAGCGCGTGGGCATCGCCCGTGCGGTGGTGAACAAGCCTCCCCTTTTGCTTGCCGACGAGCCCACCGGCAACCTGGACCCGGGCCTGTCCGCCGACATCATGCGTTTGTTCAAGCAGTTCAACGATGTGGGAGTGACAGTCATGATCGCCAGTCACGATATTGCCCTGATTCGACGCATGCAGCGGCGCGTTCTCACGCTGGCCGATGGTCAGTTGATTCACGACGGAGTTCTGGACCGTGAAAACATCGCCGTCTAGACGCCACCCGCCCGAAGCTCGCCCCGGCACCCGCACTGGCGCCAGTCAAAGCAAGACGCGCATTGCCGACAAGCTGCGTGCCTACGGCGCGCACCACCGTAGCGTTGCCCTGGAAAGTCTTAGGCGTTTGCTGCGAACGCCAATGCAAAGCATGCTCACCTGGTTAGTGGTGGCGATTGCGCTCGCCCTGCCTGCAATGCTTTACCTCGCATTGGCTCAGTTTCAGAATCTCAGCGAAACCTGGCAGACCCAACCGCGGATGTCCGTGTTTCTGCACTTGCAGGCGCGGGAAGAGGCCGCCCTGCAACTGCGCGAGGAGCTGCTGCGCAGGAATGAGATCGCCTCAATAGACTATGTCAGTCCCGATCAGGCTCTTCAGGAGTTCGAGCAGTTTTCCGGACTCGGTAACGTGCTGGATACCTTGGATAACAATCCACTTCCGGCCGTGCTCGTGGTACACCCCACACCTGACCACAGTGCCCCGGACCAGCTAGAGCAGCTGCGCAGCACGCTGCTGACTCAGACCCTCGTGGACGACGTGCGCCTGGACATGGATTGGGTTCGTCGTCTGCACCAGATAATGATTATCGGACAGCGGCTGGTAGCCGCCATGGCCGCCTTACTGGCCATGGGGGTATTGCTGGTGGTAGGCAACACCATCCGGCTCGCTATTGAAAGTCGACGCGAAGAGATCGTGATTGTGAAGCTGGTCGGCGCCACCAATGCCTTCGTCCGGCGTCCCTTCCTTTATACCGGTTTCTGGTATGGCTTCGGTGGGGGCTTGCTGGCGTGGCTTCTGCTGACCGCGGGTGTGTACTGGTTGGCGGGGCCGGTGGCGGGCCTGGCCGAGCTCTACAGCAGCGGGCTGCGCCTGCAGGGGCTGAACTGGTGGGAAAGCCTGACGATTCTCTTCGGTTCGGGCCTGCTCGGCCTGCTGGGAGCGGCCTTGGCGGTGGGTAAGCACTTACACAGCATTGAGCCGACCTGAGCGCATTCCAAGCGCCATCAAACGCTGGCCTAGAGCGCGAACATAGCCCTAAACGGCTGATTAATCACGGAAAAACCGCGAACTTTTACCGCATCCCTCCCTCTAATCGGCCAACTTGCGAGACTTGGTCAAGTTCTCGCGCAAGTGCTACACTAGCTCGGCTAAAGTCCGGGCAAGTGCGACTGCACGGCTTATCCTTTGGAGGTTAACAATATGGGCAAAAGCCTCTTAGCTATCGACAGCTTGGCGCCTGGGGCAAACCTCAACGCTTACATGCAGGTGGTGAGCAGCTTTGCTGTTCTCTCCGCCGAAGAGGAAAAGCGTCTGGCTGAAAATCTGTATTACAACCAGGACGTGGAAGCAGCCCGCCAGCTGATTCTGGCGCATCTGCGTTTTGTGGTGCACATCGCCAAATCCTATGCCGGCTACGGCCTGTCGCAGGCCGACCTGATTCAGGAAGGTAATGTGGGCCTGATGAAAGCGGTAAAGCGCTTCAACCCGGAAAAGGGCGTGCGCCTGGTGTCCTTCGCCGTCCACTGGATCAAGGCGGAGATTCACGAGTTCATTCTGCGCAACTGGCGCATCGTTAAAGTCGCCACTACCAAGGCTCAGCGCAAGCTGTTCTTCAACCTGCGCGGCGCCAAGAAGCGCCTGGCATGGCTGACCAACGAGGAAGCGACCTCGATCGCCGAAGACCTGAACGTCAATGTGAAGAACGTACGCGAAATGGAAGGACGTCTGTCTTCCTACGACGCGGCCTTCGATGCGGATGCCGACGATGATGACGACACCGCTTACCAGGCACCGGTGAACTACCTCGAAGACAAACGCTATGACCCGGCCATTCAGCTGGAGCAGGCGGACTGGCGTGACAACAGCGTCAACAGTCTTGAGCTGGCCATGAGCTCTCTGGACGATCGCAGCCGCGACATTCTTCAGCGTCGCTGGCTGAACGAGAACAAGGAAACGCTCCACGAGCTGGCCGCCGAATACAAAGTTTCGGCGGAGCGCATTCGCCAGCTGGAAAAGAATGCAATGAACAAGGTGCGCAGCTTCATAGAAGCCTAAGCACAGTTCTGATCGCCGTCTCGGGTCGAAAGCCGCGCAAAAGCGCGGCTTTTTATTTTCATCAACCTGAACTCAGTCCATGACCGCCAAAATCTTTTTCGCCATCGCCTCTCTGAGCGGATCCATCGCCGTAATTCTGGGAGCCTTCGGAGCTCACGGCCTCAAAACGCGTCTTGATGCGGGGATGCTGTCTGCCTGGGAAACGGCAGTGCAATACCACTTCTATCACACACTCGCCCTGCTCGGGCTCGCGTTGTTGATGCAGCGCCTCGGTGAAAAAGCGCTGCTGGTAACCAGCGGCTACCTCTTTATCGCGGGCATGCTGTTGTTCTCGGGCAGTCTTTACGCGCTTGCATTGGGAGCGCCTCGCTGGCTAGGACCGGTTACTCCGGTCGGCGGACTCGCATTCATGGCCGCCTGGCTGCTGTTATTCATCGCCGCGATTCGAAGTTAGACATGAGCGATTCTCTCGATAAGGATTCACCCTCCACTGACGACAACTCGCAGCTGGAGATCAAACCGGAGTTCAAACGCAAGGCGGTGCGCAGCTATGTGATCCGCGCTGGTCGCATGACCGCCGGACAAAAGGCCGCGTTCGATCGTTATTGGCGACACTACGGGCTCAGCCTCTTTGACGGCGTCATCGAGCCGCAGAGGGTGTTCGGTCGCTCGGCGCCGCTGGTGGTGGAAGTGGGATTCGGCATGGGGGATTCGCTGCTGGCGATGGCCAAAGCGGAGCCCGATAAGGATTTCATCGGCATTGAGGTTCATCCCCCCGGCGTCGGTCGTTTGATTAACAACGCCGGCAAAGAAGAGGTGAGTAATCTGCGAGTTTACATGGCCGACGCCGTCGACGTGCTCAACGACTGCATCCCACCCGAGAGCGTTGACCGCTTTCAACTGTATTTTCCGGACCCATGGCACAAGAAGAAGCACCACAAGCGCCGCATTGTACGGGCAGATTTTCTTCAGCTGGTTCTAAGCCGGTTGAAGCCGGCCGCGCTGCTGCACTTTGCCACAGACTGGGAGAACTACGCCGAGCAGATGGCAGAAGTGCTCGAGGCCGCCGAGGATTTCGTCAGCGAAGGGGGCGCGTCCCCCTTTGTTGAGCGCCCCGCATTTCGACCGATCACCAAGTTCGAACAGCGCGGTGCCCGGCTGGGTCACGGCGTTTGGGATTTGTTGTACCGGAAGGTTTGAAGCTAGCTTACCATCAGCACGTCGAGATCGATTTCGGCTAAGACCTTTTCGCAGGTGTTGCCGACAATTGCGCCGGACAATCCGCTTCGCGCCACCGTCCCGATCACCAGAATGTTCGCATCGATGGCTTTCGCCGTCTCTGCGATTACTGCTTTGGCAGGACCATAGTCGATGTGGACAGCCTGGTGATCGATTCCGAAGGAGCGGGCGATCATCTCCTCGCCGGAGAGTTTTTCTTCGTCGTGATCTTCCAGGATTCTCAGAATCTGTCCGATATTCGGCGCACCTTCGAGCGCTGACACGGTGTGCAGCTCCGCGCCCGTGCTGTCGCACAGCTTCCGCGCCTGGGCAACCACATGATTATTCAAAGTGTCGTGCTTTAGGTCATTGTCTTCCAGGGCGATGGCGGCGAGGGCGGTGCGGTAAGGCCGATCGCCTCGGTTGCGCACCAGTAATACGGGTGCCGGGCTGTGGCGCAGGAGGTGAGCCTGACCGTGAGCGGTATTTCGGGGTGCTGATTTGATCAGCAGGTCTGCGCCAATTCGTGAGCAGGCACGCATCGCGGCATCATCGCCATTGCTGCTCCATTCCACTTCGCTCCTGATGTCGATGCGATCGGCAGCAAAGGGCTTGGTGAGCAAGGCGAGCTTGCTTTGTGCCTGCTGGCGCAGTGTGCTTCTGCCCTCCTCTCGGGACTCATAGCTCGACAAATCGCTGTCGTACACGGCGCTATAGACATGAATCAACCCGCCATCGCGCCCCAGTAGGCGGACCGCGCGCGTCAGCGCTGCGTCGTCATCCTGATGCGAGTCAACCACCACGAAAAGTTTTCGGTATGCCATCTGTCACTCCTTTGCCGGCTGGCGGCCTCCGTGGTCTACCCTACTAAGACTGCAATTCCTCCAGGGATTCCTGGGCGAGCAACCACTCCTCTTCCACATCCGTGAGCTTACGCCGCAATTCCCCCTGCTCCTGAAGCAGCTGCTGCAATTCCGCCTTTCTTTGTTCCTCGTAAAGGCTGGTGTCGAGCAGCGCCTCGGCGATGCGATCTTCCTGCTCCTGCAGTTTCTCCATCTGCCGCTCGAGCTTCTTGATCTTGTCAGTGAGTGGCTTGAGTGCGGCGCGGTTGCTGGCCGCCTGTTGCCGCTGCTCTTTCCTGTTCGCTCCGTTTTGGCTGGTCTTTGTCGCTGCACTGCTCGTGCCAGCGCTCTGCTGGGCAAGCCAGTGTTCATAGCTTTCCAGGTCGCCGTCGAAAGGCTCCACCGTGCCGCCGGCCACCAGCAGCAGTTCATCTACCGTGTTGCGAATCAGGTGACGATCGTGAGAGACCAGCACAATCGCACCTTCAAAGCCCTGCAGCGCGACCGTCAGTGCATGGCGCATGTCCAGATCGAGGTGGTTGGTGGGTTCGTCCAGGATCAGCAGATTAGGTTTGGTCCAGGCGATCAGCGCCAGGGTCAGCCGCGCTTTTTCGCCGCCGGAAAAGTGCCGGGTGGTTTCGAAGACCCGATCACCTCGAAAATCGAAACCGCCGAGAAAATTGCGAACCTCCTGCTCGGAGGCCTTTGGGGACATGCGCTGTATATGCAGCGCCGGTGAGGCCTGAGAATCGAGGTTCTGCAGCTGGTGCTGAGCGAAGTAGCCGATCTTCAGCGCATCGCCGCAGACCCGCTCGCCGGCCAGCAGGGGCAACTCCCCTGCGAATGCCTTCAGCAGCGTGGATTTACCAGCCCCATTCGCCCCGAGCAGCGCTATCCTAGAGCTGTCATGCAGCGACAAGTTGATGCCATCGATGCGATGTCCGTGGGCGTAGCCGACGCTCGCCTCGGTGAGGGTGACCAGGTTCTGTGGAATCTTGTCCGCACAGGGAATGGAGAAATGGAACGGCGAATCCACGTGAGCGGGCGCAATCATCTCCATGCGCTGCAACTGCTTGAGGCGGCTTTGTGCCTGCTTGGCCTTGCTGGCCTTTGCGCGAAATCGTTCGACAAAGCCGGTGATTTCCTTGATGCGTGCCTGCTGGTTATCGTAGAGCTGCTGTTGCTGTGCCAGACGCTCGCTGCGTTGGCGTTCGAAGGCGGAGTAATTTCCGGTATAGCTGACGAGCCGGTTACCTTCGACGTGCACGATCCGCTGCACGACGTTGTCGAGGAAATCCCGGTCATGCGAGATGATCATCAAGGTTCCGGGATAGCTCTTCAGCCACTGTTCCAGCCATAGCGTCGCACCCAGATCCAGGTGGTTGGTGGGCTCGTCAAGCAACAGCAGGTCGGATGGGGTCATCAGCGCCTGGGCCAGCGCGAGTCGAACCCGCCATCCACCGGAGAAACTGCTGACCGGATTGTTGATTTGTTCCGCCGCGAAGCCGAGGCCATACAGCAGCGCGCCGGCTCGGGATTCCGCCCGATAGCCGTCCATATCCTCAAGCTCTGCGTAGAGTTCCGCCAGATGAACGTCGTCGCCCGCATGATTGTCTATCTCGGCCTGCACACGCCGCAGTGCCTGATCTCCATCAATGACGAAGTCCAGCGCCGAGCGCTCACTGCCTTCCACCTCCTGGCGCATATGGCCGATGCGCCACTGGGACGGGATCTGGCAATCGCCTTTGTCGATTTCCAGCCGCCCGAGCAGCAGCTGGAAAAGACTGGATTTGCCGCTACCATTCGGTCCCACAAGTCCTACCCGATCGCCAGCGTGGACGGTCAGGTCGGCATCGTCGAGAAGGTGGCGGTTACCTCGGTGTAAACTGATGGATTGAAACTGGATCATGGTGCTACTGCGTTTGTGCTGAGAATGGTGAGGTAAATGGTCGGGAAGACAGGCAATGAATCGCTGTGGGAGTTTGCGCTCGCACTCTACAGGAGTCCCGGCGTGGAAGAAACGGTCTTGGCCCTGCAGGATGAATACGGAGCCAACGTCAATATTTTGCTCTGGTGCTTCTGGCTCGAACACCGCGATATCCCTCTGCGCCCCGCCACGCTGGAACGGGCGCGAGCGGCAATTGCGAGCTGGGACGCGCAGGTGGTGAGCGAGCTGCGTCACCTGCGTCGCCAGCTAAAAGCACTGCCGCATACGGATGTGCTCGGGCGGGAACTCCGGGACCATCTGAAGGCGGCGGAACTGCTCGCCGAGCGTCGCTGCCTGGAGCTGCTCGAATCAGTGGAGCTTCCCGCTGCGACGAAAAGCACTGGGGCGGGCGAAAACGCGAGGGTTTATCTCGCCGGTCTTGGAGTGGGCGTGGATTTGGCGGCCTTGAATAGCGCCACTAAGGAAATTCGGCGACGCTGAAGTCGCAGTGGCCAGTAAACAAAAAGGCGCACCTCGACGAGGTGCGCCTTCTTGGGTCTGCGCGGGTATGCCCGACCCGGTTTACTCGCGATTGCCGTCCTCTTCATCTGAGCCGAACAGCGAACCGGGTGTCGGGCTCGAAACCTGCTCCTGGCGTTGTGCGGAAGGAGAAGATTCGGGCGCCGTGTTCGGTGCTGTTGCGGCCGGGGTCGGCGCCGGCCGTGCACCGCTTTCCAATGAGCTGCGCTCGGTTGGTGTTCTCTCGAGGGCCTCGCTCACTTTCGCCGGCGCCTCTCTGGCCTCCGGTGCTGCGGCTTGGGCAGGTGATTCCTTTTTGGCAGCCGCTTTTTTGGCGGGAGCCTTCTTCGATTTTACGGCCGACTTCTTGGCGGCGGCCTTTCGGGCGGGTGCCTTCTTCGCTGTAGATTCTGTGGCGCCGGCCGCTTTCGCGACGGCTTTCTTGCCCACGGCCTTCTTGGCGGTGGATTTCTTCGCCGCGGCTTTCTTTGCGCCGGCCTTTTTCGCAGTGGTTTTCGCAGCGGCCTTCTTGCCTGCTGCTTTCTTGCTGGTGGCTTTCTTGGCGCTGGCCTTCTTGCCCGCGGCTTTCTTCTTCCCGGTGGCAGCCTTGGCTTTGCGGGCTTTGGGTTTACGGGCGGCTTTCTTCTTCTCGACCTTCGCCAGCTCCTTCTCCGCTTTGGCTGCAGCCTTGGCAATCGCGGCGGCGTTCTTCAGTGTCTGTTGGGCTGCGTCCTGCGCCTGTTTGGCCTGCTCTGCTTCCTGTGCTGCCCGATCAAGTGCCTGCTTCTGCTTGTCGACAGCGGCTTTCGCGCTGGTTGTGCGCTTCTTAGCCGCGGCTTTTGCGGCCTTGGTTTTGGCCTTTTTGCCAGCTTCCTGAGCTGCTTTCTGTTTTGTCTTCAGCGTATCGAGCTGCTTCTTGGCTTTCTGCACAGCCTTGCTGGCATTTGCCACGCCCTTCTTTGCATCGGCCAATTGCTTGGCGCGTGCTTTATCCAGTTGCTTCTGTAGAGACTCGAGTTTGCTCTCCAGCGAGGCAATGGTTTTTGCTGAAGACGATTTTGCAGGAGTTTTTCTGGCAGCCATGACGATACCCTTTTGTTAGTGAAGATCTCGAATGAGCAAAGGCGGCAACGAGTCGATCAACAATCCCTGCCTGCTCGAAGCGGAGCCAAGCTCAAAACCAAGAAAGCGAGTGGTCCTTTGATTAAATCAATCCAACTGTGAAGCTAGCCCCGACTGCATCTTTCGAATCACCCCAACGCTGATTCAGAATGCTTTTGTCCGGGCGGAGCGGCGCCGATGATACCACTCGCAACCGCTCTTGCCTTCGCTGTGACACCGGCATGCGCGAAGGTATCCCGAATCACGCGAACCGGGCTTGTTTCAGCCATTCGCCGTTTGCTCCCGCAATATAATAAAAAGCCGAGGAAACATCGAAAGAGAACAGTCGGTGAGCGACGGCAAATTCTGCGTATAGCAAGCGCTAAATGTCAACTGATGAGCCGCTTCTCAAAACGGTCTCGATCATTGTTGTGAGCCAACGCCGAGAGTCACTGCAATCCGACCTGCAAACAAGCGGGCAAGACGCTCTGCTGCCATCATCGGCTGCGCAAGAAGGCGCGATCCGCAGTGAGCTTTCCGAGGCGGGCCGTCGACAGCCACAGACAAGATGAAAGGCTCAAACCAACAGACCGACCCGGGCTTCGGCAGACGGCTTTGCTGGTTGACAGTTGTGTCGTTGAGTTGCGCCCTGTAGAGCGAGGACCATGGAACCGCACAGGCTCAAGGGAGGGTACGGCGGTGAACTATGCGCCCAATCGGGAATCTGAAGGTACCGCTTGGCCTGCCAAGTGAGGTACCATGACTGGCCCAGTCCCCTCCGAGCACCGCTTGTTCGGGGTTCGGACCGACAAGAGCCTCTTGGCTCAGAGGCTTCCAAGGTACCGGCAGAAGCAAGTCAGGGAACCCGTAGTCGTCAGGTGCTCAGCGGCCACAATATTAATCATCGCTGAGTGACCCTTATCGTTCACGTCTGGCTTTCATCGTCTGCTCTCAACTTACTTCTCAGCAATACAGCGTGGTAATCCACTATGAAACGAAAAGGTTACTTCCTAGGTGCCATTGCGGCCGTTGCTCTCGTCACTGTCGGTTGCGAGAACAACACTGGTGGCGACGTCGACACAGCTGCCGGTGATTCGGCCAAGCTGGAAAGCCTCAACGAGCAGGTCAGCTACGTGTTCGGCTACAACATCGGCCAGCAATTCAAGTCCCAGCAGATTGAGCTGGATGCCGATGTGGTCGCGAAGGCGATCAATGATGTATACAGCGACGCCGAGCCGCAGCTGAGCCAGGAAGAAATGCAGACTGCAATGGAGACTTTCCAGCAACAGTACGAAGAAAAGATGCAGTCAATGCAGGCTGAGCAGCAGGCCAAGCGCGAAGCTGCCGCTTCTGATAACGCCAAGAAAGGCGAGGAATTCCTGGCGGCCAACGCCAAGAAAGAAGGTGTCGTGACCCTGCCCAGTGGTCTGCAATACAAGCAAATCGAAGCGGGAGAAGGTGCGCAGCCTGACGCGGCAGACACAGTAACTGTGCACTACCGCGGAACCTTGGTGGACGGCACTGTGTTCGACAGCTCTTACGAGCGTGGCGAGCCGGTATCCTTCCCACTGCAGAACGTGATTCCCGGCTGGACCGAGGGTCTGCAGCATATGAAGGAAGGCTCCAAGTACGAACTCTACATTCCGCCGGAGCTGGCCTATGGTCCGGGCGGAAGCGGACCGGTCATCGGCCCCAACGAAACGCTGATCTTCGAAGTGGAGCTGCTGGAAGTTGAGGAAGCCGAAGAACAGGCCTCCGAGCAGAATTCCGCTCAATAAGTTCTACCTTCCTGCGGAGCCCTCTCGGGTTCCGCAAGCTCCCTTACCTTCCCAAATCCAATCCCTCCAGCAGCGGGATGCTTCCGAGCGAGCCGTGGCACGCGCACGGATTCACTCAGCACCACCTTGAGGCAGCAGTATTATCGGCAGTCAGTAAGGGATATGCACCACCGCAGTGGTACTGATGAATCTGTGGCAGCAGTGGTCTCAGGCAACCAGATTCTTATGGGCGACGTGAAGTACGGCGATCATGCCGTCTTCCGCTTCGAAGCGGGTTTCCAGCTGGACTCCCAGTCTCGACAAATCTCCAGGCAGCGATGACAGGTCGTCGGTTTCCTGATACTTGTCGTTGAAATCCAGGACGGCGTCAGTAGTCTTTTCCACCTGGGCGTATAGCTTATCTGCTTCGGCGAGAGCTTTGGTGTTGTTGAATTCCTGACCTTCCCGAAGCAGCTGTCCGTAGACCTCAAAATGACCGGCGGATACGTAATCCATCATGATCTGACAGAGTCGCTGAACCTTTTCGCATTGCACTGGATCTTCTTCGTCGAACTCCTCGATTGTGGCAAGAGAGCAGTAGTGGACCAGCATGTCTTGTCGCTCCTGCAGCCATCGGTCGATGATCTCGCTCACACCACCCCAACGTTCCTTAGCAGATTTACAATTTTCCAGCATAGCGGATTTCCTCGGTACAGCTTGAATCCAGATGTGAGTGTGTGGCCTGCATGCCAGCCCCGCCGTGCATGTTGCGCCGAGCGGTGAAACGCAAAAAAAGCAGTGCGTCGTGAACTTCGGCTAATGAGCCATCGTGCTCTGCCGGTCGGCAAGTGACTCGGGAATGCGTGCGAGCTGGCCGATGTTTTTCAGCAGACCGTTTTGGTGAACCGCCACCTTAGGCCATCTGAAAAGCATCGGCAAGGAAAATTGACGGGTGCCCTTACTGGCGACGAATTAGCTGCCAGGCGTTAACAAACAGCAGTCCAGCGAAGGCAACAAGAACCCAGGCCGGCATACTCAGGCCAAGAAAGGACCAGTCCACAACCGCACAGTTGCCGTCGCCGCGAAACAGCACAGCTACAGCTTCCGTGAAGGGAAAAGTGTTGAACATGTACTCGAGACCCGGGCCACATGAAGGCACCTGATCCGGCGGGAGGTTCTGAATATAGACATGCCGGCCGGCAACGATGGCGCCCACCAGCCCCGCCACCATCCCCAGCCCGGCATAGACCCGGCGCATGATGCCGCTGGGATCATGGGCCATGACGATGAGCGCGATCGCGCCGACCAGAATCACGAAAATGCGTTGGGTAATGCACAAAGGACAAGGCTGCAGGCCGAGAACTTCCTGGGCGTAAAGCGCGTATGCCATCAGGCCTGCACAGGCGATGGCAATGAGGAGATTGGTAGTTCGGATACTGGGCACGATAGCTTCCCTGTAGACTTGTCAGACTCGACGGTCAGAGATTATCTGCCAACTCGCGAGATCACGCCCGATCGCCAGCGCTCCCTCAGCAACCTGCGCAGCAGCGATACTGTGCATAGAAGTCGGCGAGGTAAGTGGAAAAGCCCACATTGTCTTCACTTTCGATGCGCTGTTGGGCAGCGAGAGAATCCTTTGCCATTTGCTGATAGGAAGCGAGCTTTTCTGGAGCCAGTGCCTCACTGCGGAAATAGTTCGAATGTCGAATGGCCTGTTGCAGGCCGAATTCGTAGAACGTCAGCTTACTCTCGCGCAGCTCAGACAGTATTCGCGCCGAGGGCGTCAGGGCCGGATCTTCTATTTTTGCCCGTTCACGACGGACCGCATCCCGGTGGACGGAGCCACCGTTAACGGTATCGAGAACGCCGGCTACTTCGCCCAGCTGTGTCATTAGCTCGTTCGCCCAATCAGCGAAGCGGAAGCTTTCCTGGTGATTTAGCAGTTGCAGCTCGGGGTCGCGGCCACGATAGACGATGCGTTGCTGGTTTTCCTGTACCCGACGATTTTCATCGCTGTCCGCTGGCTGACTGTCCGCCAGCAGGCAAAAGATCAGAAAAACATCCAAAAAGTGGATTTGCTCCGGACCGATGCCGAGAGGCTGATAAGGGTCCAGATCCATGCAGCGAACCTCGATGTACTCCACCCCGCGGTCATACAGAGCACGCAGCGCCGCTTCGCCCGTCCTGGTAGTGCGCTTCGGACGGATGGTGCTGTAAAACTCATTCTCGATTTGCAGAATGCCTGTGTTGAGCTGCTTGTAGTTGCCAGCTTCGTCCTTGAGACCGATCGCCTCATAATCTGGGTGCGGCCGCGTGATCGCGGAGCAAAGGGCGCTGAGATAATCAGGCAGGTTGTTGTAATCGATGCGCAGACTTTTTTGCGCTTCGCTCTGGTAGCCGAGGTCTCCCATGCGCAGGGAAGTGGCGTAGGGAGCATGCAGCGTGGCCCGGTCATCGTGCAGATCCACCAGCGAGTGCTTGCGGCCGTGAACGAAGGTGGGGCAAACCGCGGGCGCTGCCCCGAAGACGTAGAGCAGCAGCCAGAAATACCGGCGGAAGTTTCGAATCAGATCGAAGTAGCGCTGGGTTTTGAAGGACTGAAGGTCCTGGCTGTTGCCCTCGGCGTCCTGCAGGAAGCGCCAAAATTCGTCGGGCAGCGAGAAGTTGTAGTGAATGCCGGCGATGGTCTGCATCAGACGGCCATAACGGTGGCCCAGTCCGAGTCGATAGACCGTTTTCATGGTCGCCACATTGGAGCTGCCGTAGCGGGCCACCGGGATGTTGTCACCCCGCGACAGCACGCAGGGCATGCTGTTAACCCAAAGGTATTCGTCCTCGAGTGTCTGATAGACGAAGCGATGGACATCTTCGAGCTGGCTCAGCATGGCATTCACACTGCTGGCCGGCTCGGTAATAAATTCCAGTAGGGACTCGCTGAAATCGGTAGTGATCTGCGGGTGGGTCAGCGGCGAACCAAGCAAAGGGCTATGCGACGTTTGAGCCAGCGTGCCTCGCCCCGTGACCCGCAGGCTCTCCTTCTCCAGCCCGCGGGTAGCCGACCCGATGTGGGCGTAATGCTCGGCAGCCAGAATCCTGGTCAGATGATGCTGAAGTCGGGACAAGTTCATATTCCTCGTGACTGCCCGGGCGCGGATCTCGAGGCGCCCCTGAATGGTTGTCCGGCAGGACTTGCCAGCCGGCTACTGGCCCCAGCGGTTGAGGGCCAGGGCGGGTTGTTCGCTGTCCCCGTTGGAGTCGCTCTCGATGTCTTCTGCCGAGGCATTCTCGGGGGGCTCATCCTCTGCTGAAGGTTTTTCCATCGGTGGCGGCAGATCGGTGGGGTCGATCTGGGGAAAGCCGTTGGACTTGATTGGGCAGCTCAGCACATGGATGCGCTGGCTGTAGTCCTTGGCATTGACTTCGAAGAGTTGGTTGAGTGCTTCGTCCTTGTGGCGGGTCTTATAAAGGGAACCCAGATCGCGGCCGTCCACCCATTCATTCTGCTTGTTGAGAAAAAGCTTGTCCTGGTTTTGCAGTAAAAAAATCTCGTTCATAGATACTGCTAGCTGTGTTTGAACTACCCAATCTGCATTTGGTCTGAGGCCGCGGCAGTGTACCGCTAAACCGGCGCGATCGGTAGTCTTGAATCCCCGGTCACCCGCCCGGAATGCCGTGCGCAAGATTGTTGTAACATTCTTGTAGTAAAAAGGGCAGTCTAGGCCGAGCGCGATTGACCCCTGGTCCAGTCTGGACTGACCCCCTCAGCTCGGAATCAAGCGGCTCGAATCGCCGGCCGCGGCCGCGGTTGGCGCGCAGAAGCACCGGGAAGAGAATCGGCGCGACAGCAAGCGCGTTGTTACTGGCGTCTTTGTACCTGCTGCTATAGCCAGAAGCTCAGCGAGTGCCTAAAATCCGGGGCGCGGAGTTTTGTCTAAATTGTGATCAGGCTCTGGCAACTGACATGTTGGATCCCTTGCCGCGGCCTGCACCGCCAAGTCGGCAAGATTTAAGAAATAGACGTTTGGAGATTAAGACGATGGCGACAAACGGGGTGGTCGCCAGTGGTATCGCTCAAAATACCCTTTATCGGCTTGAGCATATTGTTGGCAAATTCAGACAAATACCGGTTCGCGTATGGCGCCGCAGCTGCCTGGCCGTGCTGGTCCTATGGCTCTGCTACAGCTTTTCTCAGTTGTTCTGGCTGGTAATGCCGGAACCAAATCTTCCAGAGCCTCCGCTCACCCTTCCCAGCAACACTGCCTTTGCCGATCAGGCTGCTGACTCGACCGCTCAGCGCGTCGATATCGCCGCTCTGAAAGAGCTTTCATTGTTCGGCGAGGGCTCCGCGGAGGAGCAGCCGGTGGTCGCGAAACTGCCTGGCATCGAGCAGGAGGCGGTCGAAACCAGCCTGAGTCTGACGCTGCACGGGGCCGTTCCCAGCAGTGATCCTCAGCAGGCCAAGGCGATCATTGGCGACGGGGGCAAGCAGGCGGGTTTTCGGCCCGGCGAAGAACTTGATATCGGTCCCCGCGGAGTCAAGCTGGCAAAAGTGCTGGTCGACCGGGTCATCCTCGACAATAACGGCCGCTACGAAACGCTCTGGCTGTATGGAAAGAAAGGCACTGGATCCAACCAGCAGTATTCCTCGCGAGCGGCCGCACCGACACGCGCGGTAGCGCGTCCCGCTCCCGAAGCCCGCCCGCAGGCTGTCGATGGCGAAGCCGGCAACGAGGCTCGGCAGCTGGTCGACGCGGTGTTGCCCGAGGGCGATCAGCAGTATCCTACCGAGGACCAGGTCAAGATGGTGACCGATGTGCTCAACGTCAGCATGTACCGCGAGGGCGGTCAGCTGATCGGCTTCCGCATTCGGCCCAAGGGTGATCGCGAGCTTTTCGACCAGCTCGGACTGCAGCCCAACGACGTAGTTACGGCAGTGAACAACATCGGTCTTAATGACACCAGCCGGGCGATGGAAGTCTATCGTTCGCTGGGCCAGGAAAGCCGCGCCACGCTGGAAATACTTCGCGATGGCTCGACGATCACGGTCGACGTTGCGCTCGACCGCTAGCTATTTAGCTCGCGACCACATGAGAATGGGCGCTGCGGTATGAAGCCGCAGAAAGAGACTGCTCGAATTCGACAATAACGGACTAAACACTTCTTTGACTGGGCAATAAAATGAAGTATTGGCAACGCTTACTGCTGCTGGCGGTATTTTCCTCTGTCTACGGCCCTGTACTGGCCCAAGCACAAGATCAAAATCAGCCACAGGCTCAGCCAGCTCAGGGGCAGGCGCAGACCTGGACTCCCAACTTCAACAACACGGACATCATGGAAGTGATCCGTGCGGTTCAGGACGCCACCGGCAAGACCATCGTTGTGGACCCTCGGGTGAAAGGCCAGATAACGGTGATGACCGACCGGCCGGTTGACGAGGAGACCTACTACGATATCTTCCTGCGTGCCTTGGACGTGAATGGATTCACTGCAGTCGAGCGGGCCGATGGCGTGCTCACCATCGTCCCCACCAATCAGGTTCGCTCCGAATCCCTGCCCTTTGCCAGCGGGCGGGTCGGTCCCAACAACTACGTCACCGACGTCATTCAGCTGAACAATGTGGCGGCCGCCCAGGTGCTGCCGGCTATTCGTCCGCTGGTCTCCACTGGTAACGCGCAAATGACTGCCTACCCGCCCAGCAACGTGCTGATCGTGGTGGACACCCAGGCCAATATCGAACGTATCCGCCAACTGGTGGAGCGCATCGATCAGGCAGCGACGCCGGAGACCGAACTCGTCAATCTCGAATACGCCGAAGCCGAGGAAATGGTGCGCATGCTGCGCGAAATCGTCCGAGACGATGCTGCCGCGGGCCAGGGCGCAAGCAGTACCCAGTTGCAGCTGGTGGCCGATAAGCGCACTAACTCCGTACTGGTCACTGGTGAACAGCGCCAGCGCCAGCGCATCAAGGAGCTCATCGGCCGCCTGGACATGCCGCAGCCGCAGACCGGTAACTCCCGGGTGATCTATCTGCAGTACGCCAACGCGGCCAACGTCGCCAAAGTGCTCACCAGCGTTGTGCAAAACATGGCGCAGTTGAGCCCCGAGCAGCCCACTGCGCAGCAGGCGGGTGATGCAGCCATTGTCGCGGATGAAGAAACCAACTCACTGATCATCACCGCGGACATCGACACGGTGAACGCACTGGAAGGCATCATCGATCGGCTCGATATCCAGCGAGCGCAGGTATTGGTGGAAGCGATCATCGTGGAAATCACCGGCGACGTCGGCAAGAACCTGGGTATCCAGTGGCTGTTCCGTGACGACAACGGCGGTTTTGCCGGCAACTTCAATCCCGGCACTGATCCGGTGGCCATCGGCGCCATCGCCGAAAGCGCGCTGGAAGACGATGATGAAGATGCGCTGACAGGTCTGGCAGCAGCGCTGGCAAGTGTGGCGGGCACGACGCTCGGAGTCGGCCGTTTGAAAGAAGGTGGCGACTTCCTCGCGCTGATCGACGCACTGCAGGCGACTACCGAAGCTAACATCCTGTCCACGCCCAACCTGCTCACCACCGACAATACGCCCGCGCGCATCACGGTGGGTGAAAGCGTGCCCTTTGTGACAGGTTCGTTTACTGGCGTTGGAGGCGAAGGCGGTCAGGTGAATCCTTTCCAGACCATCAACCGTGAAAACGTGGGTACGACTCTGGAAGTGGTTCCCCATGTGAACAGCGGCAATAAGGTGGCGCTGGACATCAAACAGGAAATCTCCAGTATTTCGCAGAAAGCCGGCGCGGTGGATTTGATCACCAATGAGCGGGAAATCGAAACGCGCGTGATAGTCGCCGATGGAGAAACCGTCGTTCTCGGTGGTCTGATTCGCGACAACGTCCTGCAAACCGAAACCCGGGTGCCGCTGTTGGGTAGCATCCCTGTGCTCGGACATCTGTTCCGCTCTCAGTCCACCTCGGTCCAAAAAACCAATCTGTTGGTCTTCATACGGCCCACGATTCTGCGCGATGACGCAGAACTGCGCGGGGCGACTGCGCTCAAGTACAACACCATTCGCGAGCGGCAAATCGAACAGCGCAAGCTCAAAGGCTTGTTGACGGGCGACAGTACACTGCCGCTTCTGCCCGAATGGGAGTCCGTTCAGCCGCTACCCAAAATGCGTGAAGAAGAGCGCGAGAAAGAGGATGCGGACGAGGACGAGCCGGTGATTATCGAAGGCATAAAGATTAATGAAGCGGAGGAATCGGCTCAGTGACCGAAGCCCTACGACTACCCTACGGCTATGCATCTGGCCACGGCGTGCTGCTGGAAGACGGGCGTCTTCTGCACAAGCCGGGCCTTGCGCTGCCGGTAATCCTCGAGCTGCGTCGCTTTCTCGGCAAACCGTTCGAGCTCGCGGAAATTTCCGATCAGGAATTTCAGAAGAAGCTCACGCAGCTCTATCAGAGCAGTGAAGGCGCAGCGCAACGCGCGGTTGATGAAATCGGCGCGGAGTTCGATCTTTCCAGCTTGGCCGATGAAATTCCAGAGAACAGCGATCTGCTGTCTGGTGAAGACGATGCGCCGGTGATCCGGCTGATCAACGCCATCCTGTCACAAGCGGTACGGGAAAAAGCCTCCGATGTTCACCTTGAGCCGTTCGAAGATCGCGTGGCCGTGCGCTTCCGGGTGGACGGCGTTCTGAACGAAGTCCTGTCACCCAAGCCCGAGCTCGCTCCGGTGCTGGTATCGCGTCTGAAAGTGATGGCGCGACTGGACATCGCCGAGAAACGTTTGCCTCAGGACGGTCGAATCACCGTCAAGCTCGCGGGTCATGCGGTGGACATCCGGGTATCGACTATCCCCTCAGCTCATGGCGAGCGGGTGGTTTTGCGACTGCTGGATCAGGCCGCGGGACAGCTCCGCCTCGAGCAGTTGAACATGCCGCCGAAAGTGCATGAGCGCTTCCAGCGTGCGTTGCGCAAGCCACACGGCATCATTCTGGTCACCGGTCCTACGGGCTCTGGTAAGACCACTACCTTGTATGCGGGTCTGAGTCACATCAACGACCGCAGCCGCAACATCCTCACTATTGAGGATCCCATCGAATACTTGCTTCCTGGCGTAGGCCAGACACAAGTCAACGCGAAAGTGGACATGACTTTCGCTCGCGGTTTGCGCGCAATCCTGCGCCAGGACCCGGACGTGGTGATGGTGGGTGAGATTCGAGACAGTGAAACAGCGTCCATTGCGGTACAGGCGAGTTTGACCGGTCACCTGGTGCTCTCGACGCTGCACACCAACACCGCCATCGGTGCCATTACCCGATTGCAGGACATGGGGGTAGAGCCTTTCCTGCTCTCGTCGAGTATCGAGGTGGTCATGGCCCAGCGCCTGGTGCGTGTGCTTTGTGACGATTGCAAGGAGCCCTACTCGCCGACGCCGGCGGAACAGGAGCGCTTCAAGCTGCCCGCCGATGCCCGACTTTTTCACCCCAAGGGCTGCGACAAGTGCAACCATAGCGGCTACCGTGGTCGAAGTGCGATCTACGAATTGATCGAAATCGACGACACCCTCCGTCAGTTGATTCACGAGTCCGCCGGCGAGCAGGTGATGCTTAATCACGCCCGCAAGAGCAGCACGTCCATCGATCAGGACGGACGCGAGCGGGTGTTGGCCGGACAGACCAGTATCGAAGAAGTTTTGCGGGTGACCGCTACTGCCTAAACGGCAAATAGATCAGATAGATAAAATAAATGGCAGCATTCAGTTATCGCGCGCTGAACCCGGCGGGTAAAACCATTAAAGGCGTACTCGAGGGAGACTCGGAACGGCAGGTCCGCGTTCAGCTGCGCGCTCAGAAATTGAAACCGCTGATGGTTCGCAGCGTGGCGGATCGGGAAGCGGCCGCCGAAGCGGCGGGGAATCAGGGTCTGTTCAGCCGTTCAAGGCGACTGAGCAGCAAGGACTTGTCCCTGATCACCCGTCAGTTGGCCTCGCTGGTGCAATCCGGTCTGCCGCTCGACGAAGCTTTGCAGGTGGCGGCGCGGCAAAACCGCCGCGAAAGCATCAAGGGCATGCTGTTGCAGGTGCGCTCCCGGGTGGTGGAAGGCCGCAGCCTGGCACAGGCGCTGGCGGAGCATCCGAAGGCTTTCGATCACATGTACCGCGCCATGGTCCGCGCCGGGGAAAGCGCCGGCTTTCTGGGACAGGTGCTCGAGCGTTTGGCGGACTACACCGAATCGAGCCAGCACACCCGACAAAAACTGCAGATGGCGATGGTGTACCCGCTGGTGCTGCTGGGCGTCAGCGTCAGCGTAATCGGCATCCTGATGGCTTTCGTGGTTCCGGACCTTATCGCCATTTTTCAGAATTCGGATCGCGAACTGCCGGCGCTGACCAAGATTCTGATCGCCACGAGCGACTTCGTCAGCTCCTGGTGGGGGTTCGCCACGCTGGTAGCGATCATCCTTGCCGCAGTGGGTTTCAAGGTATGGCTGCGTGATGACAAAAACCGGATGCGATGGCACCGCTTCCTGTTGCGCGTACCGGTAATCAAAGATGTGTTGATCGAGGCCGACAGCGCCCGGTTCTCAGCGACGCTGGCCATTCTGCTATCAAGTGGCGTGCCTCTGCTGGAAGCGCTGAAGATCGCCGGACAGGTGCTCGGCAACCACGTGTTGCGGGCCAGCAGCCAGGAAGTGGCCCTGGCCGTGCAGGAAGGCAGCAGCCTGGCTCGCGCCCTGGAGCGGGCCAAGGTGTTTCCGCCCTTGTTGGTGCAAATGGTGGCCAGCGGCGAGGCCAACGGCACCTTGTCCGAACAGCTAAACCACGCCGCCCGCAACCAGGAGCGGGAACTGGAAATGATGCTCGGCACCACGCTCGGCTTGCTGGAGCCATTCACCGTAGTATTCATGGGGGTCATCGTGACCCTGATTGTGTTGGCGATATTGATGCCCATTTTCGATATCAACCAACTGGTATAACGCGCTTTGGGCGTAGGAGAACGTATGCGATTAATCTCGACTAAAAATCGTAAAAAGGAGAAAGGCTTCAGCTTGATCGAATTGCTCGTCGTGCTGGTCATTCTCGGCCTTCTGATGGGTATCGTCGCACCCCAGTTCATCGGCGAAGCGGACGTTGCCCGCACCCGAACTGTGTTTGCGGATTTTGATCGGATCAAGTCCGCCCTGCAGATTTATAAGCTGGATAACTACGTTTATCCCACCAGCGAACAGGGCCTGCAGGCCCTGGTTGAAAGACCGACTCTCGACCCGGTGCCGAAGAAGTGGAAGCAGTACGTGGAGCGCGTGCCCACCGATCCCTGGGGCAATCCCTATCTCTATCTGAGTCCGGGTGAACACGGCCAGGTGGATATCTACACCCTGGGTGCGGATGGTGTGCCGGGTGGCGACGGCCAGAATGCCGATCTCGGCAACTGGCAAACGCTGGACGAAGTCCTCGCCAGTCAGGAATAAAGCCGTTTCGATTTGCGGCTGAGAAGATTGTGGCCATGCGCAAGTGCGTCAAGGGATTCAGCCTGATCGAGCTGCTGGTGGTCATGTTCATCATCGGCCTGATGTTCGGTGCCGTCTCGCTGTCGGTGAATTTCGGCGGCGACCCGGACGACCAGCTGCAAGAAGCGGCCGAGCGCCTGGTCGAGTTCGCCAGGCTGGCGGAAGAGCGCGCGGTGCTGACCGGAGAGCCGGTGGGCCTGCGGCTGATTCCGCCGGCGGCTTCGGCGGACGTTGCGGACATGGAGCCCAGCTGGCGTTATCAATGGCAGCTCTATAGAGCTGGACAATGGTTTCCCGCCGAAGAGCCCCTGAGTTCGCAATCTCTTCCTGCTCATGTTGAGGTGTCGCTCCAAGTGGAAGGGCAGGAAGTCGATTTGCTCGCCGTTGAGAACGCAGCTGCTCGGGAAAACCAGACGCGGGGCAGTGGAGCGGACGAAGATCAGCAGCAACTCCCCTTGCCCAGCATCGTCTTCTATCCCGGTGGGGAGATCACCTCTTTTTACCTGACGCTGTTCGACGCTGAAGAAGTTGACCGGCAACAGGTCCTCACAAGTCAGCGCACCGGTGCGGTGGAAATGCTCGACGAAGAAGAGGCCCTGCTGACAACGGCACGGTAGCACGCTATGACTCGACTACTTGCACAAGCTGAACGCCGCAAAGGCAATGCGGGATTTACCCTGGTGGAAGTGATGGTTGCTCTGCTGGTGGTAGGTATCGCTCTGCCCGCGCTGCTATCGCAGATCGCCACCCAGGCGGACGGCACAGCGGCACTGCGCGATCGCTCCTACGCGCAATGGGTGGCGCAAAACCAATTGGAAAGCATACGGCTGTCCTATGCCCTCAGCGAGCAGATGCTCCAGGGCGAAGCCAGCGGCCAGGCGGAAATGGCCGAGCGCACCTGGTACTGGAAAGCTGTCTCGGAGCAAACTGAGCTGCCCAATATGTGGCGGCAGACTGTGACCGTCGGCACCGAACCCGACGAGTCCCTGGTGGAGCTGGTGGGCTTTCTCAAAGAACACTCGAAACAATCCGCTCCGGGCGGAAACGGGAACTAACCCGAGGCATGCATTTGAAGAGTCGGAACGCAGATCGCCAAAGGGGCTTCACCCTGATCGAGGTGATGATCGCAGTCGCCATTTCGCTGCTGATCGCCACTCTCGCCTATGGCTTTCTGAGTAGCGCGGTGACGGCCAAAGACAGCAGTGATGAAGCGCTGGTGACCGTCAATCAGCTGGAAACCGTTTTTCAGTTGCTGGCTACCGACCTGCACCACGTGGTGGATCGCGAACTGCCCAGCACCGCCGCTGGTCTGGGCAGCACTCAGGCGGCGCCCGCCTTCATGGGCGGCAACAGCAGCAATCGCGGAGCGAATTTTCTGCTCGGGGATTACGTGTTGCGCTTCGCCCGCGATGGCTGGGCCAATCCGCTGCAGCAGCAACGCAGCGACTTGCAGCGGGTGGGCTACCGCTGGTTGGATGGTCAGCTGTGGCGGGATTACTGGCCCGAGCGCAATCAGCCCCTGGACGTGGAGCCGGCGGGACAACGCTTGCTGATCGAAGACCTGAAGGCGATTCGCATCCGGTTTCTGCCCTTCAGCGCAAAGCAGGTGAGCACGGAGTCCTGGCAAGAGGTATGGCCGCCGCAGGGCACGAATGCGCAAACCGCTACCGGCCGAACGCTGCCGGCAGCGGTGGAAATCACCCTGACTCTCGAGGAGGTAGGCGATGTACAACGCATCATCTCGCTCCCGGGGGTCTGAGTGTGGCGCCGTACTGGTGCTGGCTTTATTGATCGTCGCCATCGTTTCGGCACTGGCGGTGCAGTTCGCCTATACGTTTTCACTGAACCTGTCGCGGGTCGAGTATCGCTCGTACGGTGCACAGGCGCAGAACTATCTGCTCGGCGCTGAAACCCTGGCTGGCGTGGTCCTCCAGGAGGATGCGAAGAACACCGAGAGCGACAACCTGACCGAGCAGTGGGCGCAGACAATTCCGCCCTTTCCGACCGATCACGGGATGCTCGAAGCGCACCTGGAAGACGCCCACGGACGATTCAACCTGAACAGCCTGGTTGACAAGGTAAGCGCCGAAAACAATCCCGCCGGGGACCAGGCGGCGCGGTTTACACCGCAGCAGCGGCGTTTCATTCGCCTGCTGCAAACCTTCGAGGACTATCCGCTGACGCCGGATCAGGCCATCGAGATCACCGAAGCGGTAATTGATTGGATCGATGATGACGACGAGCCCTTCGGTTTTGGCGGCGCTGAATCGCTGCACTACAGCCGCGCCCAGCCGCCCTACGAACCGGCAAACCAGCTCTTTAACAGCGTCAGTGAGCTGCGGCTGGTGGCGCATATGACACCGGAATTGTACCGCCTGCTTGAACCCTTGCTGGTGGTGCTGCCGAAAGATGCAACCATGAACGTGAATACCGCGCTGCCCCCTTTGCTGCGCACCATCAACAACGAAGACGACTTGCGACCGCTCGATGAACGGGCGCTTGCCGATTTGCTGGAAGACCGACAGTTGCAGCAATATGAAACCGTCAGCGATTTCTTCAGCAGTCCCGTGGTGACCAATTTGGCCCCCAACGCCGTGTCGACCAACGCGGGCTTCGGGACTGAGAGCAGTTACTTCATCCTTCACGCAACGGCTTCAGTTGGCGAGCAGGTGCGGTTTCTGACCAGTTACCTGCACCGGGAAGACGAGAAAGTCAGTACCGTCCAGCGACGTTATACAAGTTACTAAGGGTGAGTGGAAAATGGGCAATGGAAAGTCGGTCGAAAGTTAGACAAGTACCGACTCCCTGCTGCCAACTTTCGACTCCCGAAACAGACGAGGCATCAAGTGTCCGCAGTTAGTTACAAGCCCTTGGCGGTGCAAGCCGTCATCAAACAGCTTCGCCGCGACGACGAAGGCCTGGCCACCTATCGCTGGCGGCCCTGCTCCCGCGATGGCCAGTGGCTGGGCTCCGCCCGGCAAGGCACCGGCGAAGAAATGCGGCAAGCGCTTACGGGTGAAAACCTGGAGGTCTGCCTGCTGCTGTCCGGCACTGAAGTGGTCACCCAGCAGGTGCCCTACAACCCCCGCGAGCGTCGCCACCTAACCAAACTGGTTCCCTTTGAACTGGAAGAAGACGTCACCACGGAGCTGGAGGATCTGCATTTCGCCATCGGCCAGCCCGGCGTCGACGAAGTGCCCACCGCCTACGTAAATCGCGAGTGGCTGGCCGAGCAAATCAGCGACCTGGAAGCGCTCGGCTTCGACGTCAGCCACTGCCTGCCGGAACCACTTCTGTTGCCGCGCCCGGAAAGCGGCTGGAGCGTGCGACTCGACGACGAACTGCAAGTGCACTACGGCCCCGGGCTCGCCTTTGCGGTGGAGCCCGTGATGGCCAAGCCCGCCCTGGCCTCCTTGGCAACGACTTCGGCTCTCCCCGAACGCCTGCTGCTGATGGCGGACGATCAGGAACACCTGGACGCACTTTACGAAGCGCTGCCGCTGGCTGTGCAGGACAAACTCACAGAACTGGATATCGACGTTCAACTGACCGACCGTTGGGACGGTCTGGCGCTCGACAAGTATGACTCCCTCGACCTGCGTCAGGGCGACTTCGCCCGGCAGTTTCCGATTGCCAAGTGGTGGCGGGAGTGGCGCAGTGTGGCGGCGGTGGCGGCGGTCGCGCTGGTGGGCTACATCGGCGTGAGCGTAGCCCAGATCCAGGTTTACAGCGCTGAAACCGACCAGCTGCGGGAGCAGATGAACTCGGTATTCCGACAAGTCGTTCCCCAGGGAGCGATCGCCAATCCCGAGCAGCAGCTGCGCAGCAAACTCGCTGAGTTCAAGGGCGAAAGCGGCGGCAGCAGCGTGGTGCAAATGCTCGCCACGGTGGCTCCGCTGATCGCGGAGGACAAAGATGTGACCGTGCGGCGCCTCACCTACAACGATCAGCGGGATGAAATGCAAGTCACCCTCGAAGCCAAGTCCAACAGCGATATCCTGAATTTGAGTAACGCCATCAACCAGAAAGGCTTCAACGCTGTTCCGCAAAACATGAGCCGCGCGGGCGATCGCCAGCAGGCCAACATGACCATCACGAGGGCGGGCCAATGAACTGGTTTTATCAACAGACCCGACGCGACCAGATTGCGATTGCCGTTTGCGCAGTCTTTGTGACCGCCTTTCTACTTTGGATGCTCGCTCTCAAGCCGCTCAGCAGCGCTGCCGCGAATGCCCAAAACCGGCAGGCTGCCACCGCGGCTTCTCTCGCGCGAGTAAAAACGCTGGCGGCCAATCTGCAGCACCAGCAGAACACCGCGGCAAGCAAGCCTCGCAGCCAGCAGGTGAGCATCGCCAATCTGGTGGACAGAACCACCAGCAGTATCGGCCTGCGTGCTACCTCCATGGACCCGAGTGCGGACGGCCAGACCGCCGCCGTGCGTTTTGACAATGCCGACCTCACCAACGTCTTGCAGTGGCTGCACGATCTGGAATACAACCATCAGATTCAGATTGAATACCTTTCCCTGATCGCGGCCAACAAGCCGGGGCAGGTGATGGCCACCGTTCGCGTCAGCAAGAGCTAATGATGAAAAAAACCACCAAAACCATTTTCTGGGTCGGCCTGCCTCTGCTCATCTGGCTGGGCCTGGTGATCCGCGCAACTCCCGCTCAGTGGGGCCTGGCAATGGCAGGTCTTCCCGTGCAAATGGACGGCGTGACCGGGACGATCTGGGATGGCCGGGTGGCCAACGTGGTGGTGCCCTATGGCGGCGCCTACTACTCGCTGGGGGAGCTCGAGTGGGAGCTGGACCCCTGGTCCCTCCTCTCTCTGTCCCCCTGCGCGGATTTCAGCACCGAACTCGGTAGCCAGACGACCGCCGGCACTGCCTGTGGGGGGCTGGGCGGAGCGCTCACGCTGAAGGACACTCAGCTTAATCTGCCAGCGGGTATTGCTGAAGTCTGGGCACCGGTGCGGGTACGCGGTCACGTGGATGCGCAGGTCAAACGCCTGGTGTTCGCCGACAATCAGATTCGGCAATTGCAGGGCAGCGGCAGTTGGAGCAATGCCTTTTACCACAACAGCCAGACCTGGGTGCCGCTGGGTACCATTGCCTTTGACCTGAGCCAGAACGGACAGGGCGGGCTCGCGGCCAAGGTCTTTGACATCGAAGGGCCGTTGAAGCTGGATCTGGATTCTCAATTCACCCTGGCAGGCGCCTACGACATCCGCGGCAATATCGCTCTTAAACCCGGCGCTCCCCAGGAGATTGGTCAGCTGCTGATGATCGTTGCGCAGGAAACCGGACGCGGAGAATTCAGCGTTGAGTGGGTTGGTAGTTAAGCTGCCAACGACCGCGATACCGGCAAGCGCCGCGACCTGCGAGTGGGGCGATGTGCCGGCGCCGACCTGCGTATGCAGCATCGTCAATAGCCCCGCGTCGATCTACGATTGCAGCGACGGCTCTGTTTTCAGTAACGGCGTGATCGATGATTCGGTCGACGGCTCCGGCAAGGGATCTGGTGGGGCTCAATAAACCTCAGCCACTTTGCACAGCAGCTTGATGAAGGCTTCGCATGACGCGAGCGTCGCGCATTCTTCCATGGTGTGATAGCCGGTGGTTGGAATCTGCAAGGTGGTTCCCAGCACAAGACCGTTCGAGGCGGCAATGATACGCCCCATCTCGGTACTGCCCAGTGACTGCGGCGATTTTCCTTGCGCGACTGCTTCCTTGTTCTTTTCCCGGATATAAGCATCCTTGTAGGAATAGCTGATCCCCATCGATTCGCAAAGGGCCTGTAGCTTTTCCGTGATCGCCGGGCTGAATGCCGCGTTGGCGTCGCTCTGGCGCAGTACAACCAGTTGTTTGTCAGCGGTTTCACGATCCGGATAGGGGCTGGTATCCACTACGATCAACTCATTGGTGGAACCGCCAAAGCGCCGGAACCACTCCAGCAGATAGCGCCAGCTTTTGCCGGCTTCTTCCTGGGCAGTGAAAAACGCCGTCCCCTGATAGCCGAGACTGAAAAGGTGAACCAGAATGGCCGCAGTCAGGACATTGTCCAGCTGACTGGAAATCATCTCGCCATGCACTTCAAGCTTGTCGGCGAAGGCCACTGGCGTGCCGGCTACCAGATGCTCCAGATCCTCCACTTCGAAGATCAGGTTGTTGCGATACTCGCAAATGTAGGCGCGGCGAATCATTCCCTTGCCGCGATAGGCGCCGGACCAGGGCTCGTAGGCTAACACCGGTGTTGCCGGAAAGCGGTCGACGATCTTGCGCATCAATTCTTCGGACACTGAGTTGCCCAGCAAGTCCGAGCGGGCGCCTGCCACGAAGGCGGCATATTGAAATTCGTTAGGCCCGGTACAGATCAAACCGTGGCGATCGATGTGGGCAGAGAAGTGGGCCGAATTCGGTTTATCGCCCTGGGCAACCAGCAGACCTTCATACCAGGTGACCTTGGCGCCGCGCTCTTCAAGTTCCCTCTGCAGGACGCGAAAAAACGAATGCTCCGCTCCGGTCACACTCGGCTCCCGAATCAGAACTTTCAGCAAATCGATAAATTCGTCCAATTTCTCCATCCTGCGCGGGCACCTCAATAATCTGCCGGAAAAACGCGCAGCTTAGTTGGGAATTGCGGGTATGGAAAGAATTTTTGTGGTCGAGGGAGGCAGTGCCGGCATGCCGGCTGCTGCAGCAGTTGAAAGGCGCGGTGCCACTAAGCTCGTCGGGTTCCGGGGGTGTGCGCTTTTGAAAAGCGCTCCCCCTCCTTCAAACGGATTGAGGCACCCAGAGCCAACCAGCGCGCAAAAAAAACCCGCGAAAAACGCGGGTCTTTTTCGACTCGAAGCCAGGTTTAGGCCTTCGGCCCGGCCTTGGCAATCTCCTCGCTCACCTCGAACTTCTTGATGTTCTCGGCAAACAGCCCGGCCAGCTTCTTGGCCTGCTCGTCATAAGCCGCTTTATCGGCCCAGGCGTTGCGCGGGTTGAGGTACTTATCGTCCACGCCAGGTACAGCGGTGGGAATGCTCAGGTTCATCGCTTCCAGCTGCTCGGTTTGCACACCTTCCAACGCACCGCTCTGGATAGCAGCGATAACTGCACGGGTGACCGGAATCGGGAAGCGCGAACCGCTGCCGCCGGGACCGCCGGAGCCACCGGTCCAGCCGGTGTTGACCAGATAGACCTTGGAACCGAAGTCATCGATGCGCTTCATCAGCAGGTCCGCGTACTCGCGGGCCGGTCGCGGCATGAAGGGAGCGCCGAAACAGGTGGAGAAGGTCGGATGGATACCCGCTTCCGCGCCCAGCTCGGTAGAGCCTACGCGAGCGGTGTAGCCGGACAGGAAGTGATAGGCCGCCGCTTCTTTGCTCAGGATGGCTACCGGAGGCAGCACACCGGAAACGTCGCAGGTGAGAAAGACGATGTTCTTGGGCTCGCCCGCGCGGTTCTCTTCCACCCGCATCTCTACGTGAGTGAGCGGGTAAGAGCAGCGGCCGTTTTCGGTCAGGGAAGTGTCGTCGTAGTCGGGTACGCGGTTTTCCGGATCCTGCACTACGTTTTCGACGATAGCGCCGAAGCGGATCGCATCCCAGATCACCGGTTCGTTTTTGCGGCTCAGGTTGATGGTCTTGGCGTAGCAGCCGCCTTCCATATTGAACACCGCGCCCTTGGCCCAGCCGTGTTCGTCATCGCCGATAAGATAACGCTCGGGGTCGGCGGACAGAGTTGTTTTGCCGGTGCCGGATAGGCCGAAGAACAGGCAGGTGTCGCCGTCCTTGCCCACGTTGGCGGAGCAGTGCATGGGCATCACGTCTTTTTCCGGCAGCAGGAAATTCTGCACGGAGAACATGGATTTTTTCATTTCGCCGGCGTACTTCATCCCCGCCAGCAATACCTTGCGCTGTGCGAAGTTGATGATGACCGCGCCTTCGGAATTGGTACCGTGTACTTCGGGATCGCAGACGAAATTGGCGGCGTGAAGGATTCGCCACTCACCCTTGCCCTTTGGGTTGTACTTCTCGGGGCGGATGAACATGTTATTGGCGAACAGCGAGTGCCAGGCGGTTTCGGTGGTGACTTTCACCGGAATGTAATGATCAGGATCTGCGGCGACGTGGAGCTGGGAGACAAAGCGGTCAACCTGGGAGATATGAGCTTCCACCGCATCCCAGAGTGCGTTGAACTTGTCCTCCGGGAAGGGACGGTTGACGTTGCCCCAGTCGATGCTCTCCGCGGTCGAAGGCTCCTTGACGATGAATCGATCCGCCGGTGAGCGACCGGTGCGCTTGCCGGTGACTGTGACCAGTGCCCCGGTATGCGACAGCGAGCCCTCATAGCGCTGCAGCGCAAATTCAATCAATTCCGCCGGGCACAGGTTGTTGTAAGTAACTGCGCCGCCTTCTTCAAGTTCTGTCATCGCCGATTCTGTCATTGCAGAAGTCCCATTGTTCCAGTGTCGCCAGGCCCCGGCATTTGCCTGAGCAGCTTCTTGCGTATCCCAAACGGGGACAGAAGCACCAGCATCAGGTAGGGCCAGGCTGAAAGGGCGGCATTATGGCAAAAAAAATATCGTGAGGCGACCGCAGTGCGCGGATGTCAAGGAGTGCTATTGCGGTGCGGCGGCGAGTGGCGGGGGCTGTACTGCGTATAAGCGGTCACAATGTCCGGCATTTTGCTGTGTTATCGCTGCGAGCGAGGGGCGAAAAGGCAGGATTCAGGGAAAAGGAAGAACATCAAGAGCAGTGTCGCTGAATCGCCGTTGAGAGTTGCTCGATCATCTGCTGGCGTTCCTGCTCGGAGGCATTCTTTGAGTTGCCGCTTTCGTCGACCCAGTAAAAACGCTCTTCCTTGAAGAAGCGCAGCTCGCGCTGCGCTTTCTCGCATACCAGGCGCTGTTTTTCCGCCTGAGCAGTCCGTTGGACTTCGCGCTGTTGGCGAAGGCGCTTCTCCTCAGGGCTTTCCGGAGCGAAAAGCTCGTTCAGCTTCTCCCGCTCGCCGCTACTGGTATCCACGTTCACTGAGCGGGTGCGTTCGCTGATGTTTTCAGCCTCCCGGTCACGCGGAGGCTTGTCACTGAAGTGAACCCGGCCGTTTTCGTCGGTCCAGCGGTAGATGTCCGCTGAGGCGGCGACTGCGATGAACAGTCCCGCCAGACCCGTGGCGAAAACGACCGAGGTCCTCATCGTTGGCTGACTGCGGCGGCTGCCGCTGCTTCGCCACTCTTGGCCGGGCTGATCGCCGGACCATCGATAACCGTGCTGTTAACGGGTGCTCCTTGCATCGGATTCTTCACCGGCAGGTGTTTGGCCGGTTGCGCCTTGGGCTGCGGCTCCTCCATGTGCTTCGGCTTGTTCAGCTGCAAGTCGTCGAGCAGGGCCACTGAATGCGGGCTGGGGATCTGGTACATGGCCAGGATCTCCTGCTCTGATTCCTGGGCCTTCGCATTGTCGATCACCATCTGGTAGCCGTCTTCGTCCTTCAGCACCAGGTGCGAGCCTTCGGCACCATGCACCAGTTGCACGAAGTGCTTGAAGTCGCGAATGGGCGTGCCGTTGACGGAGTCCACGAGCCAGTTTTTCCAGTCGTGGTAGCCGAGGTTTACATCCGAGGCCAACACTTTCAGCGCAACCACAATCTCACGCTTCTCATCCGACGCCCAGCGATTGCGCGCATGGAGGAATTCAGTTGGCGCACGTTTGTGCCAGTCGCCGCCCCAACGTTTGATCAGGTTCATGTTCAGCGGCACAAACACCACGCCGCCGTAGATGTAGTATTCGGGGAGCTGATCGAACTGCTCGCGCTGCACCAGGCTGTAATTGGCGAAACGCTTGGTCGCAGTGAGTTCAACCTCTTGCTTGACGCCGTTGCGGGAAATTACCGCTTTGATTTTGTCACCGACGTGGCGCTGATCCACTGCGTATTTGAAATCAGTGCGCATGTCGTCGTCCACCTGGATGGAGCCATCGTCGGCGATCTGGTAGCCGTCGATCTCCAGCAGGACGTCGTTGGTTTGCAGCACCGACTCGGCTGCGGTGTGCTTGAAGATCTTGGTCACCAACACCCCGCCTTCATTCGGTGCTACTGAAAAGGCCTGCCTCATGGCCGGGCTTTCCAGTTTCTGCGTGCGGAATCCCAGATCGGGCACACCGTCGTGAGTACCGTCTTCGGCATCCTGCAGGACATGCTTGATCACGCTGGGCGGAACAAAGTAGCCCTGATTTTCTGCACGGCCACCGAGGTTCGCCTGCATCACAACGCCAACGATCTGACGATCCACGATTACCGGGCCGCCGCTGTTGCCGGGGTTGATGGCGGCATCGATCTGACCTGCCAGCAGGAAGCTGCCACTATGCGAGTAGTACTGGTGCTCGGTGCGGGACAGAATGCCCTTGGTGATGCTCAGGGAATTACCACCGCCGGGATAGCCATAAACGGACACTTCCCGCATTGGCTCGGGGAGATCGCCGATGGAAAGTGGCTGCAAGCCTTTGAAGAATTCTTCATTCTCCACTTCCAGAATCGCCAGATCCGCCTCGTGGGAAACGAAAACCACTTTCGCCAAATACTTGCGCGGATCGCCATGCTTCTGCGCCTGAATGTAGCGGGCATCGGCCACTACGTGGGCGTTGGTCAGAATACGATTGTTCGCGATCACTGCACCGGAACCACTGCTCTGCTGCGCATTAAGCAGACGCCAGGGAGTGAAATAGTCAGGCGCTGCGGCGGTGGTGTGGATCTTGATTACCGCGTTTTGCAGACGCTGCATTTCTTCCGGTTTTGCCGAAGCAAAGCCAGCACCCATCATCAGAAGGCCAGCGATGGCCAGGCTGGTAAGTCGATTTCTCATAATTTGTACCGTGTTACTTTTGTTGCTGACGGTTGTTATCGTTTTAGCTTGAGAGTCAGTCTAGACGTCAGTCGAGATCCTGCTGGCGAAAGCGATGAATCTGGCGCCTTTGTTTTTTGGTGGGTCTCTGCGGCGGAAAGTGGTCGAGCTGGCGCAACACGTCGCGCTCGGTGGCACGATTTTCCCGCGCCTTGATGCTCTCCTCGGTTTCCCGGTACAGACGCTGAGATTCCGGCGCGCCGCGGCGCTGCTCGGACAGCTCCAGCACTTCGACTTCCTTTTCGTCCCAGCCGGCACGAATCGTCAGCATCGTACCCGGCGTGATGTCGCGGCTTGGCTTCAGCCGCTGTCCCTCACTTTTCACATGACCGCTTTCGATGGCCTGCTTGGCCAGGCTGCGGGTCTTGAAAAAGCGTGCCGCCCATAGCCATTTGTCGATGCGTACTTTCTCCATGCTTCAGGTGTCGTCTGCCTCGGTGGTGTTGATTGCAGGAAAGATCTCGTCGAAATGATCGATTGCCGGGAATCGGGTGATGTTCGGCCGGGTAATCTGGCTATCCGGTTGATGGATGCCGACCAGATGGCGGATACCGAAGGTGCGCGCGGACTCGAGAATCCGCTCCGTGTCATCGATGAACAGCGTGCGTTCGGGGTCGAACGGCTCTTGGACCTGCAATTGGCGCCAAAATTCCTGCTCTTCCTTTGGGTACTGAAACTGATGCGAGGAGATCACCATGTCCAGCCACTGGTCGATGCGGGTCACTTCCAGCTTCAGGTCGAGGCTTTGAGGGTGGGCGTTCGTGATGAGCACCAGCTTCTTGTTGAGCTTCTGCAATCGCTGGAGGAACTCCCCCACAAAGGGGCGAATCTGGATTTTGTCTTTCACCTCCTCTTTGAGTGCCCGGATATCCAGATCCAGCGATTCGGACCAGTGCGTGAGGCAATACCACTTGAGTGTGCCCTCATGCGCTTTGATATGGGCCTGCAGCAGCCTGGTGGCCTCATCCAGTTCAACCCCGTGTGACTCGGCATAGCGCGCCGGCAGGTGCGTCAGCCAGAAATAATTGTCGAAGTGCAGGTCGAGGAGTGTGCCGTCCATATCCAGCAGAACGGTGTCGATGTCTTCCCAGGGTAGAGAGAGCATAAGTCTGTCGTTACCTGTTGATGTGTGTCCGGCGCCACGGCGCGAGCAGGGATCGGGTATCCTACTAAATGACGCCGCCGCCGTCCCCCGGCGTACTTCATGCGGCATACGTGTACAAACCAAAGGAGATTCCATGTCAGAGCAGCTGTCACCAGAGTCCTTGCAGTCCTTAGCCGAACAGGTGATGGTGCTTTGCAAAGAGGCCGGAGAGGCCATCCTCAGCGTCTACAATCGCGCTCATGGCTTCGAAGTGGACACCAAGGCCGACGACTCGCCGTTAACCGAAGCGGATCTCGCGGCGCACCGCATTCTCGAGGCCGGGCTGACCGGCTTGCTGGCGGGGGCGCCTGTGCTGTCCGAGGAATCGCCGATGCCTGACTTCAGTGAGCGCAAAGCCTGGGACCGCTACTGGCTGGTGGATCCCCTCGATGGCACCAAGGAGTTCGTGAACCGCAATGGTGAGTTTACCGTTAACGTGGCACTGATCGAGGCGGGTAGGCCCATCCTCGGCGTGGTTCATGTGCCGGTCTCGAAAGTCACCTATCTCGGTGCCCGAGGGCTGGGAGCCTCAAAGCGAGACGGCGAGATTTCCCGCCCGATTCGCGTGCGAACGGTCGCCGAGCGTCAGTCTTCCGGTCAGCCTGTCGAACTGGTCGCCAGCCGGCGCCACGGCGCGCAAGCGGTGGAGCGCCTGCTGGGCAGGGTTGGCGAAGCCTTAGGCCCTGTGGAAACCAAGAACATGGGTAGCTCTCTGAAGCTGTGCCTGGTGGCCGAGGGCCAGGCCGACCTTTATCCCCGCCTTGCCCCTACTGCGGAATGGGACACGGCAGCTGCACAGGCGGTCGTCGAAGCGGCCGGTGGGCTGGTGGTGGACGATGAGTTTCAGGTGCTTCGGTACAACCGCAAGGCGGACATCCTCAATCCCTACTTTTACGTGATCGGCGATCAGAGCTACGACTGGCAGGCTCTGCTGAGCTGACAGGCTCGTTCAGCGCGTCGTCGGAGTGTAAAGAAGTACAAAATCTCCGGGGCTTATTTCTTTTCTGAACTAATCTTTTCCTGAGACCTTACGAAAATGACTAAATAGAAGACGACAAGGAGGCTCCCTGCCGGGGGCTGATGGTACAAGTCGCCATGAAGAAATCCTCCTCCAATCGGCTGGGCCGAGCCTTTAACGACACGGCTCCGCTGAGACAGAAGCTCCAGGAAGAAATCACCAAGCTGGAGCGGCAGCTACAAGCGCTGCGCTTGAGCGATAATCCAGCCGATTTCGCCAAACTGGCCAGCTACGAAGAGATGATATCCGCTCGCCGCAACATGCTGAGTCGCCTACCCAGGTGATGCCGGGGAGTTGGACTCCCCTTTTTCCGACTCGCTCCTCCCATCCCGTCATTCCGGCGCAGGCCGGAATCCATCATCGGAATTGCCACCAAAGATGAACGCCCCCTAAAGCTCAGTTGGAGCAGCGCGCCGAACGGAGAACCGATCCGTGTCCAAGGTTCTGGATTCCGGCCTGCGCCGGAATGACGAAGGTGGTGGATTGAGGGCCCTGCGATATGCTGCGCTCCACTCTCCACTCTCCACTCTCCACTCTCCACTCTCCACTCTCCACTCTCCACTCTCCACTCTCCACTCTCCACTCTCCACTCTCCACTCTCCACCCCCGCTCCCCGCTCCCCACTCTCCACTCCCCATCCGATACAATGCGCCGAAAAGGAGTGAGATGTGTTTATCGGCAAAATCATCGGTTTTCTCTTGGGGTACTGGATCGGCGGATTCTGGCTCGGCCTGCTCGGTCTGTTCATCGGCCACCTGTTTGACCGCGGCTATGCGATCGCCCGCCGGGGTGGCGGCCCGCAGCAGCGGCAGCGGATTCAGGACGTTTTCTTTCGCACCGTTTTTACGACCATGGGCCATCTGGCCAAAGCGGACGGGCGCATTTCCGAAGCGGAAGTGAAACAGACCGAACACTTCATGGCGCAGATGGGGCTCACTGCCGAGCACCGCCAGCAAGCCATCAGCCTGTTCAAGGAAGGTGCGGCGCTTGGGTTTGACATGCAGGCGCAGTTGCGGGAATTCCGAACGGTGTGCGGCCGTCACCGCAATCTGGTCCAACTCCTACTGGTTTATCTGATCCACGTGGCTGTTGCCGACGGGCGGATAGAGCCGAGTGAACAGCGGGTGCTGGGCGAAGTGGCAGAAGGCTTGGGCATTCCCCGTTTTGCCTTCGAGCAACTGTTGCGGATGATCCTCGCCCAGGAGGCTTTCGGCACTGGTCAGGTTCCGCGCGAAGACAACATCAAGCTGGCCTATGAAGCGCTTGGCGTAAAGGAGACCGCCAGTGATGCGGAAATCAAACGCGCCTACCGCAAACTGATGAGCCAATACCACCCGGATAAACTGATTGGTGAAGGTGTGCCCGACGACATGGTGCAGGCGGCCACCGAACGTTCGCAGGAAATTCAGAAGGCCTACGACACCATCAAGAAAGCTCGGGGGAAATAAGCTAGCAGAAACGAAAAGCCCGGCGAAACTGCCGGGCTTTTCGTTTCTGCTCTATATGCTTTCACTGCTCGCAGCTCAATCAACGTTTGGCTGCTTGCAATTCGGCTTGGCGTCGGGCCTCTTCCTCGCGCCGACGGCGTTTCTCTTCGCGCTTTTTCGCCAGAGCCGCCGCGGCATCCGCTCCGATGTGTTCCTCTCCGCGCTCGCGTGCAAGTCGGAGCTGCTTCTCGCGTTCGGCGAAGTTGGCTTTCTGTTCTTCGGTGAGTGAGTCAAAACAATGTGGACAGCTGATGCCGGCCTGATATTTGTCGCTGGCTTTGTCTTCATCGGTGATCGGCAAGCGGCAGGCGAAGCACTGATCGTAATCGCCTTTCTCCAGACGGTGATTCACCGTGACCCGATCATCGAAAACAAAGCATTCGCCTTCCCACAATGTTTCTTCTTCCGGCACGTCTTCGAGGTATTTGAGAATCCCGCCCTTGAGGTGGAAAACCTGATCGAAACCCTGCTCTTTCAAATAAGCGGTGGATTTTTCGCAGCGAATACCACCGGTGCAGAACATTGCGACTTTTTTGTGCTTGTTCGGATTCAGATTGTTCTTCACGTAGTCCGGAAATTCGCGAAATGTGGTGGTCTTCGGGTTGAGAGCGTGTTTGAAGGTGCCCACCTGTACTTCATAATCGTTGCGGGTATCAACCAGAATCACATCGGGATCCCTGATCAGGGCGTTCCAGTCTTTCGGTTCCACATAGGTCCCGACCACCTGACGCGGGTCGATGCCCTCCACGCCCATGGTGACAATCTCTTTCTTGAGTTTGACCTTGCTGCGCTTGAAGGGCGGCGTATCCGTATAGGATTCCTTGTAATCGAGATCGGCCAGCCGCGGCTCGCGGCGCAGCCAGTCCAATACGAAGTCGATGCCCTTGCGGCTGCCGGCGATGGTGCCGTTGATGCCCTCTCTGGCCAGCAGAAGTGTGCCGCGCACCTTTTGCTGTTCCATGATATTGAGCAGGGGTTGGCGAAAGTCGGAATAGTCGGGCAGCGCGACAAATTTATAGAGCGCGCACACCACGACGGGGGCGTTCTGGGGAGTAGACATCAATGACCTCATCTGCGGGCTGGAACGTAAATCCAGAGCAAATAGTGGAGCCGGAGCGAGCGAAACCCTTCCGGCGCGAAAGCGGGCGGTATTGTACTCAAAAGCCTCAGCAATGCGAGCCTGGGCGCGACGTGGAACAGGCGACGTTGGGTGTCAAAGCGGCTCTGATGCACTTGCTTTTGATTTGACTCAATAAAACCGAAGGCCTTACGGCACTAGACTGGATCGGAATTGCCGCTTCCCGGAAGCGCCACGCCCGTCGGAGAAGGCCATGCATGCAAGAGCCTGCCTGTTTAGTGCCGCATTTCTGGCCGCGACCTCTGTCGCCTCGGCTTCCTTGGCCCAACGAGCTTCCGAACCGGACGGCAAATACATTTACCAGCAAGCCTGTGCTGCCTGTCATGGCGCGGAAGGCACCGGAGTACCACGTCACCAGCTCGGCTTTGACACGCCCGTTCCCGACTTTACCGACTGTGATTTTGCCAGCCGCGAGCCAAATGCCGACTGGGTTGCGGTGGCTCATCAGGGCGGACCGGTCCGGGCTTTCTCCGAAATGATGCCCGCCTTCGGGGAAGCGCTCAGCGTGGCCGAACTGGAGTCAGCGGTTGAGCATATCCGCACCTTTTGCACCAATAAGACCTGGCCCCGTGGCGAGTTCAACCTCCCGCGAGCCCAGTTCACTACCAAGGCCTTCCCGGAAGACGAGCTCACGCTGGAGACCACAATCCCCGCCGAAGGGCCTGACGCGATTCTCAATGAGCTGATCTACGAGCAACGATTTGGCGAGCGCAACCAGTTCGAGCTCGCGGTGCCTTTTGGCTGGCGGGACAACACCGCGGACCAGAACGAGGACGGCTGGCGATCGGGTCTGGGAGATATCACCCTCGGACTGAAGCGCGTGCTCTACGATGATCTGAAGAAAGGCTCGATTGTCAGCGGGATCTTCGAAGTGTCCTTGCCGACGGGCGACGATGCCGATGGCTTCGGTGCAGATACCGCGACCTTTGAGGCCTCGCTCGCCTACGGTCAGATCCTGCCGGCCAACAGCTTCCTGCAAGCACAGCTTGGCTTTGATGTTCCGGAGGATGGTGACAAGGCCAATGAGGAGGCCTTCTTCCGCGTCGCGCTCGGACGCAGCTTTTTCCCTTTCAGTCGTTGGGGCCGGCCGTGGACTCCGATGGTGGAGTTTCTCGCCTCCCGGGAAAACGTCGACGACGCTGACACTCGATGGACCGCCGTACCCCAGCTGCAGATCATGCTTAGCGAACGCCAGCACGTGCGACTCAACATCGGCTACTCCGCGGCGCTGACCGACAAGGACATTCGCGATGATCAATGGACGGTTTACCTGCTCTGGGACTGGTTCGACGGTGCGCTGAATGAGGGGTGGTAGCGATGATGAGATGCCTTCTATGCCTTTCGATTCTGTTTGCAGCCGGTTCCGCTCAGGCACAAATGCCCGACGATGTGCAGCACCGCCTTTTTGAAACCAGCGACAAATGCCTCGCTTGTCATAACGGACTCATTTCCCCGCAGGGTGAAGACGTTTCCATCGGCCTCGATTGGCAGGGCTCGATGATGGCCAACTCCGCCCGCGATCCCTACTGGCACGCAGCCGTGCGTCGGGAGGTGATGGACCACCCGGAATCCCAGGGCGCCATTGAAGACGAATGTGCCGCCTGCCACATGCCGATGGCCCGATACCAAAGCAAGGCAGCGGGTGACAAAGGGCAGATCTTCACGCATCTTCCTTTCAGTCCAAGAGCGCCGCACCAAAGTCTGTTGGCAGAGGACGGCGTCTCCTGCGCCATGTGTCATCAGATAACGGATAAAGAGCTGGGTTCACCGCAGAGTTTTACCGGCAACTTCCATGTGAATACGGAACAGCTAACTGGCGAGCGCAGTATGTTCGGCCCCTTTGAAATCGAATCCGGGCACCAGGAAATCATGCGCTCTGCGACGGGATTTATTCCGCAGCAAGGCAAGCATCTGCAGAGCTCCGAACTCTGCGCCAGTTGCCACACCCTCTACACTCACGCACTGAAAAATGGCGAGGTCGTTGGCGAACTGCCCGAACAGGTGCCCTATCTCGAATGGCGGCACAGTGCTTTTGCCAATGAGCAAAGCTGTCAAGACTGTCACATGCCGATCGTGCAGGAAAAAACCCGAGTCACGTCCGTGCTCGGCGAAGCGCGAGAAGGTCTCAACCGGCATACTTTTCGCGGCGGCAACTTCTTCATGCTCGGGATGCTCAATCGCTATGCCGATGAACTTGCGGTGGAAGCACCACCGCAGGCCATGCAGGCGGCGATCGACCGGACGCTGGACTACCTGCAAAACAGCACCGCGCGATTGCAAGTGAGCGCCGTGCGCGGCGCTGATGGCGCGCTCGACGTCACGGTGAATATAGAGAACCTCGCGGGCCACAAGCTCCCCAGCGCATACCCATCCCGTCGCGTGTGGCTGCATCTGCAGGTCCGCGACCGCCAGGGTGAACTGCTGTTCGAGTCGGGGCGTTTCAATCCGGACGGTTCGATCGTGGGCAATGACAACGACAAATCTCCCGAGCGTTTTGAACCGCACTATGAGCTGATCGATAGCCCGGATCAGGTACAGATCTTTGAGGCGATCATGGCCGACAGCGACGATCAGGTAACCACTGGTTTGCTGTCCGCCGTGCGTTTCACCAAAGACAATCGCCTCCTTCCCCGTGGCTTTATGAAATCGACAGCTGCTACTGACATTGCAGTCAAAGGTAAGGCGGCGAACGACGTAAACTTTTCGGGAGGAGGTGACCAGGTTCGCTACCGAATCGATTCCGGCAATGCGAGCGGTCCCTATCAGATCGACGTGCAGCTCTGGTATCAGCCAATAGCCTATCGCTGGGCGATGAATCTGGCGGATTACAACAGTGAGGAAACCAACCGCTTCGTGCGAATGTACCGCAGTATGTCAGCAGATTCGGCGGTGGTGCTGGCGCAGAACAGAACGACGACCAAGTCAGAACAACAATGAAGTAAAACTCTCAAAATCATATCGGTGATGGCCGGAATCCACGAGGATTCCGGCCATAGGCGGGAAGCGGCGGGTGCGACGGCAAGCTAGTTGGTGGGAACAATCCGCTTGATGCCATCTCCTTCGGTCGCTACGTAGATGTAGCCATCAGGTCCCTGTTCGACGTTGCGAACGCGACCGATATCTTCGAAGAGGATTTCGGTATCGGCGATGCTTTCGCCCTGCACATCTGCCCGCACCAGGTAGCGGAACTTGAGTGAACCCACCAGCAGGTCGCCTTTCCAGTCCGGATATTTATCGCTGGTCACGAAGGTCATGCCAGAAGGAGCAATGGATGGCACCCAGTACCAGATTGGCGACCGGTAGCCTTCCCGCTCGGTGCCTTCGGCGAATTCGGTGCCGTTGTAGTTGATGCCATAGCTCAGGATTGGCCAGCCGTAGTTCTCACCCGCCCTGACCACGTTCACCTCATCACCGCCTCGCGGTCCGTGCTCGTGAACCCAAATGGTGCCTGACTGGGGATTCTTTGCCATGCCCTGCGGATTGCGGTGGCCCAGTGAATAAATTGCATCAATGGCGCCCTCGCGGTCAACGAAGGGGTTATCCGCCGGCACACGGCCATCATCGTGCAAGCGATATATCTTTCCGCCATCGCGGCTCAGATCCTGCGGGTTTTCATCCCGCGCACCGCGATCGCCCACTGAAAAGTAAACGTAGCCCTGATCATCAAACTCGATGCGGCTACCGTAGTGCTGTCCGCGGCGGCTGTTCGGGCCCGCCTTATAGAGAATTTCTTTTTGTACCAACTCGTCTCCTTCGAGTTTCGCCCGCATCAGCGCCGTGTTGCTCCCCTCCCCTTCACCTTCCGGGCTGGAATAGGTGAGATAAATCCAGCCGTTCTGCTGATAGTCAGGGTGCAGTTCCAGATCCAAGAGGCCACCCTGCCCGTTCACATGCACTTTCGGAACGCCCTGGATAGTGCCGGCGATCTTGCCGTCCCGCACCCGGTACAACTTGCCGCTGCGGTCGGAAACCAGCATGTCGCCCCCGGGCAGCCATACCATGCCCCAGGGAATCGTGATCCCATCCACAACGGTTTCGACTCTGTAACCTTCTTCGGCATTACACGCTTGAACCGCGAAGGAAAACACCAATGCCGAACACAATGCTGATTTTTTCATAGCGATTTTTCTCATCTGATCAGATTGGGTGTGTTGACCGATTAGGGCCGTCCGCCCGATAAAGGTTCCCATCGGTAGACTGCCTTGCCGGCCTTGTTCTCGCAAGCCGTGCCGTTTGGTGTTGGCACAATACCCGCTTCCTGCACAGATTCCGAGTATTACATTTGGTCCCGGGCCTTCAAGGGGTATACTCGCCGCGAAATGAGATGGCAGAAAGCCAAATGACGGATGAGAAATGGTGGAAGAGAGAGGCTCCTGGTGACGGATTCCGAAGTAGCAGAAAAACGTAAACGGCAGGCGACCGGCATAGCTGGACTGGACAAGATCCTCCTCGGTGGCTTGTTGTCCGGATCCATCTACATCATTCGTGGCACGCCGGGAGCCGGCAAAACCATCACTGCGAACCAGATTTGCTTCCATTGGGCGAATCAGGGGCAGGGTTGCCTTTACGTGACGCTTCTTTCCGAATCCCACGATCGCCTGATTGAAAATCTCGAGGGCCTGGACTTCTATCGCGGAGACAGCGCCGAGCGTATTCATTATCTGAGCGGTTTCCATACCCTCGAAGAAGAAGGGCTTGGCGGCATATTGCGCATGCTGATGGAAGAGACCAAACGTTACGAATCCTGTGTGATGGTTCTGGATGGTCTGTTCGCTTTGCAGGAGAAGGTGGATTCTGATCGGGAGTTTCGCCTGTTCATGAATCAGCTGCAAAACCTTGCTCACCTCACCGGCAATATCGTGCTGTTGCTGACCAACAGTGAGCGGGGGACAGGCAGCCCCGAATACACCATGGTGGACGGCTGGATGGAGGTCGCAGTTCAGCAGCACGAGTACCGCACGCTTCGTTATCTGCAAGTTCACAAGTTTCGCGGCAGCGGCTTCGTCGATGGTCAGCATGGACTGACTATCTCCGACGCGGGCGTGCGAGTGCTGCCTCGGCTGGAAAGCAGCGACAGCGAGAAGGCGCTGGGCAATCCGAGCAGAGTTCGGGTAAGCACCGGAATCGGCGATCTGGATAAAATGATCGGAGGTGGACTGAGGCAGACGTCCAATACGCTGGTTATCGGTCCCTCAGGAATCGGTAAAACGGTCCTCGGGCTACACTTCGTGTCCCAGTCCACGCCGGCCGAGCCGGGCCTCGTTTTTACTTTCTACGAAAGCCGGGAAGACCTGATCGACAAGGCCGAGGTGCTGGGGATCGGCAACATCAAAGCGGCCCTCGATTCGGGGGCACTGGATGTAATCTGGCAATCACCTACCGAGCATGTGGTTGATCAGCTTGCCTACGACCTGATCGAGGCTGTGCGAAAGCGCGGCATCAAATACCTGTTTCTGGATAGCGTCGATGCACTGCGGCAGGCAGGTGTTCATCCCTCGCGCCTCAGCCGTTTTCTCAGTGCGCTGACAAATATTTTGCGCGCCGAGGGCGTTACAGCGATGTTCACCATGGAAACGCCTGAGCTTATCGGCGGCGAATCGCGCACCCATATCTCGGCCCTGTCGGCGGTAGCGCAGAACATCCTTTTGCTTCGATACCTGGAGCTGGAGTCTGAGATCAGCCGCTCGATCTGCGTCATCAAAGCGCGAACCAGCGAGTTCGACGCCCGTGTAAGAAAGTTCGTGATCGGCAAACACGGAGTCTGCATCGACGGACCGTTTGACAATGTAACCGACGTGCTCAGTGGCCATGCTCATTCAAGTCCACTAGAGAGCGGCGACGCGAATGATTGAGCGCGATTCGTCAACCGAGAGTCGGCGCATTCTGCTGGCCGAGGACGAGCCCGGCCTGCAGGAGGCGCTAGCCCTTACTCTGCAGCTGGAGGGTTTCGACGTCGTTCGCGCGAGCGATGGACGGGAAGCGCTGTCACGACTGAAGATCGAGCCCTGCCTGATCATCACCGACTACATGATGCCGCGGATGAACGGCCTTGAGCTGATCCGCCAGATCCGCTCCCGACCGGCATTCGATGACGTGCCCATCCTGCTGATGAGTGCCGCGCTTCCCCGTGACGTGGACCGCTCCATTGCCGACGCCTTCCTGCAAAAGCCGGTGACCATCAAGCGCCTGCTCGAAACAGTGAACGGGCTGTTGACGCCCGCCTGACTAATCGATTTTTCTTCCGCCGCTAGGGTCTCGATCCGTTCCCGAGACCGTCGAGAAATGCGTTCAATGCCGCCATGTCCACCGGCTTTACAAAGTGAGCATCAAAGCCCGCGCCTCTTGCCATCTCCCTGTCCCGATCCTGTCCATAGCCGGTGAGCGCAGCCAGCACTGTGTTGCGCGTCAGCGGATGAGCGCGAATCTGCGCAGCGACTTCATAGCCGTCGATGCCGGGTAGGCCGATGTCCAGAAGGACCACTTCCGGCAGCAGTTCAGCTGCCTTGGCAATGGCCATCTCGCCATCGTTGGCGATGGAAACGTCGTGGCCGCTGCTCTCCAGAAGGAGCGCCAGAGTCTCCGCAATGTCCTGCTGGTCTTCCACCAGCAAAATACGCTTCTCTGCGGCGGCGACAGCCCGCTTTGCCGGAATGGCCGGCGCGACGACAGTGCCGCCCGGTGCGAGCGGCAGCACAATATTGAATTCCGCACCGGCTCCCGGACCCTCGCTATGGGCTTCGATCTGCCCGCCGTGCAGTTCGACCAGCCGCTTTACGATGGTGAGGCCGATGCCCAGACCGCCCTCGGAGCGGGCGAGCCCTCGCTCAGCCTGGCCGAACAGCTCGAAAATGCGATCCAGAACATCGGGGCTCATGCCGATCCCCGTGTCGGTGACCTTTATATGCACCTCGTCATTGCCGGTTATCATGCCCAGGGCAATGTGTCCGCCAGGGTCCGTGTATTTGGCCGCATTGGTGAGCAGGTTAACGAGAATCTGCTCCAGGCGGACCTCATCACCCAGCACCATGACCGGCTCGGATGGCAAATCGAGGCGCAGCTGATGATGCTTGTCGTCCATCTGAGCCTTCATGCCAGTGGCGGCACGCTGCGCGACCGTCACCAAGTCGGTAGTACTCGGATGCAGCTGGATCAAGCCCCGGGTTATGCGCGAGACATCGAGCAGATCGTCCACCATGCGCCCCAGTGTTCCCGCCTGTCGCTCTAGAATTTCGACAAAGGAATGCGCGGACCTGTGAAGCAGCTCGGTATCGAGCAAGCGCGCCACGTTGTAGATTGCAGCCAGTGGATTGCGCAGTTCGTGGGCCAGCATTGCGAGGAATTCGTCTTTCCGTTGGTCCCCCGCGCGCAAGGCCTGCTCGCCGCGAATGCGATCGCTGATATCACTGACCAGCGTCGCAACCCGGTGCGGGTGGCCTCCTTCCACCCGGAACACATCGACTTCCAGCCAGCGGTGCAGAGCGTCCGAATACTGTATGCGGCGCTCGGCCTTTCCCGTCCTGGCGACCTGCGCCATTACTTGCAGCCAATCCGGGCTGACTGTTGGCTGAATTTCGTAAAGTTTGCGCCCGGCTACGTTTTCGAGGCCGCTGTGGCGCTCGAATGCGGGGTTTGTCTCCACCAGGAGAATATCAACGGGGCTTCCGTCAGCGGCATAGATGACTTCCAGAACCGCAAAACCCTGCCCGATGGAGTTGAAGAGCGCTCGGTAGCGGGATTCACTTTCGCGCAGTGCGGCTTCGACTCGCGCCCGCTCGACGCGCGGAAAAAGCCGGCTCGCCACTTCGCGCAGCAGCCTTATGTCGTCCTCCGGCCACTGGCGCGCCCGTTCGTCATAGACAGTGAACAAATAACGCCAGCGGCCCGACCGCACGATGGGAAGCGTCACGAAGGCGCGCATGCCCTTTGCGCTACAGTCCTTTTCGCTGGTGCGCGGGTCTGTTTCCGCATCGTGCACGACAAGAATCTCAGCGTTTCTTGCCGACTCGACAAAGCTCTCGCTGACGTAATCAGAGAGGCGATATTCGCCGCGGATGTCTTCTTTTTCGTTCGCCGTCCAGCTGTGCGCAATGGTGGCGCCAGTCTGCGATTCGTCCACATCCGCGATAAAGTAGCCGCTGACCCCGAGAAAGCTCCCCAGTCGGCTGCCCACGGCACGGATGATTTCCTCCTCGTCGGTGCTCAGCGCCAGGTCGTCGGTGACGCCGGCCAGAAAAGCAGCCTGGTCTTCCCAGCGCTTGCGTTCGGTGATATCCGTGAACAGTACGGCCAGGCGCCCCTGCTTCGGGTCGCCGAAGGGGTAAGCGCTGATGTCGAACCAGCGCCCCATGAGCCGTGCCGGCGCCACGAACTCCACGGGCTCGCCACTGCTCACGACGTCTGCATAGGTTTGCACCCATTCATCGCTGATCTGAGGGAGGAACTCGCGCACCCGCTTGCCCGCGGCTTCCTTGAAGCCGGTGTGCTTTTCGAAAGCGGGGTTCACTTCCAGGTAACGGTAGTCGATCGGTCGATGATCGTCGTCGTAAATCATTTCGACGATCGCAAAACCGTCGTTCATGGTTTCGAAGAGCGTCCGATATTTGAGTTCGCTTTCGCGCAGGGCCTGCTCTGTGCGTGTTCGCTCAAGCCCCGGAAACAGTCGCGAAGCTACCTCGCGCAGCTGACTGATCTCGTCGTTCGGCCACTCCCGAACACGCTCGTCGCAAACCACCAGCAGGTGGCGCCACTCGCCGCCCCGGTCGGTGGGGACGGCGACAAACGACCGTATGTTCAGCTCCGCAAAAGGGCCCGCCTTTACCCGCGAATGGCGCTCTGTATCGCGCACCACGAAAGCCTCGCCGCGGCGACTCGCCTCGAGTACGTCTTGCGTCAGGAACTGACTTGCGCGAAACGTCATGAGCGAGAGCGGCTGCTTACCACGACGCCATGTGTGCTGCACCACAAGCACATCTGTATCCGGCTGAAAATCACAGAAAAAGCAGAGATTCACGCCCAGCTCGTCCCCAAGGGCGCGCCCGACGGCATCGATGATCTGTTCGGGAGGCGCGAGCCTGTTCAGTTCGGTTTCCACCGCGGCGATTAGCCGAAGACCTCGCTCGCGTCGCAGCTCGGCAGTCACCTCCCGCAGCTCCAGTACTTCGTAGACCGAATCCACCGAATGGCGATTGAAGATGGCTTCGAAGGCTTGTCCGTCCTTGCGAAGAAAATACGTCTGGCCGACTTCCTCATCGGGGCCGGCCAGTGGCTCGCTGCTATCATCAGCTCGCAGCAGAGGATAAAGCGGTCGGTGATGGAGCTCCTGCGGTTCATAGCCAGTCATTTTGCTGGCCGCAGGATTGATGAACAGGCAGCGACCCTGGTCGTCGGTCAGAAACAAAGCCGCATCGGTCGCCCTGCAGACTGCTTCAAGCTCTCGGTAGCTCGCACTGCTCATGGTCACCTGACAAAGAAAGAGCTCATTAAGATCCGCCCGATCCCTGATCCAGAGATTTCCCGGCGCTCAGGGAGAGGCCATCAGATCTCAGACAACTCTTACCCCATCGGTTTCGGCAATGGCGAAAACCCGTCGGTTGCCATACCCAGCACCGCTATGTATAGTGCTGCCAGGTAAGCCGCTTCCACGCTTGGAAAGATCAAATCATGGAATTCAACAAAGACCTGATCGCTGCCTCGTCGACGCCGATCGTTCTCGCGATCCTGGCTGACCAGGAGAGTTACGGCTATGCGATTCTCAAGCGAGTTCGCGAGCTGTCCGGGGACCAGATCCAATGGACCGACGGGATGCTCTACCCCGTTTTACACAGACTCGAGCGACTCGGATTTATCGAGGCGAACTGGCAGGTGGCGGAGACCGGCCGTCGCCGCAAGTACTACCGGATCACCTCCGCAGGCCGCAGCCAACTGGCGGAAGAACGAAAGCAGTGGGAGGCCGTCGACGCGACGCTACGCCTTATCTGGCAAGCACTGTTGACCCCGACTCCACATCCGCAGGGAGCATGAGCGATGTCTATACTTGACGTCACCTTGTCAGTAGATGAGCAGATTGACCAATGGCGCAGCTATCTCCGGCGGCGGCAGGCAATCCATGCAGCCGACATCGCGGAACTCGAGGACCATCTGCGGGAGCAGATTGCGGCGCTCAGTGAGGCCGGGCTCGCCACCGACGAAGCCTTTTTTGTCGCTGTGAAGCGACTGGGTGAGCTCGACGCACTCTCGAGAGAGTTCGCCCGCGAACACTCCGACCGACTTTGGAAGCAGCTTGTCTCCTCATCCGAAGATGGCGAGCCAATGGAATCTCGCAGGGAAGCTGTCGTCGCATTCTGTCTGGCGATAGCCGCAGCCATTGCCATCAAGCTTCCCGCCGCTTTCGGTGTTTATCTGCAGACTGATCCCGGTTTCTATGCCCGCAATCTGAGTCTGTTCGTCTTGCCGCTGCTGACTGCCTTCTTTGTCTGGAAGCGGCGGCTCGATCAGACCTCCGTTCGCTGGCTTGGCGCAGTCTTCGTTGTCGCCGCTATCGTGGTGAATGTATATCCGGTTTCTCCGGGTGGTTCGACCGACATATTGCTGGCACTGCATCTGCCAATCGCGCTCTGGCTGGTGGTGGGGATTGCCTATGCGGGTGGGCGCTGGCAGCAGATCGACGGCCGCATGGACTTCATTCGCTTTTCCGGCGAGCTGTTCATCTATTTCGTTCTGATCGGTCTCGGTGGCATCGTTCTCACCGGTTTCATGGCCATGATCTTCCAGGCCATCGGCATCGACATCGAACCCTTCTTCGAGTCATGGATGCTACCCAGCGGAGCAGCCGGCGCGGTGTTGATCGCCTCCTGGCTGGTGGAAGCCAAGCAAAGTGTCATTGAAAATATGGCACCGGTGCTCACCCGGCTGTTCACGCCCTTGTTCGCTGCGACGCTGCTGGTTTTTCTCGTGACGATGCTGTGGACCGGGCGTGGGCTGGACGTTGAACGCGAAGTGCTTATCGCTTTCGATCTGCTGCTGGTGGTGGTGCTTGGGCTGCTGCTCTACTCCATTTCCGCCCGCGATCCGCACTCGCCTCCCGGCATTTTCGATTGGCTGCAGGTCGTGCTGGTCGTCAGTGCTTTATTGGCCGACGCCCTGGCGTTGTGGGCTATATCCGGCCGCATCAGCGAATTCGGTTTGAGTCCGAATCGCGTCGCCGCTCTCGGTGAGAACATTATCCTGCTGATCAACCTCGCCTGGTCCGCCGTGCTCTACACGCGCTTCCTGCGCGGACAAGGGCCCTTCACTGCTCTTGAAAAATGGCAGACGGACTACCTGCCGGTCTATGCCCTCTGGGCGGCCGCTGTGGTTATCGTCTTTCCGGCTGTATTCGGGCTTGCTTGATAAGCCCGAAATCCGGCACCCCCCAGGACGCAGACGCTGCCCTCCACACCTGGATTTCCATGCCATATCCGGGTACATTCCAGACGGCTGACCCAGGGTTTTGCGTCGGCCAAAAATAACAAGCAAATGATTCGACTGATCCACAAGGGAAAGTGGCATCTCATGCAAGACGACCAACTGTTCATGATCTGGTTCATCGGCGGCATCGTGCTGATCGTTCTGGAGTTCATACTGCCCGGCGGAATCGTTTTCTTTCTCGGCCTGGGCGCCACTGTGGTCTCCCTCCTCTTATATACCGGCCTCATTGACGGCTGGCTTCAAGCCTTCACTACCTGGTTCATCGGTTCCCTCGTGCTGCTGTTCGGGCTGCGCGGCGTGGTGCAGAAGTTCGTTCCCGCGATCGTCGAGAAAGCGAGGACTGACGAAGACCTGGATGCTTACAATAAACGCGGGGAAGTTTGCGAGCGCATTCCCGCCGGTGGAGAGGGGCGCATCAAATTCCGTGGCAGCACCTGGTTGGCGAGGAATCACAACGCCGAAGAGGCGCTGGAAGTCGGCAGGGAAGTGAGGATCGTCTTTCGCGACAATCTGGTGTGGATCGTCGAAAAAGTGGAAGAACAATAATCGATAGGAGAATCAATGCTAACCGCCTTTACCATCTTTGTACTGCTGTTCGGGCTCGTGCTGTGGAATCTGATGATCATCGTGCCCATGCGCGAAGCCTGCGTGCTGGAGCGCTTCGGTAACTTCCGACGGGTTCTCGAACCCGGATTTCATATCGTGGTTCCCTTCCTCGACCGAGTGGCCTACCGGCACGAGATCCGCGAACAGGTCCTCGACATCCCCGCGCAGAGCTGCATCACCAGGGACAATATTCAGGTAGCCGTGGATGGTCTGGTCTATCTCAAAGTCATGGATGCGAAGAAAGCCAGCTATGGCATTGGCGACTACCGACTGGCCAGCATCAACCTCGCCCAGACCACCATGCGCTCCGAGATCGGCAAGCTGACACTTGGCGATACCTTCTACGAGCGCGATCAGCTCAACGAGTCCATCGTCCGCGAAATCGACAAGGCCTCCGATCCCTGGGGCATCAAGGTGATGCGCTACGAGATCAAGAACATCGAACCGTCTCCGCAGGTTGTTCACACACTGGAAAAGCAGATGGAGGCGGAACGGGAAAAGCGGGCCGACATCACCCTCGCCACCGCTGGCAAGGAATCCAAAATCCTCATCTCCGAGGGCTACCGCCAGGAGGCCATCAACATCTCCGAAGGGGAAAAACAAAAACGCATCAACGAAGCGACCGGTCGCGCGCGAGAAATCGAAATTCTCGCCGAAGCATCTGCCGAAGGTCTGCAGAAAGTTGCTCGGGCGATCGAGCAGCCTGGCGGAGACTACGCGGTGAAGATGCGGCTGGTGGAAGATTTCCTGGGCCGAATGGGCGAGGTGCTTCGCTCCGCCGACGTATCGGTGCTGCCGGCCGACCTGGCCAACCTCAAGGGAATCATGACGGCGCTGAACAGCAATCTGGGGCAGCAAGCAAAACTCACCAGCAAAGGAGGCGCCCAATGAACTCGGTGAATCCGATCGACCTGTTCAATTTCGCGGTATGGGGCATCATCTTCCTGGTAGTGATCGCCAAGCTGTTTCGCTCCATTCGCATCGTCTCTACGCGTACTGCGCTGATCGTGGAGCGTCTCGGTAAGTACCACGCGACCCTGGGACCCGGTTTTCATGTGCTGCTTCCTTTTCTCGATAAGGTCACCGCGATGCAGGACCTTCGGGAAGAAACCATCGACGTGCCGCCGCAGGATTGCTTTTCGAAGGACGAGGTTCAGGTAGAAGTGGACGGCGTCATTTACATGTCGGTGGCCGATCCGGTGAAGGCCACCTATGGGGTGACCGACTATCGCTTCGCCGCGATGCAGTTGGCGCAGACCACCACCCGCTCCATCATCGGGACGCTGGAACTGGACAAGACCTTCGAAGAACGGGACATGATCAGCCAGGCTGTGGTCGATACCCTGAACACCGCCGGCGAATCCTGGGGCGTTCACGTGCACCGCTACGAGATCAAGAACATCAAGCCGCCGCACACCGTGCAGAACGCCATGGAAAAGCAGGTAAACGCCGAGCGGGAACGCAGGGCGATTCTGGCGCGCGCCGAAGGCGACAAGCAAAGCAGGATCAACACCTCCGAAGGCACCATGCGCGAGTTGATCAATCTGTCCGAAGGTGAACGCCAGCGATTGATCAACGAAGCGGAAGGCCGCGCGGCCGAGATTCTGGCACTTGCCACGGCCACTGCCAACTCCATTGAGAAGATCGGCAGCGCCGTTGTGCAGCCGGGCGGCCGGCAAGCGATAAAGCTCAACATGTCGGAGAAATTCATCGACAATCTCGCGCACCTTGCTGACGTCAAGACTTCGGTGATTTTCCCGGCGGACCTGACCAATCTGAACCGACTGCTCGACTCATTGGACTTGGAAATCGCTGAAGACAAAAGCTGAAAAGCTGAGGCTGACCATGGAACAGCGGCCACTGACATCTCGTTTGAAAACTGTGCGTATGCTCCTCGCCTCCCTTTGTTTGTTGGCGGGAGCGATCGGCAGCATGCAAGGCCTCGGGCAAAACGGTGCAGGGCAAACGCCGCTGTTGCTGGTCGACATCGACGGCGTCATCAATCCCGGATCGGCGGGCAAACTGAGTCACGCCATTTCCGTCGCCGAAGCCGAAGCAGCACCGGCACTCGTCATGCGCATCAACACTCCCGGCGGATTGCTCGCCACCACCCGCGAGATGGTGAGCGCGATTGCCGAGTCACCGGTCCCAGTGATCGGCTATGTGGGGCCGGCAGGAGCCAGCGCCACATCCGCCGGCGCTTTCATATTGATGAGCACCCATCTCGCCACCATGAACAGCGGTACCAACGTTGGCGCCGCTTCACCGGTCGCCGGCGGTGGCGGTGACATCGAAGGTACTCTGGGCAAGAAAGTGATGAGCGATAGCCGCGCCTTCATGCGCAGCATTGCCGGTAGCCGCGGTCGCAACGTGGAACTCGCCGATGCGTTGGTGGCGGAGGCAGTAAGCGTCACCGCCGCGGAAGCCGCGCAAGCCGGATTGGTCGAATTGGTAGTGCCGTCGCTATCGAGCCTGCCCGAGCTGGCACACGGCAGCGAGATCCAGTTCCGTGGTCAGACGATCACGCTCGATCTGCAAGGCCGTGAACTCGTCAGCGTGGAACCGAGGTTGGTGGATCGCCTGCTGCAAATCATTGCCCACCCACAAATCGCGCATCTGTTGATCTCGCTGGGCTTTCTCGCCATCTTCGTGGAGATACTCAGCCCCGGGCTCGCCTTCCCCGGCGTGTTCGGCAGCATCGCTGTGGTACTCGGTCTGGTGGGGGTGCAAACCCTGCCGGTCAACCTCGGTTTTCTGATCCTGCTGGTGATGGGCCTGGTGCTGATGTTCGCGGAGTTTTTCGTTGCCGGTATCGGCGTTCTGGGCATTGGCGGAGCCGTGGCCTTCGTGCTGGGCAGCATCAATCTGTTCGATACGCCCATCGCCGACAGAGATCGCAATGCCATTCTCTGGGTTAGCATCGGCGTCAGCGCCGCCTTTGTCGTCACCAGCCTGCTGATCACACGAAGTATTCTGTCCCCGGCCCGCAAAAAGCGGTCGATGGAAGGCAAGGTCGGCGAAGCCATGGTGAGCTTCGACGAGGACGGCTACGTCCTGGTGGACGGCGAGCGCTGGGCCGCCATGACCACCGAAGCACTGGAACACGGTGAAAAAGTCGTTGTGATCGGCACCCGCGACGACCGCCTCCTGGTCACCAAAGCGGACCGGATCTACGGGCCCTTGTAGCCGCCGCCGGCGTGAGCGTTCGAAGGACGGCATTGCCTCTCTGTCGCCGCGCACTCTCCCTACGACATCTCCTCCACTTGCCGCACCAATACGCAATGCTGAACAGACATTCCATCCTGCGAGATAAACAAGCGGGCTCGGTGAAAAGTCAGCGCGACTAGCTGGATGGGAGATCGATCTCGGCAATGAATGCCTGCAGCGTATCGATGTCCACGGGCTTGATCAGATGGGCGTCGAAGCCGGCTGCCTGCGATCGCTCGCGATCCCGGGCCTGACCGTAACCGGTCAGCGCTGCCATTACCGCCCCCCGGGTGCGCGGGTGTTCGCGCAACAGACGGGCAAGCTCATAACCACTCATTCCGGGCAAGCCGATGTCCATCAGAATCAGATCCGGCGCGAATCCATTCACTATCGCCAGCGCGCCCGGTCCATCGTGCGCGACGGCAATCTGGTGCCCGAGATGCTCCAGTAGCAGCGCCAAGGTTTCGGCGATGTCTTCGCTGTCCTCGACGATGAGAATCCTGCAGCTCTGGATGCGCGCAGCCGGTTCAGCCGTCAGCGGTGTCCGGGTACGGTCCTGGTCGAGTGTGACGGGGAGGCAGACGACGAATTGCGCACCTTGCCCGAGGCCAGCACTGTGCGCCTGGATAGTTCCGCCGTGGCGCTCCACCAGGTTCCTCGCGACGGTGAGGCCAATTCCAAGACCGCCCTCGGAACGGGCCAGTCCACGCTCGGCCTGACTGAACAACTCGAAGATTCGCTCGCGCACCTCTGCGGTCATGCCGATTCCGGTATCGCTGACGGTCAGCTCAGCGTTCTCGCCAGTGTGCGCCAGCCTCAGGGTGATCCGACCGCCGGCGTCCGTGTACTTGGCGGCATTCGTCAGCAGATTGACCACGACCTGTTCGAGCCGTACCGGGTCGCCAATCACCCAGACCGGCTCGCTCGGCAGAGTTAAAGTGAGCTCGTGCTGCTTCTCATCCATGAGGCCCTGCACGCTTTCCGCTGCAGCTTCGGCGACACGGACCAGATTCGTCTGCTCCAGCCTGAGTTCGATAAGGCCCCGCGTGATGCGCGAGACATCGAGAAGATCGGCGACAAGCCCATCGAGGTTTCCGGCCTGGCGACGCAGAATTCCGATCAGATGAGCCGTCTTGCTCACGTCGGAACGACTTTCGAGCAGGCGCGCAACATTGTGAATCGCGGCCAGTGGATTGCGCAGCTCATGGGCGAGCATCGCGAGAAATTCGTCCTTGCGCTGATCCGCTTCCCGCAATGCTTCTTCGGCTTGTTTGCGCTCACTGATGTCGATGATGAACTCGACACATTGCGATTCCCGACCATGTCCGCTGACCCGCTTCGATGCAAAGAGTCCCCACCACTGTGAACCGTCTTTGCGCACCATTCGCTTTTCATAGGGTGGCGCTTCTCCGCGGGTCATCAGGTTTTCCGCGGTACGGCCGGTTACATCGAGGTAGGCCGGGTCAGTAAGTATTTCCCAGCTGATTTGCTGCAGCTCCTGGAGGCGATAGCCGCACATCTGCATGAAGGCTTCGTTGGCGTAGTGAATGCCGCCAGCCATGTCGAAATAGATGACCCCCACGGTCTCGATCGTAATAGCTTCCCGCATGCGCGCTTCGGACTGGCGCAGCTGTATGTTTGCTTCGTACAGCTCGCGACTGCGGCTCACGAGCTCCGCTGCGATTTCCTGATTGCGCGCCTCCAGGTCTTTCGTCTGACTTCGGGCGCTTTCATTCGCGCGGCTTAGTTCCACAAAGTCGGTGACGTCCTCGACTTTGTGAATCAGGTACAGAAGCTCGCCATCAGGAGAGAGCACGGGCGTGTTGACGGGACTCCAGTAGCGCTCCTCGAATTCGCCCGGGTCCTTTGCAACGCGAATATCGTAGCGCTGGATCGCCATCGTATCGGGCGCCTTGTTGCGGACGACCCGCTCCAGAGAGGCGCGCAGATTCTCCGTTCCAGTCGCCGCCGGATCCGCGGGATTGTCGGGAAATGCTTCGAACATTTTCCGCCCGATCAGCTGTTCGGAGGCGGTATTGGTCGCGCGCAAATACGCCTTGTTTGCCTCCACGATGGTGAAACCGCTGTCAGGAAGGAGCACCAAACATGGAGCCGGACTCTCGTCGAAGAGCAGGCGGAAGTGGGGATCTGGAGGCCTGGGAGGGTTTTGCATGGAAGCCGGGCAGAAAGTTCGAACTCAACGGACCCCGACTGCTACTCCAACACTATGGCCGGCGCAGCGACAAATGCAGAGCCACAGGCGTACGAGGTCAGACAGACGCGACTGACGGCAGTTCCTCGCGTGCCATGAGCACATGGATGTACTCAGCCCATCTAACCGTGGACGACGCTTTCGACCTCGACCGAGGGGCGGGATGGGCTCCTACGCCGAAACCGCTGGCGAGGAACTCTGCACAGCTCACGAAGTCACTGAGAGCGCTTCCGAATTCGGAGGCAATGGCGGTCAAAGGCCTAACTGTATAGAATGCGGCTCGTGCCAATCTTACGCAAATCATACAAATCCATCGTCGCGCTGCTACTCCTGTTCGTTTTCGGTCTGCAGGTGCAGGCGAGTTTTGCCTGCAAAATAGCAGATCACAGCGGTCCGGTTGAACAGTGTTGTTGTGAAGCTACCGGCGACAAACAGCCAGAAATGGATATGGGCGACAGCTCTGGTTGCTGCGAGCTGAGCCAGAACTTTGTTGTGAAAGGCTCGGACCCAGCACAAGAGCACGAGCCGGCTCTCCCGGACAGATCGTCTGACTTGGATTTACCACCTGTCCTTTTTGCCCTGGTGGCAATCTGGATCGATCAGCAGCTCCCTCCTGCCAAACCCGGCTACGGGCTCACCGCAGTCCCGCCCCATACCTTGGGCACGGCGACTTATCTGATGACCCAGCGCCTGCGCATCTAAAAACTCTCTCCGCAATTTCTTTCCTTCGGTTTGGCTAATCCAATCCGAGTGCTTGCGTTTGAGGAGAGTTTCTCATGTTTACTTTGTCAGCGGTCGCTCGTCGGCGGCCATACGCTCTGCCATCCAGATGGCTGATTAGCACCGCCCTGTTGTTCTCAGTTGCCTATGCAAACCTAGGCTTCGCACAAGTGGAGCGCAGCGGGGTGGCCGCCCCTGTCGACGCTGCGGAGGATCCCATCGCCAGCGCCTCCGTCATGAGCGCGGACGAACTTGCCGCCTGGGTTCTGGCGCGAAATCCCGGTGTACAGGCCGCGAAAGCGGCGGCGAGGGCGGCAGCCTTTCGGATCGATCCCGCCGGGTCGCTGGACGATCCGACACTCAGCTACGGGGTAGCACCAAACACCTCCAGCTCGGACCGGGGTCTCGAGCAGCGCGTTGAGATTGCTCAGCGATTCCCTTGGCCAGGAACGCTAGCCGCCCGAAAGGAACAGGCGCGCTTCGAAGCTATCGCCGCCGAACAGGGCACGGATGTGTTCCGTCTGGAAGTCGCCGCGGCTGCGAAGGCTGCTTATGCGGAATGGCGCTATGTTGCCAGCGCGCTGACCGTTCACGAGGCCACCCACGATCTACTCTCGGACTTGATCTCCGCAGCAGAGACCCGCTATGCCGCCGGACGCGCCTCTCGTCAGGACGTCCTTCAGGCACAGGTCGAACGGGTGGAAGTCGAAAACCGCAAGCTACGACTGCAGCAGCTTGCCACCACCGTTCGAGCTCGGATAAACGCGTTGCTCCAGCGTCCCCCGGATGCACCCCTGCCGGCTGCCGCTCCCATTCCCCTCTTGCCGCGCATCCCATCCGAGGAGCTCCTCGAGCAATTTGCGCTTGAGCATCCTTCTCTGCGGCGCTTGGCCTCCGAAGTAGAGGCCCAGCAAAGTGCCGTCGTGCTGGCGGAAAAGGCCTTCTATCCGGAATTCCAGGTGGGCGTTGGCTACAACGAGCTGTGGGACGACTCCGACAAGCGCGCCACTATCGGCCTTTCTATCAACGTCCCGCTGGACCGTTCCAAGCGCCACGCGCAGCTGGATTCCGCCCAAGCCCAGCTCCAGAGCCGCCAATGGGCACTCGCCGAGCAGCGCATGCAGCTACTGGCGGAGCTCGCCCAAGCGCGCGCCCTGGTCCTGGAGGCGCGGCAGACGGTTGAGCTCTACGAGGACCAACTTGTACCACTCGTTGACGAATACCTCGAATCCGCCATCGCGGATTACAGCGCCGGCGATGGCTCATTTCTGAGCGTCGTCACCGCCGAACAGTGCCAGCTTTCCACTGAACTCGGACTCGCACGGGCGCGGGCAGACTATGTCCGGGCGCTTGCCGTACTTGAACGTTGGGTGGGTGGTTCGCTTCCCGAGCCAGCCGAAGGAGAATGAACATGATTGCCAAGAAATCCCAATGGATACTGATCGCCAGCATTGGCCTGGTCCTGCTGCTTGCCGCGGCGGGAATTCTTCTGCTGCCCGACGACGAAGCTGCGCCGCCCCCGGATGCCGGCTTGGCGTTATACGAAGCCTCAGGGATTACCGTAGGCATTGCCACGGTGCCCGACACACCCCGGGTCGGTGAAAATCGCTTGGTCGTCGAGCTGAAGAATGCAGCCGGCGAGCCCGTCAGCGGTGCTGATTTTGAAGCTTTCGCCGAAATGCCGGCCATGGGGTCCATGCCAGCGATGCGCGCACCGGCAGACCTGGAGGAAACCGCACCCGGCCATTATGAGGCGGTGGTGAACCTGTCCATGCGCGGCGAATGGCCGCTGACAGTCGCCTTTGCAACACCGGACGGTGCCGAAGGGCGCCTGCAGTTCGACTTTGCCACGGACCGGCCCGGGCTGCAGATTGCCGCTGGCGGGACGATGATCGAAGGCGAGGATGACGAGCCCTCGGCCGGCGAAGTGGAGGAGGAAGCAGTCCAACGCTACCGCTCGGGCGAGCTGCTGGTGGCCGTGGAGACGGAACCGGACGCGCCGATGGTGGGTGAAAACCGCCTGATCGTGGACATCCTGGACACCACCGGCGAACCGGTGGCGGATCTCGAGCTGGATGCCTTCGCGGAAATGCCGGCCATGGGATCGATGCCGGCGATGCGCGCCCCGGTTAATCTCGAGCGGGTGGGACCCGGCCGATTTGCCGGCGACTTCAAGCTGGGGATGCGGGGCGAATGGCCGCTGACCCTGAATATCGAAGACTCCGACGGGGCTGAGCACCGCCTGCAGTTCGATTTGGCCACCGATCGGCCGGGTCTGCAGCTGGCCGCCGGCGCCACTCCGGTGGGTGAGCAGGCATCACAGGCGGGTGAAGGACCGATCATCAACGTGGATAGCCGCCGTCGACAGATGATTGGCGTGGAAACCGCCGAAGCGGAGATACGTGATCTGCTGCGCAGCATCCGCGCGGTGGGCCAGGTGACCTATGACGAGCGACTGCTTTCCCAGATCACCCTCAAGTTCGACGGTTTCATCGGCGAACTGCATGCTGACTACGTTGGCACCGAGGTGCAAGAAGGACAGGTGCTTTTCACCGTCTACAGTCCCGAGCTGCTGGCGGCCCAGCGCGAGTACCTGGAAGTTTATGGCCGTCGCGCCAACACGGCCGCAACCCTGCTGGAAGCGGCCCGCCAGCGACTCCTGCTGTGGGACATGCCGCCCGAGACCATCGAGCAACTGGAAGAAAGCGGCGAGCCCCAGCCCTATGTTCCCATCCACGCGCCGCGCAGCGGTACGGTGGTGGCGCTGGAGATTGCCGACGGCAGCGCCGCGCCCGCCGGCAAGACCCTGATGGCCATCGCCGACCTGTCGCAGGTCTGGGTGGAAGCTCAGGTCTACGAGGCCGACCTCTCATTGCTTTACGAGGGTATGCCCAGCACCGTTTTTCTGCCTTACCTTCCCGACCGCCGCTATCGCAGCGAAGTGGAATTCATCTACCCCTCCCTCTCCGAAGACAGTCGCACCGGCCGGGTGAGACTGACCCTGAACAATGAGTCTGGTGCACTCAAGCCCGCCATGTATGCGGAAGTGGCTCTGGAGCTTGTGCTGGACAACCGACTCAGTGTGCCGGAAGAAGCCGTGCTGGTCGCCGGGGCGACGCGGGTCGTGTTTGTCGATCTGGGCGGGGGCCGCTTGCAGGCCCGCCGGATCAAAACCGGGCGCCGCGCGCAGGGCTACGTGGAAGTGCTGGAAGGTCTGGAACCGGGCGATACCGTAGTGACCTCGGGCAATTTCCTGATCGCCGCCGAAACGCGACTGAAAACGGGTATCGAGCAATGGTAAGTCACCAGAACACACAGCACGGCCCGCTGGAGCGCATCATCGCCTTCTCCGCCCGTAACTGGCTGCTGACCCTGATGCTGGTCGCCGGAGCGGCGATCTGGGGCTATCGCTCGCTGATTAATGCACCGCTGGATGCGGTGCCCGACCTGTCCGACGTGCAGGTTATTGTATTCACCGAGTGGCCCGGACGCAGTCCCGACATCATCGAGGACCAGATCACCTATCCCCTCACCACCACACTGGTGGCGGCGCCCGACGTCCGCTTCGTGCGTGGACAAAGCTTCATGGGCCTGTCCTTCGTCTACGTTATTTTCGAGGACGGGACGGACATGTACTGGGCCCGCTCGCGGGTGCTGGAATACCTCAACTCCGCCGCGCCGAAACTGCCCGGGGACGTGCGCCCGACCCTCGGTCCGGACGCCACCGGGGTGGGCTGGGTCTACCAGTACGCGCTCAAGGATACCAGCGGCAATCAGAGCCTGGCGGAGCTGCGCAGCCTGCAGGACTTCAACCTGCGTTACGCGCTGGAATCGGTGGAAGGCGTTGCGGAAGTGGCCTCAGTTGGCGGCTTCACCCGCGAATATCAAATCAACATCGACCCAAACAAGCTCGCCTCGTACGGGATTCCGCTCAACAAAGTGGCCGAGGCAGTGCGCCGTTCGAACAACGACGTTGGCGGCCGGGTGCTGGAAATCGCCGGGCACGAGCAGTTCATCCGCGGTCGCGGCTACGTGGAGTCCACGGAAGATCTGGAGCAGGTAGTTCTCAAGGTGGGAGAAGGGGGCGTGCCCGTGCGCGTTTCCGACGTGGCCACGGTCGCGCTCGGTCCGGCGATGCAGCGCGGTCAGGCGGAACTGGATGGCGAAGGCATTACGGTGGGCGGCATCGTGGTGATGCGCTACGGGGCCAATGCGCTGGACGTGATCACCCGGGTGAAGGAGCGGCTTTCGGTGCTGGAGGACACCCTGCCGCCTGGAGTGGAGATCGTTCCGGTCTATGATCGCTCCAGTCTCATCGAGCGCGCCATCGAAACGCTAGGCAACACGCTGGTGGAAGAAATGCTGGTGGTCTCGCTGGTGATCATCGTCTTCCTTCTGCACGTGCGTTCCGCGCTGGTGGCGATCATCACGCTACCGGTTGCGATTCTGTTGTCCTTCATTCCGATGTTCTATCAGGGGCTCACCGCCAACATTATGTCGCTCGGGGGAATCGCGGTAGCGATCGGAGCCATGGTGGATGCCGCCATCGTTGTGATCGACAACGTACACAAGCGATTACAGACGCAATCGGAACTCGAGGGAAGCGAGACCGCCGCTGAATCTCGCACACACATCATTATCTCGGCGATGCAGGAAGTGGGACCGAGCATTTTCTTCTCGCTGATGATCATCACCGTGTCCTTCCTGCCGGTTTTTGCGTTGGAAGGCACCGAAGGGCGCCTGTTCAAACCGCTGGCCTTCACGAAGACTTATTCCATGTTCTTCGCGGCCTTGCTGTCGATTACCCTGATACCGGCCCTGGCGGTCCTGTTGATCCGGGGCCGTATTCGCGGCGACCGAAGTTGGCTCAATCGTATGCTGGTGAAGGGCTATGCACCCGTTATCCGCTTCGCCGTGAAGTGGCGCTGGCCAGTGGTCATCGGCGCGCTTGTCGCCCTGGTCGCGACCGTCCCCGTTTATCGGCAGCTGGGAACGGAGTTCATGCCGCCCCTGAACGAGGGCAGTATTCTCTACATGCCCACCGCGCTGCCAGGTATCTCCATCGCCGATGCCACGCGGGTGATGCAGACCATGAATCGGGAATTGAAGAAGTTCCCCGAAGTGGAGCGGGTCTTCGGAAAGGTAGGCCGCAGTACCAGCCCAACCGACCCGGCGCCGCTATCGATGATCGAAACCAACATTACGTTGAAGCCTGAAAGCGAGTGGCGTGAAGGCATGACCTGGGACAAGCTGATTGGCGAAATGGATGCAGCCATGCGCTTCCCCGGAATGCCCAATATCTGGTGGATGCCAATTCAGACCCGAACGGAGATGCTCGCTACCGGCATTCGTTCGAGCCTCGGCATCAAGGTTTTCGGCCCAGATCTGGCGACCATTGAGAAGACCGCAATCGAAATCGAACAGGCGCTGACGGAGGACGAGCGCACCGCTCCCTTCACTCGTAGCGCCTTTGCTGAACGGGCCACCGGCGGTTACTTTCTCGACTTCGATATCGACCGGGCCGCTGCCTCGCGGTTTGGCCTCAATGTTGGCGACGTGCAGGACGCAATCGAAGCGGCGATGGGCGGTATCGAAGTGGGCGAAACAATTGAAGGTCGGGAACGCTACGGCATTCTGCTGCGCTATGCCCGGGAGTACCGGGACAGCGTGGAAGCCCTGGAAAGGGTTTTTGTGAATACGCCCAATGGTGATCCCATTCCCATCGCACAGGTCGCGGACATGAACTTTCGCACGGGGCCACCTTCGCTGCGCAACGAAGACGGGCAGCTGGTGAGTTTCATTTTCGTGGACGTGAACGATCAGGTAGGCATTGCGGACTACGTGGCATTGGCGAAGCAGGTCGTGGACGAAAAAGTCGATTTGCCTGCAGGCTATCGGGTTGCCTGGGCAGGCCAATTCGAATACCTCGAACGTGCTAAGGCGCGCCTGTCCATCCTCGTGCCGGCTACCTTGCTCGTCATTTTCTTTATGTTGTTCATGCACAGAAAAAGCTTAACGGAAACACTGATCGTGATGACCGCCTTGCCGTTCTCGCTGATCGGCGCCGTCTGGTTGCTTGCCGCGCTCGGCTATAACCTGAGTGTTGCAGTGGCAGTCGGCATGATTGCCGTGGCGGGTCTTGCGGTGGAGCTGAGCTTGTTGATGATGCTTTATCTTGACCTCGCCTGGCGCCGTCGGCGCGAGGAAAACAGCATCGATACCAAAACAGATTTGTCCGAGGCTATCACCGAAGGCGCCAGCCAGCGCATCCGACCGATGCTAATGACCGCGCTGACCCTGTTCATAGGACTGTTGCCCATCATGTTCAGCACCGGCAGCGGTGCGGATGTGATGAAGCGGATCGCGGCACCCATGCTCGGAGGTGCGGCTACCGCTCTGCTGTTAGTGTTAGTTGTGTTTCCGGCGATATTCTCGTTCTGGCGAGGCCGTGGATTGCCTGCCGTGGCTCGTGAAAAAGTTGGGAATGAAGGGGCGTGACTGGCTCCGAGCCCAGCCAAACCCGCTTGGATAGCTACCTGCATATACCCGCGAGAGCTTCGAAAAAGAGATGGTGCCCAGAGGCGGGCAAATTCGTCGGGAACGAATTTGGGCAGCTCGTATTTCGAGCTGGGCGCAGCTCTGAGCACATGGAAGTGCTCAGCCCATCGAACCACGTGTGGTTCGATTCCTACGTAGTTTCTACGAAGGAAGGAGGTCATGCCTCGATGCGAGAGCCTGGAAAGAAAGATGGTGCCCAGAGGCGGAATCGAACCACCGACACGGGGATTTTCAATCCTAGAAAGACCAGCCGAAAACGGCCAAATTGTCGACAGTCGGGCCAGAAATTGAGCGATTTGGCGGGGGGATCCGCAAAGAACCAGCGCAGGGTAACCTCATGATCAGGGATATTGAGGGATCTTCGCCGGCAACAGAAATGCAACATAGCCAAGTTGCGTCGCCGTAAACCAACGGCTAGCATCACCGCTCTTCACCCACCTTTAGGAGCCGAAGCGTGCCGACGATCAGCGAAAGGTCTGCGATCTCTGAGACCATAGTATGCAGCAATTGTGAGATGAAGAAAGTGACCAATCGTGTCTGGATAGTCGACGGTGGCGATGTGTGCGAAGATTGTTTCGACGCCCATTTTTCCGACATGGCTAAGTGCATCGTTGAGGACTGCGACGAATACGACGACCCTGACAACTTCGTAAATGGAATGTGCGAGCCGTGTCTGGAGGTCAATACACCGCTGGATCCAGAGGAACAGCAAGGGTGGGAAGAAATCATCGAGAACTGGAACAAGGGCTAAAACCCCCGTCGGACAAGTCTCGGTGTCCTCTGCGCTCGCGTCGATTACCCGCTAAGGCCATCGCAACGGCCCGGTACTCGGCCCCCGGCCCCCCTAGACCCGAGCTTGCCGTCGAGATCCGCTTTAAACAGGGGCGGCTGCTCTCAAAGCCCTCGCATGGTGCAGGGTTGTCCTTTAGCAACAACACCCCACCGCCCGTCCAGCGGCCCGCTCCATCCTGGAGACATAACACCTAAAATGTGATTACATGCGCTCCCCGCGATGACGCTGACTCAAGGGAGCGATACGTTGACCGATTACAAAGACCTGAATCTGAATCGAGAGACCCTCGAGCAGGATGTACAGCGATTCCTGAACGAACGTGGATTGGCCCTCGACGGCGGCATTCAGGATCTGGGAAAGCGGAAGAGGGTTGTATTCGGGCGGGCCGGCGAAGAGTTCGCGATGGTCGAGCTCATCCTCAATGGCAGCGGGACGACGACAGTTCACTGGAAGATGGGCAAGAATCAGGCCTTGGGCCAAGAGCTAGCAGAGTTCCTGAGCGCGACTATAGACCCTGCTGAATTCGAGCAAGTAAACTACTCCCTGTCCGGTTTCACCGAAGCTTTCGCCGATACGCTCCTTGAATTCTTGGAGGAATCAGGCGACTTTGCCCTCGAGGTCCGACAGGATGATCCGAAGCGTAGGCTAGTCAGTGTGCGGAGCAGGGCGCACCAAGACCAGCTTACCATTACGCACCACAAGGGCACGAGGCGACTCCAGATACAGGGAAAACCGCTGTCTTGCTACAGACGCGTGGTTTATTTCCTTACCGACTTCCTCGACCTGAAAGGATTGCAGCAGGTGCTCTATCGAAAAGACGATAGCAGCGCCGAAATAGTCCGGAAAGAGGTGGCTGAGGACTACTTGAAGGGTTTTTTCCCGAAGAGCTATCACCTTATCCCAGATGCTGTGAAGAGACTTCTCGTTTCGAGCTGCTGCGTGAAGCTCGCCTCTCCTCAGCTACCCGACTACTGCCTACTTCTCTACCCGGATCTACGGGGACTAGAAGGTGTGCTCAAGGAGTTGCTGGCCGGGTACAACATGTCTGTAGAAGATGCGGAGAACGGGTTCGGCGACTTCTTCGAGGTGGGACGAGACATCTGCACCTTGAAGGCTGATTTCAGCGGACATATCGGGCATGCTGGAATGGAAAGTGCATTGAGTGACGCCTACGGATTCTATAGAAAGCACCGCCATACTCTCTTCCACATGGAAGAATTCCCAGACGGCAGCAGAATGGTCGATACGCTAGACGAGGCCCTCGGGCTCTCTAAAGACACTTACGCCAAGATCGACCGTCTATACACGGCACGAATGTGAGCATGATGATTCAAAAGATACGCATGGTGGGGGGAATAGCCGTAGTGACAGCTACAGCAGAATTTCACCCGCTTCGCCAGCTAAAAGCTTTAGCAAAACGGCTTGAAGAGCTCGAGTTCCGGGGCTGCGTGCTTTTTGACTTGTTGGCCGTGAATGGGCTTGCAGACAATCGCTTCGCCTTGATGAAATACGACGGACACAAGTTCGACCGTTCATCATTCGCTGTCGAGTCGGCGGTTAATCAGGAGATCAGGAGTCAGCAGGACTCAATGGCAAAAGAAGATCCCACCTTTTTGCTAGGCAGCGTCCTGTCGTCCAGCGAAGTAGAGAAGTTTGTCCATTGACCCCCGGGTGCCTTACGGCAGCAGCGCTCCGTTTAGCCCCGTTATTGAGCCCAGCAGGACACTCGATTTCCGGCTTCGGAGCGGAGCACCTACCGAAAAATCGCGCAGCAAAAATCCGCTAAGTCACTGATTCTCAAGTCAATTTCCTGTAGAATGAGCTGTATCAACAGGGCGTCCAGGAGACGAGAAATGAAGCCGACAAAGAACCGTTTTAAGAGCCGCAACAGAAAGGCTGCGAGGCCATGCAATACTCCTGCTAGGCTCCGCTCCGTTGGGCCCGCGCTTAGAGCGCTGCGGAGCCTAGCAGGAGTATTGCATGGCGTCAACAGTAAAGTTCACCTACTTCTGCTGATTTAGGCAGGATCTAACCCAGGTCAATCATCACCGTTCCTGCCCCGTCCTGAATTGGCTGCGTATCCCTCCGGGTCCCACCCGTCCTCCGCTCTGGTGATGAACATCGGCTCGTATTCAAAGCCCGGAAACGCCTCCAGTATGATCTCGAGGAGCTTGAGGGTGCTAGCCACTTTCGGGACAGCCCCCAAAATCAGCTTCGCACGCTTGGCACTTCCGAGTTGACTCGCCTTGAGATCGTAGCCGTGTTTGCTGAAGTACTCCACTACCTGGGGAATGCTCATGCTCCGCTCGAGCCCTAGTTGTTCTTGCGTGTAGGCCCTCAGGAAGAGCCGTAAGAACAACCCGTCGGCCCTCTCGCCCTTCTTGATCCTGAGCTGTCGGCTCGTCTTCGCGATACGCTGAATCTGGACGACCTCAGAGAAGTCGTCCCAGTCCGCCATGGTCTTGAGGACATGGTCAACCCGCCAGCTATCCATCAACTCCCGATGGTATTTCGCCTCGGCGAGGTTCCGGTGAGGCGCACTTTCAAACGCTACATGGCGGGTTCCGGCTACCTCGACCATACGCGGCCGAATGAGCATGCGCTTGAAGTCGGGCTCGAGGTTCAGTCGCCGCTCACTCGCCTCCATGACCATATCCCTGTTGATCCCTGTTGCGAAGCATCTGCTCGCGGGTAGACGTGAGTACCGACTGCGCTACTTTTTGCCTAGGAACCCGGTTCAAATATAGGTCGAGCATGAACGCATGTTGATCGGACGCGTCCTTGGGTACCTGGACACCGGCCTTCGCAATGACCGGCTCGTATGCCGAATCGGCAACTGCGGTTAACTGGCCGCGTGTCTTCATCGCGATTAGCTGCCGCGCTTTGTGCTTGAGTTCGAGTACTTCGCCTCCGTCCGGATCGACACCGCGATATAGCGCCCCGAAACGCGTGCATATGGGGCCGGTCAGGTCGATTTCTTCCAGCTTGGCATTCGTCAGAAATCCATCGGTGGTCACGCTAACCACCGTCCTACCTTCAGGAACGCCGTTCAGCATCTCCGACATTAGCGCGCGAGCAAATCCGGTCACATGGGACGCGAAGTAAGGATTCGTGATCTTGGAAGGTTTTATCTTGCTGCTGATACCGTGGCCAATATCAAAGGCTGTCTTTCCGCGAAGACCTTGAGCCAGCTTCCCGTAAATGCTGTTTCCAATCTCCTTCCACAGCCGCTCTTTGAGACTGCCTTTAGGGTGCTTGAGCCGTGCAGTGCGAACCTGCTGCATGAACGGTGCAAATATGCGGAGTGCACTATCTGCCCACGGAATGATGAAGCCTTGCAGCACTTCCACTTCGCACCCAAGATCGAGCGCCACCCGGATTTCAGGAGCGGTGCAGTATGAGACCCCCTCGAGCGGATAAAGGAGACCATACCTATCGGTCTTCACGGGAAGGCTGGGGAACCGAGTGCCTTCGGGGAATCCAAAACGCACGCGCGCCAGCCCCAGCACGTCGCCCCCGAAATCCCTCGGGTCGTGGGTCTGTCGCATTCTTTCGTAGTCCAGCGGACGGCAGTCGGACAAGATCACGGTGTAGCAGGACGGGACGTCGTAATCACACCACTCATCTACTTCGGTCGGACCGGCCCAGAAGCACTCATTGCGTCCGCCGTGGTAACAATCTACCGCGAACTGCTCGAGAATAGCCCTTGCGGGTCCTGGAGCTGATCCCCTGACCGTTCGAGGTTTGGAGCCGGACCAATCCTGCTTGACTTGGTCCACGAGACCAAATGCTGCCATGGCGTCTTCGCCGTCGGCTTTCAGCTGCCGCAGAAAGCACCGAGTGGCCATCCCTCCAATCGTAAAGGGCAGACTTCCCAGGCGCAGTTCGTCCCTTACAAAGGCGAGCGAACGCTGGAGGTGCAAGAATGAAATCTCGGCGTCGCATATGGCGTATTCGCGGAAAAGTTCAGGCTCCTCCTTCTGGAAGACGTCCATCTGCTCGATGCTGTAGGGTGCCGGGATTTCGATTTTCTTCTTGCCGACCAGTTCTCCGACGTGCTTTAGGCTCTTACCAGCGGGCGCGTGTAGCATGGAATCATAGAACGCGATGTCGACGCGGCGGGGCTTACGATTCCAGTCCCTCGTCTTCATCTCGTGCTTGGAGAGGATTTTGTCCCGTACCTCGTCAATGTCTATCCCATAGGTGTCCTCAAGGCTCGCTACCGACTTGCGAATTCCCTGCACTTTGGTCTTTATGTCCACGAAGAAGTTGGAGAGCATCGTTATGTCCGCCCTCAAGAAATGCGCGCACACAATGATCTCTTCCGGCCATTTGTCCAGTACGCCTTCTTCCATCGCGTGCTGAATTGCTTCGGTCACGAGCTTTTCAAGCGTTATGCGGCCGTTTTTGCGGCGTGGAGCCGGATCGATGAAGCCGCTGCAGTAATTTTGATCGGAGGTTCCTATGGCGTAGCTATAGCCGAGGACCCTATTCTCTTCTCCTTCTCCGACGTACTCGGTATCGAAAGCGAGTACGGGTGCATCTAAGGAGTCGATGCGCCTGCGCCTTCGTTTATCCCCTCTAGGAAACGGATTCTGGATGGCAAAATCAGCGGGAGACGGCGCCAACTCGCCAGGAGATGGTGCCAACTCGCTAGGGGAAGGCGGGGCTAAGGTCGGCGGATTGCAGTTGAGTGGAGGAGGCGGGGCTAAGCCTGATGGACTGTTGAGTGGATCAGCCCCTCCAGGCTGGGGAGGGCTATAAGCGCTGTTGCATTCGATCGGTGTAATGGTCACTTCGAACTCCTAAAACTAAAAACGGGTAGCCGAAGCTACCCGCTAGATTTTTCATTCGGAATTGAGATCAGCCCTCGAAGCCGTACTGGGTCCAGTCAATCGGATCTACTCGGCCGCCATCACGGACCGCAAAAACGAGATCCCCCAGAATCTTGGCAACTCGTTTTGCCTGCTCCCCATCGCCGGTCTCGATCCATGCCAATGTCCGACTGTGCACGTCGACGCATGCCACGGCAGTGCCCGCCGGTGAAACGCTACTCACACATGCCGCGTCCACAATGCCATAGGGCAGTTTGATGATGGTGCTTGTTGCTTTCTTCGCCATTTTTGCTGTTTCCTTTTGATTTGAGGGTTTAGTTTTGGTTGAGTGGTGGTTGGGAAAGACGCTCTTACCCCAGCAGATCCTGCAAGCAGCGAACACTTGCCTTCCTTGAGCGCTGTTCCTGCTCTTTCGCCAGCTCCGACTCCCATTTGACGCAGTCGGATAAGCGGAAACGTACTGGGGCATTTCGTGCTCTCCCGAGCTTGATCGAGGGCGGTAAGGCCCCCGGGTTTCTGGACACTAATGTCTTGACGGTACTCAGCTTTCGGCCGTACCTCTCGGCCAGCTGCTCAATAGTCAAAAACACTTCATTTTCAGGTTTCATTCATACAAAGCTCCTCATATGCGCTCGATCAGGATGCAGTTTCCTTGTTTGCGAATCGGCCTTCTGGCGGAAAGTCGAATTTGTGGGGAAATCGCTGAAGGTGTGCAACTTGCGCAAATTACGTGGGACTTTCGGCTCCGTTTTCGCCACACAAACGCGAGGATGCGGCTTGCGCAGCTTCGGCCAGTCGCGACTTCGGTACGAATGCATACCTCCTTGTCACCTCTACGGACGCATGTCCCAGGAGCTGGCTAGCGCAGTAAATGTCGCCAGTCTGCGTTAGTACCGCCGTGGCGAACGTCTTCCTGAGACTATGGATTGTCACGGGGCTGGTTGGAAAATCCGCAGCGACGGTATAGCCACTCCCAGCCGTCGCTATTCGCGCTCGACGGCAGACCTGCATGAAGGCTTTTCGTGGGTGGGAGATATGACCGGTTCTGCTCCGGGATGACGAGAAGATAAAAGGGCTAGCGGAGTCGCTGATCGCGAGTATTTCCCGCAGAACATCGGCCACCTGACCCGACATCGGGAGCACCTGAGGTCGCCCAGACTTGGTTTTGCGAAGCGTCAGGCGACTGCGATCGAAATCCAGGTCGCCTTTCCGCAGTGAAATGATGTTGCCGATTCGGGCACCGGTCAGAAGCGCGAGGAGCAAGCAAAGATGGGGTAGGGACGGGCCAAAACCTCGGCAGGCATCTGTGAATGCAGCCACCTCTGGGTCGGTTAGATATCGGTCGACGACGTTGTCTAACCTTCTCGGGGGAACAGCCTTGGTTGGGTCGAAAGAGGTTAGGTTGTGCGCAATGGCTATCTTGAAAACGCCGACTATCAAGACCCGAACGTGGTTGAACATGGCGTCGGAGCATCTCTCGGAGACAAGGCGGAGTGCGTTTTCAATGTCGAGAGAGGAGATATTCTTCAGGCGCTTTGAGCCAAGGGCCGCTTCGACATAGTCGCGATAGAGCTGCTTGTACTTGGGTAGGCTTTTCCTGCCCTCTCGCTCTCTAGCGCGAGTGAACAGGTGTTCGAATACCTCGCCGAATGTCACGTCCGACAGTCGCGGATAGGCGCTATTTATGAACTGAGAATAAGCTTCCGTTCCGAGCTGCTCGAACTTGCTCAGACTCAAGTATGGGTATTCGCCCAGCACCTCCGATTTGCGGACGCCCTCATGACACATACTCACCGCCAGCGATATTCTATGTTTCCGGACCTTTATTCGCAGGTACCGCTTGCCCGCGACCCTGTATTCCGCAGGCTTCGGACCGTGCTCGATCACGTCGTCTACAATTTTCTTCTTTAGTGCTATCTCAACTATCATGCGTGGTTTTCTCCCTTATGGAACAGAAATGGGTATTAAACGTAAGCACGGCGTTCAGAGTGTCATCAAAGTAGAAGTTTTGGGGGATTGTGGATTGGCGACGTCGGAGAGCGCAGACAAGACGGAGAGGCAGACATGTCCGAACTGAAGGAGCGTGAGCGTCACTTGCGCGCGTATACACTGGAGCCGACATTCGTCGAGCTTTTGCGCTCGCTGGTAACCGGCCCTAGCATGTTCGACGATGCTTATTTCGGGCAGTACGTGGAAATCGTCGATGCAAAGGCAAAGGGCGGCATTGCCGATGCATTTTCCCTTGCCCAGCTGCGGCAGGTCTTGCGCTACAGCCCGAAGGCAAAGCCAGAGACCATGACCGGTCAATGGAGGCGGCTGGAGACCGGCAAGTTGCAAATGGAATTCGGGGATGAGGACGATATGGTGCGGCACAGGGCGCTTTGCCGAATGTTGCCGACACCGGAAGAAATCAGGGGAAATGGGACTATCCCAATCACGATATTGCTGCCCTCGGGCATGGACCCGGACTTGAACAATCTCGAAGGCGTCCGACCTGAGTGGGAGTTTGTAGATGTCAGTCCTGCGGACCCGTCCGATGTAGACGTATCGCCCATTCAACTTTTTTCGATTCTTCAGATGCTCGGGGCAATCGGCACGCTAAACACTAGCAAAAACAATGCGGAGTTCGTCCGCACACTGCTTGCATGCGATCCGGTCCGCGCGTTATTAACTCCTCTCCGGCAAGGGGTAAATAAACCTAAGATCGGACCGTCTGACATAGGGCTACCGGTCTATGCCCGCATGGTTGCCCAGCTCGGGACTCGGAATGCGCAAGACGGAGTCACCTCTCAGGATTTCGACCGTCTCAGGGGCCGTCTTTTTACCCCGAGAGCACGTAGCTTCTACATCGCCGTGCGTCCGGAGGCATGCAAAGACTTTTTCTTGAATGCGGATCCGTTTGGATTCATTGCCCTGAGATTCCAGCCACAAGGGGAAGGCCTGAGATTCACCACGATCACCCTGTCGGACGTAAAGTCACCCAAGGCCCACGAACTGAATCGGCACGAGAGCGAGTTCCCAGGGCTCTCGCTCTCGCTAGAACATCTCTTCACGCTCACCAGTGGAGTGGCGATAACCTTCCACGTTAGAGCGCCAAACCCGCGTGGTAACAATGCTGGGCTTCAGCACCCGACGTTTGTGCTTCCAGAGAACTGGTTCGACACGGCGTCGGGGCTCAAAGCGGCCAAGCCAGACAAGGGTAATGCCGTGCGGGCGGGCTTTTGGAACGATCTCCGGGGCGACAATCGAGGCAGCGAGCTCAGATACTTTTCGACTTTCCGCAGAATCGCCCGGAGACGCGCTAAATAGTGGGTGGGAGCTTGAGGAGATGGGTAGACCCCCCGCGGGGTTCTCCACCACGCATGAAAACGTCCAGCGTGTGTATACCCCTACCCCGTTAACCAAAGGGGGCCCAACCCCCTGATTTTGTTTATATTGTTCAGCCCGACCAGGCACACCCTCCGTGAAAGAAACTCGCTCTGGGAAGTGCCAGAAGCTGCCGCTGCGGGCAAGCTCCACTATAGATAGAGGGGTTGCCTCCGGCCGGCGATGAGCTGGCTTGAGCTTCTTAGCGGACGAGTAAGGCGGGATGAAGGTGCCGATTGCGATTCGCGGTATCTGAGGGGCGAAGGTGGGCAACCGACGCGGATAGATAGATCAGGAAAGAAGAGTTCGGCGGCGCCAAACGTGATTTCAAGGAAGCGGGTAGATCTCTGCCGTTAGCTCGAGCTCAGGCAGGGAAGATTGCGTCGAATCCAATCAAGCGCTGACCTTCGAGATCGAAGGGCATGGCATGAAGTCTGAACCCGTCAGGGAAGTCGAACGGCTCCAGAGGCTCCCGGAAATCATCAGTGCGAGGATAGATCAGTATCAGTTCGCCCAGCCCCTGAAGATACCGGTGACCGTAAGCAAACAATTGATAAAAATCGCTCTGGCTGAGGCCATATTTGCCTTCCCGGTCAGAACTGTTGAGTAACTTCCACTTGCAATCAAGCACCGATACGCCTTCGCCATTTACCAGTAGTAAGTCCGGCTTTAGGCGAAATATTGCGCTACCTCGGTGCTCGCACAGCGACTTGGGCTGCCGCTGCGGGAGCAAGCGGCTTTCCGGTTTAACTTGCTTCCCAAGAAGTACTTCCACGTAGCGCTCAAACAGCCGCTCCATTGGGAAAAGCATGCTGATCCCCGGCCAGTCGCCGGCTAGCGCCACCGGATGATTTCTACCAAGAACAAGTTCGCACCACGGCCGAATCGTTTCATAGTGGGCCATCAAACGGTCCCGCCTCCAGTGCTTGAAATCCGAGGGCAGGTCGGTGCTGAGTGGCACGCCCTGCAGTCGACTACGCAGCTCATGAGCTAAACGCCAGTTACCCGCCGTTCGTGTGCTCCGGCATACTCGCTCGAGAGCCGAACGCAAAAGTCGATTTTCTGCACGGTTCGGTGTGAATAGGTCGTATCGAGCGTGGAAGTAATGCTGGCGGCCCGGTGCCTGACGCATTTGGGCCACGACGTTGAGTTGCCCACGCAAAAACCGCTGTTCTTCCTCGAGTCTTTGATAGTCATAGCGCACCCCTCGCTTGACCAAGGTATCCAACGCCAGCAGGAACTGTTGCATTACCCATTCGGTCAGGGGGCCATGGAATAACTCTAGACCCGCCGGGCCGGACTGGCGCACAGGCAAATCGAGCGCCACATTCAGCATGCGCCTAAGTAGCGTTCTGCTGCTTTCTCGGTTAGCTGGATTCTGGGTATGCTTTGGCAGTATCTCGATACGGGTGCCGCAAGGCGTTTCCAGCACACCCACGAAATTGTCCAGGCGCAGTGCTCGTTTGCCGTCTTGGTGCACGAGGGGAGCACCGGACGATCGGAAACTTGCACTTAGTTCGCACAGCGAGTCGAAGGCCGTCTGTGGCACCTGCGCACAGTCGATGGATGGTTCGACTTCTGAAGTGGTGAGTCGAGCAAACTCGCGCACCGTAACTGGAGCTTTCACTGGGCAACTTGCTCAGCGGCAAGGATAACTCTCCGGCCCAAAGCGCGGGTGTTGAGGTCTTGGCCGGTGCTACTGATCGTGCTCACGCTCAACTTGGCTGCAAGCTCCCGTAGCACGGGCTTCACCGGTGTGATCAACTCATCGCCCTCGAGCACTTCGATGCTGCCGCTGGTCAGCAGCCTTACAGTGTATGGTGCGAGATATACCTGCCGCCCCCCTTCTGTGGCTGGAAGGGCTTGATGGTCAATAATCCCGAGGTAGGTCTCGACCCGCTCAAAAGCCTCTTCGTTTATCTGCCAAGGCATATCATGCTCGGGAACACTAACGTCGGGGCCGAACAACGCTTGAGCGCCGTTCGGTGCACGGGAGATAATCCGGTTCGGAGCAGTTTTGCGATGGTCATTCAGAACCCATTGGATACGCTCCCAGTCTTCAAAGAAATACTCCTGAAGTAAAGGCAAGATCTGGTTGCGGAAAATGCCCGCTAGCGCCTCAAGAGTGTTGTCTTCCCTCAACTGCATGAAATACGCGTGTCCGAGGCAATGGTCACGGTCGAGCAACACCTCAATCCGCTGGTTTAGCATCCTAAGTAGCTGCCCTACTTCCACCCCTTCGACCACAACGTCATCGAGAAGGCCAGGCAGGGGAGGCATTTCCTTGAAGGAAAAACGTCTTCTCAGTGCGATATCAAGGCCAGCCAGAGATCGATCGGCCGTATTCATCGTCCCGAGCAAATAGACATTAGATGGTACGCTGAAAGGTTTTTTCGAATACGGCAGCTCGACACTGAGTGCCTCGTCCGCACCCTCTCGTTTGGAGGGTTCTATCAGTGTGATCAGCTCGCCGAAAATGCGGGAGATATTTCCGCGATTGATTTCATCGATGATCAAGACGTAAGAAAGCTTTTCTTCCGTTGACGCCAGCGCCTGATCCGCGGGTTCGACTCTCTGCGCTTCCAAATAGCTAAGCAAGTCAGCCCAGCTGAACCTCTCCAGAGGGTACACAGTTTTGAGTGTAAACTGGCGACCGTCGTTGAGGGGAAGGATCGACTGATTTACATTGCGGAAAAGCCACCGGACAGGGCGTACATGCTGGTAGTCCGAGATTACGCCCCCAGGGACCGTCGAATCATAAGAGTAGTCACCGGTAACAACGCCTACCGCCTCAATCTTATCCGCCGATTGGATCGCCACTAATATATCCCCGATCGCTATTTCTTCGGCGAAGTAGGCAAGTGTTCCCTTGTCACTCGGTCCCAATCTCTGATAGTACGGGTTTTGCTCGGGCGAGCCTCGAAGGTCACCAGTTTCGCCCCAACCGATGCGGGCTTCCCCGTGCTGAAGGCAATAGTCCTTGGTTGGCGAATTCCCACTTCCGTTGATTGAGATCTTCCAAATTCGAGGGCTATGACGTATTCCAACTGTCATCCCGCTACCTCGCGTCCGGGCATCGTCGCAAAGCTTCTTGAATATCCCCGATTCGACGCGGTATTCGATCTGGCCTGACTCGGCATCCGTATCGGCACGTAGACCTTCAACGAAGTCCTCGTAGCTGAAGCTTTGATGGAATGTGACAAACCGCACCCGGCCCTCGTTTACCAAGGAGTCAAAGCGCAGCTTCAATGCTGACCGGGTCTCCTTGGCATTTTCTCCGTGGCTGGCTAGAAACTCGGGATCGAGAATCTGTAGTGCGTGGTTGATGGTGCTATAGGTCTTCCCGGTCCCTGGCGGGCCGAAGAGAATCTGGTTGAGGGGGGCGGCGGCCGCTCCGGCTGGCTCGTCGTTTTCAGCGAGAGGCGATTCAGGTGAGGACATGTCGCTTCCTTCTAGTACGTTCCTGTAGTCCTTCAGCAATGTGTCGAGATCTGCCGAAAGCTGATCAGCAAATCCGGCTTGCGAGGACGCTGTAGAGGCCTTGGCATAGTCAGCTGCCACCCACGAATCGCCGTAACGTCTCGCTTCGAAACCAAGCGCACGCATCCGATCGCCAACCCGAGGCTTGGGTTGGATAATCGATCCCCAGTTCAGGATTGGTGCTTCAGTCTCGCTGACCCCGTACGCCAAAATGAGGTGGTCGCTCGCTCTGTAATAAAGGAAAACAGGGTAAATCCCCTTCGAGACCTTCTGTCCCGGCCCCAAGAGAGCGACCCAGGGAATCCCAGAGGGCTGGCCCTGACCGAAACTGACGACTAGATCGAATCCGTCACAGCGGGATGGATAAAGGCCTTTCGTCTTTAGCTCGCCTGTCTCAGCCTGAGCCAAAAACCGGCGAATCACTGGTGCGATATCGACAGCGGATATTTCCTCGTTATCGTTGGAACTCATGCAGGCTGCGTCCTGTGGTGGAAAGGTCACGGTCGCGAGGGATCATACAACTAAAGTACTACGAGCGAAAACGAGCCGAGCTCGCTTCCATGAGACCTCTTCCTGCCCGTTATCACTTCGCAGGGGAGTTAAAGTACCTCGAACCCGGCGAGCCGTCGGCACTGAGTGAACCGCATTCAGCCGCCATCCCCATGCCCCGATGCGAAGACAAAAAAGAAAAACCGGAGCTGCCCGCAGGCAGCTCCGGTCCATACTGGGGTTTTTCCAGGCGCTACCGGAAATCCAACTCGACGCTGGTCTGAAACGCGCCGCTCTGGTGGTAGCAAATGAAATTCGCCTCGAAGGCCCGGTAAAGCTGGGTGGCCTGCTCTAATGGGACTGGAGGCAAACCTCGCGCTTCGAAAACCCCGCTCTGAAGGTCGAAATCAAGCTCCTTGGCTAGCTCGATCGCCCATCCCGTTCCGACGAAGGAAAAGTCGGTGATGTAGTCGAAACCGTATATCGAGTCTCGACGGGAGAGGCGGATCTCGACGGGGTGGTAGCCACCTCGCCTCGGGGTGTAGTCAGGGTCTCGAAAATTGAGGGTGACTGCATCCAGCTGGCTTACATCCAGTTCGGCCAAGTGTTGCTTGCCCAGCTCTGTATCGACAAGGGCGACCAAGGCCCGAGAGACAGGCAGGCGTAACCCGTCCGTGCATATCGGCAGTTGCATAATGAACACCTTTGTTGGTGGGAGTGTTGCGGTTAGGTTATGACGCGGCCGTATGGCCGGGCAGGAAAGGGGCTAGGGCTGACGAGTGAGCAGACCTTTGGACCGGCTCTCGAAGTCCGCCGAGACCACATGCATGAAGGGCTTTGCGTCGGAGGCTTTGAGAAGCCCGATCTCCGGGGAGCGCAGGATCGCAGCCAGGAAACTGGCGTTGTTCGATGACCTTCCGACCATGCAACCCTTCAGCGCTGTTGACCGAAAGGGTTGGTCCTTCAGGTTCTGGAGAGTGGTAACGACTTTCTCCACGCTGATCCACTCCTTCGAATGCAGTCCGCCTCCTTCATTTCCTATGATCCGCAGGTAGTTGGCCTTTTCCTCGTCCTGTCGCCCTATCTGGAAGAAGATCCGGCCCGAGGCGGTAGGACTCAGTTTGTCCGCTTCGCCCTTGACCAGAATCAGGGTAAATCCTGCATCGGCGTCCAGCGGCTGGGCCGTCGGACTCGCAGCTTTACTGACCGGCTTGGGACCTGAAGAGCCCCCTTTCTCGGGTTGTTTGGCAGGTTCGTTCGCTTTCTTGTTCATTTAAGTCTCCTAGAGCCTTTCCAGCATCTGCTGGGCCTGGGCTTCGTGGTGGGGTTGAATGTCTTTGCTGAGCTTCTTGAGCGCTCCCATGATCACGGCCAGATCATCTACGTAGCCGAGGAACGGCGTTACGTCCGGGATCGCATCGAAAGGGTTAACGAGGTAAACCAAGGCCGTGACGGCAATGATCTTGGACGACCGGGGGACATCGGCGTCCGACATCAAGGCGTGCAGCAGCAAGGCTTTGCGCAGCAGGTGCTCGATCCCCCTGATCTGCTTGAGTTTCGACCAGAGTTGGGTGTGAGAGAGTTCACTCATTGGGTTCTCCTGTTTTGAGTAGTGGATGATTCATCGGGGTTAAGAGGAAAAGCCCGGCGCCTTCGTCGTTCACGATGGAGACGAACGCCAGGTGGGTATCACCAATGGGCTCGGTGAAATCGGGGTGCTTCAATGTCATTTCGATCTGCCGGGCCTCCTGGAACGACAAGCCGGGGAGCTGAGGAGGGCAATCAGAAGGGTCTAGGACGACCAGACAGCCCCCGTAATCGTCCCAGAACGCTTTGGCTTCGGCCTCCGTTGGGAACGGCGAGACCAGCGCCTCCATCAAATGCAGGCGCGAGTCTTCCGATAGGCCGAGATCGACTGATCCCGGCCATGCATGGGTGATTCGCATGGGGATTTCTCCAATGCAGTTGGTTGAGTGTCGAGAAGAGGGGATTGGCTAGCGAGGAGCCGTCACTGGACGAGCTGGGAGAGCTTTTCGCTGGTATCGCGTTGGCGTTCTACCGTCAGCTTGGCGTAGCGCTGGGTAGATTGGAGGGACTCGTGAGCCAGCTGAGCCTTCACGTCGTAGATCGAGCAGCCGGCGGACACGAGATTGCTGGCCACAGAGTGCCTGAGCGTATGCAGCACCACGTTGTCGACGTCCTTGATCCCCGCTTGCAGCAACAGCCGGCGGAAGGACTTGCGGCAGTTGCTTAGCGGCCTGCCGGGTTTTCGCCCCACGAAGATGTAAGGATTTCCCGGCACCTTGGGAACGTTGTCGAGAATGTCGATGGCCAAGTCGGACAGGTAAACCACCCTGCCCTTGCCATTCTTGGTGTAAGGAACGAAGAGTGAGCGTTCCGGGAGATTGAGGTTGGCCCATTTCGCGGTGCGGATTTCGCTATTGCGGCAGCCAGTGATAGCCAGCAGCGCCACGAAGCCGCCAATGAAGGGGTTTTCATGGGCCCGCGCCACGCGGATAAGGTCCTTCATCTCCTGAGTGCTGAGGAACCGAGTGCGAGCATTGTTCTCCCGCAGCTGGCGGATCTTCATTGCCTCGTTGGTCGGGATCACATCGAGTCGTACGGCCACCTGCCCCATCGTCTTCAAGACCGCAAGAACGCGGTTACAGGTTGCTTCAGAAAGCGCGGGCCGATCGTCAGCGGGAGAGTTCAGTTTTAGCTGGAGTTGCTGCACCTGACCGGCTCTGAGCTCCTCGTAGACGACGCTTCCCAAACACGGCTCGACGTGATCCCGAAAGCGTTGCGCATCCCGGTTCCACGACTTCTTGTGCTTTTTCTGCAAGGGAAGGAATGTGTCCCAGAAAAAGGCGGACACGGTAGGACGTTGCTTTGCGGCTAGTTGCTCCTCCTTTGGGTCCTGCCCCTGCGCCAGCATCCGCCGGCAGCGCTGAGCGGCACTCCGGGCGGTGGCTACATCGACTTCGGGGAATCGCCCGAGGCCTATGCTCCGTTTGCGTCCGTCGATGATGTAGCGCAGCAGGAAACGCTTTTTTCCGGTTTTGCCGGAAAGGCATTTCAGACCTGTGATTTCAGTGTCTGATACCTCTAGATCGGTCGAAGATGCAGCGGTGGGGTTGGCAGGGAGAGCCCGGATCCGGGCATCGGTGAACTTGAATTGCTTGTCCATAGGATTTCTCCAGATAGTCTATCCAGAGAAATAAAATATGTTTGGTGGCTCGGTCCGTTACAGTCTCTTAGGTGGTTGGCGGTGCTGCCCAAGTCCAGATGGAGATGTTGTGAGCGGCTCCGAGTGTCCCCATCTGGAGGACCCGACTGGCTACCGGTGCAGCACAATAGGCGTCGCGCTCAGTTGGGAGCGTATAGAAACCGGGATACGTTCAATGACGCAAAATTGGCAGAGCGCCATCCAGGCACACGCGGACAAACACCCACAATCACCAACTAGAAAAACTGGGCTAAAGCAACGTGTGCAGCGGACCGTCGACAAGAGACCAAAATCATTGATCACGCAATAACGAGGGCCAGAGGGCCTCCGGATTGGCGTTAAGCTGAGACAGCTCCACAACCTCGGGCGCTTTCAGGCGGCCGTTAGCAGCGTTGTGCAGATAATAGTGGTGAGACAACCGCGCAACGCAAAGCGAAGGTGGCAGCCTAGACATTTCCATGTACCTGTGAAGGTCCTGTTTATTCAGGCCAAGTACGTGCGCCAGATCGTGATACGTCTCGACTCCAGCTGCTGGCGCACCAACTTCGAATAACTATTTTGTCTCCACGATACTCCGGCTGGTAATCGACGAAGAATTCAATCCGGCGATGGCCTGAGCTTAATCGGCCGCCCTGACGGACGGCCGAGGGGCGCCGCCTAAAACAGATCCTCGTCGAGCGTTCGATCTTCCAGCGTTTGTCCGCGCAGCTTCTGCAGGTGCTGCATGGCTGCAACCATCTTTTTTGATGTTTCCCAATCGGAGCTCAGCTCAAGAAAAATAAGGTTTGTGCCGTGCGATCCGCTGTTGATGGGCGCCGCTGATGCGGACCTTTTTCTGGACCATTCGTGGGTTACACACAAAGGGTCCTCCCCAGAACATCCGCCAAGTACCAGCTGAGTTCTGCACGCATCATCGCCAGAGAAAGAGTTGTCGGTCCTTGTTAGCTCTACGTGACGAAAATCTCCAGTTTTGATGAAGTCGGTACCTTCAATAAGAATGCTCAGCGATCGCTTCTCATGTCCTACAGCAGCATATTCGGATCGAGCCCCCCGAATCTTGATGGTGGGTCCAATTACTGATAGCTCTGTGCTGTACTCAAATAGGATATCGCTCTCACCTCTTTTGGACGCCAGCGTACATGACCCGTAGTCACGCACCATCTGGCTAAGGTATCGCTCAGTCGTTCGCTCGTCAGGCCCCGCGGCATGAGAGTAAAGGGACCACATGCTTAGTAGCAAAAGAGCGAGGGTCATTTTCATAGTTTTTCTCTGGTGAGTTATTCTTTTTTGCGCCTGGATAATGATGGTCCAGGGCCAATTCATTTACAAGACCATGTTGTTGCTGGCTGCTCTCAGGCAGGACTTTCTTCTCCCGCTCGATACGCAGGTACAGAAACACCCAGGTGCCGTGCGCCACCACAAAGACCACACTGCCCCAGAAGCTCGCCCACCGGTCGAGCGCGGGGTAGTACACCAGATTCCAAGCCCCGCAGACAAAGAACAAGCAGTTCACCCGCCAGTCAGTGCCCTTCACTTCCCGGTCTTTCAGCAGCCGGGGTCCAGATCAAGGAGGATCCGGCCACTACCACACCCGCACTTTCTCCAGATATTCCCACCGTCAAAAAAGCGGACGCGACCAAGCTCGGCTGCATAGAAGTGCGTCGCCGGGGAGAAGGTCATCCATCGCAAGAAAAGTGAGTTTGGACTGCTCGGCAGTCGGGAAGAATGCTGCAAAGTACGCATTCGGCGACAGTTTCTCCAGACGGCACCGACGAGTCTAAGTTCTTCTCGCGTTCGTCCGGAGAAAGACCGGAAACGGAACGGCGGAGCGACTCTTGCGGATAGAGATTGATGGATTTCGTTTAGCTCTCATGGAGTCCCTTGCGCACCAGGTCCGCAACGAGCCCGGACCGGAGAATGACCGGAGAACGCCATTGGCGGGGCTCGAAACTGACGGCGATTGGGCAGGGAAGTAGGTCGGCCCTGTGACGCGATGGGGCTTCGGAAGGCCTTTTCTACTTGGCCGAAGGCCAACATACAGAGAAGGGAGAGAGCAGAAACAAAAAAGGCCCGCGGTCAATTGCGAGCCTTTTGATAATGGTGCCCAGAGGCGGAATCGAACCACCGACACGGGGATTTTCAATCCCCTGCTCTACCGACTGAGCTATCTGGGCATTTCGTGCCAAATGGCGAGAGCGCACACTTGGGCTTGAAGAGGCCGCGTATTAAACGTGATCCCGAGCCTCGAGTCAAGGAGGGGCAACGAGGGATGTTAGCTATTTTTCCGGCGGCACGTAACCTTCCGCGCGGTCCACTTCCTCGCCGCTGAAGAACTTATCCATCTGGTCCTGCAGATAGCGCCGGGTAGTCATGTCCATCATGTTCAGCCGCTTCTCGTTGATCAACATGGTCTGGTGCGCCAGCCATTCCTGCCAGGCCTGTTTGGACACGTTTTCGAACAGGTCCTGGCCTTTGGGACCGGGCATGGGTGCTTGCTCGAGGCCTTCCATTTCCTTCTGGTACTTACGACAAAAAACGGTGCGCGGCATAGATTTCAACCTTTTGCGTGACTTGGCGGATAGGACACTGGATCCGTTCAGACAAGGGTGAGTTGCTGGTCGCGTTCGGCCAGTTGCTTCAGAAGACGCTTGACCGGTGCGGCGAGGCCCACACTTTTTGGCTGGCGAGGGTTATACCAAATGAAGCGGTCATCGGCCATGATCGCCAGTGTTTCCCGGGGCAGTTGCAGCAGCACCGGGGTGATATCCAGGTGATAGTGGCTGAAGGTGTGCCGGTGGCTCGCCCATTTCTCGATCAACTCGACGGTGTCTTCATGACGCCAGATCAAGTGTTGATGGGCGGTGGGATCCGCGTCGCTGTCGAGCTCCGGGAAGCTCCACAGTCCGCCCCAGATACCCTGCGGCGGACGTTGTTCGAGCAGGATGTCCCCAGCCGAGTTTTGAATCATCAGCATCTGGACCGACTTCACCGGCAGTGTCTTTTTCGGCTTCTTGCCCGGATATTCTTCGGGGTTGTTTTGCGCCCGTGCCCGGCAGCGGCGCTCCAGTGGACAGGCGCTGCAAGCCGGGCGGCTGCGGGTGCAAACGGTGGCACCCAGATCCATGATGGCTTGGGTGTAGTTGGCGTTCTGCTCGCTCGGGGTGTTGGCCTCCGCCAGGGACCAGAGCTTGTTTGCCACCGCGGTCTGGCCTGGCCAGCCTTCGATCGCGTAAAAGCGCGCCAGCACGCGTTTGACGTTGCCATCGAGAATGGGAGCGGGCCGATTCCAGCTGATGCTGGCGATGGCGCCGGCGGTGGAACGGCCGATGCCGGGGAGGCTGGCCAGTTCCTCCACTGACTGCGGGAAATCACCGCCATGGTCGCCGACCACGCGCTTGGCGCAGGCGTGGAGGTTGCGCGCGCGGGCGTAATAGCCGAGGCCGGTCCAGAGGTGGAGAACTTCGTCAATCGGAGCGTCGGCCAGATCGGCCACTGTGGGAAAGCGATCGGTGAAGGCCTGGAAGTAGGGAATCACCGTGCTGACCTGGGTTTGCTGCAGCATGACCTCGGAGAGCCAGACGCGGTAGGCGTTGATGTCCTGCTGCCAGGGCAGATTCTTGCGGCCGTGCTGGTGGAACCAGGCCAGCACGGCGGCGGGGAAGTCAAAAGAACTCATTCAGAAACAGTGATGTCGGCTGCTATCGTTTGAAGAGATCGCGCAGTAACTGGCGGGCGGGATCGTCCTCGTCTTCGCCAAGCTCTTCCTGCACACGTTTCTTGAGCTTCTCGCGGATGTCCTCTTTCTCCTCGTCCACTCTTTTGTCGACGTTGTACCGAATGGCCTGCTTGGCCAGCGTTGCCACTGCATCCTTGTCGAGGCCGCACTGCTTGCCGAATTCCGGCTCGGCGAGAGAGCCGGCGCAGCCTAGCACATCGACGGCGCGGTTTTGCAGGAACTTGCTTTCGATCAGGCACCCTGCCGCGCTGGTCTGCTGCTGAGCGAGCCGCATCGGAACGCGAACCCGGTAGATCATCTCGTCGAGATCCAGAAAACCCGTGGCGGTGAGCACCAGATTTTCAACATAGGCGGCGAAGCTGGCGATGCTGAGCCTGCCGTCGTCGAACAGGAATTGCCCTTCCACCTGAGTGATCTCGGTGCGCGGTGGCCATTCCCGCTGCGGCATCTCACTGTCGTCGTCCAGCTGCGTGGCCGCCTGGCAATAGTAGTATTCGGCGTTAACTCCCTGGAATACCAGGCCTGGGCTGGTGAATACGAAGGCCGCGCTGAGATTGTCCATCAGCTCGGTGGTGGTGGCGGCACGGGTCTGCGCCTTGAGTTCACCGGTGACGGTCCCGCTCAGATCACTGAACTCGGCAAAGTCGACCAGCAGCGGCTGTACCGCCATGCTGTCCAGACGCAGTCCCACCTGCATGGAGGCCGTTTCACCCTGCCGAGCGTCCAGCTGCGCATCGCCATTGATTTGCCCCTGATAGAAGTTGCCCTGCAGCTCGGTCATTCGCCACAGCCCGTTATTGGCGGTTATCGCGATGCGCGGTTTGCCCACCGCCATTTCCATGGCGACTATCTGATCCATGCTCACTACCGCGTCGAGGTTGATTGAGCGCAGTGCCTCCAGCGGCAGGGGCTCGGGGGCGGCCTCGGCCGCTGCTGGCGCGGCCGGCGGCGCGTCAGCCACTGTTTCGCCACCTTCTTCTTCGGTTGGCGGGAGGTAGCGATCCAGCACAATGGTATTGCCCTGCAGTGCCAGATTGATCTTGGGGGTGCCGCCTTCGGGCAGCTCCAGTCCGAAGCTGCCGGTCAGTGTCGTTTCGTCCAGGGTGATAGCCAACTTTTCACTGCGCACTTGTGTGTCACTGCCAGTGAGCTCCAGCTCCAGCGCCAGCGCTGTCAAGGCATCCGGATCGGCCATGGCCGGCAGATCCTGTCCGAGTGTGCTGAGAACAGCGCGAGGGCTGAAGGAGGCAATCGTCAGCTGTCCCTGATACTTCAGGGTGGGCTCGAGGGTTACCTCGCCTGACAGCTGCGCTGCGATTTGTGCATTTGCCTGCCCTTCGGCGCTGAGAGACAGGTCGCCACCCTCGAGCGCGAACTCGGTCAAGGCACTGTTGGTGCGCAACTGTGACTCCAGCTGCAGGCGCATAGGCCTCGGCAGCTCGGAGCTGCGCACCAGACCTTCTACCATCAGCGGGAAAGCTCGCTCCTCGAGATTCACATCGCTGAGTTGCACAGAAAGCTCGCTGACTTCGGCGGTCTGGCCGCTCTGCAGATCCCGATAGGCAAGAACGCCGTCATTGATCGAAATCCGTTCCACCGCCAGCTGCAGGCCTTCGCCAGCCGTCTGCTGTTCCGCTTCGGCGGGGGCCGGCCCCTGTTCTCCACTCTGGAGCAACTCCCAATTGCCCCTTCCCTGTTCGTCCACCAGCAGGTTGATGGCAGGGCTGTGCAGAACCAGCTCATCCACGAGTATTTCGCCGGAAAATAAGGGCATCAGGGCCACGGCGGCAGTGGCCGACTCGGCTCGGGCGAGCGGCTCATCCGGTTGCTCTTGGGGGGCGAGATAAAAGCCCTCCAGCGACAGGCCGAGCCGGGGATAGAACTGCCAATCGATCGGCCCCTCCAGCCGCAGCACTACGCCCTGACGCTGGGCGAGACGCTCCAGCGGAGCGCGAAAGGCGCTGGGGTCGACCACGAAAGGCAGGGCGAGCACGGCGACGACCACCAGTACAACAAGGCTGGCGATGGTAATCAGAATGCGCTTGAGCCATTTGTTCATGTTCTTTTTTCTCGCAGATTAGGGGAGCGGATTGGAGGTGGCCCGTCTGCATGGACCCGGCAGAGACCAGCGTGTTGCGTTGGCGCTGAACACCGCCCTTTCCAGCTATCATCGCGTTCCGTAGAATGCGCGCTTTCAAGGAATTGCGACTTTAAACGATCGGACAGCACGACATGGCGCAACGCACAGAACTCTACGATCAACACCGCGCGCTCGGCGCCAAGCTGGTGGATTTTAGCGGTTGGGACATGCCGCTGCACTACGGCTCGCAGTTGCATGAACACCGGGTGGTGCGCGGCAGCGCCGGGATGTTCGACGTATCTCACATGACCATCGTCGATGTCAGCGGACTTGAGGCGGAAGCCTACCTTCGCTACCTGCTCGCCAACGATGTGGCCAAGCTCGATGCGGTGGAGGGCAAGGCGCTCTACACCGCGATGCTCAACGAAAGCGGCGGTGTCATCGACGACCTCATCGTCTACCGTCTCGGTGACTGGTACCGCACCGTCGTGAACTGCGCGACCCGCGAACGCGATCTGGAGTGGATGCAAAGGCAGGCCACCGGATTCAACGTGACTATCGCCGAGCGCAAGGAGCTCAGCATGCTCGCGGTGCAGGGCCCGGAAGCCATCGACAAGGTCTCCCAGGTGCTGCCCCGTTTTGCGACTCAGCTGCACGAGCTGAAAAATTTCCAGGCAATTCAGAAAGACGACTGGTTCTTTTCCCGCACCGGCTACACGGGCGAAGACGGGCTGGAGATCATCATGCCAGACGGCGAAGTCGTGCAGTTCTGGCAGGGCTTGCTGGAGGCCGGCGTCGAGCCCTGCGGCCTCGGCGCGCGCGACACATTGCGCCTTGAAGCCGGAATGAATCTCTACGGCCACGAAATGGATGAGAGCGTCTCACCGCTGGCAGCCAACATGGGCTGGACCATTGCCTGGGAGCCGGCTGACCGCGACTTCATCGGCCGCGGCGCCTTGGAAGCGGAAAAGGCCCGAGGCGTGGAGTGGCGCCTGGTCGGTCTTGTGCTCCAGGAGCGTGGCGTCTTGCGTTCTCACCAGACCGTCCACGTGCCGGGCAGTGATCGCAGCGGTGAGATTACCAGCGGAACTTTCTCCCCAACCCTGGGGCTATCTATAGCAATGGCCCGGGTCCCGGCTGACGTGGGAGAGCGCTGTCTGGTTGATATGCGCAACAAGCAGGTTGAAGTGGATGTGGTGAAGCCCTGCTTCGTGCGCCACGGAAAGAAACTGATCTAGGGACGGCGGATGCGAGGCGAAAGATGGCAGACGAACTGGTTTTGCCGTCTCCCGTCTCGCCTCGCCGGTCTCGCGTAAAAACGGAGAAAACACAAACATGAGCGAATTTCGCAGCGATCTGAAATACCTGCCCAGCCACGAATGGGCTCGCGTCGAAAGTGACGGCACAGTGACCATCGGCATCAGCGACTACGCCCAGGAAAGTCTTGGCGATGTGGTGTACGTGGAAACTCCCGAGGTGGGCACTGAAGTCACGGCGGGCGAAGAAGCCGGCGTGGTGGAGTCGGTCAAGGCCGCTTCTGATATTTTCTCTCCGGTTTCCGGAGAAGTGATCGCGGTGAATGAGGCGCTTGAAGAAGCACCGGAAACCGTCAACAGCTCACCTTACGACGACGGCTGGTTCTTCAAGGTCAAGCCCAGCGACTTAAGTGAGCTGGATGACGCACTGGATGCGGACGGCTATCGAGAAACCATCGAAGAAGATTGATTCAGACTGTCTTCTTCACTGCCTTCCTCACGGATTTTCCTGGGCCAGCAGCTCTGCGAGCTGGCTCAGGGTCGCAACCATCTGCTCTCCCTTTTCTCTCGTCGGTGGCCAGGCTTGGTCCTGCCAGGCGAGCAATTCGTCACGCAGGCGTGCGAAATCCGCGATCGCGGGCTGCCACTGCTGTGGATCATCTGCAAGCCATTGGGCCATGCCCGATTCGCTGCTGAGCAGCACCGCGTCCACGGTGCTGAGGCTGTGCGCCAGACTGGCAGCCGCCGAACCGGCGAATGGATTGTGCTGAAGGCTGTCCGATCCGCTGCTAGCTGCGTTGGGGTCTCCCTCCTGCTCGGCGAGGCTCTGCCCATCGATTTGCGCCTGCAGCATATCCCGGTGATGGCTCAGCAGGACCATGCCGGCGCTGCGCAGCAGGCGCACACGGCTCGGCGGCTGCAGCGTGAAGTAACTGCGCCGCAATAACCCGGTCGGATCTTCAACTTGCTGCTTCAATGCTTCCAGATCGTCGATCAGCAGGTTGCTCAGCAGCGTGACGAGAGCCCGGCGCCGATTGCCGGGCAGATCAACCGACTTTATGCCAGCGGCCGTTTGTTCGTCGGCGAGGACCGCTTCCGCAAAATCCGCAGCCGGGCGCTCGCCTTTCTCTCCCCACAGCAGGTATTCCATCGCGTGGAATCCGAGGCTCACATCGCTGCTGTCGGTGAATCCGTGCTGATCGCGCAGTGCTTCTGCCGTCAAGGGCATGGCTGCATCGTTCACGATCCCGCTGTGGGTGTAAACATCGAAGTAGTCCAGGTAGCCCGGCTGAATCGGCCAGGCTTCAATCGCGAAATCATGCTCCAGTAGCAACCCGAACAGGTCGGGATTACTGCCGCTGAGCGCGGCATACAGCTCAAATTCCAGGTAGCTGTCATGACTTTGGTGCCAGGCCAGGCGCGTGGCCGCGAGGTTCTCATCGCTGGGTTGCGCCAGTAGTGCATCGATCGCCTGCGACAATTCGCGGGTTCGTTGAATGCTGGTGTCGACAATGCTGATGGCATGGAGCCAGGCGGCCTGGGTCTGCGTGTCCATGGCAGGATCGACGATCTGCAGAGGCGGCGCTTCGGCCACCGGCGGCGGAGCACTCTGCTGCTGTTCGCAACCGATCAGAATCAGACCCCCGAGTGCGCCCGCGAGCATCACCCGTCGGCGCGCTGCAATCACGGTTCGGCCCTCAGGCGCAGTATTGGCCAGCCCTGGGCTTCAGCGTGAGCCTGCAGGACTGGATCGGGATCGACTGCGACCGGATTATCCACCTTCTGCAACAGGGGGAGATCGTTGATCGAGTCGCTGTAGAAATAGCTTCCGGTCAGGTCATGGGGCTTCTGCTTCAGCCAGCCCTGCAGGTGCTCGATCTTGCCCGCCTGATAACAGGGAATGCCTACCACCTCGCCCGTGTATCGGTCGTCTGCCTCTTCCAATTCCGTGGCCATCAGATTGTCGATGCCGAGCATGCGGGCGATTGGGGCGGTGACGAAGCGATTGGTGGATGTGATGATGGCCAGCGTATCGCCGCGGGCTTTGTGTTCGGCGATAAGCGCTTCCGCCTTTGGCAGGCGCAAGGGCTCGATCTTGTCCTGCAGAAACTGCGCGTGCAGTTCGGCGAGCTGGCCAAAGGTGAAGCGGGTCAGCGGCTCAAGGGCGAAACGCAGGTAGGCGGTGATGTCCAACTCGCCGCGCTGATACGCACGATAGAATTGGTCATTGCGCGCCCGGTAGACCTGTTCATCGACCAGGGCCTGCTCCACCAGAAATTCACCCCACAGGTGATCGCTGTCTCCCGCGATCAGGGTGTTATCGAGGTCAAATAAAACCAGACTCACAGTGGCACTCGGTCATGTTATCGATTGATAGCCGGCTTTGGGGCCGGCAGTTAACCAGCGGGTCATCTTACACTGGCGCGTGAGATAAGTTGATGGCGTCAGTTGAAATTTGCCACGCAAGCGGCAAAAAGATCCGGCCGCCCGGGCTTTGTAGCGCGATCGCTGCCAAACAGCCTTTCACATCAAGCCTTATGCGATAAACCACGGATTCGCCACCGCGGGGCGCTGCACAGTGGGTCGCGTTATGGTATACAAGACACTTTATAAGCTGATCGACGCCCCGAGATTCGGCGCCTCCAAAATGACGCGAATCCGAAAGGCGGTTCGGCCAGGCGCCAGGCCAGAGTGAGGTCGCACCATCAAGCGGCCACGGCATCCGGGACACACAGGCGAGCCACGCCGTTTGAGCGGCGCCGCTAAAGCGAGTCGGACCTAGCCCGATCAGCCCACCAGTTGCGAGGAAGAAGTTGTGATAGACGCGGAGGGCTTTCGCCCCAATGTGGGGATAATTTTGACCAATGCCCGTGGCCAGATTCTTTGGGCTCGCCGCGTTGGCGGTCATGATGCCTGGCAATTTCCCCAGGGCGGCATTCAGAAAAACGAACAGCCGGAAGCGGCACTGTATCGCGAGCTCTACGAGGAAGTGGGTTTGCAGGAGCAAGATGTTGAGATCCTGGCCTGCACCCGCGGCTGGCTCCGCTACCGCCTGCCGCGGCATCTGATCCGTCATCAGTCCAAACCCCTGTGTATCGGTCAGAAGCAGAAGTGGTTTCTGCTGCAACATACCTCGGGCGAGCACCGGATTCGCCTCGATCGCTCCAAGACCGCCGAATTCGACAGCTGGCGCTGGGTCAGCTATTGGTACCCAGTCGATAAAGTCGTTGCCTTCAAGCGTGACGTATACCGCCGTGCACTCAAGGAGCTCGCCACGCCCTTCTTCAACTATCAAAAGCGCATCGAATCGGAAGGCGTCCTTTCCTTCGGCGCCCCGGATGGAGCGCTGAATGAGACCGTCAGCATGGGGCGGCGAGGCTGACTCCATGCTGAACCATCTACGAAGCATCGTTCAGGAGGTTAACTCTGCGCGGGATCTGAAGACCGCCCTGGAAACCATCGTCTCGCGGATCAAAGCGGCGATGGCCACGGAGGTCTGTTCGGTCTATCTGCGCGACGGCGATGGCAAATACATGCTCATGGCCACCGACGGACTCAATGAAAACGCAGTGGGTCATGTGCGTCTGGGGCCGAAGGAAGGCCTGATCGGCTGGGTAGTGATGCGCGAGGAGCCCATCAATCTCGAAGATGCGGAGTCCCATCCGAGCTTCCAGTATTTTCCGGAAACCGGCGAGGAACGCTACAGCGCCTTCCTTGGTGTTCCGATCATTCACCAGCGGGCGGTGCTCGGGGTGCTCGTCGTTCAGCAGGCTGAACGGCGCCGATTCGATGAAGGCGAGGAAGCCTTTCTCGTGACCCTCTCCGCTCAGCTTGCGGCGGTTATCGCTCATGCGGAAGCCACGGGTGTTCTGGCGCGGATCGGGCAGCAGGCCACCGAGGCCAAGTTCACCGGCGTTGCCGGTGCTCCCGGAGTGGCCATGGGTACTGCCGTGGTGATCACCCCCGTGGCTGATCTGCACTCTGTCCCCTTCCGTGTTGTGGACGATGTGGAAGCGGAGGTCGCCTTCTTCAAGCGTTGTCTGGCAGTTACCCGTGACGAAATCAAGGAGCTCGGCAATCAGCTGAAGTCCCGATTGAACCGGGAGGAGCAGGCGCTCTTCGACGCCTACCTGAGCATGCTCGATGATTCTTCTCTCGCCGGCGAAGTCACCGAGCGAATTCGCCAGGGCATTTGCGCGCCCTATGCCTGGAGTGAAGTCATTCTCGAGCATGAGCTGAATTTCTCCAGCATGGAGGATGGTTACCTGCGCGAGCGCGCGGCGGATGTGCTCGATCTGGGCCGCCGGGTACTGTCGCACCTGCAGGAGTCCTCGCGGGAAAGCCGCGTCTACCCGGAAAATGCCATTCTGGTGGGTGAAGAGCTCACCGCCGCCATGCTCGGCGAGGTGCCAAAGGAGCATCTGTTGGGGCTGGTGTCGCGCAAGGGCTCTCATAACTCGCATGTGGCCATTCTTGCCCGGGCGATGGGGGTGCCTACCATCGTCGGTGCGGTCGACCTGCCCTATAAGCAGCTCGATGGTCGCGAGCTGGTGGTGGATGGCTACAACGGCATCGTCTACAGCGATCCGGGTGTTGAGCTGCGCAAGCGCTACAACGCTATTTACGAGGAAGAGCAACAGCTGGTCAAAGGGTTGGAAGCGCTCAAAGATCTGCCCTGTGAGTCGCTTGACCACCACCGTGTGCCGCTCTGGGTGAATACCGGACTGATGGCCGACGTTTTCCGCTCGCTTGAGCGGGGCGCGGAAGGAGTCGGCCTTTACCGCACCGAAGTGCCTTTCCTGCTACGCGATCGCTTCCCCTCGGAAGAGGAGCAGCGGGTGATCTACCGGGAGCAGCTGGAGGCCTTTGCTCCGCATCCGGTCACGATGCGAACTCTCGACATCGGCGGCGACAAGTCGCTGCCCTATTTCCCAATCGAGGAAGACAACCCTTTCCTGGGATGGCGTGGCATCCGGGTGACGCTGGACCACCCTGAGATTTTTCTTGCCCAGGTGCGGGCCATGCTCAAGGCCAGCGAGTCCTTCAACAATTTGCGCATCATGCTGCCGATGATTACCAGCACCTCGGAAGTGGAGGTCGCTCAGACCCTCGTTTACCGGGCCTATCACGAGCTCCTCGAGGAAGGTTACAAGATCGACCTGCCGCCGATCGGGGTCATGGTGGAAGTCCCGGCCGCGGTCTATCAGGTGCGGGAACTGGCCAGCCGCGCGGACTTTCTGTCGGTGGGCAGCAACGATTTGACCCAATACATCCTCGCAGTGGATCGCAACAATGCCCGGGTGGCGGATCTATACCATTCCTTTCACCCGGCTGTATTGCGAGCCCTGCAATCCATCGTGACCGAGGCGCACGCCCAGGGCACACCGGTGACCATTTGCGGCGAGATGGCCGGCGATCCCGGTGCGGCCATCCTGCTGGCGGCGATGGGCTACGATGTGCTGTCGATGAACGCCACCAGCCTGCCCAAGGTGAAGTCGGTGATTCGCAGCATCACCATGGTGCAGGCCGAAGAGCTCCTGCAGCGGGTGATGCGCATGACCGACGCGGACGAGATCAATGCCGCGGTGGAAGAGATGCTGCAGCAGGCTGGCATCACGCGCCTGCTGAGACCGGCCAGAACTCACTAGCCCGGTTCGCTAGCCGGTCGCCGTGTCCGTATCCAGACGGAATTCGAAAACGGTATTTGCCGGCGGCGATTTGTAGAAGCTGCGTTCGTGAAATTTGACTCGCCCCTGATTGTCCGCAACGACGACAGTCGAGCAGCAGGTGCCGTAGGTCTCGCCTTCAATGAAGATCGGGGCCAGGCGGCGCTCAAGCGCGAGGCCAACACCCGTGTCCGGCAGCAAGTCATCTTCCGCTACTGATCTATCTGTCAGCAGCTCGAAAAGCTGTTCGCTGCTCGCCTCGGCCGCGCTGTGCCAGCTTTCGAGAATGCCGCGAAGCTGATTCTTGCCGCTAACCACCTTGGGCCAGGGTGTGTCCAGCAGGTGGTTGCTGAGGCCATAAAGTCCGGGCGGTACTACCTGCAACGAGTTGCGCAGGTTCTCGCAGTAGACCAGCTGATCGAGGTCTCCCACCAGTAGATTGAAACCGCTATAGTCCTTGGAGCGGGCCAGCACCTCGCGCGCATACTCAAGCGGCTTTGCGTCACTTTCGAGGAAATCGCGGGTCAGCTCGCCTCGCGATCTTTGCCCCGGCCTCTTTGCGCCGCCTTCCCGCACATTGGTAACCGCCGCAAATCGACCACTCCGACTAATCCCAAGCCAGGTCCCGCCTGCTTCAAGGTCCCGGCCTGCCAGAATTGCAGGCTTGTCCGGCCAGAAGCCGGCCGCGCGAGTAGCTCGGCCATAGTGCTCATCCCGGTTGGCGGCTACCACCAGCGGTAGTTCCGGGTGAAGTTGGTGGGCAAACAGAATCAGGCACACTCTTTACAGTCTCCAGTCTCCAGTCTCCAGTCTCCAGTCTCCAGTCTCCAGTCTCCAGTCTCCAGTCTCCAGTCTCCAGTCTCCCGGCCGATCTTGAGCCGGTAACATCCGATTGGCATCTTGTTTTTGGAGGGTGCTATTATCGCCCGGCCTTAGCCCGGTTGTGTCACCAAATGCCGTGAAATTGCCGGGTCAGCCCGTCATCACCTGCTGCGGGTGAACTTTCCAGACATTGCCGACAAGCTGAAACCAACCGAGAAGCCCGCTGCGGTCACGCGGCGGTGGACGAACTTATGCTCAAATTTCCGGATATAGATCCCGTCGCTTTCTCCATCGGTCCGATCGATGTCCACTGGTACGGAATCGCCTACCTGTGTGGCTTCGCAGCGGCCTGGCTGGTTGCAATCCGGCGCGCTGCTTACAAGCACACCATTGTGCGAAAGGAGCAGATCGAGGATCTGGTCGTTTACGGGGCGTTGGGCGTAATCGTCGGCGGACGCCTGGGCTATGTTTTCTTCTACCAGTTCGACACCTTTCTCTCCAACCCTTTATGGCTGTTCAAGGTCTGGGAGGGCGGCATGTCCTTCCATGGTGGCTTGCTGGGGGTGATTGCCGCGATGTGGATCTACGCCCGCAAGCATGAGATGCACTTCCTGGGGCTGATGGACTTCGTCGCCCCGGCCGTGCCCCCCGGGCTTTTCTTCGGTCGTTTGGCCAATTTCATCGGACAGGAACTGTGGGGCAGGCAAACCGACCTGCCCTGGGGGATGGTGTTTCCCAAGGATGAGCTCGGCTTGGCGCGTCATCCGTCCCAGCTCTACGAGGCACTGCTCGAAGGTCTGGTTTTGTTCGTCATCCTATACTGGTATGGATCCAAGCCGCGACCTCGAGGAGCGATCAGCGGAGTATTTCTGCTCTTCTACGGAAGCTTCCGCTTCGCTGTGGAATTTACCCGCGAGCCGGACGCGCACCTGAGAGCCGATCTGCTGCTCGGCTGGATTACCCGGGGTCAGTTGCTGTCGATGCCGATGATCATTGCCGGCGCTGTCCTGGTTGTGTGGGCGTATCGCAGTCCTGAAGCGCGGCTTGGACGCTATTGAAGCGAGCAAGGCAATCGCAACGAATTTAATCTGAGAAGCTTTTCCCATGAAAGAATATCTGGACCTGATGCGCCACGTGCGCGACCACGGCACTGAAAAAGGGGATCGCACGGGCACCGGAACCAAGAGCGTTTTCGGCTACCAGATGCGCTTCGATCTGAGTAAGGGCTTCCCGCTGGTGACGACCAAGAAGTGTCACCTCAAGTCCATCATTCATGAGCTTCTGTGGTTTCTGAGAGGCGACACCAACACGTCCTACCTGCGTGAAAACGGCGTAAGCATCTGGGACGAGTGGGCAACGGAAACTGGCGACCTCGGACCCGTTTACGGTTATCAGTGGCGATCATGGCCTGCGCCGAATGGCCAGAGTATCGATCAGATTGCTCAGCTCATCGAGCAGATTCGCCGCACGCCGAACTCCCGCCGCTTGATCGTTTCCGCCTGGAATCCGACGCAGCTTCCCGATGAATCCCTTAGTCCTCAGGAAAACGTCCGTAACGGCCGAATGGCGCTGGCGCCCTGCCACACGTTTTTTCAGTTTTATGTCGCTGAAGGCAAATTATCCTGCCAACTTTACCAACGCAGTGCGGATATTTTTCTCGGTGTACCGTTCAATATCGCTTCCTACGCGCTGCTCACGATGATGGTTGCGCAGGTAGTCGGTCTGGAAGCGGGCGACTTCATTCACACGCTCGGCGATGCTCATCTCTATCTCAACCATTTGCAGCAGGTCGAAACGCAATTGGCTCGTGAACCCCGACCGTTGCCGACCATGCGAATCAATCCCGGAGTGAAGGATCTGTTTGGATTCGCCTTTGGCGATTTCGAGTTGATTGGCTATGACCCTCATCCCCACATCAGTGCGCCGGTGGCGGTTTGAGGAAGGAGTATCGGATTGATGCGTATCTCGCTGATCGTCGCGCTGACAGATAACCGGGTCATTGGCCGTGAAAACAAAATGCCCTGGCACTTGCCGAACGATTTGAAATATTTCAAGCGTATGACAATGGGCAAGCCGGTGGTAATGGGTCGGAAAACTTTCGAATCCATCGGCAAGCCGCTGCCGGGCAGAACCAATGTCGTAATAACGCATCAAAGCGGATGGCGAGCAGAGGGCGTTCAGGTTGCGCACAACGTACCGGAAGGGCTCGAGCTTGCAACACGTTTGTCGTTGATTGATGGCAGCGAAGAGGTTATGGTTATCGGCGGTGCGCAGATCTATCGCGAAGTGCTGCCCCAGGCGCATCGGCTGTATCTGACGCAGATCCATACGCAAATTGACGGGGATGCGTTCTTCCCGGAAATAAGCGAAGATGAGTGGCAAGAGGTAGGAAGGGAAGATCATAAAGCAGACTCCGCCAACCCTCACGACCACTCCTTTGTAGTGCTCGACCGCGTTACCAGCTCAGAAAAGTGAGTAACGATAGGTAACAATCACAGGATGTAAAAAAGCCTAGGCTCGCGCCAACCTTCATTCTCCCACCCCGCACAGATCAAGCTCTGCGCGATGGACGGCTGCTGGAGGTGTGCCTGTTACCTTATTACACATAAACTAAGAAGCACTTACAAACCATTGAATGTTCCAGCTAGCTATTATTAAATGTCGCGCTCTCAATTTTATTGGCGTCAAACCATCCATAACGTTTACACGTTTTTTGTCGGAACCCGGTAACGCATGGCGGTCACGCTTTGTGATTATCGAATTGTAAGAACCCAAATCGGGGGAGCTATGAAGAAGCAACAAATCAGAGCTGTGGCGCTGACCACCGTGCTGTCAGTGGGCGCTTTCATCGGCGCTGCACAGGCAGATCAGACGCTCGATAACATCCTTAAAGAAGGCCAGGCGATGACCACCGCCGGTGTGCAATCCCAGAAGCGCATCGACAAATTGCAGGAAGAAACAAGCGACCTCTACCAAGAATTCAAATCGGTCAACAAGGAAATCGAAGGTCTTCGCGTCTACAACCGTCAGCTGCAAAAGCAGATTGACAACCAGCAGGACGTGCTGGGCAAGTTGGCCAAGTCAATCGACCAGGTAACTGTCCGCGAGCGTCAGATGCAGCCTCTGATTCTGCGTATGCTGGATTCCCTCGAGCAGTTCGTCGCGCTTGATGCACCGTTCCTCCAGGAAGAGCGTCAGGAGCGCATTGCTCAGCTGCAGGGCATCATGGATCGCGCCGATATCACCGTGGCCGAGAAATTCCGCCAGGTACTGGAAGCCTATAAAATCGAGGCCGAATATGGCCGCAATAGCCTGGTTTATGAAGACACCCTGAACATCGGTGGTGTCGATAAGCAGGTGAACATGTTGATGGTAGGCCGGGTTGCCCTGGTTTATCAGACCAAGGACAAGAGCCTGACCGGTGCATGGGATCAAGAAAACCGCACCTGGGTAGAGCTGGATCCCGGCAGTTATGCCAACGCTGTAGCCAATGCAATCAAAGTTGCCGATGGCGGCGTCCCCGAAATGATGAGACTCCCGATTCCCGCGCCGGAGGCCGTACAATGAAAATGAAATTCGTCAAACATTGTCTGATTGCTTCAGCCATCGGACTCCTTTCCTTCAGCGCCGTTGCCCAGGACGAGCCGAAAGCTCAGTCTCTCGAGCAACTGCTGAACATGGTCAAAGAAAACCGCATCCTTGAAACCAAGGAGCACCAGCAGCGCGAAGCGGAATTCCGCCGCGAGAAGTCCAACCAGCAAAAATTGCTGACTGAAGCCAAGCAAACGCTCGCAGCTGAAGAGCGTCGCTCCGCCCAGTTGGAAGAGACCTATTCCAAAAACGAACAGGAAGTTGCCCAGCGCCGTCAGGAGCTGCAGCAGCGTCTTGGTTCTCTGGATGAGCTGTTTGGCCACCTCACTTCTCAGGCCGGCGACCTGCGTCAGCGACTGGAGACTTCGCTGGTATCTGCCCAGCCGGGCCTGTCCGATCGTGCCGCGTTCCTGGACGACCTGATTGAGAAGATGAACAGCGCCACGCAGATTCCGGACCTCGAAGAAATCGAGCAGCTCTGGTACGAAATGCAGCGCGAAGCAGTGGAAGGCGGCAAGGTCGTCAAATTCCCCGCGACTGTTCTGCAGACTGACGGCGAACGCGCCCAGACCACGGTTGCCCGCGTTGGTAACTACAACCTGGTCGCCGAAGACGGCAGCTACCTGTACATGACGCCCGATGGCAAGCTTGCCGAGCTGCCCCGTCAACCCGCTGGCGAGTACAACGAGCAGGCAGCCAAACTGGTGTCCGCGCAAGACGGTTTCGTCCGTTTCGGCGTGGACCCGACTGGTGCGAAGGGTGGTTCATTCCTGCAGGCTATCGTCGACCTGCCGAACCTGGTTGAACAGTGGCATCAGGGTGGTTACATCGGTTATGCCATTACCGCTCTCGGCGTATTCGCCCTTCTGCTGGCGCTGCTGCGACTCGCGGTACTGTCTTCTACCAGCAGCAAGGTCAGCGCTCAGCTGAAGTCGTCCGAGCCGAACACTAACAACCCGCTGGGTCGTGTGATGAAAGTCGGTCTGGACAACAAAGGCATCGACAACGAATCTCTCGAGCTCAAGCTGGAAGAGGCGATTCTCAAAGAGCGTCCTTCTATCGAAAGCGGCCTGAACCTGTTGAAGGTGATCTACATGATCGCGCCGCTGATGGGTCTGTTGGGTACGGTGGGCGGTATGATCCAAACCTTCCAGGCGATCACCATCTACGGTACAGGCGATCCCTCCACCATGGCGGCTGGTATCTCCGCAGCCTTGATTACTACCATGCTGGGCCTGATCGTGGCGATTCCGGTAATGTTGCTCTACACCATCGTTGCTGGTCGCTCCAAGCGAATCCTGCACGTGCTTGATGAGCAGAGCGCCGGTCTCGTTGCCGAAAACGCTGAGCGCTAATAAGAGGAGGTAGACTCATGCTCGCTTTACAGGAAGCATTAGAGTCGATACGAGCCTTCATGGCCTCCGGAGGACCGGTACTGATCGCCATCGCGATCCTGCTGTTCTTCATGTGGACCCTGATCTTTGAGCGCATTTGGTACTATCGCGGCGGTCTCCGCCGCGATGTCCGCACCGCGATGGATGCCTGGGAGGCGCGCACTGAGCGCAAATCCTGGACTGCCAAAAAGATTCGGGAGAAGCTGATTTCCGAGGTTTCCCTGAAGGTCGACCAGAACAATTCATTGATCGCCACCTGTGTGGCCATGTGTCCCTTCCTAGGGCTGCTGGGTACCGTATACGGCATGATCGAAGTGTTTCAGGTCCTGAGCTACACCGGTGGCGGTGACGCTCGTGCGATGGCAGACGGTGTGGCGAAAGCGACCATTCCGACCCTGGCAGGCATGGTGGCGGCGATTTCCGGCGTTTTCGGTCAAACCTACGTTAACCGAAAAGCCGAACGCGAAAACCAGCTGCTTGAAGACCATCTGACCATGGATCACTAACAGGAAGGACAAAAGGGATGTGGCTTCGGCCGAGGCAAATTGCCGAAGCCCATTTTCCACCTACCGAATAGACATATAGAGATTCATCATGGCTAGAAAAAAGGTTAGACAGGAAGAGGAAAGCTCGATCGACGTTACGCCGATGCTTGACGTTGTTTTCATCATGCTGATCTTCTTCATCGTCACGTCTGTGTTTATCAAAGAGGCTGGTATCGAGGTCAACCGACCGGATGCGACTACGGCCACTCCAAAAGAGAACGTCAGTATTCTGGTTGCCATCAACGAGAACAACGAGATCTGGATCGACAAGCGCCGGGTCGATGTTCGTGCCGTTAAATCTGTGATCGAGCGGATGCGAGCCGAGAACCCCGAAGGCGGATTGGTGATCCAGGCTGATGACCAGGCTAATGTTAAAACTCTGACAGCTGTGGCGGACGCCGCCCGTGAACTGGGACTGTACGACGTATCCATCGCCACAGACGAAGAGAGTTAAATTCCTATGAAACTGACGCGATTGATCACCGCCGGTCTGTTTGCAGCGATCACCACTGCTGCACTGATCGTGGTGATGTTCAAGCTGATCGATAAAGACTGGGAAGAGCCGGAAGACGCGGAACGTCGCAAGATTGCTGACTTCAATATGCCCGACCGGGAAATTGAAACTCAGTACGATCAGAAGAAACCGGACAAGCCCGAAAAACCCGAAGTGCAGCCTGACATCCCGCCGCCCGATTTCCAGGCGCCGGACGTATCGCCCGAGGCGGTGAGCGTCGCTCAGCCCCAAGTGAATACGGCTGTAGAGGGGATTAACGTGGCCAGCTTTTCATCGGACGGTGAATATCTGCCCATCGTGAGGGTTGAGCCAATCTACCCGACCCGTGCGGCCAGCCGTGGCATTGAAGGCTACGTCATTGTCGAGTTCACAGTAACCGCCAACGGTTCCGTGCGCGATCCGATTATCGTGGAAGCAGAGCCTTCCAGCATTTTCGACCGCGCAGCCGAACGCGCCGTGCTTAAGTGGAAGTTCAAGCCACGGGTCGTTGACGGCACTCCCGTCGAAGTACCCGGTGTGCAAACCCAGCTGACATTCAAGCTGGACCAATAAAATAGTTCGGTATCCCGGGCGGAGCGCGAGGTAATAGTCGCGCTTTGCCCAGGGATGCGCTAGAGGTGAGGTGGACTATGTCCAAGAAGACTTCAATTGCGCGCTCGCTGTTTACCGGCGCGTTGTTTGTGGTCCCTGCGATCCTGCTTGCTCCGATCGAAAGCGTGAACATTTCCAGCCACGGCTTGAATGTTGGCTTGACGGCGGCTCAGGCTCAGGAAGACGAAGGTGGTTCCGGTCGACGTACCCGGCGTGCCATGGCCATTTCCGAGTCGGTGAACAAAAAGCTGGCCGCGGTCAGTGAATTGTTGAACCCGGCTGAAGAAGGTGCCAAACCAGATCTCCAGGGTGCACTGCGCGAAGCGCTGGACATCAATACCAGCAGCTGGAATGAATTCGAACAAGCACAGTTGTACAACATGCTAGGCGGCATTTACGTGCAGCTGGAGCAGTACGACAAGGCAATCGATTACTACAAGCGTTACGTAGAGACCCCCAGCGTTCCGCTGGCAAACATGCTGAACGTGTCCTATTACCTGGCGCAGCTCTATCTGGCGACGGAAAACTACAAGGAAGCGATCCGCCTGCTGGAGCAGTACATCGCTCAGTCAGAGATCGTGGGCGCTGATCACTACTACAAGCTCGGTCAGGCCTATTACATGAACGAGCAGCTCGACAAGGCACTCCCCAATATTGATCGGGCTGTGACTATGTACGAGCAGTCGGATCGCCTACCGCCGGAAGGCCTGTACCAGTACCAGATGTCGCTGTACTACAGCCAGGAGCAGTACCCGAAGGTAATCGAAGTTCTGGAAAAGCTGGTCCGACACTACCCGAAGATCAGCCACTGGCGCACCCTGGCGCAGGTCTATGGTCTGGCGGGTCGACCGCAGGATCAGGTCCATGCATTTGACGCGGTATACACCATGGGTGGCCTGAGTCAGGAGAAGGAACTGCGTCTGCTGGCGAGCCTGTATCTGGAACAGGAATACCCCTATAAGGCTGCCAAGATCCTGCAGAAGGGCGTAGACGAAGGCAATGTGGAAAAAACCAGCAAGAATCTGGAATTGCTGGCCGGTGCCTGGAGTCTGGCGAAGGAACAGGACAAGTCGATTCCGGTGCTGGAGCAGGCTGCTGCCAAGTCAGGTGACGGTGAGCTTTTCGGTCGTCTGTCGCAGCTCTATCTGTCGATTGATGAATACCAGAAGTCGGTCGAGGCTGCACGCCAGGCACTTCAGCGTGATCTGGAGAAACCTTCGAACGTGCAGCTCTATCTCGGCATGTCCTTGTTCAACCTTGAGAAGTTCGACGAAGCCCTGAAGGCTTTCCGCGAAGCTCGCAAGGACAAGAACGTAGCCAGTCAGGCCAATACCTGGATTCGTCTGGTGGAGAGCGAAAAAGCTCGAATCGCCAAGCTGGAAGAAGAAACCGCCTAGTAACCGACGTTACATGGGTCGAAAAAGGGGCTGAAATGAATTTCAGCCCCTTTTTTTTGGATTAACGAAACCGTTGGATGTGAAGACAGCTGGAAGGCGGACGCTTACTGCGAAAGCTGGGCGAACACGAGGTTCGCCCTGACGGGGGAGGTGCAGCGGCGGCTAGCGGACGAGGACTGGAGGCGCGAAAGTTGGGCGCGCCCGCCCGTGTCTGATGACGGGCGGGGAATGGCTTTAATCCAGCTTGCTCAGGTCCCGCACAGCACCCTTGTCGGCGCTGGTGGCCAGCATCGCATAGGCCTTGAGCGCAGCGCTGACTTTGCGCGGGCGAGGCTCGGTCGGCTTCCAGGCTGCATCGCCGCGCTTGTCCATCTCGGTGCGGCGACGGTCCAGTTCAGCGTCACTGACCAGAACCTCGATGCGTCGCTGAGGAATATCGATACGAATGCGATCGCCGTTCTCCACCAGTCCGATGTTGCCCCCGGCAGCAGCCTCTGGCGAGACATGGCCAATGGACAAGCCCGAAGTGCCTCCCGAGAATCGACCGTCGGTCAGCAGCGCGCAGGATTTTCCGAGACCTTTCGATTTCAAATAACTCGTGGGGTAAAGCATCTCCTGCATCCCGGGGCCGCCCTTGGGTCCTTCGTAGCGAACCACCACCACTTCGCCCGCCTGTACTTCGCCCTCGAGAATAACCCGGACGGCCTCTTCCTGGCTTTCCACTACCCGTGCTGGACCTTCGAAAACCCAAATGCTTTCGTCGACGCCGGCGGTTTTGACCACGCAACCGTCGGGTGCGATGTTGCCTGTCAGCACAGCGAGACCGCCTTCAGCGGAATAAGCGTGCTCTACGCTGCGGATGCAGCCTTCCTTGCGATCCCGGTCGAGACTCGGCCAGCGGGTGTCCTGGCTAAAAGCCTGCTGGGTAGGAATGCCCGCGGGCCCCGCCTGGTAGAACCTCGTTACTGCCGGATCATCGCTCTGAGCGATGTCCCAGGTCTGCAGGGCCTCGGCGAATGTTCTGCTATGAACCGTAGGCAGTTCGTTGTGCAGCAGCCCGCCACGGTCGAGCTCGCCAAGGATGGCCATGACGCCGCCGGCCCGATGCACGTCTTCCATGTGGTAATTCTGGGTGCTGGGAGCGACCTTGCACAACTGCGGAATTCTTCTCGACATCCGGTCAATGTCCTTCAGGTCGAAATTTACACCGCCTTCCTGGGCGGCGGCCAGCAGGTGCAGGATCGTGTTGGTGGATCCACCCATGGCGATGTCCAGGGCGATGGCGTTTTCGAAGGCCTTCACGCTCGCAATGCTGCGCGGCAGAACACTTTCGTCATCCTGCTCGTAATAGCGGCGGGTGATGTCCATGACTGTTCTGCCCGCTCGCAGAAACAGCTCGCGGCGGTCCGCGTGAGTGGCGAGCAAGGAGCCGTTCCCCGGCAGTGACAGGCCCAAGGCTTCGGTCAGACAATTCATGGAGTTGGCGGTGAACATGCCAGAGCAGGAGCCGCAGGTCGGACACGCCGATCGCTCATATTCCGCCACTGTTTCATCGCTTGCAGAGTCGTCGGCAGCGATGACCATCGCATCGATGAGATCCAGGCCGTGGCTGGCCAGCTTGGTCTTGCCGGCTTCCATCGGGCCACCCGACACGAATACGACCGGGATATTCAGCCGCATGGCCGCATTCAGCATTCCGGGGGTGATCTTGTCGCAGTTGGAGATGCAGACCAGCGCATCAGCACAATGAGCATTGACCATGTACTCCACGGAATCGGCGATGATGTCCCGTGATGGCAGGCTGTAGAGCATGCCGTCGTGACCCATGGCAATACCATCGTCGACAGCGATCGTGTTGAATTCCTTGGCTACCCCGCCCGCTCTTTCGATTTCCCGGGCCACCAGCTGACCCAAATCCTTCAGATGCACGTGGCCGGGAACGAACTGGGTAAAAGAATTGGCGATTGCAATGATCGGCTTCTGGAAGTCGTCATCCTTCATTCCGGTCGCTCGCCAGAGCGCTCGCGCACCGGCCATATTGCGTCCGGAAGTGGAAGTTCGGGAGCGGTAAACGGGCATAAAGTCACCTCGGTGGACAATTCTCGGTGGAGAAAGCAGGCATGCCGCCTGGGCAGTTCAAACGGGGCGGCAAGAATAACAGAAACCGTACAGTCGCGCCGACACGGGAGTGCCGGCGCAGGCGGCTGTCAGCGCGCGGGCAATTCTTTGATGAACACCTTCGAGTTGCGCTGAAAGTTATAGAGCTGTTGTCGCCTGCTTGGCAGGCTGGCGACATCCGCTGGCTGGAAGCCGTTCTCGATGAACCAGTGTGCAGTCTGAGTGGTGAGCACGAACAGCTTGCGGATGCTCTTTTGCCGGGCGATGTGCTCGATGCTCTTCAAAAGCTGCGCCCCCCTGCCCTGGTTTCGGTAATCATCACGAGTCGCCACGCAGGCGAGTTCAGCCATGCTGTCTTCGAAAGGATACAAAGCAGCACAGGCGATGATGGCTCCGTCTTTTTCGATGACGTGAAAGCGTTCGATCTCGGTCTCCAGCAGCTCTCGAGAGCGCCGTACCAGAATGCCCTGGCGTTCCATTGGTTCGATCAGCTCGAGAATGCCCCCAACGTCCTCGATAGTCGCCTGGCGGAGCGATTCATAGCTGTCGCTATGCACCATCGTGCCAGCACCGTCGCGGCTGAACAGTTCTTCGAGCAAGGCGCTGTCGGTCAGGTAGCTGATGATGTGCGCCCGCGGAACACCGTTGCGGCAGGCCTGATAGCAGGCGGAAAGATTTAGCGGCAGGACCGGATCCTCTTCGCTGCGCTCATTGAGAAAGCGCTCGCAGTCGCGCAGTGTGAACTCGCGTTGCAGCTCCCCATCTTCATTGCTGATGCCGGGCTTGTTGGTGAAGCAGATCAGCTTGTCGGCCTTTAGCGCGACCGCCACATGGGTTGCCACTTCGTCATAGGAGAGATTGAACATCTCCCCGGTCAGCGAAAACCCGAGATTGGAAATCAACACCACCGAGCCCTGATCGAGAGCGGCGCGAATGGCTTTCGCGTTGATTCTTCGAACTTTGCCCGTGTGCTGCAGGTCGCGGCCTTCGATGACTCCCTGAGGCATGCCGGTGACGAAATTGCCGCTCACCGTATTGATATGGGCTCCCTGCATCGGCGAGTTCGGCAGTCCCGCGGACAAGGCTGCCTCGATCTCAAATCGCAGCTCGCCGACCGCGCGGGTAATGGCGCCCATGTGGCGGGATTCGCTGATCCTAAGGCCGTGGTGGAAGTCACTGTCAAGCTGACTCGCGGCCAGGTGCTCGTCAATTTGCGGTCGGGCCCCGTGCACCAGCACCAGACGGATGCCGAGACTGGTCAGCAAAGCGATGTCGTTGACGATCAGCTGAAAGTTGCCCTCGCGCATGCACTGACCCGGCATCATCAGCACAAAGGTCTTGCCCCGGTGCGCATTGATGTAAGGGGAGGCGTTGCGAAACCACTGAATGAAATCGGAATCGTTGGTGGACACTGTGGTGCTGATACTCAGGGGAGGTGGATGGGAATTGGCCAAATTAAGCTGGATGTCGGCGGTGTGTCAATCTACAGGCTGGTGAGACGTCAGATGTAAGATGTGAGACGAAAGGGCCAGTCCGTAGCAGACCATTTTTCATCTTGCGTCTCACATGTCACGTCTCACGCCCCCTCAACACAGAAGCGCTGGACCAGATCCGTCAATGCATCCACTGCGGGCTGTACCTGATCGAGTGGAATGAACTCATCGGGCTGGTGCGCCTGGTCGATCGAGCCGGGGCCGAACACGATGGTTTCCATTCCAAGCTGCTGCATGAAGGCTGCCTCGGTGGCGAAGGCGACACTTTCCGCCTGATGTCCGGTTAGCTTCTCCACCGCCTGAACCAGCGCGGAATCGGCTGATTCCTCGAAGGGATCGACACCGCCAATCAGCGCCTCGCACAGAATCTGGGTTCCGGTTGTTTCCCGGATTGCATCGAAGCGGCGGTCGATCACCTCGCGCAGCTCACTTACCTGCATTCCCGGCAAGGGTCGCAGGTCGAAATGCAGCTCACAGTGGCCGCAGATCCGGTTGGGATTGTCGCCACCGTGGATATGGCCGAGGTTCAGGGTGGGAATGGCGACGTCGAATCCGGGGTTGTTATACCGGGACTGCAGCTCCGTTCGGAATGCCAGCAGATCACCGATGACCAAATGCATGGCCTCCATCGCATTCTTACCGAGTGCGGGATTGGATGAGTGCCCGGCGAGGCCCTGGATTCGCACCGACTCCATCATGATGCCCTTATGCATACGCACCGGCTTCAGCCCGGTAGGCTCCCCCACCACGGCGTATCGCCCCTTCGGTCGGCCCAACTGGGTCAGCAGGCGCGCACCGTCCATCGAGCTCTCTTCATCGGCGGTGGCGAGGATGATCAGAGGCTGCTGTAGCTGGCCCTTGGCAAACTGCTCCGCAGCGGCCAATGCCACCGGGAAGAAACCCTTCATGTCGGTGGCGCCGAGACCATAGAGGCGGTCGTTCTGCTCGGTCAGCCGAAAGGGATCGTGTTGCCAGCGGTTCTCGTCGTAGGGAACCGTATCGGTATGTCCTGCCAGCACCAGCCCGCCGGGCCCACTGCCGAGAGTGGCGATCAGGTTCGCCTTGTTCGGGCGGCCCGGAATCGGCATGACCTCGGTGGCAAAACCCAGTTCGTTGCACCAGTTGGCCAGAACGTCGATCACGCCCCGGTTGCCCATGTCCCACTGGGCTGACGGGCTGCTGACGGACGGGACGGCCACCAGCTGGGAGAGCCTGTCGCGATAAGATTTCAAAAGATTCATAGAGTCGCCAAAGCCGCCAGCTCAGTAAAGGTCCCACGGCGAGGACCGCTCGGGTCATTCCGCGCAGTCGACGAGGGCGAGTGGACCTAAAATACCGTTCTGAACAAATAGAAGAAGATAATGGCCAGACCTGCGCCCGCAGGCAAGGTGATGATCCAGGACATAAAGATGGTCCCGATTACACCCAAGTTCAAGGCGCCGATGCCTCGCGCAAGTCCGACGCCCAGTACAGCGCCCACGAGCGTATGGGTGGTTGAAATGGGCAGCCCCGTTCCCGAGGCGAATACGACTGTCGCGGCTGCTCCCAGTTCCGCCGCAAAACCGCGACTTGGCGTCAGTTCGGTAATCTTCTTGCCGATGGTGGCGATAACGCGGTACCCATAGGTGGCCAGACCGGCGACGATGCCGAGCGCCCCCAAAAGCAGAATCCAGCTGGGCATGATTGCCTGCTCGCCGACAAGCCCGCCGCTGCTGACCACGCTGTAGACAGCGGCCAGCGGACCCACTGCATTGGCCACATCGTTGGAGCCGTGGGCGAAAGCCATCGCGCAGGCGGTGAAAATCATCAGCACCGCAAAGACTCGCTCAACGCCCGCAAAGCGGTTCCCCGATTGCGGAATGTCCCTTTCGTGGATTCGGCTGAGCATGGCGATACCAATTCCCGCGACCAGCAAACCCACCACGGCTGAGTAGCCGGACGCTTCCCACATCCCCACTTCCACCCCAATGTCTTCGAACACATGTTTGAGGCCCTTGATCAGGGTCACCATGGATATCAGAAAGCCCACTGCGAACATGTAGAACGGAATGTAGCGTTTGGCTCTGACAAATGGATCATCGCTGTCGAGTATCAACGCCTGGACGCTGCGAAATAGACCGTAGGCGATTGCACCTGCCAAAACCGGTGACACCACCCAGCTTGCGACGATGCTACCGACCCGACCCCAATCCACCGCGTCGACGCCCACGCCCACCGCGGCGAAGCCGACAATGGCGCCGACAATCGAGTGAGTCGTTGAAACCGGCCAGCCTCGCAAGCTGGCGACCAGCAGCCAGATGCCCGCGGCCAGCAGTGCGGACATCATGCCGAATACCAGCAGCTGTGGATCATCGGACAGAATTTCCGGATCGATGATGCCTTTGCGAATCGTCGAGGTCACCTCGCCGCCAGCCAGATAGGCGCCGAGAAACTCGAAGATCATCGCGATCACGATCGCCTGCTTGATGGTCAGCGCTCGGGAGCCCACCGAGGTTCCCATGGCGTTGGCCACGTCGTTGGCGCCTACCCCCCAGGCCATGAACACACCGAAGATGCAGGCCAGCACCAGTAGCAACGTGCCGTACTCGGCAATTACCGCCATTTGATCCCCCGAAAATCAATCAACAAGCATTAAAAATGTGAAAGCGCCGTTATCGCGCCAGAAGCAGCTCCAGCCGGCTGCCTACGCGCTGAGCGCGGTTGGATAGCTCGCCCACCCATTCGATTACTTTGTACAGGAACATCACATCGATCGGCGGCAGACTGCGCTCGATCGCGAACAATTCACGGCGTATTTCGACTTCCAGTTCGTCGGACCTGTGCTCGCGGCTGTCGAGCTCCCGGATGAGATTCTCGACCACGGTGATTTCGTGGCCACTGAAGCCGGTCTCCAGCAACTCGTCCAGCTCATTGATGGCCTTCAAGGCCTGATTAGCCGCGTCCACGGCCGACTGAACGAACTCCTGCATGCGCGCCTGCAAGGGCTCTGGAACGCTCATCTTGCGACCCAGCATGATGCCGGCGATGTCGCGCGCGCAGTTGGCGATGGCGTCCTGCATGGAGAGCAGTTCCAGCAGGTCGGTACGCGGCACCGGCAAAAACAGGCTTTTCGGCAAGTGCAATCGCAGGTTTTTCTTCAGTTCATCGGCTTCATTTTCGCGTGCAGCGATTCGGTGCTGAATGGTGTCCGCGGTCTGCCAGTCATCAGCGACAACGGCCTGAAAGAAAGGGATCAGCTCCTCGGCAGCGGCGCAGGCGGCGGCCATGTGATCCTGCATGGGCTTGATGGGTGATCTGCCGAAGAGATTGGCGAATGGGTTGCTCACTGCCATAACAGCATCCTGTTTGTACTCGTTGCAATGGATAAGAACCGATGCACGGACTGACAGGTTCGTGCAAAAAACGGTTCTGAAGAGGGCCGATGCGAGAACAACCGGCCCCTGCTTGCGATTTCGACGGCGCGCATTATGACAAAAACGCCGGCAATGCTCGAGCTCGAGCGCAAGGGGGACGCCCGAGCCGGATTTGGGATGTCGCCAGTATTGCTCCTGCCCTTTAAGGGCTACAATCGAGCGAGCAACCCTACTCAGCGACAAACCCACTCAGGAAAGGTTTGATTATGGCGGAAATCGCGGCGGCGGATCGCATCCTGGATTTGCGCACCCTCCTTAATGACCTGGTGGCCGATGGCCTCATTCACCAGGACGACGCCAACAGTATTGCCGGCGCTGTGCGCACGCGCGAACAGGCCGCCATGCACCCCCTCGCCTACATTGCCACCCAGCAGTTGAGCGACCGCTCCCGCCCGGGCAAAACCCTTCATCTGGACGCGCTGACTGAATGGCTGGCGGAAAAGGCGGAACTGCCGCTTGTTCACATCGACCCGCTCAAGATCAAGGTGGCCAAGGTCACCGAGGTGATGTCCTACGCCTTCGCCAAGCGCCACGGCATCCTCTGCGTGGCGGTGAATGCAGAGGAGGTCACCATTGCCACCACCCAGCCTTTTGTCAGCGCCTGGAAGCCGCAGCTTGAGCACACCGCCCGCAAAGCCGTGCGCATCGCGATGGCAAATCCCGGAGATATCGAGCGCTTCATGGTGGAGTTCTATACCCTCTCCCGCTCAGTGACCGGCGCCAAAGGGATGACGGGTGCATCCAATGTCACCAACTTCGAGCAACTGCTCGAACTGGGGCAGATGACCGACCCCGAAGCGAACGACCAGCACATCGTCAACATCGTCGACTGGCTGCTGCAGTATGCCTTCGACCAGCGCGCCAGCGATATCCATCTTGAGCCGCGCCGGGAAGTGGGCAAGGTGCGCTTTCGAATCGATGGTGTGCTGCATCAGGTCTATGAATTCCCTGCCTCGGTGGCCAACGCGGTCACCAGCCGGATCAAGATTCTCGGCCGGATGAACGTGGCGGAAAAGCGCAAGCCGCAGGACGGTCGGGTTAAGACCAAGCGCGCCGACGGCAGCGAGGTGGAGTTGCGTCTGTCGACCTTACCCACTGCTTTTGGCGAAAAGATGGTGATGCGGATCTTCGATCCGGACGTGCTGCTGCGTACCTTCGCCGAGCTGGGCCTTACCGGCGACGACCACGCCCGCTGGCAATCCATGGTGAACCGCCCGAACGGGATTGTGCTGGTGACCGGCCCTACGGGTTCCGGTAAAACCACCACCCTGTATTCGACCCTCAAGCAGCTGGCCACCTCCGAAGTGAATGTGAGCACCATCGAAGATCCCATCGAGATGGTGGAGGAGGCCTTCAACCAGACCCAGGTCCAGCACCAGATCGGTCTTGATTTCGCCGCCGGGGTCCGGACCCTGATGCGGCAGGACCCGGACATCATCATGGTGGGCGAGATCCGCGACCTGGAGACCGCGCAAATGGCGATCCAGGCGGCACTCACCGGGCACCTGGTGCTATCCACACTGCACACCAACGACGCCCCGACCTCGGTGACCCGTCTGCTGGACCTGGGCGTGCCGGGCTATCTGATCAAATCCACCGTGCTCGGCATCGTCGCCCAGCGTCTGGTGCGGACCCTCTGCCCTCACTGCAAAGAACCCGGCGAGCTGGATCTGCCCGCCTGGCAGGAGTTGGTCAAGCCGTGGAAGGCGCCCGGCCCCAAGCAGGTGTACAAACCAGTGGGCTGTCTGGAGTGTCGCAACACCGGCTACCTGGGCCGTCAGGGTCTTTATGAAATGCTGCCAATCTCCGAGCCCATCAAGGAGCTGATCACCGATAGCTGCGAACCCCAGTTGCTGCGCAAACAGGGCATGAAAGAAGGGATGCGCACCCTGCGCCTGGCAGGCGCGCAAAAGGTCGCTGCCGGCATCACCACCATCGAAGAGGTAATGCGGGTCGCACCGCCGCCTGATACGATTTAGGCGTTTGCCTGTGCGACTCGCTGAAAATGCGTCAACTAGCCGGTCAGGGCACCCGAGTCGCCAGCCGCCAATTGGGAGTTTTATGTTTGAAGGCAGCGTTGTTCCCGAGCATTTGTATGTACATCTGCAGCGTTTTGGGCGGCAGTGGCAGAGTGCTGCGTCCGAGGAGTGTCAGCAGGCACTGACTGAGCTCCTGGCTGGCGATGAAACGCTGCGCGATCAGCTGGCAAAAGCGGTGATCGGCAGCGAGTTCATTGCCACGCAGGCGACTACCAGTCCCGAACATTTCCTTTTTTTGCTGTGCCGCGACGAACTGCATCTCCAAGCCGACCTCGACGACGAGGCGGTTTGCGCCTTCCTGCACAAACGCATCGATCCGAGCGACGAAGCGGTTTTCGAGAAAAGCCTGCGTGAGGCCCGCCGCGATTTCATGGTCCGCATCATCTGGCGGGATATGAATCGACTGGCAACGCTGGAGCAAACCACCGGGGAGCTGAGCTGCTTTGCCAGCGCCAGCATTCAGGAAGCGATGGACTTTCATTATTCATCGCTGACCGCCAGCCGTGGTGTTCCGGTCGGCACGGAGAGCGGTGAGCCGCAGCCCCTGCTGGTGCTGGGGATGGGCAAGCTGGGGGCGCGGGAGCTGAACGTTTCCTCCGATATCGATCTGATCTTCACCTACCCGGAAGGGGGCGAAACCACGGGCGTGCGTCAGTCGCTCAGCAATCAGGAATTTTTCATCCGCCTCGGCCAGCGCATCATCAGGTCCCTCGATGCAGTCACTGCCGACGGTTTCGTGTTCCGCGTCGACATGCGATTGCGACCCTATGGCGCCAGCGGCGCGCTGGTGGCCAGCTTCGATGCGATGGAAAATTACTACCAGACCCAGGGTCGGGAGTGGGAGCGTTACGCGATGATCAAGGCGCGGGTGGTTGCCTGTACCAGCGATGCGGTGCTGGAAAAAAGCGCCGACGCTTCCGGACTGAGCATGAGCATCCAGCAAAGCGGCGAAAGCCATTGCGCGGAGCTGATGGAATTGCTCAGACCATTCACCTATCGGCGCTACCTCGACTTTTCGGCCATCGAAGCGATGCGATCAATGAAGCTGCTGATCACCCGCGAGGTGGCGCGCAAGGGCCTCGAAAACGATGTGAAGCTTGGCGCGGGCGGAATTCGCGAAGTCGAATTCATCGTGCAAGTCTTCCAGCTGATTCGCGGTGGTCGCGATCCTCAGCTGCAGGAACGGCAGTTGCTCAGAGTGCTGCCGATGCTCGGCGAAGCGGGCTTGCTCCCCGAGGGAGTGCCGGAGCAGCTGGGGCAAGCCTATCGCTTTCTTCGCGATGCAGAGCACGGGATCCAGGGTTTTCAGGACCGGCAGACCCAGCAGCTGCCGATCGATCCCGATGCCCAGCAGCGCATGGCCTGGATCATGGGCTTTGCCGACTGGAATAGCTTCTCCGCACAGTTACAGGTCCATCGCGAACACGTCAGCGCTCAGTTCACCGATGTCATCGCGGACCCGGAGGAAAAGCGCGAGGAACAAATCGAAGACGAAGACAGCTGGCAGCTGCTTTGGCAGGGCAGCCTCACTGATGAGCCCGCGCAGGAGTTTCTCGCCAGCCAGGGGCTCGATGAGCCGCAGCAGGTTCTGGAAGCACTCAGCAACCTTCGGGAAAGCCGCCCGGTCAGCGGCATGCAGGCGACCGCGCGGGAGCGTCTGGACACACTGATGCCCGCACTTCTGGCGGACCTGCGCGGCGTGGACAATGCCGTTACCACCTTGCAGCGCATCTGCTCCGTTCTCGAGGCAGTGGCGCGACGTAGCGCCTACATCGTGCTGCTGGTGGAAAACCCGCCCGCCCGGGCGCAGCTCATCAAGCTCTGCTCGGCCACCCCGTGGATCGCACAACAGCTCACCGCGCATCCGGTTCTCCTGGACGAACTGCTGGACGCACGGACTCTGTACACCCTCCCGGACGTGAACACCCTGCGCGACGATCTGCGCCGCGACACCCTGCGGCTGAGCTGGGAGGATCTGGAAGGCCAGATGGAGGCGCTGCGTTATTTCCGCATGTCCCACGCGCTGCGGGTGGCCGCCTGCGAGGTAACTGATATCCTGCCGCTGATGAAAGTCAGCGACTACCTGACCTTTCTGGCCGAAGTCATCCTCGAGCATGTGCTCGAGCTCGCCTGGCAACAGATGGTGGCGCGCTATGGCCGTCCGCGCCGGCCGGATGGCAGCACCTATTCCGTGGACTCGGTCAGTGGTGATTTCGTGGTGGTGGGCTACGGCAAACTGGGTGGAATCGAGCTGGGCCACGGTTCGGATCTGGACCTGGTCTTCGTGCACCGAGCCGACACCGCGTGCAGCACAGAAGGGCCGCGGGAGCTGGACAACTCCACCTTCTTCATTCGCCTTGGCCAGAAAATCATTCACATCCTCAACGCCCAGACCATGTCCGGACAGCTCTACGACATCGACATGCGCCTGCGTCCGTCGGGTAACTCCGGCCTGTTGGTCAGTTCGCTGACCGCCTTCGCCAAATACCAGGAAAACGACGCATGGACCTGGGAGCACCAGGCGCTGGTGCGAGCCCGGGTCGTTGCGGGCAGCCGCAGCCTCGCGGAAGAGTTCGAGGAAGTGCGCAGCCGCATTCTGTCGCGACAGCGGGAGCTGCCCGGATTGCGCAAAGAAGTGACCGAAATGCGCGAGAAAATGCGCAAGCATCTCGGCACCTCGGAAAACAGCGACGAGTGGCATATCAAGCAGGATGCGGGCGGTATTGTCGATATCGAATTTATGGTTCAATATGCCGTGCTGGCCTGGGCGCACTCAAACCCGGGGCTGACCAGATACACAGATAACATCCGCATACTCGGCTGCCTGGCCGAGGCTGGTCTGATCACCGGCGCAGACGCGGAACTGCTCATCGAAGCTTACAAAACCTATCGATCGACTGTGCATCGCCTGGCCTTGCAGGGCCTGCCAAGTACCGTGGCGAATGATCAGTTTCTCACTGAGCGCCGCGTGGTTGCCGACTACTGGCAGCGCCTGCTCACTGGCCCCGGCAGTTGACTGCCACGCTAACTTACCCTTTTAGTAATGCCCGGCGTTCAGCCGATTCGCCGGGCCCTGTTTCAAGCATTGGAGACTTCCATGTCATTTGCGGATCGTGATGGTGTTATCTGGATGGACGGTGAGCTGGTCGATTGGCGCGAGGCCAAAGTCCACGTGCTCACCCATACGCTGCATTACGGCATGGGGGTATTTGAAGGTGTGCGCGCCTACGATGCGGGCAAATACGGCACCTGCATTTTCCGCCTGCTGGACCATACCGACCGCCTGTTCCGTTCGGCCAAGATCATGGGCATGCAGATGCCCTGGAACAAGGACGAGCTGAACGCGGCCCAGAAGCTGGTCATGCGCGAAAACGGCCTGAAGGAAGGCTACCTGCGACCGATGGCCTTTCTGGGCTCGGAAGGCATGGGCCTGCGCGCCGACAACCTGAAGACCCACGTGATCGTCGCCGCCTGGGAGTGGCCCTCCTATATGTCGCCGGAAGCGAAGGAGCGCGGCATCAAGGTCCGCACCTCCAGCTTCACTCGTCACCACGTGAACATCTCCATGACCAAGGCCAAGGCCAACGGTCATTACATCAATTCCATGCTGGCGCTCAAAGAAGCTCTGGACAGCGGCTGCGAAGAGGCCCTGCTGCTGGACCCGGAAGGTTACGTGGCGGAAGGCAGCGGCGAGAACGTCTTCATCGTCCGTAACGGCACCATCTTCACGCCGGAACTGACCTCCTGCCTGGACGGCATCACCCGCAACACCGTCTTCCAACTGGCGGCCGACTGCGGCTACACCATTCGCGAAAAGCGCATCACCCGCGACGAGGTCTACATCGCCGACGAAGCTTTCTTCACCGGCACCGCCGCGGAAGTCCTGCCCATCTGCAGCCTTGACGGCCGAACCATCGGCGAAGGCCGCCGCGGCCCGATCACCGAAAAGCTCCAGTCCATGTATTTCGACGCGGTGCGCGGACAGCTCGATACCCATCCGGAGTGGCTGGATTCGATCGAATCGTGAGACGTGAGACGTGAGACGTGAGACGTGAGACATGAACGAAGAAGGCCGGAATCCATGGGGCGGGCAGGAGTGGTGCATCGGAGTGAATGGATTCCGACCTTCGCCGGAATGACGTGGAAGTATTGGCCGGCTTGGAGGCATACCCCAGTTTCATAATGTCGTCATTCCGGCGCAGGCCGGAATCCATCCCTCCCCGGGGGGGCAGCGCCGATAAGCATTCCAGACCCACCAACCCACGACCTTCCCACCCATATAGCGTAGAATGCCCGCCCACGTTCTACCGCAGGCAGGCAGTTCCAACATGCCGAAGAAATCCGACCGCTACCGCATTCTCATCGTCGGCCCCTCTTGGGTCGGGGACATGGTAATGGCTCAGGCCCTGTTTCAAGCCCTGAAGCAGCGCAGGCCCAATGCGGAAATTCATGTCCTGGCGCCAGACTGGACCCGCGCGCTGCTGTCGCGCATGGCCGAAGTGGACGCCACCGTGGACATGCCAATCGGCCACGGTGAATTCAAGCTTGACCTGAGATATCGACTCGGGCAGGCGATGAAGGGGCAGTATGACCAGGCTATCGTCCTGCCCAACTCCCTCAAGTCCGCCCTGATCCCCTTCTTCGCGGAAATACCCACCCGAACGGGCTGGCGGGGAGAGATGCGTTTCTGGCTGCTGAATGACATTCGCCTGCTGCGCAAGCGCGACTACCCCCTGATGGTGCAGCGTTTCGTAGCACTTGCCTATCCGCCGGGTGAGACCTTGCCGGAACAGCTGCCCACACCCAGGTTGCTGGCTGACAGCCGGCGTGTGCCGGAGCTGCTGCAGGATTATGGGCTGGACCGCCTGCGCCCGATACTGGCGCTCTGTCCCGGCGCCGAATTCGGCCCGGCCAAGCGCTGGCCGGAGCGCCATTACGCGGCGGTGGCCGAGCGCAAGATCGCCGATGGCTGGCAGGTCTGGATCATGGGCTCTGGAAAAGATGCTCCGGTGGGGCGGGCGATTGCCGACTTGTTGCCGGAAGAAGCCCGCCCGTATTGCCGGAATCTGGCTGGCGAAACGCAACTGGACCAGGCTATCGACCTGCTCTCGGTGAGCGACGCGGTGGTCAGTAACGATTCCGGGCTGATGCATGTGGCGGCGGCTTTGGGCCGCCCGCTGGTGGCTGTTTTCGGATCCACCTCGCCCGACTTCACACCGCCGCTCGGTGAACAGGTCGCGGTGGAATCGATTTCGGTAGAATGTGGTCCCTGTTTCAAGCGGGAATGCCCGCAGGGCCATTTGAAGTGTCTGGAAGATCTCGCTCCAAAGCAGGTGCTCAGCAGTTTGGACCAGCTGCTGCAGCGGCAAAAGCTGCTTGCCACTGAAATGAATGTGCACTAGGCGACACTCCACCATGGATGCGCTGGTCTTTATTGCTGAACCACTTTTTTGCTGACCTATTTGTTGCCGATCAATGCGCGTACTAGTCATTAAAACCTCATCCATGGGCGACGTCATTCACGCCCTGCCCGCCGTTACGGACGCCAAGCGTGCCCTGCCGAACACGACTTTCGATTGGGTGGTTGAGGAGGATTTTGCCGAGATTCCCAGCTGGCATCCCGCCGTGGACAACGTCATCCCGGTGGCCATCCGCCGCTGGCGCCGCTCGCTGTTCCAGACCCGCAGCTCTAATGAGTGGAAGCAATTCAAGACTCAGATACGCAAGCAGCACTATGACCTGGCAATCGACTGTCAGGGCTTGCTAAAAAGCGCATGGCTGGGCAGCCTGGTGAAGGCGCCGGTCGCGGGCATGGACAAGCAGTCAGTACGCGAACCGCTCGCCACTTTTTTTTACCGTCAGCGCTACACCGTGCCGAAGAACATGCATGCGGTTGAGCGCTGCCGAATGCTGTTCGCTCAGGCGCTCAAGTACGAAATGCCCAAAGACCGGGGCGACTACAACATCGACCGACAGCGCTTCTGCGGATCGGCACTCGAATCGGCCAATATCGTTTTCCTCCATGCGACCGCCCGGGAGGACAAGCTCTACCCGGAAGACTACTGGCGCTCGCTGGCCGAACGCCTGGTCGCCGATGGTTACCGCATCCGCCTGCCCTGGGGTGCGGAACACGAGCGCGAGCGCGCCCAGCGCATTGCAGCCGGCATCGCCGGCGTCGAAGTACTCCCGCGGCTGAACCTGCACGGAGTTGCCTGTGTGCTGGCGCAGGCCACTGCCGTGGTGGCGGTGGATACGGGACTGGCGCACCTCAGTGCGGCGATCAATGTTCCTACTCTCACTCTTTACGGGCCGACTGATCCGGAACTGGTGGGCACCTACGGTGGCAATCAGTTTCACCTCTGCACTGACAACCGCTGGTCCTCGCAGCCCTTTGCGGACCTGAGCCCTGAGCGGGTATACGAGAGTCTTCAGGAGAACATTCTTTCGGAAAGCCGCACAGTCGTTCTCAGAAGAATTCCATGAATTTCGTTTTCGTCCTGTTCAAGTACTTCCCCTTCGGAGGTCTCCAGCGGGATATGATCGCTGCGACCGAGGTGGGGCTTCGGCGAGGTCACCGGATCACCGTCTTCTGCAGCCAATGGCAAGGTGATATCCCGCAAGGTCTGGAAGTGAAACTCCTCCCGGTGAAGGCCCTCACGAACGCAGCGCAAATGCGAAAATTTTCGCACCGAGTATCGCGGCTGTTGGAAAAGGGCGACTTCGATGCGGTAGTCGGTTTCAACAAACTTCCCGATCTGGACGTGTATTACGCGGCCGATTCCTGCTTTGCTGCCAAAGCCTTTGAAGAAAAATCATTTCTCTATCGACTGAGTCCGCGTGCCAGGACCTATCTGGCCTACGAAGCGGCAGTCTTCGATTCTGAGCAGAACACCAAGGTGTTTGAGCTATCACCCGTGGAGCGTGATCGCTACCAGCGCTACTACCAAACTCCGGATCCGCGTTTTTTCACTCTGCCTCCTGGTATTTGGCCCCAGTACCGCTCGGCAGTGGAAGCTGGCGATGCGCGATCCGCTACCCGCAGCGGGCTGGGCATCAATGCCGATGCTCTGGTCCTGATCATGGTAGGTTCGGGCTTCAAAACCAAAGGGCTGGATCGCAGTATTCAGTTACTGGCTGACTTGAATGCAAGCAGCGGACGTGAAGCCATTTTGCTGGTTGCCGGGCAGGACAATCCAAAGCGCTATGAGAAGCTCGCTTCCCATCTCGGCGTTCAGCGGCAGCTGCGCTTCCTCGGTGGACGCAACGATGTGCCCTCCTTGTTGCAAGCGGCTGATGTGCTTGTGCATCCTGCCCGCAAGGAAAATACCGGCAATGTTCTGTTGGAAGCGATGATCGCCGGCTGCCCTGTGATCGCCACCGATGTCTGTGGCTACAGCCACTACATCGAGGACGCGGAAATGGGGGTGGTGATGCCATCGCCGTTCAACGGCCGGGCTTTTCTGAAGGCTCTCGAGCAAATAGTCGCCGAGAACAGCAAACAGTGGCGAGAGCGCGGACGCGAGTTCGCCAGACGCGAAGAACTTTACGCGCGACCGGAGCGAGTGATCGACTTGCTTGAACAACATTGCACCGCATCGAGTCGGAGCGCCGCATGAAGGTGATCCTGCGCGAGGAACTGGCCGAGCAGTGGACGACCGCCGATGCCTTCGACCGAGTGCGGGAAATCGACGGCCCGCCAGTGCGTGCCAAAGAAGGCCGGCGCACTTTGCGCTTCGAGTCGGGCGGGCGCGCTTACTACCTGAAGCACCACCGCGGCGTCGGTTGGGGAGAAGTCCTCAAGAGCTGGCTGAGTTTTCGAGCGCCGGTGACCAGCGCGCGCAACGAATGGGAAGCGCTCAATCGCCTCAAGCAATTGAATCTGCTGACGCTGGAGCCCGTGGCCTACGGCAATCGGGGCCTCAACCCCGCGAGCCAGGAATCGTTCTTGATTACCCGAGAACTGACTGGGACGGAATCCCTGGAGGACCTTGTAAAAGCGTGGCCGGAACAGCGGCCGGCGTTTGTGCTTCGTCAGGCGCTCATCGACGCGGTGGCGGATATCACCCGGAAAATCCATCAGAACGGCATTAATCACCGGGATCTTTATCTCTGTCATTTCCTGCTTGCACAGGACAGCGCACCGCGCGAGCCGCGCTTGTACCTGGTGGATCTGCACCGGGCGCAACTGCGCAAGCGGGTGCCACGGCGCTGGCTGGTGAAGGACCTGGCGAGCATCTATTTTTCCTCGCTCGATATAGACCTGGATCGCAAGGACGTGCTGCGTTTTCTGCGCCGGTATTTCGACTGCCCCCTGCGGGAGCTGCTAAACCGTGAGGAAGACCTTCTGGCGGCGGTAAAGCGCCGCGCCTTACGGCTCTACGTCCGGGACTTTGGTCATCAACCAACGGTATTCTATTGAGCGCCATGAACGGAAACAGCCAGCGGTTTTGGCACATCGTCAGCGCTCTGAAGCAGGGCGATCCGCTTCCAGCCGACGCGCAACGCCTGACCAGCTCGGCTAGCACCCGAGTGGTCCGAGTCAGCGAAGCCGACAAAGATTACTACGTGAAGGTCTTTTTGCCGCGCGGCAGGCTGGAGCTGCTGAAGCGAGTGATGCTTGGCAGCCGTGCGCAACGGGCAGCCCTTGCGGCGGACACGCTCGCGCAGGCCGGATTCCACACGCCTGCCGTCGTGGCGTTTGGAAACGTCGGCGGTGCGAGCTGGCTGGTGACGGAAGGTGTTGCAGGCCTTGGTCTTGGCATTTACGCCGATGTCTTTCTGCGCGGTCCGCTGTCGACTGCGAGACTGGCCTGGAAGCGATCCATTCTGCACGCTTTTGGCGACCTGGTCGGCCGGCTGCATCGGCAAGGCATCATCCATGGTGATCTTCGCCTGAACAACGTGCTGATCGACACTTACAGTCCGGTGCCTATGTTCTATCTTATCGATAACGAGCGAAACCGCCGTTTCAAAGGCATGCCGCCCCGAGCTCTGATCGTGAAGAATCTAGTGCAGGCAAGTCTGCTCTATCCCGTTTTTGGAACCCGAACAGACCGGCTGCGATTCTTTGAAGCCTATGCAGAACATTTTCCGACTTTGAGCGGACAGGAGCGGCGGAGCCTGCTCCGAGAAGTTCAGCGCAGATCGAGCCAGCGTCTCGAATCGTTGGCGCAGCGTCCCCTGGCCAAGCGGCCCGAACTGGAAAACGTCTACAATGTCCCGGCGTGATTCGCGATTGCGCACCCCGGACTTGCGAGGACGGGTGGTGGCTCCGGCTCGGCTGGACACACTGATCACGAACGGAGGCTTTGCTGCCGCGTGGCGTGAACGCCGCATTATCAAGCAAGACGGGGAGCGCCGGCAGGTGGCGGTCATCACCGCCCCTGACGGTAGTCAACTGCTGCTGAAATGCATCGCGCCGAGCGACCTCGGGGACCTGATCTGGCGCATTGCCGGGCGCTCCCCACTGTGGCGAACCCATCGAAGCCAAGAAAGCTTGTGGCAAGCAGCGGTTTGTGTCCCCGAGTCTCTGGGCGTGCTGCGCTGGAGCGGCGACGCTCAGCGGGGGCCCTGGTGGTGTCAACTGCAGTCTTTCATCGCGGACACAAAAACCCTCCACGCCGTACTGGCTGATGAGACTCGGTATGCGGGAGACCCCCAACCTCACTGGGATCTTATCGAGAAAACCGTGAAGCAGCTGGCTACCATTCACGAACTGGGTCGCTTTCATGGAGACATGAAGCTCACCAACATTCTGGTGAGCGACGACAAGGTGATTTTGGTGGATGTGGACGGACGAAGATCTGTGCGCATCAAGCGTCGGCGGCAAAAAGATTTGGCTCGTTTTCTGGTGGGTTTGCAGGAAGTTGGAGCGACGCGGACGCTGCTTATCAAAGCATGCAAGTGCTACGAGGAGCTCACCTGCTTTGCTAATAAGGATTTCTTCGCCGGCGTAGAGCGCCTGGCGCACAACATCGCTCATCGGCATGTCGGACGGTACGGCATCGATCTTGAGCCCTTGAACTTGCAACTCGACTGAAGCTGATAAATTGAATACCGAATCAAGGTCAACGGTAGCCGAATCGAATGCGGTGTCGGTAATCATTCCGTCCTACAATCGCTGGCCGCTTATTGCAGAGGCGATCGAGTCTGTTCTCATGCAGTCCTATCCGGCCACGCGCTGCGTGGTTGTGGACGATGCCTCGCGCGACGACTCCGCCGAGCAGATCGCGCGGCGATTCGGCGATCGTGTGATGTTGATCAGAAACGATCGCAATCTGGAGAAATCGGCATCCCGCAACCGCGGTGTACGTGAATGTGGAACCGAGTTCGTCAGCTTTCTCGACTCTGACGACGTGCTGACTCCCGGCTCGGTGGCTGAGAGGATGCGCGTCTTCACGCAGGATCCCACCTTTAATGGTGTGGCGTTTGGCGCCTGCCTGCACGAAAACCGGCAGCATTCCCAGCCGCCTTCCACGCCGGCTGTATTGAATTTGGACGATTATCTGGCGGGCGTCGGCGAGCTGCGCACCAACGGCTTCTTGCTGCGCCGCGATGTGATGCTGGCCAAGGGCATGTACAACGAGAGCCTGACTAACCGCGAAGACATCGAGCTTTTCATTCGCCTGATGACGCAGCTGGAATTTCGCTCGAGCGGCACGGTAGCGTCGATTTATCGCGCGGGCGGCAGCGCCCGTGCCCGGGACAATTGGAACAACATCATTCGCCAGGGTACCGCGCTGACTGATGCGCTTGCCCAGGAACGCTTGGTGATGTCCGTGCTTGGTCCTCGATACCGACGGCTGCGTTGTGACGAGTACAGCGAGCTGCTCCGGGCTCTCTACCGCAGCAGGCAGTACCGACAGTATCGCGCTGTCTATATGCAGGCGCGCGGGGAAAACGTGCTTCCTTTTTCAGCCAAAGACCTGCGTCGCTACGCCCTGGCAAGCGTGCTCGCGGCCATCGGGGCAGGGCATACAGGTCAGAACAAGGAAGCGCTACGATGAAAAAAACTATCCTGCACGTGATGAAGCGCTACGAATCGAATGCGCCGCTAATCAACAGCATGGTGAAACCTGAAAACGACGAGTTTCGGACGCTCGCGTGCTATCTCTCCGGGGAGCCGGACGGGAAAAACAACATGGAGACGATAGCGGCGGAAACCATTTACAGCCGGATACCGAAGAAGAAGGTCACCTGGACACAGCTCTCCACGTGTCGCAAGCTCGCGGACATCATCGATGAGAAAGGTGTCGATCTTCTCGTCTGTCAGTTTCGCCGCGCCATTCCGATCGGCGTGATTGCAGCACGCCTGTCGTCCCGAAAACCCAAGGTGGTTGGCGTGTTGCACGGCATTGTGGGCGGTAAGGTCGGCTACGGGCGCAAACTGCTCAACTACGTCATCTACAAGCAGCTGGCCAAGCTGGTGTCGGTCTCCGAGAAAGGGATCGATGATATCGTCAGGCTCAATATCGCTCTCGATCGCAATAAGCTTACCGCCATTCCCAACGGCTTGGGTTGCGCGCCTTTCCTTGCCGAGCCCCGACTCGGTCGGGCGGATATTTTTCCGGAATTCGGCGAGCGCGACTTTGTATTCGGAATGGTAGGGCGATTAGCACCAGTCAAAAACCAGGGTAAGGTGCTCGAGGCTTTTGCCCGCATTGCCGAAGATTTCCCGGCGGCGAAACTGGGCATATTCGGTTCCGGTCCCCTGGAAGCGGAATTGAAGGAGCAGGTGCGATCGTTGCAGCTGGATGATCGCGTTCGATTCATGGGACACAGCGGAAATATCCCGGATGTTCTCAAATCCCTCGACTGCTTTGTGATGCCTTCGCTTCGGGAAGGCTTCCCCATGGCATTGATGGAAGCAATGGTCAGCGGTCTGCCCATAATCACCTCCCGTGTCGGTGGGATGTGGGAGCTGATACCCGATCAAAGCTTCGGAATTCTCGTCGACCCCCGATCCGTTGATTCCATCGCTAATGCAATGAAAGCAGTTTTGCAAAGTCCGCCGGACGCCAATCGCCGCCTCGGAGAGAACGCAAAAACTCGCGTCCTGGAACACTTTACGGACGAGACGATGGCTGATCGCTACGAAGAGCTCTATCGTCAAACACTGTCGGACGTGTGAATGCTCGGCAGCCAAGACCATAACCGGAATTCAAAGTGACGGAAGATACTACCCAGCCAACAGTGCGGCGAAAATCCGACCCCAGCGGGTGGCGCGTCTACCTGCGCCTTCTGAGCTATCTGCGCCCGCATATCTTCATGTTCTCGCTGAACGTGTTCGGCTTCTTCCTCTATGCCTCCACCCAGCCCATGCTGGCGAAGCTCACCGAGTTCGTCATCGATGCGCTGGAAAACCGCTACGAACCAGCGAGAACGGAAGAAGCCAGCGGGCCTTTTGCCGATCTGGCCGAACGACTCACGCCGGACTGGGAGTTTCTCTCCTCCTTCAGCAACGAACTGCTGATGGTTCCCTTCCTGGTGATCTTCATCTATCTGCTGCGCGGTGTCGGTCTGTTCGTGGGTAACTACGCAATTGCCAATGTGGCGGAGAACATCGTCCATAGGCTGCGCACCCAGGTCTTTGACAAGCTCACGTCGCTCCCTGCCGCCTACTTCGACGACAATACCTCAGGCCATCTGATCTCCAAGATCACCTACAACGTGGCCCAGGTGACCGTCGCCGCGACTGAAGCGCTGAAGATTTTACTGCGTGAAGGCTTCACGGTAATTCTGGTGATGGCTTATCTGTTCTGGACCAACTGGCAGCTCACCATGATCTTCGTGGCCATCGCGCCAGTGATTGCCCTTTTTGTCTCTATGGCGGGCCGGCGTCTCCGCCGTATCAGCGGAAAACTGCAAACCGCGATGGGTTCGATCACCAGCATTTCCTCGGAAATGATCGGCGGCTACCGGGTGATGCGCAGCTTCGGTGGCGAGGAGTACGAGAAGCGGCGTTTTCGCGAGGCAAGCCGCTACACCTATCGGCAAAATCTCAAGATGGTTTTTACGGCCAACCTGGCCACGGCCATCAATCAGTTTATCGTCGCCCTCGCACTCGCGGCGGTGATGATGATCGCCATCAGTTTCGTCGGCACCAACGGCGCCGGGGAATTGGTGGGCTACATGGTGGCGGTTGGTTTATTGCCCAAAGCGATGCGCCAGCTGGGCGACATTTACGGCAAAATCCAGAAAGGTCTGGTGGCGGCGCACAGTGTCTTCGAACAGATCGACCAGCAAGGCGAGCAGGACCAGGGTCAGCACGAAATCGAGCAGGCCCGGGGCAAGGTGGTATTTCGCCACCTTACCTTCCGCTATCCCGGTTCTGACGAGACGGCGCTCAATGATATCGACCTGCTGGTTCAGCCCGGCACCACTGTGGCGCTGGTCGGCAAATCAGGCAGTGGCAAGTCGACGCTGGTGAGCCTGATTCCTCGCTATTATGATTTCGGCGATTCGGGAGAAATCCTGCTGGACGACCGCAACATCAAGGATTACACGTTGAGCAGCCTGCGCCGGCAAATCGCCCTGGTGACTCAGGATGTGGTTTTGTTCAACGATACGGTCTACAACAACATCGCCTACGGCGATTTGGCCGACAAAAGCGAAGAGGAAGTGCTCGACGCAGCGCGCAATGCCCACGCGCTGGAATTCATCAATAAGCTGCCGCAGGGCATTCACACCCAAATCGGTGAAGATGGCACTCGCCTGTCCGGCGGTCAGCGTCAGCGCCTGTCGATCGCCCGCGCTTTCCTCAAAAATGCCCCGATTCTGATCCTTGACGAGGCCACCTCCGCGCTCGACAGCGAATCGGAAAACCTCATTCAGGATGCGCTGGAGCAGGTCATCAAGAATCGCACGACTTTCGTGATCGCTCATCGCCTGTCCACGATCGAAAGTGCGGACATGATTGTGGTGATGGAGGCAGGTCGCATCGTCGAAGTCGGCTCGCACCGAGAACTGCTGGCGAAGAAAGGCGCATATGCCAGACTGCACGCCGGGCAATTCAAAGAAGAACAGACGCAGACGCCACTCGCCAGTCAGCAGTCGACAGAGTAAAACTGGCTCGTGGTGGTGGCGAAACAAGCGGCGTTTATTAGGCGCTGAGAACAGCGAAACCTTGGAGTCGCTAGTCTGGAGACTGGTGGCTCAAACTGGAGACCGAAATGCAATTGAACATGCCCCGCTTCAACACCTCCCAGGTTCTGGTAGTCGGCGACGTAATGCTGGATCGCTATTGGCATGGCGACACCAACCGCATTTCCCCTGAAGCGCCAGTGCCGGTGGTAAAGATTGGCCGCCAGGAGGATCGCCCCGGTGGCGCGGCCAACGTGGCCCTCAACATCGCCGCCTTGGGCGCGGGCGCATCCCTGACTGGTGTCATAGGTCAGGACGAAGCGGCGCAAAGTCTCAAGGCCACCCTCTCGGCTGCGGGCATTCTCGCTGACTTCCATCAAAGCGCGGACAAGCCCACCATCACCAAACTGCGCGTCATCAGCCGCCATCAGCAACTTATCCGTATGGATCTCGAAGAGAATTATGCGGACGACGACTGTCATGGCTGTCTCGAGAAAACGGAAGCCATGCTCCCCGGTGCGGGCGCGGTTGTGCTCTCTGATTACAACAAGGGCACCCTGCGGGATGTGCAGTCGTTCATTCAGCTGGCGAGAAAATTTTCCGTGCCCGTCCTCGTTGACCCCAAGGGCACTGACTTCGGGCGCTACAAAGGTGCCACCTTGCTGACACCGAACCTTCACGAATTCGAAGCCGTGGTGGGTAGCTGCAACAGCGAGCAGGAGCTGGTTGAGCGTGGTACTGCACTGGCTGAAAAGCTTGAACTGCAAGCGCTGCTGGTAACCCGCGGTGAACACGGCATGACCCTTTTAATCCCCGGCCAGCCGGAACTGCACCTGCCCGCCCGAGCCCGCGAAGTCTTCGATGTCACCGGCGCTGGCGATACCGTTATTGCAGTACTCGCGGCAGCACTGGCCGCCGGCGAAAGCTATGCGCAAGCGGTCGGTTTGGCCAACCTCGCCGCCGGCATCGTCGTCGGTAAGCTCGGCACTGCTACCGTCAGCGGCCCGGAACTGCGCCGCGCGGTACAGCAGGAAAGCGGCTCGGAAAAAGGCGTGGTCTCTCTCGACCAGTTGCTGGTCGCTCTCGACGACGCCCGCGAACAACGCGAATCCATCGTCTTCACCAACGGCTGCTTCGACATCATTCACGCCGGGCACGTCGGCTACCTCGAAGAAGCTCGCAAACTCGGCGACCGCCTGATCGTCGCTATAAACAGCGACGAATCCGTCAAACGCCTCAAAGGCCCCGGGCGCCCCATCAACCCCGTAGACCGCCGCGCCGCTGTGCTCGCAGGTTTGGAGGCCGTGGACTGGGTGATCAGCTTTTCCGAGGACACGCCGGAAGAACTGCTGCGATCCATCAAACCGGATGTTCTGGTGAAAGGCGGTGACTACAGCGATGAACAGGTGGTTGGAGCGGACATCGTGAAAGCTTATGGCGGCAAGGTGAAAGCCTTGTCTCTCTATGACAATTGCTCTACCACAGCGATCGTCGAAAAGATCAAGGAAGACAGTCGCTAGCCGGTCTTTGGATAGCCGCGACAATGGGGGCCCCGCGGGCCCCAACCCTGAACCCCGCCCAATCTCCCCTCCTCCCGGTTCCGCGTTCGCCGGTTACCTGAAAGCTCGGTTGAGAAATCGTTAACCGCCAGCAGAAAAGAGGAATCCCGCTCCGTAACTTCCGAAAATAATGGCCCTCCCGGAAAAATTCCTTCCCGGACGACAACTTACGCACTGGCCCAGCAATCTTTTGTCAGCGGCATCTGCAACTTGACTGGCAAACTATCAATTGACCGATAAACAGAGCTGTGGCAACTTAACTGCCGACCAATAACGAGTGAATGGATTTCACGGCCTGTTTCAAGCACTTACCGCCGCCCCCATCCGCTCCCGCCCGACCTGATATAGAGACCACGCACTCTTATCTGCAAATCAGGACATTAGATAGCGGCCGCTCGCTAACCGACATTAGATAGCGTGGTCTATCCAACAGCCTTAGCGCCACCGGGAGCGAGTGAATGCTTTTACTGCTAGCTGTGATCCTTAGTCTGGTTGAAACGTTTTGGTACTACCGTGCAATCGTCCAGTACCGTGAGTATTTTGGAGCAACTCAACCGAGGCGGGGGTCAGCGCGACAGGCTTTTGCGGTAGACGAGTTATCTCTGGTGAGTAACCCGGTACGGATGTACAGATTCGTCTTCCGTAGATCGAGTCCAGTAACCGGTAACCATGCCGCGCTGGGTAAGGTGCGGAGAAAAATCGTTACTTCATTAACTATTTGTGCAGTAGCGGCGGTGCTTGCGGGTGTTCATGTCCTGCTGCGCTAACAAACGCGTCAAAGGCGACGCTCGTACCTCGCGCGCTCTACGCGGGCGTTGGGCGGTATAAAGAATGGACCACGAGTCGAGGATCAACGCTGCACTTGGAAAAATACTGCGAAATTACAATTTCCTCGAATTGAACCTGGGATTGTGCCTGAGGGCACTGGCTAGCCCTAGTGATGTGAGTGCTTCGCACCGTTTGTTGCGGCGGCTAGGAATGCCGGAAACGATCGGTCGGATTCGAAAGCTGCTCGAAGAAAGTGAGCATATCTCGGATACAAAAGCATTTGACGAATGGGCGGCACGCGCTGACGATATTCGCTCTTTGCGCAATTATTACGTTCATGCCACATGGGATTACTTGCCTCTTCGTTCAGATGCGCCTCTTGACTTTAGAATCCCTCCTTGGAGAACCGAGAAGATTGGTGATAGATCGCAGGGTTCGATGCGTTTAGAAGAGCTGGAGGCAGATGCTGAGCGGGTTGAATCCGTTTTCGAAGAGTTTCAAGCCATTCGGAAGCAGTACCGTGTCTGAAGTGCCGCCTAGCAAGCGGCTGTAGTTCGGCCGCAAAGATGCGCGGCCCGGACGCACTACGCTGCGCTTCGTGACAAAAGGCTTGAAGCACCTGATGAGCTCCTCTATGCCGCCAAACCCAAGAAACCCGGGCGAGAGTCAAAGACGTAACAAGCGCAGGCACGGCCGCGAATAATCTGGCGCTGTGCTTACGATTTTGGCCGTGCTGCGGGCTCTATGAATCGTCGCGAACATTGAACGGTAAACAGATTCACGGCACTGGAAGAGACTTGGCAGTGAGCTCCTGAGCCTGGCCACGGGGCGAGGAGCCCACGAAGGGGTGTCATCGGTCATTCGGATTCGCAGATTTAAAGTAGTGATCGCTGCCGATCTGGTGAAAGTGAGCGAGGTTTATGTTATTCGCAAATTGAGCGCCGATTTCGATAAACCACTCGATCCGCTCTGAATCGATGGCGGACAAACAAAGCTCGAGCTGGTCGCGCTCGAAATGGAGTCCCCGTTTCAGCGATCTGTCCAGATTATTGGGCGGGCGTACAAGCAGCTTCAGATCGCGATAACGACTTAAAACGACGCGGTCCTTGTAGAGGCTCGTATAATATCTGCGTGCGATTTTATTTTTATTTTTCGCAATAGCATTTCGATCGCTCGAATCGTGGCGCAACAGCAAGCAGCTAGTGGCCAGCCCCTTTTTGACGAGCTGCCTGCGGCAGACAGCCTTCCGCCGCGGTGACATTCTCGGCAAGGTGCACCGGATTGATCGTCCCCACAATCGCACTGGTCACACCCGGGTAGCTCAGCACGAACTCGACACTTTTTTCCAGAGTGTTTTGCTGGTTATCCGCCGCAATATGCCCGCTGGCCAGAATCTTCTTCAGAAGTACACCTTTGTTGTTCTCTCGGCAATAGTCAATCACCGCCGACTCCGCCTGCTCGTTGAGATTGAAAGTCACCATCATGCAATCGGAATATTGCGCGGCGAGCAAACCGCCTTCGATGGTTTTGCTGGACATGCCAATGGCACGAATCAGGCCTTCTTTCTTTAACTGTGCGAGCGTATCCAGCGCACCCTGTTCAACGATTTCCTTGTCGCGGCCGTCGGAATGCAGCAGCACAACATCGAGGTAATCAGTGTCCAATCTGCGCAGGCTGCGTTCGACGCTGTGGCGCAAATGCCTGGCGGAAAAGTCGTGGGAGGACTGGCCGTTTTCGAATTCTTCGCCGGCCTTGTCGCAAATGATCCATTTGTCGCGCTGGCCTTTAAGCAGTTTGCCCAGCCGTTCTTCGCTGTTGCCATAGGCCGGGGCGGTATCGATGAGGTTGATGCCGAGGTCGTGGGCGAGGGCGATGATCGACGCGGCTTCCCTGTCATCGGGTATGGTGAAGCGGTTCGGATACTTAACGCCCTGATCCCGGCCGAGTTTCACGGTGCCCAGACCCAGCACACTCACTTCGATCCCGGTACTTCCGAGTTTTCTCTTCGGCAGTTCGCTATCCATGACTGAACTCCTGGTCCCAGGGCGTTGCGGACAACTCTGCCTGCGGCAAATCGATAGCGGGGCAGTTGGTGGTGTGAGGCACTTTCAGTGTGCTTAGCAATTCCATCACTTCGTTGGCGAGATTGGGGGTGAGGGTTAGCTTGGTTGGCCAGCCGACAATAACGTTGTCGATGCCTTCGGCGGATTTGGCGAAGGCCTTGTCCGGGCGCAGGAAGTTGCGCTGGCGGGCTTCGGCGCGATCGATTCGACGAGTGGTCCACTCTGCATTGCTTAGATCAACCCAGGGCAGCAGTTCGCAGAGTTCGCGCTTCGCGCTGGCGATCAGTTCTTCCGGTGATTGCTTTACGCCCGCTTCCGCCACGCTGCCACCAAGTGACCACACTCGCTTGCCGTCAGTGGTGCTGTGAGTGGAGATGCTGATGCGGGGCGTGGTGTCCGCGCCGAGGCAATGGCCGTAGAACTCGTACGGCAAGTCGTGCTTGACCCAGACCTGATGCACAGGACGCAATTGCATTTGCGGTTTGCTGATGCTCAATGCCTCCAGCAATGGGCCGTTGCCCTTGCCGGCAGTGAAGACAAATTGTTTCGCCTGAATGAGCAGGCGTTTGCCTTCGCGGATCACCAGCAGCTCGGCCTGGTTCTCTTTGTTGCGTCGCCACTCATATTCACTGTCCGCCAGCGAAAACACCTGCTCCTTGACTTTGCCTCGCAGGGTGCTGATCACACTCGGCGTATCCAGAACGATGTCCTGCAGCTTGTAAACCTGTCCGGAGAAGTCGGGGTGCTTGAGCAGATCCGGATAGTCACTGCGGGGCACCTTATCCATTCGCCCCTGAACCGCCTTGCTGGCGAAGAAGGTGGACATCCGCGAGCTGATGCCATCGGTGGACCAGAAATAAAAATGCCGACTCAGCGTCTTCGCGCCTCGCAGGTCGACGTCGCCCTCCCCGGCGAGACAGCGGGTCCAGTAGGCGGGCATATCGGCGATGGATTCTGATGCTTTTGAGAGACTGCCCGCCAGCGTGTATTTGATTCCGCCGTGGATCATGCCCTGGGAGGCGAGGGTCTGATCGCTGCCCAGCTGATTCTTTTCAAACAGCGCACAGCAGAAGCCATCCTGCTGCAGGCGGTTCATCAACCAGAGGCCGGCAATGCCGCCGCCGATAACGGCCACGTCCAGGTGCACGCGTTCTTCGATTTGGGAGTGATCGTCACGATTTGCGGGGTGATTCATAGGAACTCAGTTCTAAAGTCGGTACAGACGGGGAGATGCCGCCAAAGCTGCGCAGGCCCCCAGTATACTGATTTGGGCCGGCCAATTCGCCGCAAGGCTCCGCGATTTCAGCTAGTCGACTGCCGCGTAGGGCTTCGGGTCCAGCCGCAGTTTTTCGCCACGGCTGCGGCAGCGGGTGAACTCCCAGGCCGCTGGCATCCCGGCTTCCCAGGATTTCCGGACCTTGAAGCAGCTGCCATCGCCCACTTCCACGTACAGATCTCCCCCGGGCTCCTGCCAGGAGCGCACTCGCGACCGTTTCGCAGGCGCTGCGGTGTTGATGTCTTCGCTCTGCCGAATCCGCTCACGCAGGCGCGGGTCGAAGGCGGAACCGCCAATGCCGGGCCTTCCTCCGCCGAGTGGCATGTCCGGATCGTCGCCTTCAAGTGTTTTGACGGTGTCCCTTACCATGCTGTTGAAGTCCAGCGTCGGGGTTTGCGGCGGCGGGTCCTGGTGCGGCTCGGGGTCGGGGTCGGGCTCGTGTTCGGGCTCAGCCTTGGAAATCGTTTTCTCCGGGATCTCGATAGGCTCTTCTTCGCTCTCCACCATTGTTTCCGACACCGTCGAGGCAGGCTCCGGATCAACTTGCTGTGATCGCAGGCGCAGTTCGATTGTCGGCGCAGGTCTTTTGTCGACAGGCGCCGGCCAGGACCAGTCCACAAGCGAGAGCAACAGCAGATGTAGCGCGAGGGAGAGAATGAGTGCGAGGGCGAAAAGGGTGCGTCCCGCCAGCCGCCGGTATCGGCTTCCTTGGGAGGGCATGCAGCAGTGTTCCGTTCGTTATTGTTCTGCACTTCGCATGGTCGGGAAGCGCTGTTGCGTAGATCGGACCGTCACCGGCTCAAGCTGTTCCTTTCGCTGTTCCGTCACGAAAGCTCAGCGGTGGACATCACCAACACGCAGCTGCACAATCTCCCGCTCTCCGCGGCTCTCAACGCGACGTGTTCGGACTCTGGATCACTCGATGCGCTGGCTTTACACCCTGGTTTTTTATCTTGCTCTGCCGGTCATCATGGCCCGCTTGCTGTGGCGAGCCCTCAAAGCACCGGCCTACGCACGGCGCTGGTCGGAGCGTTTCGGCATCTTCCACGCTCCGGCTTTACGCAAGCCGACCATCTGGGTCCATGCCGTATCCGTGGGCGAAAGCATCGCCGCCGCGCCCATGGTGAGGGCGCTGATGAATCGCCACCCCGAAGCCGACTTTGTGGTCACCACCACTACGCCCACCGGCTCCGAACAGGTACGGAAGCTCTTCGGCGAGCGGGTTTTCCACGTCTACGCGCCCTACGATTTGCCCACCTGTATTGCCAGCTTTCTGAAGCGGATCCAACCCAAGTGTCTGATCGTGATGGAAACCGAGCTCTGGCCCAACATGGTTCCCCAGTGCCGCAAGCGCGGTATTCCGGTGATCCTGGCCAACGGTCGCCTCTCGGAGAAGTCCGCCAGAGGCTACGGCAAGATCGATCGCCTGATCCGCCCGGTTTTTCAGCAGCTTTCTGCCGCGGCCATCCAGCACGAGGACGACGCCGCCCGGATGCAAAGCCTCGGCTTGCGGGCAGAAGCCAGTCACGTGACCGGCAATATCAAGTTTGATCTGGATATCCCGCAAGCACTGCGGGAGCGGGCCGCCGCGCTGCGAGACGAGATCAATGCAGAGCGGCAGCGACTGATCTGGATTGCCGCCAGCACTCACCGCGGCGAAGACGAGCAGGTCCTGGCGGCCTTCGAACGCGCGCGGCGGGATGTTCCTGAACTGTTTCTGGTTCTGGTCCCGCGCCATCCGGAGCGTTTTACCGACGTGGTGCAACTGTGTGAATTGCGGGGCTACCAAACCCGCCGACGCAGTGCGGGTTCACCCATTCCCGCGGGCACTCAGGTACTGGTCGGCGACACCATGGGCGAATTGCTGCTGCTGTTCGGTGCGGCGGATCTCGCCTTTGTGGGTGGCAGTCTGGTGCCGGTGGGCGGGCATAACCTGATGGAGCCGGCCGCCTGGAGTTTGCCGCTTGTGACCGGTCCGCATCTGTTCAATTTCGCCGAAGCTTCGCGACTGTTGCTGGCGGCTGGTGCAATGACGATTACGGAAAACGACCAGGCGCTCGCCCAGTGGCTGCTGCGAATGGCGAGGGATGAGCAAGGGAGGAAGCGGGCGGGGGACAGCGCGCAAGCGGTGGCCAAGGCTAACCGCGGCGCGCTGGAGAGATTGATCGAGGTGATCGAGCCTTACTGCTCGTAATCGGAGCGCGAGATCTGATCCTGCGCGTTCAACCACTGATTCAGCTCAACTACATCTTCAGGGCTGAGGATCCCAGCGGCCTGCTTCAGACGCAGGGAATTGATGATGTAGTCATACAGGGCTGAGTAATAGTTGCGCTCTGCGGTGTACAAGGTTTGCTGAGCGAGCAGCACATCCACCAGCGTCCTGGTTCCCACTTCATAGCCCGCCTGAGTGGCTTCCAGCGCGCTTTCACTGGAGACGATCGCCTGGCGCAGCGCTTCCACCTGCGCGACTCTGGTTTCCACCGCCAGGTGCGCCGAGCGGGCTGTCTGAATGGTTTCGCGGCGAGTCAGGTTGAACAGGTCCTGTGCGCGCATGGCTTCATAGTACGCCTGTCGGCGCTGGCCTGAGATCCGGCCGCCCGAATAGATGGGAACGCTGAGTTCGACCGTAATGCTGGTGCCGTCTCGTTCCGCTTCTCTCCGTGATTCCCTTGTGTAGGGAAGTCCGGTTTGCTGGTCTATACCTACCACTTCGCTTTCGTCCGTGGTTTCGCTATCGGAATAGCCGGCGGTCAGTCCAAGCGTCGGCAAGTGCGCGCTTTTTCTGATCTTGGCTGTGTACTCGGCGATCTCGGAATTCAGCTGAGCAGTTTTCAGCGTATAGTTGTTTTCCAGTGCGAAGTTGACCCACTCGGAGCGCTCGGCAGGCACAGGATTGCTCACCGGGAAGTTGTCTTCGATTGGCGCGATGGTGTCGTGTTCGCGGGCGGTGAGTACTTCTAACGCTTCGTAGGCTATGCCCAGATTGCCGCGCGCTTCCACAACCGCTGCCACAGCACTGTCGTAGCGGGCCTGCACTTCATGAACTTCCGTGATCGCGGTCAGACCCACTTCGTAGCGCTGGCGTGTTTGTTCCAGCTGGGACTCCAGCGCTTCCAGTTCCGCCAGCGCAGTTTCCAGTGCTTGAATCGCCCTCAGCACATCGAAGTAGGTGCTGGCCACACGGAGAATGAATTCCTGTTGCGCAGCCTGAAACTGAGTAAGCGCAGCCTTGGTCTGCACGTTGCCCTGCTTGTAGCCATACCAGGCCTGCATGTCGAACAGTGGCTGACTCAGACGGATGCCCCAGCTTCGTGAATCGCCGAGTGCGGTACTGATGGTTTCATCTGCGGGAGTCACGAAGCTACCAAAAATCTGACTACCTGCCTGGGTCGATTCGAAGTCGGTTTCCTGCCGTTGTGCCGAGGCACTTATCTGCGGTAGCAACGCCGAACGCGCAATATCATCCGCTTGCAATCCCGCTTCAAGCGCTGCCCGGTCCGCTGCCAGTTGCGGATCGTTTTCCAGTGCCTGTTGGTAGATTTCGAGGAGAGTGTCGCCATGAGAGAGGCCGCTGGCCATGAGTAAGCACGCGAGGCTTACCGAGGGGAAGAAAGCTTTCATTAACCTGAGTCCCTGAATGACTGTCAATGCCGCGGCGAGTGTATCTTATTAGCTCGGAAAAGGTCGAGTTAGAGCCACTTTGCAGGGGTTAATTAACGTAAAACTTCTAAGCGCAGCTTTTTTGGTTCTTGCCTCTATTCGCACCCAATTCCCGGGTTTGCAATCCCCGAAAGATCCAAGCTAGACTGCCGGACCATCTTGTCGGGGTGCCCGTCGCGATCCACTGTCGCGCGAGCTGAGAAAGACCCGTGAACCTGATCCAGTTAGTGCTGGCGTAGGAAACGAGATAATCCGGGGCGAGTCTCGCTCGCTTTCTTCCCGTCCCCTCTTCGTTTCCCGCCATCGATTCGCATCAGTCCGGAGCGTGTGATGGCGTCACAAGCTACACCCATAGCCTTTACCATCGCCGGCAGCGATCCCAGCGGCGGCGCCGGCCTGCAGGCTGATCTGAAAACCTTTTCCGCTCTGGGGGTATACGGCTGTGCGGCAGTGACTGCGCTGACTGCCCAAAACACCCGCGGTGTTTCCGGGGTATGGCCGGTGCCCCAGGGCAGCGTGCGTGAGCAGATTGTCGCCGTTCTCGAGGACGTCCCCGTCAACGCCGTGAAGCTGGGTATGTTGTTCAGCCATCAGGTGATTTCGGAAGTGATCGAGGCGCTGAACCGCTGGCCCTCGCTGCCGGTGGTCTGTGATCCGGTGATGGTCGCCACCAGCGGTGACCGTCTCTTGAGCGAAGACGCTGTGGACGCGCTCCGCACCGGCATGCTTCCCCGATCGCTGATCATTACCCCCAATACAGCGGAAGCCGCTGTACTGCTCGACTGCCCGGAAGCAACCACCGAATCGGAGATGCAGGCTCAGGCTGATCAACTGCTGAAGCTGGGTCCCGGCGCCGTTCTGCTGAAAGGTGGCCACCTGCAGGGCGAATCCGCCCCGGACGTGCTGTTGTGGCGCGACATCGCCGGTCAGCAACAGAAAGAAATCTTGCGCTCACCCCGGATCGCGACCCGCAACACCCACGGCACCGGCTGCACGCTTGCAGCGGCGATCGCGGCGGGGCTGGCCAAAGGGCTTGAACTTCCCGAGGCGGTCCGCCAGGCCAAGACCTACCTGAGTGGCGCCCTGGCGGCCGCCGATCAGCTGAAAATCGGCTCCGGGGCCGGACCCGTTAACCATTTCTTCAAAGATTGCCAATGATCCGGGGCGGTGATTGCGAGCCCTGCCAACGAACTGAAACAAAAACATCGAGGCCATTATGAGCAGCAGCAATGACGGGCAGACAGCATTGGCGGAAGGCGCCAAAGTGGACCAGGACGCGGTTCAGCCCTTTCCCAAATCGCGCAAGATCTACGTAAAAGGCCAGCAGCACGATATCCGCGTGCCGATGCGGGAAATCGAGCTGCATCCCACCCCGACCGATTTCGGCGGCGAGACCAACCCGCCGGTGCGGGTCTACGATACCTCGGGCCCCTACACCGACCCGGAAGCGAACATAGATCTTCGTCGCGGCCTGCCGGACGTGCGTAGCGCCTGGATCGATGCCCGTGGCGATACCGAGCGGCTGGAGACCACCAGCTCCAAATTCACCGCCACCCGGCTGGACGACCCCAAGCTCGCCAGTCTGCGTTTTGCCCACCTCCGCCAGCCCCGCCGTGCGCAAGCTGGCGCCAACGTCTCGCAAATGCACTACGCCCGTCAGGGCATCATCACCGCCGAGATGGAGTATGTGGCGATCCGGGAGAACATGTACCTGCAGCAGGCCCGAGAAATGGCCGCTGCGGATCAGCGAGTACTCACACCCCAGCATCCCGGCCAGTCCTTTGGCGCGGCGATTCCAGAGGAGATAACCCCAGAGTTCGTGCGCAGCGAAGTGGCCCGCGGTCGCGCCATCATCCCCGCCAACATCAATCACCCTGAGCTGGAGCCGATGATCATCGGCCGCAACTTCCTGGTGAAGATCAACGGCAACATCGGCAATTCGGCCCTGGGTTCGTCGATTGAAGAAGAGGTGGAAAAACTCACCTGGGGCACCCGCTGGGGCGCGGACACCATCATGGATCTGTCCACTGGCAAAAACATTCACGAAACCCGCGAGTGGATACTGCGCAACTCCCACGTGCCCATCGGCACCGTGCCCATCTATCAAGCGCTGGAGAAAGTGGGCGGCATCGCCGAAGACCTCACCTGGGAGATCTTCCGCGACACGCTGATCGAGCAGGCGGAACAGGGCGTGGACTACTTCACCATCCACGCCGGCGTGCTGCTGCGTTATGTGCCGCTGACTGCGAAGCGGGTCACCGGCATCGTTTCCCGCGGCGGCTCGATTATGGCCAAGTGGTGTCTGGCTCATCACAAGGAAAGCTTCCTCTACACCCACTTCGAAGAAATCTGCGACATCATGAAGGCTTACGACGTGTCCTTCTCCCTGGGCGATGGCCTGCGCCCCGGCTCGGTGGCCGACGCCAACGATGAGGCTCAGTTCGCCGAGTTGGAAACCCTGGGCGAGCTGACCCAGGTCGCCTGGAAGCACGACATACAGACCATGATCGAGGGTCCCGGTCACGTGCCCATGCACCTGATCAAGGAAAACATGGACAAGCAGCTGCGCGAATGCGGCGAGGCGCCCTTTTACACGCTGGGGCCGCTGACCACCGACATCGCTCCCGGCTACGATCACATCACCTCCGGGATCGGCGCGGCCATGATCGGCTGGTACGGCTGTGCGATGCTCTGCTATGTCACGCCAAAGGAGCACCTGGGCCTGCCCAATAAAGACGACGTGAAGGAAGGCATCATCACCTACAAAATCGCCGCCCACGCCGCGGACCTGGCCAAAGGCCATCCGGGCGCGCAACTGCGAGACAACGCACTGTCCAAGGCGCGCTTCGAATTCCGCTGGGAGGACCAGTTCAACCTCGGTCTCGATCCGGACACCGCGCGTGCCTATCACGATGAGACGCTGCCCAAGGAATCCGCCAAGGTGGCTCACTTCTGCTCCATGTGCGGACCGAAGTTCTGTTCGATGAAGATCACCCAGGAAGTGCGCGACTATGCCGCTCAGCAGGAAGCTGAAGCGCAGGCGCAGAAAACCGGCGAAACCGAAGAGCTGGTGGTTCGAATGATCGACGTGGAAGCGGAAATGCAGCAAAAAGCCCGCGAGTTCAAGGAGCAGGGCAGCGAAATTTATGTCAAACCGTCGGCCACGGAAAAGTCATGACGAAGAAAACGGAATTTAGCCGCGAGGACGTGGAGATAAGCTCGGAAGAAACTGTCTACGACGGTTTCTTCAAGGTGCGTCATTACCAGCTGCGCCACAAGTTGTTTGCGGGCGGCTGGAGCAATGAACTTTCCCGGGAATTGTTCGTGCGCCACGAGGCGGTCGGCGTACTGCTTTACGACCCCGAACGGGATCTGATTGGCCTGGTGGAACAGTTCCGAATTGGCGCGCTGGAAGAGCCGAACGGTCCTTGGTGCCTCGAAGTGGTGGCTGGTATCATCGATACGAATGAGAGCCCGGAGCAAGTGGCCATTCGTGAACTCAAGGAAGAAGCCAATGCGCGGGCCGAGCGGATGGAATACATCTGCCAGTATCTCCCCAGTCCCGGCGGCACCAACGAACGTCTGCACCTATACTGTGGATATTGCGACCTGAGTCAGGTTGCCGGTGTCCACGGTTTGGATTCCGAGGACGAGGACATTAAAGTCCATGTATTCCCCGCCGCGGAGGTTTTCGACCAGTTGTACTCCGGGCGTTTCAACAATGCCGCAACGCTGATTTCCCTGCAGTGGTTGCAACAGCGCCGTCAGGAGTGGCTATCGCAATAGAGGCCGCTCTCTTGATCGAGAAAACGGACGCGACAAACAAGGTAAATCAGTTTCAATGAGTTCAGCAGTCAAGGCATTATTTCTGAAGCGACGTCGTCGTGCTGAGAGCGGGTCCGAAAGCGAACCCGCGAAAGCGCCGCGCGAGTTTCGCCCCCTGTCAGAACCCGCCGTGGTCAATGGCAGCCACCCTGCATGGCAGGCGCCGGGCAGACAGCCAGGCAGGCCGCGCTACCGGGTCGATCTTTCCAGTCAGCAGGCAGACTGCGAAGCAAACTATCTGCGTCTGAAAAAAATACTTCCCGGGCTGGAAAGCCGTGAGGAATGGCTGTTCGACATCGGTTCGTCGGACGTTTGCGGACAGATGTACATCAACGTGGTGGACCGCGCGCCCTATACCACCACCTTGCAGGTCACGCAGCCTCACCAACGGTCGATGCTCGAAGAGCCGGGCAGCGCCGCCGCGGCCTGCCTGAAAGCGCCCTGCCTCACCGTCTGCATGTACCACGACGCCGACATGGCCGAAGTGGTGGGCTGGGAAAGTCACCGCCGCCTGCAGGCGCGTTACGAATATCCCAATGCGAACATGTACCACTCCGATGAGAAGGCACAGCTGAACCGCTTTTTAGCGGACTGGTTAACACTTTGTCAGGCGGAGGGTCGACTGGTGTTCGATTTGGCGGAACTGGGATTGTACAAATAAGTTTCCAGGCCAATAATCGGGGGAATCGTATCCTCTAGGCGCTGTCATCAGCGCCTCATGGCTATCACCGCGCATGGAAAAATACGTGCAACATTCGACACCGCGTTACAAAAGTCCCAGTCACAAAACAGTGCCCCACGACGCGACACTGCCAATCCGGCTTTTGCAACTCACCGACTGCCACATCGGCCCGGACGAACACGAAGAGCTGCTGGGCCTGAACACCAACCAAAGTCTCACTGATGTGATCCGTCACGTCCGCTCACATCACGAGCAGTGGGACCTGTTGCTCACCACCGGCGACATCGCCAATAACGGCGGCGCTCGTACTTACGTCCGCTTCCTCGACATTCTTCAGAAAAGCGAGATTCCCCACCGCGCCTTCGGTTGGCTACCTGGCAACCACGACTCACCCGTGGACATGAACGAGGCCCTGGACAGTGACCAGCTGACCAAGGAAATCTTCATCGGCAACTGGCTGATTCTGATGCTTAACACCCAGGTGCCCGGACATACCCACGGCAACCTGGTGGAAGCGGAACTGAACCTGCTGGACGAATCCCTGGCCAACAACCGCGACCGCCATGTGCTGATCTTCATGCACCATCAGCCCGTGCCGGTGGGCTGCGCCTGGGTGGATACTCAGAAGGTGCGCAGTGAATATGCCTTTTTCAAGATTCTCGACCAGTACAAGCACGTCAAGGCGGTCATCTGGGGGCATGTCCACCAGGAGTTTTCGCAGGTGCGAAAGGAAGTGCGACTACTGGCAACACCCTCGACGTCGATCCAGTTCACGCCTAAAAGCGAGGATTTCTCCGTGGATCGGCAAATGCCCGGATATCGCTGGTTTGTGCTGAATCCGGACGGCAGCTTCACCACCCAGGTGGAGCGTATTCCCGAAAAGACCTACTCGATTCAGTTCAACTCGGAAGGCTACTAGTGTCCTGTCTGGCCAGGCTGAAATCACAGTAAACGACCAGACAGCACACCATGCCTATTCTGCTGTACATCCATGGCTTCCTGAGCTCTCCTTTCTCCCACAAAGCGCAACAGGTGCAGGCCTGGCTGGCGGACCACCGGCCGGATATCGACTATTGCTGCCCAGCGCTCACCGCCTATCCCGACGAAGTCGTCTCACATCTGGAGGCTTTCGTCGAGGAGCATCTGCCGGAGGACATCTACCTGCTCGGCAGCTCATTGGGGGGTTTCTACGCAACGCATCTGGCTGAAAAATACGATCTGCGCGCGGTGCTGATCAACCCCGCCGTGGCGCCCCACCGCTTGATCGGGCAATATCTCGATCGCGACATTAAAAACTACCACACCGAGGAGCATTACCGCCTCGGCCCCGAGCACATCGAGACCTTGCACGCCCTCGACAGGGACGGGTTACAATACGCGGCCAATTTCTGGCTGATGGTACAAACCGGGGACGAAACCCTCGACTATCGGCAGGCGGTGGAAAAATACCGCGGCTGCCGGCAACTGGTGGAAGAAGGCGGCGATCACAGCTTTCAGGATTTCGATCGCTGGTTGCCCGACATATTCGAATTCTTCACCCGCTGATCCATCTCATTCTCCGCACGCATTCTTTCGAGTGGCATCGAGGCTATGGCAAATTATTCCGCAGAAGACATTGAAGTACTTACCGGTTTAGAACCGGTCCGCAAGCGGCCGGGCATGTACACCGACACCAGCCGGCCCAACCACCTCGCCCAGGAAGTGATCGACAACAGCGTGGACGAGGCACTCGCCGGCCATGCGAAAAAAATCGAAGTCATTCTCCACAAGGACCAATCCATCACCGTCAATGATGACGGTCGCGGCATGCCTGTCGATATCCATCCCGAGCAAGGCAAGCCAGGCGTCGAGGTAATCCTCAGCACCCTGCACGCGGGCGGCAAGTTCTCCAACAAGAATTATCAGTTTTCCGGCGGTCTGCACGGCGTGGGTGTATCGGTCGTCAACGCGCTGTCGAAAGTGCTGGAAGTGGTTATTCGCCGGGATGGCAACGTCTACCGCATGGGCTTCAAGGGCGGCGACAAAGCGACCGAGCTGGAAGTGATCGATACCTGCGGCAAGCGCAATACCGGTACCAGCATCCGCTTCCTGCCCGATCCAAAATATTTCGATTCGCCGAAGTTCTCGGTTACCCGCCTGCGCCACGTGCTGCGCGCAAAAGCCGTATTGTGCCCTGGTCTGCACGTCACCTTTCATGACGAGCAAAGTGGCGAGAAAGAAGAATGGTATTTCGAGGACGGACTCAAAGATTATCTGCTGCAAGCTACCAAGGGCTGGGAAACACTGCCCGCCGATCCCTTCGTCGGCAGTTTCGCTGGCAGTACCGAAGCGGCGGACTGGGCGATCCAGTGGTTACCCGAAGGCGGCGAGCTGACCCAGGAAAGTTACGTCAACCTGATTCCCACCGCGCAGGGCGGCACTCATGTCAATGGTCTGCGAACCGGCCTGATGGAAGCCATGCGAGAGTACTGCGAATTTCGCAATTTGCTGCCGCGCGGCATTAAGCTCGCACCGGATGATCTCTGGAATAACTGCTCTTACGTGCTCTCCTCAAAACTCCAGGATCCGCAGTTTTCCGGCCAGACCAAGGAGCGTCTGTCTTCGCGCGAAGCGGCGGCTTTTGTTTCCGGTGTCGCCAAGGACGCTTTCAGCCTGTGGCTGAGCCAGCACACCGACGAAGGCGACAAGCTGGCGGACTTCTGCATCAACAATGCGCAAAAGCGCGTGCGTTCCAGCAAAAAGATCGTTCGCAAAAAAGTGACTCAGGGCCCGGCGCTGCCCGGCAAACTGGCAGACTGTGCCTCCGACGATACTGCTCGAAGCGAATTGTTTCTGGTGGAAGGTGATTCTGCCGGTGGTTCCGCCAAGCAGGCTCGCGACCGCGATTTCCAGGCCATCATGCCGCTGCGCGGAAAGATCCTGAACACCTGGGAAGTGGACAGCCAGGAAGTGCTGGCCTCGCAGGAAGTTCACGACATTTCCGTCGCGCTCGGCATCGAGCCCGGCTCCGATAATCTCGACAATCTGCGTTACAACAAGGTCTGCATCCTCGCCGATGCGGACTCGGACGGTCTGCACATTGCGACGCTCTTGTGCGCACTCTTCGTCCGTCACTTCAAGCCGATGGTGATGGCCGGTCACGTTTACGTGGCCATGCCACCTTTGTACCGGATCGACGTGGGCAAGGACGTTTACTATGCGTTGGATGATCACGAAAAGCAGGGCATCCTCGATCGCATCGCCGCGGAGAACAAAAAAGGCAAAGTTAATGTGCAACGCTTCAAGGGTCTTGGCGAAATGAACCCGCTGCAGTTGCGCGAAACCACGATGGCGCCGGACACTCGTCGCTTGGTCCGTCTCACCATCGAAGCGGGTGATGACACCAATCAAATGCTCGACATGCTGCTGGCGAAGAAGCGTGCGTCCGATCGCAAGGAGTGGCTGGAGTCGAAAGGTGATAAGGCGGATGTTGCGGTATAACAGTCGCCAGTCGCCAGTCGCCAGTCGGCAATGAATCGTGAATCGAAAGAGGGCGGCTCCGCCGCCCCTTTCGTCATTCCGGCGCAGGCCGGAATCCATGGGGTGGTCAGCGCACCGGAACGACAGAGGTGAAGGTGGCAAGCACGCAGGACTTTGCAAAAAAAATAAACCTCCTCGCCATCATCTGCCTGATCATGGCGGGAGTGCATCTCCTCAATTCCACACTAAACTATCAACTCCTGTACCTCGGCGTTCTGCCCCGCGAGCCTGAAAGCCTTCCTTTCATCCCCCTGATGCCCTTCCTGCACGGCAGCGTCGTGCACCTCGCCAATAATTTTGCGGGGCTGCTGATCTTTGGCGGCTTGCTGATTGTGCGTTCACGGAAGCTCTTTGTCCGCGGCAGCATCTTCATCGTGCTGGTAAGTGGCTTGCTCGTCTGGCTTTTCGGCCGATCGAACATTCACGTGGGCGCCAGCGGCTGGATATTCGGACTCTGGAGTTTGCTGATCGCTCTGGCGTTTTACACTCGCCGCTTCGTCGACCTGCTGATCGCCCTCTTTGTTATCGTTTTCTACGGCGGCATGGTTTATGGCGTCTTGCCCGGCGATCCGCTGGTTTCCTTCGAGTCACACCTTTTCGGCGCCGTCTCCGGTGTTGTGTACGTCGCCCTGCCGGGCAAGCGTGGCAGCCGGCTCAGCTAAGCTCGTCTATTTTCCAAAATGTGAACTGTGCACATCTGTGCGGGAACCTTCCACTATCCTGAATCGTGTCTTGTTGAGCAGGAGTTCATCAGAGCTCCCCAAGATTCCGATAATCAGGAGGTAAGTCCATGAAGTTTCTCCGATTCACTCCGCTGGCTCTGTGTGCCACCGGACTTGTTGCGTTGACTGGCTGCGGTGGTGGAAGCTCGAGCAGCGATGGCGCAAGTACAGGTACCCTTGGCGTTAGCGTGACCGATGCGCCCGTGGACAGCGCCAGCCGCGTGATGGTGCAGTTCGATGGAATCGAAATCCAGCCCGCTGCCGGCGAACGTATTACCTTCACATTTGACAGCCCGCGACAGATCGATCTGCTTTCGCTGCAGGGCAACAACAGCGAGCCGCTGCTGGACGGCGAGCAAGTCCCGGCTGGTGAGTACGAGTGGATGCGGGTGATGGTGACCGGTAACCGCACGTCCCTGGAGTCCTTCATCGAGCTGGAAACCGACGGCACTCAACACCCGTTGTGGGTACCGAGCGGTGCGCAAACCGGCCTCAAACTGGTTCAGGGCTTTACTGTTCCCGTGGGTGGTTCCGCCGATTTCACCATCGACTTTGACCTTCGCAAGTCGATCACCAAGCCCGGCCAGTCCGGCGATGCCTACATTCTGAAACCGGCGCTGCGCCTGGTAAACAATGTTGAAGTGGGCACGCTGACCGGAACAGTGCCTACCGAAGCTGCCAACGCCGAAGCCTGCTCACCGTCGGCCTACGTCTACGCCGGCCTTGACGTGACCGCGGATGATGAAGGTAGCGCAACTTCTCCGCTGACCAGTGCCCTGATCAGCATGGACGAGGCCACCGGCAACTATACCTTCACCGTCGGCTTCCTCAGCGCTGGTGACTACACCGTTACCTGGACCTGTCAGGCTGACCTCGACGATCCTGCGACCGACGATGACATCCTTTTCGAGGCCAGTCAGAACGTCACCATCGTGGTAGATCAGACCGCTGAAGTCATCTTTGATTGATCCGCTAGTCTCCCCTTTGACGCACTCCCCTTGATATGTGGAGGCCCTTGGGCCTCCTTTTTTACATCTTAAATAAATGTAAAGCCGCGCTCCTCCCGTGGTCATTGCTCCCGCGATAATGGTTAAATCGATCTAATCAGCGTGCCCAGACCTTCGGGTCATAACTCATAAAGAATAAACGGCACAGCATCATTCCAAAGCAATTTTCCGCACCGGAGGGATCTATGGCTCACCAATTCCTTGCGCTGACACTCGCCCTTTTCTTCACCAGGCGGCTGGTTGAGCAGCTGGGGACCTCCCGCTGATGGCTCGGCTAAGGCGTCACCTCGTCACCTTGCTCGTCGGCTGCACTGCAGTGGGCGCCGCCAACCTCGCGCTGGCTGCCGCCGATGATCCCGGCCAGGCGATCTACCTTGAGCGTTGCGCCGCCTGCCACGACAATCCGCAGGGTTATACCCCGCCTCGCTCCACCATTGCTCTGCGCTCGCCGGAGTACGTCCTCGACATTCTGGAGAAAGGGACCATGCAGGTGCAGGCGCAGGGTCTGTCCAGAAAAGATCGGGAGCAGCTGGCGACCTACCTCACCGGGAGGACCCTGGGCGCGGCGGAGGGGGCGGCCTTCGACGATTGGGACGTCAATTACTGCGCCCACAAGCCTGCGCCGATTGGCGGATCCGATTTCCACTGGAACGGCTGGGGCCGCGACCTGGCGGGCAGCCGCTATCAGCCGCAGCCGGGCATGAGCGCCGGCGACCTTCCCAAATTGAAAGTGAAGTGGGCCTTCGCTTACCCTGGCGGCCGTGTGAACAGCCAGCCGACGCTGATCGGCGACCGCGTTCTGGTGGGCAGCCGGCCCGGTGCGGTCTACTCGCTGGATGCAGCCACCGGTTGCACCCACTGGACCGCGGATGTGGGCAGCGGAATGCGGGCGGCGATATCGGTCGTGGCCCTACCCGGTAGCGAGCCGGCTCGCTATGTCGCCATCGTGGGTACGGCCGACCGCGATGTGATCGCGCTGGACGCCGACAGCGGCGAAAAGCTGTGGAGCACCAAGGTTGAAAGCCACCCGCATGGCGTGATAACCGGTTCGCCCATCGTGGTGAAGGACACTATCGTCGTGCCCCTGTCCTCCATCGAGGAAGCGACCGCCCGCAACGAACAGTACGAATGCTGCACCTTCACGGGCTCGATCGTTGCCCTGGACCTCGCCAGCGGTGAAATGCTGTGGAAGACCCGCACCATCGAGCAGCAAGCGCAGCCATTCAGAAAAAGCGCGGCGGGAAGCCAGATGCACGGTCCGGCCGGCGCGGCGATCTGGTCCGCACCCAGCTTCGATGAACAGCGCGGACTGATTTACGCCGCCACCGGCGATTCCTACACCGATGTTCCCGAACCCGGCTCCGACGCGGTGATTGCGTTGGATCTGCGCAGCGGCAAGATGGTCTGGCGCCACCAGGTCACAGAGGGAGACAACTACGTGATGGGCTGCATTGGCGGCGCCCATCACGCCAACTGCCCCGAGGAGATGGGGCCGGACTACGACTTCGGCAGCACACCGATCATCGCACGGGTACCGGACGGACAAGGCGGTAACCGCACCCTGCTGCTCGCGGGCCAGAAGTCCGGAATCATCTACGCCATGGATCCCGACCGCAAAGGCGACATCGTCTGGCAGCAACGGCCCGGCCTCGGCTCGGTTCGCGGCGGTATCCAGTGGGGCTCCGCGGCGGACGAAGACACCGTGTACACCGCCGTCTCCGACGCAGTCGCCCCGCCCGATGTTCGCCGCCCCGGCCTGTCCGCCTTCGATATCGCCACTGGCAAGCTGCGCTGGCATACTCCCGCCCCCGAAGGTGAGTGCATCCAGCAAGGCAACCGGCTGATCTGCACCAATGGGCAGTCCGCTGCAGTTTCAGCAATCCCGGGCGCGGTCTTTTCCGGTGCACTGAATGGGATGTTCCGGGCCTACGACAGCCGCAACGGTCGCATCATCTGGGAGGTGGACATGCATCAGCTGCGGGTAAAGTCGGTGAACGGCTTGCTGGTTCGCGGTGGCAACATGGACGCGACCGGTCCGACGGTCGCCAACGGCACTTTGTACGTGAACGCCGGCTACGGCGGCATCGAAGGGCAACCCGGCAACGTCTTGTTTGCATTTAGCGTCGAGGGCGAGTAGGAGCCCGCAGGGAGTTCGACCCGGCACTGATTGCCGTGCCGGGTTCTGGAGAAAGTGGAAGAAAGTGAAATGGAGAAAAGGATGAAACACGGAGTAATACGCCGCTGGCTGCTGGCGGTCCTCGCATCGAGCGCAGTCGGTTCTGCGGCGGCTCAGGATTCCAGCGCCGCGTTGGCCGAGGCAATGAAGGAAGGTGAAGGCTTCTACAAGGCGCGCTGCGCTCTTTGCCACGACAACCCTGAAGACTACGTCCCGCCCCGCAGCCAATTGCAGCTGCGCTCGGCGGACTACGTCATCAACGCCCTCCCCAAGGGCAGCATGTACCCTCATGCCAAGGGTCTCGACGAGTCCGAAGTGGAGAGCATCGCCGCCTATGTCACCGGCAAGCTGCCCACCGGCTCCACCATCGACCCCGATTGGCAGCTCAACGCCTGCGCGGACAAGCCCGCCCCCATCACCGCCGCCGACTATCACTGGAATGGCTGGGGGCGCGATCTCGACAACAGTCGCTATCAGCCGGAGCCCGGCTTCAGCGCCGATCAGATCAAAAATCTCAAAGTGAAATGGGCCTTCGCCTACCCCAATGGTCGCCACAACAGCCAGCCGGTGCTGATCGGCGAACAGGTCTTCGTTTCCGCCGCGCCGGGGCGAGTTTACTCACTGGACGCCGACAGCGGTTGCACCCATTGGGTTTATGAACCCGACGCTGGCGTCAGAGCCACGGTAAGCGTCGGGCCGATTCCCGGCAGTGATCGCCATGCGGTGTTCGTCGGTACTACCGACCGCTTCGTCCATGCCGTGGACGCGCAAACCGGCGAGCGAATCTGGAAAACCCAGGTGGGCGAGCTGGCCGAAGCGCGGGTCACCGGTGCGCCCATTCTGCACGGCGACACTCTTTATGTTCCCTTGTCTTCATTCGAAGAAACGGCGGCAGTAAACCCGGACTACGAATGCTGCCGTTTCCGCGGCAACGTGGTTGCGCTGGATACCAAGAGCGGTGAGATCAAGTGGCGCAGCTACGCGATCACGGAGCCGGCCAGACAGCACAAAACCAACAAACTCGGCCAAGCCATGTTCGGCCCCGCTGGTGCGGCGATCTGGTCCGCGCCCACTGTGGATGTGAAACGCGGTGTGCTTTACGCGGCAACCGGCGATTCCTACACAGACGTGAAGGAGGATGGCTCCGACGCGATCATCGCGATGGACTTGAAGACCGGGAAAGCTATTTGGAAAAACCAGGTTCTCGAGGGCGACAACTTCCTGGTGGGCTGCTTTGGTCGCGCCGGCCACGCCAATTGCCCGGAGGAGATCGGCCCGGATTACGACTTCGGCAGTTCCGTGATTCTGCGGGAAGTCGAGGGCAAGGCGCTGGTCCTGGCTGGTCAGAAATCCGGAATCATCTATGCCATGGACGCAAACGACAAAGGCAAAATCGTCTGGCAGAAAAAAGTCGGCCACGGTAGTGCCCTGGGCGGCATTCAATGGGGCTCGGCCGCCGATGACAATACCGTCTATGTGCCGGTGACGGATACCGCCGTGTTCCAGCCCAGTCTGCGCATGCCGGGCCTGACAGCGCTGGACATCGCCAGCGGGGAAACTCTCTGGCACACCCCGGCGCCTGCGGCCCAATGCGGCAATGCCGGGCGTTGCAGCAACGGGATCTCCGCCGCCGTCAGCGCAATACCGGGAGCGGTATTCGCCGGTTCGCTGGATGGTATGCTGCGAGCCTACTCCAGCAAGGACGGCAGCCGCCTCTGGGAATTCGACACCAAGCAAAACTACAAAAGCGTCAACGGCATCGAGGTCAGCGGCGGATCCATAAACGCCACCGGCCCCACCATGGCAAACGACAAACTCTTCATTAACTCCGGCTACGGCGGCGTGATGAATGCCGGCGGGATGGGCAGCATGCAGGGTCAGGACGGCAATGTGCTGCTGGTTTTCTCCGTCGGCGGGAAATAGGCTTTCCGCGACCGGCGGCAGGCCGTTGATCTGCCGCAACCAAGTGCGAAAGACCGCTGGACGGACCAAGGCAAGCGCCCTATGGTTGGCTCACGAATCGGCTGATCCGAGAGAGAGGGGAGTGCAATGTCTGGAGAAGTGCAAGAAGCTAAAAGGCTGGTGGCAGAGGCAATGGCGAGTGACAGCTTCGACAAGGACACCATGGGGCGGGCTATCATCAACGCCGTCATCGAACGCTACAGCGAATATCGCAGTGCGGCCGATATTGCCAGCGAACTGCAATTTGTAATCGACAACCTGGATGAAGAGGAATTTGTCATCACTCGGGGATGCTAGTCCCCGCAGGTAACTTCTTCGATCGGTATTCTGCGCAAGTCGGGTGGCGGCACCAGTTGGACCGCCACCCTCTTGCGTTAGCGAGACTTATTGCTGACCTTGCTGATTCTGCTGCCCTTGCTGCTGAGTCTGCTGGTCCTGCTGACCCGGCTGCTGCTGGCCTTGTTGCTGCTGACCCTGCTGTTGCTGTTCGGTGCGGCCAACCTCCTGCAACTGGCCGGCGTATTGCGCGTACAATACCGGCTGGTTATTGATCCGGCCGCTCTTGCCGACAGCCATTAGCCGATCACCCTGCTCCAGTTCCATTTCCCGGGTTGCAGCACCCAAGTCCACCACAATGGCTTGGCCCTGCTCATTTTGCAGTTTCACCAGCCGGTGGGTGGCGCCATCAGCGAGGGTTATCTCGCGCTGGTCCACAACCTGGCCGACGACGGTGCGTTCGGCCTGCTGTTGTTGCTCGGCTTGCTGCTGCTGGCCAGCCTGTTGCTGGGGCTGTGCTTGCTGCTGAGTTTGCCGACTCTGTTGCTGCTGCGGGAAAAACTGCTGACCCTGCTGAGCCTGTTGTCCTCCTTGCTCCTGCAACTCGCGCTGCTGCGCTTCGAAACTGCGCTGCTGACGCAGGCGAAGCGGACGACGCTGCTGTTGTGCCTGCTGCTGTTCTTGACCCCGGCCAAACTGTCTTTGCTGCTGCTGGCGGAACTGCTGCTCGCTCATTTGCTGCTGTTGTCGATACTGCTGCTGTGCGCCTTGCTGTTGCTGTTCCTGGGGACCCTGAGTCTGCTGCTGGCTGCGCTCGGTTTGGCTCAGCTCGCCAGCGAAACGGGCGTAGAGCACGGGGCGATTATCGATTCGCGCGCTTTTGCCCACGGCAAGAAGTTGATCGCCTTCCTGGATGTCCATTTCCTCGGTGGCCGCACCCAGGTTCACGATGATCATCTGACCTTGCGGATTCTGGAGCTTCACCAGATGGTGTTTGCCGCCGCGCATACCTGCAAGATTGACCCGACGCTGGTCCACGACTTCGCCGATTACCACGCGCTCAGCCGGCGGGCGCTGGGCTTGCTGTTGAGTCTGCTGCTGGGCTGAGCTGTCCTGCTGCTGCGCCTGGAACTTGCCGACGTCGGCCAATTCGCCCGCATAGGTGGCGTAAACAACCGGCTGACCATTGATGATGGCCACCTGCCCCACGGCGATGACGCGGTCACCGTGGCGCACGTCTGTGTCCTGACTGGGGGTGCCCAGGTCAACCAAAATCAGGTCGCCCTGGCTGTCCATCACCGTCAGGTAGCGATGCGCTTCAGCGCCATTGTTTCCCTCGAGCCGAACATCCTGCTGCTTGATCACTGTGCCTATGATGGTTCTCTCGGCCTGCTGCTGCATTTGCTGCTGGGCCTGCTGCTGTTGCATATGCGGTTGCCGCATCTGCTGTCGCATCTGATGGTGCTGAGAAGGTCGTTGTGCCTGCTGCTGTTGCTGTGATCTTTCCAGATAAGCCTGATCATATTGCTGATCAGCCGCCAGGGCGCTTTGGCCGAAAAGGGCTGTGCTGCTGCACAGCAAAAATGCCGCGATGGCGGTCGTAGGTTTGATCCCGTTCATATAAAACTCCCTATTCGGTTAATTGCAATCCGTCACGTGTCGCATCAGTGCACTGCCTGACAGGTGATCGTTCACCGACGGAGGCATGTCGTGCCGGTTTCACTGCAGCGTTCTCCTGCTCAAAGGCTGCTGCGTTCTGGCCAACAACTACAGAACCGCTGAGCATGAGAAGCGCCATGAGCATGTAGAAACGTCGACGATCCATGTTCGTATCCCTATGTTTACGTTCTAGACATCGAACCAGCCAGCTTCGCCGGCATCCTCGTATTCAGCCCAGTCCTGCTCGACGCCTTCGTACCACTCGTCGAACTCCGCCTGGTCTTCCGTTTCCCAAACGAAGTCGTTGTCGTAAGCGCCGAAGTCGTCTTCCACCCAATTATCGGTTTCAAACATCTGCAGCTCTTCATCCGTCCAGAACTCACTTCCGTCTTCCCAGAAGTCGTCCTGTGCGAAGCTGGCGCCGGCACTGAGCGCAAAGGTGAGGAACGCCAAACTCATCCAGTATTTCATTGCAAAACCTCCCAAAATGAATCCTTTCGCTTTGTATTGGCTGCCATTAAAGGCGGGCGGATATCCAAGCAGCTACTTCAGCATGGCGATGAAAGCGGCTCCGCCGGACCGTGTAAGAGCAGGAATCGCACCATTCGGCCTGTCGCGACAGAGCGTGGAGAATCGGTACTCGTAGAAGGTTTAGCTGAAGCTCAGCCATGCAAGGGGGACAACAAACTTTACAAGCTCAAGCCGACCAGCAGCGCCAGCCCGACAGTTAGGGTGGATCGCGACTGGGGAGAGGAACAGCGGCGCGGGAGGCTGAGGAGGACGATCTATGAATCAGCAGCAGATCTTTGTTCAGAATCAGCTCGCTGCACCCTCGACGAGCGCTCCGGCTGATGTAAATCCCGGCGCAGTTCGTCGAGCTTGCCGCGATAGTGCTTTGCATCACCGTAGTCGGCGAACTTCCGATAGCGCGCGTGGGGAGATTTGATGCGCTTGGCATGTTTGATCGGACACCAGTATTGCTCGGTGCGGGCGAGCACTTCGCGGGCAAAGGCCACCATACCGTTGCCATAACTGCAATAGACGCAGTTGAGCTTTTCGATCCCATTGAGGTAGCTCAGCTGATGACGATCGAAGTGAAGGTAGTCGCGTCGGCGCACCCGGGGGATGCCGTAGGCGCGAAAGCACACGTGCTGGTAAATGTTCAGGCTGAGGTCGAACAGCGCCAGCGGAACGAGCATGCCGTAGATCACTGGTGCCGTGACGATATGCAGCGGCTTCGCTCGGAGAATGTATTTGATTAGACCGGTTTTATGCTGGCGGTGAGCTATCCGAACAGCCTGATCGAAACGAACTTTGCCGTTGCGAACGGTATATTCGAATCTCTCCCGACAATAATCCCAGTAGTCTTCGAGCTGCTCCTGAAGCCGATCAATTTCGGCGTAGATGCTTCGAGGTTCTTTCACGATCCGGCAATCTCTGACTCAACCAAGCCGACTCAGTCTATATCATGCGTGGCGTAAATGCAGGGCGCCGCGAGTAAAGGGACAGATAAAAAAACGGGGCCGAGGCCCCGTCTGCAAAGTCCACTTCTGTTTACTGCCAGGACTCGATCAGCTGTTCATATGGTACCGTTTCGCCCTGCGGTTTTTCGTTGGCAAGTTTCGGCTTGGGCGCGCCGGGCTGGGAGAACCAGTATTCGGCGGAGCGGGCCTCATTCAACTTTGGACCGCACTCGCCCTGCACCCGTGAACGTTCAATGCGTTCCAGCATTCTGTCCTGCTGGCGAGCCAGGTTATCCATGGCCTGCTGGGCACTCGTGGAGCCGGTGACTGCCTCCGCCACATTGGCCCACCACAATTGCGCGAGTCGTGGATAATCGGGCACATTGCTGCCGGTCGGGGTCCACAGGTTGCGGGCATTGCTGCGATAGAACTCCACCAGGCCACCCAGGCGCGGCGCTGCGTCGGTCATTGCCTGGGATTGCAGGTCGGATTCGCGCATTGGGGTCAGACCGACGAGGGTTTTCTTCAGGGACACGGTTTTGGCCACGGTGAACTGCGCATAAAGCCAGGCCGCCAGCCGACGCTTTTCGGGCGTGCTATTCATAAATGTCCAGGCGCCCGTGTCCTGATAGCCCAGTTTCATCCCCTCTTCCCAGTAGGGGCCGTGGGGCGAGGGCGCCATCCGCCACTTGGGGGTGCCGTCGGCATTCATTACCGGCAGGCCGGGCTTGGTCATATCCGCGGTGAAGGTGGTGTACCAGAAAATCTGCTGGGCGATCTGTCCCTGTGCGGGCACCGGACCTGCTTCAGAAAAGGTCATGCCCGATGCTTCCGGCGGGGCGTACTGCTTCAGCCAGTCGATGTATTTGTTGAGCGAGTAAACCGCCGCGGGCGAGTTGGTTGCGCCTCCGCGTTCCACACTGGAACCGACCGGCCGGCAGCCGTCCACGCGGATGCCCCACTCGTCCACCGGCTTGCCATTGGGGAGCCCCTTGTCGCCGGCCCCGGCCATGGACAGCCAGGCATCGGTGAAGCGCCAGCCCAGCGAAGGATCTTTTTTACCATAGTCCATGTGGCCGTAGACGCGTTGACCATCGATGGTCTTCACGTGCTTGCTGAAAAACTCGGCGATGTCCTCGTAAGCAGACCAGTTGACCGGCACGCCGAGTTCATAGCCGTAAATGGATTTGAATTGTTGCTTGAGTTCCGGCCGCTCAAACCAGTCCTGTCGGAACCAGTACAGATTGGCGAACTGTTGCGTCGGCAGCTGATATAGCTTGCCGTCGGGGGCGGTCGTAAAGCTCTTGCCGATGAAATCATCGAGGTCCAGCGTGGGCAGGGTGTAGTCCTTTGCTTCGCCTTCGATCATGTCGGTGATCGGCACCACTTTTCCATAGCGGAAATGTGTCCCGATCATGTCCGAATCATTGACGTATGCATCATAGATATTCTGGCCCGACTGCATTTGCGTCTGGAGTTTTTCAACCACATCACCTTCCTGAATGATGTCGTGGGTGATGTTGATGCCGGTAATTTCGCTGAAGGCTTTGGCGAGTATTTTGGACTCATATTCGTGTGTGGTGATGGCTTCCGATACGACGCGAATGTCCATGCCTTTGAAATCTTCAGCGGCTTTGATAAACCAGCGCATTTCTTCCAGCTGCTGTTCGGGACTGAGCGTGGATGGATTGAACTCGTTTTCAATCCAGCGTTTTGCCGCTGCTTCATCGGCATGTGCCGATCCCACCATGCTTGCAAACAGAGCGCTCGCGAGAGTGGCTCCGAACCGCAGTCTTTTGTAAAACAATAGCCTCTTGCTGCTCGTCATGATTTTCTCCGTCAGTCGTTTGTTTTCGCTGCCCGTCTAAGCCCAGCGCAAAAGAATCGCTACCCAGATGGCACACAGAATCGTGGCGATATAAACAGGTGAATCCGCCAACGCGATCCAGCCCAGATGAACGAAGGCACTGCTCAGCAGGCCGATGAACAGGCGGTCACCCCGGGTGGTGGGAATGGGTAATAAGCCTTTGCGTTCCCTCGTCGGCCAAACCACTTCGAGTCCCGCCATGCCCACCAGGAGCACAGCGATGCCGCCGAAGAATCCGGCTGTTACGGGTGTCCAGGCCATCCAGTCAAACACGCGTCTATCCTCGTTCCTATGACTACTCGGTAGCTATTTGTTGCAGATTCCGCTCGTCAGAGTCGGCCAAGCGCGAATCCCTTGGCGATATGTTTGCGCACGAACCAGATCACCAGCGCGCCGGGGATAATGGTCAACACACCGGCAGCCGCCAGTACACCCCAGTCTATTCCCGATGCGCTCACGGTACGCGTCATGATTGCCGCTATCGGTTTGGCTTCGACCGTCGTCAGAGTGCGGGCCAGCAGCAGTTCGATCCAGCTGAACATGAAGCAGAAGAAGGCGGTCACGCCGATGCCGGTTTTGATCAGCGGCATAAAAATCGTCGTGAAGAAACGCGGCCAGGTGTAGCCGTCGAGATAGGCGGTTTCGTCGATCTCTTTGGGCACACCGGACATGAAACCTTCCAGAATCCAGACCGCCAGCGGAACGTTGAAAAGACAGTGGGCGAGAGCCACGGCCAGGTGCGTGTCGAACAGTCCCACACTGGAATAAAGCTGCACGAAGGGCAGCAGAAAAACCGCCGGCGGCGCCATTCGATTGCTGAGCAGCCAGAAAAAAAGGTGCCGGTCGCCGAGAAAGCGATAGCGCGAAAAGGCATAGGCGGCCGGCAGTGCCACGGCCAATGAGATGGCCGTGTTCATCACGACGTAGATGATCGAATTGATATAGCCGCTGTACCAGGCAGCGTCAGTGAAAATCAGCCGGTAATTATCAAGCGTGAAGGTTTGCGGGAAAAAAGTGAGTCCCGAAAGAATTTCCTGGTTGGTTTTGAACGACATGTTCAGCAGCCAGTACAAGGGCAGCATCACTGCTAGCAGGTACAGGCCGAGGAGAATGTATCGTTTCTTGAAGCCGCTTTCCTGCATGGTTTCCTACACAATGTCCTGCATGGTTGTCACCGGGTCGACAGGTGGGTGATGGCGGTATAGAACAGCCAGCAGATCAAAAGAATGATCAGGAAGTAAATCAGCGAGAAGGCCGCCGCGGGCCCCAGATCAAACTGGCCAACCGCCAGGGTAGTCAGTTGTTGGCTCAGAAAGGTGGTGGCATTGCCCGGACCGCCCCCGGTCAGCACAAAAGGCTCTGCGTAGATCATGAAGCTGTCCATGAAGCGCAGCAGCACACCGATCACCAGCACATTGGTCAACTTCGGCAGCTGAATGTAACGGAATATCGCCCACCGGGAGGCGCCGTCGATCTGCGCCGCCTGATAGTAAGCGCCCGGAATAGACAGCAGTCCCGCATAGCAGAGCAGCACGATCAGTGATGTCCAGTGCCACACGTCCATCACCAGCACCGTCAGCCAGGCATCCAGCGGTGAGGCGGTGTAGTTGTAGTCAAAACCAAGCTCCGTCATCAGCCAACCGCCCAGGCCGATGTCCGCCCGCGCGAAAATCTGCCAAATGGTGCCGACAACGTTGAAGGGAACCAGCATCGGTAATGCGAGTAGAATCAGGCAAAAGGACACCCACGGACCACGCCGGGGAAGGCAAAGCGCAATGGCGATGCCGAGCGGAACTTCGATCAGTAGAACCATGAGTGAAAACAACACCTGCCGCCCTAACGCGCCGTGCAGGCGTTCATCCAATAGCGCCTCGCGGAACCATTCTGTTCCGACGAAGATGCGGGTCTGCGGATCGAAAATGTCCTGCACCGAGTAGTTGACCACGGTCATCAATGGAATGATCGCACTGAAAGCGACCAGCACCACGACGGGCACAACCAGTAGCCAGGCTCTATTGTTATCGGTCTTGTTGATCATGGTTTTGCTTCGCAGAGCCAATCGTCAAGGTAGATCCGGGTGTGCTCCGGCGCGAAGTGCAGATGCGCGGGCCCGGTTCCGACTGCTTGCTCTTCGTCGAGCTTGATCTTCACAGGTCTGCCTTCGAGCTGGCCCGAGGCAATCTGATAATTTCCGAGGTCCTGCACGGATTCCACCATCACAGGCAGTGAGTGGTCGCCCGCGGAGTCCGAGAGCCGCAGGAATTCGGGACGAATGCCGATCTGGGTTCTTTCTGCCGGCTGCGCACAGCCGCCATGGTGGATTCGCAGTTTCTGGGATCCGATCAGGGCGTGTCCGTCCACCAGTTCGCAGTCGAAGAAATTCATTCCGGGGCTGCCGATGAAATGACCGACGAAACTGTGCGCCGGCTTCTCGAACAGTTCTTGTGGGCTTCCCACTTGCAGAATCTGCCCCTCGTTCATGACCACCACCTGATCGGCAAAGGTCAGCGCCTCACTCTGGTCATGGGTGACGTAGATCAGAGTAAGCTGGTGCCGTTCATGTACCTGTTTCAACTTTCGACGCAGCAGAAACTTCAGGTGTGGATCGATGACCGTCAGGGGTTCGTCGAAGAGAATGGCCGCCACGTCGTTGCGCACCAGTGCGCGTCCCAGCGAAATGGTTTGTTTGGCGTCGGGGCTCAGGCCACGCGCGCGACTGTGGAGGATGTCGCCAAGGTCGAGCATCTCAGCTACTTCGCGTACCCGCTGCTTTACCGCCGTGGCTTCCACGCCGCGGTTGCGCAGAGGGAATGCAAGGTTGTCGTAGACGGTCATCGAATCGTAAATAACCGGAAACTGGAAGACTTGCGCGATGTTCCTGTCCTGAATCGACGAGCGGGTCACGTCGCGACCATCGAGAAGAATCTGGCCCTCCGAGGGCTGCAACAGTCCGGAGATGATGTTCAACAATGTCGACTTTCCGCAGCCGGAAGGCCCCAGCAATGCGTAGGCGCCGCCGTCCTGCCAGAAGTAATCGCAAGGTTTCAGGGCGTAGTCGGCCGGCGACTGAGGGTTTTCGCGATAGCTGTGGGCGATATTCTTGAGGTGTATTTCCGCCATCGGGTTCTTGCTCAAGTAAAGGCTCAGGCCGCAGCTGCAAAGGGGGTGTGCCGCAGTTCACCATTGCTGTCGAAGGCGAACAATTGGTCCGGGCTGAAGAAGACTTTTACTTCATCATCGGAGCGGTAGCTGTGAACGCCGGGCTGGTGAACGATCCAGCGCACATTGCCGTGGCGGACGTGAATAAAGGTTTCCGAACCGGATACTTCCGAGAGTTCGACTCTTGCCGCGAGGCAGACGTCTTCCGGATCGCGCCGCTCCAATCGCAAATGGCCGGCACGCAGCGCGACGATGTATTCCCCGGCAGCCAGTGGTGCCATCCCGGCGGGGAGGGAAAAGGCTGTAGCGCCAAGCTGAACCCTGCCGTCGGCGATCGCGGCCGAAGCGGTGTTGATTCGCGGATCACTGAACACTTCCGCCGTGCGAACATTGACCGGACGGCGGTAAACCTCCAGGCTGGGCCCGGACTGGAGCACGCGGCCGCGGTCCATCACCACGGTCGTGCCGCCGAGCAGCAGCGCTTCTCCGGGCTCGGTCGTCGCATAAATGGCGATGGCCTTTCGCTCAGAGAAGATGCGGGTCATTTCCTGTCGCAATTCCTCGCGCAGCTTGTAGTCGAGATTTACCAATGGTTCGTCAAAAAGCAGCAGGTCTGCTTCCTTCACCAGCGCCCGGGCAATTGCCACACGCTGTTGCTGTCCGCCCGACAGTTCGCTGGGAAGGCGCTGCAGATAATTGTCAATGCGCAAGAGTTCTGCAGTCTCTCTGACCCGCCGGTCTGCTTCCGCTTTGTCCAGCTTGGCGAGCTTGAGCGGAGAGGCGATATTGTCGTAAACGGTGAAGGAGGGATAGTTAATAAATTGCTGATAGACCATCGCCACCTTACGTCTGCGAAGCGGCAGGTCGGTAACATCGCGGTCATTGTGGTAGACCCGCCCGCTGCTTGGCGTGTCCAGCCCGGCGATGATTCGCATCAGAGTCGTCTTGCCGGCCAAGGTATGGCCGAGCAGGACCGTCAAGCCGGAACCAACTTCCAGATCGGTAGGATAAATATGGCTGGCGCCCCCCACGGACTTTGCCACGCCTTTCAGCATCAACGACATAGGATCAACTGAGAAAATGGAATTCGGCTGCTGTTATCTTTTATCGCAGTCGGAGGGATACTACACCATTGTGAACATCGGCTGTAGCGCTGCACGCTCCTCTGAGGCGCAAGTCGATGCTTTCAGGCCGTCTCTTCGGTCGGGTTGTCGGATTGATGAGCAGCGGTGCGCATTTCGACGGCCCGCTGAACTTCCTCAGACAGGCTGATATCGAGAAAGGGAGGGGTGAGGAAAGCAGTCGAGGGCGGTGTTCCGAAGGTCGCCGTGTGGCATTTGGAAAAATGAGCGGTGCTGGCAAAACCCGCCGCAAGCGCCGCTTCCGTGACGCTGCGGTTCATGGCGAGGTAGACGACCCCGACCAGCAAACGATAGCGGAGGCGATAGCGGGTGATGGGAATGCCCATCTCGTTGCGGAAAAGCTTGACCAGGCGGGATTCAGAGAGGTGAACAGCTTCCGCAAGATCGCTGACCGGAACATTTTCCCGAACAGTTTGCTTGATCAGCTGGATGACCTTGACGATCCTGGGATCGAGGACAGGGAGGCCTTCTCGGTCGAGATGGCCGAGGAATAACAGATCCTCGACGAGCGCCGCGGCTTGTGCTGACGGCATACGGGCATCGCGAATGTGCAGCAATGTCTGAATGATTTTCTCTTCGTTGCGGTGACGTGCGGAGTTTTCGCCTTCGTGCTCGAGCATCATCGAGCGCAGGGCGGCGAAGTCCTGCCCCAGCGGATCCAGATAACAGATCGCGATGATCGCATTGCGCGCGTCCAACCGGGAAGTATCCACCGTGGTCCCGGCGCGCAGCAACATAGTGCGGCAATGTTCTTCCCTGCCGTCGTCGTAAAACAGCACCACTTCACCGGCCAGACAGACGATCAGCTGGTCTGCGGCCACCGTGTACCGTCGCAAGGGAATGTACATCGTTCCGAGGTAGAGCGTGCGGTTGTGCCAGATGTAAAGCTTGGGGGTAGTCGGAAGTGGCGCTTCCATAGCTTGTCTCGTCTGCTCGGCGCCCAGACAGCTAGCAACAGCGCGCACTATTCTTATGTGAGTAGAGCTTCAAAGTGGAGAGAACCTGCTCGTCCAAAATATAAGCGACTGGCTGGAGTGTCAAGGCGACTGGTTAGTCACCGAAGAGCTTGCTGGAACGTCGAAAACGCCCTCGCAACGCACGCCCGAGGCCGACCGCGCCAAGAATCAACAAACCGAGATAGATGCCGCCGATGAACCAATGCGGATAGCGGTTGAAAAAACTGTTGCCGCTTTCGAGGGAATGAGGGAGTTCGACCAGATAGCCGCCCGGCTGGTGCATCTGCGTGCGAAGAACTTGGCGGCCGTTTGGCAGGGCGAGAACAGAGGGACCGTTGTTGATGACGTGCAACAGCGGGACTCGGTTCTCGACCGCGCGAAGTATCGAGGCATTCGCATGCTGATGCGGCTGCACCGAATCGCCAAACCAGCCATCACTTGAAACAGCCACCAATACCGTGTTGGTGCCTGTGTTCGCCAGCCCTCTCGCAGTGAATACCGGGTACATCACCTCATAGCAGATCAGGGGTGCAACGGCAAAATCCGCTGTCTCGAACAGCTCCCGCTCGCGTCCTGCTTCCACTCCGCGGAAAAACCGTCCCAAATACCGGCGAACCAGATCGTCGAGCACCGGCACGCCACTGACGGGCAAACTTTCACCGAAGGCGACACGCTTGATCTTGCGATAGGGCGCTGAGCGCTCGCCGTTCGACTTCAGTACAACCACACTGTTGTAGCGGACCTCAGAATCAATATGTTCGATATCCTGCGCGAGAATATCTACGTCCAGGCGAGCAGCCTCGCGCAGATAGGCCTCTTCAACGCGCGGGTCGTCGAGGAAGTGTTTGTAAGGCCCTTCGGGCCAGACGATCAACTGTGCCCCTGCCTCGGACAGGCGGGCGGACATTGCCATTTCCGGCGGGTAGGCGCGGCTGTAGCCGGGATAGATCGGTGCACTGCCTAGCGCAGGCGGGTCGCCCGGCTGTACGAAGCCGACTCGGGTCGTCTGCCAGTCCGCTGTGATGATGTCCCAATGCCCCAGGCTCCAAAGGCCATAGCCAAACCAAAGCCCCAGAAAACCCAGCGCGCTGAATACGGACAACTGCGAGCTAGGCTTCTTTTTCCACCGGTAAAGAATGGCCCGAAACACCACGACGTTGACCAGTGCAATCGCAAAGTCAAGACCGTAAACGCCGGTGATTGCAACGGCCTGAATTCCGGTGAGGAAGGCGCTCTGGCTTTCGCCCAACTGCACCGTGAATAACATGGGAAAACCCGCGTAAACGGCGACGACGAGCACCGGAAAAACGAGCACATCGCTGACATTCGTCCACTTTCGCAGGGCGCCGAGGCCGACAACCAGCAGCGCGGGCAGCTGAGCGCAATACACCCAGAACACTACCGCGAGGCCAAAACTGCGCCCTTGATCGAAGCCCTTGAATAGGCTCAGAAAGTCGACGATCCACGGCGCAGCAGTGGTATAAAAAGCGAGGCCCGCAAAAAGGCCGAGCTGATAGCTTGCGCGCAAGCTGATATCGTGAACCGCAATCAGCAAGGGCACAAAGGCGATCCACATCAGTGGGAAAAAATTGGCAGTATTGTAGGGCAGCGCCAGCAACAAGCCCGACAGAGTTGCCAGGCCCGCACGTCGCCAGTCGACGGGAATCGCCGCGGCGTTTTCGGCCGCATCTACTCGGCTCGCGGTGCTCACTTCACAATCTCAAACGCACTTTGCAGATCCCGCAGAGTGAGTCGCTTCTGTTCTGCTGATAGCTCAGGATCTTCCCGCACCAGGCGCCGTTGCAGCAAATATCGATTGAGCGAATTCTGCTTTCCGAAAAGCTGATCCACCTGCTCTCTGCTGAAGTGTTCATTCTGCATAGCTTCGGCGCTGTCCAGTAACGCGCTCGTGTATTCAGTACTGCCGGGTGGGTGTAGCTGCGCAATGCGTTTAGCGGCGGCTTCCTTTTCGTAGTGGTAGTAATAAATCGGCCCAAAGACGGTCGACAACTGTTCGCCCGCTGTGCCAGGAAAGCTCTTTCTGAAAAGAAAAGAGATGCGCTCTACGGACTTTGCGTCAAGGGAGGGGGGCAGATTCTGGAAAACGCTTTGGAACTGTCTTGGCAGTTGGTCGTTCAGGATCGAATTGTTTTCCGCTGATACATGTTCTGCGAAGTGCCGCTCGAAGCCGGCGAAGTCGAATGCCCATTCTTCCAGCGCAGTCTCTTGTGAGCTGGCCCGGCGGACTTGCTGCGACGCCAAATACGGCGCCATCGCCAGAGGAAAGCTGCTGGAAGCGCTTTCGGGCTGCAGCCACGGAGCCACCCTTGTGTTGCGGCTAGCCTGCCCTCCGGGATAAAGCAGCCAACCTGCCAGGGCGAGCAGGGACAGCGTGATGAACGACTTTGTTAATACCCGCGACATATCAGGTGCTGGAAGAAAATGCGTTTAGCGTCCATTCAAAAATGCTTCCACTGCGGGTATCTCATCCGTATCGAAATGTTGCTGGAGCAGCAGGTCTGTTTGTCGTTGCTTCTCTGCATCGCTAACGGCCGACTCGAGAATTGCCTGCTGCTCGTACTGGAAGAGTCGGTAGCGTTCCTCCCACCGAGGAAGCTGGGGTGCCGGGGAGTGAAAGCGTGAGCTAAGCTGCTCCTGTCGAGCCTGTTTTTCTTCCGCGCTCAGACTCTCGTCTCGCTCCAACAGCATGCTTTGCAGCATGTAGCGTCCATCGCGGTCCTGCTTCTCAAAAAGTTCCGAGGCCACATCTGCACCCAGGTACAGCTCGCGAAGTGCGACCAGCTCTTCATAGCCCGCTTCCAAATCCACATTCATTCCGGGGCTGCGATAGAGTTCATTGAATTCTTTTTCGGCCTGGAGGAATCGGTAATAGTTGCCCACGATATCGGCAGTCTGAACGCCGGCGGACCCGGGCAAGCCGATGCGTATGAGCTCCTGTAGTTCGTTCAGCGCAGCAGGACTCAGATCCAGGCCGCTAAATTTCAGAGTTTCGTCCAGTGCTTTCAGCGCTTCGTCATCGACGACAACATTGCCCTGTTCATCCAGACGCACGTCCTGCAAAGCGTCATAGATAAATGGGACATCAAAGGGCGCTGACGTGTTTTGCTGCTTCGCGTGCTCGCCATTCGCGTATTTCCGCTCGGGGAAATTGTCCCATTGCCACTCCGTGCCCACGGTCTTGTCCAGGGGCTCTTCACGAAAAGACGAGCTTTCTGGTGCTGCTTCCTCCAGCGAATCGGCTTCAGAAACCCCGTGGTCATCACCGGGCCGTGAAAGAAGCACCCAGCCAACAAGCACCAAAGTGCAAGCCAAGGCGCTCGCGCCGGCCAGTAGTGCTGTATGTTTGTTTCTCGGCGAGTTCTTATTCGGATCTTCCATAAGTTTCGTGTCCACTGTGTAACATCTCGGCAAATCTGCCGTTGCAGCCCTGTTGGTAGTGTTGTAGGTGCCTGCCACATTATCAAGATCTATTTAGCGACGAATGGCCTCGAGCGCAACAGATCTAATGAAAAAGTGCTGATTCGTGAAAGAGCCCGCGAAGAAGGACGTGCTAGCTTCCCTGTTCAGTATGGAGAGGTGCTCTGTGCTGTGAGCGGAAGCGTTTGGCTATAAGCCCCGCCGGTTTTAAGAAGAAAATAAAACGCATCCTGATCTCGACACAAAAAAACGAAATGCGTGATAGGAGTAATCAATGAATAAGAACATCTTTGAAAAACTGCTTGCTGGCGTCGCGGTACTAACCCTGTCCTTCAATGTGATCGCAACTTCCGACCCCGAACCTGAGCCAGAGCCACAGCCGTTACCCGACGCCTGCACTAGCGACTGCGGTTACGAGCGAGGCCCTGATCCAACGGTCGAATCTCTTGAAGCTTCTTCGGGCCCCTATGCGGTGAGTACCGTCAGCGTGTCACGTAACGTCAGTGGCTTTGGCGGCGGCACCATTCACTACCCCACGGGCATCACTGGAACCATGGGCGCAATCGCTGTCGTGCCTGGCTATGTGTCTTATGAATCGTCCATCATGTGGTGGGGGCCCCGCATCGCCTCACATGGTTTCGTGGTCATCACCATCAATACCAGCTCCATTTACGATAACCCGGACAGCCGCGCCAATCAGCTCAATGCCGCGCTGAACTACGTCATCGACCAGAGCAAGAATACCAGCAGCCCGATTTACGGAATGGTGGACGAGACCCGTCGCGGTGTGATGGGCTGGTCCATGGGAGGCGGTGGTACCTTGAAGCTTGCTGGCGACGACCGTTCTATCAGGGCAGCGATTCCCCAGGCGCCCTGGTACAGTGGGTCGAACAACTTCGGTAACATCACCACGCCGACGCTGATCATCGCCTGTGAAAACGATACAACGGCGCCGGTCAACAACCATGCTTCACCCTTCTACTACGATATCCCGAGTACTACCGACAAGGCCTACCTGGAAATCAATGACGGCAGTCATTCCTGTGCCAACAGCGGCAACGCCAATCAGGACATCCTTGGCAAGTATGGTGTCGCGTGGATGAAGCGTTTCATTGACGTTGATCGCCGGTATGACCAGTTCCTTTGCGGCCCGGACCATGCTGCGCCTGTTGAGATTTCCGAATACCGAGACACTTGTAACTACTGATAACCGATTACGGCCAACTAGTAAACGGGGGTCTGCGGGCTCCTGTTTACTTGCGCACTGGGTTCCAAGTCCAGAGTTGGTTTCCAAGGTATTGTTCTCTTCTCGTCTCCCAAGCGCCAACGCCTTTTTTGTTTTTTGCATCTCGCCGAACGGCTTCCGCCGCGACGTTGAGCTCGTCACCTCCGCTAGTCTCGCGCGAACTCGATCCATTCGAGAAAGATCATCGGCCAACAGTCGTTTTTATCGAAGTGCGGATTCGTGAAAGTGCGCGACCAAAGGCTGTGTTAAGTTCTCCGACCAGTACGGACAGGAGTTCTGTACTGCAAGGGGACATCACCAGCAGGCGGTCGTCGTCGCAAACTGTTGCTTATCACAATAACAATCTGCTTGTCCCCGAGCTTCCAGGAACTAACGATAACAACTGTGAGAGGACTAACATGAAGAATCAAGCTTTGGAGAAGCTGCTGGCTGGCGCCGCAGTATTAACTCTGTCTCTTAACGTATTTGCCTACACCGACCCGGAGCCCCAACCGGAACCCACTCCCGAACCTTGCAGCACCTGTGATTACGCCCGCGGACCCAATCCCACCGTCTCTTCGCTGGAGGCGGCTTCCGGTCCCTATTCGGTACGTACCATCAATGTATCGTCTTATGTGAGCGGCTTCGGCGGCGGAACTATCCACTACCCAACCGGAACTACCGGCACCATGGGAGTGATTGCGGTCGTACCAGGCTTCGTTTCTGCGGAATCTTCCATCAAGTGGTGGGGGCCGCGAATCGCATCACACGGCTTCGTGGTAATTACCATCGACACCAACTCCGGCTACGATCAGCCCGACAGTCGTGCCAACCAGCTTAACGCTGCACTCAATTACGCAATCAGTCAGAGCAAATCCAGCAGCAGTCCGATCTACGGCATGATTGATGAAAATCGCCGCGGTGTAATGGGCTGGTCAATGGGAGGCGGCGGCGCATTGAAAGCGGCGGCTGATGACTCGTCTATCATGGCAGCGATTCCACAAGCGCCTTACTACAGCGGCTATAACAACTTCGACGACATCACCACGCCGACATTGATCATCGCCTGTGAAAATGACTCGGTAGCGCCGGTCAGCAGTCACGCCTCGCCGTTCTATTACGACATCCCCAGCACCACGGACAAGGCCTTCCTGGAGATCAATAACGGCAGCCATTCCTGTGCAAACAGCGGTAACTCCAATTCGGATATTCTGGGCAAGTACGGTGTGGCCTGGATGAAGCGTTTTATCGATCTGGATACCCGCTATGATCAATTCCTGTGTGGTCCGAACCATACCGGCGAATACGCTATCTCCGAGTATCGAGATACCTGTAACTATTGATTTAGATTTTTCGGTCGAGCAGAGATATTGGGGGCTTTGGCCCCCTTTTTTGATCTCGTCATTTCGAAGATGAGGGAAGACTATCGACGTCGTCCCTTTCCGGGAAAGGCCAGTTTGCCACCGCGTGCCGGATTCTTGCGACCGGCTTTCGGATTGTGGGGCTTGTGCGGTTTTCCTTCGGCGGGCACCAGCGCTTTAGGACTATTGCCGATCAAATCCTCGCGGCCCATCTGACGCAATGATTCGCGAATCCTGTCCCAGCCTTTTTCGTCGTGATATCGCAGAAACGCCTTCTGCAGACGGCGATGTTCCAAATCCTTCGCCACGAACATCTTTTTCGCCTTGTAGGTGAGTTTTTGCAGTGGGTTCCGCTCGGAAAAATACATCGCCGTAGCCAGCGCCATTGGCGATGGATAGAAAGTCTGCACCTGGTCGACGCGGAAATTATTCTCCTTCAGCCAGAGGGCCAGGTTGAGCATGTCCTCGTCTTCGCAGCCCGGGTGACCTGCGATGAAGTAGGGAATCAGGTATTGCTTCTTGCCCGCTTCCTTCGAGTACTTCTCGAACATGCGTTTGAATTCATCATAAGTACCCATGCCCGGCTTCATCATCTTGGTGAGCACATTGTCTTCACTGTGCTCCGGCGCGATCTTGAGATAGCCGCCCACGTGGTGGGTCACCAGTTCCTTTACATATTCCGGATCTTTGACGGCGAGGTCGTAGCGCAGGCCGGAAGCAATCGCTATGCGTTTCACGCCCGGGATCTTGCGCGCCTCACGGTACAGCTCCGTGGTGTGCTTGTGACTGGTTTCCAGATTCTTGCAGATGGTCGGGTAGACGCAGGACAGACGCTTGCAGCTCTTGAGGATTTCCTCGCTTTTGCAACGCAGCCGATACATGTTGGCGGTGGGCCCGCCAAGATCGGAAATGGTGCCGGTAAAGCCCGGGACCGTGTCGCGGATTTTTTCGATTTCCCGCAGGATGGAATCCTGGGAGCGGCTCTGAATGATCCGACCTTCGTGCTCGGTGATGGAGCAGAAGGTACAGCCACCGAAGCAGCCGCGCATGATGTTCACCGAAGTCTGGATCATCTCATAGGCGGGGATCTTCGCATCACCGTAACTGGGATGCGGCAGACGCGCATACGGAAGATCGAAGACGCCGTCCAGTTCTTCGGTTTCCAGTGGAACCGGTGGCGGGTTCACCCAGACTTCCTGGGTCCCGTGTTTCTGCACCAGCGGCTTCGCATTGAAGGGGTTCGCTTCCTGATGTAGCACGCGGGAAGCATGGGCATAGAGCGCTGCGTCCTTGCTCACCTTCTCGAAGGACGGCAGGCGAATCACAGTTTTATCCGGATCGATGTTTTCCTTGCGCTGCAGGGGCATGGGCACAATCCGCACCACCTGCACATCGTCGTCCTCATCCTTCTCTGCGGCTTTTTCGCTGGCGCAACTCGCCGCGGAGTTGTGATCGAAGTCGTAAGGGTTGGGAATCTGATCGATCTTGCTCGGCCAGTCGATGCGCGTGGAGTCGATTTCCGTCCAGCCGCTTGGCGTCGAGCTGCGAATGACTGCGGTGCCGCGGATGTTTTTCAGTTCCGACACCGGCTTGCCAAGCGCAATCTCGTGAGCCACTTCAGCAATGGCTCGTTCAGCGTTGCCGTAAAGAAGAATATCGGCCGCGGAATCGATCAGAACCGAACGGCGCACTTCATTGCTCCAGTAATCGTACTGGGCGATCCGGCGCAGGCTCGCTTCGATTCCGCCAATGACGATCGGCGTGTCTTTGTAGGCCTGCCGGCAGCGCTGGCTGTATACGATCACACAGCGGTCCGGCCGTTTGCCCGCAACCCCGCCCGGCGTATAGGCGTCGTCACTGCGCAGCCGCAGATCGGCGGTGTAGCGGTTGATCAGCGAATCCATGTTGCCGCCGGTTATCCCGAAGAAGAGGTTGGGCTTGCCCAGCTTCATGAACTCGTCGGGCTTGCGCCAGTCCGGTTGCGAAATGATGCCGACTCGGAAGCCCTGCGCCTCCAGAAAGCGACCGATCACCGCCATCCCGAAGCTCGGGTGGTCAACGTAGGCATCGCCGGTGACGATGATGATGTCGCAACTGTCCCAGCCGAGCTGATCCATTTCCTCGCGGGACATGGGCAGAAACGGCGCCGGTCCGAAGCATTCGGCCCAATATCTGGGGTAGGCGAACAGAGGTTTGGAAGCTGATGACATAGAGAGGACGTATCGCGAGGGTGAATGGCTGGCCGGCATGATACCGGATTCGCCGCGCAGTTAAAGGAGCCTTGCCGATGTCGGAAGGCGCTCGTGCAGACGCGAATTCGACGTCCCGCGATGGCGCCAGTTCCTCCGGTCGAACAGAATGATTCAGCACTGCCAGCGACCGTGCTGGAAGGCTGTTGAGAAATCCTGAAAGACCGTCGATCACGACCGGACTAAACCACAAGAAGGAGAGGGTTTTGAGCGCTTCCCCATCCGAGTCGAAGAGGGTTCGCCCGCGGCGCCACCTTCGCTGGTTTGTTTTCGCGCTGGTGTTGGTTGTCGCTGCGGCGATTGTCGCATTCCGATTCCTGCGCCCGCCGGTGGTTGCAGTTACAACGCCCGAATACGGGACCGCCGTTCGGGCGGTCTATGCCACCGGAATTGTCGAACCCACCGTCAGCATTCCCATCGCGCCCCGCGCCGGCGGGCGCATCGTACAGCTACTGGCGGAGGAGGGTGATCGGGTCACGGAAGGCGAGGTGCTGGCGCGCCTTGAAGATGCCGATTTGCGACGCACCGTCGAAGAGCTGCAAGCCCGCGAACGCTACGCCCGCCAGACTCATAACCGGGTTCGTGAATTGGTGGAGCGCGGGGTGGCGGCGGAAGTGGAGCTGGACCGCGCGCTTTCGGACCTTCAGGCCGCCGAGGCGGCCACCGCCCGCGCTCGCGAGCAACTGGACTACATGACCCTCCGCGCCCCCGCGGACGGCTTCATCCTGCGCAGGGATGGGGAGGTTGGCGAGTACGTCGCCATCAACCAGCCGGTGTTCTTCATGTCCGCCGACGCTCCCTTGCGGATCGAGGCGGAAGTGGACGAAGAGGACATTCCGTTGGTGGAAGTGGGTCAGCCGGTGCTGGTGAATGCGGACGCTTTTCCCGAACGGGTCTTTGATGGGCAAGTGGCGGAGATAACCCCCAAAGGCGATCCGGTGTCGCGCAGCTACCGGGTGCGGGTGGGCCTTCCCGAGGACACGCCGCTTAAAGTGGGAATGACCGCAGACACCAACATTATCGTCGAGCGTGAGGAAAATGCCTTGCTGGTCCCCGCCACCGCGCTGGCCGGCAACTCGATCTGGCTGGTTCGCGACGGTGCGCTCCACAGGCAGTCCGTGGAAGTGGGGATTCGCGGCGACGAGCAGGTGCAGATTACTGCCGGGCTCGAGACTGGCGATCAGGTGGCAGTCCTGCCGGCGGAGGGATTCGAAGCCGGGCAGCGGGTGGAAGCCGTTGGCGATAAAACGCTGGTTGATTCGATGTGACATCCGGGCGTTCCGGCCGAGCCCCTTCGAATCCTCCTTTTCCTGTTATCCGAGGTAAAGAGCTATCAGCGCAAAGAAAATAAAGCCAGTGGCGAAAGCAGCCGTGGTGACAGAGCGGTCCGCCTGAGGCTCGTCCGCTTCTGGAACCAGATCCTCGATGGTGGCCAGCAGCAGCATGCCCACCACGAAAGACAAAGCGGCATTTTGCACGGGAGCCGATTGTCCTCGCAGCAACCAAAAGCCCAGCCCGGCGCCCACGAACACCGGCACCACCAGCGAACCGATGGCACTCCAGCGCGCCGCGGCGGACACGCCCTTGTCGCGCATGTGGGCGGTCGCTGCAAAGCCGCCCGGAATGTTGGCGACCACCTGACTCAATGCCAGCATGAAACCGAGGCCGCCGGAGACCGCCGAGCCGATCCCGATCATCAACCCATCACCGAACAGATCCACCGCCACCGGCAGATAGACATTGCCGATTCCGTCCTTTGCCTTCCCCGCAGCGAGGTTTCCCGCCACGCGGTTGACGCCCTTCATCATCGCCACGGATGCTGCTGCGCCCAGAACAAAGCCTGCAACCAGTTGCCAGGGGGCGATGTCGTCGAGGATGCGGGGCATCAGCTCGACGCTGACCACCGCCACCGCGACACCCGCTGCGCCGTGGAGCACCGCGCCCATGACACTGCCGGAAAGGCGGGTCCAATGTGCGGTGAGGGCGCCAATCAGCATCCCCGCGGATGGCAGAAGCGCGATTCCGACTAACGAAACGATTTCACCCACCGAGCCAAACTCCTTTTTACCGGCACCAAGTCACGATCGATCGCTAACGGGCCACAGCCATGGGCCAAAAGCCGCCCCGGCTCATGCAAGAATCCCGCAATGGCCGAGGCCGAAGGGGCGTTGGTCAAGGGGCTTGGCGGGCCGAGGCGATGATTTCCGCGAGATCCGCCGGAACCGGCAGGGGTTTGAAGGGGCTGATGTTGGCGCCGCCCGTATTGCCGGAGGGCACCAGCCCGAAGGCGGTTTTGGTGGCGGCGCCGATGATGCGCAGCACCTGGCCGAGCACTTCCCGAATATTGCCCCGCTTCGCACCCCAGAGCAGCATCAGCCAGTGCACCCGTACGTGTTCGCGGGTGGACAGCTGCCCGAGTACATGGGCGCGTTCAAGATGGTGAAATGCGACAGAGAAGTCGCCGCGCTGCTGCGCCTGCCGAGCAAGTTCGGCTTCGGCGTTCACATGGGGACGAATGCGTTTGGTAAAGCTGTCCATTTGTTCGAGCTCGGCAATTGGCACAGCTCGATAGAATACGCCGGCTCTTTGCATGGCGCTACCGTCACATCAAGTGGCCTGGTGAGGCTGCACCACGAGCAATCCGCTGGGATCCGAGTCGCGCAACAGAATGCGGGCCTGCGACTGACCCGCCGAAAACTCGATCATCTGTCCGGGCTGTAGCGCCATGTTCAACTGGGTGCCGTCGGCTGCGCAAACTCTGATGGAATAGGGGCTTTCGCGCGTATTCTCGACGGTGACCGTATCGCCCGGGCGAATCTCTTCGATGAACTGTTCCTGGCCCATACGCTGCTCCCTGCAACTCTCACCAGCCTGTGTGAAGAGCGCGGAATTGTGCGAATTCTGTGCCCGTAAACTGCCACGGTTGGAGCTCCCATTGCCAGCTGATTTCGGCTAAGGTGGTGCGGCCTGGCTGTCTGCAACGGAGTGATGCGGTGACACTGAACCTGTCGATTGCCATGACCCACCTGCTGGCGCGCAAACGTCAGACCGCCGTCTCTCTCTCCGGGATCGTGCTGGGGGTCGCTTTCTTTCTCGCCGTCGCCTCGCTAATGCGCGGCTCGGAACTCGACTTTATCGAGCGCCTGATCGATACCAGCCCGCACATCACCGTCTCGGATGAATACCGCAGCGCCGATCTGCAGCCGGTGCGCATGCGCTTTCCGAAAGCGGCGGTGGAGTTGCGTAGCGTGAAACCGCAAACGGAAGTGCGCGGCATTCGCGGGTGGCAGCAGAAGATGGACTTCATCGACAGCCTTGCCGATTTGCAGGTGGCGCCGGTACTGACCGGGTCGGTGGTGCTCACTTTCGCCGGTCGCAACCAGGGCGCGACCCTGAGCGGCATCGTCCCCGAGCGGATGAAGGAAGTCTCTACCATCGAGGACGATATCATGGCTGGCTCGCTGGACGAACTGGCAGCCAATCCCAACGGCATCGCCATCGGCCAGGCACTGGCGGAGCGCTTCGATCTGGAGATGGGCGACAACCTCAACGTTTCCACACCCGACGGCACGGTGCGGGCGATGAAAATCGTCGGGATCTTTCGCACCGGCAACGCCAATTACGATGAGAGTCAGACTTTCACCCTCCTCAAGCGTGCCCAGCTCCTGCTGAATCGGCCCAACCGGGTCAATCGCCTGATCATCCAGCTGGAAAATCCCTATCGGGCCCGGGAAGTGGCCAGCCTCATCGAACAGCGAATCGGCTACAAGGCACTTTCCTGGCTGGAAGCCAACGAAGACATCATGGCGGTGCTGACTGTACGCAACACCATTATGTACAGCGTGGTCGCCGCGATTCTTGTGGTGGCTTCTTTCGGCATCTACAACACCATTTCCACCATCGTGATGGAAAAGACCCGCGACATCGCCATCATGAAATCCATGGGCTTCCACGCCCGCGACATCCGGCGCATCTTCGTCATCGAAGGGCTGGTGCTCGGGCTGATCGGCATTGTGTTCGGCATTGTGCTCGGTCTCGGCTTGATGTGGATTTTGGGGCAAGTGGAGATCAAAGTGCCTGAGATGGCGGACTCCGAACGTCTGCCGCTCTATTACGGTCTGGATCAGTTCATTCTGGCCGCCGTTTTCGCCCTGCTCTCCAGCGTCGGCGCGTCCTACTTTCCGGCGCGCAAAGGCGCGCGAGTGCAACCGGTGGACATCCTGCGAGGTGCGGCGTGAGCGCCTTGCTGGTGGCGGAGGACCTGCGCCGAGAACTGAGCGGCGAAGTACCCGTTGTTCTGGTGGACGGGGTCAGCCTCAATGTCGGCAGCGGTGAATTCATTGCCATCATGGGACCGTCCGGTTCGGGCAAGTCTTCCCTGCTTTACCTGCTCGGCCTTCTCGATCTGCCCACCGAGGGAAGCATTCTGCTCGATGGAGAGAACGTCTCCCACTTCAGCGAGGACGAACTGGCCGACCGGCGGCTTCGCAAGCTCGGCTTTGTTTTTCAGTTTCACTTTCTGCTGGCGGAATTCTCCTGCCTTCAGAACGTCACCCTGCCGATGCGCAAGCTCGGGGATCTCATGCCGGAACAGGCGCAAGCGAGAGCGGCGCAACTGCTTGGCGACCTTGGTCTGGCAAATCACATGCATAAGCGGCCTTCGCAACTATCCGGCGGGCAGCGCCAGCGAGTGGCCATTGCACGGGCGCTTGCCAATGATCCCTTGATCATCCTCGCTGATGAGCCCACCGGCAATCTCGACTCGGCATCATCGGCCATGGTGCGCGACATCCTTCGGCAGCTGGCCAGCGACATGGGAAAGACGATCATCGCCGTTACCCATGATGCGAGCTTCGCCCGCGCCGCCGATCGGCGCATCGGACTGGTGGACGGAAAGATCGACCCGCAGTGGGTGCCGCCGACCCTCGCGGGATAACACTCGCGGAATAGCTTTGGCGCAAAAGTGATCGCGGCCACCGGAAACGTCGCTTCAGAAACAGGAACAGACTCATGAAAGTCGCAGTATTCAGCACCCAAAGCTACGACCGGGAATTCCTGCAGAGCAGAAACGAAAACCACCGTCATGAGCTGGTCTTCTTCGAGGGCAAGCTGACCGAGAGCACAGCACCGTTGGCGGCTGGCTTTCCTGCTGTCTGTGTCTTTGTAAACGATAAGCTCAATGCCGAGGTGCTGCAGCTCCTCAAGGACAATGGCACCCGTCTGATCGCGCTGAGATCGGCGGGCTTCAACAACGTGGATATCTGCTGTGCCGAGAAGCTGGGGCTTACGGTGGTGCGTGTCCCCGCCTATTCGCCCCACGCGGTGGCCGAGCACGCTCTTGCATTGATCCTGACCCTGAATCGCAAAACCAATCGCGCCTTCAACCGGGTACGCGAGGGAAACTTCTCGCTCGTCGGGCTGCTGGGCTTTGATCTCTACGGAAAGACGGTGGGGGTGATCGGCACCGGCAAGATCGGCGCTATCTTCGCCGGCATCATGAATAAGCTCGGTTGCAAGGTGCTCGCGCACGATCCCTATCCAAACGACGAAGTGCGTCAATTTGCGGAGTATGTCGATCTCGCTGAACTCTATCGCCAGTCTGACATCATCTCGCTGCATTGTCCGCTGGTGCCGGAGACGCAGCATCTGATCGACGACGAAGCGCTGGCGAAAATGAAACAGGGCGTCATGCTGATCAACACCAGTCGCGGCAGGATCGTGGATACAAGGGCGGTCATCAATAGCCTGAAGAAAGGGGAGATCGGCTATCTCGGCCTGGATGTTTACGAAGAAGAGGGCGACCTGTTTTTCCAGGATCTTTCCGACAAGATCATTCAGGACGATGTTTTCATGCGGCTGCTCACCTTCCCCAACGTGCTGATCACCAGTCACCAGGGCTTCTTCACCCGCGAGGCGCTGACCGCGATTGCAGACACGACCTTGAACAACATCACCGCATTTGAAAGCGGCGAAGGAATCATGCACAAGGTAACTCCCGAACACCTCGCTTAGTCGATTGGATCTACAGACTTTTGGTGACGTCCTCGACCGTTCCGCCAGCTCTGGGGACGTTGAGGTCGCGCTGATCCGCGGCTGTCCTGGCGCCAATATTCTTTGCCTGAGATTCAGCCGTTTTGTAAATTCGAACAAGCACTAGCTGCACAGGTGCAACTGTAAGCTCATGCGCATGCGGTTCATTTCACAAAAACGGCTGTGTTTTTTCGCTGAAGGTCACCTGTTTTTCCATGTCCGGAATCCGCACGCCAAAATCGTCCTCGATGACAGTAATTGCCGCGGACGGGCATGCCCATTGCTTCAATCGCGACCGCAGGATGTTAAAGCCGCATCGCCAAGGCGCACGACATGGAAGGACAGGGTTGTGCGGGGCGAACACGGAATAATTTTGTTGTTTCTCTACAGGAGGTTTGCATGAATACGCGATTCACCCCGGCGAAGCTGTCAGCGGCGATTGTGACGCTGTCACTCATGTCAGCGCCGCTTTATACGGTTGCCGACGAACATACCGAAGCCGCAGAAAATCTGAACGAAATCCAGCAGTCGGCCGAAGACCGCCCGGCGATCGAGGAGAAGTCCTACGATACCCAGCAGGTGGCCCAGGAACTGAACGAAACTCAGGAAGAGGCCGAGCAGGAGACCGAGCAGGCAGCTGCAGAAATCGAGCAGGAGACCGAGCAGGCAGCTGCAGAAGTCGAGCAGGAGACTGAAGAAGCTACAGCCGAGCTTGAGCAGGAGACCGAACAGGCAGCAGCTGAATTCGAAGAGGAAACTGAAGAAGCCGCTGCGGAAACCGAGCAGGAAACAGAGCAGGCTGCCGCCGAACTCGATAACGAAGAAGGTATCGTTGAGGGCGAAACCGTCGCAGAGAACGAGGAACTGACTGCCGACGAAGAAATCGCTGCGGCAAGTGCGGAAGAAGACGAAGAACTGTCCGGTCCAATGGAAGATGTTCAGGAGTCCGCGGCAGTGATCCAGCAGATGCAAGCAGACGCCGACATGAAACAAGTGCTCGATCAAGCCAAGGCGATACTGGTCGTGCCTGATTACGCGGTCGGTGCCTTGATCGTGGGCGCGTCTGGTGGCGAAGGTGTGCTGCTGAAAAAACAGGACTCCGGTGAATGGAGCAATCCGGTCTTCTACGACATCGGCGGCATCAGTGCAGGTCTTCAGGCGGGCGCTGCGGCAGGTTCTATCGCCATGATTCTGATGAGCGACAACGCATTGGATACCTTCCGCGAAGATACCAACTTCGGTTTCACTGCTGACGCGGGTTTTTCCATCATCAACTGGTCTGAGCGCGCCCGAGCGGAAATCGGCATGGGTACCGACGCTGTCGTGTGGACCGACACCGAAGGTCTGTTTGGTGAACTCGCTGTTGGCGTTACCGGTGTAAGCCCCGACGAGGAGGAAATCGCCGAGTACTACAACAAGGAAGCCGAGCCCAACGAAATCCTGGCCGGCAACGTCGAAAACCCGCACGAGCAAATGCTGCAGCAAGCACTGAAAGAGCAGTAAACGACGCTGGTCGCGCCGAGCGTACCGGGATTCGTCCCGGTGCGCTTTTTTTCGTTGTGAGAGAGGTAACTATGAGCACGCCCTTTTCAGTTCGTTCGCATGCTGGTCTGCGCCTCCTTGTTGCGACGGCGTTTTTGCTGTCCCTTGGTTGCGCCGCCACTGCGCAGGAGCAGGACGAACAGGAGCCCACTCCTTTCGAGCACCGGGACGAAGATGTGGACCAGGTAATTGATCGCCCGCCCGAGAATGATGAAGAGGCGGCGGTAGCCGACAATGACGCCGTGGAGACCGATACGACACGCGACGACGTGGCCGAAGCAGTCGTGGTGCTCAGCAACATGCAGGAGGATGCTGATTTGCGCCAGCTGCTGGAAGAAGCGCAAGGTGTCTTCGTGGTCCCCGAGTATGCCACTGCGGCCCTGATTATCGGCGCCGGGGGCGGCGAGGGAGTGCTATTCACCCGCAAAGAGAGTGGCTGGGGTAATCCGGGTCTTTATGACGTGGGCAGCCTCAGCGCGGGACTGCAGGTTGGCGTTGCAGCCGGTTCGATCGCAATGATTCTGCTGACGCCGGAGTCGTTGGAGGTCTTCATGAGTGATACCAACTTCGCGCTTACCGCCGAGGCCGGGTTCTCCATTGTCGACTGGTCGGCCCGAGCCCGCACCCAAATCGACGAAGGCAGCGACGTCGTGCTGTGGACCGATACGGAAGGCTTTTTTGCCGAACTATCGGTCGGTTTCAGCAATATCACCTGGGACGAGGAGGAAAACGAAGACTTCTACGGCGAGACGGTCACCGCCAGAGCGGTCATTGCCGATCAAGTAGCAAATCCGCACCGTGAAGTACTGCAGGCTTTGCAGCAATAAGCGCAGAACTTCTGCTCCATCGATTGTTAGGCTCGCGATTGTTGCTAGAATGGTTTTGCGCGTGATTGATTGCGTCTGCGTGCCAGGCGACAAATCACGCGAAACCCAATCAACGAAATCGAATCGGCAATAACCTCCTTCATCATGTGGGTTTTTATCTTAATTGTGCGCAGCCGGACTGGCTGGCGCAGACTGGCGGGCATGGTTTCAGGACCTGGTTTGTGGACCGGGTTTCCGAATCTGTCTGCGCTCGTGGAGTGAACGCTCATGCGGCAGCGGGGCACAGGAGGCGAGGAGCAGAAGCATGAGCCGACCTGACATCCCCGACCACGGCGAGCTGGAGCAGCAGGCCGGCTTCCTCAGCACCGTTATCTCCGGCGTGCACGGGCAGATCTATGCCTGGGACCGTCACAAGCGCTTTGTCTACGCTAACAATGCTCTCGAACAGCTCTGGGGCCTTACTCGCGAGCAGTATGTCGGCAAAACGATGAAGGAGCTCGGCTACCCCGATGCCGTTGAAGCGCAGCTGTCACAGCAGATCGACCAAGTTCTCGAATTCGGGCAGCCGGTCACCAGCGAGATCGAATATCTCAGCCCCAGCGGCCTTCTCGGCTACTACACCTACGTGATCAGTCCCGTTATGGGTGCTGATGGCCGGCCCGAGCTGGTAGTCGGGGTCTCGCGCGACATCAGCGAACGCAAGCGCCTCGAGCAGCAACTTGAGCGAACCAATGAGCGCCTCGAAGAGAAAGTTCGGGAGCGAACCCGGCATTTGCGCGAAAGCGAGCAGCGCTATCGAAGTTTGTTTGAAACCATCGATGAGGGTTTTTGCATTCTGCAGGTGCACTTCGATTCCACGGGCCGCGCGGTGGACTACCGCTTTCTTGAGATGAATCCCGCTTTCGAAAAGCAAGCCGGATTGCTGAATGCGCAAGGCAAGACCGCCCGCGAATTGGTGCCGGATCTGGAAGAGCGCTGGTACGAAACCTATGGCCGGGTGGCCAGAACTGGCAAGACCGAACGCTTTGTGGAATTCTCGCCGAGACTGGGTCGATGGTTCGAAGTTGATGCCTTTCGCATGGGCGCTCCGAGCGAAGCCAAAGTGGCGCTGCTTTTTCGCGATATCACCGAGCGCAAGCGCTCCGAAGAGGAGCTCTTGCGCGTTCTGGGTTTACTCGAGGGTATCACGCGGGGCAGTGAGGACCTGATCGCGGCGCTGGATAGCGACTATCGCTTTCTCTACTTCAACCAGGCCTACTGGCACGAATACAACAAGCTCTGGAATTGCGAGATCGAAGAAGGCACAAACCTGCTCGATGGTATGGCGCCCTGGCCTCAAGAGCAGCGCAAGGCCAAAGAGCTCTGGATTCGAGCCCTCAACGGAGAGTCCTTCCGCATCCAAATGGAGTTCGGCCCTTCCCCCGAAGAGACGCGGGTCTATGACCTGCGCTTCAATCCCATCCGTGATCCTCAGGGACACCTGGTGGGCGCCGCTCATATCTTTCGCGACGTGACCGAACAGGTGCGCATCCAGGAAAGCCTTCGTCGGAGTGAGGAGCGCCTGCGCGAATCGGATCGTCGCAAGGACGAATACCTGGCGATGCTCGGCCACGAGCTGCGCAATCCGCTGGCGGCCGTGCGTAGTGCGACGGAGGTGCTCAGGCATTTGAATGGTGCCGACCCGCGGTTGCGTCGCGCCTCCGGCGTGCTTGATCGGCAGACAACCCACATGGGCCGGCTGATCGACGGGCTCCTCGAGGTCTCCCGCATCGCCCGAGGCAAGATCGATCTGAACACCGAGGTGCTCGACTTGGGCGAGCTGCTCTCAACCGTGCTGCAAGACCGCAAGTCGCAGTTCGATGCGCGGCAAATCGCCTGTCGGACAAGCATTCCCGCCGAACCCGTCCGGGTAAGCGGCGACGCCGTTCGGCTGGCGCAGATTTTCGATAATCTGTTGGGGAACGCCCTCAAATCTACGCACCCCGACGGCTGCGTTAGCGTCGAAATGGAAGCGGGTACCGACTGGGCCCGGGTACGAGTGAGCGACACCGGGGTTGGCGTTCGCGGGGAAATGCTCGACAGAATTTTCGAGCCTTTTTACCAGGAGAAGCAGGATATCGCCCGAGCCGCAGGCGGCCTGGGTCTGGGCCTGCCGCTGGTAAAAGGGCTGGTGGAGCTGCACGGCGGCAATATCAAAGCGAGCAGTGCCGGTCCGGGTCTGGGCACTGAGTTCGAGATTCGGCTACCGCGTTCCAGCGCTCCGGTGGAGCCGGTGCAGGCGGAGCCGGAGGCTGCGCTTGCGCCTAAGCGAATCCTTATTGTCGAAGACAATCCTGACGCAGGCCAGGCATTGCAGGACCTTTTGGAATTGAAAGGCCACACAGTGGCGGTTGCGGTTAGTGCGCCTCAGGCTCTTGACCTACTTTGGAGGCAAGGCGCCGAGATCGTGCTGTGCGATCTCGGTCTTCCGGGAATGAGCGGCTACGAGTTGGCAAAAGCAATCCGCGGTGATACCGATCTCAAGGGAATTCCGCTGGTGGCTCTCACCGGCTATGGCCAGCCAGAGGACCGGCAGCGAACCAGGGACGCGGGATTCGATGCCCATCTCACCAAGCCGGTGGATATAGCTGCGCTGGACAAGACCTTGCGATGGCTAGGCCCTGCCTGAGACCTCTGTCATTCCTCGACTTTCAGTCGGAACGTGGCATCGACCGGCGCAACAGCAAGAGAGAAAGTGCCGGGCCCCATATTGATGATCGCCGTGGTGCTGGCAACACTGGTGGCGATTTTCACATTGTGCTCGGCGGCGAATTCTTTCAGCTCTTCGATGACGGGATATCGAGATAACTCTTCCAGCGGACCCGAATAGGCAATGGAAATGATCGGTGTTTGCAGACCGCGCTTGATGCATTGCATGGCGTGATTGACGATCGCGTTCACAGCGTTTTCATGCCCCTTGAACTTGCCCACCTGCTGGGTCTCGCCCTGTCCGCCAAAAACCACGGGGGAGATCTTCAGGGCCTTGCCAAGGTGCGCCGCGGTAAAGCTGATGGTGCGATCGCCCTTGCGCCGCGCACGTTCGCGCAGATAGTGCAGATCCACCGGCGCCGAATAGGATTGAATGTGGTGGAACAGCTGCTTACTTTTCTCGAGCAGTTCGCGGCGGGCGACCTGTTGCTGGCCGAGGTACAGGGTGTTCAGAGTCATTAGCCCCTGACCGGTGAACACCGCCCCCGAATCCATGATGCGCAAGGTGAAGGTTCGGTCCGTTTTCCGGTACTTTCGATACTCCGCAGCGAAGGAGCTGTTTACTTCCTGCCACATCTCATACTGCGGACTGCGGTTGCGGGTGATGGTTTGTACAATGGCGAAGTCGTAGTTCGGCAAAATGCGTTTGACGAGAAAGTCGACGATTTCTTCCCGGGTTGCCGGTGCGGTATCCACGTCTTTTTTGATATCGAGAGTCCCGTCTTTCAGCATTCGCAGCCGATCGTCGGCTGTGAAAGCGTCACGGACTTTCTGCTGCCCGAGTTTCACAGTCAAAGGCAACACGGCGACCGAGCGGGAGCTCACGATGCGTTCGGGAAGGCAACAGGCGGAATCTACAACAATGACACTGGACACAGATATTTCTCCTTATTATCCGTTCAATGACGCGAACGGCCGTGTTTGCGACGCTTATCGAGCGTGGCGCCAAAAATGTGACTTGTTCCACAAAGAGTAATACGCGCCAGAGTGCTACGCAAGGAAGGGAAACGTAAAAGACTGTCGGCTCTTATACACAAATACGCAGTTACTGCTGAACAAATGGCAAATTATTTATAAACCCGTGCGCCAAAAAACTGGCGCACAGAAAAAATAACAGGATCAACGCAAGGACAAGCCATGGAAGATGAAACATTGAGCTCACCTGCACTCCGAACCGGCTACAAAGCTACCGACAAAGCCTAAACGAGCGGTCGGGATAGAGTCGCGGCTGCTCACAAAAGCCGCGAAGAGCTGGAAGCCGCGCTGGAACTCATTCGCCAATCACCCAGGCAGTTCGGCACCGTCCAGCTAATCGTTTGTCGCCCCGCCAATGATCAGCGCCGCGAACTCCAGAGCGCTGAGTTGAGCACCGCGCAAGGATTGCATGGCGACAACTGGAAAACCCGCCAATCGAAGCGCGAAATCGCGGATACCGATATGCAGATCACGATGATGAACTCCCGGGCAATCGCTGCCATCGCCGCCAATCGGGCCGACTGGTCGCTCGCCGGAGATCAACTGTTCGTGGACTTTGATCTCAGTCCCGCAAACCTTCCCGTTGGCACTCGGCTACGGGTCGGTTCTGCAATCATCGAAGTGACGGCCGAACCTCATCTGGGCTGCCGGAAGTTCTCCGAACGCTTCGGAAAGGATGCGGTTTTGTTTGTGAATTCAGCAGTCGGCAAGTCGCTCAACCTGCGCGGCATAAACGCCAGGGTTGTCACTGGCGGAACCGTTGCTTGCGGCGATGCGATCGTCAAATGCTGAGTTGTAAGGCGATGTCCTTGGCACCATAACTGCACTCAAAGCCGCCATGTGAGACGCAGTGGAGACGCGAGAGCTGAGACCGATTTTGCTCGCGATTCTCCGCTGCCGATCCGACTCTTCCATTTTCGGAATTCCAGGGGGAAGTATGGCAACCACGAATACCGCTGAGGAAATCATCCGCGATACCCGGGCCGCGCTCGAGCGCGACGCGCGCATCAATATGCATGAGTGTCCCATCGACGTGCAGGAACAGCGTGGTTGCCTGGTGATATCCGGAACAGCCGAAAACATCATCGCCAAGCGTCTTGCAGTGAACTATGCCCTGCAGTTCGCCGACGGGCGCATGGCAGTGGAAGATGCCCTTCGCATCAATACCGCGCCTATGGAAGATCGCGCGCTGCGCGATTCGCTTGCCAAGCAGCTGCAGGGTGAGCGGGTGTTCGCCGATACCACTCTGGTGGTGGACGCGCAGGGCGATGGCATCCTTGTACATGATGCCGGCAGTGGCGCTGACTGGATCGAAGCGCTGGTCGACAACGGCAAGATCACGCTCACCGGACGGGTAAACAGCCTCGCGCACAAGCGCATCGCCGAGCTGGTGACCTGGTGGACCAAGGGCACTGCAGCGGTCGACAACCAGCTGAACGTGTCACCGCCGGAAGAGGACAACGACCTGGAGCTCACGGAAGCCATTCACATCGCCTTCGAAAAAGATCCACTGGTCCATGCCGATCAGCTACATCCGGACATTGCCGACGGCGTGGTGGTATTAACGGGCTCGGTGGCCAGCGATGAAGAACGCCAGCTCGCGCTGACGGATACCTGGTATATTCCGGGTGTGCAGGAGGTGGTCGATCGCATCGAATTGCACGGCGATGCGCCGACCCATCCGCGATCATCGGGTGCAAGCACGCGACCCTACGACTGACGGAGAGCGCACCGTTCTCTGTTTCTCAGCGGCCCGTCTCGATGGCGGGCCGCTGATTTCTCCGCCAACTGTGCTGCTAACGCGTGCGTTGACAAGCTTAATTTTCTAAACTCACTCGCCACACAATAACAACAGTCAGGACGATCAAAATGCCCATCTCGCTCTATCGCTCAGGAATGATGGCCGTGTGTGCCTTCGTTTGTAGTAGCAGCTTCGCCTATGAACCGCTGCGCTGGACCGATGGCAAGCCGGTGCTGCAGGGCTTCTGGACCAATTCCTCGATTACCGACCTGGAGCGGCCCGACCACATCCACAAGCTGGTTCTCAGCGAGCAGGAAGCGCAAGCGATGGCGGCCGCGGATCCCCTGGCGAACCGCGTTATCGAAGACGCCAAGCCCACGGCCCCGGACGCAGGTCTGCTGGACGGATCCGATCTGCTGGCCGGTCGTGGCTACAACACTTTCTGGATCGATCCGGGCATGCAGGTGGGCAAGGTGAAAGGCGAATACCGGTCGTCGTGGATCGTCGAGCCGTCCGACGGGAAGATCCCCTGGTCCAGGAATGGCCGTGACTATGTGCGACGCGCCGCCGAGCGTCGCGACAACTTCGACGGCCCGGAGGTGCGACCTTTGGGCGAACGGTGCCTGGCCACCACGGGGCGAACCGGGCCACCGATGATCAACGGTTTATATAACAACCACTACCAGATCGTACAAACACCCGATCATGTGCTGATCCTTTCGGAAATGGTTCAACATGCGCGTGTAGTGACGATGAATGGAAAGCATCCACCGAAAGAAATGACCTTCATGTTTGGCCATTCCATCGGCTGGTGGGAAGGTGACACCCTGGTGGTGGAGACCACTAACTTCCATCCCATGCATGAACTCTACGCGCATCCCTTGTTTCACACCGAGACCTCGGTCGTCACGGAGCGTTTCACCCGCTATGCTGACGATCAGCTGCTCTGTGAATTCACCATCGAGGATCCGGCGCTCTACACGCAGGTGTGGCGAGGCGAGTCGCGCTTCAATGCGTTTGATGAACCCATCTTCGAGTACGCCTGTCACGAAGGCAATCTGTCCATGCCGGGGATTCTCAGCGGCGCCCGCCGCCAGGAGCGTTCCTCACAAAGTCGTCCTTAGCCCAGCAGTAGGAAGCCCGATGAAAGCCAACAAGATGCAGCTCGATACTCACGAAGTTCTCAACCAGCCGCCGCTGCTGCAGGACTACAACATGTATTCCTCGGATCTGGCCTTACAGGAAGCCGTCCGGCGCGAAGGCGGCCAGTGGGCGGAAGAAGGCTTGAAAGACTACGGCGAGATCTGCGGCAGTGCCCGCACCATTCAGCTGGGTTTTCAGGCCAACGAAAATCCGCCGCGACTCCACAGCCACGATCCGCGCGGTTACCGCATCGATGTGGTGGAATTCCACCCCGCCTATCACGAGCTGATGGACATGGCCATCAGCCACGGTATTCACTCACTGCCCTGGACCGAATCGCGCTCCGGCGCGCACGTGGCTCGTGCGGCCTACGAATATATGCAAGTGCAAGTGGAAGCGGGCCACGGCTGCCCGCTCACCATGACCTTCGCCGCGCTGCCCACCTTGCGCAAGCAAAAGAAAATCGCCGACTTATGGGAGCCGCTGCTGACCGCTCGTCACTACGACCCGCGCAATGTACCTGTCTCGCAGAAGCAGGGCATCACCATGGGCATGGGCATGACCGAAAAGCAGGGCGGCTCCGACGTGCGCGCCAACACCACCACCGCCACGCCCATCAACGAAGGCCCCGGCGAGCTGTATTCCATTACCGGTCACAAGTACTTCTTTTCCGCACCCATGTGCGACGCGTTCTTGGTACTGGCCCAGGCGCCCGGCGGTCTGTCCTGTTTTCTGATGCCGCGCTGGCGAATGGACGATACAAAAAACGGCATTGAAATCCAGCGACTCAAAGACAAAGTGGGCAACCGCTCCAACGCATCCTCGGAAGTGGAATTCCGCAACGCCGAAGCCTGGTTGATTGGCGAAGAAGGGCGAGGCGTTGCCAACATACTGGAAATGGTCGCCCTCACCCGCTTCGACTGCATGATCGGTTCGTCCGCCGGCATGCGCCAGGCCGTTGCCCAAGCGGTGCATCACGCGGCGCATCGTCACGTGTTCGGCAAGCAACTGGACCAGCAACCGCTGATGCAGAATGTGCTCGCCGATTTGATTCTCGAAAGCGAAGCGGCACTCGCCATGAGCATGCGCGCTGCGCGAAGTCTCGATAACCAGCATGACGAACACGAAGCCGCCCTGTTCCGACTGCTCGCTCCGGTTGGCAAATACTGGATCTGCAAACGCACCCCCGGCCACGCCTACGAGGCCATGGAATGCATCGGCGGTCGCGGCGCCATCGAAGACAACCTAATGCCGCGCCTCTATCGCGAAGCACCCATCAACGCCATCTGGGAAGGCAGCGGCAACGTGCAATGCCTCGACGTCTTCCGCGCGATCCAGCGCCAGCCCGAATCGCTGGAAGCGTTCATGAGCGAATTGCAAAGCGCGAAGGGAATGCACGACCGCTATGACCTTCACTTGGAAGCAGCAAAAAAGCGTATAGGCAGTCTGAAGCACGCTGACCCCGTCAAGGCGGAAGCGGAAGGTCGCATTCTGGTGGAGAGCCTTGCGCTGGCCTTTCAGGCGGCCACGCTGCTCAAATCAGAAAGCGACTTGGTTGCGGATGCGTTTTGCCATGGGCGTTTGAATGGAATGACCTCGGGACTCTATGGAAACTTGCCCGGGGATTTGCGGTTCCAGCAGATCATCGAAAGAGCGCGACCTTGCTGAACGGATTCTTTGAGGGGATGACCGGCGAGTTCGGCTAAAAGCCGCTCGCTTTGAATCCTCGTTTCGGTAGACGACCGCCAAGAATGCGGTCACAGATAAATATTGACGCGTAAAGTACTGTTAAATAGGATTCGGCCAAATTTCGCTGACAGGATGTTTGGCTGTATCTCACCGCAGGGAGCGAAGCTCATTTCGATCGGCTTGCTGGTCGTCTGATCAGTCTCACGATTCCCTCCTGCTCCAAACTTCCTTCAAACGAAAATAATTATTAGAAACCGTTTCATGGAGGACCCTATGGGGTTTGTACGGACGCTTTTTCTTGGGGCGCTAATTCTTTCTTGCGCGCTGGTCGGTCAGGCCGTTAATGCGCAGACTTATTCCTTTGGCTCCACCAATACGAGTACGACCGGCAATTACTCACTCGCGCTCGATACCTATGGAATGGCCACGTACGTCGAAGAGTACAGAAATGGCTTTTACCAAGGCAAAGTCTACGTAAACGGCAGTCCACCCGCGTATAGCGGCCGCACAAACGGTTCGTATGAGTACCGGTTCATTTTCGAGATGGGGCCCATCTGCATCGAGTTCTACGGGTGCGATTACAGCCACGCTAGCGCGAGTTATCTGGGCTCAACCTATGTGCCTGTGCAATTGCCTCCACCACCCTCTGCACCCACCCCTCCCACCTTTACCTATCTGTCTCACGCCTCTATCAGCTCTGATAAGGAGGGTTCATTCACGGTCAACTGGGTCGCGCCGTCCGGCAGTCCGACTCGATATGAGCTTCAGCAACGCTTCAATTCCGGCAGCTGGAGCACTGTTTACAACTCGTCCGGAACGTCGTTGTCGCGCAGTGTCGGGAACGGAACATACGACTACCGCGTGCGTGCCTGCAACGCGTATGGATGCAGCAGTTTTAGCGCAATAAGAACAGTCACTGTCATCAAGACACCAAGCATCCCGGGTTCATTTGCTGGACCCACTACTGACCCGGACGGAAGCTATGGCATCAGTTGGGGCGCATCCTCGGGGGTGGTTTCAAAGTACACACTCCAAGAGCGGACTAACGGCGGCACCTTCGCCACAGTCCAGGACGCTAGCAGTCTCGGCAGGTCCATCTCCGGAAAAGCAAGCGCCGTTTATGATTACCGTGTCCGAGCCTGTAACTCGCTCTCATGTTCTGGGTGGACTGCGCTGAAGACTGTGACGATTTCCATCGCCCCAGGCACTCCTTCTTCGATTTCCGCCTCTTCACTGCTGAGCGACGGCTCACTTACCGTGAGCTGGGGTGCGTCCAGCGGTCCAGTGGATGCTTACAGACTTTACCGCGAAGCCAACGGCAGCGGCACCTGGTCGCATGTTTACACGGGATCAGCTCGCTCCTACGGTCAATCGTCGCTGGCGAACGGTAGCTACAAATACCGGGAGACGGTTCAGGCCACGAAAACGACATATGGCCCCCAAAGAAATATTGTTCACGTTAAAGACAAACTTAACGGTGGGACATATCCATAGGAGGTTGTGACATGATCGATTTGACGTATTAAGAAATTTGGTTGCTTTTAGTAAGCCAGTAGATGTGCTGTCGAGTAACCTATCAAAGTTTGACTGGGATTATGAAGGTGATCCGTTGGTTGTTACTGCCTCAGACATGGAAGCTGTATTAAATCGCTTTCTCGTTGGTGAACGCACTGCTGAAGAGCTAGAAGGTTGGGCGAATTTAATTGAGTGTCGTGAGGATTTGGAGTTTGAAGAGCAACAGCATGAAGCGATTGAAAATGTTATTTATTGTTTGGCCAATCCTGCTCTGCAGGGGGAAACATCTCCTGACTCCTGCAAGGACTTATTAGCTACGCTGGATTAGGTAATGCCCGCTTCGGCGGGCTTTGTAGTGGTAATCGGGGCAATCGGGGACACCCACTCTTTAGAAGGGGCGACGGCAACGGGGAACGGCCAGCCCTTACGTGCAGCCCTTACGTGGACACCCAAGCTAGGAGCAGACGTCAGCCGCTAAGTAATTAACTGGACACCCATGTTAATGAACTAACCTGGACAAGTAACGGGGCCCAGTGTTCAGACCCGTACAAAGCGCCACCATCACCGTGGTTTAAGAGGGATTTCCGGAAAAGTAGACGTCGTAATGCTGTGTAATCGAGCGAGTGAGATCGAAAGCGTCGCTGACTGGTCGATCAGGCCAAACGGAAGGACGTAGAGATCAGCGTTCATCTGATGTTAGGAGCCGCTGCCGGTATATCTAACTGAATAACAACGCACCGGAGCGCCCCGGTGTACGTCGATAATCCAGCTCTCGGCCGTCACCAGTTACACTGATAGTCGAGTTGCCGTGCAGAAGCTGACTACCTCAGTAATTCTTACGCCTGGATATTCTATGGGAGCGACTTGGCACTCGCAGCTCATGTCCTGCTGCCGTACTAAGTTGGTTATCTGCTCTCTATTGATAATAGCTGCAATGGGATTGCTGCCAACTATCTCTCTAGCTCAAATCGATTCTCCAAGCGGCAGCGACGGATCGGTTGGGAGCAACCCTTTCGCACTGGTTGGCGATGGCCCTAAAGCCCTTACGTGGACACCCAAGCTAGGAGCAGACGTCAGCCGCTAAGGGTCGACGCCGGCCGCGTGAGGTGAAGCGGTGAAAAGCAGCACGATTAAGCAGGCAGTTGTTGGGAAATCGGGTGAATAGAGGGAGTTATGGGAAGGGCGGCGCACGAAAGGGCAAATCGATCTGACCGGCCTCGGTTCTAAAAGCTGTTTTGAGATTTAGCTGAGCAACTTTGCCCCGGAGAGCCCCGGTGTTCGTCGGTACCCTTTCTGCTGGCAGCAGCGCTTGAGAGAATGCCAGCCGCCGACCAGGCGCTTGAACTGATTTTCGAAGTGTTTCGTCGCGAACAACCAGTTGTTAGGATCGATCTGAAGACGCGTGAGGATGGGAGGCAGATTGGAGGGAATTGAGCCACTCTTGTCTTCTCTGATGATACGCCCTGTCCAGTCCAGCAGCTCCAAATAGTCCGTCAACTTGAAATGCACCTTAAATGGACACCCTGTTAAGCAGACCTTAAATGACCTTAGAATTATATGTGTAAACCTCCCCTTTTTAGGGTCAGGCATAACTAGAGTTTTCCACCTGCTCATGTAAAGTCAGACACTGTGAGGGGGTGAGGTTTTCAAGGGACAGCGCAGCACTGGCAACAACAGGCTGGGCAGCTTCACAAGATAAGGAAAAACAATAATGAAAACGTACTTCTATACTGCGGCTCTTCTTTTATGGGCCATTGCCTCGGGCCCGGTGAGAGCGAGCCTAAAAGACTGGTCAGCGTATACCTCGGAAAACTTCGTCATTTATACCGATGCCCGCGAACGACAGGCGACGGAACTGCTCGAGGATTTCGAGACGTTCCGGCATGTTGTGCTCGGGGTAACCGGTATTGCAAATAAACCGGAAGATCATCGTCTCGTGATCATGATGTACTCGAGGAAAACCGAGTTCAAAGAAATCAGACCCTCCGAACACGTTGCGGGCTTCTACCACCATTCGGACGCTGGTCCGCGGATGGTAGTCGGTCCAGGTTTCGGCATGGATGCATCGGTGATTCTCTTCCATGAGTACGTTCACCACCTCATGAGCCAACGGATGGATATCAACTATCCCGGCTGGTATATGGAGGGATTTGCGGAGCTGCTCTCCGCAACCAGGATCCGCCGCAACAAAGTGACCGTCGGCGCAATCCCCAAACACCGGGTTGCCGACATTTCGCATCTTGGCAGGATCAGCGTAAGAGAATTGATCGATCCCAACTACGACACCGGATCGCTGAGAGGCGGCGCTCGCTTCTATGCCACTGCGTGGCTCTTTATGCATTTTCTGCAGTTCTCCCCGCTCGAGACCGAATCGCCACTGAAGGAGCAAACTGCCGACTACCTGAAAAGACTCAATCGGGGCGAGAACCCGCTTGAAGCCTTCAATGCCAGCTATGGCATGACCCCGGAAGATATGGACGGACTGCTTGGCAGATATCAGCGCAAGCGGCGCTATACGGTTCTCTCGACAGAGGTGGAAGCCTATGCGGGTGGGATCGTGAGACGAGAGCTGTCGCCTGCCGAGCGCAGCTATCTCCTTGCGGACCTGGCATGGCGGTTGGACAGAACGGACATCGCACTGGAGTATCTGCGTGATCTCGAAAACAACGCCCATGGTTATGCACGCGCGCTAGCCCTGCAGGCGCTGCTGGAAAATTCCCGGAATAATCTCGACGAGGCAGACCGCCTGCGAAGCGCTGCGCTTGAGCTAGGAGAAGAGGATAGCCGGGTCCAGTCCACACTCGCCAGCATGGAGTGGAACAATCTCGAGCGCAGCGGCGACCCGGCATTTCTCAGCAGCACGCTCAGGCACAGCCAGAGAGCGGCTGAACTGGACTCCATGAATCTGGAAGCCCATAAATATCAATGGATGTCGCACGCCCGCAATAACGAGCCAATAGAAGCAGCGAAAAGCATGATGGAAGTCTATCGATTGTACCCAACGAGCATCGAGATAAATGCAGAAATCGGTCTCTACCTCTTGAGGCTCAAGGAGCCGAGATTGGCGCGCCCCTTCATTGATCGCGTTCACAATTGGTCCCACTCGCGTAGCCAGAAGGAGGCCTTCAAGAAGATGCTCGAGGAAATAGATGTTGAGCTTTCTCGTCCTGCGCAGCCTTAACCGGCGGGAAAATTCGATTCTTGCGGACCTTGGCGGCGGAGGCTTACAGTTAGATCACATCATCCGCCGCTGTTCCGGATACAAATGGGCGAAGTCGTATGAGCATGAGACAGAAGATCGCAGGGATAGCCGGGCCACTGAGGCCAACCTTGCAGACCCCGGCTGTTTGCATGTTGGCAGGGGGGGTGGGAAAGCTCTGGGCGTGCCCATACACCCTGCTTGGTTTCGTCTACGGCTGCGTCGGTTACATAGTCGGAAATCTCGCATGCGTGCTAGGAACGGTAACAGTCCGCCCCAGGTGCACCATTGGCAACAACGCCATTCAATTTCTCGCCAACCCCCTAATGCGACCGCGAGCGGCGGTTGCCATTGGCAACACGATTTCCTACGGGTGCGGATCCGGTCCTGAGAAGTATGGCGCTTACGGTGATCGGCAGGCGCAGATCGGTTTGCACGAACAAGCGCATACATTTCAGTACCAACTCCTGGGTCCCTTTTTCTTTCCCGTTTATATGCTCTTCGGTGGCTTCTCCGGACCTGCCGGTAACCCGCTCGAGCGAGCGGCGCAGGACTATGCCAAAGGCATCGGATCCTGGTGGCCAAGTCGGCTGTGAAACCGCACTTAGCCCTGCGTCGTTCTGCGCGAACAAAAAACATTTAAGCTGCCACCGGAATACTTGGCGTATTGTTCGGGTTTCCCTTTTTTGCCATCTCTATTCAATCCCGCGTCTTCGGAGGTACGCGACGACACTGCAGCGTATTCTGAAGTGTTTTCCTTAGGCCGCGGATTTTGCAGAAGAAACCTGCTGACAATCGGTAGGCCCAAGCCTCGGCTTCGCGAACAAAAAGTTGACTCTCCATCCGAAAAAAGGCACCTTTTCTTCCGCTAGGACACACCTCATCGATAAACATAAGAACTGAGGAATTTGCAATGGAAAATAAACCACTCCGCCTGGCAGCGGTGGGAATTGCGTTGTCTACCTTTCTGCCTACCTCCTTTTCACAAGAAGCAGCCATCGAAGAAATCGTCGTAACCGGTTCCTTCATCAAGCGCGACAGTTTTGATTCTTCCGTGCCGGTGACCGTCGTTGGTGCTGAAGACATCGAAGCAGCCGCCACCCCGAATCTGGGTGAAGTTCTTTCGAACCAGACCATGAATTTCGGCACCGATTTCCAGGCCGCCACCTACTCGGCACGTGGCCAGATCGGTACCAATTCTCAGGCCAACCTGAGGGGTCTCGGGGATCGTGCCACGCTCGACCTGATCGACGGCAAACGTTCGGCGAATGGAAACCTCAACAACTCCTTGCCACAGATCGCCATCCAGCGTATCGACATTCTGACCGATGGCGCGTCTGCGCTGTATGGAACGGATGCGGTGGCCGGGGTCGTTAACGTGATAACCAACAAGCGCTTCGAGGGCACCAAGTTTCAGTTCTTTCGAACGCAAACAGACGACCGCGCGTGGGATAGCAACGTCTACGAATTCATGAACGGATCGTCCACCGACAATGGCCACTTTGCGTTTGCGCTCTCCTATTCAGAGTCCAGCGAATTGCAGCAAGTCGAACGCCCGGAATTTCTGCGCAAGGGCTTCTCCCGATCAGGCACCGGCAACCCAGGCGACTGGAGCGTGCCGCAACGAGACGAAACTGGCGCTCTGACAGGCGAATACACCCGACTGCGAGATCCCGGCTGCGGTGTGGAAAACGGGTCGGGCACCGATGTGGGAGTGAAAAACAATTACCGCAGCGGTGTGCCCTTGTCTGACGGTAACTGCGGTCTTCAATTCGGGGAGTTCTGGAACTACGCCAATCCGCAAGATAAGTTCAGTCTCTGGTCCAATTTCGAATACAAGTTCAGCGACGACGTGCACAACCAACTGGATCTGATTGTCTCGCGTCTTGACACCGACAGTCGCGGCTCACCCCAGAACCCCGGTGGACGCACCGAGGAGTTCCCGATCGTGCTGGGCGATCATCCCGGGAATCCTTATCGGGCGATGACGCCGGACGGTCAGCTGCTCTATGCGCGGGATGCGGATGGCGATGGCGTACCGGACCGGGCCGCCGGCACGGACGTTGACGATAACGGAGTGCCCGATGTGATCCTGGCGGCCGATCCCTTTGATTCCGCTGCCGGTATTCCCTTCTACGAAGACGTGGATGTGGTCGCCTTGCGTATTTTCGGCAAGCTTGGAGCCAAGCCTTCCGCCTTCAACGCCGACGGTTCCAACACCGGTAGTGCGACCTTCGACACGGTTGACTACCGGATCTCGGACACCCTCACCTGGACGGTCCCCAACAGCAGCTGGGACGTCACCGCCGGCTTCGTCTATCAGCGCAATCTCCTGAACCTGGTGGAGAAGAATACCAGCCAGGGTGCGCTGGTGCATGGCCTGCAGGGATCGCTTGTGCCGACGCCGACAAGTGGGGGCGCGACCTACTGGAACCCCTTCGCCACTCAGGAGCTGTATTGCCAGAACGGCGCATGCGCACCCAGTCCGTCGGCCTTCAATCCGGACAATGGCGAGATTGTTCACTACCCCAACACCCAGGAAGTGGTGGACGCCATCAACATCGAAGCGATCAGCACGGAAGACACAACCTTTTATACTTATGACCTGATGGCAACCGGTGATCTGTTCGAGTTGCCTACTGGCGACATGATGAAGACGGCGTTCGGTTACCAATACCGTAACGACGAACTTGATGTGGACCTGGACGATTCGCGCAATCGTTGCGACTGGCACGAAGGCGGCTGCGGCTATGACTACAACGAAAGCCAGGATGTGCACTCTGTTTTCTTCGAACTGCTGGCGCCATTCAACAACACAGGCTTCGGTGATCTTGAGCTGACCCTGGCTGGAAGATTTACCGACTATGGCGGCGCGATTGGCAGTTCAACAGATCCCAAGATCGCAGTCCTCTATCAGCCCATAAGCACGGTATCTCTCCGCGCCTCCTGGAGTACCGCGTTCATTGCGCCGACCATCGAACAGCAGTTTGAGCCCACCGACTGCGGCCTTCAGACAGCCTTTGATCCCATCGCCGGCGACATCGATAGCTCGAACTCCTTCAGGGTAGCCTGCAATCGCGGTAACCCGGAATTAGAGCCCGAGACTGCGACGGTGTACAACATTGGCGGTTCGCTTGCACTGCTCGATGGTGATCTGGATCTTGGTTTGGACTATGCGGTATATGATTTCGAAGATCGCATCGCAACCACCACCATGAACCAGATCCTGCAGCGCGACGCGCAAGCTTACCTCGCCGCCGGCAATACAGTGGGCGATCGCGATCAGATCCTCGCCTGGAATGCCGGCCCCGGAGATCAGGCGATTTATCGCGACTCCACCGGGATCGTCACCCGTGTGGACGTTGGGCGTTTGAACGCGCAGCAGATGAAGCACGTCGCCTGGGATATCTACGCGCGGTACAGCGTTCCAACCGACAGCTATGGCTTGTTCAGCACCAAGCTAAATGCAACCTACGTGGATGAGTACTCCTACGACCTGGGTTTCGGCATTCCTCCCGCCGACGGCGCCGGGCGACAGAACGAGGAAGTGGCGGAAGTGCCTCCGATGCCGGAATGGAACGTGAACGCCAATCTCAACTGGTCGTTGGGAGGTCACCTCGCCAACTTCCGGGTGCGCTGGATTGACGGTTACGAGATGTCCTTCGATTCCGCTGGCTTGCAGCGCGCACAGCAGGCTGTCAACGGAACGCTTGAGCAGGATCCGATTATGTATATGGACCTGATATACGCCTACACTTTTGACGGCCTGTTGGGCGACGGTCAGACCCGGCTGGAGCTGGGCGCCTACAATTTGGCGGACGAATTCCCCGATCCTATTCTGAACCTGGGTGGAATCGAGACCTTCGTTCACGACGTACGGGGGCGCCGATACACCTTCCGGCTGAGTCACGACTTCTGATCGCCGTTTGCTGACACACGGTCGAGTCGCAAAGCCCCGATTGTATGGTCGGGGCTTTTTTATCGACGGGTTTTCACGTCCCGCACGAGTAGGGCCTGCAGACAAGATGCAAATTGCGACTAGTGTCTCTGCGGGATAATCCTTCGCGTCATCTCTGTCACCTCATACTTCCTATGTGTGAACTTCCACGCTGAAACACATCTATAACTGCAACATTGATCAGGATGATGTATTCGGGAGGCGTTATGCAGTTCGTCCGTTTGGCGAGGATGGCTTTTGTTTTTTGTTGCCTGGCAGTCACAATGGTGGGCTGTGGCGGCGGGGGCGGTAGTAGTTCGTCGGGACCCGCTACGCAGGAACAATCAGGCTCGGGTTCCGGAGGCGGTAATCAGGGAACCGGGGACGGTGCTAGCGATGACGGAGGCTCTGGTTCTGACGGCGGCGCTGGCTCTGGCGAAGGCGACGGTGGCGCGGTCACTCGTAGCTATCTCGCCCCGAACAACTACGCAACGGTTTCCGACTGCCTTCCGTTCAAAGGGAGCGAAGTGAGCGAACTGAAAATATTCTTCCTGAATATTGGCAGTGTTCCCCACTTCGATGCCATCGTTGACGACGCGGTCGCCGACTTTGAAAACATTTCTCCCTGGAATGAATTCTCACAAAACGTCGCCTTCTACCGGCTCGACCTGAGCGATCCCGCCGCGCTGGGATGCGACGGCAGCGGCAGGTACAGCTGCGATGACGAAAAGGTTCACCAGGCCATCCAGGCGCAATGTTCGGTTGACGATGTAAGAGGCATCCTCAAGATTGCCTTGGCAGAAGCGGACCACTTTGGCGCGTTGGGTGAAGTCACCTATGTCACCACTCGCCCGGAATGGGTCGAGCAAAGCGAGGTGGTCGACCGGCTGGGTCAGATGGTGATTCACCAGGTGGGCCACGATTTTGGCCTGGCAGATTACATGCACGCCAACTACCGTTCCAACGGCCTCGCCATTCAGGGTTGGGACAGCGCTGTTTCGCGACAGTGGCTGAATCTGGACGGACCGGGCTGCCCCAAGTGGTGTGACTCCTTCAAACCCGTTGCGGAGTACACGATGTCAGCGAGCGCCGAGTGCAAGAACTTCACCGATCGCAACTCCTGTGCATCATTCAATCGCAGGGCGGATGGTCAATGTGACGACGTGGATGGCGACGGTCACCCGGACTGCTGTGCCTGGACGGAAGGCGGCACTGACGACTATTTCGAATCCAGCTGTACGCCGGTTTCCGGAACCGAAGACATCGGTCTGGCCTGCGCCAATAACGCCGGTTGCTACTATGGTGGTGCGCACGGCAACAATTCCTGGCGGCCAGTGAAAAGCGCTCCGGAGAGCATCATGTTTTCCGAACATGCCGAGGCCTTCGACACGGTTTCCCAAGAAGCGATCCGCGAGGTGATGCGGTGCTGTGCATCGGGAGAATCGACGACAGGTGCCTGCGAAGAGTATCGCGAGCAATTCGCCGACTTTCTCGCCGACGTCATGGAGTTCAAGGACCGACTGGGGTCCTGCGGAGTAGTCGCAGCGCAATAGTAAACCGCTCGGCTTCCAGTCAGACCCGTGGCGACCATGCGGTTGCCACGGGTCATTGTTTTTGGCCCTTCAGCCTACCTCAGCGGCACCACTCCTGCACTCGCCTTCAAATCACCTCCTGACTGGCATCTGGCACAGTGACTGCTTCAAGCCGGTGCTCACATGGATTTATCAGAGGAGAGCAAGGCGATGAGCGATGAACTCAAGCAGCGAAAAATTGCATTTCTCGCGACCGACGGCTTCGAGCAAAGCGAGCTCGAAGAGCCGCTGAAGGCGATCCGGGACGCGGGCGCTGAATGCGACGTGATTGCGCCGAAAAGCGGCGAGATCCAGGGCATGAAGCACCACGACAAGGGCGACAAGGTAAAGGTGGACAAAACCCTCGACGAGGTCTCCGCCGACGACTACGACGGGCTGGTGCTTCCGGGGGGAGTCGCCAACCCGGACGCGCTGCGCATGTCGCAAAAGGCGGTGGACTTTGCCAAGGAATTCTTTCGTCAGCGCAAACCAGTGGCCGCCATCTGTCACGGCCCCTGGCTGCTGGTGGAAGCGGACGTGGTGAAGGGTCGCCAGGTGACTTCCTGGCCCAGCCTGCAGACAGATCTGCGCAACGCCGGCGCGCAATGGGTGGACGAGGAATGTGTGGTCGATAACGGACTCGTCACCAGCCGCAAGCCGGACGATTTGCCCGCATTCACCGAGAAAGCAATCAAAGCCTTCGCGCAACAGCGTTCAGCGGCGGCGTGATGTGACTACCCCGGGGCTGCTGGTATTTTGCAGCCCCGTTTTCCACGAACCTTTTCCCTACCTGTTGCCGGGTTTTTTCGTCCTTCCGCAGCAGCACCATCTGCGGGTCAGTGCCTTGCCTTACGATTCCAAACCAAGTCTCTCTTGGGTTTGGCGCGATTAAGCATTAAATTTCCGGGTTGCGCCCGTTTCAGGCCGCCGGGTCCCTGGCTAATCGCCTGATGACCTCTCAGCGGTCTGCAAATAATCAGAATAAGTACAGAAAGCCCGGAGTAGTCGTGGAATACAAAAACGAGCGATCGGCGCGAGCACCGATCAAGGCCTTGTCCTGTTTGCTAGGTTTGACAGCTTTCGCGCTCTCGCCTTTACCGGTCCTCGCCGAAGAAGACGTCCTCGTTCAGGCGGAATTCACTGCAGAGCAACCCATCCGGCTCAGTCGCATCGAAGCGAGCGAAGCCAACATCAGTTTGGATGGCGTTCTGGATGAAGCGGTGTGGAAGGACATTCCGACCATTGACTCCATGCAGGTCGTGCGTCCGGATACTCTTGCCGCTGCTTCCCTGCGAACCGAAACACGCATTTTTTACAACGACCGCGGCATTTACGTCGGGGTGATGAATTACCAGGATCCGGGCACAATGGTGGCGCGCCTCAGCTCCCGGGATCAGTTCCTGCAGCGGGACGGCTACGTGCTGGCGATCGACCCCTCTGGACAGGGTATCTACGGCTATTTCATGCGGATTAGCCTGGGGGGCTCCAAGACCGACGCGACCATCCTTCCCGAGCGGCAGTTCAACCGCCAATGGGATGGCCCCTGGGAGGCATTCACCGCACAGAATGAAGTCGGCTGGACCGCCGAGATGTTCATTCCCTGGTCGATGATGGCCCTGCCTCGTTCCGTGGAGACACGGCGCATTGGCATCTACACCGAGCGCCAGGTGGCGCACCTGGGCGAGGTCTGGTCCTGGCCCGCACTGCCGGGCACCCGCAATGCGTTTCTGTCCGGATTCCAGCCCTTCGAAGTGATGGACGTGAGTCCCAAACAGCAGCTGACCTACTATCCCTTTGTGTCATCTACTTATGACGCGCTGAAGGAGGAAACGGATTACCGGGTGGGTACGGACATCTACTGGCGGCCGTCCGGCAACATGCAACTATCTGCCACGCTAAATCCGGATTTCGGCACCGTGGAATCGGATGATGTGGTAGTGAACCTCGGTGCCTATGAGACCTTCTTCCCAGAAAAGCGACCCTTCTTCCTGGAGGGGCAGGATGTATTCATCACCTCGCCCCGCAACTCCGGCGGACCCTTCGGCCCTACGACGCTTTTGAATACCCGCCGCATCGGCAGTCAACCCGACTTCGACGTGCCCGACGATGTGGATGTGGTGCCGACCGATCTGAGTCGTCCCACGGATTTGATCGGCGCTGGCAAATTTACCGGGCAGTCCGGCAACTGGCGCTACGGCACTCTGCTGGCGGTGGAAGATGATTCCGAGGTTAGCGGATTTTTGCCGGATGGCACCCGGGTGACGCTTGAAGCACAAGGACGTGACTACGCAGTGGGTCGCCTGCTTTACGAGGACACCAGCTCCGGTGGACGCCGCTCCGTTGGCTGGCTCGGCACCCATGCTGCCATGCCCGACTACAACGCCATGGTCAACGGCCTGGACTTCCATTACTTCTCGGCCGACGCCAAATGGATTTTCGACGGCCAGCTGGTGCACAGTGATGTCGACGATGTAACTGGCAGTGGCATGTTCTTCGATATCAACTACCGACCGACGCAGGGTGTGCATCACTCAATCGATGCAACTTACCTGGATGACAAACTCGACATCAACGATCTGGGATACGTACAGCGCAACGATCATATCCAGCTGGATTACCGATTCAGCGTCAATGAATCAGGGCTCGATCATGTCAAGTCGCGCAACCGGTCCGTCAATGTCACCAACCAGTGGAACACCGACGGCCGCCCGGTGCGCCTTGGTCTGTTCGTGGGGCAGCGGACCACCTATCTCAACAACACTGAATCCCACTTCACGCTCCGCTACTTCCCGCCTCGTGTGGACGACCGTCTCAGTCGCGGCAATGGCACTTACAAGATCCCCGAGCGCTGGAGCCTGAGCACAGGTTGGGAGAGCGACCGCTCGCGACCGGTCAGTGTGGAACTGGATACGACGATTCAGGATGAAGATCTCGGAGAGACCAACTGGCGCGGCAACCTGGGTTTCAACTGGCGACCCATGGACACCTTCTCCTTCGGGCTTAACCTGGGCTACACCGATCGCGAAGGCTGGCTCATTCATCAGAGCGATGGCAAGTTCACCTCCTATGAGGCCAACCAATGGTCGCCGGAACTGGAAATGGATTACTTCATCACCGCCCGGCAGCAACTGCGCTTCAAACTGCAGTGGACCGGTATCCGCGCCTTCGAAAGCGACTTCTATGCGGTGGACCAAAGCCACGTGGACTACCTGGATCCGATCGCGCGGCCGGAGGAAGCTTCAGGGGACTTCACCATCAGCCGTCTGAGCTTCCAGGCACGCTATCGCTGGGAAATCGCCCCTCTGTCGGATCTGTTCTTCGTCTACACCCGCGGTGGCAACTTGCCAGGGACGACGGACGAGGACTTCAATGGCCTGTTACAGGAAGCCTGGGCTGAAGAGGTGGTGGATACCTGGGTGCTGAAGTTGCGTTACCGGCTGGGGGGGTAACGCGCGCATTCTGCGCGTGTGAGACGAGAGATGTGAAGTGAGATGAAAGACAAGTAGGTGAGCCTTCGTGGTCGCTACTCCTGCTACTCCGCACCGCCAAATATCATCGTCTCGTGATGACGGCACCTGGCTTACTGCCCTTTCATCTCACGGCTAACCTCTTACGAGTCCGTCTTCATCCCACAACTATGAAAGGGCGGCTCGTCGTAAACGTAGGCGAGCTGCATCGCGTCCAACATCGACCAGAGGATATCGAGCTTGAATTGAAGGATATTCAGGGCGTGTTCCTGCTGCTCGCGGGTTTTGAAATAATCCAGCGTGATCGCCAGTCCATGCTCGACGTCGCGGCGCGCTTCACTCAGGCGAGTGCGAAAATAGCGATAACCTTCCGCGTCGATCCAGGGATAGTGTTCCGGCCAGGTGGATAGACGATTCTGATGAATCTGTGGGGCAAACAGTTCGGTCAGTGAAGAACAGGCCGCTTCTTGCCAGCTGGCGCTGCGGGCGAAATTGACATACGCATCGCAGGCGAAGCGCACACCGGGCAGCACATGTTCCTGAGAAATGATTTCTTCCCGCGTTAGTCCCACAGCCTCGCCGAGTCGCAGCCAGGCTTCGATGCCCCCTTCCTCTCCCTCGCGGCCATCGTGGTCGAGAATTCGCTGAATCCACTGTCGTCGCACATCGCGCTCTTTGCAGTTGGCGAGAATGGCGGCGTCCTTGATGGGAATAGAGATCTGATAATAATAGCGGTTCGCCACCCAGCCCTGAATCTGCTTCTTCGTGCTCTTGCCCGCATTCATGTTCACCTGAAAAGGGTGATGGATGTGGTAAAGGCGGCCCTTCGCACGCAGGGCCTTTTCGAATTCATCGCGAGTCAGGGCTTGATCGGTCATCGTCAGATCCTAGGATTTTTCTTCGGCGATTTTCTTTGCATTGCGCGGATTGCGGAACACCAGTGTTTGCACCTCATCGGCGCTGCGCTGGGCCGCTTCCACGGCTTCCGTTATCTTGTGATGATGTGGCGACAGACTGCAGACCGGGTCCGCATTGCTCGCATCACCAGTTAGCAAAAAGGCCTGACAGCGGCAGCCGCCCAAATCGATTTCCCGCTCGGGGCAGGTCCGACAAGGCTCGCGCATCCAGTCCAGGCCGCGAAAGCGATGGAACAAATCCGATTCCAGCCAGATGTCTTTCAGGCTGCTTTCTTTAACGTTCGGAATCTCCAAACCGGGAATCACATGCGCGCTCTGGCAAGGCAGGACTTCGCCTTTTGGGTTCACGGTGATGAAAGTAGTGCCCCAGCCGTTGCTGCACTTTTTCGGTCGGTCGTCGTAATAATCGGGGGCCACAAAGAACACGTCCATCTCGCCGGGATGCTGTGCGCGGAACTCGTTGGTGACTCGTTCGGCGTCCTCCAGCTGCTTTTTGCTCGGCAGCAATTCATCGCGATTGTGCAGGGCCCAACCGTAGTACTGGCTGTTGGCCAGTTCCACAAATTCCGCACCCAGGGCGAGCGCCTGTTCCAGAAAGGGCTTTACCTGATGAAGATTGTGGCGGTGCAGCACGAAATTGAGTCCCAGCGGCAATTCATGCTCCACCACTTTCTTTGCCATCGCCAGCTTGTGATCAAAACTGTCGGTGCCGCCGAAGTAGGCGTTGGACTCGGCATCACTGCCCTGGAAGCTGATCTGGATGTGCCGCAGCCCCGCGTACTTGAACGCGCGGATTTTCTCCTCGTCGAGGCCGATCGCGGACGTGATCAGATTGCAGAAAAAGCCCATGTCATTGGCTTCGCGAATTAACTGTTCCAGATCCGGCCGCACCAGCGGCTCGCCACCGGAAAACCCCAATTGCACTGCGCCCAGCTCGCGCGCCTGGCGCATCACATCAAGCCATTGTTGCGTGCTCAATTCTTCCTTGCGGGAACTGGGAAGCTGCAGTGGATTGGAACAGTAGGGACACTGCAAAGGGCAGGCGTAGGTGAGTTCGGCCAATAACCACATGGGAATTGGCTTGCTTTCGGCTGGCTTGTTCTCGGGTGAACCGTGAGGCTGAAAATCTTGCATGGTATTACCAATTCGAAACCGTCAGGCGGGGACGATCCAGTGCTGCTGTTGTGCGTCCTGCAAAAATTCCCGAACGTCTTGCGCAATGCCGTCCGCGTCGGGAAACTGCCGTTCCAGATCCGCCACCATTGCGTTCAAGGTTGTCGGCTGGGTGCAACGCTGCATGATCTCCGCGGCGCTGCCGCTCAGCTGGATCAACCCTTCCGGGTACAGGAGCACGTGGCAGTTTTGCGCCGGCTCCCATTGCAGGCGGTAGCGGGGATTGAGGACGAATGAGTCTTTGTTGATATCGAATGTCATCAGCAATGGCCAGATTTTTTGCGGTAATCTTCAGCGAGACTTCGTCATTCCGGCGCAGGCCGGAATCCATAGGGCGACACGGGAGTAGCTCAGGCTTCTGTTCTCCGGCCTACGCCGGAATGACGCGGGAGAGGCAATGCCTTCGCAGGTGCTCCCCGGTTACAGCTCGAACTCCATCCCGTCGTACGCCACTTCGACCCCCTGTTGCTCCACTATGCTCCGCTGCTCCGACTCTTCGTTAAGGATCGGATTGGTGTTGTTGATGTGAATCAAAATCTTGCGGGCGTCATAATCTTTCAACACGTTCAGCATGCCGTTCTCACCGGACTGCGGTAAGTGACCCATATCGGCGGCTTTCTTTTCACCGAGACCCACGACAGCCATTTCATCTTCCTGCCAGAAAGTACCGTCCACCATCAGGCAATCGGCAGCTTCCATTGCCCGGCGGGTGGAATCACTGATCTGCCCGAGGCCCGGCGCATAGAACAGCTGCTTGCCGCTGCGGGTGTCACGCACCTGCATGCCGATATTGTCGCCGCGATGAGCCTCGTGACGATGGGGAGAATAGGGCGGTGCCTTACCGTCCACCGGTAGCGCAGTGAACTCCAGGTGATCGATCCCGGCGATGGCGAAGGACTCCCCTTCGAGCGGCACCGGATGGCGCTCGATACCGCCGTTCCAGTGCTTGAGCAAACTGAAGATGGGGAAACCGGTGGTCAGGTCCTGGTACACCGGATCGGTGCAGTAAACCTGATGCGGGCAGCCTTCGCGCAGCATCAGCAGGCCGGTGGTGTGATCGATCTGACTGTCCATGAACACGATCGCGCGGATGCCCGTATCGCGCACCGCGCGAGAGGGCTGTAGCGCCGGGAAGGCCTGCAGCTGGGCGAGAATATCGGGGGAAGTGTTGAACAGCACCCAGTCCTCGCCATTGGAGCTGACCGCAATGGACGACTGGGTTCTCGCCGTGGCTTTGATGCTGCCATTGCGCAGGCCCTGGCAATTGGGGCAGTTACAGTTCCACTGGGGGAATCCGCCGCCAGCGGCGGCACCGAGTACATGGACGAGCACACTTCTCTCCTTTCGATTCAGGTCGGGGGTGATACTAAAAACTGTCGCCCCTGAAAGCAAAACGCCAGAGATACTTACATATCTCTGGCGTCCGTCGGGGCAAATGCCCCCGGCTAATCCGACAATTAGCGCTGCTGGAAATACATGGTGATTTCGAAGCCCAGTCGGATTTTGTTGTAAGAAGGTTTAGTCCACATCGCTAAGTGCTCCTGTATCGCTTGCGGTTTAGTTATCGAGGTCAAAAGTGTGCATGCTTTGCACAGTAGAGACAACCCAAGCTAGCACGAGTTTTAGCCCTTGTTCGAGTAAAAATTTGTTAGGTGGACTGATTTGCCGGGGAGACCGCCCCCCGCTATTCTGAGCGGCTTTCCGTCTGAAACCGATTTCATGCGCCGTCTCCTCTTTCTCATCCATCGTTACCTCGGCATCGGCATCGGCCTGATCATGGCCATGTGGTGCCTGTCGGGCTTCGTCATGATGTATATGCCCTACCCCAACCTCAGCCAGGAGGCGAAGCTGGCTGGCAGCCCGCCCCTGGACTTGCGCGCCTGCTGCGAAACCGGATCGCTGGAGGGCCTTGGGCTGGTGGACGTCTACGGCTTTTCAGTCGAGATGCTCAGCGACCGCCCCGTGCTGCGGGTGCGGGCCTCCGGCGGCAAGAACCCGATCGTGGATCTTGGTACTGGTGAGGTGATTGACGGCGTCGGACCGGAACGGGCGGAGCTGATCAGCAAGAGCTTTCGCGAGCAGCTGGGCCTTGCCGGCGACACTCTCCGTCAGGAGCTGGTTGTTCAGGACCAGTGGACGGTGACTCGCGCCTTCGATCCATTCCGGCCCTTTTACAAGTTCTCCGCCGATGATCCGCAGGGTACGGAGTGGTACGTGGCCTCCACTACGGGCGAGATCGTGCAGCTCACCACCGCCACTCAGCGTTTCTGGAACTGGCTCGGCGCAGTCCCCCACTGGCTCTATCCCACCGCGCTGCGTCAGCACGACCAGCTCTGGTCACAGCTGGTGATCTGGCTGTCGCTGGCGGGCGTATTCCTGACCATCGTCGGCCTCTACATCGGCCTGCTGCGCTACCGGAAACTGCCCAGCGGCCGCAGGTCGCCCTACCGTGGCGTTGGGCTCTGGCACCATTATGCGGGCCTGGTATTCGGCATCTTTGTGCTGACCTGGGTGGCGAGTGGGTTCTTCTCCATGAATCCATGGGGCATGTTCGATTTCGGCGGTGGCGAGGCGGCCCGCAAGCGCCTGCAGGGGGTACCGCTCTACAGTGGCGAGGTCGCGTCCCTGCTGGAGACCCTGCCGCAGAGGGAGCTGCCGCGGGACACGGTCAAGCTGGAGGGCTACACGCTGGGAGGCAGGCTCTATGTGCTGGCCTGGCATGGCGATGGCAAAGCCACTCGCCTGAGTGGCGCGGACCTGCGCCCGGCACCGCTGACTGACTGGAGCGAGTTGGTAGCGGCCGCCGCCGGGCGGTCCACAGTGCTCGAAGCGGGGCTGCTGAGCGAAGAGGACGCTTACTACTACACCGGTCACGAATTGCAGGCGCATCTGCCGGTGTACCGGATCGTCCTCGATAACCGCGATCGACTCTATTTGAATTCCACCAGTGGCGAGCTGGATGCGTATTTCGATGAATCACAAAAGCTGTATCGCTGGCTGTTCTCGGGGCTGCACAGCCTCGATTTCACCGGCTGGATACGCAGCCGGCCTTTCTGGGATCTGATCGTCTGGCTGCTGATGCTCGGGGTGAGCGCGGCGACACTGACCGGCGCCTACATGGGTGTCAGGCGCCTTGTGCGATGAGCTTTCACTTCTCAATGCTGCGGCGCTTCTCATAGATGCTGGCGGCCCGGCCCCAGCAAAGCGAAGCGATGATGATGCCGCCAAGCATCAGTACCTTGTAGGCGGGGTCCATCTCGCCGCGCTTGCAGGCGAACATGCTGCCCATGAGTTCGGTGTTGTCGCTGCCGCAACCGTAAACGGGTCCGGCAATGACTGTGATGAGATAAATCAGCGCACCGCCGAATACCAGCTGGAAGATGCTGTTCCAGGCTTTCTTTCTCAGCTCCGCCGCGATCAACGAAAGATACTTTTCCAACGCCATGTCCACCGCCACCTCAATTCTTGTTCGCTTCTGTCTCCAGCGGGAGCCCAGGAGCAAACAAGTATAGATGGCGGTCAGAAAGCGCTAGCTTTGCGTCGAAATATCGGCGCGCAATTCCACTTGGCGGCTTGGCAGAACCGCAGCCTAACGACCTTTGCGCCGATCCTGTTCAGGAAAGTTGTGAATAGTGGCCGATGCGGGGTGCTGAAATTCCCGGCTGATAGGCTCGATATCGCTTATCGCGAAGCCACTTCGAGGCAAGGCGGGTATTTTCGTCAAGCTGACGCTCAGATCCTGGCGCGGTACCCGGTAGCGCATTTCGGTGGCCATCAGCTCAACCCCGGCTTTCATCAGCTCGATCGTCAGCCACTCGCCAGCACAGCGGTGTCCGGCGATGTACTCGCCGCCTCCCTGAGGGATGAAATTGTAGGCGCTCCCGTTCCAGTCCCGAAAACGCTCCGGTTCGAAGGTGTCCGGATCATTCCAGCTGCGCGGGTCATGGTTGGTGCCATAGAGGTCGAGCAGGAACCAGGTGTTTTCCTCGAAGTGATGGCCCTGCCAGTCGAACGACTCCACGGCCCGCCCGCCAATCATCGGAAAGAAGGGATAGAAGCGCCGCACTTCCTGCACAAACCAGTGCAGGTACTCGGGATTGCCGAAACGCAATCGCTCGCGACAAGCGGGATATTCGTGCAGCGCCAGGGCAGCGAAGGTGAGAAAACGGGCGATCGCCATCGTGGGGCGGATCACGTTGATGAGCTCCACCGCGGCCACGTCCTTACCCAGCAGCTCGCCATCTTCTCGGTGCCAGGCGATGCGATGCAGTGGTGTAGCCGGCGAGGCCGGGCGTTTCTCGCTGCGCACGTCCTCGATCAGGCCCTGCGCCCAGTGTTCAGTGCGGCTGCGCAGCATCAGGCTCCACCAGTTCTTTGGGCCGAATGATCCCGCTGCGTCGATCATCGCGCCCATTTCGTGACTGCGCTGGCGCAGCTCGTGCGGGGTCAGTTCAATGCCGCTCCATCGGCACGCTGCATCGCAAAGCAGCGTTCTGACTTCTTCGTGCAGGCAAACTTCACGCTGCTCTGCCCAGTGCTCGGAGCGCTCACGCCAGAGCGTTCTGAACTGCTCAGCCAGCCGAGCCAGGCTCACCGGCGTCATCATGCTCATGAACAGTTGCTTGCGCTGCGCGTGAGCGGCGCCTTCCTTCAACTGCACGCTGCCCTTGTCCTGTAGCAGCATCAAGGTGGTTGGCGGCATCGCGCCAACGCGCGTGAAGCGGCCCGGCGAATAAAACATCTTCGCGGCCTCTTCTCCCATCACGCAGACCACGGGTTTGAGTATCAGGCGTGTGGCAAAAACGTCGGTGTCGTGTTGTGCGCAGCGATTGCGAATGAAGTTGTAACCCTCGGACAGCAGCGCCAGAGTATTGTCGTGTTTACCGTCGTACATCAGCTCGTTCATTCAATCACCTGTCGATCTTGCGCGCTCGTGTTCGCTTCAGCCCGGGATGAAACGCAACCAGTTCCAACCTTTTCCAATAAGTGCCGATTTCCACGGAAATTGGCGAGTGCAACGACAATGCCGATCCGGCATGCCAAGCCCGCATTACGGAGTCATGGCATAGCGGATGCTTACAGCGCAGGGAATGGAATCAGGGAGGATGTTTGTCATGGGACACAGGAAATTGCCGGTCGCGGTCGCGATGCTGACCACGGCCACCATGCTGGGCCCGCTCGCCCAGTCTGTACTCGCCCAGCCCGAATCGGTTCAGGTCACCTTGAATGACCGGCAAGGGCAGCAGGTGGGCACCGCCACTCTCGCTCCGCGGCAGGAAGCGGTCGAGATCAGCATTCAGCTCTCCGGCCTCTCTCAGGGCAAGCACGGGGTCCATATTCATTCCAAGGGCGCCTGTGAACCGCCGGATTTCAAAACCGCAGGGCCGCACTTTTCCCCGGACGACCGCAGCCATGGCTTCCTCGACACGGACGGCCCCCACGCCGGTGACATGCCGATGATCAGCGTTGGCCAGGATGGCCGCTCTGCGCCCTACACCTGGCAGACAAGCCGTGTCGCTCTCGACAAGCAATCATTGCTGGATCCCGACGGCAGTTCACTGATCATTCACGCCAAGGCCGACGATTATTACACCGACACTGGTGGCGGCACTGGCGATCGCATTGTCTGTGGCGTTATCAGCTCTGGCGAGTCGCAGCGCAACAGACCTCAGGCCTCTGCGCAGAGCCCGCAACGAAAAACATTTGCCGAAGTGGACAAAAATGGCGACGGGCAAATCAACCGCGGTGAAGCGGCTGCCGCCGGCCTGACCCGGCTGATGCAGAACTGGCAGCGAGCTGACAACGACAACGACGGCAGCCTCAGCCAGTCGGAGTTCCGCGCCTACGGCGGCCCCGGATTGCGCCTGGGCGAGGCCAAACCCAAGAAAAAGCCGCAGGACGCGAAGACCATCGGCAAAGGGCAGTTTCAGGCTCCGGAAACCGCGGTGTGGGACGACAGAACCGACACTTACCTGGTATCGAATATCAACGGCGGACTCACCGCGATCGACGACAACGGTTTCATCTCCAAAGTGCTGCCCAGTGGCGAGATCGCGGAACTGAAATGGATCGACGGCGGCAAGCGCAACATCACCCTGAACGGGCCGAAGGGAATGGTGCTGACCGATCAGCATCTGGTGGTAGCCGATATTCACACCGTGCGCTTCTTCGACCGCGTCACGGGCGACCCAGTGCGCGAGGTGCCGATTCCGGACTCGTACATGCTCAACGATCCTGCGGTGGCGGCGGACGGCACGATCTATGTCACCGACACCGGCACTGAAACGGCAAAACATCCCGGTGCGATCTACAGGATCAGCAACGGCCAGGCGGAACTGATTGCGAAAGGCACCGAGTACGATCGGCCGGATGGTCTGATCACCCACGGAAAGGATCTGCTGGTCACACCCTTCGCCGCTCATGCCAATACCGTCTACCGGCTGACAATGGATGGCGAACGTGAGCCTTTTGCGAGAGTGCCCAAGCCGAAACTGGACGGCCTGATCGAACTGCCCGACGGTTCCTTCGTCGTTACCAGCTGGGGCGGCAAGGAGGTTTATCGAGTGCAGCAGGATGGCTCGGTGGAAGTCCTCGCCAGCGATATCCCCTCCCCCGCACAAATTGGCTTCGACGCGAAGCGCGAGCGTTTGCTGGTGCCGGTACTGCAGGAAAACAAGATGCTCTATATCGACCTGGCAACCCGCTGATTGGCGGGTTGCCTTGCTAGGCGGCGGGTCTCACGCGACGCATCAAGCCGCGCTGTGGATCGTAGCCCCACACCGCCGTCGCAAAGAAGATCACCAGCCATCCCAGCACAGCGGCCACAGCGACCTCATTGACCTGGCCGTAGGCGGCGAAGCGAATCAGCTCGACCACTTGGGTGAAGGGATTGAAGGTGGCGAGCTGGTAGACAGGCTCCGCCGCCGACTCCTGCAAACGCCACAGCGGATATAGCGCAGAGGACATGAAGAACATCGGGAAGATCACGAAATTCATCGTGCCGGCAAAATTTTCAAGTTGCCGGATGTAAACGGAAAGCAGCAATCCCAGTGCGCCCAGCATCAGGCCGCCAAGTACCAGAGCCGGCAGAATGGTCAGCCAGCCGAGCGCCGGAAAGGACACGCCCAGCAACCAGGCAACCAGTAGAAAGCCATAGACCTGTGCGGTGGACAGCAGTGTGCCGGCGGTCAGCTTGGCCAGCAGCAGATACCAGCGCGGCAGCGGCGCGGTGAGCAGAAGCCGCATCATCCCCATTTCCCGGTCGTAGACCATCGACAGGGACGACTGCATGCCCTGAAACAGCAGAATCATGCCCGCCAGGCCGGGCAATACGTAAACCTGGTAGGTTACATAGGTCTGGTAGGGCGGGACGATGGAAACGCCGAATACATTTTGAAAACCGGCGGCGAATACCGCCAGCCACAACAGCGGCCGTACCAGCGATGACAGCAAGCGCCCGCGCTGGTGCACGAAGCGCTCGAATTCCCTCGCGCTGATAGCGGCGAAGGCCTGCAGGGTATGCGAGGGGCTCACGCCGACATCCTCATGGCGGGCTTGTCTCTGGTGAGGGCGATGAAGGCGTCGGCCAGTGTCGTGCTGCGGGCTTGGTCTTGCAGTCGTTCCGGGCTGGCGTCGGCAATGATTCGCCCGGCGTCCATCACCACCACCCGATCAGCCTCGCTGGCCTCGTCCACCAGATGAGTGGCCCACAGGCAGGCCAGACCGCGATGACGGCACTGATCAAGCACGCGTTGCAACAGATCCGCGCGACTGGCGGGGTCGAGTCCGACTGAGGCCTCATCCATCAGCAGCAGTTTCGGTTCGTGCAACAGCGCCCGGGCGACTTCCACGCGACGCTGATTGCCGCCGCTGAGCGTGCCGAGTCGGTCGCGAGCGCGATCAGTAAGACCCACGGCGTCGAGCGCTTCGGCAATCCTCGTTTCGCGGCGTGACGCAGGCATGCCATGCAGTCGGGCGTGAAAGCGCAGGTTGGCGAGCACGCTTCGGTCTCTGTCCGCTGTGGGTTGTTGAAATACCACGCCGAGGGCAGCCAAAGCCGCAGTGCCATGACGGCGAATGTCGTTCCCGGCGATGAGAGCTGTTCCGTGGTCAGGAGCAAACAAACCGGTGAGCATCTGGAACAGGGTGGTTTTGCCCGCGCCGTTGGGGCCGAGCAGAACAACAAACTCTCCGGCCCGTACTTCCAGACTCAGCTCATCGACCGCGCGAAGACTTCCGAAGCGTTTACCGAGGCGCTCGATGTGCAAAACCGGGTTATCTGCTACGGATACAGCCATTGCCAATTACCTCTTCATGTCACAGTCGCTTTCGCCGGCATCCGCACCGAGACTGTCGAGCGTATTGCGCGGATGCAGAAAACCGTCGACGGGCGCACGGGCGATCACCGCGTCGTGCGTGGCCAGCAAGATCGGCTGGCGAAGCTGATTGTCCCAGGCACGGAAACTCAGCGCGGGACCCTTGCCACCATCCAGATTCAGCTCTTCGCTGTGTAGAAAGGCGGCGAGCTTCGCAAACTCGGTAGAGCGGGTTCGCACGGCCGCCTGCGCGATCGCTTTCACCGCTACCCAGGCGGCCCAATCGGCCGAGTGCATTTCGCGCTTTGCCAGTGCGAAAAAACGCTCATTGAGCTGCGGCGCGCCATGTCGCTCCCACACCCAGCTCCACGCCTGCGGTACCAGTCCGGTAGTGCCGGCAACCGGACGGGGCGCCTTGGTTTGGTAAGGTACATAACGCCCGAACTCCCCTTCAGTGTCCGCCACGATCACCACATCGTAGGATTCGCCGGCGGTCAGCAGCGCAATGTTATTGCGCTCGCGCTGTCGCGGATCGTTGCCGAGCCGGAAGGGGCGCACCGCCACCAGCTCCGCTCCAAAACGCTTGGCGGAGTGGCGCAGAGCGCTGGTCCATTCCGCGTCCGCAGCCAGCTCGCCCTGGAGCGCATACAGTTCACGCCAGTTTCTTGATACCAGATACTGCACCAGTGCATCGGTCAGCATGGCGTAACTGGGATGTGTGTGCATCAGCTGCGGCTGACAGTCGGAGCCCCGGAGTGAATTCTGGGGTGCGCTGATGTTGAACAGCAGCGACTCTTTATTACGACTTTTAGCGGCCAGCTCAGCGGTCAGTTCAGCGGGCAAATCGAGCAGGACAAAGCGAACCTCACCATCGTCAGCCCAACTGGATAACTTCGCCAAGACGTCATCCAGATCGCGGCCGCGAAAGTGTTCCAGCTCGAAGCTAAGGCCGAGAAATTGGCCAACCTGATTGGCTTCATCCACCGCCACCTTCGCACCCGGAAGCGGGCGGCTCTGCGAGCGCAGCTGGATGCGCGCGTAGGCGCTTCGTTCGGCATAGCGTGGATCCTCGGCGAGATCCAGATAGCCAATCGTTATTCTCTCTGCGCTGTCAGCGAAAGCCCCGGGCGCGACGAGTAGTACAAGCGCTGTCAGCAGGTGCAGTAAATTCCGCTGAATCTGTTCATGTAGTCTTCGTCGGTGCAATTGCTTTGACAAAGCGAGCTCCGTTGCCGTTGTCGCGAATTCAGTCGTCGATCAGAATGCCGTAGGGGATCTGTCCAACCGCCACCGACCTGATCACGCGGCCGCTTTGCGCATCGATAACAGTGAGATCATCGGACATGCCATTGGCGACGAACAATCGCTTTCCATCGCGGCTGTAGGCCGCCTCCCAGGGACGGCTGCCGACCAGAATGTAGTCTTCGATCTTGCGGCTGGCGATATCCACCATTGCCACGTGATTGGCGTTACCGAGGGTGACCGCCATGGTTCTCCCGTCGGGCGATGTGGCAATGCCCACCGGCGTGACGTCGGCGATGCGCATCCCCGGCGGGAGAAAGGAAATGGCTTCGTCGATCTGATTGTCCTCGCGGCGGATGATATAAACCTCGCCGGACAGTTCCGCCGTCGCCCATAGCTCGGAGCCGTCCGGCGACACCACCGTGCGCCGGGGTCGGGTACCAATGAGCACATTGGCGATGATGGTGCGACTAGCGACGTCCACCACATGAACCATGTCGGCGATTTCAGAAGTGACATATAAGGTCTTGCCATCGGGGCTCAGGGTTACGCCTTCGGGCTCGGGGCCGGTTGCCAGTTCATAGGCCATTTCACCAGTGGCAAGATCAATGAAGCCGACGGTGGCATTGCTCTCGTTGGATACCCAGAGTTGCTTTCCGTCCGGGCCAAGCTCGAACGCTTCGGGGCTGGGCCCGGTAGCGATATGCTTTTCCACCCTGAGAGTGGCGATGTCGATTACATCGATGACATCATCATCGCCGCAGGCAACGTAGATCTTGTTGCGCTCGCGGTTGAAATTCATGTCGCGGGGGCGGCGCGAAGTCGGAATTGTTTTGATTACTTCGAGGCTATCCGGGTCCAGTACTGAGATGTCGTGGCTTTTTTCGTTGCTGACGAAGATCAGTCCGGTATCCCTGGCGTGCGCGACCGAGGTCGTGAACGCCGCGCCTAGCATCAACAAAATCAGCATCGCCCGCCTGAGCAGTATCGCGTGCCCTCGGCTAACCTGTATTCGGCTAACCTGTATTCGGCCAAGGTAGCTTGGATCAAAGAGTCGGCACATTGAATTCGTCCAGAATCGCGCGTATCTCACTTTTGTGGCTGAACAAGACGTCGTCCAACTCCGCCTTGAGTTCGTGATCGTCCAGGCGCACGGCCATCGAGATGCTGAAGACATAGGACAACGCCGGAATGTCCACGAGGGGGGAGACCGGCGTAACAGTCAGCGGAACCTGCTGGCGGTCGGCGAAGTAGCCGCCGAGCGGACCCCAGACCACCGCGACATCCACCCTGCCGTCAGCGACCGCCTCCACCAGCCGGGCTGGCGGATTGGCCTTGCTGTAGTCGCCGTAAACACTGAAGCCCACCACGTTGTTGATAATGCCCCGGCGACCGAGTGCGTGTGCGGGGGGACTGTTCATGCCATCGTCGCCAATCAGGTGGACGCCGACTTTCATCTCACGCAGGCCCTGATCGTCGAATGACTGCACCCGTGGCTCACTGCCCCGTCGTTGTAGAAAGATGTAGCTGGAGCGGTAATAGGCGCGCGTGGTGAGCACCATTTCGTGGCTGCTGGGCATGCCGGCAACCAGATCGCATTTTCCCGCATAGAGTGTGTTGCGAAGAAAGCCGCGACGTTGCGGCCACCAGGTGTATTCGAGCTTGCGATCGAGTGCTTCGCTGATCAGCTCAACCAAACGGTTTTCGAATCCTTCTTCCTGGCGATTGCTGAATGGCAGGTTATTGGGATCGGCACAGACCCGCAAGGCGGGCGGATGGCTACCAGCGATATCTGTTCGCGTGGCGGCGTCGGCCGCAAGCACCGGCAACGCGCCGACACTCATGAGAAGCGTGCATAGCCAAACAGGAATTACACCGCGAAGTTCCATGCCTTATCTCTTAAGTTAAGCGTCTCTTGAGTTAAGCGTCTGTTGAGCTGAGCGTCTCTTGAGTAGATCCCTCTCTTGAGTAAGTGTCTTTCGAGCAGGTGTCCGATACTTCCCATCTTCTTCTTTGGCGCAGGCAGACCGTTCGAGCCGCTGGAGCGCCAAGTGTTCCGGCATGAGACACAAGGGACCGAGAAACCAATCGATGTTATCCGTTTTGTTGCGGGCCCACCTGAATCGAGCTTGTAGAGATCTCTTGTAATTCGCCGCTTTCTTCCTTGCAAAGATTACAGCTCAACAATTCTCTTCGCGTCACCGCGCACGACAATGGCGTCTGTAGCTGTGCTTGGCCGGGCATGGAAGTTGCTCCGCACTGTGACCATCGCAGGAGAGTCTCGGCAGCTCCAAGTCAGGTAAAACCCCCTGGGGCTGCGTCAAGTACTGACAAGGAGCCACCGGATGGCGGAAAGCGCCACGCTGCATGATCGTCTCACGGAGATATGGTCTGACCCGCCCAACATCTATGGCAAGCTGGCGACCATCGATCACAAGAAAATCGGCAAGCGTTACATAGTCACCGCGATCGCCTTCCTGCTGATCGCCGGGCTGGAAGCGGTGTTGATGCGCATCCAGCTGATCGGACCCAACGTCGACTTTCTCTCCGCCGAAGCCTACAACCAGATCATGACCATGCACGGCACCACGATGATTTTCTGGTATGCCGCGCCGATTCTTTCCGGTTTTGCCAACTACCTTGTGCCAATGTTGATCGGTGCAAGGGATATGGCCTTTCCGCGGCTGAACGCCTTTACCTACTGGACATTCCTGTTTTCCGGTGTGCTGCTCTACATCTCACCCTTACTGGGAAGTGCACCGCGCGGTGGCTGGTTCGCCTACGTGCCGTTTACCAATGATTTCTACTCGCCCACCATCGGGATGGATTTCTTTGCGTTTTCGCTGATGCTGCTGACCGTGTCCACCACGGCGGGCGCAATCAACCTGATCGCCACCATCTTCCGGCTGCGCGCACCCGGCATGTCCGTGGACCGGATGCCGCTGTTTCTCTGGAGTACCTCGACGACACAGTTCGTCATCGTATTTTCTTTGCCAGCACTGACTGCGGCACTGGTGCTTCTTGAGTTGGACCGCCTGTGGGGGTTCCACTTTTATGACTCCGGTGCCGCCGGTGATCCACTGCTATGGCTGCAGCTTTTCTGGTTTTTCGGTCATCCCTGGGTGTACATCATTTTTCTTCCCGCCACTGGAATGATTTCGATGGTCTTGCCGGTGTTTTGCCGGCGACCGATCGTTGGCTATACCTGGGTTGCCTTGGCGACAGTGCTGACGGGGTTGGTCGGTTTCGGCGTCTGGGTGCACCACATGTTCACCACGGGCTTACCGCAGGTTTCGATGGGATTCTTCAGCGGTGCCAGTATGACCATCTCGATATTCACGACGATTCAGGTTTTCGCCTGGGTGGCGACGATCTGGACCGGGCGACCCGTGTTGAAAGCGCCGATGCTGTTTGCGCTCGGCTTCATCATTCTTATCGTCATCGGCGGCCTGAGCGGTGTGATGACCGCGGTGATCCCCTTCGATTGGCAGTTGCACGACACCTACTTCGTGGTCGGACACATTCACTTTGTCTTGATCGGCGCAAACGTCTTTCCGGTGTTCGCGGCCCTCTATTACTGGTTGCCGAAGATGACGGGTCGCATCATGAATGAACGACTTGCCCGCTGGAACTTCGGTCTGATGTTTACGGGCATGCTGGTGGGCTTTTTCACCATGCATATCACTGGCTTTCTCGGCATGCCACGGCGGATATTTACCTACAGCGCCGCGTCCGGCTGGACTGTGGCGAATTTCATTACCACCGTAGGTGCGGGGATTTTCGTCATCGGTGTGCTGATCGGCATCTTCAACTTTTTCTACAGCCGCAAGTACGGTCTGCCTGCCGGCAACAACCCCTGGAACGCGGACACGCTGGAGTGGAGCTCTACTTCGCCACCGCCGATCTACGGTGTAGAGCGCATTCCGACCGTGGCAAGTCGGCACCCGCTCTGGGATGAACATAAGGAAGAGGACGATCCGGAAAACCGGCGCGTACTCGACGATGGCAAGCAGACCCTGGCCACTACCGGCGTGGATGCTCACGATGGCTTTGTGGCCCGGATGCCCGGCGAAACCGTTGTTCCGCTGGTTACCGGACTCGCGCTGTTCGGGCTTTGTCTGGCCCTGCTCTTCAAACTGCTGTGGCTGGCGCTGGGCTTTGCTGTGGCCACAGCGATAGCCATTGCCTACTGGATGTGGCCGAAGGACAAGGAGTTGATTGCATGAGCGTGGTGCCCGGCAGCATGCAGGATGTCTATCCGCCGACCACCCGCCCCCATGAGCGCGGGCGTGGCATTTGGGGGATGTGGCTGTTTATCGGCACCGAGGCGATGCTGTTTGCATTGTTGTTTTTTGCTTACTTCTATCTGATGGCGTCCAGAACGCAATGGCCGCTGGAAAAAGATCCCTCGTACAGCTACGCGCTGATTCTTCTCGCAATTCTGCTGACAAGCAGTTTTGTCGCCAGCTGGGCCGAGCGTGGCATCAAGGAGCACGGCAATCTTGGTCGGCTCAATGTGGGCCTCGGTCTCACTCTCTTGCTGGGTATTGCGTTCCTGGGTGTTCAGTACATCGAATATCAGCACAAACTGAAAGAGCTGTTGCCCACCGATCACGCCTACGGTTCGGTTTTTTACACCATTACTTCCTTACATCTGGCGCACGTGATCGTCGGCATGTTGATGCTGACCTTCGTCTTCGCTCGCGGCCTGGCGGGACACTTCAACAAGGAGCGGCATCTGGCGGTAAAGAATGCGGTGCTGTACTGGCACTTCGTCGATGTGGTGTGGATCTTTATCGTTTCGATCATTTATCTGTCGCCGCACTTCTACGGAGGGAATTGATGACTCGTGCGATTCACGAAGAAGTCCCGAAGTCTGATAAGCGCACCAATCGGCGGCTGGCCTTCGGCGTCTTTGCCGCACCAGTTGCCTGGCTGCTGCACGAGATCATCGGGGTTTCCATCATCGGTCGTCACTGTGCGGCCGGAGCAGCCGACCTGCAACCCTGGGCCTGGATTGCCCTGGTCCTCCTTTCGGCGGCTGCAATCGTCACAGCGGCGTCCGCAATCATAACGGCTTGGCGGGTCTTCAGAGAACGCTTCCACGGGCAGAGCATCACTCGCGTGGAAGGCTGGAGCCGCGTTCAGTTCGTCTCCATCTTCGGCGTTTTCGTCAGCAGCTTTCTATTGCTGAACATTCTGTATTTTTCCGTGTTGCCTTTTGTGGTGGATCCATGCGTTCGCACGATTTGAAGTCAAAACTCGTTGGCGCGGGTCTGGTGGCGATGACGCTGCTGCTACTGGGCGCATGTGAAGGCGGGCGCTCCGAAATCCCTCAGGTAAGCGTACTCGGGGGCGATCCTTTGCGTGGAGCAGCCGCCATCGAGGAAATCGGTTGCGGCGCCTGCCACACCATTCCCGGCATCGACGAAGCGGAGGGCGTGGTAGGGCCGCCGCTGATGTTCTGGTCCCGGCGTTCGTACATTGCCGGCGAGGTGCCCAATTCGGCATCGAATCTCATTCAGTGGATCATGGATCCGCACCAATTCGAGCCGGGAACGGCGATGCCGCACCTGGGCGTCAGTGAGCAACAGGCACGGGATATCGCGGCCTACCTCTACACACTTGAGTAGAGTGAAGTGAAGTGAAGTGAAGTGAAGCGGACCGGAAATCTGAGCAATCATCCAAGGAGCTGAACAACAATGAGGGCAATGTATTCGACGGTTTTCGCCGCAATGCTGCTGAGCGCTTTTGCAAGTGCGCAGGGCCCGGTGGAGTTTGTCACCGCAGAAGGCAGCGAGATGCGCATTCCCAGAACCGATGCTGCCGGCCCGGTCGGCAAATGGTGGCTGCCAGCGCTGGACTCGGCCAACTCGCGTTACAGTCAACTCGACCAGATCAATGCCGGGAATGTCACCAGACTGGAGTCCGTGAGCAACTGGTCTACCGGAATCAATCGCGGTCACGAGGGGCAACCGCTGGTGGTGGATGACACTATGTACGTGGTGACCCCCTTCCCGAATTTTCTGCTGGCCTTCGATATCTCAAAGCCGGGCTTTGCGCTGAAGTGGAAATACGACCCGGCGCCCGACCCCACCGCGGTGGGCAAAGCGTGTTGTGATGTGGTCAATCGAGGCGCTTCGTACGCCGACGGCAAGATCGTCTACAACACCCTCGACAACCACGTGGTGGCGGTAAACGCGCAAACCGGCAAGGAAATCTGGAAAACGAAAGTGGGCAATGTGAACGAGGGGATGACACTCACCATGGCCCCGCTCATCGTCAAGGACAAGGTGATCACTGGCAATAGCGGCGCCGAACTGGGGGTGCGTGGCTGGGTAAAAGGCCTCGATCTGGATACCGGCGAGGTGGTTTGGACGGCCTATAACACCGGTCCCGATGAAGAGACCCTGATGGCAAATCCGAACTTCAAACCTTTTTATCCCAAGGATCAGGGCAAAGACCTCGGCGTAAAAACCTGGCCGCCGGAGCAGTGGCAGCTGGGCGGCTCAACGGTCTGGGGCTGGATTTCCTATGACCCGGAGCTGGATCTCTTTTACTACGGCACTGGCAACCCCGGAGTCTGGAATCCAGACATGCGCCCCGGCGACAACAAGTGGTCGATCTCCATCATCGCCCGTGACCCGGACACCGGCGAGGCCCGCTGGGCATACCAGCTCGTTCCCCACGACGCCTGGGACTACGACGAGATTATGGAGAACATTTTGGTGGACATGCCCTGGAACGGCGAGATGCGCAAGCTGCTGATCCATCCGGGCCGCACCGGCTTTGTCTTCGTCCTCGACCGGGAGACCGGGCAGCTGCTGTCGGCGGAAAAATTCCATCCACCGACCAATTGGGCTACCGGCTACGACCTGGATACCGGGCTGCCGCAGATCGACGAGAGTAAGCGGACTCATATGGGGCAGACCACCTACGATATCTGCCCGTCTTCGACCGGCGCCAAGGAGGTATTTCCTTCGGCGGTCTCCCCCCGTACCGGGCTGCTGTATATCCCGGCCCATAACTTCTGCATGAACTATGGTGCGATCGAAGCCAACTACATTGCCGGCACGCCTTACCTTGGGGCGGACGTCCTGATGTACCCGGGGCCCGGCGAAAACCGCGGCGAACTGATTGCCTGGGACCCGATTCAGGCCAAGCAGGTCTGGGGCATCAAAGAGAAATATCCCCTGCAGTCCGGGGTGTTGGCCACCGCCGGCGATCTGGTTTTCTACGGTACCACCGACGGCTGGTTCAAAGCGGCGGATGCGCGTAGCGGCGAGGTGCTCTGGAAGTTCAAAGTCTCGTCGGGGATCGTCAGCAACCCCATGACCTTTACGGGCTCGGATGGTCGTCAATACGTCGCCGTGTATGCGGGGATTGGCGGCTGGGTGGGGGCAAATGCCTTCGACCTGATCTCGGCTTCCGACCCTACTGCCGCCCTCGGGACTACCGGAGCCGCTGCCGACCTGAAGCAGGTCACCACCGCCGGGAGCACGGTTTATGTATTTGCGCTGCCCGAATCCGCCGCGCAGGCGGACACCGAAGCCGCTGCCGGCGAGACCGTCGCCGCGCAGGCGCAATAGTGTGGTCGGGGAGACGGGCGGCCATGCCAAGTGACGGACGCATCTGGCTGTTTCCCCTGATCACGGTTCTGGTACTGGCCGCCCTTGGTGTTTACCACAGCGGCGCCGGACCCGACGGCAATGCGTCGCCAATGACTGAGCAAGCGAAGCTGGAGAAAGCCCAATGAAGCGCACAAAGGAATGGATGTCGCTCTCGGCGCTGCTGGTGCTGACCCTTCTCGCCGCCTGTGAGCGCAGGGAGGCGGAACCGGCACCCGCCGGGGCACTGCCGGAAGTGACGGGCAAGGAGGTCACCGGCAAGCTGCTGGGGCCGCAACCGGGCCCCGACCGGCCGATTCCCAAGGCCAACAATCCTTTTCCGATGGAGCAGAACGTGCTGACCGAGGGACGGCGCCTATTCGTCTGGTACAACTGCTACGGCTGCCACGGCGGCCGTGCGGGCGGGGGCATGGGGCCGAGCCTGCGCGACGAGACCTGGCTGTACGGCGGCAAGGACCAGGACATCTACAATTCCATCGCCGAGGGCCGCCCCCACGGCATGCCGGCCTGGGGTCCGAAGCTGCCGCAGGAACAGATCTGGAAGCTCACCGCCTACATCCAGTCTCTCGGCACGCCATTGGAACCGAAGAAGCCGCCCGAAAATCCAGTCATGCCGACGACAGGGAGCTAGTCGATGAAGACCCTGGAAAATCTCTTCGACTTCCCTTTCAACATCTTCGATCCCGCCGGCGTCCAGGCCGGCTGGCTGGCCAACCTCGGCTGGGTGCTGGTGGTGTTGATGAGTGTGCTGATCATCGGCATGGCGGTGCTGGTGGTCTGGGGTGCCCTGCGTCGCCGCGGCCGGCTCGAAGAGCATATGCCCATCGATGTGGATGGCGGCAAGGGCTGGATCCTGTGGGGCGGCGTGGCGCTGCCGGTGACCGTGCTGACCAGCCTCTTCGTCGTCACCGTGGTCACCCTGAATATGCTGCCCGGCGACCGCGAGGAACCGGCCCTGGCGGTGAAAGTGACCGCTCACCAGTGGTGGTGGGAGGTGGATTATCTCTATGACGACCTGCCGCAACGCTTTTCCACCGCCAATGAGATTCACATCCCGGTAGGTCAGCCGGTGCGCATCGAGCTCATCTCCTCGGATGTGATTCACAGCTTCTGGATCCCCAAGCTGCACGGCAAAATCGATGCGATTCCCGGCCACACTAACGCGCTGATCGTGGAAGCTGAGGAGCCGGGAGTCTACCGGGGCGAGTGTGCCGAGTACTGCGGTGTGCAGCACGCCCACATGCGGTTCGTGGTGGTGGCTCAGCCGCCGGAGGAATATCAGGCCTGGGCGGCCCGCCAGCGAGAGCCGGCTGCGCCGGTCACCGATCCGAAACTGGTGAAGGGCCGCGAGGCTTTCGAAGGCTATGCCTGCGCCTTGTGCCATAGCATCCGCGGCACCAAGGCGCGCGGCCAGGTGGCACCGGACCTCACCCACTTCGCCAGCCGCATGACCATCGGCGGCATCATGCCAAACACCCGCGCCCGCCTGCAGGCCTGGATCGTTAATGCCCAGGCTCTCAAACCTGGTGTGCGGATGCCCACGTTGGAAGAGTTCGACGGCGAAACCCTGAACGCGCTGGCGGCCTATCTCGAGAGCCTGGAATGAGGTGGAGGTCTTGCCTGCCCGCGCTTTTGGGCGTGGTGCTCACCGGCCGCGCTTCATCGCTGCTCGCGCATGGCACCGAGCTGCATTCACCTGCCGAGGTCTGGCGCCAGTGGGATTTCGATCCCGCCGTTGTCGTTCCCCTGGTAATCGCAACGGTCTGGTACTCACGGGGTTTGCTTGGCCTGTGGCGCCGCGCCGGCATCGGCAGGGGAATTACGGTTCGCCAGGCCGCAAGTTACTACGCGGGCACCCTGGTGCTGATCGCCGCTTTGATTTCACCCCTTGATGCCGCCTCCGCCGGTCTGTTCTCACTGCACATGACCCAGCACCTGCTGCTGATCCTGGTGGCGCCGCCGCTGCTGGTGGTTGGCGCCGCAGACGTGGCCTTTCTGTGGGGACTGCCGCTGCAATGGCGGCAGCGTTTTGGCCGTTTTGAGCACGGCGTCGGTCGCGCCCTGACCGGCGAATCCGGTTCCACCGTGCCGCTGCTGGCGGTGCTTCTGGCTACCGGCGTGTTGTGGCTGTGGCATCTGCCCGCGCTGTACGACCTGGCAGTGCGGGTCGAGGCGGTCCACATCGCCGAACACTTCGGTTTTTTTATCTCCGCGCTGCTGTTCTGGGTCACCGTGCTCAGGCTTCGTCCCAGAGACCACGTTCGCAACGGCATGCGAATCCTCTACGTGTTCGCCATGGCCCTGCAGGGCAGCATTCTTGGCGCGCTGATCACCTTCGCCGCCCGCCCACTCTATGAATCACATATCGAAAGTGCCGGGATCTGGGGCATGGAACCACTGGTGGACCAGCAGTTGGCGGGTCTGATCATGTGGGTGCCTCCGGCGCTTCTGTATATCGGGGTGGCGGCGTACCTGTTTGTTAACTGGCTGAATGCGGTGGGGCGGCGGGCGGACGGTCGTCGGTCTCCAGTCTCCAGTCGCCAGTGGGAGGAAGAGATTCGGGACGAACGATGGGAAGGGTGAGGAATGCCGCAATGCGCGGGTGAGCGGGCGCCGTTTCTCCGTTCCTGTCCGTATCAACGAAAAGGGCTGGCCATGGCCCCATCCCGTCCCGCTGCGTCCCTGTAGCTAGTCACTGCGAAACAGCACCCGCCCACCGGCGCGAAGCTCGTCCGTGCGTCCGCGTAGTTGCGTGAATAGTGAAATCGTGAATCGAAAGAGGGCGCTTCGCCGCCCCTGTCGTCATGCCGGCGCAAACCGGAATCCATGAAAATGGCACTAAACGTCAATCCGTCAGCCACCGCTTCCTCCTCGGTAGGCCACCAGCAATCTGCCTCGGCAGAAACGCGCCGCTAGCGCTCGCCTGGACGCAATCTTGCAAAGCCTCTGCTCTCGATTGGATTGGCAGGAGAGCAGCACATGAAGGCACTGGCATGGCACGGTAAGCGCGACGTCCGCTACGACACGGTCAGCGATCCCATACTCAAGGAAGACACCGATGCGATCATCCGGGTAACCACCACCGCCATCTGCGGCTCGGACCTGCACCTCTATGAAGTGCTGGGGCCCTTCATGGCGCCCGGAGACATTCTCGGCCACGAGCCGATGGGCATCGTCGAAGAAGTGGGTCGCGGCGTGACCCACATTCAGCCAGGCGACCGGGTGGTGGTGCCCTTCAACATCGCCTGCGGTCACTGCTTCATGTGCGACCAGCACCTCTACTCCCAATGCGAAACCACCCAGGTTCACGAGCACGACTGCGGTGCGGCCATTTTCGGCTACTCCAAGCTCTACGGCGAAGTGCCCGGCGGGCAAGCGGAATATCTGCGAGTGCCCCAGGCGCAGTTTGGTCCCATCAAGGTGCCGGAGGGGCCGCCGGACGAGCGCTTCATCTACCTGGCCGACGTATTGCCCACCGCCTGGCAGGCGGTGCAGTACGCCGACATTCCCGAAGAAGGCAGTGTCGCCGTACTGGGCCTCGGCCCTATAGGCCAGATGTGCGCGCGCATTGCCCAGACTCGCGGTGCTCGCGTGATCGGGGTGGATCTGGTGCCTGAGCGCCTGGAAATGGCTCGTCGCAACGGCGTCAAGACGCTGGACTTGAACGAGCACGCAGACATTGCCAAGGTAATTCGCGACTTGACTGAAGGTCGTGGACCCGACGCGGTCATCGACGCCGTCGGCATGGAAGCCCACGGCGCTCCCATGGGCAAAATGGCCCAGCAGATGGCCGGACTGCTGCCGGATGCAGTCAGCGAGGTGCTGATCAAAAAAGCGGGCATGGACCGGCTGAGCTCTTTGTATACGGCCATCGATGCCGTGCGACGCGGTGGCACCGTGTCGATCATCGGTGTCTATGGTGGCCAGGTGGATCCGCTGCCGATGATGACGCTGTTCGACAAGCAGGTGCAGATTCGCATGGGGCAGGCGAACGTAAAGCGCTGGATCGATGACCTGATGCCGCTTGTCATGGACGACAATGATCCGCTCGGCATCATGGACCTGGCGACCCATGTCTGGCCGCTGGAACAGGGTCCGAAGGCTTATGAAATCTTCCAGAAGAAAGCGGAAGGCGCGATCAAAGTTTTGCTCCAGCCCTAGTCCGGGCACCGCGGATTCGTGGCATAGCGGTTGCTTCGCTTGAGTAAAGCTCAGGCAAATTCTTCAACAGGAGGAGCAGGCATGAACAGGAACGTCATCAGAGGCTTCGTATTCGCGTCAGCAACCGCCCTGGCCACGATCGGCTGGGCACAGCAGGAGCAAACGCAAGAGGCTCAACAGAAGCAGCAAGCGCAGCAGGAGCAGCAACAAAGCCAGCAGCAACAGCCTGGCGGCGAACAGCAGGCCGCCCTGCAAGGTTACGAGGAAGGTGCCTCCGTCATCCTGAGTGGCACCATCGAAAGCATCGAAGGTGAAGGATTCATTCTTGACTATGGCGAAGACAAGGTCAGCGTGAATCTGGAAGACTGGGAATGGGCGGATCAGATTGGCCAGCGCTTGAGTGAAGGGCAACAGGTGACTGTCAGTGGCACTGTTGACAAGGGCTTGTTCGAACGGCGCGAGATTGAAGCCGATAACATTTACGTCACCACCGACTTTACCTACTACTACATCGTCGACGAAAACCCCGCCTATGCGGCGCAGCAGCGGCAACGGGAGGCGGAGCAGGAAGGCACCTTCCTTTCCACCCGTGGTGAAGTGGTAGAGGTCTCGGATAAAACCATCACCGTGCAAAGCGATGGCAACACAATCAAGGTCGATACCTCTGAGCTGGCCTACGATCCACTCGACGAAACCGGCGTGCAGCAAATCAAAAAGGGTGATCGCATTTACGTGTTCGGCGACATCGACGACAACTTCTTCGAAAATCGAACAATGTCAGCGGAATCGCTGATCACCCTGGCCGCCGCTCGAGACCAGGCCGACATGCAGCGGGCCGAGCCTGCCATTGAACGTCCGGGGCCGGGGGAAGTGGATGGTTCCGAAGAAGGGCAGCAATAGAGACCTTCCCGTTGCTGTGTCATTCCGGGCAGGCCGAAGCCATGAAGGCGGGCACTGAGGTGTTCAGATCAAAATGGATTCCGGCCTGCGCCGCAATGACGGGGCAGCTGCTTCGATTCGTGTGCGTTGGTTGTCCGGTGTGAAATACTTCCCACCCTGCACCTCACAGCCAGCCCTTCCGCTTGAACAGCAAATACGGCGCAATCCCCGAAATCACCATAAGGCCGAGCGCCCACGGATAGCCGAGCAGCCATTCCAGTTCCGGCATGAACTCGAAGTTCATGCCGTAAATGCTCGCCACCAAGGTCGGTGGTAGAAAGACCACGGCGGCGATGGAGAAGATCTTGATGATCTGGTTTTGCTGGATGTTGATGAAGCCCTGAGTGGAATCCATCAGGAAGTTGATCTTTTCAAACAGAAACGTGGTGTGCGACATGAGTGTGTCGATGTCCCGCATCACTTCCCGACACATTTCCTGGAGTTCCATCCCGTCTTTCAGGTGCCGCTGCAAAAAGGCGATGGCCCGCTGAGTGTCCATCAGACAAAGGCGAATCTTTCCACTGCTGTCTTCCAGCTTGGCCAGCAGATCGATGGCGTCTTCGAGATCAGCGTTTTCCTCTTCCAGCACAACGTAACTGGCCCTTTCCAGTTGGTGGTGGATGTCTTCGAGGCTGTCGGCGAGATTCTCGACTTTCTGTCCCAACAGGGTGATCAGCAACTCTGCGGGCGACCGGCTTTCGATCTGTCCCCGTCGGGCGCGCATGCGCAGCAGACGGAAATCCGCGGGTTCATCGTTGCGAATAGTGATCAAGCGAGAAGGCTGCAAAATGGAGGCGACGGAGACAGTATGGTGGCGCCCTTCGCTGTGAGTGAGGAACAGCGAATGCACGTGAATGCCAGCAGGGTCCACAAAGAAACGTGCGGAGGCCTCGATCTCCTCCATCTCCGCTGACTCGGGCAGATCCGGGTGCACGAGTTTTTCCAGCAGGGTTCTTTCTTCGTCACTGGGTTCGTGGGCATCGATCCAGTCGGCGCGCTGAAAGGTTTCCGTGATGCTTTTTCCCTCGGGGTCGATTCCTTTGATGATCCCCCGGCTGACCTCATAAAATCTGAGCATTTACCGAACTTCTCCTGCGGCGAAATTTACATTCATTGACTGGCTGGCATCCGAGCGCTGCACACTACGATATTCACATCTCATCGGCATGCATTCTGATTCAGCATGCAGTTGGTTTCTTCATCCCAGTGTTCAACCTGAATGGTTGCGTGCTCGATATGGAAATCGTCGTGCAACAACTGTTGCAGCGCAATGAGGCGATAGTTGTCCACTTGTTCGTCATGAGTCACCACGTGCACCGTCAGCGCCGTTTCCGTCGTACTGAGCGCCCAGATATGAAGGTCGTGAATGTCGATGACCCAATCCTGCCCGAGCAGGCAATCCCGCACCCCCGGCAGATCCACGCCCGGCGGTACCGCGTCCATGGCCAGATTCAGGGAGTCGCGCAGCAGCGACCAGGTGCCGATGAAGATTACTGCCGCAATCAGCAGGCTCATGGCTGGATCCAGCCACAGCCAGCCGGTGGTCAGGATCAAGACCCCCGCTACCGCGACCCCCAGCGAAATACCGGCATCCGCCGCCATGTGCTGGAAGGCCGCGCGGATATTCAGATCGCTCTTGCGCCCGGCCATGAACAGTGCGGCGGTGGCGCCGTTGATCAGAACCCCGACCGCCGCCACGATGATCACGGTAGTGCCATTGATCGGCGCCGGTGTCATAAAGCGCTGCAGGGCTTCCCAGCCGATCGCACCCAGTGCCACCAACAGCATCGAGGTACTGATCAGTGAGGCCAGTATGGTGGATCGCTTCAACCCATAGGTCCGCCGGTCCGTGGCTGCCTTGCCGGCCAGATAAGTGGCTCCCCAGGCGATCAGCAGTGCGAAGACGTCGCTCAGGTTATGACCTGCGTCTGCAAGCAGGGCCAGCGAATCGGCGAGCAGACCATACGCCACTTCCACGGCCACGAACGCCACATTGAGCGCGACGCCGATGGCGAAGGCGCGATTGTAGTCGTTTGCATGATGGTGTGCGTGTCCCATCAGGCCCATCCCCCTGGGAAACAGCTTTCGCTGGTTGAAATGAGAACGATTGAGGGGAGCTCAAAAGCGAACGCCCTGCCAACCGGAATGGTTGCACAGGGCGTCAGCGAAGGGAAGGCGCCGGAGCAGGCGCCGACAACGATGGGGCTTAGCTGCCCGTGGAGGCGGGGGCGGAGCCGGCCTGGGCTGCACGGCGGTGCTTCAGAATGACGGAAACCGCTTCTAGCATCACCATTACGCTCACAATCAGTACCAGCGTATCGATAACCACCAGGGTCCACTCGCCGGCACGGTAGTACTCGCCCAACTGAATCAGTCCCGCCAGGAAGGCCATGCTCAGCACGAACACCATCGGGATGCCGGTGTAGTATGCCGGTCGGCCGAGCTTGATCAGCAGAACCGTTAGAACCAGCAGCGTGAGGCTGGCGAGAATCTGGTTAGTGGAACCGAACAGCGGCCAGATCTCCATTCCGCCTTCACCGGGCGCGGAACCGGCGCCGAAGGCCAGCCACAGGCACAGACCGACCGCAGTCAGCGTCGCGATCACACTGTTGCTCAACCACTTGATGTTATAGATCTCACCCCATTCCTGAATAATGTAGCGCTGCAGACGCACGCCGGAGTCCATGGTGGTGCCCGCAAACAGGACCACCATCACCGCCAGGAGTGTCTGCGAGAAGGCGACCGGAATGCCCCAGGCGGCGTTCACCAGGTTCGATCCGCCCGCGATGAACGCACCGGTGCTGCCCGCCCCCAGGCCCGTGTAGATCTCGTGCCAGGCTTCCGGACTGGCGGCCAGCGCCACGCTACTCACGGCGACGATGGTAATCAGTGCCAGCGAACCTTCGCCTACTGCGCCCAGGTAACCCACGAAGCGCGCGTCCGGCTCTTTGTCCAGCTGCTTGGAGCTGGTGCCGGAGGAGACGATGCCGTGAAAGCCCGAAACGGCGCCACAGGCGATGGTCACAAACAACAGCGGCACGATGCTGGGAGTGCCTTCAGCCAGCTGCGGGTTGAAGGCAGGAGCGGTCACGTCGGGCATGAACAGGAACACCGCACCGTAGAGCAGCACCAGACCGACAATCAGCTGAACGCCATTGATGAAGTCGCGAGGCTGCAACAGCATCCAGACGGGTAGCAGGGAAGCGATAGCCGCGTAAATGAAGAGGATAATGATCCAGGCCGGTTTCTCACCCATGCCGAACACGGTTTCCGGCAGCTCCATCGGCACCATGCTGCCGAGCCAGACGGTGACATACAGCGCGATCACCCCAAAGAAGCACAGCATGATGAGGTTAAAGCCGCGGCGAATCAGCTGGCCGATGATCAATGCGACCACAATGGCCGCCCAGGCGGGCAGGACCGCAGTGGGGGTGCCCACGAAGGAGTTGGCGATTACCACGCCGAATACGGCGTTCACCATCAGTAGCACCAGGAATATCACCACCATGAACAGCGATCGGCTTCGCTTACCGATCACCGACTCTGATAGCGCACCAATGGACTTGCCCTTGTGTCGGGCGCTGGCCCAGAGCGCGCCCATGTCGTGAACTCCGGCGAAGAAGATAGTCCCGAATACCACCCACAGGAGCGCCGGTGCCCAGCCCCAGTAAACGGCGATGGCGGGGCCCACGATGGGAGCCGCGCCGGCTACCGAGGTGAAGTGATGACCCCAAAGCACCATTTTGTTGGTGGGTACGTAGTCGATCCCGTCCTGAAGTTCATGGGCAGGCGTTTTGAAATCGGGGTCGAGTCGGTAAATCTTGCCGGCAATAAATTTCGAATAGACAAACCATCCGAAACACATCCCGGCGATGCCGAACAGGACGATCAATACTGAATGCATGGGAGTTTCCTATATCTTGCGGGCCTATATCTGTTGCAGGCGGCTGGACAACGGCCAGGGATGCACCGTTTGCCTCTGCAAGTTCATTATTATCAGCTACTCACTGCCAGGGCTCGCAGCGACACTGAGGGGGTTCCAGGCGACCACCTATAAACCGACCGAGAGGTTCCCGGGGCAGGTCATCATACAAATTCCCCAATAGCCCTTCAACGCGAGCAGTGAGCGCTTACATAGCTTTTCCTTCGATCGGCCTCGCGAGCACGGTAGCGCTTATAGCGGTCATAAAAAAAAGGGGCTGCCGTGTGCCGGCAGCCCCTTTTCTCAAGCCGCTTTCCGAACTACTTCTTGGTCAGCTGCTGCTTGTTGGCGTTATCTTCCAGGTTGGTATAGGTGTAGTAGCCGATGAACATCTCATCCCAGCTCTGCAGACCGCCGGTCACGGTATTGTTCGGATCGGGGTTACCCGGGTTGTACTGGCTGTTGTCGAAGACGGCGTCGTTCACAACCCGAGTACCCTTCGGCAGGAAAATCGGCTTGCTCAGACGATAGGTCGGCTGCCAGGCGAAGTTGTAGTTGGGGACGTTCATCAGCGTCTCGCGACGGCCATCCGGGAAAATCGCGCTGAACTTGAATGCCTTGCCGCGGTAATGCATGTGCGGACGCATGGCGTACAGCATGGTGTCGTGTTCGAACACATAGCTGTTGTTCATCGCGTGGTTGGCTTCGTTCGGGCGCAGCACGATGTTGTTGCCACCGAAGGACACGGACTTGGTCAGGAATTTATAGTCCGGCTTCTTATCGTGGAAGTACAGACCGATACGAGTCTTGTCCACAACCGCCTTGCCGAAGGTGGTGTAGTGCATCTGCATGGTCAGGTTGAAGCCCTTGGGAATGAACACGCCGGTGTTCTCGGGGAACACGGTCGCTTCCGTTTTGCCGGGGGCGTAACCTTCCAGGAAGTCGCGCACGTTCTCTTCGCTCAATACTTCATTCTCCTTTTCCGGAGAAGTGATGTAGGCGAGCAGGTGGTGCAGTACGCGGTCATCGCCAGGGATGAACTGTACAGCTTTGACGTATTTGTCTTCCGGGAAGTCCAGCTTGATCACGTGGTTGAAGTAGTCCAGCACGCCAGTGGCCGGTACTTCGAAGGCAGGCACATCCACGATCATGTCGGGCTTGCCCAGATCCCACTCGGTTTCAATCGGCTTCACATCATGCAGTGGATCTTTCTTGGCTTTGCCGCGGGGTGCGCCGGCGTCGATCCAGTGAATCAGAGTCTGCTGATCGTCGATGGCCAGGTAGTTGGCATTGTCGAAATGGTTGATTGACGGATCAACCTGGGCGGGTGGCATGCGCTTGGTCATGACCACTTCGCGCATCATCGGTGCCCAGCCGCGAACCATCTCGTAGCTGTTCATCGGGAAGGGGCCAATGCCGCCTTCGACGTGACAGTTTGCGCAATTCTCTTTGATGATCGGCGCTACATCTTTGGCGTAGTCAGGCACCGCCTTGGCGTGCATCTGACGGACCGGGAAAGTGAGGTCACAGCCTTCGGCCTTCACTTCGCGTACCACGGTCTGGTGTTTGCCGTGTTCGCCGGCAACCGCGGCGGACAGTGCGTCGGCAAGCGGAGTATCAGCTTCGGCGGCAGTCTTGTCGCGGGGCACCGGCATGTCGAGCGGACCGCGATACAGCAGCTGCAGGCTATTGGGCTCGATCACCAGGATTTCACCAGCCTTGTTGACGTTCAGGGTTTCCGCCACCAGCTGACTGTCGTCATACATGATGGGGAAGTCGATGTCGAAGGTGGAGGCTTTGGTGCGAATGGTCTTCAGTGTGTCGTTCTTGTCGGAATTGAGCATCAGGAACTTGACGCCCAGCGGTTCCCAAGTGGTGCGCAGCAGTTTGTACTTGTGCAGCTCTTCAATGTTCTGCTGGCAGCTGTTGGATTGGGAAATGATCACCAGTGCCTTATGAAATCCCAGTCGAGTCAGTTGGTGCTGAACGCCCTGGTGGTCGATCAGACCGAAGTCCCTTACCTTGATTTGTTCTGCGCTGGCACTCATTGCCAGCAGCATGGACGCCGACGCAGCCGCCGTCGCACATGCGGTTCTTATCCAAGCTTTACGTTTCATAACAAAGTTCCTCCGACTGGGATGGATCCTCGATAACAGTACAATACTAAAGCCAGTACTTAAACGGTTGCCTCGTCAGTGAAAGCAAACTGCGGTGCCGAGACGCCGAGCTGTTCCACCTCGCTGTGTCTGTTCGCGTAGTCAATCAGGCGAATGAACTAACTACAAGACAACGGCAAAAGGCCGAAGCTCCGATAAGATGATCTTGCGTGGCATCAGCAGCCCTCTGGACCGAGATGAGAGGAGATTGCCTCGCCTTGGCTGCCCGTGTATGTACCGAATCTTATTTTTTTAAGAAATTCCTGATCTAAGGAGTCTTCGAACAACTCCTCGCTTCCTGCCGCGCACGGCAGTCGATTATGCCTCGCGGATTGCAGGGATTATATTCATGTCCCAATCCGCAGGGAAAGGCTAATTAGTAAACCTTTGTAATGGCGCTTGCGGAGCCGGAGGAAAATGCACCAAGCACTTAATCTCGGTCAACTGTTCGACGGCCTTACTAAATGCTGCTCTTTTGTACCGCAGCGACGGTATGCCTGAAGACTTTCGCACTCCAGTTCGCTAGAGTTCGTGACGAGATCGTACCAACCACTCCCACAATGCACTCCCACAATAAACAGAGAACGGAGGAACACTCATGTCCCACTCGCCATGGAAAGAGCGGCGTTTGACGAGCATTGCGGCTCTTGGAATGCTGCTCGCCTTGCCCGCTTTCGCGCAGCTGGATAACCCCAACGTGACCCCAAATCCCTACCGAACCGTTCCCGGCGTCTGGGCGGATCTGCCGGGAGACCGCGAATGGGGTGCAACCAGTGGCGTTTATGTGGCGCCCGATGGAAAGCACATCTGGGTCGCCGAACGTTGCGGGGACAACGTCGGTAGTTGCATGGAAAACCCCGAGGTGAACCCGATCATGCTGCTCAGCCCCAAGGGTGAGGTGGTCAAAAGCTTCGGTGCCGGAATGATTGTCTGGCCCCATGGCCTGCATGTGGATCCGCAAGGCAATGTCTGGATTACCGATGCGCGCGGTGAAGGCGGCAAGGGACATCAGGTTCACAAGTTCAGCCCCGATGGCGAACTTCTGATGAGCCTGGGCAAGCCTGGCCAAGCGGGCACAGGTACCGACGTTTTCGACGGACCATCCGACGTGCTCGTCGCGCCCAATGGCGACATCTTCGTTGCCGATGGGCACGGCTCCGAGGGCAACAACCGCATCGTGAAATTCGATAAGAACGGAAAATTCATCAAGAGCTGGGGAAAAACCGGCGCCGAGAACGGCGAATTCCGAGATCCTCACGCTTTGGCGATGGATTCACAGGGACGACTCTTCGTTGGCGACCGCGGCAATTCCCGACTGCAGATCTTCGACCAGGATGGGAATCACCTGGATACTTGGACTCAGTTTGGGCGTCCGAGTGGCCTGTATATCGATAAGAACGATGTTCTCTATTCGGCGGATTCCGAATCCAACACCGGACCGCATCGCAATCCTGGCTGGTATCGCGGCATTCGTATTGGTAGCGCGAAAGACGGCTTCGTGACAGCGTTCATTCCCGATCCCAATACCGGCTTGGCGCGCGGCACCAATGTCGCGGAAGGTGTGACCGCCGATGCGGCAGGGAATGTATATGGGGCGGAAGTTCGCCAGCAAATGTTGCGAAAGTACGAACCCAAGAAGTAGATCATCGCCTCAAAGGAGCGACAAAAGAAGCCCGCCGGCATCGCCAGCGGGCTTTTTTGATTGACTCGATCGAGGGTCAATCAGGAAGCTGCCGCTTTGCTGTCGTTTGCCTCCAGGGCATCCATCTGAACTGCCTCCGCCGATTCGAGCCGACGAAATACCCAAAGCAAAGCCCAGCCCACAGCCGCTGCGATCATCAACAACATCGTCCAGCGCATCAGCCCGGCAAAGAACAAGGCATCGAACACCGGCCACTGCAGATCATACTGCAGGAAGTTGGCGCCGCGCTCGGTCATCCAATGCCAGGCGCTATGAGCGATGAACGCCGACAGCAGAATAATCCCCAGTTTCTCATTCTTGATCATCCTGAACAGCCATGCCAGAGCGGGCACCGTAATCACCAGCACCAGCAACTGTCCGAGTTCCACACCGATATTGAAGGCCAGCAGAGAGGTGACCAGATGCGAGCCGGCAAACTGCATGGTGTCCGCAAGCAGGAAAGAAAACCCGAAGCCGTGTACCAATCCGAAACCAAAGGTCAGCAGCCATCGTCGCTGGAGCTGCGCTCCGAGAATATTCTCAAGAGCCATATACACGATCGAAAGCGCGATCAGGGTTTCGATCAGTGGGGCGAACCAGGGTACGTTGGGGGTGATGTCGAATGCCGAGCCGAGCAGGGTAATGGAGTGCGCGATGGTGAAGGCCGTTACCACCGGAATCAGCGCGCGAATGTTGCGCATTGGGATGATCAGGCAAAACAGAAACAGCAGGTGATCAAGGCCTTCCAGGATGTGGAAAAAACCGAGCACAGTGAATCTAGACAGTGACTGCAGCAGACCCGGATCCAGCTCCACCCGCCCCGGATTGCCCATGTAGTTGAAGACCCGCTCTTCGTCGTTGGGCAGTACGAAGCGCAGCACGGTGTTGGTTTCCATTCCCAAACGGTTGAGCTCGGATTCGAAGGCAAAGTTGGAATCTTCTGACCTGATCGGATAGGTGACCAGAACATCCAGAACCCCCTGCGACCAATAGAGATCCACCTCGTCGGTCAGTGGCGGACTCAGCACCTTCTCCAGTGCGGCATCGAAGCTGGTGAAAGAGCGGTCCGAAGGCAGTTCCACCCGGACGGCGGATAGCTGTGCCCCGCCGAGTCGTTCGCCATTCTCGTAGAGCCGCAAGGACTGGGAAATATAAGTCTGCGCTGCATCCTGAATCGCCGCATCCGCTTCGGCGAAGTGCAGGTAACCCATCCCGCGTTGGGGAAAGGCGATTTCCCCCAGTGCTGCCATGGGTGCCCGAACGAGTACATTCAGTTTCTCCCCTTCCGGTTTGACGTAAGCGTGCAGCGTGACCCGGGAGGGAATGTCGTGGGCGATTGTCTGGGAGGCGAAGCCAAGCAGGCAAATCGAAGCGAAAAGCAAAGGTGCTAAGAAACGCGCAGGATTGTTAAAGAGTGTTAAATTCAAAACGGGGAGCGTCATCTCAATGTACTGCTTTCTTGGCGCGGCCGGCCCGATCCGCGAGGACTGATATCAGGGGTTCTCAGGGCGCGAGCTCGACTCGGCGCGTGCTTTTATTATGCTGGCGGGCACTTGCTGCGCACCGGGCCCGAAGTTCGCCGAGTATACTGTCCCGGTGCAAGTGAGTATACTCGAGCGCTTGCCATCAAAAGCCTCAACTCTTAGCGGGAGGGTAATAATAATGACGACGCGTTTGAAACTGATCGGGGGAGCAACCTTTGTCTTCGCCATCATGGCGCTGGGCATCGGCCAGTCGAAGCTGCAGCAACAGGCGGTGGCCGCCGCAGCCGAGGGCAAAAAAGCGCCCGCTTTCCAGGTGGATCCTTTCTGGCCCAAGCCGCTGCCCAATCATTGGATTCTTGGTAATGTGATCGGCGTCGCAGTCGATGGCCGCGATCATGTCTACATCGTTCATCGAGATCAGGATGATATCTTTCTGGATCGTCGCGAAATCGGTCTGAAGCTTGGTGGCAGTGAGTGTTGCGCGCCCGCACCGCCGGTTCTCGAATTCGATCCCGAGGGCAATCTGGTCAACGCCTGGGGCGGTCCCGGTGAAGGCTATACCTGGCCGGCCTCCAACCACGGTATTGAAGTGGCCCCCAATGGCGACATCTGGATCGGCGGCAACGGCGGTGGCGACTCCCACATGCTCGTGTTTAACCGCGATGGTAAATTCCTGAAGCAGATCGGCAAGCCGGGCCAAAGCGTCGACAGCAACAGCAAAGAGCATTTCGGCCGCGTGGCGGAAATTGCCATCGACCCGAAAGCAAACGAGGCTTACATTGCTGATGGCTACACCAACAAGCGTGTGGCGGTGCTCGATTCAAAAACCGGCGAGTTCAAGCGTTACTGGGGCGCCTACGGCAACAAGCCGGAAGATGGTCGAGTGGCCTACACTCCCGGCGAGCCGCTGCCGAAGCAATTCCGCGGTCCGGTTCACTGTGCGGAGCCGTCAAAAGATGGTCTGGTTTATGTCTGTGACCGCGGCGCAGACCGCATCCAGGTCTTCAAAACCGACGGCACTTTCGTTACCGAAAAGCAGATCCTGCCGGAAACGCTGGTCCAGGGTTCTGTGTGGGACATTGCCTTCTCCAAGGATCCCCAGCAGCGTTACATCTACGTGGCCGATGGTCAGAACCACCGCGTACACATTCTGGAGCGCGATTCGCTGGACATCCTCACCACCTTCGGTGATGGCGGTCGTCAGCCGGGCCTGTTCTTCGCAGTGCACAGTATTGCCACTGATTCCAAGGGCAACATCTACACCACTGAAACTTACGATGGCCGTCGACTGCAGAAATTTGTTCTGCAGGGAGAGAAGCCGGTGAACGAAAAGAATCGCGGTGCGCCCTGGCCGGAAAACGAGCTGTAGGTCACCAAAGCGTCGAAAACAAAAAAGCCCGCTGGCATCACCAGCGGGCTTTTTTTATGTCTTCATTTTATTTCCGGGCTTGCTAAGCGCGCTTCGAGTCGGGCTGCCTATTTCGTCTTGATGATGATGCTATCCATGGACCCGTCAGTGTGGCTCAACTCTTTGTCGCCGGCTGGATATTCCAGCAGCGAAAAGATGTAGGCGAGAACATCTGTGTATTCCTGGAGCGCGAGTCCACCCGGGGCGCTTTCCGGCATGGAAAAGCTGATGGTGTCGTACAGTGCGATCACCGGCTGATTGTTCCATACCTGCATCTTGGCTTCATAGAATGCGGGCACATGGCAGGCTGCGCAGTGTTGCTCGTAAACGGCCTTGCCGCGCTCCGCCTGTGCTTTGGTGTAGACGCCGTCCTGAGTGGTGGTTTCGGCTGAGGCGCCGACGCTGGCCAACGCGGCAGACAAAATCAATGATGCGGGCAGGAATGTTTTCAGTTTATTCATTTATTTACTCCGATACTCCTGGCAGTCAGCTCCGGGTACTTCCCCCCGAGGATGCTCCGTGGGCGATGGCAAGATTATACAGGGTCCGTCCCTGAATGGTGGCTGAACAGTCGACCGTAAGTGCAAAGCAGAGTAAACGCCAAAAAAAAGGTCGAGTCCATTACAGACTCGACCTTTTTTTATCGGTTCAGTCCGATCTGTTTGATCGAACTCAGTAGCCGCCGGCGTCCACCTTCTTGGCTTTGGCGCTGGGCAGGCCCATCGCCGTCAGCTTGCTACCGGTCTGCAGGACGATGTACTGCTGACCGTTGTGGACATAGGTCATCATGCCGTAGCGGGTTTCCGCCGGTGCGGGAACCTTGCCCACTTGCTCGCCAGTCTTTTTGTCCACCGCGAACAAGGCGGGTGAGCCGTCGCTGGCGTGGCCGGCGTAGATCAGCAGGTTCTCGGTCACCACCATCGGTGCGGCACGGCCGGTTCCGGTGTTGCCCACGTCAATGCCTTTCAGCTTCGGATGGTTCTTTACCCGATCCGGTGTTTCGCCGACGGGGATCCACCACAGATGCTCACCGGTATTCATATCGATCGCGGTGATGCGGCTGTAAGGCGGCTTGAACAGCGGCAGACCATCGGGACCACGAACGCCTTGGCCGCGCAGCACAGCATAGTCGGCGATGGTTGCGCCACTGGGCTCGTCCAGAATGGCATCGCGTTCTTTACCGGGAGCGATGACGCGGGAAGTGCAGCCTTTGCGTGAGGTCACGTAAAGAATACCGCTCTCCGGATCCGCGGCAGCGGGACCGTCAATGTTCACACCGCCGATGTCGCCCGGACACCACAGTGAGCCTTTTTTGCCCATGTCGTTGTCGCGGTGCAGCGGAGGATTGAACAGCGGACCGATTTCATATTCGGATACTGCTTCAATGGCTTTCGCGCGCAGTTCCGGAGTGAAGTCGATCAGGTCGTCGTGGGTCAGACCCTGCATGTCGTAGGGTGCCGGTTTGGTCGGGAAAGGCTGGGTCTTGGAAAGCTGTTCCCCGGGAATCTTCGAAGCGGGTACGGGCTTTTCAACGATCGGCCACAGCGGCTCGCCGGTTTCGCGATTGAAGGCGTAGGCGAAGGCCTGCTTGGTTACCTGCACAACAGCGGGAACGGTTTTGCCGTTCTGCTTCACGTCGAGTACCACCGGTGCGGTGGGGTTGTCGTAGTTCCAGATGTCGTGGTGCACGGTCTGGAAGTGCCATACACGCTTGCCGGTCTTCACATCCAGCGCGATCAGGCTGGTGCTGAACAGGTTGTCACCGGGGCGGAAGCCGCCGTAGAAGTCCAGGGTCGCGCCATTGGTAGGGATGAACACCAGGCCTCGCTCCGGATCGGCCGACAGCGGCGCCCAGGAGGAGATGTCACCGGTGTATTTCCAGGCGTCGTTTTCCCAGGTTTCGTGACCGAACTCACCGGGCTTCGGAAGCACATTGAACTTCCACAGGAATTTGCCGGTTTTGGCGTCATAGGCGAGGATGTCGCCAGGAACATTTTCGATGCGCGACTGGTTGTAACCCTGCTCCGCGGAGTTGCCCACGATGACAACACCGTTGACCACGATGGGTGGCGAAGACGAGGTGATATAACCTCTGTCGAGCGGGAGACCTTCATAGGGGTCGTATTCGTGGCCGAGATCCTTCAGCAGATCCACCACACCGGTTTCCGGGAAGCCCTCGATCGGCACCTTCTGACCAAAGCCTTTCAGCGGTGCACCGGTTTCGGCATCCAGCGCCGTCAGGAAGAACCCCGGGCTGATAATGTAGACCACGCCCTTGCCGTCCACTTCGGCGTAGGCGACGCCCTTGCCGTAATCTTTGCGCATGGAGTATTCCCAGCGGCGCGTAGAGGGTTCACGGTAGGACCAGATGGTCTCTCCGCTGGCCGGGTCGAGGGCGACCACGTGGCGACGCGGACCGGCGACCGTAAACAGCTTGCCATCCACATAGCTGGGGGTTGCCCGTCCGCTGCGTGCGTCGAAGCTGGTACCGTCCCAAACCCAGGCTTCTTCAACCTGGCCGAAATTCTCCGCCGTGATCTTGTCGGCGGGCGAATAGCGAGTGTGCCAGGCGCTGCCGCCCAGATGCTTCCACTCCACCGTGTCGCCCTTATCCTTTTCCAATTTCTTGGCGGGGTAGGAAGCCGCATCCACAGTGCAGCCCGGTGCTGCGATCATTACCCCGAGAGCCAGGGCAAGCCAGCTTCCCGTGGGCTTTATTCCCGGTTTAAAGGTTTTCTTCATCATTCACTCTCCTCGCTGGGTAGTGTTCCTGACCACTGTCGCAAAACGATCTCAGATCACGCCCGGGGTCAGCTGATTAAAATGGATCTTCTTTGTTAAAAGGAGTCTGAACAAGCGAGCCAACTGTCAGTTGTTCTTATGTCAGTTGTTCTTTGATCATCGCCTTCAAGGACTGGAATAATCTTAATCTAACTGCGGAGAATCTGAGGGTCTGGGACTAGCCAGATCTTCAAACCTTCGGGATAGACTGGCTTTGAAGTCTATCCGCTTGGCTTTGCGCTGTACAGACATGGGTTGTCCCTGTGCCCCGGTCACGTGCTGTGATCGTCAACGCGACGGAGGCGCTTTGAGTTGTTCGCTCCCGCTTAGGTGTTATTATCCGTCGAACAATAACGAATCAGTGAGTCGATTATGATTTGTAAATTTTTGTTAGCTATTGGTTTGTCGGTTTCTGTGGCAAGCGCGACGGCTATGGAAACCATCGCCATCGATTACGAATATGCCGGTGCGCATGACGTGGATTTCAGTACCATCCCCCGAGGGCCGCTGAAAATTGCCGGGTTTGAGGACTCGCGAGCTGTAAACAACCCACACCTGATTGCCGTGAGCGATCAGCAGTACCAAACTGAACAACCGGTTGCGGATCTGATTCGTTCCGCCTTCGTTCAGGGCATAAAAAGTGGTGGCGGAACATTGGCCGAAAGTGGCGAGAAACTTGTGTTAACCGGAGAGCTGACAGAACTGGACGCCACCAGGCAAAACGGTGAGATTCAGGTCACCGTGCGCAGCAAGGTCAAGCTCCAAAAGAGTTCCGGCAGCGATTTGTACAACACCACAGCGTTTGGTCGGGCTGCGGTTCCGGAAAGCGAAGGTCTGCAGGCGGCACTTTCCGCAAGCCTCGACAAAATGGTGAACAGTCTGCTTTGGGATGACTACTTCCTGATGCAAGTCATCGACTGAGAATCCCCGCTATATTTCTAAACAATTGCCGTATTCCTTCCGGGCGCGGCAATTGAAATTCCCCTTTTCTCGCGTAAGATGGCCCGCTTGTTTCGGGATGTTGTTATGGGTCAGATTACGCCGCGCTTATTGATCACCGCTCTGCTGGCGGTGGTGTCCATGTCTCTGGTTCCTCTGCTGATCCGTTCCACGGACGCCAACGAAATAACCATCGGCCTGGTGCGCCTGGCGATCGCGGTCGGCCTGCTTTCTCCTTTCATTCTGTTGCGCGGCAAGCTCGGCTCATTGAGCCGCGACGAGTGGCTCGGGCTGGGCTACATCGGCATCGCTTTCGGCTGTCATTGGCTCACTTATTTCATCAGCATAAAAATGTCGAGCGCTTCCATCGCAGCGCTGTCCATTTCGACCTACGGCATTCATCTCCTGTTGCTGAACTGGCTGCTCAAAGGGCAGCTTATCCGGGTGGTGGAATGGGGCGCGGTGATTTTGTGCTTCGTGGGCGTCGTGTTGATCGCGCCCAGTTTCGACCTGCGCGATCAGATGACGCTGGGCATGCTGGTGGGCATCTTCAGCGGCTTTCTCTACGCCTGTCTGCCGCTACTCCATCAGCGGATCATTCGTGTTCCGACCATGAGCCGGGCCTGGGGGCAGTTCGTCTTCGCCAGTCTGGTATTCCTGCCGGGGATTGGCTTCAGCAACTGGGAGTTGAACGGCGGCGACTGGTGGCGACTTGCCGTACTTGGGGTGGTCTGCACGGTAATCGGTCACAGCCTGTGGGTGAAATCCAGCTCTGAGCTGCCGCCGGTCATCACCAGTGTTGCCTACTATCTTTATGTGCCGATCGCCATGACCGGCAGCTTCATCTTCCTCGACGAGACCATCACCGGGACCATGGTGCTGGGAGCCTGCTTCATCATCACGGCCAATATCAGCATTGCGGTTCTGTCCTGGCGCCGCAGCCGCCGGCTTCGCCAGCTCGCGCTCGATTGATTCCCCGGCGCGAATCCAATAGAGTTTCGGCCCATTCTCACCCCTTTAAACGCTAGTAACCACAATATGTGTGCTGATACTACCAATACCGGCTTTTCCGACGCCGAAGAATTCATCCCCCTGAAGCAGTACACGGAAAAGGCCTATCTGGACTACTCCATGTACGTCATTCTGGATCGTGCCCTGCCGAATATCGGCGACGGTCTGAAGCCCGTACAGCGCCGTATCGTCTATGCCATGAGCGAACTGGGTCTGAAGGCCAGCGCCAAGTACAAGAAATCCGCTCGCACCGTAGGCGACGTGATCGGCAAATTCCATCCGCACGGGGATTCCGCCTGCTACGAGGCGATGGTGTTGATGGCTCAACCCTTCTCCTACCGCTATCCGCTGATTGATGGGCAAGGCAACTGGGGCTCGCCGGATGATCCCAAGTCCTTCGCCGCCATGCGTTATACGGAATCCAAGCTCACCAGCTACAGCGATGTGCTGCTGGCGGAACTTGGCCAGGGAACGGTGAACTGGGAGCCCAACTTCGACGGCACCATGGACGAGCCGACCGTATTGCCGGCCCAGGTCCCCAACATCCTGCTCAATGGAACCACCGGCATTGCAGTGGGTATGGCAACCGATATTCCACCCCACAACCTGCGCGAAGTTGTCTCGGCGACGGTTCACCTGCTGGAGAATCCCAAGGCCACGATCACCGAGCTGTGCGAGCACATTCTCGGGCCGGACATGCCCACCGAAGCGGAGATCATTACGCCGCGTTCGGAAATCGTGAAAATGTACGAAAGTGGTCGCGGTAGCCTGAAGATGCGTGCGGTCTGGAGCGAAGAGCGCGGCGATGTCGTCATCACCGCGCTACCTCACCAGGTCAGTGGCGCCAAGGTGCTGGAGCAGATCGCCGTCCAGATGCAGGCGAAAAAGCTGCCCATGGTGGCGGATCTGCGCGATGAATCGGATCACGAAAACCCGACGCGCCTGGTGATCGTGCCGCGATCCAACCGCGTGGACATGGAGCAGGTGATGAACCATCTGTTCGCAACCACCGATCTGGAAAAGAACTACCGCATTAACCTGAACATGATCGGCATCGATGGCCGGCCTGCGGTCAAGTCGCTGGACAAGATCCTTGGTGAGTGGCTTAGTTTCCGCATGGTCACGGTGCGTCGACGATTGCAGCACCGCCTGGACAAGGTGGAAAACCGGCTGCACATTCTCGAAGGTTATCTGGTTGCCTTCCTGAACATCGACGAAGTGATTCACATCATCCGCACCGAGGATCATCCCAAGCAAGTGATGATCGAGCGCTTCGGAATCACCGAGGTTCAGGCGGAAGCCATTCTCGAATTGAAGCTGCGCCAGATCGCTAAGCTGGAAGAAATAAAAATCCGCGGCGAACAGCAGGAGCTGGAAAAGGAACGCGAAGAGCTGCAGAAAACGCTCGGTTCAGCGAGCCGGCTGAAGAACTTGATCCGCAAGGAGCTGCTGAAAGTCGCTGAACAATACGGCGATGACCGCCGTTCCCCGCTGGTGGTTCGCTCCGAAGCGCAGGCTTTGAGCGAAACCGAATTGCTCACCAGCGAACCGGTAACCGTGGTGCTTTCGGAAAAAGGCTGGATCCGCGCGGCCAAGGGGCACGACATCGATCCGGCCGGACTCAGTTACCGATCTGGCGACGACTTCAAGTCCGCTGCCTTGGGTAAAAGCAATCAGTTCGTCTATCTGCTCGATTCCACCGGTCGCAGCTATGCGCTCGCGGCGCACACACTGCCGTCGGCCAGAGGGCAGGGAGAGCCGGCAACCGGTCGGCTCAATCCGCCCAGCGGCGCGACCTTCGAAGGTCTCGTCATGGGCAATGACGAGCAACGCCTGCTTTTGAGCTCTGATGCGGGCTACGGTTTCATCGCCAAGGTCGGCGATCTGTTCACCAAGAACCGCGCCGGTAAATCGGTCCTCTCCTTGCCCAAGGGCGCCCGAGTCCTGTCGCCAGCGCTGGTGAAAGATGTGGATAATGATCTGGTAATCGCCATCGGCAGCGAAGGTCGCATGCTCGCTTTCCCGGTCAAGGATCTGCCGGAGATGGTTCGCGGAAAAGGCAACAAGATCATCAACATTCCTTCCAAACGCCTGCAGGCCCGGGAGGAATACGCCGTCGCTATCACGGTCATCGGTGAAAACGATCAACTGGTGATTTACTCCGGCAAGCAGCACCTGAACGTAAAACGCAGCGATCTGGAGCACTACCTCGGTGAGCGGGGCCGGCGTGGCAACAAACTGCCGCGCGGTTATCAAAAGGTCAACTCTGTTAAAGTGATCGGCTCCTGACTGGTGTTTCAGTTTTCTGATTAGGTCCAGGTTGCCGCTGAAATTGAGGAAACCTGTTTAGGCCTGCGGTTTCCGCGGGCTTTGACAGGAACTCCCTGATCTTGGCGGCAGTCTATCCCCTGTTTTTTTGGCTTCCATCCGGAAGCGAGAGAGCCTTTGAGAGGAGGCTCGGTTGGTAGCAGGCTCTCTGGCAGCTTCTCCGCACTTGCTTTCGCGGCATCTACTTCGCCTGCCCCATTAGTATTTTGTGAAATGGAGCACAAAGTGCCTATTTGGTTGAGCGATTTCTTCGAGAAAACCAATTCCTTCATTCCACATGGACACTGCTACCTGTGGATTCCCAGTTTGTTATGGCTGCATGTCATTTCGGATGCATTGATCGGCACGGCCTATGTGGCCATCTCCTTTCTGCTTTATTTTCTGGTCCGCCGAATCCGTCTGCCCTTCAGTCCGGTTTTCATCGCCTTCGGCTTGTTCATTGGCTTGTGCGGGCTGACTCATTTCATTAACATCTGGACAGTATGGAATCCAGACTATTGGGCGGCCGGCCTTCTCAAGGCGGCAACGGCGGCGGCTTCCGTGGCAACTGCCATCGGTCTCATCTATGTGCGGCCACAGATAGAAGAAGTGGTTCATGCAGCGCGGTTATCCGAAGAGCGTCGGATTCGGCTGGAATCCACCAATGCAGAACTGGAAAAGCTCTATGACAAGCTCAAGGAGCAGGACGAGCTGAAGACGCAGTTCTTCGCCAATATCTCTCATGAGCTGCGGACCCCTTTGGCCCTGATCCTGGGCCCCGCCGAACGCATGCTCACCGATGACAATCTCACCGAGGCGCAGCGCCGACAACTGACCAGCATAGGTAGAAATAGCAAGAGCCTGCTGCGGCAGGTGAACGATTTGCTCGACGTGGCGCGGCTCGAAGAGGGCAGGCTGCAGGCCAACTACGTGCGTCTCGATGTGGCACTCTGGTTCCGGCGGGTCAGCTCCCAGTTTGAGGTCGCAGCCGAGCAGCGTCAGATCCGCTTCGATGTCCAGACACCTGAAAGGCTGATGGCGGAAGTCGATGCGGACATGCTGGAGCGAGTGCTCATCAATCTTCTTGCCAACGCCTTCAAGTTCACCCCGGAAGGTGGCGAGATTCGCGCAATACTCGAATCCACTGGTGAAAGTCGCTTCCGCTTTTCCGTCAGCGACAGCGGTCCTGGAATCAGGCCGGAGCAGCGGAACATCATTTTCGAACGCTTCCGTCAGACAGATGGAAGTGCCACCCGCCGCCATGGCGGGGTGGGCCTGGGCCTGGCAATCGCCCGGGATTTCGTCCAATTGCATGCTGGCACCATCGAAGTGGATGACGCACCTGCGGGCGGTGCGCGCTTTTCCGTCACGCTGCCCATCAAAGCGCCCGCCTCTGCCGAGGTTGCCACCGCAGCCGAAACCCTTGCGTCGACTGTGACTGTCGCGCTGGAAAGCGCGGTTGGTGATCTGACGCAGCGAAACGAACTCGGTGAAATGGTCGAGAGCGCCAACCACTCGCCTGACCGCCCCACGGTGTTGGTGGTTGAGGACACGGAAGAATTGAGCCAATTTCTGGCCGCCACATTGAGGAAGCACTACAACGTCGTGACAGCGGTGGATGGCTACGAGGGCCTCGAGCGAGCCATCGCCCTGCGGCCGGATCTGATCGTGACTGACGTGATGATGCCGCGCATGAGCGGTGATCAACTGGTGGCGGCACTACGTGAGCGCGAGGAATTCAATTCAATGCCGATTCTCCTGCTCACCGCCAGGGAGGACGACGAATTTCGGGTGCGCGTGCTGCGTGGCGGTGCCCAGGATTACCTGACGAAGCCCTTCGTCCCGGACGAACTGCTGGCCCGGGTGGACAATCTGGTGGCCGTGAAGCGCACCGGCGATTTGTTGCGCAAAGAGCTGCAAAGCGCCTCCGCCGATGTGGAGAACCTGGCCGGGCAATTGGCAGCCAGGCACCGTGACCTCAAAGTCGCACTGGAGCTCGCAGAAGTCGCCCGTGAGCGAGCCGAGCAGGCCGGTGAAGTCAAAAGTCATTTTCTCGCCATGGTTTCCCACGAGATGCGAACGCCCTTGTCCACCATCTCCATGAATGCCGACCTCCTCGGTCGCCACCCCGAGGTTCAATCGTCCGCGGCCTTCCGTACTCAGCTTGACCGAACCATACGCGCGACCCAGCAGCTTGCTACCGTGATCGAGGGCTTGTTGGAATACACGCGCGTGGAAAGCGGCAAGACCGCGGTAAGGATTGAAGCCATCGACGCGGTGGAAATCGCTCGCGAGGTGGTCGAATTCGGTCGGCTGCAGAACCAGTCCCCGGAGGTGACGCTATCGCTGGAGCTCCCCGAAACGCCCCTGCCACACCTGCAGACGGACCCGCGCCTGCTGCGGGTAATGCTCAATAACCTGGTCGCCAATGCACTGAAATTCACTGTCGAAGGGCGGGTTAGCCTTCAACTGTCCGCTGACAGCGACTGGCACAGATTCGCTGTGCGGGATACCGGAATAGGCATCGCCAAAGCGGATTTGCGCCGCATCTTTTTGCCTTTTGAGCAGGTCGAGCCAGTGCAGCGTAAAAGTGTCCCCGGAGTGGGCCTGGGGCTGGCACTCACCAAGGAGCTCGTGGAAGCGCTTGGCGGCGCTTTGCAAGTCGAATCTGAAGAGGGCGTGGGCAGTACCTTCTGTATACTGTTGCCCAGCGATGCCAAGCCTCTCCTTGAGCCACGCGATAACGTCGAAGAGAAAGTGTAATGACCTGCGACCGCATCTTGATCGTTGAAGACGAGCCGGACATCCGGGAGACCCTGAAGGATATCCTGGAACTGGAAGGCTTTTCCGTCACAACCGCGGCAAATGGTCGCGAGGCCTTGCAGCGTGTCGAGGAAATTCAGCGCCCCTGCCTGATTCTGCTCGACCTGATGATGCCGGTGATGGACGGCTGGCAGTTTCTCCACATTCTCAAAGACGAACGCAAGCACGTGTTCGCCACCATTCCCGTGGTCGTGATTTCGGCTGCCGCCGATGTAAGCGCGGTGCAGCAACAGTATGGCTGCAAGGCCATCAAAAAGCCGGTAAGCATCAGTACGCTGGTGGAACTGGCGCACGAATACTGCGAACCCGCCTCGGCCTGCTAAACCCCCAGGGTCCGATTTTCCGCTTGCCGCCTTCGCAGCATTCCGATGTAATCCTCGCCTTCCAATCTGCCGCTGAAGGGCTTCACTATGGACCGAAAATATCTTATGACCGCTCTGGGTTACGGCATCGTCGGTTTGCTGCTCGGCATCTATATGGCCGCGAGCCAGAACCACGGTCAATTCGTCACCCATGCACACATTCTGTTGGTGGGCTTCGTTGTGTCCTTCGTTTATGCCGTTTGCCACAAGCTGTGGCTGTCCGGGTATGACTCGACCTTGGTCAGGGCGCAGTACTACGCCCACCAGGCCGGCTCGCTGGTCCTGGTTGCGGGGCTTTACATGCTGTACGGGGGAATCGGCGATGAGGCGGTGCTGGGGCCGGTGATGGGAGTTGCATCCATCGCCGTTCTGGCGGGTCTGGTTCTGATGAAGCTGATGATCATCAAAGCAGGCAAGGCGACGGAAACGGCCGCCCCTGTTGCGGGGCCGGCCGCATAGATGATTACTGAAAGTGCCGTGCCCGCTTCTGGGTAGACATATCCTGACGGGCGAAGCGCTTGCGGCGGCGGTAAGGGAAGGTGTCGGCCACATACCCTTCCTTGACCTGCCGCTGGATCTTCTGCCACCAGCGGTAATCGTACAAATCCGAGTGTCGGCTCTCAAAGGCCTTGCGGGCTTTTTCGTTGCCGGCAAAGAACAGCGGGAACTCCTCCGGAAAGATATCGTTTTCGCGAACGGTGTAAAACGGCGTGCTTGAGAGCTCTTCCATGTCGTTGGTCGGCTCAGGGATTTTTCGGAAGCGACACTCGGTAATCGCTGCGATTTCGTCGTAATCGTAGAAGACTACCCGCCCGTGTCGCGTCACCCCGAAATTCTTCAGCAGCATGTCGCCGGTGAAGATATTCGCCACCGCCAACTCCTTGATGGAGTTGCCGTATTCATCCATCACGTCCTCGATTTGCTCGTCGGTGGCATCGTTCAAATAAAGGTTGAGCGGCGTCATGCGACGCTCCACATAGAGATGCTTCACGATCAACAACTTGTCCGTCATGGTGATCTTTGACGGTGCCACTTCCATCAACTCTTCGATCAGCTCATCGCTGAATCGGTTGCGGTAGAAGATGAAGTTGCGGTATTCCTGGGTGTCCGCCATCCGTCCCGCCCGGTCGGAACGGGACACCAGTTTGTATTTTTCCTTCACGATGGCTTCGGTAACATTTTTCGGCGAGCCGAACTTGTCCTTGATGATCTTGAATACCACATCGTAGGACGGCAACGTGAACACCGACATCACCATGCCCTTGATTCCCGGTGCAATGACGAACTTGTCTTCGCTGTTCTTCAGGTGGTTGATGATGTGGCGGTAGAACTCCGTCTTGCCATGCTTATTGAAGCCGATGGCATTGTAGATCTCCATCAATTCCTTCTGCGGAATCAACGAACGAATGAAGCGCACGAAGCGAGAAGGAATCGGTGCGTCCACCATGAAATAGGAGCGGGTAAAGCTGAAAATGATACTGACATCATCCGGCTCAAAGATGACCGAATCCACGTAAATGCCGTCGTGTTCGTTATGGAGCAGCGGCAGAATCAGTGGTATGCGCTGCTTTTTGTAAATGGCCCGGCCAACCAGGTAAGCGCCCTTGTTGCGGTAGAATACCGACTCGAGGATATCGATGCGAACCTCGGAAGGATCGGCCTGGAAGTTGGGAAGAATGTACTCCTGAATCGCATGGACGATGTTGGCCGTATCGCGTTTTTTGTTTTCCCAGGGAACCGAAAACTCGAAGTCGTCGAGAATCCGCGAGACCAGATCCACCAATCCCCGCTCGATCTTGTAAGACACGTAAATGGAGTAGCCCTTCAGCGGTTTGTCGTCCAGCGAGCGCGACGGCTTTACGAAGAGGTAGCGGTCGTGAATATGCTCGTGCTGAAAGTGGCCGCAGAAGATCGAGTTGAAGAAGGTCTCGGCGATCTCGTAGTTGTTGTGGTTCTCCACCAGTTGCGCATAGGCGTTCCGCGCCTGCTGCCAGAGCTCCAGGTTGCTGACATCCTTGCTGGTTACCTCCTGGGTCAGCTGCCGAATCTGATCTACTTTGCGCTTGTAAAGCTCGATCCGCTCGCGGTGCGCGCTCTGCACGCCTTGCCAGTCTGCTTTTTCGAAGCGGGCTTTGGCTCCCAGGGTAATGTTCTGGAAGTCGGCGAAGTAGGCTTCAAAGCCGTTGAGAATGGTCTTGGCGATGCGGCGAGCGGTCGGTGAGGGATTGCTGAAATCGGCAGAGTTCATTGGCTTATCAGTGAGGAGTGAAGTGGCTAGTGGGCTATTCGTGAAGTTCGCTGACAAAAGAACACAGCCAAAACGTTCAAATCAAGTCGGAAAAGCGCGGGGTAGTGGTGCTATTTGAGCTTTTCCGACGCCAAGCTGGACATTTTGGCGAAGTGGAACTGTCACTGACTTCGCAAACAGTCCACCTGATAATGAAGGGCTGCAGACTTGCTATAGTGGCCTATTGGTGCCGGAAAGTCATCAGCGGCGCTGTTGTTGAGTGTGTGAGGATGTAAATGTTTATCCCGAAACTGCTGGGCCTGAGCCCGAGTTTGCTCCTTTTATCATTGTCCTGCGCTGCGGCCCACGCGGCTGTGGTTCTCCAGTACCACCACGTGAGCGAAAACAGCCCGCCGGCCACTTCGGTATCACCGGCCTTGTTTCGCGAGCACATGGAGCATCTGCACGAATCGGGCTACCGGGTCGTGCGGCTGGATGAACTCGCGCAAACGCTGAAAAGCGGCAAGCCGCTGCCGGACAAGACCGTGGCCATCACCTTCGACGACGGCTACCTGTCCATCTATGAAGTCGCCTTCCCCATTCTGAAAGACTACGGCTGGCCCTTCACCGTCTTCGTAAACACGCGGCCCCATGATCAGGGCCTTCATCAGTTCGCCAGCTGGGATCAGCTGCGGGAAATGGCCGGGGCGGGCGCCACCATCGCCAATCACTCCTACAGCCATCCGCATATGCTTCGCCGCCAGACAGGAGAAAGCGACAGAAAATGGCGAGAACGGATGCGCGAGGAAATCCTGCGAGCGGAGCGAACCATCGATAGGGAAATCGGCAAGGGTCCCCGACTCTTCGCCTATCCTTATGGCGAGTACGACGGCGCCACGCAGGCACTGCTTGCGGACCTGGGCTACATCGGCTTCGGCCAGCAGTCTGGTCCGCTCGGCCCGCTGGGCAATCATCAGGCTCTGCCCCGCTTTCCCTTCGGCGGACCTTACGGCAGCATCCAAGACTTTCGCACCAAGGTCGCCAGCCTGCCCATGCCGCTCAGGGAGACCGTCGTTTACGGAAGTAAAAAGCAGGTTTTGAAGGAGCCCTTGCTTCCGACCGACGAAGACCGGCCGCGGCTGGTGCTCGCGTTGCAGGACGAGAAGATCGCTCCCCAGGTGCAGTGTTTCGCCAGTGGGCAGGGAGCCATTCCCACCAGAGCCGAAGGCGCCACGGTGATAGCGCAGCCGGAAAAACCACTGGGCGTGGGTCGTTCCCGCTACAACTGCACCGCCCCCAGCGGCCAGGCCGGACGCTTCTACTGGTATTCCCAGCAGTTCATCCGCAAACAGCCCGATGGCGAGTGGTACCCGGAAGCTTAAGGCTCTCTATGCTCTGGAGACTGGAGACTGGAGACTGGAGACTGGCCTCAGGAATCTTCCTGAGCCACCGATTGAGGCATGTCCAGCAGGCTGAGCTGATTGCTGGCGATGATCTGCTCCAGCTCTTCGACGTATTCCTGACCGCGCTCGGAATAGCTGCTGAGGCCGCGGATCAGCTCCAGGCCGGCAATGTGCTTGCCCGCATCGCGCAGGCTTGCACGCATTTCCCGCATCCGCCGGTAGGCGCGATGGGTATTGATGTTGCGGAAGTAGGAGCGAACGGACTCGCGGGCGCTCGCGAATGAGGCCACTTCGTGACTGGCGCCCTCACTCCGGGCCTGCGGCACCTGTCCGCAACCCTCGCGGAAACACCACTGGCCGAAGAAGTTATTGCCTCCCTTGGCGAAGCGCGACGTGCCCCAGGCGGATTCGGTGGCTGCCTGGGCCAGCGCCATGGAGACCGGGATCTTATCGACCCGAAGCAGCAGCTTCTCGATCTGCTCGGAAGGTTTGAGGGCTTCATCCTCGAAGCGGTACTCCTTCACCAGCTGCGACAGGTCGCGCAGGGAGTTTCGGGACAGTACGCCCGCGGTTTCCAGCTCTGCCTTGATTGCCAGCACCCGCTCGCGTTTTTCCAGAATCTTGCGATTCTCCTCCTGAACCAGCGGAATCATAAACTGAAAGAAGGCGAGCTTGCGCTCGTCCACCACCTCGAAGCTTTCGAAGTCCGGTGCCACGGGGTCGACGGTTGTTTCGGTCTCTCCCATGGAGACAGCGGCCGATTGACCGAGGGGGTGGCTTGCCAGGTAAAAAACGGCGGCGAGGCAGATCAAGGCGAAAACGACCAGCACGGTGGTGATAGCAACCCATTTGGGGGTGGGTCTGCCGTCTTTGCCGGTGTACAGCGTTTTGATTTCCTGTTGCTCCGCCATCAGATCTTCAGTTCCTCGCGCAAGTGTTTCAGGCGGTCCCGGTTCTCCGTTTTGCTCAGGGGAGTGGCGGTATCCGCTTCCAGTCGTTTTACCTCGATTTCCGGCAGCTGTTCTCCCGCCATCACCCGCTCACACCAGCGCTGATACTGTTGTTTGAACAAGGGAAAGGCGACCCGCTCCGGGCTGGTGGCGAGAAAATACCAGTCTGTGTCGCGTCCGGCAAAGTAAATCGCCGCGTGGCTCCACGGGTAGGCAGTCTTCGGACTGGGCGCGTGACAGGCTTCCATATAGGCCCGATGGGCGTCCGGCAGACCGTGACTGGCGAGGTCGCCCTGGCAGAAGCTGATCATCTTGTGCAGCGTGGGCAGGTATTCCGATTCCTCGATGGCCCGCTTGGCAGCCTGCAGAATAGTACCCGGCGTAAAGCGCGACAGGCTCTCCAGCCACAACTTCTTGGTCTGATTCAGCAGCTGGCTGTCACCCAGCGCGGCGTAATACTGATTGTGATAATTGACCCGAAACAGCGAGAAGACCTGATTGATCGTATCGATGAGTTCCGCCTTGCTGGCGCCACCCTCAATAGGCCCAGCTGCGGTCGGTGAGGTCCTCGATGAGCGAGCGCTCTCGGGTTTTTCTGGTATCGACGGTTTGTCCGGCATGGTGCTGACTCTGTGACTCCATCGGGCTCAGGGAATGGTTTCTGGCCCAGTGGTATTTAACATGCTGTAGGAATTTGGTGTTCCAGGACGATTGTACCTGTTTGCTGTCTCGCCAAAAAATCACGAACTCGGCAATCAGACTCTGTGCAAACTTCAGGTCGATATTGGCCAGACGCAACACGTCATAGACGTCTTCGCTGGGCTGCCAATCCTCCGGAATCGGTTTGGGGACGGTATCGTTCTCGACGGTCGCGGTATAGCGGTTCCACTGTCGGCGCACATGCTGGATAAACTTACTGTTCCAGGTCCGTGAGGCTTCGCCGCGCTCCTTCCAGTAGAGGACGAATTCGGGAATGGCATCTTCCACGAACTGCCGGTTGATGCCGGCATGTTTCACCAGCACTTCCATGGCGTCCGGGCTGGGGCGCCAGTTCGGCTCCATGGCGCTGGCGGTTTCCCGGCGACGGAAATCGGTCTCGTGATTGCGCCAGGCGTGCAGGACAGCGCGCAGGAACTTGGCGCCCCAGGCATGAGCCGGCTCGTCCCGTTCGCGCCAGTAGGTAATGAACTCCGGCAGCTGATCGCGGGCGAACTGCTCGGGGATGCTGCGCTGCGCCAGCTGGCGCCAGACGTCGTCGCTGGGCTGCCAGTTGGGGGGGATGCGGTTGGCGCCGCGGGCGGTGGCGTTGTGAGCTCGCGGCCCGGACCCTCTAGCCGGCCCTGATGCGGCCGCGCGTTCATTGAAAGCGAATACTAACTCACGACTCTGCATGAAGGGCGCGGAATCCATCAGGATCACGCCCTTGTCGCGCAGGCTCTTACTCACCCGCTGAATATCGTGAGGTGTCCAGAAGTGCATATAGCGGCCCACCAGCTGCTCGTCCAGGCTGAGCCAACGATAGCCGTCGCGGAGTTCACCCGCGCGGTGTTCCGCCAGGTCATTGAGCACGGAGAGCATGGTCGCCTCCTCCAGCCCGATGGTGGCGGCCAGGGAGGGGGAAACGAGAAGGGGCTTTTCGGGAATGAGCGAGGACGGCATGCGGCGTAGTCTAGCGTTGCCCGGTTCGCGTCGCCAGAAAAACCCGTGAATGCCCCGCCACTCTTTTCAAGCATCCAGGTTGGAAAGGTCAGGGACTGCCCAGTCGGCTAAAGGCTCTGCCTGGCGAGGTTCAGTAGCGTCCCCAGCGCGGACGATCCGCTTTTCTGTTCCCGGCCGGCGTGCTGGGCCACCAGCGAAACCGCGACACCGGCTCCAAAGCACAACAACAGACCCTTGGGGGTGGCCAGTGCCGGCAGGTAGCGCTGCTTGCCGAGGTCCATGGTGTAGTGGAGCTGCTCGCTGTAGCGGTCCAGATCGTCGGCCAGCACCCGGGCGCGGGCGATATCCTTGCGGAGAAAAAGCGTTAACACCTAGTGGTCTCCCGATCCCGTGAGTGGAGAAGTCGCTGGCCGCGGCCCGGTGGCGAGATTGGCCAGGGCACGACGACTGTTGGGAAAGAGCAGAAAGCGGGCCAGACTGAGGATCTGCTGGATCACGCCGGCCACGAGCACAATGTGCACGCCGATGACCGTCAGGACGATCAGCCAGAGGGCGACACCTTCGGTGACCGCCCAGTAGACCGCCACCAGCACCAGCGCCATCCAGCTGCCGGCGATCATCGCGATCAGAAACAGGGTCAGTCCGATCACCATCACCAAGCTGCGAAAGGCCAGGCGGCCCTCGGTCTCCAGCAGGTTCAGGCTGTCGGCGAAATACTGGCGGAGCAGCCAGGGCATACCCGCCAGCAAGGCGAGGAACTCCTGTGCCTGCGGGTCGGGGCCGGGCTGTTGATAAAGCTCTTCTTCCTCCGGAGTCGTCATTACCGCCCTTACCGGCGTTTGCCGAGCAGACTGGTCAGAATGGCGCCGGCGGCGAACGCTGCACCGGCGGCGATGATCGGGTGTTCCCTCACATAGCTGCGGGCCATGTTCATCGAGGAATCGATCTGGTCGCGCAGAGAGTCGCGGGTATCCGTGTAGCGATGCATGGTGCTGGATGCGGCACTGCGCAGTCGCTCTTCGGAACGCGATGCCCGAACGCCCACCGCGTCAACGGATCGATGGGCCGCAGCGACGGTGCGCTCGGTGGTCGGGGCGCCAACCGGGCTTCTCGTCGGATTGATAGTGGTGCCGCGTTTTTCCAGCGGGTCCTGATCGTAGGGTGATGTGGCCATGGGTCCTCCCGTTGCCATCCGTGGTGTGTTCTCTATTGGATTGTGCTGGTGCTGTGCAGGTCGGGGTCGGCCCGCTTCGCCTGCCAAGGGCTGTTCAGCCGAACAGCGTCTCAGTCGCGAGCATTGGAGCGGTCGTCCGCCTGTGCGACCAGACCCGCAACCAGCGAGATCAACAGCAGAGCCAAAAATATGCCGAACAGGATCTGAGCGAGACCCGTTACGCTCGACGTCATGCCACCGAAGCCGAGCACGCCGGTTATCACCGACAACGCCAGCCACACCAGAGTCCACCGCGACATGCGAGCTAACCTCCAACGAAACTGCGGGAGCCGGGCATCGCTGATGCGATACACTGCTGGTTTGCCGGAGCTGAGCCTCCCGCGGCCCCCTTTGATCGAGCCGAACACCATCGATCGCCATCGCTCAGAGCAGGATGCTGTGGCGACCGCTGGGCTGCTATACCTCTATTCGAGGAGCAACGCCCGGGTAGACGCAATGCTTGTGCCACAAACGTTCATTTGCCGCAGGCCAGCGATGGTTACGTCCGCCTATGGCTGGCGCGGCATTCCCCTTGGGCCAGGTGGCGTCTAGAACCACGTGGATAGCTTATCCTTGGGTCAGAGCTCCAGAAGAAGACCGACGCGCCACTCCGCCCCTCCCGACTGTGCGCGGTGCTTTTCTGAGGCTCTGGCGCCGAGTCCGTGTAAGAACTACAAACCTCAAGCAACGACTTTGCAAGCTGAGCATGAGCAGGCCGCCGAAGGCTGCGTGTCAGACATCAGAACGGAGATAAGAACCTTGGCCAAGCAAAAAACCGCCTTCGTCTGTCAGGACTGTGGTGCCGACTACCCCAAATGGCAGGGGCAGTGCACCGAGTGCGGAACCTGGAACACCCTCACCGAGGTGCGCCTCGGCACCGCGTCAACCAACCGTGACGAGCGCTTCAGCGGCTACGCCGGACCGCAGGCCCAGGCGGCACAGGTGCAGACTCTGGCTGAGATCGATCTCGAGCAGGTGCCGAGGTTGAGTTCCGGTGCCGGCGAATTCGACCGCGTGCTGGGTGGCGGCTTCGTGCCTGGCTCGGTGGTACTGATCGGTGGCCATCCAGGCGCCGGCAAATCCACGCTGCTGCTGCAGACCCTCTGCGCGCTGGCCGCGAAATTGGATGCGCTCTATGTCACCGGTGAAGAATCCCTGCAGCAGGTGGCGATGCGCGCGCAACGGCTGCGCCTGCCCACTGATCGCCTGAAAATGCTGGCAGAGACCAGTGTCGAACAGATCATTCAGCAAGCCCAGCAGCACCGGCCAAAGGTCCTGGTCGTGGACTCCATCCAGGTGGTGCATCTCGCCGATATTCAGTCCGCGCCCGGCAGCGTCTCCCAGGTTCGCGAATGCGCGGCCTTTCTAACCCGCTTTGCCAAGCAGACCGGCACGGTCCTGATTCTGGTCGGCCATGTGACCAAGGACGGTAGTCTCGCGGGGCCGAAGGTTCTGGAACACATGATCGACTGCTCCATCATGCTCGAAGGCTCCCACGATTCCCGCTATCGCACGCTGCGCGGCAACAAAAACCGCTTCGGCGCGGTGAACGAGCTCGGCGTCTTTGCGATGACCGAGCAGGGCCTGAAGGAGGTGAATAATCCTTCGGCGATCTTTCTGCAGCGTCCTGACGAGGTGGCCTCAGGATCGGTGGTGATGGTGGTCTGGGAGGGGACCCGACCGCTACTGGTGGAAATTCAGGCCCTGGTGGACGAAAGCCATCTGGGCAATCCGCGCCGGGTTTCGGTCGGTCTCGACAATAACCGCATGGCCATGCTGCTGGCTGTGCTGCACCGCCACGGCGGCATCATGGTGGGTGATCAGGATGTGTTCGTGAACGTGGTGGGCGGTGTCAAGGTGCTCGAAACCAGTGCGGATCTGGCGCTGCTGGTGGCGGTGGTATCCAGTCTGCGGGACAAGGCGCTGGCGCCGGATCTGATGGTGTTCGGAGAAGTGGGACTATCCGGAGAGATTCGCCCGGTGCCGAGCGGTCAGGAACGTCTTCGGGAGGCCGCCAAGCACGGCTTCAAGCGCGCCATCGTCCCCGCGGCCAACGCGCCGCGAGACAAAATCCCCGGCATGGAAGTGGTGGCGGTGAAGAAGCTCAGCGACGTGCTCGACGTGTTGTAGTCGAGCCGGGTTGTGCAAGGCTGGTCTTGTGCAACCCTCGTTTTATGCAATCTCAGTCGCTGTCCCGATCGTAATCGGCAAGCAGGGAGCTGTAGCTGCGCTCGGCCAGGCTTTGCTGGCGCTGATTGCGCTTGAGCAGTTCGCGAAGATGGGTCTTGTTGTCGATGCCGGTGGCCCGGCACTCGATGCCGAGGAAGTGACCCCGCTGGTGGCAGAGTCGACCCTGCATTCTGATCGGTGCTTCGCGGCTTTCTTCGGGCTCGATACGCAGGGTCACGTTCTCGCCGGCAGCGAGATCATGTTCGTGAATGAGTGCGGCAAGTGCCCCGTTGAAGGAAAGGTCGAGGATATGCACCGGCCACTGCTTGCCATCACCGGCGCTGAGCGTCGCGTGGGCCCGCACTTTGACCCGGGGGAAGTAGCGTCGATTCTGTTCGAAACCCGATTGCATCCAGCAACTCCATCTAATCGGTAATGCGTCGGCCGCATTGTCGCCAGACGCTCTTCTGCTTGCAAGCGTCAAGGCCGGAGCCCGCTGGTATTCGCAGCCACCTTGACCTGCGTCACGTCTCGCAAGCCCCTGGTACGGCCATTCGCGGCAGATGGTTGAGTCTGTGCGTTGGCTAACAGCCCGCCTGCTCAACTAGTCGCAGTGACATCCTCCCCGCTTCTGTAGGCTCTCCAATACACCTGATTCGAGCGTACCTGCTCTCGAACGCAGCGACTCTCCCACGCAGCGACTAAACGCAGCTACAAGGAAGCCAAACCATGCGAGACATCCCGCCGAGTTCCCCCGGCATCGCCACTATCCTGGGCGCCTGCCGTCACGAAGTGCAAATGCTCAATCCCGAGCTTTTAAAGGCCCATTCGGCCTGGCGCGCCAAAGGTGCCTGGCGCGGCAGTTTCAGCATCGCGGCCTGGCTGCGCTTTCCTGAGGGCCTGACGGAAGTGGTCCAATTAATGCTTTGCTTCCGCGACCAAGAACGGCGCAAATCCTATGTGATCGATCGCTGTTTGCCCAACCGCCAGACCCTCATCCTGTTGAACGGCATCGTGGACCTGGATATCACCGGGGAGGTGGCTGACATGTCCCTCTTTCTGACCGGACCGGCAGAAGATGCCGCGTGGATATTGGATGAACACAACATCGAACCACGACAGATTGCAGTTCTTGAAGAACCCATTGCGAAGCCCATGGCGCAAAGCCAAAGGAGTTGAGGCGTGAACCCGAGTTCGCGACAGCCGAGTCTGCTTTCCGATACGGCAACCGGTATTCCTGCCGTCCCAGCTGGCATTTCGCTGCCAGATGAGCCGGGCCTTGCCAAGCGCGGCGGCCAGACTTCTCTCGATCGCCGTTCGGTACGGCAATTGATGTCACTCAGCGTCAATCGGGTGAATGTCGGTGCCTCGGTCGGTGAAGCGGCGCAAGCCATGCAGGCGAGCGACAGCGGCTGTCTGGTGGTTGTAGATGAAGGCCGCCCGGTGGGAATCGTGACCGAGCGGGACATGATCCGCATCCTCGCGGATATCCTGGTAATGTGTCCGGCGGAGAAGCTCTGTATACGAGATTTCATGTCGGCGCCCCCTGTATGCATCGCCTTCCATGAAAGCCTTCGCAAGGCACTGGCCCTCGCCGAAGCGCACGAGCTGAATCAAATTCCGGTCGTGGACGAGAGCGATCAGCTGGTGGGGCTGTTGTCGCGAGAACAGCTGGCCCGGGCGCAGGTCATCGCATTGCAAGAGGAGCGCGACGCAATCGAGCGGCAGGTGTACACCTGCAGCCGGGAACTGAGCGAAGCCAATCGCGAACTGCAGGCCCTTGCCCTGCAGGACAGCCTGCTCAACATCGGCAACCGTCGCGCGATGGAGGCGGACATTCAGTCCACCCATTTGAACGCGCTGCGTTATGGCCACGGCTATTCGGTTGGCTTGATCGATGTCGACTTCTTCAAGCTTTACAACGATCACTACGGCCATTGCGCCGGCGACCGTGCCCTGGTGGCGGTGGCGGACTGTATCCGCGAGTCCATCCGTCGTGGCGACCGCGTCTATCGCTACGGTGGAGAAGAGCTGCTGGTGCTGATGCCGGAAACCGCCCTGGCCGAGGCGCAGGAAGCGGTTAACCGCCTCGCCTGCAATCTTTACGCATTGAATATCGAACACGCTAAAAGTCCGCACCGACGCCTGACTATCAGCGCGGGTGTGAGCGCCTTTTCGCGCACCAGCGGTGCCGCCAACAACGGCTGGCATTCGGTGGTGGAAGAGGCGGACGCCTTTCTTTACCAGGCCAAGGCTCTTGGCCGCAACCGGGTGCGAGCCCCGTCGGGCTCGGCGAAAATGCCCCGATCCTGCTGATCCTCCCTGCCATTGTCATCCGGGATTTACCCGAACATCGGCGCACCCTGCCCTGATCGGCTGCGGCGCCGGGCGTTATACTCGCCTTTTCGTTGTCATTGATGCGTGATGCTTGATGCGAGAAAGCTCCGGGTGCCGCTCATCAGGATCTCATCCCTGCATTTGAAACCGAGGAGGCGAAATGAATTCAGTGCGATGCACACGCTTGGCCGGGGGCCTGTGCGCCTTGCTGGTCATTCTTTTTTTTGGCCTTGCCGCCAGCGCACAGCAAAGTTCGCCAGAGGGCGAAAGCGACCGCTGCGAACATCTTCGGCAATTTACCTTCAGCTGGCAGTTCATCGACCAATGCGGTATGCAGCCGCGCGGCGGCACCAGTCGCGGCGCGAATGTGACGCTTGATCCCGAACCCCATGCCGGCTGGCAGGCGTTGCAAAAGCCTGGGCTCAGTGATTTTGAGCGGGACCGGCAGGCGATCCTTGCCATGGCCGGTCCGTATCGCACTACTTTCGACTTCCTGGAGATAGTCGGCTTCCAGACCGATTTCGAGCCCGCCGCTCCCTACCAATCCTGGGGCACCGAATATGTTTATGTCGTGGAAGACCGAGGCGACTTCATCAGCCTTCAGCACATCATGGTCATGGTCTACGAGGACCAGCAAGGCAATATCTCCGAGCCGATGGTGATGAAGCACTGGCGGCAGGACTGGCAATATGAAAAGCAGGATCTGCTTGTCTATGCCGGCGATGGACGCTTCGAGCACAAGAACTTGAGCAAGGACGCGGTAGCAGGCACCTGGGCTCAGTCGGTCTTTCAAGTGGATGACTCGCCGCGTTACGAGTCCATCGGCCGCTGGGAGCACCTGCCCAATTTCTCCACCTGGGAAAGCGAGGAAACCTGGCGACCGCTGCCCCGCCGCGAGTCCAGCGTGCGCGATGACTACGACGTGCTGATAGGCACCAATCGCCATACCATCATCCCCCACGGCTGGGTTCACGAACAGGCAAACTACAAAACTGTGTTGAACGAAAAGAGCGAACCCGCCGGTGACGCGCCTTACCTCGCCAAAGAATTGGGGGTGAATCGCTATCGGCTGATCAAAGACTTCGATTTCGGCCCGGGCGACCGGTACTGGGAACTGACCGGCCCGTACTGGAAAGATGTTCGCGAAGAATGGAGCCGCATAATTAGCAACAACAAAGGTTTCGTTCTGCAAAAAAGTGTAAACGACGTTCCTTTATTTGCGCCGCTGTTCTCCTATGCGCAAGAAGTCTACGAACAAGCCGATTACGACGCTGAGGCCGGACGTGATTTCATTCGCCGAACCCTGGACGAGTACACGGTGACCGACAGCGAATCCTGATCCGGCGACAGCAAACAACGCGGGCTGCAATAAAGACGGCGGCGGTGTAAGATCGCCGCCTGCTCTGCACATTCACAAGAGGCTGATCATGAATAACAAACGCTTTTTATCTCGGCGGTTTTGCGCACTGCTGATTGCTACTTGTCTCGGCGCAAGCGCGCCTTCCTTTGCTGACGATCTCGATCCCAGGCGCCTCGAAGCAGTTTCCGCGGCGATGAAAAGCGCCGTTGACGAAGGCAAGCTTGCGGGCATCGTTACTCTGGTTGCGCAGGATGGCGAAATCGAATTGTTCGAAGCTTACGGACATCGCGATCTGGAAAACCAGCAGCCGCTTCACAAAGACAGTATCTTTCGCATTTACTCGATGACCAAGCCCATCGCCGGCACTGCGCTGATGATTCTCTGGGACGAAGGCAAATTCAAACTGGATGATCCGGTGGCGAAATACATTCCGGAGTTCGAAGGCTTGCAGGTGGCCGAAGGCGTCGATGAGAAAGGCAATTTCGAAACCGTTCCTGCCGACCACCCGATGACGATTCGCGAGTTGATGAGCCACACCGGCGGTCTGGTCTACACACCCCCCTTGTCGCGCGGACCGGTGGCGGAAGCCTACGGCAAGGTTGGCGTGCTGGACCCGAGCTCGACTCTCAAGGAAATGGTGGGCAAGCTCGGCAACATTCCGCTCGACTACCAGCCGGGCAGCAAGTGGGTTTACAGCGTATCGGTGGACGTGCAGGGCCATCTGGTGGAAGTGCTTTCCGGTAAGCCGCTGGACGTATTCATGCAGGAGCGCATCTTCAAGCCGCTCGGCATGAAGGACACTGCTTTCTTCGTCAGTGCTGACAAGGCAGATCGCCTGTCCCGTGCTTACGCACCCGGCGAAGGTGGCAAGTTGATGAGCCCGGAGAATGGCCCCTTCCTGCAAAAACCGAAGCTCCTCTCCGGTGGTGGTGGTCTGACGTCGACGGCAGCCGACTACTTTCGTTTTGCCCAGATGCACCTGAACAATGGCGAGCTGGACGGCGTTCGGATTCTCTCCAAACAAGCCGCCAAGTTGATGCGCAGCAATCAGCTGCCCGAGGAGGTCGAGAACATCGGACCCTTCTACCCGGGCAACGATTTCGGTCTCGATTTCGCGGTTGTCACTGACTCCGATGCCGCCGGTGGGCTGCCCGAAGGCACTTTCTGGTGGTGGGGTATTGCAGGCACCTGGTTCTGGATCGATCCCGTCGAAGACATCATCTTCATCGGCATGATCCAAAATCGCGATCTGATGTATGCGCGCCAGTTACAGGCGAAGGCCAAGTCGATCATTTATCAGTGATGACGTGAGACGTGAGACGTGAGACGTGAGACGTGAGACGTGAGACGTGAGACGTGAGACGTGAGACGTGAGACGTGAGACGTGAGACGTGAGACGTGAGACGAAAAAAAGGCGGCGCTGCCGCTTTTTTTTTCGTTATAGCTGTGGTTTTCTCGCTTCGCCGGAGTCCAGTCCCATTGGCACCATCTATCCTTTCTCTGCCCTTCCGCTGAACCTGACATCTCTTTCATCTCACCTTTCACCTCTCTCATCTTTCCACCCCTGGCAAAGTAATTGCACCAATCTCCACCTCAAGACCCTGTGGAGATTCGGCTAGCCATGAGCGAATACGACAAGGATATTCCCCCGCAACACCAGAGCCGCCAACCCGGCAGAGAGGCGGAAATGGAGCCGCGGCCCATTTACGACGACCCCGACACGAAGGGTTGCGGCCGCCTGGAAGGGAAGGTTGCATTGATTACCGGTGGTGACAGCGGCATCGGACGCGCTACGGCAATCGCCTTCGCGAAAGAGGGCGCCGATGTTTTTATCGTCTACCTGGAAGAGCACGAAGACGCCGAAGAAACCCAGCGCGCTGTCCGGCAGTATGGTCGCGAGTGCGTGCTCAAAGCGGGCGACGTGGGCGACTCCGCTTTCTGTCACGAGTGTGTCAAAGAGTGTCTCGACAAATTCGGCAAACTGGACGTTTTGGTCAATAACGCCGGTGAGCAATACGTGCGCGACTCGCTCGACGACATCACCCCGGATGCGCTGGAGCGCATTTTCAAGACGAACATCTTTTCAATGTTCTACTTCGTGCAGGCGGCGGTTCCCTTCATGAAACACGGTGGCTCGATCATCAATACCACTTCTATCACCGCCTACAAGGGCAACCCGCAATTGCTGGACTACTCAACCACCAAGGGCGCGATCGTTGCGTTTACGCGCTCGCTGGCAATGCGGCTGATGGACGACGGCATCCGCGTCAATGCGGTTGCGCCCGGCCCCATCTGGACTCCACTGATTCCCGCATCGTTCTCCGCTGAGCACGTGGAGCACTTTGGTGAAAACAAGCCAATCGATCGGCCGGGACAGCCGGTGGAGGTTGCGCCCAGTTATGTATTTCTCGCCAGCCGCGACAGCAGTTACATTTCCGGGCAGGTTCTGCACCCCAATGGCGGTGCAATCGTTAACGGCTAAAGAGGAGGACGCAGCTATATGAAGTTTTCACACGCAGTATCTTCCGGTTTCGTGTCCTGCACGGCGCTGGCTCTCTTGCTGGCGGCCGGATCCGTTTACAGCCAGAAAACACCCCAAGAGCCCATCACTCACGACTTCGACACGCTCGACGCCAACAACGACGGCGTAATCAGCAAGCGGGAGGCGGACGACAACAATGTCTGGTACCACTTTCCGGCCATCGATGCGGATCGCGACCAGACCTTGAGTCGCGAAGAGTTTACCAACTACATCGTGCAGGAAGAGCCGCTACTGGGCGAGGCCTTGCCCTTGGAAAAATTGCCGCAACCCTATCTTCGGGAGCGCGTAAAGGACGATGCCGACGTGGTGACCAATCCCGCCCTCATGCCCAAAATCGAGACCGAATTTTCAGAGTTGGACAACGACGGTGACGGTTTCATCTCCCGCGCCGAAGCGGACGACGATGACATGTACGAACATTTCACCCGCATGGACATCAACAACGACAGTCTGGTCAGCGATTACGAATTTGAAAGCTACCTGCGCGAGTACGGCACTATCGTCGCAACCGAGGAAGTGCTGGACGAGGCGCTTTACCGCAACTGACTCGATCAGTTCCGCTTGGTTGCGTCAACGGAGAGGGATCTGCGGGGCCGTTATACGGCTTTCAACGATCTCTTCTGCTCCGTTGCTTCGTGACCGAGCGCGAGTCTCCGTAACACTTCTTCGAGCTTTTCGATTTCCACCGGTTTGGAGAGGCAGTCATCCATGCCGGCTTCGACGCAGGCGGCCATCTGCGCCTTCACTGCGTGAGCGGTGAGCGCGACGATGGCGGTGCGCTCCGCTCCGCTTTGCGCTTCCCACTCGCGAATCCGACGCGTTGCAGTGATTCCATCCATTCCCGGCATCTCACAATCCATGAGCACGAGGTCATAGCGAGCACCGCTGCAAATCTTCGCTACGGCATCCTCTCCGTCGGATACCACCTCGGGTTGCTGGGCGAGCCGCTTGAGAATGCCTTCGATGACCATCTGATTGACCTGATTGTCTTCGGCGATCAGAACCTGCAAAGGGCGAAGCGCCGCAGCGGGAGCTGCAACCGGCCGCTGGTGTAGATTGCTGGAGACCTGTTCAGGATCGGCGGTAAGCGGCTCAGTGGCCGGCAGTCGTGCCGTGATCCAGAATGTCGAACCTTGCCTTTCCCGGCTCGTCACGCCGATTTCGCCATCCATCATCGCCGCAATCTGCTTGCAGATCGACAGGCCGAGGCCGGTTCCACCGTGCTTGCGCGAGGTAGCACTGTTCGCCTGGGTGAAAGGTTCGAACAGCTTCGGCTGCTCGTCGGCGGGGATGCCCTGACCTGAATCTCGCACTGCGATTTCGAGCATGTGTTCGCGACCGGGAACCGGTCCGATGCACAGGGTGATCGTGCCGGCGTCGGTAAATTTGAGCGCGTTGCTCAGAAAGTTCAGCATCACCTGCCGCAGGCGGGTGGGATCGCCTTCCACCCACTGGGGTAGCGCAGCATCGAACTCTGCATTCAGGGCGATATTCTTTTTATCCGCTTGCGAGCTGAACAGATCCAGACTCTCGCTCGCCAACTTGCGAATATCGAAGGGGATTCTTTCGAGCTCCATTTTGCCGGAGCTGAATTTGGAATAGTCGAGAATGTCATTGATGATCGCCAGCAGCGAGCTGCCGGAACTGCGAATGATGTTGTTGTAGTTCGTCGCGATCGGATCGCTGAGTCGTTCCGCCAGCAGTTCCGACATTCCCAGCACGCCGCTAAGCGGAGTGCGGATCTCGTGGCTCATGCGAGCAAGGAAATTGCTCTGCGCGCGGCTTTCCGCTTCAGCTTCCAGTTTCGCCACGCGCAGGATGCGAATGCGATGCGCCAGTGCCGATGACAGCAGCAGAAGCTGCGCCATGAAGGAAAGCTGAAGCACGGTGTAGCTCTGCAATGGGAAGAGCGCAGGCGCCCCGCCAATCGCCAGAAGCCAGTTTGCCAGAGCCAGGCAGTAGACCGTCCAGGCAAGCAGGAAGGAGCGAGCGTAACTATAGCGACGCCACAAGGCGAACACGCCCGCAGCGATGATGGACACCGTCGATATCAGCACCACCAGGTTCAGGACCGCAATGGGAATCGGCAGATTTGCCATCCGCAGCAGCACTAGCACGGTCAAACCGGCAAAGATAAGTTGGAAGAAGCGGGTGAAAGCCCTGGAGAGCTCCGGCAGATGCAGGAAGCTGACTGTAAAGACGATCGCCACCAGCGCGGGAAGATAATAAAAGACTGCTCCAAGATCGACGTCTACCCAAGGCAAGTCGGGCCAAAGGTACTGAAAACCGACCCCATCGCGCACCAGGGCATAAATGATGCTGGAGCCGATGAAAAACGAGTAGAGAAGGTAAACTTTGTCGAACGTGGCTCCGGCGATGATGATGTGATAGATCATCAGCGCCAGCATGATCCCGAAGAAGATCCCGCTGAACCAGTTTTCCACCTTCTCCGCAGTCAGAAATTCCTGACGCGGCTCGAGGGTAAGGCTGAACAGGGTCACTTCCATTTCCTCGACATGCAACAGCAGCTGATTGTGGCCCGGTGCCAGTTGCAGCGGAAAAACCACTTCCCGGTAGTTGTAAGGGCGCGTGTCGAAGGAGCGGTAGCTGTCCACCTCGTATAGTTGCCGCAGTTCACCGTCGCTTAGCAGGTAAAGGGTCATTCTGCCCCCGAAGGTGCTTGCGGTGTCCAGCATCCATTCGGAAGTTTCACTGCCCTCGTTGCTCAGATCGACGCGTACCCAGGTTGGCAGGTCCTGACGTTCGAGGCTAATCAGTCGGCCGTCGTTAGCCCAGTCGCTTTGCGGCGACGCGCCCGCGATGCTTCGCCAGTCCTGGCCCTCATCGGGAATAATCCAGGCACCCTGGCCGAGACTGTAGCTGCGCACCTCGTCGATCAGCGTTGCCGTCGGGCTTTGCTGGCCCGAGGACAGGATCGGAAATCCGGACAGAAGCAAGATCATCAGCGGGATCACGACGGGGCCAAGAGTGCGACTAAAGCGAGCGCGCCGGTCATCTCGAGATCGGGTGGGATAAGACATGGGTTTCCCTGCGGCAGAGAGGGCTTTTCTTTTAATCCTAGCAGGATATTTTTCTTCTGACGCGCTGATCAACCCGAGCCCCGGTCAGCGCGCCACTGCCTGTATAATCGCGCGTTTCGCCGGTTGGCGGCTTTTCGGACAAGCAAGGTAACGATGAGAGTATTACTGGCGCCTATGGAAGGCGTGGTCGATCACAGCATGCGCGCCATGCTGACCCAGGTGGGCGGCATTGATCGCTGCGTCACGGAGTTCGTGCGTGTGACCGACCAGCGTTTGCCGCCCCGGGTCTTCTACCGTTACTGTCCGGAACTTCACTGCGACGGCCGCACCCCGAGCGGGGTGCCGGTCTACCTGCAACTACTTGGTGGCAAACCCGGGCCGATGGCGGAGAATGCCCAGCGTGCCGCCGAGCTGGGTGCGCCGGGGATCGACATCAATTTCGGTTGCCCGGCCAAGCAGGTGAACAAAAATGACGGCGGCTCCGTGATCCTGCGCGAACCGCAGCGTGTCCACGAGATTACCCGAGCTATTCGCGACGCCGTGCCGGCCCGGGTTCCAGTCACCGCCAAGATTCGTCTCGGCTATGAAGACTGCGATCTGTTCGAAGACGTAGTCGCCGCCGTAATCGCCGCAGGCGCCAATGAGCTGGTGGTCCATGCGCGCACCAAGGTGGATGGCTACAAGCCACCGGCCTTCTGGAGCGAGATTGCCCGCGTTCGCGATGCGGTGGCGGCAAGCGGCACGGTCCTGGTCGCCAATGGCGAGATCTGGTCTCTGGACGACTATCGGCTCTGCCGTGAGCAAAGCGACTGCAAGGATGTGATGCTCGGTCGCGGCTTGCTCGCCTGCCCCGATCTGGCTCGGCAGATAAAGGCGGCCAGCGAGGGCAGCCGGATCACCCCAATGCCGTGGACGCAGGTGCTGGAAATGCTGGCGCAGTTCGCACAGATGACCGAGGAACTCTATGACCCGCGTTACGTGGGCAACCGGGTCAAACAATGGCTGGGCTACCTGCGCAGGCACTACACGTTCGCGGGCGAGCTGTTTGAATCCGTCAAACGCCTGCGGCGCCCCGGAGAGATTGCCGCCGCGATCGAAGCGCACGGCGAAAAGCTGGCCGCTTGAAGCCGGTCGCCGAATCTCAGTCGCCAGTCACAGTCTCTAGCGGAAACCTGGATCCCGATGTCCACCACTCTGATTTACATCGCTCTGCTCGGCCTGGTTATGATCAGCGCGGCCTACCTTTTCTTTTGGCCTCGCTATCGTCGCAAGAAAATTCTCAGCGAACGCTTCCCGGAGCAATGGGAAACCCTGATGCGCGAGCGCCTCCCTTTTTACCCCAAGCTGCCAGCCGATTTGCAGAAGCAGCTGCGGGACATGGTGCTGTTCTTCATTCGCGATAAGAACTTCATCGGCTGCGCAGATCTGGAAGTGACCGATGAAATGAAGGTGCTGATCGCCGCACAGGCCTGCCTGCTTCTCCTCAATCGTCCCAGCTATGAGTACCCCGAACTCACGGCTATCTACATCTATCCCACCGCCTTCCGTGCCACCCACGAAGTGCAGGACGAACTCGGGCTGGTCACAACCGAAACCCGCGACTTGCTCGGAGAATCCTGGAATACCGGCAAGATTATCCTGGCCTGGGACGATGTGGAGAAAGGCGTTCGCAACTTCAATGACGGCTACAACGTGGTCCTGCATGAATTTGCGCACGCGCTCGACCACGAGTCCGGCGCGGCCAATGGTGCGCCCCTGCTGTACACCAAGGCCGCCTACAAGAGCTGGGCCTATGTGCTGGGCGAAGAGTTCGAAAAGCTGCAAGCGGGCGGGGACAACATCATCGATCAGTATGGAGCGATAAACCCTGCGGAGTTCTTCGCGGTTGCCACCGAGACCTTCTTCGAAGAGCCGCATAAGATGCACGAACACCACCAAGAGCTGTTCGAGCAGTTGCGTGAATACTACCGGCTGGACCCGCGGGAGTGGGCCTAGGTGGCCGGCCGGACAAACCATTGCTTCAAGTCAAGGAAAAACCGGAAAATGGATTCCGGATTTGGAACCGGTTGAAGGAAATGGTTAGGCTTCGCTGCCTGCCGTGCAGACGCATTTCTTTCGCGGGATTGTGGTTCTGCAGGAGAAATCCTCTTGTCCGTCAATGCTTTTGTTTTTCCAAACCGGTAGCCTGAATGATCGCGAACGTAGGCAGTCTCGGCTCGAGCCGAACTCTTCCTTCAATCTCTTTCTTTGAATCTTATCTGCGCGTGGGCTTGCGCTCCCTTCCGGCCGAGCTGGGCTTGGTTTGCCAGGTGGAGGGCGAGAGCCACAAGGTTCTGGCGACCATGCAGTCGAAAATGGGGTCGAACATGGACATGGAATTGTCCGGACTCCACGCAAAGATCGAAGCTGTATGCCGTCAGGTCATGGACACCGCGGCGATCGTCAGCTCTGCATCGGGGGCCACCCTGCCAGCCCTGATCGCCACTCCGGTCTGGGTGAACGGAAAAGTCTTCGCCGTTCTGATCTTTGCTGCCCGGCAACTGGCGGCCACCACTGAGGATCAGGAGCTATTGAAGCTCCTCGCTCGTGGCATCGGGCGGGAAGTCGAGCGTATTCGGCTGGAGGGCTTCAATGAACAGACCCGCAGAGTGATGCAGGACAGCATCGATCTGTTCGAAAACGCCTTCAACCACGCCTTCATTGGGATGGCCCTGGTTGCGCCCAATGGGCGGATGCTGCGCGTCAACCGGGCGCTTTGCGATCTGGTCGGCTATTCAAAAAAGGAGTTGCTCTCCACCGACTTCCAGAGCATCACCCACCCCGAGGACCTGGACAAAGATCTGGAGCACCTCAATGAAGTGCTACAGGGACGGCGAAACAGCTATCGGATGGAAAAGCGTTACTTTCACCGCAACGGCGATGTGGTCTGGGCCCTGCTGAGTGTATCCGTCATCCGCTCAGAAGATCGGGGGGTCAGATTTCTGATCGCGCAAGTGCAGGACATCACCGAGCAGAAAAGAGCGCTGGCGGAGGTCGAAAATCGGGAAGACGAGCTCAGGCTGGCCAACCAGCGATTGGAAGAACTGGCCACCCGGGATTCGCTGACTGGCCTACAAAACCGCCGCGCCTTCGATCGCCGACTCGAGGAGCTATGGGTGCAAAGCGCTCGCTCGGGGGCTCCCGTGTCCCTGCTCATGCTGGATCTGGATCACTTCAAATCCTACAACGACGATTACGGCCATCCGGCGGGTGATCGCGCCTTGACGAGGATCGCTGAGGTCTTGCATAGCTGTTGCCGGGCCTCGGATCTCGCCGCGCGCTATGGCGGTGAAGAGTTTGCGATCATTTTGCCCGACACCGACGTGGTCGGTTGTGTCGCCCTGGCCGAACGGGTGCGGAAAAGCGTGGAGAACATTGCCGACCTGCGCCGCAACGTGACCGTCAGCATCGGCTGCGCCACCGCCTTCGGTCCCGGTCGAGAGGTGCTCGCGGGCAAATCCGCGTTGGTGGAGTTGGCGGATGTCGCAACTTATCGGGCCAAAGCGGCTGGCCGCAATTGCGTGATCCAGGCCGATGAACCGCACAAGCCGTAATCGGGCCCGTAAAGGCAAGGAATATTCTGCTGCGATTCTCCGTCAAGTCAATCTTGCGCGACCTTGTATTCCGGATTGCGCGGCCGCTTGCATCAAGTGATGAAAGGGCGACAAGTCACTAATCCGCAAGGCTTTTATGCTTGCTGGCGAGCTGTGAAATGGCCGTGGCCACATCGCGAAGGCAACGGTCCGCCTCCGGCAGCAGGGGATAAAAGGCGGGCCAGGCATGGGGCTGGTCTTTCCAGATTCGCAAATGAACATCGACGCCGGCCCGATCCGCTTTTTCGGCGATTCGGATCCCGTCATCGCGCACGATCTCCATGTCGCTGACGTGAATCCACAGCGGCGGGAAGCCGTCGAAGTCGCCGTACAGGGGCGAAGCCAGCGGTGAACAGGCATCCTGCCCCTGGAGATAAATGGCGGCGGCCTGAGGAATGCTCTTGCCATTGAACATCGCGCAGCGCTCGTTGTTTTCCCACACCGAGTCACCGGTGGCCAGCAGGTCCGCATAAGGAGAGAAAACGAAAGCCGCCGCGGGCAAAGCTTCATCCGCTTTTTTCAGCGCATGAATCAGGGCCAGCGCCAGCCCCCCGCCAGCCGAGTCCCCGGCCAGCACCAGCTGTTCGGGCGCATAGCCTTGAGCCAGCAACCATCGGTAGGCAGTTAACGCATCCTCCACCGGCGCGGGAAAGGGATGCTCCGGAGCGAGCCGATAATCCAGTGAAAACAGTCGCGCACCGGCGAGTTGGGCAAGTCGGGAGGTGACTCCGCGGTATTGGCGGGGCGACCCCATCATATAGCCGCCGCCGTGCAAATAAAGAATGCAGACCGGGGACTCAATTGTTTCCGGCACTTCCCATTCACCCTTGATTTCCGGGTGCCGCACTTCCTCCACCTGAACTCGGCGTGCAGTCTTTCGTTCCGGGATGCCGCGCTCGAGGCGCTCGCGGGACTTTTGCGGGTCGTAGTTCTGACGAGTGAGGGCGCGCTTCAGCGTTCGGCGCAGGACCGCGCTCAGCAAGCGCGATCGAAGGGAAGGATTTTCAAAAACCTGACGTTCAAGCATGCAAGCCCTCGGGTTAGAAGTCGCCTGCCATTGGACAGACTGGCTGTGTTAACTGTTCTGATCGAGCAAAGTGCATGCCTTAACTACCGGGCCCGCATTGCGGCCCTGTGGTTGAGCTCGCTCGTAACCGCTCGGCTCCAGTGAAGGATTGAAAAAAACTCCAAACTTCAGCTGCGAACTTCCGCCCGAAATCCCATTCAACTATCTATCATCAACCCCTTGCGATTACTCGAAGACAGCTTCGAGGCTTTCGCTGTTCGCAGCTGAGTCACGGCGCTGCCTTCCAACCGTTCCGCTTCCACGGAAGGAGAACCGCCATGAAGCTTTCAACCACCCATGGCCAGTTTCTGGCTCCGCTGCTTACCCTCGCGATTTCGATTACTGTCGTCATGCCGACATCGGCGCAGGACGACACCGTCGTTGACGACCCCTATGGTGGACGCCTCGGCACTGTCAACTTTCCCGTTTCCTGCGGAGAGAAAGCACAGGCCCAGGCTGCCCGCGGCCTCGCCCTCATGCACCACATGACTTACGAAGGTGCGCGCAATGCATTCGCCGCTGCCGCCGATACCGACCCCGATTGCGCAATGGCTTACTGGGGTCAGGCCATGAGTTACATCCACCCGCTCTGGTCCGATCCGCCCAGCGAGGAAGAATTTGCCGAAGGGCAGGAGATGTTGGATCTGGCCAGAGAGCGGGGAGAAAAAACCGATTGGGAGAAAGCCTACATCGCCGCCGCGGAAGGCTACTACGCGCCCGGCCACAGCAAGAGTGAAAGAGATAACCTCGCCAACTTCGAAACCGGCTGGGCGCTCGTTCACGGCCAGTTTCCGCAAGATACCGAAGCCGCCTCCTTTTACGCCCTCTCCCACCTCGCCAACGCCGACCCATCCGATAAAAGCTACGAAAGACAGGAGCGCGCCGCCGAAATCGCCAGACAAGTATTGGAGCGAGAGCCCGACCATCCCGGCGCACACCACTACATCATTCACGCCTATGACTATCCGCCACTGGCGGAAAACGGCCTGGACGTCGCGCGTAGTTACAGCGACATCGCACCCGCGGTACCGCATGCATTGCATATGGCTTCGCACATTTTCACGCGTCTGGGCTATTGGCCGGAATCCATCGACATGAACGCCCGCTCAGCCGAGGCTGCACTGGAGCAATCGGAAGGCGGCGAGATTCCCTTCCACTACCTGCACGCGATCGACTACCTCGTCTATGCGCGCCTGCAACGTGGTGAAGACCAGCAGGCCGAACAGGCCTGGCAGGAAGCGGAACAACTGGACGCCACCTTCGAAGATCACGTTGCCAGCGCCTACACCTTCGCCGCCGTCCCCGCGCGCCTTGCACTGGAGCGGCAGCAATGGGAGCAGGCTGCATCGCTCGAGCCGCGAGTCCCGGGCGACTACCCCTGGGACAAAGTGCCCGCCATGGAAGCCATCACCTGGTTTGCAAAAGCGCTCGGTGCCGCGCACAGCAATCAGCCGCAAACCTCACAGGAAGCAGTGCGCAAGCTCACCGAAATACACCAGCAACTCGCCGATCAGTCCGACTACTGGGCCAAGCAGGTGGAGATTCAGCAACTGGCCGCGCAGGCCTGGCAGGACTACCTGATCGATGGCCAACAACAGAAGGCACTGAGCACCATGCAAAAAGCCGCCGATCTGGAAGCCAGCACCGAAAAGCATCCAGTAACCCCCGGTGAAGTCTTGCCTGCCCAGGAACTGCTCGCCGACATGCTGCTGGACATCGGGCGTTATCATGCTGCACAGAATGAATACCAAGCCGCGCTTAAGCGCAGTCCCAATCGCCTCAACAGCCTGTACGGCATGGCACGCGCTGCGGAAATGGCAGGCGATTACCAAACCGCCACCCGCTACTACCGGCAACTTCTCGACGTCACCGCCGACGACGCAAAGGGCGATCGTCTGCTCAATGCAAGGACCTTTCTCGGCGAACGGCAGTGACGATGCGGACAACTCATGCGAAAGACGCGATACACCCACTCAGAAGAAGGCTCAGCAAGACGGCTGGGTTGCAGCAGGGCGTCGAAGTGCATGGCACAGCGCTGCAAGCCCAACCAGGCCCGCCGTCGCCCTGAGCAAAACCGCCAGCGGGAAAAATCAGTTAGCCATTGACCATGGAGGACAAGGAAATGCCACAGCAAGGACTGGGTCACGTAAGCGCCGCCGAGCTGGAAGCCTATCTGGCCGACGTGCGCTTTCCCGCCGACAAAGACACCATCTTCCGCCACATCACCCACGAAGGCGCTCCACGCCAAAGTCGTCGAGCTGATCGGCCAGGCCCGCAACAAAACTTACGAATCCACCGCTGACCTGGCGGTTGGCATGAGCATGCGATGGCACTGAATTGCATCAAGTGAAAGGATCGGGCTGACTGGAAAGGATGATGCCGGCGATGCTCACGCGATTGGCATGAGGCTGGCATCATCATCCGACCTAAGATTGACAGGTATGGAAAACGAAACTGCAAATGCGTGGAGACAAACCATGGCCCAACCGCGAGACGATAAGATCAACACGGCAGAGCTGGAACGCTACATCGGTGAGGTAAATTTCCCGGCCACCAAGATCACCATTCTCGGCCAAGCTCAACGCAAGCACGCTCCGCAAGAAGTCATCGACTACATCCAGAACTCCCCGAACCGAACCTACCACAACATCTTCGATCTGACCGCGGGCGCGCCGCCCGGTTAGGGCAAAATTCTCGAGCCTGCGAGAACAGCTGGTCTCGCAGGCTCGCTTTCACACGCCTCCAAAGCAGGGCCAACTCAGCCAACCAGTTTCTCCAGCGTCCGCCGTAGCGCCCGCGCCTGTTCTTCCATCAGCAGGGAATAATGACTGCGAATTCCAACCGGCAGCGGCTGGTCGCTGTGGTCTAGCGCAGCCTGGGCAGTGCAGAGGGCCAGTAGCGTGTCGGCTCGAAGGAAGACCTCGTCTTCAAGAGCCGACCTGACCGTTTCGTCGGTGGGCATATTCCGTTCACCGTCCTCTTTCATTCTGCGCTCCTGCCTCTCAGTTCCATTTTTTGCTTGGATGGTCACGACTCGTTTTGTACAACAGATGCCTGCCCATATGTGGGTAATTTGCTGGATCGAGGTGAGATGAATGAGAGTGTCAGGTGAGAGGACATCGCCCTCTTCAGTAAAGTGGACATCGGCAGGATCGCCGACCGGGGGCGACCTGCCCACTTTTACGGCGCCAATCATCCCCTCCAGACTACATCCCGAAAAAATAGCTCGGGGACTGGAGAGCATCTCATGTTCTTACGGCATGGTGAGCTCAAAAACACTTAACAACGGCACGGCGACGGCTTTTCCGTTGCGCCTTCACCTCCACACCAAAACTGCGCGTGTACTGTCATCATTTGCGAGAAGGCAAGAGATATCACGTCCAAGGGCATACGACGAGGCGGCAGAATATTTCCGACCCGCAGCCATGTACGACGAGCTACCTGATCAGTTTAGAAGGCATCAACATGGTGGCAGCTCTAACGGTGATGCTTAACGCGTTAGGAGCGTTCTACCGTGCCAACATCCAGGCATAACAACCACTTCACGGCAAGCGGTCAACCCGCGCTACTCTGAACCTTCATCCTGAGGCCCCACCCAGAAATAGGGGTTGTACGCCACCTCCCACAGAAAACCGTCCGGATCGGCGAAGTAGCCCGCGTAGCCGCCCCAGTCGGTTTTTTGCGGTGACTTTCGAACACTTGCACCGGCAGCGATGGCCTGCCGCATCACCGTGTCCACTTCGGCTTCCGATGCCACGTTATGAGCGAGACTGAATGCGGGAAAGCCGCTGCTGTCGTTGCGCATGCCGGCGTCCGCTGCGAGATTCTCCCGCCCGTAAATACCCAGCCACGTGCCGTTGAGGGTGAAGAAGGCCACTTCCGGTGGTGACTTCATTCGCGGCAAGCCAAGCCCCTGCTCGTAAAACTTCACGGAACGTTCAAGCTCATCGACACCTAGTGTGATCATGCTGATGCGCGGTTTCATTGTGACTCCTGTGCAGCGCGAGGTTGCGGAAAAAACGGCGCAGATAGTCGTGCAGAAGGAATGCCGCCGGCGCCGGCGGTTCGGCGGAACGCTACTTGCTACCTCTGAGCTCTATTCATGGGCTCGAGGCCCCCTGTAAAGAAACGGAGTCGAGACGTCCGCCACCGCAAGGCAAGTCGAACAGGGAGATTGCATGAACAGAGTAGTAGCCGGCGCCGTGGGTGGTTTGCTTGCCACTGTGCCGATGACATTGGCGATGACCCGCCTCTTCAACCAGCTGCCGAGCTCGGAGCAATACCCCTTGCCGCCGCGGGAAATCACCGAGACCGTTGCCCGCCGCGCGAAAGGCGGCGAGCGACTCGACGACCGGCAGACGGCTCGCCTCAGTCTGGCGGCGCATTTTGCCTATGGCGCAGTCACAGGCGCACTGTATCCATTGCTGTTTCGTCGCTCCCGGAACGCGATACTATACGGAAGCGGCTATGGCGTGGCGATATGGGCGGCGAGTTATCTGGGATGGATTCCGGCGGCGAAGATATTGCGACCGGCAACACAGCACCCTGCGCGCAGAAACGCACTGATGCTGGCTGCGCACTGCGTCTGGGGAGCGAAGACCGCGATGATTACCCAGGCGCTGACTGGTTCGAGCGGCGCGTTCAGCAAAGAGAGGAAATTTTCGCGGGCAAGGCCCGGGCGACAATCGCGGCCTGACGACGTGCATGCCGTGGACTACAGATATCCGGAACCATCCACGACCAAGCACATCCGCGAATGAAATAACGCCGCTCGGTCTGGCAGTCTGTCGAAAATGCGCTTTCAACAGACTGCCAGTAACGGAATAGCTGATTGGACAAACTATTCCGCTGTCTGGATCAGCCCGCGACGTTCCAGCAGGGGTCGCACATCGGGCTCGGCACCGCGGAAGTTTTTGAACAGGATTAGAGCCTCTTCGCTTCCACCGCGGGACAACAAGGTTTCGCGAAAGTGATCGCCATTTTCGCGGCTCAATCCGCCGTTCTCCTTGAACCATTCCACCGAGTCTGCGTCGAGCACCTCACTCCAGATGTAGGAATAGTAGCCAGCCGCATAGCCGCCCATGATATGGGAGAAATAGGTGCTGCTGTAACGGGGTGGCACCGTTGCCGAATCAAAGCCCGCCTGCTTCAAAGCTCGGGTTTCAAAGGCGGCAACGTCCTCGGCGGATGGCACTTGTTGCGCTTGCAGCTGGTGCCAGCGTTGGTCAATCAATGATGCCGCCAGGTACTCCGTGGTGGCAAAACCCTGATTGAATTTTTGGGTAGCCAGAACCTTGTCGAGCAGTTCGCTCGGCATGGCCTCTCCGGTTTGGTAATGCACGGCGTAGTTTTTCAGAACCTCGGGCCAGGTTGCCCACATTTCATTAACCTGCGATGGATATTCCACAAAATCCCTGGGCACCGCAGTACCTGAGAAAGAGGGGTAGGTCACATCACTGAACATGCCGTGCAGCGCGTGACCAAATTCGTGAAACAACGTGGTCACCTCGTCAAAGGTGAGCAAGGTTGGCTCGCCGGCAGGCGGCTTGGGCACGTTCAGGTGGTTGGCCACCACCGGCTGCGTGTTCAACAATTTGGATTGCGATACATAGGCATTCATCCAGGCGCCGCCACGCTTTGAAGGGCGCGCGTAAAAATCGGCGATGAACACCGCGAGTTGGGAGCCATCCGCATCGAACACATCAAAGACGCGAACGTCATCGTGGTAGACGGGCAGGTCCGTGCGCTCTTTGAAACTCAAGCCCCACAGCTTGTGGGCGGCAAAAAACACCCCTTTCTCGAGCACATTGTTGAGTTCGAAATAGGGCCGCAGCTGTGCCGCATCGAAATCGTAACGGGCGCGGCGAAGTTTCTCGGTGTAATAAGCCCAATCCCACGGCGCCAGCTGAAAATCGCCGCCTTCTGCATCTATCATCTGTTGCAGAGCCTGGGCCTCCTGCTTGGCGTTGGCAACGGCGGGCGGAATCAGGGATTCCAGGCGCTCGTTGACGGCGGCCACGGTTTGCGCGGTTTGATTTTCCAGGGCGTAATCGGCGTGAGTGTCGTAGCCCAGCAGCTTCGCCCTTTCCGCCCGCAACTTCATTATGCGAACGAGAACCTGTCGATTGTCGAATTCGCCTCCACGGCTGCCGCGCGCGAGCGATGCATTGTGAATACGTTCGCGCAAGGCGCGATTGTGCAAAGATGCAAGCGGCGGTTGATCACTGGTGTTCAACAAGGGAATGACAAACTTGCCGGCAAGCCCTCGCTCGGCGGCCTTGTCGCCAGCGGCCTTAATCTCGCTTTCGGACCAACCCGCCAGCTCTTCGCGGCTGTCCACGATCACGGCGGAGGCGTTGACTTCCTTCAACACGTTCTGGCTGAAGGTGGTTTGCAATTCAGCCAACTCGCCGTTCAATGCCCGTAGGCGTTCTTTCTCAGGCTCATCCAATTGCGCTCCGGCACGAACAAAGCTTTGATACGTTTCTTCGATCAAGCGGCCGGTTTCCCTGTCCGCGTCCAACTTGTCCCTGCTGTCGTAAAGTGTTTTCACTCGTTCGAATAATTTTGCATTGAGCAGGATCTTGTCCCGGTGGGCAGCGAGCTTGGGCGCCATCTCGGACTGAATGGCTTCCAGGTCGTCATTGGTGTGGGCCGAGGTCAAGGCGTAAAACACGGAGCTCACGCGACTCAATATTGCGCCCGCCCGCTCCATGGCCACCAGGGTATTTTCCACGGTCGGGGATTCACCCTGGTTGGCGATAGCTTCCATCTCGGCCAGCTCTTGTTCCATCCCGCGCTCAAAGGCCGGACGATAATGATCAACGTCGATCTTATCGAAAGGCGGGTACTGAAAAGTTAAGGTGCTGGGCGAAAAAAACGGGTTGTCAGTCGTGGTCACGGTGGTCGCTTTCATGGCAGTGGCGGGGTTGTCCGCGCTTTTGGCACATGCAATCAGGGCAAAGGCCATAACCGCCAAAGGGATAAATTTCATTCGATGCAGCGACTTTCGAGGGGCAGCAGTGATAGCAGGCTTCATGGGTAGAGCTCTCCAAGCGGAATCTTGGCAATTATACGGGGAATTTCTGCGCTGGCGCATGGAGCGCAAGTGTTCATGTAACAGATTATTATGGTTTAAGCTCGACAAGCGAGCTGGAGCATACAGACGCCTTGCGGCCCTGATGGTTCCTCGATGCGGCGGTTCTCGCCGCTCATTGACAGCATGACCAACAGCTCAGCCTCACCAGTATGGGAGCTCTCTGCGAGCACTCGCTGGGCCAGTTGCCGGTGATCTGGTATGAACATCGCAGCCAGTGCCTTTCCTTAGAGCATGCAGACATACCAGAAGCAATCAGGGAGGAAGCCCCATGGCAAACAGCAAATCCGTGAGCCCCGTTGAGGTGGAGAAGTACGTCGCTGGCATCAACTTTCCGGTCAACAAGAACCAGCTGGTCGATCATGCGCGAGAGAAAGGTGCCCCCAAGGAAGTGCTCGACTTCATGAGCGATTTTCCCGAGCGGGATTATGTGAGTGCGGCGGATGTGGCGAAGGGGGTTGGGCAGGTCCGGCACTGACCGATCAGTTCCTGGTACGCGTCTCCTGATTCTATTCGCGGGCGATCCCGGCACAGGATCTCGGTGCCAGGATCGTCCGGTGTTTTCCCTCGTTCATAGCTTCCCCAAAAACCAGCGGAACACCGCTTGCTGCAACCTCCTCACAGATGTGCTGGAGATTCGACAGGGACCACACTCTCGTGAGGCGAGCGATCTACTTGAGCGTCTCGTAGGGTGTGGTGGCGCTGATTCGGTGGATGCTCAGGTCGGCGCCGTCGAATTCCTGCTCATCATTGAGACGCAGGCCGACAGTGAGTTTCAGCAGACCGTAAACCGAAAACCCGCCAAGCGCCGCGAAGCTAACGCCGATCAGCGTGCCCATCAGCTGGGAAAGAAAACTTACTCCACCCATCCCGCCAAGCGCCTCGAGACCAAAGATTCCGGCGCCGATTCCGCCCCACGCGCCGCACAAGCCGTGCAACGGCCACACACCGAGCACGTCGTCGATCTTGAGGCGGTTCTGGGTGAGTGTGAACATCCAGACGAACAGAGCACCGGCTATGCCGCCCACAGCCAGTGCGCCGATCGGGTGCATCAGGTCGGAGCCGGCGCAGACCGCCACCAGACCGGCCAGCGGACCATTGTGAATGAAGCCGGGGTCGTTCTTGCCCGCGATCAACGCGGCGAGGGTGCCGCCCACCATGGCCATCAGTGAATTCAGAGCGACCAGGCCGCTGATGCCTTCGACCTTTTGCGCCGACATCACGTTGAAACCGAACCAGCCGACGGTGAGAACCCAGGCGCCCAGCGCAAGAAAAGGAATGCTCGAAGGCGGATGAGAGAACATGCGACCGTCGCGACCGTAGCGACCCCGACGCGGTCCGAGCAGCAGCACCGCGCCCAGCGCAAGCCAGCCACCCACGCCGTGCACGACCACCGAACCGGCGAAATCGTGGAAGGGCGCACCAAAGACTTGCTCAAGCCAGCTTTGGAAACCGAAGTTGTTGTTCCAAACCATGCCTTCGAAGAAGGGGTAGACCAGCGCGACGAGAAGCGCAGTGGCTACCAGCTGCGGATAAAACCGGGCCCGTTCCGCAATGCCGCCCGAGATGATCGCGGGTATCGCCGCGGCGAAGGTCAGCAAGAAAAAGAACTTCACCAGTTCATAGCCGTTGTCAGCGCTCAGCACTTCGGCGCTGCTGTAAAAGCTGATGCCATAGGCGACGGAGTAGCCTACAAAGAAGTAGGCGAGAGTAGAGACAGAAAAGTCGGTGATGATTTTCACCAGGGCGTTTACCTGGTTCTTGCTGCGCACGGTGCCGACCTCGAGAAAGGCAAAGCCCGCGTGCATGGCCAGAACCATGGCAGCCCCAATCAGAAGGAAAAAGACATCGACGCCGATGTTGGTGGATTGCATGGTGAATACTCGCGTTACGTTTTATTGGGCGCCAAGCACAAACTGTGCCCTGAAATAAACCGTCGCCATTTCAAAGGCTTAGCTCGCGCATGCACTCGGAAAGCGCGTACAGCTGCACTCCGATGGTGCTGCACCGTTGCGCTGCGCACAAAAGCCGTGCACGCGCTTGTCGAAGATGGTGCAGGGGCACTTCAGCGGCGTACTGCATGACTCAGACTTTTCCCTGTGGCGCTTGCCGAACCGGGCTGCCGCCACAGAATGCTTGTCTACTTAACTGTCCAACACCGTCGGACGGATTCAGGACCGCCAGTGCATGTTCATCAGTGGCATAGCGCTCGCATTTCAATTCCTCCTCACAGCGTCCTGAATACGGGAGGCGCTTATGTCCAAGCAATCAGCCGGCGCCTGGGTTGTCGCGGCGACGGATTATCCGGCAGTCGGCCCCGACGCCGACAAGCTCCGCCACCTCTTGCGTTATGCCATCCTCGCCCCTTCCAGCCACAACACCCAACCCTGGTTGTTCCGGGTTGCGGGAAACCATGTCGACGTCATCGCCGATCGATCACGAGCACTGCCGGTGGTCGATCCGCGGGATCGGGAACTGGTCATCTCCTGTGGCGCAGCTCTCGGCGTGATGCGCACCTGCCTGCGTCACTTTGGGTCCTCAGGTGATATCGAGCTTTTTCCGAACGGGGATGGTTCAGACCTCTTGGCGAGGGTTGGGCTCGGGCAGCCCCATGAGCCAGCAGCAGCGGATCATGCGCGCTTCGACGCGATTACTCGAAGAAGGTCGACTCGCCGCAAGTTTAAGGAGGAAGCACTTCCTCCCGGCTTGGCAGACGAGCTGCAGGAGCTCGCCGAGGCCGATGGAATTGAGCTCGTGCTTATCACCGGCGCGGAAATGAAACGGAACATCGCCGGGCTGATTGCTGAGGCCGATCGCGAACAGTACCGAAATCCCGACTTTCGGAAAGAGCTCGCTCGCTGGCTGCATTCGCGACGCTCCTCATCGCACGACGGTATGTCACTCGCTTCCTACGGTGCGCCCGATATTTTGTCTGGCATGGCCCGCTCGATCATCCGGACCTTTGACGTGGGAGGTGGAGTCGCAGCCAGCGACCAGCAGATTGCCGCTGGCTCGCCGGCACTCATTGTGATTGCAACTGCCCAGGACGAACCGCACGACTGGATTGCGGCTGGTCTCATGCACATGACAGCCCTGCTGGCTGTTACCGCGCGCGGACTGACAGCAGACTATCTCAATCAGCCAATCGAAGTCGCCACTATGCGGCCCCGGTTGAGATCACTGCTAGGCGTTTCCGGGCATCCACAACTGCTGTTCCGCATTGGCCGAGGACCTGAGGTTGCGCCGGCTGTCCGCCGTCCTCTGGAGGAGGTGCTTTTGGGTCGATGATCGGAGGATTTTTCGGAAGCGGCAGATAAGAGGAGAGGAAAAGAAGAGAGGAGAGGAAAAAGGAAAAGAGCGGAAGGTGGCGATCAACATCGACCACCTTCGCTTTGGAAATCTACTTGCCCGCGCCCTTGCGAAGGTGCCCGTAAAGCAACTCCTCCACAAACTCCACGCATTTGAAATCCAGCAACTGCATGCTCTTGTCGAGACGACGGTACAGGGGCATGCTGATTTTCCAGGGCCTTGAGAAAACTTCCGGATCGGTGAGGGTCGCTTCGTACATCAGGACGTTTTCACCCATGGGCGTATAGCGTTCCACTACTTCCAGCGCGGCACTGTGGAAATTCCCGGCGCTGTCCAGCCAGGTCTCCGGCATCTGATCGGTGACGCGAATCACCAGCGTGTCGCCTTCCCAGTGGCCGCGATTGTGACCCATCCAGCTTTCCACCGGTGCTTCCAGATCCGGCTGATCCATGTGCACGATGCGGTCGGCGCCGGCGAATTCATAGGTGATGAGTGTCGACTTGGGCCCCATCACAATCTGGAAGGGGTGAGGCAGATAAGTGGCTCGCGGTACGCCGGGCAGGTAGCACTTCACCACCGGATCGCGATCCAGCCAATTAGCGGCGTTGTCATTGCGGACTGTCAGCGCTTCCGGTTTGTAGGGGATTTTGCCGCCTTCCACCACGCCGAGCCCGCCGGGAATCGCACCGACGGCGCCTAGTTCGGTGGCCGGACCGGCTTTGGCCATGTGCGGTTCCAGGTTCCAGTGAGCCGAGCCCATGGCCTGCCAGATACCGCTGATGTCGGGCTTGCCGTCGGCAGTGCGCGGGATATCGGCGCTGACGTTCAGCGCCGCCAGCATGAGGGTCGCGGCGCTCAGGCGGCTGACCGCCTTCTTCAGTGAGTTCAGTTGCATTTTCATCGCATTACCTGTGATTTGTATGTCGACTTCGTTCGGCGACTATTTGTTTTTTGCTGCCGCATCCGCCTCTTCTTTTCGGGCGCCCTGCAGAATGTTCACCATGCCGTAATTGCCTTCGTGACAGGCGTACTCAAACAGCTGCCCGTCCACCGGCACCATGGGCACCAGCACGGTAAAAGGCGCGGTGTAGGTGGTGGGGTCGTCGATGGTGAACTTGTATTCCACCTGGTCGTCGGCGGTGCGGGTGAAGTACTCGGTCAGTTGCAGGTTGGAGCCGATGCCGGCGCTACCAAAGCTCTGGGTTTTGTCGGTGAAGTTTCTGGTTTTTACCACCAGCGTATCGCCGTCCCAGTAGCCTCGCGAATCCCCACTCCACTGCTGGATTTCTTCGGGCAGATGCGGGCGACCATCGATGGGCACGATGCGCGCGTCGTGAATCATTTCCGTCATGATCACAACGTGCTGTGCGGTCTGAAAAATTTGTACGTTGTTGTTGTACATGCTGGGCATGAAGGGTGGCCCGGAGTTGAATCCCATCAGGCAGCGCTCCGAGAGTCCGCGATCTTCCGGGCCATCCTTGCCAACGCCGCCAACGCGGAAGCGAACCGGACGCTCGCCGGGGGAGTCGGGGCCCAAGCCACCGCGATGGACAACCGCGTCTTTGGTCAGCGCCGGCAATCGACCGTCAGGCGGGTCAACAATAAGGGAGGTGCGCAGGTTTTCGCCCTGGGCAAGGCTTTCCACCCATACCTGGTTGTAGCCACCGACGCTGCCGGGGCGTGTCTGACCATCGGTTGCCTCCCGTTGCGCGACTTCTTCCTCGTGAATCTGCTGCACTTCCTCGCGCGTCAGAAACTGCCGGTCGCCATACTTTTCGGGTCGCTGCAATGGTGTGTTGGAACTGAAGTTCCAGACGCCGCGCAGATCCGGGTGGCCGAACTCGGTTCGTGGTGCCTGGTAGCTGGTGGCATCACTGGTGGCGGTACTGGCGCATCCAGAGATTCCAACGGCACCAAGAATGGCGAGCGTCAATGGCAGACGCGCAAAGCCGGGCTTGTTCATGGCAGTCTCCTGTTGTTATCTGTCGGCGGAGAATATCAAGGAATGTCGGGGCGAAGGGTTTAGAAAGGTTGGGGTGGTTGCGGGCGGCCAGCGCACGAAGACTGGCGGGAAAGTTCTGGTCCATTTTGCCCGTGACTGCTGTCTGATTCGGCCGAATGACGGCGGGGTAAAGGGGGAGGTTCTGAACCGATCGCGCGGCAAACTTATTTTTTATCCGACCGATGGCGTTGTTGTCGGGCTGGCTTATACTGCTGCCAATCACCCTCCGCCGTGACACTTCCGCTGCAAGAATTTCCCCTTATGATCCGCCGCTTCTGTTTGGTGTCGTTTCTGGCGTTCGCCATTTTCTGCAATGCAGGAGCTCTTTACGCCGCCGCGTTGCCGGCACTCAAGTCACCGAGTTATGTATTGATAGACGCAGGCAATGGTAGCGTTCTGACCGAGCGCGATGCCGATAGCCGCATGGAACCGGCAAGCCTCACCAAGCTGATGACTGCCTATATCGTCTTCGACGAGCTCGAGAATGAGCGGCTGCGCCTGGACGATCTCGTAACGGTGTCCGAGAGGGCCTGGCGTATGCCCGGTTCCAGAACCTTTCTTGAGCCGCGCAGCCGGGTTCCGGTCGAAGCCTTGCTAAAAGGGCTGATCGTCCAGTCGGGCAATGACGCGGCGATTGCATTGGCCGAACATATCGCCGGCAGTGAGGCCGCCTTCGTGCGACTGATGAATGAGCACGCCGAAGCGCTCGGGATGACCAACACGCACTTCCTCAATCCACATGGATTGCCCAGGAACGGGCATTACAGCAGTGCACGGGATCTGGCGTTGCTTGCCGTCGCGCGGCTGCAAAGATTCCCCGCCTACAGCGCGCTGTTTGCGATGCGTGACTTCACCTGGAACAACATCAACCAGCTCAACCGCAACCGGCTGTTGTGGAGAGACCCCTCCGTGAACGGACTCAAAACCGGCTATACCGCGCGGGCGCGCTACTGCCAGGCGGCATCGGCGGAGCGCGACGGGGTACGACTGATTGCGGTTTTGCTCGGGGCGCCGACGCCCGGCGATCGTACTCGCGAGGCTCAAGCTCTTCTGGACTACGGATTCAGCGTCGGCGGCGGGGCGGGATGTGCGCACTGTTCGGCCAATTAGCCCGGCAGGGTCTGTGTCAGCTTCTATACTTGCTGCCGCCAACGGCGCGTCACGGCCGTTGGCGGGCCATGCGCCAGGCATTTCCTGGTTTGTTCGGGCAATCTTCGAGTCGCTGTGAATCCAAATTCTTCCAATCCCCCCACTTCCGACAGTGAATCCCAAGTTGTCGAAACGGAGACCGCTCGCGGTCCTCGCTGGCGCCTGGCCGCATGGACGGCAGCGCTGACGGCGGTTGCGGCGGGCGGGTGTCTCGCCGTGTACGAAGCGCGTACCTCCAGCCTGCAGGCTCACTACTTGTCTCGTTACGCAGCAGATCTCTCCTGGCAGGCGGGCGAGGGCGTGAGTGATGCCATTCGGTTTCCGCAACAAGGCCCCTTCAATGAGCGGCTCGGTTATACGCAGCTGCCCAGGATGCTGTCGCAACTCGAGAGCAAAGAGTTCGTGATCGACCGGCAGGCGCGGTTCTCCCCGGCTTTGCTTGCCTATACGGAGCGCGGGCTATTTCCGCCCTACCGCGAGAAGGTTCGCGCTGGTCTGATCGTGAACGACTGCCGTGCGGAGCCGCTTTACCAGTTCGTTTACCCGCAGTCAGGCTACGGGCAGTTTGAGGACATTCCGTCCATTGTGGTCGATGGCCTGCTGTTCATCGAAAATCGCGGGCTGCTCGATGCTGAACGGCCCTATTTGAATCCTGCCGTGGACTGGGTGCGCTTTGCCAAAGCCGGTTACACCGAAATCGCCCGCTCAGCGGGTATGGATCACCCCAACATGGGGGGCAGCACCCTCGCTACGCAAATCGAAAAATACCGTCATTCCGCTGAAGGGCTGACTGCTGACACCGGCGAAAAACTTCGCCAGATGCTGTCCGCCAGCATCCGTGCATACCGCGGCGGCCAGGAAACACTGGCGGCAAGGCGGGAACTGATTCTGTCCTACCTGAACACCGTGCCGCTGTCGGCCGCGCCCGGACAGGGCGAGGTACACGGACTCGGCGAGGGCTTGCGGGTCTGGTTCGGCGCTGACTTTGCGACCGACACCGAACGCTTGCGCGCGCCTGTCGGGGAGGGCGATGAACTTGCCGCACAGGGACTGGCACTGCGCCGGGTGATCGCGCTGATGATCGCCCAGCGGCGGCCGTCCTATTATCTTGTGCAGGAGCAAGGCCGCGCCGACCTGGCCTCACTCTCCGGCAGCTACCTGCGGCTGATGGCCCGTGACGGCCAGATCGACCCGCGGCTTTCCGCGGCCGCCCAGGCGCAGTCGCTGGCATTCCGCAATTTTGATGCGGCGCCTGCCTTGGTGCAGCTGCCGCTCAACAAGGGCGCCACCATGGCGCGCTCGCGATTGACGGGGCTGCTGGACGTGTCCGCCTATCAACTCGATCGCATGGACCTGGTGGCAAGCGCAACCTTGAACGCAGATCTTCAGGCCGAAGTCAGCGCCTATCTCGCCCGCCTGCGTGAACCGACTTTCGCAACGCAAATGGGCTTGATCGGCGAACGCCTGCTTAGCGCGAGCCAGCCCGAAAGTGTGCGTTACAGCTTCACGCTCTTCGAGCGCACGGCGCAGGGCAACCGGGTGCGCGTGCAAACCGACAACACCGATCAACCCTTTGACATCAATGAGGGCAGCAAGCTGGAGCTGGGGTCGACCGCCAAGCTGCGCGTGCTCGTCACCTACCTTGAAGTGATTGCCGAGCTGCATCAGCGCTTCCAGGGACTCAGCCCGGAAGAGCTCGAGCAAATCCCCGTCCAGCCGCAGGATACCCTTACCCGTTGGGTCCTGAACCACTTGCATAGCGGCGAGCAATGCCTGGAAGAGACCCTGGCGGCGGCACTCGAGCGCCGTTACTCGGCCAATCCACAGGAGTCCTTCTTCACCGGCGGCGGTGTGCACACCTTCAGCAACTTCCGCCGGGAAGAAAACAGCATGCGACCGACCGTACGCGAGGCCATTCGCGAGTCGATCAATCTGCCTTTTGTGAGAATGTTGGAAGAGCTGGTTAACCACTTCGTCGCCGACCGCCTGCCCAATCGTAATACGCTGCTACTGGATGACAGCGATCCGCGCCGGCAGGAGTATCTGGCTCGCTTCGCCGACCGGGAAGGACTGGTGTTTCTGCAGCGCTTCTGGCGCAAGTACCAGGACAAAACCGAGGCCGAACGGCTGGACGTTTTCATCGGCGGATTGCGTCAATCCCCGGAACGGCTGGCAGCAGTACACCGCTATCTTTTTCCGGAGACGAGCCAGGACGCGTTTGCGAGCTTTTTGCGCGGGCGTCTGCCGGCTGAGACCATCACCGACAAGCGCATCGAAGCGCTCTACCGGCAGTACGGACCCGGCCAGTTCAACCTGCCGGATCAGGCTTATGTTGCGCGGGTGCACCCGCTGGAAATGTGGCTGCTGGGCTATCTATCGAAGCACCCCGAGGCGCCGTTCGCCGAACTGTCTGCCGCCAGCACCGAGCAGCGCCAGCAGGTCTATGCATGGCTGCTGCGCACGCGGGCGAAAAATGCGCGCGATTCGCGGATTCGAACCATGCTGGAAGTTGAAGCCTTCCTGGACATTCACCAGCGCTGGAAGCGGGTCGGCTATCCCTTCGATCACCTGGTGCCATCGCTTGCGACGGCCCTGGGAAGCTCAGGCGACCGCCCGGCGGCGCTGGCCGAACTCATGGGAATTATCGTGAACGACGGGATTCGCCAGGCTCCGCTGCGTATCGACGATCTGCAGTTCGGGGTCGGCACGCCCTACGAGACGCGGCTACACCGACAGAGTCCGGCAGGAGAGCAGGTGATGCTCCCCGAAGTGGCGGCGGCATTGCGAGATGTGCTGACGGAAGTTGTCGAGAATGGAACCGGGCGGCGCCTGCGGGGAAGTTTTGGGGCGCTCGCCGTGGGCGGGAAGACAGGCACCGGCGACAACCGCATTTTTACCGTGAGTAATGGCGGACAGCGCAGCAATGGGCGGGCGCTCAATCGCACCGCGACCTTCGTGTTCTATATCGGGCCGAATCACTTCGGCACGCTCACCGCATTTGTTCCGGGCCAGGCGGCGGCGAATTTCAAATTCACCTCTGTCTTGCCCGTGCAGGTTCTGAAGGGAATGGCGCCGATTCTCGAGCCCTATCTGGACGCAAACGCCGAAGGCGCCTGCCGCGACTGATTCGATGCCCAGCCACCCGGGCGTTCGCGGGCGGGTGTCCTTGTCTGCACGTCAATTATCGGCGCTTGTTGCTGCGCCGCGTGCTTGGCAGTTTCGTACTGGACGAAGCCAGCGCTTCCGCGTGTGATCGAAGCAGCTGACGGTACTCATCCGCAGGCAGCGGCTTCGACAGCACGTAGCCCTGCAACTGGTCACAACCAATAGCGGCGAGCAAAGCTTGGGTCTCAGAATCCTCAGCGCCTTCGGCGACAGTTGTTAAGCCCAGTTCCTTGGCCATCAGAACGGTTGACCGAACAATGCTCTGATTTCTTAGATTGGTGACCATGTCGGACACGAAGCTTCGGTCTATCTTAACTTCGTCGATTGGGAAGAAGCTCAGGTAGGACAGTGAGGAGAACCCCGTCCCGAAGTCGTCCACAGAGAGGCTGATCCCCAGGCTCTGCAAGCTGGCCAGCACACCCTTGGTATGTTCAAAGTCGTGCGAAACACTTGTTTCCGTCAGTTCCAGATTGAGATCCATCGCCATCCCGCCATGTTTCTCCAGCACTTGCCTGATCAGTCCCGGCAGATCGGTTTCTATCAGATCCAGAATGCTGATGTTAACGCTGATGGAGCTCGGTAGGCCCTGGCTGCGAAGGGCCGCTGAAAATCGGACTGCTTCGTCTATCATCCGCCGGGTTATCAGCGAAATAAATCCAGTCTTCTCGGCAAGAGAAATAATTCTGGGAGGGGCAATCATGCCGAGCGTCGGGTGATCCCATCTCACCAGGGCTTCGGCCCCGCTGATCGCGCCAGTGATCAGGTCCAGCTTCGGTTGGTAGGCCGGATAGAGTCCTTCCATCCTCCCGCCGCGAAAGCAATCGACTATTTCGAGATCGGAACGACTCGGTTCCATGGAGGGACTGTATCGGATCCAGCGGCGCCCCGTCGAGCGGCCGGTGGTCAGAGCGGTTTCGGCACACTTGATCAAATCGACCGCAGTTTTTCCATGTTCCGGGAAGAGCGACGAGCCGATTATCAGCGGGGAGTCCAATGAGTATTCGCTATCCGCTGGAGCCGCCAGTACCAAGTCGCAGAGTTCTCCAACCCGGTCGCGGGTCGAATAAATCGCGAATAATCCGCGCCCCAGATAGCCCACCATTCCTTCCGACACCGATTCAAGCCTGCTCAAAACCTCGCGCACCGGTTGGTCGGAGTAGTTCCGGTCGAGCGCGAATGCCGCGCCACTGAACCGACCCAACTCGAGGATCATCAATTCGTGTGGCGATTGATCATGAACACCGCCATGTGCCTCGTTCATCATTCGATCGACCTGATCTATGAACCGATCCGCACTGGGATGTGCATTTCCTTGCTTGAGGTCATTCCCTTGCGCTGTCTGCGGACTGGTCCGCTGTCGGATTTGATACGGGTGTTCTTCCGCGCGGCGTCGCAGCTGATGTAAACGGACGAAACCGCCCACCAGGAGGAGAAAGGCTACTCCCCCGAGCGCAAACAACCATGCGTTCGGTCTGCTCGCGTCGGCAATGCCGGCGTCCGGGAGGTCTTGGCGCCACTTCTCGTAGACGGACTGGTATGCGCCCTCGGCCATCGCGGACTGAAGAGAGCTCTGCACCCAACGCACCAAGCCCGTGCGATCACGGCGAACCGCAAAGGCGTAGGGCCGGGACCAAAACGGTGGGCCTAGCCGTCGCAGTTTCATTTTTCTGTTCTTGATCAGCGTGCTTGCAATGGGCGTCGCCAGGACCGCGTAATCCGCCCTCCCTTGCACAACAGCGATAAGCGCGTTCAGGGCGCTCGCGGTCAGCACCGGCCTGATACCGACATCCAATTCTTGCAACTGCTCCAGAGCGTAAGAACGGTCTTCAACTGCAACGCGCGAACCCGCAAGTTCGTCGACGCTGTGAACAAGAACCGCTTCTTCTGCAGCGTAGATGGCGTGGCTCACGATGTAGAAGGGAGATGAGAAGGCAAAACGATCTGACCGGCTTTGAGATACAAACATGGGTACCACGTCGAGATCGCCGTTCTCTAACTTGGCCACCGTTTCGGGCCATTCGCCGAGCTCGTATGTGATCGATTTGCCTCCGGCCTCGCCCATTACTTTCGCAATGTCCACGTTGAAACCTGTGGCTTTGCCCTTGAGCGCAAACTCGAACGGAGGGTAGGTGGCATCGCCCCCGAATCTGACGCTGTCAGTCGAGGCCATCGACGAGAAGCTTATAAAGCAGATGAAGATGGCAGACGGGACGGCCGTTGTTCTGCGCCGCGCTACGACAAACTCCCCGTATGCCAGGGATATATACCGCTGAAAAGCAGCGGCTGGCATCAGCACCACCACACTACTCCACTGTCGTTGTTTTTTCTTATATTTGGCAAACAGCCTGGCAATGCGGGGCGGCGAACTATTCCCCTGCAAGCGCCTCGGTCGCGGTGTCGCTGTACACGGCGGTCCGATTCCGCCCTTCTTCTTTGGCAGCATAGAGCGCCTCATCGGTATGTTCTATAAGCTCTTTCGATTGCTGATCGCCCGCGGGCAGAATAGTGCTCACACCGATACTGACGGTAACACAAGGGGCCGTGGGCGATTTTGGAAAGATCAGATTACGCTGAGCCAATTGTGCGTGGATGCGTTCCGCCACCGAAGCAGCGCCGGCGAGATCGGTGTCCGGAAGCAGCACAACGAACTCTTCACCGCCATAGCGGGCCACCATGTCGCCCGGGCGCTTGACGACCGATTCCAGCGCGGATGCCACCTCTTGCAAGCATTGGTCTCCCTCCGCATGGCCGTATTCGTCGTTGTATATCTTGAAATGGTCCACATCGACCATAAGCAATGCGAGCTGCGCTTGCTTGCGTCTGGCCCGCCGCCATTCCCTGGTGAGATCCTGGTCGAAGGCCCTGCGATTGGCGATGCCGAGCAGCGGATCGGTCAAAGAGATCTCCCGCAGTTCCCGGTTACGCGATTCGAGCTCGCTCATGATTGCCTTGAAGTCGGTAATGTCCTGAGTCAATAACAGGATCTGTTCCACTCCACCGTCTTCGTCCTCGAGCGGTACGGCTGTTACCTCATATGTGCGGTCGCCGTATGCCAGCTCTTTCTGTGACTCGTTGCCCGCGAGTGCGTCGAGCGCCAGTGCTTTGAGTTTTCCGGCGGCCCAATCGGGGAAAATTTCGTCGACGGTTTTGCCTTTGACGGCGGCGGGTGACAGACTCTCGTGAAGCTCAAATTCGCTCCCGTCGGCGAACAGGTAGCGAAGCTCGCGGTCGAGGACTGCCGCTCGCCCTTTGGGAAGGTGGCGAATAACGGTCCGGGACAGTTGATCGGATCGGCGCTGGCTGCGCAGAAGGCCCAACTTCGCTTCCTGGTCCTCCTGCGCTTTGCGGATCGAGCGGACCAGCACTGACGCGGCGAACGCCAGAATAGTCCCCACTAATACGAAGGTAAGAAAGTGCAGCCAGGCGGTAAAATAGAAGCGGGAAAGGAAGGCGTCGTGATCAACCTTCACCGACACCCAGAGCGGATAGCGGTCGGAGGGAAGGACAGCAACCACCGATTTTCTTCCATCCAGCGGCGATGGCCCGACGAAAGTATCTGCGCCGCGTCTGAAAAGCTGCTCCTTTATCCGGTCGGCCGTGTTTACGTTGGCATCATCGGCCCCTTCGGAATGCAAGGACAGTAAGGTCCCATCGGGGAGAAACATGGCAATGCGGCGATCCAGGTTCTCAGGCATTTGCCGAAAAAAGTCGGCGAAATACCCGAGATCTAGCCCTGCCGCAACGACCCCCAGAAATTCACCCTGGCCACTTACAATTCGTGTACTCACGGGCACCACTCGTCGAGCGGTGGACGCGCTTATTACGGGCGGGTTAATGAGGTATGCCGTGCCCTGGCGGTGAGCCTCAAAGTATTCTCTGTTTGAGAGGTCGATTATTTCGTCACCAATCTGCCGAGTGCTGCTAAGTCGCGCCCGACCGGCGCTGTCGATCAGAGCCACGGATGCGATCTGTGGTGCGTAGGCGAGCGCCTCACGAAGGGAATGCCAATACTCCGGGCTTTCCGCCAGGCTCTCTATGCCTGCACTCGCCACTTCTTCGGCAATTTCGTTCAGGAAGAGGTCGACCGTGCGGAGGGACATTTCCGTTTGTTGGACGGTTAACTCGGCTTCGGTCTCAAGTTGTCGTTTCAGTCCGCTCAGCCCCGTTGCGTACTCTCTGAATAAATCCATCACCAGAAGACCCGCAACGGCTGCAATACTGCCGACAGCGAAATAGCTAACGAGTCGCTTGGGATGTTTGAGCGTCAATTGAACCTCTGATCGGGTTACTGCATCGGCTTAGAGGTTCAACGACCTCAGGCAAGCGGGCCGAAGCGGGCATTCAAAGTTTGTGCCACTTGAGGAAATGCGCGCCAGCCCCCAGTTTCCTGTTCCGCACTGGGGAGTATCGAAAGCCAGGCTCCGGAGCAGACAGGAAGAGTGTACAGCCGATTGTAAAACTGGCTCGAAGAGCGGCTCGCTCTGAACGTGGGGCGAGAGATAGTTGCAGGCCGCCGAAGCCGATCCGGCGGTCTGCAATCGCGGTCAGCCGTTGCTACCCTTACGGTGTTCGCGAGGCGGCGACTTCTTCTTGTGCGCTCCCGGTTTTGAGGGACGCTCCTGCCCGGGAGCTCCGGGCCGGGATTTGGCGCCGGCCTTGAAGCCAGGTTTGGAGCCAGGCTTTGAGCCGGGCTTGAACGGACGCTTCGGTTTCTCACCGGCGCCTTCGGAGAGGCGGCTGATGTTCAACGCCTTCTGGCAGACCCAGACCTTCTTCAGATGTTGGAACACTTCTTTCGGCATTTCCGCCGGAAGATCAACCGTGCTGAAGTCATCGTGGATTTCGATGTGGCCTATGTACTGGCTTTCCAGATCCGCTTCATTGGCAATCGCGCCGACGATGTGACCGGGGCGAACGCCATCGGCATAGCCCACGGCGATCCGGAAGCGCTCCATCGGTACATCCGGGTGGTCTTTCAGCGGTTTGGCCGCACTGCTCTGCAGTGATTCCTTCTTTTTCTTCTGTTTGCTGAAAGTCGTTAGCGCAGTGTCTTCGTCCATGAAATCGAAGTCGCCGCGCCGTTCCTTTCTTGGCTTGCGATCGTCGCGTTGCGGACGTCCCTCGTCTCTTGCGCCGAAAGCGGACTCTTTGCGCTTGGGGCGTTCCTCGATCAGGAAAGTGCTATTGCCCTGGAGCAAACGTGCCAGTGCCGCGGCGATTTCGATCGCGGGCGTCTCAGTGCTTTCCTGATAGTCGCTCAGCAGCTGTCGATAGAAATCGAGATCTTCCAGCTTCAGCGCTTCATCGATGCGTTCTTTGAACTTCTCCACCCGCTGGGCATTGATGTCCTGCTCAGTGGGGAGGTTCATTACTTCGATAGGCTGACGGGTCGCACGTTCGATGGCCTTCAACATGCGACGTTCGCGGTTCGACACGAACAAAATGGCTTCCCCGGTGCGACCCGCGCGACCGGTGCGGCCGATGCGGTGAACGTAGGATTCCGTATCGAAGGGAATGTCGTAGTTGATTACGTGGGAGATGCGCGGAATGTCCAGGCCGCGGGCGGCCACATCGGTGGCGACCAGAATGTCTAGCTTGCCGCCGCGCATTTTGTCCACGGCTTTTTCCCGCTGGGCCTGGGGCATATCGCCGTTCAGGGCTTCAGCGGCAAAGCCGCGCGCTTCCAATTTTTCCGCGAGCTCGACAGTGGCGACTTTGGTGCGAACGAAAATGATCGTGCCGTCGGTGGGCTCCACTTCCAGGATACGTGTCAGTGCATCCAGCTTGTGCAGGCCGGCAACTGGCCAATAGCGCTGGCGGATCGCCGCAGCGGTGGTGGTCTTGCTGGCGATCTTTACGGTTTCCGGATCGCGCAGGTATTTGTTGGCGACCTGCTGAATTTCTTTTGGCATGGTGGCGGAGAACAGCGCGATCTGCCGCTGTGACGGCGTCTGTTCGAGAATCCATTCCACATCGTCGATAAAGCCCATGCGCAGCATTTCGTCGGCTTCGTCCAGCACGAGTGTTTCGAGACTGTCCAGCTTCAGCGAACCCTTGCGCATGTGATCCATCACGCGGCCCGGTGTGCCCACCACCAGTTGCGCGCCGCCGCGCAGCTGCTTCAACTGCACGCTGTAACCGGCGCCGCCGTAAATCGGCACCACGTGGAAGCCGGGCATGTTGCGCGCATAGGTCTGGCAGGCTTCCGCCACCTGAATGGCCAGCTCACGGGTGGGGGTGAGCACCAGCGCCTGTGTGGTACGGCTTTTGGTATCCAGTTTCGCCAGCAAGGGAAGCGCGAAGGCGGCGGTTTTGCCCGTGCCGGTTTGCGCCTGGCCCAGCAGGTCACGGCCCTCTAGTAGGATGGGAATACTTTGCGCCTGAATCGGCGAAGGTGTTTCGTAGCCTACCTGAGTAACGGTTTGCAGCAGGGACTCAGGAAGACCAAGGTCGCCGAAGCGGGCGGGGTTGCTATCTGTCATATCGGACCAGTTTAAAGTCGGGAAAAAGCTCAGTCAGGGCTGGAGCCAAAGGGGCGCGAGTATACAGAGCGGGATGATGTCGCGCTTGCCTTTTGGGTGCCATTCATCGTTTCAGACTGTCGGGCCCGCTGCGCGTTCCGGACTGGAAGAACAAGGACTCCGGCAAGCACAAAAAAAGTTGCGCTCCGGTTTTCAGAGGCGAGGCACGTAGGGAGAGTTTACCGATACCGCCACATTGTAGTGTTTGGCCACCTTCACCAATGCCGACGTCCAGAAGTCGAGTACCGATTCCAGTCGCAACTGCCATTCACCTTCCAAGGCCTGTTCTTCGTGCAGTTCGTACAACTTCTGGCAGGCATGATCCAGCTTCGCAATGTCGCCATCGAGAATGGCGATAAGCCCATCGCAGAACGTGGCTATCCAGGGTTGGTAGAAGCGGTGGGTCTGCTCGCTGGCGTTGAGTTGCGCAAGCTTTTCCACATCGGTTTTAGCAAACTCTCGCGAAGCGGCATTGCTGGTGATCAGCTCCAGTAAGGCAGTCACCGAAGCGAACTCGTTTTCCTCGCGTGCCGCCCAGGCGGAGTCCCGAACCCGCGTCAAGGCTTCCCGATCGGGCTGTTCGCCGAACACGAAAGTCAGAAAAGACGGGATCATGAATTCAAAGGGACTGATGCTCTGGCCCGACTGCTGTTCACTACGCTCGACGAAGCGCTGAGTGACAATGCTTGCGGCCGCGGGCAGATGCTCTTCCATCACTTGCTGGTTGCCGGCGCGCCAGCCCAGTAAGCCCAGGTAAAGATGAGCTTCGTAGCGCGCCACGCCTTGAACATCATTGTCGAGCTGCTCTTCATAGAATTCCTGCAAATCCGCCGCGGCGGCATCGCCGACGCGATTGAGCTGCGCTTTTTCATTGTTCATCTGGAAACCCTCACTGAATCAGATCGGGGTTGGATGTTGCGGGCCCTGCCAATCACAACTTCGACAAAGGCAGGGGTCAGGGTTCCGCGGTAGGCGTCAAAGTTGAGCAGATCAGCAATCTTGAAAGATCCTTCGCGCCGACCTGCTTCCTCAGCCCGGACCGAAATACGGCTAACCTGCAAAAGACAGACTGGTTCGCCGGCTGAGGTCTGTGTTAAAAAGTCCGGCCAGTTACTAGGTATCTATGCACGCGGGGGGGTTAGTGCAGGTGAAGTCCGGCAATCAGCGCAAATCATCGACTGCGGAGTCGCAAAAGCCGGCGAAGAAGGCAAGCGGCACAGGCGATAAGAAGGGCAATAAAGACAAACCTAAAGCCGGCGCTCCTCGCGGCAGCCATCAGGTGCGACGTGCCGCCACTCGTACCCGGGTGCTGGAAGCGGGTATCGCCATTCTTCACGAAGAGGGTCATCACGCGGCCACCACCACCCAGGTCGCCAAACGGGCGGGGGTCAGTCGGGGTGCCTTGCTACATCAGTTTCCTACCCATTGCGAGATGATGCTCGCGATCGCAGAGTACGTAATCTACAAAAACCAGGAACGCACTGCCCGGATGCTCGCAAAGCTCGAGCCGGGTGTGGAGCAGTTCAAGGCGCTGACCGATGCACTCTGGGAAAAATCCAAGCAGCCGGACACCCTGGCGCTGATCGAGATTCATATGGCCTCGCGCAGTGACCCCGATCTGGCCAGGGGCATGGGCTGGCGAATCAAAACCCTGCTCGACGCGGAACGCGAAAAAGTCGTTCACATGGGAATGCAAGCCGGCATTGAGAAGCGCGATGCGATCACGGCCTTGTCCACGCTGACGATTGCCAGCATCTGGGGTCTGTCGATCCTGCGGCTGGATTTGTGGGGCGATCGGGACGTGGCTGAAGCTTATGAACTGCTGAAAAGCAATCGCGACAACTTCGTCGATGAGCATTCCGGGTCCTGTACCAAACCCAACGATTGATCCGAACACCCTCTTTCCGCTTCCCTTCCATCCCTTTCCTATGTTCACCACGTTCACTGCCGTGTTGCTCGCGCGCATGATTAGGCAATCACAAGTGACTGCCGAATAGTATGCTTTGGAAGTTTTCATAGTCGTCGCATTTACAGCATTCTAATGCTTTATTCGTAGATTCTCCGCGTCGGTGGTCGAGTAGGGTCTTTAAAATCGGCAAGCACCGTCGACTGAAAAAACCGGTGGCACGATAATCGTTTCCGCTTGATCCTCAGCGCCTCCAAATGCACGGGGATCAATCCAGGACTGATTACAAAAACAACCGGGAGTGTTCGTCTATGCCACACCAATCACCCAAACCAAATCTCCTGCGTCTGGCCATCCTGGCTTGCGTGGGTTCATCCCTCGCCATGCCGGCGCTGGGACAGGAAATTCTCGAAGAAATCATCGTTACCGCACAGAAGCGATCTGAATCGATCCAGGACGTGCCCATCGCCGTGTCGGCCTTCTCCGGCGGCGACCTGGACAAGTTGCAGATTGACAGTGGTGTGGATATTCAGAATTACGTACCGAACATGAACTACACCGGTGGCGGTGCCTACTCCATTCGTGGCGTCGGTGCTGCGGTAGGCGGCACCACGGGTGATGTGGGTGTGGGCATTCACATCAACAACGTGCCGGTGATTCGCCCGCGCAATTCGACCGCGGAGCTCTACGATGTGCAGCGGGTGGAAGTGCTGCGCGGTCCACAGGGCACTCTCTACGGCCGAAACGCGACCGGTGGCGTGGTGAATTTCCTCACCGCCACCCCGACTCAGGAATTCAGCGGCAGTGTCACCGCGGAAGTGGCTTCCTATGATTCGGAAAAGCTGACTGGGCACATCAACGTGCCAGTAACTGACTCACTGGCATTGCGGCTGGCCGGCGCCTATCTGAATCGGGATGGCTACACCGATAACATCGCCACCGGCAACGACATCGATGGGCGCGATCTCTGGTCCACCCGTTTCAGCATGACCTACAGCCCGGCTGACTGGTTCGAATCGACCCTGATGTGGGAGCACTTCGAGGAAGACGATACCCGCAACGGCGGCGCTAGCGTGTTCTGTATCAACGATCCGGGTCCGGCGGTCGTCGGTTCGACGCCGGTGACCAACGACGCTGCGCGCCTCTATCTGTCCCGTGGCTGTGCTGAGGGCTCCATTTACGACGAAGCGGCTTCGGCCAATTTCAACAGTGTTGCCACCTTCGGCGGTCGCTACGCCTACTTGCTCGGTCTGGTGCCTGGGGACGTCTTTGCCAATTCGCCGAGCCTGTCCGACCCGAGGGAGGTTTCCTATTACCTCGACCCGGAATACGTGGTGGAGAATGACTTCGTCAGCTGGGACACCCGCTTTGATCTGAACGAAGAGCTGAGTCTGAATGTCCTGCTGGGCTGGGCGGAGGATCAGCAGAACACCCGTACCGGTAGTCGGGAATCGGAGATTGGTTTCTACCCGATCCCCGGCCTGACGCCCGGCGGTATCTTCAATGATTTCCAGGGTGGTCCGGGCAGCGGCATCCGTACTCTGACCATGACCGACAACCACACCGAGCAGTTTTCCAGCGAGATTCGTCTGCAGTCGGACTTCGACGGGGATGTGAACTTCAACCTCGGCGCCTTCCATCTGAACGCCGAGCGTTTCAAAACCCTGTTCATCTCCACCAACTCCACCTCGCTGTTTGCGCAGGCATCGGGGCTTCCGCTGTACTTCGACGAGAATCCCGACCCGTCTGTCTCCGGCTACTCGGGCCATCAGTACTTCGTCAGCCAGACTCCCTATGAGCTGGACGCCACGGCGCTCTTCGGTGAGGTCTACTGGGACATCAACCCTGAGCTGAAACTGACCGCCGGCCTTCGCTACACCGATGACGAGAAGCAGACCGACGTAGTGCCGATTCTGCTGTTTGTCGTGGAAGGCGCAGATGGTCCCGGGACCCCCGGCCATCCCGCCACCGGCCCCAGCTCGATTCAGCCTCAGGAAGTCGATTTCCAGGAATGGACCGGCCGACTGGTATTGGACTGGAGCCCGGACGTGAGCTTCACGGACGAAACCCTCGTCTACGCCTCCTACTCCCCGGGCTACAAGGCGGGCGGCTTCAACTCCCCGGACGATCCGGCGGACAGCTCGAGCTTCACCCCCTATGAACCGGAATTCGTGAAGGCCTTCGAGGTGGGCACCAAGAACAGCTTCAACAATGGTCGTTTGCAGCTGAACCTCGCCGCCTTCTACTACGACTACGAGGACTACCAGATCTCCTTCATTGAGCAGTTCTCCGCCCGCAACACCAACGTGGATGCGAAGGTGCTGGGCCTCGAGCTGGAAACGCTCTGGGAGCCGGTCGACAACCTGGTGCTGACGGCGAACGTCGGCTGGCAGGACAGTGAGATTCTCTCCGGCAATGCCATCGATCCTTTCGATCGCCTGCAGGGTCGCACTGACCTCAGCTACGTGGTCACTCCACAGACTGGCTGTGTGGTGCCCACCGCCGCCCTGGAGAACCTGATCGGCCTGATCAACGTCGGTGCGGTGCCCGCTTCGATCCTAGCCAACGCCTCGCCTGGTCCCAACAACGACATCTGTGAAGGGGCCTACGCGGACTCTCTGGGTCTGGTGCCCACGGCCGGCATCCAGGCGGATGTGGAAGGCAACGAACTGCCCAACTCCCCGCCATTGTCAGTGGCCCTGGGCGGCAGCTACACCTTCGCCCTGGGAAGCTGGGATGCCACCGTTCGCGCCGATTACAGCTGGAAGGACGACTCCTACACCAGCCACTTCAACGGCGAGAACTACGAGCTGCGCTCCTGGCAGAACGCCAACCTGGCCTTCATCCTCGACAATATTGAAAGCGGCATTACCGTTCAGGCCTTCGCCAAGAACATTCTCAACGATGACGACACGGTGGTTGGCTATGATCTGAGCGGCCAGGGCCTGGGTCTCGCCCGCAACGCCACTCTGCTCGACCCACGCATCTACGGCGTCAATGTCGGGTACCGTTTCTAGTCGTTCTCTTCTCTCGTTTGCTTCATCTCCTTTAGGGCCTCTTCGGAGGCCCTTTTTTTATCTCTCGTTTGCGCTCGCCTTTCGGCTTCATGGCGCAAGTCCAGTAAACTGTCTGGATCGTCAGTTTGATTTTCGAGCGCTTCTTCGATGGATCCAGTTACCCAAGGCGCCCTGGGCGCCGCCTTCGCCCAGACCGCCGCGCGCGCGCGCTCAACGGGCACAAAGCACCTTTGGAAAGCCGCTGTGGTCGGTGCGTTGGCCGGCATGGCACCGGACCTGGATGTGTTGATCCGCTCCTCGGATGATCCGCTGCTGTTCCTCGAGTATCACCGCCAGTTCACCCATTCGCTGTTTTTCATCCCCATTGGCGGGCTGCTTTGCGGGCTGCTGTTTTTCTGGCTGTTCGGCCGGCGTTGGCAGATGAAGATCGGACAGTGTGCGCTGTGGGCCACAATTGGCTACGCCACGCACGGATTGTTGGACGCCTGCACCAGCTACGGAACGCTGCTGTTGTGGCCATTCAGCGATCACCGCTTCTCCTGGGACATCGTTTCAGTAGTCGATCCGCTGTTCACATTGCCGCTGCTCGCCTTCGTGATCACCGCTGGCATCACCAAGCTGCGCCGATACGCCTGGCTCGGCATCGGCTGGGCCGGGCTTTATCTTCTGCTCGGCTACATCCAGCACGAGCGCGCGGTAGTGATCGCTCACCAACTTGCGGACTCCCGTGGTCACGACGTGCGGCGTCTGGAAGCGAAGCCCAGCTTCGCCAACATCCTGGTGTGGAAAAGCATCTATGAAACCGACGGACAGTTTTTCGTCGATGCAATCAAAGTGGGTGTGTTTGATTCGCACATCTGGCGAGGAGAGAGTATTCGCCGGCTGGACGTCAGCCGCGACTTTCCCTGGCTGGAGCCGGAATCACAGCAGGCCCGTGACATCAAACGCTTCGACTGGTTTTCCGCCGGCTTCACCGCGGTGGACCCTGACGATCCGACGCGCATTATCGATATTCGCTATTCGATGTTGCCGCAGGAAATCAATGCGCTCTGGGGCATTGAGTTATCGAAGGGCGCCGGGCCGCGTGAACACGCCGACTACTTCACTGCTCGCGAGGGCGGCGCCGAAGCCGGGCGTGAGCTTTGGAACATGATCACTAAATAGTCTGTTCGAATCTCGCCACCAGCCAGGCCTTGCGGGGGCGCTGCGTTTCCGCAATGCGGTTCACGTTTCGCCGCCTCGCCTGACATTTCCGCAATAAATTGCAAACGAAAACGCGCTTAGCTGCGCGCCCGGTACAGCTATTTTCCCGCGTTAAACCGTCATTTCTTTTCATCGTCCTATCCTGAACCTTCGACCCACACAACGCCCGCGAAATAATGATGTTTTCGCCTGCTTGCGTATCTGTGCTGGACGGATGTAAGGAAAAATCTGATTGACCGGGTAGTCTGTAATTCAAAGTCGGCATGATCGCAAGTGACCTTTCGGTGCGGGACTGCCGGTCACGAGACAATTCATTTCGATAACGATCAAAAAAAGGATTTTGACGCGACGGTCATGTTAAATGCCGTTACACTTCGGTGACTTTTACTGCTTGACCGTCACCGGCCATCAGTTTAAAAAGATCGACCAACGCATGCCCAAGAAGAATTTCACCGGCATAACAAGTGGCAATTTGCACCTTTCCGTCGCGGTTTCGGAAGGGGTTTCTTGTTAGGTTCTTTGATTTCTTTTTGCTGAAAAGTTTCAGATGTTGCCGTGCTTTTCGCGTTCGATCCGGGCGTGTTCGATCTTTCAATAATTTCAACCAACCTATCCACCTATTGGGGAAACATCCATGTTCCAAAAGAACCCATTAGCAAGTGCGGTACGCTCGCTTACCCTAGCGAGTGCTCTTGTTGCGAGCGGATTCCCGGCAATTGCCAACGCGCAAGACGGAGCCGAAATCGAAGAAGTTGTCGTTACCGGTTCGCGTATTCAGCGCGAAGACCTGACTGCTTTCTCTCCGATCGAGGTTATTGGCCAGGAGGAAATCCGGGCAAGCAATACCACCAACCTCGAAGAGTTTTTGAGGGACCGGCCTCAGTTCACCCAGGCCATGGGTGACAACACCAACAACGGCAATGGCGGTGCTGCCACCGTCGACCTGCGCAACCTGGGTGAGTCTCGCACCCTGGTGCTGGTAAACGGTAAGCGCTTTACTCCCTACGATTATGGTGGTGCGGTTGACCTCGGCATGATCCCCACCAGCCTGGTTAAGCGGGTTGAAATCATCACCGGTGGTGCTTCCGCTGTGTACGGTACCGATGCGATTGCTGGGGTGGTCAACTTCATTCTGGTTGATAATTTCGAAGGCGCGGAATTTGACGTTTCAACCTTTCAGACTACCGAAGGCGATGCAAAGAGCCAGGACTACAGCGTAACCCTGGGTACCAACTTCGCCGGTGGCAAGGGTAACGTCGTGTTCAACGCCGGCTTCACTGATCAGGATCCCCTGACTCAGGCAGAGCGCGATTTTGGCAGCGACTCTCTGGACTCCAGCGACCTGAGCTCCTTCGGCAGCTGGACTACCCCGGCAGGCACGGTTTTCTCCTCTACTCTTTTCAACCAGTTCGGTGCGGATGGCAACTTCGTTGCGCCTAGCGAAATGGGCACATTCAACTTCAACCCCTACAACCTGTTCCAGGTTCCCCAGGAGAAGACAACTGCCACGTTGTTGGGCCGCTATGACTTCTCCGATTCGCTGAGAGCCTACGGCCGTCTTTCTTACGCGAACAACGAGATTGCTACGATCATCGCTCCGACGGGTACGTTTTTTTATCCGTTCACGATCGACTATCTGAATAACCCCTTCCTGGGTTCCGGTGCCGTTGCCGATTTTGCGGCAGCTGATGCTGCTGAAACTGGCGCTGGTGCTAATGACGGTCTGGTGGACATCCTCTACGGACGCCGTCTCCCTGAAGTGGGTACGCGGGATTCAGTCTTCGAGAATGAGGCCTTGCAATACGTTCTGGGCCTGGAGGGCGATATCTCTGACAGCATGCGCTGGGAGGCATTCGTCCAGTTTGGTGAAACCGAACAGCAGCAGAACTACCTGAACGACATCGCCTATGACCGCGTTGCTGAATCCATGGCGGCGGTTGTCGATGCCAGCGGTAACATCGTCTGCGCCAGCGGTAATCCAGATTGTGTTCCGGGGAACTACTTCGGACCGGGCAATTTGAGCGCGGAAGCGGCCGAATACATCAAGCTCAATCTCGAAGAACTTCGCGAGACGGAGCAGTTAGTCGTGGGCGCATCTCTCACTGGTGACACCGGCATCATGATCCCGACTGCGGACGCCGACATCTCCTATGCGCTCGGCTTCGAGTTCCGTCGCGATGAAGGCACCGGCCGTCCCGACGCCAACTACGCGGCGGGCAATAGCGTCGGCTTCGGCGCGAGCTCGCCGGTTGACGCGGAAACCGAAATCCAGGAATTCTTCGGGGAAGCCCTGGTGCCGGTTCTGAGCAGCGTCACCTTGGAGTTGGGTGCACGTCGTTCCGAATATGAGAACACCGCCAGCTTTGCGGGCCAGCCTGCAGTCAGTAACGACTTCAGCAACACCAGCTACAAGATCGGCGCCGACTGGCAGATCCTGGAAGATCTGCGCGCTCGCGCGATGTTCCAGCACGCGGTACGTGCTCCGAACCTCGCCGACATCGGCATCCCGCTCACTCCGGGAATCGGCGACCTGGATACCGACCCCTGTGAAGGCAGCAATCCGGTGGGTGATGCAGATCTGACTGCGCTTTGTGTTGCGACCGGTGTACCCGCCGGTGCGATCGGCAGTCTGACCAGTATCATTGCCGGTCAAATCGGCATCTTCTTCGGCGGTAACGCAGAACTGCAGCCGGAAGAAGCCGACACCTACACTCTGGGTCTCGTATACACGCCGTCGGCTGTGCCGGGTCTCGAAGTCGCGCTGGACTACTACGACATCACCATCGATGAAGTAATCACGTCCCTGAGCTCACAGGAAATTGTGAACTCTTGTTACGACTCCGGCGATGCGAGCAACGAGTTTTGCCAGCGAATCGTACGTAGTCCTATCACTGGTGGCCTGAATGCTGGTACGACGGTTGGTGTAGACGTATCGCTGATCAACTCCGCACAGGAGACTACTCGCGGTTACGATCTGAACCTGAACTATGGTCTGGAACTGGGCAATTACGGCAGCCTGGACCTGGGACTGATCGCTACCAAGGTCATCGAGCATACCTTCCAGTCTGCCGAAGGCTCTGAGCGCTACGACTGTGTCGGGCTGGTTGGTGCAACCTGTACCCGTCCGGATCCGGAGCTGCGCTTCACTCAGACCACTACCTGGCAAATGGACGGACTCCGTGTTGACCTGATCTGGCGCTACATCGACGAGCTGAAGCAGGACGCCATCGAGCTCGCAGGTGATGCACCCTCTGACTGGGCTGTGCCTGTCATCGATGATTACAGCTACTTCAACCTGGCTGCATCCTACGCCATTAACGACAACTGGACTGTACGTACCGGCATCGACAACTTGTTCGACAAGGAGCCGCCGGTCGTAGGTAACACCTATGGTTCAACTGCTGGCAACAGCGGTAACACCTACCCGTCTACCTATGACGCGCTGGGTCGAGCCTACTTCCTGGGCGTTAATGCTTCCTTCTAGGGTCAGCATTTCTCAGGTAACGAAAAGCCCCGCATCCGCGGGGCTTTTTCGTTTAGAGACTTGATGAAAATCTGAGCAATCCTTTGTAAGAACTGCAAGCGCAGTCGATCCAGGCCCCCAGGATTAACCGACCTGGCCTGCTGAGCTTGAATTGCTCGGCGAGCAAGCCCGCGCTGGGCCGTCTACAGCGATCACCGTTCTGCTGATTTTGAGGCCAGAACAAGAAAGACGCTGCTCCGCGATCTCGGCGACTTCCCCTTCGTTGATGATTCCTTCTTTGTGGTTAAAAAGTGATCTTCTGGTTTTCTTTTTGCACAAGCGCACCCGATGCCTTCCATTTAGCAAGAGGAGAAAGGATGCAGGCAGTTCCTTCCGGTTGAGCGCCGCGGTAGCGGTTGGCAGTACAGCCTGGAATCATCGTTCCAGTCCGACCGCTGTTGGAGGACGTGCTATGTCCAGGGAACACCCGATAATCAAGAAACACCCCTTAGTTGCAGCTTTCAGCTCTCTTGGTCTTGCGAGTACATTTCTGGTTGGCGGTATTCCCGCTGTCCTTGCGCAGGAGCCGGCAACCGACGAGGAAATCGAAGAGATCATGGTGACCGGCTCGCGTATCGAGCGGGGCGACCTGACCGCGTTTTCGCCGATCGAGGTGATCGACCAGGCGGAAATACGCGCAAGCAACACTACCAATATTGAAGAGTTCCTCCGCGAGCGGCCTCAGTTTACGCAGGCACTCGGCGAAAACACCAACAACGGTAATCCCGGTGCGGCGACCGTCGATCTGAGGAATCTGGGCGAATCCCGAACGCTGGTGTTGGTCAACGGGAAACGATTTACACCCTACGATTATTCCGGCGCAGTTGACTTGTCGATGATTCCCACCAGCCTGGTGGAACGCGTGGAAATCATCACCGGCGGTGCGTCGGCGGTATACGGCACCGATGCGATTGCGGGCGTAGTGAATTTCATCCTTGTTGATGACTTCGAAGGCGCCGAATTCGACCTGTCTTTCTACCAGACCAGTGAAGGCGATGCCGATACCGAGGACTACAACCTCACGCTGGGCACCAATTTCGCCGACGGTCGCGGCAATATCGTTTTCAACGCGGGCTTTACGGACCAGGAGGCGTTGACGCAGGCGGAGCGCAGCTTTGGCGCTGAGTCGCTCGACTCAGCCGATCTCTCGCCTTTCGGCAGCTTCACCACGCCCGCCGGCACGGTTCTGTATTCCGCCTTTCCGGGAGATCCCGACGAAGGGCTTGTGCAGTTTGGGCCCGATGGTAATTTCCAGGCGCCCACCACCTTCAACTTCAATCCCTTCAATCTGTTTCAGGTGCCGCAGGAGCGTGTCACAGGAACTTTGCTGGGCCACTACGACATTTCCGATTCTTTGCGCGCGTTCGGCCGGGTCTCCTACGCCAACAGCGAAGTGGAAACGATCATCGCACCGACCGGGACTTTCTTCTTCCCCTTCGATATCAACTATGCCACCAACCCTTTCCTGGGACCCGAAGCAGTGGCCAAGTTCGCGGCGGTGGATGCGGCTGAAGCAGGTGCCGGTGCTAACGACGGCATTGTGAACGTCCTCTATGGACGCCGATTGCCGGAGGTGGGCACTCGCGACTCACAGTTTGAAAACGAAGCGTTGCAGTTTGTCGTCGGCCTGGAAGGCGAACTGACCGATAACGTGCGCTGGGAGGCCTTCGCTTTGACAGGTGAGACCGAGCAGGAGCAAGCCTTCCTGAACGATATCGCCTACGATCGGGTGTTCGAGTCCATTCAGGCTATCGAGGTGGGAGGGGACATTGTCTGTCTGAGCGGGGGCCCTGCGTGTGTCCCCGGCAACTACTTCGGCGAAGGTAATCTCAGTCAGGAGGCAGCGCAATTTATCACCCTCAACTTGAGTGAGCTGCGTGAAACCGATCAGGTTGTAATGGGCGCTTCACTGACGGGCCAAACAGGAATCAGCTTACCCACCGCGGAGGAGGACATCGCTTACGCACTGGGCTTCGAGTGGCGCCAGGACGAAGGTATAGCGCGGCCTGACCCCAACTATGCTGCCGGCAACAGTGTCGGCTTCGGAGCCAGCTCGCCGGTTGATGCCGAAATCGAGATCCAGGAAGTGTTCGGCGAGGCGCTTATTCCGGTATTGAGCGGCGTCACCCTGGAGCTGGGCGCTCGCTATTCTGAATACGAGAACACCGCCAGCTTCGCGGGTGAGCCTGAAATCACCAACGATTTCACCAACACCAGCTACAAGGTCGGTGCTGACTGGCAGATTCTCGAGGATCTGCGCGCTCGCGCGATGTTCCAGCATGCGGTCCGCGCACCGAACCTGGAAGAAATCGGCCTGCCGCGTACACCGAGTGTCGGCGACCTGGACACCGACCCCTGCGAAGGCACCAACCCGGTTGGCGATCCCGCGCTTACCGAACTGTGTATCGCCACCGGTGTGCCGGCCGGCCAGATCGGATCACTGACCAGTATCATTGCCGGGCAGATCGGCAATTTCCTCGGTGGTAATCCCAGCCTGGATCCGGAAGAAGCGGATACCTATACGGTGGGGCTGGTCTATACACCCTCGCAAATCCCCGGCCTCGAAGTGTCAATCGACTACTACGACATCACCGTGGAGGATGTCATCACTCAGCTCTCCGAGCAGGAGATCATCAACAGCTGCTATCTCGGCGGAGCCGGGGATCCGGCCAGCCCATTCTGTCAGCGTGTGGTCCGCAGCCCGTTGACCGGCGGGTTGAACGCGGGCACCACAGTGGGAGTGGACGTTTCGCTGTTGAACTCAGCGGAGACTACGGCCCAAGGCTGGGACCTCAATCTCAACTACGGGCTGGAGCTGGATGAGATGGGGACCCTGGACTTCGGGCTGATGGCTACCTACGTCACCGAGCAGGCTTTCCAGTCCGCGCCGGGAACTGCACCCTATGATTGCGCAGGATTAGTCGGCGCAACCTGTACTCGTCCTACCCCGGAAGTGCGATTTGTGCAGAACACTACTTGGCAAATGGGTGGATTGCGTGTTGACCTGTTCTGGCGCTACATCGATGAGCTGACGCAGGATGCGATCGTAGTCGGGGGTGATTTACCGGCGGAGTGGGCTGAACCTACCATCGACGACTTCAACTACTTCGATCTCGCAGCTTCGTATACTTTCGATGAGACCTGGACCGTCCGGGCCGGTGTCGACAACCTGCTGGACGAAGAGCCACCGATCGTTGGAAACACCTACGGCGGCACCGCGGAGAACAGTGGCAACACTTATCCGTCGACCTACGACGTTCTGGGTCGTGCCTACTTTGTGGGGGTGAACGTTTCCTTCTGAGAACCACCCGGATGCAGGCATCGGTCTGCATCCGGGCTACCGCCCGTTCATTTCACCAGCTCGAATTCATCTCGCCAGATTTGCCGTGCGTCGACATAACCGGCGTATTCGAGTCGCGCATCAAAGCTCATTCGATCGAGCCCCCGCACCTGATAAACGGCCTCGAAGCCTGCGCTGGCGGGTTTTTTTGATGTCTTCAACTGCTTTTCAATCGCCTGCAGCGACCGGTTTTCGGTGAGAGCTTGTGCAGTGTGGATCAGACCTGCGTCCCGCATGCCGGCGATAACCACCACTTGGGTATTTTGGGTAGAGGGGAAGGTGGCGAACCAGCCGTAATCCACGAAGGGTTCGTCGAAGGAGGGCAGGCCTGCCGTGCTGGTGTAGACCTGCCCGCTGTCCTTGTTGATCAGCTGATCGTAGTTGTCTCCCACGCGCAGGTCGGAGACCGCGAACAGCATTTGCCTGATTCGGTCCAGGGCACTGATATAGCCGACGTAGACCACATGGTTGCGCTGCAGATCGCGGGTGGTCAGTTCCGACATCATTTTCACGCTGACGGGCTTCCCGCTGCTGTGCAGCACTGGCATGACATCATTGAGCGCGACGGCGCTGCCTTCCGGTAAATAACTGAGGTTCAGATCGTAGTACTCCCAGCCAAGCTCGGGTTCGGCGGCGAACAGATTGTCGAGGTCCTGCTCCGAGTTGATGTCGAAGTCGCGGATCATGCGCTTCACATTGCCTGCTTCGTCCAGCTCGCCAAAGATGTAGTAATCGCCCATTACCACCAGAATCGGCAGTTCGTCATCCAGCAGCCTCGCCCAAGCAGGGTGACTGGCAACTGCGGATGGACCACTTCCCTGGTCCGACAACCACAATGCGCTAATTGCCAGCAGATTCATGGCGAGCAGCGCGGCGATTGCCGCCGGCCACCATTTGCGTCTGTGGGGAGGTGGCGTAGCTTCTTCGGTGGACGCGCGGGTCTCGTTTTTCGTGGATTCGAGTGTCTCAAGCGCCTCGACGGTGTACTGACCGCGGGGGATGGTCAAGCGATAGCGGGCGTGCGGCTCGTACTTCTTATAGTAGTGGTCGAGCTTCTTGCGCAGCTGGTGGATGTAGACGCGTACTGCGGAGTCCTTGGACACGTCGAAATCGGCGTCTCGGCCCAGCACCTCGATGGCGATCTCGATTTCCTTCGGGCTCTCGCCTTTTTCCGCACAATTTACCAGGTAACTCAACAGGCGGGCGTAGACCTTCGATCGTCCCAGCGCGCCGCTGTCGATGATCCGCTGGGCGATACCACGCAGTTCCTCCGCAGGGAGCTGGATGGTGCGCTCGGCATCATTGCTGGTCTTTTGCTGGTCGGTCATTTTTCTCGCCGATGCTGACCCGAGGTTTTCCGGGGCAAAGCGGAAGCTCGGGTCGGGAATGATGTTGTCGCGCTACTGACTGCCGGATTGCGCAATGATTCACCGGTTCAGCAATTCTTAACGTAAGCATTAACGTTAGCTAAACGGTTTCAAAACAGGCACTTAGCTGACTTTGCCGAATAGCTCGCCAATACTCCCGTCTCAACGAAAGCACAGCGCGTCGGCCAAGGCCAGCATAGCGGGACAGACACAGGGGTACTAGCGGGTGACAATCCGAAAGAAAGCGAAACGAACAAAAATTGGCCTGCTCGCGGCGACGGCGGCAAGCTTAGTGCCGGCTTACAGCCTGGGTCAAGCAGAGCGGACTATCGAAGAGGTGGTGGTCCGCGGCCACAAGATCAACCTGGTCGGTGAAGCCTCCTCTGCGTCTGAAGGGGTGGTCTCCCAGGAGGAAATCGCCATTCGGCCCTTGCTGCGCACTGGCGAAGTGCTGGAAACCGTCCCGGGACTAGTGGCTACCCAGCACAGCGGCCCGGGCAAGGCGAACCAATACTTCCTGCGCGGTTTCAATCTCGATCACGGCAATGACTTCGCAACCTTCGTGGATGCGATGCCGGTGAATATGCGCACCCATGGCCACGGCCAGGGCTACACCGACCTGAACTTCATCATTCCCGAGCTGGTGGGCGAGATCGTCTACAAGAAGGGCTCTTATTACCCTGGCGTCGGCGACTTTTCCGGCACCGGCACCGCCCAAATGCGCGTCACCAATCGCCTCGACCAGAATACCCTCAAACTCGGCAGTGACTTCGGTGAGGAGAACTGGCGCCGGCTGCTCGCCGCCGGCCAGGTGAGTACCGGCGAAACGGCCGCGCTGATCTACGGCGCCGAAGTGGAAACCACGGATGGCCACTGGGACGATATCGAAACCGATCTCGAGCGCAAGAATCTCTGGCTGAAGCAGGGCTGGGAATCCGGTGACGACCGCTTCGGCATCACCTTCATGGGCTATGACAACAGCTGGAACTCCGCTGACCAGATACCCCAGCGGGCGGTCGACCAGGGGCTGATTACTGAGCACGGCTCCATCAACAATACCTCGGGTGGGCAGTCCAGCCGCTACAGTCTCTCGGGGAGCTGGGAGCGCAGCTTAAGTGAAGGCTCACTTCGGGCCGCGGTCTATGCCATCGATTACCAAATGGACCTGTTTGCCGACTTTACCTATTTCACCGAGCAGCCTGCCGGCGAGCTGAGCCTCCCGACCGGCCAGACCAGCGATCAGCACCACCAGGTGGACGACCGGCTGATCTACGGCTGGGATGTCGCCTGGACTCAGGATGACCAGTGGGGCGGAATGGAGGTGCGCAACACCCTGGGAACCCAGATGCGTTACGACGATATCGAAAAAGTCGGCATCTACCGCGTGCAGGCCCGCGAACGCACCGGCGTCTACCGCATAGACGCGGTGGAGGAATGGAGCCTGGGCCTGTACTGGGAGAACGAAATCAATTGGACCGACAACTTCCGCACCGTGTCGGGCCTTCGCTACGACTACTACGACTTCAGCGTCGATCCCCTGGAAGCGGACTTCGAACCCTCGCTGGCCGTGAACGGCGGCGAGGCGGACGCGGACATCGTCACCGCTTCCACAAGCTTCATCTATACCCTGAGCGACAGCCTCGAAACCTACCTGAGTCTGGGCGAGGGCTTCCACAGCAATGACGCCCGCGGGACGACAATCACACTGGACCCGGTAACGGGCGAGCCCCTGCCCCAGGTGGATCCGCTGGTACCCACTTTCGGCTATGAGCTGGGCCTGCGCGGCTACTGGGATTCTCTCAACGCCTCGGTTGCCCTCTGGTCGCTGGACATCGACTCCGAACTGGTCTTCGTCGGCGATACCGGCAGCACTGAGGACACGGGCGTCGGCAGTGAGCGCTACGGCGTGGAAGTGACTGCTTACTACTACCTGAGCGACGCCTGGACCTTCGACTTTGAATACGCCTGGTCCAAGGCTCAGCTGAAAGAAAAGATGGATGGTTCGGACGCGATTCCCGGTGCCCTGGAGCACGTCTTCAGTGCCGGCGTGAACACCAAGTGGACCGATGACTTCTACAGCAATTTCCGGGTTCGCCACTTCGGGGAATACCCGCTGGACGGCGGTGCTATGGCGGATGCCAGCACCATCGCCAATCTGCGCCTGGCCTACAACATCCGCGATAACCTCGCGGTGAATCTGGACGTGCTGAACATCTTCGACTCGGACGATCGGGATATTCAGTACTTCTATGAGTCCCAACTGCCGGGCGAACCGGCTCCGGTGGAGGATTACCACTTCCACATCTTCGAACCGCGCGGTTATCACCTTACCGTCGAATACAGCTTTTAAATCACTGCCTCTTGAACCACCCTTCTTAAACCAAAGAAAGCCTCTACTTGACTGGTTTATACCCGCGCACGCCGCGGGTTTTTTTTGCCTGCCGGCGAACTGTTAATTTGTGTTTGCCAGAGACTATTCGGTTTCAGGTTCAGATAAGCTAGCGGGTCATGCAGTTTCCAAGGACTTCTTATCTTTCGGGGGATACCATGCTCAAGCGACCATTACTCAAGGGAACGGCCATGGGCCTGTTGCTGGCCGGTCTCAGTCACGCGGCCTTCAGCCAGGACACAGCGCCGGACTACAGCAATCTGGACCACTGGCTTTGCCATCCCGGCAAGAGCGACGATGCCTGCGATCGCGACCTGACCACGACTGTGATCAAGGCCGACGGCAGTTTTGTTCGCGAGCCCTTCGAGCAGAACGATGATCGACCCATCGACTGCTTCTACGTCTACCCGACCACCTCGCTGGACAAGACCGGCAACAGTGACCTGATCCCCGGCGAGCAGGGCGAAATCATCACCGCCCACCTGCAAACCGCGCGGCTGCGCAAGCACTGCCGCGTGTACGGCCCCATCTATCGTCAGATCACCATTCCCGCACTGCGCGCCCGCATTGCCGGCCAGCCGATGGAAATGGACCGCAACATGACCTACGGCGACGTGCTGGATGCCTGGAACTACTACCTCGAGAACGAAAATAAAGGTCGTGGTTTCGTGCTGGTGGGCCACTCTCAGGGAGCCGGTCTGCTGAATCAGCTGATCGCCAGCGAAATCGACGGCAAGCCAGTTCAAAAGCAGCTGGTATCGGCGATCGTAACCGGCACCAGCGTGCAGGTGCCCAAGGGCAAAAAAGTGGGCGGGACGTTCAAGCATATTCCTGTCTGTGAATCCGCGGACCAGACCGGCTGCGTGATTACTTTCTCCTCCTATCGTGATCGCATCCCGCCGGACAATACTGGCATGTTCAGTCGCGCGTCCGGCGGCAACATGGCTGCCTGCACCAACCCGGCAGCACTGGCTGCAGGCAAGTCCGGCAAAGCCGAACTGCACGCACACCTGTCCACCATCGGTGAAATCAGCACCAGCTTCGGCAGCTACAAGCCCTGGGTTGAAGGCGGCAAGAAAGTCGAAACGCCTTTTGTGAGCCTGCCCGGCATGCTTTATGGCGAGTGTGTGCAAAAGGGTGATTTCAACTATCTCGAAATCAGCGTGAAGGGTGACCCGAAGGATCCGCGTCTCGACGACATCGTCGGCGATCTCTGGTCCGGCGATCAGATCAACGTCGCCTGGGGTCTGCACCTGATCGACATGAGCCTGGTGATGGGCGATCTGGTGAACGTCGTCGGTCAGCAGGCGAAGGCTTACGCCGGCAAATAGCCTGCCGGTGACCCCGGGTTTCGCTGCGCCGCACCCGGGCTACTGATCGTAGCCCGGATGGAGCAAAGCGATATCCGGGACTCTCGCGGATGACTCGTCACCCCGCCGCCCGCACTTCCTGCCCGATAATCCCCAGGTTTTTACACCCACCGAATCTCTTCCCCCGCCCGCCTGGGGCTGCTCACATTTTCGCCAGCGCAGTGCCCAAGCTCGCGCCGATCCTGGCGAAGCAGTCAAAAAAGCGCCGAAGCTATCCAGGACTTCCGAAGCAAAAGACCCAGGACAGGCGTTCCGCTGCCAAAGCAAAAGGTGGTATCGTCGTCAGCGCCTGCGAAGCGCCGGCTTCGTAGTGCGCACGGACAACCGTCATCAACTACAGGAAATTATTTGCGTTAAATCCATTCATTCACAGCAGAGCAGAACGATAACAATGACTGAAACTGCGCACGACACAATCGACACGAATCAGAATCAGACGGGCATCGACAAGAATCATCGAAAGGTGATTCTTGCATCCTCCCTGGGAACAGTATTCGAGTGGTACGACTTCTTTCTGTACGGCTCGCTGGCTGCCATCATTCGCACCAAGTTCTTCGCAGGGGTCAATGAGACCACAGGCTTTATCTTCACCCTGCTGGCCTTCGCGGCGGGCTTCGCGGTTCGCCCCTTTGGCGCCCTGGTGTTTGGCCGCCTCGGCGATATGGTGGGCCGCAAGTTCACCTTTCTGATCACGATTCTGATCATGGGTCTGTCCACGGCACTGGTGGGACTGCTGCCCACCTATGCGACCATCGGCGTGGCCGCGCCGATCCTGCTCATCACGCTGCGCCTGCTGCAAGGTCTCGCGCTTGGGGGTGAATATGGCGGGGCGGCCGTTTACGTGGCCGAGCACGCACCGCCGGGCAAGCGCGGCTTTTACACCAGCTGGATCCAGACCACCGCCACTCTGGGCCTGTTTCTCTCGTTGCTGGTAATCCTCGGATGTCAGTACCTGGTGGGCGACGCCTTTGCCGATTGGGGCTGGCGCCTGCCCTTCCTGCTGTCACTGGTGTTGCTCGCTGTTTCCGTTTACATCCGCATGCAGCTCAATGAGTCGCCAGTGTTCCAGGAAATGAAGAACGAAGGCACGCTCTCCAAGTCGCCACTCAAAGATTCCTTTGCCAACTGGCCGAACCTGAAAATCGTGTTGCTCGCCTTGTTCGGCGCAACGGCAGGGCAGGCGGTGGTCTGGTACACCGGCCAGTTCTATGCGCTGTTCTTCCTCACCGAAATGCTTCAGATGCAAGGGCAAACGGCAAACATTCTGATTGCCTGCGCACTGCTGCTCGGAACGCCCTTCTTCGTAATCTTCGGCATCCTTTCCGACAAGATCGGCCGCAAGGCGATCATCATGACCGGCTGTCTGCTGGCGGCGGCGAGTTACTTCCCGATCTTCAACGCGCTCACCCACTATGTGAATCCGGCTATCCAGACCGCTAGCGAAAACAGTCCTGTGGTCATCGCGGCGGATCCGGATACCTGCAGTGTGCAGATCGATCCGACCGGCACCGCGGAATTCCGCAGCTCCTGTGATATTGCCGTCGCCTATCTGGCCGGACGCGGTGTTCCCTACAGCAATGAAGAAACCACCGGTGGCGTGGCACAGGTGCGAGTCGGTGATCAGGTTATTGCCTCTTTTGAAGGTGATCAGCTGAGCCGCGAGGAATTCGCCAGCCAGCGAAACGCATTCACGACCCAGATGGACCAGTCGCTGGACGCAGCGGGCTATCCCCAGCAGGCGGACCCGGAAAATATCAATTACCCAATGGTGGTGCTGCTGCTGACCGCGCTGGTGATTCTCGTCACGATGGTCTACGGCCCGATCGCTGCCTGGCTGGTGGAACTGTTTCCATCGCGGATTCGTTATACCTCCATGTCCTTGCCCTACCACATCGGTAACGGATGGTTCGGTGGCTTCCTGCCCGCAGTGTCTTTTGGTCTGGTGGCGCTGACCGGCGACATTTACTATGGCCTGTGGTACCCGGTCACCGTCGCGCTGGTCTCGGCGATCATCGGCATCTTCTTCCTGCGCGAAACCAAGGACGACCCGCTGTAACAGCTCGCATTTCTGGCAGGTGACGGCCATCGCGTTGCAACATGCAACCGCGATGGCTGTCATCTGCCAGAGCCTTCAAAACAGTTGAGGAGACGGTGATGAAACGACGTTCCTGCATTGCGGCGGCTTCTTTGAGCGCAGTGCTTTTGGCAAGCAGTGGCTGTGGTTACTTCCTCTATCCGGAGCGCGTGGGGCAGACCAGCGGACGAATTGATCCGGCCGTTGCCTTGCTGGATGCCGCCGGTCTGTTGATCGGCATCATCCCCGGCGTCATCGCTTTCGCCGTGGACATATCGACCGGCACCATCTACCTGCCACAGGGCGAAGAAAACGTCATCGAAAAACATCAGAAGCGTCTGTCGTCTTTCGACTCGCTCGAGCTGCAGCCGGTGGATGGAATGGCAGTCAATGTCGACCAGACCTTGCTCGCAGAGAAACTGACAGGGGAACTGGGCGACTCTATCGATCCTGCACAGATCAGCTATTACAGAGTTCGAGATGGTGAGCTGGTGTGGCTGCGCGAAGTCAGATGACTGAGACGATAGACGTTCACCCACTGCGTCATTCCGGCGCAGGCCGGAATCTATGGATACCGCAGTGCCAGGACGTGGATTCCGGCCTGCGCCGGAATGACGCAGTGGGTGTAGACGACACTGTGCCGCGACTGGCGACTGGCGACTGGCGACTAGCGACTGGAGACTTAAATGAAGCTCACTCCCTTCCATCTGGCCATTCAGGTTCGCGACATTCCCGAAGCCCGCGACTTCTATGGAAGCAAACTCGGCTTTTCCGAAGGACGGTCCTCCGATGTGTGGGTGGACTTCAACATGTTCGGGCATCAACTGGTGACGCACCTGAACGCGGGGCTCGGCCGAGAAGGCATGGTGGCGAGCATTGCCAACGCTGTCGACGGAGACGGCGTTCCGGTTCCCCACTTCGGCGTGGTGCTGGAATTGTCTGACTGGGAAGCGTTGGCCGAACGTGTGAAAGGTTTTGTCGATACCTTCATCATCGAACCGCGCATTCGCTTCAAGGGCGAGCCTGGCGAGCAAGCGACGATGTTTTTTGCCGATCCCTCTGGCAACGCGCTCGAGTTCAAAGCCTTCCGGGACATCGAGGGCGCTTTGTTCGCGAAGTAAATTTCTTACAGGCAAAAAAAAGCCGGACAGCTTAGTGTCCGGCTGTACCACGAAGGCACCAAGCTATGTCTGGGCTTCGAGCAAATCCGCCGCGGTATTTTCGCCGCCCTCGTTTCTGCCTCTTCGCTTGATCAGCTTCTCCACTGCCACGTAAAACATCGGCACGAAGAAGGTTGCCAGGAAAGTTGCGCTGAACATGCCACCCAACACACCGATGCCGATCGCGTTCTGACTCGCCGAGCCGGCGCCGCTGGCAATCGCCAGTGGAACTACGCCGAGCATGAAAGCCATGGAGGTCATGATGATCGGGCGGAAGCGCTGGCGGGTAGCCTGCATAGTTGCATCCACGAGATCGTGACCACTTTCGTAGAGCCGCTTGGCGAACTCTACGATCAGGATCGCGTTCTTCGCGGTCAGACCGATCGCCGTCAGCAGCGCCACTTGAAAGTAAACGTCGTTGTTCATGCCCTGCATCCAGGTGGCGACCACGGCACCGATGATGCCCAACGGCACAGCGAGAATCACCGCGATGGGCACCGACCAGCTCTCATACAAGGCCGCCAGCGACAGGAACACCACCACGATCGCCAGGGCGTAAAGCATCGGAGCCTGGGCGCCGGACAGGCGCTCTTCGTAAGAAATTCCGGACCACTGCAGTCCGAAGTCTCCCGGCAGCGAATCTACCAGCGCTTCGATTTCCTGCATTGCATCGCCGGAGCTGACGCCCGGGGCCGGCGCGCCCTGGATATTGATGGAGCTATCACCATTGAAGCGTTCCAGCTTCGGTGAGCCGTAAATCCATTGCGGGCTCGAGAATTCGGCAAAGGAAATCATTTCCCCCTGGTTATTGCGCACGTACCAATTGCCGATGTTGTCCGGCGACATGCGGAAAGGCGCGTCGCCCTGCATGTAGACGCGTTTGATCCGGCCCTGATCGATGAAGTCGTTGACGTAGCTCGAGCCCCAGGCCGTTTGCAGCGTCTGGTTGATGTCCGATAGATTCAGCCCCAGTGCGCGCGCCTTTTCATTGTCGATGTTCAACTTGAATTGGGCCACGTCGTTGAAGCCATTCGGCCGAACGCCGACCAGCTTGGTATTCTGCGCGGCCATGCCCAGCAACTGGCCCCGTGCCTTCATCAGCGCGTCATGCCCGGCGCCGGCCTGGTCGATCAACTGGAAGTCGAAGCCAGAGGCATTGCCCAACTCCTGAATCGGCGGCGGAAAGAAGGAAAAGCCCACGGCGTCCTTCAACTGCGCCAACCGTGCATTGAGCCGCTGCGAGAGGGCAAACACGCTTTGATCTTCGTTCGGGCGCTCCGACCAGTCTTTCAGACGGATCACGCCGAAGCCGGCATTTTGTGCAACGCCAGCCGGATTGAAGCCGGCGATCGTGAGCAGGTGATCCACGTTTTCCTTTTCTTCGCTCAGAATGTAGTCCTCCACCTGCTTCATGCTTTCCAGCGTACGCTCGGCAGTTGCACCCGGAGGAGCGGTAACCATCATGAAGACCGCGCCCTGATCTTCATTGGGCAGAAAGGCGGTCGGCAGTCGCAGGAAGATCAAGGCCAGCCCGCCTACCAGCACGAAATAAATCATGAAGAAGCGAAACAGCCGGTTGGCCATGAAGCCAGCGCTCCTTTCGTAGAAAGCGCGCAGTCCATCGAAGCGGGTGTTGAACCAGCGGAAGAAACCCTTTGGCTCGTGGGTTGCGTCTGCCGCTCTCAAAAAGGTGCTACAGAGCGAGGGCGACAGAATCAGCGCGACGAACACCGATAAGGTGATCGCCGACACCATGGTGACCGCAAACTGGCGATAGATCACGCCGGCGGATCCGCTGAAGAATGCCATGGGAATGAATACCGCCGACAGCACCAGCGCGATGCCCACCAGCGCGCCGGAGATCTGCTCCATGGACTTGCGGGTGGCTTCCTTGGGCGAAAGGCCTTCCTCCGTGATCAGACGCTCGACGTTTTCCACCACCACGATGGCATCGTCCACCAGCAAGCCGATGGTGAGGACGATGGCGAACATGGTGAGGGTATTGATCGTGAACCCGAAAATGGACAGCACGCCCATGGTGCCCAGCAGCACCACTGGCACCGCAATGGCCGGAATCAACGTGGCGCGCACGTTTTGCAGGAACAGGAACATCACCAGGAAGACCAGTACGGCCGCTTCCAGCAAGGTTTTCGCCACTTCGCGAATGGAATTCTCAACGAAGGGGGTGGAGTCGTTGGGATAAACGACGGTGAGTTTTTCCGGCAGAAAGGGTTTCAGCGCTTCAATGCGCGCCTTCACCGCGTCCGCGGTTTCCAGCGCATTGGCGCCGGCTGCGAGCGTCACCGCCAGACCGGCGGCGGGTCTGCGCTCGAGGCGTACGATGCGCTCATAACCCTGCGAGCCCAGTTCCACGCGCGCGACGTCGCGAATGCGCACCTGGGAGCCGTCCGGATTGACGCGCAAGACGATGCGCTCGAATTCTTCCGGCGTTTGCAGGCGCGACTGCGCCGACAAGGTCGCGGTCAGCTGCTGCCCCGACACCGCCGGCAGGCCGCCAATCTGACCGGCAGACACGTCAGTATTTTGTTCGCGAATGGCCGCGCGCACATCAGCGACCGAGAGCTTGTAGCTATAGAGCTTGTTCGGATCCAGCCAGATGCGCATCGCATTGGGCGAGCCGAAAACCTGCGTGCTGCCAACGCCGTTGACCCGCGCCACCGCTTCGCGCACCTGCGAGGACACCAGATCACCCAGCTGCTGCAGACTGAGGCTGCCATCGGTGGAAGAGAAGCTGGCGATCAGCAGGAAGGCGCTGTTGGCCTTGTTCACCGACACGCCCATGGCCTGCACTTCCTGCGGCAACTGCGGCAGCGCGGCGTGCACTTTGTTCTGGGTCTGCACCTGCGCGATGTCGGGGTCCGCTTCCGGCTCGAAGGTCAGGGTTATTGTGGCGGCGCCATCGGTGCTGGACGAGGAAAAGTAACGCAGATAATCGAGGCCGGTCAGCTGTTGCTCGATTACCTGCGTCACACTGTTTTCCATGGTTTTTGCCGATGCGCCCGGGAAGCTGGTGCTGACAATGATGGTGGGCGGTGCCACGCTCGGATACAGCTCTACCGGCAAACGGAAAACCGACAGGGCGCCGAACAGCATGATGATGATGGCGATCACCCAGGCGAAAACCGGACGATCGATAAAGAACTTGGACACGGTGCTTGTTCCTAGGGATTTGTTCCTGCTGATTTGTTCAGCGAGGCGGCTCAGTGAAGCGCCTCTGTTGAGGCCTGGATTGGAAATGACGAACCGTGGTTACCGAGCGGTTAGCGCGGGTTCAGTCGGGCTGGCGTTTCGACTGGCGGTCGCCTCCCAGGGACTCGGTTGTACGCTCGCGCCGGGCGCCAGCTTTTGGTAGCCCTCCATAACGATGGTGTCGCCTTCGCGAACACCACTGGTCACCAGCCAGCTGTCGCCGTGAGTACCGCTGGATTCCAGCTGAACCGGTCGGGCCCTGTTGTCGCCGTCCACGGTCCACACCTGCAGACTGCCCTGCGGCGTGCGAACGGCCGCTCGCTGCGGCACCAGAACGGCTGGGCGCTCGCCCAGTGAGATTCGGGCCCGGACGAACAGGCCCGGCAGCAGTCGGTGATCCGGATTGGGGAACAGAGCCCGCAGTCTCACCGCACCGGTGGATTCGTCCACGGTCACATCGCTGGACTGCAGGTATCCGGTGTGAGCATAGATGCCTTCGAGCCCATCGATTGCCAGTTTGACCGGCTGTTTGCCGCCGCTGCGCAGCTCCGCCTGCAAACGCAGGTAGTCGGTGCTGGACTGGGGCATGTCCACATAAATTGGATCGAATTGGGTGATGCGCGTCAGTGCCTCGGCCTGGTTGGCGGTCACCAGTGCGCCCTCGGTAATTTTCGAAACGCCGATTCGCCCGCTGATGGGCGAGTAAACCTTGGTGTACTGCAGGTCGATCTCCGCCGTACGTAGCGCAGCACGTGCCGAAGCGATGCTGGCGTTTGCCTGCTCAAAGGTCGCCTGCGCGTCCTCGTAGTCCTGCTTGCTCACCGCCTGGCTCTGGGTGAGGCCCGCCAGTCGCTCCATGCGCGCTTGCGCCACTTTGGCCGCGGCCTCGGCCCGTTGCAGTTCCGCTTTGGCGCGCTGCAGCGTGGCCTGGTAGCTGGCGTCGTCAATCTGATAAAGCTGCTGGCCGGCTTTGACCACACTGCCTTCTTCGAACAGTCGCTTTGTTACGATGCCGGTCACCTGTGGGCGGATTTCGGCAACCTTGAAGGCCACTGTGCGACCGGGCAGTTCCTGTGTGAGGGTTACCGGCTCCGTGACCACCGTGCTCACCGCAACCGGGACGGGTCTGCTGCCCATCGTCATGCCGGCGTGAGGCTGATCGCCACTACAGGCCGCCAGACTGGCCACAAGGCTGAAAGCCGTCAAAATCGAGGAGGCGCGCATCAGTGCGCTACGTCGACGGTCGCGAGGACCAAATGGGGAGTGCACGTGCATTGATTCAGCTCGTTTGGAGATTGTGTCGAAAGAGAACAGAGGGGTAGTTGGGCTGGCTGCCGCTGCTGGACAGTGTACAGGCCGCGAATTATTATACAAACACGCTTGTATGTAAATAATCGTAAGATATCCGATAAGCTGCGCTAAGATTTCTGATAATCCTATAAATATAACGAGCTGTTCCGTAACCAATATGGCCCGCAAAACCAAAGCTGAAGCATTAGCGACCCGTGCCGACATCCTTGATGCCGCCATCCAGGTATTCATGGACAAGGGAGTCGCCGGCGCCACCCTTGAGCAAATCGCCGAAGCCGCCGGGGTAACCCGGGGCGCGATCTACTGGCACTTCAAGAATAAGCTGGAAATTTTTCGGGAATTGAACAACGAGGTGCAGTCGTCCTTCGTGCAGACCCTGCTGGAGGACCTGGACCGGGAGCACGAGGAGCCGCTCGAACAATTGCGCGAGCTTTGCATCGAGCTGCTCGTGGACCTGGAGCGCAATCCGCGCAAGCGCAGCATCCTGCTCATCCTCTTTCTGCGCTGCGACTATTCCGGTGAGATGGCGGCGGAGCTCCAGCAGCAGCAGGAAAACCAGCGAAAGAATGTTCGCGTTTTTGCCAACTATTTCAAGCGCGCTATCGACAAGGGCCACCTGGCCCGGGAAGTCGATCCCAACGTCTTGTCGATGTCGCTGATGTGCTACCTGTCCGGTATTGTTTTTGAGTCCTTTCGTTGCCCTGGCGCCCTGAACCTGAAGTCAAATGCAGGCAAGCTGGTCGATCAATTTTTCAGCGGCCTGGGAAGCTGCCGCCGCTGACCCCGCTTGTCGTCGCTCCTGTTCTTTCTTCTTCACTATTGTAGGTTTCGCAAAAGTCTCGAGCATTGCAGTGCACAGTGGTATCGTGGCCCCCCACGATTTTTCAGGCACCACTACCCTGAGTTAATAACACCCTGAATCAATACCCTTAGCTAAAAGCTGGAGACATAAATGAAACTGGAATCCCTGGCCCTGCATTGCGGTTACACGTCCGAGCCCACCACCAAAGCGGCAACCACGCCTATCTATCAGACCACCTCCTACACCTTTGACAACACCCAGCATGGCGCAGACCTGTTCGACCTGAAAGTGCCGGGCAACATCTACTCTCGCATCATGAACCCCACCAACGCGGTTCTGGAAGAGCGGGTCGCGACAATGGAAGGCGGTATCGGCGGACTGGCGCTGGCTTCCGGCATGGCGGCGATCACCTATGCCATCCAGGCGATAACCGATTCCGGCGATAACATTGTCAGTACCAGCCAGCTTTACGGCGGCACCTACAATCTGTTTGCCCACAGCCTGCCGCGCATGGGCATCGAAGTGCGTATGGCTTCCTTCGACGACTATGATCGCTTCGAAGCCCTGATCGATGAAAATACCAAAGCCGTATTCTGTGAATCCATCGGCAACCCGGCTGGCAACATCGTCGACCTGAGACGCCTGGCCGACATTGCGCACAGCAAAGGTGTGCCGCTGATTGTCGACAACACGGTTGCAACGCCCTTCCTTTGTCGTCCCTTCGACTTCGGTGCAGACATCGTGGTCCACTCCCTGACCAAGTACATCGGCGGTCATGGAACAACCGTTGGTGGCATCATTGTGGACTCGGGCAAGTTCGACTGGTCCGCGCAGAAGGCGCGCTACCCGATGCTCAACGAGCCGGATCCCTCCTACCACAACGTGGTCTACACGGAAGCGCTGGGTGCGGCCGCCTACATCGGCCGTTGCCGGGTGGTGCCGCTGCGCAACACCGGCGCTGCATTAGCTCCCCATAGCGCGTTCCTGATCATGCAGGGGCTGGAAACTCTGGGTCTGCGCATGGAGCGTCATTGCGAAAACGCGCTCGCGGTAGCGCAGCATCTGGAGAAGCACCCCAAGGTGAACTGGGTGAATTATGGTGCATTGCCGAACAGCCCGTACCAGGAGCTTTGCAAGAAGATCACCGGCGGGCGAGCCTCGGGCATTCTCAGCTTCGGCATCAAGGGCGGCAAGGAAGCGGGTGCGCAGTTTATCGATGCGCTGCAGATGATTCTGCGTCTGGTAAATATCGGTGACGCCAAATCACTGGCCTGTCACCCGGCTACCACTACGCATCGTCAGTTGAATGAAGAAGAGCTGAAGTCAGCCGGCGTATCCGCCGACCTGGTGCGTCTGTCCATCGGTATCGAACACATCGATGACATCATCGCCGACATCGATCAGGCGCTGGACAAGGTTTCTGGATAATCCTGCAGGCGGACGTAAAGATCGCGTGCATCTCGGCTCGATCCGTCCGCCCGACCTGCCTGTAGGGGCGAACCTTGTGTTCGCCCGACTTTGACCTCGTTAGCGAATGCCCAATTCGCGCGCCGTGTTCTCAACCTGCTGCTGGCAATCCGCAAGCTTCGGCAGATCGAGGTCCTCCAGATCGCGGTTCACGCTTTCGGCCGCGCCCGAGGACAGGTCATCCCGGTACATCTGATACATTTTCTCGGCCGATTCGTAGCTCCTGAAACGATGGCGCTCGCTTTCGGTCGCTCGCTTCACATGCTGTAATTTGTCCCGCTTGTTTTCAGGAACGTCGCTTTCGTTGGTGTTGAGCACCGGTTGAAAGGCGCCTTTGTCCGGCACCTCAAAAAGTTTCTTTTGTGCTTGCTGGTCGGCCATGGGTCCGTCCTCCTCTTGCTGATGCGCGTTTCGCCTTGCGGCTTTCGTCGCGCCGATATCACCCGTCACAGGTGTGCCTGTGCCTTGAGGTTTTTTACTGCTTCGCGGCCGAAGCCGCCAATCTCATCCAGCTCATCCATGCTTTGAAAGCCTCCACGCTTTTCGCGTTCTTCGATGATCCGGCGAGCGCACTCGTCACCGATCTCGCCGATATGCTGAAGATCTTCATAGCTGGCGGTGTTCAGATTGATTTTGCCTTGCTCTGCCATCGACTTGCCTCCTGAGTTGTCGGGTTGTCCGCGGCCTCTGTGTTGCACCTTTTGTTCCGTCTTGCTTGTTCCGCTGCTTTGCTGAAAGGGTCGAACCTAGGGCTCGATTGTGGCGGTAGTATCGGAACCAGGATGTGCTTGCGCCGGACAAACCGCCCAACAATTCCGCCGCATAAAGATCCGGAGGAAAGCCCGAAGACAGCTCGCCAAAGCGTTGCCACAACTGAAAGCGAAACCAATTTCTCATTTCGCGCAGTGCGGTCGCGCGATACCTGGGGTCCTCTATGGCGGCTTTCGAAAGAAAGGTGAGGTAAGCCGTTCCCCATCGATAAAGTCGCTTTCGCAGCCTGCGGTGCTCCCGTACATGGGAGTGCATGACTACGGCGCCCGGGGAATAAACGAGCGCGTGTCCCGCACGTAATATCCGGTAAAACACGTCGAGATCTTCGCCGACTGCCATGAATTCATCGAATCCCCCGATCTGCCGCAGTGCGTGTTTGCGGAAGACCATGTTTCCCCCGCTGCCGAACAGCCAGGCCTGCAGGGGATAGGGGGTCGGTTCGCCTTTCCGGATTGCTCTGTGTAAACGCGCCTTTCGAATCCGCGAGTGAAACCGCCACGGAACTCCATCAGTTCCTGAGCGGGTGTTTCCAGTTCGCGCGGCAAAATAGGGCCGGTGCAGCAGGCTGCGGCGGGGCAGTGAGAAAACTCTGCGGCCACACATCGGAGCCAGGCCGGCGACGGTATGCAGTCGTCATCGATGAACGCGATCAGCTCGCCGTCCGCCTCCGCTACAGCGCGGTTTCGCGCGGGAACGACGCCGGGACGGCTTTCGGCGGTATAACTGGCTCCGAACTCGCGGCACAGTTCGCGAAGGGACTCATTGGAGCACTCGCCATTGTCCACTACCAGAATGTCGAAGTTGTCGTAGTGCTGATTGCAACTTGCCTGCAGGCAGGCCCGCAAGGCGGTTGGGCGGTCTCTTGTGCAGATAGCGACGGTAATCCTCGGAGCTGAGGGACTGACCGGCTTCGCGCTCGAGGTTTTCGTCGACTCAAAGGCGCCAAGCCAGTCATGCAAGATTGCACGATCGTCTCCCGGCTTTATCATCTTCGCGCCCAGCGGTATGTCAGCCCGCCAGGCGACCGCATAGATTCCCCGGTTCAGCTCGTCCGGGAGTGCCGGCAACGGCCGACCAATCTGCAGGTGTACGATATCGGCTGCCACGTCAACTCCCCTGCATTGTTGATTGATCCTCGGTGGCCACAATGGGCAACGTGGAGCTGAGTGCAATTTGTGAGCCCCTGCTGCTCCTCAGGCGGAAAACGAAGGCAGGGCTGCGGCTGCCGCGCCGGGAACTTGCCGCAGGCTCTTGCAATAGCTGCAGCAGATTTCCGACTCTTGCACGCGCCCCAGAACCGCCAGGTCAGCCATTTTGTGCTTGACCCTGGGGGCAAAGCTGAATTGAATGGTCTGCGTCAAAACGGCCGGGCAATCTCAGGACAGTAAACAAGTCAGCCACCGCTCCCGGCTTCACAATAAAACAAACTTCAAAACATCAGGAGTCGACTATGGCCGTGTCGCGCCCCTTGCGCTGGGTATCCGGAATTCTCATTTTTATCATCGCAGTTGCTCTCCTGCTGGCGCTGGCTCTCGGCTGGGCTTTGAACGGCAGCCTGGCGCAACTGGATGGCGAGTTGGCTTTGGAGGGGCTCGATCAGGAGGCCACGGTGGAGCGGGACGCTCAGGGCATTCCTACCATCACCGCCAGCAACAGAGCTGATACCGCTTTTGCATTGGGCGTGCTGCATGCGCAGGAACGTTTCTTCCAGATGGACTTGCTGCGACGCAATTCCGCTGGCGAGCTTTCAGAGTTGGTCGGCGCTGCCGCCGTGGATCACGACACCGGGCTCCGCACTCATCAATTTCGTCAGCGAGCTGAAGCCGCGCTCGCGAATGCGCCGGAAAGAGATCGTAAAATTCTTGCGGCCTACACCCGTGGCGTGAACGAAGGTTTGCAGGCCCTGTCCACCGCTCCTTACGAATACCTGCTCCTGCAAACCGATCCTGTTCCCTGGCGGGAGGCGGACACAATTCTGGCCCTGTACAGCATGTACCTGGATCTGCAGCCGGAATGGAATGAATACGAACGATCCCTCGCCGTGCTCAAAGACGAGCTGCCCGCTGACTGGTACGCCTTCCTGATGCCGGAAGGCGGCGAATGGGATTCGCCGATCCAGGGCGAGCGCTACAAATTCGATGCGCCCTTCCCGCAGCAGCCTCTGGCCGAGTTGCAGTCGCCGGCGCGGCAGATGACCGGGCTAGCCTGGCAATACCGCGATGCCGTCCAGCTGGGTTCCAATAACTGGTCGGTGTCCGGCGACCTGAGCCCGTACAAAGCAGGGCTGGTGGCTAACGACATGCACCTGGGCATCAGCGTACCTAACATTTGGTATCGCGCCTCCTGGTACCTGGAAGACGGCCGCCGCGTCACCGGCGCCACCTTGCCGGGCGCACCTTCGATGGTGGTCGGCTCCAACGAGCACATCGCCTGGGGCTTTACCAATTCCAACGGCGACTATCACGACAGCGTCATTCTGAAAACCAATGAAGATCGCAGCCAGTACCTGACCCCAGACGGTTGGGAGCCCTTCCAGCTTGAGACCGAGGTGGTCAAAGTCAAAGGCGGCGAAGCGCGCGAAGTTCAGGTACGCGAAACCCGCTGGGGACCGGTGATCGGCGAAGATCACAAAGGCAACCTGCTGGCCTTGAGCTGGGTTGCTCTCGACCCGGACGGTGCCAACCTCAACTCGATGCATCTGGAAGACGCGAACAGCGTGGCGGAAGCGCTCGACATCGCCGCCACCGCCGGCATGCCAGGGCAGAACCTCAACGTGGTGGACCGCGCGGGCAATCACGCCTGGACCATCATGGGCCGTCTGCCGAACCGATTCGGCTACGTCGAAGCGGGCATCGATCCGAGAGAGCCGGCTGACTGGTCCACTGGCGAACTCGGCTGGAATGGTTTCCGTGAAGCTTCCGACTATCCTCGCGTAATCAATCCCGCCCATGACCGGATCTGGACTGCCAATGCGCGCATCGTGTCTGGCGAGTTGCTGGATAAAGTGGGCCGTGCGGGCTATGCCCTGGGATCGCGTCAGCAGCAAATTGAAACCGGAATGTTCGACCGCGCCACCCTGGACGAACCGGATTTCCTCGCCATCCTGCTTGATGATCGCGCGATTTTCCTGGAACGCTGGCAGAAACTGCTGTTGTCAGTTCTCGAAGGCAACTCAGAACTGGCCGAGCTCGAGCAGGCGGTCCGGAATTGGCAGGGCCGGGCCGCCGCCGATTCGGTTGGCTACCTGGCCGTAAAGCGTTTCCGTGAGCAGGTCATCGACGGCAGTGTCGGCGCTGTATTGCGTAAAGTGGAAGAGAGGCATCCGGGCGACCACGTTTTCACGGCCGGCCAGATCGATAACTATCTGGAGTACCCGACCTGGGCGCTGGTCAGCGAGCAGCCGGCCCGTCATTTGCCCGCGGGTTTTGCCAGCTGGGACGATTTCCTCACCGCCAGCGCCGAAGCCACGCTGGCTGAGATAACGGAAGACGGTCGCCCGCTGGCTGAACAGACCTGGGGCAAGGCCAATATGCTCGCGGTTCAGCATCCCCTCAGCAAAGCCGTACCTCAACTCGCAGAATGGCTCGATATGCCCGCCGAACCCATGTCCGGCGACACCTACATGCCCCGCGTCCAGAGCCGCAGCTCCGGCGCTTCCGAGCGCATGGTGGTAGCGCCCGGCCACGAGGAAAATGGCATTTTCCACATGGCCACCGGTCAAAGCGGCCATTTCCTCTCACCCTACTACGACTATGGTCACCGCGATTGGGTGGAAGGTAATGCCAGTGAGTTTTTGCCGGGCGAGACAACCTGGGAGTTGAAGCTGGTTCCGGCGAGGTAAGCAGTGAGACGTGAGACGTGAGACGAAAGAAGGGGCCGGCGGCCCCTTCTTTCGTCATTCCGGCGAAGGCCGGAATCCATGGACCGATGGCACTTGACCGCCCGCCACTGGATTCCGGCCTTCGCCGGAATGACGAGGATGTGAATGGAGAATCAATTGCGACGATCGAGGTTCCACTCACTTATTCTTTTTAGAAACTAGATCTCCCGAGCGATCAGCATTTTCATAATCTCATTGCTGCCGCCATAGATCTTCTGCACCCGCGCATCCGCGTACATGCGCGCGATGGGATATTCCGTCATGTAGCCGTAGCCGCCAAAGAACTGCAGACACTCGTCGATGACTTCGCACTGCTTCTGGGTGGTCCACCACTTAGCCATGGCAGCGGTCGCGGGGTCGAGTTTGCCTTCCATCAACAGCATTGCGCAGTCGTCCACAAAGCTGCGGGCGATGCGTGCTTCCGTGTAGCGTTCGGCGAGTTTGAACTGAGTGTTCTGAAAGTCCAGAATGCGCTGACCGAAGGCCTTGCGTTCCTTTACATAGTCGCTGGTGAGTTTCAGCGCGCGTTCCATTGCGGTGACGGCGCTGACGGCGATGATCAAGCGCTCCTGAGGCAGTTGCTGCATCAGCTGCTTGAAGCCTTCGCCTTCTTTCGGGCCGAGCAGGTTTTCGGCGGGCACGCGTAGGTTGTCGAAAAACAGTTCCGACGTGTCCTGCGCTTTCAAGCCAAGCTTTTCCAGATTGCGGCCGCGCTCGAAGCCAGACTCTACCTTGTCGGTTTCCACCATCACCAGGGAAACGCCCTTGGCCTTCTCGTTGGGATCGGTTTTCGCGACCACACAGATCAGGTTTGCCAACTGTCCGTTACTGATGAAAGTTTTCTGGCCACTTATGACATAGTCGTCCCCATCGCGAACCGCCGATGTCTTGACCGCCTGCAGATCGGAACCGGTACCCGGTTCGGTCATGGCGATCGCGCCGATGATTTCGCCGCTGGCCATCTTGGGCAGCCACTTCTGCTTCTGCTCCTCGCTGCCGTAGGCGAGGATGTAATGGGCCACGATGCCGGAGTGCACGCCGATGCCGATGGCGGCTACGTCGGCGTATTCCAGTTCTTCCGCAATGACCATTTCATGGCGGAAATCGCCACCGCCGCCGCCATATTCCTCCGGAATCGAGGCGCAGAGCAGACCGGCCGTGCCGGCCTTCTGCCAGCCTTCACGATCGACGCAGCCTTGCTTGTTCCAGCGTTCGGAGTGGGGGATGAATTCCTTTTCGACAAAGCGGCGCGTTGCGTCGCGCAGCAGTTGCAGTTCTTCATTCATCCAGCGAGGCTGGTAGTTTTCGAGCAACATGATTATCGCCTCTAGACTCGTTCGATGATCATCGCATTGGCAGTACCGCCGCCTTCGCAGATGGCGAGCAGACCATAGCGATTCTGGCGGCGCTCCAGTTCGTGCAGCAGGGTAGTCATCAGCTTGGCGCCGGTACATCCGAGCGGATGGCCGAGAGCCTGTGCGCCGCCATTGACGTTCAGCTTGTTCATGTCCGCGCCCAACGCCTTCGCCCACGACAAAGGCACGGTGCCGAAGGCTTCGTTGACTTCGAACAGATCGATGTCATCGAGGGTCATGCCAGTGCGCTCCAGCAGCTTCTGCGTTGCGGGAATGGGACCTTCCAACATGATCACCGGATCGGAACCCACCACCGTCATGGAATGGATCACTGCACGCGGAGTGAGGTTATACTTCTTCAATGCATCTTCATTGACGATGAGAATCGCCGCCGCACCGTCACTGATCTGACTGGCGGTGCCCGCCGTCAGTACGCCGCCTTCGCGCAAGGTGTTCAGCCCGCGCATGGCTTCGATGGACGCGTCGAAGCGAATGCCTTCGTCGGTGTCGTGGACGATTTCACCCAGCTCGGGATGATTGACGGTAATCGGCAGAATCTCCCGCTCGAAATATCCTTCCTTCGTGGCCTTCGCGGCACGCTGGTGGCTCAGTACACCGAACTCGTCCAGCTCTTCGCGGGAGATGTTGTACTTCTCTGCCAGCATTTCAGCGCCATCGAACTGGCTGAACTGAATGCCCGGATAACGCTCTTCCAGACGTTCACCCTTGGGCACGCCGCGGCCGTGTTCGAGACCATCGGTGACATTTGATCCGATCGCCACCTTGCTCATCACTTCAACGCCGCCAGCGATCACCGCATCCTGAGTGCCGGACATCACAGCTTGAGCGGCGAACTGGATTGCCTGCAAGGCCGAGCCGCACTGGCGGTCCACCGTGGTGCCGGGTACTTCCAGCGCGAGATTGGAAGAGAGGCATACGTTACGGGCAACGTTGCCCGCCTGCGAGCCGATCTGGCTTACGCAGCCGAAAATCAAATCATCCACCCCGTCGTTGGGAATGCCGGTGCGGGCCAGCAGTTCGTCGACCACGGCCGCCCCCAGGTCGATGGGGTGCATCTGGCTCAATCGCCCGTTTCTTCTTCCGGCGGCGGAGCGAACCGCGCCGACGATATATGCTTTATTCATAGATCTACCCTATTTGTCTTCTATTCAGGTTGCAAAGATAGTCGAGAAGCGTAGGCGAGGCAGCCAGCGTCGCTTTTGGAATCGGTTCGAAAGCGGCGGAGTTTATCGTGAATAAATGAGCACTTCGGACCGATTCCAAAAGCTGCGCTGGCAACGCAGGTAGCTTCTCGGCTATCTCATCTTGGTTGCATCCGGATGCCTCCATCGAGGCGGATTGTTTCGCCGTTCAGGTAGCCGCACTGCACGATGTAGGCAGCCAGCTGCGCGAACTCGTCCGGGTTACCGAGACGGTGGGGAAACTGCACCATTTCGATCAGCGGCTTGCGAACTTCCTCGGGCATGCCCGCCATCATCGGGGTTTCGAAGATGCCGGGTGCAATGGTCATCACGCGAATGCCGGTTTTCGCCAGATCGCGGGCGATGGGAAGCGTCATTGCCGCGATCCCACCTTTCGAGGCGCTGTAGGCAGCCTGGCCCATTTGACCATCGAAGGCGGCCACGGATGCGACGTTGATGATCACGCCGCGTTCACCATCATCGCTTCCGTCGTTGCCCTGCATTGCCTCGGCGCACAGACGCAGCACATTGAAAGTGCCGATAAGATTCACTTTGACCACTTTCTCGAAGCCATCCAGAGCCATCGGGCCATTACGGCCGACGGTCTTGGCGGCCGTAGCGATACCCGCGCAGTTGACGTTGATATCCAGGCTGCCGAACTGCTGCTTTGCCTGAGCGATGGCATCCGCCACCTGCTGCTCGTTGCACACATCGCCACTTGCGTACGCCGCCTTGCCGCCAAGTTTCTGTGCAGCGTCCTGCAAACGCGTGGGATCAAGATCGAAGAGCATGACGTTCGCGCCGGCGTCGATGAAATTCCGCGCCGTGGCGAAACCGAGACCGGACGCACCGCCGGTAATAAGGGCCGTTTTATTGACCAGCTGCATTGCTTACCTCGCAATTGTGATTTGTTATTCGCGATTACTGTATCGTTGTGCGCCTGTTAGGGGAACGTAACAGGGACTTGCAGACAGTGAATGAGAACCGGAAGATAGTACTGATTAAGAGAGATATTAATTAATAGCAAATCACCATCAAATCAAGTGACCGGGGAGACATAATGGGGCCGCTGAGCGGAATACGAGTGATTGAATTGGCAGGCCTCGGGCCGGCGCCCTTCTGTGCCATGTTGCTGTCCGATCTCGGCGCGGAAGTCATCCGCATCGATCGCCTGGACGCCGCGGGAAGCGGCAGCGAAAAAGACGTGGTGAATCGCGGTCGCCGGTCACTGGCGCTCGACCTCAAATCCCAGGCCGGAAAAAACACACTGCTGCGGCTCAGCAAGTGCGCCGATGTCCTCATCGAAGGCTTCCGCCCCGGCGTTATGGAACGCCTTGGCCTCGGCCCCGAAGAATGCATGCGGGACAATCCGCGGCTTGTTTATGGCCGCATGACCGGCTGGGGGCAAAGCGGGCCACTGTCGTCCGCAGCGGGACACGACATCAACTACATCGCGCTCAGCGGTGCCCTGCACGCAATGGGCTATCCGGACCGGCCGCCGTCGCCGCCGCTGAATCTGGTGGGCGATTACGGCGGCGGCGCAATGCTGCTGGCCGTGGGTGTCCTCGCTGCACTGCTCGAGCGACAAACATCCGGCAAAGGTCAGGTAGTCGATGCGGCCATGAGCGATGGCACCGCGCTGGTGATGAGCTTCATCTACGGTCTGAAGGCGATGGGCATGTGGCAGGTCGAGCGCGGCAGTAACTTCATTGACGGTGCAGCTCACTACTATCGCACCTATGCCTGCAGCGACGGGAAATACCTCGCTGTTGGGCCACTGGAAAACAAATTCTACCGCCTGCTGCTGGAAGCCTGCGGTCTCGACGAAAAGACCATGCCGCAAGATCCTGCTCACTGGCAGGAATCCACCGAAACGCTCGCAAAACTCTTTGCCAGCAAAACACGCGACGAGTGGTGTGCACTCCTGGAAGGCACCGACGCCTGTGTGGCCCCGGTACTCGACATGGACGAAGCGCCCCGACATCCCCACAACCGCGCGCGGGAAACCTTCGTCAACTACGAAGACGTGGTCCAGCCGGCGCCCGCACCCCGCTTCAGCCGCAGCAAGCCAGCCATTCAATCGCCGCCTTGCCTGGCGGGCGCGCACAGCGCCGAGATTCTCAAAGACTGGGGCTTCGGCGACGACGAAATACAACAACTGACAACAAGTGGAGAAATCCCTGGTGGTAACAATGAATAACAAAGTAAAAGGCTGGTCGGGCGAAGCTTTCAACCAGGTGCCGGACTCCGACAACCGCATCCATTCCGACGAGGTCGCCAAAGCCTACGGATTCACCGGTGCGCTGGTGCCGGGCGTCACGGTCTCCACGTATCTGATTCATCCCGCTGTCGAGGCCTGGGGAAACGACTGGCTGGAGCGGGGCTATGCCCACGCGCGCGTGCAATCGCCGCTTTACGACCACGCGCGCTTTGACGTCGAGGTGACCGAGGCCGAGGACCAATACCACGGCGAACTGAAAAGCGAAGGACGCCTGTGCGCCGTCGCTGACGTCTTGCTCCCGCGAGCTGCTCCCCCTGCGCCCGCTTATCGAGGGGACTCGCGAATGAGCGACGACCATCTAGCACCGACCGCCAGCCGCGAAAGCATGGAGTCGCTGCGGAAAAGCGGTTGCCCCGCGAAAACCTTCCTGTGGTCCGCAGAACACGAAATGGCAACTTACCTGCGCAAACAAAGCCAAATGTCCGCGCCCTTGCGAACCGACGGTTCGCCACAGGCGGGTGGCTTTGCCAATCCAAGCTTTCTGCTGGGTTGTGCAAACCGCCACTTTGCTGCGGTCGCAAAAATGAGTCCGTGGATTCATCTGGAGACCAAGTCGCAGAATTACGCCGCCGTGCCGATGAATATGCCTCTGATCAGCGAAATGACCATTGTCGATCTGTTCGAGAAGAAGGGCCACGAATTCGCCGACTGTGTTTTCAATATTTTCCGGGACGATACGAAGGAGTGCGTGTTTTCGGTGGAGCAGCGGGCGATTTATAGGATGAGAGAGACGTAAGACGTGAGTTGTGAGATGAAAGGGCGCCTCCCGAAAGTCTTCCCTGGTGATCGTAACTGAGAGACTCGTCGCTCTACAAAACCAGCTTTGCGCAACTGTAGGGGTGCTACTTCGCAGTGACTAGGTCCATGGACGGAACGGGACTGGGGAGTGTCCTGTTTGGCTGCTTTGCATAGCTTCAGCGGTCGATACGAGGTTTCTGCCAAGGCGCGGCTCGCCGGGAATGGCCGTAGCCCTTTCCAAGAGTCGCAACGCTGGCAGAGGCCTCGTATCGTCCGCCCTTCGGGAGCCTGAATCGCGCGCCATTACGGCGTTGCACGCCTGGGGAATAGCACCACTATTCCCGGTGGCGTGCGCCTTGTACTAGCACACGATTCAGGCTCTGAAGCCATGCAAAGCAGCCAAGCAGGACACCTGATGGCCCATCGGAACGGAGAAGTACAGTGGTGCAATGCGGAACAGAATCGAATAAAACAACGAGACCACTCATGAATCTATCCCAAGAAATGCCATACACAAAAAAATTCATCGATGTAAGAGGCAAACGCATTGCCTACGTGGAAGAGGGCGAGGGTGATCCCATCGTTTTGTTGCATGGCAATCCCACCTCGTCTTACCTGTGGCGCAACGTCATTCCTGCTTTGGTGGGCAATGGCCGCGTGATTGCGCCGGACCTGATCGGCCAGGGCGACTCGGAAAAGCTGCCGGCCAGTGAAGGGCCGGATCGTTACGGCTTTCATGTGGCCTATGAGTATCTGAATGGCTTCTTCGAGGCGCTCGGCCTCGATCGAAATGTTACCTTGGTGCTTCACGACTGGGGTAGTGGTCTGGGGTTTCATTGGGCTAACGAGCACCGCGATGCAGTGAAAGCCATCGCCTACATGGAAGCCATCGTCATGCCGGTGAACTGGGAAGACTGGCCGGAAAAAGCACGGGGGATCTTCATGGGCTTTCGCTCGGAAAAAGGCGAAGACCTTATCCTCCATCGAAACATGTTCATCGAAGCTGTGCTGCCCAACTCCATTCTCCGCGATCTCAGCGAAAAAGAAATGGACCACTACCGCGCACCCTTCGTGAATCCCGAAGATCGCCAGGTAATGCTCGCGTGGCCACGGGCGCTCCCTTTCAAGGGAGAGGAGCCCGCCGACGTGGTTAAACTGGTCGACGATTACGGCAAATGGCTCAGTGGAACGGACATTCCCAAACTCTTCATTAACGCCGAGCCAGGCTCCATCCTGGTGGGCAGACAGCGGGAATTTTGCCGCAGCTGGCCCAATCAGAAGGAGGTCACTGTAAAGGGATCGCACTTCATTCAGGAAGACTCACCGCTGGAAATTGGCAGAGCAGTGAGCGACTGGCTTGACGACATTGCCTGAGGATTTTCATGAGCATTCGACTCCCCATTCTGATTTTCGCGATTTTTTTCCTATCGATGACCTCTCATGCCGAGGAGCAATCTCGCAGCAAGCTCGAGCAGGAGGTTATGCAAGTGCTGGACGACTTTATGTCCACCTTCAACCGTATGGATATCCCTGCCTGGGAAGCTACCTTCCACTTTCCGCATTATCGTCTTGCCAGCGGGAACATGAACGTGCTCGAAGGTCCGGGGACCCGGAGCGCCGAAGCGGTGCGAAAGGCAATCGGCCCCGAATGGCATCACAGCGCCTGGGACCGGCGGGAAATCCTGCACCTGAGTAAGGACAAGGTTCACGTCAATACGCGCTTCAGTCGCTATCGTGCCGATGGCACAGCAATCGCAAGCTACGACTCGCTGTATATCCTTACCCGCGAAAACGACCGCTGGGGAATCAAACTTCGCTCGAGTATGGCGCCCTGAAAAGCGGGGTAACGGAGTAGCTGTGAAGATTGGATTGATCATTATCGGCGACGAAATCCTGTCGGGAAAACGCCAGGACCGCCACTTCGGCAAGGTCATCGAATTGCTCGATGAGCGCGGCCTCGAATTGTCGTGGACCAGAATTCTTGGCGACGACGCAGCGCTGCTGACTGAAAACCTCCGGCAGACCTTCGCCAGCGGCGACCTGGTGTTCAGCTGTGGCGGAATCGGCGCGACGCCCGACGACCGCACCCGTCAGTGCGCAGCTGAAGCGCTCGGGCTTGACTTGGAAGAGCATCCGGAAGGAAGGGCCGAACTGCTGGCCCGATTTGGCGATCAGGTGACTTCGCAACGATTGCGGCTGGTGGAATTTCCCAAAGGGGCCGAGATCATCCCCAACCCGGTAAATCGCGTACCCGGCTTTTCACTTCGCGATCATCACTTCGTACCCGGATTCCCGAGCATGGCCTGGCCGATGATCGAATGGGTTCTGGACAACCGCTATGCCCAACTGCTTGCACCCGGGCAGAGAACCGAACGGGCCATCTGCGTTTGGGATGCGCGAGAAAGCGACATCATTCCCTTGATGGAAGTTTTCGAAAGTGGACACCGGGAGCTCAGGTTATCCTGCCTGCCCGGATCGCAGGGTGACCGTTATCAGTTGGAATTGGGGCTGCGAGGTGTGCCCGCTGCCGTCGACGCGGGCCTGATCGAGCTTTGCGCCGCTGTGGACGATCTGGGTTTCAGCTGGGAAGAGGTCAATCTTAAAGAGGTTCGACCTAGGTAGATCCAGCTCCGTCGCTCACGATGCGAGCGAAGAAGCACGTTGCTTACTCTGCAGTAGCGACACGATGCTTTCCAGCTTTACCGGCTTGACGAAGTGGTGATCGAAGCCCGCTTCCTTTGCCGCGTCCTTGTCGCGCTGCTGTCCCCACCCGGTCTGCGCGACCAACAAAGTGTTGTCGAAGCGTGGATCGCTGCGCAGTTCGCGGGCAACATCATAGCCGCTTATATCGGGAAGTCCGATATCCAGAAGAACTGCATCGGGCACCACCTTGCGAGCGAGCGCCAGCGCCTGCTCGCCATCGGGCGCGAAACTCACGTCGTGTCCCTCCATTTCGAGCATCATCGACATAGTCTCGGCCGCCGCAATATTGTCATCCACCACCAGAATACAAAGCGGTTGTATGTCTGCCGGCTTTGCCTGCGCAGAGCAGCTTTCTTTTTTCGGCGCGGCTGCTTCGATCGCCGGCAGTGCGACTGTGAAAGTGCTGCCGCAGCCCGGCCCCTCGCTTTCGGCGAGAATCTCGCCACCGTGTAAATCCACCAGCTGCTTGGCCAGGGACAGGCCGATCCCGAGCCCGCCATCGGAGCCGCGTGCCGATGCTTCCAGCTGGGTGAAAAGCTCAAAGATGTGCGCGAGCTTGTCAGCTGGAATGCCTACGCCGCTGTCGGCAACGCTCACCACGGCGCGTCCGTCCTGCGATTTCACCGCGACGCGAATCTTTCCCTTGAACGGCGTATATTTGGCTGCGTTGTGCACCAGATTGGCAATAATCTGCACCAGCCGGGTTGGGTCCGCTTCCACCCAGACCTTTTCGTCCGCTTCCAACGTGACATCGTGATCGCGAGCCCGGATGATTTCCTCGCTGCTCTCCAGCGCCATCTGCACCGCTTCGTGCAAAGACACCGGCTTTTTCTGCAGATTGATTTTTCCCTTGCTCACGCGTGAGATATCGAGCAGATCATTGATCAGGCATACCATGTGCTCGAGTTCACGGTCCATGGTCTTGTAGATTTTTTCACGGATTTCCGGGGATGGATCGCCCTGCAGAATCTCCAGGCCGCTGCGCAGAGGCGCCAGTGGATTGCGCAGTTCGTGGCTCAGTGTGGCGAGAAACTCGTCCTTGCGATGATCCGCTTCCTGTAGTGCCCGGGCGTACTCGCGGGTTTCGTCGAGTAGCCGCTTGTTTTCCGCCGAGGCCAGTGCCAGTTGATCGCGCTGATAGGCGACTTCCTGACGCTGCACATAAAGATCGTAGAAAACGTTCGCTTTACTTTTTAACGCGCTCGCTTCCACCGGCTTGTGAATAAAATCCACGGCACCGGTTTCATAGCCGCGAAAGCGGCGGACTTGGTCGGAATTACTGGCAGTGACGAAAATGATGGGGATATGCTTGGTGCGCTGTGTGCCGCGCATCATCTCCGCCAGCTCGAAGCCGTCCATCTCCGGCATTTGCACGTCGACAAGGGCGAGTGCTACATCATGCTTCAACAAGAGCTCAAGAGCTTCCGAACCCGACTGCGCTTTCAGCAGGATCAGGTTGTCGCGGCGCAGCAGCGATTCCAGAGATAGGAGGTTCTCCGCGCGGTCGTCAACCAACAAGAATTTGACAGGTTCCATAGTTATATCGCCTACCCGGCCAGCGCGCTAAAGCTTCTGATAGAGCCGCGCCTGCGGATTCACCTCTTTGAACATATCTGCCTGCTGGGAAAATCGCAGGGTTTCCCGCGAGCCCAGCCCCAGGAAGCCGCGGGGGCAGAGTGAGTCGTAAAATAGTTTGGTAGCCCGGTCCTGCAACTCTCCGTTGAAGTAGATCAGCACGTTGCGGCAGGAGATCAGTTGCATCTCCGCGAATACCGAGTCCGTCACCAGGCTGTGATCGGAAAACACGACATTTTGCCGCAGGCCCTTGTCAAAAATCGCGCGGTCATAACCGCTGGCGTAATAGTCGGACAGCGAGGCTTTACCGCCCGAGGCCTGGTAATTGCGGGTGTATTCCTGCATTCGGTCCAGCGAAAACACTCCTCGCTGCGCCTTCTGCAAAGCACTGGGGTTGATGTCCGTCGCGTAGAATATCGTGCGGTCTCCAAGTCCTTCCTCGCGGAAAAGAATGGAGAGCGAGTAGAGCTCTTCACCCGTGGCGACCCCGGCCACCCAGACCTTCAGCGAGGGATAGGTCCGCAGGTGCGGAACCACTTCCTCGCGCAGCGCTTTGTAGTAGATCGGATCGCGGAACATCTCGCTGACTTGCACGGTGAGAAAGGAAAGCAATTCCTCGAGATGCTCGGGGCCATGCAGTATTTTGTCCTGCAGCATGGAAAAACTTCGGCAGTCGAAGTGCTCGCAGGCTTGAGTCAAGCGGCGCCGCAGCGAGCTCATCGAATAATCGCGAAAATCATATTCATAGCGATGACGAATGGCGTCGATGAACAGACGCAATTCGATCTCTTCGACACTCGGCGGTCCATCTTCCTGGGGACGAGATAACTCCGTCATTGTCGCGGCATCCAGACCCTGATCAAAGACATCAGTTTTTCCGGGTCGAGCGGTTTGGCCATGTAGTCATTGGCGCCCGCTTCGAGGCAGCGCTTCTGATCGCCTTTCATGGCCTTGGCGGTCAGCATGATGATGGGGACTTTCTTGTAGGCGTCCATCTGCCGGATCTTGTAGGTGGCGGTCAGGCCGTCCATTTCCGGCATCATCACATCCATCAACACCAGGTCGATCTGCTGGTCGGGATCATCGCTCGTGCGCTCGAGGATATTCAGCGCCTCCAGCCCGTTCCGGGCGATTTCCACTTGCACGCCACGGGGCTCCAGTACGCTGCTCAGTGCGTAAACGTTGCGAACGTCGTCCTCGACCACCAGGATGCGTCGACCTTCAATCAGCGCATCGCGGTTTTTGGCTTTTTTCAGCAGTGACTGCTGAGTCGACGGAAGGTCAGCGACGACCTGGTGAAGGAACAGCGTCACCTCGTCGATTAGGCGCTCGGGCGACTTCGCTCCCTTGATGATGATGGACTTCGAGTAGCGGCTCAGCGCCTGTTCCTCTGCCGGCGAAATATCCTTGCCGGTGTAGACGATGACCGGCGGGAAGGCGTAAGCATCTTCCTCGCTCAGCGTTTGCAGCAGCGAGTGTCCGGTATCATCGGGAAGATTCAAGTCCAGCACCATGCAGTCGAAGGTCTCATGCTTCAGTCTTTCGAGACAATCGTGGGCAGTGCCGACACCAACAATCTCCACTTCCGGCGTTGACAGCAGTTTCTTCAGGCCTTCGCGCTGCACGTCATCATCTTCGACGATCAGCAGCCGTTTGACGTTGCGCACCAGTCGATCTTCCATCAGCCTGAGAGCCTGCACTACCTGATCTCGCTTCACAGGCTTGAGCATGTAGCCGATCGCACCCAGCGACAGTGCGGTATGGGTGTGGTCCTCTACCGATATCACATGCACCGGGATATGACGGGTTTGCACTGACTGCTTGAGCCGATCGAGCACAGTGAGCCCCGACTGATCGGGAAGGCCTACGTCCAGCACCACGGCACTGGGCATGTATTCCAGGCAGGTGGCCAGGCCTTCTTCGGCGGAGTTGGCGATCAGGCACTGGAAATCCAGTTCGTGCACCATGTCGTAGAGAATGCGGGCGAATGCCAGATCATCCTCGATGACCAGGATTACGTGCTTGTCGCCGGTCAGGCGTTCGCGATCATCTTCCAGAGCCGGGGTGCGGGCGCGCTTCGGCTGCGGCTTTGGCTCGGTGCGCTGCTGTGGTCGCGCTTGCGGCAACCTTTCGGCAGAGGCGGGCAGTTCCGCTTTCTTTGCCTCCTTCGGTTGCACGGCGTCTGGTGAATAGACTTCCGGGATGGTCACGGTAAAGGTGCTGCCCTCGCCGGGGGTGCTTTCCAGGCTGATTTCACCACCGAGCAGACGTGCCAGCTCCCGGCTGATCGAGAGCCCGAGTCCGGTGCCGCCGAAGCGGCGGCTCGTGGTGCCGTCCGCCTGCTGGAAGGCTTCGAAGATCAGTGCCTGATTGGCTTCGGACACACCGATACCGGTGTCGGTGACCGAGAAGGCAACCCGATCGCGCGGCGCTCGCTTGACCTCGATACGAACCTCGCCTTCTTCGGTGAACTTGATCGCATTGGAAAGCAGGTTCTTCATGATCTGTTCGAGCCGCTGCGGATCCACTTCAATGGCGCGCGGACAGGTTTCATGGATGTCGGCGCTGAAGTGCAGACCCTTGTGTTCGGCCATCGGCTCAAAGGTGCGGCTCAGGTTGTTCAGCAACTTGCCCAGCGACAGGGTGTGAGCCTCAATGTGCATGTGGCCTGCCTCGATCTTGGAGAGATCGAGAATGTCATTGATCAGGTTCAGCAGGTCGTTGCCGGATGATTGAATCGTTTCCGCGTAGCGGACCTGTTCTTCATTGAGGTTGCCTTCCTCGTTGTCCGCCAGCAGCTTGGCCAGGATCAGGGTTGAGTTCAGCGGCGTGCGCAACTCATGAGACATGTTGGCGAGGAAGTCAGACTTGTACTGGCTCGCCTGCTCCAGTTCCCGGGCGCGCAGCTGCAATTCAGATTTGGCGCGCTCCAGCTCATCTTTCTGCAGCTCGAGCTTCTGGGTCTGCTCTTCCAGCTGGACGTTGGTCTGCTCCAGCTCCGCTTGCTGTTGTTCCAGCTCAGACTGCGACTCCAATAAGGCCTTGCTCTGCTGTTCCAGCTCCTCGTTGGATACCCGCAGCTCTTCCTGCTGAGAGCGCAATTCTTCCGCCTGCTTGCGGGTTTGGTCCAGCAGCGTGGCGAGTCGTTCCTGGTGCTCCGTCGAGCGAATTGATACAGCAATGGATTCGGCGATGCGCTCGAGCAGTCGCTCGGGCATGAAGCCCAGCTTCTTTTGTGCGAATCCGAGTTCGATCACGGCAGTCACTTCGCGGCGGTAGAGGGCCGGGGAAATGAGCAGGTGGCGTGGTTTGGCAGAGCCGAAGGCCGAGCCGTAAGAGAGATAGTCGCCTGGAATATCCTTCAGAACGAAGGTGCGGCGATCAGCGACCGCCTGGCCGATCAGGCCGTCTTCGGCGGTAATCCGGGCCGGAACTCCCTTGCCGGAGATGCCATACGCTCCAAATCGCGTAAAACCTTCTTTTTCACGGATGTAGATGACACCGGCACAGGCGCCCAGCTGCTCCGCGACGAAGCGCAGCACTGAACTGCCCAGTGCATCCAGATCCTTTTTAGTGGCCATGAGCTCGTGCAGCTCTGTGATTCTCGACTGAATCCATTCCTCGGTGCGAACTGCCACCTTGTTGCTAATGAAGAAATAGCCGACCAGGGCCATCACCCACAGACTGGCGCCACCGAGAAATCGGTTCACCTCCGCCAAATTCGAATCGATCCCCGCATGGTCAGTGAAGAACGTCGTGATCATGAAGACCGTGCTGACCCCCGCTACGGCAACCGGTGCGTAGGGATTCCAGGTGAGCAGTGAAATGCAAAGCGGAACGATATAAAGAACCCATACCGCGACGCCCAGGCCGGTCTGGAAGTCCGCCAGGGTCACCGTCAGCAGCGTCGCGATAATCAGCGCGTACAACACTGCTGAGCGATCGGCAGCGCGGAAGGGCAAGTGAGATTTGCCGATGCTGGGCAGAAAACTCACTTCGCGCTGGTCCGCGCTGCTCTCATTGATGCTGGAAGATGGCATAGTCGTTCCTGAAGATCGATGCTGATTAGCTGATGGACTCGTGCAGAAGGCGCTGCTGGAAGCGCATTCTCTCTTTGATGAGGGTTGCGCAAACCGAGCGGCCGCAAAACTTAACCTAGGAGCTGGGCAATGACAACCGGGAAAACTCTTTTTCCCCCATCATCCATTCTTTGCGCGCAACTAGCTGCTGCAAAAGCTGCGCTTCACCTCTGCGAGCGCGGCTTTGAAAATTTTTCACGGAAAAGGTTCGGGCCGAGTTGCGATTTATCTGAAAGCGGGAGCAGAGCAGAAATGCGGTGCACGCTGGTTTTGAAAGAATTACAAAACGGGAGGAAGCTCGCCGCTCGGTGGATGTAATCTGCAAATACACGGCATAAGCTCGAGCTAATCAATCCGCTTCAACACCACGCGGTCGCGGCCTGCATGTTTTGCTTCATAGAGCGCTTCGTCGGCGACCGATAACAGCTCTCTCAAGGTGACTGCCTCAGTGTCGGATGTCGAGGCAACCCCTACGCTGACGGTGAGAGTTTCGGTGGCGGCTTCGGTGGCCAAGGGCTGACTTGAAACATGCAGCCGAATCCGTTCGGCCGTATCGTGTGCCGTGTTAGCGCTGGCGTTCGGGAGCAGGATCACGAACTCTTCGCCGCCATAACGGGCAAGCACATCGGTTTCGCGAATAACGCCGCGAATTCGCTCAGCCAGTGCTTTCAACACACGATCACCGTAGGCGTGGCCGTGAACATCGTTCAGGCGCTTGAAATGATCGGCGTCGACGAACAGAACACTGATCGGTTGCCGCAGTTCTCTGTTGCGTTCGAGAATGCGATTCGCCGTTTGCGTGAAGTGCAGGCGGTTGCCGGTTCCAGTGAGTGGGTCGGTGGTGGCCTGCCGTTCCAGTTCGCCGCGACTGAAAATATTGTTGTGAATCAGGTGCTCGATCAGCGCGAGAATCATCACCGCCGGAAAGTACACCAACCCAACATAGGCGTTGTACACCGATAGGTCGAGATGCTCGGCGTAGCCGAACAGGCGCAGTACGTTGGGCACAATTGCAATCACCGCCATGAGAACGGCACTGAATCGAAGACTTTCGGCGATGGCCATGAACGGCACAAAGATGAAGAAGTAAAGAAAGCCGCCCATGCCGTAACTGGCGCCCTGATCGAGTCTGGCCAGGATTTCGATGAAGGTGACCTGCACAAATACGGGTACTGCGAATAAACCCGCGCGTATCAACCATCGCGGTACCCGCAAGTACATGGACACCGACAGCAGGACCAGTGAAGCAGCCTCGGCGATGCGCAAGGCGAAGGTGTGCGGAAGCCCGGACGGATCAATCGCGTAATCCCAGCCGCAGGTGCAGATAACGAAGAAGGCCGTGATTGCTGTCGCCAGGGTCGCGAAGTTTTCCAGCTCCCGTCCCTTGGCAGCCAGATAGGCAGGATCATGCACCGCTCGCAGCCAGCGGACTGCTGCTCTGACGAGAGTGCGTGGGTTGTATTGTTCTGCGCTGGCGTCTTCGCGAGTCACGGCGACAATCTTTTCCCGACTGAAATGGCACACGCTCCCGAGGGGCATTCTGGTGCCTGCTAGTGGATGGCACGCACTTTAGCAGAAAGCCGCTCCACGGCCATGAGGTGATTGTACTGGTGAGCCGCATCCTTCTGGAGTCGGTGCGCCTGCCTGATCTGGTGGCCCGGTGGGGTGGGGAGGAGTTCCTGCTGGCTTTGCCGGACACGCCGCAGGCGGCAGCGATCGCCGTAGCCGAGCGAATCCGCCAGAAACTTGCAGCCGGTCAGCTCACAGTTGGCAATCTCGATCTGGTGGTCACGACAACCTTCGGTGTCGCCCAGCGGCAGCGAGGCGAAAGCCTGGACCGCTGTCTGGAGCGCGCCGATCAGGCTTTGTACCAGGGCAAGAATCAGGGTAAGAATCGAGTCGTGCCGGCTCCGCCGCTTAAATTGGATGAAGGTGAAAAGCAGCTGGCTTAATATAGCCGCGCTTTTATCGGCCCCTCGGGCTATCGACCTTTCGGGCCGGCCCGCTCATTCAAGGACACTCATATGACACGAGAAAACATTTCTTCCGGCGCCGCCTGGGAACCCATCATCGGTTACTCTCGCGCGGTGAAAGTCGGTCCCTACGTTCATGTATCCGGCACCACCGGCAGCGGTGCGGAAGGCGTCTATGCGCAGACCGTACAGGCGCTGAAGACCATCGAGGCCGCCCTCAAGCAAGCCGGCGCTGACATGAGCCAGGTGGTTCGCACCCGCATCTATCTCACTGATATCAGTGAGTGGGAAGTGGTGGGCAAAGCCCACGGCGAGTTCTTCGGAGAAATCCGTCCCGCCACCACCATGGTCGAAGTCAGCAAGTTGATCGCGCCGGAACTGCTGGTGGAAATAGAAGCTGACGCCTACATTGGCTAGTAAGCTGTTCATGTCAGCGGTTCGGCTGTAGTGCCGAACCGCTTCCCCACATCCGGTGCAAAGCGGGTCAGATCCGACCGCAGTCTCAGCAGGCTCACATCCTTCGCCTTGCTCTCCAGCATCACGTCGAACTCCAGATCGCCCACATCCCGCATGAAGCGAATGAATTCAAAAGGATTGATGAAGTCCGCGTGATTGGTCCATACCGGCTCCTGTTGCGCTGAGACTTTCTTGCCGGTCTTTTTGTCCACCCGCTCGGTCTGCCTGAATTCGGTCCGGGGCGTGGAGAAATGGATCTTGGGGCGAACATCCCGCGGCCAGCTTTTCATGAAGCGAGCCACCGTATCCACCAGATCCAGGCCCTCCGGATTCAAACAGCAGAAATGCTGGTAGTCGAAAACAAGCCGCACGCCGGTGCGTTCGTGAACCCATAAAACGTCCGCGGCACTGAAGCGAATGTCATCGTTCTCCAGCACCAGGCGATTGCGTACGTGGTCAGGCAGCCGCTCCCAATTCTCCACCCAGCGAGCCCGGCTTTCCTCGCGGTCGCCGTAGACTCCACCCACGTGGGTGACTACGACAGCCTCGGAGCCCAGCATCATCCGGTCGAGCATTTCCGATTGCGATGACAGATCCCAGATACTCTTTCTGGTCAGTTGAGGGTCGGGACTGTTGAGGAGCACGAACTGGGAAGGATGAAAGGACAGGCGAAGTTTTTGCTCTCTTGCGCGGCGTCCCAGAGCCTGCAGTTCCGCGTGGCTTTCTTCGAGCATGTTGTGGAACTGGGGCATGTCAGGATGGGTGGCATAGGGCGCAAGATCGGAGGACATCCGGTACATGTCGATGTCCTGCTCCAGCAGATAATCAAAAATTGCATCCAGGTATTCGAGCGATACCTTGAGATGCGGATTGTTCTGCCATCGTCGGGAGTCGTTGCTCTTGAGATCCGGCCGGCCCATCACCTTCACCGCAAAACCCAGCCGCAGCGCTCGCCTTCCGTTGCTTTGTCCTTCTCCACCCATGTTCCACTCCCTCGCATTCCCGGCAGGTTGCAACGGGCGAACCAGATCGAATCGAGGCAGCGATTGCGGTTGAGCTGTCTGCCCGGTACATTCCACCACCCGATCCATGTAGAGGAGGCAGTCGTGCAGGCTCATTGGCCCGAGTTCCTGACCATCGTGGTCGTACACCTATTGGCAGTGGCCAGCCCGGGGCCAGACTTCGCGATCATGATCCGCCAGTCGCTGGTGCACAGCCGCCGCAACGCCCTGTTGTCCGCCGCCGGGATCGGCAGTGGCATTCTGATCCATGTGAGCTATTCCCTGCTCGGCATCGGCCTGATCATTCAGCAGTCGGTGGCGCTGTTTACGCTGCTCAAGATCATCGGAGCTGCCTATCTGACCTGGATTGCCATCCACGCGCTCCGGGCCAAGCCGGGCGCGATCCATATCGAAGCGCAAGCGGAATCCATGCAAACGGCCGCGGCGGCCTTTCGGCTGGGTTTTCTGACCAATCTGCTCAACCCCAAGGCGACGCTGTTTTTCGTTTCGGTTTTTTCCGTGGTGATAAGCCCTGCGACTCCGGTAGGGGTGCAGGCGGGCTACGGCATTTACATGGCCTTGGCGACTTTTGCGTGGTTCGCCGGCGTTGCCGTGTTTTTCACTCTGCCGCAGGTCCGCAGGCAGTTCTTCAGATTCGGTCACTGGCTCGACCGCGCAATGGGCGGGGTGCTCCTGTTGCTTGCCGGTCAACTGCTGTTTTCAACCGTGACCGGAGAGGCAAACGGAAGCGGCTAACAGCTTCAGATTACCGGTTTGCGGTCATCCGCAGCTTTTCATATGATGGCTCGCCCATCTCAATGACTTTATTCGCAAACTTATCCGGACTGCTGCTCTCCAGCGGCCAACCCGAGGATCTCTTATGAAAACCCGCATCACAGAACTCTTTGGTATCCAGCACCCGATCATCCAGGGCGGCATGCACTATGTGGGGCTCGCCGAGCTGGCAGCAGCCGTATCCAATGCGGGTGGGCTCGGCATAATCACCGGCCTGACCCAGCGCACGCCGGAGAACCTTGCGAAGGAAATCGCCCGTTGCAAGGAAATGACCGACAAGCCATTCGGCGTGAACCTGACCTTCCTGCCCACCGTCAACGCCCCGGATTACCCCGGCTTCGTGCGCGTGATCGTCGAGAGCGGCGTAAAGGTCGTGGAAACCGCCGGTAACAATCCCTCGGCGGTCCTGCCGCACCTGAAGGAGGCGGGCATCAAGGTCATTCACAAATGCACCTCGGTACGTCACGCACTCAAGGCGCAATCCATCGGTTGCGATGCGGTGTCCGTTGATGGCTTCGAATGCGGCGGTCACCCGGGTGAAGACGATGTGCCCAACATGATTCTGTTGCCGCGCGCTGCCGATGAACTGGAAATCCCCTTCGTCGCCTCCGGTGGTCAGGCCGACGGCCGCTCGCTGGTAGCCTCGCTGTCGATGGGTGCGGAAGGCATGAACATGGGTACTCGCTTCATCGCCACCAAGGAAGCGCCGGTGCACGAAAAAGTGAAGCAGGCCATCGTCGCCGCCAGCGAGCTGGACACCCGCCTAGTCATGCGTCCGCTGCGCAACACCGAGCGGGTGCTGACCAACGATGCGGTTGAACGTCTGCTGGAAAAGGAAAAGCGCCTCGGCGACAAGATCAAGTTCGAAGACATTATCGATGAAGTGGCCGGGGTTTATCCGCGGATCATGCAGGAAGGCGACATGGATGCGGGCGCCTGGTCCTGTGGCATGGTGGCCGGCCTGATTCACGACATTCCCACCTGCCAGGAACTGATCGACCGCATCATGCAGCAGGCCGACGACATCATCAGTAAGCGCCTGATGGGGATGCTCGGCAGATAAAAGCTCGGAACCGACCGGCGTAGAAAACCGGATTCGATTTCAATCGAGTCCGGTTTTTTTATGGCCGGTCGACCTGCAGGTCGCTGTTACTGAAACGTAATCGTGCGGTTGCAGCCTGCAATTGTGATCGTCAGCGGCCCGTCGGTATCGACGTGGACTGCTGCATCGCAACTGAGACGGGCTCGACCTGGATGGACCGTCAGGGCCGCGATGTTGCGGGTGGTGAGGTCCAGACGGTTGACTGTGGGTGCGACACCGCTCAGGCCCCAGGTCTGGTATTCACTTGTATAGACCTGCAAACCGAGATCGCCCTCGATTGCGCCAGCTCCCGTTTGCGTGCCACTGGCCGGCGCATCAGTTTGGCCGAAGGCGTGCGAGATTGCGTCTATGCTTCCGCGACCGCTGTTTTCAGTCATATCCCGCACGGTGATGTCCGACAGCCAGTAGGCATGATCGCCTTGCAGTCCCGCTGCCGGAAAATCCACGGCCGGGTTCACTACGTAGCTGACGTGGTGCGGCTCGCGGTTCACTCGCGCATCGCCAAGGAATTCCGCCGCCGGCGCATACTGATCGTGGATGGCAAGCGTCAGGTGTTCGCCCGTTTCAAAAGTATCGAAGCGGTAGCGGTAACCGAGCCTATCCAGTTTCATTGCCTGCTCGCGCGTGCCGGTATAGGGGACCAGTTCATCGGCCGCCTGCACCCACATCATGATGGGAACGTTGCGCAAGCCTTCGAGCAGATTGTAGGTGTTAGTGCTGTCGCCACCGGTTGGTTCTGCAGGTGGTGCCCAGATGCCCAGAGCCGGCGGTCCTACAGTAGTGAAGGCTTTGGCGAACAGATCCGGGTAGCGGGTAGCGAACTTGAAGGTGCCGTGACCGCCCATGGAATAGCCGGTGATGCTGGTCATGCCCGGATCCAGCTTGTAGTGACGGGCCACATCCGCCCAGACCTCGAAGGTGTCTGCCGCGGCGTGCTCAACGTACCAGCCATCGGGCCCGCGACCGGCGGGCGTGATCACGACATGGCCGCGGCCACGCTCCCCGAACTGCCTTTGATTGCGGCTGCCAAGGTATTGATTGTAGTTGGCCCCCAATGAATGCAGCAGCAGTGTAAGGCCGTAGCCTTCGTCGGGCAGCGGTTTGTTGGGCACGTAGACGGCATAAGGCTGCAGCTGCCCGCGCAGCATGCCGAGACACCCGCTGGCCTCGCCGCACTCACTGGTCCAGTCCACGCCCTGCTTCGTTTCGAAACGGCTGGCCAGAATGCGGTTCATCGGGCCGGACTGTGGCGTGCCGTGTGGCTGTCCCAGCATTTGGTCCGTAACGCGAGATTCCAGCTTGGCGAAGTCCACGACCGTGTAAAAACCGCTGATGTCGTTGTTGGCCAGCGCCTCGCCCTGGGCCGCGTCACGCCAGGGTTCGAATGCCTCGTCATAGCGGAAAGCCACGTTGAAGAAGGCCGCCGGGCTCGTCAGGTACCCGGCGCCGCCCGGTTGGCTCTCGCTGGCACTGAGAGAGGGGAGCAGGTAGCGGCCGTTGGCCTGATCCCAGAGGCCGATGCCCGCTGCCACCCGTACCGCGCCGTCACCGGGGTTCCAGCTGTCGTGCGGTATGGCCACCTCGAACTGGCGTCGCTCGAGGTCCACGCTGACGGTCGGCGCAGGCTCAATGACCGTCCCCGTTGCCGCGTCGGTCAGAATGGCGGTGTCGCCGTGCACGGTGAGGAAGAGATCCGCCGGTGCCCGCACGTTGGCGCCGAAGGGGAACTCTCGTGGCAGCGCCGAGCTGCCCAGTGCAGCAGTAAACGCAACATTGCCGGGATCGAGCAGCGTGTTGACGGTCACCCGCAGGTGTGTCTGCCTGCTGCCTGCCTTGAAACGCAGCTCCACGAAATCAGCGGCATTGCCGGCGTAAACGGCATCGATCGGATATGTATAGGTGCCATTCGCACCGGAAGACGAATGCCCGGTCAGGCGCGGGTCGTTGGGATCCTTCGCGCCGCCGTTGGCGCCGTGATCGTCATAGAGGAAGTCCTGGTAAAGAAACTCTCCTTTGCGGTAGGCGCTAGCGCCCGAGATGAGGATTGGTTGTGCTTTCCAGACGCCGCTGTTCTCCAATTGCGGAGCGTGTGGCGGAGCGGCATAGAGGATATCCGGGCCTGGGCGGGGTGCAGGCCCGTGATAAAGGGAATGGGCGGAATGATCGACGACAGCGGTGTCCTCACCGCCTAAATCCGTGTCCGATTCCAGCGGCTCCAGCAAAGGGTCCAGCGTCGCAGCGAAGGTCAGCCCTGCTGCTGCCAGACTGAGCGAGGCTGTGGACGCCAGAAGGGAGCGTCGAGAAGTAAACTTAAACGCCATCAAGGGTCTCCTTTCTTTCATTTGTCATTGTTATCGCCGAATGTGGCGGCTAAAGGTCGAGCTGGCACTTTGTTCTGAGCTGCGAGTGAAACCTGAGTTCAGCTCGCAGCTGCTCGGCTGGCGTCTTGGATAGAAATCGATACGCTTGCAAACTATTTTTGAGACGGCGTTAACGCTTGGGCTTCGCCTATTCGCAAGCTAAAGTGGCCTCACATCAGCATCGAAAATCGGGGGTGGACATGAAACGAACGCTCGCATTGCTGGCAATCAGCTTGATCGCGCTGAATGTCGCAGCGGAAGAGTACGGACAGCAACTGAGCGGCAGATCGCCGGTTTCGGTTGTCAGTGCCATTCAGCAATTGGATGCAAATGATCGCCTCGCTGTGACGGTTCGCGGGCAGGTGGACTCGGTTTGTCAGGTGAAAGGTTGCTGGATGGGATTCGCCACAGAGGCGGGGGATGTCCGGGTGACCTTCAAGGATTACGGCTTTTTTGTTCCGTTTTCGGTCCTGGGAAAGTCCGTGGTGGCGGAAGGGGAGCTGGAAAAGGTGACACTCTCACTGGCGGAGAGCAAGCACCTGGTGGAAGACGCAGGCGGGGACCCTGCCCAGGTCGTCGAGCCGATCGTGGAATACCGACTCGTCGCGACCGGGGTCAAAGTCGACCCTTGATCGGCGTTAAGTCCGGATCAGCCCGAATCGGCCCGAATCAAAGAAAAGGCGGCGATCATTCTCGCCGCCTTTCTTGTGTTCAGCGGCTTCCGCCTTGCTGACGGGGCTGAATGTAGTCGCTAAGTGGTCGATCGGTGTCCGGTATCACATTGAAGTTGCGGTCGCGCAGCTCGCGCTCGGAAACAGGCGCCGGGTCGATCTTCGAAGTCAGCAGAAACTGCTCCCCTTCGAGTCTGACTTCCGTCAGCGGCACGTAGACCTGTTCCTGGCCGTCGAAAATCACCAGCCCTGCCTCGCTATTGTCCTGCTTCACCACGATATCCTGCACGTAGCCGATTGATGCGCCGGCCATATCCACCACGACCGTATCCTGCAAATCGTCGACGCGCGTCTCGTACATTCCCTGCGGCCCGTTCTTCGCCCGCGGATTGACGCTCGTTTGTTGCTGGGTCTGCTGGGATGATTGCTGAGTCTGCTGCGACTGTTGCTGGCCCTGCTGGGCTCTTTGCTGAGTCTGCTGAGATTGTCCCTGCTGCCCCTGCTGCTGAGCTTGCGGCTGCTGCTGTTGCCGGCGCTCCGCGGTCGGCAACTGATCCAGCGGTTGGGCCTGCGGCAAACCCTGCTGCGCGTTCGCAGCCACAGAAAAACAAAATGCGGCGCCGATCAGCAGAGCGCTGGCGGCGAGTGGTCCAGTACGGGTGTTTCGCTTGTCGATGGCACCTGGTGCTTTCATCTGACTTCCTCCTGTCACTGCTTTGGTTCAGATAGGGCAGCAACATTTGCACCAGTCGACTCCGTCAGCGGCGACTCCGCGCGCTTCGATGTCGAATTGATTTCGCTCAATGATCTGGCTCAAGACCGGGCCCGGAAATCACTCGCGTCACGCGGCAAATCGCTATGCTGTAGGCAAATACACGGGCGCCCGACCGCGCCGCTCATAATAGTCATCAAGGAAAACTTATGGCCTCGATCAAGAAACTGTTTGTCGTTGTAGACCCGTCGGATGCCCGGCATGTAGCGCTTGAGCGCGCCCTCATCATGGGCCAGAGAAGCAAGATGCCACCGGAGCTGTTCGTTTTTGTGGGCGTGGATGGCGAGGCTGCCGATCTGCGCGCGAGCAATGATGCGCTGTTTCGCGATCAGGACTGGTTTGATGAGGAGATTCGCAAGCCGATCGAAGAAGCCGGAATGAAGTACACCATGCAGGTATCCTGGTCCCAGGAATGGCAGCAGTCCATCGTGATGTCAGCCAACCGATTCGGTGCCGAGCGGATCTATCTTCCTGTGCACGAGCGCGTGAGTCATTCGCGATTCTCCTTCTCCGAAGCAAAGTGGGAGCTGCTGAAGACGGCAAACTGCCCTGTGCTGCTGGTGCAGCCGGGCGCCCGGCCGGAGCGCAAGACCATCCTCGCTGCCGTGAACTTTCAGGCCACCCGGCCCGAGCAACAGGAGCTCAACAAAAGCATTCTTTACTGGGCCCGATCAGTGGCCGAGATTTACGGCGCTGAGCTGCACCTCGTCAACGGCTACAAGGATTCCATGAACTATCCCGACCGGGGCAAACTGGCGCGGGACAGCGAGCTAGCCAATGACCACATTCATATGGAACAGGGTTACAGCAGCGAGGTGGTGAGCAGCGTGGCTAACCGCCTGAATGCCGACCTCGTGGTGATGGGCACGCTCGGACAAACTGGCAAGGCACGCACCCGGCGTGGCAATACCGCTGACAGGATCATCGCCTCACTAACGCAGGATGTGATGGTCGTCAATCATTGAAACCAGTCAAGTAGTCAGGCTCTCTTCCTCTTCCGCCGGCGGTACCCCCGTCGGCTTTTTTCTTTCATGCCTGGTGCTTTTTCATCGCGCGGCCTTCCCGCTCTGCGCTGCGGCTTTCATGCGGCTTGGAACTTGCCGCCCGCCAGGCATTGTTGTGCTGCATGAATTTATCCTTTTCGTAAGCGGTCCTGCTCTGCGGATCGAGTTCGATGCCGGTGACGTCCGACATTTCCAAGACGCCTTCCATTAGCCGACGTTGCCAGCTCTTCCCCACGTCCTGCTGTTCCAGCAGATTGGTGTAGGCTTCCTCCTGCAAAACCCAGGCAGGGAAAAAGATTTCAATTGCGTGCAAGCGCGTCAACAGCTTGCGCTTGTCGATGCGAGTCAGATTTCTCCAGTAATTCACGCCGCTCTGCAAGTCACCCATCATGAAGCTGAGTACGCCGTTGTTGAAGGCCAGGTCGGGGTCGTTCAGAACCTTAGGATTTAGCAGTTCGCTCGCTCCACCCTGTATTGGGCTGGGGGATCCCGCGGCACGAAACTGTGTGGATGTGATTTCACCCGATGAATAGGCCAGAATGACTTCGCTCAAATGAGCACGCACCCCGTCCTGATCCAGCTCTTTTTGTCGTTGATAGAAGCGCTTTGCCTTTTCAAACTCACCGAGAAAGGCGAGGCTGCTGACGGCCGTTCCCAGGATCCCGATGTGAGAGGGATGATCGAGTAGCTGCGCGGTTTTCACTTCCGCCAGTTTGTCCGGTGGTAACACTTGCGTGGTGAAATTCCAGGCCTCGTTTATGGAAATAGCCTTCACCGGACTCTGCTGGGCGAGCGCGAGGAACTGCTCCGCTTCCGTGTACAGCCGCGCGCCGATCAACAGCAGAGCGTAGTTGGCGTACACGTGACCCGAGGCATTGCCGTCGAGAATCTGCTGACGGTATTCCCGCTCCTGCTGAAAGTGGTTATTTCCTTCCAGGCTCATCCGAATGGACTTGAGCGTCTCCAGGGTCGGGCTGTCCGGAGCCGCGATGGAAAGTCGCCGCGACAAATCGAGAACCGTTCGGCTCAATGCATCCACCCGCGCATCGCGGCTGTAGATCGCCATGTGATGAGCTGTCTTGGCGAGTCCGAGGTAGGCATTGACGAACTGCGGATCCTTTTCCAGCGCGAACTGGTATTGCTCGAGGGCTGTTTGCCAGTCCCGGTGGTTGTACTGATTGCCGTAGAAACGGGCCTCACGGAAATGCTTGTAAGCGAGAGCGTTCTGAGTCCCAAGCTCGAGCATTCGCTGGTACTCTACTTCATCGAGCAGCACACCCAGCGAATTCACGACAGCATCGACCGCCGCCTGTTGTGAAAGACTGTCGAAACCGGCAGTCAGGCGGAAGCGCTCAGAGTAAAGGTTGAGGCCATCCTTTATCCGCACCAGATTGACGAACACGTGCAGATGCCCGTCGGTGCTGTAAGCGGTTGTCGACAATGCATGCTGTGCCTGGGACGCTTCTGCCTCGCTTGTGTCGGCCAGCGCCGGTGCCATCACATCGACGTCGGGCAGGTCTGCGATGCGCGTCTTCAGGGAATCGATGAACGCACTGATCTGGTGTCGTTGTGACGGATCCAGCTGAGACAGACCCTGTGGGTTTGTCAGCGCGATGCGTTTGGGCAGATCGGCAGGCGGCCTTGCGGAATCCCTGTGCTCCATGAGCAGGGCACCGATTGTCAGTGTCACCAGCGCAGCGATCGCGATAAAACTTGTGAGTCCTCTATGGGCGCCCGGTCTGGAAACCTCGGGCTGCCTAGGTGGTGTGTCAGACACCTGCTGCTGAACGGGCACAGTCGCATCGCTGGCAGCTTCCTCGGCTTCGATACCCTGTTCCACCGGGGCGGCAATTGCCACATCGGCGATGAGAATGTAGCCGCGTTTGGGAAGGGTTTTGATGTAGCTCGGCTTTTGCGCGGAATCGCCGAGTGCTCTGCGCAGTGCCGCTACGATTTTGTGAACTGCATGGTCAGTCGTGCTGGACGATCGCCAGAACTTTTCTATCAGTTCATCCGGAGTGACCGCTCGGCCGCGATTTTTCGCGAAATAAACGAGCACATCCATGCTGCGCGCCGGGATTTTCAGCGATTGCTCGCCGCGAACCAGCTCGCATGTATCCGGTTCTACCTGCCAATCACCAATGATGATCATAGAACGGATTCCTCATGCTTCTTTTTGTTATCGAAGGGAATGCCGGTATGTGATTTTCTGCAGCCGACCTTATCGAGCCGAGTGATCGTCGCTACAGAGCTCTACTTTCGCTCTATCGGAAGAAAAATGGTAGGTTTTTGGTAGGCCTTTGCTCATTTTTACCTGAATTTTTTCAGGACTTGCGGCGCGGATTCCAGATAATCGATCGTGAAGAAAGCGATATGGATAGGAAAAGAGCTGATGAGCGCGAAATAGTAGCAAGTTGCCTCTTTTTCTTCTCATTTCGGCAAGAACGATAAAAACCGTGATCAGGAGAACAGCATGCCCGCTTTCACTCGCGATAACCGCAAGGCCCATCTAAGAAGAGCAATATTGGTCGCCTCGCTGGCGCTGCCGGTGTCCCTCAGCGCCCAGCAGGCCGGGGAAATCGAAGAGGTGGTCGTCACCGGCTCGTATATCAAGAACAGCAAGTTCGCCATGAACAACCCGGTGGACTCAGTGAGCCAGGAAGACCTGATGGCTTCCGGGCAGCCGAGCATGGCCAACTACATCCGTGACCTCACTTATACCCAGAACAGCAACACCGTCAACAACGTGAACGCCGGCAACAGCGGCACCCAGACCGGTTTTGGCACTACATTCAATCTGCGCGGCCTGGGTGAGAACAGCACCCTGACGCTGGTGGACGGTGTGCGCTCCATCGACAGTGCCATCAGCAACCTGCTGCCGGAAATCGCGATCAGCCGCATGGAGGTGGTGCTGGACGGTGGTTCGGCACTCTACGGTTCGGACGCGGTGGCAGGGGTTGTGAACCTGATTCCCCTGAAGCGCTTCGAGGGCTTCCGCACTCGCGTCTATTACCAGCAGGACGAAGGCGGCGACTTCACTCAACCGTCCATCGGCATGCTGTTCGGGAAATCATTCAACAACGGCGTGGACTGGGTGCTGGCGGGCGACTACCGGCGCAGTACACCGCTGATGAACTATGAGCGTCCGCGAACCCTGCGCGCCGACTATGGCTGGGCCAACTCCGGCAGCCCCGGCGTCTGGAAGGAACTGGAGGGCGCGACCGTCAATCCCGGCGGGCAGCACGGCGGCGAACAGGTGGGCGACAAGCTGCGCGATCCCAGCTGCGGCACCTTCAACGAGGTGACCGACCTGGGCGAAGCGCGCAACAATCCCAGCGGCATCCCGATCGGCGAAAACGACTGCTACTTCACCTACTCCGCGCAGTGGCCGTTGTCCGACGGCAAGACCGAGTACAACATCTACAACAATATCACCTGGATGGTGAACGACCGACTGGAGCTGGAAGCCACCATGAACTACAGCTGGCGCGAAATGGAGAGCCGCAACTCCGGCACCTACCAGCAGAACGCCAACAACCGCACCACGCTGGTGGTCCCCGCCGACCATCCCGCCAACCCCTTCGGTGTGGACGTGGGACCGAACCTCTGGCGCCCCTTCGCAATCGCGGGCACTTTGCCGTCGCATTTCGAGAGCGAGTCAGGTGCGCGACTGCAGCCCTATGAAGACACCATTCAGCGCTACAAGATTGGTGCGCGCTACGAGTTATCCCCCACCTGGTCGGCCTATAGCTATTACTCCACCCAGCAGACCGAGCGGGAACGCGACGAGAAAATGATCCATTTGCCGCGGCTTGCGGCCGCACTGGCGGGACAGGGCGGACCCAATGGCGACGAGTGGTTCAACCCATTCGGCTCGGCCGATCCACGCTCGCCCTTCTATGTGGAAGGTGTGACCAACAACAGCCAGGAGCTGGTGGACTGGATTGCGCCGGCCATCAATAACATCAAGACCAGCGACGGCGAACTAGACATCTTTGAGGTCACCGCCTCCGGTGAAGTCTTCGACATGCCTTATGGGCCGGCGATGATGGCGACCGGTTATCAGCACCGCCAATCCGAGCAGGGCATTTACCACAGCCCGCTGTCCCTGATGCGGCTGGATTACAACACCAGTATCGCCGACTCGCCGCCCAGCAACGACTCATACAACAGCAAAGTGCATGCGGCCTTCGTGGAATTTGAAGTCCCCTTACTGGACACCGTGTCCGCGCAGCTGGCAGTGCGCCACGAGCGCTTCACCACCTTCGATCTCGAGACCACCACGCCCAAGATTGCCTTGCGCTGGGAGGCCTTGCCCTCGCTCGCGCTGCGCACCTCCTGGGGTGAAAGCTTTCTTGCGCCCACCGCGGCGGATATTCGTCCCTTCGATCCCAACGAAGGCTGTGGCGAAATCTTCTTTGGTGGTGACCCGCTCACCGGTGGAGTGCTCAACGGTGGCGCCACCTGTGCCTCGGGCAACCCGGATCTGCAGCCGGAAACGTCCGAAATCTGGAACCTTGGTTTCACCTGGGAGCCGATGGACGCGCTCAGCGTCAGCCTCGACTACCAGAGCCTGGAGTACACCGACCGAATCCGTACCATGAACCACAACGACATGGTGGGCATCGAGTTCGAGAACATGCTTCAGGCCATCGGCGCGACTGCCGCCACTTACGACCCGACCCCGGGTTCGGCTACCCGCGAAGCGGCCAACGCCTGGCTCGCCGCCGGCGGCTACAATCGCGTGCAGCGCGATCCGGACTCTCAGCGGGTGATCAAAGTGGTTCGTCAGGCGCAGAACGTCAGCTCGGTCTGGGTGGATCTCTACGATACCCGCGTCCGCCATCGCCTCCCCACCGACGACTGGGGCGTGTTCGAAACCACTCTCAGTGCCTCCTACTACACCAAGTACGAGTACGAAGGGCATAGCGGCGGCGTGCAGGATGCACTGGGCATGCAGAACGCCCGCACCGGCATCGTGCCGCCGGTGCCTAAGCTGAAGAGCGCGCTGAAGCTGGCCTGGTTCCTGGACAACCACAGCGTAACGGCGACGGCCAACTACCAGCACCACGTGGAGTTTGATGATCGCGTCAACAATCTGCTCACCGGCATTCAGCCGAGCCGTTTGATCGAAGCACAGACCATCGTCAACACCCAGTACACCTATCTGTTCAATGAGTACTCGGTGAGCGTGGGCGTGAACAACCTCTTCGACGAACTGCCGCAATTGCTGCCGGTGCTCGGCGGCTTCGAAAGCCGACTGCATCAGCCCTGGGGCCGCCAGTTCTGGCTGTCGCTGGACTGGACGCCGGACTTCTAACCGGTTGCTTCTAACAACGGGGGAAGGCAGTTGGCCGAAGGACGCTCTCACGAGCTGGCCGACATTTCCGAAGGCCATGGACGGCTCGGATGCCCTTGCGCGCAAGCACAGTTCCATTTTCTCAACTTCCTGGTGTGCCTCTCAGCCGGATTTTCTCCGGCCTTACCCGGAGAGCAGACGTTTTGCTCTCCTTTTTTGCTTTCCTCCTCCCCACTTTCGCCCTTGCAGCGCTTGACCGTCGTCAATACCCCCCTGCGTCAGGCGAGTTAGCATGCTTCTGAACCATCTAAACCACACCTTCGACAAACGGCATGACAATGATCACAACAAGGCTGCTGCTTTCCCTTCTCGTTTCGCTGCTGACTCTGGCGGGCTGCGCCCAGAACCCTCGACAGGTTGGCCATTCCCTCACGGTCTGCTGTCCGGGCGATTACGGCCGCTATGAGCGATTTTCTGTCGAAGCCGTTGAGCTTCCCCACTTCCTGCGCGACTACATGGTGGAAGAATTCACTCGAGCATTCGAGGAGAAAGGACTTGTGCGTGACGATCGCATCAACGACCTGAAAGTGACGCTGCGCTACCACCACGTGAACCTGAATCCGGAACAGGAAGACATCGACCCTTTCGTTCGCACGGAGGGAATGAGTGTGGAACTGAGCTACATCGCCAACGTGCTCGTCGAGATGCGGGAGACTGCCACGGACGAGCTGGTCTGGGCCGGACGCATCCACCGAATCCACCACGTATCTCCCGGTGAGTACATGCACGAGGATGCCGCCCGTGGGGAAATCCTCATGGCCTTTCGCGACCTGCTGGCGAACTATCCGGCTCTGCAGGACTAGGCTGACCACCGGTACGTCCAAGGGGATGGCTGAATAGACATCCAGCCGGCCGCGAACTATTCTGCGCTGAACATTTCAGGGGCTGGAACGCAAAAGCCCGGGCGCAGAATAAGGACGGTGGCATGAACAAGCGGGTGGTTTTTGCGCTGGTGGGAATCTTTGCCGGCGCGGTGATTCTGTCGGCACCGGCGGGTTTGATGGTCGGCGGCCTGCTCGGCTTTTTGCTCGGGCGGGTCTTTGAACTGGCCGAGCAGATCACTTCCCTGCAGCGGGAAGTTGCCGAGCTGCGCCACCGGGGAATCGACCCGCAAACCGAACGGGCCCCGTCGCCGCAAACCGTGGCAAGCTCCCGAGAGACATCAGTTCAGCCCACGCCCGAAGTCCCGGCATCCGTCTCACCCACGCCTCGCAAGTCAGAGGCAGTCCAGCAGGCAGCCGGCACAGAGTGGCGATTCAGCGAACCCGCCTTCTCCCGTCCCGCCATTCTCGACAAGGCCTTCGACTGGCTGCGCCGCTTCTTTACCGAAGGCAACCCCATCGTACGCATCGGCGTGGTGGTGCTGTTCTTTGGGCTAAGCTTCCTGGTCAAATACGCCTCCAGTGCCGGTCTGCTGCCAGTGGAATTGCGTCTGGCGGCAATCGCGGCGGTCGCCATCGTCCTGATGGTGGTGGGCTGGAAGACCCGTCACCGCCACGGCGGCTACGGGCTGGTCTTGCAAGGCGGTGGCGTGGCCGCGCTTTACCTTACCGTCTTTGCAGCTAACAAGTTCTACACGCTGATGCCGTCCGAAGCCGCTTTTGGGCTGATGTTCGTTGTGGTCATGCTGGGTGCGGCGCTGGCGATTTTGCAAAATGCGCAGGTGCTCGCCCTGATGGCCACTGCCGGTGGTTTTCTCGCGCCGATCCTCACCTCGGATGGTTCCGGTAACCATGTGGCGCTGTTCAGCTTTTATCTGCTCCTGAATTTGGGCGTACTGGCGATCAGCTGGTTCAAGGCCTGGCGTCTGCTCAACTGGGTGGGATTCGTGTTCACCTTTGTGATCAGTTCCGCCTGGGGTGTGCTGAGCTATGAAGTTCAGCACTACGCCTCCACTCAGCCCTTTCTGATCGCCTTCTTCGTGCTGTATCTGTCGGTATCAGTACTGTTCTCGCTGCGACAGTCGCCGAAGCTTTCGGGCTTGGTGGACGGCAGTCTGGTGTTCGGATTGCCGGTGGTCGCCTTCGGTCTGCAGGCGGGTCTGGTGCGGCATATCGAGTACGGCATGGCGATCAGCGCATTGGTGCTGGCCATGCTCTATCTCGGCCTTGCCAGCTTTCTGTGGCAGCGGTACCGACAAACTCATCGACTGCTCGCCGAATCTTTCCTGGCGCTGGGGATGGTATTCGCCACCTTGGCGGTGCCACTGGCATTGGACGCGCAGTGGACGTCCGCGACCTGGGCCATCGAGGCGGCCGGACTGGTTTGGGTCGGCTTGCGACAACAACGTCTGTTGCCGCGCCTGGCGGGCTATCTTCTGTATCTCGCTGGCGCCGCCTCGCTGCTGATCGATGGTGAACTTCAAACCGGATCACTGCCGCTGGTCAGTGGTGATTTTCCAGGTCTGGTGATCCTCGCCGCGGCGGCTTTCGCCATCGCCTTTGTTCTGCAGCGTCATGCCGGACGGCTTTCCCGCTTCGAAGCCGGCATGGAAGGAATGGCTTTGTCCGCCGGCTTCGCCTGGTGGTTGCTGGCCGGTACCAACGAAATTTTTGCGCACCTCGGCGAGACGCATTACTTCCCCGGCCTGCTGCTGTTCTTCTCCGCTTCCGTTCTCGCCGCGCTGCTGCTGGTCCCCGTGCTGGATTGGTCCAGGTTGCAGCGACTCGGCTACGCCCTGCTGCCCCTGGCTGCCTTCTGGGCCTTGAGCAACCTGCTCTGGTGGCTGTTCGCCGGCAACAGTCTGCACCCCTTCCGCAGCTGGGGCGTCGTTGCAGTGACGGCCTTCGTGGCGGTGCAGTATCTGTTTCTCTGGCGAGGGCAGCACAGTGCGTCGCGTCGATTGCTCGGCAGCTGGCATGTCCTGAGCGCTTGGCTGCTGCTGGTTGTGTTCTACTGGGAAGCACTGTGGTGGCAGGACTACTTTGCTCTGTCCAGCACCAGTGCGTCGGTGCTGTGGTTCGCGTGCCTCGCCTTGCCGCTCGTCGCTTTGATGGCCGTGCGGGACAAGGTGCGATGGCCCTTCGCCGCGCACGACCTTGCCTATCGAACTATCGCGCCGGGTCCACTGGTGTTCTTTCTGCTGTTCTGGTTTGCGGTCGGTTGTTTCAACCCCGGAGCAACGCAGCAACTGCATTTGCCCCTGTTGAATCCGCTGGATCTGGCGCAGCTGGCGGCAATTGTGCTGCTGACTTATCTGTTCAAAAACGATCTGGCCGCACTCGGGCGCGCCGAGCCGGCGCTGCGCTACGGCCTGCTGGGTTTCGCTGGTTTCATCTGGTTGAACGTCGCCTTGCTGCGATCCATTCACCACCATGCCGGCGTGGATTACTCGCCCAGCGCGCTGTGGCAGTCCGCCACTGTGCAGATGGCGCTATCGATTTTGTGGAGCTTTTGTGCGCTGGTGGTCATGAACGTTTCCCGCCGCCTGCAAAACCGACGACTCTGGATTCTCGGTGCCGCTTTGTTGGGGCTGGTGCTGCTGAAGCTGTTCACCAAAGACCTGACCGGCACCGGCACACTGGCCCGCATCATTTCGTTCATGGTAGTGGGTGCACTGATGTTGCTGATCGGCTATCTCTCGCCGATTCCCGCAGGTGCAGAAAGCCGGCCGAGCGGAAAGGCGGGGGAGGGCGCAGTGTGAAGAACATGTTTTTTGGCGCATTGGCGAGTCTCTGTGTCGCCCTGCCGTCGGCAGCGCAGACACCCGTTTTCGAAACCACTGAAAACCGGGCTGTCTACCTGCAAGCGCCGCTCGCCCATGTGATCTATCGCTACGCTCGGGACAGTCAGCTGCACGATCTTGTCGTGCTCGACGCGAATGGCAACGAGCTGCCGTCCCGGGTCATCGATGCACCGGCTGTTAAAAGCGAGAACGCTGAGCTCGTGTCGCTCAGTTTCTTCGCGGTGCCTGCGGGCACCAAACCCCAATCCTGGTTCAGCGACGGCAAGGCACGGGTGGAAATCGATGGTGGCACGGTCTCGGTGACAGTCGACGAACTCGACAGCAAAGCCGCGAGGGAAGGCACTGCTTTTTATCTGGTGGACCTGCGCAATCTCGAGGTCACTATCGACGGAATTTCGCTGGACTGGCCCACTGCCGAGCCCGGCCAGTATTTGCAGGTAAGCGTCGAAGGTAGCGATGACTTGCAGCACTGGCAAAATCTCGCACTGGAAACCCTCGTGCAACTGAGCCGCGAGGGCGAGATGCTTTTGCACCGGGAAATCCCGCTATCCCTGCGGCCTGATCAGTTCGATTATCTGCGCATTCGTTTTCCCAAAGGGGAGTCCCCGGAGCTAAGTGGCATAAGCGCGCTTCGGGCGCCTGTGGTCGAATACCTGCCGCTGGATCGCTGGCAGGTGGAGGGCAAACTGGCTGAAGCGCAAAGCTCGGTGGTCGAGCGGGCGATGACCGCGGAGAGAGATCCGGTGGCCGCCTGGCATTACCAGCGCGAGGAAAACGCGCCGGCGCGTGCGGTGAGCATCGATCTCGGCGAGATTCCCTACGGCGATCGCCTGCGCATCTACTCCCGCGATGACGATTCCTTCGAGTGGCGACTGCTGCACTCGGGCATCTGGTTCAACGCCAGAGTCGGTGACGAGTGGCAGCGCAGCGAGGCCATTTCCACCTATCCCAACACCGATCGCTTCTGGCGAGTGGAATTGGCGCAGGCAATTGCAGCCAAGACCAAGCCCGTGCTGGTCTTCGAGCAACCGCGGCAACTGCTGCAGTTCATCGCCAACAACAATCCGCCCTACCGGATCGCGGTTGCGGACACTGTTCGCTCAGGCAAGGCAGCGGGGCAGGTGCTATCGCAACTGATCGGGGATGATTCGGTGGAGTGGCAATCTGTCGATCTGAGCCTTATTGAGGGTGTCCGTCCGCCGGCGGCCAAGGCGGCAGGCCTGAACTGGTCTGCCTGGTTGTTCTGGGCTTTGCTGGTGCTGGCTGTGCTGGTGTTGATCGCCTTTGCCGTTCGCCTCTACCGGCAGATGAAGTAGTCAGAACAACATGAACAGAGCAACCGCCACCGCAACGCCGATCAAGGGGACTACAACGGTAACCGCGGCAAGTGGGCCATAGGCACTCTGGTGAGTTTCTTTGCAGATCGCGCGAATGGTCGTCACCACATAGCCATTATGCGGAAGTGAATCCAGCGCACCGGAAGAGATGGACGCAATACGGTGCAATTGCTCGGGATTGACGCCGCGTTCCAGATAATGCTCACCGATAGCGGGCAGCGCTATCGCCAGACCGCCCGAGGCCGAACCGGTCAGCCCCGCGATCGTACTCACTGCGAGCGCGGCCCCGACCAGCTCATTGCCGGGAATGCCGGTCATCGCCGCCACTGCCGCACTGAAGGCAGGAGTCACTTTTGCGACACTGCCGAATCCCACCACCGCCGAAGTATTACCGATGGCAATCAGCGCACCGGTGGTCGCCTCCGCGATCGCATCATGCGGTCGATGAAAATGTTTGAAGTTGATGAGACCGATTGCGGCAACGCCACCGGCCAGTGCAACAATCAAGGCATTCTGTTGCAGGTCGTCGTGGAAAATAAAGGCAAGGCCCAGCACTGCCAGCAGCGGAATCAAACCGCTGACCGGTGATGGCAGGTCGCGCTCGGGAACCGCGGGGTCGCCCTCGCGGGCATCGAATCGTTCACCCCGTTCCACTGCGCGGCTAACCATGCTGTCCAGCCACCAATAGCCCAGCGTCGCCATCAACACCGCGACCACCAGACTCACTTCCCAGGCTGCATAAGGCGAGGTGCCGAGGTGGCGAACCGGGATCCAGTTCTGGATTTCCGGCGAGCCGGCAGAAGTCATGGTGAAAGTCACCGACCCGAAGGCCAGCGCCGCGGGAATGAAACGGCGCGGCAGATTGGCGTCCTTGAACAGACTCAGCGCCATCGGGTAAACCGAAAAGGCCACCACAAATACGCTCACGCCGCCATAGGTCAGCACCGCGCAACCCAGTACCACCGCCAGCAGTGCGTGCTTGCGACCAAGCCTGCCGACGATCCACTGCGCAACGCTGTCCGCCGCGCCGGTATCTTCCATGAATTTGCCGAACAGCGAGCCGAGCAGGAACATGAAAAACCAGGCCGCGACGAAGCCGGCAAAGCCATCCATGTAGACCTCGACAAAGTTGAGCTCACCGGTAAACAGCGGCACGCCGCTGGACAAAGCCACCAGCAAAGCGCACAGCGGTGCGGTGATAAACAGGTTCATTCCGCGCATGGTGAGCGCGATCAGCAAACCCAGTCCGACCACCAGGCCAAGCATGCTCAACATGGACCCTTACCCCAATAAGAAATGGATATCTGTTGTTATTGTTTCTCGTCTGTCTCGGTCACTTGCTCTTGGCTGCTTGCTGCTGCGCGATCTCGTAACCCAGTTCCGCCAGCGGACGGGCCATTGCGCCAACTTCCTCGGCCTCACTGCTTGAGGCGTTCCCCTGTCGCGCGCGATAGGTGATGCCGTGGCAAATGGCCGCGAAGCGAAAGAAGGAAAAAGCCAGATAGAAAGGCCAGTCGCTGACGCCTGACAGCCCCATGCGATCGCAATACTGGCGAATGTATTCCGCCTCGCTGGGAATGCCGAGCGCTTCCAGATCGAGCCCTGCGAGTCCGGGAATTTTCCAGTCGGGTCCGAAATAGCGCTGCATCATCTGATAGGCGAGATCCGCGATGGGGTGGCCAAGCGTCGACAGCTCCCAGTCGAAAACCGCAATGATTTCCAGCCGGTCGGAGTGGAACATCATGTTGTCGATGCGGTAGTCGCCGTGGATCAGACTCACCTGACCGTCATCCGCCGGCATGTTGGCGGGCAGCCATTCAATCAAGGCTTCCATGGCCGGAATCGGCTCAAAGTCGATGGCCTGATATTGCTTGGTCCAGCGCTCCACCTGTCGGGAGAAATAGCTGCCCGGGCGACCGTAGTCCTCCAGTCCTTGCTTCTTCAAGTCCACCGAGTGAATGGCAGCGAGCACGCGGTTCATCTCATCGTATACCTGGCGGCGCTCCTCCGGCGTCAGTTCCGGCAACGCGGGGTCCCAGAAGATGCGGCCCTGCTTGTATTCCATCAGATAAAACATGGAACCGATGACGCTGTCGTCCTCGCACAGGTGATAAACCGCCGGTACCGGCACATCGGTGTCCGCCAGTGCGGCGAGCACCCGAAACTCGCGATCCACGGCGTGAGCCGACTTCATCAGCTGACCCGGTGGCTTGCGGCGCAGGACATAATTCGTCTCGGGTGTCTGCACGAGAAAGGTGGGATTGGACTGACCGTCCGAAAATTTCTTCAGCTCAATCGGGCCTTTGAAGCCCTCCACATGATGAGCCAGATACGACGCAAGCTTATCCGGGTTTATTGCAGACATTGGGCCTCTCTTCGCTGGGATAAAAACATGGGAAACTGCCGGCCCACCCTGGCGCGGAATGGCTCCATTGTATGCGCCTGATCTTCAGCGTCCACTGGCCCGTTGTGACTGACCGTTCTCATTGCGGGCTCAGTGCCTGTTCAGATGCCGGTAATTCCGCGGACTCTGCCCCATCACCTTCTTGAACAAGCGGGAAAAATAGTAGGCATCGTCATAGCCCAGCGCTGCGCTGATCGCGCTGAAGGGGGAATCGGTTGTGTCCAGCAGCTGACAGGCCTGCTCAACTTTCAGGTGCAGGAAATGCTGGATTGGGGCCACCCCGGTCAGCTGCCGGTAGCGGGTCGCAAAATGTGCCGGCGATAGACCAGCGAGATCCGCCAGCTCCTGCAGCGAGACCCGTTCGTTGAGATGGTCGTGCATGTAGTCGTGAATCACGTCCAGGTCGAGCGCCTGCCGGCTGCGGTCCGTGTCCTTGCAAAGCGATACCGCCGTCAGCAGTTGCCGCAGCCGGTTGGAGGCGTGCACCAGCGCCTGTGACCGGAAACCAGTCTGCCGAACCGCCAGCAAACCGCTGAAGTCCACCAGCAGGCGCGGGTCCCGCCCGACCCGGCGGGTATAAACACCCGGCCCGAACCCCATGTGCTCCCGAAAGGCTTCCGCCAGTGGCCCGGCGTAATGCACCCAGTGCAGAGTCCAGGGCTGATCCGAGTCGCTGCTGTAGCGGTGCTGGACCCCGGCGGGAAGCAGCAACAGGTCGCCGCCTTGGATGGTAAAGGGCTGATTCAGCACGTGAAGATGAGCCCGCCCCTCGGTGCAGTAAATCAAAAGATCGTCGTCATGACGCTCCCGCTGCATGTGGTGACCGTAGGCGCTGCGATAGTGTCCGAAGGCGCGCGGGTAGAGATCCCGGGTTAGCGGATGAGCGGAAAGCTGCGCAATTATGCGGCTGGGTAGCACATAGCGAACACTGTCCGGTGGAACCGGCCATTGCGAGGTGGTGGGTGTCGAGCCTGTGCTGCTTTTCATCGAAATCGAAAAATAGTCCATCCGAAAGAAAATTAGTCTATCACGCCGCGTGGTGTCTCGTGGTACTGTCATCCGCAACGAATATGGCGAGGCTGGACCTGTCCCGGGCTAGGTCGGTTGAACCTGAGACGACACGGATCCAGTGCCAGGCCAGGAATCCGGTGTTCACTGCTGTGACGCGCCGTGACAAATCGGCAGGACAGCCGATTTGCACAGCGTTCGCTGCCCGCAGGGCTAGCCACACGGACGGGGCTAGTGAATCCATCCCTGGAGGCTCTTCGCCAGCATCCCTGCTGTCGAAGGTCACGGCAGTGAACACCGGATTCCTGGCTGCAAGTCCGAATTAACCCCACCTAAGGGGGCACATAGCCTGGGAGACCACCTGGGCGAGTTTGGCGCTGGATGTGCTCTCTCGAAACGTTCGCTTCGGGGAGAAGCGTACGACCGTACAGGGATGTATTCACAGCGTTTTCGAGAGAGCGCATCCAGTGGCAAACGGATTCGAGCCACCGACGTCTGGCTTGTCTTAATCTTCCGTGAATGCAGAGAGGAAACCATCATGCGCCAAGTCCCGCTTTTCATCGGGGGAGAATTCACCCCGAGCCAGTCAGAACACTGGATCGACGTCACCAACCCCGCCAACAATGAGGTTATCGCTCAGGTCCCTAGCGCGACTGAGGCGGAAATGACCCAGGCTATCGACGCCGCGGCGGAAGCCTTCAAGAGCTGGAAAGAAGTGCCCGTTTCCGAGCGTGCCCGTTTGATGCTGCGCTACCAGGCGCTGCTGAAAGGGCATCACGACGAGTTGGGTGAAATCCTCTCGCAGGAAACGGGCAAAACCTTCGAAGACGCCAAAGGCGATGTCTGGCGCGGCATTGAAGTGGTCGAGCACGCGGCAAACGTGGCATCGCTGATGATGGGCGAAACCGTGGAAAACGTCGGCCGTGGTATCGACACCTATTCATATATCCAGCCACTCGGCGTCTGCGCGGGCATTACGCCTTTCAATTTCCCTGCGATGATTCCGCTGTGGATGTTTCCGATGGCGATCGCCTGCGGCAACACCTTCGTGTTGAAGCCTTCAGAACAGGATCCGCTGACCCCGACCCGTCTGGCTGAACTGTTTGTCGAGGCCGGCGCACCCAAAGGCGTGTTGCAGGTGGTGCACGGTGGCAAGGATCAGGTGGACCGACTGCTTAGCGATCCGGCCATCAAAGCCATTTCCTTTGTGGGTTCCGTGCCGGTCGGCCGCTATATCTACGAGACCGGTACGCGCAACATGAAGCGCGTTCAGAGCTTTGCCGGTGCCAAGAATCACATGGTGGTCATGCCCGATGCCGACAAGGATCAGGTGATCAACGCGCTGGTGGGTGCTTCGGTCGGCGCGGCGGGTCAGCGTTGCATGGCGATTTCCGTGGCGGTGTTCGTAGGTGAAGCCCAGCAGTGGATACCGGAACTGAAAGAGGCCATGAGCAAGGTGCGCCCCGGCTGCTGGAACGACAAGGAAGCCAGTTACGGCCCGGTGATCAGCGCCAAGGCCAAGGCGCGCATCGAGCAACTGATTGCCCGCGGCGAAGAACAGGGCGCGAAGCTCGAACTGGACGGCCGCGGCTGTCAGGTGGAAGGCATGCCCAACGGCAACTGGGTTGGTCCCACGCTCTTCTCCGGCGTGAAGGCGGACATGGACATCTACAAGGAAGAGATCTTCGGACCCGTGCTGAACTGCATGGAAGCGGAAAATCTCGAGCAGGCCATTGCGCTGATCAACGCCAACCCTTACGGCAACGGCTGTTCGATTTTCACCAACTCCGGCGGCGCTGCCCGTCGCTTCCAGCACGAAATCGAAGTGGGTCAGGTGGGGATCAATATCCCGATTCCGGTGCCGCTGCCTTTCTTTTCCTTCACTGGCTGGAAGGGCTCCTTCTACGGCGACCAGCACGCTTACGGCAAGCAAGCGGTACGCTTCTACACCGAAACCAAGACGGTTACCTCCCGCTGGTTTTCGTCAGAGCCGGTGACCGGTCCCAACTTCTCTATCAACTTGAAATAATCCGTTTCGAGAAGAAAAAGCCTGCTGATGGGGCCGCAACTGCGGTCCCGTTCTGAACAAGAGAGGCACAGCAATGAATTTTGATCTCAGCGAAGACCAGCTTGCCTTCCGCGACGCGGCGCGATCCTTTGCCCAAAAATCCATGGCCCCGCACGCGGCTCAGTGGGATGCCGAGCACATCTTTCCGGTGGACGTGCTGCGCAGCGCCGGTGAGCTGGGCTTCTGCGGTATTTACAGCCCGGAATGCTACGGCGGCATGGGCCTGTCTCGGCTCGACACCTCCATCATCGTGGAAGAGCTCTCCGCTGCCTGTCCTTCCACGGCAGCCTTTATCACCATCCATAACATGGCCACCTGGATGGTTGCGAATTTTGCCAGCGAGGAATTCGCCGAAGAAATCGCTCCGCGTCTTACCTCCGGCGAGTTGCTCGCCTCCTATTGCCTGACCGAACCCGGCGCCGGCTCCGATGCGGGCAATTTGCGCACGAAAGCGGTTCGCGACGGCGATGATTATGTGTTGAATGGCTCGAAGGTTTTCATCTCCGGCGCCGGCAGCACGCAGATTCTTGTGGTCATGGCGCGCACTGGTGCTCAGGAAAGCGGAGCGAAGGGAATTACCGCGCTGGTTGTCCCTGCCGATGCAGAAGGCATTCACTACGGCAAGTCGGAAGAAAAGATGGGCTGGAACAGTCAGCCGACCCGGCAGATTACTTTCGAAAACGTGCGCGTTCCCGTTCGCAATCGCCTTGGTCAAGAAGGCGAAGGTTTCAAATTCGCCATGAAAGGTCTCGACGGCGGTCGTTTGAACATCGCCAGCTGTTCCCTCGGTGGCGCACAGGCCGCACTGCTGCGAGCGCGTGACTACATGCATGAGCGCCAGCAGTTCGGACAGCCGATCGCCACTTTCCAGGCACTGCAGTTCAAGCTCGCTGATATGGCCACGGAGCTCACCGCCGCGCGACAAATGGTGCGACTGGCCGCTTTCAAACTGGACAACAGCGATCCGGAAGCGACCCTGTTCTGTGCGATGGCGAAACGCTTCGCCACCGACGCCTGCTTCGAAGTGGCGAACCAGGCGCTGCAACTACACGGCGGTTACGGCTACATCCGCGAATATCCGCTGGAGCGTTACGTGCGCGATCTGCGCGTTCACCAGATTCTCGAAGGTACCAATGAAATCATGCGTCTGATCGTGGCGCGACGAGTGTTGACCGAAGGCGTTGCGGAAGCCATCCAATAATTGCGGGAAACAAACAAGGGCAATCAAATGACAGCGACAATCGATCTCGAAAAGCGCGGCCACATCGCGGTTCTGACTATCAATAACCCGCCCGCCAACACCTGGACGGTGGACTCCCTTTCCCAGCTTGCGCAGATCGTCGGCGAGCTGAACGATGACCGCGAGATCTACTCACTGGTCATCACCGGGCAGGGCGAAAAATTCTTTTCCGCCGGTGCGGACCTGAAAACCTTCGCCGACGGCGACAAGGCCCGCGCCGCGCAAATGGCGCTGGCCTTTGGCGAGGCATTCGCTGCGCTGACAAATTTCCGCGGTGTCTCCATCGCCGCCATCAACGGCTACGCCATGGGCGGTGGTCTGGAATGCGCCATGTCCTGCGACATCCGCATTGCCGAAGAGCGTGCGCAGATGGCGCTGCCGGAAGCCACGGTCGGTCTGCTGCCCTGTGGCGGCGGAACCCAGAATCTGCCCTGGCTGGTGGGTGAAGGCTGGGCCAAGCGAATGATTCTCTTCGGCGAACGCGTCAGTGCCGAACGGGCCGAGGCGATCGGCTTGGTGGAAGAAGTGGTGCCCAAGGGGCAGTCCCTGGAGCGCGCCATCGCGCTGGCGGAATCGGCCTGCAGGCAAAGCCCTTCATCGATCTCCTATTGCAAGAGTCTGGTGATGAGCGCGCGCGAAACCCGGAGTCAGTTCGACGGCTGGCGCATGGAGCGTGAGCTCTTCGTCAAGCTCTTTGACACCAAAGATCAGGCTGAAGGCGTGAACGCTTTTCTGGAAAAGCGCAGCCCCGAATGGAAAAACCGATAAGAGAAGTTATGGAACAGGCAGTCGTATTCACAGAGCACACCCTTGGCGACGGCCGTCTGCTGATCGTCGCCCGCCTCAATGCGCCGCGCAATCTAAACGCATTGTCGCTGGAAATGATTCGAATGCTGCGCCCGAAGCTGGACAGCTGGGCCGACGATCCGCAGGTTGCGGCAGTCTGGCTTGAAGGTACCGACGACAAAGCCTTCTGTGCCGGCGGTGATGTACTGGCGCTGTACCGCGCCATGACCGAGGGCAAACCCGCCGATGGCGATACGTTCTTTGTCGAGGAATACAGCCTCGATCAGCTTATTCACACCTATCCCAAACCGGTGATCGCCTGGGGTAATGGCATCGTCATGGGTGGCGGACTCGGGCTTATGGCCGGTGCGGATTTTCGTATTGCCACTGAAAACTCGCACCTCGCCATGCCGGAAGTGGGCATCGGCCTATTCCCGGACGTGGGTGCCGGCTGGTTCCTTAATCGAATGTCCGGTCGCACCGGTTTGTTTCTGGGCCTCACCGGCGCTGCCATGAATGCAGCCGATGCGGTTTTCCTTGGGCTGGCGGATCGTTGTATCAGTCACGGCGAGCGCGATGCTGTGCTTGCGGCTCTGACTGAAGCGGACTGGCGAAGTGCTGGATCGGACAAGGCCGCAATCAATCACACCCTTCGCGAGTTTGAGCACAAGTCATCGGCGCAAATGCCCGAATCTGTGGTGCGAAAAAACTTCGACGTCATCCAGCAACTCACGGATGCTGACAACAAGGTCGAGCTGATCAAAAAACTGAAGGGCTACCGCGGCGATGAGCCCTGGCTGCAAAAAGCCGCAAAAAATGTTGCCAAGGGTTCGCCGGGTTCCATCGCGCTCTTCTGTGAGCAGTTGCAGCGTTCGCGACACCTCAGCCTTGCGGAAGTGTTCGAGCAGGAGCTGGTGATGGCTGCCAACGCGTTGCGCGCCGGCGAATTTGCCGAAGGCGTGCGGGCCTTGCTGGTTGACAAGGACCGGCAGCCCCGCTGGCGCTATTCCACAGTTGCCGATGTGGATCCCGCCTGGACGCATCACTTTTTTGTCCCGCCCTGGCCCAAAAAATAAAACCCGCCGCCGTTGCGGTGGATCAAAAAAGAGGAGAACGATCATGTCCAGAATTGCTTTCGTAGGCCTGGGAAACATGGGCGGTCCGATGGCCGCAAACCTGCTCAAAGCAGGGCATGAACTCACCGTCTACGACCTGTCGGCAGCGGCGGTTGATGCGGCTGTAAAGGCCGGCGCCGAAAGTGCCGATTCCCTGGCTGCCGTCGTGTCCGGTGCTGAATACGTCATCACCATGCTTCCGGCGGGCAAGCACGTCGAAGCGGTTTACCTCGGCGATGAAGGTGTGTTGAACGCAGTGGCCGACGGCACCCTGCTGATCGATTCCTCGACGATCGCGCCGGAAACCTCGCAAAAAGTGGCGAAAGCCGCGACCGCCAAGGGTCTGTCGTTCATGGATGCGCCAGTGTCCGGCGGCGTCGGTGGCGCGCAAGCCGGAACCCTGACCTTTATCTGTGGCGGCGAAGCCGATGTGTTTCAGCGAGCCAGTTCCATTCTGCGGAATATGGGCAAAAATATCTTCCACGCCGGACCCCACGGCGCCGGACAGGTGGCAAAGATCTGCAACAACATGTTGCTGTCGATTCTGATGACCGGCACCTGCGAAGCGCTGGCCCTGGGGGTGAAAAACGGACTCGATCCGGCGGTTCTGTCCGAGATCATGAAGCAGAGCTCCGGCGGCAACTGGGCGCTAAACGTGTATAATCCGTGGCCCGGTGTAATGGACAACGTACCCGCTTCGCGAAACTACCAGGGCGGCTTCCTCGTCGACCTGATGAACAAGGATCTGGGGCTCGCCTTCGACAACGCCGTCAAGAATCAGGCGACCATCCCCATGGGTTCTCTGGCTCGCAACCTCTTCCAGCTGCATGCGCAGCAGGGCAAGGGCGGGCTCGATTTCTCCAGCATCCAGCAACTTTTCAGCAATCTTGAAGAGTAGAGGCACGGAAGAATAGCCCTCAGAATCCGCACGGACTCGCCGATTGGAAGATACTTTCATCTGGTATAAAGCAGCCATCTGCTATAAGGCAATTCGATATGAGTGCAAAAGCAAGTTCCGGTCAGAAATTCCGCCAGGCTCTCGCCGATAATCAACCCCTGCAGGTGGTCGGCGCCGTCAACGCCTACCACGCGATGATGGCAGAGCAAATCGGCCACAAGGCCATTTACCTGTCCGGCGCGGGCGTCGCCAACGCCTCCTACGGTTTGCCGGATCTGGGCATCACCTCATTGAATGACGTACTGATCGACGTCGACCGCATTACCAGTGCCTGCAATATCCCGCTGCTGGTAGACATCGACACCGGCTGGGGTGGCGCTTTCAATATCGCACGCACCATCAAGGGCATGGAAAAAGCCGGGGCCGCTGCCGTCCACATCGAAGATCAGGTGGCCCAGAAGCGTTGCGGTCACCGGCCCAACAAGGCCATCGTGACTCAGGATGAAATGGTCGATCGCGTGAAGGCCGCCGTGGACGCCCGCGAAGACGAAAACTTTTTCATCATGGCCCGCACCGATGCCTTCGCACAGGAAGGTGTGGAGAGAGCCATCGAACGGTGTCAGGCCTACGTTGAAGCCGGCGCAGACGGCATCTTCGCCGAAGCCCTCCAGACCGCTGACGAGTATCGCGCTTTCACTGAAGCACTGAAGGTTCCGGTGCTGGCCAATATGACCGAATTCGGCAAAACCCCACTCTACACTCTCGAAGAACTGAAGAGCTGGGGTGTTGCCATCGCGCTGTATCCACTGAGCGCCTTCCGCGCCGCCAACAAGGCCGCGGAAAATGTTTATCAGCATCTGTTGCAGGATGGCGACCAGAAAGCGGTTGTCGATACCATGCAGACCCGTCAGGAGCTCTACTCCTACCTGAATTATCAGGAGTACGAAGACAAACTCGACGCCCTTTTTGCGAAGGACAAGTAAGTACAAGTAAGTATCTGGCGAGCACACTTTCGCCCAAAGACGACTACTGGGGAGAAATACAAATGGTAGATAAAAAACTCGGCGGCGCCGGCCTGCGCGGCCAGGTGGCCGGTAAGACCGCACTGTGTACTGTCGGCAAAGAAGGCAGCGGCCTCACCTATCGCGGCTATGATGTAAAAGACCTCGCCGACAACTGCATTTTCGAAGAAGTAGCCTATCTGATTTTCCACGGCGAGCTGCCGAACAAACAACAGCTGGCCGACTATCAGGCGCGGCTGAGAGGCATGCGTTCACTGCCGCAGGCGCTGAAGGAAGTGCTCGAGCGCATTCCCGCTGACTCACACCCGATGGACGTGTTGCGTACCGGCTGTTCCGTGCTCGGCAATCTGGAAACCGAAAAAGATTTCAGCCAGCAACAGGATGCGGCGGACCGACTGCTCGCCACTCTTCCCGGCATGATCTGCTACTGGCACCGCTTCGTCACTGACGGCACCCGCATCGATACCGACACCGACGATGACACCATCGGTGCCCAGTTCCTGCACATGCTGCATGGCGAGAAGCCCAAGCCTCTGTTTGAGAAAGTGATGAACGCGTCACTGATCCTTTATGCAGAGCACGAGTTCAATGCTTCCACTTTCACTGCCCGTGTCTGTGCCTCCACCCTGTCCGACATTCATTCCTGCGTGACCGGCGCGATCGGTTCACTGCGCGGCCCGCTGCACGGCGGCGCCAACGAAGCGGCCATGGACATGATCGAGCAGTTCGACAATCCGGATGATGCCGAGCAGAAACTGCTGGGCATGCTGGAGCGCAAGGAAAAGATCATGGGCTTCGGCCACGCGATCTATCGCGAATCCGATCCGCGCAACGCCGTCATCAAGGAGTGGGCGCACAAGCTGGCGGAAGACGCCGGCGACGAAAAACTCTATCGCATTGCCGAGCGCTGCGAAGCCGTGATGTGGAGAGAGAAGAAGCTGTTCTGTAACGCCGACTTCTTCCACGCCCCGGCCTACCACACCATGGGCATCCCCACGCCGCTGTTCACCCCGATCTTCGTGTGTTCACGAGTCACCGGCTGGACCGCACACGTGATGGAACAGCGCGCCGACAACCGCATCATCCGCCCGAGCGCCGAGTACGTCGGACCGGAACTGCGAAAAGTGAAGCCCATTTCAGAGCGTTGATCGAAAGACCACAGGACGGCTTGGCTTCGCTAAGCCGTCCTTTTTGCCCCCCCTTCCTAACCTTCTGACGTTTGCCAAGGTTTATGAACAAATCACACCGCAAGGCCCTGCCGGGCACCAAGCTCGATTATCTCGATACCCGCGAAGCCGTGGACGCCATTCAGCCCGGCGCCTACGACAAGCTTCCCTACACCTCACGCATCCTCGCCGAAAACCTGGTGCGTCGCTGCGAGCCGGAAGCGCTGACCGATTCGCTCAAGCAAATCATCGAGCGCAAGCGCGAGCTCGACTTCCCCTGGTTTCCGGCACGAGTGGTTTGCCACGATATCCTTGGGCAGACCGCCCTGGTGGATCTTGCGGGACTGCGTGATGCGATCGCGGAGAAGGGCGGTGATCCCGCCAAGGTAAATCCGGTGGTGCCGACGCAGTTGATCGTCGACCACTCGCTGGCGGTTGAACATGCAGGTTTCGAAAAGGACGCTTTCGAAAAGAACCGCGCAATTGAAGATCGCCGCAACGACGACCGTTTCCATTTCATCAACTGGACCAAGACGGCGTTTGAGAACGTCGACGTGATTCCCCCCGGCAACGGCATCATGCACCAGATCAATTTAGAAAAAATGTCGCCGGTGATTCAGGTCCGCGACGGTGTAGCCTTCCCCGACACCTGCGTAGGCACCGACAGCCATACACCGATGGTGGATGCGCTGGGGGTGATCTCCGTCGGTGTGGGCGGCCTTGAAGCCGAAAGCGTCATGCTCGGCCGCGCCTCCTACATGCGCCTGCCGGACATCGTCGGTGTGGAACTGACCGGCAAGCTTCAGCCCGGCATCACCGGCACGGATATGGTGCTGGCGCTGACCCACTTCCTGCGTCGCGAGCGCGTGGTGGGCGCCTATCTGGAATTCTTCGGTGAAGGCGCCGATGCATTGACCGTTGGCGATCGTGCAACCATTTCCAACATGACGCCCGAATACGGCGCCACCGCCGCGATGTTCTACATCGACGGCCAGACTATCGATTATCTGAAGCTGACCGGCCGCGACGACGAGCAGGTGAAACTCGTCGAACAGTTTGCCAAGCACACCGGCTTGTGGGCGGACAGCCTCAAGAACGCCGAATATGAGCGCGTGCTGACTTTCGATCTCTCGTCCGTCGGCCGCAACCTCGCCGGTCCTTCCAATCCGCACGCACTGCTGCCGGCCTCCGAGCTGGCCAGCCGCGGTATCGCCGGCAAGGTGGAACTGGAAGAAGGCAAAATGCCGGACGGTGCGGTGATCATTGCTGCGATCACCAGCTGCACCAACACCAGCAACCCGCGCAACATGGTGGCTGCCGGTTTGATCGCCCGCAACGCCAACAAACTGGGCCTGACTCGCAAGCCCTGGGTAAAAAGTTCCCTGGCGCCCGGCTCCAAGACCGTGAAAATGTATCTGGAAGAAGCCAACCTGCTGCCGGAACTCGAAAGCCTCGGCTTCGGTGTGGTGGCCTTCGCCTGTACCACCTGTAATGGCATGAGCGGCGCGCTGGATCCGAAGATCCAGCAGGAAATCATCGATCGCGATCTGTATGCAACCGCGGTGCTGTCCGGTAACCGCAACTTCGACGGCCGCATTCATCCCTATGCGAAGCAGGCCTTCCTCGCCTCGCCGCCGCTGGTGGTTGCCTATGCCCTTGCCGGCACCATTCGTTTCGACATCGAAAAGGATCCGCTCGGCTTCGATCAGAACGGCAATCCGGTGACCCTGAAGGACATCTGGCCCAGCGACGAAGAGATCGACGCGATCGTCAAGCAGGCGGTCAAGCCGGAGCAGTTCCGCAACGTCTATATTCCGATGTTCGAGATCAAGGACAAGTCCGAAGCAGGCCAGCCGCTGTACGACTGGCGCCCGATGAGCACCTACATCCGTCGTCCGCCCTATTGGGAAGGCGCGCTCGCCGGCGAACGCTCGCTGAAAGGCATGCGTCCTCTGGCCGTGCTCGGCGACAACATCACCACCGACCACCTGTCGCCGTCCAATGCGATCCTCGCGGACAGTGCTGCCGGTGAGTATCTCGCGAAAATGGGCCTGCCGGAGGAAGACTTCAACTCCTACGCCACCCACCGCGGCGATCACCTCACCGCGCAACGCGCAACCTTCGCCAACCCGAAACTGCTGAACGAAATGGTTCGCGATGAGAACGGCACGGTTGTACAAGGCTCTCTCGCGCGCATCGAGCCGGAAGGCAAGGTCACCCGCATGTGGGAAGCCATCGAAACCTACATGGACCGCAAACAGCCGCTGATCATCGTCGCCGGCGCGGATTACGGTCAGGGTTCTTCACGAGACTGGGCCGCCAAAGGTGTACGTCTCGCCGGTGTCGAAGCAATCGTCGCCGAAGGCTTTGAGCGCATCCACCGCACCAACCTGATCGGCATGGGCGTACTGCCCCTGGAATTCCAGCCCGGCGCCACCCGCGAAACGCTGGGCATCGACGGCACTGAAACTTTTGACGTGATCGGCGAGCGCAAGCCGCGAGCGACCTTGACGCTGGTGATTCATCGCAAGAACGGCAAGAGCGAAGAAGTGCCGGTGATCTGCCGACTGGATACCGCGGAAGAAGTGTCGATCTATGACGCGGGTGGTGTGTTGCAGCGGTTTGCTAACGACTTTTTTGAGGCGGAAGCAGAATCGGCTGTCGCGAGTTGATGTGAAAAAGCCAAGCGTCACGGATGTGGGTTCTTAACCCGTTTGGCGACGGGGGAGTGCATTTCGAAAACGCATGAATATGTCCCTATAGCTCCTACGCCGCGTCCTGCGGCGAAGGTTTCGAAATGCACTCCCCCGCCCCCAAACTCACTTTAGTGCCTCCGAGCGTGCGGGTTTTCTTTTCCGAGACCGAACAGAATTGGTTTCGGGCGGCAGCTACATGACTCGAGGCATACCTCCACCGTCATTCCGGCGCAGGCCGGAATCCATGGACACGGCATCGAGGTGGGCAAACTACGTGGATTCCGGTCTGTGCCGGAATGACAGTATGGTGTTTTTCGAATAGAACACCGAATTAGATCACTCTCCGCAATTAGTTTGGTGTTGGGGTACCGCCTTTCGGAACCTTCGCCGCAGGACGCGGCGTAGGAGCTAGAGCCTGCCCCGCGAAGCGTAGTGGGTACAGGGATGTATTCATGCGTTTCCGAAAGGCGGTACCCCGACGCCAAACGGATTTAGAACTGACCAACTCACAAGACCAATATGCGAAATAAACCCCAAATCAAAATCCCCGCCACCTACATGCGCGGTGGCACCAGCAAAGGCGTTTTCTTCCGTCTGCAGGATCTACCCGAAGCCGCGCAACAGCCCGGTCCTGCCCGAGACGCTTTACTCCTGCGTGTAATCGGCAGCCCCGACCCCTATGGCAAGCATACCGATGGCATGGGCGGTGGAACGTCGAGCACCAGCAAGACCGTGATTCTTTCGAAAAGTGATCGCCCCGATCACGATGTGAATTATCTGTTCGGACAGGTTTCCATCGACAAGCCCTTCATCGACTGGAGCGGCAACTGCGGCAATCTGACTGCTGCGGTTGGGGCGTTTGCGATAAGCAATGGCCTGGTAAGTGCCGATCGCATTCCGGAAAACGGCACTGCGGTCGTGCGAATCTGGCAGGCCAACATCGAGAAAACAATCGTTGCCCATATTCCCATCACCCATGGTGAAGTGCAGGAAACCGGCGACTTCGAACTGGACGGTGTGACCTTCCCGGCGGCGGAGGTGCAGGTGGAGTTCATGGATCCTGCCGACGGCGAAGGTAGCATGTTCCCTACCGGCAACGTGGTGGACGAGTTGGAAGTGCCGGGCGTGGGTACACTGAAGGCCACCATGATCAGCGCGGGTATTCCCACCGTGTTCATCAATGCCGAAGACGTTGGTTACACCGGTACCGAACTGCAGGACGCAATCAACAACGATACAAAAGCGTTGGCGATGTTCGAAACAATTCGCGCGCACGGCGCACTCCGAATGGGTCTGATCAAAAACATTGAAGAAGCCGCGCAGCGACAGCACACACCTAAAGTCGCTTTCGTGGCCCAGCCGGCGGAGTACATCGCCTCCAGCGGCAAGAAAGTAGGCGCCGACGAAATCGATCTGCTGGTGCGCGCTCTTTCCATGGGTAAGTTACACCACGCCATGATGGGCACGGCAGCGGTTGCCATTGGTGCCGCCGCGGCAGTACCGGGCACGCTGGTGAATCTTGCCGCCGGTGGTGGTGAGCGGGACGCGGTGCGCTTTGGCCATCCGTCCGGCACTCTGCGTGTCGGTGGCGAGGCGCGACAGGTGAACGGCGAATGGACTGCCACCAAGGCAGTCATGAGCCGCAGCGCCCGTGTGCTCATGGAGGGCTTCGTGCGGGTGCCTGGAGACGCGTTCTAGACAGTCAGAATAGCGCGCGAGCACTACATGGCGGGCTCAGTTGGGCGAACACAGGGTTCGCCCCTACAGGCGGAGCAGGAAGAGACCCGAACATTGTCGCTGCGGTGTTCGGGTTTTTTGTGGCCGTCGCCGGAACGCAAAATGCAGTGCGAGTGGCAGGGAAAGAACTTACGGAGGAGTGGTCAGCATGGCCGAGTACAAGGGGCGCAGCGGAATCGTTCAGGTGTTCAGTGGCATCAATCTCCTGGCCGGACTCTGGCTTGTTCTCGCTCCCTGGTTTCTGGGTTATCCCCGGGCATACGCGGCCATGTGGAACGACACCGCGGTGGGTGTCCTGGTGCTGCTGCTGGCGCTGATCCGGGCGATCGCTCCGACGCGCTTTGTCGGTATCAGTCGGGCGAACATGCTGCTCGGGCTCTGGCTGATTGTCGCTCCCTTCGTGCTCGACTACGGGCGCGGTGGCCTGGTGTTCGACCATGTCGCCACCTGGAACGACATTGTCCTCGGCATCGTCGTGATCGTCTCGGCCTGGCTCAGCGCGGAAGTCACCCGTCGGGCGCACTTTCTCGGCAATGAATGAAGGGGTCTTGTGCAGAAAGATACAGCAGCCCGCACGAATCACCTTCCCCAGAAAGCAAAAAAGCCCGTCGACCGACGAGCTTTTCGCATCTGGACCTGGATGCCGCTTCAGGCGTAGCTGCGAATCACCGCGGCAGTTTCCGGTGTGTCCTGCACCTGATCAACGTAGTGGCGGGCGCCAGCCTGGGCCTGCTCCAGATCGTCATACGGCCCGATTGCCGCACCTTCCCGGGTGGCGAAATACCAGTAATCGCCGCGTTTGAAAAAACGTTCCTGTCTGACGGGCGGTGCCCCGGCGTCACCGTTGCGAGTGTTTCCCATTGAGTACCTCTCCATGCACTGGTTGAACAGATGTCAGCGCCCGGCAACGGCCAAAGCGAAACCCTTTCGCCCACCGTCGCTGCTTCCCCAATGCATCCTGCCGGCGAGCGACTGACGATGCGCATAATAGATTCGGCTGATACGAGCGTCTGTAAGCTGGCGCTGGAATAGATGTGCGCCATTTCCTACAGCGAGAGGATGATATCTGCGACTCTGCAGGCTATCGAATAAACATGGCCGAGGCTCAGCGAAGCCAGCACAACCTGCCTGCTAGGCGTCGCCCTTGACCGGCTGAATCAGCACCCAAGGGGCGACGACGACTGCCCAGAAAGTGGGCTCGGCAGCATCCCAGACATCCGCCTGTCCCTGTTCCACTCGCTGAATCTGGCCCGACTCGAGCCACTGGGCAACGGCTACTTTGTCGTCTTTGGCGAAGCTGTAGGCCACCTTCACCAGATCCAGCGGATTATTCACCAGCACCAGGCCGCCGCTGTCGAGGTGTGAGGACAGCAGCTTCCATTCGATCTTGCCGGTTTCGCGCATCAGCTTCTGGAAGGTCTCGTCCTTTGCCAGTTCTTGCGATGGCGGGGCTTGTTTTTGACTCACGGGCTCCTCACTCGTTTGTTGCTGGCATTTGGTACTGGCTCAGAAGAGTGCGCTCATCCTCGGGAATGGGGTGCGGTTTGCCTTCTTTCACATAAACCAGCACTGCATCGCAGGTGCCAACGCACTGGCCGTCCTGGTACATGGCCGAATGAATGGTATAGGAGGTATTGCCCATGCGGCTCACTCCGCAGGTGATTGTCACCGGCTTGGGGTAGAAGGTTTCCGCTCGATAGGCGATGTGGACGTCAACCAGCACCGTGCCCACCTTGTCCTTGCGATGTTCCGCTCCGCGGGTTCGCTTGAACAACTCGCGATGGAACATCACCCGGGATTCCTGATAGAGATTTGCGATGGCCACATTGTTGATGTGACCGAGAATGTCCATGTCGTCAAAACGGGTGGTGAGTTCGGCGGCGAAGGGGAAATCTTCGAGCTGGGGGAGGGCTTTGGCCATAATTCGGGTCCGCTGGAGCTGTCGTTTCGAAAAGGGGGGAAGTATAACGGCTCGGGAGCTTGCGATTAACTCTGATGCGCCTGGGCCGCCTTGAGGCATTTCAAAGACGCCCTGGTCTTCGCGCCCATTACAGAGTCCGGCTGTCGCCGTAAGCTCTGTCACTCCTGCTAACATAGCGTGTCTTTTGTCGCCCATCTTAACTATCACGAAAACGACCACATGTCCCAACAAGTGCTGAACAGCGAACAGGAAGCCAGACACACGCTGGCCCCGTGGTGGAAACCCGTTCACCTGGCGGAGGGCCAGTGCTGGCGCTACGCCATTGGCCCCCTGAGCCTTTATCTGCAGCGCCATGCCAGTGAATGGTGGCTTGCCTCGGAAAGCCGGGGCGGCACTGAAGACCAGTTTCGCCTGGAAAGCAGTGATATCGAGGCAATCCCGGAAGAGTTGACTTATACCCGCTATGCCTTCAGCAGGCCCCCGGCCAGCTTCTGCCTCAAGCCGCGACTGCTGGATCGTCCCGTGGTGGTGCGCACTAATCAGGCGGTGAATATCCCGCCGGATCAGAAGATCACCTTCTTTATCAGCACCCCGGTCTGCGTCTCGGTCGAGCTGACCGATGGTCTGGTGCTGCAGGAGGTCCCGGTGATGCGACTGTCCGACACCTGGTTCGGGCCCAGCACCCGGGTGGGCGAGCTGTGCTACGCAGCCCGAACCCAGGCGCGAAATACCCGCAGCGAAGTGCCTCTGCGCCCTCATCGCGCTGTCACGCCGGTAACCATTCACAACCGCTCCGACCAGATGATGGCGATCGACAAGGTAAGCCTCCCCGCGCCTTTTCTCCCGGTTTACGGCCGGCCCGACGGCACACTGTGGACCGTCCCTCTGACGCTTGAGCACCTGGGACTGGAAGCGCTGGCCAAGGTCACCATTGGCGAGCATCCCCCCGAAGGGGTAAGCCAAAGTGACTGGCTGACGCCCGCCCGCGACGTGCCGAAGAAGAGCGGCCTGGTTCGCGCCTTCGTGGACATGTTTTCAGAATAAATCAGGTGCGTAGCCAATGATCGACTCCATCGTACAAGCCATTAACTACGAACTGATCGCTCACATTCTGCGGGCGGCCTTGCTGCTGCTGGCCGGCTTCGTCATCGCCACCCTGGCTTCCCGCACCGCCTTTCGCCTGATGATGCGCCGCGTCGGTGAACACCACGCCACCCTGTTTCGCCGCATCATCTATTGGGGGCTGCTGGCCTTGTTCATGGCTTCGGCGCTCAGGGAAATGGGTTTCAACCTCGGCGTATTGCTGGGCGCGGCCGGTGTGCTGACTGTGGCAGTGGGCTTTGCCTCGCAGACCTCGGCATCCAACCTGATCAGTGGTCTGTTCATGGTGGGAGAGCGGCCCTTCCAAGTGGGCGATGTAATCAGAATCGGCACCACGACGGGCGAGGTGCTTTCCATCGACTTGCTATCGGTCAAGCTGCGAACCTTCGACAACCTTTTCGTGCGTATTCCCAACGAGACCCTGATCAAGACCGAGCTCACCAATCTCACGCGCTTCCCGATCCGCCGCTTCGACTTGCTGGTGGGCGTGGCCTACAAGGAAAGTATCGACCACGTGCGCGAGGTGCTCGAGCGCGTCGCCAACGACAATCCGCTGTGTCTGGACGAGCCCGCGCCCCTGTTCATGTTCCTCGGCTTTGGCGAATCGTCGCTGAATCTGCAGTTCTCGATCTGGACCCAGCGGCAGAATTTTCTCGAGTTGCGCAACACTATGCACAAGGCTGTGAAAGAGGCCTTCGATGCGGAGGGCATCGAGATACCTTTCCCGCACCGCACCATTTACACCGGCAGCGTTACTGATCCTTTTCCGATTCGCAGTGTTTCGCCGAAAGGTTCAGAGCAGGATCAGCCGGAGGAATCCTCGTCGAAATAGTGGGGTCCCGGACCTCGTTGGCTCAGTTCATCATCGGGATTGCGCAGCCGGCAGGCCGCCATGGACAGGCAGCCGCAACCGATACAGTTGCTCAATTGATCTCGCAATGAAGTGAGCGTGGCGATGCGCTGGTCGAGGTCCGCCCGCCATTGCTCCGATAATCGCGCCCAATCGTCCCCGGTCACTCGTCGCCCTTTTGGCAGAGCCGCCAGCGCCCGCTTGATTTCGGCCAGTGGAATACCCACTCGCTGGGCTACCTTGATCACCGCAATTCTCCGCAACACTTCCCGATGAAAGCGGCGCTGGTTGCCGGCGGTTCGCCAGCTTTTTATCAGGCCCTTCTGCTCGTAGAAGTGCAGCGTGGATATCGCCACACCGCTGCGTCGGGCCACTTCTCCCACGCTCAGTTCTTCCGCCGCCGACGAAGCTATCCCGGTCATAGCCAATTCCTATCGTATCCATGTTGACCCTAAGTTAAGTTGAGGTTTTACAGTAGCGTCCATTCCGAATCAACGTACTGGCATTTGAACAAGGAGAAAGTAATGAGCAATACCATTCACCTCGCCGTCATTCTGGGGAACGTGCGCGAGGGCAGGCTCGCAGACCGGATCGCTGCCTGGCTGGCAGAGCAACTGGATGCGAGAAGCGAGCTGACCTTCACGGTGATCGACCCGGCCAGCCAGCCAACTGCGGCGGAGTTCAGAAGCGAACTGGATCGGGCGGATGCCATCGTCGTGGTCACCCCGGAGTACAACCACAGCTTCCCGGGCGCACTGAAGACGCTGATCGATTCCGCCAAAAAGGAGTGGTTTACCAAGCCGGTGGGCTTCGTCAGCTACGGCGGCATGGCCGGTGGAAGCCGGGCGGTGGAGCAGTTGCGGCAGGTGTTTGCGGAGTTGCACGCGCCGACGATGCGCGACATCGTCAGCTTCATCAACGCCGGAGAGCAATTTGCGAGTGGCAAGCTCCTGGACTCGGTCAGAGCGGAGGCCGCTTTGGAACGCATGCTTGCGCAGTTGCAATGGTGGGCGATAGCGACGCGAAGGGCCCGCGAGCGGGAAAGCTATCCCGCTGCAGGTTGAAGGGCTTTGCCTTCCGGAGAGCCTCGATCAGGCAGTCTGGGAATGCATGTCCGTGCCGCGGGTTTCGGTCAGCATCCATACCGACAGCAGGGTCAGGAGGGACGCGAAGGCAATGTAGCCGGACACGAAGGCAATGCCGTATTGATTCCAGAGCAGCACCGCGATGGTGGGCGCCAGCGCGCCACCGACGATTGCGCCGATCTGATAGCCGAGCGAAGCGCCCGAATAGCGCACGTGAGTGCTGAACAGCTCGGCAAAGAAGGCTGCCTGGGGCCCGTACTGCATGCCGACGAAAATAAGGCCGCCGGTGATGCCGAGCACGATCAGAGTGAAGTTGCCGGTGTCGATCAGCGGAAACAATGCGAATGCCCACAGCCCTGACAGGATCGCGCCGAGCATGTAGATGCCCCGTCGTCCCTTGCGGTCCGAATAGGCCGCCGACCAGAACTGGATCGGGATCTGAATGGCAGAGCCGATCAGTACCGCGGCCAGCAAGGTGTTGCGCGGCAAACCGAGCCCCGCCTCGCTGCTGCCATAGGCCACCACGAAGGCAATCAGAATGTAGAAAGCCACCTGGATTGACAGGAAAGCCCCAGCTGCCAATGCAATCCGTCCAGGATAAAGCCGGATAGCTTCAAGAATCGGAGAGCGTGCCGGCGCCTCAGCAGCGTCCTCGGCCACTACTGCACTGAAGGTTTCTTCTGGCGGCATCACTTCCTCACCATCGGCAGCTTTGTTCCCGGAAAGCTTGGTCAGCTGTTTGAAAGCCGGCGACTCCTCCAAATGCAGCTGCACATACAAGCTGATGCCAATGAGAACTGCACTGGCAATAAAAGGAATGCGCCAGCCCCAGCTCATGAATGCTTCCTCGGACACCGTGCCGCTGATCAGCAGGAAGGCCAGATTGGCGAGAATCACCCCCGCCGGTGCCCCAGCCTGAGCGTAGGCGCCGTAATAACCGCGCTTGTTCGCAGGTGCGCTTTCAGTCACCAGCAACATCGCTCCGCCCCACTGGCCGCCGATCGCCACCCCCTGAATAAAACGCAGCAGCACCAGTGCGATTGGTGCCAGCGCGCCAATCGCAGCATAACCGGGCAATAGCCCGATCAGTGTGGTCGCCACACCCATCATCAGTAGCGCGATCACCAGCGTGCGTTTGCGGCCGATCCGGTCACCGAAATGACCAAACACAATGCCGCCGAGCGGCCGGGCCAGGAAGCCCACGGCGAAGGTGCTGAATGAAGCCAGCAGCACCACCATGGCCGGCAGATCTTCCGGGAAAAACAGGCCAGGAAAAACCAATGCGGCGGCGGTGCCGTAAAGAAAGAAGTCATACCACTCGAGGCTGGTGCCCGCCAGTGCGGTCAGCGCCACTTTGCGCATGCTTTTGCGGGTTTGCGCGTCGTCGAGATCTTCGGAAAGGGTCGGGGTGGTAACGTCAGTAGCCATGGTGATTGCCTTTATTGTTATTGCAGAGCGGCTATATACCTGGGCGGAGTCGCTTTCGATGACAGGAGTCGCGCGACAACGCTCGGCAAGAATAGACCGGAACCGGCAGCGAAACAATTGCCGGTGCTGGCGAGCCCAAGCGCCCCAAACTATCTTTACAGTTTGCCCGCACTGCCAGAAGACGATTCGGTGATTTTCGCTTCTCTTCTTCACACTAATTGAATTGCTTTTCCCGCAAGTGCTGCTTAGCCTGCGATCAGCCAAGTCGGGCCCGCTTATCAACGGGTGTCAACGGACTGGCGAACAGAACGTTTTCGATCGGTTTCGCTGGCGCTTCCAGGAGATGGATATGCCCTCACCAATCATCGGGCGAGCAGCCCGGATCCTCGCTGTCGCTGTCGCAGTTTTCGCAGCCGCCTGCAGCAATGACACTGCCGAACGCAGCGGCCCGCGAGGCGAGCGGGGCCGCCCTGGCATCGGCCAGGCGCCGATCCCCGCCGTGGAAGTGGTTAGGACCCAGCTCGGATCTCTGCCGCTGGAAGAGCGCCTTACCGGACGCGTGATCGCCCGCAACCAGACCATCATATTCCCTGAGGTCAGTGGCCCAATCGTCCAGGTGCATGTGGACAACGGCGATAGCGTGGAAGAGGGCGATCCGCTGGTCACGATTCGCGATACAGAATACCGCGAGCTCTGGCAGCAGGCCATTTCCGGTCTTGCCATTGCCGAAGCGCAGACCCGTCAGGCCGAGGCTAACCTGAAACTGCTGAGCAATCAGCTCGAACGCGTTCGCAAACTTTCCGAACGCCAGCTCGACAGCCAGGCATCGCTCGATGACATGCGCGCACAGGTTGCTGTCGCGCAAGCCAATCTCGATCTGCGCCGCGCGCAGGAAGCGCAGGCCCGCTCGCAGGTGGAAGAGCGCAGACTGCAACTCGACCACACCGTCGTGCGTGCGCCAATCAGCGGCCGGGTAGGGCAGCGCAACGCGGAGCGGGGTCAGCAGGTCTCGTCGAGCAGCCAGCTTTTCGTTATCGGCGATCTCAGCCGCGTTCAAATCGAAATCCCGCTGACCGAGAGTATGCTGACGTACCTCAAGGAAGGCACACCGGTAAATATCCGATCCGAGAACTGGCCCGGTACGGTGCTGCATTCCGAAATCGCCCGCATCTCTCCCTTCATCGATTCGAACACGATGCGCACCCAAGGCTACGTCGAGCTGGACAATCCGGCCGGCCTGTTGCGCGCGGGAATGTTCGTTTCCGTGGACGTCCTTTATGGCAGCTCGCAGGAAGCGGTGCTGATTCCCAACACCGCCCTGCATCGCAATCCCCAAACCGGCGAGGAAGGCATTTTCCTGATGGATGCGCCGGGGCCGGAGTATGAACCCGTCGCCCAGCTACCCGACTCCCCGCCGGTGCTGAGCTCGCCGCGGGCCATCAGCTTTGTGCCAATCGAAATCATCGCCAGCGGCCGCATGGCTACCGGCGTGCGCGGTATCGGCGAAGGCGACTGGGTGGTGACCGTCGGCAAGGAATTGCTGACCGGCAAAACCGCCGAAGCCCGCGCGCGACTGATCAGCTGGGATCAGATCATGGAGATGCAACAGGTCCAGAGCCGCGATCTTTTCAAGCTGATCGACAGGAAAGAGCAGCAGCGCGGCAGCTGACCTCAAGTCCCGGACACCCCGCCCTTAGCCTCCATTAAAGCGAGCAGCTCACCATGCCCATGACCGAAGGCGCTATTAAGCGGCCCATCACCACCACGATGCTTTTTCTGATCATCATCGCGTTGGGCATCATTGGCTTTCGCTTTCTGCCGGTGGGGCTGCTGCCGGCCATCGAGTTTCCGCAAATCAACGTGCAGGTGAGTTATCCCAATGTCGGTCCGGAGGAAATGGAGCGGCTGGTCACCGAGCCCCTGGAAAATGCGCTCTCCGGCGTCGCCGATGTGGAGCAGGTGGAATCGAACTCGCAGGAGGGCAGCAGCTGGGTGACCTTGCGTTTCGCCCAGGGCGTGGACCTCAACGAGGCGACCAACGAAGTGCGCGAAGCGCTCGACCGGGTCCGCAACAGTTTGCCGGAAGACGCCAGTGTGCCGCGCATCCGCAAGTTCGATCCGGATGCGATGCCGATCATCATTTTGGGAGCGCAGTCCGAGCGCAGTCTTGTTGATCTCACGCGTGTACTGGAGCGGGAAATCCGCCGCCGTTTCGAACAGATTTCCGGTGTCGGCGCCATTGATGTATGGGGTGGCATCGAAAACGAGATTCGCGTGGATGTACACCGCGATCGATTGCTCGCCACCAATCTCACCATCAACGACATCATCCAGGCTCTCGGCAGCGAGAATACGACTCTGCCCGGCGGCAATGTGCAACGCGGGCTCGCCGACGTCTATGTGCGCTCGCTGGGCGAATACAGCGACGTCGGGCAAATCCGTCAAACCGTGGTGCGCGTCATCGACGGTGTTCCGCTGCGGGTGGAGGACATCGCCGACGTTGAATACACCCGCGAGGACGTTGGCCGCTACATCGAAGTCGACGACCGCCCCATGCTTCGCCTTGGCATCCGCAAGCAATCCGGTGCCAACACCATTGCAGTGGCCGAAGACATTCGCCGTGAAGTGGAGCGCATCAACGCCTCGCGCAATGATTTGCAGTTGCTGGTGATCGATGATCAGAGTGTCTTCATTCAGGACTCCATCGATAACGTGCGCAACTCCGCCATCTGGGGCGGCATTCTCGCGGTCATCATTCTGTTCGCCTTTTTACGCAGTGGCTCCACCACCGCGATCATCGCGATGTCCATTCCCATCGCCGTGATCGCCACCTTTTCGCTGCTGTATTTCGGCGGACTCACGCTCAACCAGATGAGCTTCGGCGGTCTCGCCCTGGGGGTGGGTCTGATCGTGGACAACGCGATCGTGGTGATCGAAAACATCGTGCGGCAGCGACAGATCGGTCGCAATCCCCATGAATCCGCCAGCGTAGGTACACGGCAGGTGGGCGGGGCGATCATTGCTTCCACCATTACCACCTCGGTAATCTTCCTGCCGATCGTCTTCATGCAGACGATCACCGGCGCGCTGTTCAAGGAATTCGCCGCGGTAGTGGTTTTTGCATTGATGTGTTCGTTGCTGGTGGCGCTTACCCTAGTGCCTATGCTGGCCAGTCGCTTTTTGACTATCGATCCGCAAGCGGAGGGAAAAAAGCACGGAATCCTCCACAGACTTGAGCAGTGGTATGAGTCTTTTCTCGTGCTCGCTCTTCGCCGGCGAGGGGTAGTTTTCCTCACCGTTGCCGCGATGGTCGGCGCCTCCCTGTTCGGCCTACAGTTCCTGTCCAGCGAACTGGCCCCCACCAGCGAAGCGGAAGTGATCGACATCGACATGGACATGGATGAGGGTACCAACATCGCCATCATTCACTCTTACATGATGGAACTGGACCGCATCGTTCAGGGCATCATTCCTCACGACGACGTAAAGCACTACACTCGCGAAATCAGTAACGGCAGCGGCGAGGTCGAGCTGACCATGGTCAGTCTGGACCAGCGCGGTACCAACGCCGACGAGCTGGCTGATCGCATTCGCAAGCAGGTGCAGACTGCTATTCCGGGAGCACAGATCCGCGTGCGCACCCGCTCCGGCATGAACATGATGAACCGCATGTTTCGATCCGGTGGCGAGGACTCGCTGCGCATCGAATTGCGCGGCTATGACCTGCAGACCGCCGAACAAGTGGCGATGGAAATTCGCGACCGCATGCTCACCATTTCGGTCATTGCCGACGCCCGTTCGGAGCAATCCGAGCGGCAACCGGAGCAGACCATCAACTTCGACCGGGAACGCATGGCCACGGTGGGCATCAGCATCAATGACGTGGGTCGGGCGATTCAGGCCAGCGTGGGCGGATCCCGGGCCGGCGTTTTCCGCGAGCACGGCGACGAAGTCGACATTACCGTGCGACTGCGTCCGGAAGACCGCCTCAATGTCCAGGACGTGGACAATATTTCCGTACGGGCTGCCGATGGCTCCGTCGTACCCGTTTCAGCTCTGATTCGTATCGATGACAGCCGCGCGCCCAACTCCATCCGCCGCATCGACAGCCAGCGGGTCACCTACATCGATGCCAACCTGCAAAGTGGGGTAGCGCTGGGCGATGCGATCGGAATGATTCAGCAAGAGCTCAATCAGATGTCCCTGCCGGAAGGTTTCTCCATCGTTTACGGCGGCGAATACGAAGAGCAGCAAAAAGCGCAGAAGGATTTCATCCTCGCCATTGCCATGGCGATTGTGCTCATTTACATGGTGATGGCCGCTCAGTTTGAACGCTTTCTCGATCCGTTTATCGTCATGTTCTCGGTGCCGCTGGCGATTATCGGTGTTGTGCCCGCTCTGCTGCTTACAAACACCAGCCTCAACATGCAAAGCCTGATGGGTGTGGTGATGCTGGTGGGTATTGTGGTGAACAATGCGATCGTGCTGGTGGACTACATCAATCTGATGCGCCGGGAAGAAGGACTGGAAGTCGCCGAAGCCGTGCGCCGCGCCGCCCGTTTGCGCCTGCGTCCGATTCTGATGACCACGCTCACCACCATCCTTGGCTTGCTGCCACTGGCGATTGGCCTGGGTGCCGGCGCCGAGATGCAGGCTTCGCTGGCCCGCGTGGTGATCGGCGGCCTGTCCGCATCGTCGCTGATCACCCTGGTCTTTATCCCCGTTGTCTACGTCACTGCTCACAGCATTCGCGATCGTCTTGCGACGCGCGTGAATGCCATCGGGTCTGCAACTCCTCCCGACAACGTGTAGCCTGAAGGCTGGCCTGTCCTGACACGCTCGCCTTCACCTCCGCGTCATTCCGGCGAAGGCCGGAATCCATTTCAACTGAATGCGACAGCTCACTCCCGGCTAAAGCCCAGCGCCAGAAACTGGCACGCCAAACCTTATCCTCCTGCGTCCTTCTTGACCCCACCCCCGCCCGCTTGTAGTTTCCTGTGAAACCACTCAGCCCGGAGGAAACGATCATGGCAGACTTGCACCAGCGTTTACCCATCAAAGTGGATAGTACTTCTAACGGTGAGTTCGAGCCCATTCCTCTGGCGCCGGTTAACCGGCACGCAAACGCCATGGCCCTGGAAGCTATCACCCAAAACGCCAAGCGTTCCGGCATGGACCGGCGGCAGTTTCTGATTTCCAGTTGCGCAGCGGCAAGCACCTTGATCGCCTTCAATCAGGTGCACGCACAGCAGGGCGCCACAGGCGGGCGTTTCGAAGTGGAAGAGGACGCGGCCGTTGATCCGGAGCTGGCTGCGGAGCGACTGGAAGGGAAGGAATTCATCTTCGATGTGCAGGGTCACTTCGTGAATCCCAACGGCGCATGGCTGCAGGAGATCCCCGATGCAGCGCAACCTCTGCGCTCGATGCCAAAAGCCGGCTGTGCATTGGGCGACAAGCGCGGCGAGCGCAGCTATCTGGAATGTTTGGGCAGCCAGGAATTCATCAAGGATGTTTTTCTCGACAGCGATACCGACATGATCGTCCTGTCCTTCGTGCCTTCGCTGCGTGACGCGGAACCGCTCACTATTGAAGAAGCGGCGGAAACCCAGGCCATTGTCGAGCGCATGGATGGCACCCACCGGCTGATGCTGCACGGCCGGGTCAACCCGAACCAAAAGGGTGACCTCGAGGGAATGGATCAGCTGGCCGAGAACTACAAGATCTCCGCCTGGAAAACCTACACGCAATGGGGGCCGGACGGAAAAGGCTTCTTTCTCACCGACGATGTGGGCATTGCCTTCATCGAAAAAGCCCGCAGCCTCGGCATCAAGAACATCTGCATCCACAAGGGTCTGCCCTTCGGTCGGGAATCCTACGAGCATTCTCTCTGCACCGACATCGGTCCGGTGGCCAGGCGATTTCCGGACGTGAACTTCCTCATTTATCACTCCGGTCTCGTTCCCGGTCAGGCGGAAGGTGCCTACGATCCGCAGCGCGATGAGGGCATCGACTCGCTGATTAAAACCGTTGTGGAAAACGACATCGGCAAGAACAGCAATGTCTACGCGGAGCTGGGCAGCACCTGGCGCTATCTGATGCGTGACCCCGAATCCGCCGCCCACGCCCTCGGCAAACTGTTCAAATATGTCGGTGAAGACAATGTACTCTGGGGTACTGACTCAATCTGGTACGGCTCGCCCCAGGATCAGATTCAGGCCTTCCGCACGTTCCAAATCAGTGAGCAACTGCGCGAGCAACATGGCTACCCGCAAATCACTCCCGAGCTACGCGCCAAAGTCTTCGGCCTCAATGCGACCAGGCCCTACAACATTTCCGTGGACGAAGTTCTCTACCGCGCGAGCAATGATCGCCTGGCGAACGACAAACAAAACTACGCCAATAATCCGAACCCGCACTTCAAAACCTACGGACCGAAAACGCGAAGGGAATTTTTGCACTTTCTGCGAGCGAGCGGAGGCCACGTTTAGCTTATGTCAGTGCCTGTATGGATGCTGCTCGCCTTCGCCAGCTGGACAATACTGTTGTTGCTTACCACCATTGGCACCTACCGCTGGAGTCGCATACTCACCGGCCGGGTGCCGATCGCCGAATTCCGTGCTGACCACGTCGTAGGTGAGGACTGGTACAAGCGCTCCATGCGCGCCCATGCCAATTGTGTCGAGAACCTGCCGGTGTTCGGCGCTATTGTATTTGCGCTATACGTCAGTGAACTGTCCGGCGCGCTCATCGATGCACTCTGCGTCGCCGTCGTGATAGGCCGCATCTGTCAGTCACTGGTGCATGTCAGCGTGCCGCAAACCAATGCAGTGGTAGCGGTGCGTTTCACGTTTTTCTTCGTGCAGATCATTTCCTTCATCTGGTTGACCATTCTGATCGTGGCCCAGGTCTAGCGCACCGGCGCCCTGATCCTGATCCATTTGGCCACCTCTCCATAAAGTCCCTTCGTCATTCCGGCGCAGGCCAGCATGTCTCCACGGCTCATTCTTCTCCCTCCGTCATTCCGGCAAAGGCCGCAATCCATTCCTCGGCGGGAGGCCAATGGTGTCGTCCTGTGGATTCCGGCCTGCGCCGAATGACGATTGCGGCACGACTTGGACCGGCCAAACGGCGCGACCCTTCTGGCGCCACCTACTCCCTCTTGGGTGTACCGACAGAACCCTGTATCCTGCCCGCCCTCGAAGTAGCCAGCAAGCTGAGCCTCTACATTTATGTCCGACCGTTCCTCAGATAACCCCACTCTGGTTGAAGTCATTCGCGGCGGCGCCGTGGAATCCACGCACCGCGGTCGCGCCGTGGTCATGCGCAGCGACGGCGAAATTCTTTGGTCTGTCGGCAACATCGACCAACTCACCTATCCCCGATCCTCGCTGAAAGCATTCCAGGCTCTGCCAATGGTTGCCTCTGGTGCGGTGGAAAAGTACGGTCTGGACGATGTCGACCTGGCCCTCGCCTGCGCCTCCCACAATGGCGAAGGGCAACAGGTCGAAATGGTCGGCAAGTTTCTGAAAAAAATCGGCGCTCAGGTGGCCGACCTGGAGTGCGGCCATCACTGGCCGATGGGCGAACAAGCCACCATCGATCTGGCTGGCCAGCACGGCTCACCCAACGCCTGCCACAATAACTGCTCCGGCAAACACGCCGGCATGCTCGCGCTGGCGCGGCAGAACGACTGGAACCCGAAAGGTTACGTGCAGGCCGGGCACCCGGTACAGCAGGCCATCCGCGAATGCGTCGAGCGCTGCTGTGGCGTGGATCTGAGCGATGCCCCCGTGTCGCCTGATGGTTGCGCCGCGCCGATTTGGGCCATGCCCCTGCACCGCCTCGCGCTCGGCTTTGCGCGCTTCGCCGATCCTTCGCAGCTCCCGGCTGAATACCGGGACGCGGCTCGCCGGCTTTATCAGGCGGCGGTAAAGGAACCTTTCTACGTGGCAGGAACTGACCGCTACTGCACCAAAGTGATGGAAGAACTGAAAGGCCGTGCCTTCCTGAAGGTAGGCGCCGAAGGCGTGTACATCGCATCCATCCCGGAGTGGAAACTCGGCATCGCCCTGAAGATCGACTCCGGCTCCAAAGTCGCCGCGGAAGTCGCCCTGAGCGAAATCATGGTCCGCCTTGGCCTGACGGTTGGCGAAGAACACCGCCGCCCCGAAATCCGCAACCGCAACGGCACGATCACCGGAGAAACACGAGCGGCCGAAGGGCCATTCGAAAACATTCCCCGTCTGGCCGGGTAAAAGGCGAAGCGACGTTGGGGCTGCATTTTCTGACCCCACGTTGTCATTCCGGCGCAGGCCGGAATCCAGCATGGTGCGGTGCTGACAATCCCGAAGGCGCACCAGCCCGTACACTACCGTTCTCTGCGCCGCGCGAACAGGCACCTGCAATGGCCCTCAAACCCACCATCTACAAATTCCGCATCGCCCTGTCCGATCTTGACCGCAATCACTACGATGCACTGAACCTGACAGTTGCGCAGCATCCCTCTGAAACCGTCGAGCGCATGATGGTTCGCGTACTCGCATTCTGTCTCAACGCAGAAGAAGGCCTGACCTTCTCCAAAGGAGGGCTGAGCGAACCGGATGATCCGGACATTCTCAAGCCCGAATACGACAGGTTGTCGAAGTGGATCGACGTCGGCGAACCGGCCTTCGAGCGATTGAAGAAAGCCACTCGCGTGAGCGATGAAGTGAAGGTTTACAGCTTCAACGCCAAGTCCGACGTCTGGTGGTCGCAGAGCCGCGACAAGCTCGCCGCTCTGCTCGTGTCCGTCTACCAATTCTCCTGGCCGGAAATCCAGAAGCTTTCCGGGATGACGACGCGTGTTATGGACATGTCCGTCACCATCAGCGGTGATTCGGTCCACGTGGCGAGCGAAGCCGGTGAGTGCGAATTGAAATTGCTTGAGCTTCGAGGTCCAAACGCGGTTTGAGCGCACCAGGCGATCCCGATTTTTTGGCTCATTAGCTGCAGCGCGTTCGCTGCGGATGACCAGATCACTTCTCTGATAAAGTCGCGCCCGTTGGCTCCCGAATTGGCTCGCTAGCTGCGTACAAGATCGGTCGTGGGAATCGAGGAGGGCGAGGCCATGGTCCGGTGGCGCTTCGCTATTTTATGCATCTGTTTGCTGCTGAACGCTTGCGCGCAGTACGGCTACCGGGAGCGGGATGTCGGCCTGTCCGGCCAGTGCGCAGCAGATTGGAATCACTTTCAGCGGCGTGTCACTGACGAAGGCGTTTTCGACGCCCAAGACTGGCCTCTCCCGGCATATCCTTTTTTACGCATCGACCGCAGCGCGAGTCATCTCGCCAGAGATGAATTGTCGCTGGACCAGCGAGGCGCGTGGCTGCTGATGACCTACGAGCTCGGACGCAGCGCGCGCACCGTCGAGTCCAGAAGACTGGACCACTCACCGGCCCTGGACGCGCTCGAGGGCTGCCTGCAACAGTCACTTGCCTCTCTGATCGACGATCAAGCCTTCTGGGACCATGTTCGTGAACACCCGCGGCCCGATGCGTACAGCGATTTCGCACGAGCGATCGGGCTCTACCCTGTGTTCCGGCCCTTTGTCAGCTGGCGCGTTGAGGCGCTGATTGCCGAGGCCGAGCAGGAGTTTCAGACCTATCGGGCGGAATACCCGTGGCGCCGCTATCGGCCCGAAGCTCGGCCCGAGTGGGCGCAAGTGCAGGACATTCTGGAGAGGGATTCACATCTCGATGCGCTCGGGCTGCCGCGCTTCACAACCAGCGAGCTCGACGTTTTGTTTGCCTACTTCAGTCCGGTTATCGACCTGGAAGCGGGCCATCCCGATGATCGAATCGGCCGACCCCGGCATCAAAACGGCAGCTGGGATGCAGTGGGCCAACCGCAGGTATTTACCCGGCAGACCCAGACCCGCTGGAACGGTGAATGGCTGCCACAATTGGTTTACCAGTGGTGGTATCCGGCCCGTCGCAGGGACGGCGAATTGGACATGTATGGCGGCGAGCTGGACGGCCTGATCTTCCGCGTAACCCTGAACTGGGATGGCAGCGTCCTGTTCTACGATTCCATCCATCCCTGCGGTTGCTACCACAAATGGCATCCCGCTCAGCCGGGGCTCCGGCGCAAAGAGAGACCCAGCTGGCAAGAGCCACTGGCCGTTCTGCCGGTGAGTCCGCCCCGCCAGCCCTACCAGGCCGTTGTGCGTCTGAAGACAGGCAGTCACTATGTGGTGGGCCTGGCGTTCCGGACACCTGAAGCCCTGCCTGCCGACGAGACATACAGCCTGCATTCGCAAATTGAATTACGTGCCGAGCCTTCTGGTGACCGCTATCTTTTTGCCCCGGATGGACTGGTCCACGGTAGTGAACGTCTGGAGCGCTTCCTGTTGTGGAATATGGGTGTTCCTTCGGCGGGTGCCATGCGCCAGTGGGGCCATCACGCAGTGGCCTTCGTGGGTAGACGCCACTTTGACGACCCGGCATTATTCGAGCAGTACTTCATGGTCAGCACGCCAGCGAATTGAGCTGAGAAATCCCGTCGCTGCAGTCTGGATCGCGATGCTTTGTCGCCACCGCGCGCGCGGGGGTGGCGGTTCTGTTCACTTCCGGAGACTCCTGGATGCGTCTGCTTCACCTGATCCTTGCATCGATGCTCATCTGCGGCTGCACCGTCAGTCCCCACAAGCAGCACTCTGTTGACCTGCCCGCACTGACACAGGAAGTATTCGCCGCTGAACGGGCTTTTGCCCGCACTATGGCAGAGCGGGACCTGCAGGCCTTCACCACCTTCCTTTCAAATGAAGCCATTTTCTTCTCCGCTGAGCGCGCGATCAGGGGAAAAGCCACTGTGTCGACCGAGTGGCAACCGTTCTTTGAGGGACCGCAGGCTCCCTTCTCCTGGGAACCGGACCAGGTGGAGGTGCTCGACTCCGGCCGTCTCGCCTTCAGTACCGGACCTGTCTACGACCCGGCGGGGAAATGTATTGGCAGTTTCAATTCCGTGTGGCGGCGGGAAGGGCCCGCGGAGTGGCGGGTGGTATTCGACAAGGGCAGCTCTGAATGCCCTTCTCTGCAGTAAGCAGTTCCTGTCGTAGATCCGCAGGGCGCGTAGTACGCCCGAGGAAAATAAAAGCGATTGATGAACAAAACAAAGTGACGCTTGAGTCCGTCCACTCTCTGTACAAGCGTCTCTCATCTCAGCGCCAAAACATAGTATTGCCACCAGCCTTCTGTTAAGTTCACCTGCCCACCGAGGCAGCGGGATCTTCTCCATTTCGAAATCGCATCCGCCGCCGATCCGAATACTCAAACACATCGAGGTACTCATGGCAGAACAATTACCCGCAGAATCCAGACAGGTCCGCTCCAAAATCAGCAGCGACGGCAAACTGCAAATCAGCCTTGCGCGAGTCCCTGTTCCAACGCCGGGCGACGACGAAGTTGTCATCCGCGTCGAAGCAACGCCGATCAACCCCTCGGACCTTGGTCTTTTGATCGGGCCGGCGGACGTCACGACCATGCAGGTAAGCGGCTCCGTGGACGAACCCGTCGTCACTATGGATGTGCCGGAAAAATTTCTGCGCGCGGTCAGTGTTCGTCTCGACCAGGATCTTCCGGTCGGTAACGAAGGCGCGGGGGTGGTTGTCGCTGCAGGCAAGAACGCGCAGAATCTGATGGGCAAAACCGTCGGTGTTGCGGGTGGTCAGATGTACAGCGAATACCGCTGCGTTCCCGCAGCCAATTGCCTGGTCATGAACGAAGGCACCACTGCGGTCGAAGCCGCCTCCTGCTTCGTCAATCCGCTCACTTCGCTGTCCATGGTCGAAACCATGCGCATGGAAGGTCACACAGCACTGGTCCACACCGCTGCGGCCTCCAACCTCGGTCAGATGCTGGTGAAAATCTGCCAGGCCGACGACGTACCGCTGGTAACTACCGTTCGCAACGAAAAGCAGGTTGAAATTCTGAAGTCCCTCGGCGCCAAGTACATCTGCAACTCCAGCGACGAAAACTTCATGAGCGATCTGATCAAGGCAATCGACGAAACCGGCGCGACCCTCGCCTTCGATGCAATCGGCGGCGGAACCCTGGCCGGCCAGATCCTCACCGCAATGGAAGTCTCCGCCAACAAAAAAGCCAAGCAATACAGCCCCTACGGATCGACCACTCACAAACAGGTTTACATCTACGGCGGTCTCGACCGCGGTCCCACGGTACTCAATCGCTCCTTCGGCATGTTCTGGAGCGTCGGCGGCTGGCTGCTGACTCCCTTCATCGCACGCATGGGTCAGGAACGCTTCCAGCAACTGCGCAAGCGCGTTGCCGACGAAATCAACACAACCTTCGCCAGTTCCTACACCAAGGAAGTCTCACTGGCTGAAGCTCTTTCGGAAGCAGCGATTAAGGACTACACCAAGCAGGCGACCGGTACCAAGTATCTGATTCGTCCTCAGCAGTGAGCGAAGAGCAATAGCTAAGCACTTGCGCGCAGCCGTCTTGGCTCGCGCAAGCAGCAGGCAAAAAGAAGGGCGGCCAAGCCGCCCGTTTGAAACTCCAAACCCTTCCATTTACCGTCAGTTGTGTCTACGCCGCCAATTCGCGGCGACGCTGATCAGAGATATCTGCCCACAAAGTTAGTCGAGCGATACGACCCGTTCTGCGAGAACTTTGCGTTTTTCGAACACATCCAGCACCAAATTCCCGGAGACGCTGACAAAATCGCCTTCGTCGATTTGCTGGCGTCCGGAGTCGTCCAAGGGGTTATTTGGCATTGCGGAGGTATCCACTTCGATTTTTCGTGGACCAGTGTCAACGGTGAACGTGCGACCTTCTTTACCGGTAACCTTCCCGGCTACGACAAAGTCAAACTCCGCCGGTGCGTAATAGACATCAAGATTGCTCAATACCTGTTCTTCGTCCTGCAGTGAGGGCCCTGTGAGGACGGTACTGAGATCTTCCACATAAACGCTTTCCGCCTCGATCGTACGGCTATGGTAGAAATCGTCGTCGACGGCACCATAGACAGTTACCTCGTCGTTGGCTTCGATAAGTGCGGCGTCATTGTCTGCATCCCAGTCGTCGGTCTCGACCACAATGGAGCCTTCGCCGTAGTCCAGTTTAAAACCCATCTCCAGCTTTTCAGAGACGGTGCCCTTGACGGATACCCAGCTTCCGTCCGGCTTCTCTTCCACCGGCGGAGCGGAAAACGCGCTGCTGCCTACGCCTGCGGCCAGTAGCCCGGCGAGGAGTGCAAGCGATGTCGTCATATGCTTTTTGGGGGTCGGTCGATTGGTGGATAACATAGTCGTTTCCTCCCTTTTCGATGGACTCGGAAGTATCGACGCAACCCGCGTGCCAGACTCATAATCATGGGCGGCAAACACTCGAATGCCACAATCGCAGGTTTCATTCTGCGCACCCTGGAATTTCTCGACAAACAACTCACGGACGACTGACAGAACAGTTGGTCATCACGGCGGGTGATGTCGATTTTCCCTTTCCCCGTACGATTAATTAGCTCTTACAGACTAATGAAGCAACGGAGGACTCAATGGAAACCCCAGCTAAAAACAGAGTTTGCCTTTGGTATGACGGCGGTGCCGAAGAGGCGGCGCGCTTTTACGCCCAAACTTTCCCAGACTCGTCGGTGGGGCCACATTTACCGCGCGCCGGGCGATTATCCCTCCGGGAAAGAAGGCGATGTGCTGACCGTCGAATTCACCGTGATGGGTATACCTTGTCTGGGACTCAACGGCGGCCATGCATTCACGCATAACGAGTCGTTCTCGTTTCAGGTGGCCACCAAGGATCAGGAGGAGACGGACCGCTACTGGCGGGCCATTGTCGATAACGGCGGTCAGGAAAGCGCCTGCGGCTGGTGCAAGAACAGATGGGGCCTGTCCTGGCAGATAACCCCCATCGCCCTGACCCGCGCGATTGCGGACCCCAACCCTGCTGCCGCCAAACGCGCCTTTGAGGCCGTGATGACGTTGACGAAAATCGACGTCGCCACCATAGAAGCAGCGCTTGCCGGCCGCGACACCCCGAGCTGAATGGGATGGTCGGGTTCCGACGCGAGCAGCTGATTCCGCCATTTTGTGGCAGGCTGTTGAAAAAAATCGTCAGCCTGCCAAGCCGAACAAGAGTTTTCATTCCAAGCTGGCGCCTTTCTACTGACTTTCAGCTCTTATCCGCTCCAGCTCCTTTCGCAGCGCCGCGCACTCGCCCTCATCTTCATCGCCCAGCTCTGTGAACGGCACAACCGCCAGGGCGGGGTTGACCAGGGCGAGCAAGGCCGCAGCGCCTATTTTTGCAAGTAGCTCGTCGGTCATCGCATTCACACTGATGTTATTGAGCGGGCCTTCAATTTTGACGGGCGAGTCGCCGGCGAATATGCTGAAATCTTTGGCCCGCGCCTCCAGCTTCAAATCGATCTCTTCTGCGGCCAAGTCGACCCTGCCATCGCCAAGCACAAGTGAGTCCGTCGTGGAAAGCAGGAAGGTTTCCGTGTGGACTGTCCCCTCGGTGATATTGAACCGCCCGACGCCGCACTTAACACCCGTGGTCACCGTCTCGCCGAACCAGGACACGGCGCCTTCAAGGAGGTCGAGTCCCAGAGCCTCGATGACCAGCGCAGGGACCGCGCCGTTGTAAATCGCCCAGCTGAATTCGCCATCGAGATCGCTGACCAACTCATGAGGCGAGCGACCGGCGCCCGTCAGATCAAGGTCCGCCCCCATGCCGCCCCTGGCTTCCATGTCCGCTTCCTGCAGGTCAAAGAAGGGCGACACCAACTGATTCAGTCCGACGCGCTCGGCCGATAGCCCGGTCTTGAGCGCGGCGACATCCTGGCTGGTGTCCAACTGCACGCGACCGTCCAGCTCGCCGCCGGCGAGGCCGACCTTTATGGGATGCAGGTTGAGCGTGCCGTTCTCCAGTTGGGCCTGGATTGTCATGCCCTCGACAAGCTCTGCGCCTTCCGGTCCCACGTAGCGGTCCATCGATAGTCGAAGCTCAGCATCCAGTTGCCGCAGAATCCCGAAATCGAAAGGCTCACGGGAAAATACGTACTCATTTTCCGTCTCGCCGCCCGGCATCAATCCGCCAAGGTCTTGCTGCCGTAGCAGCACTATCTGAACATCGGCATTGAGGAAAGGGCGCGGCTGATTCAGTTGCAGTGTCGCCTCGGCCTGCAGGGAGCTTTCGCCGAGCGACAAAAGCAGGTCGGGAACGGTGATGCCACCGTACGATTTGTTGGCGGTAAAGCTGAGCGTGTAAGGCGGAGGTTCCTCGATCGGGAAATCGAAGGCCTGAGCGATTCGGTCCAGACTGTTGCCCGTGGCGCTGGTCTCCAGCTCGAAGCCGAGGCCATCGGGCCCCGCCGTGAGCTGTCCCTTGGTCCTGAGTAAGTCCTCGGCCGCCGCGATCTCCAGCGAAAACGGCAGGCTTGCCGGGTCCGCCGATACATCGGCGCCGTTCTGTCCGGCACCCAGCTGTCCCGACACCGTGAACTCCAGATCCTCCACACCGATCCGGCCTTCGAGCGAGAGGGCGCCTTCCTGCACACGGGCGGTGACGTCTCCGCTGGAAACCCGCCCGAGTCGCTCGCCCTGCAATTCCGTGGCGGTCAGCGAAATGTCGGCATCAAAGCCATTCAGAAAATCCAGCTGAGCTACCGTCGAATTTTCCCCTTCGGCAGACTCCCGCTGTTCGGAGTCCTGCGGCACGAGGCTCGCCAGATCCTGCTCCCGCAGCAGGGAGCTGCCCAGATCTGCGCGCAGATAAGGCTTCTCCCGGTCCAGTCGCAAATTCACATTGCCGTAAATATGGCTGTAGCCAACCGTGGCTTCCATGTCCTGAACGATGATGCCCTGCGGCGACGCCGCCAGTGCCGCCTGCACTTTGTACGCGGGCACGTCCGCCAGACTAATGCCAAACAGCTCGGCAACGCCGGCCAGGTTGTCGCCATCGGCGATCGCATCTGCCCGCAGTGCCAGATCGCCGTTTGCGCTGGCGATAAACCCCGCCGCGCTGAGCGAATCGCCCGCCGTGCGCAACTCGAGAGACAGGGGCAGCGTCGGGCGCCCTTGCTGTTGTTGCTGCGGGCCCAACGTAGAATCCAGACTCAGCACCGTTCCACCCGCACCGGCTCGGGCCGCGAGCGCCAGTTGTCCATCCTGCAGCCTTCCTTCGATCTGGCCGCTGTCGATGCCAAGGCGCTCACCCTGATAATCAGCCACCCGGTAGGAGAGCGTTCCATTCAAGGCCTCCAAAAAATCCAGTGCCGCTTCGGCGTCCGCGGTCGCTTGCCCGGTGCTGACATTGGCGATTTGCATGCCTGCGGAACCATCGTCATCACTTTCCGTCGGGATCAGAGTCGCAATATCCTGCTCCCGCAGAAGCGGGCTGAACAGCTCCGCTTGCAAGCTCGGCGTCGGTTCGTTCAGCTGCAAGCTCGCCGTGCCCTGCACGGAACTCTCGCCAAAAGTAAGCCGAACATCCTCAAAGCTGACCTGCTCAGCGGACCCCGCCATGGCAAGCTCGAGTTGGTAGTCGGGCGCATCACCCAGCGCGATGCCAAACGATTCCGCGACTGCCGATAGATTGTCTCCTTTGCCAGCCACTTGTGCCGTGTACGCAAAGTCCCGCGCTCCCGCCGTGATCTCTCCCTTGCTGGCGAGCGTATCGCCGGCCATGGACAAGGCGAGTTGAAAGGGAATACGCGCGCTTTGCGCTTTCTCCCGGGTCGGTCCCATCTGTGCATCAAGCTTGAACGCTTCATTCGCCACGGCCACCAGGCCCGCGACTTTCAAGAGGCCATCTTTAACTTTGACATTCACGTCCAGACCAGACAGTGCATCCAGCTCATCGCCCTGGTACTCCGCAAGCTTCAAAGACACATCGGCGTTTAGCGCATCCAGAAAGTCGAAGCTGGGCGGCTCGCGCGATGAGCCCGGCTGTGCGGACTCCCCCGGCGCAGCGTCCTCCCCAAACAAACTGACTACATCCCGCTTGCGCAATAACGGACTACTCAGCTCGGCGCGTAACGAGGGCTTCGGTCCGGTCAACTGCAGACTCGCGTCACCGCGAACAGTGCTCTCGCCAAGCGTGGCTTCGATGTTCTCGAGATTCACCTGGTTGTTTGCGCTGCTCACGGAGAAGGCGAGCTCATAAGCCGGTAGATTCAGGTCGATGCCGAGCCGCTCCGCAAGCTGCGGCAGAACATCACCCTTGAGGAACACCAGGGCACGGCCATCGAGCTCCTCCAATGACTTCACCATGCCCTGCACCGCGAATTCATCCCCGGCGACCGCGCCCTCGAGATTGAAGGGCGACACCGCATCCTCGGCCAGGTTGCCGAGGTCGCCCAGGTCGCCCGCCAGTTTCGCGTCAAGGCCTTCCAACGATCCCCTGCCGACGATCGACATGTTCTGGCCCTGGCCGGGGGAGTCTACGTCCAGAGCTGTCAGGTGCAGATCGACATCCTCTTCAAGGCCGTCCACCCAAAACACCAGTTCGCTGTCCCGGACTCGCGCGGATTTGATAAACGGTATGGAGAAGGGACCGGTATCCGGCGGTGGCTCCTCCGGCGGCTCACGGGTAATCACGCGAGCCCCCGAAGTGTGGAGATGGTGAATGAAGATCCGATCCCTGAAAAAGAGCGAAAGCGGTGCGATATTGACTTCAAAGTACCGCGCCGACAACTCCGCCAATGACGATCCCGGCGCCCGCTGCTTCAGCACCACGTTCTGGATACGCACTTCGGCGGGCAGGTAGAGGTCGATCTCTATATCGCCCAGCTGCTCGACGTCCCAGTCGCTGTAACGTTCAACCAGACTGATCAACACGTCCTTGTGTTCGCTCCAGTCCACCAGATTCACCGCCAGCACCAGGATCACCACAAATGCGGGCAACACCGACACAACAGCTAGTAGCAGTGCCAGCACGAACCTGGAGATGCGAGCGAAGACTGCCATTCTCATTCCGTATGCTCGAGACGGAGCGCGCTGCGGCGCCCGAAAACAGCTGATGATCCACCATCCATGCCAGTCCTGACCTCAGGCGTAAGATTCCGGACGCCCATATTGGTGTGTCCGGTTTTTTTGGCCTCGGTTTGGCATGCCTGAAGTGGGGGTATCGGGAAGGAAGACCCACTCCTGGCGCCCACCAATCGCGCAACACCCACACCAACGAGGACTAAGCAGCGTATGAGCACAGGAACAGTAAAGTGGTTTGATGCAGAGAAGGGATTCGGCTTCATCACCCCCGATGATGGAAGCAAGGACCTGTTCGTGCACCATTCGGAAATTCAGGCCGGGGGCGGTTATGCGACGCTCAAAGACGGCCAGAAGGTTGAATTCGAAGAAGGCCAGGGTAAAAAAGGTCCGGCCGCCAACAACGTTCGTCCCTTGTAAGGACACTTGTCGCGAAGCGCTCTGCGGAATGCAGCCGCCGCTGCTTCCGCGCGCCTCCTGTGAGCTTGCCTTCCGGCTCGGACCAGCCCGGCAACGTCGCTATCCCGTGCTCTAAAATGCAACGATCTTCGGGGTGGAGGTTTTGGCGACGGACAAGAACGCGGAGTAAGCTGGTGCATTGAGCGTGACGCCAGGAAGCCGAGCCGACTGCCTTTGTGCATAACGTTGAACAACCTGCCGGAAGCAATACGTCAGCTAAGAGTGAATTGAGTCGCAGGAACATCAGTCACTCTTTCCCTATAATCCCGCCACATCGATTGGGTATTCAGTTTGGGTTAAGTTTGGCGCTCGCAAAATAACGCCGCAATCCCATTCAGGATAGCCAGACGTCTACTGCGAACTCTAACAACTCGTTTACGGAAAGGACTATGAAAAAACTCCTGCTGATTCTCCCGTTCATCCTCGCCACCAGTGCCTGTACCACTTACGACGCCTACACGGGTGAGCAAAAAACCAGCGCGACGGCGAAAGGCGCCGGTGTGGGCGCCGGGGTGGGTGCGGTATTGGCTTACTTGCGTAACAAGGACGAAGACAGCACAACCCGCCGGCAACGGATTCTCCAGGGCGCGGCGGTGGGCGGTGCTCTCGGCGGTGGGGCGGGTTACTACATGGACAACCAGGAAGCGAAGTTGCGCAAGCAGTTGCGCGGCAGCGGCGTCAGCGTGCAGCGGGACGGGGACAACATCAACCTGATCATGCCAGGGAACATCACCTTTCCCAGCGATGGCGCTAGTATCAAGCCGAGCTTCTACAGTGTCCTGGACTCGGTTACCGAAGTGCTGAAAGAGTATGACCGAACGATCATCGTTGCTTCGGGCCATACCGATAGCACCGGTTCGGATTCCTACAATCAACTTCTCTCGGAAAAACGGGCTCGTTCAGTCAACGATTATTTCCTCAATAGAGGGATTTTGCCGGACCGGCTGGAAAGTGTGGGTTTTGGTGAGTCTCAACCGGTTGCCAGCAATGAAACGCCGCAAGGTCGGGAGCAAAACCGCCGCGTCGAACTGACGCTGGTGCCCATCACCAGCTAGTGGTTATTGCAGAAAATCCACTCTGCGAAGAACGGGTTGTAGCGGTCGTTACATGATCGCTATAGCTCGTTTTTTTTGCGCAGATAGAGAAAACTAATTTCGATTTCGCGTCCGTAAATGGCGGGATCACTAGCCGCTTAGCGCAGCTGAACAGGTCAATGTCCATCGCTCGGAGTAGGCGAATAGAGAGTGATAAGCGAGCTAACCTCTTCAACTGCACATTGGAGATCAGCTTTCATTCTGGAAACCTTTTCTTTGATGCCGTCAGCGTACATCGCTGCCCCGCGCAGCGTCTCCTGATCTACCGACTCGCTCAGCCGTCCAATTGATGTGAAGGCGTCGCACAAGAATGAGCACTGGTCTTGCAGTTCGGCGAAGTCATCGTAAAGACCTAACATCGTCATTTGTATGGCCTTGGCATCAAGTTGCTCCACTCTTCCTTTCTTCTGTTTGTCCATATCTCTGACCTGCCGCTGTCCCTTATTCTGACTACTGTCAAAGCAATTGGCCCCGCCCGCCACTAAGAAATCCTTAGTGGAGTGTCAGCGTTCATCGATGGGCGTGGCCGACAGGCCAGAAACTAGGGCATTCGGAGTAACAGCACCACGCAATAAATTGCGGGTACGATCGGAATGCTGTGAAAAAGTGGCGTTTTTCACGGCCACGGGGTTCCGCGAATCAAGTCACAATGACTCGGTTGACCCACTGCGCCAGCTGAGCTCCATCGCTCGTGTCGCGAGCGGGGTGATTGATCCGCTGTGGCGGGTGCACTTATGAACGGAGTGTGCTGGGGCAGAGCTCTGTTTTGATCACCTTTTTTTTCTCTGTCGAATCACTCTCATACCATACCGCTAGTTCAGTCTCACAATTGAATGAACCATTGGAGGCGCAAATGACCACCCCAGCAGAGAATACCGTTCTCCTTTGGTACGACGGCGGTGCCGAAGACGCGGCCGGCTTTTACGCGAAGACCTTTCCGGAGGCGAGGAAAGCGCCTGTGGCTGGTGCAAGGACAAATGGGGCCTGTCCTGGCAGATAACCCCCATCGCGCTGACCAGGGCAATTGCCGACCCAGACCCGGCAGCTGCCAAACGCGCGTTCGACGCAATGATGATGAGAAAGATCGACATTGCCACGACAGAGGCAGCACTTGCCGGTCGTGCTGTATCGATCTAGGCAAGCGCTTCGCGGGCCAGGGTGCCGGGTGATGTCCTGCGTAAGCACCGATCTTTCCCCCACCTGTCAGCCACAGATCTTCAGCTGAGCTGACCCCTGTGATAGAAACAAAGGCCTGTCGAAACCCCGCCTGCCCGATCGACTAGAGGGCATTCTTTTCCCCATCAACGAGGAACCAACGATGAAAACCACCGTTGAGACCGTGGTAAAAGCCAGCCGCGACAAGGTCTGGGAGGCCTGGAACAAGCCCGATGACATCATGCAGTGGAATGCCGCCCAGGACGACTGGCATACCACGCGCAGTGTGGTGGACCTGCGCGAAGGTGGGGGCTTCCTGTCGCGCATGGAGGCGAAGGACGGCAGTGTGGGCTTTGACTTCGAAGAAGTTTACACGCGCGTTGTGCCTTGTGAGCTGATCGCCTACCGGATGAGCAACGGCAGGGAGGTCGAGATTGAATTTATCGATCAGGCCGATGGCGTGCTTGTCCGGGAGACCTTTGACGCCGAGACCGAAAACTCGGCCGAAATGCAACGTGACGGCTGGCAATCCATTCTGAACAACTTCGCGCGCTACGTGGAGGGCCGTTGCCTGGAAAGCCGTTATGCAGAGGACCAAGGTGCCTGACCGTGGCCGGTGACGCGCTGCATCGACGGATCGATGCGATCTACCAGGAGGAGTCGAGCCGCGTGTTTGCCACGCTCATCCGGCTGCTCAACGGGGATTTCGATCTCGCCGAAGAGGCGCTGCATGATGCCTTTGTCGCGGCCATGGATCAGTGGCCGCGACAGGGTGTGCCGGACAAGCCCAGGGCCTGGCTGGTGAGTGCGGGCCGCTTCAAGGCGATCGACCGGCTGCGGCGCCAGGGCCGCTTTGATGCGAGCATTCCAACGCTGCTCGCGGAGATCGAGGCGCAGTCCGAACCGGAGGAGCTGGACGAACAGACGATCGAGGACGATCAGCTACGTTTGATATTCACCTGCTGTCACCCGGGCCTGTCCCGCGAGGCGCAGCTGGCTTTGACGCTGCGCGAGGTCTGCGGCCTGACCACGGAAGCCATTGCCGCCGCCTTCCTGCTTTCCACGCCCGCGCTGGCCCAGCGTATCGTGCGGGCCAAGGCCAAAATCCGCGACGCCCGCATCCCCTACGAAGTGCCTGATCGCGAGGCCCTGCCGGAACGACTGGATGCGGTGCTTCAGGTGATTTATCTGATGTTCAACGAAGGCTACTCGGCATCGGCTGGCGATAACGTCACCCTGGCTGAGTTGTCCTCCGAAGCCATTCGCCTCGGTCATCTGTTGCACCAGCTGATGCCCGACGGCGAGGTCACCGGCCTGCTGGCCTTGATGCTCCTCCATGACGCGCGCCGTGACGCCCGCACCACACCGGCCGGTGATCTGGTTCCGCTGGAAAAGCAGGACCGCGCGGTGTGGGACCGCGCGCGAAGCGTCGAAGGCTGCGCGTTGGTGGAAGAGGCCTTGCGCTCACCGCGCATTGGCCCCTATGGCTTGCAGGCGGCAATTGCCGCGGTGCATGCCGAGGCGCCCAGCTCGGACCACACGGACTGGAAGCAGATCGTCGGGCTTTACGATCTGCTGCTGCGCTTCAACGACTCGCCGGTAGTGGCACTTAATCGGGCCGTGGCGATTGCGATGCGCGATGGACCGGAAGCCGGGCTGCTGCTGATCGACACGATACTGGAGCAGGGGGCGTTGCAGCGCTATCACCTGGCTCACGCCGCGAAGGCGGATCTGTACCGGCGGCTGGGGCGTAAGGCTGCCGCGCTGGAATGCTGCGAGCGGGCCCTGGCACTGGCGCAGCAGGCGCCGGAGCGTCGCTACCTCGAGCAGATGCTTGGGGAGATCAAAAAACTACAGGAATTACCGCACCACTGTGTCGAACGAGCGGGTCGCCCGACGACAAGGGAATGAAAGCAAGCTGCTTCAACTCAAGAGGAGAATCTCATAATGAGCTACATCGACGGCTTTGTAATCCCGGTCCCAAAAGACAGCAAGGAGGAGTTTATTCGGCACGCCGAAACGGCGGACAAGATGATCATGGAGTTCGGTGCCCTCAGCATTCTGGAATGTTGGGCCGACGATGTGCCGGAAGGCAAGCTCACGGATTTTTACCGCGCCGTGGAGACAAAGGAAGGAGAGACAGTCGTTTTTGCCTGGATTGAATGGCCGAGCAAGGAAGTCCGCGACGCCGGCATGGCGCGCATGATCGAAGATCCCCGCATGGACCCGGAGAACAACCCGATGCCCTTTGATGGCAAGCGGATGATCTACGGTGGCTTTGTGCCTGTGGTGCAACTGAGTAAATGAATATAGTGGGATAGCCGCTTGCTGGCATCCACGAGCGAAGCCACGCCGGGAGGCGACTCGCCGCCGGGTTGCCCTTTGTCTTGTCATGGATCCCGGCCCTCGCCGGGATGACGCGCAGTGGTGGTCGACCTCTGCGCCGGCATTTGCGAAACGCATGGGAAAGCCCGTAAACCTGGAGAAAAACTATGAAATATCTTTGCCTGGTGTATTACAACGAGGCCACCATCAAGCGGATGTCCCAGGAGGAGTGGGACAGCTTGAACCGTGAATGCATGGCCTGCGTGCAGGACCTGACCGAAGGCGGCCACTATATCGATGGCGCGCCCCTGCAAACCACAGATACGGCTACCACGGTACGGGTTCGCAATGGCAAGGCCGTCACCACTGATGGCCCTTTTGCCGAAACCAAGGAACAGCTGGCGGGCTTTTACTTGCTTGAAGCGCGGGACCTGAACGAAGCGCTCCGGCTCGCCCAAAAAATCCCACCCGCGCGCTATGGCAGCGTGGAGGTGCGCCCGGTGAGAGAGCCGGTGGCAGAGGGCAATATCCTCAGTGCTCATGGGTAATTCTTGTGGGACCCCGGTCAGAGTCCGCCTTTGAAACAACCAGGAGCTTTTAAACTATGTCACCGATGATATTCGTCAACTTGCCCGTCGCCGACCTGGGTGCATCGATGAACTTTTATCGTGCACTCGGCTTTGAAAACAATCCGCAATTCACCGACGATACAGCGGCCTGCATGGTGATCAGTGAAACCCTTAACGTCCTGCTGCTTACGCACAGTAAATGGAAAACTTTTACCGATCGGCCGATTCCCCCGGCGACCTCCGGTGAAGTGATGCTGGCGATCAGCTGTGACAGCCGTGAGCGAGTAGATGCGATGAACGAAGCTGCGGCGGCTAATGGGGGTGAAGCGGATATCAACGCGAAACAGGATCTGTATTTCATGTACAGCCGCAGTCTGGCGGACCCGGATGGCCATATCTGGGAGCCTTTGTGGATGGGCATGAGCGAAGTGCCGGCGGGCTAGTTGGGCGAACACGAGGTTCGCCCCTACAGGCGAGTTTTTGAGTACTACCGTTCACCATGCGGGGGCGGAAGGGCAGGCTCTCATACCACCGGGACGACACCGAATTGACACTCGACCTCTGCGTTTGCTTCCACTACCGCACGCTCCTGTAGGGACGAACCTCGTGTTCGCCCAACCGCACGTCCCGTTGGCCATCGCTTCTCGACGCTGCATCGGGGTTATAATCAGTCCCACCGCTTAAACGACGCCGAACCTGATGCTCTTCATACTGATAACGGCTCTGCTTCTGCTGTTGATCTACGCACCCACACTCTGGGTGCGCTACAACATGCATCGCCACAGCAAAACCATCGACGACATGCCGGGCACTGGTGGTGAGCTGGCGAAGCACCTGATCGAGCGTTTCGGGATGGACGGCTTCGTTGTGGAGCAGACCGATCGCGGCGACCATTTCGATCCTTCGGCGAAAGCCGTGCGACTGAGCGCGGACAACTACAACGGCAAGTCGCTCACCGCCGTCGCGGTAGCCGCCCACGAGGTGGGTCATGCAATCCAGTGCTTCAAGGGGGAGAGCATCTTCGAGCTGCGGGGCAAGTACATTCCCATCGCGATGAAGTTCAAGCGCTGGGGCATTCTCCTGCTCGCTGCCGCGCCGGTCGCTGCGCTGGTGCTGAAGGCGCCTGCCGCAATATTTCTGCTGATCGCGGTGAGCCTGCTTTTTCAGTTGATAGGCACTCTGGCCTATCTGATTGTCCTGCCGGAAGAATGGGACGCGAGTTTCGGCAAAGCTTTACCGATTCTCATCGAAGGAAACTACATCCCCAGCACGCACATCGACTCTGTGCGACAAGTATTGAAAGCGGCGGCGCTGACTTACTTCGCCGGTGCGCTGGCGGACATGCTCAACCTCGGTCGCTGGCTGCTTCTGCTACGCCGATAGCCTTCAAGGAGTGGATGGCGCTCACTCCTCGTAAATCATCTTCCGAGTCATCCCCCCATCAACAACGATGTTTTCCCCGGTAATAAAACCCGCCTTATCGCTCAGCAGGAAATGACACAAACTCGCCACATCGGCCGGGTGCCCAACCCGCCCTGCCGGATGTTGCTTGTGGTCTGTTTCAGATAGTTGCGGCTCCTCGCGTTTGGCCGGCTTCTTGAAATCTTCCACCGCAATCCAGCCGGGGCTGATGCAGTTGACTCGCACTTTACCGGATAGGCTGATGGCCAGCGCGTGAGTCAATGCGACCAGACCACCCTTGGCGGCAGCGTAGGCTTCGGAATTGGGTTCGGACATCAATGCGCGGGTTGAGGCGATGTTAACGATTGCGCCCTGAGTCGCGGTCAGGTGGTCGGCGCTGTGCTTGGCGACCAGCAGTGGACCGGTCAGATCCACGTCGATCCATTTCTGCCAGTCGCTCAGCGCCAGTTGTTGCACGGGTCCCGAATAGGGCTTGGTGATGCCGGCGTTGTTCACCACGCCGTCGATGCGGCCAAAGTGTTGTACGGCTTCTTCTACGCCCCGGCAAATGTCTTCTTCCTGCGCGACGTCGACCTTTGTGGTCAGAAGATCGCGGGGACCCTGCATTTCGCCATTGAGCGCCGCCAGGGCTTCGTCGTCAATGTCCCAGGCTGCGACCCGCCAGCCTGCCGCCAGTAGCTCTCGGGTAATCCCCAGACCAATGCCCTGTGCCCCGCCCGTAACGATGGCTACTCGGCTACCGGGTTTTTCTTTGGTATCCACGCGTACTCCTTTCATTCTGCTTTCGGTGGCCATGATATTCACGTCAGGGAAACCCATGCAAAACAGTCGCCTGCAACTTGCCGTGTCGCTTCCGATCGGTGAGATGCGGTAGAGTTGAGGCGTGAGTCGCGGTCTAGATCTGTGGGAAATATCATGTGGCCTATTGTTCTAATCCTGTCCCTGTTTTTGCCGCTTCTTAGTTTGTCGCTATGGCGCATCCGGGATTATCGCGCTGATCGCGAGAAGTGCAGGAGCCTGGCTTCGATCCAGCCTTCGAAGCCCGAGCTGTTCGACTCCTCGATGGTCGCGTCACTGCCGGAGCCTGCCAAGCGCTACTTCCTCTACACCATCGCGCCCGGAACGCCGCTTTATACCGCGGCCAATATCAGCATGGCGGGGCGCTTCGGGATGGGTGACAAGCGCAATCCCAATTACTTGGAAATGACAGCCGAGCAGATTCTGGCGCTGCCTGACGGTTTTGTCTGGCAGATGCGCGCGCGGCGGGGTCTGATGATCGTCTCCGGCTCGGATAGTGAATGCTGGACGCGTTTCTGGTTGATGGGGCTGTTGCCCGTTGCGCACATGGGTGGTAATCCGGACCACGCGCGTTCGGCTTTCGGCCGCTATGTGGCCGAAGCCGTGTTCTGGACGCCGGCGGCCTTGCTGCCCGGTCCCGGTGTTTCGTGGGAACTGATGGACGAGAATCGCGCCCGTGTCACTGTCACTCACCGCGGGTTTGCGCAAGCGATGGATGTGGTGGTGGCGCCGGACGGACAGCCGAGTGAGGTGCGCTTTCAACGCTGGAGTAATGCCAACCCGCAGAAGCATTTTCAGCTACAGCCATTTGGCGGCTATCTCTCCCAATTTGCATCTTTTTCCGGTTTTCGCCTGCCCACCCATGTGGAGGCGGGCAACAATTTCGGCACAGAGGACTACTTTCCCTTCTTTGTAGTGGATGTCTTGCCGGTTGACTTTCCTCGCAGCTGAGCCACCGCGCGTGGCAGTGCCTCGCCAGCGGATCCTGCAGTTGGTAAATACCATCGCAACAGAACATTGCCGCCAACATCGTAGTCGGAATCCCTTGTAGTGTTTGAGCTGTCAGGGAGAACGATGAAAAAGACGATGTTTCGCGAGCGTGTTCCTGCGCCACCCGAGGGGAAGAAGCGCTGGAGCTGGTACGGTCCGGGGCTGTTGTGGATGCTGTCGGCGGTGGGTACAGGGTCGGTGCTGTTTACGCCGCGCGTGGCGTCGGTGTACCGCTACGAGCTGTTCTGGCTGTTGTTGCTGGTGGTGTTTTTCATGTGGGTGATGATTCGGGAGATGGCGCGATTTTCCATCGTTTCCGGTCGCACCATGCTGGAGGGTATGCACCATCTACCCGGACCGCGCAATTGGGCGGTGTGGCTGGTGTTCGTGCCGCAACTGTTCGCGGCGGCGGTGGGCATTGCCGGGCTGGCATCGGTGGTGGGCAGCGCGCTGGCTTCATTCGCGCCGGGCGATAACAGCATCTACGGCATTGCGATCATTGTTGCCTGTACGCTGTTTGTCAGTTCCGGTTACTACCTGACCATCGAGCGCCTGAGTCGGGCAATGGCACTGCTGCTGATGTTGGCAGCGATCGCGGCTGCGGTAGCTGTGTTTCCGAATGCCGGGCCGGTGTTGAAGGGCTTGATGCCGAGTTGGCCGAGTCAGCCTGATTACTACGTCGTTCTGCCATGGGTAGGCACCATTCTCGCCGGCTCCATGGGCATCGTCTGGTTTGGTTACTGGACGGCCACGCGCGGCTTCGGGGGCGGGCTGGTGAGCCAGGAAAAAGAGGAAGAGCACCCTGCGCAAGAGCGCGGTGCGCAGCAAGCCGAAGACAAACGCCCTCATCAGGACCCAGAGGAGAGGGCCGCGCGCGTTCGCAGCTGGGTGCGCATCATGACGGGCGCCGCCAGCCTGGGTGTACTGGGCGGTCTGGTGGTCATCGCGTCCTTTCTGATTCTCGGTGCAGAGTTGCTCGCACCCAAGGACTTGCTGCCGGAAGGGACGGATGTGGCGGTGGATCTTGCCAATCTGTTTTCCGAAGTGTGGGGCACGGCCGGCGAGTATTTGTTGCTGGCGGCCATCGTTGTGGCGATCGGCGGCAGTGTGCTGGCGAACCAGGATGGCTGGGGCCGCAGCTTTGCCGATATGACCTTGATTTTCCTGCGCGAGAAGGGCGATACACAATCCGGGATCATGGGAAGAGGCTTCGCATGGCTGAATGAAAAAACCAGTTCCGGTATTGGCAAACGCCGTTTCTTGAAGCGGTTTTATGTCCTGACCATCACGGGGATCATCCCGGTGGGAATTCTGTTGGTGTTCAAGGACCCGGTGAAGGTCATGTCCGTGTCCGGCATCATTGCAGCACTGCACACGCCCTTCATTGTTTTCGCTGCGCTCTTCGTCAATCGGCGCCTGCTGCCGGATGGCTTGCGACCGGGTTTGTTTTTCACTACTGCGATGACGCTGGCCGGGTTGTTCTACCTGGGTTTCGCCGGGATCTATATTCTCGACCTATTAGGCGTGGTCGGGCAGCAACAGCAGTAAACGGCAATTCAATCACCGCCAGCGCGTTTGTAAAGCCTTAGCAATTCAATCGGGTCGTCATAAATGATTCGCTTGCCGGCGCGCAGGTCGCGGCGCATCAGTCGCACCATTTGCTGCAGCACGTCCTCTGCGAAGGTGTCGACCGGTTTTCCGGTCACTTCGGCCAGACGGCCGGCGATTACCGCTGGATCGCTGACCACGGGGCAGATCCGATAGCCGTAGTGCCCGCCGATGGCTTCGGGCACCAGGTCCTGAGCGCGATCGGGGATCTGGCGGAAAAAGCTCAGCGGCAGTCGATAGGCATTGTGCCCAAGAATGGGCAGATCATCCGGAACTGCCTGCTCCTCGTCTTCGATCTGCAGGCCTGTGGCCAATGGCAATAGCTGGTCCAGCTGGTAGTCCTGCATGTTTGTATTGCCAACCCGCACCAGGTTGGCGATCAGTTCGCCGAGCGATGCGTGGCCTATGATCGCCGCCCGCTTCGGCAGTCCGCCCCAGACCCCATCGGCGCCGTTCAGCAGCGCTTCAATAACCGAGGCGTTTTCGAATCCGCCGCCCGAGTGCATGTGAACCAGGATTTTCATGGGGGGAGGCAGAAAGCTTCTTGCCGCTGCCACGAACGCGCCCACCTGAAAGGGGAAATAGGTTCCCCTGTCGTCTTCCATGCTGAGCCCTTCGATGGGCTGTCCCGCCAGCAGAGTCAAAATCTCGAAAGTGCCTTCGGGGTTTTCCGCAAAGGCGTCGCAGCCATCGACCACATTGATCAGAATCCGCGGCTGGGCGCCGTGATCGCCGCGAATGTTTTCGTGCAGCCATTGAATGCTAGCGGGAAGGCTGCGTTTGAGAGTTTCCAGGTCGTACTGCCCGGCCATGCCGTGCTTGCTCAGATAGATTTCATGCAGCGTGTTGGGGACTTCGTAGGATTTGAGCTTGAGCATGGACGGCGAAGGCGTGAACGTGCCGCTTTCATCGGCAATACCGATATCGGTGAAGGCAAAGCAGCCGGTGGTGTCGATCTTGTTGTCCCGCAGGTGGATCATGAAATCATCGTCCACTTCCAACTCGTCGGGCATGGAGTAGTCCAGTGTGCCCAGCAGGATGTTGTCGAAGCCGAACTCGCGAACTTTGGGGAAAATGGCGAGCTTGTCTTCAAGCGTTTGCCCGACGCGAGCGCCGACGGGGTTTTCCCGCAGGGACAGATCGATCAGAAAGGGTTTGATCGCGCGAAGTTGGTTGATTTTCTCCTGCGCATCGGCGAGGAACTTGTGGCCAGTGGCTGCGGCATCTTGTGGGGATGACATGGAGCTTCCTTGTTGTTGTTATTGGAGTACGTAGGTTCGTTAGTTGCAAAATCCTCCCAGATTATCGTGGTGTGCACAAGTTCATGAGGGGCTCGAGAGTTGAGAAGGGAAGTCGGGTTTCGGCCTGTGGCCTGACCCGACCTGCGAGCTGATGACAACCGGCTCTATGCCGGCGGTGCGCCTTCGTGAACATGCCTGCGCAGCTCCTGGCGGAGCTCGGGGCTGTCCTGTCCCTCGTGCACGGTCACCACATGCTGAACCGCCGCCTCCATCAGCTCGTCGTCGCTGTCAGCTGCGATCGTGATCGTGCAGTTCGCCTGGCTCGGCGTTTCCCGGCAATCGATGTATTTCCTGCTCATGCTCATCTCCCTTCTTTGTCTACTCGCCACTCCGTCAAGCCGACCATGACGATCCGCTCGGCTTTGTTGAAGCAAGGCATATTCCAACGGAATAGCAGGCCGCATCAATGGCAGGACCAGGACTCCTGGCATATCATATCTAGCACGTCAGAACCAGAAAACCAACCCGGACCCAAGCTTATGGCGCTCGTACTCTATCAATTTCCGATTTCTCACTTTTGCGAAAAGGTGCGCTGGGCTCTGGACTACAAGGGACTGGAATACAGGACTAAAAATCTGTTGCCAGGTCTTCATGTGAAAACCATCAAAAAGCTGGCGAAGGATTCTTCGGTACCGGTTATTGAACACGACGGCAGGATTGTCCAGGGCGCAGGGAAAATCATCAGCTATCTGGACGAGCAGTTCCCCGACAAAAAACTCACCCCGGTGAATCCGGGCGAGCGCCAGGCTGCTCAGGAGTGGGAGCGTTATCTGGACGTGGAGGTCGGTATACACCTGCGGCGCTACATGTATCAGGTCCTGCTGCAGCACCCGAGCCTGGTGACGGGCTTCTTTGCGACCGGCGGGCCTTTCTGGGCGAAGCCATTTCTGCGGCTTGTTTTTCCGCAATTATCGAAGCGCATGCGCCATCTCATGGATATCAACAAAGCCTCAGCGGCCCAATCGAAGAAGCGGATGGAAGCGGCGCTAAAACGCATCGATGACACCCTGAGCAAGCAGCGCTACCTGGTGGGCGACCGCTTCAGTCGCGCCGACCTGACAGCCGGCGCGCTATTGGCGCCCCTGTTCATGCCACCCCAGTACGGCCTGCGCTGGCCGGAACAACTGCCGGAGCCGCTCCGGTCCGAAGTGGCGGCCCTGGACGATCAGCTGAAAAAGGTCAAAGAGATCTACCAAAAGCATCGCTGAGACGGCTTCAGCCGTTCACGGGGCAGCCGTGCAGTGATCTCAGGAGCGTGGTATCGTCGGCGCCCCATGCAACTCACCTGCGGTTTTCGCATCCAATGGCACCCGTGGAAAATGGAACAGAGCAATGAGTCACGAAAACCTCATTCCGACCCTCGAGGTCCCGCTTGAGCGCGACCTATTCCTCCGCCAGCTCATTCGCGAGCTTTCTGGCACTCTGCAGGACGTCGTGGGCCTTGAAGAGGCGTCCGGTTTCGTCAGTGTGGTGGGCCAGCGAGTGGGCGAACACATCAACGACAGCTACCGATCAGCGCTGCAAGTGGACTCGCTGTCGCGGGAGCAGGTGAGCGATGTGCTGGTGGACCTCAAGCGGCGCATCCTCGGCGATTTCTACATCATCGAGGAAGACAGCGAAAAAATCGTGCTCGGCAATCGGCGTTGCCCCTTCGAGGACAAGGTCTCCGGCCGTCCTTCGATGTGCATGATGACCTCCAACGTCTTCGGCGTGATCGCGGCGGAAAACCTCGGCTATTCCAAGGTCGCTCTGGAAGAAACCATTGCGCGCGGCGACCCGGGTTGCAGGGTAGTGGTTTACCTGCGGCCCACCGCAGAAGCCGAAGCGGCTGAAGGGCGTGAGTATTACAAAGCATAGCGATGTTCATTTGAATCCACTCATGCCGATAGACGATTACAAGCGAATCATCGCGCTGCTACCCGAGGCGACTCTGATCGTTTCCGGCAGCGGGATGTTGCTTGCGGTCAATGGTCCGGCGCTGAAGCTGCTGGACTTGAACAAGGGGCAGGTCGCGGGATCACTGCTAGACCTTGTCGAAGAAGTGCTCCGTGAAGAAACTCTCGCCTACCTTCAGCGTTGCGCCCGAAGCAAACAGGCACTCGTCGGCGCATTTCGGCTTGCCACGAACGCGGGTATCCAGGCGCTAACGGCCAAGGGGGCAGTGCTCGATCCTCGCACCGAAGGGCGGGAGGCGAGCGTGCTGCTGCGCCTGTTTACACGGGACGAAGCCAACGCACGCTTCCAGTCGCTGAAAGACCAGATCGATCAGCTCAATATGGAAGTCGCCAGACGACGCCGAGCCGAATACGAGCATCGCGAACAGACACGCTGGTTGGAAGTGACCTTGTCCAGCATTGGTGATGCGGTGATTACCGTCGACGCGCAGAACCGGGTCAGCTTTATGAATCCGGTAGCGGAGGTGATGACAGGCTGGACTCAGGACGAAGCGCTTGGCGAGTCGTTGGAAAGAGTTTTTGTTATCGTTAACGAATATACGGGAGAGCCGGTCCCCAACCCATCCGAACGGGCGCTGCGCGAGCGGACCATCGTCGAGCTGGCCAACCACACCGTGCTGATCGACAAAGCGGGCGGCCGCGTTGCGATTGAAGACACGGCCGCTCCCATCATCCTGGAGGACGAAATCAGGGGAGCCATTCTGGTTTTCCATGATGTGTCCGATCGGCGCGTTCTCGAAAGACAGCTGATGGAGCGAGCCGAGCACCTGGAACTCGCCAACCGGCGCAAGAATGAATTCCTCGCAATGCTCGCCCACGAACTGCGCAGCCCCCTGGCGCCGATCAGCAATGCGGTGGAGATCATGCGCATGCAGTCGGATCAGCTGCTCACCTTTGCGGGACCGCAAAAAGTCATTGCGCGGCAGGTGCAGCATTTGAAGAGGCTGGTGGACGACATGCTCGACGTTTCCCGCATCACCCGCGGGAAAATGAACATCGTGCACGAAGATAGCGACTTCGCGGCTCTGGCCGGCCTCAGCTGCTCTGACTTCCGCGCGCAATTCGAACGCGCCGGGATTCGCTTCGACGTCGCAATTCCCGCAAACGCGATCGCTATTCAGGCGGACCCAGACCGCATCACACAGGTCCTGCACAACCTCTTGTCCAATGCGCTCAAATTCACCCCAACTGGAGGCGCAGTGAGCGTGTCAGTGGCGGTTGAGGGGCAATTTGCCGTGCTGCACGTGGCAGATACCGGTAGCGGAATTGAAGAAGCCGAGTTGCCGGATTTGTTCGATCCCTTCACGCAGGCCGCGCAAACTCTTGACCGCAGTACCGGTGGTTTGGGTCTCGGCTTGTCGCTGGTCAAAGGGATTGTGGGATTACACGGTGGCCGCGTCAGCGCGCGCAGTGAAGGCGCAGGCAAGGGCAGCACCTTTACGGTCTGGCTTCCCCTCGCCGAGCGCGCAACGCAGACAGCTCCTGCCAGTGCAACCGGGTCCGGCAAATCCCCCGGCTCGAGCGAAACTGCGCACCGCGTGCTGCTTATCGAAGATGAAAAAGATACCGCCGCTACCATGCAGCAGTTGCTGGACCTGCTCGGCCACGAAGTTCACCTGGCGCACACCGGACCGGAGGGGCTCAAGAAGGCCATGGCGATCGCGCCTACACTCATCATCTGCGACATCGGTCTGCCGGGATTGGATGGTTTTGCCGTAGCCCAGCGGCTTCGTCAGAGTGCAACTACCGAATCGACGCCGCTGGTGGCGCTTACCGGTTATGGTGACGGCGATGTCATCCAGCGTGCCCGCGATGCCGGTTTCGATCACCATGTCACCAAGCCGGCCAGCCTGGAAGACATCAGACAGCTGCTTACCGTCAAGCGGCGCCGCTGATTCCTCCGCTGGTCCGAGTCAGCCAACTTTTCAGTTCAGAAGCCAGCTAACTTTTCAGATAGCTGGCCCGAACCGGCTTCTGGACAGGGATTAAGCCTCCGCCGAAGCAACGACGGTTTCTTCGCGGGTCTGGCCTCCACTTTCCGGGCCACCGAAGGCTTCCACCAGCGCGGGGATAAACTTCTCGAATTCCGCCGTCATCAGGGTGAAGTCCGCATCGAACTGATCCGCCGCACTTTCGGTATTCACATCCTGCAGTTGATCCATGATCAGATCATCAAAACGCAGGCGTTTGATGGTCAGGTTCTCGTCGGCAATAAACTCGATGCCGCCGGTCCAGTTCAGCTCCAGCTTTTTCACCATCATGCCGTTGTCGATGTGGCTCTTGATTTCGCTGCCCTGCAGGTCCAGGTTTTTGCATTTCACCACCGCGGCGGTGTCGCTGCGGTCCTGCAACTCACACTCGCCACCGATGGCAAACTGCGTCGGACCCTCCGAGCCGCTCAGCCAGCGAGTCATGCATTGTGATACATCGTTGTGAGGCTTCAGTGGTATTACCGGAACGGTGTCGATGGTGTCGCGCAAAGTGACGATGAATTCTTCAGCGGCCTTGGTACTGCTGCTGTTGATGATCAGCAGCTGCTGGCGGGTATCGATGTAGGCGAACAGTTTGCGGCTGCGGGTGAAGGCGCGCGGCAGCAGTTCGAAGATCATCTGCTCCTTGATATCGGTCTTTTCCTTGCGACCTACGTTGCGGCCTTCCTGCTCTTTGATCTCGGCGATTTTTTCCTGAACGAACTCATTCACCACGGCGCCGGGCAGAACCTTCTCCTGCCGCTGCAGGCACAGCATCATGCAGCCGTTGCCGGCGTGCACCAGGGGAGAGTCTTCCTGACCGAGCGGTGAAACCCAGCCCAGGCTGACCATGTCCTGGCTGCCGCAACCGGTGAAGGGCTTTTCGGTCAGTTTTGCGTCGAGTTCTTCGGGGCTAAGTGCGAAGGGCTTGGTAAAACGGTAGAGATTGAGGTTCTTAAACCACATGAACGCCTCGGATCTGGTTGCGGGGCGCCGTATTGTAGTTGTCTGGCGGGCAAATCGCCATCTGGCGGAAGGTGGGGCGTGCGGGGGATCACTCCTTTCCGGTCAGAAATGAGCGAATCAGTTCGCTGCGTTGTTCGTGTGCATGAGCATTGTCCATGAAGGGGTGGCCGAAGGTCGCTCCCAGCAGCGCTTTTCCCCCTCGCGCTTCGACCAGCTCCATCAGCGGCTCCACGTCGGTCTCGGGCACCACTCTGTCTTCGGCGCCGGCGATGACCAGAATGCCGGCGGCGTTTTCGGGTAGGTTGTTGATGGGGTCGTAGCGTTCGGGGCAGCCAAAGTCATTCACCCGGGCGGGGCTGGAATCGATTACCGCGCGCTCGAAAGTGGCGCCGGAGCCGATCAGGTTCATCAGGATGATGCCGCCGAAGGAGATGCCGTACAGTCGGTCCGGCTTGATGGCTTCGTACAGTTCGCGGTAATCCCCCACGATTGCTTTCAGACGGGCGCGCCCTTCGGAGGCGCCATAACCGCGGAAATCGAACACATAGCTCTCGATCCCGTCGGCGGCCAGCGTATTGAGGTATTCCAGCAACTGATCGGCGAGCATGGCATTGCCCTGCGCCACCAGCATTCGGCCTGTCACCTTATCTTCGGGTGCTGTGCTTTTCAGTCTGAAACCCTTCAACACCCGGCCATCGCGCGTGGTGTGTTCGACAAGCTCTACGTTCGGGAAACGCTCCGCCGCATCCGGGTCGGGACTGCCCGCACTGGCGCTCCACATCCAGAACGCGAAGGGCTCCTGAACCGCGCCACAGACAGGTTCTTCTTCGGGGCTTTCTTCGGGTCCTTCTTCGTAGCTATCGCTCTTTTCGGCCATGAAACAGCCCGACATTGCCAGGAGGATGGGGAGGCAGAGACCTGTGGTCTTCATGTCGTTTTGCAGGCAAAGCCCGGGCCCACGGAGGGGCTGCTTGCGACACTTTCGCTGTGCGGGAAGGGACCACGAAACGCCAGCCTGACATTTGCGTCGGCCTTCTCGCGACTGCGCAGTTTGTCAGGGGCCCGCACCCGATCTGGCAGCAGCCGCAGCTCTCCGTGCCTGACCCGCCACCCGGCTAAATAGTGCCTGAGCTACTGCGTCGATTCCTGGCGATCGGAGTCCGCATCTTCGTCGGGCGTAAACTGCCCGGCAGCGGCCTTTTCCACCTGACGGGAACGGGTGATTTCCGCCGCGTCTGCGCTGTCAGTCTGAGTCGTCTGAGAGAGGCTGTCGGCGATGATGAAGTACTCCTGGTCTGCGGCGAGTGCCTGTTCCTCTCGCGCCAGGTCCATGCCCGACGCCTTGCCGCCTTCCTGCTGCCAGGAGGTGACGCGGCCGCGGTCGATTGTCAGGCGGCCGGCTTTCTCCACCGGCGTGCCTTGCTTGCCCGGATCTTCCGCCAGCACCACCAACACCTCATCGCTGGTGCAGCGGCTTTCGAAGTCATATTCGCCGCTGGTGCCGCAGACGTAGAAGCTCCTTTCACCGGCCATTCGGGTCACTTGCAGGTTGCGCAAGGCAATCTCGCGGCCGAGGAAATCACGGGATGATTCGGCTCCGGTGACAGTATCCAGCTGCGTGATGACATCATTGCGGGGCTGTTCGCTTGTCGTCGGTTGTGCCTGCCCCGCCGCTGCACCCAAGAGGGCCAGCAACGACAATGAACGGACGATGATGCTCATGTATCCTCCCTTGCGCCTGTTGCTTCGATCGTTTCCTTTCACTCTCTTGCGTTTGCCAGGACGCGGTGCAATAGCCGGGCCATATGCCGGGGTCAAATGACTTGGCAAGAAGCTCCCTCGTGGCTATCTTTGCCGCCCACTTGTCCTTTTCGACGCAACGACGAACCGGCAGGGTCTCACACCACACCCACATTCACAGAGTCAGGCAGCACCATGAATGATGCACCCACCTACCCGATAGGCACCCCCGGCACTCCATGGGGAGACAAGGAAAAACAGGAATGGCTGTCGCGGCAGCAGATTCAGCGCTCCTATTCCGAACGCGTTGTTACCGCGCTCGATGCGCTGACAGCAGATTTCGACGTAGAGCAGTATGGCGAGCTGACATACGGCGACCGCCGATATCCGCTCTTTGCGGTAAAAAATCGCGCATGGAATGCAAGCAAGCCGACCATTCTTGTTACGGGGGGTGTGCATGGCTATGAGACCAGTGGTGTTCATGGCGCCTTGCGCTTTATCCAAACGCAGCTGACGAATTACACCTCTGCCTTCAACTTCGTGGTCGCCCCGTGCATCAGTCCCTGGAGCTATGAAACGATCAATCGTTGGAACCCGGAGGCGATTGATCCAAATCGCTCTTTCAAGGACGGCGGATTGTCGGGCGAGTCCGGTGCTTTTATCCGCTATCTGGTGAATTCCGGTATCGAGGTCTACGCTCATTTCGACCTGCATGAAACCACCGACACCGACAATTCTGAGTTTCGGCCGGCGCTGGCCGCGAGGGATGGTCTGACCGACTTGGCGGAATGGGACATTCCGGACGGTTTCTACCTGGTCGGAAATAGTCGGAACCCTGCTGATGCGTTTCAGCGCGCGATCGTCGAGTCGGTTAGCCGGGTGACCCACATCGCGCCGGCGGATGAGAATGGCGAGATCATTGGCGTTGCCGTTGAGCAGGAAGGTGTGATCAATTACGAGCTAAAAGCACTGGGACTCTGTGCCGGCCTGACCGATGCGCGATACACCACTACCACCGAGGTGTATCCCGATAGTCCGCGTGTGACGGATGAGCAATGCGTTCTCGCGCAGGTTGCTGCGCTGACGGGCGGCCTGGATTATCTTATTCGGCAGCGGTAAGGCGTGGGCGCCCGCACCAGTGGAGATGCGCGGGCGCAAAAAAAAAGGGCGACCTGCGCCCTCTGGAAAACCGTTGACCGCGGGATTTTTTTTATCCCCTCGCTACCATGTCCTTGTCCAGCCGACGCCAGGTCAGCAGGAAGAACAGGGAGCTGGCGGCGTACATGATAGCCACAATCACCATCGCGGTTTGCAGGCTTTGGGCGTAGACCTGTCCGCAAACGTCCTGCAGGTTCTGGCTCAGCTTGCCAACCACGGCGGGATGGCACTGGTTTCGCGCCAGTTCGTCAGCTGCCACCCCTAAATTGGCCACGCCTACATTGAAGAAGATGTCGGAGACTGCGCCGATGAACAGCGGGCCGAAGCCGTAGCCGATCAGGTTGACCACAAACAGCAACACCGCCGTGGCCATCGCGCGCACACGCATGGTCACCACGCCCTGGCCGATGGTGTACTGGGCGGCCAAATAGCCGTACTTCACGAAACCGCCGATGATCAAACCGATCGCCGCGTAGGCCAGGGTCTCGCTCGTAAAGGCGAAGATATAAAAGGGAATCGACAGTGCAAGGCCCGCGGCCGGCACCCAGGCGATGGCGCCCGGGTGCTTCTTGTAGAGCCTGGTCGCCAGCCAGCCAGTGGCGAATGTGCCGACGGCCGAGGACAAGGCAACGGGTGTGTTGATCCAGATTGCCGCCTCACCGGTGCTGATCCCGTAAGTTCGCACCAGAAACAGCGATTGAAACGAGGAGATGCCGTAACCGCAGAATGCGGCGATGGTGGCGCCGGCGGTCATCAGCCAGAAGGCCGGCTTGTTCATCAGCTCGCGGATAGCTTCGCCCAGTTCGGCCCGCTCCTTTCTCCCCGCTTCGGGGGGATCGGTGTAGCCGCGGGGCGGCTCCTTGACCGTGATCTTGAAGACAACCGCGACCAGCAGGCCCGGCAGGCCAACGACGAAGAAGGCGGTGCGCCAGTCGAAGTTATCGGTGACCCAGCCGCCGATCAGGTTGGCAAACATGGTGCCGAGCGTCACGCCCATGGCGTAGAAACCCAGCGCCTGAGATCGTTCGCGCGGCACATAATAATCAGCGATCAGGGAATTGGCCGGCGGCGTACAACCCGCCTCGCCGATGCCCACGCCGACGCGACACATCAGCAGAATCCAGAATGCGCCGATGGTGATCGAGCCAATGGTGACTTCCGTTGCCAGGCCGCAAGCCGCTGTCATCAGCGACCACAGGGCCACGCAGACCGTCATGATCCACACGCGGTTGGCGACATCGGCAAAGCGTGCCAACGGAATGCCTACCAGCGTATAGAGCAGGGCGAAGCCGAAACCGGTCAGAAGGCCGAATGCCGTGTCGGAAATCCCAAGGTCGGGCACCAGGTCGGGGCCGACGACCGCCAGCAGGGCGCGGTCCACGAAGTTCAGGATGTAAATAAGCGTCAGCGCGACGAGCACGTAAGTGCGGTACGGCTTGGAGCCGAAGCCGACGAGGTGGCCCTGAGTTTCCCCCTCAGTGCGAGAAGTTGTTATCGCTGTCATTGATCGTCCCCTTTTGATACATCGGTTTTTATTGTGTGGCGCGGCTACAAGCATACGCTGATATTCGAACCGCTGGTGGTGCCTGGCTGAGTTGGAGAACAGCTTCAAGGTCCCGGTTAAGCGAACCCACTGGTCAGTATAGTCGGCTAAACGGCTATGGCACTGAGCCAATCATCCTGTGAATCGTTTAGAAAGACCCCGAAACGCGCAGTAACTATTCGATCCGATCCGTTACCGCCCCCTGCGAGGCCGAGCCAACGCTCTTCGCATACTTGGCCAGAACCCCACGGGAGTAGCGCGGCGGCGGAGCCGTCCAGCGGGCAAGTCGCGCTTCGATCTCCGTGTGTTCGACTTCCAGGATGATCTGATCCCGCTCCGCATCGATGGTGATTGGGTCGCCGTCTTCGACAATGGCGATGGGTCCTCCGTTCATGGCTTCCGGCGAGATATGCCCCACCACGAAACCGTGACTGCCGCCGGAGAATCGGCCATCGGTGATCAGTGCAACTTGATCGCCCAAGCCGCGGCCCATGATGGCGGAGGTGGGGGAAAGCATTTCCCGCATCCCGGGGCCGCCCTTCGGTCCCTCGTAGCGGATCACCAGCACTTCACCGGCCTGGACGGTCCCGTCGAGGATGCGATCCATCGCTTCCTCTTCCGAATGGAACACGCGTGCAATGCCGGAAAAGCGGGTGCCTTCCTTACCGGTGATTTTGGCCACCGCTCCTTCCGGTGCGAGGTTTCCGTGCAGGATGCGCAGATGGCTGTCGGGCTTGATCGGGTTGTCAAAGGAACGAATGATCTCCTGTCCCGCGGGGTAGTCGCCGACCTCCGCCAGATTTTCCGCGAGCGTGCGACCGGTCACGGTCAGACAGTCGCCGTGCAGAAGTCCTGCATCCAGCAAGCGCCTCATCAGCGGCCGAATACCTCCGATGTCGATCAACTCGGACATCAAATACTTTCCGCTCGGACGCAGGTCCGCGAGCACCGGGGTTCGTTTGCCGATCTGCGCGAAATCATCGAGCGACACTGTCACGTCCACCGCATCGGCCATCGCGATCAGGTGCAGCACTGCGTTGGTCGAGCCGCCGAGGGCAATCACCATCGTGATCGCGTTTTCGAAGGCTTCCCGCGTCATGATGTCGCGCGGCTTGATCCCTCGCTCCAGCAAATTCACAACCGCTTCGCCAGCTCGGCGACAGTCTTCGCGCTTGTGTTCAGAGACCGCTTCCTGGGCGGAACTGCCGGGCAAACTCATGCCCAGTGCTTCGATCGCCGAGGCAAGCGTATTGGCGGTGTACATGCCGCCACAGGAGCCGGGGCCGGGGATCGCCGTCTTTTCCACTGCGATCACATCGTCCTTGCTGATGCGGCCCTCCGCCTGCGCGCCTACCGCCTCGAACACGGAGATGATGTCGGTGTGGTTCTGTCCGGGGCGGATAGTCCCGCCGTAAACGAACACCGCTGGCCGGTTGAGACGTGCGATGGCGATCAGACAACCGGGCATGTTCTTGTCGCAACCGCCGATGGCGACCAAGCCATCGAAGCCCTGGCAGCCGGCCACGGTCTCAATGGAATCGGCGATAACCTCGCGGGACACCAGCGAATACTTCATCGCTTCGGTGCCATTGGCAATGCCGTCTGAAATGGTGATGGTATTGAAGATGACGCCCTTGCCGCCTGCGCTGTCGGCACCCTTGCGGGCCTCTTCGGCGAGCTGATTGATGTGCATGTTGCAGGGAGTGACCATACTCCAGGTGGAGGCTATGCCCACCTGTGATTTGTTGAAATCCGCGTCTTTGAATCCAACGGCGCGCAACATCGCACGACTCGGGGCTTTCTTGATGCCGTCCACGATGGGGCTGGAATGGCGACGTTTTTCGTCCTGGCTCATTGTGAACTCCGGGATCTCTACCGTTCAGGTGGATACCATGCCAGCCCGCGCGCGAAACGTCCAATGCCGACGCGGATTGCGGATCGCGCCGGCAAGGGCCGGCTATCCAGCGCTGCCTTCGAGAGCCGTCGCGTCGCGATGCGTTCTGTGGACGACAAAGTCATGCAGGATCATGAACAGGGCGGGCACCAGAAACAAGGTGATGATCGTTGCAAACAGCACGCCGAATGCCAGCGAGATCGCCATGGGCACGATGAAGCTGGTGGCCGGGCTGGCGGTGAGCATCAGCGGGATGAGACCCATGAAGGTGGTGATGGAGGTGAGAAAGATCGGTCGGAAGCGCGCCACGCCCGCCGATAAAACCGCATCTCGCAGCGACATTCCTTCATCAACCTGGCGGTTGATGTACACCACCAGTACCAGACTCGCATTCACCACCACCCCGCTCAGGGCGATGATGCCCAGCAGGGAGAAGAACACCAGTTCCGCGCCCATGAGGAAGTGACCGAAGATGGCGCCGATGGCGCCGAAGGGAATCACGCTCATGATAATCAGCGGCTGCAGGTAGGACTTCAGCGGAATGGCGAGTAGCGCGAAGATGATGATCATTGCCAGTGGAAAGGTGGTAAAAATCCCGGCCATAGAGCGCATGCGCTGTTCGCCCTCGCCGCCCAGAGCGACGTTCACCTGGTAATCCCGTCGCCATTTTTCGGCGAACTTCGCACGCACCGTACTTTGAATTTCTTCCGGGGTCACCAGGCTGCGGTCCACGTCGCCGCGCACGGTAATGATCCGTCGACCGTCGCGGCGATTGATGCTGGAGTAGCCATTGCCGAGCGACATTTTAGCGACACTGGAGAAGGGCACTTCGGAGCCGTCCGGGGTACGAATCAACAAGTCTTCCAGGTTGCCAAGGGACTGTCGTTCGTCTTCCGGGTAGCGGACCATGACTCGAATGTCGTCCCGGCCGCGCTGAATGCGCTGCGCTTCGGCGCCGTAAAAAGCCTGACGCACCTGACGGGCCACATCGTTTAGCGTCAATCCCAAAAAGCGACCTTCTTCGCGCAGCGTGATCTGCGCTTCCTGTTTGCCTTCGCGGAAGGAGTCGGAAACGTCGTAAACACCCGGGAACTTGTTCAATTCGGCTTTGAGTTCATTCGCCGCCCGTTTCAGGTTCTCTTCGTTGCGGCCCTCCAGACGGAAGTTGAGTGAATCGCCAGCGGAAAAAGAATCCGCGGTGAAGTTGACTTCCAGTGCGTCGGGAATGTGTCCGACTTTTTCCCGCCACCGGTCGCGGATCGTGTTGGAGCTGATTTCGCCACGTTCCAGATAGGGGTTCAGCGACATGGCGACTTCGCCAATGTGACTGCCGCCAGCACTGGCTCGAACCGGACCATTGTTACGCGATACCGGCTGCCCGATGACGGACAGGATATGTTTGACCGGCGAGAGAGTGTCCTGGTCCGCATCGCCATCGGCCTTGGCTGCGCGCAGCGCCGTGTGCAATTCCTCGCGCAGTTCGATCGCGGCTCTCTCGAGTTGCGCAACCGCACTCTCGGTTACCTCGGCGGCCACGCCTTCCGGCATTTGCACGCTGGCATAGATCACGTCGCCTTCCACGGCGGGAAGAAACTGAAAGATCACCCGTCCACTGGCCACCAGGGTCAATGTGAGCAGGATCACCGCCGTCGCGGTTGCCCAGGTTGCGTAGCGATGCTCAACCACCACACACAAATATTTTCGGTACACCGAGTCGGCAAAACGCTCCAGTGCACTGGCAATGCCCGCTTGCAGTGTTTGCCAGCGAGTGACCAGGGCGGAGCCTTCGAGCCAGTAACCGGAGGTTTTGCGATGGGCGAGATGGCAGGGCAGAATCAATTGGGCTTCAATCAGGCTGGCGATCAAACACAGCACCACCACGGCACCGATCACGCCGAAGAACCCGCCCATCGGTCCCTCCAATAACAGCAGCGGCAGAAAGGCCGCGATGGTGGTGAGTACACCGAAAACCACCGGGGTGGAAACTTCCAGCGTGCCATCGATAGCGGCCTGGGTCTGCGACTTGCCCATTGCTTCGTGGGCATGAACCCGTTCGCCGACCACAATGGCATCGTCCACCAGGATGCCCAGCACCAGAATGAAAGCCATGATGGTCATGGTGCTGAAGGTGATACCCAGACTCGGAAAAAACATCATCGCGCCGAAGATTGCGATGGGAATTCCCGCAGCGACCCAGATGGCCAGCCTGAAGCGAAGGAAGAGTGCGAGCAGGATCAGCACCAGCACCAGCCCCGAATAAGCGTTGTCGGCGACCACCTCGATTCGCTCCTGCAGGCTTTTGGCGCTGTCGGATTCGACGATCAGTTCCAGACCCTGTGGCAGCGTCGCCCGGCGATTTTTCAGGTAGCGTTTGACTGCCGTGGCGGAGCGGACAATGTCCTCCTCGCCTACTTTGAAGACCTGGATCAATGCGGCGTTGCGGCCATTGAGTTGCGCGTTCAGGTAGCCTTCCTGAAAGCCGTCCTGGACATTGGCAATGTCACGCAAGCGAAGCTCTGAACCGTCGGGCATCGAGCGGATGATGATGTTTCCATACTCCTCGCCCCGGTATGCCTGCCCGAGGCTGCGCAACAGAATCTCGCCGCTTTCGGTCTTGAGAGTGCCGCCTGGCATGTCCAGCGAGGACTGGCGAATGGCGTTCGCCACCTGTTCCAGGCTCAGGTCGTACTGGCGCAAGGTGAGTTCCGGTACCTCGATGGAGATTTCGAAAGGCCGCAGATAGCTGACCTCCACCTGCGAGATACCGTCGATGTCGATGAGGTCTTCGCGGATCTTCTCGGCAATACCTTTAAGCGCGAAATCGTCCGCATTGCCGACCAAGGCCAGGGAGATAACATGGGCGGTCGGACTCAAGGCGGCGACCACGGGCTGTTCTGTCTCTTCGGGAAAGGTGGAAATGCCGTCCACCTGACTCTTGACCTCGTTCAGCACCCGGTTGAGTTCCGCGCCCTGCTCGATTTGCAAGGTAACGCTGCACATGCCCTCGGATGCACGGCTGTTCATCTGATCGATGTTCTGCGTGCTTTGCAAAGCCTCTTCGATGCGCAGACAAACGGCTTGCTCGACTTCCTGAGGTGAGGCCCCCAGGTAGGGCACGGTTATCTGAATCGTGCCCATGTCCACGTTGGGGAATTCTTCCTGGTTCAAGGACAGAAAGCTCAGGCCGCCAGCAATCAGAAAGATCCACATCAACAGATTGGTGCCGACGGGATTGTTGACGAACCAGGCGATGATCGACTTCATGAGTGTGCAGATTCCGTTTGAATTTGTTTGTCGGCTTCGCTCAGGGCTGGGCGGCCTGCTCATTCACCACTTTGATGCGCATGCCGTCCACCACCGCCTGAATGGGTGACACGATCACCCGTTCGCCGGGTTCGAGGCCGCCGCGTATCAACACGCGTTCGCTTTCCAGTCGCAAAATGTCCACTACGCGCACTTGCAGCGTGTCTTCCGGTGTCGCCACCAGCACCTGATTGTTCTTGCGGATCACGTGGCGGGGCAGGGCGATGATGTCATCGACGGTTTTGCCAGTGATTTCAGCTTCCACCAGCAGGCCGATGGGCAGGGGAATGGTGCCTGAACCTTCGCGGTCGGCGTCGGCCGGCCCCTTGGGCTGCTCGACGCGCACGATGGCTTGCACAGTGTTGTTACTGGCGTCGAGCCCGGCTTCGGTGCGCAGCAGTTTTCCGACCCAAAAGTGCTGCTCCCCGGCATAGGTTCCGGTGAGCAGCACCTCGGGCGCTTCATCGTCCGGGAGTGCGCCACGGAGGAAGAGCGGTATGGTCAGAAAGCCGAGTTGCCGGTTGGCGAGCGGAAGTTTCACTTCCACCGTTTCGGCGCCATACAGGGTGGCCACTGACTGACCCGGCGAAACATTTTGGCCCAGCTCGATGTTGCGATTCTGGACGATGGCGTTGAAGGGCGCCGTCAGCACGGTCCGATCGAGATTGATCTGAGCCTGCTTCAGATCGGCTTGGGCATTTGTCAGCCGGGCAGCGGCGACCTCCGCGGTTCGCTCGGCATTGCGCAGCTCGGAATCGCTGGCCAGTTTTCGCTTGGCCAGATCGCTGATGCGCTCCAGCTCCCTGGCCGCGTGCCGGGCTTCCGCTTCCGCCTGTCGCTGCGCCGCCCGGCTTTTTTCCAGTGCGGTTTCATAGTCGCTTGCCTCGATGCGCAGAACCTCCTCGCCCTTCTTCAGGTAGCCACCGGCCACCAGGGCAGGCGAAATCCAGGTGACGGGGCCGTTGACCGAGGCGGACATCTCAGATACGACCGCCGGCTGTACCTTGCCGCGGGACGATACCGTCAGGGTGATGCTGCCGCTCTCGACAGTGGTGGTCCTGATGGTTGTGACCGGCGGATCGACCGCGACCGGATCGACGCTGGGCCGCGCGATAATCAGCCAGGCGGATAGCGCCACGGCCGCTCCCAGAATTGCGGTCGGAGCGACAGCGCGATGCTTCAGTGCCCGGGACAAACGCCGCTTCGCTCCGGGAGCGGAGATTCGGGCGTCATCTTGGGCCTTGTCTGCGACGAGCTTGTCATCGGTGGTCAATGCATCTTCGGACTTGCGGGGCATGATCAACTTCCGGTTGCTGCGGTGGCTTGATGGCTGGAGAAATTCTCGATGGTCACTTCCCGCACCCACTCGAAGTACTGGCCGACGAAGCTGCCCATCATTTCCGGGTTGCGGGTTTTTACCGCCCGGTTCATTCCGTTCAGAATCTTCGTCATGCGCTTCACGTCGACCGGGTGATTGGTCTGGACGCCTGACATGGCGACAGCGAGTTGACCTTTCAGCCCATTGATGATTAGCCGCATCACCAGGTTGTCGGTGATTGCGAGAAAGCAGGATGACAATGCGGTCCAGCATTCGCGCATGAGCTCTTTACTGCCGGGATCAGCCTTCATCTTCATGATCTGTTCCTGGATAAAGCTCAGCCGGTCCTCGTCGGCCACGGCAATCGAGCGCTTCGCACTGAGAACGCAGAGCACCTCGAAGACCTGAAGAAAATCGTCCGCCATCTTGGGTTTGGGCCCTTCCAGTTCCATGAGATGACTCAATATCTCCAGGCTGGCCTCTTCCTTCGGCAGGACGCGAACACCGCCCGGTTGAATGTCGATGATGCCCAGCTGCTCCAATTGCTTAAGCGCCTCGCGGATCGCGCCGCGGGTCGTTTGAAAGCGGCCAGCCAGATCCCGCTCGGAGGGCAGGCGCTCGCCGGGACGGTATTGCTTGCGCAGGATCTCGGTGCGCAATACGGCGGCGATTTCATGGCTTCGGGTGATGCTGCTCATGGCTGCGGTGAGTCCTGTTCGTGGTGTCGAGTGGCCCGGCCACAGTGGTCGGACCAAATTGGTCGGACCAAAACCTAGCAAAGGTGTCGGTCGAGGTCAAAGGGAGCAAGGCCGGGTCGGCTGGGGAAGGCGACTGATCAGGCCTAAAGCGCCCGTCCGGTGCACGCTGGAGGACTTGGAAAAGTTTTGTTATCGCAAGCTTTCAGCGCCCTTGCCGACGCCCTGTTGCACGACCGCCTCCAGGGATCATTCAACTTCCATTCAATGTGATCGCAGGCAGACGCCCAAGGGCGGGAAGATAATGCCGGGATCTGTTGGAATGAGTGCGGGACACCAGCGACTGTTTCATCGCTTCGGTGCCATTGGCGATGCCATCTGAAATGGTGAGGTGTTGAAGATCACACCCTTGTTGCCTGCGCTGTCGGCACCGTTGCGGGCCTCTTCGTGTTCTGGCGGTTACCATGCCAGCTTGGCGCAGAAATCCAAGGGGAGCGCACACCAGGGGAAAACATGAAAGATGGTCGGTCCGGAAAAACGAAGGGCGCCCGGTGGGCGCCCTTGTGTTTAGGGGTGCGACTACTAGAGTTCGTAAGTAACGCGCGCGTAAAGCATGCGGCCGGTCGGATCGTAGAGCATCGATTCCATACCGCCCAACATTGGCACTTTCTGCGGTTCGCGGTCGAACAGGTTGCGCGCACCGATGGTGAACGTAAATTCCCCGCCGAGTCGTTCGAATTGACTGAAGTTGTAAGCTGCGTCGGTGATCGTCGATGCACGCAAGACGTCCACGTCACGATAATTGCTGTATGGCAGGAATCGCTGGAAGCTGAACTTGTTTGCATCGAAGACAATTTCGTCGATGTAGTGGACGGTGAAGTTGAGGCTATGCTGACCGCCTACCCAGCCCAGGCTCAGGTTGCCTTTCCACTGCGGTAGCGGTGGTACCGCGCCTGTGCCGTTGTTCTGTTGGCCAACACCATCGACCATCGGACGGTCGGGGAAGAGTTGATAGGTATATTCGTCGATGTAGGTTGCGTTGAGGGCTAGATTGATCGCGCCCATGTCATCGATGTCCATGAGGTCCTTCAGTCCAAATGCGCCACCCAAATCAAAGAAATAGTTAAATTTCATATCATAGGTTCGCACGAACATGGACGAGGCGTTCAGGCGGCCACTGATAACCCGGTCGATCTGCTCAAGATTATTCGGATTTCGGACGATGCGTGGATCGGAGCGCGGATCCGACACCCACTCCGCAACCTGGGCCAGCGTAGGCAGTGTGCCCCCGGGTACTGCTCCATAGGCCTGCTGGAAGTTGAAATAATCCGCCGCAAGCACATCTTCGGTTGTGGTGGTGATGATTCGGTCGGTGAAGTCGGTTTCACTCCAATCAAAGTCGAGCGTCATGCTCGGCATTATGGTCCAGGTAAAGCCCGCACTCAGCGTATCCGCCGATTCCGGCACCAAGTCGGGATTGCCACGCGAACAACTGGCCGTGAATGCGGCGAAAACGGTAAATGGGTCGGAAACGTTGGTAAGCCCGCAAGATTCGGGAGCGTTCAGATCGTCCAGGGTCGGAGCGATAAACGAGGTCCCTGCACTTGCTCTCAGCACCAAGTTGTCGAGAGGGGTGTAAACGAGGCCGTATTTGGGATCCGTCGAACTTTGCCCGGTACTGTAGTCCTCGTTCCGAACCGCCAGGGACAGTTCGAGATTGTTCAGGAGGGGCAGCGCGAGCTCGGCAAAGAATGCATTCACGCTTCTGCCATCGGACACCGGTGCGAGTTGAGCGCCGATAAACTGATCTCCGAGAAGACTGTGCAACGCCGGCGTATTGTCGAAAGAATTCTCGCGCCGCTGAAAGCCGACCGCAGCTCCCACCGGCCCTCCCGGCAACTCGAAATTGCCCAGCGGAATGCGCCCGTTGAGAACCAAGTCGAAAGTCTGCAGCTCGGTTTCTTCGAGCTGACGATGCTGGACGTATGTGGAATCGACCAGGGCCTGAGTGTTCAAAGTAGATGGGTCGGTGGACACAAACGGATTGAAACAACTGTCGGGAGCGTTCAGCACGTCGCAGTTCAATCCATTGGCAATGGCGTTGAAACTGAAGTTGTTCAGCCGGCTTTCGTCCGTTCTTCGTGAATAGGTGTAGGCCGCATGGCCTTCCCAGCCTTCCACGTAGGGCACTGTGAAATCACTGGACAGCGCAGCGCGCCAGCCGGTTATGTTACCTCTGCCGTGACTTGCGCCGTCACTGCCCAACTGCGAGGGCAAAGTGCCGTGTTTCCCCCAGGGACGCCAGGAGGCAAAGTTTACGTCCTCATTGAACGCAATGCCGCTCGGGTCAAGTATCACCTGGCCACTGGAATCGCGGTCCGGTATACCGTCACCGTTTGCATCCTGAGCGAATAGCGGATTGCCGTTAGCATCTACCGCGCGGAAAGGGTTGCCAGGCAACTCCCCCCTGACGGTCGGGAGCTCGGAGGTCCGGCCGCCCGGGTTCGAAGGGGACCCGCGATTCTCGGGTCGGCGATTGTAATAGTTCCACTGCGCATTCCAGGAAAAGTCGGAACTCACCTGGTAGCTGATGTTGGCGAAGGCATTCACCTGCGTCTGTTTGGCTCGATAATCCCAGAACTCGCCGAAGTCGAACCAGCACTGGCCGCCGAATGTGAAGCCAGTGGGATTGTTGCCTTCTTCGGTGGGGTCTTGTCGTTTGCCGCCGCAATTTGGATCGGACTTGGTGACAGTTTCACCGGTGAGCTGCCCGTTCTCGTCCCGTTGGGGCACGAGGTAACGACCGGGGTTCGGGGTACTCGAAGATGTCAGTCCTGCATTCATCTGTTCGGGGCGATCGATCATTCTCAAGCGACCGTTTCTGCGGTACTCCACCGCGCCGACGATGTCGAGGCCCTTCCATTGCGTTCCCGTCAGCATCGAGAACTGGTAGTCCTCGTAGTCGCCTTCGTCGTCGCCCTGGGTATAACCCTGCACTTTGATGCCGTCGTAGGATTTGATTGGCACGAAGTTAACTACACCGGCTACCGCGGCGGAACCGTAAAGTGCGGCTGCACCGTCAGTTACGATGTCCATCCTACCGATGGCGATCTGGGGCAGAAAACTGTTTACGTTTGTGCCGATTACCCGCATGCCGTCGACGAGATTCAGCGTCGCCCCCTCGCCAAGGCCCCGAAGATTTACCCTCACACCGATGTTTTGCAACTAAATGAAACGCGCGCCGAGACGCTACCCAATCTCGGGACGCATTGCGGGAGCTACCTTTCAAGGGAATAGCTCATTCAGTATGATCGATAAATTCATATCGGGGCTATTTCGGAGGGACCACCACATGCTCGGATCTGTCGCTGTAAAAGACTATATGGACAGGAACCCGATCAGGTTGAGCGGCCAAGCGGATGTGTTTGAAGCGATTTCAGTGATACGAGAGCACAAAATATCCGGTCTCTGTGTCGTGGATTCTCAAAATCATCTGATCGGGATATTGTCGGAGCTGGACTGTCTGGAGGCCATACTAAGCGCCACCTACGATGAGCGGACGGCGGTCGGCAAAGTCGAGGAATACATGACGTGCAATGTGGTGACGGCCAATGCCGGCGATGACATCCTCACCGTGGCGAGCGACATGCTCAGAAACAAGCACCGCCGTCGTCCTGTGGTCGAGAACGGCAAGCTGGTCGGCCAGATCACCTGCCGGCAGATTCTTGGGGCGGTCAAGGATTTCCCGGGCGCCAGAGCATAGCTTTTTCGGGGAGTCAAAAAATCACCAATGAGGATCGTGACCATGATCGTGAACTGGAAGGCCGCTGTCACAGGCGCAATCGCGATTTGCATGCATTCAACACTGCTGGCGCAGGAAGTTACGGGAAATCCGGTTGCATCAGACGCCGAGCTGAAACGTGTTCAGGACCGCTTTGCCTTCACCGAAGGGCCGGTCGCTGACGAACAAGGCAATCTCTACTTCACCGATCTCGGCAACAGCCGTATCCATAAACTGACTACCGACGGAAGACTAAGCGTGGTGCGGGAAAACACCAACCGTGCCAACGGTCTCGCCTTTGACGATGAAGGCCGTCTGATTGCCTGTGAGGGCGGTGCGAAGCGAGTGACCGCAATGTCCCCCGACGGCAGCATCACGGTGCTGGCGGACAGCTACCGGGGTAAGCCGCTGAACAGCCCCAACGACCTGTGGATTGACGACCAAGGCGGCATCTACTTCACCGACCCGAACTACGGTGATCCCGCCAATCTCACCCAGGATGGCGAGCACGTTTACTACCTGCCGCCGAATGGGGGTGAATTGCGGCGAGTGGTGTCCGACATGAGCAAGCCAAACGGCATCATCGGCACGCCGGATAACAAGCACATCTACATCGCCGACACGGCATTGCAGAAAGTGTTCATCTTCGATGTTCAAGAGGACGGATCACTGGGCCCGAAAAAGGACTTCGTTGATTCCGGTTCGGATGGTCTGACCCTGGACGAAAAGGGCAATCTCTACACCACATGGAGGGAAGGCGTGGCCATCTACAATTCGGCAGGCGAGCAAATCGAGCTAATAGAAATATCTCCCATGCCCACCAATGTGGCATTTGCCGGCAAGGATCACCAGACCCTCTACATCACTGCCCGACCGAGCGTCTACTCAATCGAGATGGCGGTGAAAGGTCAGCGTTAGTGGCTAGATAGATCCCTAGTCGGGACAGCAGCAACCGCATACATTCGCGAGTCGTCAGGCTTTTTTGACGAATTCAGACTTCAGTTTCATTGCACCGATGCCATCGATTTTGCAGTCGATGTTGTGGTCACCCTCGACCAGGCGGATATTCTTCACCTTGGTGCCCACCTTGACCACTGCTGAGGAGCCTTTCACCTTAAGGTCCTTGATTACCGTCACGGTGTCGCCCTGCTCCAGCTGGGCACCATTGGCGTCTTTGACGACCAGCTCGTCGGCCAGGGACCGAGCGTCTCCGCTTCCTGTCCATTCATGGCCACACTCCGGACACACCAACAGATTGCGATCTTCGTAGGTGTAAGTGCCTTTGCACTCTGGGCAGCTCGGTAGTTCATTCATTCAAAAGTCCACACTTCGTTTTTGCCGCTGTCGGGCGCGGGGGCAGGAATCATACGCCTGCCTGAGGACCATTGCCATTTCCCCGCGAGATTTGCCAGCCAATCACCAGCTTGCCTGAGCCCTCACAAACGCGTCGCGAAGCTCGCTTGCTCGAGAAAAATCTCACGAATGGCATTAGCCGCGTTGATTCGGAAAAACACGCCGCTGTTGTTATTGATGACGATATCGCGATGCACTAAAAAGCAGAGCTCTGGAAAGCTGCAGAAGATGTAAGCCAATGATCGTTGCCGAGTCGAAGCAGGGATGCGCGTCTTAACTGGAAAACGGCCAGCAAGCTGCGTTCGCACTATCGGTTTTGTTGGAATGGATTGTTGTTGGCCCGCGGGGCCATTTGTTGTCCTGGTTGTTTTTCCAAGGACGTTTCTCTAAGACGGAGGTTAGTATGTATCGATTGCTACAATCACTTGGACGTAGCATGCAGCGCGCGAGCACCATTTTTTTGCTGGGTGTCTCGCTTGCCGCTTCGGCAGCTTATGGCGATCCAGCCGTTCGGACGCCGGTCGGCGAGATTACCGGCGTTGAAACCGACTATGGCGCGGCCTATCTCGGGGTCCCCTTTGCCCAGCCTCCTGTGGGGGAGCTGCGCTGGAAAGCGCCGCAGGCGGTCACCGAACTGGCGAGTCCCTACGCGGCCACGCAAACGGGGGCGAGCTGTCCTCAGCTGCCGTCTCCCTTCGGTTCCTCCAGCGTCAACGAAGATTGTCTTTATCTGAACATTTACCAGCCCAGCGAAGCGCGACTCGCACGATTTTTTGGCGGCCTGCCGGTAATGGTCTGGTTTCATGGCGGTGCGTTTACCTCGGGATCAGGTGCCGCCACCGACCCGGCGCGTCTCGCCGAGGAAGGGGTGATTGTCATTACGGTCAATTACCGTCTTGGTGCTCTCGGTTTCATGGCGCACCCGGCCTTGACCGCCGAAGCGGGCGCGTCCGGCAATTACGGGCTGATGGATCAGCAGGCTGCACTGCACTGGGTGCAGAACAACATCGCCAGCTTTGGCGGCAATCCGGATCGAGTAACGATTTTCGGGGAGTCTGCCGGTGGACTGAGCGTGCACGCCCATCTCGCTTCACCTGAATCCGCAGGTCTGTTCGACCGGGCGATCATTCAGAGCGGTGCCTATCTCCTCGAGCAACCCGGACTGTTCGAGTGGGAGTTCCTCGGTTTGAGCATCGCCGCGAAGGCCGGTTGCCCGGATCAGTCGTTGTCCTGTCTGCGCAGCCTGCCGGTGGAGCAGATCCTTGCCAACCAGGATCCGGGTGCGCTGGGCTGGCTGCCGATCGTGGATGGAGCGGTGCTGCCGCAATCGGTTCTCGGCGCGCTGCAGTCCGGTGACTTCAACAAGGTGCCAGTGGTCGAGGGCACCACTGCCGATGAATACACCTTGTTTACTGCGCTGCTTTTTGAGCTGCAGGGCAAGCCTGTCACCGCCGCCAACTACGTGCAGTCGATTACCGAAATCGGGTTTCCGGCGGAAGTGGCGCCGATCATTGCAGCGCAGTATCCGGTGGCCAATTATCCGAGTGCATCAGAAGCGCTCTCTGCCCTGGGTACCGACTTTCTCTTCGCCTGTAACTCGCTGACCTCCATGCGCCTGCTGTCAGAGCATGTGCCCGTTTACGGCTACGAGTTTGCCGACCCCAATGCGCCGATGACCAGCTTGCCGCCCGTCAGCTTTCCATTTGGTGCAGCTCACACTACGGAGATTCAGTACCTGATGGATGTCCAGAATGGCTTGCCGCCACTGCTGAACGCGGAGCAACAGACTCTTGCCGGCCACATGGTCAACTACTGGAGCAATTTTGCGAAGTATTCCAGCCCCAATGGTTGGGGTTCGCCGTTCTGGATTCGCTTCGGTGAGCAATTCGAGTTGTTAATGTCGCTTGAGCCGCCCACCCCGGAACTGACCAGCGACTTCGCGGCGCGTCATCAGTGCGACTTCTGGAACCTGATCGCCGCATCCGGAAACTGAGGCAAGCCTTCAAACAACAAGAGACGGCAGCCGGCCGTCTCTTGTCCTTTCTCCTCTGTCCCTTTCTCAATCTTCAGACGCTTGTCCCATCAGCCGCGTCAACACGGTTTGAAATTCCTCTTCGCTGATATCGATGTGCTCAAGCACGCGGCCGTAAAGCATGACTGTAGGCACCTCGCGGCCGGCTAATTCTTTCTGCGCTTCGTGCAGACAGTACAGGATGATGCGCTCCTGCCGATTCAGGCCGTCGCGCAGGTCAGGCAGTTCGTCCTCGTCATTATGCATTCTGTTTGTCGAACCTAATAGTTCCAGCCCAGCAGATTCCAGTAGGCAAGCACCAGAACCAGCAGCATGAATATGCCGGTTACGTAGGAGTAGCGAATGCGTTGCCAGGCATTGCAATCGCCTGACCGCCACACCGGGATCAGACCCGCCAACGAGCCCAGTGTGAACAAGCTGCCCAGCAGGGCCAACGCAAGGACCACGGCGGTTCCGGGCGGAGGGAAGTCGAAAATGATCTGCTCCACCTGAGCAGCGGCAATGACGAAACCGATTCCCAGTGCAAAAGCAATGAAGCTTGCTGAGGCGAGTATCAGGCTGCGCCTCGCCCACTTCGCTCCGCCACCGACGGAAATCTTGCCGTGGTTGCGGATCGCATTGATCAGCACGAATAAAGCAGCCAGCAGAGCGAGCACCATGATCAACTGGTGTGTGGAGGCCATTTCCCAGAAGGTCAGTTTATCCAGCACCATAACCGGGCTGGCATCGATGAAGGCGTGGGTCACATTGCCCTCGTCATCAGTTTCGAATACCAGCTTGTCCTGACGCAGTTGCTGGCGAAAAACCCAGGGCTCGACTTCGTTGAACAGCGCTCCGCCCGTGGCACTGGGAACAGTGATCTGCCCGTCCCCAGCCGGAGCGACAGTGACATCCGCCGCCAGGGCGGACACCCCTTCGAGCTGAGTGAAGCTGCGGCGGTTCAGACGATACGCGCCAACGACTTTGGCGATTCGCTCCTGGCTGCCAGCGAGCACTTCAGCGGGTTCGGCGGGCAATACGCCGCGCGTCTCGGGGAAGAACCAGTCGATGATCGCCGCCGCCACCGCAGCGCGGGCCCGGGCGCCCTCCGGGGTGTTGAAGGAAAGGAAGAAGCCGAAGCCCGTCTCGGGATGTATCAACAGCAGGGAGTGGAAGGCGATGGTGTCGCCGCCATGGCCAACGAAACGCTCGCCGTTCAGAAAGATCTCGTAAAAGCCATGAGCCATTCCCGCCACCCGTGGGTCGTGTCCGAACAGCCGGGAGTGCATCAGCTTCACGGTGTCCGGCTCCAGGATTCGCGTTTCCTGGTACGCACCTTCATTGACGTGGGCGATGATGAAGTTGGCCATGGCTTCGGCGGAGGCGGACAGCGATCCCGCCGGGCCGAAATTACCGATGAATTCGAAACCGAGCGGAACGATGCCGCCGTATCTGCTCGTGTAACCCTGGGCCATGTGCTCGGCCAGGTTCTCCGGGAGTGGCTCCTCGAAGCTGGCATAACGCATGTCGATGGGTTCGAGGATGTTGGTTCTCACATAGTCTTCGAAGCTCATCCCCGATACGTTGGCGACTACCAGACCCGCCAGGGCAGTGGCCCAGTTGCTATATGCCGAATAGCTGCCGGGCTCCCGGACCTGGGTGGGGATATGGGCGGCGAGGGATTCCTCGAGGGGAACGAGATCGCCGGCCTCGTCCTGGAACAGAAAACCGAGCCCACCGTCTTCGAGGCCGGGGCTGTGGGTGAGGATATGCGTCATGGTCAGCGGAGCGCCGAAGGCCTCCGGCAGATCGAACTGGTGTACGTACTTACTCACGGGGGCATCCAGGTCGATCTTACCCTGTTCGACCAGCTGCATGACCGCAGTCCAGGTAAAGAGCTTGGAGACACTGCCCGGCCGAAACAGGGTAGTCGCCGGATCGACCGGGCGACCGCTTTCGACACTCGCCAGCCCGTAGCCTTTCGACAGAGCCAGCTTGCCGTCGCGTACCAACGCGAAGGTCATGCCCGCCAGCTTCCAGTCGTTGAACTGGGCCGTCATGACGCCATCGAGATAGGTCTCGAACCCTTCGAGGTCCCTGCCAGCCTCCTGCCGGGCATCTTCCTGTGCGCTAGCGGCTGCTGTAAAGGTCACCAGCGTAATCATCAACCAGCAACAAAGAAGGCGGAAGTGGAGCGAGAGCGAGGAGAAGGGCAGTCGGCAGCAGAAGGCGTTCTTGACCATGATCGTTTCCCTGATATTTCACCTGAGCAAAGCTGGGTGACATTGCCGGATTGCGGGTTGGAAGCGGTCAAGATACATCCGCGTACTGCTTACAACAACTTGAATACAGGGGTGGGACCCCGGTTGAGGGCAGGGCGCCCGCGTGGGAACATCGCCCGGGCGTGCCCACTCGAAACCGGGGCTCGATGGCTTTCCATCTCTTTCCATGTGACCCTGCCAAGTGACCCCCGGGAGTACGGCGTGCCGGAAGCCGATGATGCACCAGCCAACGAATGCCCGGTTAATGCCGAGCCGCTGCCGCCGGTGCTCGCCGGTCCTGTCCTGCGCCGTGTCGAACGGCGCCGCCTGGTGCTGTGGCTGGTAGCGTCCCGCGCGCAGTCCTGGCGGCTGCGGCTGCTGGCGAGCGACGGCGGGGTGTTGTTCGACCGCCTCTTGCGTGAGGAAGAGGAGGCCTGGGAGCTGCCGCTGGGCGCGCGCGCTTTTCTCTATCTCATCAATGTCGCCTTCAGCGATCCGCTCCCCAGCGACGAGGTGATCGAATATGACCTCGGGATCAACGCCGCTGGCGACCAGTCTCCAAGCTGGATTCGCGACTGGGCGCCCCATCTTTGCATGGCCGGTGAGCAGCGGCCCAATTTCGTCATCAAGAGCCGCATCGATCGTCTTTACCACGGTTCCTGTCGACGACCGCATCACTCCACCGAGGACGGTCTGGTGCGTCTCGATGCGGAGCTGCGGAAAGCCGGCAAGGATCCCGGGGCTCGAGCGGCCTTGATGATGATGAGTGGCGATCAGGTCTATGCGGACGACGTAGCCGGTCCGATGCTGCGGGCGATCCATGCGCTGATCGAAAGCCTCGGCCTTTTCGAGGAGAAGCTGGAAGGCAGTGTGGCCGTCGACAGTCGGGCATTGCGCGAGCATCCTCAGACCTATTACCACCGCGACAAGCTGTTACCGAAAACAGAAAGCAACGAAGCGCTGGTGGAGCGTTTCATTGGCGGGGCGCGCAAACCGGTGTTCACTACCGCTAATGCGCAGAATCATCTGATCTCGCTTAACGAAATGCTGGCCATCTATCTGCTGGTGTGGTCGCCACTGTGCTGGGCTTTCATCCGCCCCACCGATCCGGTGCTCGGTGATGAGGAAGGCCAGCGTTATACCAACGAAACGAAAAACCTGAATGCCTTTGTCGCCACTTTACCCCGTGCGGCGCGGGCGATGGCGCACATCCCCAACTACATGATCTTCGACGATCACGACATCACCGATGACTGGAACCTGTCGGCACTCTGGGAGGCGACTGCCTACGAACATCCCCTGTCTCGACGCATCGTTGGCAACGCGCTGATTGCCTATCTGCTTTGCCAGGCCTGGGGCAACGCGCCCTCGAGGTACAGAACACTGGTGACCCGGGCGGAAAGGATGCTGCGCCGAGGCGAAGAGAACGGCCTGCTTCCTGCGCGGCGCCAGTCGGTACTGATCGAGCGGTTATTCCGATTCAACAGCTGGAATTACAGCCTCGATACATCGCCGATGCTCGTGGTACTGGACACCCGCACTCGCCGCTGGCGCAGCGAGATCTCCCGTGGACGGCCCTCCGGTCTGATGGACTGGGAGGCACTGACGGAATTTCAGCAGAACATCATGGGACAGCAATCGGTGGTGGTGGTCTCGGCGGCGCCCATGTTCGGCGTAAAGCTGATCGAAGTCATCCAGCGGGTGTTCACTTTTTTCGGCAGGCCGCTGCTGGTGGATGCGGAAAACTGGATGGCCCATCGCGGTGCGGCCAGTGTGTTGTTCAACATCTTCGCGCACTCCGGCACACCGAAAAACTTCACCATTCTGTCGGGGGATGTGCACTATTCCTTCGCTTACGATGTGCGTCTGCGACGCCGGCCGGATAACCCGCGCATCTGGCAGATCACCAGCAGCGGGATCAAAAACGAGTTTCCACCGGTACTGCTGGAATGGCTCGATCGCATCAACCGCTGGATTTACGCGCCCTGGTCGCCGCTGAACTGGTTTACCAAGCGCCGGGCTATGCGGGTTTCACCGCGTCTGCCAACCGGAAGGTCTGCCGGCGAGCGATTGTGGAATGCCGCGGGTATCGGCGAGGTCATCTTCGACGAGCAGGGCGCGCCGCGGGAAATCAGGCAGCTCAATGCCACTGAGGGGGGGACGCGTTTTCTGGCCCGGCAGGACCTGGAAGAGTGACCGGAGGGTCCGGCGTCCGGGGTGGTATCATTGCCGCCGTGGCGCGCAGCTGTCTGCGCGCCAGCTGTTGCGACTATCTGTAAACAAGATCTGGTAAGAGAGAAAAGCTGGTGTCGGAGACTTCCGCCAGGGACCTGCCCCCCAATCCTGACTATGGTCAGAGCCAATACATCCGCAGTTTGATCATCACCACGCCCGAGGCGAACCGCATTCGCCTTGGCATGGAAGATACCGAACACGCATTTCAGATCGACTTCGTCCATGATGGCCAAAAGGTCACGGACGTGGTCGGGCGATGGGAGCGCCACCCCATGTCCGGCTGCGCCGGTGCCGCTGGAGCGCTGAGCGTAATGATCGGTTGCCCGCTGAGCGGTGACCTGCTCGCCATCTCCCGCTACGCCAACAAACAGCAACAGTGCAGCCATTTGTTCGATATGTTCTGCTTCGCGGTGGCGCACGCCTGGCATCAGCGGGAGGATCGACGCTACGACGTCATTATTCCCGATTCACCCACTGGTCTGCTGCCCATTACCGTCAAGATGAACGGCAGTGTAGTGCTGCAACTGGCGGTGAAGGATTTTCAGTACATCGTCGAGCCGGAACGGTTTGGCGGCGTCCGTTGGAATCGCGGTTTTTCTCAGTGGGCGAAGGAAAATCTTCCCGAAACGGAATCCGAGTACGCCTTCATCGCTCAGCGTGGACTTTTCGTCGCGCTCGCCCGACGGCTGGATTTTTCGAACACCCTGGGCAAACCGGCAGCTCTTTCCGGTCCACCCGCGGGCGCCTGTTACATGGCGCAGCCTGAGCGACGTGGCGAGTCCTACCGCGTCGGCACTGCACGGGATCTCTCGCAAGCGGCCGAGGAAGAGCTGCTGCGTTTCGTCGACTGACGAAAGCAATTTCTTCAGTCCCACCAACAATTGCACCTCTACGATCGGCTTTCATATACTCGCGACTAACAGGATGTTGTAACCCGGCCCGGCTGGCCCCTGTTCAATCTGGGTTGTGATGTTGTTGTATGAAGTACACCCGAATCGGGCCGGTCCTGTTGCTGGTCTTTGCCGCCAGCTGGGCGGCTGCCTGCGATGCTCAGAGTCCCGCGGTGAAGCAGTCCGGCTCCGGCATCTGCCACACTAGCGAAAGCCCTTGGTTCGATCGAACCAAAAATTTTGTTCCCTTTCCCTCAATCGAAGCCTGTCTCGCCGCCGGTGGGCGACTGCCTCGCGGCGTCGCCCCGAGCAACTCGCGAAGCGATGTACGCGATGACTATGAACGCGATCATTTCGGCAGCGGCTGGGCGGATGAAGACGGCGATTGTCAGAATTCGCGGCAGGAAGCGCTGGCCGCCCAGTCCACCGCACCGGTGCGCTTCGACAAACGCGGTTGTCGCGTTGTCGCCGGGCGCTGGATCTCGCCTTTCACCGGCAAAGCGATTCACAATCCTGCCGCCATCGACATCGATCATGTGGTGCCGCTGAAATGGGCCTGGGATCACGGCGCCAGCGAGTGGAGCCAGGACAAGCGCGAGCAGTTTGCCAACGATCCGGTAAATCTGATCAGTGTCGAACGCTCGCTGAACCGCAGCAAGGGTGCAAAAGGGATACTCGAGTGGCTCCCGCCTTCAGGGCAGTGTCAGTACGTATTGCGCTTCATGCGCGTGCTGAAACTCTACGGCTTCGTCCTGGTGTCGCAGCAAAGGGAAGCGCATGATGCGCTGAGAAAGCGTATCTGCGAATAAGTGAAGCATAGACGCGATAGCGCTGAAATAATCGTATTTTTGTGGGCTGACACCTCACAGTCTTTTATCTGTCCGGGCGCCGGCATAGCATTGTTCTCCCGTTGGACAAAGCAATATAGGGAGGGTGTTATGTCCAGACTAGTATTTGCTTTACTCCTTGGTGCTCTATCGGGAGCGGGCGCTTGGGCGGACCAGAACGTTTACAAAGGCGAAGAGCCGGTAATGGTGGATAGCAACGAGCTCGAGTGGCAGCCCGCGGCCTCGTTGGGAGGTGGTGCCGAGATGGCGATCATCGAGGGAGATCCCGCCAAGAAGGAGCCTTTCACGCTTCGCCTGCGTCTGCCAGACGGACTCGAGCTTGCGCCTCACACGCATCCCGAGGATGAGCGAGTCACGGTGCTCGAGGGCACCTTGCATCTGGCTCCGGGAGAAGAGTTCAGCCGTGAAGATACCGAAGCTCTCGAGCCAGGTGCCATGGCCTTGATGCCCGCCGGTGAGCCCATGTACGGCTACGCCGAAGGCGAGACAGTAATTCAGTTGCACGGGACCGGCCCTTGGGGGATCGATTACCTGAACGCCAGCGATGATCCGCGCGAGGAGAAGCAGTAGGCAACCGGACTGACGACAGTGGGGTGGCAAAACTCGCCTCACTGTCACTTCACAACTTAAAACTAAAAACCGAAGAATGCTTTTCACAAATTCGATTTCGACCGTGTTGCCCGTTTTACTCAGCGCGACATTGAACGTCTACTAAAAAACGAGGGTCTCGCTCGCCACAAAGAGTCAATAGTTGGCCGTCCGTCATGGAAAAGTTCCCCTGCGGTATCCACCTGTCATTCATGTTTCTGAAGCTTCGCACATTTCATTCCGCACATTGTTTTCGCTGTGCCTGCAATCACAAGCCCAACGATAGTCTTCTGACCTTCAGCTAAAGATCACTTACAATCGAGTCGCTCCTCGATGCTCGGGATTAATCGTGGACACCCTCTGTGCGACGGACTACGCAACTTCAAGGTTGGACCCGACGCACTCTTCCAATCGTTACAGCCTGGAGGCAAGGACATGAAAAAAATCTTGGTAACGATCACCGCCGTTTTCTCTCTGTCGAATATGGCTCATGCGGAACATAGCTGGGGCGACTACCACTGGGCGCGAACCACGCCTTCTTTCGATCTGATCATCGTCAACAGCACCACCAGCGACTGGGATGCTTACGTGACGCAGGCCGTGGCGGACTGGAGCTTATCCAGCGTCATGAACATGGTGGAAGAAGCCGGCGCCACTGACAAGCAAATCCGGCGGCGCTGCGCGGGCGGGGAGGGCTCATTACGAATCTGTAACCTGGAATACGGGCGAACAGGTTGGCTTGGCGTCGCGGGTATCTCCATCGATGCAAATGGACATATCTTCACCGGCTACACGAAGATGAACGATACCTATTTCTCAGAAGGCTTCTACAATACGCCGGCCTGGAGGCAGAGCGTTACCTGCCAGGAGTTGGGCCATAATGTCGGTCTGGATCATCAGGACGAGGACTTCAACAACGGCACTCTCCTGTCGTGCATGGATTATCAGGATCCGCCGTACCCCTATCCCAATCAACACGACTACGATCAGCTGGAAGCAATTTACGAACACCTCGATTCCTATGATTCCTACAGCCAGTCAACGGCGGATACGGGAGATGAGGGCTGCAACGCACCACCCGGAAAAGGCTGCAACAGAGTCGGCGCCAACGGGGATATTGGCTGGGGCATTTCGCTTGGTCGTCGCGGCAATGTCGAGACCTTTCTGCGCATCGACGCCAATGGTATCCGGCATGTCACCCGTGTAATCTGGGCCGAACAGCGATAGGAGCAAGCCTGGCGAGCTGCGTGCAGCTCGCCAGTTTTCTCTAGCTGTCGGCAACACTTATCTCATCACCTACCCGGATTTGCCCTCCAGTAACCACGCGCGCCGTAATGCCACCATGGCCGCGCACAGCGTTGTAGCCGCCGGTGCCGAGGCTTTCTTCCATGCGCGAGCAGGGATGGCATTCGCCGGTGTACTCCAGCAGCGCGTCTCCGACGCGAAAGCGCTTGTTTTTGAGCGCGAGCAGATTGATACCCTCGGTGACAATGTTGCGACGCAGCTGATCCGGGTGAACCTTCTGTAGCCCCACATAGCTGGCGATCGCCCGCAGATCTTCTGCCTGGATCAGGGTGACCTGACGCTTGCCATTGGTTCGCGTCTTGTAGCGATCGCCCTCCAGTCCCTGTGCTTCCACTGCCATAGCAGTCTCCACCGGTAGCAGCGCTTGCCGTCGAGCCGGACGCAGGCCGATCCAATCCACGCGACCCGGTCGCATCGGCGCATTCAACAGCGCCGCCAGTTGAGAGTTGGGGTTCAGGGCCATGGGATTCTCGATAGTTCACACGTGACCAATCGCAAAGTGTATCGCTGGCTACCGAGTGATCCCCAAATCACTCCTGAGGAACGGATGACCGCGGGAACTCTACTATGCGATAGGCCGGACGGTCCGGATAAGTCCGTTGTAAAAGTGGCCTGGCCACGTTGTAGACCGGCGTGTTGTTGACGGTTTTGCCTTCCGGATAGCCCCGATGGGCATGACCGTGGAATACCACGTCCACTGGGTAGTGAATCAGTGGATCTTCCAGGCGACTGGTGCCAAGGAATGGGAATATCTCCTGCGGTTCGCCGTGGACCGTCGCTTCCACGGGCGAGTAGTGCAGCAGTGCAATGCGTGTTTGGGTGCGCAGCTTGGCCAGGGCGGACTCCAGCTTCAGCGCCTCGTGCAGCGCCTCGTTCACAAACTGCTTGATGATTGGCTCGCCCCAGGGGCCCAGTGCTCCGCGACCGTATCCGCCGGCGAAGCCTTTAACGCCGGCGATTCCGATTCCCTCGACCTCGCAGGCTTCGCCGTCAAGCACCTGCACACCCGCATCGCAGAGTATTTTCCTGACCTCATCCTCTTTGCCCGATTCGTAGTCGTGATTGCCGAACACAGCCACGATGGGAATGTTCGCCACCGACAGTTCCTCGGCCAGGATGTGCGCCTCCTCGGGAAGCCCGTAGTCAACCAGGTCGCCCGCCATGAGCAGCATGTCTGCATCCTCGGCAGCATGAGCAAAGAGCGGTCGCAGTTTGCCCTTGGATGAGGTTCTGCAATGCAGATCGCCGACCGCTGCTACGCGAACTTTCTCTTCTGAATTCGATTCGTCTGAAGCCAAGAACACCTCGCTTTGTAAGCCGGACGTCTTCGTCGCGTTGCGGCATCAGTCACGCACGCCAACGACTTTCGAACTGCAATCGGAAGAGCTAGCAAGACGTATACCCGCAGGACAGAGACTCCGGCGTGGCATATGCCTTGCAGCGTGATATTGAGTGTCACTTATTTTTGCAGGCTCTTCCTATGCAGCGAATGACAGTTAGACGCTCAAACGGCAACGATCTGCCGGCAAGCTCGCTGGCCTTTTACCGCGACGTTCTCCGCGTTCTCAACGACGCATCTCTCCCGTACCTCGTGGGTGGTGCTTACGCGCTCAACTTCTTTACCGGCGTCAGCCGCCATACCAAAGACTTCGACATCTTTATCAAGCGGGAAGACTACGAGCGGATCAGTGACGCACTGACAGAGGCGGACTACGAGACTGAACTCACCTACCCGCACTGGCTCGCCAAGGTCAACTTCAACGGCGACACCATCGATCTTGTTTTCAGTTCGGGAAACGGAATTGCTGAAGTCGATCAGGCCTGGTTCGATCACGCGGTGCCCGCCGACATCTTCGGCATGCCTGTCCAGATCTGTCCGGCGGAGGAGACACTCTGGTCCAAAGCGTACATCATGGAGCGCGAGCGTTTCGACGGTGCCGATGTGGCACATCTGATACTTGCCAAAGGCAGGGACATGGACTGGATGCGCCTGATCGATCGCTTCGGCTCGCACTGGCGTTTGCTGCTGAGCCATCTGACTCTGTTCGGGTTCATTTATCCCGCCCACCGCCATGCGGTACCCAGCTGGGTGATGGATAAACTGATGAATCAATTGATCGAAGAGGTCCATACCCCTGCGCCGCACAGCGAGGTATGCGGCGGCACACTGCTGTCGCGCGAGCAGTACCTCAACGATATTTTTCACTGGGGCTATCAGGATGGCCGGGTGATCCCTCACGGCAAGATGACCGAGAAGGACACCGCCAAGTGGACCGAGGCGATCAAGAACAAGTGGGATTGAGCTTGCTTGTGAATTGAGCCAGGTACATCCGAGCTACGACCCTGTAGCCCGGATGAAGGGCAGCTCAATTCAGGTTAACCGGACCAGCTAAGACATCGGCTCCAGGAAGCGAAAGCGCGGCACCTCCTCGCCTTCGATGACGACCGTTTCAGCAAACATCGCCAATGGCCTCACCCACAGGCTGTAATCGCCGTAAAGGCAGCGGTAGACCACCAGCTGCTCTTCGGTTTCGCTATGGGTGGCGACGCCGAAGACTTCGTAATCTTTGCCTTTGTAGTGCCGATAGCGGCCGGGCTTTAGCATTTCATTCCTCAGTGTCAGTTCCCGTTCAAAAGCCCTGCAGGCTCGCGAAGCGGTCGCGATGAAACGCCGCATCGCCGAAAGTTTGCTGGGCGACTCGGGCACGCTTCAGATAGAAGCCCATGTCGAACTCGTCGGTCATCCCGATGCCGCCATGCATCTGAATCCCTTCGTTGCTGACGGTGAAAAAAGTATCTGAGACCTTCGCCTTGGCGGCACTGGCCAGCTGCGCAATTCGCTTCGGCTCTTGCTGCTCGTCGAGTGCATTGAGGGCGGCGCGTACCAGCGAGCGGCAAAGTTCGATTTCGCTGTACATGTCCGCTGCCCGATGTTGGAGCGCCTGGAAGGCGCCAATCGGTACCCCGAACTGCATCCGCTGTTGCAGATATTCAACAGTGCCTTCGAACACCTGCTGAATGCTGCCGAGCATCTCCGCACCCAGGCCAATGCGGGCAACATCAAGCACCCGATCGAGAAGTTCAAAGCCTTGATCCACCTCGCCGAGCAACGCGTCTTCGTTTACCTTGACATTGTTCAGCATTACCGCCGCCGCGTTGCGGCTGTCGACCATCCAGCGACGCTGGACTTCCAAACCGTCCGCATCCTTGTCGACAAGGAACAGACTCAGGCCATGCTCATCGCCCGGTTGGCTGGACGTGCGTGCAACGACAATCAGCTTGTCGGCAATGTGACCATCAAGCACGAACACTTTGTTGCCGGAGAGCGCATAGCCGTCCCCGCTGGCTCTGGCCTCGCAGGCGGTTTTGGCCGGATTGTGAAAACCACTTTCTTCCAATGCCAGCGCGAGCGTGAGTCCGCCGCTGACGATGGCGGGCAGCAGCGAAGATTTTTGTTCCTCACTGCCGCCGAGCGTGATCGCCGTAGCGCCGATCACGACAGTCGATATCAAGGGCGAAGCCAGAAGCGTTCTGCCGGTTTCTTCCAGAATTACCCCCAGACCGCCGTAACCGAATGCATAGCCGCCGTAGGCTTCGGGGATGGCCATGCCGGTCCAGCCGAGTTCGCTCATCTGCTTCCAGAGAGTGGGGTCGTAGCCGAGGGGATCTTTTTCATCGCGCAGCCGGCGCAGCACGCTGACCGGCGCTTTTTCCTGGCAGAAATCGCGGGCGGAGGCTTGGAGCATCAGCTGATCTTCGTTCAGGGTCAGTTTCATAGCACGCTCCTTTATTTCTTTTTGCCGACAAAGTTCATGATGTCGGGCAGCTCGAGCACCCGCTTGGCGATCACGTTCAGCTGAATCTCACTGGTGCCGCCCTCGATGGAGTTACCCTTGGAACGCAGCCACCCCCGGGTGGTATCCAGTTCGCTGTCTTCGAAGCCGTCGCCCTCCCAGCCGAGACTCTGGGTGCCCATTGCCTGCAACAGCAGCTCCATCCGCCGCTTGTTCAGCTCGGTCCCGTAATATTTGAGCACGGACGAAGTTGCGCTTGGTCCTTCACTCTCCTTCGCTTCTTCGGCAGAGCGCCGGGAGGTAAGGGCAAATGCTTCGGCGTCGATCTTGAACTGTGCGATGCGATCGCGTAGCACCGGATCGGAGAGTCGGTCTCCATCGTTGTGGTATTGGCGAGCCACTTCTTCCAGCGGCATCGCTTTACCGGGGCGGCTTCCGCTCAGGCCAAAGCCGGAGATCATGGTGCGCTCGTGTTGCAGCAGGCGTTTGGCAATGGTCCAGCCATCGTTGAGATCGCCGAGCAGGTTTTTCGCCGGCACCTTCACATCGTCGAAAAACGTTTCGCAAAAAGGTGAGGCACCGCTGATCAGCTGAATCGGCTTGGTGCTCACGCCGGGGCTGGCCATGTCGAAGAGCAGAAAGCTGATTCCCTTGTGCTTGGGCGCTTCGAAATCGGTGCGCACCAGACAGAAGATCCAGTCGGACTTGTCGGCATAAGACGTCCAGACTTTCTGGCCGTTGACCACAAAATAGTCGCCGTCGCGAATCGCCTTGGTACCAAGGCTCGCCAGGTCGGAACCGGCGCCCGGCTCGCTATAGCCCTGACACCACCGAATCTCGCCCCGGATGATTTTGGGGATATGCTCCTGCTTCTGCTCTTCCGTGCCGTACTGAAGCAGGACCGGCCCGAGCATGCTGATGCCGAAGCTGTTCAGGGGGGTGCGGGCACCAATGCGTGCCATCTCTTCCTGCAACACCATGGCTTCCGCCTTGCTCAGCCCTCCGCCGCCGTACTCGCTCGGCCAGGTGGGCGTCGTCCAGCCTTTGGCGGCCATGCGCTCGAGCCAGACCTTGCTGTCCGGATTCTTGAACTTCGCGTTTCGCCCGCCCCAGACCACTTCGTCCTGAGGCATGGGGGTGCGCATGGATGGGGGGCAGTTAGCCTCCAGCCACGCCCGTGTGCTTTGTCGAAATTCGTCGAGAGAAGCCAAGTCGATGCCCTCCATGAAAGCCGTAGATGTAAGTTATCGATAGCCTGCGGATGCTATCACCGGTTTTGCACCTTTGCTACGACGGCAGGCCTTGCCGGCACAGCGTGGCAAAACCTGCAGAAATAAGCCGTGTTATCATCTCCCGCCTCACGAATGGACACAAAAGGACTCTTCATGGCTACCCACCAGCTTATCGGCTCACCGATTTCTTATTACACCGGCAAAGCACGCGCTTACCTGCGCTTCAAAAAGATCCCTTTCGAAGAGGTGCTGTCCTCGCGCGAAGTTTACGAGCAGCTGATTGTGCCGCGAGTGGGCTATCCCATCATTCCGGTGATGGTCACCGAAGACGACAAAACCCTGCAGGACACGACTGACATCATCGATTATCTGGAAGCCCGTTATCCGGAACCCTCGATCTACCCTGCCACGCCACGACAGAAGCTCGTTTCACTGCTGATGGAAATCTACGGCGACGAGTGGCTGGTTATTCCGGCCATGCACTACCGCTGGAATCTGCCGGAAAATCGCGAGTACGCCTATCGACAGTTCGGCGCCACGTCGGCACCGGAAAAGTCACCGGAAGAACAGCGGCAGATCGGCTTCGATCGAGCCCAGCATTTTGCCGGGATGGTGCCGCGTCTCGGGGCGACCGAACACAATCGTGACGCGATCGAGAAGAGTTATCTGCAACTGCTGAGCGACTTCGATGCGCATCTTGCCGAATATCCCTTTCTGCTCGGCACGCGACCGTCCATTGGCGACTACGGCTTGATCGGGCCGCTCTACGCTCACCTCTGGCTCGACCCGGCCTCAGGCAAGATCATGGAAGCCCACGCTCCCCGGGTGGTGCAGTGGGTCAAGCGTGTGCACGAGCCGCAGGAGCACGGGGGTGAATTCCTGCCCAATGATGAAGTACCCAAAACTCTCTTCCCCATGCTCGCCCGCATGTTCAATGAGCATCTGCCGGTGCTGATGAGCACGATGGATCATGTGGAGCAATGGGCAGAAGCGAACCCCGGCGAACGCAAGCTGCCGCGCGCTATCGGCATGCATGAGTTCACTGTCGAGGGAGTCAGAGGGGAACGAGCCATCTTTCCGGCCAATCAGTGGATGTGGCAGCGGGCGGCGGATTTCTATCAATCGCTCGATGACGACGGGAAAGCGCAGGTGCGGGACGTGTTTGCCGATTTCCCCAATGCCATCGCAGCGCTGGAACGGCCCATTCGCCGTCGCGTGGTGCGGGAAAACTTTCGGTTCACGTTGGAAGGCTAACGGCCTTTCGGGATCGCTGTGTATACATCCGTGCACCCAAAGCACTTCATGGGGCGGGCTCTGCGCTTCTTCGCTTGACCGCCATGGACGGCGGAAATGCACGCTTTGCAGGAGCGAAAGCACGCCTTCCCTGAAGCGAAGGTTCCGCACGACCCATCCTGAGGCCAAACTCACTCTCTGCCAGAGCGAAGTTCGGGGAAGAATTCTGTTTTGGCCGTTGTTAGCATCCGGGCAATCGCTGAATTTAGCTGCGCCTGTCCGGATTGCCTACGCATTTGCGTTGGCGTTTCCCTCTCTAAAGGCCGGTTCACGCGCAATGCGATCCTTATCCAAAGCGGCATTAACCCAGAAATCAAAAGCGGCGTAGACGCACTGCTCGCGAGTCATGCCGACCCGCTCGAATGTTTTCGGCTGCGAGGTTGCCGTCATCAGGATGAAATACGCGGACCAGGCAAAATCCGGATTTACTTCGGGGCGTAGGAAAGGCGTGACACGCGCCTTCATCACCGTCATACGGCCATACAGGGAATCCACGTAAACCTGATACAGCTGCGGGTAATCAGCCTTCAGGTCCAGCCAGAATGCAGTTGAGAACTGTGCGTCGTTTTCCACCCACACCTTCACCCAGTAGCGCAGAATTTCCAGCAGGCCGCCCTCGTAAGAGGACAGCGGCTTGTGGATTCGATTCTCCCAACGCGCCACCAGCTCGTAGACCAGGTCTTCCTTGTTGCGAAAATATTTGTAAAGGGTCTTGGTGCTGACACGCAGTTCCCGCGCCAGTTCGCCCATGGAAATGGAGCGGGTAGCTACCGCCTGAGCCCGACGGGCAAAGGCTTCCACGATTTGCCCGGCGGTTCCCGCTGCGTCCTCGGGTGCGAGTTTGGAGCTGAGCGCACGAGCGCCGCTGCCGTTGACTTCTTTGCTTGCCATCATAGAATCGCCCGATGACGGAAAACGCGAAACACCAACGGTTTTCCATCTTGTTGAAGCCGCCTTCATGCGGCTCAGATAAAGCTCTTGCTAAAAGCTCTCAATAAAAACAGGCGCGCAGTGTAAAGAATCTTCAGGGGTGCGGAAAAGAATTTCTCGAAAATCTTTTCCGGCCGCAACGTAAGGCGCGCAACAAGGATCGGCTCTGTGCGGCTGATCAAGCACTTGGAAAGGATTTTCAGCATGCGGTTTTTGGCTCCCTCTCTCGTTCTCGCAAGCACCGTTCTCGCCGCCTCAACGTTGCTCGTGTCCTGTTCTCAATCGGATTCGGCCGTACCCTCGGTGCCCTCCTGGAATTCGCTGCATCCTGAAGCGGGCGAGTGGATTACCTGGGGCGGGGACCTGGGCAACAAGCGTTACTCACCACTGCAGCAGATCGACGGGACCAACGCCCAGAATCTGCACGCCGCCTGGCGCTGGCGGGCTGAACCGCTGCCGGGGCGCCACGACTCCAACTGGAAGGGCACGCCGCTGTACGTCGACGGCGTACTCTACGTTCCCACGGGTGGCAGCAAGGTGGCCGCCATTGACCCGGGTACGGGAGAAACCGTTTGGCTGTTTGCCCCTGAACCGCTGCGCGTTGGCACACGGCCCTTCACCGGCTCCAGCCGCGCAGTGTCTTACTGGACCGACGGCGAACAGACCCGCATTCTGCACAACTCGATCGATGGCCGCCTGTTCTCGATCGACGCGAAAACCGGCAAGGCGGACCCGAACTTCGGTGAGGGCGGCTTCGTGGATATGAACAAGAATCTGCTGGCCGAAGGCGATGACCGGGAGACGGTCGATGTCGGTTCCACCGCGCCCGGCATCGTGGTGGGAGATGTAATCGTCACCCAGGTGATCGGCAATGACACGCCCAAGAACAAGGTGGGCACGCCCGGTTACATTCGCGGCTACGATGTTCGCACCGGCAAGATGCTGTGGCGCTTCCACACGATTCCGCGGCCCGGAGAATTCGGCCATGAGACCTGGGAAGACGGCGCCTGGAAATACACTGGCGCGGCCAGTGTCTGGACCATGATGGCCGCCGATCCGGAGCTGGGGTATGTCTATCTGCCGGTGGAGAGTCCCACCAATAACTTCTGGGGCGGACAGCGCCCGGGCGATGGCCTGTTCGGTGAAAGCATCGTGTGTCTCGATGCAAAAACCGGCAAGCGGATCTGGCACTACCAGATCCTGCACCACGGTGTATGGGATTACGATCTTCCGGCTGCGCCGATTCTTCACAACATTCAGAAAGACGGCAAGACCATCAAGGCCGTCACTGTGCTCACCAAGCAGGGCATGAACTTCGTGTTCGATCGAGCGACTGGCGAGCCGGTGTGGCCGATCGAGGAACGCCCGGTGCCGACGGAAATGGCGGTACCCGGTGAACAACTTTCTCCCACGCAGCCCTTTCCCACCAAACCTGCACCTTATTCGAACCTCGGCTACCACGAACAAGACCTGATCGACTTCACACCGGAACTGCGCAAGCAGGCCAGGGAGATGATGAAGGGCTACGTTACTGGCCCGATGTACACGCCGCCGACGCTGGTGGGCGAGGGTATTCCCACCAAGGGCACGCTGGTTTATCCGAACTACGGTGGCGGCTCCAACTGGAACGGCGGTGCTTTCGATCCGGAAGAAAATCTGCTGTTTGTGCCCACACGCAACACCTACATGACAATCGGCTTGAAAAAAGCCGATCCGGAACTGACCGACTGGCACTACCTGCCGGTCGGCAGCGGCGCACGCCCGCTGAGTTTGCCCAACGGCCTGCCGGTCAACCGGCCACCCTGGGCGCTGGTGACTGCGACGAACATGAATGAAGGTGAACATATCTGGTCGCGCTCCATCGGCGGCGCGCCGGATTGGATTCGCGAACATCCAGATCTGCAGGGCCTGGATCTCGACTTCGACAACATGGGCCAGATCTCTGTGCGCCCCAGTCCGCTGGTGACCAAAACCCTGCTGTTCCTGGCGGAGTCCAGCAACATCGGCGGTGATCCGGGCGGTCGCATGTTGCGCGCCTACGATAAGCATACCGGAGACGTGGTGGCGGAAATCGAACTGCCCGCACTCACTTCCGGCGCGCCCATGACCTACATGCACGAAGGCCGGCAGTACATCGCCATTGCACTGTCCTCCCGCGAGCATGCCGCGGAGCTGATCGCGCTGGCCTTGCCGCGCAAGGGTGAAAAGCCCGCAGCGGCTCCCGTCGCCGCGCCGGCTCGCAGCGCAACCCCCGCGGTCACGCGAGCCAGCGAAACCGTTGCCGCCACGCCAGAGCATCTGGCCACAGGGCGAGAGCTCTTTGGCAAGCATTGTGTGCTCTGCCACGGGCCGAACGGCTCGGGTCTTCCCCAGTCCGGCGCGCCGGCGCTGCGTGGTCTCGGCCAGTTTGCCGACATCAAGTCCTTCATTCGCACAGGCTCCGCGGAAATGCCGGCCATGGCTGCGATGATGACGGCGGAAGAGCTCGACGCAGTTGCTCGCTACGTGGCAGTCGAACTGTCTGGGCGCAAGGACGGCGACAAACGCTAAACGAAAAAATATGTCGAGGGAATGGTCATGAAAATCAGCAACATCGCAGTCCTCATCGCTGGCCTTGCTTCGCTGAGTGCAAGCAGTCAGCTCCTGGCGAACTCCGACTATCATCCGCCGCGAAACTCATTTGGCCAACCGGATATCGGCGGCGTCTGGAGCAATGCGACTACCACACCTTTTGAGCGACCGGACCGGTTCGGCAATCAGCTGGTGCTGAGCGAAGAGCAGGCCGCCAAAGTGCAGGGCGCGGCGGAATCCTACCGAGAGGCCGGCAACAAGCCCACCGATCCGAATGCAGGTGCCTTTGACGATGGCAATACCCAGGCGGGTTACAACCGCTTCTGGACCGACCCCGGTACGCAGGTGATGCGGGTAGGCGGTGAGCCGCGCAGCTCGATGATCACCACCACGCCCGACGGCAAAGTGCCACCGGTCAAAGCGGATGCACCGCCTTCCACCGGATTGCCATTTTTGCGTACCAGAGATGCCAATGGCAAAGCGGTGCACCCAAGCGACAACCCTGAAAGCCGCGGCATCTCGGAGCGCTGTCTCTTCATGCCAACCAGCGCAGGCCCGGTGATGCGCCCGGTGCTATACAACAACAACTATTTTTTCGTGCAAGGCCGCGATCATGTGGCTATCACGGTGGAGATGATCCACGACACGCGCATCGTTCGGCTCCACGAAAAGCATCGCAACAACGGTGTTCGCAAATGGATGGGCGATTCCGTTGGTCACTATGAAGGGAACACTCTGGTGGTGGAAACCATCAACTTCCATCCGGATCAGACTTTCTACGGTGCATCCGATGCGCTGAAAGTCACCGAACGCTTCACCCGCGTTGCGGACGACCGCCTGCTTTACCAGTTCACGGTGGAAGATCCGAAAGTATGGGATGAACCCTGGGGCGGCGAATACGAATTCTGGGCCTCGCCCGGTTTTTACGAGTACGCCTGTCATGAAGGCAATATCGGTCTCGAGGGCATCCTCGCCGGTGCTCGCCGGGAAGAAAAGGAAATGGCCAAGAACAAGTCTGGGGAGTAAGCCCGCGCGCTGAAGTTTTTGTTCGAGAATCCAGAAGGGGGTAGTTGATATGTTGCGCACCAAACGACGAACTACTGCAGCACTGCTCGTAGCTACAACCATGCTGTGCCAGAGCGCCCTTGCGGAAAGCGAATACCAGCCGCCGCGACTTCCAAACGGTCAACCGGATTTCCAGGGCACCTGGACCAATAAAAGCGTCACCAGCCTGACCCGGCCGGAGAGGTTCGACTCGCTGACGCTGTCCCCGGAGCAGGCCCGCCAGATCGCCCAGGCGATGGAAGCCCGCGCAGCTCGCGACCTGCAACCCACCGATCCCGATGCGCCGCCACCCCCGAAAGGCACTAATGTCGGCGGCTACAACCTGTTCTGGACCGAACCCGGCGAAGGCCTGGCGATGATCGATGGCGAGTACCGCACCTCCTGGATCGTCGACCCGGCCAGCGGCCAACTTCCCTACACCGAGCAGGGCCGCAAGCGATTCGAGCAGCTTCGCGATGAAGCTCGCCAGAATACCGACGGCCCCGAAATCCGGCCGATGACCGAACGCTGCATCATTGGCTTCGGCTCAACTGGTGGTCCACCGATGCTGAATGTGGGTTACAACAGCAACTACGAGATCGTGCAGACCGATGAGGATGTGATGATCCTGGTGGAGATGGTCCATGACGCCCGCATCGTCGACCTCAATGGCGAGCACGGCCCCATTCCGCGTTGGCTGGGCGATTCCGTGGGTCGCTGGGATGGCGACACCCTGGTGATCGAAACCAGAAACTTCATGGATGGCGAAGGCTTGCGCCTCTATTTTGACGCCTCTTACTACGTCTCACCACAGGCGGAAGTGACCGAACGGCTGACCCGGATTTCCGATGATCAGCTCTTCTACCAATTTGAGGTGCGAGATCCCGCGGTCTATTCCCAGCCCTGGCGTGGGGAAATGGTATTCAACAAGACCGATGACAGGATCTTCGAATACGCTTGTCACGAGGGAAATTATGCGCTGACCAACGTACTGTCCGGCGCACGCAAGGAAGAACGGGATCAACAGACGAGCGACTAGAGGCTTGCTGCAAAGAACCTTCGGCGCGGCCTGGAGTCTCTGGGCCGTCCAGGCGGCGGTGGCAGCTCTCCCGGCCAGCCGCTAAACTACGCCGCTTTCTCTTCCCAGCCGGTCGGCAAACGGCCGCGTCAGAGGTTCTTCTATGTCCAACCCAAAAGTCGGTTTCGTCAGCCTCGGCTGCCCCAAGGCCCTGGTCGACTCCGAACGCATTCTCACCCAACTGCGCACCGAAGGTTATCAGGTGGTTCCCACCTACGATGATGCGGACGTGGTAGTGGTGAACACCTGCGGTTTCATCGACAGCGCCAAGGCGGAATCGCTGGAAGCCATCGGCGAAGCGCTGGCGGAAAATGGCCGCGTGATCGTCACCGGCTGCATGGGCGGCGATGAGGATTCAATTCGTTCGGTACACCCGAGTGTGCTGGCGGTCACCGGGCCGCAACAGTACGAGCAGGTAGTCAATGCGGTTCATGAAGTGGTGCCGCCGAAAGCTGACCACAACCCGCTCATCGATCTGGTGCCGCCCCAGGGCATCAAACTGACGCCGCGGCACTACGCTTATTTGAAAATTTCCGAAGGCTGCAATCACAGTTGCAGCTTCTGCATCATTCCCGGTCTGCGTGGCAAACTAGTGAGCCGCCCGGTGGGCGATGTGCTGAGCGAAGCGGAGCGTCTCGCCCGCGCCGGCGTGAAAGAGTTGCTGGTGATCTCTCAGGATACGAGCGCCTACGGCGTTGATATCAAGTACCGCACCGGGTTCTGGAATGGTCGTCCGGTGAAGTCGCGCATGACGGAAATGTGCGAGGCGCTCAGCGACCTCGGCATCTGGGTGCGATTGCATTACGTCTATCCCTATCCGCACGTGGATGAACTGATTCCGCTGATGGCGGAAGGCAAGGTACTTCCCTACCTCGACATCCCCTTCCAGCACGCAAGTCCGCGCATTCTCAAAGCAATGAAGCGCCCGGCCTTCGAAGATAAGACGCTGGCGCGCATTAAAAAGTGGCGGGAGATCTGCCCGGAGCTGACCATTCGCTCCACCTTCATCGTTGGCTTCCCGGGCGAGACTGAAGAGGACTTTCAGTACTTACTCGACTGGCTGAGCGAAGCGCAACTTGATCGTGTTGGCTGCTTCCAGTATTCACCGGTGGAAGGCGCGCCCGCCAACGAGCTGGAAAACGCCGTGCCGGAAGACGTCAAACAGGAACGCTGGGAGCGCTTCATGGCGCATCAGCAGGAAATCTCCGCCGCGCGATTGCAGCAGAAGATTGGCACAATCATCGAAGTGCTGGTGGACGAGGTCGACGAGGAAGGTCCGATCGCCCGCTCCAAAGCCGACGCGCCGGAAATCGACGGCCGTGTCTTTATCGACACCAACGAGGACTTGCAGCCGGGTGATATCGTGCAGGTGAGAGTCACCAAGGCCGACGAATACGATCTGCTGGCGGAGCTGGTTTGAGATGAATCGTGAAAAGGGCGGCGCTACCGACCCTTTTCACGTCATTCCGGCGCAGGCCGGAATCCAGGTTCCTGGCCGAGGGCGTGCCCCCGTCATGGATTCCGGCCTGCGCCGGAATGACAATGAAAGGGGCTGACGCCCCCCTTTTTCGTCTCACATCTCACATCTCGCGTCTCACAATACATACCACCATCACTTCAACGGCGTCATCTTCCAAACCGAACCCTGCTCCTCCTTGGGGCCGGTGACGATGTAAATATTCCCGTCCGGTCCCTGCTCGAGGTCGCGGATTCTTTCGGGCAGTGGAATGCGCTCTTCGTTCACCACCTCGTTGTCATCCATTGCCAGTCTGACGACATCCTGCGACGAGAGGCCGCCGATCAGCGCATTGCCCTGCCACTTGGGGAACCGATCGCCGGTGTAAAAGACCATGCCGGAGGGGGAAATCACCGGTGAGTAGTGCGCTATGGCATCGGCAAACTCCGGTCGGGTCGGCGGGTCCGGAATGTCGTCGCCGTTGTAGTGAATGCCCCAGCTCACGACTGGCCATCCGTAATTGCGGCCCGCCTCAGGCTGATTCAGCTCGTCACCCCCCAACGGCCCCATCTCGACGACCCAGAGCTTGCCTGTGTCCGGGTCAATGGCGGCAGCCTCGATATTGCGGTGACCATAGCTCCAGATCGCCGGATTGGCCTTGGGATCATTGACGAAGGGATTGTCGGGGATCGACCCGTCCGGGTTCAGTCTCACGACTTTTCCGAGCGTGTTGCTCAGGTCCTGCGCTGGATCGAACTGGAAGCGCTCACCAAGAGTGAGGAACAGATGGCCTTCGTCATCGAATACGATTCGGTTGCCAAAATGATAGGGTCCTTCGATCCAGGGCTCCTGACGAAAGATAACCTGGAAGTCCTCCAGCTGGTCATTCACGAGCCTGCCCCGTCCGAGAGCCGTCGCTGCTTTCCCGTCGGGGCCGGGCGCTGCGAATGAAAGATAGATCAGCTGGTTCTGCTCGAAATTCGGGTCAAGCGCGACGTCCATCAAGCCGCCTTGTCCCTTGGCAAACACGTCGGGCGTACCCCGCACAGGTTCGGACAGGGTGCCGTCCCGTTGAATGATCCGCAAATTGCCGACTCGCTCAGTAACGAGCAGCCGTCCATCGGGCAAAAAGGCCAGCGCCCAGGGCTGGTCCAGTCCGTCGACCACGGTTTGCACGGAAATTGGCCCCGCTTCAGTCATGATCGACTGCACCTGCTCGCCGCCCTGGATCTGGGCACTCGTCGAATAACTCATAATGACTGCACTCAGGGCCACGCCCAATCGAGTCAGATATCTGATGGATCCAATGGCTTTGTCGTTTCGCATCCCTTTTCTCTCCCTTCATCCTTGGTGGACAGCTTCAAAGCGTAGTCTCTTCCCGCAAATCGCTAACCAAAACTGGCACATCGCAGGCACGGCCAAGCCACAGCGCTTTCGCCAATCCCAGACCACCCGCAAATCCCAGGCCACCCGCAAAGCACAGTCCGCTGGATGTCACTTGCTATCACTACAGGCTGTGAGCGTCAAAATTTCACCTACCGATGAACTCCGTATCCGCCTGGGTTTCAGAGCAGACATCCCTGCCTGACCTAGAAAAAGAAGTTCCGCGGGCTTCGACTTTCCAGCATCAAAAAATCCAATCTGCCACTGCGTGGAACCGGCAATTCTGGCCGCTTCCGCAACACCTTTGGTCGCCACTGCCATCCCACCCGGGAGTGGTGCGGTGCCGCAGGACAATCGTGAACGCTGTAAAAACACACATGGGGAGCTGTGATGTTGAACAGAATGCCGATCGATAAACCGTCGCGTGATCCACTTGCAATCGAGACCACCGCCGCCCAGCGGGAACTATGGATGACCGCTCAACTGGGGGACGAGGCAAATCGTGCCTGCAACGAATCCCTTGCCTTCCGCCTGCGCGGACTGCTGGACAAAGGCGCACTTCGCTCCGCTCTGGAGGATGTCGTCGACCGACACGAGGTCTTCCATCGGTATGTGAGTGCCGACGGCAGGGAGTTGCGCAAAATGTCCGGGGATCGCTCGAAAGCGGGCCTCGTTTCGGAACTCGACCTGCCGACTACGTCCGCCGAGCGTGAATGGCGAAACGCCTGCGAGCGCGAGTGTGCCCGAGCGTTCGCGCTGGATACCGGGCCGCTTGCGCGCATACTTTTAATCAACATCGCCGACACAGATCACCTGCTGGTTCTGACGTGTCATCAGGTCATTGGCGGGCGGTCTCTTCTGGCGCGCCTCGTCAGTGGCATCCTTACGTTATATTCAGCACGGACCGGGACCCCAGGCGCTCAAGACACGGAGAGGTCGGCCGCGGAATGTGGAACCAAAGCGGATCCGCAAGCACAGGAAAGTAGTCTTGCCTGGTGGACCCAACAGCTCTCTGCGTCGGCACCCTTCCTTGAATTGCCCCTCGATCAGCCTCGGCCTCCGCAGAAAAGCTTCGCCGCGGCTCGTCGCGAACTTCTGCTGGGCACCGAATTGCTGGCGCAGGCCAATGCCCTTGCCGCGGCAGCCAACGCGTCGCTGGAATCGGTGTTCGTGGCAGCTTTCGCGGCCTTTGCGCAGCGGCTGACGGGGAACAGCGAAATCCTGGTGGGGATACCCGTCGCGGAGACTGGAGCCACGCTGCCGCTGAAAGTGAATACCTCGGGTGACCTCAGCTTTTCGCAGCTGCTGGCGCGCGTCGCCGACGACCTGCGGCAGTCCGGCGAGCATCGGCATCTTGCGCTCGGTGAATTGTTGCAGGCGCTCAACTATCCGCGGGATTACTCCCGTCCGGCATTGATCTCAAACGTTGTCTCCGTCGATACGGCGGACTCGCAGGTTGACCGCGCAGGGCTCACGGTGGAGGAGGTGCCAGTAGCAAGATCCTATGCAGTGGCGGAAATGGACTGGCGATTGCGACGCATCGGCGACAAAGCCCAACTGGAATGCACCTTCAATCGCGACCTGTGGCGCGAGCAGACCGTCGACTTTCGATTGGCAGAACTGGCCACATTGCTGGCGAGTGCTGTTACATACCCGGACAGGACGCTGAATCAGCTTGCGATCATCCCCGCTGCCGAGCAGCGCTTCCTCGATCAGCGCTGCAAAGGGCCTTCGATGCGACCCAAGGCGCGGCATCTGACCGAGCTGCTGGAGCTCGCCCGCTACACGGATCGGGCGGCGGTTGCCTGCTCCGGTGAGTCCATCGACTACCGAGAGCTGGATCGGCGCTCGAATCAGCTGGCCAACCATTTGCTGAGTGTTGGCGTAAAGCCCAACGATCTGGTGGGTGTCTTCGTCGAGCGCTCCGTCAACATGCTCGTCAGCCTGCTCGCCACCTGGAAGGCGGGGGCGGCCTATGTGGCGCTCGACCCGGGCTATCCGCCGGAACGCCTGTTGTACATGGCGCAGACGGCCGGCTTGAGCGCAATGATCACGGCAGCCGATCTGGACCGCAAGCTCAGCGCCTACGGCTGTCCGCGGGTGTACCTGGATGGCGAGGCCGAGCGAATTGCGCACCGCAGCGAAGAGGCGCCAGAGATCGTTGGTCGCCCGGAGGATACCGCTTACGTGATCTTTACGTCCGGCTCCACCGGCAAACCCAAGGGCGTGCAAATAACGCACGGCGGCGTGATTAACTTCCTGCTGGCGATGGCCGAACGCCCCGGCCTCAAGGCCGACGATCGCTTCCTCGCTGTCACCACCTTGTCCTTCGACATCGCCGTCATGGAGCTTTGCCTTCCGCTTCTGGTCGGCGGTCGTGTCATTATTGCCACGCGGGAAGAGGCGCTGGACGGCTACCGCTTGCTCGAGCTTATCGAGCGACACGCAATCAACGTGATGCAGGCGACACCCACCACCTGGCGCTGGATGCTGGCGGCGGGCTGGAAAGGCCAGCAGGACTTCAAGGCGCTCTGTGGCGGTGAACCCTTCCCACTGGATCTCGCCCGCCAACTTATCGGATATGTGGGCCAAGTCTGGAACATGTACGGACCCACCGAAACGACCGTCTGGTCTACCTGTCATCAACTTGGCGAGAAGGATCTTTCCGGCGGTCTCGTGCCGGTGGGAGCGCCGGTCTATAACACCCAGTGCTATGTGCTGGATGAACAGCAAAGGCAGGTGCCGGTGGGCGTGCCCGGTGAGCTGTTCATTGGTGGTAGTGGTGTCGCGAATGGCTATCTGCGAATGCCCGAGCGCACAGCCGAGCGCTTTGTACCGAATCCATTTGGAGGTGCCGACCGTCTTTATCGCACTGGTGATCAGGCGCGGCTGCGCTGGGACGGCTCGTTTGAGTGCCTCGGCCGGCTCGATAGCCAGATAAAGCTGCGCGGTTACCGCATCGAGCTCGGCGAGATTGAAGCTGCGCTTGCGCGGCACCCGGAAGTGGAGGAGTGCGCGGCCGCAGTGGTCAGCTACAGCGAGTCCGACAAGCGCCTGGCAATCTATGCGCGGCTCAGTGAGAGGAGCGATCTGAACAGCACGCAAATGCGCCGTCATTTGCGAGGCTTTCTACCGGACTACATGGTGCCGCAGTTGTTTATCCAGGTGAACGCGCTGCCGCTGACCCCCAATGGCAAGGTGGATCGTAAAAACCTGCCCGTGCCCGACCCATCGAAACTCCCGGACGCTGCGCAGGCGGTAGCCACGGCCCGCACCGCGACGGAACGAGAATTCGTGTTTATCTGGAGCGAGCTTTTGAAAAAGGAACAGCGAGGGGTGAACCAGCTGTTTTTCGACGTCGGCGGTCACTCCCTGCTCGCGATGGACATGATCGCGTTGATCGAACAGCGTTGCGGCGTTCGGATACATGTGCTGGATATTCTGGTGAGCACCATCGAACAACTGGCCGCGAAGATCGATGCCGCCCTTGCGGAGAGGCCCAACAGCGAACCTGATGAAGGTGAACATTGGCAAAAGCCAGAGCGACCACCGGCCTCTGAAATCCGTCGCGCCAGTCGACCGGGATTGCTCGCATGGTTGCTCCGTCGCGAGCCGGGGTGACCTGCTGTCGGCGTGGATTTCGTCTGCGAGGGATCATTCGGCGCCTGCTGACATCCAAGGAGCATCGAAGGAGATGGCGCGAGCGAAAAGGAGAACGTGAAGGTGGGAATGAATGTGCGTGAAAGTGTGATGCAAATTGGTCAGCCCACTCCGCTGATGGGCATTCTCACGGAAACCGATGACCGTCAAAGCACCACGGCGCTGATTTTGTTGAATTCGGGCATTATGCATCGGGTGGGCTCATGCCGTCTCTCCGTGCGGCTGGCTCGCGCTGTCGCCTCCCAAACGGGTATTCCCTGCCTGCGTTTCGATTTCTCGGGAGTGGGGGACAGCGCACCACGTCGTGCCGGTGGTGCGAGCTTCGACGAGGCAGCCGTCTCTGAAGTAATCGAGGCGATGGACCATCTGGCGAATACGCGAGGCATTCGCAACTTCATCATCTACGGTCTTTGTTCGGGTGCGAGCATCGCCTGTAATACGGCGGAACGAGACAGTCGGGTCGTCGGCATTGTCCAACTCGACGGCTATTGCTACCCCACAACGCGTGCATGGTTGCGGCATTACGGGTCGCGACTTTTCTCGACTGCAGCCTGGCGATCGCGCCTTTCCCGCTGGACAGGGGCTCGCTGGCTTGCAAACAATCCCGCGCAGGGTGGCCAGGGTTCAATACTGACCGGCGCCAGAAAGGACTTCGAAGTTCCTGAGTTTGCGGATGATCCCGGGCGCGATGCCATCGCTGTGCAGCTACAGAATCTGATGGACAAAAAAATATTTCTCTATTGCGTATTCACCGGCCGCAATCCCCACTACCGATACCGGCAACAATTCCGCCACTGCTTTCACGACGTGAACTTCGGAGACAAGTTGTCGCTGGAGTACTACCCGCGAGCCTCACACATTTTTACCGAGCCCGCTTATCAACAAGCGATGATGGATGGGGTGGTGAAATGGATCGCGGATCTGGAAGGCATCAGGCTTTCTCAGCATGCGGGCAGAAAAAAATCGGTGAAAACCTCGCTGCGGGAAGCGTCCACCTAGGGCCAAAGTCAGCAATGGCCGATCAACGAGAAGAATCACAGACGAAAAGCCGAAAAGCAGCAAGCTAGACCTACATCCGAGCAGAACAAAAAAACATCTGTTTGCAGCCAGCTGTTTGTTTCCAGCTATGTTCAGTCATTTGACGGCCCTCCTTCTCGGCGGCGCCCGCCAAATCATTTTCGGATCCGTTTCAATAACAAGGAGGATGGAATGGCATTATCCAGGATAATGGGACAAGTGCGGCACTGGGGCTTGCGGCGGGCGCTTTATCACTGGTTTATGCGCAACCTGCAGGGCAGGCTAACGCTTTGCCACGTGCTGATCCGACCAGTGCAGCGCGAGCCGGACTACCCGCCGCTGAGCGAAGGCCGGCAAGCGGGTTGCCAATCTGCAAGAGCTGACGGCGGCCGCCGCGGATCCGATCAACGACATGAAGGACGAATGGCTGAAGGGCGCCATCCGTCGTGGTGAGCTCTGCGCAGCGGTATTCGAAGGCGAAGAAATGCTTTCCTATACCTGGCGCGCATTCGGACCTACACCCCACGAAAACGATCTCCTCGAGGTGCATTTCGATTCTCGCTATGTCTACGGTTTTTACTCCTACACCCGTCCCGATTGCCGGCGCCAAGGGCTGCAGCATGCAGCCGACTTTGTTTCGGACAGCTACTTGTATGACATGGGCTACACCGAAGGAATTGGGTGGATCGAGACCCACAACTATCCCTCGCTGATCTCACAGCAAAAACGCGGCGCCTTCTGCGTGGGATACGCGGGCTATCTCTACCTGCTCGGGCGGGTCTATACCTTCCGAAGTCCCGGCGCCAAAAAGCACGGCTTCGGTTTCTTTCCTGCCCAGCCTGCTCCCAGGAAAGAGCGCCGGGTCGTCGAGAGCGGCGGTCTTGTATTCGAGGACGAGAATGTCACCGCAGGCGTGGAAAACTAGCCACGCAAACGGGTCGCCCGGAGATGCGGTGCACCAGCCGTTCAGCGGCACCTGCATTCTGGTGGATTCCGCTGCTGGGGGCCCGTGATGCCGCGATGATGTGGTGCGAAACTTCCATGGCTTTTCTCAGTTGTGGACTCATCAGAGGAGAACTCCCATGGCAGACCCAAACAAGTATACAGCGCCAAGAACGGCGAGCATGCTCAACGTCATCGCAGGCGCCTGGCTGATCATTTCTCCATGGGCTCTCGGCTATTCCGAGGTCCTTGCCGCCACCTGGAACGAGGTCGTGGTGGGTGCTCTGGTTATTGTCTTTGCGGCAATCCGCCTTGCTGCACCTGACAGGTACGCAGGTCTCAGCTGGATCAATGCAGTTCTCGGGGTTTGGCTGATCATCGCGCCCTGGGCCTTTCAGTATGGCGAAGTGGTGGTGGCAGCTGCATGGAACGAAACGCTCATCGGTATCGCCGTTGCCTTTTTAGCCGCGATAAGTGCGACCACGACTGCTCGTCTCAAAGCGAATCGAATCAGAGCACGATAGAGCTCAGTCCCTGATCTCCGGTTTCCTCTGAACCGGGGAGACCGGAGATAGCCATTCTGCATCGACTGCCGCAATCGACCGCCAATCACACCGAGTCCGTCCGCGAGCACTCAGGCGACGTTTGTTTTATGATGGCGGGCTATCCCATCTGCCTGTCAAAGGATAACGACAATGAAAAATCTAATGCGCCGCTGCTTCGTGCTCGGGCTTTTCTTAATCAGTCAACATGCATTTTCAGTTGGTGGCACTTCAGTCGGGGACATTGGGGAGGAAATCGAGATGCGATTTATCGAAAGCAATGGAATCAGATTGCGGATTGCCGAAATGGGTGAAGGCCCGCTGGTGATTCTGGTGCATGGCTGGCCTGAATCCTGGTATTCGTGGCGCCACCAGATGCCGGCAATCGCCGAAGCCGGTTATCGTGTGGTTGCGCCGGATATGCGCGGGTATGGCAAGTCCGACAAGCCGAGACCGGTTGAGGACTACGACATCAGGCAAGTGACCGCGGACATCGCCGGCATTGTCGATGCGCTCGGCGAGGAAAGCGCCATACTGGTGGGCCACGACTGGGGTTCGATCGTGACCTGGAACGCGATGCTGCTGTACCCGGAAAAATTCACCGCCCTGGTCTCGATGAGCGTTCCCTACAACGGTAGAGCGCCGATCTCGCCGGTCGACGCCTGGCGGGCGACCTTCAAGGATAATTTCTTCTACATCCTGTACTTCCAGGAGTGGAACATGGCGGAGCGCGAGTTCGATGCCGATCCGCGCGGCATTCTGAGCCGCCTGTATGCATCGCCCGATACGCCCCGCGAGCCGCCAACCATCACTGATCCCAAGCGCAGCGCTGGTGGCTGGATCGGCCGTCTGGGTGCGCCCAAAGAATTGCCGCCGTGGTTGACGCAGGAAGATCTGGACTATTACGTGTCTGAGTTCGAGGAAGCCGGCTTCCGTGGCGGTATCAACTACTACCGCAACTTCCACCGCAATTGGGAGATCACCCCCGAGCTGTCAGGTAAGCAGGTGAAGCAGCCCACGGTCTTCATCGCCGGGGACAAGGACGTGGTGATTGGCGGCGCAAACACCGAGCAGCTGAGCGCGAGCATGAAGCCGCACGTGCCGGATCTTCGAGGTGTTCACCTGATTCCGAACACCGGTCACTGGGTGCAGCAGGAACGGCCTGAAGAAACCAACAAACTTATTCTCGAGTTTCTGGAATCCCTCTGATCGCCTTGCCTCAACCACGCTTTGAACGTGGTTGAGGCCTTACCCCTTCACCGACCTCGCGGTAATCACATAACAGCGCCGCAAAGGCTTCGGCCGCCGGCGACAAGCCGTGCTCCTTCCTGCGGACCAGTCCATAGGCCGAGTGCTGTTTGATCCTCGGTGACAAGCTTGCCAGCTCTTTCAAACGGCCCGATATCAAGGCCTGTCGAAGTGCGTCGCGCGGCGCCATGCAGATGGCGTCGCTGTGCTCCACCATGTTGATCAGGAAGGCGACGTTGTCGCACTGCACGCTCAATGCGTTCTCCCGTTGCGTGTCGCGGCGGATGCCGCGGGCGACCGACTCTGGAAGGTGGGTGCCCGCCAGCGGGTAATTCGCGGCGCTGCGAAAGTCCAGACTTTCTCTCTCCAGCAGCGGATGGCCCGGCCGACAAACGGCAACTACCCGATGCACCGGCAAGCGAGTAATTTCCAGATCCGTTTCATTCAGCAGTTCGCGAACGTCCGCAACGAACAGCTCGATCCGCTCATCGCGCAAACGCTGATGCAGGGCAGAGAACTGCTCGACGACCACTTCCACCTGCAGCTTCGGATAGCGGCTGATGAGCCGCGCAACGGCGCGGGGCACCATTTCGGCGGCGGGGAAAGGGCCGGCGCCAATCCGCAGCAGGCCCGCGTCCAGATTATCGATCTGGCGGACCGCTTCGACCAGCGTGTTACTGCCGGCGACCAGTCTGCGCGCATGCTCGAGCACCTTCTCGCCCTGTGCGGTAAGACTGATTTTGCGCGGGTGTCGAATCATCAGCGTGCAGCCGAGATCCGCCTCCAGCGCCTGGATGCTGCGGCTCAGCGCCGGCTGGCTCAGGTGCAGAGCGAGGGCGGCTCGACCGAAATTGCCGTGCTCGACGAGGGCGAGAAAATGCCTGAGTTGGCGAAGTTCATACATGCGGAAAATGCATCAAAACCAAAAAAGATCTGCATTGGATTTATCACTATACGCCCGGCAAAGTGGTCGATCAATTTCCCGGGAGATGTAGATCATGAGGTCCTTGGTTTTCACCGTTCTTTCATTGGGACTCGCACTCGCAGCGCCAGCCTTGGCTGGCGAACAAGCAAAACCAGCCACAGCCACAACCATCAGCGCCAACCAAGCGGTGCGGGAGCGACTCGACTTCTCAGATCAGAAGTCCTTCGAGGCGGCCCGGCGCGGCTTCATCGCTGCGCTGCCGAACGGGGAAGTGAAAGACGAGAGTGGCAGAGTGGTGTGGTCGCACCGGCCCTATGAATTTCTGCGGGAGGAAGACGCGCCCGACAGCGTCAATCCCAGCCTGTGGCGGCAGGCCCGCCTCAATGCGATCCACGGCTTGTTCAAGGTCACTGACGGCATCTATCAGATCCGCGGCATGGACCTGTCCAATATGACCATCGTGGAGGGTGAAACCGGGCTGATCATCATCGATCCCTTGCTGACGCCGGCAACCGCCAAAGCGGGGCTGGAGCTTTACCTGAAGCATCGCCCGGCCAAACCGGTTGTCGCGGTGATGTACACTCACTCCCACGCCGACCACTTTGCCGGTGTGAAGGGCATCGTCGATCAGCAGGCGGTGGACGAGGGGCGAGTGCGCATTTATGCCCCGGTCGGCTTTCTTGAGCATGCGGTCAGTGAAAACGTCATCGCCGGCAACGCCATGACCCGACGCGCGGCTTACATGTACGGCACCGCCCTGCCGAAAAACGAGCAGGGCCACGTGGACACCGGCCTCGGCAAGGGCCTGTCCATGGGGCCGCGCACACTGATTCCGCCCACCGACATCGTCACCGAGAACGGCATTCAGGTGATTGACGGTGTCGAGATCGACTTCCATCTCGCCACCGGCAGCGAAGCGCCCGCCGAAATGATGATGTACTTCCCGGCGCAGCGGGTACTGAATACCGCGGAAGTCACCTCGCAACAGCTGCACAACGTTTACACCCTGCGCGGCGCTGAGGTGCGCGACGCCAGCCTATGGTCACGCTACATCGACGAAGTCCTCGCGAGCTATGGTCCGCGAACCGATATTCTGATTGCCCAGCATCACTGGCCGGTATGGAGCCAGGCCGAAGCGCGCCACTTTCTCGCGGTGCAGCGAGACCTGTACAAGTACATTCACGATCAAACCGTGCGGCTGATGAATCACGGCTACCGCCCCGGCGAAATTGCCGAGCGCATCGAACTGCCGAAGAGTCTCGCCAGTGAATGGGCGGCGCGCGGTTATTACGGAACCCTGAAACACAACTCCCGAGCGGTGTATCAGAAGTATCTGGGCTGGTACGACGCCAACCCGGCGAATCTCGATCCGCTGCCTCCGGTCGAGACTGCACGTAAGTCGATTGAGTACATGGGCGGTATCGATGCGGTGCTTAAGCGCGCTCGCGAGGACTTCGAGGCGGGTAACTACCGCTGGGTCGCATCGGTGATGAGTCAGGCGGTATTCGCCGAGCCGGACAATCAGGCTGCTCGGGATCTGGCGGCCGATGCAATGGAGCAGTTGGGCTACCAGGCGGAATCCGGTCCCTGGCGGGATGTCTACCTCTCCGCCGCGCAGGATCTGCGCCGCACCAGCCCACCGCCATCGGGCAGCAGCACCGGCAGCGGCGATTTGTTGCAGGCGCTGGAGACCGGAATGATCTTCGATGTGTTTGCAGTGCGTCTGAACGGACCCAAGGCCGAGGGCAAGCGCATCGTGCTCAACTGGCAGTTCAGCGATACCGGGGAAAACATTCGCACTAATCTGCAGAACGCGACACTTACCTGGATGGAGGGGAGAGCCGAAAACGCCGACGCCGACATTGCGCTTTCACGCAGCACGCTGAACGACATTCTCCTGGGCAAAAGCAGCTTCCCCGAAGCGATCCAGTCCGGACGAATCGAAATCGTCGAGGGGAAGAGAGAAAAACTGTTTGAGTTGCTGACTTTGCTCGATACCTTCGAGCCGGGCTTTCCGCTGGTCGAACCTATGCCAGCGTCTTGAAACTCAGGCGCCGTCCGGCGCCTGACTCTCGACACTTTCGAGGAAGGCAAGCGTATCGTCCAGTGCGTTGGACCAGCTTTCCAGCAAGGGAGCAAAGGCTGCGATCGTTCCGATGTGACCGACGCCTTGGTAATAAATCGTCGTTACCGGCACATCATGCTGTTCCAGCGCGGCGGTGAAGCGCCGCGAATTGCGCGGAATCACGCGCTTGTCGTCGATGCCTTGAACGAGCAGAGTAGGTGGCACCTGCGAGTCGACGAAATTCACCGGCTGCGTCGCTTCCAGCTGTTCCGCGCCACTGAAGATCTTGCGCAGCTTGTCACTGGTCAGTGGCAGAAAGTCATAAGGGCCGGATAAGCCCACCCAGGCCTTGATCGCCGAACGCCTTACTCCCACCTCTTGCAGATAATTGGTATCCGTCACCAGCATCGCCGCCTGGTGCGCGCCGGAGGAATGACCGACCAGCATCAATGGTCTGTCCGGAAAGTGCCGTCGCACCTTCGCCACCGCTGCGGCGGCATCTTCCACAAAGGCCGGGAAGGTCACATCAGGGTAAATCCGGTAATCCGGTATTGCGGTGGTGTAGCCCTCGTCGGTAAAAGCCTGCGCCACGAACTTGTAATCCTCTTTGCTGCCGCCCTCCCAGCCGCCGCCGTAGAAAAACACCACCACGGGTTCCCGCCGCTGCGGTTCGGCCGGAGTGTAGATATCCAGCGTTTGTCGCGAGTGAGGGCCGTAACTGAGGGTCTGCACTTGCGAATAACCATTGTTGGGTGTCGTCCAGTTCACGAGAGTGAAGGCGCAACCCTGTAGAAACAGGCTCAGACTCATGAGTGCGCTTAGCATCCTTCCAGACATATCAGGGCAACCGACCAGTTGTACTCCGCTTCAGGTTTGATACGCAGCCGACATCCAATCGGATTGCCTGATCACGGGACTCTGAATAATTGTCGCTTGGGGCCACTCGGAAGGGAGTCCGGGATGCGGCCGGTCAGACCCGCTTGGCGGGGCACCGGATTCAGCCCTTCTGGGACCCGCCTGCCGCTCGATAAGTCCCAACCGGCATAACCTGTTGTACTTTGCTTTGCCAACCTGCTCGCCGAGGCGACGGCGGATCCGGGCAGGCGCGACAGGCGCTGGCTCGGCAGCCTCAACATGCAGGAGGATCTGTTCAGATCCCGTGGTTTCCGGTAATTTGGTCGGCGGCCAGCCGCACGCGGGGCAATGAAGGCTTATTTCGAACCTCAATATGCAATAGCTGGAGCAATCTGAATGTCAGAGTTGGTGACGATGGGTGATGAGGGGCTCGATTACGTGCTCCGAGGTGGGCTACCCCGCAATGCGATGTACCTGCTGCAGGGGCAGCCGGGCTCCGGCAAGACCACGTTGGCACTGCAGTTTCTGCTTGCGGGCGCGAAGCTGGGCAACAAGGGGATGTACGTGACCCTCTCAGAAACGCGGGAGGAGATTACCCGGGTGGCCGAGTCCCACGGCTGGTCGCTGGAGTCTCTGGAGTTATTCGAGCTGTCCTCCTTCCAGGAGGTGCTGGAATCCACTGCCGGGCAGTCCATGTTCCATCCGGCGGAAGTTGAGTTGGTCGAGGTGACCCGGCCTATCCTGGACGAAGTGGACAGACTCAAGCCCTCACTTGTCGTTATCGACTCGCTTTCCGAGATTCGCCTGTTGTCCGGGGAGCTGCTGCGATTTCGCCGCCAGGTGCTCGCCTTGAAGCAGTTCTTTGCCGCGCGACAATGCACTGTGCTGTTGCTGGATGATCGCACTGCCGACATCGGCAGTGCGCTGCTGGAGAGTCTGGCGCACGGTGTGATTACGCTGGAACGCGAATCGCCGACCTATGGCCGCACGCACCGACGGATCAGTATCGACAAGCTCCGCGGCGTAGCCATGCGCGAGGGCTATCATGACTTTCGGATCGAGACCGGCGGTGCCGTCACCTACCCGCGACTGGTGGCGGCCGATCACCCCGGCCGCGCGGAGCTGACACCGCTGCCAAGCGGCATCGAAGAGCTCGACACACTACTTAAGGGCGGCACAGACCGGGGGACCAATACACTGCTGATTGGTCCGTCGGGTGTGGGCAAATCATCGGTGGCGACTCAGTACGCCCTGGCCGCTGCGGAGCGAGGGGAGCATGCGGCGATTTTCCTTTTTGACGAAACGGTGGACACGGTTTGTGCCCGCGCCGCATCGCTGGGAATGCCGCTCGGTGAGCACCTTGATTCGGGGCTGATCACCATTCGACAGCTCGATCCCGCGGAGCTGACGGCAGGCGAGTTCTCCCACGCGGTACGCCAGGCGGCCACACGCGATGGGGCGAAGGTCGTCGTGATAGACAGCCTCAACGGCTTCATGGATTCGGTACCCGATGAGCGCTTCATCAGCATGCACCTGCGCGAATTGCTGACCTATCTGAACCACAAGGGTGTGGCCACTCTGACCGTACTGGCACAGCATGGCCTGCTCGGCGACGTGAAAGACAGCACGCTCGATGTGAGCTACCTGGCCGACAACGTCATTCTGTTTCGCTACTTCGAGGCGACGGGCGAAGTACGCCGCGCTATCTCGGTGCTGAAAAAACGCAGCGGCCCCCACGAACGCACCATCCGCGAATTCATACTGGGCGAGAATGGCATCACGATCGGCGCACCGATCCTCGAGTTTCACGGTGTCCTTACCGGTACTCCCACCTTCGTCGGCGACAATTCGGAGTCCCTTCTCAAAAAATCATGACGGCGAGCCCAGACCAAGAACAGCGTGTGCTGGTGCTCGCACCCTACGGTCGCGACGGTCAGCTTACCTGTGAAGTTCTCTCCGATGCCGGCATCGAAAGTGTCTGCTGCGGTACCCTCGAGCAGTTGTGCAGCGAACTGCGGCGGGGCGCAGGGGCGCTTATCGTCGCCGCCGAGGCACTGCATCCGGCCAGCATGCCTGCCCTGGTCAGCGCCCTCGATGAACAGCCGCCCTGGTCGGACATTCCGCTCGTGCTGGCTACAGATCAACATCAGGCGCGTGCGGCACGCGAGTGGATAATGGGTGCACTGGAGCGTGCCCGGCACGTCACCTTGCTTGAGCGTCCGATCCGTGTGCAGACGCTGGTCAGCGTTGTGCGCTCGGCACTGAGCACCCGTCGGCGACAATACGAGCTTCGCGACCTTCTTGGCGAACTGGAGCTGAACGTCGAGCGTCTGGATGCCGAGCACGCCGTGCGCGAGCGCTTCGTCAACCTGCTGGCCCATGATCTGCGCGGGCCGCTTGGGGCAAGCAAGATGACAGCTGAATTGCTTGCCCACCACCCGGATGATCGCGATATGGTACGGAAACTGGCGGCCCGCATCGGCACCAGCATCGATCGCGCCGACAAGATGATCCGCAACCTGCTCGATGCTCACCGGCTGCGTGCAGGGCAGCAGTTGCCGGTCGAGCGCGTGCGCTGTGACCTGCTGGAGATTGTGCGTGAGGTCGTGGCGGACCTTGAGGGTGCCGATGGTGAGCGCATCGCCGTGCAAGGGCCGGCGCAGCTGGAAGGCTATTGGGACTCAGATCTGCTCTGGCGTGCACTTTGGAACCTGGTGACGAACGCGGTCAAATACGGTGCGCCTCAAACCCCGATCACGATTTCCCTGGGCTGCACGGCCGGCGAGGCTTGGGTGGAGGTGCATAACCTCGGGCCAAGCATTCCTGAAGAAGAGCAGCGGCAGTTGTTTCAGCCTTTCTCGCAGGCGAGCACCGGCAGGACTGCGACACAGCATGGCTGGGGATTGGGGCTTGCGCTCGTCAAAGGCGTTGCCACATCGCACGGCGGAACCCTGGAGGTCTCCAGCCGGCCCGAGTCAGGAACTGCGTTCATTCTGAGGCTGCCGCTGGAGGGCTCAAAACTCCAGTAGGTGTCCGCACGGCTGTAGAGCCCGCATCCTGGCGTGTCTCCCGCCGATCCAATTGTCAGTTTGTCCTGATCCCGGCCAGACCACGCCGGTCGAAAATGGTTATCATGTCGCGATGGAACAGACACGATACCTTTTCCGTGAAGCGGTCTTCGTACCCGAAAAAAACCAGCTCATTCTCGACGGCGAAACCGTTGTGCTGGAGCAGAAGGTTTCCGATCTGCTGCACGCTTTTTGTCGTCGCCCGGGTCAGGTGCTGACCAAGAATTGGCTGCTGGAAGAGATCTGGCCCGGCCGGGTGGTCAATGAGGACAGCTTGTCGGTGGCGGTGAGCAAACTGCGGCGGACTCTCAACGACAATCGCAATCAGCCGACCTTTATCAAGACCCTGACAGGGACGGGCTACGTCTGGCTGCCGCCGGTGGAAGCACGACAGCGATCGGCACGGCAGCCGCAGAGTTTCGCAACCCGATCTCCCTCCCGAAGACTCTGGCTGGGCGGCGTCGCCGCGATCCTGTCCGTAGCCGTCGCCGGTCTCGCCTTCCACTGGAGCAAGGCCGACCCTGCAGAGACCACCTTGTCATTGCCAGCCGATCTGGCCGCGATTCATGCCGATGCACAATCAAAATCGCAGTCCGGCGAGGAGGCAGCTGTGCGCGAGGCGGTGGCCGGCTTTCGCCGGATCATCGATGAGCAGCCCGGCTTCATCGACGCTTATCTGGGGGTGGCCGAGGCCAAGCTGAACCTGAGCGCGAGCCGAGACTTCAGCGATCTGAGTCTGTACGCCGAAGAGGCCCATGCCCTGCTCGATCACGTGCTTTCCCAAGAACCGGAAAATGCTCGCGCCTGGCTTCGCAAGGCGGAAGTGAGCCTGCTCGCCGACTGGCAACCAGAGGCGGCGGAAGCCGCCTATCGCAATGCCATCCGCTTTGCTCCCTCGGATCCGGAGAATCATCTGGCGTATTCGGAATTTCTGCTCATGCAGGGCCGCTTCGACGAATCGGAGCAGGTTCTTACGGAACTCAGAAATCTCAACCCGAGCTATTACCGCTACATCAACATGTCCTTCGTCTATCTGATGCGGGGTGAGCTGGAGCAGGCGCTCGCGGAAACCCGGCGCCTGCTAAACAGTGAGGCAAACGCCGCTTCCTACCACCGGATGTCCCATCGGATCGGCTTGTTGCTGGATGATCCGGAATTGGCGTTTGGCTCTCTGTCCGTACTGCTTCGCGAGCAGGAGGCCTTGGCCGCTTCGCTCGATGAGTACGAAGCACTTTATCGTCGAGAGGGAATCGAAGCGCTGTTTCAACGTTTTCTCGACGAAAAACTGCAAGCCAATATTGGCCATTACCGACCCCCGATCGCCTGGGCGCGCTATGCCCTGGTGGCCGGCGACGAGGAGGCTGCCCTCAAATGGCTGGGCCGGGCCATCGATGAGCGCCAGCCCCAGGCCCTGCTCATGCGGGTGGATCCTCATTATCTGCCCTTGCGAAATCATCCCGGTTTTCAGTCCCTGCTGGAGCGCCTGCCGCTATGAGGCGGGGCTGCTCTTCGCAGCATCCTGAAGAGTGCTGACCGGAAACTCGGTCGCGCTGAGTATGCGTACCACCTGGCCGTTGCGAACCGTCTCCGCCCCCCGCACGATCACGCGCTGACCGGCCGCCAATGAGCCGGTGACGCTCACGTAATCGCCATGATCCGCCCCGATGACCACCGGAATGGCGATCGCCCGCAGCTCCTCATCCAGCACGAAGACCTTGATCTGGCGCTCGCCGAGGACCAGGGCGTCGCGCGGGACTATGTACTGTTCCGATGGCAGTGCCGTGGGCACCGCAACACTCACGAGTTCACCGATTCGGAACCGCGCTGCCGCCGCCGCGGGCACGTCGAGATGCCCCACGAATGACTGTGACTGAGCGTCGCTGACCGGAATCGTGCTGCGAACCGGCATGCGGGTCGTGCCTTCCCGGAAATAGACGGTCAGCTCGCCGAGGGCAGCGGGAAAGTCGCTGTACTGGAGCGGGCCGTGAAAGCGGATTTCCAGACGCTCGGTATTCACCAGCTGGACAACGGCCTCGGTGGCGGAAACAGCTTCACCCCGCTGATGGAGTTGCTTGGTCACCATGCCGGCGAAGGGGGCCGCCAGGCGCGTCTTGGCAAGATCGTCGCGGGCCTGCTCGAGCTCCACTTCGAGCAGCTCGCGGTCCGCTTCGGCCACGGCGAGCTCGGCGCTTTTGTTATCCAGCTCACTCGACGAAACCGACTGTTTGCGGTGAAGCTGCTCGTAGCGGGCCAGATCGCGGGTCAGGCGCTGGATCTCGATTTCCTTGCGGGCCAGTTTGGCTTCGATTTCACGGACGGCAAGTTCAAAGGGCCGTCGTTCCAGTTCCGCCAGTGGCTCCCCGGCAGAAACCTGGGTGCCCGGTTCGGCCACCCAGGTGAGCGTGCCGGCGATGCCCGCGGGTAGCGCCGAGTCGAAACGGCTCTGAACCTTGCCGCTGACCATCACAGTGGGGCTGACGTGGTCAGACTCGACGGGGACCACCGAGACCACCGGCGCGGCATTGGCGAGGACGCTGCCGCCGACAAGTATCAGCAGGCCAGCGAGCAAACAAAGGAACTGCGTTCGAACGGGCTTCATGGTGTGGGTATTCATGGCCTTGTTTGTCATGACGGGCTACCTCTCAGGATTGGACGGAAGTCAGGGCGGTACGCAGGGCGAGCCGGCTCCTGTGCTTGATGCTGGCTGTCAGCCGCAGGGCTGAGGCCATGAAGATCACGGTAAACAGCGTGCTGACCAGCATGCCGCCGACGATCACCACCGCCAGGCCCCGGTAGATTTCGCTGCCGACCCCGGGCACCAGCACCAGCGGCAACATGCCCACTACCGAGGTCAGCGTGCTCATGTAGATGGGGCGGACACGGGTCTCAATCGCACTCTGTATCGCCTCCTCGAGCGATAGCCCGGCGCGCTGGCCGCGGCGGCTGCGATCGATCAGGAGAATGGCGTTGTTCACTACCAGCCCCATCAGGATCACGAATCCAATCATGGTCAGCAGGTCCAGGGACTGATAGGTGAAGATATTCAATGCCTTCAGCCCCAGCACGCCGCCGGCGAGCGCCATCGGCATGGAGGCCAGAACCAGCAGGCTGTCGACAGCCGAGCGGAACAGGGCGGTCATCAGCAGAAACAGAATCAGCACAGCGAAAGCGAAATTCCAGCTCATTGTGCTGATGGTCTGGGCCAGGTCATCGGAGCCACCGGACAGGGTCAGGTACACGCCCGGCCCGGCTTCGCGCGCGGCGTTTTCCATGATCGGCCGCAGGGTGTCGATGGTGTCCTGCAGGGTCAGGTTCGCCGGCGGCGTGATGGCAAGGGTCAGGGCACGACTGCCGTTGAAACGGCGCAGCTCGGTCGGCGCTGTTCCCCGCTCGCTGTGGGTAAGCTGGCCCATCGTCTGAACGCCCGCCAGTGGCGTGGACATCGGCATGGCCTGCAGGTGTTCCGGGGAGCGCCATGGCTCGGAACGGACAATGATGTCCATGCGCCGATTGCCATCGAAGTACTCGCCGGCGAACACGCCACTGGTCACCGCCCGGATCATGTCCGCGACCTGCCCACGCTCCAGCCCGGCCTGGGCGAGTTGCTGGTTTGCCGGGTGCAGCGTCAACTGGGGGCGGGCGTCATGCAGACCGGGCAGAGTTCGCACATTGGCGCCGGGAATATCGTCCCGGATCCGGTCCACCGTGCGTCCGGCTACCAGACGTGAAGTGGCGTCGAGCTCCCCGTTGAAATGAAGGTAGACCGAACGGCTGCCGCCGGGCGTGGCGCTCAGAAGAGAAGCCTGAAAGGCGAAGGACGAGGTGTCGGGCAGGTCGGCCAGAATCTCCCCGCGCAAGCGTTCCAGCAGTCGCTGTGTCTGTCTTGGATTTTGCGGGTAGACGAAAAGCAATTTGCCACCGGCACTCATGGCGATGTTGTAGGCCTTGATGGCCGGCTGCTTGTCGCCCGCCAAATAGGGCTCGAGGCGTCGCACCAGGGTTTGCCCCAGCTCTTTTTCAAGCACTTCGAAGTTGGCCCCCGGCGGCACCGAGAACACGGCCATGATGCCGTCCCATTTCGCTTCCGGCAGAAAGTCGGCGCGCGGAGTCAGCAGCGCGATGACCGCCAGGGCGCCGGGGCCCAAGATCAGCAGCCAGAGGGCGGCGCGTCGGGGGCTGGCAGTCAGATTGCGGTAACGGCGTGCCAGACGATGCCAGAAGCGCGGCACATCAGACTCGGTTCGGCGACCGCCAAGCGTCAGGCTCGCCACCACCGGCAGCAGAAACAGGGCGGTGATCATCGAGGCGCAGACGGCCACGGCCATGCTGACGGCCAAATCATAGAACAGCTGGCCCTCCACGCCTTGCATGAACAGGATCGGTGTGAAGATGGCCACGGTGGTAATGGTCGACGCAAACAGCGCCGGCATGACTTCGGCCGTGCCCCGAATGGCCGCCCGCTTGAGAGCTTCACCCTGCTGCACCAGCCGAATGATGTTTTCCTGCACAACGATCGCGGCGTCCAGCACCAGCCCCACGGCAAAGGCCAGACCGGCCAGCGAGATGATGTTCAGACTGCGGCCCAGCATGTCCAGCACCATCAGGGCCGCCAGCAGGGAGACCGGTATGGTCATGGCAATCAGCAGGGTCGGCCGCAGGCCTCGCAGCATCAGATACAGCAGCGCCATGGCCAGCACAATGCCCAGCCCCAGATTGCTCTGGACCAGATCTACCGCCCGTTGGATATGCACCGAGGGATCGAAGCTGAGGTCCATGGCCATCCCCCGCGGCTCGAGCAGCTCCTCGTTGATTGCCGCCACTTGCCGGTTGATTTCCCCCATGATGTCCACGGTGTTGGCGTTGTTGCCGGCAAACACCTGAATGTAGAAGGCGGGCGCACCGTCGCGGTAGGCGAAGGCACGCATGTCCTCATGACCGATACTTACCTCGGCGACTTCCCCCAGATGGACCGGCCGCCCGTCGTTGTAGGCAACGATCATGTCCGCGTAATCGTCCGGGCTGTACTGGCCCCGAAAGCGCACCGTGTATTCCCGGCGGCCGACCGCGGCGAATCCGCCGGAGACGTCCGCCGACCGGGCAATCCGGGTCATCAGCTGGTCCAGCGTCAGCCCCAGCGCGGCCATGCGATATGGATCAAAGGTGATCCGCAACTGGGAATCCCGGAAACTGTTCAGCTCCACCTTGGTAATTCCCCCGATGCTGCGCAGCCGGGGTGCAACGGATTGCTCGAACAGTTCCTGGTGAGCGGTGAAATCGTGATCCGTGCTGCCGTCCGCCTTGCGGATCAACAGCGTGGCCAGTCCCTGCTCCAGACCGCCAAGGCTGACGATGGGCTCGCTCGCCTCCCTGGGCCGTTGCGGCGTCTGGTTCAGGGCATTGATGACGTTGACGAAGGCCTGCTGCATATTGGTGCCGACCTCGAAGGTGAGCATGGAGATGCTCATGCCCGAGCGAATGGAGGAGCTGATCTCCCGGAGTCCGACGATGTCCTTGAGCGCGTTCTCCTGAGGCTCCACCAGTTCCGATTCCAGCTCCGCCGGCGCCGCGGCACGCCAGTAGTTGATAACGCTGATTTTGGGGTGGTCGATGTCGGGTGTGAGCTGAACCGGCAGGCTGAACATTGCCCCGATGCCGAGAATCCCGACGATGACGAAGACGACAATGGTGGCGACCGGATTGCGGTGGCTGGCTTTCAACAGTTGCATGGCGTGAACCCTGGGTCGATGGGTGACAGGACAGGGTTCGCATCCTCACCGAATCGCCTGAGGCGATCCTGAAAAGGGTCCGAAAGGTGCTGAAATGTTCTTAAGAGGCTGATTCAGAAGCTGAAAAAGGCTTGCAAATCAGAGAGATGCTGGTGAGTTGCTACTGGTGGGCTGATAAGCCCCGGCTGGGTTGATTTTGGGGGCCGTCGAGCAGGCTTTGCCGAGACAGGGCGCGAGGAGCGCGCGAACGTAGTCCCCGACTGTGGGGCACAAACAAAAAAGGCCGAGCTAATGCTCGACCTTCTTTCGAAATTGGTGCCCAGGAGAGGACTGGGACCCCTCACCCAAAACCCGATAACTCTTTGATTTCTCTAGCGTTCCTGCGAAAAATAGTAGCAATCTCAGTAGCAAAACGCAATGTCCCTCCTGAGCCTCATAGTTTACCGTCGAAATATCTCGATTCTGGCCTAGTCCACAGGCCGGCGTTAAAGGCTGAGATAAGGGTGAGGCCCTGAAAATACGGGGCTTACAGGGGATTTGGAGGCGCAGCGAAAAAGGGGGGATTGGCAACAAGTATAAGGTAAACCGAAAATAGCTCCTCTACCCACATCATAAGTACCAACTGGAATGTCAGAAACTCCTGAACAAAGAGCAAAACGAACCTTTCGTAGCCACCTACTTAACTTCAGGTGGGACCATCAAATCACGCTGTTCTATCAGAACTACTCGGACTGCTTTGATGCGATAGACCACAGTAAGGTCATCCGGGAAACCGTGAGTCGTGAATATCCTCGCCATGCCTTTCTTTGGCGTCTGGTCTTGGGGCGTGCGGAAACACACTGGGTAGGGGCCCCCACAAAATACAAAACAGCGGTTTTGCCGTACCACACCCTGCTTACGTTCGACCCGGCCTACCAGGTCATGAACGAAGAGTTCACGGATGCCATTGAGGAGCGATTGGGTCTGAAGTTCTATGGCAAAAAGCGGAGCGTTACACCCAAGTTCCTTCGTGATTACGCAGAGACCGTGAAGACGCAGCCTCCGCACAACTTCCACAGGTTCTTCGGCTTGCCCGCTAATAAAATCATCCGTAGGTTCAGCCTGCTGAATAAGAAATGCCTCACCCCGGTCTGGAAAATCGGCATGCCTCTGGACTGAAACTGGGGGGCTCCCCTGTAGCGCCTAGGACACGCCAGCGGGAGACTGCAGGTCTACTGATATGCCTGTGGCTTAAAACCAAGCTGATTTGGGGCGTTTCCATATCTGACCTATCCCACCCTAGGGGCTTCCCCTCGACTGACCTCATATCATATCAAATGAAATCTAAAGGCATGGGGAGCACCACAGCCAGTGAAGTGTTCATATCTCATGGGTTTAGAAGTGAACATGTTCCAAACCCCTATTGCTTAGTTTTGCACAGGTCTCTAGACTGTGTTCACAACTACGTAGTTATGAACAGGGGGCGGTATGAGCTTGATTGGCTATGCAAGAGTGAGCACCAAGGATCAAGATCTAGGGGCTCAGATGGAAGCTCTGGAGGCTGCAGGGTGTGTCAAAGTGTTTCATGGCAAGCAGTCCGGCAAGTCAGATGATAATCAAGCGAAGCTGAGGGAAATGCTAGAGTACGTTCGAGAGGGGGATACGCTCATACTTACAAAGCTGGACCGTCTTGGACGTTCACTGAGCAAGATCCTGTTTACCATTGAGGAGCTACAATCTAAGGGTGTCGCGGTTCGGACGCTTGATGGGCAGGTGGATACGACTAGCAACAGTCCAATGCAAAAAGCGATGACACAGCTGTTGGGGGTGTTCGCGGAGCTTGAACATTCCATCATCGTTGATCGTTTGCAGTCAGGACGGGAACGTACTGGGAGAAAGGGGGGGAGAGCGAAAGCACTGACCGACAGCCAAATACAATTGGTCAGGAAGCTGTTTAGCGAGGGCGCTAGTAAAGCACAGCTTTCGACAAGATTCTCTGTCAGTAGAGCCACTATCATGCGTGCGCTCCAAGCGTAGTCTAGACACAGACGGGCTATCTTTATAGCCTGCTAAACTGGAGTCGATGTTTTCGATGCGAGTCAGCCAAACGTTGAAACTGCTACGAGCATCGATATTTGCAGATTTCCGCAGGACACAGAAACGTGAGCAAGAGAACCGTTAAGCACGTAAGCGAAGAAAACTCAGAAGAAAAATAACTTATCAAGGCAGCTATGAAAAACCAGTTACCGAGTGAACTAAGATACCGATCTAGATGGTTTTGTTACTTGGATTTACTTGGATTCGCCAAGCAGGTGCGTTCAAAAAGTATCCATCAGATTCTTCCGCTATATGAGAAGGCGCTCGACAGCATTAACGCTTCGCAGGCCGACAAAGGAAAACATGGAATTTCATTCTCCTGGTTTTCTGATACTTTCATAATCTTTTCGAAATCCGATACTGCACACGAATTCTCGCTAGTTGAGCAGGCTGGACGTCTCTTTTTTCAGAAGCTGATCATTAACGAGATTCCAGTCCGAGGAGCCATCTCATGTGGTGACTTGTATAGCCAGCTTGAGCGAAATGTTTTCATTGGTCCGGCCCTTATCGACGCATACCGGTATGGCGAAGGTCAAGACTGGCTTGGATTTGTCCTTGCACCATCGGCCATTCGGCAGCTCGGTCAATTGGACCTGCCAGTCAACGAACGGCTACATTACAGACGAGTGACTGACCCGGAGGTCATGGCACCCGGGCTGAGTGGTCCGGTGTATGCGTTTGCTTTCAACAACGGCCAGGTAAACGGACGGAATATGTACATCAAGCCTTTGGAGGCCATGAGAGGCACGGCGGACCAGAGAAACATCATGAAGTATAACCGTGCATTGCAGTTTCTATACGCAAGTGAGTTGGTGAGACATCCAGAAAAAGTTTAACAAAGCTCACGGAAAATCCGGGCTCGAAGAAAATTACCAGTTTGACTAGAACTATGGATTGGACGGCTACGGTCGCCTAGCGAAGGCTTTTCTAAATGATCGAATTCGTTTCTCAGAAAGATAGAGATAACCTGGTCTTATTTGTACACGGGTTCTGCGGTGGAGAGGCAACTTGGTGCAATGGACAGGCTCCTTCGTTTGCCGAATTGTTAACCGATGATCATGAGGTTTCTAAAAACTACGATATAGCTCATTTTTCATATTTCACGAAACTCTTGAATCTCTTCGCCACCACAGGGAAAGTTGCCACTCTGGTTAGACGAATGTTTGGTACTTCGCATGGAAAGCTTGCAAAAAACATAAGCATTGAAGAAATCGGAAACCTACTTAGAACCGAAATTCGTTTCAAATTGCAACGGTATGAAAACATAGTCGTTATTGCCCACAGCATGGGCGGGCTGGTAACAAAAAGCGCTATAACGCAAGACATCGAAGAAAAAAAGCCATCGAAGATAAAGCTTTTCGTCTCTCTGGCTGTGCCACATCAGGGAGCAGAAGCGGCAACTTACGCCAAGCTAATCAGCGACAACTTGCAGATCGAAGGGCTATCGCCGCTCAACGAATTCATACATAAAGTAAACGATAGGTGGCTAAAAACCACCTTGCGGCCAACTACAAAATATTTTTATGGGGTCCATGATGAGGTCGTTAATAAGACCAGCGCTGTACCTGTAGATAAGGAAAATTCGGATGTGATACCTGTGGACGAAGACCACACTAGCATCACAAAACCAGATGGCGCTAGCAATACGACTTTTGTGGCGGTCAAGCAGGTAATACTAGACTCCGAAAAAGCCGACCCGGGCATGTCGAGACTAGAAATAAAGCAGCTTGAAGATGAAGAAGAGTTCGATGATGAACTATTCGTTCTGAAACTGATATCTGCAGGCATTCACAACAGCACCATCCGCGAATCAAAAGAAGCATTCTTGAACGCTGAATATGTGAGAAAGGTATTTAGTGGGTCTGCTGATCAGAAGCGATTGTCTGAGCTCTATACGAAAATTCGAAAAATCTACCAAAATAGCTTCTCGAAATATGTTCACAACGGAATACCAAGCTCGGGGCTGCTGCTGTGGGACGTACATGACACCATAATAAGAGAAGATAAGGGATTCCTTGATACCTTTATTCTCTTTATCAACGCTATCCACAAGCAGGGAATGCTCCACCAGCTTGCTAACTCAGAAGATGAGAACATCTGGTGGGTGAAAGATGGCTCGATGGCCAGCCTGCGTGACCTCCTAGAGGAGGGCCAGTTTGAGTAAGCTCCCGTACGTCCAGCCAGAGCGAGAATTACATTACAACTTGGGCATGTTGCTGCTAATTCTAAGTAATCTTGCGCTGACCAAGCGCAACAAAAAAGTACTGACAATTGATAAAATTCAGTCATTTTATTTCCTGGTCGCCAGACCTGCCTTTCTGAACAAGGTCTTGAAACTGGCTGGCAAGCGCCAGTTAAATATGGATGATGTGGACTACTACACAGTTGACACAATATCTGAAAATGTTGACAAGCTTTTTGACCGAGCGCGATTGGTGGTGATGATTAAGATTTTAGCCTCCAAAGGCTTTCTGTCGACGGAGTACTCTGATAGCGAGGGGTTTCTATTTGATCTGACAGCCGAGGGAAAATATGTCGCTGGGAAGCTGGGGGATGGGCACTTCAGGAAATTGCGGCTGTTCATCGAGCAGGCTTTACCGCTCCAGTCCATGAGCCCAAGCAAGCTTAGCGGGTATATCAACATGGTGATGAAACAGGGGATTTAATGGATATCTCTCAAGGCTTGCTTTTGAAGAACTTGATACTGCGCGGGCACAGGAAGAACTATCAAGTTACTTTCTATCCCGGGATAAACATTATTTACGGAGACGCGGACACCGGTAAATCGAGTATTTTGAGGCTCGTTTACTATCTCCTTGGTGGAAAACAAATCAAGATCGACGAAGAAATACAGGCGTCAGTTAAGTACGCCATTCTTGAATTAACAATTAACGGCTCTCCCTACTGCATTAGCCGAGACATATTCAACCCATCGAGAGACGTTGACGTGTATTTCTGTGAGTATTCAGAGATGCACAATACCTTTCCTGAGAAATACAAGGCGACTGTTAATAGGGGAGATGATCAGCGAAAAAGTCTTTCGGATTTCCTGATTGAGACGCTCGAGCTCCCGTCCGTCCGATTAAAGCAGGCGCCGACCAAGGACTCATCAGCAACGGCGAGGCTCAGCTTTCTCGACTTATTCAAATTCATGTATCTGGATCAGGATGACGTCGGCAGCGCCAGCATGCTCGATATCGGAAACCATGTCGTTGAGACGAAGAACAGAGAGGTTTTTAAGTACATATTCAGTGTGCTCGACTCGGGTATATCGGAGATAGAAGTAGATATATCGAACAAAACAAAAGAAAAGGCGGAGCTTGCAAGCCAATACCTCGCCGTTACTCAATTCCTTTCTCAGACGGGGTTTAGAAGCACTGAGGACTTGGATCAGGAAATAAGCAACATTGACAACTTTAGAGCCGAAGCTGAGCGTGTGTTATCGGGCTTGAATAGCCGTATGCTGGGCGATAATGAAATTTACGAGGGGCTGAAGGATGCACTAAATACAATTAACATGAATGTTAAGAGCCAAGAAGAGGTCAAAGTAAAAGCCTTGCGGAGCATAGATAGATTCACCCGGCTACTAAACGATTATCAAAATGACATCGATAAGATCAAGGCAAGCCTCTCCTCCAGGGATGTTATCGGGCGAAACATAGAAGAACAAACTAGCTGTCCTGTATGTGAGACAATCGTTGGAATAGGTGTATTGTCCGAAAAATTTGATGTCCCTTCAGATTCTCGATTGAAGGGAGAGCTCACTTCGATTACGAGGAGGTCGAAAGACCTGAAGGAGTTAATAACTGAGAATAGACGCGAATTAGATTCGGCTAACTCTATCCTTGTCGACCTATATAGCGAGCAGGAAAAAGCTCGGAGGATGATAGATGAGGCGCTGGAAAGTTCGATTTCTCCCTACCTTGCCGAGCGGGATGCAATTGTCAAAGAACTGGCTAGACTGGAAGAAAGTCGAGAGAAGGCGCTTCATTCCTTGCGTGTGAGGAATAAACAAGGAGCCATAGCGGACCAGCTGGGTCGCTTAGAGGGAACTATCGAGAAGTTGAAGTTGAAGTTGGAAGAGCTTAAGAGCGATATGCCGTCATTAGACGATGTTGTCAATGATCTGAGTGCAGATATCAACAATTTCATACGGCGGGTCAAAATCAAAAATCATTATGGGGTCGGCATAAGCGAGAAAACACTATTCCCCAAAGTCAGGAACGTTGAATATCGAAACATCAATTCAGGCGGACTTAGGACGATAGTGTCTATAGGTTACTTGGCTTCCATCTTGCGGCAGAAGCTGCGCAAAGAAACAAACGTTCCTGGGTTATTGATGATTGACACTGTAGGGAAATATCTAGGGAAAACACCTGAGGATTCCGATGGTCATCAATGTGAAAACGGAGATGACATCGACGGAGTTGAAGACCCAGAAAAATATAAAAATCTGTTCGACGCGCTGGTCGAGATCGCCGAGGAATTCGACAATGAAGATAAGCTATGTCAGATTATTTTGGTGGATAACGACTTACCACGCGATGTCGCGTATGAAAACAGGGGTTTCGAAATAGCGCATTACAGGTCCAGCGGTATCAACGGGCTCCCAATTGGATTGATTGATGATTGGGATTCGAAATAGCGGTCTTGCTCCGAGAATACATGTGGCTGCCCTATGCTGCGGATTGCACCGGTAGCTAGCGCTCAGGATAGTCTGCCGCCCTCCCCATGTACGCGACTGGGAAGCTTATGAATCAGTCGCTCTCGAGCCGCAGTCAATTGTGTTCCCTGCCAGCGAATTGCCAAACCCCGCTAGTTTCATGCCCAAACATCGTCCAAAGCTAGCTCAGAGGTACCCGGAGTGAATGCTGGATAGGGTGACGGGAGGCCTTCTGATGATCTCCCATACTCATATGGCGCGTTTCTCTAGGCACCCTTTGTGTAGGTGCCGGGAGGCAATCAAACAGCTCCTAGGGCTCGGTAGGATAAGCGTTCTGCAGAGGTGGCTTCTTGCTTTTGTCTCTGCTATGCGTCGGCTCCTGCGGTTGAACGAGGCAGTGGTGGGTAGCACAAGGTTAAGCAAATCGCCCTGCAGGCGCTTTCGCGGAGTTAGCAGATATTTGCATATTTCTCCGTGGCATTCCGGCAGGGAGACGATACCTGCTCAGCACTCGAGACGGGTCTCCTGGGTAATCTGAAAATTGGAGGTGAAAGTTAGCACTTCGGTTCTGTTGCTTCGAAAAGCACTCGACGATCGAGACAGACGGAGTCCGGACTATTTTTTATCGAATTGCAGGCGTATCGAAAAGGCCGAGCTGCCCCTTGACGACTGGAAGTGATGCACGGGGCTAGCCAGTTGCTGAGGAGGCCTGCCGTTCGAAAACCGCTGATCAAGTCTCCAGCGCGGGCTCCGCAGGCACCTCTCCTTCGATTGTTTCCATGGCGACGCGCCTAAAGCCCAGTGGATTGTCGATATTCGGTATCGGGGTTTTCCCTCCGCCAGTGCCGCATATTACGATTGTCCCATACCCAAATATCCGGCCCATTATCGATTGGTCTACCGTGAAGCTCTCCACTTTGCTGTGGTTGAGCTCTACGGTCTGCCGTCTGATGAAGCCTTTCTTTGCGATCACCCGCTTGGATGTAATTGCAAGTTCGGTGGATACTCGCGTTATATTCGCCTTTATGCCACTGTATACCGCAAAAAAAAGAACTACAAATCCCGCTGCCATTAGGTCGCCAGTTCCTTGGTCAGCGTTGTACATCCATATCCCCAAGATACCCGCAAGCACACTTGGTAGGTAAATCAACCAATGAACTGTAGCGCGATAAATGACTCTCTCACCTCTTATGAGATTTCTCTCAACGTAGCCATTTCCGCTCTGTGCGCTCCCATTCGTCCTTGCTTGCTTCTTCCTGGCTAACAGGGCCAATTGCGTCAGAACTGCTACAGCTATTAGGATTACAACGAGAGCCATCGGTTTTTCCCCGGTTTGTTGTTCTTTTTGTGCCGCCTGCCGATTGTGACGAATTTCGCATTTAGAAGCTAGTGAGTGAGCGTCGTTTCAGCTGCTGTCAGCCAGCTGTTTGTCTAAAATATGTGCAGGGGCGCGTCCCTGAAAAGGTCACTACCCCAAGGTAGTCAGCTCTGACCCCTCAGGCCTTCAAGGTCCTTTGCTTGCGTTTCTTCAGTTTTAGATACTGCCAGCCGTCCTTCAGATGGGTGAAATCCACGCCCTCAAACCTTAATTTGCACTGTTCTCGGTAATATCCGGGGACTAATCGCTCGAGGTGGTAGACCTCGGTCCGATGAACATAGGTGGCCTGCTCGATTTCGTCCGATACTTCATGGCCGGCCATGATCTCTCCTGAGACTCGATCTACCTTGGCATAGACGCGGCATTCAGTGATGTACGTGTGCCTGAATGAATACAGCTTCTTTTCTTTCTCTTTGAAGTATTTGGGCAGGTGGCTGGGGCGATACTGTTCATTAAACCATTTGCTTACGCGCTCGCTTACCTTGTCCTTCCCGAGCGGAATAGTTTCGAACACCCGCTTATATCCGAGCGAACTGAGTTTTTCTAGGTAGTCTACAAACCCAAGCTCTAGGAGCACGGGATGTACCGGTATCGCGCGAGGTGCGGCCTTGTTCTTTACCTTGAAGCCTTCTTCGTCAGGAATCTTTATGCAAAGGATTCCCGAAAAGTATTTCATATCGCTGAGCCTTGTCTGCATCAGCTCGCCGGGTCGTGCTCCAGTGAAGAGCGATACCAGAGGGAACCACCAGTGACACGCGGTGGTGCGTTTTGAGTAGGGTGAACCTGGCTGGTATAAAGCGCTCGAAAAGATTAGGTTCAGCTCTTCAGCCTTGAAGTCAGCGGTGGGTTTTTTCTTGTACGCGATACCGACCTTCGTGAAAGGGTTTGTCTCGATAAGCCCTCTGGTAACAAACCAATCGAAAATCGTTTTCAGGTAGGTGAGGCGATCAGCGATGGTAGTTGCACCGATACACTTGTCAGTCGGTAACTTCATGTCGAGCAGTTCCTGAGCCGACTTGTTTGCGTATTTTTCCTGCTTGTTCCTGTGCTTGGGGAGCTTGCACAATGTGTCTCTAACCCTGCGTGCTTCGTCGTAGCCTATGTCCGATAAGGGTAGGTCACCCAAAATGAAGACCAAATCTCGAAAAGCTGTGCGGTAGCCTTCCTGTGCGCCCTTGCCCATTGGCTTCTTTGTAGACCTGTCCTCAAGGAAGTCTTCGACATCGATTTGGCTCAGTTGGCAAGACTTGGGGCGGTTGGTCTGTGCAGGAGCGCTCAGGGGGCTCCCAGAGAGGGCGCTTATTTTTCTATCCAGCTGCTCTATCTCGAGATCGACGTACCGGCCGAGCAACCTGCTGTTCAAAAGTTGATCGCGCTCCACTTTGAACCCGAGCCGTTGCAGATCTAATTGCAGGCCGGATGCTGCAGAGGAAAAGGTTTCGCTAGTGTCCAACGTGTCGGTTTCCAAACCGAGCGCGAGGCATCGCCTAATCTCTTGGTAAGACTCAAGCCACATCCTTGCATGGCGGAGCTCTACCTCGAGCATCGAAGCTTTCTTTACTGCTAGAAATGGCTCTTGCCCGAGCAATTCTTCGAGCATATCCACCACTTCTTCAAGGTTTTCTTCGGTGACAGATTTCACTTTTTCTATCCAGCGTTTCAGCGGCTGCACACGTAGCAGTGCGATTTCAAGGTCTTCAGTGCGAAGTGAGCGGGTCAGTTCCCGCCTGCCGAGGATAGGACGTAGTCTCGGGGGCACCTGCCACCGGAAATGATAGACGTTGTGTCGTTTGAGGAGGAGCTTTAGGGGCATTCTCAGTAGCAACTCAGAGCTGAGGTCAGTCGGAGCTTCTAGAGAATGTTTGTAAGTTCTTGAAACGGAAGAGATTTTCCGATCAAGAAGAGGAAATTGGTGCCCAGGAGAGGACTTGAACCTCCACGGCCGTAAGGCCACTAGCACCTGAAGCTAGCGTGTCTACCAATTTCACCACCTGGGCAATCTTGTTGGTGGGTTTACCTGCCGATGCTTCTGGCAGTTCAGTGCCGAGCCCCCGACACGCTACGCGTGCCTACGCTCTTTACCTGAGGGAACGCACCACCTGGGCGTGCCACTTGCTCATTCGTTACCCGTTTTTTCACTTGGGCAACCACCCCGGTATGTCGGGGGTCAGAAGAGGACGCGAATATTAGTGATCGCCACGGTTTATGTCAAACAGTTGCGAGAGTATTATTGCCCGCTATGTCTGTAAGGAAATCTCAATTGAAAAAATCAAAACAAGACCACCAGGATCCCCACGCCGACCGCGAGGCCGAGCGCTACGAAAATCCTATCCCCAGCCGCGAGTTCATCCTCGAGCAACTCGATGAAGCCGGCAGTCCCCAGACCCATGAAGCCCTTTGCGAGCGCCTGGACCTGCGCGATCCGGATTCCATCGAGGCCCTGCGCCGGCGCTTGCTGGCGATGGAGCGAGATGGTCAGCTGATCCGCGACCGACGTGCTGCCTATGGCCGGGTGGATAAGATGAACCTGCTGCGCGGCATGGTGCAGGGTCACAAAGATGGCTACGGCTTTTTTATTCCCGCGGCAGGTGGTGACGACCTCTATCTCACCTTTCGCCAAATGCAGAAGGTTTTCGACGGCGATGAGGTGCTGGTGCGCCCGGCGGGCTACGGCTTCAAGGGTCGCCGCGAAGCGGTGATCATCGAAGTGCTGGCCCGCAACACCAAGGAAATCGTCGGCCGCTATTACAAGGAAAATGGCATCAAGTTCGTCCGTCCGGACAATCCCCGCCTGACCATGGATGTGATGCTGCCGCCGGATGAAGCGGTGGAGGCCAAAGACGGCCAGTACGTGGTGGTGGAAATCATCCAGCAGCCCGGACGCAAGCACCCGCCGGCGGGTCGCATCATTCAGGTACTGGGCGACCATATGGCGCCGGGCATGGAAATCGATGTGGCGGTGCGCAGTCACGGCATTCCCCACGTCTGGCCTCAGGATGTATTGGAGCAGGCAGAGGGATTCGCAGACGAGGTCCGGGAGGAGCACAAGCAACACCGGGTGGATCTGCGCAAGCTGCCCTTTGTGACCATCGATGGCGAGGATGCCCGGGACTTCGATGATGCGGTGTACTGCGAGAAAAAGCGCGGCGGCGGCTGGCGTTTGTGGGTGGCGATCGCCGATGTGTCCAGCTATGTGGAACCCGGCTCACCCCTGGACCGCGAGGCGCAGCAGCGCGGCACATCGGTCTACTTCCCCGATCACGTCATTCCCATGCTGCCTGAGGCTCTGTCCAACGGGCTGTGTTCGCTGAATCCGCAGGTGGACCGGCTGGTGCTCACTTGTGAGATGACGGTGAGCGCGACCGGGCGGATTACCGGTTACAAGTTTTTTGAGGGGCTGATTTATTCCCATGCACGCCTGACCTACAACAAGGTCTGGCAGATGCTGCAGGAGCGGAATGAGACCGAGAAAAGCGCGCTGCGCAGCCAGTACAAGCACGTGGTGAAGCACGTCGATGAGCTGCACAACCTTTTCCTGGCGCTTCGCGAAGAGCGGGAAAACCGCGGCGCGATCGATTTCGAAACCGTGGAAACCCGGATCATCTTCGACGAGAACCGCAAGATTCAGGAGATCGTCCCGGTCCAGCGCAACGACGCGCATAAACTGATCGAAGAATGCATGCTCGCCGCCAACATCTGCGCGGCGCGCTTCATCGAAAAGCACGAGCTGGAGGGACTCTACCGCGTTCACGAAGGACCAGACGAGGAGAAGCTGGAGAGGCTCCGCGAATTTCTGGCCGAGCTGGGTCTGTACCTGCCCGGCGGTCGCAAGCCAAAGCCCGAGCATTATCAGGAAGTCATGGAGATGATCCAGGGGCGGCCGGATGCGCAAATGATCCAGACGGTCATGCTGCGTAGCATGCAGCGGGCGGTCTACCAGCCGGTGAACGAGGGTCACTTCGGGCTCAACTATCAAGCCTATACTCACTTCACCTCGCCCATCCGGCGCTACCCGGATTTGCTGACCCACCGCGCCATTCGCGACGTGATTCGCTCCAAGCAGCCATCCAGAAACGTAAAGCGGGTTGAGGGCGCCGAGCCGATTCCGCGGCAGAAGATCTACCCCTATGACATGAACGCCATGCTCTGGATGGGCGAGCACTGTTCACTCACCGAGCGGCGCGCGGACGAGGCCACCCGCGACGTGGTGAGCTGGCTCAAATGCGAGTTCCTGCAGGATCACGTGGGAGATACCTTCGACGGCGTGGTGACCAGCGTGACCGGCTTCGGTCTCTTCGTTGAGCTGAAGGATCTGTATGTGGAGGGCCTGATTCACGTCACCTCGCTGCCGCGGGACTACTATTTTTACGAGCAGGCCCAACACCGGCTGGTGGGCGAACATACCCGGCAGGTTTTCCGACTTGGGGATGAGCTGCTGGTGCAGGTGGCCGCGGTGAACCTGGAAGAGCGCAAGGTGGATTTCGAGCTGATCGAGACCAAGAGCCGGGTGAACAGGATCTCCAAAAAAGATGCCGATCGCATCGCCAAGGATCGCGGTAAACCGGAGCGTGCCAAGAAAAAAGGCGGTAAGAAACCCGAGCAGGCCGCCAGCGAAGGTAGAAAAGGGGAGCGTGCCGGCGGGAGTAAGGGTCGGCCTGGCAAGGGCAAGCGACGTCGCCGATGAGCAAGCACTCACATACCTCGAGCTCAGAGCCAGAGCTGATCTACGGCATTCACGCCGTGCAGACTCTCCTGAAGAATGCCGCTGACAGGATCCAGCAGCTTTATCTCCTGAGAGGCCGCCGCGATCAGCGTATGAGCAAGTTGACTGCACTGGCGGAAAAGCAGGGCGTGGCAGTTCAGTACCGCAGCCGCGAGCAGCTGGATGCGATGGCCGAAGGCAATCACCAGGGCGTGGTCGCGGAATGCTCCCCCGGTGAAGTGCACGATGAGAACTTCCTTAGCCGATTGCTGGATCAGTTGGAGGAAGCCCCTTTTCTGCTGATTCTCGACGGCGTCACCGACCCGCACAATCTTGGCGCCTGCTTGCGCACCGCTGAAGCGGCGGGAGTGCACGCGGTGATCGCCCCCAAGGACAACGCCGCCAGCATCAATGCTACGGTTCGCAAAGTGGCCAGCGGTGCGGCTGAGCTGCTGCCTTATGTGCCGGTTACCAATCTGGCCCGCACTCTCAAGTCCCTGCAGGAGCGGGGCATCTGGCTGGTGGGCACCACGGGCGATACCGACAAATCCCTCTACGACACCGATCTCAAGGGTCCATTGGGCATCGTCATGGGCGCCGAAGGCGAGGGCATGCGCCGCCTGACGCGCGAGACCTGCGATTATCTGGCCTACATACCGATGATTGGGGGTGGGGTGTCGAGTCTTAACGTGTCCGTGGCGGTGGGCGTTTGTCTCTACGAAGCCATTCGCCAGCGCGGCGGGAGAGGAGTCTCCAGTCCCCAGTCTCCAGTCTCCAGATAAAATCTATCGCTTTCGAGATTTGCATGAGCCGGAGAATCCGCGACCACTCAGCGGAGGGCCTACACTTTCTGGCGACTGGCGACTGGCGACTGGCGACTGGCGACTGGCGACTGGCGACTGGCGACTCAATTCCGACTGGACAGCGGCGCTGTCCGCCCCTAGAATATCGCGCCCCACAGCTGGGTGGTTTTTATTTGGCCAGCCAGCTCTCCTTGCCTCACCGCGATAAGTCAAAACGACCGGCGGGAGGCTTCAATCCGTAAGGAGTCACAATGCGACACTACGAAATCGTGTTCCTGGTTCATCCGGACCAGAGCGAACAAGTGCCCGGCATGGTCGATCGCTACACGGCGATGATCAACGATGCCGGCGGCACCATCCACCGTTTGGAAGACTGGGGTCGACGCCAGCTCGCCTACTCCATCAACAAGATCCATAAAGCCCACTACATTCTGATGAACGTCGAATGTGATGACGCGACTCTCGAAGAGCTCACCACCAACTTCCGCTACAACGATGCCATTCTGCGGAACATGGTCATGCGCGTTGATGAGTGCATCACCGAGCAGTCGCCCATCATGAAAGCGGAAAAAGAAAACCGCGAGCGTAAGCGCCCCGAAGGTCGTGGCGAAGGCGAAGGCCGTGAAGAACGTTCACATCGCGGTCGCTCTGAAGATCAAAGCGAAGCCGAAGAAGAATCCGGCGAAGAAGAGGGTGAGGAGTAAGTCATGGCTCGATTTTTCCGACGTCGCAAGTTTTGCCGCTTTACCGCTGAAGGCGTAAAGCAAATCGATTACAAAGATCTGGAAACGCTCAAGGCCTACGTCACTGAGACCGGCAAAATCGTTCCCAGTCGTATTACTGGCACCAAGGCGCGCTACCAGCGTCAGCTGTCCACGGCTATCAAGCGTGCGCGCTACCTGGCTCTGCTGCCCTACACGGATAGCCACGACCAGTAAGCTCATCGACCCGCGCGGCTCGCTGAACGCGACCGGCGCGGGCATTTGATTATGCGAATTACCCGGGTAGGACACTAGTGCGCGCCCTTGCAGAATTCATCATGCGCGGGCGGGCGCAGGCAGCGGCAGTTGCGCTGCTGGGCTCCTTCATTCCCCTGGTCAGCTCCAGCACGGTAGCGCTGGTTTCGCTGCGACGCGGGGGCTACGACGGTTTCTTTGTGATCGGCTGGGCTTTGTTGCCCGCCATCGTAATGACAGTCGCCAGCCCCGACACGCTGCCGATGACCTTCTACTCGCTTTGCGTTCTGGTAGCCGTCGTTGGCGGCGCTCTGGTTCTGCGAAGCCAGGCGGTCTGGTCGGTAGCGGTGATCAGCTTGGTCGTGCTCAGTGCGACTGGCGGTCTGGTTTTCGGGGTCACCTTTCCCGAGTTCATCGCTCAGCTGATCGAGGAGATGAACCAGACCCAGCAGCAAATGCAGGCTCAGCAGGCCGAGAACGCCGAAGCCGCAGCGCAAGTGGAGGTCACTCCGGCGCTGGTCGCCGGCCTGATCGCCGCGCTAGTGGGCTTTAACGCCTTGCTGGCACTGGTGGTCGGGCGCTGGTGGCAGGCGATGCTCTACAACCCGGGCGGTTTCCGCCAGGAGTTTCACGAGTTTCGCCTCAGCCGTACCCAGGCGCTGCTCTGCTTCGGTGCCGCGGCCGTATGTATCACCCGCCCCAATTGGCTGTTCTGGGGCATGCTGGCGGCACTGCCCTTGTTCGTGCAGTGTGCAGCAGTGGTGCATAACCGCATCTACGCCAAGCGTCTGGGTGCACAGTGGCTGGTGCTGTTCTACCTGGTAATGCTGTTTCAGCCCTTTTTTCTGGTGGCCTTCACTATCGGCTTTACCGATAGCTGGGTGGACTACCGCCGCCGGATCGGGCCGCAGAGTCCGCGACAACCCGACTCGGACCAGTAACATTTTTTTACTTATTTCGCTGCAGCGACGACTGCGTGCGGAGCAAAGAGCGAGGAGTTAACGATGGAAGTCATTCTGTTGGATAAAGTCGGCAAGCTCGGCGGCATCGGCGACAAGGTTGCCGTGAAGCCAGGTTTTGGCCGCAACTACCTGATTCCCCAGGGCAAGGCTGTGCCAGCCACTGCGGAAAACCTGAAAGAATTCGAAGCGCGTCGTGCCGAGCTCGAAGCCGCCGCCGCTGAGAAAGTCGCTGAAGCCGAGAAGCGCGCCGAAAAGCTGCAGGATCTGGTTGTTACCATCACAGCAAACGCCGGCGACGAAGGCAAGCTGTTCGGTTCCATCGGTACCAAGGACATCGCTGATGCGGTGACCGCAGCCGGCGTAGAAATCGACAAATCCGAAGTGAAGCTGCCGGAAGGCACGCTGCGCGAAGTGGGCGAGTACGAGATCGACATCCAGCTGCATGCGGATGTGATGCGTACCATCAAGCTGCAGATCGTAGCCGAGTAAAGCGTCCCGCTCCTCAAAAGGGAGCGCGCGCTGATCTTTCGTCCAGCTCTCACGAGCTGGCGCCTCGCTCCAAACCCGTTACAATCTCCTCACCCGGGCGTTCGCGCACGGGTGAGGAGATTTTTTGTCTGGGCCTGCTATATTTCCAGTCTGCATGGGCTCCGCCCTGCAATCTCCGGATCACCATCCGATCGCATCACTCGCCAGCACAATAACTGATCAGCATGTCAATCGAAGCCGAATTGCCCGAAGACTACGACAGCGCTCACCTCGAGGACCACATCCTCGACGACGACCTGTACGGGGCAGCACTTGCGGAACTGGAATACCAGAACGGCGACTCGGTCAGCAAAGATCGCCCACTGCCTCATAGCCTTGAGGCGGAGCAGTCGGTCATTGGCGGCTTGATGCTCGATAACAGCCGCTACGATGCGGTTGCCGAGCTGGTGAGCCCCGACGACTTTTATAAGGACAGTCATCGCCAGATCTTTCGGGTGATGGCGGAGCTGGCTGACGAGAGCTCCCCGCTCGACGTGGTGACCTTGTCCGAGGCCCTGGAGCGCCATGGTGAGTTGCAGCGGGTGGGCGGAATTGCCTACCTCGCGGAAATGGCGACCCATACGCCAAGCGCCGCGAACATCGCCGCCTACGCCAAGATCGTCCGTGATCACGCCACCGTTCGGCAACTGATCGCCGCCGCCAATGAAATCAGCCGTTCCAGCCTCAATCCCGCCGGTCTCGACTCCGAAGCGCTGCTGCAGCTGGCGGAGCGTCGGGTGGCGGAAATCGTCGAGGACCGTCCGAAAGAAGGTGGCTTCGCCGGCGTAAACGAATTGCTGAAGGGTGCGGTGGAGCGAATCGACGAGCTATTTTCGTCCGATTCCGACCTCACTGGACTCAGCACGGGTTTAACCGATCTGGATTCGCGGACCTCCGGCTGGCAGCCCGGCGAACTGATTGTGCTCGCGGCTCGTCCATCGATGGGCAAAACCGCGCTGGCGCTCAACTTCGTAGAGAGCGCGATCCTCAAACAGGACAAGCCCGTCCTGGTCTTTAGTATGGAAATGCCCGCACAGTCCCTGGTGGTGCGGATGTTATCGAGCATCGGCCGTATCAATCAGGGCAAGATCCGCAACGGCAAGCTGACCGAAGAAGACTGGCCGAAACTGTCGGCTGCCGTGAGCAAAATGAAAGACCGGCCATTGTTCATTGATGATACGCCGGGACTGACACCCCAGGACATGAAGGCCCGCACCCGCCGTATCGCCCGCGAACACGGCAACCCAGCCCTGGTGATGGTGGACTATATTCAGCTGATGCACACCGGCGGAAACAGCGATGGCCGTACTCAGGAAATCTCGGAGATTTCCCGATCTCTCAAGGGCTTGGCCAAAGAATTCAGCTGCCCGGTGGTTGCACTTTCGCAGCTCAACCGCGGCGTCGAACAGCGGCCCAACAAGCGCCCGATGAACTCCGATCTCCGGGAATCAGGCGCCATCGAGCAGGACGCGGACGTAATCCTGTTCATCTATCGCGACGAGTACTACAACGAGGAAAGCCCTGACAAGGGCATCGCCGAACTGATCATCGGCAAACAGCGAAATGGCGAAGTAGGTACCTGCCGTGCGGCTTGGGTCGGCCATTACACGCGTTTCGAAAACCTGGCACCGGAGTATTTCAGCCAGGATTACTGATCGTCGGCGCCGACAGGCGTGAGATGTAGACGGTGGGCGTCAGAGGTGAGTGAGATTCAAGGGGGCGGCGCTGCCGCCCTTTTTACGTCATTGCGGCGAAGGCCGGAATCCACGAACGGAACCGCCGCATTCCGGCCTGCGCCTTGATCGCGAAGCACCCTCTGGTTAGGGCCTCGTCTGTTATCGCTGAGTGCCTCCCTATTCCCGCTTGTGGCTGTGAGGACCCGGTTTTCCCGGTACTTCATGGTCGGTGTGGTGATCGTCGACGTCGCGGAAACGATCGCCCTTTTCCCAGCCGCCGTCCGGGCGCCGTTGCTTGCCGCCACCACCCGCATGGCCACCGCCGCCGGAATGCGTGTCGCCCTTGTGGTGAACCTGCTCATGCTCGGGTCCTGGTTGCTTGTTGACCTGTTCTTTGCGATTGGTCATTTGAAATCCCCCTGCTACTGCTTATCGGATGCCTTTCGATAATTGAGCAACCCACATACCAGAATGGTTGCGGAGATTCCTCTGCCGGCGCTGACGACTGGCGTCTTGATGTTGTGTACAACGGTAACAGCCTTGTGTATTATCGCCGGCCACATTTTGAGCAATGGCGCGCTATACTGGTATTTTGGTAACATTTCCGCCCCAGTCCAGAGAGCATTAGCATGCAAATCTTCCATCACGTTACTTCGGTGCGAGAGGCACTGGGCAAGGAGCGCGCGGCCGGCAGAACCGTCGGTTTTGTTCCCACCATGGGAAACCTGCACCAGGCCCACATCGAGCTGGTGAAGATCGCTCAGCAGCACTGCGACGTGGTGGTGGTCAGCATCTTTGTGAATCCCCTTCAGTTCGGGCTCCACGAAGATTGGGACAAGTATCCGCGCACCTACGAAGCGGATATCGCCAAGCTGCAAGACGCAAGCTGCGACTACCTGTTCTATCCTGACGAAAAAGAAATCTATCCCAACGGTATGGCTGAGCAGACCCGCGTGGTGGTGCCTACCATGACCGATGTGCTGTGTGGCGCCAGTCGCCCCGGGCATTTCGAGGGGGTTACCACGGTAGTGAGCAAGCTGTTCAACATCGTGCAGCCTGATGAGGCGGTTTTTGGCATCAAGGATTTTCAACAGCTGGCGGTAATCCGCCGGATGGTGGAAGACTTGTGCATTCCGGTGAAGATCACTGCCGGTGAAATCTTCCGCGAGCCGGACGGCTTGGCGATGAGCTCGCGCAACAGCTACATCACGCCGGAAGAGCGCCCGCGGGTGAGCCAGCTGAACGAGAGCCTGAACTGGGTCCGCGAGCAGATCGAGCAGGGCAATCGCGAGTTTCTCGCACTGGAAGCCGAAGCCGTCAAGCAGATTGAGGCAGCGGGCTTCAAAGTGGACTACTTTACGATATCCAGCAGCAGAACCCTGCAGCCGGCCGCCCACGACGACACCGAAATCACCATCCTCGGGGCTATGTACACCCAGGCCGCGCGACTGATCGACAACGTGTCGCTGACGCTCGGCTAAATACCGGTTGAAGTTGTGTTGAATAGATGCAAAATAGCGTGGCCCCGGGTTTCGGACTCTGGGGTCGGACTGTTCGAAAGTACCCGATGAGGTCGTTATGATTTCCACATTACTCAAAGGCAAACTGCACATGGCCACCGTGACCCAGGCCGAGCTCTGGTATGACGGTTCCTGCGCCATCGATGCAGACCTGGTGGAGCTCGCCGGGCTGCGCGAATTCGAGCAGATCGATATCTATAACGTGAACAACGGCGAGCGCCTGACTACCTATGTGATTCTCGCCGAGCGAGGTTCACGCACCATATCCATGAATGGCGCTGCTGCCCGGAAAGTGCAGGTGGGCGACCGCATCATCATCGCCGCCTATGGCCAGTTCGATGAGAAAGAAGCGTCGACTTACAAGCCGAAGCTGGTCTATTTGAACGCCGACAACAGCGTTGATCGCACCGCTAACACCATTCCGGTGCAGTTGAAAGAACTCAAAACCGTTTAGAGTCTCCAGCCTTGATGAAGTGAGCGGATTCCGGGATACCCTGGCTCGCGCTGTTCTTCATCAAGGCCAGTCGCTGTCGACGATTTCCCACTTCACACTTCCAATATCCCGCTTCCCGCTTCCCGCTTCCCGCTTCCCGCTTCCCGCTTCCACTCCCATTCTCCGCCTCGGGGCAGAACGACTCGCTCAGTTTCCTGTCAGTGAATCATTGTCGAGCTTGTGCGCGGCGTGCCTTCGCGCGTCGCCGAAATGCCGGTGTTACAATGCCGGACATCCGTCAATGCCTGGACAGTACTGCCGAGACAGCAAAACAAAAGAGGGGAGAGAGGTATGCATCACAACGAAAATCCGAAGCTCCATCCCGTACCCGCCGACATCGCCGCCAAGGCACATATCGACAAGGAGCGATACGAGCAGATGTACCGGCGCTCCATCGAATCGCCAGACGATTTCTGGGCGGAGCAGGCCGAAGCCTTTCTGAACTGGGAAAAGCGCTGGGACAAGGTCCGAGAGTTTGATTTCCACAAGGGCGAAGCGAAGTGGTTCCAAGGCGGCAAGCTGAACGTCACCACCAATTGCATCGATCGCCATCTTCCCGAACGCGCCGACCAGACCGCGATTATCTGGGAAGGTGATGATCCCGCCGACGACAAACATATCACTTATCGCGAACTGCATAGCGCCGTCTGCAAGCTCGCCAATGTGTTAAAAGAGCGCGGCGTAAAGAAGGGTGATCGGGTGTGCATCTACATGCCGATGATCCCCGAAGCAGCCTATGCGATGCTCGCCTGTGCTCGCATCGGCGCCATTCACTCAGTCGTCTTCGGCGGCTTTTCTCCCGAAGCACTGAAAGACCGCATTCTCGACTCCGACTGTCGCGTGCTGATTACGGCCGATGAAGGCGTGCGCGGCGGCAAGCTGATTCCCCTGAAGGCCAACTCAGACAAGGCGCTGACAAACTGTCCCAACGTCCACACCTGTCTTGTGGTGCAGCGTACCGGTGGCGACATCGACTGGAATGATAGCCGGGACATCTGGTATCACGATGCCATCGCGGAGGTGGCGGATACCTGTGAGCCGGAACTGATGGACGCCGAAGATCCGCTCTTCATTCTTTATACCTCCGGCTCCACCGGCAAACCGAAGGGTGTTCTCCATACCACCGGCGGCTATCTGCTGCAGGCCGCGATGACTCATAAGTACACTTTCGATTATCACGACGGCCAGGTTTACTGGTGCACCGCCGATGTGGGCTGGGTCACTGGTCATACCTACATCGTGTACGGGCCGCTGGCGAATGGCGCTATCACGCTGATGTTTGAAGGCCTCCCCACCTATCCAACGCCGGCGCGCCACTGGGAAGTGGTGGACAAGCACAAGGTGGAGATCTATTACACTGCACCGACTGCGATTCGCGCACTGATGGGCGCGGGAAACGAATTTGTGGAGGGTACCTCGCGCAAAACGCTGCGCATCCTCGGCACCGTGGGTGAGCCCATCAATCCTGAAGCCTGGGAATGGTATTACCGTGTAGTGGGTGACTCCCGTTGTCCGATCGTCGATACCTGGTGGCAAACCGAAACCGGTGGGCACATGCTCACGCCGCTGCCTGGCGCTACCGACCTGAAGCCCGGTTCCGCAACACTGCCCTTCTTCGGTGTCGAGCCGGTTATCCTCGACAACGACGGCAAGGAATTGTCCGGCGCGTGTTCCGGCAATCTCGCGATCAAGAGCTCATGGCCTGCGCAGCTCCGCACGGTTTACGGCGATCACGAACGTCTGATCCAAACCTATTTCAGCACCTACCAGGGCTATTACTTCACCGGCGACGGCGCGCGGCGCGACGAGGACGGCTACTACTGGATCACCGGCCGGGTCGACGACGTACTCAACGTCAGCGGTCATCGCATGGGCACCGCGGAAGTGGAAAGCGCACTGGTGTTGCACGAGGATGTGTCGGAAGCCGCCGTTGTGGGCTGCCCGCACGATCTCAAAGGGCAATGCATTTACGCCTATGTGACGCTCATGCACGGTCGGGAGCCGAGCGACGAGTTGCGAAAGGAGCTCGTCGACCTCTGTGTGCAGGAAATCGGTCCCATCGCCAAGCCCGATCACATACAGTGGGCTCCCGGTTTGCCGAAAACCCGTTCTGGGAAGATTATGCGGCGAATACTGCGCAAGATCGCGGCGAACGAGCTGGAGAATTTGGGGGATACCTCGACGCTTGCCGACCCTTCTGTAGTAGACGATTTGATAGCCAATCGGCTGAACAAGTAAGGACAGTATCGTAATCGTTAAACGTGGTTCGAAAACAAGGGGCGTGGACCCCTTTTTTTCGTCATTCGGCCTGCGCCGGAATGACGACGCCTTCAGACGTGCAATGCGGCAACAGCAGCAATAGCCAAAATAAAGCCAAAAAAAAGAGCCGCGTTAGCGACTCTTTTTACAACACGCCTTAGATGACCTGGCTTAATTACTCGCCTGCTCCTGCTTGGCTCGTCGCTTGCGCGCTTCCTCCGCCATGGTCACGAACATCTTCTTCAGCTCGGCAAGTTCAAGACCGCCGCTCTTGTCGGCGTCGAACCAGACCGCCATCTTCTTCAGTTGCTCACCGGTTTCGCCGACCATTTCGTCAGCCACCAACTTGCCGTCAATGTTGAAATCCAACATGCCCATGACGATGTCGGTACGGAACTGGAGAATGTCAGGAGCCTTCGCGTCGGCATTCTTGTAACGGAAGGACACGCCGCCGTAGAGCATCTCATCCCAGGACTGCAAACCCCAGCCGATAGTGAGGCTCGGGTCAGGATTGCTATCCTTCATGGGTGAATTGTCGTAAGTGGTGCGATGAATCAGCTTGGTTCCAGCCGTGACTTCCAGCGGCTCCTGCAACCGGAAATAGCGCTGCCAGTTGAAGTCGTAGTTCGGGACCGAAAGCACCAGCTCCTCACGCCCGTCAGGCCAGCGCACCGCAAATTCCGATGCATGACCACGATAGTGTGCGTGCGGGAAAAGGCTGTAAATCACCGCGTCCTCATGGAACTCCACATAAGCGCCTTCCTGGTGACGGCCTTCCTGCGGTGGAATGCTGATCTCAGTATTGGCGATAACGTAATGACGCAGCACGTGTTCGGGAGCGTCCTCGCGGAACCACAAACCGATCTTGGTCTTGTCGGTGGTGGCCTTGCCGCTGGTGGTGTAGTGCATCTGCGTAAAAAAGCTGGAACCCTTAGGCAGCAACAGGCCGGTTTCCTCTGGATAAATGTAGTGCTCGTTGCCGGGCACAAAGGTCATCAGCTGATCCTGCAAAATGGAATTGCTCTCGTTGCCGTCGCTGGCGGGACGCACCGGTCGGCTCGGGTCTTCAGGCTTTCCAAAAGTGGCGATGGCATGGTGCACTACCTTCGGGTCACCCGGAATGATCTGTACGGCTTTAACCCACACGTCTTTCGGGTAAGGGTTGGACACTTCGAAGAATTGGTAGTCCAGAACACCCGTCGCCGGTACATCGAAGGACGGCATTTCCACGACCAGGTCCGGCTCACCCAGTACCCACTCGCTCTTCGGTGGGCCGACCTTCTCCAGCGGGTCGGCGCCCTTGCCGCGTGGCGCACCGGCGTCGATCCAGTGAACCAGCGTCTGCTTCTGCTCAAGCGACAGGCTGATGTCGTCCGCAAATTCGTTCACGTGCGGGTCGGCGTGCCAGGGCGGCATGCGCTTGGTCATGACCACTTCCCGGATCATCGGAGCAAAACCTTTGATCATGGTGTAGCTGGTCATTGCCCAGGGACCGATCCCTTCGGGGCGGTGGCAGGCCACGCACTTGTCCATGAGCATCGGTGCGATTGTGTCGCTGTATGAAATCTGCTCGCGCTGCTCAATCTGCTGCGCCGAGGCAAGCGGCAGGTCACTGGCCTTCGCGGGCATATTCACCTCAGTGAACTTCGGTGTGTCACCATCGGCCATTTGCTGGAGCGTTTTGCCAGCCTGATCTACCGGACCGCGATAGACCATCTGCCAGGTAGCCGGGTCGATCACCAATACCTGGCCTGCCTTCGTCAGATCCAGAGTCTCGGCAATCAGCTGACCTTCATCCATCATCGCGGGCAACTGCAAGCCCAGCTTTTCAGTTTGCGCTCGCACGGTTTCGCGACTGTCGCTCGAATCCGCGTTCAGCAGAAAGACTTTTACCTTCTCGGAGGCAAACTTGTCGCTCAGTTTCTGCAGCGCTTTCACCTGCTTGGCACTGTCCTTTGCGCTGGTGCTATGAGCCATCAGGACGATGGCTTCCGCGTCCTTGTGGTAATGAAGTTCGTGCGACTTCCCGTGCTGATCGAACAGGACGAAGTTGCCTACACGTTCCGATGCGAAGGTCGGATTGCTCAGAGTGAAAAGGGAGGTGGTCAACAGCAGCAACACTGATTTGCTTCTTCTTCCAGACAGCATGAGCTTTCTCCAAATGGTTGCTCTTTTTGAGAGGTGATGCTAAGGGGAGGAGGGTCACATTAGGACTTTGCCAATCAAAGGTCAACGTGATACCGCGCGCTATTTGCGGCCAGTGAGTCACCATTGCCGGGAAGGTATTGCTAACCAACCGAAACACATTAAGACCAAACCTTTCGAAGGAATGCGCAGGTATTTCTATGCGCAACTTAAACTTGCTTTACCTTTGTCGCCTCACTTTCCCCAACCGGCCTGCGGGGCAGAACGGTGCATCATGCCCGTGTCCAGCTGATGAGTGAGAGAAACGCAGAGCACCTCGTTTCCCATATCTATTCGTCCTCATCAATCTCGCCAGCTGCCGACCCTCGCCAGGTGAAGACCCTCGCCAGGTGACGACCCCGCGACTATGCCGCCTAACTCTTAACAGATCTTGATTCTCCGGGCTTGAACGCCATCGTAACGGTGTTATAGTTATGCATAACACCACATGGCCGATCTCATTGATCGTAAGCTGAAGGAATTACCAATGAACAAGATGACCAACACAGCCGTCCTCTCGTGCCTGCTTGCAGCATCTGGGGTCGCCTACAGCGAGCCGACACGTTCGACAGTTGAGCTGGGCGGGATCACTAACATCCACCTCCTTGGCAGCTATGACCTGATCCTCAGTCAAGGCGAGAACGAGTACGTCACTATCATCGCCGACAGCGAGTACATCGACGAGATTGAGGCGCGGGTGAAGGGAGACACTCTTGCCCTGGGTGAGAAATCCCGTTCCACCTGGGGCTGGTTCTACCGACGACATGACCGGGAAGTTACTTTCGAAGTCCAGGTGCGGGAGCTCAAGAATCTGGTGAACCGGGGCTCGGGCTCGGTGCAGCTGCAAACCTTCCGCCTGGACGACAAGCTTGAACTGGCAATCCACGGCTCCGGCGAGTTGAACGCACAGCTGATCCAGGTAGAAGAGCTGGAACTCGACGTGATGGGTTCCGGAACGGCAAAGGCATCACGGGTCGAGGCTGGCGAAGTCGACCTGAGCGTGCACGGCAGTGGTGATGTGGAGATCCGAGAGCTTTACGCGAACCGTATAAACGGTGATGGCGACTTGCCTCAAGTGGCCGTGGCGGCCTTCGGCTCCGGTGATATCAAGATACACGAGGGAGAGGCGCGGGAAGTGGAAATCACCCTGACCGGCTCCGGCGATATCGACTTGGCCGGGGTGCTTGCCCGCCGCGCTGAAATCAAGATCAACGGCTCCGGCGATGCGGCCGTTAATGCCTCCGGGAAGCTGGACATCACCATCAATGGTAGCGGCGATGTCCTCTACTATGGCGAACCGGCCGAGATCGAGCGTTCGATTCGCGGCTCCGGCGACATTCGTTCGCGCAAGTAAATTCTGTCGAGCGGACCGAAACTTATGAAAGCGATCGACGACTGGGACGATTCCCAGCCCATCTACCGCCAACTGCGCGACCGCATCGTGGCGCTGATCATTGACGGAACCTTCAAAGAAGGGGAAGCGATTCCCTCGGTGCGGCAGGTGGCGAGCGAGTACCGCATCAACCACCTGACCGTATCCAAGGCCTACCAGGACCTGGTTGATGAAGATCTCCTGCAAAAACGACGAGGGCTAGGCATGTTTGTGGCGGAAGGAGCCCAGCAACGGCTGCTGGAAAAGGAGCGGAATCAGTTTATGGAAACGGAAGTGCCGGCATTACTGGACCGCATGCAGCGCCTCGGAGTCAGCCCAGAGCGGTTGATCGACCTAATCAATAAACAGAAGAGCAAGTCGAAATGAAACCATTGATCAGTGCCCGGGGATTGTCGAAGCATTACGGCAGATCGAAAGTCCTCGACGACATCAACCTGGACGTGCAGCGCGGCCGCATCGTCGGTCTCATCGGCCACAACGGCGCCGGCAAAACCACCGCGCTGAAGTGCTTTCTCGGGCTTGCGCCGTATGAGGGTGAACTGTCCGTGCTCGACATGTCTCCCGCCAAGGACAGGGCCAAGCTGATGGAATCGGTCTGCTTTATTGCCGATACCGCGACCCTCCCGCGTTGGCTGACCGCTGACAAGGCGATCGACTTCATCGAGGCAATGCATCCCAAATTTCAGCGCGAAAAAGCGGAGGCCTTTCTCGCCAAAACGGACATCGACCTGCGCAAGGAAGTGGGCAAGCTTTCCAAGGGGATGATTACGCAGCTGCACCTGGCGCTGGTCATGGCCATTGACGTTCCCTTACTGGTTCTCGACGAACCAACTTTGGGTCTGGACATACTCTATCGAAAACAGTTCTACACCAGCCTGCTCAACGACTACTTCGACCAGGACCGTACGATCATCATCACGACCCATCAGGTGGAAGAAATTGAGTCGCTGCTGACCGACCTCATCTTTATACGGCATGGGCGCATTATCCTTGACGCAGCCATGGACGAAATCCCCGAGCGCTTTGTGGAAGTGCATGCGAAACCTGATCAGCTTGATAACGCGCGTGCTCTCGGTCCGATTTCGGAGCAGCCAGGTCTTGGAAAATCTGTTTTCCTGTTTGAAGGTGCAGATCGAGAGCAGCTAAAAACCCTGGGAGACACCCGCATTCCTACGGTGGCCGACCTGTTTGTCGCCAAGATGCAATAGCGGAGGAGCAAAGGATGAAAAGCAAGCTGAAAGAACAATGGATCGATATTCGCCGGGTGGGTGGCGAAGTGTTTTCGCTTCTTTGTGCGGCCACTCTGGTATTTGCGTTATTGATCGCGCTGGGTCCGCTGGCGCGTGGCCTCGGCAATGTCGTCTCTTACATGTGATCGGGTAAGGAATAATGAATAGCCTGGTATTGAAATCGAAGTTCCTGTTTCGCCGCGAGTTGTGGGAAAACAAAGGCATCGCCGTTTGGACGCCTGTGGCACTCGCTGGTGCCGCCATTCTGCTGATCCTGCTGAGTCTGCTGTTCGGCATCGATGACTTCAGTCGCCATCTCAATCAAGTCGTGGACTGGGGCAATCTGCAGCGAACTGAAGAGACGACCCAGCGCATCGACTTTGGCCGTGGCGAGATGGTCGCTTCCGAAGAAGACCTCGACTGGATTTTGTGGGGCTCCCAGATGCTCCTCGTGCTTATCCCGACCTTGCACGGTATCGCCGTTGCCTTTGAAGTGGTTGCGGTGATCGTGATTGCTTTCTATCTCACGGGTACCTTGTTCAACGACCGGAAGGACCGCACGATACTGTTTTGGAAGTCCCTGCCTTTCAGCGAAACCCATGCGGTACTTGTGAAGCTGGCATTTGCCGCGCTCTTTATTCCCGCCGTCGGATTGCTGGCTGCTCTGGCCGTGCAACTGTTCTTTGCGGGGGCAACCGTATCGGTTATTGCTAACACCACGGCATTCGGTCCAGCGGAGATCTTGAGCGAAATCAGCCTGCCTCAAATCTTTCTCGGGCACGTACTGCTGGTATTCATCGTTTCCATCAAAAATCTGCCGCTCTACTCCTGGCTCATGTTCTCTTCCGCTCTCAGTCGGAAGCAGCCGGTCCTTACCGCGATATTGCCGCCGCTGGTGGTCGTCGTTCTGGAAGGGCTGATATTCGGCACTGACTATGCCGCCAGCTTTATCGACAGCATTGTGGGGGTGGAAGAGAGAGAGGGAGCCTCCACCGAATCGCTGCTGAGATCTCTGGTGGAGATTACACCACTGCAAGTCGGCAAGATCGTGGCGGTGACGGTTCCCCTGATCGCAGCGACAATCTGGTTGCGAAACCGCCGTTTCGAGCTCTAGAAAAGTAACATCACGTCAACCGAATAGGAGAAAGAAAGGATAACTTGCCATGGACATCACCTACACACGTCGACAGTTTACCAGCGCCGGTCTCGGCGATAGAGAAGGACCTTTTACCGTCGCCCTGGGGCAATTCCTGTTCGTGGAAGCCGCCTGTTATTTCGGTGTGCTTCCACCTTTCGGGCTGTTGAAAAACACGCTTGCCAAGGGGCGCGTTATCAGTGCCGAGGGTGCCGTCCTTGAATGGAAGCCGCTGCGACTGAGTCGCATGCAGTATGAGGAGCTGGCATATTCCATCAAGGACAATCCCCAGTGGGGAGGTGAAGTTGACGACAGGTTTCGTGGAAGTAGACTATATTGGGAGCGTTGGGCGATGCTGCGTTCCGTCGGAAAAATCTCGGCAATGAACGCGTGATCGTTTCCTTCGATAATCAGGGGCAGGCCCACCTCGGATGTCGTGGTAGGTTCCGCTAGATGAGATTTGATCGTTATGCCCCCGATCGCTTGCTTTCGCCGGTCGTCCCGGGAGTCGTTACGGCCCCCCTCGTTGCGCCGACGTTATCTGCTGCGCAGATCCCGGGTTGTTGCCAAGTCCACAATGGAGCGCTGGGTCAGGGAATTTCACGCGGAGCGGAAAACGGCCGCCGCTTATCCCAGATCTGGGTCGGACCGCATCCCAGCTGCTCCACGCCCTTGGACCACCGCTCCAGAAGTGGTTAAATATCCACCTGTCAGACCCGCGGTGGAAGTTGTTTATGTCCGATTCCGACGAAGACCTGTTTCGTGAAGCCATTGGCAATGTCAGGCCCATCAAGACCGCCGAACGGGTAAAGCTCGAGAAGAAGTCGGCCGAGGCCTCGCCCGGTCTGGAGCAGCGTCGCAGGGACGCTGTGGCTCAGGCGGCCGATGGAACACAAGTGCTTACCGGCGACTTCGTCACTCCGGTCGATCCCCACGACATCCTGGACTACAAGCGGCCGGGTATTCAGCATGGAGTCTACAAGAACCTGCGTCTGGGCAAGTATTCCATCGACGCGCAGCTCGACCTGCACCGTCTTACCGTGGACCAGGCGCGCCAGGCTCTGTCTCAGTTCATCAGCGATTGTCTTGCCCACAATATCCGCTGTGCACTGGTCACTCACGGCAAGGGCGAAAACCGCCAGCCCCAACCCGCTCTTTTGAAAAGCTGCGTTGCCCACTGGCTGCCGCAGCTCGAATCAGTGATGGCCTTCCATAGCGCTCAGAAACAGCACGGTGGATCTGGCGCCACATACGTTTTGATCAGAAAAAGCGAAAAGAAGCGCCAAGAGAACTTCGAGCGTCATCAGAAGCGACGCTGACGCCTTCAGCTCTTTTGCATCACCTCCCAAGATCCTCTCTCCCTGGCGTTGAACTCCTCGCCCCGGTCGTCCGGCTCTGCATGCCGGCTGGGCAATTCTCGAATATGGGCTTATGCTTGTTTTAATGCCAGGGCAAGGGATGATTGGGTCAGAGTGACAGGGCAGTCGGTTTACTTCTTTTGGACTTAAAGGAACAGTCAATGATCGAAAATAACAATGGCGACTACGCGATTCTCTTCGTGGATGATGAAGAAAAAGCATTGAAATATTTCTCCAAGGCAGTCGGCGGCAGGTATCCCGTACTCACCGCGGCTGACGTGGATTCCGCCGAAGAGATTCTCAAAGACAAAAGCAAGCAGATCGCCGTCGTTATCTCCGATCAGCGCATGCCAGGCAAGAACGGCGTTGAGCTCCTGAAAAAGGTGCGTGCCAGCTATCCCGGCATCGTCAGGATGCTGACCACGGCCTACTCCGACCTCAACGATGCAATCGACGCGATTAACCGTGGTGAAATCTATCGTTATATTCAAAAGCCCTGGAAGGTGGAAAGCCTGCAGGCCGAAGTCAAAGGCGCAATGGACTACTTCTACCTGCAACGGGAAAGGGATCTACTGCTGGCCGAAAAGCTCTCTGCCCGTCAGCGAATGGTGGGCATAGAACGCCTGGCGCAGCTCATCGTTTTCGCCCGCACCGAGAGCCGCTTACGCAATACCGATTACGCAATGCGTGACTTCCTTGAGCATCTGCACCTGCTGCCCGGGACCTGGGAATCGGACAGCTTGAGTCGGGTCGACCAGTGGGAATTCACCAAGTGGGAAACCAAACGGATCACCGACTACCTGCGCGGAGCCACTTCAGAGCTGAGCGGTTCCCATCCTGAACAAGGTTTTGCTGACAGCTGCAGTGCAGCGCAGCTGGCCGAATTGAATGGCAGGTTTGCGAGAGAATCCCGCATCGAACTGGCCATCGAACAGGCGACCGACAAGGCCTCTGGGTCCTGGGTAACGAGCCAGCGTCTTTTGGAGACTATTCTGCGCAATGCCTTCGGCATCATTTCACAGCTGCAAACATCCGGTAATCCTGTCTCCCTGAAGCTCTCCGATGACGAAGGTCGCACGGTGGGTGGTCAGGCGCTGGCCCTCGAGTTTTGGGTAAGCGGCCCCGAGTGGCCCGGCGATCGGCACCTGGTATCCGGCAGCGCAATGACCGAAGTACACCCGGTCTATCGGCAAATGTTGGTATGCTCACTTGCCGCGGCCCATCACGGCGGGCGCTGTCTGCTTTCGCTCGACAGCGATCAGCTGGTGTTCACGATCATTTTGCCGGTGTGCAGCCGCGCTGAATCGCTGGCCCTGCCTGAGCTCGGATGGGAATGGCTGCCGGACGTGCTCTCGAATTACGAGCCGTCTATCGACGAGTTCTACAGCAATCTATGAGTTCGATTGCAAGCACCGAATCGCTGACCATTTTATTTGTGGACGACGAAGACAAGGCGCGCAAGTATTTCGCCAAGGCATTCGCGGGTGATTACCGGGTCATGTGCGCGGGATCAGTGGATGAGGCGATCGACTTGCTTGAGGATAATTCCCACAACCTGGCTTTGCTGGTGACCGATCAGCGGATGCCGAACAAGACTGGAATCGACCTGGTCAAGTATGCGAAGCGCAATCATCCCCATGTGATACGAATCCTGACCACCGCCTACGCAGACCTGGTGCATGCGATCGAAAGTGTCAACGAAGGGGAGGTCTACCGCTATATCCGCAAGCCATGGGATCTGCCTTACCTTCGGGCGGAAGTGGAGCGTGCGATCAGTCTCTTTCTCAAACAGCGTGAAGAACGCGAATTGATTGTGCAAAAGCGTGAAGTGATGTACCGGGTAGCGAGCAATATCGCCCACGAGCTCCGCACTCCGCTCACCGGCATCGGTGTTTCTGTGGAGGGCATCGGTGAGGATCTGCAAAAATTGTTGAGCGTGTACGACCGGGCCGAGGCTGCCAACATGACGGTTCCACCGATTACGGAAAATCGCCGTGGCATGCTGCGCAAGGTGATCGATGGCATTCGCGCCCAAGTGGAGCGTGCTCACAACATTATCGATATGCTGCTTATCAGTGCGCGCCCGAATACCGAGGGAAGAATGGAAGCTATCTCCATGAGCGAATGCGTGTTGCAGGCCGTCGAAACGTATCCAGTGGCGGAACATCAGCAGGATTGCATCAGTATGAATGTCCAAGAGGACTTCAGTTTCCTCGGAACCCGGACGCTCGCCATTCACGTGTTGTACAACCTGATCAAAAACTCCCTATACGCCATCAACGGCGGAGAGAGGCGGGGCAGGATCGATATCGAGATCTCCGTCGTACACGGGCAGGGGCTCCTGACCTTTCGCGATAACGGCAGTGGAATTTCGACAGAGGAAATGCCCTACATCTTCAACGACTTTTATACCACGAAGCTGGAGAGCTCTAACAACGGTGTAGGCCTGGCGTTCTGCAAACGCACCCTGAACGACTGGGGTGCCTCCATTCGGTGCAGTTCTGTGCCAGGGGAATTTACCGAATTTTCACTTTGCTTCCCCATTGCCATGGAGGGTGAAGCTACCGCAACAACAAGACCCAACACTGGCAGCGCGGCCTGATGCGCGCAGCCGGAAAGAAAAAGAACGTAGCTGATAACAAATAATCGAGGGGTATCAAGTTGACTGACACAATTCCGATTAGTCAGAGCATCATCACCTTCCGTAACTCACAAGGGCAGGAGTCGCGCGGGACGCTGTTGAAGCTGACCCGGCACAAGGTGGTGATGGAGGTGTACAACCCTTATTCCATCGTTCAGCTCAGCGAGGTGCTCGCCAATCTGAAGATTGTCCGGGGCGAGAACGTCATCTACAACGGTCGCGCTGTGGTTGCAAGTCTTGTGAACACGGGGCTGATGCTGGTGGTTTCCGCCACCCTGGTGGACGTGCTGGAGGATCTGCGCGGTCTCCACGATTCCCCGGGGGAGCTGGCCAAGGAAACCGATCAGTACATCGCCCAGTGGGAAGCGCGGCACCAGCTGCGCGAAGAGTACATGCTGGCGGTGGCGGGCTTACGTGCATTCCTTGCCGATCTTCACCTTTGGCTGGAGCAGTTCGATGTGGCAAGCGATGAAGATCGCGAGACAACGCCCCTGTCGCGAGCCGCCTTTGACGCCATTGCCGACCGAGTCATCGAAAAGAGCAACGAGCTGTTCCTGCAATTCGAGCAGGCCGCCAAACAAGTGGAAGACGAGGAGTTAAATAGTCACAAGTCTTTTGCCCAGCGCGACTTGCACCCGCTGCTGATGCGCTCTCCGTTCTTCTATCGCTCGTATGTCAAGCCCCTGGGCTATGCCGGGGACTACGGCATGGTGAACATGATGCTGGCGGACCGTCGCGAAGGTCCCTCCACCTATACGCAGCTGATTAACAGCTATTTCCACCAGATTGGTCCAACCCGCGCCCACCGTAACCGCATTGCGATTCTGAACGACCGGCTCACCGAACTGGGAAGCCAGTTTGCGAACAGCCCCGACAAGGCCCAGATCCTCAACATGGCCTGCGGCCCGGCGCTGGAAGTGCAGCGCTTCGTGCGAACTCAGCAGGTATGCGAGCACTGTGATTTCACCCTGGTGGACTTCAACAAGGAAACCCTGGAGCACGCCGAGGAAAAGATCGGCGACGCCCGCGCGGCAAGTGGCTTTGATGCCAACATCCACTTCATTCAAAAGTCAGTGCACCAGCTCCTCAAAGAAGCGGCCAAGCCCACTCCTGAGCAGATGCGGCAGGAGGGCAAGTACGACCTTATCTATTGTGCGGGATTGTTCGACTATCTCTCCGACAAGATCTGCGCGCGACTGCTGCGGCTGTTCTACCGCTGGGTGAAGCCCGGCGGCTACGTCCTGGTTACCAATGTTCACACCAAGAACCCCAGCCAACTCTGCATGGAGCACATAGTCGAATGGTACATGGAGTATCGCAACGAAGAGGATATGCTAAAGTTGGTGCGCGGTTACGGCGATCAATATCTCTATCTCGATTCAACCGGCTTGAACGTATTCTTGGAACTCCACAAACCCAGAGACAGCTCATAAGCATGCAGGAACCCGAAGCAGTCGTACGGAAGGCCTTCGAAAAGGCGGATTTCGAAATGCGGATCCGCCAGTCCAAGATCGGCTGCGTACTGCTCTTGTTTCTGGTTCCCGCCGGTATATCCCTCGACTACTTCGTCTATCCGGAGCGCTTGCTTGAGTTCACGCTGCTGCGCCTGATCTGCGACGTACTGATCGCGGCCATTCTGGCCCTGCACTTCGTTCCCGGCGGGCGTCGGCACATCAGGACACTGACACTCTCGTGGCTGATGGCCCCGGTGGTAATGATCTCCTACATGATTTTTGCCACTGAAGGGGAGGCCTCAAGCTATTATGCGGGGATCAGTCTCACGATCGTGGCCATCGGCATCCTCCTCCCGCTGACTTTGCTTGAAGTGACGATATTCTCGCTGCTTGCCCTGGCTATCTATACCGTGGCCTGCATAGCGCAGACCCCTGCGGCCACCGACGTCAGCCAGTTGTTCAATAACCTCTACTTCATGACCCTGGCCAGCATCATCAGCATGACGGCGGTCTATTTTTCGAACCGGCGGCGCTACAACGAATTTCGGCTCGGCTTTGAACTGGAAAGCAATTACCACGAGCTGAGCAAACTGGACAAGATGAAGTCCCAGTTCTTCGCCAACATCAGCCACGAACTGCGTACCCCGCTGGGCCTGATTCTCGCCCCCTTACAGGACTTGATGAACTCTCCCGGTTTGTCTCCGAAGGTGCATTCCTTCCTCGGCGTGGCGAACCAGAACGGCATGCGGCTGCTCAAGCTGGTCAACGACCTCCTCGACCTCATCCGGCTCGAAGAAGGCAAGCAGGCCCTGGAGCTTCAGCCGATTAAGCTAAACCAGCTGCTGGAAAGCCAGGTGGAGGCAGTTTCCCACTACGCGAAACTCAAGGGCATTGCGGTGGAAAAGCACCTTTGTGAAGAGGACGCCACGCTGGTGGGTGACCAACCGGCTTTCGAGCGCATTTTTATCAACATACTCGGCAATTCCAGCAAGTTTACCGACGCAGGCGGCAAGATAAGCGTCGCAACCATACGGCAAGGCGATTGGATCCAAATCGAGATCAGCGATACGGGGGTCGGCATTCCGGAAAAGGAACTGCCCAACATCTTCGATCGCTTCCATCAGGTGGACGCTTCCAGCACGCGCAAATATCAGGGTACCGGTATCGGTCTGGCGCTGGTCAAGGAGCTTACCGAGAAACAGGGCGGCGACATCAAGGTAAGAAGCAAGCTGGGGGAGGGAACCACCATGATCCTTCGCTTCCCCGTGGCCAAGGTCAACATCCTGGCGGATCATCGGGCGAGCGTGGTGAGTCAGACAGACGACCCTCTTCAGAAGATAAACCGCGAAGCCCAGCAGTCGGCCTACGCCGTGACCGACCTGCCGCTGCCTGACGCCCCGCAGGAAGAAGCTGCGAACGAAGACTTGCCCAGTCTGTTGATCGTCGATGACGAGCCGGGCATGCGCGGCTATCTGTCGGACCTGCTCAAAACCGATTATCGAATCCGGGTGGCGAATGACGGTCCACTGGGGATGGAGATGGCAAGTCGCCACAAACCCGACCTGATGTTACTGGACCTGATGCTGCCGGGCATGGATGGCCTGGAAGTCTGCCGACGGCTGAAAGAGCGGCCGGAAACCGAGCGAATCAAGATCGTTTTGCTTACCGCCCGCATTGATGAAGCCGCGAAAATAGAAGCGCTGAGACATGGGGCCAATGACTTCCTGACCAAGCCCTTCAGCAGCGTTGAAGTCAAAACCCGCCTGCAAAACCTGCACAAGCAGGCCGATCTTGAGAAAAACCTGGTGCGCGCTAACAGCGAATTGACGGACACGCTCAAGCTGTTGCACAAGGCCCAGGCGCAGATTCTTCATGAAAAAAAGCTTGTGGGACTTGGCAGCATGGCCGCGGGCCTGCTTCATGAAGTGCAGAATCCCCTCAGCTACACCCTGACCGCAATCCACCTGCTCAAGATGGAAGAGGCGATCACCGGCAACGAAGAGTTGATGGACATGTTTTCCGATGTGGAGGAAGGCGTACAGCGGGTCAATCGCATCGTCGCCGATCTCGAGACCTTCGCCTACCCGTCGGAAATCGACAAGCAGAAACTATTTCGCTTCGGCGAAGCCGCCAAGCTGGCGGTCCGTTTCGCCCGGAACGACCTGAGCCCCATAGTAGTGGATGCGCAGGTCGAAGGTGACGATCTGGTTCTGGGGTCCGAAGGTCACATCGTCCAGGTACTCGTTAACCTCCTGCGCAACAGCGCCAAGGTGCTGAAAGACCAGAATGTCGATCGCACCCCGCAGCTGAAAGTCATCGCCGAGCCAGTCGACGGCACCCTGACGGTTCGCGTCTGGGACAATGGTCCCGGCATCGAGCCCGAGGTGCAGGCGCGAATCTTCGAGCCCTTCTTCACCACCAAGGACGTTGGTGAAGGCATGGGACTCGGCCTGAGTATCTGCCACACCATCGTGAAGAATCACGGCCATGAACTACAGGTTCACAGCGAGCCGGGACAATGGACGGAGTTTTGCTTTGGCTTGACCCTGGCCACAGCAGAAGCGAGTCTGGAAGTCCCCCCGGGCGAGAGTCCAGGCAAATCCCAGAGCCGCGTCTACAGCGATTAGCTTCGCAGCTAGTCTGGTTTTGAAAGAGTAAATCCTTCATCTAGCCAGCCGGTGATACCGCCGATCATTTTCTTCACAGGCCGGTTCAGACTCGCCAGCCGCAGCGCGGCCTTGTCCGCCCCGTTGCAATGAGGACCTGCACAGTAGACGACGAAGAGTGTTGCTGGGGGATAAGCAGCGAGCATGTCTTCATTGACTCTGGTTTGCGGCAGGTTCACCGCGCCAGGCACGTGACCGGCCGCAAAAGCCTGCTCGCTGCGTACATCCAGAAGGATGAAATCCTGGCGTTTGTGATTGATCGCGTGGTGAACGTCCCAACAGTCGGTCTCGAACCGAAGCAGGGATTCAAAATGCTGCCGGGCTTTGTCCGGCTCGGCGGCAGGTGGTCTCGAAACAGCGGACGACATTTCCTTCTCCTTTTTCCCGTGCAACGTCGACGTTGCATACCGCAATCATCGCAGAGCTTCCTTCGTTGCTCCATTGGCTCAAACGCCACTCTTCGATAAGATTCGGCCAACTTGGCAAAAGGGTTGAGCAAGTGAAGGTGGGCATACTGATCGGCGACACGCCACCGCTCTTCGAGCTGGGTTGCGCTGTGGAGATGTTTGGGCTTCCCCGTCCAGAGTTCAGCGGCTGGTATCAAGCGGAAGTTATCAGTTTCACTGCAAAGGTGCTGCGTGGCTACGCAGGACTGGAGCTGCGAAGCAAAGCGGTTAGATCGCTTCGTCCTTACGACATCTTGGTAATTCCGGGATGGCAGGTGGAGTACGCGCCCATTGACCCGGGATTACGCCGGGCGGTCCTGGCCTTTCACCGCCGGGGCGGGCGAATTCTAAGCTTTTGCTCCGGGTCCTTTCTCTTGGGGCGCATCGGACTGCTGGATGGCCGCGAGGCCACAACCCACTGGCGCTACGCCGACCAATTTCGTGGACAGTTTCCGCAGACTGTTTACGTGGACAATGTCCTTTATGTTTACGACGGTCAGCTGGGCTGTTCCGCGGGCAGTGCCGCTGCGCTTGACCTCGGCCTCGCGGTTATCCGTGAGGACTTCGGCTACCAAGTCGCGAATCAGGTGGCCCGGCGGTTAGTGATTGCAGCGCATCGCAGTGGCGGGCAATCACAATTCGTGGAAACACCCATCCTCGAGAAACCAAACCAGTTCGCCGCCACACTCGACTGGGCCATCGAAAACCTCGCCAACGCTATGAATGTCGACGCGCTGGCAAGAAAAGCCAATATGTCGCGGCGCAGCTTCGATCGGAAATTCCGGGAATCCCTGGCCTTATCGCCAAAGGCCTGGCTGACATTGCAGCGCATCGAGAAGACCAAGCAGCTACTGGAATCCAGCTCGCACTCTATTGAGCGAGTCGCGGAACTCACGGGTTTCGATAACGCGATCACCTTGCGTCACCATTTTCGCAAAGCACTGGGAATGTCACCAAGGCAATATCGCGAGAAGTTCCTGCGGAGTTGATGGGAGGAGCCGGTCCCTCGGTGGACTGTTTCACCTCCTTGGGACAAATGTCACTCGAAATCACTCGTTAATCACTTCGCCTAGCCCGCTCGAAGGCCCGAAAGTCGGTCGTGCTAAGATCGCCTTTTCCATTCTGCTCTGGAGAACGACATGAATATCGGGTCAACTTTTCCGCGACTCATCGCCACCGGTGTCGCTCTCGCGTTCATCGGCTGCATTCAGGTGCCGAACGACGCGCAAGCGCAGCCCTCACAAGCACAAGCCGAAGCTTGTGCACAGCAAAAAGCCGTATTGGTTCCTCAAACCGGTGATTACAGTCGGGCAATTCCGACGGACTCCCCCGAGGCCCAGGCCTTTTTCGACCAAGGTTTGCGACTTACCTACAGTTACTATTTCCCGGAGGCGCTGGCCTCATTCGACGCCGCGCTCTGCTTCGATGCAGATAACCCGATGATTCACTGGGGGCGCGCGCTGGCGATCGCGCCCAACCCCAACAGTCGCTATGGCGGTGCCCCGGATGATCCGGCCGGACTCGGACGAGAGGCGATTGTACGGGCGCAGCAGAATGCTGAGAAATTGCCAGCCCTGGAGCGGGGCCTAATCGATACGCTCGCTGTCCTCTTCGCGATGGACGAGTACTCCGATCAGGACGCGCGCTCGCGCGCGTTCATTGAGGCGAGCCGAAAGCTGGCATCAGAATATCCCGATGATCTGGAAGCTGCTTTCCTTGCCGCGGGTGCCATCATGATGGCCTCACCCTGGCAATACTTTTCTCAAACCGATGGCAGCCCCATTGGCTACGCCGGCGAAGCGATGCGGCTGCTGGAAGAAGGGATGGAAAAAGATCCGCAGCATCCCGGTCTGAATCACCTGCACATTCATCTGATGGAAAACTCCCGCGAGCCGGAGCGGGCGGAGGTCTCTGCAGATCGTCTGGAATCGCTGACCCCGAGGGCCGGACACATGGTGCATATGCCGGGACATATCTACATGCGGATCGGTCGCTTCGAGGATGCGATCGCCACTAACGAACGGTCGTTGGCAGCGGACCAGTACTTTGTGCAGCAATGGGGTGACCGGCCTTTGCCGACGGGGCTGACTTACGGTTTGTCGGCCCGTGTGCATGGAGGACACGCTCTCAACTTTATTCAATGGGGCAGCCTGCTGCAGGGTAATAGCGAGCGAGCTATCAAGGTGGCGAAGGACATGGCGGGGGCCGTATCGCAGGAGCGACTCGATCAGGGATTGTCCCTGCGTACGCCGGCCGTTTACTACATGACCTTGCGCGCATTCGGTCGCTGGGATGAGATTCTCAAGCAAGTACTCCCATCGGAACAGCAGCCCTATCTCGCTGGGCTGCTACACAGCGTTCGCGGAAGTGCTCTGCTCGCCAAAGGCGATGTCGAAAGAGCCAGGAAAGAGTTGGCCCTGCTGCAAGCGGCTGCCAAAAATCCGCGGCTGGCCGATCAATTTGCCTCCGTCAACCGCGCGGGAGATTTACTGGCAATTGCCGAGGATCTGCTGGAAGGGGAGATTGCCAGCGCGACCGGTAAGCACGACAAAGCAATTCAACACTTTCGCAGTGCGGTGCAAGGTCAGGATCAGCTGCGCTACATGGAGCCGCCGGATTGGATGCAGTCGACGCGTCTCTTTCTCGGTCAGGCCTACCTGGATGCAGGTGCATTCAAGGAAGCGGAACGCACCTTCCGCGAAGACCTGCAATCAATCTATGAAAACGGCTGGGCTTTGTATGGCCTAATTGAAAGCCTGGAGGGCCAGGGGGAAGTCGAAGAAGCGGCCTCGATCAAGGCGCGGTTTGACGATGCCTGGTCAAACGCCGACGTGAAGCTGCAAGCGGCCCATTTCTGAACCTCGCCTCTCCAAGCTGCCGGTCGGTCGAGCCGGCAGTTCGCTGCCGGCCCGCTAGCGGAAATCCCGCGACCTGGTTTCCAGGCGCGGCATCTGCTGGCCCAGGTCGATGATTTCGCCGGCCACTACGTGAACCACTGAATCCTCCCGCTCTACCACGCCCTTGATCAACAGCAGCTGGCCGGTGAGCACCGCCTGCCGGAAGCGCTGTTGCAGATCCCGCCAGACGATCACATTCATGTTGCCGGTTTCGTCTTCCAGCGTCAGAAAAATTACCCCGGATGCGGTGCCGGGGCGCTGGCGGCCGGTGACCACGCCTGCAACGCGAACGAAGCGACCGGTGTTGAGCTGATAAAGGTCAATGGCGCGGCGGCATTGATTGAAGGGTTTCTGCTGGCGCAGCAAGGCCATCGGATGCTGGTTCAGCGTCAGTCCCATGCTGTTGTAGTCCATCACGGTTGTGGCTTCCGGGCTGGGTTCGGCCAGTTGCACGGCGCTGCTTTTCTGTCGGTCGCTGAGTCCCAGCAGCGGCGTCGGTCCCGCCACCGCCTGAGTATTCCAGTGCGCCTGATGACGATGGCCGCTGATCGAAAGCAGTGCGTCGGCGGATACCAGTTGCGACAACTCCTTCTGATTCAGTCGGGCGCGCAGGGTCAGGTCGTGGCCGTCGGTAAACACTCTTTGCCCGCGTGCAGCAACGACGCGTTGTGCGGCTGCTTCGTTGAATCCCTTCACGTGGCGAAAGCCGAGACGAATGGCCGGCCAGCTTTCCAGCACCGGATTGTCGTTGTGGTGATGCAGGCTGTTATCCCATCGGCTGTGCAGCACATCCACTGGCAGCACCTCGACGTTATGCCGTCGCGCATCCTGAATGATTTGTGATGCGGAATAAAAACCCATGGGCAGACTGTTCAACAGGCCGCAATAAAAAGCCGCCGGATAATGGCACTTCAGCCAGGCGGACTGATAGGCCAGCAGTGCGAAGCTGGCGGAATGGGACTCGGGAAAGCCGTATTCACCGAAGCCCTGAATCTGTCGGAAAATGCGCTCCGCAAAGGCGCGGTCGTAACCGCGCTCCAGCATGCCCTCCACCAGTTTGGTTTTGAAGTGGCCCAGGTGGCCGTTGCGGCCCCAGCTGGCCATGGCGCGCCGCAGGGCATCCGCTTCGCCGCCGGTAAAGCCTGCCGCCACCATGGAGATCTTGATCACCTGTTCCTGAAAGATCGGCACACCCAGGGTGCGCTCGAGAACCGGTCTGAGTTCCTCACTGAAATAATCCGGTTCCTCCTCGCCATTACGCCGTCGTAGAAAGGGGTGCACCATGTCCCCCTGAATGGGGCCGGGGCGAATGATCGCAATCTGGATGACAAGATCGTAAAAGGTGCGCGGCTGCAGGCGCGGCAGCATGGACATTTGTGCGCGACTTTCCACCTGGAAGACACCAACGCTGTCGCCGCGACAAAGCATGTCGTAGGTCTTGGGATCCTCCGGCGGAATGTCGGAAACGGTCAGCGGCTTTTTCAGGTAGCCGTTCAGCAAATCCAGCGACTTACGAATAGCGGTGAGCATGCCCAGTGCCAGGACGTCCACTTTCAGCAGGCCCAGTGATTCGATGTCGGTCTTGTCCCATTGGATGATGGTGCGATCCGGCATGGCCGCATTTTCGATCGGCACCAGGGTGCTGATGGGACTGCGGGCAATCAGAAAGCCGCCCACATGCTGGGACAGGTGGCGGGGGAAGCCGAGAATTTCCGTGGCCAGATACAAAAACTGTTTCGCCAGTTTTCCGTACTGGGAAAAGCCCGCCATTTTGAATTCCGCCTGCAACTGATCGGATTTGTCCCACCAAGCGAGATTCTGCGAAAGCTTGTCGATCAGCGTCTCGTCGATGCCGAGCGCCTTACCCACATCGCGCACCGCGCTGCGGCGGCGATAGGTGATTACGGTGGCGGCGAGCGCAGCGCGTTTGCGGCTGTACTTTTCATAGATGTATTGAATGACTTCCTCGCGCCGTTCGTGCTCGAAGTCCACGTCAATGTCCGGCGGCTCGTCGCGCTCCTTGCTGATGAAGCGCTCGAACAGTAATTCGCTTTGTGCCGGATTCACTTCGGTGATAAACAGGCAGTAGCAAACAATGGAATTGGCCGCCGAGCCGCGTCCCTGACAGAGAATCTGCTGAGCCCTGGCAAACTGCACGATGTCGTAAACAGTCAGGAAGTAGTGCTCATAATTCAGCTCCGCGATCAACGCCAGTTCCTTTTCAATCTGCGCCTGCAGGTGCGGCGCATGGCCCTTCGGCCAGCGCTGCTTTGCGCCGGCCATCACCAGCTCCCGCAGGTAGTCGCTCGGCGATTTGCCAGCCGGAACGATTTCCTCCGGATACTCGTAGCGCAGCTCATCCAGGCTGAAATGACACTGATCGGCGATATGGCAGCTTTCTTCGAGAAGTGCGGCGGGATAGATGTTTTGCAGAGATTCGATCGGTCGCAGGTAGTTTTCGCCATTGCCTTGCCGCAGCCGGCCCAACTCCTGAACTGGCACACCGAGGCGAATGGCGGTGAGCACATCCTGCAGCGGTTTGCGCAGGGGATCGTGCATGTGCACACAGTTGCTGGCCACCATCGGCAGCTCGCAGGCATCCGCCAGTTGCTGGCAGCGCAGGTAATGTTGTTGGTCGTCGTCGGACTGCAGCAGTTCGACGCCGAGCCAGAGCCGGTTTTTGAAATAGCCCGTCAGCGTGGCGGCGTACTCGGGCAAGATTTCTCCACGCTGCTGGCCCGCTTGTGGCAACCAGATGGCCAGACAGTGCTGAGTACCGAACTTCAGGTCGTCCAGGTGCAGTCGATAAGAGCCCTTTTCACTGCGACGCCGGGCGCGGGAGATCAGTGCAGATACCTCCGAATAAGCGGTGCGGCTGGGGCAGAGCAGGACCAGACGAAGCGTTGGCCCGTCTTCCGACTGATGAGTGTGAACCCGAAATTCGCTGCCAATGAGTAACTTGACCGGCGCCCCCGCTGTGAAGGCCTGCTTCGCGGCCATATGGGCTTTCACTACACCGGCAAAGGAGCATTCATCGGTTACCGCAATGGCCCGATAGCCCAGCTCTGCGGCGCGCAGCACCAGCTCCTCCGGATGCGAAGCGCCCCGGAGGAAGGAGAAGTTGCTGATGCTGTGCAGTTCGGCGAAGCCTGACATAAAACAGATGGGCCGCTAGCTGTATAAAACAACAGTATAGCCGAAAGCGTAGCAAATACAGCGCCAGCCCGGGGCTGCGCACCCACGATCTCAAGACAACGGATGGTCCGTCGCATCGTTGTGGCGCTTCATCGGTGATCAGGACAGAGTGGGTATAGGCAGGGGCAATATCGCCACCTCCGACCAGCGTGTCAGCTTGGGCCTCTCTCGGGGGCTTCTCTTGAGGTGTATCGGGGAACTGGATTCAAGACGTAGTCTGGACGGAGCGCAGCGGAATCCCGAATCCCGGGATTCCGCGCGGGCTGTTAGCTACTGACTAACTGCCACTGCGTCGACGCGCTCCTCGCGTTCGGCCGCCGGGTTGGCTTTCTCGAACTGAATCACGCCGTCTTCCACCGGCTCCTGAAGCAGGACCTTGCGATCGGCGAGATAATCCTGATGCACGAGCCAGGGTGCGCGATCGCCTTGCTTGGGCAGATGTTCAAGGGCGCGCTGAACATAGCCGGAAGAAAAGTCCAGGAAGGGAACTTCCTTCATTCCCTCGGGTGCGCGGGGAACGGCGATGTCTGCGCGATGATCATCCATGTGATTGACCAAACGGCAGAAGTAGATTGCCGCAAGATCGGCCTTCAGAGTCCACGAGGCCATGGTATAGCCGAATACCAGGACGAAGTTGGGAACGCCGCTGAACATCACGCCCTTGTAACTGAAAGTGTCCCCGAACTGGATCGGCTTGCCGTCCACCTGAAGATCCACGTCGGCACTGGTTTGCATCTTCAATCCGGTAGCGGTCACAATGATGTCCGCTTCCAGGGTTTTGCCTGACTTCAGCAGAATGCCATTTTCGGTAAACCGCTCGATGTGATCGGTCTCCACCGAAGCCTTGCCTTCCTTGATCGCCGCAAAAAAATCACCATCCGGCGCGAGACAGATGCGCTGATCCCAGGGGTTGTAGCTGGGTTTGAAATGACGCATGTCGTAGCCTTCGGGCAAACGCTTTTGCGCCCACTTCAGAAACTTTTCGGCGGTGGCTTCCGGCTTCTTCTTGGCCATGTGGTTGAAGAAGCGGCCCATCAGAATATTCTTCCAGCGGGTGATGTTGTAGGCCAGTTGCCCGGGCAGAATTGCCCGCAGCGTATTGGCAATTACGTCGCTGCCGGGTCGCGCCACGATGTAAGTGGGCGAACGCTGCAGCATCGTCACATGGGCGGCCTGCTTGCTCATCTCCGGCACCAGTGTTACGGCAGTAGCGCCACTGCCAATCACCACGACTTTTTTGTTGCGATAATCGAGGTTTTCCGGCCAGAACTGCGGATGAATGATTTCACCCTTGAAGTCTTCGCGACCTTCGAAGTGCGGGTTGTAACCTTCCTTGTAGCTGTAATAGCCCGAGCCCATGAATAAAAACTGTGATTCGATTTCGAATTTGCCACCCTCTGGAGGCTGCACTGTGATGGTCCAGCGGGCTTTCTCAGTGGACCACTGCGCGCCGATTACCTTGTGTTGGAATCGTACCTTTGAGGTCACGCCGTATTCATCGGCGGTTTCGCGGATGTATTTCTTGATGGAGGGGCCGTCGGCAATCGCCTTGGCATCGCGCCAGGGCTTGAAGCTGAAACCCAGCGTATACATATCGCTGTCCGAGCGAATCCCGGGGTAGCGGAACAGGTCCCAGGTGCCGCCCATGTCCGCGCGGGCCTCCAGCACCAGATAGCTCTTATCGGGACACTCCAGTCCCAGGTGCACGGCCGCACCGATGCCGGACAATCCGGCGCCCACGATAACTACGTCGACAGTTTCTTTTTTCATGATTAACTTCTGCCAGCTATTTACAACAGGGAAGGGAGATCGAAGGGATAAGAAGGTAAAGGGATAAGCTGGCAGTTACAAGGTGACTGATCGGTCGTTCGCAACCGATGGGTCGCGCTTGAGCCAGATCAATGTGCGCCCGGATCTCTCGCCTGCTCTTCGCGTTCGGTTTGCTGTTGCTGGGCGACCGCCTGCCGGTGGGATTGCTCGCCGCCGGCGTCCTTGCGGCGTTTGTCGAGAGCCAGCAGTGTGTTGGCGCGGCCGTAGAGAGTGAGTGTATCGTTTTCATTGATCCTGGTCGAACCTTTGGGTACACCGATATAGGTGCCATCCTCGCGGGTGACGCCCAGCACGATGACGCCTTCATCGCGCAGGTTGAGCTCAGAAAGGGTCTGCCCCTCCATCCAATCGTCGGCTTTACACATGATTTCGGAGACGTGGTAGTCGCCCGCTAGATGTAGCAGGCTGGCGTAGTCTTGAATCTCGAGCTCCGTATGCCGGCTGAGAATGCGCTCGAGTACGTGCGATAGCCAGCGCTCCACGTGCTTGTTGCTGGCGACCACCCAGAGCAGGCCGAGCCCGCCCAGCAGAAGCCCTGTCCGGACCCACAGGTCTGTGCTTTTCTCGCCCAGCAAACCCAGCATCAGGGAAGAGATAACGGTGACGATACCGGCATTGCCCAGCAGCATCAGGGTGCGAACCACGCGCCGGCGCACCGGATGGTTGACGATCTGCTCGGCTTCGGAGGTGGTAAAGCCCACGCCGGTAAATGCCGAACGCGCCTGGAAGCTGGCAGACTCGCGCGACAATCCGGTATGAGTCAGCACCACGGTGGCGATGCGGGTGATTAAAATGGACAGCGTAATCACCACCAGGACACTGATGACGCCGATCATGGCGGTTTGCCCCTTGTTTGCTAAAGATTACCGATGAGTTTGTTAAGCAGGTTGTGTGCCGAGAGGGGCTGGTGCTGGGCTGCTGGTGACGGTGCCCTCGTGGTGGGGCTGCACTCGACCATCAGCCAGCGATCCGGTGTTTGCTACTGTGACCTTCGCCGGCATGACGCCGGCGTAGAGCTTAGAGCCTGCCCCACGAAGTGTTTTTGGGTGCAGGGATGTACTTGCAGCGTGTCACAGGTGAATACCGGAGTGCTGGCCTGGCACTTGAGCCGATGTGGCACCTGTGAACATGGATTCCGGCCTTCGCCGGAATGACGATGGTAAGGGTTCAAATCACGTCACATTTCACATCTCACCCATAAAACCCCTGCAAAAACCAACGCTGATTTCCCAGATCCTGATACACCCAACAATAAGAACCATTCTGATGCCGCGCGATGAAATAGTCGCGCCGCGAGCGTTCTTTCCACCAGTGGCTGTCCACGCGCTGCGGGCCATAGACGAGACGCAACGGTCCGGCAGCTGCAGTCGGAGCGGCAATCGGTACGGGTTTGTTGGTGAGCCAAAGCGGCAGATGGCGCTGTTGTTCGGAGCCGTTGGCGGCTTGTTTCGGCAGGCGAATGTCTTCGATGTTTTGCTGAACGAGTTCGCTGGCGACATGTTGATATTCGGGCAGGTGTTCATCGCCGAGCGAAAGCGTCTTCAGTTGGCCGTCACCGAGCCTCGTGAGCAGCTTGTCCAGGAGCTGACGGTAATCGCGCAACTGATTGCTGGGAGAGGAAAGCTCTGGAAACAATTCGCCGCTGCCGGCGTTTGCGGCAGTGAACACGGAACTGCTGAGACCGAGGGACTCCAGCGGCGCCTTCAATATGTATTGCTCGAGCTTGAGCTTGCTCAGGCTCAGCAAACTGTCGAGATTGTTGTTTGCTGGCGAGGTGTGAATGTGCAGGCGATCGCAGGGGAGGCGGAAATAATAGAACTGCCACTCCAGTCCTTGGGTATACAGCTGCTGGCGGTGCAGAAAAGTCATCAGCTCGCCAAGCAATTCTTTCATTGGCTCGATCAGTTCATCGACTTTGCTGAGGCCATTGGCGAAGTCCACCTGGGCGGCAAAGGTTTGCGCCGGTTTAAAGTCCGCATCCAGTCGCGCCGGCTCCCCGACGATTGCTGTCAACGATTGCAACAGGTCGCGGCCAAAGCGCTGCCCCACTTCCTGACGGGGCAGGGCCAGCAGATCGCCCAGGCTGCCAAAACCCATGTTGAACAATTGCTGTTTGGCTTTCGCGGCGGTATCCAAATACTGAAGAGGCAGTGCCTGCAGCTGCGGTAGCCAGAAGTCCGGCTCGGGGGCGGAAAACTCGTTCATTTCCCGCGCACTCAGCGGGGCATCGGGGTAGTCCCTGCGAACCTGGCTGAACAGCCAAGCCGCTTCCTTGGTGTGCGCCAGGCCTTCGTGGAAGTGATAGCCCTGCTGATCGAGTCCCTGAGCAATCTGCTGGCGCAGCCGGCTGATGCCTCTGAACAAGGTCAGACTGCCGCCGATTTCCAGCAGCAGGCAGTCCTTCTTATAAGGAATGACTGTGGGGGTGAACTGATAGCACCACTCGCTCAAAGCCTGCAAGGCATCGGCTTCGCGGGCGGGGGTGCGCTCGACGATTTTGATATCCGGGTGGAGCGCATAGGCGGTGCCGATGCGCATACCTGGGTAGATGCCCGCCGCGGCGGCTGCATCGGTGGCGAAGGCGATGCGCTGTTTTTCGGCGATTGCCAGCACGCTGTCCCCGGCGTTTAGTTGGTCCAGGGGCAGAGAGTGAAAATGCAGGCTGAGCCAGAGCGGCTGGGGATGATGGCGAGCCACGTCAGCCCCGGCGCAACAGCGGCACCACCCGACGGTCCGGAGTGAGACGGCTGCCTGGTGCCACGGGGGTAGTGGCCGGTGGCGCGATCTGGCGCTTGAACTGTGCTACAGGCAGCGGCAGCTGGTCCGGGCTGAGCTGCTGCAATTGGCTCAGGTCCGGTTCCAGATGCAGGATCAGCTGTTGTCCGCTCCAGCCGCCGCGCTGCTTGAGAATATCCAGTTGCAGCAAACCGCGGGCAGTGCAGTTCAGTTCGATGCGCAGGGCGGAAGGCGAGGGCTGGCGATGAACCTGGGGGTGGCGGAACAGTGTGTGCCAGCACTGGCCGCGATGGGCGGCCTGTTGCAGTCGGCGCAGCTGGTGGGTGGTCAGGTTCAGCCCCGTGGCCCAGGTCAGTACCGCACCGCAGCAGCCCGACTGCAGAATCTGCTCGGCGGACCAGAGCAGATCGCGCTCCGATTGCGGCGAAATGATCAGAATGCCTTCGGGATTAATGCCCTGCTGCGCCAGTGCTGCCGCAAAAGGCTGATGAGGCGGCGCAATGAAGACCAGCCAGGGACGATGGCGCTGCGCCTGACGCAGGCCAGGCACCAGCAGGCGCAATTCCCCCATGCCCGCCAGCGGCGTCAGCAGCTCGGTGGTGGCGCTGTCGGGCCAGCCGCCATCGTGCAGCTCGCTATCCAGCGCTTGGTAGCCGGTCGGCAGCACCGAACTGATCCGGCGACCGCGCGAGGCCTGCCAGACATTCGGGAGCTCAAGCAATTGTTCGATTCGGGGGTTCATAAACACAAAATCAGGCAAAAGGCTGACGGTAGTGGCACTGGTTTAATATACAGTACTCAGTCGCTAGTCTCCAGTCGCCAGTCTCCAGAGGTGACAGAAAGGTTGAGCGAAAATTAGACAAGCCTGGGGGTCGGGTGTTTGGAGAAAGAGAAGGGTGAGAGGGGTAAAAGTGGCCCGGGCATGATCAAAGGCCGCAATCCCGAGTTGCGGGCAGCGAGTGGTTTCGTTTCGTGGATTGCGGCCTACGCCGGAATGACGAGCGAGGAGGATTGCACCCGGGTACTGGCGACTGGCGACTGGCGACTAAAAAGGGGCTCGCGCCCCTTTTTTATCCCAGCATTGCCCGCAGCATCCAGGCGGTTTTTTCGTGGATTCGCATGCGGTCTGAAATCAGCGCTACGGAGGATTCGTCGTCCGCCTCCTGGGCGGTCTTCAGTACCGCTCGGCAGGTCTGCACTACGGTTTCATGACCGCGGGTGAGAATGCCGACCATTTCTTCTGCGGCGGGAACGCCGTCCACTTCCTTGATCGAGCTCAGTTCGGCAAAGGCCTTGTAGGTGCCCGGGGCGTGGACGCCCAGGGTGCGGATGCGTTCGGCAATCTCATCCACAGCGGTGGCCAGTTCGGTGTAGTGCTCCTCGAACATCAGGTGCAGCTCCCGGAATTTGGGGCCCGTGACATTCCAGTGGAAGTTGTGGGTCTGCAGGTAGAGGGTGTACGAGTCCGCCAGCAAGCGCTTGAGGCCTTCGGCGACCGCTTCACGATGTTCTTTGTCGATCCCGATATCAATTGCACTCATAGGCATTCTCTCCTTTTCTCTTCAGTTAACGCTGGCGTCAGCCTGAACTGAGGCTGACCGAAAGCAGGTTTCAGGTCTTTGGGCCATGTTAGCGGTGAATAGTTGTTAGAGAAAATCTATTGAAACTATCGCAACAATTGATTGTATGAAGAAATGAGAATCATTATTATTAGCGGCAGTCGCAGGAATCAGGAAATGTGGTAACCCAAAGGAGGGTCGGCCCATGGCAAAGACAATCACTTTCGCAATCATGCACTTCATCATCGCCTTCGCCGTGGCCTATCTACTGACAGGTAGTCTGGTTATCGGCGGGGCCGTGGCTCTGGTCGAGCCTGCGGTGAACACGGTGGGTTTTTACTTCCACGAGCGAGCCTGGAGACTGTTCGAAGCAGGCCATCTGCGCCTGCGATGGCCCGCCCGGCCGCGGCTTGCCCTTGGCAGATAGAAGGCGCGGCTAGCCCCCGGCCAGCTTGACCGTATAGCCCATCGACTCGAGCTGGCCTTTCAACACCGTCCGGTGATCGCCCTGAATCTCAACGATGTGATCCTTTACGCTCCCGCCGCTGCCGCAGCTCTGTTTCAGCTTTTTGGCGAGGGTCTTGAGATCCGATTCTGGCAAGGGAATGCCGGAGATCGTGGTCACCCCCTTTCCTTTGCGGCCTTTGGTTTCAAGGCGCAACCGCACTATGCCATCCCCGGCGGGGGCTTTTTCCGGCTCAGGTGCTTCCTTGATACGACCCTGATCAGTGGAATAGACCAGGCGGGAATTCTTGCTCATTGCGGCCTCGCTCCGGTGACTGCTCGATGATGGGGAAAAGGAGGGTGATCATACGATTTGGCTTCTCCTCTCACAACTTCTGCGAACTCTGACTCGGCCATGTAGTCCATTCACTGAAATCTGGCGCGCAAATGTACGCTCCTGTAGTACCATTCCCTGTTTTCCGACCAGAAAGTCCGATGACAAGCAGGAAGTTGACTAAAATTCAGAGCGCAGTCTGACTTTTTTCTGAGCACATAATAATCATGCCGACGACTCAAAAGCTGGTCAGATTTACCTCGGACACCGACAAGGCGCTCTATGAAAAAGCCTTGCGCTCTGTCGATCTTGCCGTCCGTTCCTACGTCTGGTATTTGGATCCGGAAGGCCATATCAAGCACGGCAATCAGCAGGCGGACTCCCTCGCCAGCCTCGAACGCACCCGCGGCATGCATTTCGCCGAAGCTATCGGCCTGCCGGCCTCGGCCGAGCAGTGGCAGCCCGAGCTGCAGAAAATCATCAAGTCAGGTATCGGCGTATTCGGTGCTCGGGAAACCGTCATGGTGGGCGGGCAGCCGCGCCAGTTCAGCGTGGACAAGATTCCCACGCTCGATCGCTGGGGTGGTGTCAACGGACTGCTGCTGGTAGTCAACGACATTACTGAAGAGGCCGCCCGGGAAAACGCACTCCTCGAAAGCGAAGCCCGCTATAAAGCCTTTATTGCCACGACCACCGATGCGGTCTGGTGCTATGAGGTGTCTCCCCCCGTGGATACCCGCCAGCCTCCGGATGAGCAGGTCGCGCAGATCGCCGAGCGAGCCCGGCTGGTGGAGTGCAACCAGTACTACGCTGAGCTGTACGGGGCGGAAAACCCCGATGCGCTATTGGGCGCGAAGATGGCTTCCACCACCATCAGTAATTTCCTGGGTAAGTTGCGCCTTTTCATTGCTGCGGGTTATCAGCTGGCGGACAAGGAAACTGCACGCGAACTCGAACACGGCGACCTGGAATACTGGCAGATCACCGCCATGGGTACCGTGGACGACGAGGGCTTTCTGCAGCGTATCTGGGGCACCTCCAAGAACATCACTGATCGACGGCGCTTCCTGGAGAAACTCCATTATCAAGCCACTCATGATGCCCTGACCGAACTGCCCAACCGGACCTTGTTGCATCAGCAGATCCAGCAAGCCATTGAAGAGCACAATGGCAATTCGCAGATGGCGCTGTTGATCGTGGACCTGGATCGGTTCAAGGAGATCAATGACACTCTCGGCCACCACGCCGGCGACCGCTTGTTGAGGCAGCTGGGCCCGCGTCTGGCCGACGAAATGCAGAACTTGCCCGGCATCATCGCCCGCCTGGGCGGCGACGAGTTCGCAATTTTTCTTTCATCCGTCTCTGGCGCTGAGCAGGCTTCCGAGGTGGCGCAGCGCATCCTCGCCGCCATCCGGCAGCCCTTTGTGATCGAGGGATTTCATACCGAAATCAGCGCCAGCATCGGCATCGCGCTTTGTCCGGACCAGGCAACCGACGTCAGCACGTTGATGCGCTACGCGGACGTGGCCATGTACCGTGCCAAGCGGGACATGGTGGGTGTATCCGTCTATCAGGCGGAGCAGGATCCCCATTCGCCCAAGCGCCTCGCCCTGATGGGAGAGCTGGGCAAGGCGATCCGGGAAAATCAGTTATTGCTCCATTATCAGCCGAAGGTGGTCATCGGCAGTAATGAGGTGCAGGGTTTCGAAGCCTTGTTGCGCTGGATGCATCCGACGATGGGTCTGGTATCGCCGGACGACTTTATTCCCATTGCTGAAAGCACCGGCATCATCCGGCCTCTCACGGTCTGGGTGCTCAACGAGGCGATCGCGCAGTGCAAGGCATGGATGGACCGGGGGATGGAGGCTGCCGTGGCAGTCAATCTGTCATCGCGCAGCTTGCTCGACCAGGAAATCGTGACCACCATCGCGGAGTTGCTGGCCGCCCACCGTCTGCCGGCTTCGATGCTGGAACTGGAGATCACCGAAAGCGCCATGATGGCCGATCCGCCGCGGGCGCTGTTGGTATTGCAGGCGATTCACGAGCTCGGCGTGCGCTTGTCCATCGATGACTTCGGCACCGGCTACTCTTCACTGTCCTACCTGAAGAAGTTGCCCGTGCAGACGCTGAAGATCGATTATTCCTTCGTGGTCGCCATGCTCGAGGATGAGCAAGACAGGATCATCGTCAACTCGATCGTCAATCTCGCCCACAATCTAGGTCTGCAGGTGGTCGCGGAAGGTGTGGAAAACGCCAGGACACTGGCCGCTCTGCAGGACATGCATTGCGACATCGCGCAGGGATACTACCTCTTGCATCCGCAGGTGGCCTCGGATGCGGAGCGCTGGCTGCGCCGGCGCGAGGAGGAAAAAGAGCTAGCCCTCAGCTTCGAGATCTAAAGCTTCTCCGCCGCTTGGCGCATCTCCCGCAGATCGAGCAGGCGCTGCTCGAGTATCGCTGTCATCCGCACATCGCCTTCGGCCAGGCGCAACCCATTTTGCAGCTGCCGTTCGGCCCGGTCGTAGATGCCGTTGAGGATGAAGTACTCGGCCCGGGCGCGATGCACCTTCAGAATGTCGCCGGCGAGGCCATTGATTTCCGCCAGCAGGTACCAGGCATAAGCCTGGTCCGGGTGCAGGCGAACGTAGCGTTCCAGCAATTCCTGCCCGAACCTGTACTCACCGGCTTCCATCAAGGTCTCGGCGAACTGGATATTGACGGCGTGATCCTCCGGATGCTGCTTCAACATCCGGTTGAGCGAGTTCAACGCGGTTTTATAGTTCTTTTCTTTCGCATAGGTCTGCGCTTCGGCGAGCTGGTAAATCACCTTTTCGGGATTGGCCTTCAGCAAAGGCGCCAGAGTCTCGCGAGCCTCTTCGGTTTGCCCGACTTTCGTTAGCGCCAGCGCAAGCCCGTAGCGGCTGCCTTCCGCCGAAAGTGATCGACCCTCCAGCTCGTTGCGAAAGCGCTTTACCGCTTCGTGCGGTGTGGTGGCGTAGTGGAGCTTTACCCGCGCCGCAATCAGGTGGAAATCCGTCTTCTCGGGATAGTCTTCGCGCTTCTTGAATTGCATTGCCCGGGAACGGGCATCGGCGATCCGGCTTTCGGTCACGGGGTGAGTGGAGAGGAATTCCGGGGGGCGGCGGCTATAGCGCTGGTCGCGCAGCATCACCTCGAACATCTCCCCGGCGGCCTCCGGATCGCGGCCCGACTTGGCCAGCGTCTGAATGCCGACCCGGTCAGCTTCCTGCTCGAAAGAGCGGGTGAAGCGCAGGCGGGAATCCAGCGCCAGGCCCTGGGTGGCGGTGATCGCCGCCATGCCGGCGTCGGCGCCGCCCGCTGCCGCCAGTACGATGCCTGCCAGAATGCCGGCGAGGGTCGGCAAAGTGGCATTCTTCTGGGCGATCATCTGCCGGGCGATGTGCCGCTGACTCAAGTGCGCCAATTCGTGGGCAATGATCGCCGCCAGCTGATCTTCGGATTCCGCGGTGAGAAAAATGCCGGTATTCACACCCATGACCCGTCCGGGAGCTGCAAAGGCGTTGATTTCCGGACTCTCGATCACCAGCAGGTCAAAGTCTTTCTGGTCCAGTTCGCTGTGAGCGGCGATGTCCGCAATCAGCTGCTCGAGATAGCTGTAGATGATCGGGTCGGACGAAGTCGGCATCTGACTGCGATAGGCCTTGAGCACCTGCTGACCGAGCTCATATTCCTCTTGTGGGGAAATAACCTCTGAGCTAGCATCGCCGAGCATCGGAACCTCAACGTCAGCCGCGCCAGCGGGCAGGGCGGGCAAGCTGAGAAGAACACCCAGCGCTGTGGCCTGAAGCCAGGCTTTCAGCTGTCCCGATGCGTCTCGCAGGGGCGTTTTGGCGGATTCCGCTATTGCGGAAGCCGTTGTTGCGAATCCAAGGATGCGGTCGGGCACGGGCTTAATTCCGAAATAATGTGACAAGTTCGCGTACGGGGTATCGCAAGGCCGATACGGTATCATACCGGCGCAGGGGTATCCGGCTTACGATCACTGACTTTTCGCCGGGGTATCCGAGGCTGTTCGAGGCCCGCAGGCGCAAAAAGGTTCCTGTGCGCTGCGCCCGAACTGAGCTATTTTCGAACCGCCGCCAAGGGCCAACGTTTAGGAACGTCCATCTCCATGTCAGATTCCATCAATCCCGCCGCTACCGTCGACGCGACCGGTTTGAATTGTCCGCTGCCGCTGCTCAAGGCCAAGCAGGGCCTGAAACAACTGTCAGCGGGGCAATGTCTCAAGGTCATCGCAACAGATCCAGGCTCGGTCCGTGATTTCCAGGTGTTCGCTGAACTCAGTGGCAATAAACTTTTGCAGTCCCGACAGGAAGGTGAAACCTACCACTATGTACTGCAAAAGAGCTGAAAGCGGCAGATACACTGAATCCGTGGTAATGAACGCTCAGGATCGCGCCCGGCATGTATAGCATTTTTCGAACCTGGATAAACCGCTACCTGGCCAAGGAAGAAGCGGTTCTGCTCATCTTGATGATCATCGCCGCCGTCGTCGTGCTGATGACGATGGGCGACATCCTTGCTCCTTTCATTGCGAGCATCATCATTGCCTTCCTCATGCAAGGGGTCGTGGCCCGGCTCGAGAGCTGGGGCACCCCCCATCTTGTGGCGGTAATCGCCGCCACGCTGGTTCTGATTGGCGGCCTGGCATTGATCATCCTGGTGCTGATCCCGGGGCTGTGGCAGCAGACCGTGCGCCTCGTCGGCGAAATTCCGGCCTTGCTGGAGGAGTGGCGCGGCATCCTGCTGTTACTTCCGGAGAAGTACCCCGGCTGGGTGAGCGAAGTCCAGATCGAGCAGCTGTTCAATCTCGCAGCAAACCGGCTTGGGTCCATGGGGCAGAACGTGCTGTCATTCTCGCTGGCGCAGTTGCCGGTCCTGGTCGGCGTGCTCATATACATCGTCCTGGTTCCGATCCTGGTGTTCTTCTTTCTGAAGGACGGTCAGCAGGTGATGGCATGGCTATCCACCTTCCTGCCGCGGGAGCGGCCGGTGATGACCCGGATCTGGCAGGAAATGAACCTGCAGATCGCCAACTATGTGCGCGGCAAGGTTATCGAGATCCTGATCGTGGCGGCAGTGAGCTATGTGGCGTTCATCTTGCTGGGGTTGAACTATGCGCTGTTGCTGGCTCTGGCGGTTGGCTTTTCGGTCCTGATACCCTACATCGGCGCAGCTGTCGTGACGCTGCCGATTGCGATGATTGCGTTTTTTCAGTGGGGGTGGTCGTCCGAGTTCATGACGGTAATGGTCGTTTACGGCATCATCCAGATGCTGGATGGGAACGTACTGGTGCCCTTGCTGTTTTCAGAGGCGGTAAACCTGCATCCCATCGCGATTATTCTCGCCGTGCTTTTCTTTGGCGGGATCTGGGGTTTTTGGGGCGTCTTCTTTGCAATTCCGTTGGCCACCCTGATCAAGGCGATTATCAACGCCTGGCCAACCAGCGAAACCGTTATGGCCTACAGCCAACAAGAGTCGTCCGCGGCGGAGCGCGAGACTGTTTATGGTGAGGACCTGACCGAAAGCAAATAAAAAACAAGTCACGTCAACTCCATGGCTGTGCCCAGTATTCCTGGGCGCTCCGACGCTGAAGGCATGCGTCCTATGATCGGATAACCCGGGAGTGAAGTTGATGATGTTTCGGTCGAGCAAAGCCACCACTCGTAACAAAGCCGTAAAGGAATTTCCACCTGTCCGCGTCCGGCATTTCGTACTGCTGGCTTTTTTTCTCGGCTTCTGTCTTCCCGCACTGGCGGTCGAGGTCGCCAAGAGTCCCATTGACGACCGTCAATATCGCTACCTGCAACTGCCGAACGAGTTGCAGGTCTTGCTCATTTCCGATCCCGGCACGGACAAGTCGGCCGCCGCGCTGGATGTGTTTGTCGGCAGCGCCCACGATCCGCTGGACAGACAGGGTCTCGCGCACTTTCTCGAGCACATGCTGTTCCTGGGCACGGAAAAGTACCCGCAGCCCGACGAGTACCAGGACTTCATCAACGAGCACGGCGGTTCACACAACGCCTACACCTCCTTCGAGCATACCAATTACTTCTTCGATATCGATCCAGAACATCTGGCCGCGGGCTTGGATCGCTTTGCTCAGTTCTTCACCGCCCCCTTGTTCAACAATGAATACGTTGAACGCGAAAGACACGCCGTCCATTCCGAATACCAGGCGCGTCTGAAAGACGAATACCGCCGAACGCTGGATGTCTACCAGCAGCTGATGAATCCGCAACACCCGCTGACCAAATTCAGCGTCGGCAGCCTTTCAACCTTGTCCAATGAAGATGGGGAAGACCTGCGCCAGGACCTGCTCAGCTTCTTCCGCAAACACTACAACGCCCGCGCGATGAGCCTGGTGGTGCTTGGCAACAAGACCCTCGACCAGCTCGAGAACATGGTCCGGCCGCGTTTCGCCAAGATTCCCGATCGCGAATCTGATGAGGCTGTCCGCCCGCTCGCAAATCAGAAGCCCGCGGGACAGCGGCAACCCGAGAAAGCCGGCGAGCCGCTCTTTCTAGCCGATGATCTGCCGATGCGCGTGCATATCAAACCGGAGAAACAACTTCGCCAGTTGACGCTGCTGTTTCCGATTCCGCCAATTGACCGGCTTTATCGCAAGAAACCCACTCACTACATCGGCAACCTGCTGGGCCACGAGGGCAAAGGCAGTTTGCTGTCGGTGCTCAAGGCGCAAGGATGGGCGGAAGCCCTGTCGGCCGGTGCCTTTCTTTCCACCGAAACGGATGCCCTCTTTCAGATCGATGTCGCCCTCACGGAAGCCGGGCTCGAGGAGCGAGATTCGGTGACCGGACTGGTGTTCGCTGCGATCGATCGGGTTGCCCGGGGCGGCGTCGAAGAATGGCGGTACCTGGAGCTGCAGCGGCTCGGGGAAATAGCGTTTCGCTTCCAGGAAAAAGCAGCGCCCCTGGCGACAGTGCGCAGCCTTGCGCCCAACCTGCACTACTACGAGCCCGCGGAAGCTATCGCAGGCGACTACCTTCTCCAGGAATACGACCCTGAGCTGATCAGGCACTTCGCGGCCTTTCTGAACCCGGACAACGCCATCGTGACAGTCACCGCACCCAGTGTAGAAACACGGCAAGTGACTGAGTTTTTTTCCACCCCCTTCAGCGTCGAAACCTCGCCCCTCAAGCTGGCGGAACTCTCGTCAAGTCTGACCAAGCAACTGGAGCTGCCCGGACCCAATCCCTTCGTTCCCGAAGATCTCTCCTTGAAACCCCGTCCGGTTGCCCCCTCCGAGTCGGCGCAATTGATTGCCGACGAGCCGAGTCTGATCAAGGATGCGGCACGGATCGAGGTCTGGTTCAAGCAGGATGAAAAGTTCGATGTGCCGCGAGCCAGCACCTTCCTTCGCATCAAATCGCCGGAGGCGGCGGATTCACTGCAAGGCTTCACATTGATGCAGCTTTATGTGGCCATGATGCAAGATGCGTTGAACGAATTTACTTACCCGGCGAGCCTGGCTGGGCTGTATTACTCCTTGCAGGCAAACAGCCGGGGATTCGACGTGCTTGTCGCCGGCTACAATGATGGCCAGGACGAGCTTTTCCGGCGCGTTGTTGAACAGTTGAACGAGCCGCGTTTCGCCCGTGAGCGTTTTGCGAACATAAAAAATGAATTGCTCAGGCAATGGCGCAATCAGGCGCTCGAGCCGCCCTATGAACAATTGATGGCCACTATGCCCACGGTGCTGTTCAGCCCCTGGTGGTCGAATGAGCAGCAGATCGAAACGCTTTCGGCACTGGAATTCAGCGACCTTAAGCGCTTTTCCAAGCGCCTGTTTCTGGATAGTCGTGCCGAGTTGCTGGTTTACGGCAACGCGACTCGCCCGGAAGCGGCCAAGCTGGCCGGCCTTGTGGAAGTGGAGCTCCTTAGTGCAATGTCTGACAAGACCTTGCCAGCGGCTGAAGTGATCAAACTTGAACCAAAGCCGTTGAATGACGAGGCGCCTGCATTTTTCAGAAAGGTACAACATAACGACAAGGCTGCAATTCTTTACATTCAGGGTAACGACGATTCCCTGACGGAAAATGCCTACGCCTTGCTGATGCAGCAGGTTATTCGTTCACCATTTTTTCATCAGCTTCGCACCGAGCAGCAGCTCGGCTATGTTGTCTTCGTCTCAGCGATGCCCCTCAAAGATGTACCGGGCACCATTATGGTTGTACAATCCCCGTCGGTTTCCGTGGAAGAACTAATGAATGCCATCACGGCATTCGCCAATAAAGCTCGGGACCTGCTTCCGCAAGACCTGGCTCAACACAAGAGCGCGTTGGTGAATCAGCTGATGGAGGCACCGAAAAACCTCCACGAACAGGCCAGCCGCTACTGGGAAAGCATCGTTGATGACGATGACTCCTTTGATCGGCGCGAACGACTCGCCGAAGCAGTTATGACCATCGACACTGAAGAACTTGGCGATTATTTTGCAAACAGCCTGATCCGCAAACCACGCGCACTCTGGTTCTTGGCAGGACCTGAGCCAGACGAAACGGTTTCGCGCGAAACCTCTGATAAGGCTGACGAAGAGCGCGGCGTAATGCCCATCGAGCAGTGGCCGGTCTTCAAAGCAGAGCGGGAAAGCTACGTTTACCCTTAGTATTTTCCCGCGCGGGTAAATCATCCGTGACATGCCCCTTGATGTTCAGTCCCAATCGGCTGATCTGATTGAGGCGTTAACAGAGCTACACCGAACTCAAAAGGTTGGGGGTTGCACTTGCTTTCTATGAACAGGCTGTCCGTTGTGCGCTTGCCGTCGTGTCGCAAGTTGCGAAGCCGTCACATATCTGCCATCGAAGCGCCCGCAGCCGGCGGGCAGGCTTGGTGCCTGTCCATCATTCCCCGTTGTAGCCGTCTTCCGGGCGCCGCAACATCGTCGGCTCCTAAATCCGTTTTCCATTTCCTTCCACGACTCACTACCCGCGGCGCCAGCGCCGCAGTACCAGCTAGGAGAACCGCATGCAGCAAGAGGATCTAGATCCGCTCGAAACAAAAGAATGGCTCGATGCGATGTATTCTGTCATTCGCCACTCCGGCAAAGAGCGTGCGGCCTATCTCATCAAAGAGCTGGCGAGGACCGCGATTGCCGCCGAGGTGGAAATGCCATCGGCGATCACAACGCCGTTTCGAAATACCATTCCTTTTCATTCCGAAAAGCGCATGCCCGGCGATCTGTTCATGGAGCGTCGCATCCGCTCGCTGATACGTTGGAACGCGCTCGCCATGGTGATTCGCGCCAACAACAACAAGGAAGGCCTTGGCGGCCACATTGCCAGCTTTTCCTCTGCCGCGACCCTTTACGACGTCGGCTTCAATTACTTCTTCAAGGGTAATGAGGGCGATACACTCGGCGATTTGGTTTACTTCCAGGGCCATAGTGCGCCAGGCATGTACGCCCGCTCCTATCTTGAAGGACGGCTCACTGAAGAGCAGCTCGACAACTTCCGTCGGGAAGTGGACGGCAACGGTTTGTCGTCCTATCCGCATCCCTGGTTGATGCCCAACTACTGGCAGTTCCCCACCGTGTCCATGGGACTTGGTCCCATACAGGCTATCTACCAGGCGCACTTCATGCGCTACATGTCCGCACGCGAACTGGCGCCGCGAAGCGACCGGCACGTATGGGCATTCCTTGGCGATGGCGAGTGTGACGAGCCGGAAACCCTCGGCGCGATCTCGCTGGCAGGTCGCGAGCAGCTGGAAAACCTCATCTTCGTGATCAACTGTAACCTGCAGCGCCTGGACGGACCGGTGCGCGGTAACGGCAAGATCATCCAGGAGCTGGAAGGCATATTCCGCGGTGCAGGATGGAACGTCATCAAGGTAGTCTGGGGCCGCCTCTGGGATCCGCTGTTCGAGAAGGACAAGACCGGCCTGTTGCAGAAACGCATGGACGAAGTGGTCGATGGCGAACTGCAGAATTACAAGGCCAATGGCGGCGCCTATACGCGCGAACACTTCTTCGGCCGTTATCCGGAGCTGCTGGAACTGGTCAAAGATCTCAGCGATGAGGACATCATGTATCTCAATCGCGGTGGTCACGATCCCTTCAAGGTCTATGCAGCCTATGCCGCCGCAGTGGAGCACAAGGGTCAGCCGACGGTAATCCTCGCGCACACTGTCAAAGGCTACGGTCTCGGCAGCGCGGGCGAAGCCACCAACGAAACCCATTCGGTGAAGAAGCTCGATCTGGAAGAGCTGAAAAAATTTCGTGATCGCTTCGGTGTGCCGATTGCCGACGAGGATCTCAAGGACGTGCCCTATTACCGGCCTCCGTCGGACTCGCCGGAAATCCAGTACATGCGCAAGCGTCGGCAGGAATTGCACGGTCCTTTACCGGCAAGACGCAGCGAATTCGACAGCCTGGAAGTGCCGCGCCTGGATGCCTTCAAATCTCAGTTGAAAGGCACTGGCGATCGCACCATCTCCACCACCATGGCCTTTGTGCGTTTGCTGTCCACGCTGGCCAAGGACAAGAAGGTCGGCGAGCGTGTGGTGCCGATCGTGCCCGACGAAGCCCGCACCTTTGGTATGGAAGGGATGTTCCGGCAGCTTGCAATCTATTCATCGGCAGGGCAGAAGTACACGCCCCATGATGCCGACCAGATCATGTACTACAAGGAAGATAAGAAGGGCCAGATTCTGGAGGAAGGGATCAATGAAGCAGGGGCCATGTCCGCCTGGCTGGTGGCGGCAACCGCCTACAGCAATTATGGCCCGGCGATGATCCCGTTCTATATCTTCTATTCCATGTTCGGCTTCCAGCGCATCGGCGATCTGGCCTGGGCCGCTGGCGACAGCCAGGCGCGCGGCTTTCTGATCGGCGCCACGGCGGGTCGCACGACCCTGAATGGCGAAGGCTTGCAGCACCAGGACGGCCACAGCCACATTCTCGCCAATACCATTCCCAACTGCCGCAGCTACGATCCCACCTTCAGCTATGAGCTTGCAGTAATCATCCAGAATGGTCTCGAGCGCATGTATGAGAAAAAGGAGAACTGCTTCTACTACATCACCACGATGAACGAAAACTACGTCCATCCTGATATGCCGCAGGGCGCCGAGGAGGGAATCATCAAGGGGATGTATCTGCTGCGTCGTTGCGATGTGAAGTCCACGAAGATGGTGCAGCTGCTTGGTAGCGGCACCATCCTGCGCGAAGCAGAAGCGGCGGCAGAAATTCTTCGGGACGACTATCAGGTGATGGCGGAGATCTGGAGCGTCACCAGCGCCAATGAGCTGACCCGGGAAGGTCAGAGCGTGCAGCGCTGGAACCTTCTGCACCCGGAAAGCACAGCGCGCGAAAGCTTTATCGAGAAACAACTGAAAAACCACGCGGGCCCGGTGATCGCGGCCTCGGACTATGTGAAAACCTACTTCGAACAGTTGCGGGCCTTCATCCCCCGTTCCTACACCGTATTGGGTACTGATGGATTCGGGCGTAGCGATACCCGCTCCAAACTGCGGGCCTTCTTCGAGGTGGATCGTCATTACATCGTGGTGGCCGCTCTCAAGGCGCTGGCTGACGAGGGCAAAGTAAGTGCGGGCACTGTGAGTGAAGCCATGAAGAAGTTTGGCATCGATCCGGAGAAGCCGGATCCGGTGACCTTGTGATTATCGAACGATTGAGATCAAACAGCCGAAACGAGCACCAATCGAATCAAGGAATTCATCTGTGTCCAAACAAACCGTAAAAGTCCCGGATATCGGTACCGATCAGGCCGCCGAGGTGGCGGAAGTACTGGTCTCCGAAGGCGATTCCGTGGAAGTCGAGCAATCCATTATCGTACTGGAAACCGATAAGGCCTCCGTTGAGGTCCCCAGTAGTCATGCGGGCAAAGTGATATCGGTTCTGGTCAAGGAAGGCGATCAACTGAAAACCGGCGCTGCCATCATGGAAGTGCAAACCGAAGCGGAAGACGAGGCCGCCGACGAGGAGGTGCCGGTCCCGGCCGAACAGGGCGAGCCCTCGGCCGGTGCGAAAGAACCCACCGCCGACTATGAAGGTCCGACGGCCGCGCCTCGAGATGAAGACACCCGTGAAGAAAGCGAACGCAAGGAAAGCAAACGGCCTGAAGCGCAACCGACCGAAGAGGCGAAAGAAATCAACGTCCCGGTTCCCGATATTGGCGATGCCGGCGATGTGGAAGTGATCGAGATTTCTGTCTCCGTCGATGACGAAGTGGAGGAGGGCGATACTCTCCTGGTGCTGGAGTCCGACAAGGCCAGCATGGAGATTCCGTCGCCCGCCAGCGGTAAGGTCACCAAGTTGCTGGTCGGTGAAGGAGACAAGGTAAAGCAGGGACAGCAGATCGCCGTCTTGCAAAGCGCTGGCGGGAAAGCCGCCGGAAAGGCTCCTGAGGAAAAACCGGAAGCGAAGCGAACAGAAAGACCCGTCTCGCCACCCGAGCAAAGGCCCACCACGACGCCCGTTCAGCAAACGAGGTCGGCCACTCAAGCCCCCGCGCAACTGCCGCCCGCGGTCGAAGCGGGCGACGGCAGTATCTATGCCGGCCCGGCAGTGCGCAAGCTGGCGCGTCAGCTCGGCGTCGATCTCAGCAAAGTCAAGCCGAGCGGGCCTCGAAATCGCTACACCAAAGAAGACGTTCGCAGTTATGTCAAAGACGTGATTGCGCGTGGCGGCACCGGAGCGGGAATTCCCCAGGTGCCAGCGGTGGACTTCGCCAAGTTTGGTGAAATCAAGCGCGTGAAAATGAGCAAGATCAAGCGCTCAACCGCCGCCAACATGCATCGTGCCTGGTTGAACGTCCCGCATGTGACGCAATTCGATGATGCGGATATCACCGCACTGGAAAGTTTCCGCAAGGAGAAAAAAGCCGAGGCCGAAAAACGAGGCGTCAAGCTGACCCCGCTGCCGTTCATTCTCAAAGCCTGCGCGCTGACGCTCAAGGCGGAGCCGAGCTTCAATGTCTCGCTTGATCCGGATGGCGAGCACATGATTGAAAAACAGTACATCCACATCGGCATGGCGGTGGATGCACCTGGCGGATTGATGGTGCCGGTCATTCGGGATGTTGACCAGAAGGACATCTGGCAGCTGGCGGAGGAAACCGTGGCGCTGGCCACCAAGGCACGTGATGGCAAACTGCTTCCCAAGGACATGCAGGGCGGCTGCTTTTCGATTTCCAGTCTGGGCGCCATCGGCGGTCAGGGCTTCACGCCCGTGGTGAACACGCCAGAAGTCGGCATCCTGGGGGTGTCCAAAGCGGCGATAAAACCCTTCTGGGACGGCGAGGCCTTCGTGCCCCATACCTTCCTTCCCTTGTCCCTGTCGTACGACCACCGCGCGGTGAACGGGGCCGACGCCGGACGCTTTCTCACTCATCTGGTGGGACTGCTGAGCGACTATCGGGAGTGGGTGGATCTGGGCTGAACCAGTCTCGTTTCCGAAACGGCCGTGGACGGCGGGTCGTCAGTAGATGCCCGCCTCCAGTCCGGCCGCCATCGTCATTCCGAGCGTTTCCCAATGCTGAAGGAAGTCTTCCCTGAATTCGCCCTGAGAAATAATCGGCTCCTGAATTGCGCGCCAGCGCAAGCCGGTGATGATTCGCTCCATGGCGGTCCTGGTGCCCGTTCCGTCAAGGCCGGCGCGTATCGCAATGGCGTAGGGTAGCCCTTCGGTTTTCTCCAGGCAGGGGTAGTAGATACGGTCGAAGAAATCCTTCATTGCACCACTCATGTAACCGAAATTCTCCGTTGTCCCCAGAAGAATGCCGTCGGACCACAGTACGTCATCCGCCGTGGCGCGCAATGGCTCGGTGACGCGAAGCTCAACGTCGATATCCGGGTGGGAAGCGCCCTTCACCAAGGCATCCCGTAACTTTTCGGTATTGGGTGAAGGGCAATGCACGTTGATTAGCAGCTTGGCCACGGGGCTTAGTCCGTTGGAGTTCTCAGGCGAACAATTTCCTTGATGGAGCACACTTCCGCTGTTCCGCCCGGCCCCTCCACAACGATGTCATCAAATTCGGTAACACCGCCGGTTGTGCTGGTAAAACCAATCGCAAACGCGCTGCTCAGTCCGAAGCAGGGCGTCATGAAGCTCACCAGATAGTCCTCGTCGCGGCCGGCGGTCAGAATGACGTTATAAGGATCCACATAGCGCCAGCCATCGATGCGGTAGTCGCGAATAGACTGCACTGTTCGGTCTTTGACGAGCGCCATGTCGGTGAGTACCGAGTCCACATCGGCCTGTTCACGTTCTGGCGACTGGGCGCAGCCAGCAAAGGCGAAGGGCATCAGGCTCGCCACGAGAAGCTTGAGAAATTTACTTTGTACTGTCATGTCCATTACCTCCTGTTCGGAGTTCCTGTCTTCGTAAACTGAATCCCGTTTGGACCCAGGACCAAATCGCCCGGTTCCAGCGGGTTGTCGAGAATGTCATTAGCCCGGAGTAAAGCCTCGGTGAAGAGGATCTGAGGAAAGCTGTGCGCTTGCAGATGATGAATGAATTTCAGAGTGCGGAAACCGTCGAACCAGCGCTCGATATGAGTAAGCGCCGCAGCCTTGGAATGTACCTGGCTCTGCAAGTGCCTGACGAGTGAATCGATGTCGAGCGACAATAACGCCGTCTTCATCCGCTCCGGCAATCGATCGAGCCATGCTCTGCTGTCGGTGCGATACTGCCAAAGTGTTTTGAAGTGCCGAAGCAGTTGCGCCAGATCGCGGAAAACCTCCGGGTCATAGCTGGTGAAGTCCGACAACGAATCCAGCTTCATGATCTTGTCTACAGCGGGGCCGGTGCCGAAAGGGACCCGGGATGATGTCCTTGGCTCCAGCTGTATCGGGTCGCCGTTCAGCTGTGCGATTTTTCCGAGCTTGGCGATTTTATTCAGCAGATAGAAATCTTCGCCACCCGAGCGCCTGAAAACCGCGCGCCTGTGCATAGTGAACGATGGACAAAGCCAGGCAGCTGCCGACGGTGTGAAAGGCGTAAGATGAACCCGCCCAGGCGAGACCAGCAACATAGTAGCGAAGCGACTGTTCGTAGAGGGCAGTGGCTCTTCCGAGCAGACTGCAATCGCAGCGGTGGCGAAATGGATATATCGCCGCACTTACATCGGCCAGATCACGGGTCCGCAGCAGATAATCGTTGGGAAGGAAAGCGTCGGCATCCGTGCTGTGAATAAAACGCGTGGAAAGGATTCCCTTCAATGCCAGGGCCACCGCGAGATCGCAGCCGACCTTTCTCGCCAGGCCGACGCCTTGCTTGTCGGGTATGCGGCGAGATTCGGTGCAACGATCGACTACAAGCAGCGCCGCGTTATTTTGCCATTCCAGCAGCTTCAGTGCCGGGCTTCCCCAGCGCAGGTGTCCGCTGTGCATGGCCGCCTGATACAGCGCTACGTTCCGGCTTGTCGTGTCGCTTTGAGGTTGGTTGATGACGGCTATCACCAACGTATCGCCGGTCGTTTCCGACAACTGCTGTAATCGACTCAAAAAATCACCGCCTTCACGGTAGGCGGGAATGACGATCACATGCCGGAACTTCATCGACGCGGGGAAGTTCGTCAGCTGTAAAATCTCGGATTCAGCATAGCGTATGCAGTATTTGCTTGTTGTCCCGTCAGTCGCTTCGAGCTCTGCTACTGCCATGTGCTCACAGTCTCTCTAGTGAAGCGCGGGCCGTAAGGGTTGCTCGGCGATGATCGCGGCTTCGTCCTCGAGCAGTTGATCCAGGCGATCATCCACCTCTGCACTGGGAAAATAGCGCTGCGCCAAATGCACGAACAAGTCCGCGTGTCGCGCTTCGGAGCGTCCGATGCCGGTGTAGAATCGGGCGAGCACCGGATCATCCACTGCGTCTCCGATCAAGGCGAAACGCTCACAACCGCGTGCTTCGATGATGCCGCCTACCAGCAGGCGGTCGAGAAGATAGTTATCGCTTTCGGAACGAATGCATTCGCGAAAGCGATTGACGTAGAGGTCTTTCTCGTCCCGGCCAGCCTGAACTCCTCGCGTGATCATGATGCGCAACACGTCGCGCAGGTGGCTGGTTTCCTCCACCGCCAGGTCCGCCATGGCCGCGACCAACTCGGGTCGATCCGGATAATGCGAGAGCATGGATATGGCCATGCCGGCGGCTTTCTTTTCCGCAGCAGCATGGTCCACCAGAAAGCGGTCGAAGTCAGCGAGCACGACGCTGGTCCACTGCGCGCTCGTGACGAATCGAAGTTTGATCATTGGCTAGCGAAGGAACGGAAAGCCGCCGGAATCGCCGGCGGCAGCTTTGGCTTATTCTGGCTTGGTGAGCTTCAGCAGAAAGCGATCGGTCTTGCCGCGAATCTCGGGGGCGAACACCATGGTGCTGTGATCGTCTTCGCTGCTGGCGAGCAGATCGCTGGTGGTGACTTCGAAGCCTGCCTGCTTGGCAGCGTCGATGGCCTGCGCTTCGGTCATTCTATGCAGACTGGTGTTGTCTGCGTCCGGCTTGCCGTCATGATCTATGATGCCCAAGACACCACCGGGCTTCAGCACGTCCTTGATCGCTTTCAGCATGCCAACGGCCGCTTCCGGACTGCGGTTGTAAATGTCGTGGAAATTGAGCGCGGTGATTGCGACGTCCACGCTGTTGCTCATTCCGAGCTCTTGAAAGTCCTTGTTAATCCGAGTGACGTTTTCGAGGCGATTTCCTTTCAGGCGTTCGGAAATGGCTTTTTCGTACATGCCGTCGTTGTACTTCAGAAAGCCGGGGGTGTTTTGTGCGTAGACCTTACCGTTTTCACCCACCGCGAATGACAGGACCTCTGTATACCAGCCGCCAGATGCCATCACGTCCATCACGGTCATGCCGGGTTCCACGCCGAGAAAGGCGAGGACTTCGGCAGGCTTGCGGCCGGCGTCGCGCGATTTGTCTTCGGTCTTGCGTTGCGGATCACTGATGGCCGCGCGGATGTCATCGGCGCTCGCACCATTTGCGCTGGCGAAAACGGGTAACAGTAGGGCGGTCAGAGAAAGACTTGCGATCAGCTTCTTCATGGCGAAGGGTCTCCTGAGCGAGTTGGATTTGTTTTGGTTTTTGATCTGGCGCTCTCGAACGGCGTCCGATCAAGCCACACTTGTATAAAGTCGTCAACAGCGGACCCGCGTTAATGCTTGCCTTACCTCGATGCGCGCGTTGTTTTCCGTGCGGTGTTGTTCGAGATCGAAAGCATTGCTTATAGGCCTTTTGCTGGTCTATTCTGACAGGTCCCGCTATGACCGGTGTTAGGATTTGTTTAGTAACTTGACATTAAATAACCCCGGGTTTAGAACAACCAGATTTCGGCCACCGGCAGGCTTCCTCCTCAGCGACAACGGGATTTCCTCATGTCTACAATCAACACAACAATCAACGGCAAGTCAGAAGCGATCCAGGACGTCGATCCATCCACCCCTCTGCTGTGGGTTTTGCGCGATCACCTCGGACTGGTAGGAACCAAGTATGGCTGTGGTATCGCCCAGTGTGGCGCGTGCACGGTGCACATCGATGGCAGCCCGGTGCGTTCCTGCTCGACGCCTGTTTCGGCCGCGCAAGGCAAGTCAGTCACCACCATTGAGGGGCTGGCTGTAAACGTCGGCGCGTTGACGGCTGTTCAGCAGGCATGGGTCGAACACGACGTTCCCCAGTGCGGCTACTGCCAGGCCGGTCAGATCATGTCCGCCACCGCGCTGCTGAAAGCCAATCCCAATCCCAGCGATGCAGACATCGATGCAGCCATGTCCGGCAACTTCTGCCGCTGCGGCACCTACCCCCGTATTCGAGCCGCGATTCACTCGGCCGCCAAAGCGCAGCGAGGAGAAAAAGCATGAGCCAGACAGTCGCGAAAACCGTCAGCTATTCCGATCCGATTATCGACCAGATCCTTCAGCAGGCAGATGCCCAGTGGGCCGCCAGCATGAAGGTCAATCGTCGCTCATTTCTCAAGCTGGCCGGTATTGCCGGTAGCGGCTTGACTCTCGCCTTCAGTTTCGGTCCCGCAGCTTTCGCTGACGGTGAAGACGCGCAGATGCCGCAGTTCAACGCTTACGTGCGCGTCTCTCCGGAAGGCAAAATTTATATCTACGCCACCAACCCGGAAATCGGCCAAGGCGTGAAAACCTCCATGCCCATGATCGTGGCTGAAGAACTCGATGCCGCCTGGGAAGACGTGGTGGTGGAGCAGTCGCCCATCGGCAGCCAGTACGGTCGCCAGTTCGCGGGTGGCTCGCTGTCCATTCCCATGAACTGGGATGCGCTTCGCCATGCGGGCGCCGCGGCACGGGCGATGCTCGTTGCTGCCGCTGCCAAGCAGTGGAACGTACCTGCCGACAGCCTGCGCACCGAGAACAGCAAAGTTTTCAACCAGCTTGGCGATTCTCTCAGCTACGGTGATTTGGCGGAGGTCGCGGCCCGGCAGCCGGCTCCCGCCGCTGATTCCCTTCGTCTGAAGGACCGCAGCGAGTACCGCCTGCTGGGCAAGCGAATCACCGGCGTCGACAACGAGGAAATCGTCACCGGCCAGCCCCTGTTCGGCATCGACACCCGTCTGCCCGGAATGGTCTATGCAACTTACACCAAGTGTCCGGCCTTCGGCGGCAAGGCGGTAAGCGCCAATCTCGATGAGGTCAAGCGACTGCCCGGCGTGAAGGACGCCTTCATTCTCGAGGGTAACGGCAATTTGACCGAGCTGGCCTCCGGGGTCGCGATCATTGCCAATTCCACCTGGGCTGCTTTCCAGGCTCAGAAGAAACTGAAGGTGGAATGGGACAAGAGCGAAGCCTCCACCGACAGCTGGACCGAAATCGTCAAGACAGCCGCCGAGTTGGCCAAGAAAGACGGCGACGAGGTGGTCGAGAACAAGGGCGATGTGGACGGCGCCTTCCAGAATGCTGCGAAGACGGTCGAATCATACTATTCCTACCAGTTCGCCTCTCACGCGCCGCTGGAGCCGCAGAACTGTACTGCCCATTACAAGAACGGCATGCTGGAAGTCTGGGCTCCGAGCCAGACGCCCCAGGGCGCCATCGGCAGCGTCGCCAAGGTCACCGGCCTGTCCGCTGACAAGATCAAACTGAACCAGACGCGCATTGGCGGTGGCTTCGGTCGCCGGCTGCTGAACGACTATGTCTGCGAAGTGGCGGCCATCGCTCAGAAAGTGGATGCCCCGGTCAAGCTACAGTGGACCCGCGAAATGGACATGCAGCATGACTTTTACCGTCCTGCCGGTTTTCATTCGCTGAAGGGTGCGGTGGATCAGAGCGGCAAGCTCTCCGGCTGGCAGAACCACCTCATCACCTTTACCAATAATGGCCGACCGGTGAGTGGCGGCTCTCTGAGCAAGGATGAGTTCCCGGCGCTGAACCTGGAAAATTACAAGCTCACCCAGACCAATCTGCCGCTCGGCACTCCCTGCTATGCCTGGCGCGCACCGGGTGCAAACGCCTTCGCCTGGGTGATGCAGAGTTTCATTCACGAGCTGGCCACGGCTGCCGGACGCGACCACCGTGAGTTCCTGTTGGAAGTGATGGGCGAGCCTCGCTGGTTCGCCGAAGGCAACCCCCGCTCCCTGAACACCGGCCGCGCCATCGACGTGATCAAGCTGGCCACCGAAAAGGCGGGCTGGGGCAAGCAACTGCCGGCCGGTCGCGGTATGGGCCTGGCTTTCCACTTCTCCCATGCCGGTCACGTAGCCGAAGTGGCTGAAGTGAGTGTGGACGCCAACAAAAAGCTCACCGTCCACAAGGTGACCGTGGCCACTGACGTTGGTCCCGTCGTCAACCTGAGTGGCGCGGAAAACCAAGCCGAGGGCGGTATCGTCGATGGCCTCAGCACCATGATGGCGCTCGAGATCACCATGGAAAACGGGGAAGTGCAGCAAAGCAACTACCACAACTACCGTCCGCTTCGCATCAAGAACGCACCGGTTGTGGAGACGCACTTCATTCAGAGTGAATACTCACCCACGGGTATGGGAGAACCGGTCCTGCCGCCTCTGGCGCCAGCCGTATGCAACGCCATCTATGCGGCCACCGGCCACCGCGTGAAGACTCTGCCCCTGAGCAAGGAAGGCTTCACGATCTAACTCTTCACAGTCAAAAGAAGCATTATCCGCTCCCGAAGACGCCCAGGCCCAGCCTGGGCGTTTTTGTTTGTGGGTGGAGGCGTGGGATGTGATACGGAAGACGGAGTCCATCGCGGCGAAGCCGTGAGCCCAATGGATCCCGGCCTTCGCCGGGATGACGCCGAGGAGGAGCTGGCTTGTGGTGCCCGGCCGAAGCCGGTCACCACAAGGTTCGTTTCCCGTCTCTCGTGCACCGGTCCCACCTTCGTCATTCCGGCGAAAGCCGGAATCCGTGAGCTCCGCAGAATCACTCCGACCGCCTTGCGGTGCACCCGCCTTCTGACTCAATCACTGGAGACTGGAGACTGGAGACTGGAGACTGGAGACTGGAGACTGGAGACTGGAGACTGGAGACAGGAGACAGGAGACAGGAGACAGGAGACAGGAGACAGGAGACAGGAGACTGGGGGCTGGCGATTGGGGCCTCGGTCCCGGCCGCCCTCTGCTAAACTTCCCCGCCACGACTCCCCGCTAGCGCCGATCTGGAAATCCGATGTCCGAAACCCATGCCGCCGATCAGAAGCAGGAGGTGCCCCGACTCCTGAGGTCCAGCGCGACCGTTGGCTCAATGACCATGCTGTCCCGGGTTATGGGTCTGGTGCGCGATATCGTCTTCGCCCGCTTCGTGGGGGCGGGTTCGGATGCGGACGCCTTTTTTGTCGCCTTCAAGATTCCCAATTTCCTTCGACGCCTGTTTGCCGAGGGGGCTTTCGCCCAGGCCTTTGTGCCGGTGCTTTCCGAATACCGGGAGCGGGGTTCCCACGCGGCGGTGCAGGATCTGATTGATCGGGTCGCCGGCTGCCTGGGCTCGGTGCTGATCACGGTCACCTTGTTCGCCGTGGTGGCCTCGCCGGCGGTTGCGGCGTTGTTTGCAATGGGATTTCTCGATGATGAATACAAGTTCGCCCTGACCAGCGACTTCATCAGGATCACCTTTCCGTATCTCTTCCTTATCTCCATGACCGGTTTTGCCGGGGCCATATTGAACAGCTATGGGCGCTTTGCTGTGCCGGCTTTTACCCCGGTGCTGCTCAACCTGGTGCTGATTACCGCGGCAGTGCTGGTTTCCCCGATGTTCGATCCACCGGCGCTGGCGCTGGCCTGGGGAGTATTGACGGCCGGCGTGGTTCAGCTGCTCTTTCAGATCCCTTTTCTGTATAGGCTGCAGCTCTTACCCCGGCCCAAGGTGGACTGGAAGGATCCCGGGGTGCGCAAGATCCTGAGGCTGATGGTTCCGGCGATCTTCGGCGTATCGGTCAGTCAAATCAATTTACTGCTCGATACGGTGATCGCCTCTTTCCTGCCTACCGGCAGCATCACCTGGCTGTACTTTTCGGACCGGCTCTCGGAACTACCCTTGGGAGTATTCGGCATCGCAATTGCGACCGTGATCCTTCCCACGCTGTCCCGGCAGCATCAGGCGGAAGATCCGCGGCAGTTCGCGGCGACCCTGGATTGGTCGGTGCGGATGATCTTTCTCATCGGCGTGCCGGCCGCAGCGGCGCTGGTGGTCTTGGCGGAGCCGATCCTTTATTCGCTGTTCCAGTACGGCAAAACCACTGCTTTCGATGTGGAAATGGCGAGTTTCAGTCTGCGTGCCTACGGCGTGGGTCTGCTCGCCTTCATGCTGATCAAGGTGCTCGCGCCCGGTTATTTCGCTCGCCAGGATACCGCTACGCCCGTCAAGATCGGCATTGTGGCGATGGTGTCCAACATGATCCTCAACATTGCCTTCGTGCTTCCGCTGATGAATCTCCAGCTGGGCCATTTGGGGCTGGCGTTGGCGACCTCTGCGTCGGCCTTCCTGAACGCAGGCCTGCTGTTCTGGGGGCTGAGGAAGCGGGGAGTGTACCTCGCTCAACCCGAATGGTTGCGGTTCGGTACGGGGCTGATCGTCGGGACCGGCGCGATGGTGATCGGCCTGTGGTGGATTCTGCAATACTGGGACGCCTGGGCCGAGTGGAACTGGTACAACCGCAGCGCCCGGCTGTTTGCGGTGTGTATTCTGGGCGCTGCTGTGTATTTCCTCGGCTTGATACTCTGCGGCCTTAGAATGCGCCACTTTCGCAGTCCTGCCCGACAGTAACTTTGCTGGAGCTCAGCCGCAGCTCCGACTCGGTCGCCGCGGCCGCCATTTTCGGGCCGCACCAGACTGGGGTATACTCGCGCCTTTCATCTGACTTCCCCGATTCGCGACGGAATCCCTATCGCCAGTGCCGCATGTGAGCCCAACCAAGCAGTCTGAGACCAGCAGGGAACTGATCCGCGGCACGATCAATCTGCGTCCCGAGCACCGGGGAAGTGTGGTGACGATCGGCGCGTTCGACGGTGTTCATCTTGGGCACCAGGCCATTATGCGGCAAGTGGTGAGCAAGGCAGCGGAGTTGAATTTGCCCTCCGTCGCCATCATCTTTGAACCCCTGCCTCGCGAGTACTTCCAACAGGGTGTCGCCCGCATTCAGCCATTCCGGGACAAGGTTCAGGCCTTGTTCGAGCAAGGCATTCAACGAGTGCTGTGTCTGCGCTTCGACAAGGGCCTGAGTACCATCTCTCCCCGGGACTTCATCCATCGCATACTGGTTGAGGGGCTCGGCACCCGTTATCTGGTGGTGGGCGATGATTTTCGCTTCGGCAATAAACGGGCCGGTGACTCTGCCCTGCTGAAAGCCGAAGCGGCGATTCACGGCTTCGAAATGGCCCGCGCAGCGACCGTCGAAGTGGACGGTGAGAGAGTCAGCAGCTCACGGATTCGCGCCGCGCTTGCCGCGGGTGATTTCGACGAGGCAGAACGTTTGCTGGGCCGTCCGTTTGCCATTTCCGGGCGAGTTCGACCTGGCAAGCAGTTGGGCCGGGAGCTGGGTGTGCGCACCGCCAACGTCAACATGCGCAGGAAGCATTCGCCGATCACCGGCGTTTTCGCCGTAACAGTGTGTGCCGAGGAGTTTCAGCTTCATCCGGGGGTGGCCAACATCGGCTATCGGCCAACAGTCAACGAAGTGGTTGAACCACTGTTGGAGGTTCATCTTCTCGATTTCTCAGACTGTCTTTACGGCAAGCGAATCTCCGTAGAGCCGAAATCAAAATTGCGTGAAGAAGAGCGCTTCGGCAGCCTTGAGGCGCTGAAGCGGCAAATGGAAAACGACATTCAGCAGGCGAGAGATTTCTTCGGAATCTGAGCCGAGCCCCTGTTTCATCGAACAATTTTTTCAACTGAGCGACTATGGCCGACTACAAGTCCACATTGAATCTTCCTTCAACGCCCTTCCCAATGAAGGCAAACCTGGCACAGCGCGAGCCGCAAACTTTGGCCCGTTGGCAGAAGGAAGATATTTATAAGCAGATTCGCGCATCCCGGCAGGGCTGCGAGAAATTCATTCTGCACGACGGCCCGCCCTATGCGAATGGCAGCATTCATTTGGGCCATGCGGTCAACAAAACGCTCAAAGACATCATCGTCAAGTCAAAGACACTCAGTGGGTTTGACAGCCCCTACGTGCCTGGCTGGGACTGCCACGGCCTGCCCATCGAGCATCAGGTGGAAAAGAAGATCGGCAAGGCCGGCGTCAAAGTGGATCACAAAACCTTCCGGCAGAAGTGCCGCGAATACGCCAGCAAGCAGGTCGAAGGACAGAAGAAAGACTTCATCCGATTGGGCGTCTTTGGTGACTGGGACAATCCTTATCTCACCATGGATTTCGGCTTCGAGGCCGACATCGTCCGAGCGCTTGGCAAGATTGCTGAAAACGGTCACCTGCAGAAAGGCTTCAAACCGGTTTACTGGAGCGTGGTGGGCGGCTCTGCACTGGCTGAAGCTGAAGTGGAATATCACGAGAAGACCTCCTTCTCTATCGACGTTCGCTTCCCGGTAGTCGATGCGGCGGATCTTCAGGCCCGAATGCCTGAACTCAGCGGTCAGGGCGGTGTTTCGGTTGTGATCTGGACCACGACGCCCTGGACCCTGCCTTCGAACCAGGCGGTGAGTCTGAACGCAGAGCTCGACTATATCGTGGCTCAGGTCGGTGGCGAACGCCTGCTGGTTGCCGAAGCTTTGCTCGAGTCAGTGATGACCCGCGCCGGTATCGAAGATTATCGCGTGGTCGGCAAGGTCAAAGGGCACAGTCTGGAACATCTGCAGTTGCAGCATCCCTTCTACGACCGTGTGGTGCCGGTGATCCTCGGCGATCACGTTACGACGGAAGCGGGTACCGGCGCGGTTCACACGGCGCCGGACCACGGTATGGACGACTTCCTGGTGGGGCAGAGATATGGCATCGGCACGCTGAATTATCTCGACGCGCATGGGGTATTCCGCGACGACGTGGAGCTTTTCGCCGGGCAGCATGTTTACAAAGTTGATGAGCCGGTGATCGAAGTTCTGCAGGAGCATGGTGCGCTGTTGCATGCTGGCAAGATCACCCACAGCTATCCGCACTGCTGGCGCACCAAGACGCCGTTGATCTTCCGTGCTACGCCGCAATGGTTCATCAGCCTAACGCAGAACGACCTGTTGGGCTCAGTTAAAGAGGCAATCAAGAACGTCAAGTGGTTGCCCGTCTGGGGGCAGGCACGTATCGAGGGTATGGTGGATTCCAGCCCGGACTGGTGTATCTCTCGTCAGCGAACCTGGGGTGCGCCGATTGCACTGTTCGTGCACAAGGACACTCAGGCCTTGCATCCAGAAACACCGAAGCTGGTGGAAGCCGTTGCCCAGCGCATCGAAAAAGAAGGGATGGACGCCTGGTTCGATCTGGATCCAGCTGAACTGCTGGGTGCGGATGCTGCGCAATATGAAAAAGTCACCGACACTCTGGACGTGTGGTTCGATTCCGGCGTGACGCACTATGCCGTGCTGAGCCGTCGCGAAGATCTGCGCTACCCGGCTGACCTTTATCTGGAAGGGTCCGACCAGCACCGCGGTTGGTTCCAGTCGTCCCTGAAAACCGCGATGGCCATTCACGGCGAACCCCCCTACAAAGAAGTGATGACCTACGGCTTTACCGTGGACGAAAAGGGACGGAAGATGTCCAAATCCATCGGCAACGTCATCACTCCGGACGAGGTCATCAAAGACCTTGGCGCTGACGTGTTGCGCCTGTGGGTGGCGGCTACCGACTGCTCCTCGGAAATGCATGTGTCCAAGGAGATCCTTAGTCGCGCCTCGGATTCCTACCGCCGAATCCGCAATACTGCGCGTTACTTCCTTTCAAGCCTGAACGACTTCGATCCGGCCACCGATACTGTTGCGCCCGCGGACATGCTGGCGCTGGACCGCTGGGCAGTTGACCGGGCGGCTGCTTTGCAGTCGGAAATCCTGGATGCGTATAACCGTTATCAGTTTCACGTGATTTACCAGAAATTGCACAACTTCTGCGTCGTGGACATGAGCAGTTTCTATCTGGACATCATCCGTGATCGTCAGTACACCAGCAAAGCGGACAGCTTGCCGCGACGCTCGGCGCAAACTGCGATTTATCACATCGTCGAAGCCTTTGTGCGCTGGATCGCGCCGATTCTCTGCTTCACCGCCGATGAGATCTGGCAGTTGCTGCCGGGCGACCGCTCGCAGCCGGTGTTCGCCGTGCGTTGGTATGAACTATTCCGACTGCCCGCGGACGAAAGATTGAATGCCGCTTATTGGCAGCGCATCGTGCAGGCCAAGGAAGCGGTAAACAAGGTCATTGAAGCCAAGCGCAAGGCGGGGGAAATTGGCAGCTCGTTGGAGTGCGAAGTGACTTTGTTTGGCGACGAATCATGGCAGCGTGATCTGGGGCGGCTTGAGGGTGAGCTGCATTTCGTGCTGATCACTTCTTCCGCTTCTGTCGAAGGTCTCGAAGCCGCCGGCGGCGACGCGGAATCCAGCGAACTCGCCGGGCTGAAATTAGCGGTTCACAAGACCAGCAACGATAAATGCCCGCGTTGCTGGCACTACGCCGCCGATATCGGCAAGTCACCGGAACACCCGGATGTCTGCGGACGCTGCGTGGAAAACATCGAAGGGCCGGGCGAAAGCCGGCGCTTCGTATAACGGAGAAGCAGCCACTTGTCTGTATTGAAAACGAAAAGCCTTTGGTTGTGGTATGGCATCGCCATCCTGGCATTCGCTCTGGATCAGTTGACCAAAGTCTGGGCACAGGCGGCGCTCGACGGCGGCCCGATTGTTATCACGTCCTTTTTCCGGCTTCAGCTCGCCTATAACACCGGTGCCGCTTTCAGCATGCTGTCGGAAGCGGGTGGCTGGCAGCGCTGGTTTTTCGCCATGCTCGCTGCGGTGGTCAGCATCGCCATTGCGGTATGGATCGGAAGACTGGTGGCGACAAAGGCTTCCCATCGGCGGTGGGAGCTGCTCGGACTGAGTTTGATTCTAGGTGGCGCTGTGGGGAATCTTTTCGACCGGATCGCTTTCGGTCACGTAGTCGATTTTATCGTGTGGCATTACCAGGATTACTATTGGCCGACGTTCAACATTGCCGATGCTGCGATCTGCGTCGGCGCTGCAGTGCTGATCTTCGACATGTTGTTCGTGCAGCCCAAACACGCAAGAACTCAGGCAGACGCAAACTAATGATGCATATGAGCGAAATTAGTATTGGACCCGGCACTCAGGTGACTCTCCACTTTGCAGTCAAGCTCGATGACGGCTCGGTGGTGGATTCGACGTTCGAAACCAAACCCGCCACGTTTGTGGTTGGCGATCAGAACCTGCTGGAAGGTTTTGAGAAACTTTTGTTCGGGCTCAGTCCCGGCGACAAGAACAGTTTTGAAGTCTTGCCTGAACAGGGATTCGGGCAGAGGAACCCCAACAATGTCCAGGAGATACCGCGCGAAGCCTTCGGTACCGATATCGAGCTGAGCGAAGGCTTGTTGGTGTCTTTCGCCGATGCGAACAATCAGGAACTCCCAGGCGTTGTTCAGTCCTTCGACGAAGAGAATGTTATGGTGGATTTCAACCATCCCCTGGCGGGTCGCAACCTCATTTTCGACGTGGAAATAATTGCGGTCGAACCCGCGATCACACACTAAGCACTCCTTCTATGACCATTCAAGTCAAACTCGCCAATCCGCGCGGCTTCTGTGCAGGCGTGGATCGGGCCATCGACATCGTCAACCGCGCGCTGGATATCCACGGTGCGCCCATCTATGTCCGCCACGAAGTGGTTCACAACAAGACCGTGGTGGAAACGCTACGCGGCCGCGGTGCGATTTTCGTAGACGAGCTGGACGAAGTCCCCGACGACGCGATCGTTATCTTCAGCGCTCACGGTGTTTCTCAGGCGGTGCGTGAAGAGGCAGACCGGCGCAAGCTGCAAGTCTTCGACGCCACTTGTCCCCTTGTCACGAAGGTGCACATGGAAGTCGTTCGCTTTAGCCGCAAAGGCCACGAGTGTGTACTGATTGGCCACGCCGGCCACCCGGAAGTGGAAGGCACCATGGGACAGTACGATCATAGGCACGGTGGCGACATCTATCTGGTGGAGGACGAGGCCGACGTGGCGAATCTCGAAGTCCGGGACTCCCAGAATCTCGCCTATGTATCCCAGACGACCTTGTCGGTGGACGATACCGCGAAGATCATCGACGCCCTGCGCCGAAAATTTCCGGCGATTCATGGCCCCCGCAAAGACGACATCTGTTACGCGACCCAAAACCGCCAGGACGCAGTAAAGCAGCTCGCCCTTGAAAGCGATCTGGTTCTGGTCGTTGGCTCCCCCACCAGCTCCAACTCCAACCGTCTGCGCGAGCTGGCGGAACGCTGCGGAAGCCGCGCCTACCTGATCGACGACGAGAGCGACATCGATCCGCTCTGGCTCGCTGGTGTGTCCCGCATCGGCGTCACCGCCGGGGCCTCCGCCCCCGAAGTGCTGGTGCAGAAAGTGGTGGCCAAATTGCGCAGCCTCGGTGCCAGCTTTCCCGAAGAGCTACCCGGCGAAATCGAAAATATCCGCTTCTCCCTTCCGAAAGCCCTGCAGTAACTCTCTCCGACAAAAGAGCACATGGCTGTTCGTTCCCCTGATTCGACCGTTCGTTTCTGGAGACAGTCCGCTGTGCTCGCCGGTTTCACCATTTCCCAAGCATCGAAATCAGATCTATTCGGACTCGTTTTCGAGACTTTAAACACGTTTCAGTAGCCGGGCGACCTCGACATCGTCAGCGAGTCCGGATCTTTGGCCGTTTATCCCTGACACAAAGATCCGGCTGGGCGGCTGCGCTATCCTCGCCCGTATGCTGAACGATTAATTAGCAAACGGACCCGAGATGGCTTGCAGGAAGAAAATACAGGGGCTCACGCTTATCGAACTGATGGTCGTCGTGTTTATTGCGGCCATCGTGCTGGGTTTTGCCGCGCCGACCTTCGAAGGGTTTATTCGAAGTAGCCGAAGTACAAGCGAATACAACCGTTTCGTGGGAGACCTTGTGTTCGCCCGATCTGAAGCAGTCAAGCGCGGTACCGACGTCATCGTTTGCCCAACCACCGACCAGACGAACTGCGCCGGAACCAACTGGGATGGAGGCTGGCTGGTGCGAGTTGCTGGCGGTGGAGACATCCTTAGAGTCGGACTGGCGACGAATGGTATCGATATCGCCGCAAGCGGTTTCAGCAACAACGGACTTATCACGTTTGACGGTGAGGGAAAAATGGAGAACGGAGTCGGCGCGAACATTGGTCGCTTCGTGTTATGTGATTCGCACGGCAATACTACCGCTAAAGGAATTAGCTTCTCGACTTTCGGCCAGCACAGGCAAATGCGCGATACAAACAGCGACGGGATCGTCGATTACAACAACGGGGCCGTGCAAAACGTCAGTTGCTAAGCAAGCGGAGATGCAGCCAATGGAAATGCGAACGCGACGGACAGGCAAAGCTGGCGGCTTCAGTCTCATTGAAGTGCTGGTCGCAGTGTTTGTCATCGCTATCGGCGTGCTTGGCGTTGGTTCGGCACAACTGATAAGCATCAAAAACAACCAGAGCGCCTATTACCGATCCCAGGCTAATTTCATGGCCATGGACATCCTTGATCGCATGCGTGCTAATCCCGAGGGTGTGCAAAACGGCTCTTACGCCAACATCGATACAGCAGCAGTGAATGCCAGTCCCGACCTGCCCGGCTGCGCAGCGGAAAGTAGTGGCTGTACGCCGGCGGCAATTGCCGCAGCGGATGCACGGCAGTGGGCGGCCAACTTCTCTCGCGACGGCAATGTCGGTCTCCTTCCCGGTTCAAGCGGCACCGTTGTCACCCAGGTAGTCGGTGCGGTAACAACCGTCACCGTGACAGTGACATGGTCGGAAAGCAGTTGGAGTGATGACCCCGACGGCAACGGCGACAACGTGGACGCCGGCTTTGCGGAAAACACTGGCCGTGTATCCATTTCGGCAAGGATCTGAAGATGCAAAAGAGCCTCATACAGCGAGGATTCACACTGGTCGAGATCATGATTGCTCTCGCTTTGGGTGTGCTCCTTTCATCAGCATTGGTACAAACCTTCAGCAGCACCCAGAAGCTTGCTTCGATGGAAGGGGCCTTGTCGCGGATGCAGGAAACCGGGCGCTTCGCCCTTGAGGCTCTGGCGCGGGATATCCGGATGGCGGGCTATCATGGCTGCGCCGACCCGAATGAAGTGGAACTGACGATCTTGGCCGTAGACCTGAAGGCGGGGGGAGCCTTCGTTTTCGAATCGCTCCGAGGCTTTGAGACTGACACCAACACCGGAGACTTTACTCCTGCGCTCCCAGGAGGACACGACCTTATCAATATTGAAGGAGAGGCTCGCCCGGGAAGCGACGTCATCTCAGTCACCTACGCTAATACTTCTGGAGTGACCCTCACATCTCCAACCGGGCAGAGCGCAAACATTCAGGTTTCCGAAATACCTGCCGGCGTCGATCAGGGCAGCTTCGTAATGGTTTCCAATTGTGCTCACGCTCACGTCGTCGAAGTGACCAACACACCACAGAACTTCACGATCACCCACGGCGGCAACGAAAACCACCCTCATAACAAAATTGAGCCACCGTACGGTACAGACGCACAGTTGATGGTGTTCCAAAACCGTACCTACTATGTGGCCGATAGCGGGCGTGATACGGATGCGGGTGCGCCTATTTATTCGTTGTATGTGCGCGGCTTCAATGGCGTTTCCCAGGAAATTCTTGAAGGCGTCGAAACCTTGCAGATCCTTTACGGGCAGCAGATGGACACAGGGCGGATCCGCTACGTCTCCGCCGATGACGCAAATCTTGTCTGGGATGATGTGGTTAGCGTTAGAGTCGGCGTGCTGGTGCAGACCTTTGCGCAAGTCGCAGATGTCAACGATACCAGTACTTACGAACTGCCCGGACTCAGTATCTCAAACGCCACCACCCCGGCCCACGCCGGCGACCGAGCACTGCGAAAACCTTTTGTAACTACGGTCAAACTGCGTAATCGCCGACAGGAGATTTGAAAAAAATGATCAAAAACGTCCACGGGACTGCAGACGGCCAAAAAGGCGCAGTATTGGTGATCAGTCTGCTCCTGCTACTGGTAATTACTCTGGTGGGCATGTCCAGCCTTGGAACCACCACGCTGGAAGAGAAAATGACCAGCAACATGCAGGCGAAGCACGTCGTTTTCCAGGCTGCAGACACCACCATCGAAGAGGCGGTGGACAACACCAGCTTTTTGTGGAAGGCCTACGAGAAAGGAATCGACCCAGCGGAGCTGGAGACTTTCCAACCGGCCACAACGCTTTACGCATCATTCGCCAACGACGATAACGGCGATCCCGTTGCCTTGCAGCTGAGCACTCAAGAGGTTACGGCCGAATTCAAGGGAAACACCATCCCGGCCGGTGTCAACGCAACGAGCATCCGTATGGGTGCAGCGGGATATCACCTCTACCACTACTATCTCGAGGGCACTGCAGAGTTGGACGGTCATAGCGCACGAGCTGTCCACGTCCAGGGCGCTCACTTGAAGGGTGCGGCCCTCGACTCGGGATCTCAACTTCAGCGCAATGCGGCGGCAAACGGAGGCTAAGATGAAGCGAAAACAAACAGCTCTGAGTCTTGGTGTCGTCATTGTGAGCCTTGCCTGCCAAACCTTTGCAGATGACACGGATATCTATCAGAACCTGGATGCGCTGAATGCGCAGGGGGTAAGACCGAATGTTCTTTTGATGATGGATACATCCAAGTCGATGGATCGAGGTGTCGCAGCAAACGACTGGTATCCCGCCGACGGAACCTCTCGCATGGACATCATGCGCTCGATCTTGAAGGGGATTGTCAACGATACCAGCTTGCACGGGAAGGTGAATGTAGGGCTCGGCCGCTACAATAGCACAGCGGGCGCAATCGTTTACCCAGTGGTCGAGCTCACGACAGCGAATGCTGCAATTCTGGCAGAACGCATAGACAACCACATGACGCCCGCCGGCACAACGCCACTGGTTCCATCCTACTATGAAAGTGTGTTGTACATGCTGGGTATGGACGTGGACGGCGGGAACGCAAGGGAAAACGTTGGCGGTGAAAACGACGGTTGGACTCAAGACGAACACCTTTTCCTCTATGGACAGGAGGAAAACCTGCGGATATCTCATGAGTTAACTCTGGCAGACGGCACATGGGATTCAGGGAAAGGAGCCTGTACAGACAATGACTCTGATAGCAGCCACTGTGTGGACGAGATATGGAGCGCAGATGCAACTTATCGGTCGCCTGTTACGCATCAGTGCCAGCCTAACCACATCGTTCTGCTTACAGACGGTGAGGCCAACAGCAATTCCTCGAGCAATGCGATCGCTCAGCTTGTTGGCAAAACCGCATGTGAGGACACAAGGAGTAACCTTGAATGCTCCAAGGATCTGGCGAAATACCTTCATACAACTGATCTCTTTGCCGATGCCAGCGCCTTCAATGCAGGTGGAGGCGTTGAGGTCGCCCAGACTATTTCCACGCACGCCATCGCATTTTCGTTGAGCTACCCTGCACTGGAGGAAATCGCCACGTCGGGCGGTGGGCAGTACTTTTCGGCGCAGAATTCTAGTGATTTGATCGACGCATTTACCTCTCTGTTCGATTCTTTCGTCGATACCGAAGCGACGTTTTCAGCCCCTTCCGCAACCATCAACCAGTTCAACCGCCTGAATCACCTCGACACCATCTACTTCGCTGTATTCAAGCCCGACAACAAGGTCGCCTGGCCGGGTAATATAAAAAAATACAAGCTCGCAACCGGAACGCTGGACGGTGGCACCCCGGACGATACGTCCGATGATATCGATGTGGCGGGCAACACGATAGTGGACCGATATGGCCGTCCTGCTGTGGATGCGTCAGAAGGCTTCTTTTTGAATACCTCAATAGACCTGTGGAGCTCGAGAACGGTCGCTGAGATGGGGCAAGCACTGGATGCGGGTGAAGCCATCGAGTTTTCGGTGGACGAGGGCGGAGCCGCGAACCAAATTACGGGAACGGCTCCGGTCTACACTTGGATAGGCGATTCCATGTCGACCGTGACGGAGAATAATGGTGCGCTCAGCAAAGCTGTTCTGGGGCTAGCCGACGCCACAGCTGACGATTACGTTGCCAAGCTACGCAGGTGGATCGCGGGAGTCGATGTTATGGACTGGAATGGTAACTCCAGCATCACAGAGGCAAGGAAGCACATGGGGGACCCACTACACTCCCGACCCGTGGTCGTAACCTATGGGCGGAAGAATGAACAGAGGGATCCTGTCAGCAATGAGCTCCTTTCTTTCGACCCTGACGTGGTCATGTTCTTCGGCACAAATGACGGCTACTTCCGTGCTATTGATGCGGACACCGGTCGTGACTACTTCTCTTTCGTACCCGAAGAAATGCTCAGTGGCATGGACGGGCGAATGAGAAATCCAGTGGGCGACCATGCCTATGGTGTCGACGGTGCGCCTACGGTCTGGGTCTACGACGAGAATGGTAACGGGGTAATCGAAACCACCGGTGGTAACAATGACCACGTCTACGTGTACTTTGGGTTTAGACGCGGCGGCAGAAGTTACTACGCGCTCGATGTGACAGACGTGAACAATCCGAGGGTACTGTGGCGCATTCAGAACTCCGGCGACTTTGCCGAACTGGGGCAAACCTGGTCCAAGCCGATCAAGACTCGCATCCGATACGACCGAGACAGTCGAAATAATCACTACGTCCCCGATGATCTCGACGTTCTGCTGTTCGCCGGTGGCTACGACACCGATCAGGATGATATCACCTCCAATTTCCATCGACGGGCTGATAACGAAGGACGAGCAATTTTCATGGTCGACGCGAAAACCGGGCGTCTGCTATGGAAGGCGGACTCCACGACTCATGCGGATATGGATTACAGTATCCCGGCGAATCTGGCGGTGACGGATCCCGATCTGTCCGGCCATGCCGATCAGATCTACTTCGGTGATATGGGCGGGCAGGTCTGGCGCTTTGATGTGCACAACGCCGCCTACTGGGATGACGGCGCGGCAAATGCCGATGCTGACCCGGTCAATCGGCTTCCTGCAGACTTTATCACGGGGCAAGTAGTTGCCGATTTCGGTCAGAGCGCCAATGACGCGGGCTCCCGGCGTTTTTACCATTCACCTGACGTGGCGATTATCAACGAAAAGGTCGATGGCGAAACAGTTCAGAAGATTGCGCTGAGTATCGGCTCGGGATATCGCGCGCGGCCAAATTTGGAAGGGGTGCAGGACCGGTTTTACATGGTCAAATTACCGAATCCCTATGGCGCTCTGGGAGCTTTCAGCAAGATCAGCGAAGCGAATCTACTTCCCGTCACCAGTAATGTGACTCCCGCCTTTACTAGCAGCCATTACGGCTGGTACATCGATATGAGCCTCGCAAACGGAGAGAAGGTCCTCTCTACACCCCTGACGGTGGACGGAAAGGTAATCTTCACAACTTATGAGCCCACTGCCAGGCTGGTTGGTTGCACCGCTCAGCCGGGTATCTCGCGCGAATACATCGTCAAACTAGTGGATGGCTCTCCGGCGATCGACAGAAACAATGATGGGAACCTGACTCCCGAGGACCGTTATGTAGACCTGAAGACAGGTACGATCGTCGACGAACCGGTGATTATTTTCACCGAACATGGCGGCGGAACGACGTTCCTGGGTACCGAAAAGGGTACCTACGAAATTGATAATAACCGCGCCACCCGGAGTTTCTGGTTTGAGAAAGAATAAACACGTGAGAATGGGGAAGCACATGCAACTTGACTCAGTGGCAGTGAAGCCAGCACAGGGCGGGTTTACACTTATCGAGCTGATGATCGCCGTGGCAGTTATAGCGATTCTTTCGTCGATTGCCTATTCGAGCTACAACGCGCAGACTACCAAGGCCCGTCGGACTGACGCCCAGAGTGCGCTCATGGGGCTCGCCCAGGCCATGGAGCGACGCAAGACAGTGACCGGTGGCTATACTGGCGCAGCCGCGGGCGGAGCGAATACCGGTGCTCCCACCGTTTTCGCAACTCAGTCACCCCTGGATGGAGCAACCAAGTTTTACGATCTGAGCATCGAAGCGGTTAATGGTGGCACTTCCTTTACCGTTCGTGCGACACCTATTGCCGGCTCCGCCCAAGACGGCGATGGTTATCTGGAGTATCTGTCGACCGGTATCCGCCGATGGGATCGCAACGACGATGATGATACGGCTGATGCGAACGAGAGCTGTTGGCAGGCAACTTGTTAGTGTCCAGGCGCGGATCAACAGGACGCCTTCTCCCTGTCCGTGCCGAGCCGGCCGCGACCTGCTTTGTTGACGATGAGCCGGCGCCCCTCTTCAGGTGAGTCGACAGGGCAGAGATGAAACGAGCCATTCTGATGCTTCGTAAATCCCTGAGCTGTCAGTGTCAAATGGGGTTTTCCTCCGAAGGCGCGCCATCGCGTTTGCCATTTTTCCCCAAGGTGAGCAACTGACAGAATTTGCTCTCCAGATTTCAGTTTTCCGCTTCCGGAATCATCCTCGAAAACTATCAAATAGTTTCCACTGCGTGGTTCGCAGGCTCTGCCGTTCTGGGAGGGGCATATAGAAACGAAGGTATTATTGTAGATGGCATGTTCGCGCGCAAAATTTAGCGAACGCAGCATCGCTCCAGTTGCAGATCTCGCTTGCTCCCGTTCCAAAATGCCTGCCATCCCAGGTATCGCCCCGAAGCAGACGATGGTCGCGATTGCTATAGCGGCAAGTAGCTCGATTACGGTGAATCCCTTGCTGTCCATGACTCGGTCTCCTTTATCTCATTGCACTGGATTGGCAACGGAGCGACATCATAGGACTCGAGATTTGACCGGGGTAGAGGTTCTCTGCCCGCCTTCCTGTAGGAAAGTATCTTGACTGCTTGTGAGTTTTGTTACCTGAGAGCTAGGAGAGGATTCCGATGCTGTTCGAAATCCCCGACCCGTCGTGGAAGGGTGAGCAGATCTACTCTTCGACTCCTTCGTCCAGCCCCAATTTTTTGAGCCTGTAGCGCAGCGATCGGAAGGAGACCCCGAGCTTCTTGGCCGCCGCGGTGCGATTCCATCGGGTCTCGTCCAGTGCCTTGGTGATTACATCCCGCTCGATGTCTTCCAGGTACTCATCCAGTGAGCCGGTAATCGGACCATGCTTCTGGGGACCGCTTGAGCCGATTGCGCGATTGCTCAAGTCGGGAAGCTGCAAGTCGTCAGGGCCGATGATATCGGAGTCACACAGGGTGTAGGCGCGCTCGAGAATATTTTCGAGTTCACGAATGTTGCCGGGGAAGGGATAGCTCTGAAGTGCTTTCAGACCATCTCTAGACAGTTTGGCGGCCGTAAGGTCGAGTTCGTGGGCAAAGCGGTTGAGAAAGTGCTCTGCCAGAACGGGGATATCTTCCTGTCGCTCGCGCAGGGGTGGGATATCCAGTTGGATGACGTTGATTCGGTAAAATAAATCGCTGCGAAAGCGTCCCTCGCGAATTTCCTGGTTCAGGTCCTTGTGGGTTGCGCTGAGAATTCGCACATCGATGCGGTCCTCCTGCTGGGAGCCGACAGGGCGGACTGCCTTCTCCTGAATCGCTCGCAGCAGTTTTACCTGCATATCCAGCGGCAGATCCGCGACTTCGTCCAGAAATAACGTGCCGCCGTTTGCAGCCTGAAACAGGCCCTGCTTGTCGCTAGTCGCACCCGTGAAGCTGCCCTTCTTGTGGCCGAAAAACTCGCTCTCCATCAGTTCGCCGGGAATCGCGCCGCAGTTGACGGGTACGAAAGGCTCTGCCGCTCTGGGGCCTTGGGTGTGAATGGCCCGGGCGACCAGCTCTTTGCCGGTACCGGATTCGCCGCTGATGTAAACCGGTGCCTGGCTGCGCGCCAGTTTGACGATCTTCTTCTTGAGAATCTGGAAACTGGGCGCTTCGCCCAGCAGGTTGGGAGCGGCTTGCTCGTTGGGCTGCCTTTGCAGCTTCAAGGCTGCTGTGGTGATCTTGCGCAGATCTTCCAGTTCCACCGGCTTTGAGATGAAATCAAAAGCGCCGGCCTTCATCGCGTCGATGGCGGTATCCATGTTGCCGTGAGCGGTAATTACCGCAATCGGCATGTTCGGGAAATCCCGCTGCATTTTCCTGACGAAATCAATGCCGTTGCCGTCGGGCAGCCGCATGTCGGTGAGGCAGAGGTCGTAAGCTTTTTGGGAGAGCATGTCAGTGGCATCACGGAGGCAAGAGGCGCTTTCGGTGTCTATGCCCATGCGTCCGAGGGTAATCTCGAGCAACTCGCGAATGTCGGGTTCATCGTCGATTACCAGGGCCAGTGACTTGCTCATTATTCAGAATTCTGGGGTGGTGATTAGAAGACTTTCTCGGGGTGGGCAAAGTTGATGCGAAAACAGCTTTTACCTTCCGATGTTCTTTTGTAGTCGAGGGTTGCCTGATTGGCCTCGCATAATTCCCTCGATATGTACAAGCCCAAGCCGGACCCCGTGGATTCGGTGGTAAAGAACGGCTCGAAGACCTGCTGGATATTTTCCTCGGGAATGCCGACGCCTTCGTCGATCACTTCAATATAGGGAAGATCAGTTTTCAGATCAATACCTGCCAGCAGCGTAAGTGATTCGCGTCCGGTTTTTTCAAGACTGTAGCGCAAGCCGTTATCGCAAAGGTTGCTCAGCACCTGGTGAAGTTGACTTGGATCAATTCGGGTCTTCACTTCGGAAGCGGCAATGGTCAGCGTGATCTCCGCGCGCTTGGTCTGCTGATATTCCTTGACGAAGGATGCGAGCCACTCGATGAGGTCAACCGACTCGGCCGCGGCCGTTTTGCGGCGCGATAGCTGCAAAACGTTCTCGATGATGTGATTCACCCGCCGTGAATGGTTTTGGATGATTTCGCCGAGCCGTCGGTCTTCGGCCGGCGCCTCGGTGGATTCAAAAAGCAGCTGGGCGGCATGACTGATGGCCCCGAGGGGATTGCGGACTTCGTGGGCAATGCTGGCGGTGAGTCTGCCGAGAGAGGCCAGTTTGAGTTGCTGCGCCTCTTGCGAAAGCAGGCGATTGTCTTCCACGAAAATAAGCGTATCGGATTCGGCATGGGCTTCCAGCTGAGCGAAACTCACCCGGATTTCCGGGCCATCCGGCCGGGCCTTCAGAAACGATGAACGGGTGTGTGGGTTTTTTCTCCAGGCGGAAAGCTGTTGATCCAGAGATTGGAGCGCATCCAATCTCGGCACGACTGTTCCGTGCCCGCTGGGCGGCAAGCCCACGAGGCTCCGGGCGGCGCGGTTGATAAGAATGATGTGATGGTTTTTATCGGCAACGATGATTCCGGTCCGCATGCGTTCGATGATGAGCTGCGATAGGCGCTGCAAATAGGCCGCATGCTCCGCCTGTGATAGCGCTTCCATCGTGGATCGGCGGATCCGCTCGCTGAGACTGCCAAAGCCGAAGGCCGTGGCAAACAGCAGGAGACCGAAGATCCCGGCGGAGAAAACGGCCCGTTCGGAGGCGCTCCCGAGATAGCTGCTGTAGACGCTTTCGCTGAGAACAAGAATGGTCGTGAGGCCGGCCAGCGCCGTGGTGGCAATGCCTCGCAGAAATATACTTCCCGCGGCGACGCAGATCAGCAGCAGATACCCGAGGCTTCCTTCCATGCCGTTGCTGGCATGAGTCAGCAAGACGACCGCGACGATGTCGATCAGCAAGATCGTGATGACCTGTTCGGTGCGCGGGGCAAATCGGCTCTTCCAGAGCAGAAGAAGCACCAGCAGGTTGGTGGCGGTGTAGGTAAATGCGGTGTAGCTGAACAGGACGGGATTGGAGCTGCCAAGGACATTGTCGGCAACGTCCGCGTTGAACATCAGCAACAGGATGCTGCTCAGCAGGGTTCGGTAGTAGACGTAGACCTTCAGGAGCGAGGCATCACTCGAGGAGGTTCCGGTCGAACGGTCGGTCGTGCCGGTGAAATTGTTGGTGGCAATGCCGGAAGCTTGTTCCACGGGGGCGAAATTCCTGGCCACGCCCAGCCGGGCAGGCATCAATAGCTATTCACGTTATAATGGCGGCCTTGCGAACCCCTGCCTTTGGACACTGATTGGTGCCGCAAGGGGGCAAGCCGATCCCACATTCTAGACGCTATCGCGACGATATTCACAATCGAGACAGCGCCGATGAAGTCAGAGCTATGCCGACGTCACACTTGCGGCAACCCACTGGAGTATTTCCACCCATGCCGAACCTGCGAATCGTTCTAGCCCAGATCAATCCCCTGGTTGGAGATCTCCCTGGCAATACTCAACTGATCATCGATTCCGTACGCAAGGCGGAGCAGGAGTTGAGCGCTGATCTCGTCATATTTCCCGAGCTGGCCTTGATGGGCTATCCCCCGGAGGACCTGCTGTTCCGCACGAGTGTAGCCGGGCGGGTAAGCCGCGGCCTGGAGGCGCTGCTGAGCGCCGGCTTCAAGGCTACGGTTATGGTCGGCTACCCGAAAATGATTCAGGACCGGAATGGCGTGACCCGGGTTTTCAACACGGCAGGGGTCATCAGCGGCGGGCAGTTGGTGCGGGAATATCACAAGCAGGTGCTGCCAAACTATCAGGTGTTCGACGAAAAACGCTACTTCACGGCCGGTGACGAGCCCTGCGTGGTCGAGGTCGGTGGTATCAGGATGGCAGTCCTGGTGTGTGAAGATATCTGGGAATCGGGTCCCATCGCCAGCGCACGGGATCTGGGCGCGGAATTGACGCTGGTATTGAACGCATCCCCGTTCCACGCGGGAAAGCAGGCAGAGAGACTTGCGGTGCTGCAACAGCGCGTGGAGGAGTCCGGGATGGGCATCGTGTATCTGAACCAGGCAGGTGGCCAGGACGAACTGGTGTTCGACGGCGCCTCCCTGGCCATCGACCAAAGTGGCCGTGTTCAATTCCAGGCACCGGCATTTCAGGAGGGGCTGTTCGCGATCGACCTGGAGCGCAGCGATATCGGGCTGCGTCTGAGCTCGGACACGCGCGAGACTCCGCCCAACGAGTTGGCCGCCATCTACCAGGCACTGGTGACCGGCGTTCGCGATTACGTGAACAAGAATGGCTTCAAAGGCGTGGTGCTGGGCCTTTCCGGCGGTATCGATTCGGCGCTAACGCTGGCGATTGCGGCCGACGCGCTGGGCCGGGAGCGGGTGGAAGCGGTCATGATGCCTTTTCGCTACACCTCAGAGATGAGTCAGAACGATGCGGCGGAGCAAGCCCGCCTGATGGATGTGAAATATCATTCCATCGGCATCGAGCCCATCTATGAGGCGGTCATGGAGGCGCTGGCAGAGCAGTTCCGTGGCTTGCCGGTGGATAAAACCGAAGAGAACATTCAGGCCCGCTGCCGTGGCAACCTGCTGATGGCGATTTCGAACAAGAAGGGTTACCTGGTTCTGACTACCGGCAACAAGAGTGAAATGGCGGTGGGCTATGCCACGCTCTATGGCGACATGGCCGGTGGATTCGATGTGCTTAAAGACGTGTCGAAAATGCGCGTATTCGCGCTGGCAAAATACCGTAACAGCCTCGGCCAGGTGATTCCCGACAATGTGATTACCCGGCCGCCCTCAGCGGAGCTGGCACCGGATCAGAAGGACGAAGACAGTCTGCCGCCCTACGCGGTGATGGACGAGATTCTTGCTCTCTATATCGAACAGGATGCAAGCGCCGAGCAGATCATTGCTGAAGGCTTCTCCCGCCAGGATGTCGAGCATGTGCTGCGGCTGGTGGACATCAACGAGTACAAGCGTCGTCAGGCAGCGATCGGACCGCGGATAACCAAGCGGGGCTTTGGTCGGGATCGACGTTACCCGATCACCTCGGGCTGGAAGATTGGGGACTGACGGAGAGGCGGGAGATCTCCACGCTGGGCAATCCAGCGTGGAGAGGTATCGAACTAGCGACCTTGGAACTGCGGGTCATAAATCTCGCGGGAATCGAAGCCGGGCGGCTCACGTTTGTCGAACAGGCCCAGAGTCAGCTTGCTCATCAGCGAGCGTTCGTCTTCCGCAGTACTGAACTGGAAGTCGAACTCGCCGTTGTCATTCAGCGCTGGATGCTCGGGGTAGTTGCTCTTGAGCACAGCCAGGGTGTTATCCTGCAGCTCGCTCAAACCCAGCAGTTTATAGCCCTGTACCATCACCGCCAGCGCATCCGGCACAGCCGGGGTCTGCTGGAAGTTCTCCACCACGTAGCGACCGCGGTTGACCGCCGCCACATAGGCGCCGCGCTTGAAATAATAGTTCGCCACATGGATCTCGTAGCGGGCGAGCAGATTGCGCAGATACACCATGCGCTTTTCCGCATCCGGCGCATATTGGCTGTCCGGATAGAGCGTCAGCAGCTGGTTGAAATAGCCGAAGGACTCCCGCGCTGCGCCCGGATCCCGCTGGCTCATATCGGTAGGCAGAAAACGCTCAAAGAAGCCGCGATTCTGGTCGAAGGACGCAAGCCCCTTCATGTAGTAGGCGTAGTCCACGTTGCGATGGCGCGGGTGCAGGCGGATGAAGCGGTCCGCCGCGGCGATGCTCGCCTCGAAATCGTAGTTGCGGTAGTAAGCATAAACCAGCTCCAGCTGGGCCTGCTCCGCATAGCTGCCGAAGGGGAAGTTCTCCTCCAGTCGTTGCAGGTTGTCGATGGCCAGATCCCATTGCTGGGTCCGTAGCTGGCGCTGAGCGGTTTCATACAGCTGCCGTTCGGTTTCCCGGACTTTGGCAGACTCGTCCTCGGGATTTGATGCGCAGGCCGCGAGACCGAGGATTGCGCAGAGTGCCGCCAGCCGCAGGAAGGACCGGGTCAGCTGACTGAAGATACGGTGTTGCATAAAGGACTCTAAGAAATTTCAGAAGGGCAAATCGCCGGCATTATTCCACAGCACAGGCGCAATTGCATGGGAGTGGTATAGCTCAGACTGGATTCTGGTACAGTTAGCCGCTCTTGGAAAGCAGTTCGACTCAAAGATCTCTCGCAACCTCCACTCTCGCAACCTCAGTGGTAAGCTCCAGCGATGACCTCCAGCCACAGCCCGCAGGCCCCCGCCAGCTACGAAGCGACCGTACCGCCCGATATGCTCGGATCGCGATTGGACCAGGCCGCCGCGGCATTGTTTCCCTCCTTTTCCCGGGGCCGTTTGCAAGCCTGGATCAAGAGTGGCGATCTGACCGTGAATGGCCGGCCCGGCAAAGCAAAGCAGAAACTCACCGGAGGAGAACACCTGCATTTGCAGGCTCAGGCCGAAGCACAGGGCGAGTGGCAGGCGGAAGAGTTGCCTCTGAATATAGTCTTCGAAGATGAACACCTGCTGATAGTCAACAAATCGGCCAATCTGGTGGTGCATCCGGCGGCCGGCAATCTTACGGGGACCTTACTGAACGCCCTCCTGCATCACTGTCCTGAACTAGCGAATCTGCCCCGGGGTGGCATTGTCCACCGGCTGGACAAGGACACCACAGGGCTTATGGTGGTCGCGAAAACCCTCCAGAGTCATCAAAGCCTTGTGTCTCAGCTGCAGGCCCGTACCGTAGGGCGCCAGTATGAAGCAGTGGCGATTGGCCGGATCGCCACCAGCGGAACCGTCGATGCGCCCATGGGCCGCCACCCGCAGCAGCGCAAGAAAATGGCGGTGGTGAGCCATGGCGGAAAAGAGGCGATCACCCATTATTTCGTCCGGGAGCGCTTTGCAGGTCACACCTATGTGCATCTGAAACTCGAGACCGGTCGCACTCACCAGATTCGCGTCCATCTCGCCCACATCGGTCATCCGCTCGTTGGTGACGCCACCTACGGCGGCCGCCGCAAGCTCCCGCGCACTGCTTCAACGCAACTGACCGGGGCGGTGGCCGCGCTGGGCCGGCAGGCTCTTCACGCCTGGCGCCTCGAGCTGGTGCATCCGGCCAGCGGCGAAACCATCAGCTGGGAGGCTCCCACACCGGCGGATTTCGCGCATCTGCTGAGCGTTCTGAGAGCGGAGGAAGCGAGCCTGTGACCGGACCTGTGGGATTCGTGCCGACATGGCCCGCGCCAGAAAGCGTCGGGAGCTTCGTGACCTGCCGCACCGGTGGCTGCAGTCGGTCGCCCTATGATTCGAACAACCTTGGTACCCACGTGGGCGATGATCCTCAGTCCGTAGCGGAAAATCGGCGCCGCCTTCGCGATTACCTGTTGATCGATGAGCCCTGCTGGCTCGAGCAGGTTCACGGCACCGGCTTGGTGGAAGCCGGGTCACAAACGGGCATACCCGTAGCCGACGGCAGTTTCACTCGCAGGCCTGGCGCAGTTTCCGCGGTGCTCACGGCCGATTGCCTGCCGTTGTTGCTGTGCGACCAGCAAGGCGAACAGGTCGCCGCCGTCCACTGCGGCTGGCGGGGATTGGCGGCGGGGATAATTCCGCTATCGCTGGACAAGTTTTCCGCCGCGGCGGGATCGATCATGGCCTACCTGGGGCCAGCGATCTCGGGGCGACACTACGAAGTGGGCGACGAGGTGCGCGAGGCACTGGATGCGAGTCTGAAAGGAAACGCGGCGGCTTTCAGCAAGCCAGTCGAACACAAGCCCGGCCATTTTCTCGTGGATCTCTACGCGGTGGCGCGCGCCCAGTTGAAGGCAGCGGGTATCGCACAGATATATGGCGGAGACCGCTGCACCTTTGCGGAAGCCGAGCACTTCTATTCCTACCGACGCGATGGCGTCACCGGCCGCATGGCCACGCTGATCTGGCTCAAGTAAAACGCTTGGTCAGCGCCGATCTCACAGAGCACTTGACACAGGTCAGTTGAATTCCCTCCAAGCGCCCCCACAATTTGTTCCATATCCCATTCCCTATAAAGGATGGGTGAAAACGGCATCCGATCCCCAAGCCGCCCTTTCACCCTGCCACCTATGAGGTAGACCATGCGTTTGGATCGACTGACCAATCAGCTGCAGATGGCCCTGTCGGACGCCCAGTCCCTGGCAGTCGGCCGCGACCACAGCCAAATCGAATCACTGCACGTCCTGCTCGCGCTGCTGGACCAGCAAGGCAGCAGTGTTCGTCCCCTGCTTGCGCAATCCGGCTTTGACGTGAACGGCCTGCGCAACGAGCTCAACAAGCAACTGGAAGCGCTGCCGCGAATTCAGAACCCCACCGGTGACGTCCATATGTCCACCGAGATGGGGCGCCTGCTGAATCTTGCTGACAAGCGCGCCCAGCAAGTGGGCGATAAATTTATTTCCAGCGAGAGTCTGTTGCTCGCCGCCATGGCGGACAAGAACAACGCCATGGGCAAGCTGCTCAACAGCTTCGGCGATCAGAAACGCCTCGAAGAAAGCATTCAGCGCGTGCGCGGCGGCGAAACCGTCGACAGCCCGGAAGCGGAAGCCAACCGGCAGGCGCTGGACAAGTACACCATCGATCTGACCGCGCGCGCCGAGGCTGGCAAACTGGATCCGGTGATCGGTCGCGACGATGAAATCCGCCGTACCGTACAGGTACTGCAGCGCCGCACCAAAAACAATCCGGTGCTGATCGGCGAGCCGGGCGTGGGTAAAACCGCAATCGTCGAGGGACTTGCCCAGCGCATCATCAACGGCGAAGTGCCGGAAGGACTGAAGAACAAGCGCCTGCTGGCCCTGGACCTGGGCGCCCTGCTGGCCGGTGCGAAATTCCGTGGTGAGTTCGAAGAACGCCTCAAAGCCGTGCTCAACGAGCTGGGCAAGCAGGAAGGTCGCATCATTCTGTTTATCGACGAGCTGCACACCATGGTGGGTGCTGGCAAGGCGGAAGGTGCAATGGACGCCGGCAACATGCTCAAGCCCGCTCTGGCGCGCGGTGAATTGCACTGCGTCGGCGCGACCACACTGGATGAATACCGCAAATACATCGAGAAGGATGCCGCGCTGGAGCGCCGCTTCCAGAAAGTGCTGGTGGATGAACCCAGCGAGGAAGACACCATTGCCATTCTGCGCGGCCTGAAGGAGCGCTATGAGGTTCACCACGGAGTGGACATCACCGACTCGGCGATCATCGCCGCGGCCAAACTGTCGCAGCGCTATATCACCGATCGACAGCTACCGGACAAAGCCATCGACCTGGTGGACGAAGCGGCGAGCCGCATCCGCATGGAGATCGACTCCAAGCCGGAAGAAATGGACCGGCTTGAGCGCCGTCTCATCCAGCTGAAGATCGAGCGCGAAGCGGTGAAAAAGGACGAATCCGAAGCGGCCCGCAAGCAGCTGGAAAAACTGGAAGCGGACATCGACAAGATCGAACGCGAGTACGCCAATCTCGAAGAAATCTGGAGGGCGGAAAAAGCCTCCCTGCAAGGCGCCAACGAAGTGAAGGCGAACTTGGAACAGGCGCGCCTGGATATGGAAGCCGCGCGCCGCGCCGGCGATCTGGGACGCATGTCCGAGTTGCAGTACGGCATCATTCCCGAGCTGGAAAAACAGCTGGAAGTGGCCGGCAGGGCGGAACAGAAGGAAACGCAACTGCTGCGCAACCGCGTCACCGACGAGGAAATCGCTGAAGTGGTTTCCAAGTGGACCGGCATCCCCGTGTCCAAAATGCTCGAAGGGGAGCGGGAAAAGTTACTGAAGATGGAAGAGGGCCTGCACCAGCGCGTGATTGGCCAGGATCAGGCGGTGAAAGCGGTTTCCAACGCGGTGCGCCGCTCGCGGGCTGGTTTGTCCGATCCGCGTCGGCCGAACGGTTCCTTCCTGTTCCTCGGTCCCACCGGGGTGGGTAAAACGGAGCTTTGCAAGGCCTTGGCGGAATTTCTGTTCGACAGTGAAGATGCCATGGTGCGCATCGATATGTCCGAGTTCATGGAGAAGCATTCCGTGGCTCGCCTGATCGGCGCACCTCCCGGCTATGTCGGCTATGAGGAAGGTGGTTACCTGACCGAAGCAGTGCGCCGGAGGCCTTATTCAGTATTGCTTCTGGACGAGGTTGAAAAGGCGCATCCGGACGTCTTCAACATCCTTTTGCAGGTATTGGAAGACGGCCGCCTCACCGACGGGCAAGGTCGTACCGTGGATTTCCGCAATACGGTTGTGGTGATGACCTCGAACCTCGGCTCCGACGTGATTCAGGAAATCACCCGCGCCGGCGCGTTCGACTCCGACAGTGCGCGACAGGAAGCGGTGAAGAATGCGGTCATGGACATCGTGGGCGGTCACTTTCGGCCCGAGTTCATCAACCGTATCGACGAAGTGGTGGTCTTCGATCCCTTGGCGGAATCGCAGATTCGCGGTATTGCCGAGATCCAGCTGGATTTGCTGCGGCAGCGATTGAAGGATCGGGAGCTGTCAATGGAGCTGGACGAGGGTGTGATGAACAAGCTCGTGGCGGTTGGTTTCGACCCGGTGTACGGCGCGCGGCCTCTGAAAAGAGCGATTCAGCAGTTCATCGAGAATCCGCTCGCTCAGGAAGTGCTGGCTGGGCGCTTTGCTCCTGGTGACACGATTCATGCTCATTTGAATGATGCCGGCAGGGTGGATTTCACCACCTGATTCATGGGGGTTTTACCGAAAGATAATCGCTGACGAAGCCGCGAACGCTTCGTCAGCGCTCACTCAGCAGGACTCGGCGACCGCTTGCTCGAACTCCTGGGTCTTTTCCGCCTTTTCTTCTTCGCTGAGATAGCGGATCTCTCCGTCTTCGCCTTTCATGCGCACGCGCGCGTTGGCTCTCAGCGTTTCCAGATTGTTGCGGGCGGTTTCACAGCGCTCGGGATCTTTCAGGTTATCCGCGGGCCCGGTTGAGCCGCCGCGAGGCGCCTGCACCGTTTTTGCGGCACTCTGGCTCTTGCTTTCCGCCGCCGCAGGCACAGTTTGCCCGCTGCTGACCCGGATCACTTCCGCCTCCCGATCGTGGGGCTTGCGCGCCGAGTAGTGGGTTACCCCCTTCTCATCCGTCCACTTGTAGTAATTGGTGGCTGCATTCGCCAGCGGCATGCCGGCGGCGAGGATCGCGGAGAGAATCAATACCATGCGCATTGTTTTAGCCTTCTTGGATTCGGACTTTTGCTTCAGATCTCGAGATCTTGCGAATGAGTGCTTCGGGCCGTGCGAGCGAGCTGCCCCGAAAGGCAGCTGTGAGCCACTGGCGTCGCTGCACTATAAGACCTTTTCAAGTATAGCGACAGGTGGCGCGCGATAAAGCCGAGTTTCCTTCAGTGTAGCTATGCAATATCTTGACATTGCACACAAAATTGCCAAAATGCCTGGTTCGCTGGATGGGTGGTACGCTCGCCGATAATCCTGGCCCGAGCCGAGCAGCACCGCAATCCTCAGGTGCCTGCAACAGCCCGCTCCAGCGAGGAAAATGCCTACCGGCGTTTCCCCGCTCAGGCTGCGCATGACTTCGTTCGTGTTTTTCACCCGAGCCGCTTTGTCTGACACTCATCCAATCAGATGATCCAGCCAGGCCTGTGCCTGAACCCCGTTTATTAAGGGGCTGCATTGCTGCAGCCGCTTTGAGCTCGCCGGAGTACTCTCTCGGCGGGCGCCATACTCAGCGTTGCAAAGAGGAAATACCGTGGAAATGTTATCGGGCGGAGACATGCTCGTTCGCTCTCTCCAGGAAGAAGGAGTCGATCTGATTTTCGGCTACCCTGGTGGAGCTGCCCTGCACATTTACGATGCCCTTTTCCGGCAGAAAAAGGTCAAGCACATTCTGGTGCGTCACGAACAGGCGGCCACTCACGCGGCGGACGGCTACGCCCGCGCGACCGGCAAGGTGGGTACCGTCCTGGTAACCTCCGGTCCCGGCGCAACCAACGCAATTACCGGCATTGCCACCGCGTACATGGATTCCATTCCGATGGTGATCATTTCCGGTCAGGTGGATTCCAGCAAAATCGGCGAGGACGCCTTCCAGGAAACCGACATGGTCGGCATTTCCCGTCCCATCGTGAAACACAGCTTCCTCGTCAAGGATCCCCGGAAGATTCCGGAGACCATCAAAAAAGCCTATTACATCGCCTCGACCGGTCGTCCCGGTCCGGTGGTCGTGGACATCCCGAAGGACGCGACCGCTCCGGATCAGACCTATGAGTTTGAATACCCGAAGAAGGTCAAACTGCGCTCCTACACGCCGGCGAGCAAAGGTCACAGTGGTCAGATCAAAAAGGCGGTTCAGTTACTGCTTGCCGCCAAGCGCCCGGTCATCTACGCCGGCGGTGGGGTGATCCTTGGCAACGGCAGCGAACTGCTGACCCGTCTTGCAAAAACGCTCAACTATCCCGTGACCAACACATTGATGGGTCTGGGCTGTTATCCGGGCAGCGACAACCAGTTTCTCGGCATGCTGGGCATGCACGGTACCTTCGAGGCTAACACCGCGATGCACCACAGCGATGTGATCCTGGCGGTGGGCGCGCGCTTCGATGATCGGGTGACCAACACGCCGAACAAGTTCTGCCCCAATGCCAAGATCATTCACATCGATGTGGATCCTGCTTCGATTTCGAAGACGGTTACCGCGGACGTGCCCATCGTTGGCTCTGTTGGCAGCGTTCTGAAAGATATGCTGGAAATCATCGAAGGCGCCGACGAGAAGCCGGATGCAACGGCGCTCGCGGACTGGTGGAAGCAGATCAACGAGTGGCGGGAAAAGCACGGGATCTATACGAAGAACCGCTTCTCCACCGAGGGTGCGATCAAGCCCCAGGAAGTTATTCAGGCGCTCTACGAAGTTACCAAGGGTGATGCCTATGTGACCTCCGATGTGGGACAGCATCAGATGTTTGCGGCCCAGTACTATCGCTTCAACAAGCCGCGGCGCTGGCTGAATTCAGGCGGTCTTGGAACGATGGGCTTCGGCCTTCCCGCCGCCATGGGCGCACAGTTTGCCGACCGCGATGCCGCCGTGGCCTGTGTCACCGGGGAAGGCAGTATCCAGATGTGCATTCAGGAGCTTTCCACCTGCACTCAGTATCACCTGCCCGTCAAAATCATCTGCCTCAATAACCAGGCCCTTGGGATGGTTAAGCAGTGGCAGGATATGCAGTATGAAAGCCGCTATTCCGAAAGCCTCTACGAAGACTCCCTGCCGGATTTCGTTAAGCTGGCGGAAGCCTACGGTCACGTCGGCATCCGCGTCACCAAGCGGGAAGAACTGAAAGCCAAACTGGAAGAATGCTTCAGCATGAAAGACAAAGTGGTATTCATGGATATCGCCGTCGATCCGAGCGAGCACGTTTATCCCATGCTCATCGCACCGAACGGCTCCATGCGCGACATGTGGCTGAGCAAGACGGAGAGGACCTAAGCTAATGAGAAGAATAATCTCCGTTTTGATGGAAAACGAACCCGGCGCTTTGTCGCGGGTTGTGGGGCTTTTCTCCCAGCGCGGTTACAACATCGAGTCATTGACTGTTGCACCGACGGAGGATTCGACACTCTCGCGTCTGACCTTGACGACGACCGGGGATGATCATGTGATCGAGCAGATCACAAAGCATCTGAATCGACTGGTGGACGTGGTGAAGCTGGTGGACCTCACCGAAGGTGCGCATATCGAGCGCGAATTGATGCTGATCAAAGTAAAGGCGGCCGGTGCTCAGCGCGCCGAGATCAAGCGCTGCGTGGATATCTTCCGCGGCCAGATCGTGGACGTCACCGCCACCGTATACGTCATCCAGATTACCGGTGCCAGTGACAAGCTGGACGCCTTTCTGCAGGCGGTGGGCGAAGCGGCGATTCTCGAGGTCGTTCGCACCGGAGTATCCGGGATCGCCCGCGGCGAAAAAGTGTTGAGTCTCTGAGATTTTTCGTTTGGTTTTTTCTTTTTCTTTTAACGTTGTATTAACTAGGACAGAGTCATGCAAATCTATTACGACAAAGACTGCGATCTTTCCATCATCCAGGGAAAGAAGGTTGCCATTATCGGCTACGGTTCCCAGGGCCACGCACACGCGCAGAACCTGAAGGATTCCGGTGTTAGCAACGTAGTGGTCGGTCTGCGCGAAGGTTCCGCCAACTGGAAGAAGGCCGAGCGAGCCGGTCTAAAAGTGGATACCGTCGAAGGTGCAACCACCGGCGCCGACGTTGTGATGATTCTGACTCCGGACGAGCATCAGGCAGCCATCTACCGCAATCAGGTCGCACCGAACCTGAAAGAGGGTGCAGCGCTGGCTTTCGCTCATGGCTTCAACATCCACTTTCAGCTGATCGAACCGGCGAAAAACGTCGACGTGATCATGATCGCCCCCAAAGGTCCCGGTCACACTGTTCGCTCCACCTACTTGGAAGGCGGCGGTGTTCCGACCCTTATTGCTATTTATCAGGACGCCACCGGCCGTGCGAAAGAACTGGCACTGTCCTATGCATCCGCGAACGGCGGCGGCCGTTCCGGCATTATCGAAACCAACTTCCGCGAAGAAACCGAAACCGACCTGTTCGGCGAGCAGGCAGTTCTCTGCGGTGGTGCTTCTGCACTGGTCCAGGCTGGTTTCGAAACACTGGTCGAAGCGGGCTACGCGCCGGAGATGGCCTACTTCGAGTGTCTGCACGAGCTGAAGTTGATCGTCGATCTGATGTATCAGGGCGGCATTGCGGACATGCGCTACTCCATTTCCAACACTGCCGAGTATGGCGACTATGTCACTGGTCCTCGCATCATCACCGAGGAAACCAAGCAGGAGATGAAACGCGTATTGACCGATATTCAAACCGGTAAATTCGCCCGCGACTTCGTTCTGGAAAACCAGGCCGGCGCGCCGACCCTGAAAGCCCGCCGCCGTATCTCCAGTGAGCATCAGATCGAAGAAGTGGGTGCAAAACTGCGCTCGATGATGCCCTGGATCAAGGCCAACAAGATCATCGACAAAACTGAAGGCAACTCCTGAGACGTGAGACGTGAGACGTGAGACGTGAGACGTGAGACGTGAGACGTGAGACGTGAGACGTGAGACGTGAGACGTGAGACGTGAGACGTGAGACGTGAGACGTGAGACGTGAGACGTGAGACGTGAGACGAAAAAAGGGGCCGCTGGCCCCTTTTTTCGTCATTCCGGCGCAGGCCGGAATCCATGAAATGCAACACTCAGACGGCTTGCGCCGCCTGGATTCCGTCCTTCGCCGGAATGACGGGGAAATCGTCTTTCATCTCACAGCTTACATCTTACGTCTTATATGACGGATCAATCCTATCCAACTTTCTCAACAGCGCCGGCCAGGCCAGAGATCCACCCTTGTTCTTGGTGGTTGTTTCGCTGGCTGCTCCAGCACCGTCGATGATTTCTTGAGGAACCATGATCAGCTCGCCGCCACCGGCCTGGGCTGCGATCTGTGCCTGACAGGCAGTCTCCAGGGTGTACATGGCCAGGAATGCGCCGGCAACGCTGCGGGCCACGGTCAGAGTTCCGTGGTTGCGCAAGATCATCACGTTTTTGTTGCCAAGATCGGCCACAAGCCGTTCCTTCTCTGCCGGATTCAGCGCGATGCCTTCGTAAGTGTGATAGGCCAGATTCTTCATCACGATCGAGGCCTGCTGCGAAATTGGCAGCAATCCTTCCTTCTGTGCCGAGACGCCAATGCCCGCTCGCGTATGCAGATGCATCACGCAGGTGGCATCTTCCCGAGCCTCGTGAATTGCCGAATGGATCGTGAATCCTGCAGGATTGATGTCATACGGCGAATCCATCACCTTGTTGCCGTCGAGATCGATCTTCACCAGGCTGGACGCGGTGATTTCCTCGAACAGGCAGCCGTAGGGGTTGATCAGGAAATGATGATCACCCCCCGGAACCCGGGCGGTGAGATGGGTAAAGATCAGATCGTCCCAGCCGTACATCGCGACAATGCGATAGAGAGCGGCCAGGTCCACCCGCATGCGCCACTCTTCCGGCGAGACTTGATTACTGATTGACTGAATTTCTGCTGTCATAAAAACTCCCGGCGTCGTGGGCTGTTTGTAATGTTCGGTGGCAAAGAAGCACGGCCAAAGCGTTCAGGCCAATCAGGAAAGCTTGGAATAGCGGCGCTATTACAAGCTTTTCCATCAGAGCTGAGCGCTTTGGGGAAGTGAACTGCTCCGAAGCTTGCGAGCAGCCCACTTGAGGGTCACGCGGATGCCGGTTCGGAATCCGACCACTCGTAATCCTTGTACTGCTCGCGCAGATCTTTCTTGCTCAGTTTTCCGGTGGCGGTGTGGGGCAGTGACTCCACGAACTCGCAGTCGGACGGAATCGACCACTTGGCGATCTTGCCTTCGTACCACTGCAGCATTTCCTGCTTGGTCATGCTTTCCCCGTCCTTCAGAATCGCAAGCAGCAGGGGGCGCTCGGTCCACCTTGGATGCGGCACACCGATAACAGCGGCTTCAGCGACCTTGGGATGATCCACCGCAAGGTTTTCCAGCTCGATAGAGGAGATCCATTCGCCGCCCGACTTGATTACGTCCTTGGTGCGGTCGGTGATGAGCATGTAGCCTTCCGGGTCGATGCAGGCCACGTCACCGGTTTCGAACCAGCCTTTTTCATCCACCGCTTGCTTGTCGTTCTTATAGTAGCTGCCGGTCACCCAGGGGCCGCGTACTTTGACGGCGCCCGAGGTTTTTCCATCCCAGGGCAGCTCATTGTTGTTCTCGTCGGTGATGCGGATGTCGATGCCGAAAATAGGACGACCCTGCTTGAGACGAATGGCGTCCTGCTCCTGCTCGGTCAAATCTTCCATGCCGGGCTTGAAGGTGTTGTAGGTGCCGAGCGGGCTGGTTTCGGTCATGCCCCAGGCGTGGCGAACATCGACGTCGTATTTTTCCTTCATGATCTTCATGATTTTCAGCGGGCAGGCAGCGCCGCCGACGGTGACTCGCTGCAAGCTATCGATGGTCTTGCCGGTGGTCTCCAAGTAGTTGATCAAGGCCAGCCATACCGTGGGAACAGCGGCTGATACGGTCACCTTTTCGGTGTTGATCAGATCGCAAATCGTTTCGCCATCGCCCATCTTCGGCCCCGGCAGCACCAGCTTGCCACCGGTCATGGGAACGACATAGACCAGGCCCCAGCCGTTTACATGGAACATCGGAACGATGGGCATTACAACCTCGCGAACGGAAGCACCGAAGGTGTCAGGGAGCGCCGAGGCATAGGCGTGCAGCAGAGTGGAACGGTGGCTGTAAACGACACCTTTCGGATCACCGGTGGTGCCCGAGGTGTAGCACATGGAAGCGGGGTGGTTTTCGTCGAATTCCGGCCACTCGATCTGATCGGATTCGGCCGCCAGCAGCGTCTCGTAGCACTGGGCGTTGCGCAGCGTCGTTTCGGGCATGTGGGCTTCGTCGGTCAGCACCACAAAACCTTTTACGTTCGGCAGTTTGTCCTGAAGTTTTTCAACCAGGCCAACAAAGGCCAGGTCGAGGAACAGCCACTTGTCTTCACCGTGATTGATGATGTACTCAAGCTGCTCTTCAAAAAGGCGCGGGTTGACGGTATGGCAAACCAGACCGGAGGCGGCGGTCGCGTAATAAAGTTCAAGATGGCGATAGTCATTCCAGGCCATGGTGCCGATGGAATCACCAAGCTCCGCACCCAGAGTGCGGAGTGCATTGCCCAGTTGGCGTACTCGCTTGAACGCTTCCCGATAGGTGTAGCGGTGGCGTGGGTTATCGGCGGTTACTGAAACGATTTCGGAAGAGCCGTAGACCTTCTCCGCAAAGTTCATGACGGATGTCAATACAAGCGGAACATTCATCATTGTGCTGTTTATCATGGGGGGTCTCCAGAACTGCTTAATTGTTATGTGAGCCAGCACCCTTGCGGCCTGGCCTTCGATTCGCCTAAACACCGTATCGGTCGTAAGGGGTCGAGCCGGAAGTATAAAGGCCCGGGACCCTGATGCAAATCGGAGTGCAGCTCAGATCAGAGTGCAACTGGGGACAGTAACCATTTGCGCGCGCGTTTTCCAGCCAGCTGACTTTACTTGACTATTTTTATCCATTCCCCCGGCTTCGGTTCACCGCTCGGGTAGTAGTCGTTCAGCAGCCGCAGTTCTTCTTCCGCGTACCGGCGGATGCCCGACAGATGTGCAAGAGCTGCGAATGTGGTCCGGTCGTTGGCGAGAACGTAATGGATCGTCTTTGATTGCATGTTGCCGGCGTTGGCGACATGAATCGGCTGGAAGGTACGGATGCTGTCCATGAACAATTTGTCGTAATCCACATCCTGCTGGGGGTTGCTTACCGAACCCCTGAATATATAAACGCGATTTGCTTGGTAGAGCACGGCGATCCGCTCGGGGTGACCGCCCTCACTTGCAGGTTTGATTCCGGTGTGGCCAATCAGTCCGAATTGACCGAACGGTTCAGATTTGGTGAGCAGCGGAATTCCCAGCTGGTCGCGGATGTATTGACTGGGACCGATGTTGCTGCGCAGCATGTCCACCTGCAGCGTCAGTGCTGCGCTTTCGTCCTCGGGAGCCGCGACAATGGCAGAGCGCTGGTTCTCTGCTTTCCACCCTTCGGGAAACAACAAGGTAAAGCCCAGCTTGGCATGGGTGAATCGACGTGGATCAGTTTCCTTGGGCTGATGCGCACCGTAATTTTCCCCGAAAACCAGTCCTTGCGTAATCTGTCGAAAGCGCACGTCGTTGTTCTCATAGTCCGCCGTTTTCTCCAGTTGGCCGGCGGTACCCACCACTTCTCGCAAACGTTGGTCATTGCGTGGGTGGCTCGAAAACACGCCGTGATAGGTCTGCCGCTTCTGGCCCTGGTCGGCTGCTTTCAAACGCATGAAGCGCTCGTGATTTTTCAGCACTCCGATCACTTCCACCATGGCCTGCGGATCGTAGCCGCTGTTGTACAGGTACTGTGCGCCGAACTTGTCTGCTTCCAGCTCCATCTCCCGACCGTAGCCCATTACAGCCGCGCTGGCGTAGAGATTGGCCACATCGCCCACTACATTGGTGCCGGTGGTCAGAACGGAGAGCACCGACAGGATGCCGGTACCGATGCCGGCGCCTTTCTGAGCGGTGTCGCGGCGTACACCATGACGCGCGGTAACGTGGCCGATTTCGTGGGCGAGTACTGCGGCCAGCTGTGCTTCGGATTGAAGGTAGCCGATCAATCCTCGGTTGATATAAACATACCCCCCCGGCAACGCGAAAGCGTTGATGTCGGGACTGTCGATGATAGTGAACGTGTAGTTGAGGTCGGGACGGTCGGCGTTTTTCGCCACTCTTTGGCCGATCTCGTTGATGTAGGCCTGTAACTCCGCGTCCTGATAGACCGGCGTACTGGCCATCACTTTCTCGTGCATCTCACGGCCGATCTCAATTTCCTTTTCCTCGGACATGAAAACCAGGTCGGCTTCGCCGGTGGCCGGATTTACCGCACAGCCACTCACTGCAACGGCGGAGCAGAGCATCAGGGCGATGAAACCCAAGCGGGTCCTTTCCGACGCCGTCTTCGCATTCGCACTCGGACGTTCGAGACTGCCAGAGTGGGGGGGAGCGAGAAGTCTCACGTGGCACTTCCTCCTGGTTTGGTGGGCGAAGTTCTCCTGAGGGCGGCGGGAATCATCGCCCCCTTTCACTGCGGAGTAATTGTTAAGACGTGCAGATGATTGTTATTCCTGTGTCAACTGCTCGGGCCGAAAAAACGCTCTCAGCTGTTCGGCCATTCCCTTGCAGGCGTTCGCCTGTACTCGCGCAATCAGGGGAATGGGGATCACAACCGCCGGCATGTAGGAGGTACCCGCGGCATCGGTGCTGATTTTTCCGAGCAGCTTCTGCGTGTCATAGTCCCAGATCGACGCTTCATACTCCGACTCCTGGTCCCAGGTGCCGAAGCCGAAGCAGCCGGCGCCGCCGGCGCCGATCGAACAGCCGATCGATCCGGAGCTGTCAGTGGTTTCGGTTTTTCCGTCGATCCAGACGATGTGGCGAATCTTGTATTCTTTCATCGCATCGGCAACTTCCTCCTGGCGGACCAGCCGCTGCAGAGCGCCAACGCGCATGGGCGCCGTACGTGGCTCAAACCAGGGGTAGAGCCGATCGACAAATTCCTGCTCTGGAATCACAGTGAGTCCGGAGCGTCCGCCGGCTAGTGTATCGCCGACGCAGGAAATCAAATCCACTTCGGTGTCGTAGCTGCTGGCAAAGCGGCGTCCGAGAACCACTACGGCTTCATCTTCCTGCACGGTTACCTGGCCACTCGAATAGTGATCGATGGTGACGGAGGTGCAGCCCGTGAACACGGCAGCGCCCGCGATCAGCGCCGCCAGCAGGCAGCGACGCAGGCCGAGGATTCGCCCAGCATCTGTTTTGACTGATTTAGCCATGGTGCCCTCCTGAAAAGGCTAGTGGACTGTTTGTTGAAACTCGGGGACAAAAGAGTACAGCCAAAACGTTCAGATCAAGGCGGAAAAGCGCAGGAAAAAGTGGTGCTATTTCAAGGTTTTCCAACGCCAAGCTGAGCGTTTTGGCGAAGCGAACTGTTACCGAACTTTTCAGACAGCCCATTAGTGCACTCAACAACTATAAACTCTCACCGCTGCGCCAACCAGGCACGTACTTCCGGAACCCTTGCAAAATTCAGGGACAGATTGGCCCCGGCGTCGCGCAGGGCGACAACAACCGCCTGATTCATTGCGGCTTCATCAGATTGCATGAAGCCCGTCGGGGTCTTGCCGTAGGCGGTCAGAATCCAGTCGGCAATCAGTTGTCCCTCGGGATCGAAAACCTGGACGTTGTACTTGAGCCAGATTTCATAAACCTTGATCTTGGTCTCGCTGGGCAGGGTGTACTGAAATTCCTCCATGACCGGTTTGAGCACCAGATCCACGCCGTCGCCGTCAGCCAGTTCGCCCGCCGAGGGCAACTGCTCCAGTTCGACCACCTTGCTGAACATGCCGGGCAGCACGGTGGCAAACATCTCTGCCTGGGCTTCGCCCATATCGATGATCCACTTGGCCCGGTCTTCACTTTGTTCTTCATAGCGGTAGGCGAGGAAGTCTTCCGGGTAATAGATGCCAACCGTGTAGGGCATTTCGGGTACCAGCGGCGACGGAAAGCGACCATCCACGATCAGGGTATGGGTGCAGCCGCCGAGAACAAGTAACGCCAGCAAGCCGCACAGGGAAGCGAAGCGGCGAGCGGGAAGGTCTGAGAATAGGCTCATTTGTCAGTTCCAGTTACGTGTAGCGCCTGATGAAAGGCATGTGTAAAGGACTTCAACGAAGTCTGGACAGGCCCGACGTCGTGGGGTTCAGCCGTGGCACATGTTCCCGTCTGTTTATCGTCGCTGCTGCGTGCTGCTCCGATAATCGTTAAGCCCCACGAATGTGCCTCCGTTGCGCCGCGTGATCTCGCGCATCAAGGTGGCGAACCGTTCAGCGGATTCCTGCTGGTGGGGAGCGGCCAGCTGAAACAAAACCGGGAAGCCGACTGCATGGATTCGCACCAGTCGCTCGTTGCTGAGCCCACGACGGTTGATCCGGTCAATCGTATTCGCCACTTCGGTAATCGACGCATTGGGCTGCAGGTCGTCGCCGAAAACATAGATGCTTATTTTCTTGCCCGGATCATAGAAGGTCCGGATCGCGGTCTGAATGCCTTCTACCGGGCTGGAGTTACTGAATGCGTTCCAATTGCGCAGCCGCTCGAGTATCGCGTTGCGACGGCCTTCGGTATCCGGAATCCATTGCCCGCGGAACGTGGGGAACATGTACTCGCCCATGTCGTTCATGACCTGGATGCCTTTTACGTTCGGATAGACATTCAGGACGTTTTCCATTTCCTCCATTACGCGGCCCCAGGCGTTCTCGAACATACTGCCGGAGGTGTCGATCACGAAGATCACGTACTCGCTGTCCACCGGAATACCGCCGATCAGCTCATTCTGTTTGGTTGTGCCCGCCAGCAGGCGCTCCATCTCCTCGGTGAGGGTTTGCAGCGCCAGTTCGAGTTCACCCTGATAGGTGCTCTCGGAGGCAGAGTTTTGTGCGACCTTTGCCTGTCGGGCCTCCAGCTGCGCGAGCTGGGTCTTGAGAATGGCCAGGCGTTCGCGTTCGCGGGAAAGTTGCTCGTGCTTGGCGTTCATGTCCCGGTTAAAAACTGTCGTCTCGCCGCGGATTTCAAATAACTGGTCCTGTAGCTCGGCCACCTTGCCGTCGAGATTGATGGTGGTATTTTCCAACACCAGCGGCTCGACTGTCTTGGCGATGATCAGCAGCAGGACAATGGCGCCAAAGCCGCAGCAGATCACATCCAGGAACGAAATATTCAGCTCGCCTGCATCACGTCGGTATCGCTTCACGGCCAATCCTCCGACGGTGTCAGGTAGGAGCCCCCGGTCGCCATGGCCAGTCGCCAGAACCCCGAAGAGGCTTTGGGATCGCCCTCCATTGGAAACAGAATGACGTTGACCGGAATGCCGTAGGGAATCCGCTCGACGGCGCGCTCGAACAGCTCTTCCCGCTCGCGACCGCTGACGGTGCCGCGCTTGGGCGTTTCGGTACCCTGGGTCGGCAGACCGTCGGTGATGATGTAGATGTTGTCGGGCAGCTGCTCGAAATCGCGAATGCTGGCCAGCACATTCTCGAGGCTCGTGCCGCCGCTGGGCGTCACCTTTTGCAGGTTGAGTATGGCTTCCTCGAGGCTTGCACCATCACCGATGTCCAGCCATTTGGCCTCACTGTCCTCATTCAGGGCGCGGTACGCCGTATCGAATGTATAGATCTGATACTGACTCTGTTTCGGCAACTGCGCAGTGAGCCATTGCACGGTTTCCACCGTCTGCAGCCATTTCGGAGCCATCCGCTTGGACTCGTCGGACATGTTGCGTCGGCGGATCACGTTGACCAATGTGTCGTCCAGCATGCTGTTGGACGCGTCCACCAGAATCAAAATGCGCGCGCCGCCGAGCTTCAGACCGGTCAGATACTGCCGCTGACCTTCGCCCACAAAGCGGCGCACGTCATTGCCTTGTTCGATCCGCTGCCGCTCCAGTTCTTCGCGCCGCTGTCGAGCGGCGGCGAGCTGTGCTTCCAGATCTTCAATCTGCTGATCGTCGGCGTTGTCATCCAGCTCGCGAATGCGATTCTGGGCAGCGCGTATGTTTTCATTGATGCGCCGGGCGAGACCCTGAGCGTCCGCCAGCTGCTGATCCAGCTCAGACACCGTGTTCTTCGCGCGCACCAACTGCTCGCGCCCGTCGCGGATATCTTCTTCGAGCATGCTTACTTCAGCCATAAGGTCCTGGTTTTCGACCTCGACCCGGGTGTCCGCATCGTGCTTGATGATCAGAAAGATCAAAGCGACGGCGCCGAAGCCGCAGGACATGATGTCCAGAAACGACAGGCTGAAGGTTGTAAATCGTTGCCTCTTTCGAGCCATTACCTATCCAGAACCTCTATGAAGCGCAGCGTCTGCACCGCGCCTGTCGAGGCGATCGCATCGCCGGTATTTACCGGGCAGTTGTCGATGATCACCTCTTCGTGATTTGTGCCTGCGCTGGTTTTAATCAGCGACGATTGGTGGGGCATGAGCACCAGACGTCCATCTTGCTGATGAACACTGAACTGGGCCTCCGGCATCGGCGCGGAGCTGACGGTCCCGCTCTGCAGGTTCACATGCAGCGCCTCGTTGCCAAGCGGCCATGCGCGATCGCCTAACAAAACATGCGTAGCGTTTTGAGCTTGCACATCGGCGACTGCGGGGCTGGGCGTCTCATCCCGGATTTCGCCTGCAACTGGCAATGCTTGAATGAAGCTTACTTGCGAGCTCGGCCGCTTGATTGCGTCGAGATTGGCGCAGATTCCATCCATCACAGCCGAAGCGGGCAGGGCCTGAATCGCTTGTGGGGCATTGCGCGTGAACGCATCCAGCAAGCCGGGCAGCTTGGCGAGTCGGTCACCGATCAATAGCTGAGTATTGGCTCCTGCCAGTTGTTCGGCCTTGTTGATCAGTTGCTTGTAGATGGGCTGCACCGATTCCACCAACTGTTGCCGCACCATCTTTATGTTCTTGTTGCCTACTTCGAGGAACAGTTCGCCGTGTTCGCCAAACTGGGTCAACCATTGAGGGAGCTGATCGTAAAGAGACTGTTCCGTGGTCGCGCTGTGCAGCGGGTCAAAGCGTGACTGATCGATAAACTGGTCGGCAATGGCTTTTGCCCAGCGATCACGCAAGGTCAGCAATCCGCAATGCGGCAGCGCGTCTACCTGCTGTCGTTGCAATTCGCCATCTGTTTGCATGTGGGTGAAAATACACTGATGCAGCTGCAGGTCGATGTGCAGGACATCCGCCGCCCGGGCGTGAGCTGCGCTGGCGGCCACCGCACTGTCAACGAGCCCGACTGCATCGAAGGGACACTGCCCGACAATGCCGAGCAGCAATGACATCTGTTGGCGGGTGAAACTGCCCGGTAGTGCAAAGATGATTTCGTCGCAGTCGGCGATATGTTCGTGCAGGGAAAGCAGGTGACTGTAGGCAAGATCGGCGTGGTGCCGATACTGGCGATTCTGCAATGGCAGCGGCTCGGCGCTCAGGCGATGCCAGAACAGCGTGTTGGTTTCGATGGGCTGCAGTCGCGACTGGCCAAGTGCCGCATCGCCAAGCAGCAGTTCCTTGCGGCTGACGACAGCAACGCCGGGACTTTCCACGAAATCGCTGCCGGGACTTTTGCCACTGCTGACACGGACGCCAGCATCGTTCAGCTCGATTATGCCTGTTGTCATCCACTTCCCCTCAAATCTGCTGCAGTGTCAGAACGATTACGCAACTTCCCGTGCGGCCGGTTCGCGCACCCGCAGATAGCGGATCAGGTTGTCGTCCACGTAGTGCTGGGTATCGAGCACGGTCTTTTCCTGCAGAAGCTGCAGCTGGTGAGTGAAGAACATGATCACGATGCTGATCACCAGAGCGATAAAGGTGGAGTTGAAGGCCACGCCGAGACTGACGGTTACGCCGGCGATATCGCCTTCCACCGCGCGGTGAGCCTGGCCCAGCGCCTCACCAATACCCCGCACCGTCCCGATAAAGCCGATCGACGGAATCGCCCAGGCGATGTAGCGCACCATCGCAAGTTCACTGTCGAGCCGGTCGGATTCCGTCTCGCAGACTTCCTTCACCGAATGGGAGACATCGGCGATGTTGCGCGTCGAGCCGAAGCGTTGCAGTGCCGTCAGCAAGGTGCGCGGCAACAGCAGGTTCTGCTTCGGTTCGGGCAGCGCCTGTACGGGGCGGGACAGTTCCCGTGCATCCTCGGGCAGGATGCTGGTGCCCTCCGTGGCGTTCACCAGAGGGTGCTGGAACATCTTTCGCTCATCCATCGCGCGCTTGGCCTTGTAGCCCATGATGGCCAGCGCCCAAAACATCAGCACAAAGCAGGCTTCCTGTTCGTAGTCCTTCATCACCACGTACCAGGAGCGCTGGACAATGTAGTCCTCGCCGGCTTCCTGACGCTCCAGCTGCTCCTGGAGAATCGCGTCCGCATTGGGGCGAATCATTGCCACGTAGACCGTATGCACGATGATGAATGACAGGATCAGTGCGAATACCTGATAGAGAAACTCGAAGTGACTCGTTTTCGTGTTCTTCATGTAATTGGCCTGCCCCGCGTTGCTGGTTGCCTGTAATTAAATGTCTACCGGAAAGGACACCGAGAGATCATCGGATATCTCTTCCGAAGGAATGAAGGTGTTGTTGCGGCCCCTTCGCTGCTCCGCGTCATCCTGCTTCGCTTTCGCTTGTTTTTCTTCGCCGTCTTCATTGGTCTTGTTCTGACTGGCGCTATCGTCGGCCTGCGCCTGCTGCTGTTCTTTTTCCGAACCGGCATCGTTCTGCGCCAGGGCGAAAGGGGTGGACGCCGATATCAAGGCGATGATCAGCAAGGACGCTGCGATCTTGGAATTGCCTTTACTCACACTTGCGCTCATTCGATTCACATTCAGGTCATTGCACGAAGCGGGCGAGACGAAAGCCCAGATCGTTGCGCGCCTCCTCGCCATAGTCGCGGAAGGAAAGTCGCAGTTCGGTAACGCTGCCATGGGCCCAGCTCGAGCCGCGGATCACGTGATAGGAGCCCTCCAGAGGCCCCAGCGGATCCTGATCGGGCTTTTCGGACAGGCTGACGGCAATCTCGTAGAAGTCGTTGACCCATTCCGCCACATTGCCGTCCAGATCATGGATCCCCTTGCTATTGGCCGGGAAGCTTCCCACCGGGGCGCTGGCGGCGTAGCCATCGTCATACGCCGGCTGTACATAGCCCGCCAACGAAGCAGCATTGCGGTCGGCGATGTTGGCGGTCTTCTTGTTGGGCGGCAGTTGCGGGCCCCAGGAATACTTCAGCATGTTGCCGTTCTCGTGGCGCGCGGCCCAGGCCCATTCCGCTTCGGTGGGCAGACGGTAGCCTGTTGCCTGGGGATTGAAGCCGGTTACCACGCCGTCTTCTACCCGATAGAACAGGGGCAGGCCCTCCTGCTCGGACAGCCAGTTGGCGTACAGCGCCGCCTGTTGCCAGCTCACTCTCACCGCCGGCTGATTTTCGCCATTGAGGCTCTCGCCCTTGGCGTGGCCGGAAGAATGCTGCGGATCGAACTTGCGGAATTGCCGATTGGTCACCTCGTGGGCGGCCAGGTAGAAGGGGCGGCTCAGTGCGACCTTGTGCATGGCTTCGTTGGCGCGACGTCCTTGCTCACGACGAGAGCTGCCCATGGTGAAGGTCACTTCCGGGCGGAACAGCTTCATGGTCTGGCCAGCCTCGGTGGTGATCACTGGCTTGATGTGTTCCCACTTGGCCTCCTCTTCGGTCTTCAGGTCGATGTCCAGGGACTGATCGAAGCTGGGGCGGGGCAGTACTGTGGTCTGGTAATCCGCGTAGCCGTCTTTCTTCACCGCGATTGCCACCTGGCGGGCGGGCAGGGACAGGGTCTGATTGGCGCGACCCATCAGCCGGCCATCGACGTAAAGCAGGGCGTCCGCGGGATTGGTGCGGACCGTGACCTGACCGAGATTGGGGGTGAGCTTCATGGCCACCTGCTGTTCGCGGCCGGATTCCACCGCCACTTTCTCGCGGGCGGGCTGGAAACCTTCCTTGAACAGGGTGATTTCGTAGCGCTTGCCCGGCGGCAGTGCCACTTGCATGGGGGTCAGGCCGTAGTAATTGCCGTCCACCGTGATGCTGGCCTGCGCGGGGTTGGACTGCACCATCAGCAGGCCGTCGGCTTTTTCCAGCTGGACCGGCGGTACATCCACGCTTTCTCCGGCTTCCACTTCCAGCACGTTCTCCCAGGTTTTGTGGCCCGGCAGCATAAGTGCCACGCTGCGTTCGCCCTCCAGGATCTCGGCGGTAAGGGGAGTTTCGCCAATCACCTGCCCATCGATGCTTAGCTCGGCGCCAGCGGGCGTGGTATCGAACCTGACTTCCGCCCAGGCGGGCTCCAGGGCGATATCCAGCGTCTGGTGTTGATCCAGACCAGTCACATCCACAATCTGCGTCAAAGGCTTGTAGCGCTCCGTAACGATTTGCAGTTCGTGCTCGCCGGCAGGAATGTCCCGGATCGCCTCGTTCAGCGGGCCGCGCGGCTCGCCGTCGATCCACACCTGACCCGGCTCGGCCACGTTGGCGGCCACCGTGAGATGCCCGGGCAGTTTGTCGAGGCTGAAACGAAAGGTTTGATTCTGTTCTTCGCCAACAGCAATGTTTTCCTCTGCGGAGCGATAGCCGGGTGCGCTGAGGTTGAGGTCGTAGTCGCCACCGAGCATCAGATAGCCTTCGCCCACCGGGAGATAAAAGCCATCGATAACCACTTCAGCTTGCTCCGGCTGCACCTGAATGAACACCGAGCGAGCCGTAAACAGAAATGCCGCCACCGCCACCAGCAGCACAAAACTGGCCGCGAGTGCGTAATGCATCGGGCGCAGACCACGGCGATGAGGTTTCAGGGGGCCGTCGAGAGGCGTGAAGTCGCTCGGCTGAATGACTTCATCATGCCCGGGCAGGTCTCCCGCCTTCGCTGAGGAAGTGGCGGAAAGCCGCGGATCGGTGGGTTCCAACCCTTGTTGCGCGTCCTGCTGTCGGGAGTTGTCTTGTTTGCTCATCCCTGGGAAATTCTCTCCACGCATTGGATGATGATAGGCGAGCGTTCGGCCTTGGCTGACACGGTGAATTCCTGGCGGACGTCGCGATAGCCGGCGCGGGTACCCACGGCGGTGTAGGTGCCCGGCTTGAGGGTAAGCTCGGTCTGACTGAAGCTGCCCAGCTTGCCGACGCGGTAGACGGTCACGTCAGTCGCATTATCCGACTGCAGCTGAACGGTGACTGGCTGCACGGCAAGCTGCAGGTGTTGCTCGAGCTGATCCAGCTGACGGGTGAGGCGCGGCCCCGCGTTCTGAATCTTGCGGGTCTCGGCGAGAAATGCCTGATAGTCCTGATGCACTGCCGGTGTGGTCAGGCGCTCGGGAGCCGCGAGGATATCCTCCAGGTCCTTGTCGATCTTGGCCCGGGTCCCAGCACGGATGGAGCCCACGCGCGCCGCGACCAGATTGGGGTCGACCTTCAGCGCTTCCTGATAACCATCAACCGCTTGCTGCCAGCGTTCGTTCTGCTCGTGTTCACTCGCCTCGACCAACAGTGCCTGCAGCCGGGTCTGGGTGCTCTCATTTTGCGCCTGAGTCAGGGCAGTGCGGGCATCGTCCGCCTGCGGGCGGATCGCCAGCGCCTGTTTGAAGGCGTTGATTGCCCGGGAGTGGTCGCTGCTCGACATGGCTGCAAAACCCACGGACATGTGCTTGCCGAAGTCGCGGTCGGCAATCGCTTGATTGATCTCATTTAGCCGCTGCTGCGCGAGACGGGATTCGCCATCGAGAGCGAGCGCTGCCTCGAATTTTGCTTTGGCCGCTTCCAGGTCTTCGTTGCGCTGCAATTGTTCGCCAGCATCGATTTCCGCCAGAACGTCTTCGAGCACCCCGGCGCGCTGCAACCCCGCTGCGACTTCGTCGTGGTCGGCCTTGATGTGACCGGCGAGCTGGAATTGCTCGGTGGCCAGCTCGGCATCGCCGTCCACCAGCGCCTGATTGCCGGTGGCGATCGCCTGCTCGAAAACGGCATCGCTGCGCTCGAGTAACTTTTCAAAGTCTTGCAAGGTGCTCTGGTAGAGCCGCTGCGATTCGTTGAACTCGCGGCTCTGATACTTCTGGTCGGCAGCTTCCGCCTGCTGCACCGCCTGCTGGTAATCCTGTGCCGCCCACAAATCGACGCGGATCGCTTCGAGAGCCTCTTGCTTCTCCAGCATCTTCTGCAGCACTTCCTGGGCCTCTCGGCGCGCCTTGGCTATCTGGGCGTCCTGCCAGGGGGATTCGCTCGGGCCACGGGCTTCGGCATTCCCCTGGGAGCCCGGAGATGCGCTGCCCGTGCCTGTTCCGCCATTTTCAGCTGAGCTAACTGAGCTTGCAGGTTTCACCGGCGTTACCATCTCGGGCAGCACGAAAACTACCCCGAGCAGCAGAGCCAGACTCAGCAGCAGGCCGGCGGCTGGCCACGCGTAGGCACGCCAGACGGGGGAGTCTGGCGCATGAGCGCCGCTCTGCTGGGGTGCGTTCAGCGTCACCTGGGCTGGCTGGATTTCACCCTGAGTTCTGTCTTTTTGCTGTTTGTCGGTCATAACGCTTCTGAAGTCGGTTCAGTTTTCACGGGGCAAAAGCGAGCCGTCGGGCGACGCTCCGTCATAATCCAATCGTCACTTCCCTGGTATGAAGGTCGAAACGTCCATTCGACCGCAGTTTCGGCCGCCGGTTTTCAAGTCGGCAGATTGGCAGGCGGCCTGAGCGGCATTCTTTGCTGCGAACGTTCTGGAGGTGCGTGGGCGATACCTTTATTTACTGGTTATTTACTGGCCCTCCACGGGGCCGAGTCCCTGGGTATCGGCGCGGTAGATCTCCTTGAGCAGTTCACGCCATTGTTCGTACTGATTCTCAACGGTTCCGGACAAGGTGATGGTTCGGTCTTCCAGCTCGATCACCTGTGGCTGGATTTCCGCTTCGAGGGAGTTGCCCAATTCCTGCAAGGCTTCCACGTGGATCTTGGCCTGGGAGCCTTTGTCGAAGCCGCTCTTCACCAGATAGCCACCGCCAATTACCCCCACCTGACCGGCGGTGGCGGCAGAGCCGTTGCTGCTGCCAGCCGCGGCAATGCCGCCGAGGATGGCAGCGATACCGGCGATGGTTCGGTTGCGGGCGCTGCGGCGAAGGTCGCGCATCGCAATCACTTCGGCATAGGTCTGCTTGCGCCACTCCTGATACGGGCCGTCCATTTCCCGAACGAAGCCGCCGTAATACTGCTGAAGTGTGTCCACGAACAGGTAATCGCGCTCGCGAATACGGCGGATGCGTTCGAGCATGGGATCGTTTTCCGCGGGCAGGCGCAGCACCTCGTATTGGCCGTCCTCGGTCTTCTCGAGATGGCCACCGAAGGCTTCGGGTGAAAAGCTCTGGGCAAAGCGCAGCTCGGCAACAGTGCGGATCTGCGCAAGTTCCTGCTCGTTCAGCTTCTCGCGGTAGGCCAGCATGTCGTTGGCCACCTGGTTGTAGACACCCTGGAAGGGATCGGCCTGGGGGTCAGCGCCGGGACGGCGCTCGTAGGCGTACTTGCTGGCCAGCCCTTCATAAACCCGTTCGAACCATTCGCGACCGGTCGCATCGACCACTTTCACCCGCAGTAACAGCATCTCGCCATCGGACTGCAGAATTTCGCCCTCCACGAGCACGTCCACTGAGTCGTGGCCTTGCGGAACCACCCGCACCGCACCCCAGGCGGCACTGGTTTGCAGCGACTCCATCAGTTGGTGGGGCATGAAGCGGCTTTCAGCCTTGCGGACCTCCGGAAAAACCAGCAGATCTTCGTTGTCTTCTGGCAACCGGTCCAAGCCGTCGCCAAACACCTCGATGCCGACGTCGAGCAGACTATTTTCGGCCAACTGCGCGGTCTCGCGCTCCACAGGCACGTAGTTAGCGGTTTTCACCACGTGACTGGAGCAGCCGGCCAGCAGCGCGGCCAGGCCCAGCCAGAGGCAGAACAGGGCTCGGGGCGACGGCATCATCGAGTCTGCTCTTTGTACTTGCGGTACTCTTCCCATAGCTTCTCTCGTAATTCGGGGTCGTCTTCGTACATGGCGGCTTCGCGAATCTGACGGGCCACTACGTCGTCATCATCGCCGCTGGGAATGTCCGGCGGCGGAGCATAGGCGTGGTCGTTGGCGCGACCCGGGCCGCCGGCGGTGGAGCCATTGGGGTGTCCACCCGCCTGGGCCACGGTCCGCTCTGTGCCGCCCTGACCACCTTGCCCGCCCGGCGCGGGGGGCGCATTCTGGTCGCCCTGCTGTCCGCCGGCCTGGGAGAGATCGCCCTCCTCATAATAGGCGACGCTGCGGTCGAACTCTTCAACCTGTTCTGCGCTGCCTTCCTCTGTGCCCTGGGCGAGTACATTGCGTCGTTCGCGCAAAATCATTCCGTCGTACTCGCTCATAGAACCGTCGAGCTCACGCTCGAGAACGGCTACCCGCTCCTCGTAGCTCTGTGCACCGGGTGAGCCCGGGCCGCCCGGCTGTCCGGCGCCGCCCGGCTGTCCGCCGGCAGTACCGGCCTGTTGAGCGCCGCCGTTTTGTCCAGCCTGTCCGGCGCTTTGATCACCAGATTGGCCATTTGCTCCTGCGGCGTCGTTCTGAGCCTGACGCGAGCCGGTGGCGGACTCTTCGGAGAAATCAATCTCGGTGCTCCGATTCTGCGATTGCTGGGCGGTATCCGGCATACCGCCGTTTTCGGAGGCGCTTCCCGCGCTCGCCTGTTGCTGTCCACCGTCAGCGCCAGCAGGTGAAGCCTGACCTCCCGCCTGCGGCCCGCCGGTCTGTTGCCCACTACCCTGCGTCTGCGCGGTTTGGCCGCCGGGCATTGCGCCACTGTTATAGCCACCTTGCTGAGCCCCGGGGCTACTGGGCATTTGAGCGCCAGCGGTACTGCTCTGAGACTGCTGCCCGCCCTGCTGGCTGCCCGCCTGCGATTGCGAGGCGCTGGACTGCCGCCCCTGCTGGGCACTGGATTGACTGCTCTGTGATGAGGGCGAAGAGGCGGACGCGGTGGAGCTGGGCGCGGGCATGCCGGAGGAGCTGGACTGGCTCGGGCTCTGACTCGAAGACCGGCTGGAACTCGACGAACTGCTGGAAGAGCTCGCCTGTCTGGAAGAGCTGGAGCTCTGGCTCGACGAGGGGCTGGAGGCGGACTGCGAACTGGACGGTGTCGGCATACTGGGCGACTGAGTCTGAGGGCGCGGCGGGTTGCTCTTGCAAGCGCTGAGTAGCGCCACGCTCAAGGCGAACGCGGTGACTGTGGTGGCAACTCTCAGAATTTTCATGGTGACACCTTTGGTTTGTACTTTTCGGGTGTGTATGTCGATTGGGCCGAATCCGACCTGGTTAGTAGCGGGCGTCAGCAGTCGGGAGCGAGTGCGTACGGCTGTACTCGGCCATTCAGATCCGGCCATCAGAGTGGCCACGCACGCCTTCGTTCACGAAGGGCGTAGCGGCTTAAATGTAGCCCTAGGGAACCGCGACCTCAACTGACATCGCCGGGGCGAGGCCGCAGTTCCGGGCTATTCACTGGTGAATACAAACTTTTGCGTAAGGCCCTGTGTGTCCACCGGCTCGCCGTCCACCAGTCGTGGACGGAAGCGGGTAGTCTCCAGGCTGCGCTTGACTTGCGCGCGGCGCGTGTCGTCCTCCGAACTTGACTCCAGCACCTGGATATTCTGCGCGTCGCCAAAGCGGTTCACGTCGTAGCTGACCAGGACGTAGCTTACGGCCTCGATGGTTTCGTTATCTGTGGCTCCCCGCACCGACGCCGGCTGCTCGAGATCGGACTCCACAAACTCTAGCTCGGGCAGCGCCACGGGATGAGAAAACAATTTGTCTACCTGGGCACGAGTGCCTTCGTCTGTTTTCAGCTCGAGGTAGGCCTGCCGGTAAAGATCTGCCGCATTTCGGCGGCGATCGAACAACTGCTCCCAATCCGCGAGCTCGACCTTCGCCCTCGCCGCCGCGCCGGCGGTGGCGTCCGGGCTTACGGAATAGATCGCCACCATCTGTTCAATGGCGCGCTTCCCATCCGCATAATTGTTGCGCAGGTATTGGGTCAACCGATTGTCCGAGTGGGGGTCGGTGAGGAAATTTACCTGGTCGACGCCGAGTTCCCGCGTCAACTGGCTGCGCTCCATCGGCGTCGTCCCGCCCTCACCGCGATAGTTGGCGAAGAACCAGTTGGACATTACCAGGCCGCGCAGAGGTTCGATAAGGCGAAGGTCGTTCTCCCCGTAGGTACCGCTGATGATATTCACCGCGTACTGGAACAGGTTGTGGGCGTCCACCAGTTGGTCCATCATGCGGCGCTCGGGATTGAGCGCATAGTCATTGATGTACCACTTACCTAGCCGGTCTATTACCGGCAGCATGCGCGGGTCGTCAGCGCCGAAATTACGCTTGTGCAACCAGAACAGGTACTGGTGCCGTTCGTGAACTTCCTCCCAGCGGCCGCGGGCTTTCAGGCTCTCAACCATTTTCTCGATGATCGGAACCTGGCTGAGATCGTAGAGGCCATTGTTGATCCGGCTCACGTGAATAGCGCGGTCGAAGATCTTGATGGCGTCGCGGTGCTGACCGCGGGTCTGATAAGTCTGGCCAAGGCCGGCGAGATGTTCGGCTAGCCCCAAGCCCCAGGCGCCTTGCTCGGACTCGAGCCGGGCGATGGCGTCGCGATAGTCAATCAGCTTTTCTGAAGCCATGAGCGGGTTGGAGGAGATTCCATCGAGTCCGGCTCCGCTGTCGTGGATGCCGGTCAGTCCCGTGGCGGCCACTTGGGCTTCAGCGGAATTTTTAGCATCCTCCGCGGTCGCGTCTGCAGCCACATTCCCGCCAATGGCGATGCAGCTTGTGAGTACAAGCTTACCGGCCAACCGAAAGGAGGCGTTTAGGGTGCTTCCGCTGTCAACATCGCTATCCGTGTTACGCATGCGGTTAGGTCCGCTGGTCGGGTTGAATTTTGGCAATTGCTTTTCCATGACAAAGGTCCTACGTTAGAGGCCGATCGTCTGGTTCAGTTCCTGGGGTACTCCCTCCCAGCATGCAGGTTCAGTTCCCAGAGAGCCCCGTTTTGCGTTCTGTGATAGCCCAAACTGCAAATTTGTTACCGGTTTCACTTTGCGGCGGGTGCACAACTGCAGCGCACGGGTCCGGGTGCTGTCAGCGACTGGTCGATCCCTTGCCATCCCTCCGGGCTTTGGCGGCGTCGATGTTCGGCTGCAAATGCTAAGTTGCTCAGCTTTAGTATAGCCGAGCCGCTGGTGGGCGGCTCCTTGTGGAAATTACCCGCGGGGTCAGAATTATTACAACGTGGCCGAGTGGTCAAACCAGGTTTCGTGACCCGCAAGCAATCCTCGCAAGAACAGCCAAGGCTCCATTCGCAGTCAGCGATCGATCGCCGAAAACGAATTCGTTGCAACAAGCAACCGGCTGCAACGAACAAGAGAAACAACCAAGAGACTCGAATAAATCATGCAAGTATCACTTGAGCCGGCGCGTCCCGAAGCCATTCTGCGTTTCAGTTGTGCAGACCAGCCGGGCATTGTTGCTGCGGTAGCTACTTTCTTCTGTGAGCAGGGCTTCAACATTCGAGAGTCCTCTCAATTTGAAGATCGCGATTCACAGCAGTTTTTCATGCGTACGGTATTCGAAAGCGTGCGGGACGGCGGTCCTGGCCTTGCGCAATTGCGGGCAAGTTTTTCGGAGATCGCCGAGCGCTACCATATGGACTGGCAACTTCACGACAAACTTTACAAGCCGCGTGTGCTTATCGCAGTTTCTAAATGGGGACACTGCCTGAACGCGCTGTTGAACAGCTGGAAACTGGGAGCGCTTCCGGTAGAGATCGTGGCTGTGGTTTCCAACCACGAAGTGATGCGGCCCCTGGTGGAGTGGTACGGTTTGCCTTACCACTGTCTGCCGGTCTCGCCGGAAAACAAACGCGCACAGGAAGAAGAACTGCTAGCACTTTTCTCAAACAGCGGGGCGGACCTGCTGGTACTTGCCCGCTATATGCAGATTCTCAGTGATTACGCGTGCGAGACGCTTGCCGGCAAGGCGATCAATATCCATCACTCCTTCCTTCCCGGGTTCAAGGGAGCGCGACCTTACCATCAGGCCTATGCGCGCGGCGTGAAGTTGATCGGGGCGACGGCGCACTACGTCACTTCTGATCTGGATGAGGGCCCGATCATCGAGCAGGCGGTCGAGCGCGTCAATCACGCCAATACGCCTGAGCAACTGGTGGAAATCGGTCGTGATATCGAGGCTGTGGTATTGCAGCGCGCCGTTCACTGGCATGCCGAACATCGTATTTTGTTGAATGGCAGCAAAACGGTGGTATTCAGGCCCTGATCAGCCTTCGGGCCTGCGCAGCTGCCGCAATAAAATTTGGACCGGGTGGGGCAGCTGCCGACCGCTGAAGCGCTGTACCTGGCAGCGACAGGAAAAGCCGGTCGCACACAGTCCTCCTTCGCTTTCTTCACTCGCTCTTCGTTCAACTGCCTGCTGCCAGGACAACTCATAGATGCGTCTGGATGTTTCCGCATGCGTGCTTTCGTGGCCGTAGGTTCCGGCCATGCCGCAACAGCCAACGCGCTTGATGCTCAAGTCGCTCCCCAGCTGCCCGAATACCATCTGCCACTGTGCGAGGCTGGCTCCGGCCAGCGCCGATTCGCTGCAGTGGGGCAACAGCTGGAAGCTGCCGCTCTCGAATAACTGCGCACGCTTGGTCAGTTCGCCGGCCTTGGTGGCCAGCCATTCCTGGAGCAGCAGAACGGGCGGTGCGTCACCCGGCAGGCCTGCTTTGGCATATTCGTCACGATAGGTCAGGGTCATCGATGGATCGATCCCCACCAGATCCATCCCGCCTTCGGCGAGCGCCCGCAACTGCCTGCTGGTAGAGGATGCAGTGTTGTGGAATGCCTTGAGAAATCCCAAGACATGCAAGGGCTTTCCGTTACGCAAGAAAGGCGCGAACCAGACGCGAAAGCCGAGGGCACGCAGCAGGCGGCAAACATCCAGCACCAGCTCAGCATCGAAAAACCGTGTAAACACGTCCTGCACGATCACCACCGACACATTTTTTTCGGCAGCACTCAGCTCGCGGAGCCGTTGCGGCGATGCCACTTCAATGCCGAGCGCATCGAGTTCTCGCTCGAAGTTTGTTTCCGACATCAGCGGCAGCGCAGTAAGCCCCGCGGCTTTGTCCAGCCCTGCGCTGACCACCCGTGATTTCATCAGAGCGTTGTAAGCGGTCGGCCAGCGGCCGATCCGGGGCAGCATAATTTCGAGAGAGGCGATCAGGTGATGTCGCAGTGGACGGAGGTAGCCTCGGAAGTAATGCTCGAAGAAAACGCTGCGAAATGCCGGCACATCAACCTGTACCGGACAGCCGGTGGTGCAGCTCTTACAGGCGAGGCAGGTATCCATGGAATCGAAGACCTGATGCGAAAAGTCGCTTCCGTCGCGCCACTTGCGCAGGGTTGCGGAAATTTTTTGCCAGTAATTGAAGGTGGCATTTTTCCAGCCTTCCCGCTGCGGCAGTGCACCGGTCCGGGACGACTGTGCCAGCCATTCTTTCATTAACGCAGCGCGGCCCTTTGGTGAATACTTTCGCTCCCGGGTGCCTTTGTAGGAAGGACACATGCCCTGATCCGGATCCCAGTTGAAGCAAGCGGCGTTGCCGTTGCAATACACTACATCGGGATATTGGTCCCAGAGTGCGGCAGGAATCAGTCTGTCACGGTCGCCGCGGGTCGGGACTGCGTCGATACGCAGCAGATCGATCGAGCCGTCCGGCGTGGCAATCTTGCCAGGGTTCAATCGGTTTTGAGGGTCGAAAGCGGCTTTGATTCGCTGCAATTGCGGATAGAGCTTGCCGAAGGTTTTCGGCCCATATTCCGAGCGTAAGCCCTTTCCGTGTTCGCCCCAGATCAGCCCACCGTAGCGCTGAGTGAGCGCGAAAACCTGATCGCTAATTCTGCGAACCGTTGTTATCGACCCGGACTCGCGCATGTCCAGCGCCGGCCGAACGTGAATCACTCCCGCATCGGCATGGCCGAACATGCCATAGCGCAGGCCGGCGGCGTCGAGAAGTTCGCGGAACTCGGCAATGTAGTCGGCCAAGTGCTCGGGAGGCACCGCAGTATCTTCGACAAAGGGTACCGGGCGCTCTCGCCCGGGCATGTTGCCGAGCAAGCCCACCGCCCGCTTGCGCATGGTCCAGAGCGTATTGATTTCCGCGCGATCGGTGGTGCCGACGATGCCGAGCCGTTGTGCATTGCCGCCATCGCGCAAGGAGACAAGCAGCGAATCAAGTGTTGACTGCAATGACGGTTGCGAGTCAGCCGTGAGCTCGATGAAGTTCGCGCCGGCGAAGGAATCCGCAATCGGGAAAAACTTCGCCACCTGCGGCCAGATCGCATCGCCCCGGGCGAGATCCACCACCACGTTATCGATGGTTTCCACCGCCAGCGGTTTGGCCTCCATCAGCACGCGACCGTCACGCAGGGCGGCAACGAAATCGTCGTACTGGATCACGATCAGGGCGCTGTGCTGCGGTAGTCTTTCAAGATTCACAACCGCCTCGGCAACAAATCCGAGCGTTCCCTCGCTGCCGCAAAGAATGCTGTTGAGATCGAAGCGGTCACCTCGACGCAGATGCGCGAGGTCGTACCCCGTGAGGCTGCGGTTCAGGGGAGGAAAAACCTCCTGAATCAGATCGGCATACTCGCGGCTGATTGAATCCAGCAGCCGATGCACTTCGCCGATGCGATCGCCCCGTTTGCTCACCGCCTGGAATTCCGTTTCGTCGAGCGGGACAGACTCCCAGACACAACCATCAGCGAGAACGGTCTTCAGGGAAAGCACGTGATCGCGGGTCTTGCCGTAGCGACAAGAGCCCTGGCCTGAGGCGTCGGTATTGATCATGCCGCCGATGGTGGCGCGATTGCTGGTGGACAGGTCGGGCGCAAAGAAAAGGCCGTGGGCCTTCACCGCCGCGTTGAGCTGATCTTTGACCACCCCGGCCTGCACCCGAGCCCAGCCCTGTTCCGCATTGATTTCCAGGATCTGGTTCATGTGGCGGGACAGGTCCACCACCCAGCCTTCGCCAAGCGCCTGGCCATTGGTGCCAGTGCCGCCACCGCGCGGACAAAAGTGCAGGCCGATGAATTCCGAACGCTGACTCAGCCGGCTTATTCGCTCGAGGTCTTCCGTATTGCGCGGATACAGTACGCCTTGCGGCAAACGCTGGTAGATGGAGTTGTCGGTGGACTGAACGATGCGACTGGCGAAATCCAGCTGAATATCGCCCTCGAAGCCATCCTCTCGCAGTGCGTCGGCAAATTGCCGGTAATGCGCATTGCTTTGCGGAAAGTCCGTGAGTTGCGGGGGCGTGGATCGCAGGGGCATGTTCTGATCGAACCAGGGCGGATGAAAGGACCGCGGCAGTCTGGCATCATTGCCCGGTTCTGACAATTGCCCCCGGGCTTAGCAGAGAGAAGCGCAGCCTTGCACTACGACTACATCATCATCGGCGGCGGCATCGTCGGTCTGTCCACCGCCTTGCAGTTACAGCAGCGTTATCCCGACCACAAGATTCTGTTGCTGGAGAAAGAAGATGCGCTTGCCCGCCATCAGACCGGCCACAACAGCGGCGTGATCCATTCCGGCATCTACTATCCGCCCGGAAGTTTCAAGGCTCGCTTTTGCCGGGCGGGAGCGGCGGCGACGGTCGCCTACTGCGAACAGCGTGGCATTGCCCTGCGCCGACCGGGCAAGCTGATCGTCGCCTGCGATCAGCACGAGCTGCTGCGGCTGGAAAAGCTTTACACTCTCAGCAAGTCTCACGGCCTGGCCACCGCCTGGCTGTCCGCCGGCGAACTCAACGAACAAGAGCCGCACATTCGCGGCCTGGCGGCGATTCTGGTCGACAGCACGGGCATCGTCGACTACCGCGAAATAGTCCGGCAGCTTGCCCGTGATTTCGCAGCGCTCGGTGGCCGTATCGAACTGAATCAGGAGGTGATCTCGCTGGCGGAAACGCGAGATGCAGTTCAGGTCCGTACCGCGCGCGATGAATTTGCCACGCGCTTTCTGCTCGCCTGCGGCGGCTTGCAATCGGATCGCCTCGCCAGAATGCTGGATCTCGCTGTGGACTTTCGCATCATTCCTGTGCGTGGCGAATACTACCGGTTGCCCGAGCATCGCCGCGATCTGGTGCGGCGACTTATCTATCCTGTCCCCGCACCTGATATGCCCTTCCTTGGTGTGCACATCACCCCGATGATCGACGGCACGATTACAGTTGGACCCAACGCCGTTTTCGCCTGGCGACGGGAAGCCTACGATGATATCGGAAAAGAGCGTCCGGGCCGGTCCGTGCGCGACGCTGTCGACAGTGTCACTTTTTCTGGCTTCTGGCGCATGGGCGGTAAGTACTGGCGATTCGCACTTGGAGAGGCGATAAATTCCTTATCCAAACGCGGCTACCTGAAGTCGGTCCACAAATACTGTCCCGAGCTGGGGGTGGAGGACTTGCAAGCCTATCCCGCCGGCGTGCGCGCGCAAGCGGTGACGCGGGACGGAAGTCTGGTGCACGATTTTCTGTTTGCGGAGTCGCCGCGCACGCTTCACGTGTGCAATGCGCCGTCTCCCGCCGCCACGTCGGCGCTTCCTATTGGCGCGCACCTCTGTGATAAACTCGCCGCCTCCGGGCGATACTGAAAGTGAAACGAATGGCGGACAGCAAAGATCTCGGCACTGCGATGAAAGCGGGTATGCGCCACCTGGCCAGCGGCGTGGCGATTGCCGCAACCCGCGATGCCGACGGGATTCCTCATGCAATGACGGTGACTTCAATCACCTCGGTATCCGACCAGCCCGCCTCTCTGCTGGTGTGTCTGCACCGGGATTCCACTACCTTCAAATCGCTGGATACCACCGACCTGATCAGCCTCAGCGTGCTCCGTAAAGACCAGCAGGACATCTCCGACCGCTGCGCCTTCACGCCGGACGACCAGGACCGCTTTGTGGTCGGCGGCTGGCAGAACTATGGTGAACAGCAGCTACCGTATTTGCCCACCGCGCTGGCTTCATTCGTTTGCCGCATTACCCGCAAGGTAGATTACGGAACTCACTGCATTGTGGTGGGGGATGTAATGGACGTTGTCGCCGAGCAGGATCAGCCTGATCCGCTGGTTTATTGTCGCGGTGAATACAAGACGCTGTGCTAATGCACTGTTGCTTGGCGCCAGCCGAGAAGCATTGCGCATGTGTCTGCAAGGCCGGCTTACACCGGCTTCCCGGCTGACACGAAGCCCACGCTACTCGCGCACCAACGTCAAACCAACCGACGTGTACGGATAACCATGAAAACGCCTCATGGTCGGCTTGACCTCGTCCCAGTCCACGCGTAAATCCAGTTCGCCTTCGAGCTTCAAGCCCGGCGCATCCAGCAGATACCGGTTCAGACAATCCTCGTCGTAAAAACCCCAATCCACCGGGAAGGGGCCGCCTTCGCCCTCATAAATGATTTCCGCATCGGCGTCTTCGTAAAAGTCGGTGGTTACCAGCAACCGTCCGCCGGGTTTCAACACCCGTCGCATTTCCGCCAATGCGGCCGGCGCGCCTTCGTGACCGAGATGTTCGATCACCGAGATGCAAAAGATATTGTCAAAAGTCGCATCCTCGAACGGCAGCTCCGTCAGCTGCGCCTGACAGTAATCCACGTTCACCCCGTGAGCTTCGTTGAGCCCTTCCGGAACGTCCAGGTCGAGGCCGGTTACCCGCTGGCCGATTTTGGCCAGGTAGATCGGAAAAATCGATGCGCCGCAACCCGCATCCAGAACGCGGCTGCCGGGCTCAAGCTTGGCCCGACTCATGGCCCAGGGATACTCCCAGCGCTTGCTGGGGTGCAGGTAGGAAATCGATTCCTGCGCAGTGAGTTGATCCAGATCCGCGAGGATATTAGCGAAGTAGGGATCATTGAGCTCTTCCAGGTCGAGCAGACGGTTGGGTGCGCGATTGTCAGTCATGCTCCCTCCTTAAGTTCGTGTAGGCTCAGCTTCCTAGCCCCATGGAGCTGCCTTTCCAAGGGTTTTCGGGGGCGAGTTGCCAGCCCGTTTCGGTTTCGGGGACGGGCACCGTACCCATCAGGCGGTTCAGGGCCAGCTGCACCGCCTCCACCGGGATGTCGTGAATACATCCGCGTTCCGCAATCAGGCAACGGTCCTCATGGACGCAGCGAGGCGGTCCGAAGTATTCGTGCAGGCGGTAGTCGCAAGGACGATTGCTGGTTACGGCCAGCGAATCATAGGGCAGATAAATATGGGCTGCGGTCGGTCCGAAGATGCCCACGGTCGGGACGCCGACGCAAGCGGCAAGATGCATCAGCCCGGTGTCGTTGCTTACAAAAGCCCGACAGTGGCTTACAAGTGCGGCCGTCTCCTGCAAATGAGTCTGGGAAAGCACCGCGAGATCCGCTTCGTCGGCCACGCCCCGCACAGCTTGGCGGAAGCTCGAGTCGTCCTCTCCGAGCCCGAAGATCAACACCCGTTTTTGCCGATCGTCGATCAGCCAGCGAATGACATCGAGCATGTTCTCCAGCGGCCAGCGCTTCAGTTCCGAAGAGGCAATCGGGGCGATGCCGATCGTTTCGCGCGTTTCGTCGGCCGACCAGCTGGCGAGTCGCTGTCTCGCACTTTCGCGGGCGGAGTCCGGAAGATGCAGCGTGGGCGCAGGCGGCTGGCGGTGACGCTGGTTTGCGAGGTCCCACTGTTCCACCGCGCACTCCCAGATCGCGGCGATGCCGTGACCGCCAGTGAGCTGATCGGGCTGGCGCAGCTCGGTGTCGCAATTTCGCCAGGGCACACCAGACTGGGTCAGCGAATTCTGGGCGCCGAACACGGCGTGGAAGGGGTCATAAACGCAACTGAATCCCGCATTGACGAACCACTCGTGAAACCGCTGCCGCGCGTCGGCATCGCCGAGGTCGCCCCAATGCCGGAAACCGAAGTCGTGAATGCAGATAAGTGCCTGAAAGTCTGGATCGCCCTCGAAGAGCTCCAGCGCAGGGCGTGCGCCCAGAACAGTGATTTCCGCGTCGGGGATGGCGGCGCGCAAGCCGCGCAGCGCCGGCATCTCCATTACCACATCGCCAATTCCATAGCGAAGGCAAAGCAAAACTCGATGCGACTGAGTCATGTCCCTCTACAGCCAAGTTGATTTTTGAAGATGACCGGCTCAGATCCTGCGACCCAGCGCCGCATTGAGTTCCTCGGCATTGAGCTCCCGCGTAGTCGAAGCCATGTGCGAAGGCTTGCATAGATAGAACTCGGTGCCGGGCCGACTGAGCACATCCATGCCGCAACTGCGTAGCATGGCTTCCACGCAAGCGTGGTTCGGCGCCCACCAGTTGGTGGGGTCATCGGCGAGGCTGCCCTCGATGAAGCTCATTTTGGGCCAACCCGGCTCGAGCATCAGGTGGCGATCTTCCAGAGTCAGTCCGTCGCCAGGGGAGAATACGTCCTCGCCGGGCATGGTCATGGTTTGCAGGCACATCAGGTTCTTGGCCTTGCGGCTGACGATGTCCAGCGCCAGCAATGGATAGCGCAGGTGGTACAGCACGCCCAGAAAAAGCACCAGATCATAGCGTTCATCATCCTGGGCAAGCTCGTAAACTTGCTGCTGACGGAACTCGATCTTGTCCTCCACCCCGAATTGGGGCGCCGCCCAGCGGGCCTGCTCTAGATAATGGGGATTGCTGTCGATGGCGGTCACCTGAGCGCCGCGCCGCGCCAGCTCGATGCTGTAGAAGCCCGCGTTGCAACCGATGTCCAGCGCTGTCCAGCCGTCGAGGTTTGCGGGTAAGGCGGGCTCCAGCTCCTGCCACTTGTACGCTGGGAAGTCACCCAGGAAGTGGTCGGGCGCGGTCTGCGTGCCATCGGGTAAGTGCAGATTGTGAAACCAGGGAGCCTTGGCCGCGACTTCCTGATGAGTGTCGGACGAGTGATATCCCTTTCTCGCTTCCATTGCGTATTCCTCTTCCTTGCTGCTATTCAGGCTTTCTGTTCAGGACCTTCGCTTGGGACCGTCCGCTTTGGGCGCATCGCTCAAGCGATCGCGCTATTAAGGTCCCCGTCGTGATTCATGCAATGCACCCGGGGTTCGCCGGCGCCGAAGCTAACCACACTGAGCGAGGCCGGGTCCACCTGCAGGCGATTGATGAAATCAAGCGGCATACCGACACAGTACCCCAGCACTGCCTTGATGGGGTCGCTGTGACTGACCAGCGCGATCCGCGCATTGGGCATTTCCCGATGCAGGTTATCCATCGCCTTCAACATCCGAAGTTGCGCTTCCGCGAGCAGGTCGCCGCCCGGGATGCGGCTGGTGCTGCGATGGCGGTTGTAGTGCTGCCAGTAGGCGTCAGCGTCGAGATCGGCTGGGCGCCGACCGGTCCAGTGGCCGTAATTCAACTCCAGCAGGTCGGGCAGAATGCGCGTGTCGAGGCCGAATTCCTGGGCCAGTGGTTCGGCGGTTTCCAGGGTGCGCTCCAGGGGGCTGCTGCAGATCAAATCCGGCGGCAGCGCCTGGAGCCGGCGGGGCAGACCGGCCGCCTGTTGGCGGCCGCGCTCGTTGAGATGTATGTCGGGAAGGCGCCCGCTCAGGACCGATCCGGTGTGGTCGGTGTCACCGTGCCGGATGAAGATGAAACACGTCACGAGCTGGCCGCGTTGCGCAGGCTCGCCGCGCCATGCGCCGCCGTTTGGCGCTGCGCGGGGACCACGTAGCGGTCCACCACCTGGGCGGCAAACTGGCCGAACTCCTCGCAATCCTGTGGCGGGCTGGTGTGACAATCGCGCTGACCGCGGCTCGGCGGGGTGAAGCAAAGGGTCACAGTGACATCGAACTCCTCGAGCGCTTTCATCTGCCGATCGAACCACTCGAGCGCGCCGGGGCGGTGCCAGTCAGCCCAGCTGATGCCGGTGCGAAGACGCTTCACCCCCAATTCGCGGAGCTTTTCAACGGCAAAGTCGAGACGTGGGTCCTCGAAATGGAACCACTGACAGAGCCCGAAAGCGGGATCGAAATGATCGTAAGCCGGCTTGGGAGTGCCGTCATCGCGGATCAGACCCATATGAAAGTGGCGATAGTACGACGAGCCTTCCGCTTCCTTGTGTCGGGTGGTTGCGCCCCACTCGCCGGGGAGATCCAGCAGGCTGTACCAGTAAACCCGTTCCGCGCGATCGCGCAGCAGTTCCAGAGTGCGCTTCAGCCCGAAGACCTGCACCTCGTCGGCGCCGAAAGTGGAAACACCCACTTCGGCCACCCACACCGGGCATTCGGCAACGTCTTCGATCTCCTTGACCTTATCGGGCCACTCGTCGATTTTCCAGTGGTTCCAGTCCAGCGGAAAGCCGTGCACAGCCACCGCGTCGACCGCATCCAGGGTGCCGTAGCCGCGTAGCAGTTTGATGAATGTCGGATCGATCGGGGAAATGCCGCCGAGCACCAACGGCAGGTCCGGTGCCCGCGCTCTGATGGCGCGCGATGCGCAGTTCACCATGTCCGAGAACTGGCGCCATTCCGGGTCCATGGTGAAGTCCCAGTGGGACAGATTGTTGGGCTCGTTCCAGAGTTTGATCGCCTCTATCATTCCGTCTCCATTTTGGTTTTGGTCTGTTCGCCAGTGCCGCCGCTCGTGCCGACGCCGGTCTTCAGGCTATCCACCGCCGCGCCTTTCTTCGACTGCCAGCTGGCATTGATGAAGGCTTCGGTAAGGCGGTAGGCGGTTTCGTCACTGATCTGTTCCAGCGGGTGCTTGCAGAAGTAGGCCGATGGCGCACGCAGCACTCCGCCGATGCCGCGCTCGAGAGCCACCTTGCAACAGCGCACGGCGTCGATGGCCACGCCCGCGGAATTGGGGGAGTCTTCGACCGAAAGGCGCAGCTCGAGATTCATGGGCACATCGCCGAACAGGCGGCCTTCCATGCGGATGAAACAGATCTTGTTGTCCTGCTGCCAGGGCACGTAATCGCTCGGCCCCACATGGATATCGTCGTCAGACAAACGACGACCGACGGCCGATTGCACCGCTTCAGTCTTGGAGGTCTTCTTGGTGGCGAGGCGCGCCCGGTTGAGCATGTTGAGGAAATCGGTATTGCCGCCGGTATTGAGCTGATAGGTGCGGTCCAGATGCACGCCGCGGTGGTTGAACAACTCAGCGAGGGTGCGGTGGGTAATCGTGGCGCCCAGCTGGGCTTTGATGTCGTCCCCGATGATGGGCAGTCCGGCTTTCTGGAAGCGCTGCGCCCATTCAGGATCGCTGGCGATGAACACGGGAATGTTGTTGACGAAGGCGCATCCGGCTTGCAGTGCACATTCAGCCCAGAAGCGGGTGGCTTGTTCGGCGCCGACGGGCAAGTAATTCAGCAACACTTCGACACCGCTGGCGCGCAGTTGCCCGACGATCGCCTCCTGGCTCGGCTCTTCACATTCGGCGATAACAAATCGGCGCGCTTCTGGGTAGTCCTGCATGTGGTCGGGAACGCCGTCCATCAGCGGGCTCATCTGGACCTTCACGCCAGTTGCGGGCACATCGCGGTGAAATTCGGTCGTGCAGTTGGGCGGGGCGAAAATTGCTTCAGCCACATCGGCGCCGACCTTCCGTGCGTCGATGTCGAAGGCGGCGGCCACTTCCAGGTCGCAGGGCCGATAGCCGCCGATCTCCCAGTGCATCAAGCCCGAAGGTGTCTCTGCAGGAGCGGCTGACCCGCTTTCATCCTCTTCATCCGCTTGGGCGGGGTCGGCTCCGGGTCGGCTCCGGTAATACGCGATTCCCTGCACCAGTGAACTTGCGCAGTTGCCCACGCCGATGATGCCAACCCTTATTTTGCGCATAGGCTGAAGCCCCCGATTTCGATTATCTGAATCTGAATGTCATCCAATTACGAATTGTCGGAGCACGAATTGGGCCAAGTAGATGCGAAGGCGGCTACTTGCCTCCCTGTCGCGTCAGCTTGCTTTTAGTTGTGCGGGCAAGAAAAAACTGCACGTGAGCTGTAAACGTTACACCCGCCGGGCGACGGGCGTTTACAGGGGGACTGACGCGAGATAGCGCTCCAGCATCCGACAGAGCGCATCCGGAATGATGGGCTTCGGGAGGCAATCCGTCATGCCCTCCTTGATAAAGCGGCGAAGATCCTGACTGGCGTTATGGGCGCTCATCGCAATGATCGGAATCTGCGCATATCGCGGGTTGCGGCGGATTGCCCGAGTAGCTTCGAGACCATCCATCTCGGGCATTTCGATGTCCATGAGAACGGCGTCAAAGTTCTCCGTTGCACTGTCGAGCAGTCGTATGGCCTCGGCGCCATTGCCAGCCACGGTCACGATCAACCCGTTGCGGCGCAGAATGCCATCAGCCACTCGCTGATTCACCACATTGTCTTCCACTAACAAGATGCGGCTGCCTTCGAGTGAACCTCGCTTCGGCCGCAAAAGCCTCTGCGAATCTCTTTGTGCGGCTGGCTGCTGCGTCGGGCTGCTTTGGAAGCTGACACGAAATGTACTGCCCAGGCCGGGCTGGCTGCTCACCATGATGTCCCCTCCCATCATGTTGACGAGGCGCCGGCAGATCGCCAGTCCCAGGCCGGTACCGCCGTACTGGCGGGTGGAGGAGTTATCTGCCTGGGTGAAGGGGTCGAACAGTCGGTCGATACCAGCGGGGTCGAAACCAATGCCGGTATCACTGACGATGAAGCCGAGTCGCGGGTGTTCATCGGATCGCGACAGAGCCCGCACGGCGATCGCGACCCTGCCCTCGCGAGTGAACTTGAATGCGTTGCCGAGAAGGCTGACGATGACCTGTCGCAAACGGCTTGCATCGCCGCTAATCAGCGCGGGTACGTCCGGGGCGATGTCGACGCTGAAGTCGAGGCCGCGTTGCTTCGCCTGAAGCTCGAAGGGCGCCAGCCAGTTCCGCAGCTCCTCGCGAAGATCGAAAGCGTAGTCTTCCAGAACCAGCTTGCCCGCTTCGATCTTGGAGAAATCCAAGATGTCGTCGATGATCTGTAAAAGCGACTTGGCGGCGTTGTTGATATCGCTGATGTAGGAGCGCTGCTCAGGGCTCAGCGGCGACTGCAGCGCGAGATAGGCCATGCCGATGATGGCGTTCATCGGTGTGCGGATTTCGTGGCTCATCCTCGCGAGGAATTCGCTTTTCGCCAGATGTGCGGATTCCGCCTCTTTGCGGGCCAATTGAAGATCCAGCTGCGCGCTCTTGAGCGCGGTGATGTCGGTTGTCGTGCCCATTGCGCGAAGAGGCTTGCCGGTGTCGTCCCATTTGATGGTGCGTCCGCGCATCAGCATCCAGCGCACGTCGCCATTGCTGGCGATGTGGCGAGACTCGCAGGCGAAATCGGTGGTGCTGCCGTCACTCAGAGCGCGGGCATATCCCTTCAGCGTTCGGCGATCTTCGTAGTAGACGTTGTCCAGGGTTAGCGGCCGAAAACCGGTCGCCTTGTCGGCCCCGTAACCCAGCATTTGGTAGTAGGTCGGGCTGAGATAAATCGTTTGCTCGAGTATGTTGAATTCCCACACGCCATAGGATGCCGCGGTCAGTGCGAGCTGGAATTGGTCCTGGCTCGCCAGCAGTTTCTGGCGGAGGTTCTCCTTCACCAGAACCATGCACAAGGTATCGGCAAGGACCCGCGCCGCTCTCTTTTCCAGCGCAGTCCAATGGCGTACGCCGCTATCCTGGCAAACCAGATAGCCGTGAATCGTTCCGTCGTGCGACATCGGAATGATCATCTGCGCTCGTGTGCCGGCCCGGCGCGCGAAGGGCAAGAGGGCCTGCAATCCAATCTCCGACTCGATGTCCGTCGTGTAAGAGGGGCGGGCGCGTCTGGGCTGGCGAAGGTTCACATCCGGGTTCAATTTGCTGATCGGGGTCACGCCCTCTTTCTGCCACTCGGCATACACGGGGGCTTTGTCGGACTTGTAAATTCGGATGAAGCACCGGATAAGGGACAGGCGCTGCCCGAGTGCTGAGAGAGTGTCTTCGATAGCGGCTTTATCACAGCGATCAAACAGCTCGCTGTTCCGCGCCAGAAGCCAGGTGTCGAGTTCCGAATGGGATTCCGCATCCGCTTCGACCTCCTTGGATTCAGTGATGTCCACCGATACGGCGGCGACGGCGTTGGCGCGGCCCTCGTCGTCTTCTTCCAGAACTCTTAGACGCGTCCAGAAGATATGCAGCGAGCCGTCGGGCGCGGCCACCTGATAATCACAGTCCAGATCGTGGCCCCGGTCGATGCAATCCTCGAGTAGCCTCGACAAGCGTGTCCAGTTTGCGTCGTCGATTGCTCGTGGGCTGCCGAAGACGTTCTCTAGCGGCATGATTTCCGGCGCGTAGCCGAGCCGGTGCAAAAGGTGGCTGTTGTGGTACTCCCACCCGCGGTCACGGCTCCATTGAGCGAAGGATTCCCGAGTGCACGCGAACAGCTGATGAAGCGTATTGCCATGGCGCCGCAGCTTCTCCTGCTCGCGCAGTCGCTGCCATGTACCCAGCAGCTGTGTCGCCAGGCGATGCAGATCCGCATCGGACGCTGCCTCGAGCGCAGTCGATTCCGCAAGCAGCACTCCCGACAGCTCGCTGCTGTGCTGTGCCGTGATAGAGCGGCATCGGGTTGGAAGTAAGCGATGTTGGACCGTGACGGGAAGCTTGCTCGTCGACAATGTTGAGAAAAGGTCTGAATCCGGACCAAGATTATCGGGGAAATGCTCGCTGCGAGATTCACCGCCCGCACAGTGCTCCAGCACCCGCCGTAGCTGCCATCGCCCGGAGCGCTGCACGAATCTGTAGAGAGCCAGTGAAGCGCCGCCCAATTGCTCGCCTATGCTGGCAACGAGCTGCTCAAGATCCGAGTCACTCTCGACCCACATGGTGGCCTTAATTTGCGCCCGTAACCATGGCGACAGCGCAGGAGGCGGCATTTCGGTTCGCTCGCTCACTGACAGATCGTCGCCCAGGCTCATGGCTCGCCATCGCCTTGGGTCTGTTGCCAGAAGCCGGCGAGCACATCCCGAAGACGTTGCGGGTCAATCGGTTTGGGGACGTGTTCGTTCATGCCTGCCGCCAGACAGCGCTCGCGATCGCCGGACATGGCATGTGCTGTCATCGCGATGATGGGTAGCTGTCGACAGTCGCTGCGTTCCCGAATCGCCCTGCATGCCGAAAGGCCATCGAGTACCGGCATTTCAATATCCATCAAGACTGCGTCGAATTTCGATGCGCCTGCTTCACACAGGCGTTCTACCGCTTCAGCGCCGTTATTGGCGGTGACCACCTCGATGTCGAACTTGGCCAGAATGCCCCTGGCCACGCGCTGATTAACCGGATTGTCTTCGGCCAGCAAAACGCGCCTACCAGGAAATCCCGCGTTGCTTGTTGCTTGAGAATCTGACTGCTCTTCCCGACGACCGGCGACCGGCACACCGGCCTGCGCCAGATTCTGTTTGCAGACCACGGTGAAATCGAAAGTGGTTCCTGTCGCGGGCGAACTGCTGCACTGGATGGATCCGCCCATCATCTCCACAAGGTGCTTGCAGATGGCTAGCCCCAGGCCGGTGCCGCCGTATTTGCGTGAGGTGGAACCTTCCGCCTGAACAAAAGGCTCGAAGAGTGTGGCGATCTGGTCCCGGTTAAGGCCGATGCCGGAATCGATCACCGAGAAACCCAGAGTAATGGAATTGATTCGTGCGTCCTGATCGACGAGATAAACCCTCAGCCGGACCTGCCCCTGACTTGTGAATTTGATCGCGTTCCCCAGCAGGTTGATCAGGATCTGGCCAAGCCGGTTTTTATCTCCAACGACGGCAGCGGGTACATTTCCATCGATCTCCAGACTCAGCTCATTCCCCGCCTGGGCCGCACGCACTGACAGCAGCTTGGTGAGTCGCAGCACTTCTTCGCGCAGCTCGAAGCGCTCGCTAACCATTTTCAGCTGGCCCGATTCGATCTTCGAGAAATCCAGAATATCATCGATGATGTGAAGCAGGGACTTGGCCGCGCCGTCAATATCCTGCACATAGGAGCGCTGCTCCTTGTCGAGGCCGCTGTCCAGCGTCAGGTAGGCCATGCCCAGGATGGCGTTCATGGGTGTGCGGATCTCGTGGCTCATCCGCTCCAGAAATTCGCTCTTGGCCCGATTCGCTTCCTCCGCAAGCTCGCGCGCTTCGCTGAGCTGGCTCAGTGTTTTCTTTTGTTCGGAGATATCCATGTTTGCGCCGACCACGCGCAAGGGTTGGCCGTGACGATCCCGCTTGACTACTTTGCCGCGTGACAGCATCCAGACAATTGATCCGTCCCGCTTTACATGGCGCAGCTCAAGTTCGATGGCATCCTCGTGCCACTCCAGCTCCGCCTGCTGGAAGAGCTTGTGGTGATCGCCGGGGTGTATGTATTGCAGCAAACGCTCGCGTGGGACGGGTTCCTCGGCGCGGGGATAACCGAGGTGATCGTAAAAGTGCGGACTGAAGTAAAAGGTGCCGTTCACCTTGTCTTCATCCCACAAACCGTAAGTGGAGCTTTCCATCGCTAACTGAAAACGCTCATCAGTGGCCCGCAGCTCATCCAGAAGACGGTTGCGCAGGATGGCAATGTGGATTGCGTCGGTGATCTCTTTGGCCACCCGTAAATCAGTCGCGCTCCAATGCCGGGGAGCCCGATGCATCAGACTGAGAATGCCGGTAAGTTTGCCCCCGTAAATCATTGGCTGGGTTACGCAAGCCTGTATGCCGATGGTGCCGTAATAATTGACGAGTTTTGCGCTGGGCACTTCCCGGGGGATATCGCCGACGACATAGCCTTGCCCCAGGGCAATGAGGCGGCCGATCCAGCCCTCGCCGGTTTGCGAAGTCGCTTCGGGGTAAAGGTCGGCGAGCGGTTTCAGCCCGGGCTTTTGCCATTCCGCCATCAGGTTTGAGCACAATGTTTCCGGATCGAGCACGCGCAGCGTGCATCGGTCGACGTCCAGGTAGCTGCCGACTTCCTGCAACACCGCGCGCATGGAATCGAAGGTGTTGCAGTTGAAGATCGCATTGCACTTTGCCACCAGCCATTTCTCGAGGTTTGCATTTCTGACCGCACGCTCGGCGGCGCGGCGCATGTCGGTGATGTGGCGGGAAATACTGACCAGCTCGCTGGTACTGCCGTCGGCATTGGTCTCGGTGACCGTCACCTCGGCGTGGTACCACCGGGTGTCTCCCTCGGCGCTGATGGCACGATATTGATGCTGGTAGCCGGCACCCTGCTGAAAGGCTTTTTCGAATAGATCATAGGCTTCTTTCCAATCGTCGGGATGCATCGGGTTTGAAGCTTCCAGGGAACGGATGCTGATGTCATCCTTCGCGTATCCCAGCTCGAGAATTCCGTTGACATTGTGGTAGTGCCAGCCCTCGTTCTGATGCCAACTGGCGTAAATGGAATCGGAGAAGTTCAGAATACGGCTGAGATCATCGACCGATGCGCGGGCATTCTTTTCCCGCAGATGGCGCAGTGTGGCGGCCACCAGAACTTCGCCCGCATCCTGCAGTTCGGCATCGGAAACCAGCGATGAGCCCGTCAGTACCAGCAAGGCACATTGCGTGTGCTCGGGGAGCGGCGTGTTCAGCACGAGGGCGGGGCCAGTCTCGCCCGCCGGCAGCAGGGCGTCGCATCGGACGAGGTATTGAAGGCGGGGCCTCTGCGACAGTGTCGCAACCGCCTCGGTCAGCGGCTGCGCGGAGGCTTTGGGGTACAGTTGCACTGCCTCGCTTGTGCCGTCTGCGAGACAGGATATGTACCCGGACTCGCGTTCGACAAGCCAGAGCGCGATATGCGATGAGTTGGTTTGCCGTAGCAGGACCTGGAAAGCCTCAGTCAGCGCTTGATCACAGACGCGACCTGCCAGCATTTCGGCCAGCGTGCGAAACAGGCATGCTCTGGGGGCAGACTCCCGGGGATGCACCGAGCTGCGTTCGGGTGCAGGCAGTGCCAGGTCGATATCACTCATCGTGACTGATCCCGGGCCCTCGAACTGGCAATCCTCACCTGCCAGGTGGGGGCGAGGCTTGCTGCGCACAATGCGCGATTAACGGACCCCATTGTTGTTATTTCCCTGATCTGCGGTTTCTGTCCTCTATGAGCGACCAATTGAGAAACCGGCGTCGCACTTATTTCCTATAGTGTAGCCAAATCCTGCAAGCGGCGCGCTCCCGCAGTGATGGCGGGTGAAAATGCTGCTTTGGAAAAAAGATTGTCTCTCACAGACTGGAAAATTGGGACAGGTGTTTCCCGGCGGGGTCAAAAAACGCCGTCGGCTAGGATGGGCACGAGGAAAAACCCGTATTTTTGGGATGGATGTTGACTTCATGGCGGTCCGCCCCTATAGTTGCCTCCCAGCGGCGTCCTGCGCCCGACCCTATGACCAAGCCATTTTCATCAAAGAATACGCGCAATGAAGAACAGTTGCCGTTTTGGCAAAGCCGCTCAGGCCATGAATCTCCTCGCCTCGATTCTTTCAAGCGATCGACTGCTGCCGCTGCGCGGCAAATAACCTCCTCCCAAACAGCAAATCACGCATGTCGCCCTTCTGGCGGCACAGGATCAACGGCGCCGCACCGGCCGGGATTGAGTCATCCCGGTCCCGAATGGAGCCACCACTGGAGTTATTCATATGAGTTCCGCAGCTGAAGCTACAGCGAAAAAAGACAAGCTGGTGATCTTCGACACCACTCTGCGCGACGGCGAACAGAGCCCCGGCGCGTCCATGACGCGGGATGAAAAGGTTCGTATCGCCAAAATGCTGGAAAAAATGCGCGTGGACGTGATCGAAGCGGGCTTCGCCATCGCCAGTCCCGGTGATTTTGAAGGTGTGCAGGCGGTGGCCCGAGCGGTAAAGGAGTCCACGGTGTGCAGTCTTGCCCGGGCGGTGGGGCCGGACATCATCCGCGCGGCGGAAGCGCTGAAGGATGCGGCTTCACCGCGAATCCATACTTTCATCGCCACCTCGCCGATCCACATGAAGTACAAGCTGCAGTTGGCGCCCGAGCGGGTCGTCGAGCAGGCGGTCGAGGCCATCAAGCACGCCCGCAATCATGTGCCGGATGTGGAGTTCTCCTGCGAAGACGCCAGCCGCTCGGAATTTGAATTCCTTTGCCGCATCATCGAGGCGGCCATCAACGCCGGCGCCCGCACCATCAACTTGCCGGATACGGTCGGCTACGGCGAGCCCGGCGAATATGGCGCCATGTTCAAGCGCCTGATCGAGAATATTCCCAACTCCGACAAGGCGATCTTCTCCACTCACTGTCACAACGATCTCGGCCTGGCAGTGGCCAACTCGCTGTCCGCGGTAATGAACGGCGTGCGTCAGGTGGAGTGTACGATCAATGGTCTCGGTGAGCGGGCGGGCAATGCGTCGCTGGAAGAGATCGTCATGGCTGTGCGCACCCGCAAGGACATCTTCCCAGTGGAAACCGGGATCGTTACTGAACACATCGTCCCCACCTCGCGTCTGGTCGCCAGCGTTACTGGCTTTGCGGTTCAGCCCAACAAAGCCGTCGTCGGCGCCAACGCCTTCGCTCACGAGGCGGGCATTCACCAGGACGGTGTGCTCAAGCATCGCGAAACTTACGAAATCATGCGCGCCCAGGACGTGGGTTGGGTGAACAACCGCATTGTGCTCGGCAAGCATTCCGGCCGCGCGGCGGTCAAGGCGCGCTTTGAGGAGCTGGGAGTCACTTTCGATTCACCGGCGGCCCTGAACGCGGCCTTCGAGCGCTTCAAGGAATTGGCGGACAAGAAAAAGGAAGTCTTCGATGAAGATCTGCAGGCCATCGCCGGTCGCGTATTTGCCAAGGATGTGGAGGAAACCTTTCAGTTCAAATCGCTGGAAGTGCTTTCCAAGACTGGCGTGGTCCCCAAAGCAACGGTTGAAATGTCGATCCGAGATGACGACGGCGAGTACGTAAGTCGAACTGCCAGTTCCGAAGGCAGCGGTCCGGTCGACGCCACCTTCAAGGCCATCGAGAACATTGTCCAGAGCGGCGCAGACCTGCAGCTGTATTCGGTCAACGCCATTACTCAGGGCACCGACTCCATGGGAGAAGTGACCGTGCGCCTCGACAAGGACGGCACCATCGTCAACGGCGTGGGTGCCGACACCGATATTGTCTGTGCTTCCGCCAAGGCCTACGTTCACGCCCTGAATCTCCTGAAATCGCCTGAGGTCAGGCTGCGCTGGCAAGAATATGGCGTATAATTTTTCGGCGGCCCGAGCCAGCAGCTCGCGGCCGCTGAAATTCACCAGCCAGTTCCTGCCATGAATGAAGTCCTGCGCCAGCAATACCTGCAAGCCCTCGGCATAGAAAGCTATCTGCCTCGCTGGATTCTGCCCGCTGCGGCGGAGTCCGCATTGCTCCCGCCGGAAGCACTGGCTGAACCCGAAGTGCTGGCAGAAGCCGAGCCGCTGCCATCAGCGGAGTCCGCGCCGGTGCAGTCAGCGGCACTCTCACCGACTGGTGAAGCGAATGTGGTCGGGGAAAGCCCGCTCAAGGAAAAGGTCGAGTTGGCGCAAGAGCGACCGGCCCGAAGAGCGGCCGAGCGCACCGCCACCGAAAAGCCTCTCCTGCACCAATTTACTCTCAATTACTGGCGGCTTGGTCCCGACATCGGTGTGCTGGACAGTCGTCAGCCGGCTTCGGCGCTGCCGACCGAGCAGTTGCTGATGAACATGGGAGCCGCACTCGGCAGATCCCTCTCACTGACTCCCCCGGCCACAATCACCTGGCCCTCGCTGGGCGCTTCCCCCGTCGCGGCCGACACCAGCCAAAGCGTCCGCGAAGCCCGCGAGATGCTGCACGCCTTCCTGGCCGCGCAGCATGAGAGGCAGGCACTCAAGGCGATCTGGCTGATGGGCGCAAGCGCTATCTACCACGGCTTATCAGCGGTGGACATCGGAGACGCTGGACTCAAGGATCGGGCGGCGATCGCCCGCGCATTGGGGAACAAGTTTTCGCTGACGCTGCCCGCGGAGAGCGGGGCGGAGCAAACGATCGAACTCGTTGCGCTGCCCGGGCTCGCCGCCATGCTGAGCAAGCCCGCCCTGAAAGCCATTGCCTGGAATGCCATCAAACACTTGCGCGTGAGTGGCTGATGCCATGGCCCCTGAGGTAACGACCAACTCTGAGATCATGGCCGCCGATGGCTCGCACCTGCGGCTTCGCGCGATGACTGTGGCGGATGTGGAGGCGGTGCTGGCGCTCGAGCGTCGCGTGCAATCCCACCCCTGGAAGCCCGCCCATTTCACCGACAGTATCATCGCGGGAAAACTGGCGGTCGTGCTCGAGCCCGCCGACGGCGAGCCCACTGACATCATGGCCTTCGCGGTGGTATCGATCGGTGGGGGCGAGGCGGATCTTCTCAACATCGCTGTGGCCCCGGAATGTCAGCGCCGCGGGATTGCCAGGGCGCTTCTGGAGTGCCTCATGGGGGAGGTCGGCAAGCTCGCCGATACCCTATTTCTTGAAGTTCGCGTTTCCAACACCGGCGCCATTGCCTTGTACGAGGCGCTGGACTTCAACCAGGTGGGCGTCCGACCCAACTATTATCCGGCGGCAAAAGGTCGTGAAGATGCGCTGATCTATGCGCGCAACCTCGGCGATTAACAGGCCGACGCGAGAGCGGCGGGTGTTATACTGCGCGGCCGCAATGCACCTGTCCCGGGATTCCGCGTGAACCCACCGCTACAAGCCACTCTCACCCAAGGCTCCGTTGCCGGTCACCTGCGCAGCATGGCTCTGCCCATGGTCTGGGGCCTGCTCGCGACCATGTCCTTCAACGCCGTGGACACCTTCTTCGTGGCCCAACTGGGGCCGGATCCGCTGGCGGCAATGGGCTTCGTCTTCCCGGTTATCCTGGTGGTCACGAGTATCGCCATTGGCCTGGGTGCCGGTGCCTCCTCGGCCATCTCCCGCGCCATTGGCGGTGGCAACCGCGAAAGAGTGCAGCGCCTTGCGACTGATGCAATCTCGCTGGCGACGTTGGTATCCGTCGCCGTTTGCATCCTCGGTTTTCTCACAATCGATCCGTTGTTCGCTGCACTGGGGGCCACGCCGCGACTGCTCCCGTACATCCACGATTACATGGCCATCTGGTATTTGGGCGCGCCCTTCCTGATGGTGCCGATGATCAGTCTCTCTGCCTTGCGAGCGCTCGGCCACAGCCAGATTCAGGGCAGCCTGATGGTGGCGGCCGCGATCCTGAACGCGGTCCTCGATCCGCTGCTGATATTCGGCCTGGCCGGTTTTCCGCGACTGGAGATCCAGGGGGCCGCATTGGCCTCGCTGATCACCCGCGTACTGATGCTGGTGGTGGCTTTCTACGTACTCCAAAGGCGCTTCGGGGTGCTGGTAAATCCGCTGGCGGGTTGGCGGCGGGTCTTTGCCTCCTGGCGCGCTTTGGCCCACGTGGGTGTGCCGTCCGTGGTCAGCAATCTCATCATTCCCGTGGCCAGCGGGGTAGTGGTGAAGTTGGTGGCCGGCTACGGCGTGATGGCGGTGGCGGGGCTCGGCGTGGCGCTTCGGATCGAGCCCATTGCGCTGATCGTCTTCTACGCCCTGTCCGGGGTGGTGGGGCCTTTTTTCGGCCAGAACCAAGGCGCGGGAAACTACAGCCGCTTGCTGGAAACTCTGAAGGTGGTGACGCTGTTTTGCCTGACCTTCGGGTTGGCCATGGCGGCATTGCTGTGGCTCGTCGGCCCCTACGTGGCCGGATTCTTCAGTGATTCAGAAGAGGTCCTGAGAGTCGTCGCGCTTTATCTTTCCGTCGTCCCGCTCAGCTACGGCGCCTATGGGCTGGTGATGTCGGTCAATGCCATGTTCAACGGTCTCGCTCTGCCGGCCCGCGGACTGGTCATCTCCTTCCTGCGTGTGGCCGGCGTCTACCTGCCGCTGGCACTTGCCGGCATGTGGCTGTGGGATCTGCCCGGCCTGTTCGTCGCCACCGCCCTGGCCAACTGCGTGGTGGGTGCGATCGCCTACACCTGGCTGCGCAGAACGCTGCTGCGCGAACAGAGTCGCGCGCTTGCAGAACCCGCTATGGCAAGCCCCTAGACGCTGGTCCGCCATCCCGGTGCAGTTTTCGCAAGGCTCAGTAACACGCCTTCAGCCTGCACCTGGATACTATGACCCTACTCGCCAACCTTGCCGACACCTATCAGTCCCTAGCTGAGACCTCCAGCCGCACGGCCAAAATCAACCGGCTCGCGGAGCAGATTGCTTCTCTCGATCACGAGGATATCGAGGTGGGGGCGCACTTTCTTGCCGGCGAAATCCGCCAGGGGAAAATCGGGGTCGGCTACGCCACGTTGAAGGACCTGCTGGGGACAGAGGCGGCCGACGAGCCGGACCTGAGCCTGGCCGAGGTCGATGAGGAGCTCCAAGCCCTGACCGCCATTCGCGGCAGCGGCTCAAGTCGCGAGCGCAAAGCCCGGCTTGGGCAACTCTTTTCCCGGGCAACCCGGTCCGAGCAGGAGTTGCTGTTCGGACTGCTGCGCGGCGAACTTCGTCAGGGCGCCCTGGAGGCGATGGTGGTGGAAGCCATCGCGCGCGCGGCGAGCCTTCCCGCCACGGCGGTGCGGCAGGCGGCGATGTTCGCAGGTGATTTGGGCGCGGTTGCCCGCGCGGCCCTGGAGGAGGGCGACCTGGGCCTGAGTCGCTTCCAGCTGCAGATCTTCTGCCCCGTCGCACCCATGCTGGCGCAAACCGCGGCCGATGTCTCCGGCGCTTTGGACGTGCTGGGCGAGGCCGCCTTCGAATGGAAGCTGGATGGCGCGCGGGTGCAGGTGCACCGCTCCGGGGGCGAAGTGCGTGTTTACACACGTGCGGGTAACGAGGTCACCGAGGCCGTGCCCGAAGTGGTGGAGGCAGTCGCGGGACTGCCGCTAGAGGAGGTGGTGCTGGACGGGGAGGCCATCGCACTGGACCGGGCCGACAGACCCCTGCCATTTCAGCTGACGATGCGCCGCTTTGGCCGCAAGCTGGACGTGGAGAATCTGCGGCAGGACCTGCCGTTGGCGGTGTTCTTCTTCGACTGTCTCCGCCTGGAAGGCCGGGACCTCACCGCCGAGACTACCCGGGACCGCATCGCTGCGTTGGAGCGGTGCCTGCCGGAGCGGCTGAGGATTCCGCGCCTGGTGACGAAGGATTCGGAGCAAGCGCTCACTTTCTACAAGCAGGCCTTGGCGCGGGGCCATGAAGGCCTGATGGCCAAGTCACTGGAGGCGTCTTACGAGGCCGGTAACCGGGGCGCCGGCTGGCTGAAGATCAAGCGCACGCACACGCTCGATCTGGTGGTTTTGGCGGCGGAGTGGGGGAGCGGTCGGCGGCAAGGCTGGCTGTCCAACCTGCACCTGGGGGCACGCAACGAGGAGGGTGGCTTCACCATGCTCGGCAAGACCTTCAAGGGCCTTACCGATCGCCTGCTGGAGTGGCAAACCAGGGAATTACTGGCGCGGGAGACTCATCGGCAGGGCAGCGCGGTTTTCGTGAAGCCGGAGCTGGTGGTGGAAATCGCCTTCAACGATATCCAGACCAGCCCCCGCTATTCCGGCGGGCTCGCATTGCGCTTTGCCCGCGTGAAGCGCTATCGCAATGACAAGTCCGCCGCGGAAGCGGACACGATGGCCACAGTGCGCTCCCTGTTTGAAGCGCAAAGCGCCCACCTGCATCCAGATCTCTAAACGGCATTAGTCGATCTCGACCAGCACTTCCCCCGGGGTGACACGGTCTCCCTTGGCCACGTGGACCCCGGTCACCTTACCTGCGATGGGTGCCTGAATCTCCGTTTCCATTTTCATCGCCTCGGTGATCAGCACCGCCTGACCGGCATGCACGGTATCACCGACGGCAACCAGTACATCGACGATATTGCCGGGCATGCCGGTGGTGACATGACCGGGCGCGCTGGCCTGTTGACGACCGCTGCCGCTCTTGTTGGCCACATAGGCGTTGAGCGGTTCGAAGACGACTTCCTCGGGCATGCCGTCGAGGGTCAGGTAAATGTGACGCTTGCCGCTGTCCTTGCCGCCGACGCCGGTAACCGCCACTTCGTAGGTTTCGCCGTGAACGTCGATGCGAAATTCGGTGGCGACACCCTCGTCGGTGGCGCGACCGCTTTGCTGCGCCGGCAGCAGTACTTCCGGCTCCAGGGTACCGGCGGCGCGCTGCTCGAGAAACTGCCGGCCAATGTCCGGGAACATGGCAAAGGTCAGAACGTCCTCGTCGCTCTTTGCGAGGTCGCCAATGTCGCGGCGCAGGCGTTCCATCTCTGCGCTCAGTCCATCCGCGGGTCGACCTTCGATCACTTCTTCGTTGCCGATGGCCTTGGTGCGCAGTTGCGCGCTTACTTCCGCCGGCGGCTGACCGTAGCCGCCTTGCAGATAGCGTTTCACTTCATTGGTGATGGTCTTGTAACGCTCGCCGGTGAGCACGTTCATCACCGCCTGGGTGCCGACGATTTGCGAGGTGGGGGTGACCAGGGGTGGATAGCCAAGGTCCTTGCGAACCTTGGGAATCTCGGCAAACACTTCGCGGATGCGGCCCAGCGCGTTCTGTTCTTTGAGCTGGTTGGCGAGGTTGGACATCATGCCGCCCGGCACCTGATTGATCTGGACCGAGACATCCTCGCGGGTGAATTCGCTTTCGAACTGATGGTACTTCTTGCGCACTTCGCGAAAGTAGTCGGCGATCTCGCTGAGCAGTTCCAGATCCAGTCCGGTGTCCCATTCGGTGCCGCGCAGGGCCGCGACCTGGGATTCGGTGGCTGGGTGGCTGGTGCCCCAAGCAAAGGCGGAAATGGCGGTGTCGATGTGCTCGGCGCCAGCTTCGATCGCCTTCAGCTGGCACTGCGCGGCCAGACCGGCGGTGGCGTGACTGTGGATGAACACCGGTAGATCCACCGCCCCCTTGATCGCCTTGACCAGATCGTAAGTGGCATAGGGAGTCAGCAATCCCGCCATGTCCTTCAGTGCAACCGAGTCCGCGCCCATGTCCCGCAAGGCTAGCGCCTGCTTCACGAACAGCTCTTCGGTGTGCACCGGGCTGGTGGTGTAGGCGATTGTGCCCTGGGCGTGCTTGCCGGATTTTTTCACCGCGGCGATGGCGGTCTCGAGATTGCGCAGATCGTTCAGCGCGTCGAACACGCGGAACACATCGATGCCGTTCTCTGCTGATTTAGCGACGAAGGCTTCCACTACGTCATCGGCGTAGTGACGATAGCCAAGGAGGTTCTGTCCGCGCAGCAGCATCTGCAAGCGGGTGTTGGGCAGCGCTTCGCGCAGCTGGCGCAGTCGCTCCCAGGGATCTTCCTTCAGAAAGCGCACGCAGGCATCAAAGGTGGCGCCGCCCCAGACTTCCAGCGACCAGAAGCCGACGCTGTCGAGTTTGTCGCAAATGGGCAGCATGTCCTCGGTGCGCATGCGGGTGGCGATAAGAGACTGGTGCGCGTCGCGCAGAATGACGTCGGTGATGTTTACTTTTTTCATTGGTTATCTCCGGTTACGCGATCAAACGCCGGCATGGGCGGCAATGGCGGCGGCAATCGCCAGAGCAATCTCGCTCGGGTGGCGTTTGTCCGAGTAGTTCAGCAGCTGCGGATGGGTGGGCACGTAGCTGGTATTGAATTCTCCGCTGCGAAAATCCGGGTCTTGGAGGATTTCCTGATAATAACGGGCGGTGGTCTTGACGCCCTGTACCCGCATGTCCGCGAGTGCCCGGGAACCGCGGTCCAGCGCTTCTTCCCAGTTCAGAGCCCAGACCACCAGCTTCAAGCACATGGAATCGAAGTAGGGCGGAATGGTGTAGCCGGTGTAAATGGCGGTGTCGGTTCGAACTCCGGGACCGCCGGGTGCATAGTAGCGAGTGATCCGACCGAAGCTCGGCAGGAAGTTGTTCTTCGGGTCTTCGGCGTTGATCCGAAATTGCAGGGCGAAACCGCGGTAGCTGATATCCTGCTGGCGATAGCTCAGCGGCAGGCCGGAAGCGATGCGAATCTGCTCGCGCACGATGTCCACCCCGGTGATCTGCTCGGTGATGGTGTGCTCCACCTGCACGCGGGTGTTCATTTCCATGAAGTAGACCTGATTGCCGGCCAGCAGGAATTCGACGGTGCCGGCGTTTTCATAGCCGACCGCCTGGGCGGCGCGCACCGCCAGTTCGCCGACGTAGTTGCGCTGCTCGGGAGTCAGCTGCGGGCTGGGGGCGATTTCGATGAGCTTCTGGTTGCGACGCTGAATGGAGCAGTCGCGCTCGTAGAGGTGGATGGCATTGCCCTGGCTATCCGCCAGGATCTGTACCTCGATGTGCTTGGGGTCGACGATGCACTTTTCGAGGAATACTTCCGCTGAGCCGAAGGCTTTGCTGGCTTCAGAGATTACCCGTGGGTACTGGGTGCGCAATTCCGCCGCGGAATCGCAGCGGCGAATGCCCCGGCCGCCACCGCCGGAGGTGGCTTTCAGCATCACCGGATAGCCAATTTCCTCGGCGACCTTCAGGGCCTCGTCGAGATCAGCGAGATTGCCCTCTGAGCCGGGCGTGACCGGCACACCGGCGGCGATCATGCTCGCTCGCGCAGCGGTCTTGTCACCCATCCGGGCGATGACTTCCGCCTTGGGGCCGATAAACGTTATGCCGCGCTCGGCGCAGATACGGGCGAATTCGCTGTTTTCGGACAGGAAGCCGTAGCCGGGATGGATGGCGTCGCAGCCGGTTTCCACCGCCAGGCTGACGATGCGGCGCGGATCCAGGTAACCGGCCAGCGGGTCCTCGCCAACGCTGTGAGCTTCATCCGCTCGCTTTACGTGAAGGGCGTTACGGTCCGGTTCGGTGTAGATTGCCACCGAGCGAATGTTCATCTCGGCGCAGGCCCGGACGATGCGAACCGCAATTTCGCCCCGGTTGGCGATCAGTACTTTCTTGAGCATTCTTTTCTCCGTCGCCGTGTGTGGGGCGGATCACAATAGACCAGGCAGAGATGGCCGTTAAATTGATATTGTTTCTCCCTTCCATAAGTTCTTGGTTATACTTGTCGTATTTTTAAGCAATCCCGTCTCTTGCCCTGTATTCAGACGCGGGAAGCTTGATCGCCGAAGCTTCTTAAACCCGAGGAAAGTACCGTGGCCTACACCCTCTCTCAGTTGCTTAACCGCCTGTCCTTTCGGCAGCTGCAAATCTTCCGGACCGTGCTCGAAAAGCAGAGCTATAGCCGGGCCGCCGAGGAGCTGGGACTGACCCAGCCCGCGGTCAGCTCGCAGATCCGCCAGCTGGAACAGGCGCTGGGGCAGCCAGTATTCGAATACGTTGGTAAGCAGCTGTACGTGACGGCGGCTGGCGAGCAGCTCTATAAGGCGGTGGGTTCCATCTTCGCCGGTCTGGAGAGGTTGCAAATGGAGCTCGCGGAGCTTCAAGGTCAGGTGAAGGGCGAATTGCGGCTTGCTGCGGTCAGCACTGCACAGTACGTCGTGCCCTATCTGCTGGAGGGCTTTCTCAAGCAGTTTCCACTGGTGGAAGTGCGTCTGCGGGTGGTCAACCGGGCTCAGGCAATCGAGCGTCTGACCGACAACCGCGATGATCTGGTGATCATGGGCATGGTGCCGGAATCCCGCGCGCTGAACACCATTCCGTTTCTGGATAACCTGCTGGTGCCCGTGGTTCGCACCGACGATCCACTGCTCAAGCGAGTGGATCTCGAAGCGCAGGACTTTCTCGATGCGCAATTGCTGATTCGTGAGCCGGGATCCGGGACCCGCTACGCGCTGGAAAACTGGTGCAGCCGCAATCGACTGAACTTGAACCCGAAGCTCGAATTGGGTTCCAACACCGCGATCAAACACGGCGTGCTCGCCGGCCTCGGCGTCGCTGTGCTGCCCAAGGTCTGCATCGATCCGGAATTGCGACTCGGTGAGCTGGCCATCCCCAAACTGAAAGGCTTCCCGCTGCGCCGCTCCTGGTGCACGGTTTATCCCTCCGCAAAACATCCGACCCCGGTAGTGCAGGCGCTGCTGGAGTATGTGCGGGCGACCACCTCCGAGCTCCACGCGCGCGTTTACGGTCACGAACCGGCGGCCCCTGGGCGGCGGCCAGAGCTCGCAGATTGAGCAGGAGGACAAGATGGGCGACAATGCCGGGCTTTCCGTGTCGAGAACCAGAAAGCGCACGGCTTACACTTAATTTATTTGCCAAGCCCCATGCGGGCGATGAAGAAAATTGATGAGCAAGAGTTTCCAGTCAGAAGTTCGCAAACGGCGCACCTTTGCGATCATCTCTCACCCGGATGCGGGTAAGACCACGATCACCGAAAAGCTGCTGCTGTTTGGCAATGCGATTCAGGTAGCGGGCAGTGTCAAAGGCAAAAAGGGCCCGCACGCACGCTCCGACTGGATGGCCATGGAGCAGGAACGGGGTATCTCCGTGACTTCATCCGTGATGCAGTTTCCCTACAAAGAGCGGGTCGTCAATCTGCTCGATACACCGGGGCACGAAGACTTCTCCGAAGATACCTATCGCACGCTGACTGCTGTCGATTCCGTGCTGATGGTGATCGACGGGGCTAAAGGTGTCGAGGAGCGAACCATCAAGCTGATGGACGTCTGTCGTCTGCGCGACACGCCGATTTTTTCGTTTATCAACAAAATGGATCGCGATATTCGCGATCCGATCGAGGTGATGGATGAAATCGAAAGCGTACTGAAGATCGAAGCGGCTCCAATCAACTGGCCCATCGGTATGGGCAAGGGCTTCAAGGGCGTTTACAACCTCTATACCGACACGATCCACGTCTACCAGAAAGGCATGGGGCACGCGATCCCCGAGGATATTCGAATCCAGGGTTTGGATAGTGCCGAAGCGAAAGCGCTGCTCGGCGTCTACGCCGACGAAGTAAAGGACGAGATCGAATTGGTTCGCGGTGCCACCCACGAATTCGATCGTGAGGCTTATCTTGCCGGCAAGCAGACGCCGGTCTTTTTCGGAACGGCGTTGGGCAATTTCGGCGTTCGCGAAATGCTGGACGACTTTGTTCAATGGGCACCCTCGCCCCTGCCGAGGCAGACCAACCAGCGGGAAGTTGCCGCGGAAGAAAACAAGTTCAGCGGCTTCGTTTTCAAGATTCAGGCAAACATGGACCCGCGCCATCGCGACCGCATCGCGTTCCTGCGGGTCTGTTCCGGGCAGTACGAGCGCGGCATGAAGATGCGTCATGTACGCACCGGCAAGGACGTGAAGATAGCCGATGCGGTGACCTTTCTGGCCGGCGATCGCAGCAACGTGGAGATCGCCATCTCTGGCGACGTAATCGGTCTTCACAACCACGGAACCATTCAGATCGGCGACACCTTTACAGAAGGTGAAGAACTAAAGTTCACCGGCATTCCGCACTTCGCGCCGGAGCTGTTCCGCCGTATTCGTCTCGCTGATCCGCTGAAAACCAAGCAGCTGCAGAAGGGACTGCAACAGCTGGCGGAAGAAGGATCAACTCAGGTGTTTTTCCCGCTGCGCAACAACGACATCATCGTCGGAGCGGTAGGTATGCTGCAGTTCGAAGTGGTGGCTTATCGCCTCAAGGACGAATACAAAGTGGATGCGATTTACGAGAACATCAACGTGAACACGGTGCGCTGGGTGGAGTGCGACGATCCGAAGGCTTTCGAGCAATTCAAACGCAAAAGCGCGGACAACCTGGCTCTGGATGCGGGCGGGCACCTGTCCTACCTGGCGCCGACCCGGGTCAATCTGAGTCTTGCCGAAGAGCGTTACCCCGAAGTGAGTTTCTGGGCCACTCGAGAGCATTGACAAGAATCTGAGTACAAGAAGAGATTCGAATGGGGCAGCAGGAAAGTATCAATACCGATAACAACAGAATGATAGACCGTAATCAGGCTTTTTACGCGAGCATCCCTGCCGGCATTCCGCGCACCAATCACCCCTGGCTGTGCCGATTCGGACGCTATGTTTTCAATCTCCTTGGCTGGCGTTTCGAGGGTGAAGCGCCAGATATCAGCAAGGCGGTGATGATTCTCGCCCCGCACACGTCCAACTGGGATTTCTTCATCGCGGTGATTGCCAAGTTCGCGCTGGATTTGAAGGCCTCCTACCTGATGAAGCGGGAAGCCTTTTTCTGGCCCTTCAAGAACTGGTTGATTGGAATCGGCGGAATCCCCGTTGACCGCTCCCAGCCGATGCGCATTGCGACGCAGATCACCAAGCAGTACCGCGAGCAGGACAAGCTCTGGATCGTGATAACACCCGAAGGCACACGAAAGAAAGTGCACAAGTACAAAACCGGTTTTCTGCGGATCGCGCACTCCGCCGAGGTGCCGGTTATCGTGGTGGGTTTGGATTATCAGCGCAAAGCGATTGTCTTCTCCAAGGTGGTGCAGCCGACGGGTAATCACGAACAGGATGCGGACCAGCTCTATCACCACTGTCGCGACAACTTCATCGGCAAGAATCCGCAGAACCAGTGATTGCCAAATTCGGATTCGTAATAAGGCAGCCGGTGTGACGCCGACCTGGCTCATGTTTCGGGCTTAGAATGTTAAGTGGGTGCAAACGCGCTTGCGCCCGGCGGGTCACTTGGCGATGATAAGCGCGAACGAGACCGCCGGCGATTCGCACGCGCGGCTGCCAGTCGCCCGAGGGGCTTCAGACCAGGGGCATTTGGCCTTCGGGGAGTGGGGCAGGCTGGGCTGGGGCAGGAGAATAAAATGGAGCTCGCCACACAAAACAAAGACCTCGTTTGGGATCTCGACGCTTTCAAACAGCGTCAGCAGGCCATCGAGTTCGTCATGGGCTTTGAAAACAGGCTTTGCGTTTACTCGGGGTCTGTGGGGCAGCTCTATACCAACTACAACCTGTTTTTTCCGAAAGAGGAAAACCGGAAGCTGGTCGTGTTGCCCAACCCCTACGCGCATCACGATACCTACCATGGAATTCCCGAGTCCGCCCTGGTCGCGACCGGCCTGAATATCGTCCCGGGACAGACCTTCGGCAAAGACGGGACTTTCCTGACCATCCCATTCAAGAGCGGTAAAACCGCTTACCGACCAGTTCCGCTTCAGGTGGGCCTGCGAGTTGTGAATCAGCACCGCCCTGCCGACAAGCCTTTGCTGCCCATCCTTATGAAGGGCGATTTGCGGGAGCTGAATTCCACCACCCCCTGTCTCCATCTTCACTCCATCAATCTGGATCGGCTCGAGGGGCTCTCGACCCTTGAACGCCAGAGCATTCGGCGGGTGATAACGGAGCGGATGGCGAAAATCAAGTAGGCGTTTCACGACGCAAAACCACCGCATCGCTTCCGTGAGGACGAAAAAAAAGCCGCGATGATGAGCGGCTTTTTTTGGGGTCTCAGTTCCTGCTATTGCAGCACAAAGGTGACCGGTATGCCGAAGGCGAAGCTCTCTCCCACGATGCCGTCCGGCACCTTGGGGAAGGGACTGGCACGCTCCACGCTGGCCATGGCTTCCTTGTTCAACAGACTGTGACGTGACTCTTCGACGATCTGAACATTCTGCAAATCTCCGCCACGCCCAACGGTGACTGCCAGTCGGATGCTGCCCTGCTGTCCGCGTTCCTGCGCTCGGCGGGGGTAGCGCATACTTTGCAGGGTCTGGCGCATCACGTCGGAAATGTAGCGCTGACGCAGGAGCAGGCTCTCGGCAGTCACCATCACTTCTTCGGCTTCCTCATCTTCCTCTTCCGGCGCGGCAGGCGCAGGTTTGGCAGGAGACTTGGCGACCTGACTGGCTGACGCCGTTGCGGGCTCCTTAGGCTGCGCGGGCGGCTGGGCCGGCTTCGGCGGCGCGCTGACTACCTTCCTCTGCTCTGTATCGGTGGTCGAAGGTGCTGCTTCCGCGGTCACTTGAGGCGATTCTCGGGGTTGCGGCGTGGCGTCGACTGTCGGTCGGGGACCACTCACCGGCGGCGGCGCGATGGCCACATCCGGCTTCGGCGGCTGAATGCCTGAGCCTCCTGCCACCTGCGGTTGTGGCGGCTCGGGGGCCACCCAGGTGGATACGGCCTGGATTCTCGCCTCGCTGGGCTCTATGGCGGCAAAGCGGGTCGAGAGCCCCGGGTCTACGTCTCCGTCGGCCAACAACGCGTCTTTGAATTCCGAGGACAATGGGATGCTGCCAATCCAGGTGCGCAGCAGCATCGGGAAGAAGTCGTCCGAGCGAATCGAGCCCAGCTTGACGCCGTTCAGGGTCACGGTAGTGCCGTTTCCGGGACTCGCTGCAAAGGCGAGAACGTCTCCCGCCCTCAAGCGCTTGCGAACCATGTTGTTCAGGCGAGCCAGGTTTTCAGCCTGTGCTTCCAGGGAACTGGCTGGGTTATTGATGGCCATCCCCTCGATCCACATGCTGTTTACGCTGCGCGCGGACAGTGAATCCGCCGTGACCCGAATTTCCATCCGGCGCTCGCCAGAGCTGCTTAGCATCTCTTGCGCGTCTGTGGTGAGGTTGTCAGAGTACAGCGCGGCAATAAAACGTTCTTTCCCGAACTCGGTACTGACCGCCAACCCGTTGAGCAGGGGCTCGGCGTGCAATCGCCCGGTTGTGAGTGACAAGCAGAAGCAAATGGTAATTGGGATGAGTCGTTTCCATTTCATAGTGAAATTCGCTCTATTTTTATTCATGTAGCTTGCGGCCAGGTGCTGCGAAGCAGGAGCTGCGGAGCCGTACGTGCTCGTTCTCCCTTTATATAGTTCAATTGCGTAGTTCAGTGAATTGGGTGACACCCGGCCGACCCCGGTGCGGCTTAATGATGCCCATAAGCCCCGGGGCTTTGCAAGTCATTGTCCGTCAAAGGGTTTCTAAGTCCCACATTGGGTAAGGCCAGCCATCAAACGGAATAAATGATTGGGTTTTCGCCACTCAAGGTTATTAACAACCCAATCAGGAACGCGAATCGGGACACGGAAGTGGCAGTTGGTGAGAAGGTTCGCAGTTATTGCGGCTCGTTATTGATTAAGCTCCCCTTCTGACCGCAGTTTTTCTGGCAAGCTGTCTTTGGATGACGTGATCTCTTTGGGAGTCGTATGGAAATTAAACAGATTAGCCAGTTCCCGCGCGCAACCGTCGAGCAGCTGCTCGCCGCCATTCCTTTTTACAAGACCGTAAAGCAACAGGACCTGTGGCAGTTCGAGGTGCTCCTGCAGCATTCGCGTGTCGTTAACTTCGCACCGGGCGAATTGGTACTTAAGTGCGGGGAAGTGGACACCTGGTTGTACTTTCTCGTCAAAGGCCAGCTTGCCGTGTTCGTGGGCGAGGACATCGCCGACGCCGAAGCGATCAATTACATCACCCCCGGCGAAGTGTTCGGCGACCTGGCGATGCTTGTGGGAGATCAGCGGACGGCCACTCTGGTGGCCGACAGCAACTGTCGTCAGATCATGGCATTCGCCACCGACTTTCGGGTGTTTGGCGAGTTGGATGACTTCCGAACCATCAAGCTGGCGACCAAGCTCATCTACTATCGCAACACCGTGCACAATTTGCGATGGAAACTCGAAGTCTACCGAATGAAATATCCAGGCTATGAGCTCGCCAACGATCACCACAAGGTGAAGCTCTACAAAGGCAGGCCCGGTACGGCGGAAGAACTCCATTCGCTCCACCAACAGGCTGTTCAGCTCGCCCGACTTCTGGTGAGCTGGAATCACCAATTCGGAATGCTCTCCTTTCCAACTGGCACTGCGCCCAACCCTCAACTGCTCGCCAGCGTCGAATAAACCGCTAATCTGAAAATGACCTTGCAGCCATTACGTCATTGTGGTTGTGGCCTGGGAGGGTCATCTTTAGAATAGCGCCGTCCCAGGGAAGCGGCCGCAGTATTCACCCGGACGGTATCCGGTTATCGGTGCTTTTGGACCGGCGAAGGTTTGTCGATCATTTCAATCTTTTGACTGATTTGCGGTGCCGTTTCGTTGGCGGCACGCGGATGTCGCCTGTCTAGTTTTTACACTAATTAACTTGTACGTCCGACCAGGCCCCCCACATAGTAATTTCTCTTTCCTGAGTTCACCCATTGCGCACGAAAGTCGCGTCTCTGCGCGGTCTGTTCCCGCGCGGTTCACTCATCTGATATCGAGCAATCATGACTTCACTGAAAGAAATTTGGGCTAACAAGAATTACCGTACCTCGGGCGTCATTGCTCTCGCCCTCGTGATCTGGCTGGCGTCCGGTCTGCTTGACGAATCGGAAGAAGAGGCCGCACAAATGGGCGAAACCGTGGCGCAAGCCGATGAAAACGCGGGCGCTCTCACCACCGTTCGCGGTCGCTACATTTACGCTCAGCCTTACCCCCTCACGGTGGCGGTGACTGCGCAAACCGAAGCCAATCGTCTCGTCGATTTGCGAGCTGAGCTGGCCGGGCAGGTCGAATCGCTGCCAGTGAAAGAAGGAGCGCGGGTCGAAACGGGTGATGTGATTTGCCGACTCGCGGTCGAAGATCGTGAGCAGCGTCTGGTAGAGGCAGAAGCGGCGGTGGAGCAGGCGCAAATCGATTACGACGGCGCGCAGCGATTGGAAACCGGTGGGTTTCAGTCCAAGACGGCGATCGCCAACGCGAAGGCTCGGCTTGAAGCTGCCAAAGCCAACCTGCTGCGTCGCAAGATCGACCTCGAAAAAACCCAGATCCGCGCACCCTTCGCCGGCATTGTTGAGCAGCGCCCGGTGGAGATCGGCGATCTAATGAGACCTGGCGACACCTGCGCGACCATCATCGATTTGGATCCGCTGGTGGTTAGCGCCGAAGCGTCCGAAGCAGAGGTGGTTCGTATCAGCGAAGGTGAACCCGCCCGCATGCGCTTCGCCACTGGCGAGCAAGCCAAAGGCGAGGTGACTTACATCTCCCGACGCGCCAACGAAAACACCCGGACCTTCAGGGTGGAAGTGGCTGTGAACAATCCCGATATGCGTTTGCTCAGCGGTATTACCGCCGACATGAACATCGAAGTCGGTGTTGTGCCGGCCCATCTGGTTCCATCGTCCCTGCTCATTCTGGACGAACGAGGCGAGCTGGGACTGCGCGTGCTCAACGACGAAAAACGAGTGGAAATGTACAACGTCGAACTTGTCGGCGACGCTGGGGACGGCGTCTGGGTCACCGGTCTGCCTGAGTCCACGCTTTTGATCACTGTGGGCCACCAGTACGTCGGCGTTGGCGAACAGGTTGCGGTCAGCCTCGAGGACAAAAGCCGGTCCACTCACGGGATCGGGGAAAACGCAGCAGCCATGAGAGCGACGAAATGAGTTTTCTCGACAATGCGGTCTCCCATTACCGCAGTACCCTGAGCATCCTGTTTCTCATCGTCATCGCCGGACTTGCGTCCCGCGCCTCGATGACGACCGAAGCCAATCCGGCCGTGTCCGTGCCGATGATCATGGTGCAGGTATTCCACGACGGTATTTCGCCGCAAGATGGTGCGCGAATGATCGTGAAGCCGCTGGAGAAAGAATTGCGGGCGCTGGACGATCTCGATCAGGTGACTGCCACCACGCGAGAGTCCCTGGCCACGGTGATGGTGAGGTTCGAAGCCCAGGCGGATCTCGACAAAGCTATGGAAGATGTGCGCGCGGCGGTCAACCGGGCCAAAGCCGAATTGCCTCAGGAGTCGGAAGAGCCGGTCATCATGGAACTCTCGGCCACCGGTTCTCTCGCTCTCGTGGTGACTATCGGGGGCGAGGGGGTGAATGAGCGCACCATCTACGAAGTCGCCACTGATCTGCGGCGTAAGATCGATGCCATCAGCCTGGTCCTGTCCGCCGACATGGTAGGTCATCGGGAAGAGGTGGCGGAAGCGGTGGTCGATCCGATCCGCATGGAACAGTACGGCATCACCAGTGATGAACTGACCCGCGCAATCAGCGCCAATAACCGCCTAGTGCCGGCCGGGGAACTCGAGGCCGCCGGCGGACGTTTCTCGGTCAAGGTGCCGGGACTGGTCGAAACGGCCGAAGATCTTTTCAACCTGCCGCTGAAGTCCACCAGCACCGGAACGGTACTGCTCCGGGATGTGGCGGATGTGCGACGCACGTTCAAGGATCCCAGCGGCTTCAACAGCGTCAACGGCGAGCCCGGCATCGCGATTCAGATCACCAAGCGCACCGAAGCCAACGATATCGAAGTGGTGAACGAGGTACGTGCGCTGGTGGAGTCCGAGCGCGATTCCTTCCCGCACGGCGTCGAGGTGGGCTACACGGCGGACATGTCCGAGTTTACTCTGGACATGGTGAGCGAAATGCAGGGCAACATTCTCACGGCCATGATGCTGGTGATGATCATTGTCGTTGGGGCGCTCGGACTGCGCTCGGGCATCATTGTCGGCTTCGGCATTCCCTTCTCACTTCTGTTCTCGTTGATAGTCCTGTTCACCGTCGGCTTCTCCTTCAACATGATGGTGATGTTCGGGATGCTGCTGGCGCTGGGTATGCTGATCGACGGCGCCATCGTGATCGCCGAATTCGCCGACCGGAAAATGGCGGAAGGTTTGAGTGCGCAGCAGGCCTATGCCATTGCCGTGCGGCGGATGTTCTGGCCGGTGGTGGCGTCCACCGCGACGACTCTGGCCGCCTTCCTCCCGATCATGTTTTGGCCCGGGGTGGCCGGTGAGTTCATGCGCTACCTACCGGTAACCGTGTTCGCGGTGCTGGCCGGGTCCTTGCTCTACGCTCTGCTTTTTGCTCCGGTGATCGGGTCCGTACTGCCCGCTTTCATGAATGGCTTGCGACGTCTGTTCCGGATGCCGGAGGCAGTTGCTGCCGAGGACCAGGCAGCCAAGCAGTATCTGAAGGACCTGGAAACCAGCAACATCGATGCGCTGCGAGGTTTTACCGGCACCTACGGACGCAGTCTGCGCTGGCTCATGGGCCGCGTGGGGCGAACGGCGCTGGCGGGCTTCGCAGTGCTGTTTGGCATATTCTTCCTGTACGGGAAGTTCAACGCGGGCGTGGACTTCTTCGGTGACTCCGAACCCAAGTACGCGAATGTGCATATCCGTGCCCAGGGCAACCTGTCGGTGCAAGAGATTCGTGAACTGGTGCAGGAAGTGGAGCAGATCATCCTGGATATTCCGGGCGTACTGGTCACCACTGCATCCAGCACCGGCACCAGCATCTTTGGCGGCGGCGGTGAGAGCATCAAGGATCAGGTGGGCCAGATCATGGTGGAGCTCGCCGACGCTGAAGATCTCGAAAGCGGCTCGGCCGTCAGCGTGATTTATGAGATTCGCGAGCGCACCAAAAACATTCCGGGCATCAAGGTGGGTGTGGACATTCCTGAAGGCGGACCGCCGGTTGGCCGTCCCGTGAACGTGCAGTTGGAATCGCACAATCGCGAGAAGCTGATTGCCGCTGCCCGCAAGCTGCAGGACTACATGGAGAGCAATATCCCCGGGCTGGTAGACGTCGTCGACAGTTCGCCGCTGCCGGGAATCACTTGGGAAATGGAAGTCAACCGCACCCTGGCTGCCCAGATGGGCGCGAACATTTCCGAAGTGGGTCGCGCCGTTCAGCTGGTTACCAACGGCATCAAGCTCGGTGAGTATCGGCCCGATGATGCGGAAGATCCGGTGGATATCCGCATCCGTTTCGCGGAAGACTATCGCGGCATCACTGCACTGGATCGCCTGCGCATCAACACCAATCAGGGACCGGTGCCCATCAGCACCTTCGTCGAACGCGTGCCTCGCCCCAGCGTGGACAAGATCGATCGCGTGGATGGCATCGAGGTCATGACCGTTAAAGCGGGTCTGGCGAAGGATGTGCTCGCCTCCGACATGGTCAGGGAGATCCAGGCCTATCTTGAAGCCAATCCGCTGGACCCGGAAATAAACGTGGTATTTCGCGGCAGCAATGAAGAACAACAGGACTCCCAGGCCTTTCTGATGGTGGCTATGCTGCTCGCCCTGTTCCTGATGTTTATTCTGCTGGTGACTCAGTTCAACAGCTTCTACCAGGCCTTGCTGATTCTGTCCGCGGTAATCATGTCCACGGCAGGTGTGTTGCTGGGACTGTTGATCTCCCAGTCCCCGTTCAGCACCATTTTGACCGGAACCGGCATCGTGGCGCTGGCGGGCATTGTGGTAAATAACAACATCGTGCTGATCGATACCTACAACTTCATCCGGCAAGAGCAGCCCGATCTGCCCAGGACGCAGGTAGCGGTGATGGCCAGCGTGCAGCGTTTGCGACCGGTGTTCCTGACTACCTTCACCACCATTCTCGGCCTGCTGCCAATGGCATTCGGACTGAGTCTGGATCTGATCGGCCGCAATGTCGCCCACGGCGGAGCCATTGCAACTCAGTGGGTGCCGTTGGCCAGCGCGATCGTCTACGGCTTAAGCTTCTCAACCCTGCTGACCTTGCTGCTGACCCCGGTGCTGCTGGTACTGCCGCATCGTATCAAGGAAGTAATTGCCGGATGGCGACAGAAGTTTTCAAAGCCCAAGACCGAACCCGCCACCTGATCCATCCCTGAAACGGTGAGCCCGGATTTCGTAGAGCGGGGTCCGGGCTCACGACGTCTGTCCCTATTCGATTCACCCGATCAGATTATCTCCGCCAAAATCGCACGAAGCGATCGGCAGGAGTCGTGGTGCGGCCTGATTATTCTCAAGCCCCGAGTGGATTCCAGAGCGAAGTTTGGCGACAGCGACACCACCCAGTCGCAAACCTACCGGCGTCGAATCTTTACGAGGATTGCGTTGGGTAGCAGGAGGGTATTCCGCAGCAGGCACTTGCCTGCTGCGGAGGGGAGTGCCTTAGGCGGTGGCAGCAACGACGGCTGCAGGAGCGGGAGCGGCGGCTGAGTTGGCCTTGGCTGCTTTGCGACGGCGGGCGGGAGCGGCTGCCTTCGTGGTGGCGGCGGCTTTGGCTTTGCGAGCTGGCTTGCGCTTGGCGGGCTTCGCTGCGGCTGCTTCCGGCTTGGCGGCGGTGACTGCCGGCTTCGCCGCTTTGACTTTGCTGCGCTTGCTGGCGGCACCAGTCTTGCCGGCAGCTGCCTTCACGCGCTTGGCGACTTTCTTTTCCGCTTTCTTCAGTTTGGCAGCCAGTCGTTTCTCCTGAGCTTTTGCTTTGACTGCGGCCTTCTTGGCGGCAAGTTTGGCTTTGGCGGCAAGCTGCTTTTCACGGGCTGCGGCTTTCGCGGCTGCTTTCTTCGCGGCCAGCTTTGCCTTTGCGGCGAGCTTCTTCTCTTCCGCCTTCAACTGCTTCATAACTTTGGCTTCTTCGCGAGCGACAGCCTTGGCCAGTTCGCTGGCGCGCTTGCCTGCGGCCTTGATGTCACCCAGGTGGCTGGCGGCAGAACTGACGCTGGCGCCCAGCTTGCTGACCAGTTGCTTGGCTGAATCCAGTGCCTTCTGCGCGGAATCCAGCTGAGCGCCCTTGGTGTTCTTCTTGCGCAGAGCGGCCACTTTCTTCTGGGCTGCCTGGGCTTTGCTTGCCGCGACGGCGGCTTCTTTCTGCAACTGCTTCAGCGCCTTTTCCGCTTCTGCCTGCTGCTTGTCACGAGCTTTAGCCAGGTCCGCCTTGACGCGGGCGAGTTCCTGTTCGAGCTTGCTGACAGGGTCCAGCTTTATGGATTGACGAGCTGCCATAGTGATGTTTCCTTGTTGATGTCGGATAGACGAGGGGTGGGTTTAACTTTTCCGGATGGTTGGAAATCTTGTTTTGCCTTGCAGCGGCCAATAGGTGATATCAGCGGAGGGGCGCCCCAGTTAGCACCGCCTTTCTTCATGAGGCGGTCTGATAATTCGCCATAAATTAAAACTTTTTACATAAACGTCAAGATTTATTTTTGAGCATCAGCAGTCAGATCAAAAGCGAGCTTTCGATTGCACCCGAGTTGCGATCCCTCGGCCGCCTTGATTCCGGAAGACACTTTGGGTATACAGCTGTATATCAATACATGCTTCAGCGCTGCGATGCGAATCGAAGAAAGTTTTGCTTCGGTCGGCGAGTCGTCATGCGGAAATCGAATCGGGAACATATGCAGTGAGTACCGGCAGGCAGCGCAAGATCATCCATCTGGACGCCGACTGTTTTTTCGCGGCCCTGGAGATGCGCGAAGACCCCTCGCTGAAAGGTCGGCCGCTGGCGGTGGGCGGTTCGGCAGATCAGCGGGGCGTGATTTCCACCTGCAATTACGAAGCACGAGCCTACGGGGTGCGCTCCGCAATGCCCTCGGCTCATGCAAAGCGGCTCTGTCCCGACTTGCTGATCGTTCCCACCAACATGAATCTCTATCGGGAGGCGTCCCGAGCAATGCAGGAGATTTTCCACTCCTATACCGAGCTGGTTGAGCCGCTTTCATTGGACGAAGCCTTTCTCGACGTGAGCGACAGTCCGCATTGTCAGGGCAGTGCCACGCTGATTGCGCGCGAGATCCGCGAACGGGTGCGGGCTGAGTTACGCATCACAGTCTCCGCCGGCGTGGCACCAAATAAGTTTCTCGCCAAAATCGCCAGCGACTGGCGCAAGCCCGACGGCCTGACCGTCATCGAACCTGCTCAGATCGCTGACTTCGTGCGACGACTGCCGGTCAAGAAGATTTACGGTGTCGGTAAGGTCACCGCACAAAAACTTCACGGCATGGGCGTGCAAACCTGCGCCGATTTACAGAGGCTGGATGAGCTTACCCTGACACAGCACTTTGGCAGCATGGGCCTGCGCCTGCACCAGCTAAGTCGTGGTGAGGATACTCGCCCGGTCAACCCCAGTTGGCGTCGTCAGTCGGTCAGTGTCGAGCACACCTATCCCGTCGACCTTCCAACTCTGGAACGCTGCTTCGCGGAACTGCCAAAGCTATTGATGCAACTGCGGTCCCGTTTGCGCAGACTTGACCGGGACTACCGAATCGTGAAGGCTTTCACCAAGGTGAAATTCAGCGATTTCACCTCGACCACTGCTGAACGAATCGGCACAGGGGTGAGCCTGAATGACTATCGCAGTCTTTGCGAGGAAGCATGGTTGCGCCGGGAGATGCCGGTGCGCCTGCTGGGGCTCGGCGTCAGGCTGGTGGACCTTGCGCAGCGGCAAACCGAGCGGCAGCTGGACCTTTTCGATGAAGGTGATCCGCTTGGCGCAGAGCATGACCTGATGGAAACCGACGGTACGGATGACGAGCGCTGACCAAAATCGACCTACAGGACCAACGGTGAAACTACTCTATACGCATCCCAACCGTATTCTGGTGGACAACGCGCGGAACATCGTGGCAAACGCCGGGATCGCCACCGAACTACGCAATGAATTCGCCGGCGGCGGGATGGGGGAACTGGCTCCCATCAATACCTGGCTGGAGCTCTGGGTCCGTACTCGGGATCTGGAGCGTGCCCGCGCGGTGCTCGATGCCGCTTTCGCCAGTGCCGAGGGCGAGGACTGGCGTTGCCCCCAGTGTGGTGAGCTCAACAGCGGCAGCTTTGAGTTCTGCTGGCGATGTCATGCGCTCCCGCGCGGGCAAAAAGATCTGTCAAATTGACAGTGCATTGAAGTCAAACCTACCCCTCTCAGCCTTTTGGCACCCTCGCTCGCCTTCTCTTGTGTTGGAGCCAAAAGGGGCAATCTGAGTAGGCTTCGTCCGAGCCCGCCCGAGGCTGGCGTGCTTGTTGCCTGACCGTGATCAGAGCCGGCCAAAATCAATCACTTGGAATTCAAAGGAGGAAAGTGATCATGGCTACACAAGCACATCACAAAGAATCGGATATTAAGTACCTCAACTCGTTTTTGAAAAACGAGCTGGCTGCAATGGAAACCTACAAGCAGGTTATCGGCAAGGCGGACACGGCGGACCTCTCGTCCAGCCTGTCTTCGCTGCAGCAGTCTCACAAGCGTCGGGCGGATATGCTCAGCGAGCGCATCCGCGAGCTTGGCGGCAAACCCGCCGACAGTGCCGGCGCCTGGGGCGGTATAGCCAAAATGGTTCAGGCAGGGTCGAATCTCTTCGGCGAAAAAGCTGCCATTCACAATCTGGAAGAGGGCGAAGACCGTGGTCGTGATGACTATCAGCGCGATGTCAGCAAATTATCGCCGGAAAACCAGCGCTTCATCGAAGAGCGCATCATGCCGGAGCAACTGCGCAGTCACGATGCGATGGAGGCGATTGAACAACAGGTGAAGCGCCTTCACTAACTTGCCTTACCGCTTGGCACCCGAGTTCCGCCCGCTGGCGGGCGGAACTCATCCCCGATTTTTTTGCTGATCTTCTGATTCCGCCCACCGGCTTTCTTCTGTCGTCGATTCCTCTCCCTGCGGCTGCGGCTCTTCTTCGCTTTGCGGTGCTTGTTCTTCCTCGTGACGATGGTGGTGTTCGCCGACGTCGGGCACGAGCTCTTCCAGTTTGTCGGCGATGTCCCACTCGGCGGGTTCACCCGGATGGTGCTGCTCGAACTCTTCGTTCCGCGGGTCGATTTCCACTAACACGGGCGTTGCCACCGGGCTGCTGGTGACGTACTCGACCTGGTCTTCGAGAGGTACCTCGTCGCCCTTATGGAAGACAAACTGAACAAGGGCCGCGGAGAAAATCATGGCCACTCCGATCATCGTGAACAGGGCCGCATCGCCGACCACGCCCATCAGGTAAGCGGCCAGCAGCGGCCCGATCATGGTCCCCACGCCGTAGGTGCGCAGCATACTTGCACAGGCTGCCACCAGTTGCTCATGGGGAAGGTTGTCATTGGTCAGCGCGACGCTGATGGGATAAACGCTCGCGGTGAGTGCGTAGAAAGCGCCGCTGAAGCCGAACAGCGCCAGCTTGGAAGTCTGGCCGAAAAACGCGGCCGCCGCCGACGCCAAAGCCCCGAGCGCGAGAAGCCCCACCAGCACCGGCAAGCGCCCCTTTCGATCCGACAGCCAGCCGGCAGGCCACTGCAGCAGAATCGCGCAAATCACCGCAAAACCCATGTAGCGGGACACTTCCGCAACGTCCAGCCCCGCGCGCAGTGCATACACCGGCGCCAGGGCGACGAAGGCGCCCAGCGCCAGGCCGGACACCAGCGCGCCGGTCAGGCCGGAAGGTGCATGGCTGGCCAGCTGCCTCAGGCCGAGCGTTTCCGTGTGGGTGGGGGTGGCTGGAATCAGGCTGCGTGTGAGCGACAGAGGAATCAGCGACATCACCACCAGAATGGCGACGATTGTGTAGGCGACAAATTCCGCCGGGTTTGCCAGACCCACCAGCAGCTGGCCGATCGAAGACGCAATGTAAAAGTTGATGGTGTAGATGCCAAGCAACTTACCGCGTGATTCGTTGGTGGCGCGGTCGTTGATCCAGCTTTCCGTCACCGTCATCAGTCCGGCCAGCGAGAAGCCAACCACCAGGCGCATCACCGCCCAGGCTTCCGGAGTCACGATCAAGGGGTGGGCCAGCGTAGTGGCGCAGGCAATCGCCGCATACACCGCGAAAGCCCGAATATGGCCCACCTGCCGGATGATGTCCACACCCCAGGTAGCGCCCAGAATAAACCCGACCGAGTAGAAGGCGAGGACAATACCCAGGGTGGCGTTCGCCACGTTTTCCATGTCCAGTCGCAGCGAAATCAGGGTACTCAGCATGGCGTTGCCGCTGACCAGCAGGGCGAGACTGAGGAAGAGAGCGCTGACTGAAAGTATGACTATTCTCATGTAAAACCAAATAACCCGTCGTCATTTCAGGAAAGCACAGACTTAGACTGGCTGTGCCAGGATGAGGACTCCGATGGAGCCAGTGACCGCCCGCGATCAGCGGGTCAGCAGAATGAATATCAGCTGCAAAAAGCCGATCAGAAATCCGAGTACCGCGCCAAGTATTTCAATGAAATGAAATTCTTTCGCGACAATATCGTAAAGCAGCTTCTCCAGCCGGTCGGTTGAAAACGACCTGACCCGGTCCTCCACCAGCTGATGGATATCCAGCGCGCCGCCCTTGGGCTCGGTCAGATTCTCCACCAGCGCAGGAAGCTGCTCGAGCAGCTCGTCGGCAAACGCTTCTTTCAATTTTGCCAGAGTTCGCGATCGAAGCAGCAAAGTCGATACCGGAACTGCTCGGCTGAGCTTGCCGCGGATGAATTTCTCGGTCTGGCTGTCGATAAAGCTGTTGTACACCGCCCGACTGCGCTCATTGGTAAGTTGTTCCACAAGGTCGCGCGAGGAAAGCAGTTCGGTGGCCACGATACGGCCCAGTTGCACGGCGATATCGCCCTGCCGGCGGGGCAGAATACCCTGCAGGGTGAAGGAGAGAACGCGCACCGGCTTGCGCGGATGGAACAACATCTTGATGGCGATGTAATTGGTTATCCAGCCGATCAGTGCGGTGATCAGGGGCAGGGAATAGATCGCCAGAGAAAAAACATCGAAGTGAGTCAAGCAGGATTACCAATCTGAGCGTCCCGCTGCCGTGACGGGAATATGGAAGATGTTCAAGTCAACGGCGGCTAAAACCGCCAACAGCGGGAAGGAGGGTACCTCGAACCGCCACGGGTATCCAGATCTCAGCAGTTTTCAAGGACAAACGTGGGCATCTGCCTTAGACCAGCGGCACTTACGCAGGGGGCTGGGCGGCTTCAGGGCAAGCCAGGGGCAGGCTCCGATAGCCGCCAGAATGATCGAGGTGGCTCCCTAGATGCAGCGGAATCCGGAGGACGGATTCCCGCGTTCGTGGGGATGATGAATGATCACCTTCCCGCCGCCATTGAAGAGCCTGTCGCAATTGTCGCCAGCGGCGGCATCGCACTTTGCCGCCAGTAGTTTTCCAGCTCCTTCGCGCGGTGGTCGGCGGTGTGTTCCCGCATGACTTTATTGCGCATTCTCTCGCCGATTGCGCGTCGATTGACTTCGTCCATCTGAAGGTACTCGACCGCTTCCTCAGTGGAACTGGCCACCAGGATTTCCTCGCCGATGGCAAACAAGTCACCGAGACCCTCCCAGTAATCGCTGATCACCGGTGTGCCGCAGGCGCCCGCTTCGAACAGACGCACGCTGGGCGAGTGGCCAGCGGCAATCATGCTTTGTCGGGTGACGTTCAGGGTGAAACGCTGACTGTTGTAGAAGTGCCGGTGTTGCCGCGGCGGGATATGCTCGATGTGCTTCACGTTCGCCGGCCAGTTGATCTCCTTGGGATATTGCGCGCCGGCCACGCAGAAGCGGGATTCGGGCAGCCGCGACGCCGAGTCGATCAACAATTTCTGTACCGTCGGCTGGCGGTCGTCACTGTAGGTGCCGAGATAGCCAAGGGTATATTCGAGCGGCGCAGCGCTCGGCGGCTCGGGGTAATACAGTTCCGGGTCCACGGAGCAGTACAGTGGCTGCGCCCAGCGGGCATCCCAGCGTCGCTCCAGCTCGTCCAGACTTGGACCGCCAGTGAATGAAAGATAGATATCGAACTCTGGAATGGTGTCCGGGTGCAGGTACTCGTAATCGCCCGCTTCAAGTTTCGCGAGGGTTACCGGCGTATCGATGTCGTAGAAAGCGAGACACACCGGCGCGAAACGCCGGACCTTATCCGCCAGGATGTCGCTGTCCGGGACATAGGAGCCAATGATCACCATGTCGGCGGCGGCGACGATTTGTTCGTGACGATCCACTTCCTCCACCGACTGATAAAGAATCGTCTCGCAGAAAGGCGGTTCGGGCAGATCACGATTGTTGGCATACCAGGGCACGTCCTTTTCGAAAAAGGTCACCGAGTGGCCGCGCCGATTCAGGGCCTTGATAAGGCTTCGGAAAGTGGTGGCATGGCCGTTTCCCCACGACGAGGTGATGGAAAGCCCGAAGACCACGATATTCAAGTGCTGCATAAATCCCTCTCGATCGTTATCACCACTATTTTTCGCCAGGCTGCGGGCACCGCAGCGCCTGGCGGCAGAGGACCGCTGCTTGGCAGCTATGGACCGTTCGCCTCAGGCTGACTTCCGCGCGGCGTAGCGCTCATTCATCAGCGCTTCGAACTGCTCCGCGCGGTGCCGGTAGGTGTGCTCGGAGAGCACCCGCTGGCGGGCGGCCTCACCGATTTTCTTCGAACGCTCCGGCGTGAGCTTGCGCAGGTGTTCGATCACCTCTTCACCGCTTGAGGCGAGCAGTACTTCCTCTTCCGGTTTCAAGAACAGCTCTGCGCCTTCCCAGCGATCCATGATCAGGCAGGCGCCGGCGCCGGCGGCTTCGAATACCCGTGTGGGCGGCGAAAAGCCCGTTTCGGCCATGCTCTCGCGATTGATGTTGAGCACCGCCAAGGGCGTGCAATTGAACGGGTTGTGATCCCGGGTGTACACGTGGCCGAGGTAACGGAGATTGTCGAACTGCGGTGCATGCTCCTGCCAGCCATTACCGCCGAGAATAAAGCGGCGTTCGGGCAATTCGCGCACCGCCTTGAAGAAGAATTCCTCCACTCGCGCTTCGCGATCCGGCAGACGATTGCCAAGAAAACCCAGGTCCGCTTCGAACTGCGGATCGGGATCCACCGGATGATGCGTATCGGGATCCAGCGCGTTGTAGATGGGATGGCAGGCTTTGGCGCCCAGTGCGGTATAGGCATTTACCACCGGATCTCCGCCGCCGTAGGTGAGAATGTAATCGTACTGCGGGATCAGCTTGCGGAAGGGGTCCTCCGCATCGTCGTGGACCCGGGCCAGTGTGGCTGGGGCGTCCACGTCCCAGAAGATAATCGTTTTGTTGCCGCGATAGCCCCGGTGCAACTCCAGCACTTCGCGCTCGAGAAACTCGTCGAGCACGCCGACGCCGCTCGCTTTCACCAGAATGTCGGCACCCTTGGCGGACTTGAGCGCTTCGCGGGCGCTTTCCTCATCAGCGTTATAGACCACCACCTTTGCCCAGTCCGGGTCTTCCATGTCGCGATGCTGCTGGCGCTCGAAGGCATCGGGCTCATAGAAGGTGATGCGATGGCCGCGCTCGGCGAGCGCCTTGATGATGCCGCGGTAATAAGTGGCGGCACCATTCCAATAGGAGGAAACCAGGCTGGAACCGAAGAAGGCAATGTCGAGTGTATTGCTGTTCTCAGAGGCAGCAGTTTTGGAGGCAACAGGCTTAGAACTGGGCATAACGTCGTCTCCCGTTCAGGTCGGATGGATTGGCGGCCTGCATAGCGGCCTGGTGTTGGTCACCGGATTCGGACTCGGCTTCCAGACCCAGCTCCGAAAGCGCGGCAAAGAGTTCGTCGACCCGGATGGCGCAGGTGTGCCGTTCGCGAATGGTGGTAAAGGCCTGCCTGGCCATTTCGGCGGCGAGGTCCGCATCATTGAGCACGGTGCGGAGGTGCTGTTTCATTTCGTCTGTGTCGTGCGCGACGAGAAAATCCTTGCCAGGCGTAAACAGGTTTTCACTGTCGTCCCAGGGCGCGGTGATCAGGGGGATGCCGCAGGCCATCGCTTCGAAGGGGCGAATGGTCGGAATGCCGGGCAGGCACTCTCGGTAATAGCGGCGCGGCACATGAACGGTAACCTTGTGGTTGGCGAATACATCCGGCACGTCGAAGTTGGCGAGCCAGCCGAGATAGATGATGTTTTGTCGCGCAAGCCGCTCCAGCACCTCAGCAGGATAGCGCACGCCGTAAAGATGGCAGCTCAGCGCCAGTTCGCGCACCGGACGAAACAGGAATTCCTCCAGCTGCTTGGTACGCTCGTCATCACCCCAATTGCCGATCCAGCAGATGTCGCCGCGAGGGTGCTTGGTGTTTTCCGCGCGAGGATAAAATATTCGCGTATCGGCCGCCTCGTGCCAGGTCCAGACGCGGCGATTCCAGCCGAATTTCTCGTAGGCGTGGCTGATCACGTCGCCAAAGGCGAGCACGCCGTCATAGGGGTCCAGATGGAAGCGTCGCAGCCATTCGGTATCGCTGACCACCCGATGGTGGGTGTCGTGGAAGAGCAGCCGGAATCCGCCCCTATTTTTGCGCCGCTCGCCGAGACCGTTCACCAGCCAGGGATCGTTCCACTCGTGGACGATGACCACGTCAGAATCGTCGGTGATCTTGTCCAGGTCCAGCGTGTTGCGCTCGTACATGTAGCTTTGCAGCTTGGGATAGTTGCGCTGAAATTCCGCCACCGGCGCGGGCCCGTGATCGCGGAGCAGATTTTCCCGGCTCCAGCCATCGGCGGGTTCGAACACGCAGACCTCGTGTCCGCGCGCCATCAATTCGCTGACGATGCCGCGCAGAAAATGCGCGTTGCCATGGTTCCAGTCGGATACCAGGGAGTGATAAAACAAACTGAACTTCATGTTTTGGCTCCTGCCATTCCGTGCTTCAGGCCGATGTTTTTTGCAGTCAGTGGCACTGCGTGAGGTCCGTGTACCAGGGTGCGATAGCACTGCACGTAGTCGTTGGCCATGCGCTCAGCGCTATAAACCTGCGCCCGTTGCCAGGCTCGCCCGGCCAGATATTGACGTCGGCTCGGCAAGGCGGCGAGACGACTCACCGCCTGCTTGAGTTCGTCGGGATTGAGCGGATCCACATACTCCGCTGCATCGGCCCAGACTTCCCGCAGACTGGGAATGTCTCCCAGCACCAGTGCGCAACCGGAGCGGGCCGCCTCCAGAATGCCGAGGCCGAAAGGTTCGTAATGCGCTGGGGCAACATAGATCGAGGTGCGCTCAAGCCATTGCGCCATTTCTTCCTTGTTGAGGAACCCGAGGTAGTGGGCGCCGGACTGCGAGTCCCGGTCGCTGCCGTTGACTGCACCGGGTTGAGCCGTCTCGCCGGCCACGTAGACCGGCAGAGGAAGCTGGTCGGCGATTCCCACGAGCGAGGCGATGTTCTTTGCCTCGTCCCAGATACGGCCGGCGGCAAAGATGATCGGCTCGCGGTCACCTTCACTGATGGCCAGATCAGCGCCGGCTTTTCCCGAAACGGATGCCGGCTTGGACGAGCCCGCGACCGGCGCCAGTGGTGGATAGTTGCGGCCATTGGGAATGACCATGGAAACCTGGGCCGGACCATAGTAGTAAAGCAGTGATTTGAGGATGGCTTTGGATGGAGCCACCAGCCAGTCGGCGCGCTGTACACTGGCGCGCACCACCGATCGGTAGCGGCTCCATTGGCGTGGTTCCGGCAGCTGCTTTTTCACCGCCTCCCACCAGGAATACACGCAGGAATGGCCCACCAGGACGACTGGCGATTGCCAGGGCAGATTGCCGTGGCCGAAGTCGTTCAGCTGCACCAGGTCGGGCTTCAGCTGCCGTTCCAGTTTCAGCAGCCATCGGCTGGCGCGGTCCACATCATCCCACGGGTTATCCATCCAGCACAGGCGGTAGTCGCTTTCGTGCACGCGAACGTGAGTGAGTTGTTCCACTTCACGGGCCTGATCCGTGGACAGCCGGCGGCCCATGGAGGCGAGTTCGATCTCGATCCCGTACTCTTCCAGAGCGGCGCAGAGCTCCATGGTATAGGTCCAAACGCCGCCTACGGTGTCGGTGGTCATCAGCACTTTCATTGGAAGACTTCCCTTCGCAAAGTCGTTGGCAGATCTCAGATGGTTGGTCGTGGCTCGCCTTCGAAGGCGGCCAGACCGCCTTCGAGATTCAACAAGGACGATCAGTGGCGGCAGTCACTAACGACGATAGATTCGATCGATCACGTCGGCCACCTGCACTGCCTGCTCCACTTCGTCATCGAAGCGATCGCTGACAGCGAGCTGGTCGACCCAGCGGCTCAATGCGCGGCCGCCCCAGTCGTCGGGATAGCCGGCCAGCTGTTCGCTGCCGGTGCCATTGAACCGATGGATTTCAAAGTCGAAGAAAGAGCCGCCGACATTGCGGATCGCCGCACCGCCATTGGTGCCGTAAAGCTTCGTCTCGATAACCGCGTCCTGGCCCGCGTGCAGATTCCAGGAGCAGCACAAGCGCGCGTGAGTGTCGCCGATCACCAGATTGGTAGCGGCGTAGTCTTCCACTTCGTCGAAAGGCGGCGCGAGTTTGCGGCCATGTGCGTACAGTTGGCTGTCCACCTCGTCGACACTGGTCTGGTCCAGGAGCCAAAACAGGCTGTCCACCAGGTGGATACCCAGGTCCATGACGCAACCTCCGCCCGCGGATTTAACGTCGTAAAACCAGGGCTTGTCCGGGCCGTAAGCATTATGAAAAACCAGGTCGGCGGCGAAGATATCGCCAAGTTCACCGGCACCGATAATCTCGCGCAGGCGGTCCATCCCGGCCAGGTGGCGGTAGGAGAAGTCCACGCCGAGGAGCTTGTCTGCCTCGCGCGCCGCGTTCACGACGCTTTCGGTTTCGCTGCGGGTGCGTGCCAGTGGTTTCTGGCAGAACACCGCCTTGCCTGCGCGCAGAGCCTGTTCGCACTGCTGGGCATGCAAGGCACTCGGTGTGGCAATAACTACGCCGTCGATGTCGCTGTCCAGCAGCGCTTCGAACGAATCTGCAATCTCCGTGTGGTCCTGCAGTGTCGAGGCCGCTTGCGCTGCTTCCGGCGAAGGATCGAAAACAGCGGCGAATTCTGCATTGTCGCACTCGTTCAGAGCCTGCATGCGCAGCCGGCCGATCCAGCCGGTTCCCATGAAGCCGAGACGCGGTTTGCCTGTGCGTGTGAGAGGTCGATTGAAAACGGATTGAGTGGTGGCTTCGCTCGCTGTGCTCATGCCGCCACCCATGCCTTGATAAAGCCGTCCGGTCGATCCAGCAAGGTGTGGAAGGCCTTGTCCAGTTCATTGAAGGAGAACTTATGGGTGAGCAGATCCTGCGGACGGATTCGTCCTTCGACCGTCGCCTCCACGGCCATCTTCATTCCCTCGATGCAACGGCGCGGATCACGTTCGTGGGCGTTGATCACATCGATGGCCCGCCAGTTCCACTTCTGCATGTTGACCTGCCGCAGATCTTCCTGGTGATAGCCACCGATCACCAGCTTGCCATACTCGCCGACCATTTCCGTGGCGGCGTCGAGGGCGAATTGCATGCCGGTCACTTCGATCACTCGCTCGCAGCCGGCACCGCCGGTCAGCTCCACTATCCGATGCGCATTGCCCCACCAGTCCTCGGTATCGAACACGGCTTCCGCGCCGTACTGCTCGGCCAGCTTCCGCGCGCTTTCACGACGGGACATAACGAATACGCGAGCGCCGGCGCTGGTAGCCAGTTGCACCAGCAGCAGTCCCAGAAAACCGGCGCCGATGATGGTGACCGCCTGGCCTTCCTGCACGTCCGCGCGCCGGAATATATTCATCGCACAGGCGATCGCCTCGCCCGGGAAGGGACGATTGCCCAGCTCGGGAGGCAGAGCAACGACATACTCCGCCTTCACATTGAGCTGATCCACATAGGCATTTTCGGCAAGACAGGCGACGCGTTGCCCGGCCACGAATCCATTCACTTCCTCACCGATCGCCACGATGCGACCCCAGGCTTCGTGGCCTGGTGCACCCGGCTCAAGGGGATAATCAAACCAGGGGCGGCCTTCCCACACGGGTATGCTGGATGCGCACAAGCCGCAACCTTCCACCTGAACAACCACTTCGTCGCCCGCACAAACGGGCGGGGTGGAAAACTGAATTTCACAGTGCTGCGGTGCTCCCACCACGACTGCGCGGCAGGTGGCGGGCTGAGGCTGGATGTTGCGTTGGGATATGTCGAGCGCAGAATTACCTGTGCTTGCCATGTTGCAGGACTCCTTGTTCCGCCGCGATGGACGGTCGTTCTGATTGTTGAGTGATTGCGTTATCGTCCAGCCATTCGTAAAGCCGGCGCAGACCGGTTGAGATGTCGGTGCGTGGCTTCCAGCCGGTAAGTTGTTGGAAAAGGCTCGTATCGCTCACGTAGTAACGCTGATCGCCGAGACGCCAGTCGGCGAAGTCGTAGTCGCAGCTTCGGCCGGTGAGATGCTCGATGCGATGGATGATTTCCAGCAGGCTTGTGCTGTTGGCAGCGCCACCGCCCATATTGAAAGCGCGGCCGGCCAGCTCGGGCATCTTCTTCTGGGCGAGCACCATGGCTTCCACCAGATCTTCCACGAACAGAATGTCGCGTACCTGGTTGCCATCGCCGTAGAGGGTAATGGGATTTCCTTTGAGAATCTGGATCAGGAAATGCGCCACCCAGCCCTGGTCCTCCGTCCCAAACTGATGGGGACCGTAGACACAGCTCATTCGGAAAACTGCAGCCGGCAGGTTGTAGCTACGCGCGTAGTCCAGCACGTACTGGTCCGCCGCTCCTTTCGAACAGCCGTAGGGGCTATGAAAATCCAGCGCCTGCTGTTCGGAAACACCACGGGCGAAGAAGTCCGCCGCGGGCTCGTATCGACCATCGACGCGCACCAGGTCGATATCGTCGAGAGCACCGTACACCTTGTTGGTGGAGGTAAACAGCAGCGGAGGCGGTGACGGCATTTCTCGCATGCTTTCGAGAATGTTCAGGGTGCCGGTGAGGTTCACGTCGAAGTCTTCGCGCGGTGCTTCGAGACTCGTGGTCACGGCCACCTGCGCGGCGAAGTGATAGATCTGCGATGCGTTCTGTACCAGCTTGCGAACCTTGGACACATCGCGGATATCGGCAAGCTCCACCTTAATCTGCTGATTGCCGAAAGTGTTGAGCAGCATCTCCAGATTGCGCTCGACACCAGGCCGTTGAAGGCTGTCGAGGATTACGATGTCCCGACCTTCCTCCGCCAGACGCCAGGCCAGATTGCTGCCGACGAAGCCGGCGCCGCCGGTAATCAGAATCGGCTTTCGTGTTGCCGACGGCTGTGCGACGACCGAAAGTCCGATTTGCTGCTGAATGCTGTTGCGCGGGTTCTGAAATGAGCGCAGCAGGGCTTCGCCCGGATGTGGCGTTCGCCCGAACAGGGTGTCCATAAGTTCGCCGAGACCGGAGAGGCCCCGTTCGCGCCAGATTCGCAGCGCAAATTTCGCTTCCCCTGCAGCGTCCTGCAAGCCGAAGTGATAGCAACGCTCATCGCCCTGGAGGCTTTTGGCACTCTTCTCCGAGGCCTTCTTGCCATCCCGTGGAAGATCGGAAACTGAATACCAGTACACCCGATCAACCGGTGCCCGCAACGCTTCCACCAGCCTTCGGGCCTGCACCGCATCGTCGCGGCGCCAGGTGGAGTAGCCGGTTGCGGTAATCCAGAGCGCCGGCGAAAGATCATGTTCCTGCAGCAGACGCTGCACCCTGCCGATCACCGCCGGCCAGTTCTGCCAGTTGAAGTCCCAGGTGCCGGGATAGCCGCTGATGCCGATCGCGTCCACACTTCGCAACAGTTCGCTGATGCAGAGCCGCTCAAGCCGTTCCATATCGTCCGGCGCGACGCCGGTAAGCACCAGTTTCTTGCCAAGAGCCCGGACGCGCTCGGCGGCGGCATCCATCTGCTCGAAAAAGCTTTGCCAGTTGAGTTCCTCTTCCCAATCCCAGGCCTTCAGATCGTCGAGAGGATTGCCGAGATCGACCCAGTCGAAGTGTCTGCCGTGCTCGCTGATAAAGGCCTGCACGAAGTCGGCGAACTGTTCCGTCGAGCAGGGCAGCTCGCTTAGCTTGCCTCGGCCATGGGCCACGGGCGGTGAACAGGTCAGGCAGGGCAGAACCTCGAACTTGTCCGCGAGCGTTGGAATCAGCCACTGAAACCAGGCCCGACCTTCAGTCGTTTGCCAGTCGCTCAGGGGCACCGCGGTGCGCAGATGCCTGACACCCAGCGCGGACAGGTTTTCAACCGCTTGTGTGGCTCGCAGGTACTCTCCCGGGCGAAACCACTCCACCATTCCGAGTTGCTCTTCCACTGTGATCGTTTTCTTTACGGTCTGCTGCGTTTCCGGCGACTTTCCCTGCGCACTGCTTCTCATATGCTCAACCCCCTGCGGGACAACTCGTTGCGCATTACATCGACGCGATCATCCGCCTGCTGGTCCTTCAGCCACTCGGCCAGCTCGCCCAGACCGTCTTCCAGCGTGATTTGCGGCTTGTAGCCTAGAAGGTCGCGTGCTTTGCTGATGTCCGCAAAGCAGTGGCGGATATCGCCGACGCGGTACTCGCCGGTGATCTGCGGGGTGATGCCTTCCTTGCCCAGCACCTCGCCGACCTTTTGGGCAATCTCGTTGATGCTGTAGTGATTGCCGCTGCCGATATTGAAAACCCTGTTGTCGGCCTGATCCTTTTCCAGCGCCAGCAAGCAACCCTGCGCGATATCGTGAACGCTGACGAAGTCGCGACGCTGCTGGCCGTCTTCGAAGATTACCGGCGCCTTGTCGTTCAGAAAGCGCGACGAAAAGATTGCGAGCACGCCGGTGTATGGGTTCGACAAAGCCTGGCGCGGACCGTAGATGTTGAAAAACCGCAGAGCCGTGGTCGGAATGCCATAGGCCGCGCCTGTGACCAGACAAAGGCGTTCCTGGTCGTACTTGGACAGCGCATACACGGAAGAAGGAAAGGGCCGCTTCGTTTCCGGGGTGGCGACCGGGTCGAGCGCCTGCCCGTTTACGTCTATTTCCCACTGACCACTTTTAAGCTGCACAGCGCTGCGTTCGTTGGGAGAATGGATCTCGCCGTTGCGATCGCGATAAAGCCCTTCGCCATACAGGCTCATGCTCGAGGCGACCACAAGCTTGCGCACCGGCTGCTTGATGAGCGCTTCCAGCAATACGGCGGTGCCCATGTTGTTGACGTCGGTGTAGTGACGGATCTCGTACATGCTCTGGCCAACGCCCACCGCCGCGGCGAAATGGTAGACGGCGTCGATCCCCTTCAGTGCATCCGCCATTCGGTCCGGGTCGCGCACGTCGGCGTGGATGCGCTCCACCCGTTCGTCGAGATAGTCGGGCCAGCCGGCTTGGCCGTGAACTTGTTCAGTGAGATTGTCGACTACTCGTACCTGGTAGCCTTCGCGCAGCAAACGGTCGGCGAGGTGCGAGCCCACAAAGCCCGCACCGCCGGTAATCAGTATGCGATCCATCACGATACAGCCTTCCTGCTTTTGTCCGCTTGAAAGTTTCCGCTCCATTGGGCGCTGGCAAGCTGCGCCTTGGACGCATGGGTGAGGAGGTCGTCAAAGTAGGCAATAGTCTTTTCCAGCCCTTCCCGCAGAGTGACTTTAGGCTCCCAGTTCAGCAGGCGCTTGGCGCGACTTATATCCGGGCAGCGCTTGACGGGATCGTCCTTGGGCAGGCCGTTGAAGACCAGTTTGGAAGAGGAGCCGGTAAGCTCCAGAACCAGGTCGGCCAACTCCAGCATCGTGAACTCGCCGGGGTTGCCGATGTTGATGGGGCCACTCACAGCACGGGGCGACGACATCAGCGCGTGGATGCCTGCGATCAGATCGTCCACATAGCAAAAGGATCGCGTTTGGCTGCCGTCACCATTAATGGTTAACGGTCGATCAAGCAACGCCTGGACAATAAAGTTCGATACCACGCGGCCATCTTCCGGTTGCATGAAGGGGCCGTAGGTGTTGAAAATGCGGGCGATCTTCACGTCTACGCGATGCACGCGCTGATAGTCCATGCAGAGTGTTTCTGCATAGCGCTTGCCCTCGTCATAGCAGGCACGGGGGCCGATTGTGTTGACGTTGCCGAAGTAATCTTCTGTTTGCGGGTGCGTCAGCGGGTTTCCGTAGATTTCGCTGGTCGAGGCCTGGAAAATGCGGGCATTGTTCTTCAGCGCCAATTGCAGAAGATTGTTAACGCCATGCGCGCTGGTGTGCAGTGCATGGATAGGATCTTGCTGGTATTGGACGGGACTCGCGACACAGGCGAGATTATAGATTTGGTCGACCGATTTAACGGGAAGCGCTTCGGTGACATCGTGTTCCAGAACGGTGAGCTTTTCGAAGTCCTCAAGGTGTTCCAGATTGCCTCGACTGCCGCTGGAGAAATTATCGACGCAGAAAACTTCGTGGCCTTGTTCAAGAAGAAGTCGACAAAGATGGGTGCCAAGAAAGCCACCGCCACCCGCCACCAAAATCCTTTTCTGTTTTCCTGCCATTACAGCGTCCCTCTGTATTGTCGAAGCCCGGTCGCAGGCTCGTCTGAGAATCAGTTATCTGAAGCGCGCTTCCAAATAATAATTATCGAGCTACCAATGCCATGCACAGGTGTTTACAGGTGAAGTAGCTATAAGCATGCCACTCTGACTGAGGTGACACTCGGCCGTTTTTCAGACAAAAACGATTTAGCCGCACTAACGCATGAGCTGGCAATTCGGTGCCTTGAGGTGCCCCAAAGAGGATTCAGAAGAAGTCAGGGCTTCATCTTCTTAGTGGATGACGTGAAAATCACCGGGAGGAAGAGAAGCCAGGGAGATGATCGAGAAGAAGGTGAGCTTGTTGATCATCAATGTTAATTTTGCTTCGCCCTTGCAAGCTTTACGAATAAGTTTTGATCTCGGTCACTAATTGCGGCTTCGAGATCTCAACCACATCGGATTTACGATTGCGCCTCCCTGGGCACGAAATCCAGCGCAAGTCCATTGATACAGAAGCGCAGCCCCGTGGGCTCCGGACCATCATTGAACACGTGGCCCAGGTGACCCCCGCAGCGTGAGCACAGCACCTCGGTTCGCACCAGCACCAGCCAACTGCGGTCCTCACGCAAAGAGATCGCATCGTCTTCTATGGGCGCCCAGAAGCTTGGCCAACCGGTTCCGCTATCGAACTTGGTCTTGGAGTCGAACAAGCGCTGGTCACAACCGGCGCAGGTATAAACGCCTTGTCGATCTTCCTTGAGCAGGTCGCTGCTGCCGGGTGGTTCGGTGCCGGCCTCGCGAAGAATTTCGAACTCCTCATCGCTCAGGCGCTGGCGCCACTGAGCTTCACTCAGTTGCAAGGGGAAGCGGCCGTCGTTGTGTTGGATTAGCGCGGCGAACGCCGGGGCCGTTATGAGACAGCCACTCAGGAAGAGGAAACGCCGGCGGTTGAGAGCGGGCGGCGGCTGAATTGCAGAGCCAGGTCTAGTGTCCACATCGATACCTCAGAACGCAGCCCCTGCAGCGGCTTGCCACTTAGCTGCACCTCCAAAGACCCTGCCTTCCACAGGTGGGTTCCGACGTAGAGGTCGAAAAACAGACGGCGCGAGATGCGGCACCTTGGCAGAAATCTGATCTGCCTATCGCACGAGAACGAGATCTGGCCTCGTATTCGGCACGAGCTCCGCCTCAAGAATGCTATGATCCCTGGTCGAAAAAGTGTCATTTCTTATCGGGGCATTAGCGTGCAAAGGGAGTCTTGCCGTGCCATTGAATGTGTTGATCGTCGACCAGGGTCTTGATTTCGGTGGTTCGATTGTCTCGGCCTCCAATCTTATTCGGAGTGTCGATCCGAACCGATTCAGGTTTGTCTTCGTCAGTGCAACCGACGAAACCCTGATTCGCCGCAAGCTGCGAGAGCGCAGTGACGACACGGAAGTGGTGATCGCCCGCAAGAAGATCAATTACAAAAACAGTCGGCGCATCTTCGCCGGCTTGCGCAACTCGCGCCGCCGCTCCCTTCAACGCCTCGGGGTTGTCCTCTATTCGCTTACCAAGCTGGCGGGCAATCTACCTTACATGCTTCGCATTGCGCGCTGTATCAGGAAGTATCGGATCGATCTTGTTCAGCTCAACAATGGCGTGGACGGTGAGGTGGGATTGGTTTGCCGACTGCTCGGCGTTACCCCGGTGTCCTACCTTCGGGGGCACGTACCGATCAGTGCGCCCCAGCGAAAAGTATTGTTGCCTGCGATTTCCCGGTTCTTTGCCGTATCCGCTTACATCCGCCAGCTGGCGATCAGAGATGGTGTCGAGGCGAGCAGGATTTCGGTGGCACCGCCATTGGCAATCCGCGAAACTGTCTCTCCCGCTTCCCTGTCGCAACTCCGTCGTCGCTACGATCTGGCACAGGGCCAAGCTACTGTGGGAATCTTCGGGCGCATTGTGCGCTGGAAGGGTCAAAAGGAATTCATCGAAGCGGCTGCCATCGTCGCGGAGCATTGGGATGTGAAATTCTTCGTAATAGGCGAAACAACCGATGGTGAAGAAGCTTACTGGTCGCAAGTCCTCAAAACGGTCGAAGACCTCGGCCTTGAGGATCGCATTGTCTTCACTGGCTATGTGGAAAAGGTCTATGACTACTACGCACTGATGGACGTAGTCGTTCACGCCTCGATCAAACCTGAGCCCTTCGGGCGCGTCGTGCTGGAAGCGATGAGCGAGGGTAAGCCCGTCATTGCCTCGACCCTCGGAGGCCCGAAAGAGTTCATCAACGATGGAGAGAACGGATTGCTGGTGGACCCGATGGACAAGGCGCTTCTGGCGAAGCGAATCCTCGAAGTCATTCGGAATCCGCAATTGGCCGAAGGGCTAGGCTGTGCTGCCAGAAAAAAAATCGAGCAGTTCTTCAGCCGGCAGGAATATGGGAAACGGATGGAGGCGCTTTATCTGCGTGCCCTCCAGCCGGACTCCGAACGCTTGCAATCACCGCCGCTGCGCAAAGACCGATTCCAGCCCCGGAGGGAAAATGACTGATGCCGACCAAGCCAGAGTGAATAGGGGCCACTTCGTGCCCCCTTGACTGACTGCTACGACTATTCCGCCTCTGCGTAGTCGCTCACTGCGGGACAGGTGCACATCAGATTGCGATCACCGTAAACCTGATCGATGCGATTCACGCTCGGCCAGTACTTGTAGTCGTGCAGGTAAGCGGCCGGGTGGGTGGCGACGGTGCGGCTGTAGGGATGTTTCCAGTCGTCGGCCATCAGATCGGTCAGAGTATGGGGTGCATTGACGAGCGGGTTGTCGTCGGCCGGATATCGGCCTTCGGCCACGGCGTCGATCTCTTTGCGAATGGTGATCATCGCTTCGATAAATTTGTCCATCTCCGCTTTCGATTCGCTTTCCGTCGGCTCGATCATCAGCGTTCCCGCCACCGGGAAAGACATGGTGGGTGCGTGGAAACCGAAATCCATCAGTCGCTTGGCGACATCTTCTTCGGTAATGCCGCTGGCTTCCTTGAGCGGACGCAAATCCAGAATGCATTCATGAGCGACGAAGCCTTGCTTGCCCTTGTACAGAATCGGAAAGTGGGGTTCCAGCTGACGCGCCATATAGTTCGCATTCAGAATCGCGTATTCAGTGGCCGCGCGCATGCCGGTCTTGCCCATCATTTTGATGTACATCCAGCTGATCGGCAGGATGCTGGCGCTGCCCCAGGGCGCGGCCGAAATCGTGCCGTTCTCTACCTGGGTGCCGGGCACTGCCTGCACCGGATGGCCGGGCAGGAAAGGTTTCAGATGCTCGGCCACACCAATCGGACCCATGCCGGGGCCGCCGCCGCCGTGGGGAATGCAGAAGGTCTTATGCAGATTCAGGTGCGATACGTCGCTGCCGAACTGCCCCGGCGCGGCGACGCCCACCAGGGCGTTCAGGTTGGCGCCGTCCATGTAGACCTGGCCGCCCACAGAGTGAATGATCTGGCAGATTTCCCGGATGCCTTCCTCGTACACGCCGTGGGTGGACGGATAGGTCACCATCAGCGCGGCGATTTCCTTGCCGTATTTATCCACCTTGCTTTGCAGGTCGGCAATGTCCACGTTGCCGTCGCTGTCGCACTTGACCACTACTACCTTCAGGCCAGCCATTTGCGCGGTGGCAGGGTTAGTGCCGTGGGCTGAGGAGGGGATCAGGCAAATGGAGCGCTGATCCTCGCCGCGAGATTCGAAATATTTTTTAATCGCGATCAGCCCGGCGTACTCACCTTGCGATCCGGCATTGGGCTGCAAGCTGATGGCGGCGTAGCCGGTACAGGTCTCGAGCATTTTTTCAAGTTCAGCAAACAGCTGCTGGTAGCCGGCGGCCTGTTCGATGGGCGCAAAGGGATGCATGCGGCCGAACTCGGGCCAGGTAACCGGCATCATTTCCGCGGCGGCGTTCAGCTTCATGGTGCAGGAGCCGAGCGGAATCATGGATTGATTCAGTGCGATATCGCGGGACTCGAGGCGCTTCAGATAGCGCATCATTTCCGTTTCGTTGTGATAGCTGTTGAACAAAGAGTGCTCGAGCACTTTGTCCTTGCGCAGCAGTTCCGCGGGAATACCAAGGGAGCCAGCATCGCTGTCCGCGAGGGATGCGTCGGGGGCGAAGCACTGGAGCAAATCCAGAACGTCCGCTTGGCTGGTCATCTCGTTTAGGCTCACGGCCAGATGGTCTGCACCCATTTTGCGCAAGTTGATTTCCCGCTGCTGGGCGCGCTGATAGATCGCGTCCTGCTGATCGCCAACGGCAATATCCAGTGTGTCGAAGAACTGCTGGTTTTCCAACGCGAAACCAGCCGCCCGCAAGCCATTTGCCAGTGTTTTGGTGCGGCGGTGAATCTGCTCGGCGATTTCCCGCAAACCTTGCGGGCCGTGGTACATCGCATAGAAAGCGCTGATCAACGCGAGCAGAACCTGGGACGTACAAATGTTGGACGTGGCCTTTTCCCGGCGAATGTGTTGCTCACGGGTCTGCATGGCCATGCGCAGCGCCTGCTTGCCGGTGCGGTCCACAGAGACACCGATGATGCGCCCCGGGGCCAGTCGCTTGTAGTCGTCGCGGAAGGCGAAGAAGCCTGCGTGTGGGCCGCCAAAGCCCATCGGCACACCGAAGCGCTGATTGGTGCCTACCACGATGTCCGCGCCCATCTGTCCGGGCGGCGTGAGCAGCACCAGGCTCATCAGGTCCGCGGCGACGGTGGCCAGCGCGTCCTTCTGGTGAATTGTTTCGATGAAGGGCGTGAGATCACGCAGTTGTCCGGTGCTACCGGGATACTGCAGCAGCGCGCCGAAGTAGTCGTGCTTGTCCAGCTCGCTGGCGGGGTCGCCGACGATGATGTTGAAGCCGAAGTGTTCGGCGCGGGTGCGCACCACGGCGATGGTCTGCGGGTGCACATCACTGGCGACGAAGAAATTGTCGGACTTGTTCTTCTTCATTTGCCTTTTGCATAGCGCCATGGCTTCCGCGGCGGCAGTACCCTCGTCCAACAGTGAGGCATTGGCCATGTCCAGGCCGGTCAGGTCCACGATCATCTGCTGATAGGTGAGCAGGCCTTCCAGGCGGCCTTGGGAAATCTCCGGCTGGTAGGGGGTGTAGGCGGTGTACCAGCCCGGGTTCTCCAGTACGTTGCGCTGAATCACCGGCGGCAGGTAGGTGTCGTGATAGCCCATGCCGATGTAAGACTTGAAGGTCCTGTTCTTGCTGGCGATGGTTTTGATCGCCGCGAGCGCATCCGCTTCGCCGTGAGCTTCGTCAAGGGCCAACTCGCCGCTGCTGCGGATACTTGCCGGTACAGCGCGATCGATCAACTCGGAGAGGGAGCCGAGGCCGAGGCTCTGCAGCATTGCTTCCGTCTCTCGGGCGTCCGGACCGATGTGGCGTTTGGCAAATCCTTGCAGGGGGCTGACGGAAACGGGGGCGTCGGAGTGTGAACTCATAGGGCTACCTGTCACAATCTGGAGGTTGATCTTGAACGATGGGGAAGGCGGGCAGCAGCCAGGCGGCTGGCCTGATGAAGGCGCGCATCTTACCAAGCCCAGGGCCCCAGCCCCAATAGAAATTTCTTATAAGAAACTTGAGTTTCCTTTGAGGGAAAATCTGCTAGTGTAGGCCGCCGCTGAAATGCCTCGAGCAAGCCCTTGGAGACGTGCGTGACCAGCAAGACCATCATCCCCGAAGCCCCGGTGATTCGCCGCGCAGACGCTGTCGAGAACAGGGAAGGGCCGCCTCTGGAGGAGCCGCTTCAGCTGGGTAAAAAGCTTCGGGAAATCCGCCTCGCCAATAAGCTCACCCTGGAAGAAGCCAGCCGACTCACCGGGTTGGCCCGTTCGACCCTGTCGAAAATCGAAAATGAGCAGATTTCGCCGAGCTTCCAGGCCGTGCAGAAGCTCACTGCCGGGCTGGGTATCGATATCCCCCAACTATTCGTTCCCTTATCGCCGGGTCATACCGCCAATAGCCGGCGCGACGTGACCCGCGCCGGCGAAGGCCAGCCTCACCCAACGACCACCTACGAGCACGAATTGCTTGCGCCGAACCTCAGCGCCAAGAAGATGGTGCCCTTCAAGTGCCGGGTCAGAGCTCGTTCGTTTGCGGATTTCGACGACTGGGTTCGCCATGCCGGCGAGGAGTTTCTGCTGGTGCTGGAAGGCGAAATCGACGTGTATACCGAGTTCTACGAGCCAGTGCGCCTGAGCGAGGGCGACAGCATGTACTATGATGCAGCCATGGGTCACTGCCTGGTCTCCGTGAGCAAGCGCGACGCGCTGGTATTGTGGGTGACCGCTCGCTAACCGTTAGGCCGCCGAAAATAAAAGGTCGGGAAGAATAACGACGGGAATCCGCACATGGATATTAGCTGGATCATTTTCATAGGGGCATCGCTTTTCTTGGCGTGGCGTGGCTTCCGGCAGGGGCCTTGGTTGGCCTTGTCGCGCTTCGTCAGTCTGCTCGCCGCCTATGCGGTGGCGATCCGCTTTTCACAGTCGGCTGCGGACAATCTGGCCAACTACCTCCCGATTGGTGGACTGGCGGGGCGGATTGCCGCAGGCCTGCTGCTGTTTTTTGGCACCGCCTTTCTGGTCAGCGGCCTTTTCACCCTGCTGGACAAACTGCTCAGCCAGGGCCAGGCTGGTGTTCGCAGGTCTTTTGCGGGTGCCCTGGTCGGTGCCGCCGTGGGGTCGCTGTTCGGCTTGGCCGGCGTTCTCGCTGCGAGCTACCTGCAGGATTTGGGCGAGGCGAAAAAGGGCGGTGGGCTTCGCCAACCCGGCGTGCTGGAAATCACTGCCCGCAAGGTCGCCGGAAAAACCATCGAGACCTTCGGCGGGCTCGGGATGAATGAATCCACTAGTCGGCTTGGAGCCGCCCTGGTGCGGGATCCGGTGGCGGTCGTCGGCAACCTTCAGCAGCTGGCGCAGAACCCCGAGGCCCGGCAGCTGTTCAGCTCGCCCGAGGGACAGTCAGCGCTCGCTTCGGGCGATGCGCGGGCAATTGCCAGTTTGCCTTCCTTCAGCCAACTGGCCGACACTCCGGAAATGCAGGCCCTGATGGAGTCCGCCGGTATCGGCGACAGCGAGAATCGCGAGCAGGTGCTGGCGGAACAGCTGGCCGGCGCTTGGGAACGGGTGGAATCAGTGCGTGGAAGTCCGCGCATGGATGAGATTTTGAATGATCCTGAACTTCGGGAGAAGCTGGCCAACGGCGACACCCTGAGCCTGCTGGCTGACCCCCGGCTCGCCGAGATCCTGGAAATATTCCGCGGCGAAGATTCCGCGCCGGTGGCATCTTCTTCTGACAGGGAAGCTGCCGGGAAAAGCGCGAGAAAACCCGCCGACATCTACCAGTGGCGGGACGCCGATGGTCAGCTTCACATGAGCGACACTCCACCGCCTCAATAGCCGCTGCTGAACTCTGTGGCGGCTTGCGACTCGAACGCGTCCCGAGTTCTCTCTATCGCGTATCGGTATCCGATTTCGATGCTTGCCAACCAGAATATTCCACTTGTCGATCTGCTGCAGGAAGTCCGTGCTTGTCGTGCCTGCGACGAGCAGCTGCCGCTCGGCGCGAATCCGATTGTCCGCGCGCGACCTAGTGCCAGGATTTTGATCGTGGGGCAGGCGCCGGGGACGCGGGTTCACGCCACCGGCGTGCCCTGGAATGATCCCTCCGGCGACCGCCTGCGCGAGTGGATGGATCTTTCCCGCGAGGCCTTTTACGACGAGCGCAAGATCGCCATCATGCCGATGGGTTTTTGCTATCCCGGGCGCGGCAAGTCCGGCGATTTACCGCCGCGGACCGAATGTGCGGAATTGTGGCACGAGCGCATTCTGTCCGCGCTACCGAAGATCGAACTGACCTTGTTGGTTGGCAGCTATGCGCAGGCCCACTATATGGAAGGGCGCTATCCCTCATTGGCCGCACGCGTTCGCGACTGGCGACGCTTTGCTCCGGCCGCGATGCCCCTCGTTCACCCGTCACCCCGGAACCGCCGCTGGCTGAAGGACAATCCTTGGTTTGAAGAGGAGCTCATTCCGCACTTGCGCCAGCGGGTAGCCGAGGTGCTGAGTTGAGTTCAGCGAGCAAGTCGCCGGGCAAACAATAAAAAAAGCCCGGCACAATCCGGTGCCGGGCTCGAACTAACAAAAGAGCAAGAAGGAAAAACCTCAAAGGAGTGGGCCATCCTTGGCCCTGTATCTTCCTTAAAGTGTTACCACGCTATCGGAGCGAGCATCCCTGCGGTAACTTGCCTTGGCCCGAAGGCCCCCTGGCGAGGTGCTTCCTGCAACGTCCCTGTTGCTGCACATTATTGGCAAACGCGGGTGGCGCCGATAGTCGCTATAGCTGAGGACTTTGTAGGAAAAGGCTGATGCGATTTGTGGGGAATCGACCGAAGCTTGCGGCAGAGATTACCACCAGTACTTGTTCCAATTTTCGGGATTGGCCCAAAAGCGTGGATTGTTCCAGGTTCGTACGTGGTTGTAGGAGGCCAGGTCGTAGCCGTAACAGACCATCGGTGGTTCGTCCAGATCGCTCTCGAATTCCGCGTAACGGCGGAAGCCAAGACTGATGAAGTCGGCAAAAGTCCATGGTCCCGCCTTGTTTACCAGTACCCAGATGCGCTCGCTGTGAAGGTTGCGCAATTGCGCCAGCTTTTTCAGCCCTTCGGATTTGTGCAGATGCTCAAGATAGTCGGCGACGATGGCGAATTGATATCGCCCGAGTCGCGACCAGTCGGGATCACGGGAAGTAATTCTGGTGAGTTCGCTGTGATGAACCTCGGCCCAATGCTCGACGGTGTCGGGAATGTGATCGGCGGCTACCAGGACGCGGTCCGGGTGCAGGTGCTCGAGTTGATGCAGAAGGTGTTGTAGAGGCGTCTCTGTCATTGCTGCGCTGCATCCCTCCGGATCTGACTGCGGGCCGGCCGTACAAGGCTTTCGATCACCGGGTCAGACAGAGGTTCCTTCTGGCGGAGGGGCCCCGGGCACGACGGCGAGAATCGCCGACGTGCCTGGATCTGGAGACGAGAGCCGCAGTGACGTCAGTGCAGTACGCCCGAGTTTTCCTGCTCTAGCTCTTCGTCTGCCGATTGCTCGTTCTTCGGTTTCCGCTTGGGGGCGGACAGTTGCTCTGCTGAGGTTTCCTCGATGCTGCGTTTCAAACGTCCGACGACTTTACGCATCACGTCCATGGTTTGACTTAGCTGATCCAGGGCAAGCAGTACTGCTTCCTTGTCCGCTTCGGCTTTGATCTTCGACATAATTCTCTGCTTCTTTTTGTCCGATCCAGCTCTGACATCGGGAATATCGGCTCTTTCGCCTGATGAAGTCTGCAAAAGAGAGTCTGTAGCGAACGCCGATCAGCGCTCGCTATGGGCTGGGAATTACTCCCAGCTCAATGCGCCACCGGTTTGATACTCGATGACGCGGGTTTCAAAGAAATTTTTCTCCTTGCGCAGATCCATGATTTCACTCATCCATGGGAAGGGATTCTGTGCGCCCACATACTGCTCCGGCAGCCCCAGCTGAGCGAGACGGCGGTTGGCGATGAAGTGCAGGTATTCCTCCATCATGGCTGCGTTCATGCCCAGTACGCCACGAGGCATGGAGTCACGGGCGAACTGTACTTCCAGCTCGGTGCCTTCCAGAATCATCTGAATCACTTCCTGCTTGAACTTGTCGGTCCACAGGTGCGGGTTTTCCAGCTTGATCTGGTTGATTACGTCGATGCCGAAGTTCAGATGCATCGATTCATCGCGCAGGATGTACTGGAACTGCTCGGCAACGCCAGTCATCTTGTTGCGGCGGCCCATGGAGAGAATCTGGGTAAAGCCGCAGTAGAAGAAAATTCCTTCGGTAACCACATAGAAGGCCACCAGGTTTCGCAGCAATTCCTGATCCGTTTCCGGCGTGCCGGTCTTGAAGGTGGGGTCGCCAAGAGCCTGGGTGTGCTTGAGGCTCCACGCGGCCTTGTTCGCTACCGACGGGAGTTCCCGATACATGTTGAAGACTTCGCCTTCGTCGATGCCGAGCGACTCGATGCAGTACTGGTAAGCGTGAGTGTGAATCGCCTCTTCGAAAGCCTGACGCAGAATGTACTGTCGGCATTCGGGATTGGTGATCAGTCGGTAAATAGCGAGCGCCAGATTGTTCGCCACCAGCGAGTCGGCAGTGGAGAAATAGCCAAGGCTGCGCATGACGATTCGACGTTCATCGTCGCTGAGTACGTCGGCGCTCCTCCACACAGAGATGTCCGCCGTCATGTTCACTTCCTGCGGCATCCAGTGATTGGCGCAACCGTCGAGATACTTCTGCCAGGCCCAGTCGTACTTGAAGGGCACCAGCTGGTTCAGGTCGGCGCGGCAGTTGATCATTGCCTTGTCGTCCACCTGTACCCGCGCTGCGCCCATCTCCAGCTCCGCAAGACCGGGCGCAGGATCCAGACTTTCCAGCGCGGCCTTGGCGGCGGCAATCGCCGCGTTCGCAGAGCCGGGCGAAGTCTTTTCAGCGCGCTTCGGCGACGCTTCGGTGGTGGCCGCCTGTTCGGTGACGGCTTGCTCCGCGGGCGCTGGATTCGGCTGGGCAGCGGCAGGTTGCGAATCAGCCTGCTGACGGAGCTCTGTCTGCGGATGGTCTGCTTGCGGATGGTAATGGGCCGCGGGCTCGCTCACCGGAGCGGGCTTGGTTTTGGCCTGTTTGCCAACGGCTGGATCTTCGTAAAATTCGTCCCAACTGAGCATAAATAAACCCGATTCTTTCTTTGTTGCTTTGAAGTGTTTCTAGCGAAGTATTTGCATTTGATCGTCACGGTGGTGACGATCAGCGGGCGGGGCTTGCGCGCCCCCCGCGGTTAGGGTGCCTACTGGCAAGCCTCGCAATCCGGATCGTCCAGTGAACAGGCCTTCGGCACTTCCGCCGGTTGGGCTGCACTGTTGCCGGAACCGTTCACCGAGCCCGCGGAGGCTGATACCGCGTTCAGCGTACCCCGGTCCACCGTCGACTTCTCGGTGGTGGTCGCCGCGAGCGCGCGCAGGTAGTAGGTGGTCTTCAATCCGCGGAACCAGGCCATGCGGTAGGTGATATCCAGCTTCTTGCCATTAGCCCCGGCGATATAGAGGTTGAGGCTTTGAGCCTGATCGATCCACTTCTGACGTCGGCTTGCGGCTTCGACGATCCAGCGTGGTTCCACTTCGAAAGCAGTGGCGTAAAGCGCTTTCAGGTCCGCGGGGATGCGATCGATCTTCTGTACTGAACCTTCGTAATACTTCAGATCGTTGACCATCACGTTGTCCCACAGGTCGCGATCCTTCAGATCGTGAACCAGATAGGGGTTCACCACGGTGAACTCGCCGGACAGGTTGGATTTCACGTACAGGTTCTGATACGTGGGCTCGATGGACTGGGAAACCCCGGTGATATTCGCAATCGTTGCGGTAGGCGCAATGGCCATCACGTTGGAGTTGCGCATCCCCTGTGTTTTTACCTTCTCGCGCAGGCTATTCCAGTCCATGGTCTGGCTGCGATCCACTTCGATGTACTGTGAGCCGCGGCTCTGAATCAGCTGCTCGAGGGAGTCCACCGGCATGATGCCCTTGCTCCACAGTGAGCCTTCGAAACTGGAGTAGCTGCCGCGCTCGCTCGCCAGATCACTGGAAGCGGTGATCGCGTAGTAGCTGATCGCTTCCATGGACTCGTCGGCGAACTTCACAGCTGCGTCGGAGCCGTAGGCAATGCGCTTGCGGTACAGCGCATCCTGGAAGCCCATCAAACCCAGACCAATGGGGCGGTGACGCAGGTTGGAGGTGCGCGCCGCCGGGACCGAGTAGTAGTTGATGTCGATGACGTTATCCAGCATGCGGATAGCGGTCTTCACCGTTTTTTCCAGCTTGGTCAGATTCAGCTCGCCGTTTTCGATGTGCTGGGCCAGGTTCACTGAGCCCAGATTACACACCGCAATTTCTTCGTTGGCCTTGGTGTTCAGCGTGATCTCGGTGCAAAGGTTCGAGGAGTGCACTACACCGACGTGCTGCTGGGGGCTGCGCAGGTTGCAGCTGTCCTTGAAGGTGATCCAGGGGTGGCCGGTTTCGAACAGCATGCCCAGCATCTTGCGCCACAGATCAACCGCGCGGACTTTCTTGAAGGGCTTGATCTTGCCTTGTCTGGCCAGCTCTTCATATTCCTCATAGCGACGCTCGAAGGCTGCACCGTAAAGGTCGTGCAGGTCCGGGGCGCTGCTGGGCGAGAACAGGGTCCATTCCTTGTCTTCGAACACCCGCTTCATGAACAGATCCGGCACCCAGTTGGCGGTGTTCATGTCGTGAGTGCGGCGGCGATCGTCACCGGTGTTCTTGCGCAGCTCGAGGAATTCCTCGATGTCGATGTGCCAGGTTTCCAGGTAGGCACAGACTGCGCCCTTGCGCTTGCCGCCCTGGTTGACGGCCACTGCCGTATCGTTGGCCACCTTGAGGAAGGGAACCACGCCTTGTGACTTGCCGTTGGTGCCCTTGATGTAGGAGCCGAGGCCGCGCACCGGTGTCCAGTCGTTGCCGAGACCGCCCGCCCATTTGGAGAGCATGGCGTTGTCCTGGATCGCGCCATAGATGCCGTGCAGGTCGTCCGGTACCGTGGTGAGATAGCAGGAGGACAGCTGCGGGCGCAGCGTACCGGCATTGAACAAAGTCGGCGTGGAGCTCATATAGTCGAAGGAGGACAACAGCTCGTAGAACTCGATCGCCCGCGCTTCTTTATTCGCTTCCTCAGTGGCGAGGCCCATGGCCACGCGCATGAAGAAAATCTGCGGCAGTTCGAAGCGAATATTGTCGCTGTGGATAAAGTAGCGGTCGTAGAGAGTCTGCAGGCCGAGGTAGCTGAACTGCAGATCCGCATCCGCGTCCAGTGCGGCGCCGAGCTTGTCAAGATCGTACTGCAGCAGCTCCGGTGCCAGCAGTTCCAGTTCAACCCCGCGGCGAATATAGGCCGGCAGCGCCTTGGCATACAGGGTATGCATGTCCGCCTGGGTCGCAGAGTCCGCCACGCCCAGGAAGCCCAGCGCCTCCGCACGAAGCTTGTCGAGCAGCAGGCGGGCAGTGGCGAAGGAGTAGTTCGGCTCTTTCTCCACCAGAGTGCGGGCGGTAATGACCAGTGAAGTGTTGACGTCGGTGATGGACACGCCGTCGTAAAGATTGCGCAGCGATTCGTTCAGAATTGCCTGGGGTTCCACATCCTTGAGGCCGGCGCAGGCTTCGTTGACGATCACTTCGATGCGCTGCATGTCCAGCGGCTGAACCGAGCCGTCTTCCATGGTGACATTGATGGTGGGGTGATTGCTGGTGGCCTGCTGCTGGGCCTTCTCCGCGCGTACCCTGGCCCGCTGCTCGCGATAAAGCACATAGTCGCGAGCGACCTTGTGTTCGCCGGAGCGCATCAGCGCCAGTTCCACCTGGTCCTGAATCTCTTCGATATGGATGGTGCCGCCGGACGGCATGCGGCGCTTGAAGGTGCTGCTGATCTGCTCGGTAATGGATTCAACCGTCTCGTGGATTCGGCTGGACGCGGCGGCAGTTCCGCCCTCCACGGCCAGGAAAGCCTTGGTGACGGCCACGGCGATTTTGCTGTCGTCGTAGGAAACGACGGTGCCATTGCGCTTAATGACGCGAATTTTCCCCGGGGCGGTTGCCGATACCGAGGCGCTATCAGCCCCAGTGCTGCCGGTGGATCCGGGTTCGGGATTGATCTCTGAAGGGGATTGCTCGGTGTACATGGATGTCTCCGATGACGCGAATTGCTGCCTGTTGTTAGTTTTTGCTTTTCCGTTCTTACTTCGACTTGCTGCTTGCTAACTCGAACCTGACCGCTGCTCGTAAGCTGTCCGGCCGCGATGTCGGGGTCAATGTCCCCTGAGCACCTCGGTGCGAGACAAAAAACAACGTTTACGGCATGGCAGCGGCCTGCCAGCGCCGGCGTTCATTGCTTTTCTTGCTGAATGTCGTCCGGGTTGTCTTGTCGGTCTCACGATCTGCTGCCTTCCCTATGCGTCGTGTTTGCCTGCCGGTTCGGAATCGGGAGCCGCACCCGTGATCCGCCATATCGCGCGCCACTGGCCGTTTATTGTTCAGCCCGTCCGGTTCGCGCGGCGTTGTGGGTGAAAACCCTATATATGGGGGTGCGGTGGATTTGCGCTACAAGATAATGCGGTTATCGGTTGAATGCAAGGCCAGAACCTGACGGTTTCTTGTGGATAAAATGTGGGTAAAGGTGACGGTCAGTAGCCGCTAATCGGCGACGCGGGAGTGCGCGCCGCGAGGCCAAAAGAATTGCGGAAAGGAAGGGATTTTATATTTTTTTGGTATATCCCGAAGGGGCGATATGCGCGCACCTTCCGGCCCCGATCAGCTGCGCTCAGTCGCAGACATCTGCCAGTTCAAGAGTGACTTCGAGGTGCTTTTCTTCCGGGTGCATGTCGTCCCGGCGCAGGACCTCTTCCCGGTGAACCGGCATCGACCGGGGGGCATCGATGCCGATGCGCACCTGGTTGCTGCGTTGAGACAGGACGGTGATCTTGATCTGATCCCCGATCCAGAAGGACTCGCCTTTGCGGCGGCTGAGAATTAGCACGGGTAGACTCTCCATGTTGTCCGGTTTTTACGCGCAGTTCGCTCTTTCTCTGCAGTATACGGGAGGGCTTTCCGGCCGCCAGATGGGGCCGGAAGTTTCACCGACAAATGCGAACAGGTTGGCGTTTGCACGCACCGTTGGCGTTCCGTATGCCTGCCGGTGGGGCTGCTTGTCTCAAGCAAAGCCGCCGCGGGCAGCTTATAGCGGGCGATCCCTTGTAAGAGGCTATCGTTCCAGAAGAAATTCCAGTAGCGCCTTTTGAGCATGAAGACGGTTTTCCGCCTCGTCCCAAACCACCGAGATCTTTTCGTCTTCGAGCAGATCGGCGGAAACCTCTTCACCGCGGTGTGCGGGCAGGCAATGCATGAAGATGACGTCGCTTGCGGCACCCGACAGCAGCTCATGATTCACCTGGAAATCCGCGAATTGCTTGCGGCGCGCCTTCTGTTCCTCTTCCTGACCCATCGAGGCCCAGACGTCGGTGGCGACCCAGTGTGCGCCCTTGACGGCTTCACGGGCATCATTGACCACTGTCACCCACTTGGCGTTGGCGGCGACCAGTTCCGGATCCGGCTCGAAGCCGGGCGGGCAGGCCACGCGCAACTCGAAGTCCCACATTTGCGCGGCATTAATGAAGGACTGACACATGTTGTTTCCGTCGCCGACCCAGGCCACCACCTTGCCCTGGGGATCGCCGCGGTGCTCCACAAAGGTCTGCAGGTCCGCCAGCAGCTGACACGGGTGGTAGGCATCGGTAAGTCCGTTGATCACGGGCACCCGGGAATATTCCGCAAAACGCTCGACGATCTCGTGACCGAAGGTGCGAATCATCACCACGTCCACCATTCGCGAAAGCACCCGGGCGGAATCCTCGATGGGCTCGCCTCTGCCGAGCTGCGTATCACGAGGAGACAGGAAGATCGATTGTCCGCCGAGCTGGGCCATGCCGGCCTCAAAGGAAACCCGGGTGCGGGTCGATGCCTTCTCGAAGACCATGCCGAGAATTTTGCCCGTCATGGGTTGGGGAGACTTGCCCTCTCGGTGCAGCTTTTTCAGCTCGATCGCCCGGTCAATCAGACCTTTCAGCTCGCTGGGGCTAAGGTCCTGAAGGGTGAGAAAGTGTCGAATGGCCATGGAATTATTCTCTTGCTCAATGGGCTGCGCCGGTTCAGTTGAACTCGCCGACCACCCGGGTGAGGGTATCGATCAGGGTGTCCGCCTCGGTGTCGGACAGGATCAGCGGCGGCAGCAGGCGAATCACCTTGCCGGCGGTAACGTTGATCACCAGTCCCAGCTCAAGGGCGCGCCGCACGAGTTCGCCGCAGTCTTTTTTCATCTCTACACCGATCATCAGCCCGCAGCCGCGCACCTCACTAACCAGCGGGTGTCCCGCCAGGGCGCGGCGCAGGCCTTCGCGGATGTGCTCTCCCAGTTCCGCAGCACGTTCCATCAAATTGCTTTCGACCAGAGTATCCAGAACCGCCTGTGCGGTGTGGCAGGCGAGCGGATTACCCCCGAAAGTTGAGCCGTGGCTGCCGGGCTGGATCACCTGTGCAGCCTTCCCTCTGGCGAGGCATGCGCCGATGGGGAAACCATTGCCGAGCCCCTTGGCCACGGTGACCACGTCCGGGAGAAAGCCCTGATGCTGGTAGGCGAACAGCTTGCCGGTTCGGCCCATCCCGGTCTGGATTTCGTCGAGCATAAGCAACCAGTCGTTCTGATCGCATAGCGCCCGCAATCTGCTGAGGTAGTCCGCCGCAGGCAGATTAACGCCGCCTTCGCCCTGAACCGGCTCCACCAGAACGCCGACAACATTTCGGTTATTCTTCCCCGCATCCACCACTGCCTGGATGTCGTTGTAGGGAACTCTCAGAAACCCTTCCAGCAGCGGCGCAAAGCCTTCGCGCACTTTGGCATTACCGGTGGCGGACAGCGTGGCCATGGTGCGTCCGTGGAAGCTTTTTTCCATGACGATCACCGTGGGCGTTTCTTTGCCGATCTGGTGACCATATTTGCGGGCGATCTTCAACGCTGCTTCGTTGGCTTCGGCTCCGGAATTGCCGAAAAAAACATTGTCCATCCCCGACAGCTTGCAAAGGGTCCTGGCCAGCTTTTGCTGAGGCTGACTGTTGAACAGGTTGGAGGTATGGGTAATCGTCTCCGCCTGTTCGCAGATGGCCCTGGTCACCGCCGGATGGGCGTGCCCCAATACGCAAACGGCAACACCCGCCAGCGCATCCAGATATTCACGTCCCTGATCGTCCCACAGGCGAGCGCCGTTGCCTTTAACAAAGGTGGTATCGCCTCTTGCGTAGGCCGGCACCAGTTCGGGTATGCTCACAGCGACTCTTCCTAAGCCCTGGCCATGCAGGGACGCTGAAAAGTGGACTTACAAACTAAAACAGGCAGCGCAGTGCTGCCTGTTGCGGTAAGTTTTTCCATAAAAAATGTGGAAACCGGCAATAGTATAAGCAAAGTCCGGGCTTGGCAATCTCCGCCGATCGGCTGGGTAGAGGGTGTGCTGGCTCGCAAATTGTTACCATTCACCGGACTTTTGAAGGACGGCGATTATCCATGATGCACGCGATCAAACTCGGCTTGTTTGCCAGTCGCATCGAGGCAGTTTGCGACGAAATGGGCGCAGTACTGCGGCGAACCGCATTTTCCCCCAACATCAAGGATCGGCTCGACTTTTCCTGTGCGGTCTTCGATGCAGGCGGTCAGCTCTGCGCTCAAGCGGCACACATTCCGGTGCATCTGGGCAGCATGGCCTATGCGATGGCCGACATCGTCTCCGGCCGCGACTGGCAGCGGGGCGATATGTTGGTGGTCAACGATCCCTATCTTGGCGGAACCCATCTGCCGGACGTGACCTTGGTAGCACCGGTATTCGTCACCGGGGAGTTGCTTGGCTTCGTGGCCAATCGGGCTCACCACGCCAACATTGGCGCAGACAGTCCTGGCTCCATGCCCATTTCCCGTCATCTGGAGGAAGAGGGTATCGTCATTGCGCCCAGTTTCATTCAGCGCCGATCCCGATTGGACGAAGCCCTGTTCGGACGACTCTGCGGCGGTCAGGGTGAGGATTCCCAGGCAGCGGGTGACTTCCGGGCGCAGATGAGCGCCAACGCCGTCGGTGTCAAACGACTGACTGAACTGATCGAGGGCACCGGCACCGCGAGATTCAGGGATTCGCTCGAGGCGCTCAACGGTTATGCGGAGCGCCTGGCCCGCAACAGCCTGCTCGCCATTCCCGCCGGCTCCTACGAGTTTACGGACCTCATGGACGACGACGGTCTGGGCGCAACCGACATTCCCATCTGTGTTCGGGTGACAGTGAATGCGGGCGAAGTGGAGGTGAACTTCACTGGTACTGGCGATCAGGTGAGTGGCAACATCAACTGCCCACTGCCGGTCACTGCCGCCGCTGTTTTTTACGTCTTTCGCTGCCTCATGCCGCCGCAAACGCCCGGTTGCGCCGGCAGCTTCCGGCCGATCCGGCTGACTGCGCCGGAGGGTTCGCTGGTCAACGCCCGGCGTCCGGCTGCGGTTGCCGCCGGCAACGTGGAAACCTCCAGCCGAATCGTCGATGCCGTGCTTGGCGCGCTGGCTTGCGCCATCCCCGAGCGAATCCCCGCGGCCAGCCAGGGAACCATGAACAACATCGCCATGGGCGCCCGCGAGCCGGCCTGGGACTACTACGAGACCCTCGGCGGTGGCACTGGCGGCAGTGCCCGATCTGCCGGCCTGTCGGGAGTGCAGAGCCACATGACCAACACCCTCAACACCCCGGTGGAAAGCCTCGAATCCCACTACCCTCTACGGGTGACTCGCTATGCCCTGCGCCGTGGCTCGGAAGGTGCGGGCCGCAACCCCGGCGGCGCTGGTCTGCTGCGGGAGTACCAGTTTCTGGCCCCCGCGGAGGTGACCCTGCTCACCGAGCGCCGGCGGCGGGGACCGTGGGGCGCCGCTGGCGGCGCTGACGGATCCACGGGCGAAAACAGGCTGAATGGACAGTTACTGCCGGGCAAGTGCCAGTTGCAGGTGGCGCCGGGCGATGTGCTCACTCTTGCGACCCCCGGCGGTGGCGGGTGGGGTGGCCCAGGCCGGGAATGAGCCCTGGTCGTTGCCCACAAAGCTTCCGAGTAGTCAGCCCCGTTTTCTGCAAGCGCTGCCTGGGGTAGAATGCTCAAAACTTGAGTTTTGTACTCGGTTATTCCCGCGCCGGGAAGCTAAATGCCATGGCGCTTGTCAAACCTTGCTGTTCCCAGGCGGGCTCGACTCACTTCTCTGGCTGAGCTCGAGGGCCAGCCCCAGGCCAAGCTCCAACTTACGAGGTATTACTGAATTCATGGATACTCTGGAAACTATCAAGCAGCAAATCGCCGACAACAAAGTGATCCTATATATGAAGGGTTCTCCCAATGCGCCTCAGTGCGGCTTCTCCATGCGCACCGCGCAAGCCGTGATGGCCTGCGGTCAGCGCTTTGCCTATGTGGACGTGCTGGCGAACCCCGATATTCGGGCGACCCTGCCCCAGTACGCGAACTGGCCTACCTTTCCGCAACTGTGGGTAAACGGTGAGCTGGTCGGAGGCTGCGACATCGTCACCGAAATGCATGAAAAAGGTGAACTCAAGCCCTTGATCGAACAGGCTGCCGGTACTGCTGAAGAGCAAAGCGGGCAATAAGTAAGTCCAGCTACCCGTTCCCGGGTAGGTCGCCATCTATCGAACCCCGCCGCGTCTCCGACGCCGCGGGGTTTTTTCTGTCTGTGATACCGGTTTTCGCCGGCAGAAATCGCTCTCATTCACTCTTGCAAATGAAAATAATTATCATTAGGATTGCGCGCACTGAGAATGACACGCAAACGGGAGCAAGGCATGAAACAAAAAGTTACTTGGGGCAATTGGACAAAGCGATCATTCGGCGCAATGGGAGTGCTGGGCTTGACTGGCGCACTGCCATTGACGGCCTTGGCGCAGACTACGCCGAGCGTTGAGGAAATGTGGCGAATCATCCAGAAGCAACAGGAAGAGATTCGCGAACTCAAGTCCGAGCTCGACGAAGCGGAAACCAAGATCGAAGAGACCGACGTAAAAGTAACCGCCACCGCGGACACCGTGGAGCAGGTCATCAGCGTCGAGTCCGCGCAGGGGCGGGACACCGTCATTGGCGGTTATGGCGAGCTGCATTACAACAATCTGGACAATGATCTGGCAGGCGGCGACGACAAGGACATGATCGATCTGCACCGCTTCGTGATCTTTCTGAATCACTCCTTTACTGACGATGTCCGCTTTTTCTCCGAGCTGGAGGTGGAGCACAGCCTCGCCGGTGACGGCAAGCCAGGTGAAGTGGAGGTTGAGCAGGCTTACCTGGAGTGGGACTTCGCCGAAAGCCACCGCGCCAAGGCGGGGCTCTTCCTGGTTCCGGTGGGTATTCTCAATGAAACCCATGAGCCGGATACCTTTTTCGGCGTCGAGCGAAACAACGTCGAAAGCAAAATCATTCCGTCCACCTGGTGGGAAGGCGGTCTGGGCACCTCCGGAGAACTGGCACCCGGCTGGGGCTACGACCTGGCGTTTCACTCCGGGCTGTATATGAAGGACGGCAAAGTCGGCAATGTGCGCAGCGCCCGCCAGAAGGTGGCCGAAGCCAAAGCTGACGACTACGCCACCACTGGCCGCATTCGCTACACCGGATTGCCGGGACTGGAAGTCGGGCTCACGCTGCAACTGCAAAACGACGTGCTCCAGGGCGAGAACATACAAGGCGTCTCCAGTATTGAAGGTCTGCTGCTGGAAACCCATGTGGCGTACCAGAATGGTCCTTTCCTGCTGCGGGCGCTCTACGCGCAATGGGACTTCGACGACGAAATCGAGGAGCTCACTCCGGGCGCCGACAAGCAGAAGGGCTGGTATGTGGAACCCGGCTACCGAATCAGTCCCCAGTGGGGCGTTTTCGCCCGGTATAGCTTGTGGGACACGGAAGCCGGCGGTAACGGCGACAGCGAATACAACGAAACCAATGTGGGCGTGAATTACTGGCTGACCGAAAACGCTGTCCTCAAAGCGGACTACCAGGTCCAGGATGCTCCCAGTGGCGCCAGTGAGTTCGACGGCTTCAACCTCGGCGTGGGCTGGTCCTTCTGATCCACGAAGTAGCCGTCAGACGGACTTAGGACAGGCCGGGGCACCAGCCAAGCCGGTGCCCCGGCCTTGTTCTTTATGAATGCTGTTTGTTTTCGAGAGGGCTGAATGCATGAAGGGGATCTGGTGGGTACTGATCGCGGTGCTGTGCTCGCTCACGGCGGAATCTCACGGGCAGCGCGGCACTTTCATGACCGCCGACGAATTCCGCGAACTTGCCTTTCCTGATTCGGAGCCCGAGTCGGGCACACTCTGGCTTAACGCCCAGCAGCAAGAGCGTGCGGCCATGATCCTCCGGCATGCTTATCCTGGTCTGCGCGTGCGTTACTGGCGTCTGGGGCAACGCAGCGCCTGGATTCTGGAAGAAGTTGGCAAGGACCAGCCAATTACGATGGGAATCGTCGTAGAAAAAGACCATATTGCCGATTTCGCGGTGCTTGCCTTTCGCGAGAGCCGCGGCGGCGAAATCCGATATCCTTTCTTCACCGATCAGTTCCGCGGCCTGACACTGTCCGACCGAGGAGATCCGCCGGCCCTATCCGGCTCAGTGAACGGCATCACCGGCGCGACCCTGTCCGTGCGTGCCGCCAGCAAAGTCGCTAAACTTGCGCTATTTTTTCACCGGCAAGTGATGGCGGGCGGGACCAGTGGGGCGGACTAGAGAGCGGCGGACCAGAGACGGGCAGACTAATTTCCGACGCGGCCGACTACGGTTTCTACTCTGGCGCTGGCATCGCCGTATTGGGCTGGTATCGGCCGCCTTCGTCCTTCTGCTTGCCGTCACCGGCATTCTCCTGAATCACAGTGATTCCATCGGCCTCGATGAAGCGCCACTCGGGCCTCAATGGCTCAACCTGTTCTATTCCGTGGACCCACCTTCCGCCACAAGCTTTGAAACCGGTCATAGTCTGATCACGCAGTGGGGTGCGCGGGCGCTCTACCGCAATGGCGAACCACTGTCCGACTGTCGCGGGGAACTGAGAGGCGTTCTCGATTACTACCAGTACGAGGTGGTGGCCTGCGAGCAGGAATTGATTATCCTGCTGGCGGAGAGCGGCGCGGTGGTGGAGCGAGTTGATCCGGTTCGTGGACTGCCGGCTCCGGTGGAAAGACTCGGAATGTGTCCGGCCGGCGTCTGCGTGCAGAGCGGTGAACAGATTCGGCAGCTGGACGCTGATGAAGTGACCTGGACTCCGGTGGCCGTATCCGCCGTCAGCCGCTGGTCGACGCCGGTCCCCACCCCCGATGTCGTCCGCGATGAGCTGGTCAGCCAGCACGTGGGCCAGTCCATCAGCTGGGAGCGCCTGTTGCTCGATCTCCATAGTGGTCGGTTGCTGGGAAGCTGGGGCGTTTACTTGATGGACCTGATGGCGGTTTTCTTCATTTTGCTGGCCGGCACCGGCATAGTGGTCTGGCTGCTGGCCCGGCGCGGCGGTACAAAACCCTGAGCGCGGCAAGCGATGATCCGCACTGTCGTCTCGCTCCCGTTAATCGGGGCGCGAACCTGATAGAGTGCGATCCGGATCACGCCCGGCTCGCGGGCGCATAGGCTTCCGACTCCATTCTGATAAATTGGCTAAACTTTCTGGATGGACAGAGGCTCCGAAAGATGCTGATTCATCTGTCGAATACAGCTTGGGAAACTTGGGCAAAGAGGTTTAAGTGATCGATATTCCCGGTTACAAGATCGTGCGTACCCTCGGCAGGGGAGGGATGGCCACTGTGTATCTGGCGATCCAGGAAAGCTTCGAGCGCGAGGTGGCACTCAAAGTGATGAGCCCAGCCCTGTCCGAGGATCCCAAGTTCAGCGCGCGATTCCTGCACGAAGCGCGAATCGTCAGCCGTCTTGTGCATCCGAACATCGTGACCGTTTACGACGTCGGGGTTGAAGGTAACCTGCACTTCTTGTCCATGGAATACGTGCCAGGCATGGACTTGAAGCACAAGCGCACTTTCCTCACGCCGCCGCTTTGTTTGCAAGTTATCCGCGACGTGGCCAGGGCGCTGGATTACGCCGGGCGAAAAGGCTACGTGCACCGCGATGTGAAGCCAGAAAACATCATGCTGCACGATGATGATGGTCGCGCCGTGTTGATGGACTTTGGGATTGCCTGTCTCGCCGACGTGAAGTCCGGCATGACCCAGACCGGCACGGCGATCGGAACACCCCACTACATGAGTCCCGAGCAAGCCAAGGGTCGGCAGGTGGATCCGCGCTCCGACATCTACAGTCTGGGGGTGGTGTTCTATCTAATGCTGACCGGCCGGGTCCCCTATGACGCTGATTCCGCCGTGGCGGTGGGCATCAAGCATGTTCAGGAGCCGGTGCCGCGTCTGCCCCCCAATCTGCTGATTTTGCAGCCCATCATCGACAAGGCCCTGGCAAAGGAGCCCAAAGACAGATTCCAGACGGGCGCCGAGCTGATCGCGGCGATCGACGAAATAACTGACGACGATGTGGAGGCCATTCAGCTCGCCACCAAGAACTACACCGTGCTGACCGCTCAACCGGACGACGCCACGCGCGTGGTCGCGCGCAGCAAGGCGCCGGCACAGGCGGCTTCGGCTTCGGCGAAAGCTGGCGATGGCGAGCAGATCTTCGCGGTCGCCGAGGAAGATCGCCGGAAGGTGAGCGATGAACCGGCCACGGCCAGACGCTGGCCTTGGGTAGCGGCTGCCCTTCTGGTGCTCGGTATTGCCGCAGGCGGCAGTATTGCCTACCGCGATCATCTGCCGGCCGAGATGGCCGCGGTGGTGGATGCCGCTACTGACCGGGGGCTAGAATTGGGCACCCAGCTGGCCACTGCGCTGGGTTTGCCGCCGGGCGAACGGGCGCAGACGGTCACCGTTTCTCCGAAGAATGAAAGTGTACCGGCGCCGAGTGTTTCTCCTGAGAGCAATGACTCACCGTCAACGGAGGTCGTCGGGGCGCACGAAGACAGCACTGAGCCGAATCCGGCGACTCCGTCGCCCGGCCAGCGTTTGAACGAACTCGGTGAGCGATCGCGCGCCTTGCGCGAACAACTCGAAAGCGGTGGCGATACCTCAGCGCAGCTGGCTGCTGTCTACCGCGAAATGCTCGCGCTCGAGCCCGCTAACAAACAGGCCGAGTGGGGACTCGAAGAGCTGCAGAGCCACCATTATCGGCAGTTGCGCGATGCGCTGGATGAGCGCCAGATAGAGCAGGCCGAGCATTGGTTCGCTGCCCTGCAGGCGAGCTTTCCGAAAGAGGCTGGCTGGGCGCAGGTAGCAAGCAGCGATCAATATCAGCGCCTGCGCGAGCGCTTCGAAGACCTGCAAGAGGCCCGTCGTCAGCTTGCCCTGGCAGACGATTACTTCGAGGCCGACGCTCTCACCGAACCCGCCGGGGAAAACGCAGTGGAGGCCTATAGACGCGTTTTGCAGTTGGACGATGGCAACCCGGCGGCGCTGGCCGGTTTGCAAAAAGTCGCCGATCGCTACGCGCAACTGGGCGAAGAGCGGCTCGAGGCCGGTCAACCGGAAGGTGCCCTGGCCCTTGCCAATCGCGGACTGAAAGTCGCAGGCGGGCATGCGGGCCTGCAGCATTTACGCCAATCGGCTCAAGCGCAGATCGATCGCCGGGCGCGGATCGCCGACTTGCAGCAAAAAGCCCAAACGGCCATGGCGGCCGGCAACTATCTTCAACCGGAAGGCGAGAGTGCCTACGACCTCTATAGCCAGCTGCGAGAACTGGACCCGGCCGACGGGCAGGCCGCGCAGGGGCTTGCGGCGGTGCAGCAGGAACTGATCCGCGAAACTGAAACCTTTATCAACCGCAACGAGTTCGATGCTGCCCAGGCGCAGCTTGCAGCCATTCGCAAAGCTTTTGGCGAGAGTGAGCGCCTGCTTTCACTGGGCCTCGCCCTCGACCGCGCAGTGGAGCAGGATTTCCTTTCCCGACAGCCGCAGATTTCACGCGTTCTGGTGAGCAGCCAGGCCGGCAGCAGTCTCGAGGGCGAGCAGCCGAACACCATCAGTGTGGATCGAACCCTTTACATCGGCTTCAGCTACCGCAACTTCGCAGCCCGGACCTCGGTTGTGCAAGCCAAGCTCTACGATGGCTCCCGAAGTGTGCAGATTGCGCAGGTGCCGGTCATCGTCAGCGGCGAGAATGGACTCAAGTACTTTCAGATCGATCGCCCCGTAGAGGGGTTCGCCGAAGGTGGTTACATCATCGACCTCGTTCTCAACGCTGATCGCCTGAGCAGCCTCTCTTTTAAGGTGGAGCGTTCCTCCAAGTCCGCGCGGGAAGTCACCCGTGCGACTACCCATTCCGAATAAAAAACGAATCAATAACGAGAAGGAAAGATCATGCTAGTCCGAGTCGCCGTACTTGCCAGTCTCTTCGGGCTGGTTGCCTGTCAGACCGCGCCGCAAATGGAACAACTGCGCAGCCGCAACCAGGAGCTTGAGCAGCAGCTCAGCGCAGCGCGCGGCGAAATCGATACCCTGGCAGCCGAAAATCAGAGCCGGCAGGAAAGCATCGACGAGTTGAACCGTGTGCTGGCGATTCTGGACGCGGAAAAAAACTCCCGAGCCGCAGAGTCCTCCGAGTTGCGCCGACAGGTGCGGGGCTTCGTGCAGGGGCAGATGGATACGTTTCGCAGCTTCCTCATGAGCAGCGAACTGCTCGACTACATTGGCGACGAGCTGGTAGCCCGCAGCGGCGTCGAGACTGAACCGCTGTTTCTGGTGGATCTTGCCAATCCGGTGCCGCGCAACGGCAGCTTGACGGGCGTTGGCGTTCACCTGAGTCAGGCGGCTCCTTTTCAGGTGAAAATCCTGCGTCCGGTCGAGGACGAAATGGTGGTGATATGGGAAAGCAAGCTTATTGACGCCAAGGAGGCGGGTCTGTTTCGCCACCAGTTCCCGGTATCCGTCGGTATCGAAAAGGGCGATTACCTGGCTTACTACTTTCCGCAGAATGCCGGCGTGAGCTTTGATCGGGGGACGGGCAATGCAGGTTACACCCGCCGCGACGTCGAGCTGGGGCAGTCAATTGCCAGGAAGTCTCTGGATGGTGAGCGGGACAAGCGCGCGTATTCTATTGGCGTTTATGGTCTTTTGAATCTGCAGAATTGAGCTGTAAAGCATCGGTCTTTCCCGCCAATCAGTTCTAGCGCCTTCGCGGGCTCCTCCCGCGAAGGCTTCCCAAGAAGCACTCCACCACCAAAGTTCGTGTAGTTATATCTTCCGCTCTCCATGCCGCCACCATTGTCAGATCAGGCTGGCCGCCTTCAATATCACGATACCCGCGCTAACGCTGAGGACGGAAGCCAGCGTAGAGAGGACCACGATGTTCGCCGCCATACTGCCTTTCCCGCCCATCGCATGCACCATGATGTAACTGGCAGTGGCGGTGGGTGCGGCGGCCATCAGAAATGACACGCCAAGCTCCATTTCGCTGAACCCAAACGGGTAGGCCAGCGCCACAGTGGCTGCCGGGACAATCACCAGTTTGAAGGCCACCGTGTAGGCGGGCACTTTCGAGGCAAGGCGCAGCTCACGGAGATTGATGCTGCCGCCAATACAGAGCAGCGCCAGGGGCAAGGTCATTGCGCTGATGTATTCGCCGGTCTGCATCAGCACCGGGTGCAGACCAATGCCGAGGTAGGACCAGAGCAGTGCCAGGACGATGGAAATCACAATGGGATTCTTTACGATATTGCCAACCACTCGTTTTAACATGCCGCCATCTCCGGCGGTGAGCGTCTGTGTTAGTACGTAAACCGAAAGCACGTTGTACATGATCGTTAGCACCGCCATGTACAGTGAGGCGGTGGCGAGTCCGGCGTTGCCGTAGGCGTTGATGCAGAATGCCAGCCCGATAACGCCCATGTTCCCTCGAAAGGAACCCTGAACAAATATCCCTCGTTCGCCGCGCTCGCGAATGAAGGCAACAGAAAGGGCGTAAAGCACCGCGAATGCGAGCGCGGTGGCGACGAGACCAACCGCCACCAGGCGCAGATTCAGCACCTGCTTGAAATCCGTTTGCACGATGTTGACGAACAGAAGCGTCGGCAGCCCAACGGAAAAAACCAGCCAGGAGGCCGAGTTGACGAAACCGTCGTTGATCAACTGGAATCGCTTGAGAATGATGCCGAGCACCACCAACAGGAAAATGGGTGCGGTGATGCCCAGAGCAAAATTGAGCGTGGCGAGGAAGGATGTGTCCATGAGGTGAGGCTTGAACGACTGCGGACCACCACTTTAGCACAGCCGTCCCTGATGGGGCAGGTCGCCGGCTGAGGCTACTTCAACTGGAAGCGTTGGGTGGATTTCCGCCGCTCGCCCGCGCGCTGCAAAACTTTTTTCTTTTCATCGGCTGAAAGATTGCCCCACCTGGAAATCTCCTGGCCGCTGCGAAAGCAACCCACGCACACATCATCTTCGTTCAAGGCGCAAACCGAAATGCAGGGAGATTTGGGTGAATTGTTCATGCGTGTTTCACAACTCGCAAAAATGACATGCCAAATAAAAAGGCCACGCTCTGCAGCGTGGCCTTTGGCGTTTCTACCGCCTGGCGTTACTTGGCTTCGAAGCCCATCACGGCCTTGAGTTCCAGGAACTCGTCGAAACCGTGTGCACCCCACTCACGGCCGTTACCGGACTGCTTGTAACCGCCGAAAGGTGCTTTCACGTCCACCGGTGCGCCATTGATGTGGACCATGCCGGTGCGCATGCGCGAGGCAACGCGACGAGCCCGCTCCTGACTGCCGGAAACGTAGCCGGATAGACCGTAGATGCTGTCGTTGGCAATGCGGATCGCATCTTCTTCATCTTTGTAGGGAATGATCGAGAGAACCGGCCCGAAGATTTCTTCCTGGCAGATGGTGTCGCTGTTCTTCAGGTTGGCGAAGATGGTCGGCTTGGTATAGAAGCCGACTTCCAGTCCTTCCGGCTTGCCGGGACCACCGTAAACAAGCTCGCAGCCTTCGTCGATGGCCTGTTGAATCAGCTTCTGTACGGTTTTCCACTGCTTCTCGTTGGCCTGCGGTCCGATAGTGGTCTTGGGATCGTCCGGCGCACCGACCACAACTTTCGCGGCTACAGCTTTGGCGATCTCTACAACCTGGTCGTGCTTGTCCGCGGGCACCAGCATGCGGGTGGGCGCGTTACAGGATTGTCCGGTGTTGTTGAAGCAGCTCATCACGCCAATCTTCACCGCGCGCTCGAGATCCGCGTCGTCGAGAATAATGTTGGCAGACTTGCCACCGAGTTCCAGAGACACGCGCTTGATGCTGTCGGCGGCGTACTTGGAGACCTGCGCACCAGCATAGGTGGAACCGGTCAGGGAGATCATGTCCACGTCCGGATGGGTGGACAGCCACTCGCCTACCTGAGGACCTGCGCCATTGATCAGATTGAAAACGCCCGGGGGATAGCCGGCGGCATCGATCATTTCAGCCAGAACATAAGCGTCCATCGGCGCCACTTGGCTGGGCTTCAGCACCATAGTGCAGCCGGTGGCCAGTGCCGGCGCCACTTTGCACATAATCTGGTTAATGGGCCAGTTCCAGGGAGTGATGAAGCCGCAGACGCCGATAGGCTCCTTGAACACGTGAGTGGTGCCGAGCTTTTCTTCGAATTCGAAGGTTTTCAGAATTTCCGCTGCGGTGGCGATGTGACCGAGACCGGTGGCTGCCTGGGCTTTCTGGGAGAAGGCTGCCGGTGCGCCCATTTCGAGCGTAATGGCTTCGGCCATGTCGGAATAGCGCTCTTTGTAAACTTCGGCCAACTTGTTCAGCAGCGCCAGTCGCTCTTCGCGAGTGGTTTGAGAAAAGCTGTCGAAAGCTGCCTTGGCTGCTGCCACTGCGCGATCAACGTCTTCCTTTCCCGCCATCGAAATTTTGGCAACCGGCTGTTCAGTAGCCGGGTTGATTACGTCAATCTGTCGGGACTCGACGGGATCGACCCATTCACCATTGATGTAAAACTTCGTTAATTCTTTCACGTTGTTCTCCAGAGTGATTAGCGAGATAACAGGACTTTATGAACTTGTATTGCGGAAAGTGATAGTACAGGCGAGCCATCGGTCAGCGAGTCGCCGATGTCCACGCGGATTGGCGATTTCACGGCGCGGAGTCGCCCGTTCGTCCATACGTGGAGCGAGTATTCGAGGTGGAGAAGGTACCCTCAGCAAGGGGGGCTGTCAATTGGACTACCCCTGTGGTGCGTGCGGTCAGATTTGCGACTTCGGCAGGCAAACCACGAGGCCATCCAGTTCCTCGGTCACTTTGATCTGGCACGAGAGGCGGCTGTTCGGCTCGGGGTCCAGAACTATCTCGAGCAGATCTTTTTCAAACTCTCCCGGCTCTCCGACCTTGTCCATCCAGGCGTGATCCACATACACATGACAAGTCGCGCAGGTGCAGGAGCCGCCGCACTCTGCCAGAATGCCGTCGATCATATTGTCGAGAGCGCCTTCCATTACGCTGTTGCCCTCGGGGACATCCACTTCCTGTTGATTGCCGTCGGGAGAGATGTAGGTCACTTTTGGCATAAACTTCCTCGGATAAGAGTCATTGCGGGCTTGTGCGGTGCGAGCGTGATGCAATCGCTGGCGCAGCAGGTGGCAATAGAGGTGGCGAAAAAGGTGGCCGTAATAATAGGAGTTTGTGCGCAGCGAGGCAAACGGGCGCGCCACGCCGGGCGATTTCAACTGGTTGAGAAGAGATGACTGAAGAGCAGGACCTTCGCTGCATGCGTCGCGCGCTTGCGCTGGCTGATCAGGCCGCGGCGGTGGGCGAGGTGCCGGTGGGAGCGGTAATCGCCGATGCCGGCGGGGAAATCATTGCTGAGGGCTGGAATCAGCCGATCAGCGCCAGCGATCCTACAGCGCATGCGGAGATTGTCGCGCTGCGTGCGGCCGCGCTGGCCATGCAGAATTATCGGCTGCCAGGCACGACGCTCTACGTGACCATCGAACCCTGCACCATGTGCGCTGGCGCCCTGTTGCACAGCCGCATCGATCGGCTGGTCATCGCCGCGCAAGAGCCGAAAGCGGGAGCTATCATCAGTCAGGCTCAAATACTCGATGCGCCTTATGGCAATCACCGAGTCAGTTATGAACTGGGGCTATGTGGTGAAGAGGCCGCTGCGAAAATGTCGGATTTTTTTCGAGTACGGCGCGCGCAAAAGCGGGAAGAAAGAAAAGCAAAGCGCGAGCAATAACCAGCTCGTGATATCCAAGCAATGGCAAGCCAGCCGAAGGTCAAGCTCTCGCAATCATAGAGACAGCGAGAGCGAAATCAGTCCTCTGTCCGCGGCCTTGATGCTGTCAAAGTGCTCGGTCGCGTCCGCCACTTGCCGCTGCTTCTGCTGATCAAGCCAGCGCAGGATGTTGTAGAACTGGCGGATGTGTTGCACGTAGGCCACCGGCTCCCAGCCGCGCGCGTAACCAAACTTGGTGTGCTGGTAGTACTTGCGCTTGGCAAGCAGCGGCAGATATTGCTTCACATCGGCCCACTTGTCCGGGTCGGCTCCGTGACTTTCGGTAAGAACGCGCGCGTCCTCCAGGTGTCCCATGCCGACGTTGTAAGCGGCCAGAGCAAACCAGGTTCGATCCGGCCCCTGAATGCGTTCGGGAATCCGCTGATAGATCTGTTTGAAGTAGCGGGCACCGCCATGAATGCTTTGCTCCGGGTCAATGCGATTGGAGATGCCCAGCTCTTTTGCCGTTACCAAAGTCAGCATCATCAGACCGCGCACGCCGGTATGGGAGCGGGCTTTTGGATCCCAATGGGATTCCTGATAGCTCATCGCCGCCAGCAGGCGCCAGTCAATGCCATATTCTTCGCCGGCGGCTTGCAGATAGCCTTCCCAGTTGGGCAGTCGCGTCTTCACCCGGTCCGCAAACAACAGCGCGCCACCTTTATTGACCTTGTCCATGTGGCCGTAAAAATATTCCGTCACTTCCGCCAGTCGACCGCTCTCTGCTATGCGAGCGAAGAACTCCTGGGCGGCATCGTAGAGACTTGAATCCGCCTGCCTGGGAAAGGCCCAGGCCAGCTGCTGGGGTTCAGAAATGTCAAAGGCCGATTGCGCGTTGGGATAGACATTGCGATTGATGGCAAACGCATTGGAATCCACGATCGCATACTGCACCTGGCCGGTGTGGACCATCTGAACCAGATCGATCATTTCCAAATCGTGTCGCTCACTCCAGCGAAGCTCGGGGTAGTCGCGCCGCAGCTCCCGCAAGCGCTCGGAATGGGAACTGTTGGCTATCACCAGAATCTCTTTGCCGATCAGGTCGGCGACCTCGGCGGGGCGCTCACCGTCGCGGTGATAAATAAGCTGCTGAGTGACTTCCAGGTAAGGCTGACCGAAACGCACCTTAGCTTTGCGCCGTTCGGTCACAGTCAGGCCGGAGGCTCCGATGTCTGCCATCGGGCGGCCTACAGAGTCGATGAGCAGGCCGAGATTGGATTCTTCACGGATCACCAGTTCTACGCCGAGTTCGTCGGCAAAGGCTTTGGCGAGCGTGTATTCGAAACCGGTGAGGCCGTGCGGGCCTTCGTAGTAGGTGGTGGGTCCGTTGCGCGAGAGCACATACAGCTTGCCTTCGGCCTGGATTCTTTCCAGGACGGTAGGCGTCTTGCTGCTGACGAGGACTGTCGAAGTCAGTAGCAGCAGACCGGTGGCGAGGAAGCGCTTCAACATGCGTTGGACTGGACTTGGTTTCCTGATTCGTCTTCGAAATCGCATGATCGTCAACCTTCCCTGGGACGTAAGCTACGCGATGTGGCGCGATTTTAATGGCTCAGTATGTGATCAGCTAGCTTGCACTCTTTTTAAAGATGAGGTAGGGCATTTGCCCTCGACCCGGAAATGGAGATCGGGGCACACTTTATTGTCCAGATAGAGCGTGCGGCGAGAACATTGTTCCCGGATCTGGTGTGTTGGCGTGAGAAACATTGCGCTATAAGCGTATCTAATAGTCGCTATTTGTGGCTATCCCAGGATTGTGCGCAGCCCATTTCACCGTCATCAGCTGCCATCCCCGGCGCTATCCAGTACAATGGCGCCTCCCCGGCAGCGGGCAAGTCGAGAGTCCCCCTGGCCCGCCTTCCAATTTGCATCAATTCGAGGTGATCAACCGCTATGCTGACCCTGCTCGGCGCTCCGGCACTTTCCGCCTTTCGCAGGCAAAAACTCCTGGCCAGCTTGCAAGAACAAGATTCCAGCATAGTCGGGGTCACTGCCCGATACGTTCATTTCGCCGGCTTGAAGCCGGGGACGAATCCGCTTGACGAGGCGCAGCAAGCGGTCCTCGCCAAGTTGCTCGAGTATGGTCCTACCATTGAAGCCGGTGAGGCTCCCGCGCAGGCCAGCACCGAGCACACCTTCGTGGTGGTTCCTCGTCCCGGCACTATTTCTCCCTGGGCTTCCAAAGCCAGCGACATCGCCCACAACGTGGGGCTGGCCACAATCAACCGCATCGAGCGCGGTGTTGTTTACACCGTTCACAGCAGTGCAGACCGCATTGTCGACGTCACGACCGTTCTGCACGACCGCATGGTGGAAGTGGTCTTCACTCGCATTGACGAGGCCGAAGCGCTTTTCGAAGAAGAAAGCCCCCGGCCCTCCCGACAGATCCCGGTTCTCGAGCAGGGGCGCGCTGCACTGGAAAACGCCAATACAGAACTGGGCCTCGCGCTGGCCGAAGACGAAATCGATTACCTGCTCAAGAGCTACCGGGATCTGCAGCGCAACCCGGTGGATGTAGAGCTGATGATGTTTGCCCAGGCCAACTCGGAGCACTGCCGCCACAAGATCTTCAATGCCAGCTGGACGCTTGACGGCGAAGACCAGCCCCACTCGCTGTTTCAGATGATCAAGAACACCTACCAGCAGGGTGGCGAAGGCGTGCTGTCGGCCTATGCGGACAATGCCGCCGTTATGGAAGGTCATCTGGCCGGTCGTTTTTATCCCGACCCGCAAACCAAAGTGTATGGCTACAACCAGGAAGCCATACACATACTGATGAAGGTTGAAACCCACAACCATCCTACGGCCATCGCGCCCTTTCCCGGCGCCGGCACTGGTGCCGGTGGTGAGATTCGCGATGAGGGCGCGGTGGGGCGCGGTTCCAAGCCCAAGGTGGGGCTGACCGGTTTCACTGTCTCGAATCTGCAGATCCCCGGATATCAGCAACCCTGGGAGAACGACTACGGCAAGCCCGATCGCATCGTCAGCGCTCTGGACATCATGCTGGAAGGACCCATCGGTGGGGCCGCCTTCAATAACGAATTCGGTCGCCCGAACATCTGCGGTTACTTCCGGACCTTCGAAGCGGACTTCGATGGCGAGCGCCGCGGCTATCACAAGCCCATCATGCTGGCTGGCGGTTACGGCAACATCCGCGACGGGCATGTCGAGAAGCCCACCTTCAGACCTGGGACTCAGCTGATCGTTCTCGGGGGGCCGGCCATGCTGATCGGACTTGGCGGCGGTGCGGCCTCATCGATGAGCGCAGGCGCTTCCAGTGAAGATCTGGACTTCGCCTCCGTGCAGCGCCAGAACCCGGAAATCGAACGCCGCTGTCAGGAGGTCATTGACCAGTGCTGGCAACTGGGCGATCACAATCCTATTGCCTTCATTCACGACGTGGGCGCGGGCGGTCTGTCGAATGCTTTCCCGGAGCTGGTGAAAGATGGCGGCTGCGGCGGCAAATTCCAGCTGCGCAATGTGCCCTCCGACGAACCGGGCATGAGCCCGCTTGAGCTGTGGTGCAACGAATCGCAGGAGCGCTACGTGCTCGCGGTCAGGTCGGACAACCTTGCGGTATTCGAAGCCATCTGCCAGCGTGAGCGTGCGCCTTACGCCGTTGTCGGCGAAGCCAGCGAAGAGAAGCGCATCGTTGTGGAGGATGCGTTCTTCAATAACGCGCCTATCGATCTGCCGATGCCGGTTCTGTTCGGCAAGCCGCCGAAAATGCACCGGGAAGCAACGGCGCATTACGGGCCGGCGCAGGCGCTGGAAACGAGTGGTATCACCGTGGCGGAAGCGGCCGAACGTGTATTGCAGCATCCCACCGTGGCCAGCAAAAAGTTTCTGATCACCATTGGCGATCGCTTCGTGGGTGGCATGGTTGCCCGTGATCAGATGGTCGGCCCCTGGCAGGTACCGGTAGCCGACTGCGCTGTTACCACCAGCGCATACGACACCTATGCGGGTGAAGCCATGTCCATGGGCGAGCGCACGCCACTGGCGCTGTTGAACGCGCCGGCCTCGGGCCGCATGGCGGTGGCCGAGGCGATTACCAACATCGCCGCTGCCCGCATCGACTCCCTGAGTCATGTGCGGCTCTCGGCCAACTGGATGTGCGCTGCTGGCCATCGCGGCGAAGACGAAAAACTCTATCGCACCGTTGAAGCCATCGGCATGGAGCTGTGTCCGCAGCTGGGCATCACCATTCCGGTGGGCAAGGACTCCATGTCCATGCGCACCACCTGGTCCGAACAGGGGCAGAACAAAGCCGTCACCGCGCCGATGTCGGTGGTGATTTCCGCCTTCGCCCCGGTGCTGGACGTACGCAAAACGGTGACGCCGCAGTTGCGCCGCGACCTTGGCGAGAGTCATCTGCTGTTTGTGGATCTCGCGGGCGGCAAGCAGCGCCTGGGCGGTTCCATTCTGGCACAGGTTTACAGTCAGCTCGGCGACGACGTGGCTGATGTGGAAAGCGCGGATGTTCTGAAAAACTTCTTCACCGCAATGCAGCATGCTCTCGCCAACCATCTGATCGCCGCTTACCACGATCGCTCCGACGGCGGTCTGTTCGCGACTCTCGCGGAGATGAGCTTCGCCGGCCGCTGCGGCTTTGCGGTGGATCTGAGTTCGCTCTGCCACAGTGTCGGTGGGGATGCCGTGCTGAATGCGCTTTTCAACGAAGAGCTCGGCGCAGTACTGCAAGTGCGTGAAGCGGATCTGGATCACCTGCGCAAGGTATTTGCCGATGCCGGTCTCGCCGATGTCGTCTACGAGCTCGGCACGGTATCAGCGGATGAGCAGCTTCGATTCATGCGCGGCGACGAGACTGTTTTCACCGGCACACGCGCCGACCTGGAAACGCTCTGGAGCGAAACCAGCTATCGCATTCAAGCCATGCGCGACAATCCGGAAAACGCCCGTCAGGAATACGAGCAGATCCGGGAGGACGATCCCGGCCTTTCCGTGCTGCTGTCCTACGACATCAACGAAGATATCGCCACTCCCTTCATTGCCTCCGGGCTCCGACCGAAAGTGGCCATCCTTCGCGAGCAGGGCGTGAACAGCCAGGTGGAAATGGCAGCTTGCTTTGATCGCGCCGGCTTTACCGCGGTGGACGTTCACATGAGCGATCTGCTGGCGGGCCGAGTTACACTTGCCGACTTTATCGGCCTGGTGGTTTGCGGTGGTTTCTCTTACGGGGATGTGCTGGGCGCGGGCGAAGGCTGGGCCAAGACCGTGCTGTTTAACAGCAATGTGCGCGATGAGTTTCAGCGCTTCTTCCATCGCCCGGAAACGTTCAGCCTCGGCGTCTGCAATGGCTGTCAGATGATGTCCACCTTGCGGGAGCTGATTCCCGGCACCGAGCACTGGCCGCGCTTCGTGAAGAACGAATCCGAACAGTTCGAATCCCGTTTCGGTCTGGTGCAAATCCAGCAGTCGCCCTCGGTGCTGCTGGCGGGAATGGCCGGCTCCCACATGCCAGTGGCGATCGCGCACGGAGAAGGCCGAGCCGAATTTGCCAATCCCGATGCGTTCCAGCGCTGCGACAGCAGCGGTTTGGTAAGCATGCGTTTTGTGGACAACCACATCCGTACTGCCGAACGCTATCCCGCCAATCCCAACGGATCGCCGGCGGGCATCACCGGCTTGTGCAGCACTGACGGCCGTGCCACTATCATGATGCCCCACCCGGAGCGGGTATTCCGTGCGGTGACCAACAGCTGGCACCCCGACGACTGGAAAGAGGATAGCCCCTGGATGCGCATGTTCAGAAACGCGCGCGTTTTCGTCAAATAAACGGAACCGTTCGGTCTTCAATAACAAAGGCGACAAAAAATCCGGAGGCTGAGGTGCTGGAGACCAAACCCGAGTACACCATTCAGGAAAAGCGAATCTTTGTCTGGGTACTCATTGCTGCGTCGCTGGCTTTTGGCTGGGTTCTGTCGCCCTTCCTGGCACCGATTCTGTGGGCGTCGATCCTCGCGGTACTTTTTCTACCGGTACACAAGGCGCTTCTGCGCCTATTCCCAAAATTTCCCAACACCGTCACTGTTTTCACCCTGGTCATCGCCGTCTTCGTGGTGGTGCTGCCGGTGTTGCTGGTATTTACCTCGGTGCTCAACGAAGCTGCTCAGCTTTACGCTGATTACGAAGCGGGCAAGCTGGACTTCGGGAAGTACCTGAATCGCATCGAGCAGGCTTTTCCGGTGATCGAGCAGCAGGCGCAGTCACTGGGGGTGAATCTGGCCGACCTGCGGGAGCAGGCCAGCAGCATGGTGGGGACCGCCGCAAACTTTCTCGCCGAGCGCTCTCTCTACATCGGCCAAAATACGCTGTCCTTCCTGCTCAGCACTGGTCTGATGCTGTATCTCGCCTTCTTTCTGTTGCGGGACGGGCACAAGATCGTATTCTGGTTGAAAATTGCCTTTCCGCTCGATGACGAGCGCGAGAGTCAGTTGTTTGCGAAGTTCTCCGAAGTGACCCGCGCCACTGTGAAAGGCAATCTGGTGGTGGGGCTGGTTCAGGGTTCACTGGGTGGCATGATCTTCTGGGTGCTCGGCGTGCAGCCCGCGATTCTCTGGGCGGCCTTGATGGCTGTGGCCTCACTCATTCCGGCTGTGGGAACGGCGCTGATCTGGTTTCCGGTCTCGATCTATCTTTTCGCCATCGGCGACTACATGCAGGCGCTTTCGCTGATCGCCTTCGGTGTGCTCGTTATCGGCACTGTGGATAACATCCTGCGTCCCATTCTGGTGGGTCGCGACACCAAGCTGCCGGATTATATCGTTCTGTTTTCCACGCTCGGTGGCCTGGCTTTATTTGGGATTCACGGTTTTGTCGTAGGCCCGCTGATCGCCGCACTGTTCTTTACGCTCTGGCATATGTTCATCCTTGAATTCAATCCACACGATACCAAGGACATCGTGCCGGAAATCGAAGAGGTATAGACTCGAATCCGAGTCGACCCGCCGCTTTTCTCATCCCCTGCACAAACGAGCGAGCCTCACAGGCGGGCTCGCGCATGCCTTTTCGTCACTCGTCCAACGTGTCCGCCGGACACTCGCGGACACTTCTGGACAGTGTCCGCTTCCCTGTATGAGTGTGTCCGTCTGCTCTGAATCCCTTGCCGCACAAGGGCTTGCGGCGAAAATCCCTCCGTGGCACAGCCGTTGCTATCGCCGCCTCAGTACTTAGAACCCGCCCCTGTTGGGCAGGCTCGGAAAAAAAAAGAGAGAGCAGCGATGATTCGCGATACTTCCGCCCAGGATCTGGTGGTCGATGCAGGCCCGGCCAGACGTCGAAAGATCAAAACCTTCAGCCTCATCGGTGGCGCACTCGCGCTGCTACTGACGGTTGCCGTGCCCGCTTACAACCGCTGGGCGCGATCGGAGATTGCGATACCGCTCGATCGCGTTCGCATGGCAACGGTCGAGCGAGGTGATTTTGTCCGTGAGGTGGGTGTAACCGGGCGCGTCGTTGCCGCCGTGGCACCAACGCTTTATGCGGCGGCGCTGGGAAGCGTCACGCTCGAAGTCCAGGCCGGCGACAACGTCGAGCAAGGCCAGGTGCTCGCCCGCATCGACAGTCCGGACGTCATCAACGAACTGGACCGCGCGAGGGCAAATCTCGAAAGCCTTACCGTTGCCTGGGAGCGCCAGAAGATTGAAACGCGATCGGCGCAGCTGCAAAACCAGCAGGCCGTGGATCTGGCCAAGGTGCGCCTCGACGCCGCTCAGCGCGAAGCCGAACGGGCTACGCTTTCCCACGAGAAGGGAGTGATGAGCCGACAGGAAATGGAAAAGGCGCTGGACGAAAAGGCCATGGCGGACGTGGAGTACAAGCACGCCGTCGAAAACGCCTCACTGGCGAAAGACTCGCTTGCCTTCGAATTACGTACGGCGAAGCTGGAAGTCGATCAACAGCAGCTGGTGGTGGACAACCTGCAGCGCCGCTCGGATGAACTCATCATTCGCTCGCCTGTGAACGGCATGATCGGCAATGTTGCCGTCGAACAGAAGGCGACGGTTGCGGCCAACACGCCCTTGCTGACGGTTGTCGATCTCAGCGCGCTTGAAGTGGAGGCGCAAATCCCCGAGTCCTATGCCGATGCTCTGGGTCTCGGCATGCCTGGCGAAATCAGCTACGGCTCATCGACTTACCAGGGCATCGTCACCGCGGTCTCCCCTGAGGTGCATAACTCCCAGGTCACAACGCGGGTGCGCTTCGACGGCGATGTCCCGCAGGACCTGCGACAGAACCAGCGAGTGTCCGTGCGCATCGTGATGGAGGTGAAAGAGGATGTGCTGACCGTGCAGCGCGGGCCCTTCCTCGACTCCGGCTCGGGTCGCATGGCTTACGTGGTTCGCGACGGCCTTGCGATTCGTACCCCGATTCAGGCGGGCTCGGCCAGCGTGAACGAAGTGGAAATCGTGTCTGGCTTGCAGGCAGGCGATCGGGTGGTCATTTCGTCGACCGATGTCTTCAAGAACGCAGAGTCAGTTTATCTCTCGGACTAAACCGCACAGCTGCGGACTTTCATTCAAACAATCAACCGCGTAGTGCGGTATGGAGAAGAACATGTTGAACATGCAGAACATCAGCAAGGTGTACCGGACCGACCTCGTGCAGACTTACGCGCTGCGGGACTTCAGCCTCGAGGTGCACGAGGGCGAGTTTGTTTCGGTCACCGGACCTTCGGGTTCGGGAAAGACCACGTTTTTGAACATTGCCGGCATGCTGGAGGACTTCGATGGCGGCACCTACATGCTCGATGGCGAAAACGTCTCGAAGCTCAGCGATAACGCCCGATCAAAGATCCGCAACCAGAAGATCGGTTTCATTTTTCAGGGCTTCAACCTGATTCCGGACCTGAACCTCTGGGACAACGTCGATGTGCCGCTGCGCTACCGCGGATTCAAGTCGGAAGAACGCGGGCGCCGAATCAAGGAAGCACTGGAGATGGTGGGCCTCGGTTCGCGTATGAAGCATCTGCCCTCGCAATTGTCCGGCGGCCAGCAGCAGCGCGTCGCCATCGCTCGGGCGATCGCCGGCAGCCCGCGCGTGATCATGGCCGACGAACCGACCGGGAACCTGGACTCGCTAATGGCACGTCAGGTCATGGAACTGCTGGAAAATATCAACGAAGCCGGTACCACCATCATTATGGTCACCCACGATCCGGAGCTGGCCCGCCGTGCCCACCGCAATGTCCATGTGATGGACGGCCAGGTAAGCGATCCAGCAATTCTTCAGCAGCCCGTGCGCGGGCGCCAAGCTGCCGTTGCGGAAAACTAGGAGGATTGCCATGTTCAACTATTACATCAAACTGGCGGTGCTCAGCATCAGGCGCAATCCGGTGCTCAGTGCATTAATGGTGGCGGCGATCGCCGTCGGCATCGGCGCCTTCATGACGATGCTCACTCTCTATCACACCATGTCGGGTAACCCGATCTGGTGGAAAAACGATGTGCTCTATGTAGTGGGGGTGGATACCTGGGATCCGGCCCAGCCTTACTTCGAAGACCGGCCGGAGTTGCCGCCCGAGCAGATGACCTATCGCGATGCGAAAGCGCTGCATGAGTCGGGCATTCCCACTCACAAGACTTATACCTTCCGGGTTGCCGGTGTCATCGAGCCGGCCAATAAAGACGTTGCGCCATTCATCGAAATGGGCCGGATGGCCACCAGCGACTTTTTTGCCATGTTCGATGTGCCCTTCGAGTATGGAGCCGCCTGGGATGCTCGAGCAGATCAAACTGACGAGTTCGTGACAGTGCTTTCCAAGGAGACTAACGACAAGGTATTTGCCGGAGAAAACAGCGTCGGGCAGACCATCCGAATCGACAGCCGGGACTACACCGTCGTCGGTGTACTGGACGAGTGGAATCCCTACCCGAAATTCTATGATCCCACCACGGGCGCGTTTCGTGACAGCGAACCCTTTTATCTCCCGGCGCAGCTCTATGAAACGCTGCAACCGCAGCGCGGTGGCAGCACCAACTGCTGGAAGATGGTGAACATCGCGGACTTCGATGCCTTCAACAACTCCGAGTGTGCCTGGCTGCAGTACTGGGTTCAGCTGGATACGCCCGACCAGCAGGCGCGTTATCGCGATTTCCTGAGCGCCTACCTGCAGGAGCAGGCGGAGCTTGGTCGTAGCGCTCGACCTAATCAAATCCTGATGGCCACGCCAGCGGAGTGGATGGAGATTCAGGAAGTGGTCGGCGACGACAACAGGGTGCTGGTGGGACTGTCGGCGCTTTTCCTGATCGTCTGCTTGCTGAATACAGTGGGGCTGCTCCTCGCCAAGTTCCTTGGCCGCGCCGGAGAAATCAGCGTGCGGCGCGCCCTGGGAGCTTCACGTCTGCAGGTGTTCCGTCAGCAGCTGGTGGAGTGCGGATGCATTGGACTGCTCGGGGGGGTGTTCGGTCTGGGGCTGTCTGCACTGGGTCTGCTGGCCGTCAAGGGAATGTACCGTTACGACGGGCGACTCATGATGGATGGCGAAATGCTCATGGTCGCTTTCGCCACCGCCGTCCTGGCCAGCATCGCCGCAGGCCTCTGGCCGGCCTGGCAGATCTGCCGGGTGCCACCTGCCGGTTACCTCAAGACACAATAACGCGGCTTATCAGCTTGAAACATCCTTGCGAGGAATAAGATTATGGAAATTCGACCGATACTTTCCGCCATGCTGCGGAGCAAAACCGGCCCCTTGCTGATCGCGATGCAAATTGCGATCACTTTGGCGATCGTGGTCAATGCAGCTTTCATCACCGACCAGCGCTCGGAAAAGATGGGGCGCGATACCGGCATGGATGATCAGAACCTGATATTCGTCGGAACCTATGGCTTCGGTGCGAGCTATGACCACCGCGAGTCGATTCGCCAGGACCTTGACGCTTTGCGCGCGATGCCCGGGGTGGTGAATGCGGCTTACATGGACGGCGTTCCACTGTCGGGCAGTGGCGCGAACAGCGGCTATTCAGATAAGCCGATCGCGCCGAGTCAGCAGGCCGTCACCAACGCAAACTACTACAACGTCGATGAAAGAGCGCCGGAAACGCTCGGCCTCAAACTCGAGTCGGGCCGCTGGTTTCGCGCCGACGAAATTGAATACCGGCCCGGTGAAACCTTCATGCCGGAATCCATCGTCATCACCCGTGCGACCGCCGACGGCTTGTTCGGCGAAGGCGAGCTGGCCGTCGGCAAGCTGGTTTACGACGCCGGTAATGACACCTCGCGGGTCATCGGCGTGGTGGAGCATATGCAGGGGGCGTGGGTGAACTGGAACAATCTGGATCACGTGCTTCTGCGCGGCGCAATCGCCGAGGGTCCTTTAGGCGGGTATGTGGTGCGCGTCGAACCGGGGCTCGCCGGTCAGATGGTGGCGGAGATCGAAACGAAATTGCAGGAAATCAGCCGCAACCGGGTGGTGATCGAGGTCCGCACGCTGGCCGACCACATGGCGGAAAGCTATTCCCGCGATTCGGCGATGATCCAGTTGCTGTCCGGCGTCAGCCTGTTGCTCGTTGCGGTTACCGCGCTGGGGATTATCGGTCTTGCAGCCTTCAACGTGAACCAACGCCGCAAGCAGATTGGTACACGGCGCGCGCTCGGTGCGACCCGTCGCGACGTTCTGCGCTACTTCATGACGGAGTCGCTGCTGATTGCCGGCATTGGGGTTCTTCTTGGCATAATCCTGGCCTTTCTGATGAGCTGGTGGCTGGGTACCCAGTTCAGCCTGCCTGCGCTGGACTGGCGATTCATTCCCCCGGCGATCTTCGGTCTGCTGATCATCAGTCAGCTGGCGGTACTTGGGCCAGCGCAACGGGCGACTCTGATCAGTCCTTCTTTGGCGACCCGAAGTGTCTGAGTTGGGAAGCACTTTTGGTTTCGACTAGAATGGCTCGGGTGGATCACCAGGTCCGCCCGTTTTCCTGAGGACTCCCGATGCCGAAAATTCTTGTAATCGATGACAACGTTAGCGTTTGCGAAGCGATAGAGCTGTTGTTTTCGTTGCACGATATCGACACCGACTCGGCGCAGTCGCCGCAGGAAGGTCTCGATATGCTAGCCGGCGATCATTTCGACCTCGTTATCCAGGACATGAATTTCTCCGCGGACACCACCTCGGGCGAGGAGGGCGCGCAGTTGTTCAGAGACATCCGGCAGGCTCAGCCGGACCTGCCCGTGATTCTGCTCACCGCCTGGACCAATCTGGAAATGGCGGTGGGGCTGGTAAAGAGCGGCGCGGCCGATTATCTCTCCAAGCCCTGGGATGATGCCAAGCTGGTGGCGACTGTTCGCAACCTCTTGCAGCTGGGCGGGCTCGCGCGGGAAAACCGCAAGCTCCATCACCAGCGTCAAACCCGGCGGGACAAGCTGGCAAGGGAATTCGATCTCGGCGGATTGATCTACGATAGCGACGCCATGCAGGAACTGGCCAGTCTCGCTGCTCGGGTCGCGCGATCCGATCTGCCGGTGCTGATCACCGGCCCGAACGGCGCGGGCAAGGAACTGATTGCCGACATCGTCCAGCGAAACTCGGCAGTGAGCGATGCCGCTTACGTGAAGGTTAATGCCGGTGCGCTGCCTTCGGAATTGATGGAAGCCGAGCTTTTCGGCGCGGAGGCGGGTGCTTACACAGGGGCGAACAAGGCGAGGGAGGGCCGCTTCGAAGCGGCGGACGGAGGCACTCTGTTCCTCGACGAAATCGGCAACCTGCCTCTGGCGGGGCAGGTGAAGCTGCTGCGAGTGCTGCAGACCGGTGAATTCGACCGGCTCGGCAGCACCAGAACCCGCAAGGCGAGAGTGCGTTTGATTAGCGCGACCAATGCCGATTTGCCCGCGTTGATGCGGGAAGGCCGCTTTCGCGAAGACCTTTATTACCGTCTTAATGTCATTGAGCTGCGCGTACCCGCACTGTGCGAGCGGCCCGAAGATGCCCTGTTGATCGCGCGCAGCATGCTGCCGGCCGGCCGGGGCTTCTCCAGCGAGGCCGAGGACGCAATCCTCGCGTATCAATGGCCCGGCAATGTGCGCGAACTTCGCAATCACGTGCAGCGGGCGCTCCTGCTGGCCGCCGGGGATCTGATTGGAGTGCGCGATCTGGACCTGCCCAGCCCCAAGCGCGAGGCTGCCGAACCGGACGCGAAAGAGATCGAAACCGCCCTGAAGAAACACAACGGCGTGATCGCCAATGCGGCGCGAGAGTTGGGGCTGAGTCGTCAGGCACTCTATCGGCGCATGGAAAAGTTCGGGCTCAAAGATTCCAGCGGTGCCGGTGCGTGATTCGCTATTCCCTCGAAGGACGATTTCAGTTCGTCGCCAGCGTCGCGCTGTTGCTCGGACTTTTATTCGGCGCGCTCATCACTCGCGAAACCGGCTCTCTATGGCTCGGGATTACCCTCGGCGCACTGCCGGGCCTCATCATCACTGTGATCTTGACGCGACAAGTCACGCGTCCGATCAATCGCATCCTGCAGGCTTTAGCTGATGGCGTCGCCTCTTATCGCGACGGGGATTTCAGCGTGAGCCTCGGCACGGATCGTCGTGATGAAATCGGTGCGCTGGTCAAAGCCTTCAACGAAATTGGCGACGTACTGCGAGCCGAGCGGCAAAACCTGTTTCAGCGAGAGCTCCTGCTGGACACGGTCATTCAATCGACGCCCACCGCGCTGGTGCTGACCGATTTGGCGGGACACGTGGTTTATTCCAACACGGCGGCGCGGAAGTTGTTCCGTGCTGGCAGGCGCATCGAAGGCTTCGACTTCGAAGAGCTGGTCGGCGACGTTCAACCGGACTTGCTCGATCCCGTACGCGAGCAACGTGAAGGCTTGATAACGGTCGCCAGTGGGGGCGAGGAGGAGGTCTTCCATCTCTCGCACGGACACTTCACCCTGAATACCCGCCCGCATCACCTGTATCTGTTCAAACAACTGACCCGCGAGCTCACCCGCCAGGAAGTGGCAACCTGGAAAAAAGTGATACGCGTGATCAGCCATGAGCTGAACAATTCTCTGGCCCCGATTACGTCCCTGGCGCATTCCGGTGGTGAACTGGTGCGGCGCGGCGATTCGTCCAGACTCGCCACTGTTTTCGCCAGTATCGAAGAACGCGGTGCTTACCTGAAAAAGTTTATCGATGGCTATGCCCGTTTTGCCAAGCTGCCGGCGCCGCAGTCCGAAGTGGTCGACTGGCGCTCCTTTGTGGAATCTCTTAACGAGATGATCCAGTTTCGGGTGCGCGAGCCGCTGCCCGAAGGCCCGGGCTGCTTCGATCCGGTGCAGATTCAGCAGGTGATGCTGAACCTGCTGAAAAATGCGGTCGAAGCGGGGAGCGAACCCGAGGACGTTGAAGTTGAAGTACGTAGCGACCGCTTGCGCACGCGCATCGACGTGCGCGATCGGGGTGCGGGAATGTCCGACAGCGTACTGCAGCATGCCTTGCTGCCGTTTTACTCGACAAAAAAGTCAGGCACGGGACTGGGCCTTTCCCTGAGCCGGGAGATCGTCGAGGCGCACGGGGGAAGTTTGAGCGTCAGCAATCGCGAGGGAGGAGGACTGGAAGTGTCCTTCTGGCTTCCCGCGAGGGGAGACTGAAGCTTGGAAAAAAGGCAGGACTGAAGTCCTGCCTTTTTTTGACTAGCCGCCGATAACAAGCCGCTTGATTTCGGTGTGCTGTTCTGCCGGCAAGCGGGGCCCGTATTGGGTGACCAGACGCGCTGATGCCGCACTTGCCAGTTCGCCGGCCACAGCGAAGGAATGGCCGTGTGTGATGGCATAAAGGAAGGCGCCCGCGAACATGTCTCCAGCGCCGTTGGTATCGATCGCCTTCACCGATTGGGCGGCAACCTCGATCATGTCGCTGCCGTCAAAGAGCAGCGCGCCGCGGGCACCACGAGTGATGGCGAAGCTGTTGGCATACTGCTTTAGCGCTTCAGCGGCGTGTTCCACGGAGTCGGTGCCGGTAAAGCCTTTCGCTTCCTGTTCGTTGCAGAACAGCAGGTCCACTCGCTCACCGACCATCTCCTTCAGGCCTTCGCCAAAGATGTCCACCATTGCCGGGTCCGAGAGGCTCAGCGAAGTTTTCACACCATGCGCCTGCGCCAGTTCGCGCAGCTTGATGGCCGCCGCCTTGCCGGTGGGCGAGGAGACCAGGTAGCCCTCGATATACACGTACTGACATTCCGGGACGATGTGGGGATGCAGCTCAGCGGTCGACAATGAGGCGCTCATCCCGAGATAGGTACTCATGGTTCGCTCGGCGTCCGGGGTGATCATGACCAGACACTTGCCGGTGATCCCTTTCTCCGGCTGGCCGTTGTGGTGGTAATCCACTCCTGCCGCGCGCAAATCGTTGATGTAGAACTCGCCGTTCTCATCATCGGCGACTTTACAGGAGTAAAAGTTCTTGCCACCGAAATAGCTGGCAGCAATGATGGTGTTTGCGGCGGATCCGCCCGAGGCGCGATTGGAGTGCACCAGATGATCCGAGAGCTGGTTCATCAGCACGTGCTGCTGGTCTTCGTCAACCAGCGTCATCACGCCTTTCTGGATGCCGAATCGTTCGAGATCCGCATCGCTTACGTCGATCTCCGTATCCACCAGGGCGGCCCCGATGCCATAGACGTGATATTTGCTCATGAATTGCTCGCTTTTTGAGGTGGGTTCAAATCAGTGATGCATTATGCGGATTTGGCCTCAGGCGATAAAGTCTCCTCGATAATGCCCTGGCGCGCAGCTAAACTTGGTTACCTAAATTCGTTTACCGCCAGGATCTGACGGGCGCTCGTCCCGGGTAGTGCATCTTACGGGCGCCACTTGCCAGATCCTGCGCCGCAAGGATTTCCTCCCCGATTTTTTCCGATGACCAAGCGCTCTAATCTCAAACGCCGAAAATCCACCGCCAAGTCCCGCCAGAACCGCAAACGGGGCGGCGTGCTATCGGCCATGCGCCGCTGGTGGAAGTGGGCGCTGATCCCGCTGGCCATCGCGGTGCTCGGGGTCGTCTATCTGGATTACGTGGTTCGCAGCAAATTCGAGGGAAAGAAGTGGGCCTTGCCGGCTCGGGTCTACGCGCGCCCGCTCGAGCTCTACGCTGGATTGCCGCTGCAGCGTGAGGCCTTTCTCGAGGAGCTGCGCGGGCTCGGCTACCAGTTCTCCAGCAGCGCCGGCCGTCCCGGGCAGGTGGCGATCGAGGGCGACTGGGTGCGGGTCCACAGCCGCGGGTTTGGCTTCTGGGACAAGCAGGAGCCGGCACTGACCTTCGCTGCGCGCTTTTCCGCGGCGGGCATCGTGGCGGATCTCCAGGATGGCCGGGGCCGGGATCTGCCCCTGGTGCGAATGGAGCCACAGGAAATTGGCGGCATCTACCCGGCCCACATGGAAGACCGGCTGCTGGTTCGACTGGAAGACATTCCGCCGCTGCTGGGCGAAGCGCTGATCGCTGTGGAGGATCGGGATTTTCTTCGTCATCACGGGATTTCCTTGCGCTCAATCGCTCGCGCCACTCTGGCCAATATCAGGGCCGGAGGCGTCGTGCAGGGGGGCAGCACCCTTACTCAGCAACTGGTAAAGAATTTCTATCTGAACCAGCAGCGGAGCCTGGTCCGCAAGGCGCTTGAAGCGCTGATGGCGCTGTCCCTGGATGCCCGCTACAGCAAGGCGGAGATCCTCGAAACCTACCTCAATGAAGTCTACCTCGGGCAGAGTGGCTCGCGCGGCATCCACGGCTTCGCTCTGGGCGCCCAGCACTACTTCCGGCAGCCCTTGAATGAACTGGAAGTCCATCAGATTGCACTGCTCGTGGGGCTGGTGAAGGGCGCGTCCTATTACAACCCGTGGCGACATCCGGAGCGAGCCACCGCCCGTCGTAATCTCGTCCTGGAGGTGATGGCGGACTCGGGCCTGATCACCACCCGGGACAAGGACCTTGCCAGCCAACAGCCTCTGGACCTGGTGAAAAGCAACAGCGACAGCATCTACAGCTATCCGTCCTTCATCGAACTGGTGAAGCGACAATTGCAACGGGACTACCGCCCGGAGGATCTGCGCAGCGAGGGCTTGCGGGTTTTCACCACATTGTCGCCAACGGTGCAGAAGGCTGCCGAAAGCAGTCTCGCCAACCGCCTGCGGCAGCTGGAGCAGAAATACGGAATGACCTCGGATACCCTGCAGGGCGCGGTGGTCGTGGAAGCCGTCGGAAATGGCGAGGTGCTGGCGGTGGTGGGCGACCGAAACGGCAAGTACAACGGCTTCAATCGTGCGCTGGATGCTCATCGTGCGATCGGCTCACTGGTGAAGCCGGCGGTCTATCTGACGGCGCTGAGCAAACCTGAACAGTACAGCCTGATCACGCCGCTTGATGATTCCGCCATCACGGTGGAATCGGCAGGCGGACAAAGCTGGCAGCCGCGCAATTTTTCGCGTGAGGCCCACGGACAGGTACCTCTCTATCAGGCGCTCTCAAAATCCTACAACCAGGCGACTGCCCGACTGGGGACCGAGCTGGGAGTAGAGGACGTGCTTGCAACGCTGCGTCGTCTCGGCCTCGAGGATGATGTCCCGGCCTTACCATCGGTACTGTTGGGCGCTGTGGATTTGTCGCCGCTGCAGGTAAGTAAGCTTTATCAGACCATCGCCTCCGAGGGTATCTTTACCGAACAACGGGCCATTCTCTCCGTGCTGGATTCGCGCGGCCAGGCACTCAAGCGCTACCCACTCGTTTCCGAGACCCGCTTCGAAGCGGATGTAATGCATTTACTGCAGTATGCGTTGCAGGCGACCATGCGCGAAGGTACCGGACGCAGCGCTTACCAGATTCTCGACGAGCAGTGGCAGGTGGCTGGAAAAACCGGAACCACCAACGAGCAGCGCGATAGCTGGTTCGCGGGCTACAGCGGCGATCACCTGGGTGTGGTCTGGATCGGCCGCGATGACAATGGACCGACACCGCTAACGGGTGCCACGGGCGCACTGACGGTCTGGTCTGATCTATTTGCTCAGCTGTCTTCCCGTCCACTGTTGCCGGTAAAGCCGACCAACGTGGAATATCTATGGGTCGACCCTCACAACGCGACGCTTGGCGGGGCCAACTGCGTGGGCAGTGAGTTGATTCCCTTCGTGAAGGGAAGCGAGCCGCGCATCAAGGGTCACTGTGAATACCGCCAAAACCCGGTAGTGCATTGGCTGAAAGGTCTATGGAGTCCCAGATGAAGAAGTTAAACAGAAATCCAGGGACCGTATTTATGCGCGGCGCAGCCCTCGGCCTGATTTCATCCGCACTCGTACTCGCTGGCTGTGCGACCTATACCCCGGCACCGGCACCGGCACCGGCACCAGAGTCGGAGACCGGGTCGGCGTCCCGGCCTGCGCCGGCGATACCGAAGCAGGAGCCGGAACGGGCAGTGGATCGCCTGCTGGAGGAATCGCGCAGCCAACTTGCCGCTCGCGACTGGCAGGCGGCAATCGCCAGCGCAGAGCGCGGCTTGCGCATCAACCGCCGCGAAGCCGAGTTGTATCTGCTGATCGCAGAAGCTTACCGCGGCCTTGGCAATGGTGACCGTTCGGTTCAGTTTGCCCGTCAGGGTTTGCGTCATGCAGCCGAGGGCAGCCGCACCGCCAAAGCCCTCCACAACCTAGTCGCCGCCGGTGAAGTGCTGCGCTGATAGCGGGTGCGACTCCTCTCAGCCTTGCCATACATTTCTTTGCGTTGTAGATTCAGGCGAATCTATTCCGTTTACTACTATGCTGTTAGTATCGCGAGCAGGTCCTTGTTTCGCGGGTGAACGGTAGCCTCGGTATTTTCCTCGCCGCGGATCTGGGCAGTACCTGCAGTACGATTTGCTGATGCAAACCGAGCGGGCAGGTTTCAATCAAGTTTTCGCTTTTTGGCTACACTCAAAATAGAGCCCTTGCACATGTGCGGGCGAAGCTGACTGGCAAGTACGGATAAACATGAGTGAATTCACCAACGATGTGAGCGATACCCGCGGAACAAATGTCGGCCACTACCCCGAGGCCACGATCGTCTCCCACCTGAAAGGCTGTCAGAAGATTACCCTTGAACACAGCCGAACACTCTTTGATAGTTTCGCAAGCGCCCTCGACGAAAAGCTGCTGGAGTTCGTCGACAAAGCCAAGTCCAACGAAGAAGCGCGGCAGCTGCTGGAGATCAGCCGGCTGTTGCGCCGTAACCGCGACGGTCTGAGGCAGCGTTTCGCCGGTTGTCTTGGAGAGGGCTTCGTCAAATTCAAGCAAGGGCGACTCAATACCCAGACTGGCGAAGAAAAATACCGCAGCGACATGCTGTCGTTAGTGGACAACGAAGATCTGGAAGAAACCATTGCGCTGTCTTCTATCGCCAACCGCACTGGAGAAGCCTTCGGTGAAGAACTCTGGTCCCTCAATCAGCGCCTGGCGGTTCTCAATCAGGGAGTGAAGGTTCGCGACAGCAACAATCCCGTCAGCCCCCTGCAGTTTTGCGAGGCCTTGCGTAAGACGCTGATCAACCCCGCACTGAGTACCAAATCCAAGATCATCGCCTACAAGGTATTCGACGTGGAACTCTCGGGCTCGCTCGGGCGAGTTCTCGAGGACGTGAATGCCTATCTCGCCCAGCAGGGAATCCTGAGCAATCTGCGCTATTCCGTCGGCGGGGCCATGCCGTTCGGGTCTTCGCCAGCTGAAAGCACGTCGGCGGAAATGGGGCAGGGCGAGCAGGCTGTCGAACAACAAGCGCCTGCCGGCGATCCGAAACCCTTGTTCGATAGGGATCAGAGTGGACCGGCACACGACCAATACCAGCAGGGAATGATTCAGGCGATTCGGACCTTGCAACATTTTCTTTCCGACGCCGGCGCGCCTGTGCCGGCTGCGCGTCCAACGTGGGCCTCGCAGCCACAGCCGCCGAGCTATTCTGCGCCTGCCCCGGGAAGTGCGGCGGCGCCTGGTCCCGCGCCGGGACTTTCGGCTCCGGTCTACTCTAATCAGCAATTGGTCAGTGCGCTGCAAACTTTGCAGATGCAGGCTTTTTCCGTCAGCGGCAGTGCGGCCAACGTGCCGGTTACAGCCGGTCCCGGTAGCCTCGCACCTCAGAACATTGCTCTGGCGGGCCAGCAGCTGGTAGCGCAGCTCAAGGAGGAGAGCGAAGATGGGCGTGTCGACCCCGACGACATGCAAACCATCGATCTGGTGGGCATGCTGTTCGAATACATGCTCTCGGATGAACAACTTCCCGACTCGGTCAAGGCATTACTCAGCTACCTGCATACGCCTTTCCTCAAAATCGCTTTTATCGACGCTACCTTCTTCGAGAAGGCCGAACATCCCGCCCGTCTGCTGCTGAACAATCTTGCGGAAGCCGGTACTCGCTGGGTCAGTAATGACGGCACAGCTCAGTACGAGATGTACGACAAGATCAAGGAAACAGTCTCGCGGGTGTTGGAGGAATTCGAAAACGACGTGCGGATTTTTGCGGAGTTGTTGCTTGATTTCAGCTCCTACGTGAAGAAGATCGCCCGACGCCAGGATCTGATGGAAAAGCGGGCAATGGAAAAAGCCCAGGGCGAAGAGAAACTGCGGGAAGTGAAGATTCGCGTCAATCAGGAAGTTCGCTCGCGCACCGACGGCAAGGATCTGCCGTCCGCGGTTCTGCTGCTTTTGTTACAGCCCTGGTCCGATTATCTGGCCTTCCTCCTGTTGCGCTATGGCGAGAAGTCGGAGTCCTGGAAGAATGCCTTGCGAGCAGTCGACGACATCATCTCCAGTATCAACACCGCGATTGAGGTCAAGGACAAGAGTCAGCACCTGGAAATGCTCGATGAGCTGCTGGAAGTCATCGAAACCGGCTTTGAGACCATCGGGTATGACCAGGGCAAAGCGAAAAAACTGATCGAGGCCTTGGTTTCGCTGCAGAAAATGGTTCTGCAAAGCAAAAAGCCCGCACCGGCGCCGGCGCCAGTGCGCACCAAGCTCGAAACCGAAGCGGCGGAAAAAGCCGGCCGTGACGAGGAGCTGAATCAGAAAATCACGCCCGAAGAACAGAAGATGGTGGAAAACCTGAAAATGATTGAATTCGGCACATGGTTCGAATTCGAGGGCGGCAAGCGGCTCAAGGTAGCCTGGTACAATTCCAAAACCATGCAGTACATGCTGGTGGATCAAATGGGCAAGAAGGTGGCGATGAGGTCAGGCCTGGAGTTGGCCCGGGGGATGTTGTCCGGAAAAGCCAAAGTCATTGCCGGCAGTTCCAAGCCTTTCTTTGAGCGTGCGCTCGAAAACATTCTGCAGAATCTCAACGCAAGAGCGGAGGCAATTCAACCGGAGACACATAATGGCTAATGTCGAACAAGCCGAGCAGCGCAAGTTACTGCGGCATGTGCTCAGCGGTCCGGTCAACATCTACGATCGCGTGAGCAAATCGTTTCTGGGACGTTTGGTCAATGTGCACACGGAAGGGCTGATGATAATGGGCAACCACCCATTTACCGCAGACAGCATTTATCAGTTGGATATGCAGTTGCCGCAGGCAATCGAAGGTTGTGAAATGATTTCGATCGGGGTGGATTGTCTCTGGTCGCGCAGTGAAGATACTCACGTCCATTGGGCCGGCTGTAAGATCATCGACGCCAGCGAAGATGCGCGGCGCCAGATCCAGGCCCTGATTGAACTGTTCGGAGAGCAGGCTGAGTAATCGGGAAACGGTTAGGATCTCCGGCGCAGGATTGCGCCGGATCAGATCAGTGAATGATTTCCGGGATCAGTGTCGGCACAAAACTGGCGATGCGATCGGACACTACTTTAGAGTTCTCTCTGGCGGAGCTTGCATCCACTTCGCCGATTTCCACGTGTGGGATGTCCCGTCGTAATTGCTCCACTGTGTTCTCACCCATTCCCGTGCCGCGACTGCCATACATATAAAGCGTCGGCACCGAGACGGAACGCGCTGCCTCGGCCAGGCGCGCCGGTTCGGCAAGAATCTCTCTCTCCAGTTGCCCTGAAGCGAGCTGCGGATCGACGAAGGAAAAAGCGTTCAGCTTCTTCGTGATGGTGTTCATGAACGATTGACTGTCGTGCTCCACCGCTGGAGGCGTCGCATAGCTGGGCGCGTCCAGCAGCACGAGACCATCGATCAACAAGGGATACTGTTTCGCAAGCAACAAAGCCAGCAAGCCGCCGACTGAACTGCCTACGATCACCAGCGGGCGGCCCTTCAGACGATTGATAATCTGATAGCCATCCTTGATGAAGTCGTCAACGCGATAAGCTTTTGACCGGCCGCTGTCGCCGTGCCCGCGCAGGTCCGGTGCCGCCAGTTGCCAATGCTTGGGTCGTAGTTGGGAAAAGAGCGGTGTCCATACCGTACGGGATTCGCCGCTGGCGTGGAGGAAAAGCAGGGTTGGTCCTTTGCGCGGCCCCTGGGTATCCAGCACCAGAGTCACATCGTCCCGTTCAATTTCAAGTTGACGCATGTTGAAACAAACTCATCTTTTTTTTGATTGACTGAGACGAGTGTAGAAGCCGCCTTGGAGTTTGTCTTGCCGGAATGCAAATTGTTGGCGCGTATTGCCGAAAATGCTGCGGAAAAACGCGCTATTTGCGCGAAAAAGCCCGCAAGGGAAGCGTGAAGCGACCGGCAGGCCGGCCGCCCGGTTTTATTTTAGGTCAAAGTGCCTTGAAGGCTTTCCGTGCTGCGTCGATGGTCGCGGCGATGTCCTTTTCGGTATGCGCCGCTGACATGAAGCCTGCTTCATAGGCAGCTGGAGCCAGGTATACGCCCTGATCCAACAGCAGGTGGAAGAACTTGTTGAAGCGCGCCGTATTGCCCTCCATCACCTGTCGGTAGTTGGTTACCGGTTTCTCTTCGGTGAAGAAGCCGCCGAACATCGTGCCGACGGTATTGGTAGTGAAGGGGATGCCCGCTTCGTTCGCGGCGACTTCCAGTCCCTCAGTCAACTGCTGAGTGCGTGCCACCACGGGCTCGTAAAAACCCGGCCTTGAAATCAGCTCGAGGGTTTTCAAGCCGGCGGCCATGGCGATAGGGTTGCCCGAAAGCGTGCCCGCCTGATAAACCGGACCGAGCGGTGCGATCTGCTCCATGATGTCGCGACGACCGCCGAAGGCGCCCACCGGCATGCCGCCGCCGATCACCTTGCCCAATGTGGTCAGGTCCGGAGTGATTTCGTAGTAGCCCTGGGCGCCGGTCAGACTAACGCGGAAGCCTGTCATAACCTCGTCGAAGATAAGCACGCTGCCGTACTGATCGCACTGCTCGCGCAGAGTCTCGAGGAAGCCGGGCACCGGCGGTATGCAGTTCATATTGCCAGCGACCGGCTCGACGATGATGCAGGCAATCTGGTCACCATAGGTGCGGAAGGCTTCCTTTACCTGTTCGCTATCGTTGAAGGTCAGCGTCAGTGTGTGTTCGGTCAGCGAGGCTGGCACGCCGGGCGAGCTGGGTACGCCGAGCGTCAGGGCGCCTGAACCGGCCTTGACCAGAAGGGAGTCGGAGTGACCGTGATAGCAGCCTTCAAATTTGATGATCTTGTCGCGCCCGGTGAATCCGCGCGCAAGCCGGATGGCGCTCATGGTGGCTTCGGTGCCGGAGTTGACGAAGCGCACCAGGTCGATGCTCGAATACATCTCGCACAGGCGCTTGGCCAGAACGGTTTCGATTTCCGTGGGGGCACCAAAACTCAGGCCGAGGTCGATCCGTTCCTTCACCGCCGTAAGTACTTCCGGGTGCGCGTGGCCCAGCAGCATCGGACCCCAGGACTGAACGTAATCGATGTATTCGCGACCGTCCGCGTCATAAACGTAGGCGCCTTTGGCAGATTCCACGAACAGCGGCGTGCCGCCCACTGCCTTGAATGCGCGGACCGGCGAGTTGACGCCGCCGGGAATGTATTTGCGGGCCTGCTCGAAAAGATCGTCCGAATGGCTCATTGAGGCTCCTGTCTGGACTCGGTGCTGGTTTGAAAAAGAGAGGTGAACTGCGCCGCGCGGCGGCGAATCTCGTCGAGATCGTCGCCCCGAAACAGCTCATGGCTGACCGCGAGGCAATCGGCGCCGGCGGCGATCAGAGAGGCTGCATTATCCCTGTTGATTCCGCCGATGGCCACCGTGGGAAGGTGCAGCTGTGCTTTGATCTCGGCAATGAGCGAAAGCTCTGCAGGGGGCGCCTGCGGCTTGGTTTGCGACGGAAAGAAGCGGCCGAAAGCGAGGTAGTCCGCGCCCAGATCACAGGCGCGCCTGGCGAGGCTGAGGGATGCGTGGCAGGTTGCGCCGACGATGGCTTTGTCGCCGAGGATCTCTCGAGCTCGATCGACGGCTTCATCGTCCTGCCCGAGGTGGACGCCGTGCGCATTCACGTCGAAAGCCAGTGAGACCGAGTCGTTGACGATGAGTGAGGCGCCGTGCCGCTCACATAATTCGCGCAGCTTTGCAGCCTCTATACGCTTGGCTTCCGCGGAAGCCATCTTGTTGCGGTACTGCACCAGGCGGCAACCCCCTAGCAGCGCAGCTTCTGTCTTTTCCAGAAGCAAACCGCCGGGCATCAAGTCCTCGTTGGTGATTGCGTAGAGCCCTTCGATCATCTGCCGCCCCGTCCGAAACCGCCCAGTTTACCGGATTGGCAACCCACTCCGAAACTGAGCGCTGGCGACTGGCGAGCTTAGGAGTACTGCCGCTTTTTCTCTTCCACTCTGCCGTTCTTGTCTGCCCAGTGCATTCGGTTTGGGATGTAGCTGCCCATTCCCAGCCGACGGCTGGCGGCGAGTGCGTGCCAGGTGAAGTTCTGGCCCTGTTCCACCGCTTCCTCCAGACGGATGCCATGGGCGATATAGGAGGCGATGCTGGCCGCCAGGGTCGCCCCACAGCCGTGGCTGATCATCCGGATTCGCGGCCATCGATACTGCCGGATCAGACGGCTATTGCCGTAGAGACTGTTCTCGTAATGCTCCGGGGTGCGCACGGAACCGGTGATGAGCACGTAGCGACAGCCGCTCTCCAGGATCTCATGGGCGCATGCGTCCACAGTGTCGGCTTCCCGGGCCATGCCATGGGCCTCCACCAGATCCGGGGTAGCAATGGTGGCCAATGGGAGCAGCAGGGCTTCGGTGGCGGCGATGATCTCGGCGGCATCGAACAATTCGTTGTTGAATTCCGCGGTGACCGGATCGAGTACCACAGGGATGTTCGGGTAGTCGCGAAGAATGGTATGGATGGCTTCGATGTTTTGCACGCTGCCCATGACGCCCAACTTGATTGCGCGAACCGGCATGTCCTCCAGGATCGCGCGGGCCTGCTCGATCAGCAGTCCGGTTTCCGCCGGAGAGATATCCTTCACGGCCTGGGTGTCCTTGGCGGTCAGCGCTGTGATGATGGGGGTGCAATGACACCCGAGGCTGGCGGTGGTCTCGATGTCCGCCTGGATACCGGCACTGCCGGAGGGGTCATGGCTGGACAGACTCATCACCACGGGGGTGTCAAATTCAAATTCGGTCATTGCTCGTTGCTCCTGGGACCAGGGACTGGCTGTCGGGACGTTATGTCGGAGATATAGTTGTTATTGGCGCCCGGACTGAGCCGGGCAATCGACATCGAGGAAGCAAATTCCGCGCCCGTTAACTGGCGTCAGCAGGCGAGCCCGAGTGTATCACAGGCTCGTCCACGAGCAATTTAGAAGGGCTGGAGTTCTACCAGGAAGATAATTCCGAGGAGTAGAAAGACCGGGGCTTCGTTGAACCAACGATAGAACACGTGGCTGCGTCGATTGGTCCCCTCCGCGAAGGACTTCACCAGGCGACCACAGTAGAAATGGTAGGCGAGCAGCAGCACCACCAGGGTCAGCTTGGCGTGCAGCCAACCGGCGCTCAGGTAATAATCCCAACGGCCGGCCATCAGCGCAAGGCCGAAAACCACCGTCAGCACTGCGAAGGGAGTGATGAAGCGATAAAGTTTGCGCTCCATGATGGCGAGCTGCCGGGCGACTGCCTCGTGTTCGGCCATCGCATGGTTGACGAACAGGCGGGGCAGATAAAAGATCCCGGCAAACCAGCACACCATGAAGAAAATGTGCAGGGATTTCCACCAGAGTACATACTCGCTAAGCCAGGCCATCTAAAGTTATTCCTCTCAGTTTCTTGCGCCCTGATTTCGTACCGGCGCATGTTGGTCCAGTGAATAGTAGTTGTCGATTTCGTTGCGGGTGACGATGCCGATGATCGGCGAGCGCACCGGGGCTGAGGTGGTTACCTCCTCGATGCAGATCGCCTCGCCATAGGATTGCTCGAGCAGCTGGTTGGCTTCGTAGAGATTCGCCTGCGGATGGAGGCTGTATAGCTTTGAACGCTGCCCCGGAATTTCCGTCAGGTCGAGAACCGCCTCACCTTCTTCGGTGATCTCGCTTTCTTCCGGCTGATAGTTCTCCAGAAAATGCGCCAGATCCGCTGCCCGCAGCAGTACCTTTCGCTCTCCTGCCCCATCCTCGAGCACTATCCACAAGGGTTTGTCCTCGAGTAGTGCGTAAGCCTGGCTCAGGGTGATGCCCGGCTCGCTCAGGACGAAAGATCGATTCATCACGCTGAGCACACCAACCCGACTGAGGATCTGCCGTGCCGGCTCTGATCGCAAAGGAGTTCCCGCGGCACGCAATTGGGCAGTGAATATGCCTTCGCAGCCGAACACCTGCTGGCTGATCACGCAGGCGACGACGATGACCACCATGCTCGGGAAGATTACGTTGGGGTTATAAGTCAGCTCCAGGATCGCGATCAATGCGGCAAGCGGTGCGTTGAGAACGGAGGCCATCATCGCCGCCATTCCCAGGGTGACATAGAATCCGGCGCTGGAGGCGGCCTCCGGATACAAGGCGTTGCCGGCTATGCCCAGCACTCCGCCAACGCAGCCGCCAATCACAAGCGTAGGACCGATCAAACCGCCGGGCATGCCCAGCCCGGTGCTCAGGGCCGTGGCCACGAGCTTGGCGATGATCACCGCCACCAGCAGCTCCAGGCTGACTTCGCCGAGCATTGCCGCAGTGAGCGTATCGTAGCCTTGGCCCATTATCTGAGGGACGGCCGTGGCGATTGAGCCCGTGATCAGGCCGACGATTGTAAAGCGTACAAGGGTCGGTAATTGTTTCGCCCGGTAAAAACTAAGCTGCAGCTTGGTGAAGACGACTGTCAGAATGGCAATGATAAGCCCCGCCAAGGCCATGAAGGGAAGCTCCAACAAGCTACTCATCTGGATGGGCTTTACCGCGAAGGCGGTATATTCCCCGAATACCACCTGTCCGACCACCGCGCCGGAAACTGAAGCGAGAATCACCGGCAGGAAGCTGGTGATTGTGTACTCCATCAGCACCACTTCCATCGCGAATATCACCCCCGCCATCGGCGTGTTGAAGGAGGTGGCGATTGCCGCTGCCACCCCGCAACCCACTAGTGTGCGAAGACTGTTGTTCGGCAGGCGCAGCCACTGCCCCAGCAGGCTGGCGGCACCGGCGCCCAGGTGAACGGCGGGGCCTTCACGCCCCACGGATTGGCCGCTGACCAGGCTGGCTGCGCCACCGAAGAACTGGGCGGCCAGATTGCGAAGGGGCATGCGGCCCTGTTGATTGTGCAGCCGATCGAGCACATGGGTGACGCCGACGGAGCGGTCCGCCTTGGGCAGAAAGTGCCAGACCAGCCCGATGGCGACTGCCCCGACCAGAGGCAGCCCAAATCGCCATCCGGGAGAAAGCGTCTCAAAAGTGTTCTGTTCTCCCGTCAACAAGAGCGCCAGCGAGCCATCGATGAGCAATCGAAACAGAACGATCATGAAGGCGGCGACGAGTCCGCTGATCAAGCCGAGCGCTGTGAGCTGGGGTAGGGCATCGATGTAGGAAAGGCTGTAGCGGAAATCGTCTATTCTGGCTGCGGCTTTGCGCCTGATCGGATTAGACATGCGTGGTTGATGTGGAGCCCTGGTGGTGGAGCCTGAGGTGGCAGACTGATCTCGTTTGCTGAGACAGGCGGGTGTTTTTTGCCGGCAAATCTTTTTTTGCCGGTGCGGGTCCCTTTCACTGGCCTGGCGCAACTCTTATTATAAACGGTTAGTGGGTGGCCATGACACCCGCGCCATTTGCGTTCTCAGGAGTCAGTTGTGATTAGAGTCGGAATAGTTGGAGCCACAGGATACACGGGCGTGGAGTTGCTGCGCCTTTTGGCGGTTCACCCCGAGGTGGAGATAGTCTGCGTAACGTCCCGCGGTGAGGAAGGCCGCAGTGTGGCCGAGCTCTACCCCAGTCTTCGGGGCAAACTGGACCTGCGCTTCGTGGCTCCTGATCCGGAGCAGCTGCGCGGCTGTGACGCAATTTTCTTCGCTACGCCACACGGTGTTGCCCAGGGCATGCTGCGCGAGCTGGTGGGTGAGAGCCTGGCCGGTGGTCCGAAGATCATCGACATTTCCGCCGACTTCAGGCTGCGGGACCGAGTGCTGTGGGAGAAGTGGTACAACCAGAGCCACGCCTGTCCCGAGCTGATCGAAGAGGCGGTCTACGGGCTGCCCGAGCTCAATCGGGAAGCCATCAAAGAAGCCAATCTAATTGCTTGCCCCGGCTGCTATCCTACAGTCATCCAGCTCGGTTTCATTCCCTTGGTGGAAGCGGGCGTGGTGGACGCTACCCAGCTGATCGCCAATGCCGCCACCGGCGTCAGCGGAGCGGGACGTGCCGCCAAGGTCGATTTTCTGTTCCCGGAGGTGAACGATAGCTTCAAGGCCTATGGAATCGGAGGTCACCGGCACCAGCCGGAAATCGAGCAGACTCTCGCCCAGGTGGCACCGGCAGGCGTCCAGCCCTCGGTGACCTTCATACCGCATCTGGTGCCGATGATTCGGGGCATCCATGCAACTCTGTACGCACCGCTGGTGGACAAAAGTTGCGATCTGCAGGCGCTATTCGAAGAGCGTTATCGCAACGAGCCCTTCGTGGACGTGATGCCCGCCGGCAGTACCCCAACCACGAGTTCGGTGAAGACCTCTAATATGTGCCGTTTGTCAGTGTTTAGGCCAGCGCAACAGGATAAAGTAGTGGTTCTGGCGGTGATCGACAATCTTACCAAGGGCTCCTCGGGGCAGGCGATTCAGTGCTTGAACCTGATGTTTGGCTTCGAAGAGAGCCTCGGCATCAACCAGATCGCGATACAGCCCTGATTAGAAAAAGACGGCTGCGAAGGCAGACCAGAGAGCTGTGGAGCACTTTAGTGGGAAATTTGTTGGAAGGGGCATTCACACGCGATGACCGCAGTCAAAGGTAGCAAGCCGACCCGGCTCATGGTCGTGCCCTATCGCCCGTACGCGCGTCTGCTGACGTGGGCGGGTTTCGCGCTCGCAGTCGTACTCATGGCCGCGGCAAGCTACTTCCTTGGCAATCATCACGGCATCGGCCTGCAGAAAGCCGCCATTGCCGAACGCGATCAGCTGCGGCTGGATTTGCAACGCAGAAATGCCGAGCTGGAATCGCTTTCTCAGGAGGTCGCCAATCTGAAGCTGGCGAGCGAAGTGGACAAAGCCTCCAGCGAAGGTGTGCGCAGCGAAGTCATCACGCTGAAAAGCCAGATTGCTGCGCTGGAGGAGGACATTACCTTCTATCGCGGCCTGATGGCACCCACCGACAATCGCCGCGGACTTACCATCGGTTCCCTGGATGTCATTGCCTCGGGGGCCCCGCGCCGCTACGACTTCAAAATCGTCGTTCAGCAACTGGCCACCAACCATCAGGTGCTCAATGGCTTGCTCCAGGTGAACGTCATCGGTCACGAAGGGGGGCTGACCAGGAGCATCCCTCTCAAGGACCTGAGTCCGCAGATCGAAGATGAATCGATCAAGCTGCGTTTCAAGTATTTCCAGAACATCGTTGGGCAGATTGAGCTGCCGGAAGGTTTTGAACCTGAGCGGATCGAGCTGACGGCCAGCTCCAGTGGTCGCGACGGGGTGTCAGTGGAAAAGAAATTCGGCTGGCTGGTCCATGAAAGTTGAGCCGGCGCATCATGAATAGTGAGTTTTCTCAGCCTTTTCTCCTATAATCATTCTGACTCAACAATAAACAGGTTTATAAAGCCTGCCAGTAATCCGCAGGACGACTAAGATGTTTGGTAAGCAAAGTAAAAACGAGGTTTCCATGGGGCTGTCAGGTGGCACAAGTACCACGCTCATTTCCAAGAACACCGAAGTAGTTGGTGACATCCACTTTTCGGGCACTCTGCACGTTGAAGGAACGCTTCGAGGCAACATCCACGTCAAGGATGGCGGCGACGCGCATCTGGAAGTCGCGGAAAACGGCCGGGTGGAAGGGCAGATAACCGTTCCAACGGTAAGGATAAACGGCCGGGTCGTCGGCGATATCCACGCGGTCAAGCACGTTGAATTAGCGGCCAAGGCGGAAGTAGAGGGCAACGTTCACTACAAGCTGATCGAGATGGTCAAGGGTGCGCAGGTGAACGGCAACCTGGTCTACAGCGGCGAAGAGGCCAAGCAGAAGAGCAAGGGCGCAGATCCTGCTGCCGAAGCCGCCGTGAAGTCATCCAAAGCTACCGCGGGCGCCTTGTAATCCGGCGTTTTGCCCCCATCTAAACTAAATCTCCCGGCGGTGTTCCAAGCTCCGGCCCAGTGACTGGACACCGCTGTTCAAAGAACCTGCTTGCGAGCAGGTTCGGCTCATCTCATAATCTTCCGCCAGGTCCAACTGTTTTCTCGAGGTGCTTCCCTTTCCATGGCTAGTGCAGAAACCTTCACTCCCCAACCTTTGCTGATGACACCCAATGCCGTCGCCAAGGTGAAATCGCTGATAGAGGAAGAAGGCAACAACGATCTGAAGCTTAGAGTGTTCGTGACCGGGGGCGGCTGCTCGGGTTTTCAGTACGGCTTTGCCTTTGAAGAAGTGACTGCCGAGGACGACACCGTCATTGAAAAAGATGGAGTCTGTGCAGTGGTGGACTCGCTAAGCTATCCCTATCTGATGGGGGCGGAAGTGGACTACGAGGAGGGCCTTCAGGGCTCTAAGTTTGTGGTGCACAACCCCAACGCGGCCTCTACCTGCGGTTGCGGAGAGTCCTTCTCCATTTAATCAAGCTTGATGAATACTACCGAGCACGACCTCGCGCCGTGCGCCGGTAACGCTCGGCACATTGCCGGGCCGGCCGTTGATGGTTTGTCTGGCTAACCAGGCAAAAGCCCCCGCTTCGACCCAGTCGGGGGGAATCCCCAAAGCTTCGGTGGTAGTGATCCTGTTCTCGGGCAGCAGTTGCTGCAGGCGGCTCATCAAGCAACCATTGTAAGCGCCGCCACCACAGACAAAGATTTCTGCATCCCGCCCCATCGACAAAGCGAGAATGTCGTTGCTGATGGTGGCCGCCGTCAGCTCGAGCAGCGTTGCCTGCACATCCGCCGGATTAAGCCCCGGAAACTGTTCAAGCGCACTCTGCAGCCAGGCCATGGTGAACATCTCCTTGCCGGTGCTTTTTGGCGCGGGCCGCTCGAAATAGGGGTGCATCAGCAATGACTGGAGAAGTCCCGCGTGAACATTCCCCGCGCGGGCCCATTGACCATCCGCATCGTAGTCCTCGCCTTTGTGCAGGCGGATCCAGCCGTCCATCAGCCCATTTCCCGGTCCGGTATCGAATCCCAGTACCTCGCCTGCGCGGGGTAACAGCGTCAGATTTGCGATCCCGCCAATGTTGAGGATGATGCGATCGGTTTCGGTGGACTGAAAGACAGCGCGGTGAAAGGCGGGCACCAGCGGAGCACCCTGACCACCTGCGGCCATATCCCTTCGACGAAAGTCGCCAACGGTGGTGATGCCGGTGCGTTCGGCGATCTGATTAGCGTCGCCGATCTGCAGCGTAAACGCCTCCTCCAGCTCTCCTGGCGGACGATGGCGGACTGTCTGACCGTGACTGCCCACCGCGACGACTTCTTCGGCAGTAGTCTCGCTGTTTTTCAGAATCGCCAAAACCGCGTCGGCAAATAAACAGCCGATCTGCTGATCCAATACGCCCAAACGGTCGATTTCGTCGTTGCCGGGCACCATCAGGTCGTAGAGGCGCGACTTAAGCTCGGAGGGAATCGGATAGGCGAGAGTGTGGAGGAACTGCGGTTGAGCCCCGGAGAAGTCAACCAGCACAGCGTCGATGCAATCGACGCTGGTGCCGGAGATCAGACCAATATACAGCTCGCGCTGCGTCATTGAACGTTGGAATCACCCGAGCCGGCGAGGGCAAGCTGGGTTGCCTGATGAAATTCATCGAGCTGGGCGAGCAGTGGGGATATTTGCTGGGAGAAACGAAGCATTTCGGCGCCCGCGATGGATTTCGCTTGTGGCAGTTTGCTGATGATGGTGCGCGGATTGCGGTGAACGCCGTTCATCAGGAACTCATAGTGCAGATGCGGGCCGGTAGCGTACCCGGTCGAACCTACGGTGCCGATTACCTGCTTCTGGCGTACGCGGTCACCCTTCTTGACGTGCTTGTTATGCAGGTGCAGATAGCGGGTCACCACGTCTGCGCCGTGTTGGATGAACACGTAGTTGCCATTGGCCCTGCTATATCCGGCTTCTATCACTTTGCCGTCCCCGGCGGACCAGACAGGCGTGCCTCTGTCAGCCGCGTAGTCGGTGCCGCGATGCGGGCGCACGGTCTTGTGGATCGGGTGCAGACGATTGGGGTTGAAGTTGGAGCTGATATAACGGAAGTTCAGAGGCGTCTGGAGGAACTCCTTGCGCATGCTCTTGCCTTCCGGGGTGTAGTAATGAATGCTACCGTCTTCGTGTTCATAGCGAACCGCCTGTACGGACCGGCCCTGATTGGTGAATTCCGCGGCGAGGATATTGCCATTGCCGATCTTTTCGCCATCCAGGAATTGCTCTTCGAACAACACCTTGAAGCTGTCGCCTTTGCGAATATCCAGACCGAAGTCGATGTCCCAGCCGAAAATCGTGGCGAGCTGATCGACTGTTGCGTCATCCAGCCCGATGTCCGGAGACTTGGCTGCCATATAGAGGGAGCTGGTGATGCGGGCTTCCCGGTAGGCGAGGTGAGTGTCAGGTTCGCGGCTACTGTCTTCGGCGACAAAGCCGTCTTGAGTCCGGTGGTAAAGCTTGGAATCAAGCGGGTTGATGACGTGTCTCAGCTGTTGCAGATCGCCCTGTTCGTCGATCAGGAAGGCTAGCTGGTGTCCCGGGAAAAGACGCGTGAGGGCCTTCGCGTCCTTTCCGCTGCTGATGAATTCGTGGACGTCCGCGTGGTCCAGTCCCGCTCGCTGGAAGAGCAGCGACAGATTGTCACCGGACCTGACGGTCAGTGTCTTCCACTCTGCTGGGGTGGCTTCCTGCAATGGGGCTGTTTCGGGCGCCGCGGGGAGTGGCGTCAGCTCCACCGTGGGAAGGCTCAACGTCAGTGGGACGCTGTGGCGCTTGGCCGTGACGTTTTCGGAGGGAAACAGTGCCAGCAGCCCCCCCAGGCATACGCCCAGTCCGGCGGCAAGCAGCAGGTGATTGCGAGGAAAGTTTCTCAAAGCTTTAGAGAAGTCTTTTCTTTGATTTTCAGTAGGTTCCATGGCTCTGCTGACTCTCTGCATTAATTGAAGAGTTTATATTCAAATAGCTGAGCTTTCCATCCTGGCTGGCATTTTTTATTACATTCCCTTGGCAGCATGGAATCTGGCCCACACTTTGAGATTCACGCTTGGGCTTGAGTTCCTTAGCTCGGAACGAATGGCGGGCAAGTACTTGTTTTTGCATGCGGTTCGGGTATGGTTTGCGCCTCCCGAAGTGGCACTCCGAACATTAACCAACCTCTTTATATGTAGGAAGCACGATGTCCAGCGTCGACAAATCTCTCTTTGCCGATCTCCAGGCTCGCGGTCTGGTTGCCCAGACCACCGGTGCGGGCGAATTCGAGCGCTACCTCGATGAGGCGAGAACGCTGTATTGCGGCTTCGATCCCACTGCCAACAGTCTTCACATAGGTAGCCTGGTTCCATTACTTACCCTAAAGCGCTTCCAGCTCGCCGGTCACAAGCCCATAGCATTGGTCGGCGGCGCGACCGGTTTGATCGGCGATCCGAGCTTCAAAGCTCAGGAGCGTTCCCTAAATTCAAGGGAGGTGGTGGCGGAATGGGTCGATTGTCTGAAGCGGCAGGTTTCCCAGTTCGTGGATTTCGACTGCGGGGGCAAATCGGCGGAACTGGTAAACAACCTGGACTGGGTCGGCTCGATGGACGTGCTCACCTTCCTGCGCGACGTGGGCAAGCACTTCTCCATCAACAACATGATCAACAAGGAGTCGGTCAAGCAGCGGATCGAGCGGGAAGGAGAGGGTATCTCCTATACCGAGTTCAGCTACATGATCCTGCAATCACTCGATTTCGCCGAGCTTTACAAGCGCTACAACTGCACCCTGCAGATCGGCGGCTCGGATCAGTGGGGAAACATCACCGGCGGGGTTGACCTGGTTCGCAGGCTGCATGGTGGTACTGCCCATGGTCTTACCTTGCCTCTGGTGACCAAGGCGGATGGGACGAAGTTCGGCAAAACCGAGAGCGGAACCATCTGGCTCGACCCCGCCAGAACCTCACCCTATGCCTTTTACCAGTTCTGGCTGAACACAGCCGACGCGGACGTTTACAAGTTCCTTCGGTACTTCACCTTTCTTGGAGTCGAGGACATCGAGGGGATCGAGGCGGGAGATAAAGCGTCCCAGGAGAAACCAAAGGCGCAGTCGATACTCGCAAAAGAGGTCACTCGTCTGGTCCACGGCGCCACAGGCTTGGAGGCGGCCGAGCGCATTACCCAGGCTCTCTTCGAGAGTAGTTTGGGTGCGTTGACGGAAGCCGACTTGCAGCAGCTCAAGCTGGATGGCCTTCCCTCGTCGTCACTGCGGCGAGGTGAGCTTGCGGAAAAACCGCTGACTCAGCTGCTCGCGGAGGTCGGTGTGGCGGCTTCGGGCAAGCAGGTAAAGGACGCGTTGGGCCGTCAGGCCGTAACCATCAACGGGGAGGCCAAATCCCTCGACGACAACATGCGGACCGAGGCTTGCTTTTCTCCGGACGCGGCTTACTTTGGGCGATATTTTCTGGTAAAGGTGGGGAAGAAAAAGTATCACTTGGTGGATGTGAAATAGCTTGACTTTTCCGGGATTTCCCCCGGTTTTGGGCTCAGGAAAAATATTCAAAAAAAGTGATTTTCCTTGTTGCCAAGCGCAAAGATCTCCGTATAATGCGCGTCCTCGGTTGGGGCAACGCACTTAACCAGCTCTTTAAAAATTCAATCAAGCAAAGCGTGTGGGCGCTTGCGGAATGGGTAGGAAGCAGTAGAACCTATCAGACGCAAGTGACTCGACAATTCATACGTTCATGAATAGTACGTTCACGATGTAGTCTGAGCACAAATTAGAAGCTTCTGCGGTACCGACCTTTTCCTTCGGGAAGGGAGTCGGATTGAAGTTTCGCAACTTTTCAATTGAAGAGTTTGATCATGGCTCAGATTGAACGCTGGCGGCAGGCCTAACACATGCAAGTCGAACGCGAAAGGTCCTTCGGGACTGAGTAGAGTGGCGGACGGGTGAGTA
>WACF01000010.1 GCA_026192395.1 Proteobacteria bacterium 005FR1
GTGTAAACCTCCCCTAGAATAGGGGCATCGCCAATTAGAGTTCTCCATCGTACACTGGACGAGCAAGGAGAACGATAATGAGAAAATCACGCTTCACAGAGACCCAGATCGTCAAGATCCTCAAAGAGGTCGAAGGGGGACGGTTGGTCAAGGAGGTGTGCCGGGAATACGGCATATCCGACGCGACCTACTACAACGGGAAATCCAAATACGGCGGCATGGAAGCGTCCGACGTTAAGCGGCTCAAGGAGCTTGAGGACGAGAACCGCCGTCTGAAAGCGATGTACGCCGAATTGAGCCTGGAGTACCGGATCGTCAAGGACATCGTAGAAAAAAAGCTTTAAAGCCAGCGATTCGTCGGCAGCTCGTTGATTACGCTCGGGAGGAGCATGGGGCAAGCCTTCGCCAAGCGTGTCGCGCAGTTGGCGTTAGCGATTCAGTCTACCGATACCATCCGGATCCGAGCCGGGATGACAAAGCCGTTGCGAAGCTGCAAGAAGCCGTTGAGCGCTATCCGGCGTATGGCTTTAGCAAGCTGTTCAAAGTGCTTCGTCG
>WACF01000002.1 GCA_026192395.1 Proteobacteria bacterium 005FR1
GTGTACTGCTGCGTGGTACCAAGCGTGAAGACGTAGAGCGTGGTCAGGTACTCGCCAAGCCGGGCACCATCACTCCGCACACCAAGTTCGAGTGCGAAGTGTACGTTCTGTCCAAGGAAGAAGGCGGTCGTCATACCCCGTTCTTCAAGGGCTATCGTCCGCAGTTCTACTTCCGTACCACTGACGTAACCGGTGCTTGTGAGCTGCCGGAAGGTACTGAAATGGTAATGCCCGGCGACAACGTGGCCATGACCGTTACTCTGATCGCGCCGATCGCGATGGAAGATGGTCTGCGCTTCGCGATCCGCGAAGGTGGTCGTACCGTTGGTGCTGGTGTTGTAACCAAGATCATTGAGTAACAGTTGAGTCAGTCTCCAGTCGCCAGAAAGACAAGCATCTGGTGACTGGAGGCTCGGCTCTCCAGGCTGGAGCGAAGCGATGGATGATGATGTAAGAGAAAGAATGTCGTCGGGCGAAACCTGGCTCAGGCTTCTTTTTATCGTGATCTTTGGCTTCTTTGCCACCGTGGCCACCTGGTTGATCTGGTTGGTTGCGGCGGCACAATTTCTATTTTCTCTCTTTAATGGCAGATCGAACGAGAATCTGAGCGAATTCGCTGACACACTCGTGGCCTACGTTGCTCAGGCCTTCTCGTATATGGTTTTTCGAACCGATGAAAAGCCCTTTCCGTTTGCGCCGCCTCCCAAGAAGGTGGTCGTCGACGGGGTGGCCCAGGCGGCAGCTAATCGAGGCGGCGAAACCGGCTCATCGAACGCCATGTCGGACTGATCTTTTCGTCAGCGTGCTTGCTGGCGGCAAAAGACTGAAAACAATAGAAATTCTTCCTTTGTAAAGTCGCTAAATATTCGTTGGGCGGCGCTTGACAGCCCCCAGGTGGGTCTATAAAATCTCGCCTCCTTTCGCCACCCCTAGGGCGGAACGGCTGGTTATAACCCTTATTTACGCCAAAGTTACAACAATTTTGCTTTTTGGAGTTGGGACTACATGCAGAGTCAACGTATCCGGATCCGGCTGAAAGCCTTCGATCACAAGCTCATAGATGCGTCTACTGAGGAGATCGTTGAGACTGCCAAGCGCACCGGCGCTCAAGTGCGCGGCCCGATTCCGCTGCCTACTCGCAAAGAACGCTACACCATATTGATTTCTCCGCACGTAAACAAAGATGCGCGAGATCAGTATGAGATTCGCACCCACAAGCGAATGATGGACATTGTGGAGCCCACGGAAAAGACGGTCGACGCCCTGATGAAGCTGGATCTGGCTGCCGGGGTAGAGGTTCAGATCAGTCTGGGATAAATCGATTCAGCTCTTCCTTCTTTTTATAGGTTTGATGAGAGGGGAGTGATCGAACAGTGCTTCGGAACAGTTTCCGGAGTGATTGTGTAACGCTCTGAAATGGGCGGCCATAGCGGGTAACAGCCCCGTACACTGAGAGGTTAACAACAATGACGATTGGTATAGTCGGTCGTAAGAGCGGCATGACCCGCGTTTTCACCGCCGACGGTGACTCCATCCCCGTGACTGTGATTGAGGTTTCTCCCAATCGCATCACCCAGGTCAAAAATTCCGAAACCGACGGTTATAGTGCTGTGCAGATCACTGTAGGCAACCGTCGCGCCTCCCGCGTCGTCAAGCCGGCTGCTGGTCATTTCGCAAAGGCCAGCACCGAGGCGGGCGCCAAGATGTACGAGCTTCGCAATGATGCCGGTGAAGAGTTCGAGGTTGGCGGTGAGCTGACTGTCGAGGGCTTTGAAGCGGGTCAGATGGTCGATATCACTGGTTCCTCCAAAGGTAAGGGCTTCGCTGGTACCGTTAAGCGTTGGAACTTCCGCACCCAGGATGCTACCCACGGTAATTCTCTGTCTCACCGCGCCCCTGGTTCGATTGGTCAGTGTCAGACCCCCGGTCGTGTGTTCAAGGGCAAGAAGATGTCCGGGCATATGGGTGCCGAGCGTGTGACGGTCCAGAACCTCCAGGTGGTCCGCGTGGATGCTGAGCGCAACTTGCTGTTGGTCAAAGGTGCAGTCCCCGGAGCCCCGGGCGGCTACGTGATTGTTCGTCCGGCCGTCAAAGCGCGCGCTAAAGCCGCGGCTCAAGCTTAAGTATCCGAGGGGAATCGACTATGGAATTGAGTATAGCGACGCCTGAGGGCACGAAGGGAACCGTCAGCGTTTCCGAGGCCGCATTCGGCAGAGAGTTTAATCAGGACCTGGTTCATCAGGCGATCACTGCCTATTTGGCTGGTGCGCGTCAGGGTACCAAGAAGCAGAAGACCCGTTCTGAAGTGTCTGGCGGCGGCAAGAAGCCGTGGCGCCAAAAAGGCACCGGTCGTGCTCGCGCCGGCACCATTCGCAGCCCCATCTGGCGTGGGGGCGGTGTAACCTTCGCGGCGACTCCGCGCGACTACACGCAGAAACTGAACAAGAAAATGTACCGCGCTGCACTGCGCTGCATTCTCTCCGAATTGAATCGTCTGGAGCGCCTGGTGGTGGTCGAAGACTTTACCGTCGACGAGCCGAAAACCAAAGGGCTGCTGCAGAAGCTGGCTCAGTTCAACCTGTCAGACGTGCTGATTCTCACTGAGGAAGTGAGCAGCAACCTGTACCTTGCTGCCCGCAATCTGCCGAAGGTAGATGTGCGCGATGTTCACGGCATCGATCCAGTCAGCCTGGTTCGTTTCGACAAAGTGTTGATTACTGTGTCTGCCCTCAAGAAGGTTGAGGAGTTGTTGGGATGAACCAGGAAAAATTGTACCGAGTGCTGATTGGTCCGGTTGTGTCGGAAAAGGCGACCATGGCTGCTGAAAACGGCAACCAGGTTGTGTTCAAAGTTTCCAAAGACGCGGCCAAGCGCGATATCAAGATCGCGGTGGAAACCCTGTTCAAGGTTACCGTCGAAAGCGTCCGCGTACTGAATCGCAAGGGCAAGACCAAGCGCACCCGCTATGGCGTGGGCAAGCAGAGTGATACTCGGAAGGCGTATGTGCGTCTGGCTGAAGGTCAGGACATCGATTTCGAATCTCTGGGTTCCTAGGAAGCTTGAGTCGGCGCTGAGCGCTGAGCTAACAAATTCACCGAATTAGTGCGATAGGTATCGTTGCAATGGCAATCGTAAAACGCAAACCCACCTCGGCAGGACGGCGCTTTGTAGTCAGCGTTGTAAACGCTGAGCTGCACAAAGGTGCGCCTCACGCGCCGCTGCTGGAGAAGAAATCCAAGACCGGTGGTCGCAACAACGTTGGCCGCATCACCACTCGTCACGTGGGTGGCGGTCACAAGCAGCACTATCGAGTTATCGATTTCAAGCGCGACAAAGATGGAATCGTAGGTAAGGTCGAGCGACTCGAATACGATCCCAACCGAAGTGCGAACATTGCGCTGGTTTGCTACACCGACGGCGAGCGACGGTACATCATCGCTCCGAAGGGTCTGACTGCAGGCGACAAGGTAGAGTCTGGCGAGCAGGCATCGATCAAGGTTGGCAACACTCTGCCCATGCGCAATATCCCGGTGGGTAGTACGGTTCATTGCATTGAAATGAAGCCTGGCAAAGGTGCCCAGATGGCGCGCTCTGCGGGTGCCTCGGCACAGCTGGTGGCTCGCGAGGGAACTTATGTAACTCTGCGCTTGCGCAGTGGTGAGATGCGTAAGGTGCTGTCCGAGTGCCGCGCGACCATTGGTGAGGTGTCCAACAGCGAGCACAACCTGCGCTCTCTGGGCAAGGCTGGTGCCAAGCGCTGGCGCGGTGTCCGCCCGACCGTTCGCGGCGTGGCAATGAACCCGGTGGATCACCCGCACGGTGGTGGTGAAGGCCGTACCTCTGGTGGTCGTCATCCGGTTAGCCCGTGGGGTACTCCGACCAAGGGTCATAAGACACGCAAGAACAAGCGCACGAGCAAGATGATTGTTCGTCGCCGTGGCAAGAAGTAAAGCCCAGCTCGTATAGCCGGCTCTATATTGTCGACTGCTTATTGCAGAGAATAGATTGAGAGGATAGCTCAGTGCCAAGATCGTTAAAGAAAGGTCCGTTTATTGACCGCCACCTCCTCAAGAAGGTGGAAACCGCTGCAGCTGCGAATGATCGTCGTCCGATCAAGACCTGGTCACGTCGCTCCATGATCATCCCTGAGATGGTGGGGTTGACGCTTGCGGTGCACAACGGCCGACAGCATGTTCCGGTGTTGGTTAACGAAGAGATGGTCGGGCACAAGCTGGGCGAATTCGCTGCAACCCGCACTTATCGCGGCCATGCGGCAGACAAGAAAGCCAAGCGATAAGAGAGTAAACCTGGCTTTCCGGCGAGACTGACGGAGAGCTTATCGAGGTGAGAGAGAGATGGAAGTAGCAGCTAGATTACGTGGTGCAAGACTTTCCGCCCAAAAGGCGCGGCTGGTGGCAGACCAAATCCGCGGCAAAAGCGTCGAGGAAGCTCTGGACCTGTTGACCTTCAGCGCCAAAAAGGGCGCGGCGATTGTCAAGAAAGTGCTGGAATCAGCCATTGCCAACGCTGAGCACAACGAAGGTGCTGACGTAGACGAATTGAGAGTGTCCACCATTTTTGTGGACGAAGGCATGACCATGAAGCGGATCAAGCCGCGAGCAAAGGGCCGAGCGGATCGTATCTTCAAGCGCTCTTGCCATATCACAGTTAAAGTAGCCGACCAGTAAGAGAGCGGGCATTATGGGTCAGAAAGTTCATCCAACCGGTATTCGACTAGGCATCGTCAAGAAGCATACCTCTACATGGTACGCAGACGGTGAACAATACGCAGATAAGCTGTATACCGATCTGAAAGTACGCGAATACATCCAGAAGAAGCTGGCACATGCCTCTGTGAGTCGTGTTGAGATCGAACGCCCTGCCAACACTGCGCGAATCACTATTCATACCGCCCGCCCCGGTATCGTGATCGGCAAGAAAGGTGAGGATGTGGAAGCTCTGCGTGCTGAAGTGAGCAAGCAGATGGGTGTGCCGGTTCACATCAACATCGAAGAGATTCGCAAGCCTGATCTGGATGCCTCCCTGGTTGCGCAGAGCGTAGCCTCCCAGTTGGAGCGCCGGGTCATGTTCCGACGCGCGATGAAGCGTGCGGTACAAAATGCAATGCGTCAGGGTGCCGAGGGTATCAAGATCCAAATCAGCGGACGTCTTGGTGGTGCGGAAATCGCCCGTACCGAGTGGTACCGTGAAGGTCGCGTACCGCTGCACACACTGCGTGCGGATATCGACTACGCCACTGCTGAAGCCGCGACCACCTACGGGATCATTGGTGTGAAAGTGTGGATCTTCAAAGGCGAGATTATCGGCGGAATGGAGCCGGCTGCTGAAGGTGCACCGAAAAAGCGCGGTCCAAGAAAGACTGGCGCAGAACAGTAATTAATGACAATGCTTTTCGCCGCTGGTGAAAAGACCGGGATTTAAAGGCTAAACAATGCTGCAACCGAAACGTACAAAATTTCGCAAGCAAATGAAGGGCCGCAACCGTGGCCTGGCGGAGCGTGGCTCCAAGGTGAGCTTTGGCGAATACGCCCTGAAGGCCACCGGCCGCGGCCGCATTACAGCCCGACAGATCGAATCAGCTCGTCGAGCGATGACCCGTCACGTTAAGCGTGGTGGCAAGATCTGGATTCGGATCTTCCCGGACAAGCCGATTACCAGCAAGCCTCTGGAAGTTCGTCAGGGTAAAGGTAAGGGTAACGTTGAATACTGGGTTGCCCAGATTCAGCCCGGCAAAGTCCTTTATGAGATGGAAGGCGTATCTGAAGAGCTGGCGCGGGAAGCATTTGAATTGGCAGCAGCCAAGCTGCCCTTGAGTACAACATTCGTGAAACGGTCGGTGATGTGATGAAAGCTACAGAGCTTCGCGAGAAATCAGTAGAAGAGCTCAACAAAGACTTGCTGACGCAGTTGGAATCGCAGTTCAAGCTGCGCATGCAGAAAAATACGGGTCAGCTGAATCAGTCTCACTTGTTGAAAGAAACGCGTCGGGACATCGCGCGCATCAAAACCGTATTAAGAGAAAAGGCAGGTAACGAGTAATGGCTGAAGCACCCGTGGTTGAACAAACTGAGAATGGCGCGAATGCCCGTACCGTCACCGGCCGCGTCGTCAGCGACAAGATGGATAAAACCGTTACCGTATTGATCGAGCGTCGGGTCAAACATCCCATCTATGGGAAGTACGTGAGCAAGTCCACCAAGCTCAAGGCGCACGATGAGAACAACGAGTGCAAAATCGGTGACCTGGTCACCATCGCCGAGTCTCGTCCGCTGTCGAAAACCAAGACCTGGCGTCTGGTGCAGATCGAAGAGCGCCCCACTCGGATTTAGTGACAGCAAAGAATTTATGTGCCCAGAGCGGCACGCTAGAGTTTTCGGAGAGCGACGATGATTCAGACAGAAAGTTACCTCGATGTTGCAGATAACAGCGGTGCACGCCGCGTTATGTGTATCAAGGTCTTGGGCGGTTCTCATCGCCGCTATGCCTCCGTGGGTGACGTAATCAAGGTCACCGTGAAGGAAGCAATTCCGCGCGGCAAGGTCAAGAAAGGCCAAGTGATGAAAGCGGTGGTAGTTCGTACTCGCAAGGGCATCCGACGCAAGGACGGCTCCCTGATCAAGTTCGACGACAACGCGGCGGTACTGCTGAACCAGGCAGAAGCTCCGATCGGTACCCGTATTTTTGGACCGGTTACCCGTGAGTTGCGCGGTGACAAGTTCATGAAAATCATATCGTTGGCCCCTGAAGTTCTTTAAGGTTCGGAGAGAAGGGCTTCGGCGAAGATAACAGCTCTTCGAGGAAGAAGTAGTTATGCGAAAAATTAAACGTGAAGATGAAGTGATCGTCATTGCCGGCCGCGATAAAGGCAAGCGTGGCAAGGTCACCAAAGTGGTTGACGAAAATCGGGTTGTGGTCGGCGGCGTGAACGTCGTCAAGAAGCACCAGCGCCCGAACCCGCAGATGGGTGTTCCCGGCGGTATCGTCGAGAAAGAGATGCCCATTCAGGTTTCCAATCTTGCCATTTTCAACCCCAGCACCAAGAAAGCTGATCGGGTTGGCTTCAAGTTCGAAGAAGGCAAGAAAGTACGAATTTACAAGTCCACGGGCGAAGTAGTCGCCTAAGCAGCAGGCGAATTTGCAGGCGAGTGGTTGGACAAACAGCAGTGGTCGGATGAAAACTCATGGCTAGGTTAAAAGAACTGTATCTGAAAGAATTAGCGCCCAAGCTGAAAGAAGAGCTCGGCGTTAAGAATGTGATGGAAGTTCCGCGCATTACCAAGATCACCCTGAACATGGGCGTGGGCGAAGCCGTGGGTGACAAAAAAATCCTGGAAAACGCCGTTGGCGACCTGGAGAAGATCAGCGGTCAGAAAGCGATCATCACCAAGGCTCGCAAGTCGATCGCGGGCTTCAAGATTCGCGATGGCTGGCCGATTGGCGCCAAGGTGACACTGCGCCGCGAGCGCATGTACGAATTCCTGGATCGCCTGGTGACGGTTGCGATTCCGCGTATTCGCGACTTCCGCGGTATCAGCCCGAAGCAATTCGACGGCCGTGGTAACTTCACCATGGGCGTGAGTGAGCAGATCATCTTCCCGGAAATCGATTACGACAAAATCGACAAGATCCGCGGAATGGATATTTGTATCACCACCACCGCTCGCAATGACGATGAAGGGCGAGCACTGCTGCGGGCATTCGACTTCCCGCTGCGCACCTAATTACAGAATCTGAGACCTTGGGTCTAACGTTTAAAGGTAAAAGTAATGGCTAAAAAATCAATGATTGCTCGCGAAGTGAAGCGCGCGAAAACAGCCGCGCGATACGCCAACAAGCGGGCTGAGCTGAAAGCTATCATTGCCAACCCTGATTCCACCGATGAGCAGGTGTGGGAAGCCAACATGCAGTTGCAGAAGCTGCCTCGTGACGCTAGCCCCTCCCGTCAACAGCGACGCTGTCGCCTGACCGGCCGCCCGCACGGTGTCTATCGCAAGTTCGGCCTGGCTCGCAACAAGTTGCGCGAAGCAGCAATGCGCGGCGATGTCCCCGGTCTCGTTAAATCCAGCTGGTAAGCCGTTGGCCCGAAGGAGAGCAAAAACACCATGAGTATGCAAGATCCCGTAGCCGACATGCTAACCCGCATCCGCAATGCACAGCAGGTGGGCAAGACTAATGTAACCATGCCGTCATCCACGCTGAAAGCAAATATCGCGCGTGTATTGAAGGAGGAAGGTTACGTGGCCGACTTCGGCGTTAGCGAAACCGCGAAGCCTGAGCTGACCATTGAGCTTAAATATTTTGAAGGAAAGCCGGTGATCGCCGAGCTGAACCGCGCCAGCCGTCCGGGTCTGCGTGCGTACAAGGCGAAAGATGAGCTGCCCTCTGTTCGCGGTGGGCTGGGCGTTGCCATCGTGACCACCAGTAAAGGTGTTATGACCGACCGCGCGGCCCGTGCTGCGGGAGTTGGCGGTGAGGTGATCTGCACCGTCTTCTAAGGAAGCTGTTGTAAGGGCCTTGAAGGTCCCTGTAGCCGGTTTTCGTTCTGTGCTTTCGAATTGGGCCTCCGTATCAGGCCTCTTGTTTTGGGAACGTATCATGTCACGAATTGCAAATAGTCCAGTCCGCCTGCCGAAGGGAGTGGAAGTCACCCTGAACGGTCGGGAAGTGTCCGCCAAGGGCAAGAATGGCACCTTGAGCATGACTATTCACGAAAACGTGGAAGTGGTCCAGGAAGACGGCGTTCTGCGTTGCTCCGCGCGTGATAACGCGCAGAAGTCCACCGCTATGGCGGGCACTATGCGCGCACTGCTGAGCAATCTCGTCACTGGTGTCAACGATGGGTTCGAGAAGCGACTGCAGCTGCAGGGTGTTGGATACCGAGCCAAAGCCGCGGGTAACACGCTGAATCTGACGCTTGGCTTTTCACATCCGATCGATTACACCCTGCCTGAGGGTGTGAGCGCGGAAACCCCGAGCCAGACGGAAATCGTACTAAAAAGTGCCAACAAACAATTGTTGGGTCAAGTCGCTGCGGAAGTTCGCGGGTTCAGACCTCCGGAGCCGTATAAGGGCAAAGGCGTTCGCTACGCTGATGAGTTCGTGCGTCGTAAAGAAGCCAAGAAGAAGTAAGTAGGGTTGCGAAATGATGATGGATAAGAAACAGTCTCGTTTGCGCCGCGCTCGCAGAGCCCGCGCCAAGATCCGTGAGTTGGGCGCGACTCGGTTGACCGTGCATCGCACCCCTCGCCACATTTACGCGCAGATTATCTCTGCCGACGGCGGCAAGGTGCTGACTAGCGCATCGACGCTGGACAAGGCACTGCGTGAGGGTAAAACCGGTAATGCGGAAGCGGCCAAGGCGGTCGGTACGCTGATTGCTGAGCGGGCCAAGGAAGCCGGCATTACCGAGGTATCTTTCGATCGCAGCGGTTTCCGCTATCACGGTCGGGTAAAGGCATTGGCAGACGCTGCGCGCGAAGCAGGTCTGGAATTCTAAAGGTTGAATAGACGCTATGGCATTGAAGAAAGAAGAGTCGAACACCGAAGGTCTCCAGGAAAAACTGGTTCAGGTCAACCGTGTTGCCAAGACTGTGAAGGGTGGACGTATTTTCGCGTTCACAGCGCTGACTGTGGTGGGCGATGGCAATGGCAAGGTCGGCTTCGGTCGCGGCAAAGCGCGTGAAGTCCCCCTGGCCATTCAGAAAGCCATGGAATCCGCACGACGTAACATGATCCAGGTGGAGCTGAAGGGCGATACCATTCAGTACCCGATGAAGGGTCGTCACGGTGCCTCCAAGGTCTTCATGCAGCCAGCGTCCCCTGGTACTGGCGTTATCGCGGGCGGTGCGATGCGCGCTGTCCTGGAAATCGCTGGCGTGCAGAACGTACTGGCCAAGTGCTACGGCTCAACCAATCCGGTGAACGTGGTACGGGCAACCTTCAATGCTTTGAGGGATATGGCCTCTCCGGAGTCAGTTGCCGTGAAGCGCGGCAAAGCCGTGGAAGACATTCTCGGCTGATTGTCGAGAGCCGTCCGATACCCATTTATCGAGAGAAATTAGTTCAGACAGCGAAAGTAATGCTCTCGATACGGTCTTAATTTCTTACATAAAAGATTGTGCTATGGCTAACAAAACACTCACAGTGACTCAGGTAAAAAGCGCGGCGGGGCGGTTGAAGAAACATCAGGCCTGCGCGACCGGCTTGGGCCTGCGTCGAATCGGCCACACGGTTGAGGTGGAAGACACCCCCGCGGTCCGCGGCATGATCAACAAGATCAGCTACATGGTGAAAGTCGAAGGCGCCTGATCCTATCCGAGGGCCAAGCCCCGGTGATCACGTAACTTTTATCCTTCGCAGCGGTGCTGCACGAACAGAATACTCGATTGAGGAAGCACAACAATGGAGCTCAATACATTAAGCCCGGCACCCGGCCACAAGCACAGCAAAAAGCGCGTAGGTCGAGGTATTGGTAGTGGGCTGGGCAAGACCGCCGGCCGTGGCCATAAAGGTCTGAAGAGCCGCTCGGGTGGTACTGTAAAGCCTGGTTTCGAAGGCGGCCAGATGCCCTTGCGCAAGCGCCTGCCGAAATATGGTTTTACTTCGCGCGTTGGACGTACCATTGAAGAAGTCCGCCTGGCAGAGCTGAACAAAGTCGCCGCGGACGTCATCGATCTGGCGGCGCTGAAGGCGGCTGACGTAATTGGTGAGAATGCCACCCGGGCCAAGGTTTTCCTGTCCGGTGAGATTACCAAGGCAGTCACCATCAAAGGCCTCGGCGTCACCAAGGGCGCGAAAGCAGCCATTGAAGCCGCCGGCGGTAAAGTAGTCGAGGAGTAAGAGCGTAACCGCGCTCTGGCTCAGAAAGGTTCTACCAAGAGGCAATCATGGCAAAACCGGGCAAATTGCCGGGCAGTAGTCCAAAAGGCCTGAGCGAGCTCTGGGCTCGCCTTCGTTTCGTTTTTCTGGCTATTCTGGTCTATCGCCTCGGTACCCATATTCCCGTTCCCGGTATTGACCCGGAGCAGATTGCGGCGCTATTTGACCAGAACCAGGGCACCATCCTGGGCATGTTCAACATGTTTTCGGGCGGTGCCGCTGAGCGCATGAGTATCCTCGCGCTCGGGATCATGCCTTACATCTCCGCATCCATCATCATGCAGATCATGACGGCAGTGACGCCGTCGCTCGAGCAGCTGAAGAAGGAAGGGGAGTCGGGGCGGCGCAAGATAAACCAGTACACGCGCTATTTCACGGTACTGTTGGCGACTGTGCAGGGCTTCGGTATGTCCGTCGCGTTCTCCGGCCAGGCGTTTGGCGGGGAACCCACGTTTGCGTTCTACTTCGTGGCAACTGTATCGCTGGTGACGGGTGCGGTGTTCATGATGTGGCTGGGTGAGCAGATCACCGAGCGGGGTGTCGGGAACGGTATTTCAATCCTGATCTTCGCAGGCATTGTGGCAGGCTTCCCGATTGCGGTGGGGCAGTTGTTCCAAAGTGCCCGAGACGGGGAGTTGCACATTCTGCTGGTGCTCGGAATCGCTCTGCTTGCGGTTGCCATCATCTGGCTTGTTGTCCGTATCGAGCGTGGTCAGCGACGCATTACGGTAAACTATGCAAAACGCCAGCAGGGCCGGAAGCAGTTCGCTGCTCAAAGCAGTCATCTGCCTCTCAAGGTCAACATGGCAGGGGTCATTCCGGCGATTTTTGCGAGCAGCATCGTGCTGTTCCCGGCGACACTTACTCAGTGGTTCGGGCAGGGTGGTGAAGGCTTTATACCCAACCTGTTGCAGGATATCTCGCTGGCCATGTCGCCTGGCTCACCGCTGTATCTGGTTCTGTTTACTGGTTTCATCATTTTCTTCTGTTTCTTCTATACGGCTTTGATGTTCAACCCGAAGGAAGTAGCAGACAACCTGAAAAAGTCGGGTGCCTACGTTCCAGGTATCCGCCCGGGCGAGCAGACGGCCCGCTATATCGATGGCGTGCTCACAAGATTGACGGTGGTAGGTTCCATCTACATCGCAGCTATCTGTCTGGTGCCTCAGTTCTTGATTACGGGCATGAACCTGCCCTTCTATCTGGGCGGGACCTCTCTGTTGATCGTGGTTGTAGTAGTGATGGACACATTCTCGCAGATTCAGTCGCACATGATGTCGTCACAATATGAGTCGCTGATGAAGAAGGCGAATCTCAAGAACTACGGCAGTGGCGTCACACGCTAGATGAATGACGAGGCGCGCAGCGACCTCAGGCAATGATTTTGTTTGAAATTTATTTGGGAAGTTAATCCATGAAAGTCCGAGCTTCAGTCAAGAAAATTTGTCGTCGCTGCAAAATGGTTCGCCGGAAGGGCGTGCTGCGGGTTATCTGCACCGCTGAACCGCGCCACAAGCAGCGTCAGGGGTAATCGCTCGATCCCCGAGATGCAAAAAACAGGCGCTCAAAGCCCTCTCGTAGCCTGCGGTTCGCGGGCTACGCTTGATTTTTTATGCCAATGTGGCTATCCTTTCGCGCCTTTTGAGCCGGCGCTCGGGTATACCCCGAGAATGCGGCTTTAGATCCACCGAATTCAATGCTTGCTTGAAAAGCAACCAACTGAGAGTCTGGAGAAGTTGAATGGCCCGTATCGCCGGTGTCAATGTACCCGATAACAAACATGCCGTTATTGCCTTGACCTACGTCTACGGCATCGGTCGCCCTACGGCCAAGCAAATTTGCGCCAGCACGGGTGTGAAGGAATCCACCAAAATTGCTGATCTGTCCGAGGCCGATCTCGAGGCGATCCGCAATGAAATCGGCAAAATCACCGTAGAAGGTGACTTGCGTCGTGAAGTGTCCATGAACATCAAGCGTTTGATGGATCTGGGCTGCTTCCGCGGCATCCGTCATCGTCGCAATTTGCCCGTCCGCGGCCAGCGCACCAAGACCAATGCCCGTACCCGCAAAGGTCCTCGCAAGCCGATCAAGAAGTAAGCATTCATCAATGAGGCGCGCCGCGAACCGGCCACTTTGAGCGCCTGATTCAGGAACCTGTAGGAACAACGTAATGGCAAAGCCGAGCAAACAAGCACCGCGCAAGAAGGTGAAAAAGACGGTTGTTGACGGTGTGGCACATATCCACGCGTCCTTCAACAACACCATTGTCACCATTACCGATCGCCAGGGTAACACCCTGAGCTGGGCAACTTCCGGCGGATCTGGTTTCCGCGGCTCGCGCAAGAGCACTCCTTTCGCGGCCCAGGTAGCTGCGGAGCGCGCGGGAGAGGCAGCCAAGGACTACGGCTTGAAGAATCTAGACGTTGAAGTAAAAGGCCCTGGCCCGGGTCGCGAATCGGCGGTTCGCGCTCTGAATAATATCGGTTACAAAATAACCAACATCGTTGACGTGACGCCCATCCCGCACAACGGCTGTCGTCCGCCCAAGAAACGTCGCGTTTAAAGAGGATATCGAGTAATGGCACGATACAGAGGACCGAGATGTAAGCTTTCCCGCCGGGAAGGGACAGATTTGTACCTGACCAGCGGTGTGCGTCCCGTCGATTCCAAATGCAAGATCGAAACCGCACCGGGTCAGCACGGCCAGCGTCGCGGGCGCCTGTCAGATTACGGCGTTCAGCTGCGAGAGAAGCAGAAAGTACGTCGTCTCTACGGCATCCTGGAAAAGCAATTCCGAAGCTATTACAAGGAAGCCGCCCGACGCAAGGGCGCAACTGGTGAGAACCTGCTGCAACTGCTGGAATCTCGCCTCGACAACGTAGCCTACCGCATGGGCTTCGGATCAACTCGCGCAGAAGCACGACAGCTGGTCGCCCACAAGGCACTGTTGGTGAATGGCCGCGCTGTGAACATCCCGTCTTACCAGGTTCAAGCTGGCGACGTGGTTACGGTTCGGGAAAAGGCCAAGAATCAGCTGCGCATTCAGAACGCTGTGGCGCTTGCCTCCCAGCGTGGCGATGTCGAATGGATCGACATGAACGCGAGTAAACTCGAAGGCACGTTCAAGCGGGTACCTGATCGCAGTGATTTGCCTGCGGAAATCAACGAAAACCTCATCGTTGAGCTCTACTCGAAGTAATCCTTGTGCCCGTGGATGGAACGCCTCCGCGGGTATCTCGAGCTCAACATAGGGATAAATCGCTAACAGGTGTGGCTATGCAGAGTGCTGTAAACGAATTTTTAACTCCCCGTCATATTGACGTGACAGAAACCAGCCCGACTCGAGCAAAGGTTGTGCTGGAGCCGCTCGAGCGTGGCTTCGGTCATACTCTAGGTAATGCGCTGCGCCGAATTCTGCTGTCCTCCATGCCTGGTTGCGCCATCATCGAGGCAGAGATCGAAGGTGTGCTGCACGAGTACGGCAGCATTGAAGGTGTGCAGGAAGATGTCATCGAGATCCTGCTGAACCTGAAGGGCGTGGCGATCGTAATGCACGGGAAGGATCGCGCTACCTTGTCCCTCAAAAAGAAAGGCCCCGGTGTTGTCACCGCTGGCGATATTCAGATGGACAACGACGTCGAAATCAAGAACCCCGATCACGTGATCGCCAGCATCACCGGCAACGTGGACCTGAACATGACCCTTACTGTGGCCCGCGGCCGCGGCTATCAGCCAGCGGATGCCCGTCGCAATGAGGAAGACGAAACCCGCGCGGTAGGTCGTCTACAACTGGATGCTTCCTATAGCCCGGTGAAGCGACTGGCATATAGCGTTGAAAGTGCGCGTGTTGAACAGCGAACTGACCTGGACAAGCTGGTTCTCGACCTGGAAACCAACGGCACGATCGATCCGGAAGAAGCAATTCGTCGCGCTGCGACCATCCTTCAGCAGCAGCTGGCGGTGTTCGTGGACCTTGAAGGTGAGAAGGAACATGAGCCTGAGCAGAAGGAAGAGGAAATCGATCCCGTTCTGCTTCGCCCTGTCGACGATCTGGAGCTTACCGTCCGTTCAGCCAACTGCTTGAAAGCGGAAAACATTTACTACATCGGCGATCTGATTCAGCGTACCGAAGTCGAGCTGCTGAAGACTCCGAACCTGGGCAAGAAGTCGCTGACCGAAATCAAAGACATCCTTGCTTCGCGTGGATTGTCGCTGGGAATGCGTTTGGAAAACTGGCCGCCCGCCAGCTTGAAAAACGACGAAAAACTGGCGCACTAACAACAACGTAAACGTCGCGGTCGCCATCCGGATTGCCGTGGCTTGGAAGGTACTCAGTACTGTCTCCTATACAAGAGATATAGAAGGTAAAAGATCATGCGACATCGTCACAGTGGACGAAAACTGAATCGCGACAGCGCTCACCGCAAGGCCATGTTCCGCAACATGACGGCGTCGCTGGTTGAACACGAGCTGATTAAAACCACCTTGCCGAAAGCCAAGGAGCTGCGTCGCTATGCGGAGCCGCTGATCACTCTGGCTAAGGAAGACAGTGTTGCCAATCGTCGTCTGGCCTTTGCCAGACTCGGCAATAAGGCTGCGGTAGGTAAGCTGTTTGCGGACCTGGGTCCTCGTTTCGAGGGTCGTCCCGGTGGCTACCTGCGCGTGCTCAAGTGTGGTCTGCGCCCCGGCGACAAAGCGCCCATGGCTTACGTAGAGCTGGTTGATCGCACAGATCTGGCCGAAGCTGCCGAGAGCACGGAAGAGACTACCGAAGAGTAAGCTCAGCTCAGAAAGTCTGAAAAAATACCGGCCTAGAGCCGGTATTTTTTTGCCTGCGTGAAGAGCGTGGGTGCGATTTCACGCGTTTCCTACGCTCTCGACATTCCCGCCGTCCCTGGCGGTCAGTTGCAAGCTTTCACGATCGCGCAAGTCGATAGGGCGACTGGACCTCAGCCGGGTTCGGTCGCTTCTTGAAGCGCGGATACACCCACTGAAATTGCGCCGGCGCCAGCGAGATACAGCGCTCGATCGCTTTGTTCAGTGAGCTGGCAGCCAGTTCGGGATCTTCACAGTGTTGATTGTCAACTTCTCCAAAGTGAATTTCGAAACCCTTGCTGGTCCGGATAGCCGCTGCCGTCAGAACTGTGGCACCGTTTTTTCGAGCCAGTGCAGACACCAGTGTGCCGGTAAGAGTAGGGCGGCCGAAGAAGGGCACGTACACGCCCATCGCATCCGAAGGGTTGTGGTCAGGCAACAGGCCCACGATCTTGCCCGCCTTTAGGTGCTTGTACAGCAGGCGAATGCCAGAGGCATCAGCTGACGCCATTACCGTGCCGTTTCGGGAGCGCTGGTTGCGCAGAAAGGCGCTGAACTGGGGACTCTTGTCGTTGTGTTTGTAAAAGCAGGCGAACTCATTATCGCGGGTAACGAAGGGTCCCATCACCTCCCAATTGCCCAGATGGGGAATCGCCAGGATGACGCCTTTGTCCTCGGCCACAGCGCGGTCGTATAGCTCGATATTCTTAACGCTGACGTGGCGGAGGATCTCCTCCCTGGGCCACATCCAAACTGGTCCCGCTTCCATGAACCAGGCGCCGGCTTCGAGAAAACTCTGCTTCACACGCTGTTCCCGCTCCGCCGGTGATAGCTCCGGGTAGCAGATATCGATGTTCACTCGGGCAATGTGAACTCTTTTTTTCCCCAATCGGTAATAGAGAGCGCCCAGTCCCCTGCCGATCCTGCGGGCAAGGGGCAGGGACAACAGAGAGGTGGTCTTCAGTAAAAGCTGGTACATGAAATCAACCTGCTGCTGAACGCTGCTTGCGAAGGCCTGGAGACTTCGGTTTAGGCGTCTTGCCGGTGCCTGCTTTGCCCGAATGGAGCTTTCGGGTCAGCAGCGGCTTGAGGAAGCGGCCGGTGTGAGAGTGCTCAAGCTGGGCCACATCCTCCGGAGTGCCGGTCGCGATGATCTGACCTCCACCACTGCCACCTTCCGGGCCAAGATCAACTATCCAGTCAGCCGTCTTTATCACATCCAGATTGTGCTCGATCACCACCACGGTATTGCCGTGGTCGCGCAGCCGGTGTAAGACGGTCAGCAGCTGCTGGATGTCATAAAAGTGCAAACCGGTGGTGGGCTCGTCGAGGATGTACAGTGTGTTGCCGGTGTCCCGCTTCGATAGCTCCCGGGCCAGTTTCACACGCTGCGCCTCACCCCCGGAAAGCGTGGTCGCAGCCTGGCCGAGGCGAATGTAACTGAGGCCCACATCCATCAGCGTTTGCAGCTTGTTCGACACGGCGGGGATTGCGTCGAAAAACTCGCGGGCGTCCTCGACCGTAAGCTCCAGCACTTCGTGGATGCTCTTGCCTTTGTATTTCACTTCCAGGGTTTCGCGGTTATAGCGCCTGCCTTTACAGATGTCGCAGGGAACATAAACGTCGGGGAGAAAATGCATTTCCACCTTCACGACCCCGTCGCCCTGGCAGGCTTCACAGCGACCTCCCTTCACATTGAAGCTGAATCGTCCTGGCTTGTAGCCACGGGAACGCGCTTCCGGTGTGCCGGCGAAGAGCTCCCGGATTGGAGTGAAAATCCCCGTGTAAGTCGCCGGATTGGAACGTGGTGTGCGTCCGATCGGACTTTGATCGATATCGACGCACTTGTCGAAATGGTCGATGCCCTGGACGCTTCGGTAAGCGGCCGGTTTCAGCGTACTGGCCTTGTTCAACACCGTCGCAGCGATCGGATAAAGCGTGTTGTTGATCAGGGTGGATTTGCCCGAGCCGCTCACACCGGTGACGCAGGTCATCAGGCCGACCGGCAGCCACAGATTCACGTCCTTCAGGTTGTTGCCGCTTGCTCCTTCGATCATCAGCTGACGCTTGGAGTCGTAGGGCGTGCGTTCCGCCGGGACCGGAATCTCCCGCTCGCCTGACAGGTACTGGCCGGTAATCGAGGCCGGGTTTTTCATGATGGCGTCTACTGAGCCTTCGGCCACCACTTCGCCGCCGTGCACGCCGGCGCCCGGGCCAATATCGATCACATGGTCGGCCGTGCGTATGGCGTCCTCATCATGTTCCACAACGATGACCGTGTTGCCGAGGTCCCGCAGGTGCGTGAGCGTTCGCAACAGGCGGTCGTTGTCACGCTGGTGCAGGCCAATGGACGGCTCGTCCAGGATGTACATGACGCCGACCAACCCGGCGCCGATCTGACTCGCCAGGCGGATTCGCTGCGCCTCGCCCCCGGAAAGGGTTTCCGCACTGCGATTGAGAGTCAGATAGTTCAGTCCCACATCGACGAGAAAGCGCAGACGTTCGCGCAGTTCCTTGAGAACCTTGTCGGCAATCTCCGCGCGCGAGCCCTGGAATTTAAGCTCGCTGAAATAGTTGAAGGCATCGCCCACTGGCAGGCCGGTGATATCGGGAAGGGTGCGTTCATCAATGAACACATTGCGAGCGGCCTCCTTGAGGCGCGCACCATGGCACTCGGGGCATTCTTTAGTGGACAGGAACTTGGCGAGCTCCTCGCGCACCATTTGCGAGTCGGTGTCCCGATAGCGACGGTCCATATTCGGAATAACACCTTCGAAACGGTGTCGGCGGCTGTACACGTCGCCGCGGTCGTTGACGTAGCTGAAATCGATTTCCACCTCGCCGGAACCGTGCAGGACCACCTGCCGATCCTTGCTTTTCAGTTTGTCCCAGGGCGTGTCCACATCGAAGCCGTAGTGATCCGCTAGCGAGGTCAGCATGTGGAAGTAGTAGATATTGCGGCGATCCCAGCCGCGGATTGCGCCCTCGGACAGGGACAGATCCGGATTGTGAACAATGCGCTCCTCGTCGAAGAACTGCTTCACGCCCAGCCCGTCGCAGGTAGGGCAGGCGCCTGCCGGATTGTTGAACGAGAACAGGCGAGGCTCCAGCTCGCTGAGGCTGTAATCGCAGAGCGGACAGGCATGCTTGGCGGAAAACAGGCGGTCTTCCTCTTCGCCTTCCATGAAACTGATCGCGGCAATACCCTCCGTGAGCTGCAGGGCGGTTTCGAAGGATTCGGCGAGACGGATCTCGATGCCTTCGCGCACTTTGAACCGATCCACCACCACTTCGATGGTGTGCTTCTTTTTCTTGTCCAGCAGCGGTGTATCGTCCAGATCCGTGACGATCCCGTCGATGCGTGCGCGAATGAAGCCGTCGCGACGCAGTTGCTCGAAGGTATGCAAGTGCTCACCCTTGCGGTCGCGGACCACCGGTGCCAGCAGCATCAGCTTGCTGCCTTCGGGCAGCGCCATCACCTGATCCACCATTTCGCTCACGGTCTGCGCCGCCAGCGGCTGGCCATGCGTCGGACAGCGGGGCTCGCCAACGCGGGCGAACAGCAGGCGCAAGTAGTCGTAAATCTCGGTGATGGTCCCCACTGTTGAGCGGGGATTGTGGGAGGTGGACTTCTGCTCGATGGAGATGGCCGGACTCAGGCCCTCCACGTGGTCTACATCGGGCTTTTCCATCATCGACAGAAACTGCCGCGCATAGGTGGACAAGGACTCCACGTAGCGACGCTGGCCCTCGGCATAAAGAGTATCGAATGCCAGAGAGGACTTGCCAGAGCCGGACAAGCCGGTGATCACCACCAGCTTGTCGCGGGGAATATCCAGGTTGATATTTTTGAGGTTGTGGGTGCGGGCACCCCGGATGTAGATGGTATCCACTCTGCGCGAAAACCCCTCGATTGGACGTGCGGCCGCCTATTTTTTAGGCGGACAGGGAAACCCGCCAATATACCATGTCTGGTAAAAAGCGGTGGCGTTCACTGATGAGTGCCAGTATCGTTTAGCACTCTTTTGCCTCTGGCCCGAGGCCTTCATTTTTTGCGACTTGTCTGTACTTGCCTGCAGTAGAGGATCAACGTGACAGCTATCGATAAAGCACCTGTTCTGTTCCCGGGTGCCCGGGTACCCGATCGCCAGCGAACCGTGGAAGCGCACGGTGTTCGCCTGGCAGTTTACGAGTGGGGCGACACCAAGGCTCCACCCGTGCTTCTGGTGCACGGCGGCTTCGATTTCGCCCGCACCTTCGATGTATTTGCGCCCTTGCTCGCTGACGGCGGTTACCGGGTGGTCAGCTATGACCACCGGGGGCACGGAAATTCCGAGCATGCCGAACTTTACAGTTGGCAGGCGGACGAGCGCGATTTGCTGATGGTGGCGAACTCCGTCAGCCCCGGCCCTTTCCCGGTGGTAGGTCACTCAAAGGGGGGCGGCCTGCTGGCGCACATCATCCAGGCGCTGCCGCACCGCTTCAGTCGCTTTGCCGCCATTGACGGGTTGCCGTTCCGGCAGAATCCGCCGGATGTCGCCAACCGCGAGCGAACCGCCAAGGTGCGGGAGGAAGCCGTCAAATGGCTGGACGATCGCCGCCGCGCCCACGACATGGAGCGTCGCCCTGGCACCCCTCGGGAGCTGGCCGAACGCCGGGCAAAAATGAACCCGCGGCTCAGCCACGAATGGCTCGAGTACATCGTCTATGGCGGCGCGCAGCAGTCCGATGATGGTTGGCGCTGGAAGCTTGACCCCTCGCTGCGCATGGGTGGCTTCGGGCCCTGGCGCTCCCGCTGGGTAACCGACCGCCTGCCGGGCTTCCCTATCCCCTTGCTGGGGCTATTCGGAACGGAGAACGAACCCATGGGCTGGGGTGTGGATCCGGAGGGGCTGCGCAAATATCTCCCGCGGAATGCCCGCATTGAGGTGCTCCAGGACGTGGGTCACTTCATCCATATCGAGAGGCCGCAGCAAACGGCCGAGCTGGTACTGGAGTTCTTGAACGATGAGTGAAACGGTTTATCTCACCCACGGGCGGATTGATCTCGCTCTGCATACGCTGCGGGCCGATGAAGGGCCGATATTGCTATTACTGCACGGACTTGGTGAGCACTCACCAGCCAGCTTGCCACCGGAATATGAGGGCTGGCCGGGTGCGGTATACGCTCTCGACTTCACCGGCCACGGGCACTCGACGGTTCCGCGAGGTGGTGGTTACACCGCGGAACTGCTGCAGGCCGATGTGGATATGGCGCTAGCCCATTTGGGCGGGGCCACACTCGTGGGCCGAGGTTTGGGCGCTTACGTCGCTGTGCTCATCGCCGGCACCCGTCCCGAATTGGTCCAGGGGGCGATTCTTCGCGATGGGACGGGTTTGGCCGGCGGTGCGCCAGGCTCGTCGCCCTACATCGGCTTTCCGGAACCGACCCAGATCACCCCGCCTGATCCCTTCGCCATCGCGGAGCTGGCGACCGACGTGCGGCCACCGGATTACATCACTGAATTTGTGAGGCTCGCTGCAGAGTTTTCCAACTGCCCCCGCCCGATCTCAGTCTGCGCCAGCGAGCGAGCGCCCTGGCTCAGTGCGGTTGTCGCGGAAATCGGCGTGGAGGCCACCAGCGTGGAAGAGGCGCTAAAATTCTACGCAGCTCAAATAATCGACAAATAAATCCGGCATCAGGATCTGTTTGACTATTCTTGCGGTCGAAAGGCCCCCCGGTTGTTCTGTACGAGCGCCGGCGGGGGGAACGATCTGGAGAAGCAAATGACAGAAACGGCAGGATCACGCCCGCGCAGCTGGTTGCGCGGACGGAACGGGGGCGCCCTTGGTCGGACGGCCAATGGTATTGATGACGGCTCTCGTGGACGAAGCTCGCGCCGCCTGGGCATCTTCTACAGCGTTTCCCTGAGCATCGTCCTAGCGGGCTGTGGCGGAGGCGGTGGAGGCAGCGACAGCCCGCCTCCGGCCAGTGAGAACTCCGGAGTCTCCAGCCAAACTGTTGGGGTCAGCGCTGATGCCGGCGCTGATCAGACCGTGTCCGAGTTCAGCACCGTGCAGTTAAATGGTGCCGGCCGTGGCAGTGGCACCCTCAGCTACCAATGGACCCAGACCACCGGCGTACCCTCGGTGACTCTAAATGGCGCCGGGAGTGCTACAGCCTCTTTCGAAGCGCCGGAAATGGAGCCCGGCGACTCCCAGGCTTTTACCTTTGAATTGGCGGTGACGGACGCCAACGGTTCGGTTGCGCGGGACTCAGTTGCCGTTACCGTTGAGGATCAGTCCTCCGCGAATCCGGAAAGCGGCAGTACGCCGATGCTGTCCGGGAGGCTCAGCTACGAACACGTTCCAGTCCGCAGCGCCTGCCGGGGCCTCGATTATGCCAGCACCCAGCTGCGCCCAATCCGTGGCGCCACTGTGCAACTGATCGATGCCTCGACCCGGGGGGTCATCGCCACCACGGTCAGTTCCCAAAACGGCGAGTACCGCTTCGAGGTGGGCGCCGGTCGCAACGTCTTGGTTCGTGTGCGAGCAGAACTGAAGCAGAGCGGCAGTCCCGGCTGGAATGTAGAGGTGAGGGACAATACCAGCCGAACGAGTCTGCCCCTGGCGGATCGGCCCCTCTATGTTCTCGACAGTGCGGCGGTTGTCGTGGAAAGTGCCCGACAGCTGGACCTTGTGGCTGAAAGCGGCTGGGACGGCAGTCGCTACGGCGACTACCGCGCCGCGGCGCCCTTCGCCGTGCTCGATACCATCTACTCCGGCATTTCTCTGGTGCTCGAGGCCGATCCCCAGGCCTTCTTCCCGCCGCTCGATGTGTTCTGGAGTGTGAACAACACGACTCATCAATCGAATGGCCTGCAGGTTGCCCGCGGGGAAATCGGCAATTCCTTCTACAACCCCGCTATCGACTCCCTGTTCCTGCTCGGCAAGGCCGACGAGGACACCGAGGAATACGACTCCCACGTGATCGCTCACGAATGGGGCCATTACTTCGAGGACAACTTTTCCCGCTCCGACAGCATAGGGGGTCCGCACAACCTGGGTCAGCGGCTGGACATGCGCCTCGCCTTCGGCGAAGGCTGGGCGAGCGCTTTGGCGGGAATGATCCTCGAGGATCCGCTGTATTGTGATACGTCAGGACCGAGTCAGAGCGCTGGCTTCGGGATGAACATGGAGTCGGACCGTATGGGCATGTCCGGCTGGTTCAACGAAGTCTCGGTCGCCGCGATCATGTACGATCTGTGGGACAGTAAAGCAGTGGACGACGATGGTCTCGGGCTTGGCTTTGCGCCGATCTATGCAGCGCTTGTCGGAGAGCAGGCAACCACCCCGGCCTTCACCAGTATCTTCAGCCTTGCCGCCGCCCTCAGGGCACAAGTGCCAGAGCAGAGTCTGGCAGTGGACACTCTGATGCGAAGCCACGGGGTTACGGGCAGCGATGCTTATGGTGCCGGCGAGACCAACGATTCGGAGAATGGCCTCGGCACGGATGTGCTGCCGATCTACCACGACATCTTCCCCACTGGTGAAACCCTGCGGGTTTGCAGCAATGGTCAGTACGATTCCGCCCACAGCGGCAACAAATTGTCGGTGTTTCAGTACCTGCGGCTGCCGATAAGACAAAACTCGCGCTACCGCATCACGGTTCGGAATGTGAATCCGCCCACATCGCCTGGCTCCCCGGATCAGGGATGTAATGAAGACATCCACAGCGATCCGGATTTTCTGCTGTTCCGGCGAGGACAGTTGGTCCACAAAGGTGTCAGTTGTAGTGCCAACATCGAAGATTCCACCACCGAACAGGCGCTCGCGCCGGGGGACTACCTGATTTCAGTGAGCGAGTACCGCTTCGCCGACGGCAATCCATCGGCCTTCGCGCCCGAGCGAAGCTGTTTTGACGTCATTGTCACGCCCGTCCAGTAACGAATTAGAGAGGGCTCAGAGATGAACCGATCAGTGAAAATCGCCGGCATGTCGGCGGCTCTCGCAACCGCATCATTGTTGCTGCTCGCCTGCGATCCGCCGCCGGATCCGACCGACCCTCGCGTACCGCAGGGGGGCGTGCAGCAGCTCAGTGCCGACACGGTCACGGCAGTCAGCGCCGAGCAGGGCAAGCCGGGCGCTCCGGTAGAAGTGAGTTATGAAGTTTCAGGGACTCCGCTGGTGGGACAGGTGACTGAAATCGAATTGAAATTCGACACCAGCATTTCAGAGGCGCCGGTGTATGTAAGCTATGTGCCGGTCGACGACTCGGCAATCAATCTGGTCGACACCCCGCCGGGAAAAGTACCGGTGAGCATGCAGGCAGAGGGCAGGGGACGCGCCGGGCGCGACCAGCTGCGCGTAATTCCTCAACGAGAAGGGCGTCACTTCGTGACGGTGCTGGTAGAAGTCGAGACAGAGAATGGGCCGATGACGCGCTCGGTATCCGTGCCGGTCGAGGTGGCGGGTATCGGCGCAAAACTGCAGGCGCCGAGTCAGTCTGAACCGCAACAGCCGCCCGTGGAAACCGATGCGAACGGTGAGGCGGTTATCTCAATGCCGGCACGGGAGCGATAAAGGTCAGTCAATGCGCCGCAATATTCTGGCGTGACCAGTTGATGGCTTCGACCCGATTCGCCACGTCGATCTTCTTGTATATATTGTAGAGATGGGTCTTGATGGTGTGTTCGCTCACCGACATGGCGCGCGCCATCGCCGCATTGGTCGCTCCGTCTTCCAGCAGGGAGAGGATCTCCCGCTCTCGCCGGGTAAGCAGCTCAGGTGCCTTGATGGTGTGCTTGGGGGGGCGACGGTTCCGCTCCAGATAGCCATGCAGGAGGCGGCGGGGTACCCAGAAATCTCCCTCCAGCAGCAGCTTCAGTCCGTCCACCATCTGTGATGGCGGCATTTCCCGGTAGAAGAAACCGCGCACGCAGGGCCACTCGAGCAGCGCCTCGTGAAGGCTCGATTGCTCCGTGTTGTAAAGCGCCACCGGGGGGATTCGCCCCCTGTTCTTGACCGTGAGCCAGGTCTGGATTCGATTTGCAGCGTAACAGCTGCAATCGATCAGAATGAGTGGTCGGTGCTCTACATGTTCCTCATCATTGAGGTGAAGCGTGACGCAGCTGCGATCCAGAGACTGGCTGACGATTTTCGCCAGTGTTTCCGGGGCTTCGCTCTGGTCGTTTGAGAATACTGCGATGAGTTGCAGGTGGGAGGGAACGGTCGGGCTTTGGAGAGTCATTTTTATTCAGTCCTTTGGATAACCAACAGAAGAATCTAAATTCTGTTGATGCGGCAGCCGGAAGGCTTGCCAGCATCGAGGCCGTTTGTCCGTAAATCTCGATCGGCAGGCTTTGCATCAGAAAGTAGATGCATTTTGCCATCAACTCCAGCGCGACGAAGCAGTCACGCCAGTGCCGGGCAGAATAATTGCAGAGCCGGTGCTCTGCAACCGACTTTATTCAAACCGCCAAATTCATCGCAGTTCTGCTTAATCACTGTCCGGCGTTCGAGTGGTTATTCCGCCCGGAGCTAGGGTAGAATCACCACCTTTTCAGCCGGCCACCGCTGTCCCGCGCCGGCACATCAGAGTTTCCTGTGATCGATCCCGCTTTCCCGCACCAGCGTCGCCACGTTACCGCCCTGGCCCTCCTGTATGCCTTTCGAATGATGGGCCTGTTCATGGTGCTGCCGGTGCTGGTGCTGTATGCCGATCAGTACCAAGGCAGCACACCCTTCCTGATGGGATTGGCTCTCGGAGCGTATGGGTTCAGCCAGGCCCTGCTGCAAATTCCCTTTGGAACCTGGTCCGACCGCTGGGGCCGTCGGCCGGTGATTGCGGCCGGATTGGTGCTCTTTGCCATCGGCAGCGTGGTGGCGGCGGTTTCCGACTCGGTTTACGGCCTGATTCTCGGGCGCTTTCTTCAGGGTGCGGGAGCGATTGCCAGTGCGCTGATGGCGATGGTGGCGGATCTTACCTCTGATGAAAACCGTACCAAGGCCATGGCTGCCATCGGTGCAGCGATTGGTATTTCATTCTCGATCGCGCTCATCCTGGGGCCGCTGCTGAGCAATTGGGCTGGAGTGGCAGGGATTTTCTGGGTTACCGCGGGCCTGGCAATCGTTGGTTTGCTGATCCTTCTGCTGGTGCTGCCGGATCCGGGCAGACACGGCACAACGGAAGTGATTACCAGCAAAGCTCTGTTGCTGGATGCGCTTCGCGACCGCAACCTCTTGCGTCTCGACTGGGGCATTCTGGTTTTGCACTTCGTGCTGATGGCCAATTTCGTCGTGCTGCCCGGCCTGCTGGTGGAGGTGGTCGGAATTTCCGGTGACCGTCACTGGCAAGTCTATTTGCCGCTGTTGGCAGGCGCCTTTGTGGCCATGCTGCCGATCATGATCATGGCCGAGAAGAAAGGCCGGGCCAAATCGGTCTTTGTTGCCGCGGTCGCCTTGCTGGGCCTGATGCAAATAGCGCTCGGCTTCGGCTTTCGGAATCCTCTGCTGCTGCTCGGCTCGTTGTTCCTGTTTTTCATGGCCTTTAACCTGCTGGAGGCCAATCTGCCTTCGCTGGTTAGCAAGTTCGTGGCGTCGGGCATGCGCGGTACCGCCAACGGAATCTATTCCACCAGTCAGTTTGCCGGTGCCTTTCTGGGCGGCTCGGTCGGGGGCGCGATGCTCGGCTGGGCAGGTCCGGCGGCGGTTTTTGGCTGCTGCGCCATTATGGTTGGCCTTTGGTGGCTAAGCGCCCGGGGCATGGCCACCCCGCGGCAAATGAGCAGTATCGTTGTGTCGCTGGGAAGCCAGGATCGCGATCGCCTGCTCAAGCAGCTCACTGAGCTGCCCGGCGTGGCTCAGGTGGACTGGCTCGAGCGGGAACGGGCAGCGCGGCTGACGGTGGACCGGGCGGTGTTTCGCCACGAACTCATCGCTGATCTGGATATCCGCTAGCCAGCACGCACAAAGCCGCCCGAGGGCCACTCAGCGAAAAAGCCCTTGACCCACCGACGGCAAAAGGTGATTGTTAACCGTCGAATCAAATTTGCAGCCTCGGACCGGCGCACAGGGATTAGCCGGCTGCTGCGCACAGATACACTATGACAGATCCAGGAGAAAGCTATGGCTCGGGGAATCAACAAGGTTATTTTAATTGGCAATCTGGGCGCTGACCCGGAAACCAAGTACATGCCCAGCGGCAACGCCGTGACCAACGTCAACCTCGCCACCTCGGAATCGTGGAAGGACAAGCAAACCGGCGAAATGCAGGAGCGCACTGAGTGGCATCGCGTGGTGTTTTTCAATCGTCTGGCGGAAATTGCCGGTGAATACCTGCGCAAAGGCAGCAAGGTCTACGTGGAAGGCTCGCTGCGCACCCGCAAGTGGCAGGATCAGAGCGGACAGGACCGATATACCACCGAAATCGTCGCCAACGAAATGCAAATGCTCGACAGCCGCGGCGAAGGCGGTCAGATGAGCAACAACAACAGCTATGCACCGCCCCGCAATCAGAACCAGCAGCAACCGGCCGCTCAGCAGGCGCCGCAGCCGCAAGCGGGTATGGACAGCTTCGACGACGACATTCCTTTCTGAATAACAAGTAAGTCGGCAATAATAAAAATCGCCGGACCGACAGCACAACGGGAGCCCTGGGAATCCGGGTTCTCGTAAAACGGCCGAAGCATCTAAGGTCAGTCCGGGAGTAACACAATGGGGAACGTGTTCTTGGGCAGTGGTAGTTTCATTTCCACCGGGGTCCTGGTGGAAACACCGGAAAGCATCGATCTCGAAGCGGAGCCCGCCGGCATTGTCGTGCGCGGGCTCGCTTTCACCATTGATTTTCTCATTCGCGCAATCGTCCTGTTCGTGCTCGGCCTTGCCCTCGCGTTTTCCGGGGAGGCTGGCATGGGGGTGATGCTGATCAGCTGGTTTTTGCTCGAATGGTTCTATCCCGTCTTCTTCGAAGTGTTTCGGGCGGGGCAGACGCCGGGCAAAAAGAAGATGGGCCTGCGAGTGGTCAATGACGATCTCACGCCGGTGGGCTGGGGAACTTCCATGATCCGCAATTTGCTTCGATGGGCTGACTTCTTCCCCGTTCTCTACACCGCCGGGCTTGCCACCATGGCCTGGAACCGCTACTCACAGCGGCTAGGTGATCTGGCCGCGGGAACGCTGGTTATCTACTCCCGAAAAGAATCGATGCGCAGCGCCGGATCCGATATCAGAGCGAACCCGCCGCCATTCCAGCTCGAGCGCGAAGATCAGGTGGCCTTCGTCGGCTTTGCGCAGCGTAGCCAGCAGCTGAGTGAACAGCGTCAGCAGGAGCTTGCTGATATTCTGGGCCCGCTGTTACCGGTGCACGCGAGTCAGCGCGTGGACTATGTGCGGGCAGTCGGCCAATGGCTTCTGGGCGGCCGCCAGTGAGGCCCATTGCAGAGGAATTGCAGTGAAGCAGCAGGATTTCGAACACCAACACCAAGCCTTGTGGGAGCATCTGGAAGAGCTTCTTGCCACCGCCTCGATGAAAGAGACCGTTGGTGCTCTGCGCGGCCTTCCCGCCAACTACCGCCAGGTTTGCCACCATCTCGCCCTGGCCAAGCACCGGCGCTACAGCCCCTTCCTCGTAGATCGCCTGAACGAGATCGTAGTCGCTTGCCACAATCTTCTTTATTCGCAAAGCGCGCGCTTTCGCTATCAGTGGCTGCGCTTTCTGCTGGTGGACTACCCCTGCGTATTGCACAACAATCGCCGCTTCATCTGGGCGGCGACTTTTCTGTTCGTTGGACCTTTCATCGCTCTCGGGCTGCTTTGCTACTTTGATCCGGACTTCATCTACTCAGTGATGGACTGGGAGCAGGTGCGCCAGATGGAGAGCATGTACGATCCCGCCGCGCGTGTCCTCGGTCGCGAGCGGGAAGCGGATACCGATCTGCTGATGTTCGGCCACTACATACAAAACAACATCGGCATCGCCTTCCGGGAGTTTGCCGGCGGGATTTTTTTTGGTGTGATCACCGTGGTGGTGCTGATCTTCAATGGTGTGGTGCTGGGCGCAGTGACCGGACATCTTACCCAGCTTGGCTATATATCCACTTTTTATCCTTTTGTGATCGGCCACGGTTCTTTTGAGCTGACCGCGATCGTGCTGAGCGGGGCCGCGGGGCTGAAGCTCGGAATGGCTCTGATCGATCCGGGCTCTGCGATGCGGCTGGCCGCGCTTCGCACAGCGGGTCGCGAGGCCGTGCAAATTGTTCTGGGTGCCGCGGTCATGCTGCTGATTGCTGCTTTCCTCGAAGCCTTTTGGTCCTCCAAGGCGAGCCTGTCGATCCCATTGAAAATAGGCGTCGGTGCGCTGCTTTGGATTCTGGTATTGGGCTACCTCATGTTCGCCGGGCGAAGTCACCGGCGAGCGGGTGCGGACTCGGTGAACTGACGTGGATCTGTCGAAGCTCAAGTTCGATCCGCGCCTGCGCAATGGCTGGCAAGCCATTGATCTGGGCTTTGCAATGGCCCGCCAGTGGTGGTGGCCCAGCTTTCTGGTATGGATGATTCCAGCTCTCGCGCTCTACGCCTTGCTGAGCTTCCTGTTGGTCGACGCTCTTTTTCTCTTGCCCATCATCATCTGGTGGCTAAAGCCCTTATGGGATCGCCTGCCTTTGATGATGGGCAGTCGCGCGTTGTTCGGCGAGGCGCTCAACGTCGCGGCGACGCTGCGCCAAAGTCCCAAAATCTTTTGGATCGATTTGCTTCCCAGTCTTACCTGGCGCCGCTTCAGCCCGACGCGCTCATTTGATCTTCCCGTCACCGCGCTGGAAGGTTTGCGCGGCGAGGAGCGCAGCCGCCGTCTGGCGGTTCTGCACCAGAACTACAGTAATGCGGCCAGCTGGCTGACGGTGGTGTTGGTGCACGTGGAAGGCTTTCTCGGTCTCGGCTTCTGGTCGATGGCTGCCTTGTTCATCCCGCCTGAGCTGAACGTCAGCTGGTTTGCACTTGCCAGCTCGGACGGAACGTTGGTGATGCACTTTTCGAACCTGATCACCTTTGCTGCTATGGCCTTGGTTGCGCCGTTTTATACGCTCGCGGGATTCGCACTCTATATCTGCCGGCGGGTGCAGCTCGAAGGCTGGGACATCGAGATTCGCTTTCGCCACCTGGTGGAAAAACATCAGCAACCTGAGAAGCTCGCGCCCGGTCGCAAGGTCGCCGCTTGGCTGCTTCCGCTCACCGTCTGCATGGGGCTTTGGGGTCAGACTGGGGATAGCTGGGCCCAGCAGGTGGCGAATCAATCTTCGCTCATCGAAGACTATTACCGGCAGCTCGATAATCACGCTCCGGCCGCCGAATCCAAGCAGCAGGTTATGGAAGTGCTCGGCGGTGAAGACTTTCATCGCATCGAAATGGAGCAGGGCTGGCGGCTGAAAAGGGCGGGCGAAGGGGAAGCCGGAGCCGAAAGTATGCCGGAGTGGCTGTTGTGGTTCGCCGATGTCATCGACTGGCTCCAAACAATCGCCTCGCCCTTGCGCGACATCTTCGGCGGCTTCGCGACCGGTTTTCAGTTGCTGCTGTGGATTGTCGTCATCGCTCTGGTGGCGTGGCTGCTCTATCGCTATCGCAATGGTTTGATATCTCTGCTTAGCTTGCCCGCGAAACGTAAAACCGCGGCGCAGCCCGATGTTCTGTTCGGTCTCGACATCCGCAAGGAGAGCATCCCTGAGGACGTTTGCAAGCGCGTTCGGCAGTGGTGGTCTGAAGGACGGCACCGCGATGCGTTGGGTCTTCTCTATCGGGCCACTTTGTCGCGGTTGGTTCATCAGTTTGCTTTCGAGTTTCACGCCGGCTACACCGAGCAGGAATGCGTCGCGGTGGTCAGTCGCGGCGATAATCGCGATCTGAGTGATTATGTTTCGCGGCTCACCCGAAGCTGGCAGCAGCTCGCTTATGCTCATCGGTTGCCGGAAGCGGCGCAAGTGGATGCCTTGTGCAGCCAGTGGCAAGGATTGTTCGGGGAGCTGCGAGATGCGCGTTAAGCTCTGGTATCTCTTGTTCGCCGCAGTGGCCGCCGGTTTACTCTACATGCTGAGCACAGTTTTCGAGCGCTACGAGGAGCCAGTGGATCGAGGCTGGAGCGAAGCGGCGCTGCGAAATCCTTTTCTCGCCGCGGTGCAGTTCCTCGAACGCGGCCAGGTGCCAGCCGAAGGCAGCGATCGGCTTGATGTTCTCGATGAGCTCAGCACCGATACAACCCTCGTCATCGGCAACGCCAATCATGTGCTGACCGAGCAAAAAGCGGCCGAGCTGCTGACGTGGATGGAACGCGGCGGACACATCATCGTAGCCGCGCAGTTTTCCGCTGACGAGCAGGCCGATGTCCTGCTCTCGCGCTTCAAAATAAGCAAGCACCCCCTCGAACAGGAAGAGGACGAAACGGAGGAAGACAAGCCGCTGCGGGATGTATTGCTTGAGGCCAGCGAACAGGCCAAGCGTGAAACCGAGAGAGCGCGTTTGCAGGACGACGCACTGAAACAGCAACTCGGCACTCAAGAACGAATTCGGATGCAGGAAGGCCTCGCCAAGGAACTGGATCTATCCTCAATAGCATTCGATGGCCTCGATTATCGACTCACCGCCGACTTCAGCGGCAGCGGTTCGCTCAGTCATCCATGGCTCTATCTGGAAGAGGGAGAAGAGTACGACGGCTATCGGCCCTTCTATTGGGCGGGCAACGAGGCGGCGATCACCTTCATGCAGTTGAACGTCGGCGACGGCATGCTCACGGTGATGGCGGACCTCAACGTCTGGACCTCCAGCCAGCTGGGATTCTTCGATCACGCTTACCTGCTGCAGATACTGGCAGAAAATTCGGAGAAGGTCGTATTTCTCTACGGCGCTGTGGTTCCCAGTCTGCTCGATCTGCTTTGGCGACACTATTCCGAATTTAGCATCGCTCTGGTAATCCTGCTCGCAGCCTGGATCCTGTCTCGCGTGCGGCGTTTCGGGCCGCTGCTTGAATTGCAAACCGGCGGCCGTCGCTCCTATCGGGAGCATGTGCAGGCGGTCGGTAATTTTCTTTGGCGACAACAAATGGCCGAGGAACTGATGAAGGCCGTTCGCGAAGACATCTGGAAGCAGTTGCACAGGCGCTATCCCGACGCTCGCCAATCGAACGACGAAGCCATGCTGCACCGTCTCGCACTGGCCGCCAGCCGCAGCGCCGACAGTCTTCGCAACCTGATGCTGGGGCCGGTGCCCGCCGAAGAATTTCGCTTCTACCAATCCGTAAAAACCTTGCAGGAAATCAGGAAGGCTCTATGACTGACATGAAGGACGATGCCGCTATCGAGGACGCCGCTATCGACGCAACGCCCAGCAGCCAGGCGCAGGCGATTCGCATCGCCAACCAACGCCTTCAGCAAATTCGCGAGCGCATCAACGCCGTTTTGGTGGGGCAGCAAGACGTGGTGGACCAGGTGCTGGTGGCGCTACTAAGCAATGGCCACGTGCTGCTGGAAGGCATTCCCGGCCTCGGTAAAACTTTGCTGGTACGGGCATTGGCAAGGTGTTTTGGCGGTCAGTTCAAGCGCATTCAATTCACCCCCGACTTGATGCCGGCGGACATTACCGGCCATGCGATGTACAACATGGCAGATGGCAAATTCCGTATTCGTCGCGGGCCAGTGTTTACCAATCTGCTGCTCGCCGATGAAATCAATCGCTCGCCCGCAAAAACCCAGGCAGCGCTGCTGGAAGCCATGCAGGAAAAACAGATCACAATCGAGGGTGAGGCCCTCAAGCTCACCGAGCCATTCATGGTCTTCGCTACCCAAAACCCGATCGAACAAGAAGGCACTTACCCCTTGCCCGAGGCGGAGCTGGATCGCTTTCTGTTGAAAGTACTGATCGACTACCCCAGTCACGAAGACGAACTGCTTCTTACCCGGCAGGTCTCGCGCGCTCCGGTGGACGACCTGCTTGCCGGCGAAGAGAAAGCGGCGATCATCAGCGCCGAAGACGTACTCCGGCTGCAGAAGATTGCGAGCACGATCACCATCGACGACAAGGTGCTGGACTACGCCGTGCGTCTCGTGCGCGCCACTCGCGAAAGCACCGCCATCGTCAAAGGCGCCGGCCCGCGAGCGAGCATAGCACTGGTCCGCGCCGCGCGAGCGAACGCCTTGCTGCGCGGCGAGGAATTCGTACTTCCGGACGATGTGAAGGCGATGGCGCTCCCAGTTATGCGCCACCGAGTCATCCTCGCGGCAGATATGGAAATAGACGGTCAGACCGCCGACAGTGTGCTGCATCAGCTGCTGGAAACCGTCGACGCGCCCCGCCAATGAGACCGAGCCCCCTAGCGCTGATGGTTCTCGCCTCGCTCGCAGGGCTCGCCTTGGGGCTCGCGCTGTTGCGCCAGTTTGTTCCAACGCTCTACAGTGATTGGCTGCTTTACGGCTGGTGGTTTGCTTTCGCGCTACTCGGTTTGTTGCTGCTCGCGGATACGCTGGGACTTCGCAGGCGTGAAGTCGACGTGGAGCGCATTCTGCCCGGCAGTTTCGCCGTGGGGGTGGGCAACAAGGTTCACATCCGGCTGCAAAACCTCACCAATAGAGATTTGAAGGTAGCGGTCGCCGACCACCACCCGTCACAGATCAAGGCAGACAATCTGCCGTTTTCCCTGATGCTGCCAGCCGGCGAAGCCGCCGAGCTGACCTACTTGGCGGTGCCGCAAAAGCGTGGCGACGCGCACTTCGGCGATGTGGATCTGCGCATCCGTTCGGGTTTCGGATTATGGGAGTATCGCCGTCGCTTTCCACAAGCAGCTTTAGTGAAGGTCTACCCCAACTTCACCGCAATCAGCCAGTTCGAGCAACTCGGCCACCAACAGCAGATCGCCCAGCTCGGCGTGCACCGCATGCAGCGGCGCGGTCAGGGCATGGACTTTCATCAACTGCGCGACTATCGCGATGGCGACGTGTCCCGGCAAATCGACTGGAATGCAAGCTCCCGTCGCCGCAAAATGATCTCCCGCGATTATCAGGACGAGCGCGACCAGGACATCATCTTCCTGCTCGACTGCGGCCGCCGCATGCGCGCCAAGGATGCCGAGCTCAGTCACTTCGACCACTGCCTCAACAGCTTGCTATTGATGTCCTACGTAGCCCTGCGCCAGGGCGACGCCATCGGCATGCTCAGCTTCGCCGGCGAACAACGCTGGCTTGCACCCATCAAGGGCAAGAACAATATCAACGTGCTGCTCAACAATGTCTACGATCTGCACTCCGGCACCGACACCAGCGACCTCGTGGAAGCCGCCAGCGAACTGATGCAACGCCACCGCAAACGCGCATTGGTGGTGATCATGAGCAACCTGCGCGAAGAAGATGCCGAAGACATCACTCTCGCCACCCGCGTCCTCGCCAAAAAGCACCTGGTGCTGGTGGCAAGTCTGCGCGAATCCTTTCTCGACGAAGCCCGGCAAACGCCAGTGACCGATCTCGAATCCAGCCTCGTCTACTGCGAAACCACTGACCTCATGGCGCACCGCAACAAGCTCCTTCAAACATTGCGCGGCAAGGGAGTAGTCGTGACGGATTCAGTCCCGCAATCTATGCATATCCAACTCGTGAACGAATACTGGGCCTTGAAGCGGAGTGGAAGGATCTAGGTGCTGAGCTGAAGCACAGAGCGAACTCAGATCCTTTACCGCCGTCATCCGGCGAAGGCCGGAATCTACCTGTTACCCATGTGCCCGGTCAGTACCTTCCAACAATGGATTCCGGCCTTCGCCGGAATGACGCTAGGGGGGACGGCAGAGGATACGGGGGAGAGAAGGTCCCGGTCGGAACATAAAAAAGGGGCGCAACCCTGCGGTCGCGCCCCTTTGCTTTTCAAGCTAAGTTCCTATTTATTCTTGGCGGCTTCCCTGGCCTTTTCCCGTTCTTCGGCGCGAGCGCCGGCGAGAATTCCTGGTAACGCATAGTTGCCTTCGTGGCAGGCGTACTCAAATATTTGTTCGTCGTCCTTGGTGAAAATCATTTCGCCCTTCCAGGCTTGAGCGTAGTACAGCGGATCATCGACGGTGAATTCGTAAAGCAGCTCGTCGTCGGAGATCCGGGTAAAGCGTTCGATGACTTTGCCTTGCTGTGAGAGCGGAAAGGCGCCGCGTCGTTCCTGGATTGGATGCACATTACGGGTTTCCACAACCAGTGTGTCGCCCTCCCAGTGACCGATGGAGCTGCCGAACCATTCGCGTACATTCTTGTGACTGTGTTTTCCTTCGATATCGATGATGCGCACGTCGTGATTCATTTCCACGTTGATCATCACGTGCTTTGGTGTCTGCACAAACTGATAGTGATTGTTGTACATCACGTTGTTCATGGGCGGTCCTGCGGAGCTGCCGAAGCTGATCAAGCAGCGGTCGCCCACCGGGCGTACCTCCGGGCCGTCATACATGCCCACACCGCCGCCGTCTTCATCGCCGCCTTGCAAGAAGGCCTGAGCGCGAACCATGCGGCCTTCCTTGGTGTAGGGAATCTGACCGTTTGCCGGTTCAACGATCCAGGAGGAGCGGTAGCTGCCTTTGATCTTCGCGTAGGTGCTGCCCGGATCGATCCAGAAATTGTTGTAGCCTTTTTGCGTATTGCCGTCGGTGGGAGCGCCCTCGTTCGGATCGGTGGGCTCGTTGTCTTCGCGCAGTCGACGGTTGTAGTAGGAGTTGTAGGTAATCTCGTCGATTTTTTCCGTCGGAATTACCAGGCTTTCGAACTCGGCAGGGCGCGTCATGCGAGTGAGCGAGGCGTTGCTCCAGACTCCCTGGAAGTCCGGAGTGCCGTCCGGCATGCGGGGCGGCTCATAATCTTCCGCCTGAACGAAGCCGATGCCGACGATCATCGCCAGTACTATTGCTGCGCTGGGAAGCCATCGGGTCGGGTGGGTCATACGATCTCCTCTAATCGTCGCATCATGCACCAGCAGATCGTATGCCGCCGGTCGGCTCGCCTGTTCTTGTAAAGAGCCTGTGGAGAAAACTAGCGGATTCCCCGAGTTTCCTGGGGAGCTAGTCTAACTTCTCCGGACGCTCAGTCTAGATTCGCAGGCGGTAAAACAGGGTAAATTTTTATTATGGTTTGTGCGTTTTCTGATCAGCGTCAAAAGCTGGCGGGAACGGCATTCGGGAGGCGAGCAGGGCATGTGAGGGCATGTGAGCTCGCTAACGCCGGAATAGAAAGCTGATCAGGCTCAGTAGTATGCTGACGATGATCATACTGGTGATCGGAAAGTAGAAAGCGCTGTTTTCCCGCTCGATGCGGATGTCGCCGGGAAGGCGACCAAACCAGCTCAAGGCATTGGGAAAATAGTGGAGCACCACACCGATGAGCAGTGCGACGATGCCGATGGCGATAAAGACCTTTGCCATTGTCCCTCCTGGTTGGCTTGCAAGGCGACAGAACGCCGGAGTATACGAAGCCCTGAGATCAGTCGCCAGCGCTGGGCCGACTGGGCGCAGGCCCCGCCCAGAGATAGATCCCCAGCAGCAGAAAACCGCAGCCGGCCATCACCGCCGTGAGCGGGGTACTGCTTCCCGTATGCCAGAGGCTGACTACCGTACCCGCCAGCGCCGCCACGCCAAACCGCAGAGTGCCGACCACCGCCGAAGTAGCGCCGGCGATGCGCGCGAAGCGTGACATCAATACCGCCATTACATTGCTGGTCATAATGCCCATATTCGCAATGAACAAACCGCAGCACACCACAATCGCCAGCAGCGGCGGCCTGGACGTGAAGCTGAGCAGCGTCAAGCAGACGCTCGCAAAAACAATGATGCCCACGCTCAGCCGCAGCAGTTTTTCATTGCCCCAGCGATAGACCAGTCGATTGCTGGTGTAGGTAAGGGTAAGCGTACCGACAACGTTGGCGCCGAACAGGACCCCGTAAAACTGCGGAGAAACGTCGTACAGCTCGATATAGACAAAAGGCGAGGCGGTGATGAAGGTCATCAGTCCGGCGAATACCAGGCTTGCGCACAAAGCCAAGCCGAGACAATGCCGATCAGTGAATAGCAGTCGATAATTGGCCAGCAGCCCCCGCATTTGCAGCGGATTGCGATGCTGCCGGGCGAGCGTTTCCGGGATCAAAAGTTTGAACAGTAAGGCCGTGAACACGGCAATGACCACTAGCGTCAGAAAGATTCCCCGCCAGCCGCCTACCGTGAAAATCAGCCCGCCCAACAATGGAGCCAGCATCGGAGCGAGCCCCATCACCATCATGATGAAGCCCATGGTGCTGGTGTAGTCCGGGCCGCTGAATCGATCCCGTACCAGGGCCGGCACAGTCACCGAAATCGCCGCAGAGCCGGTTGCCTGAATTGCACGGGCGGCGAGCAATAGCTCGATGCTCGGCGCGAGCATGCACAGCACCGTCCCGGTCGTGAACAGCGAAAGTCCCAGGAAAATCGTGCGGCGCCGGCCCAAGGCGTCGGATAGCGGGCCGAAGAACAGTTGCGGAATTGCGAAGAAAAACAGATACACACTTACGGTCATCTGCACCGCTGATGGCGAAGCGGCCAAGTCTTCGGAAATGGCGGGCATGCTCGGCAGATACATGTCTATGGCCAGTGGCGATAGGCCAATCAGTAGACCGAGTAGAGCGATAAAGGCGCGGTGAGCGGGCATGTTCGAAGGTCATTTGCTACAAGCAAAAAGGGCCCCAGCGGGGCCCTCTCTGCACAGCAGCTTACTGGTTTATTTCTTTGGGCGGAAGGCCAGCAGAACGTTGCCATCCGGCTGGCTGAAGCGACCGTAGCCGGAGTTCACGAACAGCATACCGTTGCCGGCGAAAATTGAGTGGCTGTCGATGCTGCCGCCTTTGCCTTTCACACCATTGAGTGTATCGAAGTCGCGCAGCGTATCGTACTGCCAGACGATTTCGCCAGTCTTGCCGTCGAAGACGTAGAGTTTACCGTCGACGGACGCAGCGACTACGGATTGATCGATAGCCAGCGGTGTGGCGGATAGTCCGTAACGGGTGTCGCAGAACTCGTAGCGCTCCTTACGCCCGTTCGCGCAGTCGGGCTCGACCGGGGTGCGCCAGAGCACCTCGCCGGTGGTGATGTCCACCGCGTTCATGCCGGCTTCCGGTTTCCAGCCCTTGCCGTTGATCTCGAGGATCGGATCGCTGATGGGCGCGAATACGCGCTCGCCATCAATGGCCATGCCCCAGTGAACGCCACCGAGCGCGGTGCCTTGTCCGAAGCGCTTGTTCCAGATCACCTTGCCTTCGTTGTTCGGATCCAGTGCCCAGACGTCGCCGGACTTCTGGCCAGCCAGGAGAATATCCTTGCCGTCGCGGGTTTTTGCCAGGATGGGTGCGCCGCCGAAGTCGAAATCCTTCAGCACGCTCTCTTCAGGCGAGGGGCAGTGCGGACCCGACTTCTCCCAGGGAACCTGACAGCCGAAGTGCCACACATCGTTGGCCAGTGCCTGGAAGTGCCACTTCATTTTGCCGGTTTCGAGGTCAATGGCGATCACTGCGTCGCTGGTGGTGGTTGCCGGCAGCGAGGTGTTCTGGCCCGTGGTGGCGTAAACCAAGCCGCGCTTGGTATCGATGCTCGGTGTGGACCAGACCGGCGCGCCGGACGGACCTTTCTGCTTTACGCCGTCCTTGGTCACCCGGCCGGTGTACTCGGCGTTTTTCATGGTGTGCCAGGTCCACAGCTTTTCACCGGTCTCGGCACCCAGCGCGGCTACCGCACCGTGTTCGTCACAGCATTCATGCTTTGGATTTGCACCGCTGCCGACGCCGCTGGAGGTAAGCGGCACGATGATGCGGTCCTTGTAAATGATGGGGGCGCCGGTAATGCCGGCACGAGCGGAGTGGCCCGCGTGAGAGGACCAGATTTTCTCGCCGGTTTTGGCATCCACCGCCTGCACTTCGCCGCGTCCCACTGCAAAGACGAGCGCCTTGCGCTTGCTGTCGCCCAGCTCGCCATAGGTCACCGAGTTGCTGATCGGTGAGCCGGCATCGTAAGCCCATTTGACGCAAGCGGTATTGGTGTCCATCGCCAGCAATTTGCCGGTGGAATTGGCACCAACGAACATGGTGTCTCCGACGATCGGCGCAATGCCGCGCAGTGCACTGACGTCGGGGAAGGCCACTGCCCAGGCCAGCTCCATGTTCGCCAGATCTTTGCTGCTCAGGCCGGCCTGTTTGGCGCTCATGAACTGGGTGCTTTCCAGATCGGTGCCGAATTGCGAGAGCGTGGGCTTCTGATCCAGGTTCACCCGTCGCTTGTTCGGGGCGCACATCATGCCGGCTACCCAGTCTTCGGCGGAACTCTCGGCGGCCAGGTAATCAATCAGCTGGTTCAGCTTGTCGGCGGGCACAGCACTCGCCTGTGCCTGCATGACCCCTTCCGTGAGAGCAAAGCGCAGCGTCTGTGCGCTCATGCTCCGGAGGTTATCGATAGAGGGCGCGCGGGTTTCCGAGGGGTTGTTGTGGCAAGCTGCGCAGTACTGGTCGTAAACGGCCTTGCCGGCATCCTGGGCAAGCGCATTGCCGGCCAGGCAGGCGGCGGCAATGGCGAGGGCAAAACGGGTTTTGGTGAGCATTCAGTGACTCCTGGTTTCAGTGCAACCGGTTTTCTGACCCGCGACCGCCGTGGTCGTTGGGACCATAGCGTCCGGTTCGCTGAGAGTTTGTTGGTGTGTCGCAGCTGTTCAGCAGGCATGGCGGCGGTTGCCTGCCGGGGTTTCGGATTCTGAAATCGTTGGGCGTATTGTCCGGGCGCCGCCCGGGGACGACCTGACTAGAAGGTCGTCCAGCTCTGGCATTCAAGCGAGCTTGAATAAGGGAGTCAACTTGCGGGCAGTAAGTTTTGTAAAGCTGCAAAGGCTTACCGCCTAAGTGCAAATGATCACCCTCACCGCGTCCAAGCCGATCTGGGCGAGATTGATGTGGTGTTTCAGCTCGGCGATGTTGCGCTGCAAATGCTCGATTTCCTCAGCTCTGATGTTGGGGTTCACCTCCGCCAGAGTTTGCAGTCGCTGCAGCTCGCTTTGTTGCCGCTCCCGCATTGTCTCGAGCGCGCTCGCGATCACTTCATCGCGGCGGCTTTCCGCCCGTTCCTGACACTGGCCGAGCAGGCGAGTGACTTCCGGCCTCACCTGACGCAGCAAGCCCATCGCAGTCTTGCGGTTGGGAATACTGGTATGTAGCTTGTTGAGCTGCTCGAAGCCGAGCACCTTGCCCAGATCGGTGCCCTTGTTATCGATCAGGATTCGGGTGGTAGTGTCCGGGAAATAGCTCTCCAGCTGCAATTCGCGCGGACCGGGACAGTGTACGGCGAAGATCGCTTCCAGCAACAGCGTTCCGGGCTTCAGCGGAGGCAGACGAATGGTGCCGAGCGCGGTATTGCCGCTTTCGTTGCTGAGGATCATGTCCATCGCGCCGTGCACCATGGGGTGCTCCCAGGTAAAGAACTCCATGTCTTCGCGGCTCAGCGCGATATCGCGGTTGTAGGTGGCCGTCAGGCCGCTGTCCGGCAGACCGGGGAAGTGCCGCTCGGGCATGTGATCGGTGGGATGCAGGACGATCGAGTCGGTGCTGTGGTGATCTTCATCGACGCCGTAGACTTCAAAAACATCGCGCATGTAATTGGGCAGCGTTGCGCTCTGGTCCGCCTCTTTAATGCCTGCGATGAGCCCGCCCGCATGTTTGTAATCGCAGGAATTCAGCTCCAGCAAGCGGTCGCGACCCTGAGCAAGGGCTTCGAGCAGGGCGGCGGTGCGCACTTGGGTATCCGCCATGAGTTTTTGCCAGCCGTCCGTGTCCTGAGCGAGCAACTGCTCATGAAGACGGTTGTGCAATTCTCGATACACCTGAGGTGCGGCCGGGCAGGATTGTTCGATGGCGTTGATGCCGTCCTGATACCAATCGAGTAGCTTTTGTTGCGCGGTTTCTCGGTCCGACAGCGTGTAATAGGGGACGTGAATTTGCACATCGTTGCGTTGGCCGATGCGCGCCAGCCGGCCGATGCGCTGCTCCAGCAAATCCGGATTAACCGGCAGGTCGAACAGCACCAGGTGTCGGGCGAACTGGAAGTTGCGACCTTCGCTACCGATCTCCGAGCACACCAGAAGCTGTGCACCGTCGATGTCATCGGCGAAGTAGGCAGCGGCGCGATCGCGTTCAAGCAGCGTCATTTGCGCGTGGAAGGCGGCCGAAGGAACGCCTTTTCTCAGGCGCAGATATTCTTCCAGCGCAATGGTGGTTTCCTGCCGATTGCAGATCAACAAGACTTTTTCGCGGCGGTTTTCCTTCAGCCACTCCACCAGCCAGGCGACGCGCGGGTCGGTTTGCAGCCAATCGCTGCCGAGGCAGTTTTCGACCCGCAGCAAGTTGTCGAGGGACTGATCCCGGCTGAGTTCCTCGAAGCCGTCCGGGGCGCTTAGCGGATGGCGATGCAGTTCGCGGCCCGGGAAACCTTTCACCGCAGCGCGGGTGTTGCGGAACAGCACCCGTCCGGTGCCGTGATGATCGAGCAGATGACGCAGGCAATCGTAAACCACGGCGCTAACCACGGTGTCGTCAGCGCCGCTCTTGAGCAACTTCAGCAGCTTATTGCCCTTGTCTTCGCCGGCATAATGCAGGAGCTGCTTCTGTTGCGAGGCGTCCTTGAGCAAACGCTCCTTCATGTCCGGCGCCATGAGCACCTGGGCCAAATCGTTGGCGGGGCGATAGCCCTTTTCCTCCTCTCGATACTTGTCGAGATCAAAGTAGCGGTCCGGGTCCAGCAGGCGCAGCCGGGCGAAATGGCTCTCCACGCCGAGCTGTTCCGGTGTCGCGGTTAGCAGCAGCAGACCACGAGTATTTCGGGCCAGCGATTCCACGCAGCGATAGCGCTCGCCTTCCAGTGATTCGGGGTCTTCGGTCCATTCCAGATGGTGAGCTTCGTCCACCACCAGCAAGTCCCAGCGGGCGTCCAGCGCCTGCTGCCGCCGCACGGCGTTGGCGGCGAGAAAGTCCACACTGCAAAGTACCAGCTGGGTGGTCTCGAAGGGATTGTCCGCGGTCGCTTCCAGCGCTTCGCAGCGCTCCTCGTCAAGCACCGTGAACGGCAGATTGAAGCGGCGGAGCATTTCCACCAGCCACTGGTGAACGAGCGTTTCCGGGGGTGCGATCAACACCCGCTGGGCCTTGCCGGTTTGCAGCTGGTGATGAATGATCAGACCCGCCTCGATGGTTTTGCCCAGCCCCACCTCGTCGGCGAGCAGGACCCGAGGCGCGTAGCGGTTTGCCACTTCGTGGGAAATGTGCAACTGGTGAGGCAGAAGCTGAACCCGTGCGCCCACCAGTCCTTTTACCGGCGAATGGCTTTGGGTCTCCCGATGCAGCAGGGTCTGATAGCGGAGACGGAAGTGGTTGAGCTTGTCGATCTGGCCGGAGAACAGTCGGTCCTGAGGACGGCTGAATTGCACGAAACTGTCCAGCTCCAGCTCGACGATCTTCATCTCGGCGCCATCGCCGGTGACGCCGGTATAGATCAGACAGCCATCGGCTTCATCCACCTGGGTCACGGTGACCACCGGGCCGTCCACGTGCTTCACCTCATCGCCCATCTGGTACTGCACCCGGCTGATAGGGGCATTATCGATGGCATAGGTGCGGCGCTCGGCGGCGGCGGGGAAGCTGATGGTGACGCGACGGTTTTCGTTCTCGGAAATAATGCCGAGTCCCAGTTCCGGTTCCGTGTTGCTGATCCAACGCTGGCCAAGTCTGAATTGCTGGTCTGCCAAAATGCTCTCCTTTTTCGCGGCCGGTGATTGTACAGAAACTCCAGGTGCGCAAAAACCAGGGCCTCTACTGCCACCCCCACCTTTTCCCCCGCCTTCGCTACCCACAACAGACCCGAAATCCCGCGAGGCGTTTACCGGGGCCTTGGCTATACTGAGTAAAAACGATGAGCTAAGGGCCTCCATTCAGAGGCTCCCCCGAGGTATTTCATGCTTCACACCCTGGGTTCGGTGTTGCGCATGAGTTTCGGTGTGGTTGTTTTATTGGCGGTATCGGCGGGCTGCAGCACGCTGGTGGGGAGTCAGGAACAGGCATTGCGGGACCATGTGGCGAAAAACCACGATGTCGCTACAGTGCAGCGCGTCGAGTCATGGCTGAGCTTGCGCAAGCGATTGCGCCAGCAGTCATCATTGACTGATCTGGAAAAGGTCAGACTCGTCAATGATTTCTTCAACGCCATTCCCTGGCGAGCGGATGCCGATATCTGGGAAGTCGAAGACTACTGGGCGACCCCGCTGGAAATGCTGGTGAAAAATGCAGGGGATTGTGAAGATTTCGCCATCGCCAAGTTCTTCACTCTTCTGAATGCAGGGTTTGATCCCGACCGGCTGCGCCTGACCTATGTCTGGCAACTTGCAGCAGACGGTGATGGACGCGAGCAGGCACATATGGTCCTGGCCTTTCTTCCTGACAAGAGCCCGGGCATGGCGCCGGGCCGCAGTGCCGAACCGCTGATTCTGGACAATGTCGACAAAGACCTTCTTCGGCTGTCTGAGCGCGGCGATCTTCAGGCGGTTTACAGCTTCAATGAAAACAAGCTTTGGCTGGCGGAGGACCTTCTGCAGCCGGTCAATGTCGCCAGCCAGGCGCGGCTCAGGAAGTGGCGAAAGGTGAATCAGCGCTTGAGCGCAGAAGGTGGGCCTCGTTCGCTTTGAGTGCCTGGGGGCGCCAAGCGAGGCTGCTCAGCTCCGCCCCTGAGTATCGTTCCCTGCGCGCTTTTCATTTTCGGCCGCCATTTCCGCCACCGCTTCCTGAACCTGCTTCACCAGATTGTTGTTTTCCGTGTGCGTCAGGGTCTCGGCGTAGTGCTGCAGGCTTTGCTGCTGGTTACCTTCATGGCGATGCGCTTTGGCCAGCAGAAAATGCGCACCGGCGAGATCGCTGTCGTCCCAGGTTTTGGGGAGGCTGAGAAATTTTTCTCCGAAGGGAATGGCCTTGCCGTACTGCTCACGCTCGGCATAGTGGGACAGCAGCGCGAAGTTGACCAGCGAACTGTCTCCATGCTGCTCCAGCGCGTCCAACAGAATCTTCTCCGCTGCTTCCCAATCCTTGTCCTTGGCGGCCAGAGTGCCGTTAACAACCTGATGATGCAGAGGCGAGATCTCGGCGAGGTGCTGATTCAGCGTTCGCGCCCGTTCCAGATCGCCACCGGCAATCTTCGGCGCATTGATCAGCACCTGAATCAGGTAGTAATGCGCTGAAGCGTGGTCCGGATTAAGATCAATTGCGTTTTGCAGGTGATCTATCGAATCCTTGAGCACAGCGCGCACTTTCATCACGCCCACTTCGCCGGCTCTGGCCAGATACACAACGCCCAGGGCGTAGTGCGATTCCGCATCCTCGGGGGCCAATGTCGATGCCCGTTGCAGTTGTCGGATCGCCGCCTCGTTGCGGCCGGACTTGTAATAGCCGATCCCGAGGAAACGGTTCAGCGCTTGGTCCTGCGGATGGGCAAGCACTGCCTGCTCGAAGATATTTGCCGCCCTGATGTAGTCCTCATTGCCTAGCGCGTCACGACCGGCTTCGATAGCGGCGGCGGGCTCCATCAGCTTGATGCCCTGCGCGCTTGCAGCGGCACCTGCCGTGGCAATCGCCAGAGCCAGTACGGAGGAGCGGAGGAAAATCCCGGCCTTGTTTTTCAGAGTCATATGGCTAATCCCGAATCGTTCTGGCCAATCTAGACCAATGTATCCCGCTGCGTCAAAAGCTCATTTCTTCACAATGCGATAAGCACAGCGACGGGCACCCTGAAGTATGTGATCGGTGCGTTCTACCGTGGCCTGCTCTCGCAGCAATTCTTGGAAGCTTTGAAGCTCGGAACGGCAAAAACCCTGACACGCTTTGGCGGCGGCACAAATGGGACAATGATTTTCCAGCAACAGCCATTCGCCCTTGTCCACGCGCTCCACTTCGGCCATATAGCCTTCCCGACTTCGGATCTCGGCCAGCTTGCGAAGCTTGGTGGGAAGGGTCTCGTGCTGCGCCAGTGCCTGGCGGTAATTCGCCAGAGTCTGATCCGTGCGCCTGGCGATCAGCCGGTCGAGTCCGTCCTCCCCGAAGGTGTCGCGCACCGCGGCAATAAGCTCCACGGACACCTGCGAGTGAGCGTCCGGAAAACGGCTGTGCCCCTTCTCAGTGAGCTGCCAGGGCCGCACCGGCCGCCCCCGTCCCTGCTTGTGCTCGGCGCCCTCACTCACCAGCCCCTTCTCGGCCAGGATCGCCAGATGTTGTCGTATCCCCATGGGGGTGATGGCGAGAATCTCGGCCAGCGCCCTGGCACTCTGGGGTCCTTTTTGTTTCAGCTGCAGGAGAATCTCTTCCTGGCTGTCGGCGAGTTGGCTCATCGGGTTCTCCATCGCAAGCGTCAATCAGCGTGATTGTTACATTTAATAAAGTTTCAACTTTACTTAGTCGCGGGTCAAAAATATAGTAAAGCAGTTGCTTTGGTAAGGCATGCGCGTCTCAATCGCACAGAGACTAGCTCAAACGGTGAAAGCAAGAGGGAATGGGGATGTTGGAACATGTGAATATACGAGTACCGTCGGTGGCCAGGACACAGGCTTTTCTCGGGGCAGCCTTCCCGGACTTCCGGGTCCGAGGCAGTGGCTTCAGCCCGCACTATGGCTACTGGTCGCATTTCGGCAATGACGAGCACTATGTGGCGCTCTTTCAGGGCGAGGAGCCGGGGCGGGAGGCTGACGAGACGGTTGAGCCCTTCACCGGCAATGAATCTTACCGACTGATGCACGTTGCCTATGTGGTCGATGACGTGGAATGCTTGATGAACCGTCTGGAAGGGGAGGGTTACAAGCCGGACAGTAGCGGCAATCTTGACAGCCATCCTTTTCGGCGCCGGGTTTATTACCTGGACGGCAATGGCATCGAGTGGGAGTTCATCCAGTACGTTTCCGGCAAACCGGAAGAGCGCAACGACTATAAGCTGGAGGACATCAGCAGCTGATCAGAGCGGCTGGATTACAGCCGTGTGAACGAAGCCTTCCGCCCGGGCAAAGCTGCCTTGGCCGGCAAACCCTGCCGGGTAGTTTTCAGCAAGATGCCGGCGCAGCCGGTAGCGAAATTGCCCGGGCGTTTCGCTGTCCAGTTCCACCTCCGCATCCCGGAAGTCGAAGTATTGCCCGACCTGCGGATACAGGCATTTGAAGATGCTTTCCTTGGCGGAAAAGACCAGCGTGAGATACTCGCGGGCGCTGTCGACAAACTGGCGATTGGCTTCGAAGGTTTCTGTTTCCACCAGGATATGCGAGCTGACGTTGGCGGCGGTTTTCTCGGCGATCAGCTGCTCGCTGTCGATGCCGATACCGATGATCCTCTCACTGCGCGCCACTACGGCAGAGGCGAAGCCTTTGGAGTGAGTAATCGAGCCAACTAGTCCCTGCGGCCACAGGGGTTGGCGTTTTTCGCCGATGGCGATCTCCTCGACGGGTGTTTCGCCCAGCCGGGCCATGGCCAGGCGCGCGCAGTAGCGCCCCGCCAGGAACTCCACCTTGCGCTTGACCACCGCGTCGGAAAGCCGCTCCGGCAGCGCGACGCCGAGCTCCCTGGCATATTCCTCGCGCATCTCTTCCCGATAGCCATCCTTGTTGAAACGGCAGGAGACCTGCGCGCAGAAGTCTGGCAATTGCAGGGGGTTGTCGGTGAGGGAGATCATTTCAAATCGCTATACAGGAACGTGACAGGCCGAGGGCGACAGTATACCGACCGCGGTGATGTCCGGCGAACCGAGCCATCAGTGTATTCTGGGCAGTCGGCCGCGCCGACGGTATACTCGCGAGTTCGCCAATTATCTCCAGGGAGCAGCAGCATGAATGAGAATGTCGTCAACATCGACCAGAATAACGCCCAGCAGCTGTTGATCGATGAGTCATTCAATCGGCCAGTGCTGGTGGATTTCTGGGCGGACTGGTGTGGTCCCTGTAAATCGCTGATGCCCGTCCTTGAGAAGCTTGCAAACGAGTATGCCGGTGCGTTTTTGCTGGCCAAGGTGAATGCGGATGAGCAGCAGATGATCGCCGGCCAGTTCGGGGTGCGCAGCCTGCCGACCGTGGTGCTGATGAAGGACGGCCAGCCCCTGGACGGCTTCATGGGCGCGCAGCCGGAAACCGCCGTTCGTGAGCTGCTGGACAAGCATCTGCCCAAGCCCTGGGACAATCTCCTCGACCAGGCCAAGGCGCTGGCCGCCGCGGGCGACTTCAACGAAGCCCTGCCGCTGCTGCGTCAGGCGCACCAGCAATCAGGCGAGCGCAGCGACATCGGCGTTGTGCTGGCGCAAGTCTATCTGGAACTGAATCGAACTGCTGAGGCCGAAAGCATCATCAACAGCATTCCTTTTGTTGAACAGGACGCCGCCTACGAGCAGGTCAAGGCCCAACTGGAACTGCGCCAGCAAGCAGCCAAGAGTCCCGAACTGGAAGCGCTGGAGAAAACCTTTTACGAAAACCCGGATGACATGGGCGCCGCTTACCAGCTCGCGCTGCAATACAACCAGGACGGCCATCATCGTGAGGCATTGGAACTGCTTTACGGCATTCTGCACAAGAACCTGAATTTCCAGGACGGTGCCGCGAAGAAAACCATGATGGACATGATTGCCAGTCTCGGCAAAGGCGATCCATTGACCGTCGAGTATCAGAGAAAGATCTATACTCTGCTGTACTGATTGCTTGCACGACTACTTGCTTGCACGAGTGACTGCCTGCACGGATGAACCTTGCTTTCGCATCGATGATGTAATTTATGAATAAAATCGCCAAGGCCACTGTACGGCCAACCCGTAGTCTGGATCTGCTGTCTCACCGCGAAATCAATGGCTTGATGGAGTCGGATGTTGACGTCTTCAACATCTTCAGGGATTGCGCGCTCGCCGTGCTCAACACCGGCAGTGAGCGTGACGATGTTGCTGAAATCATGGATGACTACGCGGATTTCGAAGTGCGCGTGGTATCCGAATCCCGTGGGATCAAGCTGGAGGTGTACAACGCGCCGGCCAGCGCCTTCGTTGACGGCAAGATGATTCGCGGCATCCAGGAGCATCTTTTTGCGGCGCTGCGGGACATCGTCTACACCGAACACAAGATCAATCGCGGCTCCCGCTTCGATTTGGAAACAGGCGCGGGACTAACCGACGCGGTTTTTCGCATCCTGCGCAACGCCGGTATCGTCCAGGCCAACCGCTATCCCAACCTCGTAGTGTGCTGGGGCGGCCATTCCATTGACCGTCTGGAATACGACTACTCCAAGGAAGTGGGCTATCAAATGGGTCTGCGTGGCCTCGACGTGGCCACAGGTTGTGGTATCGGCGCCATGAAGGGCCCGATGAAAGGCGCCCTGATTGGCCACGCCAAGCAGCAGATCCGCGACGGCCGCTACGTGGGAATCACCGAGCCGGGTATCATTGCGTCGGAATCGCCGAATCCGACCGTCAATGAGCTGGTCATCCTTCCCGACATCGAGAAGCGACTTGAAGCCTTCGTGCGTCTGGCACACTGCATCATCGTGTTTCCGGGTGGCGCCGGCACCGCTGAGGAGATTCTGTATCTGCTCGGGATTTTGATGCATCCGGACAATCAGAAGATTCCCATTCCGCTTATTTTTGCTGCGCCAGAAGGTCGCGAGGAATATTTTCAAACTCTTGATGGTTTCATCCGCAAAACGCTCGGTGAAGAAGCCACCAAGTACTATCAAATCGTCATCGGCGAACCGGAGCGCGTGGCCTTGATGGCGAAGCTGGGCGTCGAAACGGTTATTCGCTACCGTCGCGGTACGCAGGAATCCTATGCCTACAACTGGAATACTGTTGTGCCGGAGGAGATGCAGCGCCCCTTCCATCCCAGCCACGAAAATATGGCGAGCCTGCAACTCGATCCCAAGCTGCCCACCCACGAATTGGCCGCGCAGCTACGCCGCGCGTTTTCCGGCATCGTCGCTGGCAACGTGAAAGCCTTTGGCATCAAACAGGTGCAGGAGAAAGGCCCCTACCTGCTGCACGGGGACGCGCAGCTGATGGGCCAGCTGGACCGGCTGCTGAAAGAATTCGTCCAGCAGGGTCGCATGAAGTTGCGTGATGAGGATTACGTGCCGTGTTTCAAGCTGGTAACGGATCCGGTGAAGAGTTGAGTCCGGCACAGCCGGACTCATGGGGTCTGATCAGAAAGTGAAACCAGCAACAAGAGCGAAGTTGTTGCCGTCGACGGCGAATCCGTCGACGCTTTCCGGCTCGTACTCGATAGCCGTATGGCGCAGACCCAGAACGAATTGTTCCGAGATTTCGAAATCGAGTTGCACAACCGTACCGAGCGCATCATCGAAGGTGTAACGGCCACCGCCAGCGTCTTTTAGATCCAGCTTCGGGCTCATTTCCTGGCTCAGTCCCAGCCCGAGCTGTAATCGTCCGAAATCGTAGAACGCGATACCAGTGAGCATCTTCCGCGTGAAGTCGACGTTGTCATCACCCGCAACGATGCCCGCATTCTTATAGCCCAGTGCCAGCACGCCGTCGAGGTTGCCGGCGATATCGAAGCGCGTTCCCACTGAAAAGCTGAAACCTTCACCAGCGTCGATGCTCTGGTCGTCCACGTCTCCATCGTCGTATTCGATTTCCACATCCGCAAGTTCATCGCCGCCAAAAGCCAGCTGGGCGTCGGCGTACCAGTTGAACTCGGCATTTGCTTGTGAAGACAGAGCCAGAGAACAGGTTGCGGCCAGAAGAAGTGATTTCCGAAACATAAACAGATTCCTTGTTGTTGGTTTTTTCGCGCTCGAATACTAGCGCAGCGCGAGCGGTTTCGGGCTGCCCGCTGGGCTAGCTGCTGGCGCCGATTATCGGAAGGAGGGAGGCAATTCGAACTACATCACGCAGCAGAGCTATTGGTATGCCTTTGCCTGCAGGTTGAAGAGATGTGCGTAGCGGCCGTTCAATTGAAGAAGCTCGTGGTGGTTGCCTTTTTCGATGATCTCGCCCTTGTCCATGACCACGATGGTGTCGGCCATGCGCACGGTGGAAAAACGATGGGAAATCAGCACCGTGATCTTGTTGTGGGCAAGCTGGCGGAAATGCTCGAACACGGTGGCTTCCGCCTCCGCGTCCATCGCCGCGGTGGGTTCGTCCAGCACCAGAATGTCCGCGTTTTCGCGCATGAAGGCGCGCGACAACGCAACTTTTTGCCACTGTCCTCCCGACAGCTCGCGTCCGCCCTTGAACCAGCGACCCAGCTGAGTGTTGAAGCCTTCGGGCATCGCCTGGATGAAATCGCTGGCCATGCCTTTGTCGGCCGCACGCTGCCAGCGATCCGCATCGGCAAAAAAGGCCACGTCCCCCGCGCCGACGTTCTCACCCACCAGCATCTGATAGCGCATGAAGTCCTGGAAGATGATGCCGATGCGCTGCCGCAGAATCTCGGGGTCCCATTTCTGCAGATCCAGGCCGTCCAGCAGAATGCGACCGCCGTCCGGATCATAGAGGCGCGCGAGCAATTTGATCAGCGTGGTCTTGCCAGAGCCGTTTTCGCCCACCAGAGCCAGGCTTGTGCCCGGCTTCAGATGCAGATCGATCTCGCGTAGCGCGGGTTGATCGCTGCCGGGATAAGTAAAGCTTACCCGCTCGAAGCGAACGCCATCGCCAGGTTCGAGGCCAGCGGTGGCGTCGCCGGTGTTCGAAGGAGTTTCCTGCTCCAGATATTCATACAGATTGGAAAGGTAAAGGTTGTCTTCGTACATCCCGCTGATAGCGGTGAGGATCGCGCTGACCGCTGACTGCCCCTGTTTGAATACGGCGAGATACATGGCCATTTGGCCGAGGCTGATCCGCGTGGTAATAGTGGCGAGGACAATCCAGGCATAGGCTGCGTAAAAAGCGGCGGTGCCGATCAGCCCCAGTACGAAGCCCCAGAGATCTCTTCGCAGCGTTAGATCGCGGTCTGCACCGTAGAGCCGCGTGAAAATATCCCGGTAGCGCTGCAGCAGCAGTGGGCCCAGCTGAAAGAGTTTCACTTCCTTGGCGCTGTCTTCCCGGGCCAGCACGGTTTCCAGGTAGATCTGCATGCGCCGCTCCGGCGAGCGCCAGCGGAACAGGCGGAAAGCATCGCCGGAAAACTTTGTTTCCGACAGAAAGACCGGCAGGGCGCCGCCGATCAGAATCAGCAGCACCCAGGGCGAAAACTGTACGAGAAGATAGCCAAAGCTCACCAGAGAGATGCCGTTCTGGATCAGCCCGAATGTCCGGTTCACCAGGCTCAGAGGGCGGGAGGAGGCTTCGCGGCGGGCGCGGGTGAGCTTGTCGTAGAACTCGGAGTCCTCGAAGTGAACCATCTGCAGTTGCAGGGCCTTCTCGAGAATCATCACGTTGACCTTCTGGCCAAGCAATGCGCGCAGCAGCGACTGGATGGCCGAGATTCCGCGCTGGCAGGCGGCGAGGGCAGTGATCACCAGCGCCTCGTAAATCAGCAGGGTCAGGGCGCGACCGGCGTTGACCGCCTGGGTTTCCTGGTAGATGCCGATTGCGGCCACCACCTCATCCACGATTAATTGGCCCAGCCAGGCGGCGAGCGCCGGCAGCGCGCCGGCGGCGATAGTCAGCAGGGCCAGGCCAATCGTCAGCGGTTTGGAGGTTTCCCAGACCAGCTCCACGGCGCGACGGCTGTAGCGGAATACACCCAGGAATTGCCGGATCAGGCCTCGGTCGCCATTCTCTTGGGAAGGGGAGGGCTGGGAGGGGGAGGCTTGCGAGGGTTGAGCTTGTGAGCGTTGGGAGTGTGCCAAGGTCAGTGTCGCCTGCCGGAAGGGAAGCGGCGCATGATAATGGTTTTGACCACTCCGGTCACATCGCCCGCAGCCGCATGACGCCTGAGTTCCGGAAGGCACAAATTTTATCCGGCGGCTGGGTTCCCGTGACAATTGCTGGCATAATAGCGCGCCCAATTTTGCCAGTCCGGACCGCGCGGGAAGCGCTATCGGCTACGTAGGCAGCTAGCCCGGATATTTCACCAAATGCCGACTTGATGGCGCCGGGCCGAGGTTTTTGTGAGCGGGCTCGCGAATGGAGCCTTAGTGGCTCTAAGGCGTAAGGAGCACGTTCGTTCACAAGGCCTCGGACAAGCCATCATTCGGCAAGCGTGGAGGGTGACAAAGTGTCACCGTCCTTGAATTCGCTCCAACCCGCGCGGGCTCTATCGTTCCGGTGGTTTTGGAGCGTTCTGGTGGAATATCCGGGCTTTCAGCGCTGCCCGGCCGGGTCCGCCATTGCAAGCCCTTACCCACGCATTCGTTTGAGGATAGCCAATGCAACCGTCGGTTAAACCCAACAGCCCCAACTTCTCCTCCGGTCCCTGCGCCAAGCGTCCGGGCTACAACCTGGCCGAGCTGGATACCTCCGTTCTTGGACGCTCCCATCGTTCGTCGCTCGGCAAAAAGCTGCTTAAGCAAGTCTGTGTGCAGACCGCGGAAATGCTGGGCCTGCCCGAAGGCTATCGGGTGGGTGTGGTGCCGGCTTCCGATACCGGTGCAGTTGAAATGTCCCTGTGGTCCCTGCTGGGGCCGCGCGGTGTGGATGTGCTGGCTTGGGAATCCTTCGGTTCCGGATGGGTGACCGACATCACCAAGCAGCTGAAGCTCGATGCCCGCGTGATGGAAGCGGATTACGGCAAGCTGCCGGATCTTTCCAAGGTGGATTTCGATCGCGACGTGATCTTCACCTGGAACGGCACCACCTCCGGCGTGAAAGTACCTAACGGTGACTGGATCAAAGACGACCGCGCCGGCCTGACCATTTGCGATGCCACCTCTGCGGTATTCGCCATGGAAATGCCCTGGGAAAAACTCGACGTCGTGACCTTCTCCTGGCAGAAAGTGCTGGGCGGCGAAGGCGCGCACGGCATGCTGATTCTGGGCCCGCGCGCCGTGGAGCGCCTGGAGAGCTATACGCCGTCCTGGCCGATGCCGAAGATTTTCCGCATGACCAAAGGCGGCAAGCTGAACGAAGAAATCTTCGTTGGCTCGACAATCAATACTCCCTCCATGCTTTGCGTGATGGACTACCTGGATGCACTGAACTGGGTGCAGGAAGATCTGGGCGGCGTTGCCGGCAGCATCAAGAAATCCGAAGAGAATCTGGCGGTGCTCAAAGAGTTTGTGCAAGCCAATGACTGGATCGACTTCCTGGCCGAAGATCCGGCCACGCTGTCCAACACCAGCGTCTGTCTGAAGCTTGACGCAAGTCCCGAGCAGGTCAAGAAAATGGCTTCCCTGCTGGAATCCGAAGGCGTGGCCTATGACATCGGCGCCTACCGAGACGCCCCTCCCGGCTTGCGTATCTGGTGTGGTGCGACCGTCGAAGCCGACGATCTGCGCAAGCTTTGCCCTTGGCTGACCTGGGCTTACCAACAAGTGACCAATTCTTAATTTAGGGACTGCCAGCTATGTTCAAGATCAAAACCTACAACGCGATTTCTACCAAGGGCCTCGACCGCTTCAGCCGCGATAAATACGAAGTCGCCAGCGAAGTCGGTCATCCGGACGGCTATATCCTGCGCAGCCACAAACTGCATGGCGAAGAAGTGCCGGAAACCGTGAAGGCGGTGGCGCGTGCGGGTGCCGGCGTTAACAACATTCCGGTGGAGGATTACACCAAGAAGGGCATCGTGGTGTTCAACACCCCCGGCGCCAACGCCAATGCAGTGAAAGAGCTGGTCCTGGCCGGTCTTCTACTCAGCTCGCGCGGCATTCTGCCCGGTCTGCAGTATGTGGCCGGCTTGGGTCACATCCAGGACGCAGGCGAAATGAGCAAGCTGCTGGAAGCGGAGAAGAAGCGCTTTGCCGGCTGCGAACTGATGGGCAAAACGCTCGGCGTCGTCGGTCTGGGTGCGATCGGCTCGATGGTAGCGGAAATGGCGCTGGCGATGGGTATGGACGTGGCCGGCTACGATCCCGCGCTGTCCGTTGAAGCAGCCTGGCGTCTGCCCGGACAGGTGATTCGCAAGGAGAACCTGCAGAGCCTGTTGGCGCACTCCGACTACGTGACACTTCATGTGCCTGCCCTGGAAGCCACCAAGAACATGATCAACAGCGAAACACTCAAGTCTGTAAAAAAAGGCTCGGTGTTGCTTAATTTTGCCCGCGATGCCATCGTTGATGCGGAAGCGGTTGTTGCAAGCCTTGAGAAAGGCGACCTGGCCCGGTATGTTTGTGACTTCCCTGAGCCTTGCCTGATCGGCCGCGAAGACGTGATCGCCATGCCGCACATCGGTGCCAGCACCGAAGAAGCGGAAGAAAACTGCGCGGTGATGGCTGCCAACCAGCTGATCGATTTCCTGGAGAACGGCAACATTCTCAACTCGGTCAACTACCCGGCGGTGAGCATGTCCCGCGCTGGCGGTTTTCGCATTACCTTCGCCAACGATAACGTATCGGGGGTACTGGGGCACGTGCTTAGCGTACTCGCCGACAACAACGTCAACGTCATCGACATGGTAAACAAAAGCCGTGGTCAGGTGGCCTACAACATCATCGACGTGGAGCAGGAGCCGTCCGAGTCAGTGATGGCGGCCATCAAGGATGTGGAACACGTTATCAGCGTTCGCACACTCAAATAAGAGCATGTAATGAAACGAGCCGAGCACATCGAGAATCTGGACAAGACGGAATTCGATGTACTGATCCTGGGCGGCGGCATCAATGGTGCCGTCGCCGCGGCCGCTTTGGCGGGCAAAGGGGTCAAGGTGGCGTTGATCGATAAAGACGATTTCGCCAGCGGCTGCAGTTCCAATTCTTCCAATCTCGCCTGGGGCGGGATCAAATACCTGGAAAGCGGTGAGCTGCTCCTGGTAAGCAAGCTATGCCGCAGCCGCAATCATCTGATGCGGTACTATCCTTCCAGCGTCAAGGAAATTCGCTTCTTCACCACCATTCGCAAGGGCTTCCGCATGCCCGCCTTCATGGTCTACCTGGGGGCGCTTTTCTATTGGCTGATCGGAGCTTTCCGCACGCGGGCGCCGCGTTATCTGACCCCGCGCAGAATCCGCGACGAGGAGCCGGTGATCGCCACGGAAAAAGTGGCGGGCGGTCTGGAATATTCCGATTGCTACCTGCCGGACAATGATTCTCGCTTCGTATTCCGCTTTATCCGCGCTGCGGCTGAACAGGGCTGCAGTACCGCTAACTATGTGGAGGCGCTGGATTCGCATTTCGCCGCCGGCCAGTGGACCACCCAAGCGCGCGATTGTGTCAGTGGCAAGGAGCTTACGATCCGCTCGCGTGTGCTGATCAATGCCTGCGGTCCCTGGGTGGATCACTACAACCGGCAGCTCGGTGTCGAGACCGAGCACCACCATTTATTTTCCAAAGGCGTGCACCTCATCGTCGATCGGATTACGGATCACGATCGCGTGCTGGCCTTTTTCGCCAGCGACGGCCGCTTGTTCTTCGTCATCCCCATGGGGCAGAAAACCTGCATCGGTACCACGGACACGCCAGTCAAGAACCCCCGGGTGGAAGTCACCGAGGAAGACCGACGGTTCATTCTCGACAATGTCAATCAGCTGCTGGATCTCGCCACTCCGCTGAGCACGGAGGACGTCATCGCCGAGCGCTGTGGGGTAAGACCGCTGGCAGTAGCGCAGGTTGGGGTGGACGAAAATCGTGACTGGTTGAAGCTATCCCGCCGCCATGCCATCGACGTGGATGAAGACAAAGCGTACGTCAGTATTTTCGGCGGAAAGCTCACCGACTGCATCAATGTAGGCGAAGAAGTGGTCGCGCAGGTTCGTTCACTCGGGGTGGACGTGCCGAAACCGCGACAGGTCTGGTACGGCGAGCCGTTGCCCGAGCGAAAAGGGCAGTTCATGGAAAAGGCCGCGGCGCTGAAAATCGACGGTATGATTCAGACACTCTCCGGTGAAGCTCTGTCGGAAAGAATCTGGCGGCGCTACGGCGAGTTTGCCTGGGAGCTGCTCGATGAGATCGCCGCCGACCCGAAACAGGCGCTGGCAAAGCCGGTGGCGATCATCGAATATACGCGCTGTGAGCTGAAATTGATGGCGCGCACCGAAATGATCGTCACCCTCGACGATTTCATGCGGCGCCGCAGCAAAGTGGCGCAGGTAACCCGGATGGAGGCAATGGACCGGCGCGGTCTGCTGGAAATTTGTGAGATTCTCTTCGGTGCCCACGCAGAGTCGAGACTGGAAGAGTACCTGGCCAGTCCCGCGTTTGAAGCGGCACAGAACGAATTACGGGTATCTGGCTAGCGTAACGGACTGCCAGCCGCACCATCCCCGCCGCGGCGAACTTCCGCCTCGCTGGCAAATACCACGTCCACATGGTGCGAGGCCAACAAGCACGCAAGTCTTCCCGCGGGCTTTTTGTCGGTGAACCAGCTATCCACCTGTGACAAAAAGCCGAGCCGGGCCATGGCGGACTTTCCGAACTTGTTTTCAGTGGCCACCAGAAACGTCCGGCGGGAGTTCTCAATGATCGCCTGGCTCAGTCGCGCGCCCTGATAACTGCAGTCGAGCAGCGCACCATCGGCCTCAATGGCGGAGGCGCCGATTATTCCGATATCCACCCGAAAGCGCTTGATCAGCTCGAGAGCGGCTTCGCCCACCACACATTTATCCGTCGATCTCACCTGGCCGCCGACGATGGTCACCTCAAAAGAAGTGTTGTCGCTGACTTGCTGGGCAATCGGCAGACTGTTGGTGACGATGCGCAGATTTCGGTGATTTCTCAGGGCGTAGGCTACTGCTGCCACTGTGCTTCCGGTACCGAGAAAAAGTGAACTCCCGTCGAAGATGCGAGCTGCCACCTGGGCGGCGATCTGCTGCTTGGCTGCTTCGTCTGCCCGCGTTTTTTCAGGCGCTTTACCGTCCGGCCGCGCCAGCCCGGCACCGCCGTGAAATCGCTGCAGAACCCCAGCCGCGCAAAGTGCGTTGATGTCGCGACGAACTGTCTGAGGAGTCACCCGGAAATATCGGGCGAGATAATCTATCGACGCGAAGCCCTGTTCGCGAACCAGATCGATAATGGAATCGCGCCTGCTGACGCGTTTGGGAGTCCTTCGCCCAGCCATGAAGCTCGTTGCATCCCCCGGAACAATGCGGCAAAACGCCGCACTACCCCTCTCCGAATGTCCGGTAGGGTTGCTGCGGCCGAAATTTGTTGTTTTTGTGACGTTCATCACACTATAGCACAGGAATTTTCTTGGCCAGGAAAAAGTATGAGGGGGGTATCAATCGGGGGAGTTCTGGCTAATCAGAAATCGATCGATTTCACGGGTATAGGCGCTCACGAAGTGAGCTTCCCGGTTTCGGTAATTGATTTCCACCTGTGGCATCGCCCTGACGGCGCGCAGTGCCAACTGATCGGCATCGAAGTAGGCGTCCTTTCCGCCAAGCACCAGCAAAATCGGACAATAAAGCTGGCCGAGTTCGCGGTCGGAAAAGCGCGGTAGCTGCAGGGATCGCGACTTGAGGTGACGCTGGGCGAGTGTCAGTGCATCTTTCAGCTTGGGATCTAGTCCGCTTTTGTTAATTTGGGAGCGATAGATCAGGTCGCGACCAAGCGGTCCCAAAAAAGAACTCGCCGCGGTAAACAGAGTAGAGCGCGAACGTCGGCGGCGGACGACGCCAGGAGGCGTGATCAAGGCCAGACGGTCGACCCGCTCCGGCCAGTTGCAGGCAAACTTGAGACAAATCCAGGCTCCCAGGGATGCGCCCGCCAGGGCGGCCGTCTCAGTCCCGAGTTGCCCGAAGATATCGTCCAGCCACTCCGCCCAAGCGTTGTCCCGCAGCGCCGGCCGGGATTGCGCGCTAAGCCCGGGCTCGCCGGGAATATCCACCGCAAACACACGGTGGCTTCGCGCATAGGTCTGCACCTGGTCGAGCCAGTACACCGAATTGATATTTTCGGGATGAAGCAGCAGCAGCGGAGGATTGCCGGCACTGCCGCAGGCGGTGACGTTGGTTCGTCCGTGTCGGGTTTCGACCTGCAGCTCCTGCTTCTCGATAGGCCAGAGCCGGAACAGTTCGCGGACTTTGGCTTCCACCTTGGAGGCACCCTCTTCGGACTTGTATATCGACTTTGTCCCCATGTTCTTCCACCCGAGCTGCAAAGACTGCTGGCATCATAAAACACAACAGCAGCCCGGTCTGCGCCTGAAGCTCGATTGCGTGTCGTGGCTCGCAACTGCCGCGAGACGCTATCGCTCCCGCGTGAGCAGATGATAGTGTGCACGGCTCAGTGGTTGACAACCGCCACAACATTTTTCGACGAGAGAAGCTCAAAGACGATGGACATTTCGGCTTTCATGGAAGCGGATCGGCAGGCAGTTATCGATCTCTGGCAGCGCTGCGAGCTCACTGTGCCCTGGAATAACCCCGATCAGGATATCGACAGGAAGCTGGCCTTCAGTCCTGACACCTTTTGGATCGGCCGCGTGGAGGGCGTGCTCGTAGCCTCGGTGATGTTTGGCTACGACGGTCACCGGGGATCAGTGAATTACTTGGCGGTGGATCCCGCCTGGCAGGGGCGCGGCTTTGGACGCTTGCTGATGGATCGGGTGGAAGAAACGCTCAGAAGCTGTGGCTGTCCGAAAATCAACCTGTCGGTTCGCGCCAGTAACATGCGTGTGATGGCCTTCTATGAACGGCTGGGTTATCAGGTGGAAACTGTCGCGAATCTGGGCAAGCGTTTCGAACAGGACCGGCCCTTTTGACTGCTGGAGGACGCGAATGTACAAACTCTGTTTCTTTGTTCCAGAAGACCACGCGGAAGCGGTAAAGAAGGCAATTTTCGCCACCGGGGCGGGCAAGATCGGTGATTACGACAGCTGCTGCTGGCAAACCGCCGGCCAAGGCCAATTCCGTCCTCTGGCGGGTAGTCAGCCCTTCATCGGCCAGCAGGGCGAAGTGGAAAAAGTCACCGAGTACAAAGTGGAACTCGTCTGCGATGAGCAGCATATGGCCGCTGCACTGCAGGCCTTGCTCGGGGCCCATCCCTACGAAGAGCCAGCCTACGACATCATCGAGCTCGTCGACCCGGCTCGCTTCAAGGCTTAAAGCGGTCTGCGTGGCCGAAATAGAATATCTTCCGTGCGGATGGGATAGTGGCCTTCACGGCGGTCGTGGAAGTAGTGCTCGAGTGTTTTCCTGACCACCGGAAAAGCCAGCTCATCCCAGGGGATGTCTTGCTCTTTGAACAAGTCGACTTCCAGGGACTCCACACCGGGGCCGAAATCCAGACTGTTCAGAGTGCCGCGATAGAAAAGATAAACCTGGTTGATGTAGGGCAGATTGAAAAGCGTGTAGAGGTCATGCAGTTCGATGCTGGCCTTGGCCTCTTCCCAGGATTCGCGCAACGCGCCCTGAGCCGTCGTTTCGCCATTTTCCATGAAGCCGGCCGGCAGGGTCCAATAGCCGTATCGGGGCTCGATCGCGCGCTTGCAGAGCAGGACCTTGTCCTCGTAGATCGGCAGACAGCCGGTAATAATCCGCGGGTTGGTGTAGTGGATGGTTTCGCAACTGCCGCAAACGTGGCGCTCGCGATCGTCGCCTGTCGGGATGCGCCATTCCACCTGTGATCCGCAGCTACTGCAAAATTTCATGGAAACCGACTCCTGCGCGATTCTGTGAACGCGCCATTATAAACATTTGCGGCTACGCCCGCGAAACGACCGACAACCCTGGTGGCGCGCGATGTGCCGATTGCAGGTCCGACGGGCCGAGGCTGTGATATTCTTCAGCCTGTTTTTGCCGGGCTCGCTCGAGCCGAGCCATAAGCATGTACCGCAAACATGTACCGTAGAGGACAGGTGTTGATCAAGCAATTGCGCGAAAGCTACTCCGTGCCCCGTTCCAGTTTCGAAGAAAGAGGCAAATTTCCCAATGAGGCGGCAGTACTGGTTGCCGTGACTGATCATCTCGAGCCGGAAATCATTCTCACCAAACGCGCGGACCACCTCAATTCACACAGCGGTGAGGTATCCTTCCCTGGCGGCAAGTGGGAGCCCGCCGATTCCAGCCTGGTGATAACGGCCCTTCGCGAATCCGAAGAGGAAATCGCCCTGCCGCAGGACGTGGTGGAAGTCATCAATGTACAGCCCCACCTCTACTCTCTCTGGGGGATCAAAGTCACCCCCTACGTGGGCATCATTCCTCGGGAGGTTGAGCTGATCGCAAATCCGGATGAGCTCGACTCGGTTTTCCGTGTGCCAGTGCAGTTTTTTCTGGATGATCGTCGCACCCGGACCGACGTTTATTACCGGGAAAATTCGGAGTGGTGGTCGCCTGTCTACCACTATGAGGGCTACAAGATTTGGGGGCTGACCGCGCGGATACTGGTGGAATTCGTTAACCGCGCCTGGGGTGCGGGGATCTCGAGGGAAAATCGTGCGCCCGAGGAGCGTCGAAAGCCCCGGGCGATCAAGTTCGATTGATGAGGTAGTGGGGCCTCAGAACAGGTCGGGCTGGTTCTGGCTTTGTGCTGAAGAGACCAGCCGAACCTTGGTCTTTTCGATAAATTTCTCGCTCAATGTGGCAGTCTCGAAGCGATAATTGCCGATTTGGAAGCAGCTGTTGCCATCGGGAATGTTCTCGAGATATTCCATCATCACGCCATTGAGGGTCTTCGGTCCGTCAGTGGGCAGCTCCCAGTGCAGCGTGCGGTTCACATCACGCACCGAGGCACCGCCTTCGATCAGGTACCAGCCGTTGTCCAAAGCCACGATCTCCTGGCTTTGCTCCTCCGCCAGATTGGTCGTGAACTCACCAACGATCTGCTCGAGCAGATCCTCGAGCGTGGCAATCCCCTGCACCTGCCCGTACTCGTCCACCACGATGGCCATGCGGCGCTTTTGCTTCTGAAAGTTGAGCAGCTGGACGTGCAGCGGGGTGCTGATCGGGACGAAATAGGGCTCGCGGGCGAAGCGCCTGATCGCATCGTGAGTCACTTCCTTGTCCTCACCGTATAGAAACCGCGACGCGTTGCGCAGGTGCAGTATGCCAACCACCTGGTTGATATCCCCTTCAAAGACCGGCAGCCGGGTGTGGTCGCTGGTGCGGATCTGCTTCAGCAGCGCGGGGATGTCGTCTTCCAAGTCGAGGCCAACCACTTCGTTGCGGGGAATCATGATGTCCTCGACCGTCGCGGTTTCCAGGTCGAAGATGTTGAGCAGCATCTTCTGGTGCTGGTCGGGGATCAGATCACCCGCCTCGTCCACCACTGTACGTAGCTCTTCCGGCGCCAAGTGCTCATGGGTGGGATGGCTTTCGGGGTTTACGCCCAGCAGACGAGACAGCAGGTTGGATACCTTATTGATCGCCCAGACCGCAGGGTAAAGGCCGATCAGCAAAGGCCGGAGTACGACACTGGCGGGAAAGGCGACTTTCTCCGGATGCAGAGCGGCAATGGTTTTCGGGGTGACCTCGGAGAATACCAGGACGGTGATGGTGAGCAGGATGGAGGCCACCAGAATGCCCGCGTCGCCGAACAGGCGCAGACCGATCACCGTGGCCAGCGCCGAGGCGAGAATGTTGACCAGGTTGTTGCCGATCAGGATGACCCCGATCAGCCGGTCGGGCCGCTTCAGCAATTCGGTTGCGCGAATTGCGCCACGATTCTGCTTTTTCACCAGATGTTTCAGGCGATAGCGGTTGAGCGCCATCATTCCGGTTTCGGAGCTGGAGAAAAAGGCAGAGAGCAGTAGTAGTAGAAACAGAGCCGCAAATAGCAGCCCCAGGGGCATGTCATTCAATGCCGATGAACCCATTTGGCCAGGACAGGGAGCCTATCTTGCAGGCTGGAGTGGGCTTTGGCAAATCAGTCTCCGACGTATTGGACTGCAGTCAGAGCACCACTTGGTAGACCAGCTGGGTTCCGAAATAGGCGAGCATCAGCGCAGCGAAGCCGCCGAGGGTCCAGCGAACCGCGACCTTGCCGCGCCAGCCAAGCCGGTGACGCCCCCACAGGAGAACACCGTAGATAACCCAGGCGATCACTGAAAAGGCCATGGTGTGGGCCTGATTCTGCGCCACCAGATCCTGGGTATAGATCAGACCTGAAATGATCAGAATCGTCAGCAGCGCCTCTCCGGCCCAGAGCAGCTGGAACATCAGACTTTCCATGGTCTGCAGCGGTGGCAGCAACTGAACCGCTCCGGTGGTTTTCTTATGTTTCAGCTGGTGGTTCTGGTAGTAGAGCAGCAGAGCCTGCAGCGTGGCGATGGTGAGCAGACCGTAGGCGAGCAGAGCCAGCACAATATGCGCGACCAACGCCGGATCCACTCCCTTGACCGGACTTTCACTGAACTCGGAGGAGAGAATGGCGACGACGCTGAGCGGAAAAAGAAACACGAAGAGGTTGTGCAAGGGTTTGCGCAGGCTGCTGAGCAGTACGATGACGTTGATTACCCAAAGAAACAGCGTGGGGAGGATCAAAACGCCGAACCTGAAGTCTGTAGCGTCGAATACCGAGCGGTAGGCTCCAATCCCGTGCAGAATCACGCCGACTGCGGCGATGCCGGTCACCAGTGAGAGCTTTGGCGGGCTTTGACGCAGGTAGGCGGCAATCAGGTACAGGCCGCCCAGCAGATAGACGAAAACGGCCAGGGTATTGGCAAGGGTGGCTAAATTCATAGCTCGTGGTCAGATCCGGCTGAGATTTCCTTGGTGGCGCCGAAGTTTGTCATAGAGCGCCGGGAAAGAGAAGCCGCGAAAGACGGTCTGCCGGTCAATGGGGTATACTCCGCGCTCAATTTTTCAGGTGCTCGTTCAGAGCTAGCCACTAACACCAGGTAAACCTTACCAGCCTATGTTTGACAGTCTGTCCGATCGTATTTCCAACTCGCTGAGATCGGTAGTGGGCAAGGCCCGACTCACCGACAAGAACATTCAGGACACCTTGCGCGAAGTGCGAAAGGCCCTGCTTGAGGCCGACGTGGCCCTGCCGGTGGTCAAGGCCTTCGTCGAGCAGGTTCGCAAGCGCGCGCTGGGTCACGAAGTGTCCCGGGCGCTGAACCCGGGCCAGCAATTCCTCAAGATTGTCGAAGCGGAGCTCACCTCGGTAATGGGTGAGGCCAATGAAGGCCTGAACCTGGCGGTCAAGCCGCCGGCGGTCGTGCTGATGGCGGGTCTGCAGGGGGCTGGTAAGACCACCTCGGTTGCCAAACTTGCCCGCTTCCTCAAGGAGCGACAAAAGAAGAAGGTGTTGGTAGTCAGTGCCGACATCTATCGCCCCGCGGCCATGGAGCAGCTAGCGACGCTGGCGAAGGAAATTGAGGTGGAGTGCTACCCGAGCGATCCCAGCCAGAAACCCGTCGATATCGCCGAAGGTGCCGTGGCCCATGCCCGTCGCAAGTTCCTGGACGTGGTGATCGTGGATACCGCCGGTCGCCTGCACATCGATCAGGAGCTGATGGAAGAAATTCGCGATCTGCACAAGGCGCTGGATCCGGCGGAAACACTGTTCGTTATCGATGCGATGATCGGGCAGGATGCGGTGAACACCGCCAAAGCCTTCGACGAAGCCCTGCCGCTGACCGGCGTCATTCTCACCAAGGCGGATGGCGATGCCCGTGGTGGTGCGGCCCTATCAGTGCGCCACATAACAGGCAAGCCGATCAAGTTCCTCGGGGTCGGAGAGAAAGTCGACGCCCTCGAACCCTTCCATCCGAACCGTCTCGCCGGCCGCATTCTCGGCATGGGTGACATGCTTTCGCTGATCGAGGAAGCCGAACGCAAGATCGACCGCGACAAAGCCGAAAAGCTGGTCAGCAAGGTCAAGAAGGGCAAGAAATTCGACCTGGAGGATCTGCGCGATCAGCTCCAGCAAATGCAGAGCATGGGCGGCATGGGCTCGATGCTGGAAAAACTGCCCGGCATGGGCAATGTCGGCCAGCTCATGGAGCAGGCGGACATGGGCAAGCAGTTCAAGCGCATGGAGGCGGTGATCAATTCAATGACGCCCGCCGAACGCCGCAATCCGGACATTCTCAATGGTTCCCGCAAGCGCCGTATTACTCAGGGCTCCGGCACCGATGTGCAGGACCTGAATCGTCTGCTCAAGCAGCACAAGCAGATGGCCAAGATGATGAAGAAAATGAAGGGCGGCGGCATGCAGAAGATGATGCGGGGCCTGGAAGGCATGATGGGCGGAGGCGGAGGCCTCCCTCCGGGATTTCGCAAATAACCGCAAATCACAAGGCGGGCCCTTGAGTCCGCTGTGTAATCTCTGACTGGCGACTGGCGACTGGCGACTGGCGACTGGCGACTTTATTCCCGTTGCTGTCCCTGACCGATTCCCGTACAATGTCGCGCCTTCTCGGGCTGGGATAGCCCGTGCGCTGTGCCCACGATCTCTGAAACATGAGCGGAGGGGTGGGTCTGACACGCAAAGAATCACGATCAAACAATTACTTACAGCCTTCCAGCAGCTGCTAAGAAGGTAAACCAGCAACAGGATAGAGCATCCATGGTAACAATTCGTCTAGCTCGTGGCGGTTCCAAGAAGCGTCCTTTTTACCACCTCACCGTGGCAGACAGCCGCTACAGCCGTAATGGCCGCTTTGTTGAGCGAATCGGTTTCTTTAACCCGGTCGCCCGCGGTCAGGAAGAGCGTCTGCGCGTGGACAATGAGCGTCTCGATTATTGGGTCTCCCAGGGCGCACAGCTTTCCGAGCGCGTTGGCAAACTGGTGAAGGAAGCGCAAAAAGAGCAGAACGCTGCCTGATTCAGGCAGAACGTTCCGGCATGACTGCTGCTGATAAGCCCCAGCTCGTTCCGGTAGGGCGGATCGGCGCCGTCCATGGCGTGCGCGGGTGGGTGAAGATCCAGTCCTTCACGCAGCCGCCGGAACAGATCTTTGCATACCAGCCTTGGTGGTTGAAGCTCCCGCAGGGCGAGCAGCCGGTGAAAGTGACGGCCAGTGAGGTGCACGGCAACAAGCTGGTGGCCCAGCTGGCAGGTCTCGAGGATCGTGAAGAAGCCCGGCGCTATGCGCAGGTGGAGATCCTGGTCGACGTCACCCTTTTCCCAGAGCTGGAGGCCGGTGAATATTACTGGCATCAGTTGGAAGGCCTGCGGGTCTTCAGTGAGTACGAAGGTCACCGCAGCGATCTGGGTTGCGTGGTTCGGCTGCTGGAAACCGGCGCTAACGACGTCCTGGTGGTGCGCGGTGACCGGAACAGTATCGATAAACGGGAACGTTTGATTCCCTATTTGCCGGAACACACGATCAAGCGCGTGAATCTCGCTGCGAGCGAGATCGTGGTTGATTGGGATCCGGACTTTTAGCGCATGCGCATTGCCGTCGTCACTCTCTTTCCGGAGATGTTCAGCGCAATAAGCGATTACGGCATTACCGGTCGCGCGATCAGGCAGGGTCTGCTCCAACTGCATTTGGTCAATCCCCGGGCCTTCACCCGGGATCGCCACGCGACAGTGGATGACCGCCCCTACGGCGGCGGGCCCGGCATGGTGATGATGATTGAACCGCTGCGGGACGCGATCAGCGCAGCGCGGGACTGGGTGGAAGCCGCCGGTGGTGACCGGCAGAAAACACCGGTGATTTATTTGTCCCCCCAGGGACAGCCGCTGGAGCAGAAGGCCGTGGCGGAAATGGCTGCGGTGCCGGACATGATTCTGGTGGCGGGCCGCTACGAAGGTATCGACGAGCGGCTGATACAGCGTCTGGTGGATGCGGAATGGTCCATTGGCGACTACGTGGTAAGCGGCGGAGAATTGCCGGCAATGGTCCTGATAGATGCCATGGCTCGACTGCTGCCCGGGGCGCTCGGGGATGCGCAGTCAGCGGAGCAGGATTCGTTCGTTGACGGTTTGCTGGACTGCCCGCACTACACCCGTCCGGAAGACTACGACGGTGATCGGGTCCCGGCGGTTTTGCTGTCCGGCAACCACGAGCAGATTCGACGCTGGCGGCTGAAGCAGGCGCTGGGGAAAACCTGGCAGCGCCGGCCGGATTTACTCGGCAAGCGCCCCTTGTCGGACGAAGAAGCGCGATTGCTCGAAGAATTCAGAAGCGAGCTCGAAGACGGTTCCGCACGCTGACTACCACGAGCTAAGGAACCACAAACAAAGATTCAAAATTGGCGAGCAGACAAGGTGGGCCTCCACCGTGGTCGCAAACTTTCAAAGGAGTCATCCATCATGTCCAGCAGCAACAAAATCATTCAGGCTCTTGAAAATGAGCAGATCAAAGCGGATATCCCGGAGTTCAGCCCCGGTGACACCGTTGTTGTCCAGGTAAAAGTAATCGAAGGTAACCGCGAGCGTCTGCAGGCTTTCGAGGGCGTTGTCATCGGCAAGCGCAACCGCGGCCTCAACTCTGCGTTCACCGTGCGCAAGGTGTCTCACGGCGTGGGTGTTGAACGTACTTTCCAGAGCCACAGCCCGCTGATCGAGAGCATTGCGGTCAAGCGTCGCGGCGACGTTCGTCAGGCCAAGCTTTACTATCTGCGTGAACTGACTGGTAAGGCTGCCCGAATCAAAGAAAAACTCGGCTGATCGGATCCGGCAGGCGCTGCGTCCTGCCGGTCGTTTTCTCGTCGGCGCGGTTCCCTCCATTCTCGCGAACCGCCCGGCGTAGCCTCCCTTCCACAGCACCACTCCCTTTAGCGACATTCGCAGTTCGACTGGCTAGTCGTTGCGTACCCGGCGCAATCCTACTGGATTTTTGTTATTGCAGTTCGGGGGTTTTGGCGATAGTGTGATTTCGTGCGTCGCCGCTCCACAGCTTTTCGAGTCATCTGCCCGAGGCAGTAATTCCTTCCGGCGACTTTCCTCGCGGTAAACTCTGGGGATTACCGAGTGATGTCGGCTAACAAGGAAAAGCTCTCAGTCGCTGAGGTGACGGTCGGCATGTATGTCTGTGACCTGGATCGGCCCTGGCTCGACACTCCTTTTCTGATGCAGGGCTTTCTGGTCGATGACCACGCTGACCTGAAAACACTCGCCGAATACTGCCAATACGTTTATGTGGACCGCTATCGCTCCCGCGAAGATGCGGTTTTCCCCGATCACCACGCGAACGTGGCCGCCTTTCCCTGTAAGCCATCTCGCCACAAGCGCCCGGAACCTGTCTCGCGCAAGCAGAATGAACGCCAGCGTAAAGTTCTGAAGCTGCTGGAAGGCCGGGAGCAGTTCGCCTATCGGGATACGATCACCTGGCACAATGAATTTGCCGCGGCGCGCCGGGCGATCGCGCAGCTCAATGTAGAAGTCAGCCGATTATTCGAAAGCCTCCACCAAGGCAGTGCGTATTCGTTTGCAAAGCTGAAGCAATCGATCGCCCCCCTGGTTGCCAGCATCGAGAGAAATCCGGATGCCTGCATGTGGCTCGCGCGACTTGGCAGCCGCGACAGCGACCTATACCGCCATGCCGTGGCCACCGCCATCTGGGCTCTGGCTCTCGGACGTGAGCTGGGACTGTCACCGCGCGATATGAAAACCCTCGCCCTTGGCGCTTTGCTACTGGACATAGGGCTCTTGCATACAAAATTCGTGGAGCCAGGCGGTCCTGTTCATCCAGCGGGATCGCCGCGTAGAGCCTCTGCCGCCGAGTCAGCCGGATTGCGATCCCATGTGGAGCTGGGCCTTGCAACATTGGACGGTTCGCCCCTGAACAAGCCCGAGATCAGGGACATGATCGCCGGCCATCACGAACACTATGACGGTACGGGTTACCCGCAGGCACTGAAGGGCGAGAGCATTTCGCTGTTGGCCCGAATCGCCACCATCGCGGATAGCTACGACGCCATGACCAGCAAGCGACCCTGCGGCCAGGGCTTGTCGCCATCATTTGCCATCAGGCAGCTATACCGTTCGCGCGGGTCCGTGTACGACGGCGTGCTGGTGGAGGAATTCATCCAGGCGGTGGGGCTCTATCCAGCCGGAACGCTGGTGTTATTGTCCTCGGGCGAGGTGGCGATGGTGGTGGCGGAAGGGCGCAGCCGCCGGCTCAAGCCTCAGGTGCTGTTAGTGCTGGATGGTCAAAAGCATCCCTACATGACGCTTCGCCTACTCAATCTGATTAGCGCGACTTGTCCCGAAACCGGTGCGCCTCTCGAAATCATCCAGAGCCTCGAGCCGGGTTCCTATGGAGTCGACCCGGCGAGTGTCGCCTTTGATCAGGTTCTGGGAGCCTGATCGTGGTCTCTGTCAATCGACGCAACAGCCAGTTTCAGTAGAGTTTTATGGACCCTGCCGCGGATTTGCAAATCATCGATCAGTACCTGGATGCGATGTGGATGGAAAAGGGGCTGAGCAGCAACAGCATCGAATCCTATCGGCGCGATCTCACCCAATTTGCGCAGTGGCTGACTCTTCGCCGGATCGGCTTGCTGCAGGTCAGCGCCGCTCTGATTCAGGCCCATTTAGCGGATCGCATAGCGCAGGGCATTTCCGCGCGCTCCACGGCCCGTTTTCTGTCCTGCCTGCGAGGTTTCTATCGATACCTCATTCGAGAGAATCGGCTGGACGACGACCCTACTGCCCGAATCAGCAATCCGAAGCTCGGCAAGCCGCTCCCCAAAAGCCTCACTGAAGAAGACGTGGAGGCCCTGCTCGCCGCCCCCGATGTGGAAAGCCCTATCGGTCTGCGCGACCGAACCATGCTGGAGGTGCTCTATGCCTGTGGTCTGCGGGTGTCCGAGCTGGTGGGCCTGACCTTGTCTCAGGTGAATTTGCGGCAGGGGGTCGTGCGGGTCTTTGGCAAGGGCAGCAAGGAGCGGCTGGTCCCTCTCGGTGAGGAGGCCAGTGAGTGGCTCGGCCGATACATGCGCGAATCCCGCCAGCAACTACTGAAAGGGGCGGGCAGCGACGTGCTGTTTCCCAGCAGTCGTGGCGTGATGATGACTCGCCAGACGTTCTGGCATCGCATCAAATATTGGGCGCAGGTGGCCGGTATCGACAAGCCACTGTCTCCGCACACACTGCGTCACGCTTTCGCCACTCACCTGCTCAACCACGGGGCAGATCTGCGAGTGGTTCAGCTGCTCCTGGGACACAGTGACCTGTCGACTACCCAGATCTATACGCATGTAGCCAGTACCCGCATGAAAGCTCTGCATGCCGCCCATCACCCCCGCGGCTGATCGGGTCTGAGGCAGCATCGATCAACTACTATTCTCGTCTTGGACGCGCATCAACGGGAACCCTGCACATTATTGCCGCTCCAATCCGAAGCCAGGGTCGCCTCGCCGTTGGGCTTGCGCTAACATGCCTCCCCGTGGAACCTGTCAGAATGCTTGCTCCATCGGCGCGCGGCAGGACCTGCCGGTGAACCCTGCCGGTGAATTCATAGGAGAAAACGTGATCAATTTTGCCTCTACTCTCAAACGCTTAATCATCGCCTCGGCCTGTGTGGTCGCCTTGCCGGCATTTGCCGCAGGACCATCGCCGGAGATTGCGGAGCGAATCATCGAGCGGCTCAAACAAGCCCGCGGCGATCTGGACTACTCGGAGGTCAAGTTATCTCCCATTCCCGGCCTGTACGAAGTGCGGGTCGTCGGCGGTCCGACGCTTTACGTATCTGAAGACAGCAAGTTCTTCGTCGCCGGCGACTTGTTCAGCATCAAGGACGGGCAGTTCGTGAATATTCAGGAGCAGGCTCGGGCCAAAGAGCGGGCCAAGCTGATGGCCGGCATCGACAAGAAGGACCAGATCGTGTTTTCTCCCGCCGGGGAAACGAAAGCCTACGTGCATGTCTTCACGGATGTCGATTGCGGGTTCTGTCAGAAGCTTCATAAGGAAATCGAACAGATCACCGCCAAGGGCATCGAGGTTCGGTATCTGGCTTATCCGCGCGCGGGGGTGAATTCCCAGTCGGCCAAGAAACTGGCCACCGCCTGGTGTGCCGACGACCCCCAAGCCACATTGACCAAGCTCAAGAACCGCGAGCCTGTGGATGTGAAGGTCTGTGAGAACAACCCCGTGGCCGAGCACTACAAGCTGGGTGGTCTGGTAGGCGTGAGCGGCACGCCTAATATGGTCACCGAAGATGGCGAATTGATTGGTGGCTACCTGCCCGCGGACAAGCTCGCTGAGCGGCTCGGCGTTCAGTAAACCACAGAACGGGATGGAAAAACGGGCTCCGGGAGAGCCCGTTTTTTTTGGCTTCGGCGCTTTGCCGGGCTTTGATTGACACCTCAGGTAGCTCCCAGTATCGTTGCCGTCTTTTGGCGCGCCTGCCCGGCAGCGCCGCATCTTCCCGGGACTTTCCTTCATCAGCCTGCCGGGCGACCAACGTCCTGCAACGGCTAACTTGTCCCCCGCACAGCACTTGATCCAGGAGTCGGGTTTGAAGACCGTCAATGTAGGTATTTGTGGCCTGGGTACCGTCGGCAGTGGTACCTGCAATGTTCTGCAACGCAACTGGCGCGAAATCCAGGCCAGTGCGCGCTGCGAGGTGAAGATTACCCACGTGGGCGCCCGTCGCGACAATCCCGCCTGCAAGCTGGAGGGCGTCAAGGTCAGCCGCGACATCTTCGAAGTGGTGAACGATCCCGACGTTCACATCGTCGTTGAATTGATCGGCGGCACCACGGTCGCCAAGGATCTGGTCCTGCAGGCCATCGAGCAGGGCAAGCACGTGGTCACTGCCAACAAGGCACTGATCGCTGAGTATGGCAACGAGATTTTTGCCGCCGCGGAAGAAAAGCAGGTCTGTGTCGCGTTCGAAGGCGCGGTTGCCGGCGGCATTCCGATCATCAAAGTATTGCGTGAAAGCCTGGCGGCCAACCGCATCCAGTGGGTGGCCGGCATCATCAACGGCACCGGCAATTTCATCCTCACCGAAATGGCGCAGAAGGGCCGCGAGTTCAACGATGTGCTCGCCCAAGCTCAGGAGCTCGGCTACGCCGAAGCGGATCCGACCTTCGATATCGAAGGTATCGATGCTGCCCACAAGCTCGGCATCCTTGCGTCGATTGCATTCGGCATGCCGCTGCAATTCGAGCGCATCTACACCGAAGGCATCTCCAAAGTAGAACCGCAGGATCTGTCCTACGCGAAAGAGCTTGGCTATCGCATCAAGCATCTCGGTATTGCCCGACGCTCGGGTGATAAGGTGGAGTTGCGGGTTCATCCCACGCTGATCCCGGAAAGACGCCTGATCGCCAACGTAAACGGTGTAATGAACGCGGTTCTGGTCAGCGGTGACGCCGTGGGCTCCACCATGTACTCCGGCCCCGGCGCTGGCGCCGAACCGACTGCCTCCGCCGTGGTAGCCGACGTGATCGACATCGCCCGTGAACTGGCGCTGGACTGCACACCCAGCGTGCCGCACCTGGGCTACGGTGCCGATTATGTCAGCCCGATCAAAGTCCAGCCGATGGAAGAGCTGGAAACCCGCTTCTACCTGCGCATGAGCGCGGTGGACCGCCCCGGCGTACTGTCGGAAATCACCCAGATCCTCAGTCGCGAAGGCATCAGCATCGAAGCGCTGATCCAGAAGGAGCCTGCGGAAGACCAGGACATCGTGCCGGTCATTCTGTTAACCAATCGGGCGGTGGAAGGTAAAATGATGCGAGCGATTCAGCAGATCGAAGCGCTCGTCAGCATCGCCGGCCAGGTGGTCAGTATCCGCGTAGAGCACCTCGAGTAACAGTCCGCTGAAAAGCCAGCTGCGCATCAACCGACTGCATCTCTTCATTTAGGATGAAAACCCAGTGAAATACATCAGCACTCGCGGCAAGGCGCCCGCCTTGTCGTTCGAAGAAGTCATGCTTACCGGCCTTGCCAGTGATGGCGGCCTCTACGTGCCGGAACAACTTCCGCAGTTCAGCGCAGCCGATATAAAGGCCATGGCGGACATGGACTACACGGAACTCGCCTTCCGCATCATGTCCCCCTTTGTCGCCGGTGACATTCCCGAAGATGACTTCCGACAGCTGATCAATGACGCTTACGGTCAGTTCCGCCATCAGGCGATCACGCCGCTGGTTCAGACCGGTCACAATGAATGGGTGCTGGAGCTCTTTCATGGCCCGACCTTGGCTTTCAAAGACGTCGCGCTGCAACTGCTTGGCCGGTTGCTCGATTATGTATTGAAGAAGCGCGATCAGAAAGTGGTGGTGATGGGCGCAACCTCGGGCGATACCGGCTCCGCCGCCATTGAAGGCTGCCGTCACTGCGATAACGTCGATATTTTCATTCTGTATCCGCATCAGCGCGTCTCGGAAGTCCAGCGACGACAGATGACAACGGTCATATCGCCCAACGTGCACACGCTCGCCGTGGAAGGCAACTTCGATGATTGCCAGAATTTCCTCAAGGAGAGCTTCGCCGACCAGTCCTTCCTGCCTGAAGGCCGTCAGCTGGTTGCGGTGAACTCCATCAACTGGGCCCGAATCATGGCTCAGATCGTTTACTACTTCTATGCGGCCACCGCGCTGGGCGCGCCGGATCGCAAGATCAGTTTCTCCGTGCCCACCGGCAACTTCGGCGATATCTTCGCAGGCTATCTCGCCAAGCAGATGGGGCTGCCGGTCGCGCGTCTGATCATAGCCACTAACGCGAACGACATTTTGCACCGCTGCATCAGCGCCAACGATCACAGCAAGAAAGAGCTGATTCACTCGCTGTCGCCGAGCATGGACATAATGGTCTCCAGCAATTTCGAACGCCTGCTGTTCGATCTCTACGATCGCGATGGTGCTGCTATCCAGGGCTTAATGGATGATTTCAAAACCGGCTCTATGTCATTGAGCGAGGACGCACTCGCGAAAGCGCGCGAACTGTTCTCCAGTCACCGTGTGGATGACGCTCGCACCATTCAGGTGATCAAGGAAGTGCTGGCGCAGAGCGAATATCTCGCCGATCCTCACACGGCGATCGGTATCGATGCTGCCCGGCAAACTCGCGGCAGCTATTCTGGTCCAGTGGTTTGTTTGTCGACTGCCCACCCAGCCAAATTCACGGATGCAGTGGAAAGGGCAGGCTACGGCGGCGTAGTATCGCTTCCGTTGCATATGGCAGATCTGCTTTCCCGTGAAGAGCGATATACGGTGTTGCCGAATGATCTTTCCAAAGTGAAAGAATACATGGCGAAGAATATTCGGGCTTAATGTTTTTCCAGAGTGCCACTAGCCCGTTTGGACTCGGGGCGCCCTGTTTTGAAAACGCATGAATACATCCCTGTAGCTCCCGCGCCGCGTCCTGCGGCGAGGGTTTCAAAACAGGGCACCCCGACCCCAAACTCCCGTCGTGCAATCGTTAGAGCTTGACGGCAATCTTGATTGAGCTGATTCACTGGAATATGGCACGGAGGGAGTTCGGCATCGGGGGGGAATCTTCCGAAACCTTCGCGGGAGGGACCCCGCGAAGGAGCTACAGGGATGTATTCATGCGATTTCGGAAGGCTCCACCCCGATGCCGAACGGGCTACTGGCACAACCAACCGATGACCATGTGCTATAACTAACGAGCAAGCCACCCATCAGCCCTGAGCCACTCGTGTCCCTGACAAGCAAAAAAATCATCAAACGCCGCACTGTCGATCTTTCTCTCGCCCGGTTTCAAACCTCACTACCGCCCGTTCTCGAACGTATTTATCTCGCCCGCGGCATCGTCGACGACGAGCTGCTGCAAATGCGGCTCGATCGCTTACATAAGCCGGAAACCTTCAAAGGCCTGAACGACGCTATCGAACTGCTGGTGGAGGCGTTCTATCAGCAGCAACGCGTTCTGATTATCGGTGACTTCGATGCGGATGGTGCAACGAGTTGCGCGCTGTCGGTGTTGTCATTGCAGGCAATGGGACTGCAAACGGTCGATTATCTGGTCCCCAACCGATTTGATTATGGCTACGGGCTGACGCCGGAGATCGTCGCCGTGGCAGCGGGGCGCAAGCCGGATATTTTGATTACCGTGGACAACGGCATTTCCAGCATCGAAGGCGTCGCCGCCGCGCAGGCTCGCGGGATGAAGGTGATCGTGACTGATCACCACCTGCCAGGCGAAGAGTTGCCCAGCGCCGATGCGATCGTCAATCCCAATCAGGAAGCCTGCAGCTTCCCCAGCAAGAACCTTGCAGGTGTCGGCGTTATCTTTTACGTAATGACCAGCCTGCGCACTGCCTTGCGCGAGCGGGGCTGGTTCCGGGACAACAATATTCCCGAGCCGAACATGGCCAACTACCTCGACCTGGTCGCGGTCGGCACCGTGGCCGACGTGGTTCCGCTGGACTTCAATAACCGGGTGCTGGTGCACCAAGGTCTGCAGCGGATCCGTGCGGGCAAGGCGCGGCTTGGCATTCTGGCTTTGCTGGATGTGGCGGGACGCCGCTATCAGAACCTGGTGGCCACTGATCTGGGTTTCGTGGTCGGACCGCGCCTGAACGCCTCTGGACGGCTGGACGATATCTCCCTCGGCATTCAATGTCTGCTTTGCGAGAGTGCGGATCTGGCTCGTGAGATGGCGCTGGAGCTCGATGATCTGAACCGCGATCGCAAGGCCATCGAGAGCGGCATGCAACAGGAAGCGCTGAAGTCCCTCAATGAGCTTCATCTGGACGAGAGCACGGAAATGCCCTGGGGACTTTGCCTTTATGACGCCCACTGGCATCAGGGTGTGATCGGCATTCTCGCTTCGCGCATCAAGGACCGGCTACACCGGCCCGTGATTGCCTTTGCCAATGCGGACAATGGTGAAATCAAGGGCTCGGCGCGATCCATTGAAGGCCTGCACATTCGCGACGCGCTGGCCGAAGTGGCGGCACGTGCACCGGGTCTGCTAAGCAAGTTTGGCGGACACGCCATGGCGGCGGGCCTCTCCATCGAGCGGAGTAATCTGGACCGCTTCCAACAGGTATTCGACGAAGTGGTCCGGCAGAAAATCACCGAGGCGGATCTGCAGGCGCAGGTCTTGAGCGATGGTGATCTTGACGAAGACGAGCTATCGCTGACCCTGGCGCAGGCGCTGCGCGACGCCGGTCCCTGGGGGCAGCACTTTCCGGAGCCATTGTTTGATGGCGAATTCTTCGTCCAGCAGCAAAGACTGGTTGGTGAGAAGCATTTGAAGCTGGTCGTGTCCTGCTCGGAGCAGGGTCAGATCATCTTCGATGCGATCGCCTTCAACGTGGATCTGTCTCTCTGGCCGAATCAGAGCGTCAGGAAAGTTCGGCTGGCGTATCGCCTGGACATCAACGAATTCCGTGGCCGAACCAACTTGCAGTTGATTGTGGAATACCTAGAGGCGGTGTAGGTGAGGGCAGTGCGCCTGATCTCACCTACGCCTTATCTCACCCATGTGGGAAAGCCTCAAAGCAAGGGTTCGAGATGGGGCCAGACGTTTTCAAGCAACAGCGGCTGCGCTTCGGCGGTGGGATGGACGCCATCGCGCTGCATGAGATCGTCGACCGTGGCCACGCGCTCAAGAATGAAAGGCACCAGCGGCACGTCAAAATGCGCCGCAACGCGCGGGAAGGTTTCGAAGAATTCCTGGGTATAGCGGCTACCGTAGTTCGGCGGGATCTGAATACCCACCAGCAAGACCTCCGCACCCGCCTCTTGTGACAGGCGCACCATCTCGCTCAGATTGCGCTCCATCACCTTGAGCGGGTGGCCTTGCAGGCCATCATTGCCACCAAGTTCGATGATGACCAGATCCGGCTGGTGTTTTTTCAGCAGCGCTGGCGTTCTCCCGACGCCCATGGTGGTGGTATTGCCGGAGATGCTGGCATTGATGACCTCATAGTCGCCTTTTTCCTGCAGCCGTTCACGCAGCAGGTTTACCCAGCCATCTTCCAGCTCCACGCCGTAGCCGGCGCTGATGCTGTCGCCAATCACCAGTACCGTCTTGCTGAACGCGCTGGCGCTCACGAACAGCAAAACGATTAACAACGCAGTTCGCATGCCTTTCCTCTTGTTGGTTCTTTGGCTTCATTATGTCAGTGCAAGTAGCCCTGACCGGCTGTCTATGACCGCTGTCCTGCCCGTTGGTTTTGCGCTTAGCGTTGCTCGAGCCAGCGCAGCTTTTTCGACAGCATCAGCAGCAGCACCAGTCCCGGTATCACCATGAGGCTGGTGATGATGAAGAACAGCGACCAGTTCCCGTCCAGCCAGTCCACCACCAGACCACTGGAGCTGGCCAGCAGGGTGCGGCCAAGCGAGCCGAGGGACACCATCAGTGCGTATTGTGAGGCCGTGAAGGTGCGGTCGCACAGCATGGAAATGAAAGCCACGAAGGCCACCGTCGACCATGCGGCGGTGAAGCCGTCAGCAACGACCGTAAAGGCGTACAGCGGAATGCTCGGCCCGACCTGAGCCATCAGCGAAAACAGCAGATTGGTGGCGGCCATGGCGATGCCGCTGATCAGCAGGCCCTTCACCACGCCAAAGCGGATATTTACCAAGCCCGCCAGCAGCGCAAAAATGATGGTCACCCACCAGGTGGTCAGCTTGGAGTAGGTGGCGATGTCGGTGTTGCTGAAGCCCACTTCCTTGTAGAACTGCAGGGACATGCGCCCGAGGAAGGCCTCACCCATCTTGAACAGGAAAATGAACAGCAGAATGGCCAAACCCAGCTGCAGACCATTGCGGGTGAAGAATTGCCTGAGCGGCTGAATCAGCGTGGTCAGCAGCCAGCCGAGTACATGGTGGAAGGTGCTGGCGCGGGCCATTGCGCTCGAGTCCGGCGTCTGCCCGGAAATCGTCCAGAGATAATTCAGAATGAAGCCAACGATCGACAGCTCCACCAGCACCAGCAGGGGAACGTAACCCCACCAGTCGATCGCCTCAGAGGTGAGACCGGGGCTGCCGAGAAGTGCCCAGGCGGCAACCGCCAGCATCATCAGAATCGCCGTCAGCAGGGCGGAATTGCGCCCAGGCGGCTGTTGGGCGAGCAGGGCCACATACTGGTCCTCGATCGCGTGCTGGACTTCCTGTCGCGCGCTGGTGCGGCGGCGGGAGAGCAGTGGTGCCAGCATCAGCGCGGCCATCATCATTGCCATCAGCACGTAGATGTCCGGCCAGGACCAGCCCCAGTTGGCCGGGTCCGAAAGCCATAGAGGGAAGAAGCCCATGCCGGCGTAGCCAGTCCACCAGCCGGCGGTGACGGCCGAGGAGCCGGCGGCCAGATACTTGGTTTCGGTCTCGGCGAAGCTCTCGATGCGGAACGCGTCGATGGCGATGTCCTGGGTTGCGGCAGCCAGGGCGATCACGAAGCTGATCACGATCAGCGGCTGCAAACTTACGGTGGGATCGAAACGGCTGAGCAGCAGACAGCCGGCCACAATGATCCCCTGCATGCCCAGAATCCAGGCGCGGCGGTGACCGAACCACTTGCCCAGGAAGCCGAGATTGAAACGGTCAACAAGCGGGGACCAGAGGAAGTTGATCGAATAGGACACCATGATGGCGCCGACGAAGCCGATAGTCGCCCGCTCGAGGCCGGCGTCCTTCAGCCAGATCGTCAGTGCGGTGCTGATGATCACCCAGGGGAAGCCCTGGGCGGCACCGAGGAAGAAAATGGTGAGGATCCGCGGGTGGAAATAGTATTTTATGTTGTCGAGCAGGGAAAATAGCGGTCCCGGCGGACGGTCGGCTACTGCCTGCGGCTTTACTTCAGTCATGGCGGATATCGTTGTCTGTTGCCACAGTCGTCGGGCCGGGCTACTCGGAATGACCCGCCGAGCGCCCGAAACGATCAACTATAGCAGCGAATGCCCGTTCCGTGTCCTTACATGACATGACCGGTCGTCATCAACACGGTCGCCAGCGGTAGTTGGCCAGGTCGATTTTGCCATTCAGAAAGAGAATTCCTTCATCCTCCAGTCGCTGCTGCTGAATCTGTCCGTGCCCTTCCATCGGCAAGGAGATCCTGCCATGCGCATTGACTACCCGATGCCAGGGCAGTTTGGAATCTTCCGGCAATGCCTTTAAAGTGCCGCCCACCAACCGTGCAGCACGAGGCAGACCAGCAAGATCGGCAACCTGACCGTAAGTGGCCACTCGGCCAGCGGGAATGCCAAGCACTACCTGAAAAATACGCTCACGATTGGTGATGATCATCTATCTTATTGATTACGAATCGCAAATTTCCGCGGGAAGTATAGTGTGAAACGGCTGTTATTTTTTCCGTTGCTGGTGTTTCTATTCAGTTCCTGCAGTTTTGCCGGAGAACTCGTTCTCATAAACGGCGATCGCATCGCCGGCGAGTTCCTGCGCATCCAGGGGGAAACCCTGGTCTGGGCCTCCCACAATTTCGGCGAGCTGCAAGTTCCTACATCGAAGGTTGACAGCATTCAGACCGATACTGCCATGAAGCTGGACGGACACGAAGAGCCCTGCTTTTGGGGAAGCATGTCGGGAGGTCATCTTCGATTCGAGTGCGACGATGGCGATAGTGGTCAGGTGCATATCATGTCCCTGAACATGGTCATCCCACACCAGCAGTACGTCGGCGGTCATTACAATTATCGGGGCAAGCTGAGCGCTTCAGGCCGGAAATCGGCCGGCAACAAGGACGAGGAAATCTGGGCCGTCGACAGTGAGACTCTGTTCCGCCGCGGCGATCTTCGTCACGAGGTCCAGGTCGAGTACGACAGCATCGCCAAAACAGAGGACGAGACCGAAAGCCGTGGCCAGGTCCGCTACAGTCTTGACTGGTTCTTCGAGGAAAAATGGTTCTGGTACAACAACCTGCGATTTGGTTTCGACGAGCCGGCCAATATCCGGGAGGGTTATGTCTACGGTACCGGCCTTGGTTATCAGGTGTGGGAAACGTCAATCAGCGCCCTGTCCCTTGAAACTGGTCTCGATTTCCTGAAGGAGCGCTACCAGCCACCGGAAGAGCCCACTGCTGAATTCAATCCGGAGAATCGGACCGCCGCATGGCGCTGGGCGCTCGACCTTCGCTACCTGCTCCCGCGCAGCGCGGCGTTGTTCCACCGCCACCAGCTGGTCCAGTCTCTGGAGGATAGTGAAGACTGGCTGCTGGAAACCGAAACCGGACTGTCCATGCCGCTTACAGGGCAGTTGTTCACCGAAGTTAAAGTTGAATACGACACCGACAATGTGCCCGCGGAGGGCGGTGTGCGCGAAGACAAACAGGTGACCGTGGGGGTGGGGTACTCCTGGTGATTCCAGTCTCCAGTCGTCAGTCCAGAGAGCGCGGTGGCGGGGCAGGGGATATTGGCGGTGAGGGCCGGGTCCAAGCGGGAAGCTTGTAATCGGGCTGCTTCGGCCCAATAAACACCAGCTGGACCAATTGGAGAATCTAGTGCCGGTACTCTTCGTTCTTTTTATCATCATTCCGATTCTGGAAATGTGGCTGCTGATCACGGTGGGCTCCCACATCGGCGCGTTGCCCACCATTGGTCTAGTCTTCCTGACCGCGATCATCGGCGTGACCCTGCTGCGCCAACAGGGCATATCTACCCTGGTGAGAGCCAATCAGCGGATGCGCAGCGGCGAAATCCCCGCCACGGAGATGGGAGAGGGCATCTTTCTCGCCGTCGGGGGCGCATTACTGCTGACTCCCGGCTTCATTACCGACGCCGTCGGTTTCGCCTGTCTGATTCCGGGCATTCGCAAGTGGCTGCTGGGGCGCATACTCAAGCGGGTGACCGTCGTTCAATATGGCCCTCGCGGCCCTTTTGGAGGCGATCCCTTCGGGCGTGCGCCCCGCGATCATGGACCGCTTGAGCGCGACGCCGGGCGGGACCAAGGCAAAGACTCGCAGACCATCGAGGGCGAGTACCGCCGCGACGACTGAATAAGCTCCAGGGGGCGCTCCGCGCGGGGTTGCCCGGGGTCTTGCGCCGCCCGGCTGGCGCAGAAAAATCGTAAAAATTTTCCCTCCCACCATTGAAATCCCCCAAAGCAGCCCCATAACGCCCAACACTTGGTTTTTTGAACCTCGCTTCTCCGCTCCGGAGGTGGCGGGCGGCAGGGGGGCTTCTCTCCCGCGCAAGTTGCACTTTCGCCCGGATGCGCAGCGCCCGGGCTCAGAGTCATCAGATCCATCGGGCAAATCCCGCTAAAAACTCAAACCGAAATAGGCATTGGAGATCAAGCGATGAAAATTCGTCCTTTACACGATCGTGTTGTGGTTCGCCGCAAGGAAGAACAGGAAACTTCAGCTGGCGGCATCCTGTTGCCCGGCTCAGCGAAAGAAAAGCCCAATCAGGGTGAAGTGGTTGCGGTGGGCAGTGGTCGCGTACTCGACAACGGCGAAACCCGCGCTGTCGACGTGAAGGTCGGTGACGTGGTTGTGTTCGGCAAGTACGCCGGCAGCGATACCATCGAGGTGAACGGCGAAGAGCTGATCATTCTCAGCGAGAGCGACATCAAGGCCGTCATCGAATAAGACGAGCGACGATCCGAGATCTCAAACCGATTAATAAGATTCAACTGAGGAAAAAGAATCATGGCAGCGAAAGACGTAAAATTCGGAGATGACGCCCGCCACAAGATGCTGGCCGGTGTAAACATTCTGGCTGATGCCGTAAAAACCACTCTGGGTCCCAAGGGCCGCAACGTGGTTCTGGAAAAATCCTTCGGCGCTCCCACCGTCACCAAAGACGGCGTGTCCGTAGCCAAGGAAATCGAGCTTGAAAACAAGTTCGAAAACATGGGTGCGCAGATGGTGAAGGAAGTTGCTTCCAAAGCCTCTGATGAAGCCGGTGACGGTACCACCACCGCAACTGTTCTGGCCCAGGCAATCGTCAACGAAGGCCTCAAGTCAGTTGCCGCGGGCATGAACCCGATGGACCTGAAGCGCGGCATCGACAAGGCGATCAAAGAAGCCGTCAAATATGTTCAGTCACTGTCCACTCCCTGTGAAACTTCCAAAGCCATCGCGCAGGTAGGCACCATCTCCGCCAACAGCGATGCGGAAATCGGTGAGATCATCGCCAACGCAATGGACAAGGTTGGCAAGGAAGGTGTAATCACCGTTGAAGAAGGTTCCGGTCTGGAAAACGACCTGGACGTGGTTGAAGGTATGCAGTTCGATCGCGGCTACCTTTCTCCCTACTTCATCAACAACCAGGACAACATGAGCGCGGAGCTGGACTCCCCCTTCATCCTGCTGGTTGACAAGAAGATCTCCAACATCCGCGAAATGCTGCCGCTGCTGGAAGCCGTTGCGAAAGCCGGCAAGCCGCTGATGATCATCGCTGAAGACGTGGAAGGCGAAGCGCTGGCCACACTGGTGGTGAACAACATGCGCGGCATCGTGAAAGTCGCTGCCTGTAAAGCGCCCGGCTTTGGCGATCGTCGCAAGGCCATGCTGCAGGACATCGCGATCCTGACCGGCGCCACCGTGATCTCCGAAGAAGTGGGTCTGGATCTGGAAAGCGCTACTCTGGAGCATCTTGGCCAGGCCAAGCGTGTCACGCTGACCAAGGAAAACACCACCATCGTCGACGGCGCTGGTTCAGCGAAAGACATCGAAGCACGTGTCAATCAGATCCGTGTTCAGATGGAAGAGTCCACTTCCGATTACGACAAGGAAAAACTGCAGGAGCGTGTAGCCAAGCTCGCCGGCGGTGTTGCCGTAATCAAAGTAGGCGCTGCCACTGAAGTGGAAATGAAAGAGAAAAAAGCCCGCGTTGAAGATGCGCTGCACGCAACTCGCGCCGCGGTTGAAGAGGGCGTGGTGCCTGGCGGTGGTACTGCCCTGGTTCGCGCTGCCGCTGCGATTGCCGATCTGAAAGGTGACAACGACGAGCAAACCGCCGGTGTGACCATCGTGCGTCGCGCTCTCGAAGCGCCGCTGCGTCAGATCGTTGCCAACGCTGGTGAAGAGCCCTCCGTTGTTGCTCAAGCCGTTCGCGAAGGCGAAGGCAACTTTGGCTACAACGCAGGCTCCGGCGAGTACGGCGACATGCTGGAGATGGGTATCCTCGACCCCGCGAAAGTAACTCGTACTGCGCTGCAGGCAGCGGGTTCTATCGCAGGTCTGATGATTACCACTGAAGCGATGATCGCAGACAAGCCTGAAGAGAAAGGCGCCGGCGGTGGCATGCCCGATATGGGCGGCATGGGCGGCATGGGCGGCATGATGTAAGCCTGAGCTTCGGCACAGAAACGGCCCGCGAGGGCCGTTTTTGTTTGTCGAATCCGGCGGTTGATCACTTTGCCGCCACGACTTGCTGACACCGACGTTTTTTTATCTATTTGGGAATGCTGTTATCATCTAACGGCTTTTCCCTTTGCCATGGCCGCAGTGATTTAGGAATTTTCCTGCTTCAGGCGCCTCTGATCAGCTGGGCCATGATTTCGTGATTCCCAAGTACTACCATTTCCGCGCAATCACAACTGCGCTGTGAGCAAAAACCACTAACTAGAAGGACGTTGTACTATGGCTTTCGAACTACCTCCTCTCCCGTATCCGAAGAATGCTCTGGAACCGCACATGTCTGCGGAGACTCTTGAGTACCACTATGGCAAGCACCATCAGACCTATGTGGACAAGCTGAACGGCCTGGTGAAAGGCACCGAGAACGAAGGCAAGGATCTGGTGGACATCATCAAAAGCTCCTCCGGCGGTCTCTTTAACAACGCTGCTCAGGTTTGGAACCACACCTTCTTCTGGAACTGCATGAGCCCGAATGGCGGTGGCGAGCCCACCGGCGCGATCGCCGATGCGATCAACAGCGCTTTCGGTTCATTCGACAAGTTCAAAGAAGAGTTCAACGCGCAGGGCGCAGCCAACTTCGGCTCAGGCTGGACCTGGCTGGTCAAGAACGCCGACGGCAGCGTGGCCATCGTGAACACTTCCAACGCCCAGACGCCGCTCACCGACAGCAATGTAACGCCGCTGCTGACTGCCGACGTGTGGGAGCACGCCTACTACATCGATTACCGCAATGCGCGTCCCAAGTACCTGGAAGCCTTCTGGAACCTGGTCAACTGGGAGTTCGTGAACAAGAATTTCGGCGGCTAATTGGTCGTTCTGCCAAAGGGCGGCCCGGCCAGCGGGCGCCCTTGCTTTCCTCCTCTTGTCATCTGATTCCTTCCGTTCAGGAACTTTCGCCGCCTTCTGCGGTTATTAGGCCAAGCCCTTCCGGCATTCATTGCCGCCTCGCTGCTTCATTCACTTCTACGAGTTCATCGCATTGACGAGCGCCGAGCTGGCAATTCGCCTTGAAGGTGCGCAGTCATGATATACACTGTCCGGCGAGCCACTGTGGCGGCAACGCAACACCCGAGGAATAAACGATTATGGTCCAAGACCGCAGAGAGCCCACCATCAGCATCAAGCCCGAGCGGGACGAAATAGCCAGTCACCAGAACCGCATGAACGAACGGCCCAAGGCCGGTCCCGCAGCAGGTGGTCCCGGTCCCGCGGCTCGTCCGGCCAAGGCCCGCACTTCCGCCACCGCCGTGTTTGCATTTCTGCTTGCGATTGCGGGTATCGGCACCGGTGCCTTCGCAGTCTGGCAGCTGCAGCAGGCCCAGCAGTCTCTGGCAGCGGCGGACGGCCGTATCGCGGAACTGGAAGCCCGCTTAAATCTGACTAATACCGAATCTGATCAGTCGGTCACCAAGATCCATGAAAAGCTGGATTGGGCGGACTCCGAAATTCGCAAGCTCTGGGGTGTCGCCTACGACACTAACCGCAAGGCAATCGCGGCGAACACGAGCGATATCGCGAGCGTGGGCAAAGTCGCTAACACGGCTGCGGCAGACGCGAAGAAGGCCAACTCTCAGCTCAGCTCACAGCAGAACACTCTGGCCACGCTGCAGACTCAGAGCGGCGAACAGCAGCTGCTGGTGACCCGCGCCAACGAGCAGATCGACACACTGCAGCAACAACTCCGTCAGATGACCGACAAGGCCAACCGCCTGGAGAGTCAGCTGGCCAAGCTGGATTCCCTCAACAGCCGCGTGGCCACCAACGAAGAGGCGATCAAGGCGATCGACGCCTTCCGTCGTTCAGCCAACAGCGACATTCAGCAGCTGAAGGACCGAGTAGCGACGGGCGGGTAGATGCCAGTCACCAGTCTCCAGTCTCCAGATAAGGGCGGCATTGGCCGCCCTTTTTTGTGGGCGGCGGAACGGGCCGTGGACCTTGCTCGTGCAAAGCTGATTCCGTGACAATCCGTATTGACGCGGTGACCGTATCGATGATCCAGTCACTGGAGACTGGAGACTGGAGACTGGAGACTGGAGACTGGAGACTGGAGACTGGAGACTGGAGACTGGAGACTGGAGTTAACTGGTGTAAAATGCCGCCCCTGTTTGTCGAGCCATTATCCGGGAATTGCCCATGACCACGATTCGCCAGGAAGACTTCATCTCCAGCGTCGCCGACGCCCTGCAGTACATCTCCTACTACCACCCGAAGGATTTCATCCAGGCCATGAAAGAGGCCTACGACAAGGAAGCCAATCCGGCGGCGCGAGACGCGATTGCCCAGATTCTGATCAACTCCCGGCTCTGCGCCATGGATCATCGTCCTATTTGTCAGGACACGGGCATTGTGACTGTCTTCGTGACCGTGGGCATGGATGTGCAGTGGGACGCGGAAATGAGCCTCACTGACATGGTCAATGAAGGCGTCCGCCGGGCTTATCAGCACCCGGACAACGTGCTGCGCGCGTCCATTCTTCAGGATCCGGACGGTGCCCGCAAAAATACCGGCGACAACACCCCGGCGGTGATTCACTACGATATCGTTCCCGGCGACACGGTGGACGTCCACGTGGCGGCCAAAGGCGGCGGCAGCGAAGCGAAGAGCAAGTTCGCCATGCTCAACCCCTCCGACTCCATCGTCGACTGGGTATTGAAAGTGGTTCCGGAAATGGGCGCCGGCTGGTGCCCACCCGGCATGTTGGGCCTGGGCATCGGCGGCACCGCAGAGAAAGCCATGCAACTGGCGAAAGAAAGCTTGCTCGAGCCGGTGGACATTCACGAACTGCAAGCCCGCGGCGCCAGCAATCGCGCCGAAGAGCTGCGTCTTGAACTGTTCGACAAGGTAAACAGCCTCGGCATCGGCGCCCAAGGGTTGGGTGGCCTCACCACGGTGCTCGACGTGAAAGTAAAAGATTATCCCACCCATGCGGCGAATAAGCCGGTGGCCTTGATTCCCAACTGCGCCGCCACCCGCCATGCGCACTTTACTCTGGATGGTTCCGGCCCCGCGCTGCAGACGCCGCCGAGCCTCGAAGACTGGCCGGAAGTTTCCTGGGAAGTTGGCGACAACGTACGTCGCGTGAACATGGACACTGTCACCAAGGACGACATCGCCCAGTGGCAGCCCGGCGACACTCTGTTGCTGTCTGGCAAGATGCTCACCGGCCGCGATGCCGCCCACAAGAAAATGGTAGACCTGATCGACAAGGGCGAGTCTCTGCCCGTGGATCTGACCGGTCGCTTCATTTATTACGTGGGCCCGGTTGATCCGGTGCGCGACGAAGTGGTAGGCCCGGCCGGTCCGACCACCGCAACGCGCATGGACAAGTTCACCCGCACAATGCTGGAAAAAACCGGCCTGATGGGTATGATCGGCAAGGCCGAACGCGGCCCCGCAGCCATCGAAGCCATTCGGGACAATAAGTCCGTCTACCTGATGGCAGTCGGCGGTGCGGCCTACCTGGTTTCCCAGGCCATCAAGTCCGCCGAAGTGGTCGGCTTCCCGGAGCTCGGCATGGAAGCGATCTACGAATTCGAAGTGAAGGATATGCCGGTGACTGTGGCAGTCGACGTGAACGGAGAATCCGTCCACAAGATCGGCCCGCAGATCTGGGCGGAAAAGATCAAGTCCATGCTGTGAGACGTGAGACGTGAGACGTGAGACGGGGGACGTGGTACCCCGCCTCCCCACCTCGTCATTCCGGCAAAGGCCGGAATCCAGATCGAAGGCAACTTCCGGTCGATCTGTACGGGACCTGATGCCGGCCGGTGTCTTTCATCTCACGTCTAACATCTCACAAGGCCAGCCTTAAAGAACCATGAAAACCCTCTTCTGGCATGATTACGAAACCTGGGGCGAAAGCCCCTCTCAGGACAAACCCTCCCAGTTTGCCGGCGTGCGCACCGACGAGAATCTGAATATCGTCGGTGAGCCCATGTCCTTCTACTGTCGTCCTGCCGCTGACTGCTTGCCCAAGCCGGAAGCCTGCCTCGTCACCGGCATCACCCCGCAGCACGCGCTCCAACACGGCCTGCCCGATTACCAATTCATGGCCCGCATCCATGCGGAGCTGAGCCAGCCCGGCACCTGCGGGGTGGGCTACAACTCCATTCGCTTTGACGATGAAGTCACCCGCAACGGACTGTTTCGCAACTTCTTCGATCCCTACGAGCGCGAATGGGCCAACGGCAATTCCCGCTGGGACATCATCGATATGGTGCGGCTCACCTACGCCCTGCGTCCCGACGGCATTCAGTGGCCGCGCAACGACGACGGTTCACCCAGCTTTCGCCTGGAAAAACTCAGCGCGGCAAACGGCCTCGTTCACGAATCCGCTCACGATGCCTTGTCCGATGTCTATGCCACCATTGATCTCGCCAAACTGATCAAAGCGCGTCAACCGAATCTCTACGATTACGCCTATCGCATGCGCCTGAAGCGGGAAGTGGGCAGCCTGATCGATTTGCACGGTTACCGGCCTTTTTTGCACATTTCCTCGAAGTACCCGGCAGCCAAAGGTTGTGCTGCTCTGGTAATGCCGCTGGCCATGCATCCTATCAACAAGAACGGCGTGATCGTTTACGATCTTTCCGCAGCACCGGAATTGCTCAGCGAGCTTTCGGCAGAAGAAATCTGCGAGCGCTTGTTCACGCCGCGGGATCAATTGAGAGAGGGTGTCGAACGAGTTCCGCTAAAGGTGATTCACCTCAACAAGTCGCCAATGCTGGTAACCACCAAGCTGGTGGACGAGCGCGCGCAGCAACGCTTGCAGTTGGATAAAGCTCTGTGCGACGGCCATTGGAAGAAACTCTGTCAGTTCGTCATCAGGCCCGAATTGCAGGAAAAGCTGAAGGCGATTTTCAGCCGCAACGACTTTTCGGCGAAAACTGATCCCGAACAATGTCTTTACGATGGCTTCATCAACGATCAAGACAAGCGCACCATGGCTGAAGTGCGCAGTGCCGATCCAGCGACTTTGGCTTCAACCACCTTCAGCTTTCATGACCGGCGCCTGCCAGAACTGCTGTTCCGCTACCGCGCCCGCAACTTCCCGGAAACCCTGTGCGCCGACGAATGCGCCCAATGGGACGAATTCCGTCGTCAACGCTTCAGCGACCCGGACGCGGGCGCGGGCATTACGGTGAAGGAATTTCGCGAACGGCTGGAGCGCTTGCGAAGTGATCCGGTGACAAGTCCGGCGCAGCAAATAATCCTGGGCCAACTGGCGGACTACGAGCGCCAGCTCACGCGGGACTTACTGCAGGCGGAACTCGCCTGATCGAAACGGGCCGGGCTCTTGCATCGTTTCCTTGCCGATGACAATCAGTTAGCATGCGCGCGACTGGCGACTGGCGACTAATATCTGAGAGGTGCACTGTGAATTTTGTTGGTGGACATATTCTGTCGATAGATCAGTTCGAACGAGGAGATATCGAGCGGATATTTCAGGTCGCCGATGCCATGAAGCCCTACGCTTTGCGCCACCGGGTCACGCGGGTGCTGGAAGGCGCCATTCTCGGCAATATGTTCTTTGAGCCCAGTACCCGTACTCGCGTCAGCTTCGGCAGCGCCTTCAATCTGCTCGGTGGCAATGTTCGGGAAACAACCGGCATTCAGGTGTCGGCGCTGGCGAAAGGGGAGTCCCTTTACGATACCGCGCGGGTACTCTCCGGCTACAGCGACGTGATCTGTATGCGCCATCCGGAATCAGGTTCGGTGGCCGAGTTTGCCGCTGCCAGCCGGGTGCCGGTAATCAACGGCGGGGATGGCAGCAACGAGCATCCGAGTCAGGCCTTGCTCGATCTCTACACCATCGAAAAGGAATTGGCCGCGCAGAACCGCGGAATCGATGGTCTGCGCATCGCCATGATCGGCGATCTGAAGTACGGCCGCACCGTGCACTCGCTTTGCGGGCTTTTGGCCTTGTACAACAATATCCACGTGACCCTGGTCTCGCCCGTGGAACTGGCCATGCCGGAGGAGATCGTCGAGCGACTGCGTCAGGCGGGTCACCAGGTGGTGATCTCCCAAGAGCTTACCAATGCCATCTCCCACGTGGACATCGCCTATTCCACCCGCATTCAGGAAGAGCGCTTCCAAAGCAAGCAGGAGGCGGACAGCTATCGCGGCCGATTCCGGCTGAATCAGGCTATCTATACGCAGTTTTGCGAGCCAAATACGGTCATCATGCACCCGCTGCCGCGCGACTCCCGTGCCGATGCCAATGAGCTGGATAGCGATTTGAATCAGAATCCCAACCTGGCCATTTTTCGGCAAACCGACAACGGCGTGTTGGTGCGAATGGCACTGTTCGCACTGGTGCTGGACGTGGTGGATCAGGTGGACAAGCATTCTCACCCGGTGACCTGGCATCACAATCGCGGCGTGTAATGGGCTCTTTGCAAAGTCCGGCAACACTTCGCGTCGCCAAACCGCTCAGCCGAGCAACGCAAAGCGCGCGAGAGACGCGAAGACTAGGCGAGAAAAGCGTCCACTTCCCTGAGCAGGCCCATTTCGCCGGTGTCCATCTCCCCGACTCTCATGGTGGGAATCCCTGCGGTGCGATCGCTGCCCTGCAGATTCGATTGCACTTTCCCGATTTCCGCCGGCTCGAACGCGGCACTGAAGATGATCAGGTCGGGATGGCAGTTATGAGCGATTTCCAGACATTCCGACACCGAGCTGGCGGTGAGGATGTTGAAGTGCCGCGACAGCGCCGAGCTGGCAAGCTGGCTTGACTCGCTATCCCCATCGACGATCAGCACGGTCTTGTGCGGAGAAATCTGCACCAATCATCAGGATCGTGACCGCCTCGTGCGCCCGGGTTGAGACCAGCCACTGGCTGCGGGCTTTTTCTTCAAAGGCGCGCCGATTGTAGAGTTCCGTGAGGCTGTCTCGCTGGCTCAGGCGTTGAAGCTTCTCGTTGAGTTCGCGAAGCTCCTGCTGCATATCGGCAATACGCTCGAATGCGCGCAGTTTGGCCTGCAGAATCATTGGGCTTATCGGCTTGATCATGTAGTCGTCGCCGCCCGCTTCTATCCCTTTTTTATAGCTGGCTTCATCGCCCATGCCGGTGACGAAGATGATCGGCACCCAGCGCTCACCATAAAACTCGCGAATCAATCGCGTCGTCTCGAAGCCGTCCAGTCCCGGCATTTCGACATCCATGATCACCAGGTCCACAGCCGCGCTTTCGATCAGCTGCAAGGCTTCTTCCCCGGATTCCGCCACGACGGCCCGATGGCCCGCCCGCTCGATAAAGCTGACCATCGTGTAGCGCAGTACGGCGCTGTCTTCGACCAGAAGTATTCTCATCCTGTCCTTTATACGGCCTTCGGGCGGTCTTCACCAGCGGGCGCCGGTTGTTGTGGCCAGACGCGCTGTCGCCAGCCGGACTCCCTTCGGCCTTGACCAGCCCCTGACCAGAGCCCCCCCCTCAGGGCGCGTCAAACAGTGGCATTTTAGCGAGCTTTTCGGTATGTTGGCGCCCCAAAATTGACCGGCCGGTAGCACCGGCTGCGGTTCGGCGGTTCAGGGAAGGTCCGGCACACCCTGCATTCGGGCGCAGGTCGACTATAATTCCAGATCTAATCTCCCCAGCTCCCCCATCGGGCGGACTGATTGCGTATAAAGGTTATCCCCAAAGTCCCCATGGATAAGTTCGACGATATCCGTCCGTATAACGATGACGAAGTCCGCCCGACTCTGGAGCGGATTCTCAATGACAGCGACTTCCGCCGCGCCATTGCCCGTCTGCGCTTCCCTAAGCTTGGCAAATTGCTTCCGGCACCCGTAGGCGCCGCCGTCGGCTGGTACGTCAAGCGCCAGCTTCGTGACGCCTACACGGTGAAAGACGTGCAGGAAGTGGTGCAGACCTATATGGAACGGATGATGGGGCAGACCATGAACGGCCTGACCTCGTCCGGTTTGAACAAGCTTAGCCCCGATCAAGCCTATCTCTTCGTCAGCAATCATCGCGACATCGCGCTGGACCCTGCTTTTGTGGACTGGGTGCTGCACATGAATAAACGGGAGACGGTGCGCATCGCCATTGGCGACAATCTGCTGACAATGCCATTCGCCTCCGACATGATGCGTCTGAACAAGAGCTTCATCGTCAATCGCTCGGCCAAAGGCAACAAAGAGAAATTCCGCGCTCTCAAGCACCTGTCGGACTACATCCATCATTCCATCACCGTAGACAAGGCCTCCTGCTGGATTGCTCAGCGTCAGGGCCGGGCGAAGGACGGCATCGACCGGACTGAAACCGCCCTGATGAAGATGTTCGCGATGAACAAGCCCAAAGAGCAGGGTTTTGCCGATTACATTCGTGAGCTGAAGATCGTGCCGGTCTCTATCTCCTACGAGTGGGATCCCTGCGATGCCGCCAAAGCCCGGGAACGATATCAGCAGGCGACTTTCGGCAGCTATCAGAAAGGTGAGCACGAAGACGTTTTTAACATCGCGCAGGGCATCGCCGGCGTGAAGGGCCGCGTCCATATTGCCTTCGGTGATCCGCTGGTGGGTGATTTCCAGGATGCCGATGAGCTGGCGACCGAGATCGACCGACAGGTGATTGGCAACTACGTACTTGAGCCGAGCAATTGCTTTGCCTATATGGCGCTCTATGGCGAAGTCCCCAAGGTGAACGTAGGCAGTGAGCAGGTGCCCTTCCGCGAGCGCGACTTCCGCCAGGAGCACCGCCAGTTCATCGAGCGCCTGCGTGCGATCGAGCCCAAGTACCGGCGCTATGTCCGCGAGATGTATGCGAACCCGGTGGTGAGCAAGCTGCAGTTCGAGGCAGCGGCGCCCGCCGAAGAAATTCCTCTGCGGGCCGGCAACGGCGGCTTTTAGCGGGTAAGTGGACCACGCGCAAAGTTCGCTGACGGTTCGCTTCGCCAGAGCGCAGCTCGGCGTTGAAGAAGCTTGAAATCGCGTTGCTGTTCCCGCACTTATCGCCTTGATCTGAACGCATTGGCTGTGCTCCTGGTCATCGAACTTCACACACGGCCCACTAGCAAAATGCAGTAAGCTGTTGCTGTCTCTATCGCCCTTAAGCCGGACGCTTCCACCTCATGCTTTTGCCTGAAACCAAGCAAGCCATCCAGACCGCTTACAGTCGCTTCCTGCAGTCGCGCCAGTTACAGGCGCGCTACGGCCAGAAGCTGATGATTGCGGAGATTGCCAAGACTCTCGGCGCAATCGAGCTGGACGAGGAAGGACAGCGCATCAGTGATCGCCACGTCTGCGTGGTGGAGGCAGGTACCGGAACGGGCAAAACCGTGGCCTACTTCATGGCCGCACTGCCCATTGCCAAAGCGCTGGGCAAGCATCTGGTGGTATCTACGGCGACGGTCGCTTTGCAGGAGCAGATCGTTTACAAAGATCTGCCGGAGCTGAAAAAACACAGCGGACTCGACTTCAGTTTTTCCCTCGCCAAGGGCCGCGGCCGCTATCTCTGCCTGTCCAAACTGGACCGGCAACTCAACGAATTTCAATCGCCTCAATCACTTCCGCTGGCCTTTCTTGCCGATGGCGGTGGCGGTGCGCGGGAGCAGAACGCCGGAGCAGCAATCGCATCCGACGCGGCAACCATCGGTCTGTACCAGTCCATGATGGAAGCGCTGTCCACCAGTGATTGGGACGGCGACCGGGACAGTTGGCCGAAAGCGCTCGAAGAAGACCTCTGGCGGCCGGTTACCAGCAATCATCGTCAGTGCAGCGGCCGACGCTGCTCCTTCGTGGGCAACTGCAGTTTTTTCAAATCCCGCGAACAGATCAACGGTGTGAATTGCATCGTGACCAATCACGATCTAGTGCTCGCGGACCTGGCCTTGGGCGGCGGAGCCATTCTGCCGCCGCCTGAAGACACCATTTATATTTTCGACGAAGCGCATCACCTGGCCGACAAGGCCCGTAATCATTTTTCCCATTACAGCCGGCTTGAATCCACGCAAAAGTGGCTGGACGAATGCAACCAGTCGCTGAATCTCGCCGCTGAGCAAATTGGCGAAGCGGGCGATATCAGCCGCCGCCTCAAGCAACTCCCGGACGCGCTGGGGGAATGCAAGAGGCAGCTGTCTTACATGCAGCCGATTCTGCTCGATTGCCTGGAAACCGCTGCCGCCGCTGAAGAAACTTACGCGCGCAACAGCAACCGCTATCGTTTCGCGCACGGCATCGTGCCGGGAGCCATCAGCGAAGCGGCGGTGGAAGCCAGCCAGGCTTTTGGTCGGCTGGTGGACATACTCACGCAGATCAACGAGGAAATTTCCGAGAGTCTTGATGACAGCAGCGGCTCGGTGCCCAAGATGGATTTGGAAAACTGGTTTCCGGTGGTGGGCTCCTGGCTGGCGCGCGCCGAAGGCAATCTGGCGCTGTGGCTGAGTTACGCCAGCAACGATGTGGGCGAGGCTCCGGATGCGCGCTGGATCGAGAAAATCGAGTCGGGCAACACGGTGGAAGTCGCCATTTCCTCCAGCCCCATCTTGGCGGCTCATACTCTGGATGAATTGCTTTGGTCGCGTTGCTGCGGGGCGGTGCTGACTTCGGCGACCTTGACCGCGCTCGGCAACTTCGATCGTCTGATCATGCGCACCGGCACGCCCGTCGATGCCAATTACCAGATGGTTCCCAGTCCCTTCGACTACAGCAAGGCAACTCTGCGAATTCCCAGAGCGGCCTGCGATGCGGGCGACGCCTTCCGCCACACCGAAGCGCTGGTAGACAATCTCCCGCAGTTGCTTGACCCCACCGAAGGTAATCTGGTGTTGTTCTCATCGCGCCGGCAAATGCTCGATGTTTACGAGCGTCTCGATGCGGACTGGCAGGATCGCATTCTGCTGCAGGACGATCGTTCGAAACAGGAAACGCTGATCGAGCATCGTGGCCGAGTCGACAGAGGAGAGGGCAGCATCATCTTCGGTCTCGCCAGTTTTGCCGAAGGCGTGGACTTGCCGGGTAAGTATTGCAGCCACGTGGTGGTGGCAAAGATTCCCTTCTCTGTTCCTGACGACCCCATAGAGGAAGGATTGTCCGAGTGGATCAAAGATCGTGGCGGTAATCCCTTCATGGAAATCAGTGTGCCGGACGCTTCGCTGAAATTGATTCAGGCCTGTGGCCGGTTGATACGAAGCGAGTCCGATTCCGGAACTATTACAATCATGGATAGCCGATTGACCACTCGGCATTATGGCAAGGCGATTCTGAATTCCCTGCCGCCGTTTAGGCGTGAGACGTGAGACGTGAGACGAAACAAAGGGGCGCTGCCCCTTTGTTCGTCATTCCGGCGCAGGCCGGAATCCAGGGAAGCCTGCAGTCAGGAGGTAAAAACCTCATGGATTCCGGCCTGCGCCGGAATGACGGTGAATTTGTTTTTCATCTCATATCTCACCCAGTCCCTACATGCGCTCCATCACTTCAATTCCGAGTATATCCAGCCCGACCCGCATTGTTTCCGCAACAGCGAAAGACAGCCGTAGTCTTGAATCGCGGAGCGCCGGATCAACGCCTTCCTTGAGAATCGGACAGGCTTCATAAAAGCGCATAAAGAGGCTGGCGAGATCGTAGAGGTAGTTGCAGAGCACATGCGGATAGGCGTCCTCCGCCACCTGCTCCAGCACTTCGCCGAACTGCAGGCATTTGATCACCAGTGACTTCTCTGCGTCTGCTTCAATGATGAGAGCTTTGTCGAGCGAGCTAGGGTCAACACCCGCCTTACGGAAAATGCTCTGAATTCGCGTGTAGGCATACTGCAAATACGGCGCGGTATTGCCTTCGAAGCTCAGCATCGCGTCCCAGTTGAACACGTAGTCGTTGGTGCGGGTTTTTGAAAGATCCGCGTACTTCACCGCGCCGATGCCCACCTTGCGGGCGACCACCTTGCGTTCATCCGCGTCGAGATCCGGGTCTTTTGCCGCAATGATTTTTTCTGCACGCTCAACCGCTTCATCCAGCAGATCGGCGAGCTTTACGGTGCCGCCCTGACGCGTCTTGAAGGGCTTGCCGTCTTCGCCCAGCATGGTGCCGAAGGGGTGATGCTCGAGCGATACACTGTGCGGAGCAAAGCCGGCTTTCCGGGCAATGGTGAACACTTGTTTCAGGTGCAGTGACTGACGCGCGTCCACAAAAATCATGATCCGGTCGGCCTTCAGGGTTCCGACCCGAAAGCGAACGCCCGCCAGATCCGAGGTGGAATAGAGATAGCCGCCGTCCTGCTTCTGGATGATCGCCACACTGGGATTGCCTTCCTTGTCCGCAAGCTCTTGCAGGAAGACCACTTTCGCTCCCTGATCCTCTTCGAGCAGGCCCTGTTCCGCCAGATCGGATACGACTCTGGGCAAATCATCGTTGTAGAAACTTTCGCCGCGTACATCTTCCGGCGATAAGGATACGTTCAGCTTGTCATAGATGATTTCGCTGTGGTGCAGAGATACCTGGCGGAAGCGTTTCCAGAGCGAGAGAACGCGTTCGTCGCCTGATTGCAGTTTAACCACGTAGCTACGCGCCTTGTTGGCGAAGTCCGGGTCGGCATCGAAGTGGGTTTTCGCTTCTTTATAGAAACTTTCCAGATCCTGCAGCGCGAATTCGGCGTTCTCCCCGTGTTCAAGGTGCGCTTCGAGCTGTGCGATCAACATACCGAACTGCGTTCCCCAGTCACCGACGTGATTCTGTCGAATCACCTCATGGCCGAGAAACTCCAGCAAACGCGCCTGAGTGTCGCCAATGATCGTCGAGCGCAGGTGGCCAACATGCATTTCCTTGGCGAGATTGGGGGAGGAGTAGTCGATGACCACACGCTGCAGCGGTTTCTCGGAGTCGACGCCGAGCCTTTCATTGCCGAGCGCGGTTTGCAGTTGCTCCGCCAGCCAGGCTCTGTTCAGATGGATGTTGATGAACCCGGGTCCGGCGATTTCAAGGCGATCCGTTTCCTCGCCAAGATCCAGATTGTCGAGAATGCGCTGAGCCAGATCGCGAGGCTTTTCCTTCATCGCCTTGGCTGCGGCCATCGCACCGTTGGCCTGGTAATCACCGAAGTCGGCGCGCTTGCTGGGCACAACCAGTGGCGGGAAATCCTCAGCGATGCCCGCTTTGGTCATGGCCGTTCGAATTTTGCTGGCGAGGTGAGCTCGAATCGTCATAGTGTTCTGTCGTTGGACTGCGAAGTCGGCGACCGAAGGGTTCGGTCGCTTTTCCCTGTAAAAACGCTCGATTATACTGCCGAATCACCCGCGACGCGACCGCGCGGACGTTTCGCGTCCTCGGAATCACCGCCCCGCAGGCGAGACCATGCTTTACCCTCAGCCGCATACAAGCAGGCACAATCAACCAGGAGAACAGCAATGATCGACGCAGATACCGATAACGTTCAGGTTTCAACCGAAAATGGCGTTATGCACATTGTGCTCAACCGTCCCGAGCGCAAGAATGCATTGTCGCTGGCCATGTACAAGAAGCTCGGCGACTCCATCCGAGCGGCCAGCGAAGATCGCCAGGTGCGGGTCATTCTGATCTCCGGTGAGGGCGGCAGTTTCACCAGCGGTAACGATCTGGGTGATTTCGCCAAGCACAAGGGCACCCTGTCACCGGAAGAGAACCCCACGCCCAAGTTCATGAGCGCATTGCTGGGCTGTGACAAGCCGGTGGTGGCTGCGGTGCAAGGGCCGGCGGTCGGCATCGGCACTACCATGCTGCTGCATTGCGATCTGGTGTATGCCGATACCAGCGCTTACTTCCAGCTGCCTTTTGCAAAACTCGGCTTGGCTCCGGAATTCGCGTCGAGCGTGGTCCTGCCGTATCTGGTCGGTCACCAGCATGCCGCCGAGCTGCTGTATTTCAGTGATCGATTCTCCGCCGAGCGCGCGCGGGAGCTGGGCATCGTCAATGAGGTTTTCGCCGAAGACAAACTGATGGCCTCGGTGCGGGAGCGCTGTGAGCAGCTGACCAAGATGCCGGCCTCCGGTCTGCGCGCCACCAAGCAGTTGCTCAAGCAGGACATCCGCGAGCGCGCCCAGGATGTCATGGAGCGGGAACAAGTACATTTCAAGAAGGGTCTCCAGTCACCGGAGTTTGCTGAAGCTGTGGCTGCTTTCAGCGAAAAACGCGAACCGGATTTTTCCAAGTTCGACTGAGCATCAAAGACCACTTGGCAGCTGGTTTTTCATCAGCTGCCTGGACAGGCAGGGACGCCGATGAATCTTACGACAGCCAGGGCACTGATCCGTCAGTGGGGCTTTTTCCCCTTCCTTTACGACTGTGCGATGTGTCGTCTCAAGCCCTGGCTCACCTTGTGTCAGGTGGAAGTCAGGCCCTTGCATCGCGAGTCTGATCTCGCGCCAAAGCTTTCCGAAGGCTGGCATGTGCGGGTCGCCACGACGGAAGAGCTGGTTGAAGCCGCCGCCGACCCGGTCAACGACCTCAGTCCGGAATGGGTGAGAAAAGCTCACCAGCGCGGGGAGATCTGCGTGGGGGTCTTCGACGGCAATCAGATTGCTTCTTACGTGTGGCGTGCTTTCGGTCCGAGCCCCCACGAAAAGGGACTCTGGGTGCATTTCGGTCCTCAGCATCCCTATAGCTTCAAGGCATATACCCGGCCAGACTACCGGCGCCGCCGGTTGCAGCACTCCGCAAGCCTTTATCTGGATCGATGGCTGCTCGAGCGGGGGTTCACCCAGACGATCGGCTATATCGAAACCCACAACTACCCTTCGTTGATCTCCTCTAAAAAGCGCGGAAATCGCCGCGTCGGCTTTGCCGGCTATCTGACTCTATTCGGGCGAACCATTCCATTCCGCACTCCGGGCGCAAAGCGGCACGGCTTCCGCTTCTCCTCGTCGGAATCCCTCAGCGGCGACCGCCTCCGCGCGCCGGCAAGCTGACAGGAGGTCGACAGTCCACGGTCGGCCGTGGCCGTGGACTGATTCCGGCTTTCGATCTTCGGCTTCCGACGCCCACTTCCAGGCTAACTCTACTTAACCACTCCTTAACCTCTGCATACCGAGCATATGCGTTAAACTCAGCTTCCTCCCAATTCCTATCTGTTTTCATTCCACAAAGGTTTTCCTAATGAAAAAACCCCTCTTTGTCGCACTGGGGCTGGCCGTTGCGCTCGTGATCGCGATTGTTCTCAAGGAAACTACCGATCAGCAAGGCGGCGGCCCAGGCATGCGGCGGGGGCCCGGAGTCACGGCAGTGGAAGTCCACACAGTCCGTCCGAAACTGTTGGAAGTGCGGGCAGAGGCGGTGGGTACGGCCTACGCGCGGGAGTCCGTTGCGATTACCGCCAATGTCACGGACACCATTGAATCCCTGCACTTCGAAGACGGCCAGCGAGTGAACGAGGGAGATATCCTGGTAGTGTTGAGCCACAACGAGGAAGACGCCGAACTCAAGGCTGCGCAGGCCAATCTGGCGGAGCAGGTTCGGGAAGTGAAGCGTCTGCAGGGCCTGATTCAGAGCAAGTCTGTCTCCCAGAGTCTGCTCGACGAACGTATTACGCTGCGGGAAACCGCCGAACATCGCGTTGCCGCGGCGGAAGCACGCTTGCGCGATCGCACCATTCGCGCGCCATTTTCGGGTGTGCTCGGCCTGCGCCAGGTCAGTCCCGGTGCGCTGGTTTCGCCGGGGACGGTCATCACCACCCTCGACGCGACCCAAACCATGAAGCTGGACTTCGCGGTGCCGGCCATTCACCTGGGATCTCTGGGTACTGGGCAGCTTGTCGAAGCGCGCAGCCCGGCGCTGCCGGAGCGGCGCTTCAGCGGCAAGGTGATCAGCATCGATTCGCGGATCAACCCGGTGGATCGCTCCCTGATGGTGCGCGCCGAACTGCCCAACGCCGACGGCACGATCAAGCACGGCATGCTGCTGCACGTTCAGCTGGTGTTTTCCAATCGACAGGCCCTGATGGTGCCGGAAAGTGCGCTGGTGCCGATCCGCGACCGGCACAATGTCTACGTGGTGATGGACGGCGAACCGGTCCGCGCCCGGCTGCAGGAAGTGGAAATCGGTGTGCGCAGACCCGGGGCGGTGGAGATACTGTCAGGACTGGAACCGGGCCAGCGCGTGGTCAGTCGTGGCACGCACACGATCAATTCCAATAGCGTTCTGAACATCATCGGTCCGCCGCAAGGCTAAGTGCCGCCGATTCCCTTCCCCACTTTTAGCTGAGAACGCGCCCCATGTTCCTGTCCGATTTTTCCGTAAAGCGACCGGTCTTTGCGTCGGTGATCAGTCTGGTGCTGATCGTCTTTGGCCTGGTGGCTTTCGACCGCTTGCCGCTTCGCGAATACCCCGACATCAGCCGACCGCTGGTTTCGGTATCCACGACCTATCGCGGTGCCTCCGCCGCAGTGGTGGAAAACCGCATCACTCAGGTGATCGAGGATAGAATCTCGGGCATCGAGGGTATCAAGACCGTCACCTCGTCCAGTTCCGACGGCGTGTCGCGGATCAACATCGAATTCGACCTGAATCGTGACCTTGAAGCGGCCACCAACGACATTCGCGACCGGGTCTCCGGCGTTGCGCGCATGTTGCCGGAGGAGGCGAGCCCGCCGCAGGTGAGCAAGTCCCAGTCCGATGGCCGCCCGGTAATATGGTTCAACCTGTCTTCGGACCACATGAATTCCCTGGAGCTGACCGACTACGCCGAGCGCTATCTGGTTGATCCGTTGTCGGTGGTGGACGGTGTTGCCAACGTCAGTGTGTCCGGCGCAAAACGTTATGCCATGCGCATATGGATCGACCGTCGCGAGCTGGCCGCACGGGGGCTTACGGTTGGTGACGTGGAAAACGCACTGCGTGCGGAAAACGTGGAATTCCCCGCAGGCACAATCAAATCGGAAGCGCGTGATTTTTCGGTCCGTATGGAGCGCGGTTATCGCACGCCGGAAGATTTCCGCAGCCTGGTTTTGCAGCGGGGCAGCGACGGCTATCTGGTTCGGCTCGGTGACGTGGCCCGGGTGGAACTGGCTCCGGAAGAGGATCGCTCGTCTTTCCGCGGGAACGGCGAAAACATGGTGGGGGTGGGCATCGTGCAACAGAGCACGGCCAATACCTTGTCCATGGCACGGGCAGTGAAAGCCGAGGCGGAAAAACTCTCCCGCAATCTTCCGCCGGGAATGAGCTTCATACTCAGCAATGACAGCACAGTGTTCGTCGAGTACGCGGTGCAGGAGGTGTATCAGACGCTGTTTATTGCCGCAGCGCTGGTGGTTCTCACGATCTATCTGTTCCTTGGCGATTACCGCGCGATGCTGGTTCCGGCGGTAACCTTGCCGGTTTCTCTTATCGCAACTTTCATCATTTTGCTGATGCTGGGCTTCACGGCGAACCTGCTGACGCTGCTCGCCCTGGTATTGGCCATCGGCCTGGTGGTGGATGATGGAATCGTAGTGCTGGAGAACATTCACCGCCGCATGCGTCTTGGGGAGTCACCACTGGTGGCGGCCTACCGCGGCGCGGGGCAGGTGGGCTTTGCGGTTATCGCCACCACGCTGGTGCTGATCGCGGTGTTCGTACCGATCACTTTCCTGCAAGGTGAAATCGGTCGGCTGTTCAGTGAGTTCTCCGTCACCATGGCCGCCGCCGTGTTTTTTTCCAGCGTGGTGGCGCTGACGCTTTCACCGGTTATCTGTACGCTGGTATTGAAGCGGGAAACGCCGGAGCAAATCGAAAAAGCGAAAAACGGCTGGTTCGCCCGCTTCGAAAACAAATACAAGCAATCGGTCAGCTATGTGCTGCAACGGCCGCTGGCGGTCAACCTTGCTTACGTGTTCGTGCTCGGTCTGATCGGCTTTCTGATCACCAAGGTGCCTTCGGAATTTTCGCCTCGCGAAGACCGCGGCATGTTCATGATGATGATCCAGGGTCCGCAGGGTGCCTCCTATGAGGACACCATGAAAACCGTGATGCAGGTCGAAGAGCGCATGATGCCGCTGGTGGAACGCGGCGAAATTACCCGGCTGCTGTTGCGAACGCCGGGCAGTTTCGGGCCCTCCGGTTCCAGCTTCAACGATGCGCGAGCCATCGTCATGCTTGATGACTGGGGCAAGCGTCGCTCGGTGTGGGAAATCACCAACGAGGTGCGACGCCTCACCGCCGACATTCCCGGCGCGCGCATTTTTGCAATGACGCCGCAAGCCTTCGGCGGCATGGGCGGCAACCCGGTGCAATTCGTTTTGCAGGGCGGCACCTACGAGGAGCTGGTGCAGTGGCGGGATCTGATGATCGCGGAAGCGGCCAGCAACCCAGGCCTGATTGGCCTCGACCATGACTACCAGGAAACCAAACCGCAACTGCGCATCGACATCAATCGCGATCGGGCCGCCGACCTCGGCGTCTCCGTTACCAACATCGGCCGTACACTGGAAAGCATGCTCGGCTCCCGACTGGTCACCACCTTCATGATCAACGGCGAAGAACGGGACGTGATCGTCGAAGGCATGCGACGGGACCATGAAAGCAAACTGGACATGACCAACATCTATGTTCGTTCGTCCAGCAACGCTCTGGTGCCATTGTCGAACCTGGTCAGCATTACGGAATTCGCCGACGCCGATACACTGAACCGCTACAACCGCATGCGCTCCATTACCCTGAGCGCGAGTCTCGCCGACGGCTACAGCCTTGGAGAAGCCCTGGATTATCTGGAGACCACCGCGCGGGAGATTCTCCCCAGCTCGGCCAGTTTCGATTACAAGGGCGAATCGCTGCTGTACAAGGAATCGGGCGATTCCGTGTACTTCGTTTTCCTGCTGGCCTTGCTGGTGGTCTTTCTGGTGCTCGCGGCGCAGTTCGAGAGTTTCGTACAGCCGGTGGTCATCATGCTGACCGTGCCCCTGGCGATCGCCGGCGCATTGCTGGGCCTCTACTTTGCCGGGCAGTCGCTGAATATCTATAGTCAGATCGGCATCATCATGCTGGTGGGGCTGGCGGCCAAGAACGGCATTTTGATCGTGGAGTTCATCAACCAGCTGCGCGACGAAGGCGTGGCCTTCCACGACGCCATCGTCGAAGCCTGTGGACAGCGCCTGCGTCCAATCGCGATGACCGCCGTTACCACCGTCGCCGGTGCCGTCCCGCTGGTAATCGCCACCGGTGCGGGTACGGAAACGCGCTTTGTGATCGGCTTGGTGATCATCACCGGGGTCAGCGTGGCAACATTGTTCACTCTCTATGTTGTTCCTGTCGCCTATCAAATGTGGGCTCGCCGAACCAATTCACCGAAAGCCGCCGTGCAGAAGCTCGAAGGCGAATTGCTAGACCAGAAACCGGTTTGAACGAGGGCGGCTCGGCCGCCCTTTCTTTCGCCGGATCGGCTCGAGCTCTTCCGTTTGGTCTCCATCGGGACGCGCTTTGCAAAAATGTACGCGCCCAATTTCCCCTTTTTCAAAGCATTGGCATCAGATTGAGCTGCAGCAGCGGTAAACCTTGTTACCCTCTGGTCCAGTAGGGGCTTAGTCTGTCTTTGTCGGCTTCGCATGTCTTTTCAGGGATGAAGGGAAGGGGACGGCTTGTGGATGAGTTGGAGATCCTGGAAACACTTCGAACTAACAAGGGATTCCTTAAACCAGAAGATTGGGTGGTCTACGGTCGGGCGCATCGCTTCACCAGTGTACCTGCGCAACACCGGCCGCTGTGTCCGGACTGTGGCAGCGATGACTTCGAAACCGTCGGGCAGTACGTTTGGTTCTCCAACCTCATACGGCTAAACGACTGTCGTGACTGCAAGCTGGTCTTCTCGGACACATTGATCGACCAGGACGTGGTCAAGCGCTACTTCGAAGGCAGTTACAAGGACGAGAAATATTTTCTCCGGCGAAGGCGCCGTGTTTTTCAGCAGATCGCCGGGTTGGCGGACGACCGAACTCCGTGGGAAGGGAGCGTCCTCGACGTAGGTGGTGCAACTGGCCACTTGTTGGCGATCCTGCGATCGCGCAGACCCGATCTCCGGCTGCTGTTAAATGATCTCTCAGAGCAGGCATGCGAGCATGCAAAGGAGCGTGTGGGCCTTGACACTCTGTGTGGCGGCATTGAGGTGCTGGAGCAAACTGGCACACGCTTCGATACCGTGATCATGAGTGATGTCCTTTATTACGAGCCGGAGCTGAGGCGTATCTGGGCGCTGCTGCCGAAGATGATCAAGCCGGGCGGAACGCTGGTAATTCGCGCTCCCAATAAATATGGACTGATTCAACTGCAGCAATACCTGTGGTCGGCCACGCACACCGACGATGATCGGCGGATGCAGGACCGGATCGATCACTTCAACCCTGAACATATCTATGTGTTCAGGGCCCAGTATCTGCTCTCACGCTTGATGCAGCTCGGTTTCGAGGCGAGCGTCTTGCCTTCCGAATTGCTGGTGCCACCCGGCGGCGACCTCAAAGAGCGCCTTTTCTATCAGGCAAGCAAGGTCGTTGCGGGTCTTTCCTGCGGCAAGCTCATCACGACGCCAAGCTTTATCATCTGCGCTCGAAACACCGGCTGAACGGGAACGCTGCGCGAGAAATGCTCGGGTTGCCTAAAAATCCTACCGCATCTCCGCCGCATTCGTCGGCGGAGCCGCTCCGGCTTGCGTCCACACGGGACATTCACTTAGGCTTGGCGACGTCTTTTTCGTACAGCAATGCGTTTATACAGCATTGCGGGGGCTGGACCTTCCAGCGCCAGTTCTGAATTCCACAGCAGCCGGAGTAATCGTCAATGACAGAGTCTTCCACGTATGTACCGCCCAAAGTATGGCAATGGGATAAAGAAAGCGGTGGCAAATTCGCCAGCATAAACCGACCCATCGCCGGAGCCACCCACGAGAAAGAGCTCCCGATTGGCAAGCATCCGCTGCAACTCTATTCGCTGGGGACGCCCAACGGCGTCAAGGTGACGGTTCTCCTTGAAGAACTGCTCGCCCTGGGCAAGCGCGAGGCGGAGTACGATGCCTGGTTGATCAAGATTACCGAGGGCGCGCAATTCGGCAGCGGCTTCGTCAGTGTGAATCCCAACTCGAAAATCCCCGCCCTGCTGGACACCAGCACCAATCCGCCCACCCGCGTGTTCGAGTCCGGCGCGATTCTCATGTACCTGGCGGAGAAGTTTGGCGAATTTCTTCCGACCGCTCCCTCAGCGCGCGCCGAGTGCCTGTCCTGGCTGTTCTGGAACATCGGTAGCGCACCTTTTCTCGGAGGCGGCTTCGGACACTTTTATGCGTATGCGCCGGAAAAATTCGAATACCCGATCAACCGCTACACCATGGAAGTAAAGCGGCAGCTGGATGTGCTCGATCGCAACCTCGCCGAGCGCCGCTTCCTTTGCGGTGACGACTACACCATCGCCGACATGGCCAACTATCCCTGGTACGGCCATCTGGTGATCGGCAAGATCTATGATGCTCAGGAGTTTCTGGACGTGGGCTCCTACAGAAACGTCGAGCGCTGGGCCCGCGAAATCAAGGAGCGACCCGCGGTAAAACGGGGCCAGCGGGTAAACACCACCTGGGGGCCGGAAGACAAGCAGCTGCCCGAGCGGCATGATGCGAGTGATCTGGACTGAGTCACCTCCGGCTTGGAGCAGCCCTAATCACAGGCGCAGTGTCGCTTTGGGCTGCACCCAAACCGCTCTATGCTCGTCTGTCATTGCGGCGAAGGCCGGAATCCATCCGCGCAGCTGGCACACTTGTGGCAGTTCCAGAGCATCGCTCGCGTCATCCGACAAAAGCTCAAGCAGAGGGGTGGATATGGAAAGGCAACCAATCGGCGGAATCCGCGCTGCTCAGATTCAAAAATCTTTACATGGGCTGGAGTTTCCAGCGGACAAGAACACGCTGCTGGAACACGCCAAACGCAACGGCGCGCCTCGCGAAGTTCTCAAGTTCATCGAAGAGCTTCCCACCAAGCCCTACGAGAGCGCTAACGATGTGACCGGCGACCAAACCAAGCGGGAGCATTAGCGCGGAAGCTATTTCTTCCTGTCCGCGTTCACCCACTGCCAATCGCGGATCTCCGGCGGGTCTTCACCGAACTCGGTGATGTATTCCCGATGATCCACCAGTTTGTCGCGCACGAACTGCTTCAGATAAGCGGCGCGATAGCCCAGCGACGGCACCCGGTCCACAACATCCGCCAGCAGGTGATAGCGATCGATGTCGTTGCGCACCGCCATATCAAAGGGTGTGGTGGTGGTGCCTTCCTCTTTGTAACCGCGCACGTGCAGGTTGTCGTGGTTGGTTCGCCGATAGGTGAGTCGGTGAATCAGCCAGGGGTAACCGTGATAGTTGAAGATGATTGGCTTGTCGGTGGTGAACAGCGCGTCGAAGTCGCGCGCTGACAGACCGGAAGGATGTTCCTCTTTCGGTTGCAAGGTCATCAGATCCACCACATTGATCACCCGCACTTTCAAGTCAGGCAGATGTTCGCGCAGCAACTCCACCGCCGCCAGCGTTTCCATGGTGGGCACATCCCCGGCGCAGGCCATTACCACATCCGGCTCGCCGCCCTGATCGTTGCTGGCCCAGGGCAGAATGCCGATGCCGGTGCTGCAGTGCTTGGCGGCGCTATCCATGTCGAACCACTGCGCCTGCATCTGCTTGCCGGCGACGATCACGTTGACGCGGTCCCGTGATCGCAGGCAGCGGTCCGCCACCACCAGCAAGGTGTTGGCGTCCGGTGGCAGGTAGACGCGAATTACATCGGCTTTCTTGTTCACCACGTGGTCGATAAAGCCCGGGTCCTGGTGGGAAAAGCCGTTGTGATCCTGTCGCCAGACATGAGAGGTGAGCAAATAGTTGAGCGACGCGATGGGCCGTCGCCAGGGAATCTCGCTGGCGCAAACCTTCAGCCACTTTGCATGCTGGTTGAACATGGAATCCACAATGTGAATGAAGGCCTCGTAACAGGAGAAGAAGCCGTGCCTGCCGGTAAGGAGATAACCTTCCAACCAACCCTGGCAGGTATGTTCGCTGAGGATCTCCATCACCCGCCCATCCGGTGACAGGTGATCGTCGCCGGGCAGGCGTTCCGCCATCCAGCTGCGGTTGGTGACTTCCAGTACATTGCCCAGGCGATTCGAGGCAGTCTCGTCCGGTCCGACCAGGCGAAAGTTGGCGAAGTGTTCATTCGCACGCATCACATCGCGCAGCCACTTGCCGAGCTGGCGGGTGGCCTCCGCTTTGACGGCACCGGGCTGCGGTACATCCACGCCGTGGTCCTGATAGGGAGGCAGCAGCAATTCCTTGAGAAGAATGCCGCCGTTGGCGTGAGGATTGGCCCCCATGCGTCGCAGGCCTTCTGGCGCGCTGGCGACGATGTCGGGCGCGGGACGACCATCTTCATCGAAGAGTTCTTCGGGGCGATAACTTTTCATCCACTGTTCCAGCAACTCCAGGTGTTCGGCTTCGCTGAAGTCCTTGAACGGAACCTGATGCGAGCGCCATGTCCCTTCCGTCTGCAAACCGTCCACCGTGTGCGGGCCGGTCCAGCCCTTTGGGCTGACCAACACGATCATCGGCCAGACGGGGCGTTCCATTACATTCTCTTCGCGGGCACGTCGCTGGATTTCCCTGATGGAGCCCACCACCTGATCCAGTGCCGCCGCCATATCGCGATGCATCTGTGCCGGGTCGGAGCCTTCCACGAATACCGGCTGCCAGCCATAGCCCTTCAAGAGCTGCTCCAGCTCTTCGCGGGGAATGCGAGCGAGTATTGTCGGGTTGGCAATCTTGTAACCGTTCAGGTGCAGAACCGGCAGTACGGCGCCGTCCTTTGCCGGATTCAAAAACTTGTTGGAATGCCAGGCGGTGGCAAGCGGTCCGGTTTCGGCTTCGCCGTCGCCAATCACACAGCAGGCCAGAAGGTCCGGATTATCGAACACCGCACCGAAGGCATGAGAAAGTGAATAGCCGAGCTCACCGCCTTCGTGAATGGAACCCGGTGTTTGCGGACCCACATGACTGGGCACGCCACCGGGAAAGGAGAACTGCCGAAAGAGGCGGCGCATGCCTTCCTCGTCCTGACTCACCTCGGGATAGACCTCGCTGTAAGTGCCTTCCAGCCAGGTACAGGCCACTGCGGCGGGACCGCCGTGGCCAGGTCCGGCGATAAAGATGCTGTTCAGATCGTGCTGTTTGATCGCGCGGTTCATGTGCGCGTAGATGAAGTTCAGACCCGGCGTCGTGCCCCAGTGCCCCAGCAGCCGCGGTTTTACGTGGGCGAGTCTGAGAGGCTCTCGCAGCAGGGGATTGTCGAGAAGATAGATCTGTCCGACAGATAAAAAATTGGCCGCCCGCCACAACCGGTCCAGCCTCTGCAATACTGATTGCTGCTCATCCTGTTGCGCTGCCTGTGCTTCCATCCGGGTACTCCTGCTTGATCGCGACGGTCCAATGACTATTACAGATCCGCGCGGAGAGCCGTTGACGCAGGTCAATGCTGGCGCTTCGAACCCACCACTGATCTGTATCAAACACACCTGTTGACGGCCTGCTAAGGTCCGCCTTACAGCTTCCGGGATGTGCCGATGAATATGCAGCGCGTTGCGTCGATTTCTTCCTTTGACGCAGTTGTCTTCGATATGGACGGAGTGGTGACCGACACGGCTCGCCTGCACGCCGCTGCCTGGAAGATTCTTTTCGATGATTTTCTGCAGCGTCGTGCCGGAGTCGGTCAGCCCTTCGTTCCCTTCGATGCCAGCAACGATTACCGTCGCTACGTGGATGGCAAACCGAGGGAAACAGGCCTGCGCAGTTTTCTGGCTTCGCGCGACATCGAGTTGCCCGAAGGCTCGCCGAACGATCCGCCGGAAGCGGATACCGTCGCGGCCATGGCAGGACGCAAGGACGCATTGTTCGCCGATGCGCTGGCGCAACAGGGCCTGAGCACTTATCCGGCTTCCCTCCGGTTCATCCGCGAGTTGCGCGACGCGGGCGTCAAGACCGGCTTGGTTACATCCAGCCGCCATGGTCGCATGCTGTTGAAGGAAGCCGCGCTGGAGCCCCTTTTCGATGCGGTACTGGATGGCAACGATGCCGCAAAAATGGAGCTGGCGGGAAAACCAAGTCCCGATGCCTTTCTTGCCTGTGCTGCGCAACTGGGCGTCACCGCCGCGCGAGCAGTCGTTGTGGAAGACGCGGTGTCCGGCGTGGCCGCCGGCGAAGCGGGCGGGTTTGCCTACACCGTGGGCGTGGACCGGGGAGCCAATCGGGACGCACTGCAGCGCCAGGGAGCGGACATCGTGGTGGAAGATCTTGCCGAGCTGACTCCTGCACAGCTCGACACGCTGGTAGCGCAGCGACTTGAAAGCCAGGCCTGGCACATTCGTCAGACCGGTTTCGACCCCTCGCGAGAACGGGAGCTGGAAAGTATCTTCACGGTTGCCAACGGCTACATGGGGGTGCGTGGCGCGCCCGATACCGCACTGCCCAACTCGGAAGCCGATCTGTTCGTGGCCGGCATCTACGCGAGCAAGGCGCCGAGCTTTCCCTACTCGGAAAAGGAATTCCTCACCGATGAGCGCAACAGCGATACCGCGGAACTGGTGCCGTTTCCGTCTCCGTTCCGCCTGCAGGTCCAGGTAGATGGGCGTCCTTTCGAGCTCACTGAAGATAGCTGGCGTAGTTACCGTCGCGAACTGGTTCTGCGCGAAGCGCTGCTGCTGAACCACGTCAGCTTTCCGGGGCCGGATGGCGAGCTTACCTGCCTCGACACCCGGCGTTTCGCCTCGCTTGCCGATCGGCACTTGCTCGGACAGGAGATCCGCCTCTGTGCGGAAAATTACTCCGGTCGCATCCAGGTGGATGTGGCCAGCCGTGCCGAGCACTGGGCGATCCTGCATCCGCACCTGCTGCCGGTCGATTACGTTCTGGAAGACGGCCTCGAACTGCAGCACTACCGCACCCGCGACTCCAACTTCGAAGTCTGCATCGCCGCGCGAACGCTCAGCGAGGAAGGACCACTGCAGGCGGGCCGCTACAGTGTGCAGGCGGAGATCGGACGTCCGATTATTCTGCGCCGCTTTATCGCGGTATTTACCAGCCGCGACTGCGATCACCCCCGCGAGGCCGCCGAACGACACCTGCAGGCTTGTGACTGGCAACACTTTGACAATGTGCTGGCTGCTCATCGCAGCGCATGGAGCAAGCGCTGGGAGCACGCGGACGTTCACATCGAGGGCAGTCCCGCCAGTTCCCAGGCGCTGCGCTTTCACATCTATCACCTGAGCTGCGCAGCCACCGAAGACCCGAAAGTCTCAGTGGGCGCCCGCGCCTTAACCGGCCGCGCCTACGAGGGTCACGTCTTCTGGGATGTGGAAATCTTCATGCTGCCGTTTTATCTGCAGTCAAACCCGCAGCAGGCGCGCAGCCTGCTCGAATACCGGCACCACACCCTCGACGGCGCACGTCGTCGCGCTGCCGAACTGGGCTACCGCGGCGCCTGCTACGCCTGGGAATCCACCGTCGATGGCAGTGATGTCACGCCGCGGATGATTCGCCTCCGAACCACGGGCAAGGAAATTCCCATCTACACCGGTCATCAGCAGATTCACGTCACCGCCGACGTGGCTTTTGCCGTGTGGCGTTACTGGGAGTGCACCGGCGATACACAATTCATCGCAGAAAAAGGCGCGGAGATTCTGTCGGAAACCGCGCGCTTCTGGTGCAGCCGGGTAACGCAGGAGGCGGATGGCTTTCACATCTGTAATGTGGTGGGGCCGGATGAATACCACCACTCAGTGGACGACAACGCCTACACCAACTGGATGGCCTGGTTCAATTTGTTGCAAGCGGTATCGGCGTGTAACGAACTGCGCGCTAGCAAACATCAAGCGTGGCAGGCGCTGGCCGAGCGTATTCAACTTGGCGAGGAAGAGCTGCACGAATGGCAAAACGTAGCGGACCAACTCTACAGACCACAGCCGCGCGAGGACGGTGTCATCGAACAGTTTCGCGGCTTCTTCGAGCTCGAAGAGTATCCCTTGCCCGCACAGGAACGGTTCCGCGCACCCATTAGCCGTCTGTTCGAGGCCGAGCGCATCAATCAACTGCAACTGCTCAAGCAGGCCGACGTGCTGATGCTGTTACATCTGTTTCCAACGCTTTTTCCGCGCGACGTAGTGGAAGCCAACTACCGCTATTATGAAGCGAAAACCGACCACGGCAGCAGTCTGTCGCCCGCCGTTCACGCCGCCGTCGCCGCCCGGTTGGGCCTGCATGACGAATCCATTCATTACTGGCAACAAAGCCTCTGGCTGGATCTGTCCAACGTCATGCACAACAGCGTATTGGGCGTTCATCCCGCAGCCATGGGCGGCACCTGGCAGGCGCTGGTGTTCGGATTTCTGGGAATTGAAATGACCGAGCAGGGACCAAAGCTGGCACAAGACTGCGCCGGCCGACTCCCGAAGCGTTGGCAATCGGTGGCGATGAAAATGCAATGGCGCGGTCGCACATTTGAACTGGAGGCCCGGCGATGACGACATTCTCCTCCATCCTCTTGCCATTGGACGGCTCCGACAATGCTGTCCAACCTTTGCGAACCGCAGCCTGGATCGCGGGCCAGCTCAACAGCCGACTGCACCTGGTGACCGCAACGCGGGAGCCGGAATCACCGGCCAATGCACTGGAACGTCTCAAGGTGCCGACGGAACTGCGCTCCCGCGTTGTATTGCATCAGCAACTGTCCTATGCGGAAGCGGCGATTCTGCAGACCATGGAAGAACTGCATACCGACCTGCTCGTCATCTCGGCGCGAGGGGAGGGCGGCGCCGCATCCGCCAGCGAACTGCGTGTCGGCCACGTGGTTCGCGCGGTACTCGAACAGACTAATGTACCAGTCCTGTTGGCACCGCCCAATTTCGTCGAGCGACTGCCAATGCGATCAGCGCTGGTACCGGTAAGCGGCGAGCAGGAAACCGACGAAGCACTCGGTCTCGCCGTTCAAGTAGCGGACTGCCTGCAACTTCGCCTGAATGTAGCCCACGTGGTCAGTCCGGATATTGGCGAAGCGGACTACACCTCGGAACTGCAATACTCCGACGCCGCCCATCACGAATTCGCCGGCCGTCTCCACGACTTGCTGCTGCGTGCCTCGCACCGATGCAGCCCCGAAGACATCGATCGCGTGGTGGAAAACGTCTGCCTCTGTCGCGGCAAAGTGCTGGACGAACTCCTGCGCATGGCAGAGCGTACCGCCGCGGACCTGCTGATCATCGGCTGGCACGGCAAGCTCGCCGAGGGCAGGGCGGAACTGATCAAGCAATTCATCGGCGAGCTCACTTGCCCGATCCTGCTGACCCGCTCACGGCCTGCGGCCTATTTCCATCTGAATGTGGGGGAGGAGTTGGAATAGAACAGCTTGCCGCCACTTCCTTGGCCTGCGAGGTCTGCAGCATCTCAAGTTCTTCCGTTCGCCACCGAGCAGTGGCGGCAGACTCGGGCTCTATGTGAGTCGCTTCGCCAGGTTCTGAACTTATTGAAGAGCTAACAAGGTAAGCCCTGCGAGTGTGCTGCTGACGTAGCCCAGGGCGTTCGAGTCATCGTCCGGTAGATGCCTGAGCCCACCGAAAAACGGGATTACCTGGAGGTCCTGAGCATTGCGTCGGCAGTATCCAGCATGCGGTTGGAAAAGCCCCACTCATTGTCATACCACGCCATCACCTTTACCAGCTTGCCCCTCACACGAGTTAGGGAAAGGTCGGCGATTGAGGATGCCGGGTTGTGATTGAAATCGATACTCACCAATGGCAGCTGGTTTATCTGCAGTACTCCATGCATTCCCAAAGCTGCTTTTTCAATCAACTGGTTGACTTCCTCAGCACTTGTCCTGCGGCTGGCTTCGAACGTCAAGTCCAGCAGAGAGACGTTGATCAGTGGCACCCGAACGGCCAGTCCATCCAATCTGCCTTCGAGCTCAGGCAGGACCAGCGCCACGGCTGCGGCCGCCCCGGTTTTGGTCGGGATCAGGGACTGCGTTGCAGAGCGGGCCCGCATGACATCGCTGTGGGACACGTCGGACAGGCGTTGGTCATTGGTGTAGGCGTGCACCGTATTTGCGAGCCCTGTTTCGATGCCAATACCCTCGTGCAGCACCTTGGCCAGAGGTGCTAGACAGTTAGTGGTGCAAGAGGCATTGGAGACAATCTTCTGGGAACCGTCCAGTACAGAATCGTTTACCCCGAACACAACGGTCGCGTCCACGTCGGTGGCCGGTGCGGATATCAGCACCCGTTCGGCGCCGGCAGTCAGATGACCGCTGGCGCTGGCTCGGTCGGTGAACACACCGGTGCATTCCAACACGAGATCGATTTCCAGTTGGCGCCAGGGCAGGGCGTGGAGGTCTCGCGTCTGGCTACATACCACGGTTTTGTCGGCGACCCGGATGATGTTGCCGTCCAGGCTGACATGCTGGTCCAGAGTGCCATGCACACTGTCATATTTCAGCAGATGGGCGTTCATCGCCGGGTCACCCAGATCATTGATGGCGACGATCTCGTGCGCAGTGCTGGCCTGCTCAAGCCATGCGCGAAAGATGTTGCGGCCGATGCGCCCGAACCCGTTTATTGCGATGCGCGCCATGAAAGCGGTCCCTTGTTATTATGTAATTAAGCTACATAGTAACCGAATATGGACCATTTATGAAAGAAAATTACATCTGGCTAGTGGAATCTGTCAGCCATCGCAGCGGGTGGCCTGCAGATTCCGTTTGATAGCCCGAATGTTGGTTTCAACTTTGTCGCCCAATGCGAGGGCCAGGGTGGTGGCGAGTATATCGATCGTTGCGAGATGGATGATGCGTGATGTCATGGGGGTATAAAGGTCGGTGTCTTCCAGAGCCACTACGTTCAGGACTTCCATGCAGTGCCTCGCCAGTGGCGAGTCCGGCTGAGTCAGGCCAATGGTGCGTGCGCCCCGTTCACTGGCCAGTGCCGCGCTGGCAATTATCTCCCTGGTGCGTCCGGTATAACTGATAAAAATGGCCGCGTCGTCTGGCCCTAACATCGAGCACATCATGCGCTGATTGACGTAATCAGTCTGCGCCACCACCGGTATGCCAAAGCGGAAAAACTTGTGCTGCGCGTCCAATGCGACGGGACCGGAGGCCCCGCTGCCGAAAAAGTAGATACTGCGGCTGCTGGCCAGCAATGCCGTGGCGGATTCAATCGACCCTGGCGAAATGGACTGCTCCATGCTGCGAATGCTCGTTTCTATGGAGGACAGTATCTTGTTAATGATCGTGCGGGTGTCGTCGGTGGCTTCCATGTTCTCCACATATAGACGTCCCCCGCTGGAGAGTTCCTGAGCAAGCCTCAGCTTGAAGTCGGTGTAGCCCTCGCACCCCAATTTATGGCAAAGGCGGCTGACCGTCGGTTCACTGACGCCGGCAAGGTCGGCCAGGCGTGCTATTGAGTAGTGAATCACCGCAGAGGGTTGGCTCACGATTACGCTCGCCACTTTCTGGTCTGACTTGCTGAGCTTTGGTGCTCCTTCCGTCAGCGCTTCCAGCAGTGTTTGTGCAGCCATAGCCAACTCTCGGTGAATAGTGTGGATAACAGGTAATCGCGTGATTTTATGTCATAAATGAGGCTTTTGCTCGGGCTGTCCGGACATCCCGCTTTGCCTGGGTGAAAGTGGGACGAACCATTTTGCCTCGCCAATCGAAGGTGGGAAGACCAGAAGCGCCCACTGGTGAAACACTCGCCAGAATGGGTTTGAGCTGCCTGTGCGAACGACCCGCAAATCTGCACAAAGAATAATGTAATAAGGAAGTCAGAATGGCTCTCTCGTCCCTCGATATCGCGGCTTTCGTCCTGTATTGCGTATTGCTCATCGCTATAGCGTGGTGGGTCTCCCGTGAAAAACCGGGCCACCAGAAAGGCAGCGAAGATTATTTTCTAGCCAGCAAGGCGCTGCCCTGGTGGGCTATCGGCGCCTCGCTGATTGCCGCAAACATTTCGGCAGAACAGATTATTGGCATGTCGGGCTCCGGCTATGTCGTCGGACTGGCCATCGCTTCCTACGAGTGGATGGCCGCAATTACCTTGCTGGTCGTAGGCAAATTCTTCCTGCCGATCTATCTGAAAAAGGGCATTTACACGATGCCCCAATTCCTGGAACAGCGGTATGACCACCGCGTACGCACTACCATGGCCGTGTTCTGGTTGGGTGTATATACATTGGTCAATCTCACAGCAGTATTGTATCTGGGTGCTCTGGCGATTGAGACGCTGACCGGGGTGGATATGCTCTACGGCCTCCTTTTTCTGGCCGTATTCTCGATGAGCTATTCTCTTTACGGCGGCCTGAAAGCCATCGCGCTAACCGACATCATTCAGGTAGTCCTGCTGGTGCTCGGCGGCTTGATGGTCACCTATCTGGCGTTGAATCAAATTTCGGGCGGTGCTGGTGCGTTACACGGGTTTTCCATGCTGCTGAGCGAGATGCCGGCCAGGTTTGACATGATTCTTGACCCGTCGAGCCCTCATTACGACGATCTCCCGGGCATCTCGGTGCTTGTCGGCGGGCTATGGATCATGAACTTATCGTACTGGGGCTTCAATCAATACATCACCCAGCGAGCACTGGCGGCCAAGAATCTCGTGGAAGCCCAGAAAGGTATCGCTTTTGCGGCCTATCTGAAGCTGCTGATGCCGCTGATCGTGGTGCTGCCAGGTATTGCGGCGGCAATGCTGGCGCCTGGCCTCGATCGACCTGACCAGGCGTATCCGGAAATGATGAAGCTAGTCCCGCAGGGCCTGCTGGGGATTACCTTTGCCGCTCTGGTCGCGGCCATTTCATCGTCACTCGGGTCGATGTCCAACAGTGTCTCGACTATTTTTACGATGGATATCTACCGGCAATTGATAAATACCAATGCCAGTGAGCGCAGAACGCTTTGGGTGGGACGCCTGGCTGCGTTGAGCGCGATGATCATCGCTTTGACCGTTGCTCAGCCCTTACTGGGGGAGCTCGACCAGGCGTTTCAGTACATCCAGGAGTTCACCGGCTTCTTTACGCCAGGTATCGTCGCAATATTCCTGCTCGGTTTTTTCTGGAAAAAGGCCACTGCAAGCTCTGCTCTGGTAGCGGCAATCGCCTCTGTGGTGCTCTCGATTGCATTCAAGCTGCTGTGGCCTGCGCTGCCTTTCATGGATCGCGTGGGACTGGTATTCGTACTGTGTTGCGTTCTCGCTGTAGTGGTTACCCTTGGGTCCCTCGCCATTTCCGGAACGGGAGGCTTGCGGCAGGCCGCCCCAGCCGACGGATCGGGTCACAGCTATCTGTTCAACGGGGCTGGTGACCAGTCGAAGGCAATCGATCTCGAGGGTATCGAGTTCTCGACTACAGGCAGCTTCAATATGCTTGCTATCGGCGTCTGCCTGATCACTGCCGCCTTGTACGTGATCTGGTGGTAGTCCGGGTGGTGCGCAATGTGACGTGCGGCTCCGGTACAGGTCGTCTCCCGTGGTATTGCTCCATGTGTCTGAAAAAACTCGGATTTATGATTCCCGGTTTCGAAAACCGAAAGTGATACCGCCCACGTTGCACTGGATTGCAAAGGTGGGACGACCCCGAACACTGTTAGTGAAAATCTGAAAACGTGAGAGAAGGGTGGCGTTTCGGGAATTGCTTGGCCGGCGGTGCGGATCTGGACGGGTCCGGGCAGTTCCGGCGAGATTGCCCTGGCGCAGGTAGGCGCCTGGGTCTTACTTCGCGGGCGAAGCTCTTCACCTGAGAGGGCGCTGGCTCCGTAGTGCTAATAACTTCATTAAAAAAGGCATGTTAACCATGAATAAACTCCCTGGCTTCAAGAAGAAACTTATGGCAACCGCCATCGGATCCTGCTTTCTGCCGGGCTTCGGCGCGAATGTGTTCGCTCAAGAAAATGAGCCGTTGCTTGAAGAGATCGTTGTCACGGGGATTCGTGGAAGTTTGCAGCGCTCCATGGACATGAAGCGCGACGCACAGGGTGTCGTCGACGCGATTTCTGCTGAGGACATTGGCAAATTCCCGGACACCAACCTCGCCGAATCGCTGCAGCGAATTACCGGTGTCTCGATCGACCGGGTCAACGGTGAGGGCAGTCGGGTGACAGTTCGTGGCTTTGGCCCGGATTTCAACCTGATCACCCTAAACGGCCGACAGATGCCCACCTCGTCCATCAATGACACTAGCGCGGCTTCATCGAGGTCCTTCGACTTCGCGAACCTCGCCTCGGAGAGTGTCCGCGCTGTGCAGGTTTATAAAACCGCCCGCGCGAGCATACCGACCGGGGGCATCGGCTCCACCATCAACATTCAGACCATTCGGCCATTCAACAATCCCGATCTCATCGCCACTCTGGGCGTGAAAGGGGTTATCGACGAGTCCACTGAAGAAGGCTCCGACATCACTCCGGAGATCTCCGGTATCTACAGCAATACCTTCGCCGACGACACCTTTGGTGTGGCGATTTCGGGTAGCTATCAGGAGCGCGAGAGTGGCAGTCGGGTAGCTACCACTGGTGCCGGCTGGCGCACCTTTACCGGCGAGACCGACCAGGATTGGGGTGCGGGCACCGCCGACTGGGGCGGTATTCCCGACACTGGACACGTGAATCGCCCCGGTCCCGGAGACATCTATTCCGTTCCCCAGCAGCTTGCCTACAGCTTCAATGAGATACAGCGCACCCGTACCAACGGGCAACTGACGCTGCAGTACAAGCCGGTGGAGCGCGTGACGTCCACACTCGATTACGTTTACTCCGAACTCGAGACGGCTCAGCAGTATCGGGACATGTCTGCCTGGTTCAACTTCGGTCCCTCTACCGGTGTTTGGACGGATGGTCCGGTTTCATCGCCGCTGATCTACTCCGAGCAGACTCCGTGGCTGGCCGACCTGGCGATGGGTGGTGGGGATTTCGAGCGCGTCAACGAGAACAAGTCGCTGGGCTTCAACATCGTCTGGGAAGCGAGCGACCGGCTGGAGGTGGAGTTTGATGCTCACTCCTCGTCGGCTGAATCGCGGCCGGACAGCCCCTACGGCAGCCACAATGCTTTCGGCACAGCCGTCTGGCTACGGCAAGAAAGCACGGCTAACTTCGGTCAGGATCTTCCGGTACTGTCGATCGCGCTGCCTGCGGGTGTGACGGGCATTGACCCGGCAGACATCCGTGTGACCGGTAGTTCATTCCGCAACAGTCTGATGGTGACCGACATCGATCAATACCAGCTCAACGGTACCTTCAGGTTCGATGAAAGTCGCAGCATCAACTTCGGTGTTGCTACAACGGAAGTGGAGAACCGGTCGGCCTTCACCAACGTCCAGCGTGACGACTGGGGTGGCGTCGGCGACGCGGGAGATTTGGACCCGTCCACGTTTACCCGCCAGACAGTGGCGGACCACTTCAACGCTTCAGGAAGCGACAACCCCAATTTTTGGAATGAGTTCTACAGCTTCGACTTCGACACGCTGGTCGCGCGGGCGGCGGCGCTTTATGCTCAGCCCGGAGCGGGGGATTGCGGCACCAACTTCTGTCCCTCGACCAACTATGCAAACCAGACGGACCGACGCACGGAAGAAGACTCGTTCAGTGCTTATGCCCAGTTCAACATGGAGACCTTTGTGGGGGACATGCTGCTGGATATCGCCGCGGGAGTACGCTACGAGCAGACCGACGTCGTATCACGCGCGGCAGTGCCCACCTACAGTGGAGTAGCGTGGGTGGCGGCGAATGAGTTCACGCTGCTCACGACAGGTGAGCAGGACTTTACCGAACTCGAAGGTGACTACAGCCGCGTATTGCCGAGCCTTGATCTCGCTCTTGAGCTCACGGATTCCATGATTATCCGGGCCTCGGCCAGCAAGACATTGACTCGTCCGAGCTATGCTGACATTCAAGGTGGTACCACAGTCAGTCAGTTGGCAAGGATCGACGGGGGTGAGGGCGCTCGCGGCAACCCGGATCTGGAGCCCTTCGAATCCACCAACTTCGATCTTTCATACGAGTGGTATTACGGCGATGCCAGCTACGCCTCCGTGGGCTGGTTCTCCAAGGACGTGAAGAACTTCATCGGAAACTCAATTGTTCAGGAAGAGCTATTTAATCTGGCGCATCCGGCTGATGGTCCTCGCTACGAAGAGGCGCGGGCCGCCGTCGGCAATGATGTGGAGGCGATTCGCCAATACATCATCGCCAACTTCCCCGAGACGGTCGATGGCAACACCATCTTTGGGGTGCCAGGCGAAGACAATCCACTGGTCTTTGATGTGGTGATTCCGGTCAACGAGAAGGAGGCAAAAATTGACGGTTGGGAGCTCGCCCTTCAACATGCCTTCGGCGAAAGTGGCTTCGGCTTTATCGTCAACGCTACGCTGGTGGACGGCGACATCGACTACGATGATGACAGCCTCGGTGAGCAGTTTGCGCTTTACGGTCTGAGTGACTCGGCTAATCTGGTGGGCTTCTACGACAAGAATGGAATCCAGGTTCGTATCGCCTATAACTGGCGGGACAAGTTCCTCGTGTCCAACTTCCATGGCACCGGTGTTGCCAACCCGATCTACACTGAGGAGTACGGGCAATGGGATGCGAATGCCAGTTATCAATACAATGACAGTCTGAGTTTTTTCGTGGAGGCCATCAACTTCACGGATGAGCAGGCGCGGCAGCATGGCCGAGCATCAGAGCAGGTACTCAACCTCATTGAACTCGGAGAGCGCTACAATATCGGCCTTCGCTACACCTTCTAAACAGCGTCCGGGGGCACGCCCCCGGTTTACCGATGAATAACACCGTAAAACGGATCATTGTTGTTGGTGGCGGGTCGGCCGGCTGGCTAACAGCCGGCCTTCTTGCCGCTGAACACCTGAGTGCTGATCAGACCGGTATCGAGGTGATACTGATCGAATCGCCGGATGTGACTCCCATCGGCGTGGGTGAGGGTACCTGGCCTTCCATGCGCAGCACCTTGCATGCGATGGGCATCTCGGAGACCGACTTCATTCGCGAGTGCGAGGCCAGCTTCAAGCAGGGCACGCTCTTCTCGAATTGGACGACGGGCGAGTTCGACCGTTACTATCATCCGTTTTCGCTCCCGCAGGGGTATCAGGACACCAACCTGGCGTTTGCCTGGCAGGACGTCCGCGACAAGGTAAGTTTTGCCGATGCCGTTTCCCCGCAAAGTCAGGTGTGCGCACGTGGACTGGCGCCAAAGCAGATAACAACCCCCGAGTTTGCGTTTAATCTCAACTATGGATACCACTTAGACGCTGGCAAATTCGCCGGCTTTCTTCAGCGCCATTGCGTCGAGAAACTCGGCGTGCGCCATATACGGGACCACGTAGTTGAAGTCAACGAGGATTCGCATGGTTACATCTCTTCGCTGAGCACCGAGGCGAATGGCCCCTTAGCGGGCGATCTCTTCATCGATTGCACGGGTTTTTCCTCGCTCTTGCTCGGCCGGCACTATGGAGTCCCTTTCATTAGTCAGCGACATGTTCTTTTCAACGATAGCGCGCTGGCAGTGCAGGTCCCCTACCCGGAGGCGGACAGCCCCATTGCCTCCTGTACCCTTTCCACAGCGCAAACGGCCGGGTGGATCTGGGATATCGGCCTACCTTCCCGCCGGGGTGTGGGACACGTCTACTCCAGTGACCATTGCAGCGACGAGCACGCCGAGGCTCAGCTGCGTGCCTACATCGAGCCCGCCCTGGGACGCGAAACCACAGAAAAGCTTGTGCTTCGAAAAATCGCCATCAACCCGGGCTATCGGGAGCGTTTCTGGCACAGGAACTGTGTGGCCATCGGTCTGTCGGCCGGCTTCCTCGAACCGCTGGAAGCGTCGGCCCTGGTGCTTGTGGAACTGTCGGCGAAAATGGTCAGCGATCAGCTGCCGGCCAATCGAGAGGCAATGGCGGTTGTTGCCGGGCGCTTCAACCGCAAATTCAAGCACCACTGGGAACGGATTATAGACTTTCTCAAACTGCACTATATTCTTACTCAGAGAAGAGATTCGGCTTACTGGCGTGACAACTGCTCCGCGGCTTCGATACCCGAAAGCCTGCAGGAACTGACCAGTATCTGGCGCTACCAGGGTCCATGGCACTACGATGCAACTCTCGCTGATGAGATGTTTCCTCCGGCCAGCCTTCAGTATGTCGCCTACGGCATGGGCCTGAAGACCGAGCCGCAACAGAGCCACGCGCGCTCGAGAGCGCGGACCCGGGCGCAAGCCGGCAAGCTGTTTCAGGAAAACGCAGCGCGTACCAGACAACTGCTGTCGATGCTGCCCACGAACCGTGAACTTATTTCAAAAATAAAACGGCACGGTTTAGCAACTATCTAAGCTTCTGCACCTGTTTCGGTAAAGAAGGTGAGCCCGTTTCGGAGTTTCCATGTCCAACCATGTACTTTTGAATAACATCGACCATAAAGACCTCCGGGTGATCACCGAGCGATCCGCCGAATACGGTGACAACGTCATGTTTGCTATGACCTTCCCGGACGAAATGCGAAGTGTCCAGGCTCACTATCCGATTTTCTTCCACAAAGACGGCAACACGGGCGAGTTCTATCCGGTGGCCATGTTTGGCCTCAAGGGACAGGAAAACCTTTTTCTGGGCGAGAAAGGATGGGACGCGGCCTACATCCCCTTGGTGATTGCAAGGCAGCCCTTTCTGATTGGTATTCAGCAGTTCCAGGAAGATGGCGTAATGAAGCAACAACGCGTACTGCATATCGACATGGACAGTCCGCGCCTCAGCTACACAGCCGGCGAGCCGCTGTTCCTGGAATATGGCGGCAACAGTCCGTATCTGGAGCAGGTGGCCGGGGCACTGGAGGCGATTCACCAGGGATATCAGAGTAATAAGCCCTTCGTGGAAAAACTGCTCGCGCTGGATCTGCTGGAATCGTTCACATTGGAGATAGAGCTGAACGACGGATCAAAGAATCAGTTGATGGGGTTCTATACGATAAACGAGACCCGCCTTTCCGAGTTGAATGGCGAGGCGCTCGCGGATCTGAATGCGCAGGGTTGGCTGCAGCCCATCTTTATGGCAGTTGCCTCCCAGTCTCATATTCGCGATCTTATCGAGCGCAAAAATCGTGAACTTCCGGCCGATGCCCGCGCTTGAAAGGCACAAGCGCTGTGATCGAGAACAGCATGCGTGAAATAACCGGATGTTCACCGCGCAATATTCCCGAATCCGTGCTCGGGTCTGAAGAGCCGCTGGTCCTCAGAGGGCTTGTAGCGGAGTGGCCCGCAGTGAAATTGGCGAAAAGCGACTTGGAGAAGGCGGACGCTTATGTGCGCGCTTTTTACAACGGCCGGCCGGTCACTGCATATTTCGCTCCGCCGGAGGCGGACGGACGCATCTTCTACAATGAGGACTTTAGCGGCTTTTGTTTCAGCTCGGGTCAAGTGCAGTTGTGTGAAGTGTTGGATCGTCTGCTGAATCTGATCGCCAGCCCGCGGCCGCCAACGATTTACGTGGGTTCGACCATGCTGGACAACTGGCTGCCGGGCTTTCGTGAACAGAATGACATCATCATAGATGGCATGAACCCTCTTGCCAGCATCTGGATCGGTAACAGAAGTCGAATAGCGGCGCATTACGATTTTCCCGACAACATCGCCTGTGTGGTTGCGGGCCGACGTCGGTTCACCCTGTTTCCCCCGGAGCAGGTCGAAAACCTCTACGTGGGCCCACTGGATCTGACCCCCTCCGGGCAGCAAATAAGCCTGGTCGACTTCCAATCACCGGATTTCGAAAAGCATCCACGTTTTGCGCAGGCCCTCGAAGCGGCACGAACTGTTGAGCTAGATCCGGGTGATGCCCTGTTTATTCCCAGCATGTGGTGGCATTACGTGGAAAGCCTTGCCGATTACAACATACTGGTGAACTACTGGTGGCGGAGATCGCCTGCCTATCTGGGCACACCGTTGAACGCTCTGGAGCATGCGTTACTCAGCATCCGCGCCTTGCCGGAAGAACAACGAAGAGCCTGGCAGGCGCTTTTCAATTATTACGTCTTCGAGGCGGACGAAAAAACACATGCTCATATTCCCGAGCACGCCAGAGGGCTGCTCGGGCACCTGGACGAGCGGGCCGCAAGGCAGTTGCGGGCGCAGTTGTTAAATAAATTGAATCGGTGAAACCGGCGGCAGTAATCGGACGCGAGGCATAGCTGTGAATAAAAGAATCAGAAAAGTAACGATCGTTGGCGGCGGTACCGCCGGGTGGATGGCAGCCGCTGGCCTGTCCAAGTCACTCGGTGAAACACTGGATATCTCCCTCATTGAGTCCGACGAAATTGGCACCGTGGGCGTTGGAGAAGCCACCATTCCCACGCTGCTCACCCTGCACAAGCTTCTGGACATCGACGAACGGGAGTTCATGGCTGCGGTGCAGGGTACCTTTAAGCTGGGCATCTCGTTCGAGAACTGGCGGGCACAGGGAGAGGACTATATCCACTCTTTCGGCTACACGGGCAAGGACTGCTGGGCTGCAGGCTTCCAGCATTTTTGGCTCAAGGGGCTTAAACAAGGTCTCAGCGCGGCCTACGGCGATTACTGCAGCGAGCACCTCGCGGCCAGACGTAATCGATTTGCGGTATTGCCTAATTCGGGACTGAATTACGCCTACCACATGGACGCAACTCTGTACGCGCGCTTTTTGCGAAAGTTCGCTGAGCGTTATGGGGTCAGGCGAATCGAGGGCAAAATCACCTCAGTGCAGACGCAGCCAGAATCCGGCTTCATCGAGTCGGTGACCCTGGCCTCGGGACAGGTGGTGGAGGGCGACCTCTTCATCGATTGCTCAGGTTTCCGTGGCCTGCTCATTGAGCAGACGCTGCATACGGGCTACGAGGACTGGTCGCACTGGCTGCCTTGCGACAGCGCCGTTGCGGTGCAGACATCGTCGGTATCGGAACCCATCCCATACACACGGTCCATAGCCCGCGACGCCGGGTGGCAATGGCGAATCCCCCTACAACACCGGGTGGGGAACGGATTGGTGTACTGTAGCCGCTATCTCAGTGATGAAGACGCCAAGTCTCGACTGCTCGACAATATAGAAGGCGAGCGCTTGATTGAGCCCCGCGTGATCAAATTCCGCACTGGCCGCCGACTCAAGCAATGGAACAAGAACTGTATCGCGCTCGGCCTCGCCGGGGGCTTCATTGAGCCTTTGGAGTCCACCAGCATTCATTTGATTCAGCGCGGAATTATCCGTCTGATGCAGCTCTTTCCAGTTGCCGGAATCAATAGCGCGGACATAGATGAGTTCAATGCGCAGTCCGATCACGAGCTTGAAAACATCCGTGATTTCATTGTGCTGCATTATCATGTTACTGAGCGCCAGGATACGCCCTTTTGGCGTCACTGCCGGAGTATGGATATCCCTGCATCCCTAGCCCACCGCATAAAGCTGTTTCGGGACACGGGGCGCGTTTTCAAGGTTCCCAATGAGCTGTTTGGAGAAAACTCCTGGGTGCAGGTAATGCTGGGGCAGGGCATCATGCCGAAGAGCTATCACCCGATCGTGGACATGATGCCCGATGAAGAGCTGAAAAACTTTCTCGGCACTTTGCGGGATGCACCACGCCGCCTCACCGATCAGCTGCCCGACCATCAGACTTTCATATCGAACTACTGCAAAGCCATGGACGCATGACAGGCGCCGCATGACAGGCGCGCGTGTAAGGCGGGACAGCGGATTGCCGGCGACCCGCGTCCCATTTTCTGGGAGCGAAAGTGACTGTAACCATGTTCTTCCCATGCCCAAAGTGGGACGACACTCCGGGTCCGCTGTTGCAGTCTTCAATGCAGACTGGACCCGGCTGTAGTTCCACGGCAAATAACTTCAGCTGACAAGATAATGATGCCACGAGGTCAGCACCATGAAGAAATCCTTGTCCCTGGTCGCGTTTTCGCTCGCGGCCGCCGCTTCGTTGACAGCTTGTACCGATAGCACCTCAGCTGGCGCGAAGAGCGCGAGCGAGCGAATTCGCGCTGACTGGCCCTCGCTAACCAGTTCAGTAGATCGGGACCCGGCGCTGGAAAAGCGCATTGACGAGCTTCTCACTGCGATGACAAACGCCGAGAAAGTCGGCCAGGTAATTCAGCCGGAGCTGCGTCATATCACTCCGGATCAGGTTCGCGAGTACCACATCGGGTCAATCCTGAATGGCGGTGGCTCTTTCCCTCAGGGCAACAAGCAAGCCTCGATCGACGACTGGCTGGCATTGGCCGACGCCTTCTACGCCGCCTCCATGGACGCGAGCGATGGCCACCAGACCATTCCGATCATGTGGGGGACGGACGCAGTCCACGGTCACAACAATGTGATTGGCGCGACCCTGTTTCCTCACAATGTCGGGCTGGGTGCAGCGCATGATCCCGAACTTATTGAGGAAATCAATACGGTAACCGCGCGCGAAGTCGCGGTTACCGGCATCGACTGGAACTTCTCGCCCACGGTGGCGGTTGCTCGCGATGACCGCTGGGGTCGGGCCTACGAGTCGTATTCCGAAAATCCTGAACTCGTGCAGGCCTACGCGGGTCGAGCGGTGCAGGGTCTCCAAGGCAGTCCGGGAGATGATTTTCTGGGCGCCGGTCATGTGATCGCCACGGCCAAGCACTTCGTCGGCGATGGCGGGACTGGTGCCGGCGTCGACCGGGGTGATGTTGTGATCACCGAAGAAAGCCTGCGCGATATTCATGCTCCCGGATACTTCACTGCAATCGAGGCCGGTGTGCAAACCGTTATGGCCTCATTCAATAGCTGGCAGGGCGAGAAGCTGCACGGCCACCGCTATCTGCTCACCGATGTGCTCAAAAACCAGCTTGGCTTCGACGGTCTGGTGGTGGGCGACTGGAACGGGCACGCATTCGTTGACGGCTGCAGCCTGACCAGCTGTCCCCAGGCTTTGAATGCTGGGGTCGACATCTTCATGGCGCCCGAAGACTGGCGGGAATTGTATTCCAACACACTCGACCAGGTTGCCGCCGGCGTTATCTCCCAGTCCAGACTGGACGATGCCGTACGTCGTGTGCTCCGGGTAAAACTGCGTGCGGGGCTGTTCGACAAGGGCATGCCGTCCCGGCGGCCATTTGCTGGACGTGCTGATCTACTCGGCGCAGCGAAGCACCGAGACGTAGCCCGTCGGGCGGTTCGCCAATCGCTGGTGCTCCTGAAGAACAATCAGAATCTGCTGCCACTGGCGCTGAACAGAAAGGTGCTGGTCGCCGGCGACGGTGCGCACAACATCGGTAAACAGGCAGGTGGCTGGACCTTGTCCTGGCAGGGCACAGGCAATACACGCGATGATTTTCCCGGCGCTACCTCGATTTACGAAGGCATCTCCGAAATCGTCGAAGCCGCCGGCGGCAAAGCAGAGCTGAGTGAAGATGGTAGGTACGACAGTCGCCCCGATGTCGCCATCGTGGTTTTCGGGGAAGATCCCTACGCCGAGATGCAGGGCGACCTGAGCCACCTCGATTACTCCTCCGATCAGGACCTCGCCTTGCTCCAGCGTCTGCGCGCCGCGGGTATTCCGGTGGTGTCAGTTTTTCTGACCGGCCGTCCGCTGTGGGTTAACCCCGAAATCAATGCTTCCGATGCATTTGTCGTGGCCTGGTTGCCGGGCTCTGAGGGCGGCGGCGTTGCCGATGTTCTGTTCCGGAATGCCGAGGGTGAGGTGATCTACGATTTCACCGGCCGATTGCCCTTCTCCTGGCCGGGAACGGCGGTGCAAACGCCGCTCAACATTGGCCAGGCTGACTACAAGCCCCTGTTTCCTTACGGCTTTGGTCTGAGCTACGCCGACGCTGGGGAGTCCGTGGCGCAGCTGAGCGAAGAAAGCGGACTGAGCACAACTGACGGCAACTCCGTTTTGTCGGTCTTCCGCGACCGTGCGCTTGCCCCATGGACGACGGTCATCGGCGATGAGAGCCGGCGATCCATGCCAGTGAGCGGCAGCGGCGCGAGTCTTCCGGGCATCAGCATCAAGCCAGTGGACCGAAATGTTCAGGAGGATAGCCGAAGAGTCCAGTGGACAGGGACCAGCGACGCGCGCGTCGGCTTTTTTGCCAACGAGCGTACGGATCTGGAGCCCTACGCCGAGAGCGGCGGTGTCTTGATTGTAAATTTGCAAATCCTTCGCGCGCCAAGTGAAAGCGTTCATCTGGGCATGGAATGCGGTCAGGACTGCGGTGCCGAAGTAGATGTAACCTCCGCTTTACGCGACCTCCAAGAGGAGAAATGGCAAAGCCTGGCGGTGAGTCTGCAGTGTTTCTCCACACCGCAGATGGATTTCTCGCTGGTACTGTCGCCGTTCTATCTTCGCAGCGAGGGCGAGATGGACTTGTCGTTGCATCACGTGAGAATCGAGCCAAGCGCAAAGCCGGATCTCCGTTGTGACTGATACTTCAACAAAAGACTTGTCGGAATTAATCATGGCCGAAGCTACTACAAAAACTCTTCGCACAAGCGTTCTGGCGCTTGCCCTGGCGCTTTCCAGTAATGCCCAGGCAGGTAACTGGGAGCTGGTGTGGAGCGATGAGTTCGAGGGTGAGCGTATCGATTCCGAGAAGTGGAGTCACGAAGTGAATTGCGCGGGTGGCGGCAACAATGAACTGCAGTGCTATACAGCCCGCGAAAGTAACAGCTACGTGCGTGATGGCGCTTTGTACATAGTCGCGCGCAAGGAAACTTCCAGCGGCCCCGCGCACTTCGATGACAGCCCGGACTACAGGCCCGAGGACGAGTCGGTAACTCGTCATTACACCTCAGCGCGCCTGCGCACCAAGCACAGGGGCGACTGGCGCTATGGCCGGATCGAAGTAAGGGCGAAAATGCCCGAAGGGCAGGGCGTCTGGCCCGCGATCTGGATGTTGCCCACAGAAAACAAGTACGGTAGCTGGCCGCTCAGCGGAGAGATCGATATCTTCGAGGCGATCAACATAAACGCGACTGGTGGCAATATAGTGCACGGAACGCTTCACTATGGCGATCTCGCTCCGGACAACAGGCACAGCGGGACGAGCTATGTTCCGGGGGAGAACATATGGGAGCAATTCCATACCTATGCGATTGAATGGGAGGAAGGTACCATCCGGTGGTATGTGGACAGCACACATTTCGCCACCCAGATCAGCGATGGCTGGTTTACTCAGGACCTGAAGAAAGGTGCGGCGCCTTTTGACCAGGCATTTCACCTACTGTTGAATCTCGCCATCGGTGGTGACTGGCCGGGACCGCCCAATGCCGCCACACAGTTTCCGCAGGAATTGGTGGTGGACTACGTGCGCGTGTACCAATGCGATGAGGACCGCGCTACTGGCAAAGGCTGTGCGACAGTGAATCCCGCCATTGTTCCTTTATCAGGCTCGCAGTCGTCACAGTGACTGGCCCGTACTGCCAACCTCCTTCGCGCGAGTGACAACGACTCTTCAACATTTGCTGGCGAGGACTGCAGCCATCGGCTGTTTTTGGTAGGTCGATTTCTCAATTTAGTGCTAATATGCATGTACTGTTCGCGGGGCGCTGCTGTGTAATGCCGCTGCAAAGCTGCGAACATCAGGCGCAGCTCGGTAAGAACCGAACGCAGACATCAACTAAATTGCCTTCTCCAGGGCTACTTCGTACTGTGTGAAAGACCATATCTTCAATATTCACGATGTCATTCTCCTGATGACAGTGGCAGAGTGTATTTTACTTGCACTCTTCCAGGCAGTTCTGCCCGTAAAAAATCGACTTTATAGTCGCCTTCTCGCTACATTCCTGCTCACAATTGCCACCGGCGCCGCAAGCACACTGGTGTTGTGGAATATCGAAGTCAGCATCTCGCCAACGTTCGACCGCAACCTGTTGCCCTACTTCTTGATGGTCTCGTTGATGCTCAAGGGGCCGGTATTGTTGCTCTATGTTCTGTCCATTACGCAACATGAATTCCGCTTGCGAGCTGGCCACCTGATCCATTTGCTTCCCTCACTGTTCTCAGTCGTGCTCATGCTGGTTTTCGGTGTTCATACCGAAGATTTATTATTAATATCACCGACCCAGGTGGCGGGAACGGTGGTAAGTTGGTTGTGGGATTTGGCCAAGTTGATACCACTGCTATATGCTGCTGCTTCAGTGGTGCTGGTGCAACGCTATCGCAATCAGCTGAAGGATGAATATTCACACTTTTCTACCACAGAGCCGAGCTGGCTGAATGTTCTGACACTCGGTTTCTTCTCCAGCTGGACCTGGACTGTGATCGTGCACGTAATAGCGAAATTTTCTACGGCAGAAACCGCAGACATTCTGGGTATCGTGGATAATTACATCACCTTTACTCTCATCAACGCCCTGTTCGTTTACAGCCTTGCCTATGCTCACAAGCTGTTGATGACGCGAGCCGAGCCTCCGCGTGATAGCAGCGACAGCAGGCCCACAGAGCAGGCGATTGATCGAGTAAAAAGGATTGTGGAGGAGGACAGGATCTACCTGGAACAGAATCTGAATATCGAGCAGTTTTCAGCGCGCTTGGGTATGCCGGTCAAAGAAGTATCCGCCGTGATTAACAAGCATTTTGGCACGAACTTCTTCGAATACATTAATTCTTATCGCGTCAATGAGGCCAAGCTGTTACTCGCCGATAAGAACATGGAGCATAAAACCATTCTGGATATATTGCTGGAGTCAGGTTTCAACAGTAAGTCAGCGTTTCATCGTTTTTTCAGGCGGCTGGTGGGAATGTCTCCCACCGAATTCCGCAAGCAGGCCCTGGCCGAAAGCGAAAACTAAATAACTCACCTTCGCACTCAATCTCTGGACCTATGCCACGCCCGTTGATCTTTCTCGATCAGCATGTCGGCCTTCGAGGGTCCCCAGGAGCCGGCACTATAGCGACTGACTTTCATATCCCGCTCTTTCCAGGCATCCAGGAGAGTGTCGCACCAGGACCAGGACGCCTCGATTTCCTCCCGGCTCACAAACAGCCATTGATCGCCTTTGATGACTTCGAGAAACAGGCGTTCATAGGCGTCTGCAATGCGCGACTCTCCGGACGAGTCGAAAAAATCCAGGTTCAGGTGGCGTTTCTCCAGACTCATGCGTTCCCTCAGGCTTTGTTGCTTCGATAGCATCTCAAGCTGAATGCCTTCATTTGGCTGCAGTCGGATGATCAGTCTGTTGCGAGCGACGTCCTGGGCGCCCGGGAATATGGCATGGGGTGGATCTTTGTAGGTAATCACCACCTCGGTCACTTTGCTCTCCATCCGTTTTCCGGTGCGTAGATAAAAGGGCACACCCGCCCAGCGCCAGTTGTCGATGTGGGCCTTGAGAGCAACAAACGTTTCTGTGCTGCTGCTATCACGCTCACTGCCTTCCTCTTCCATGTAGCCCACTACGGGGACGCCGTTCACCCAACCCGCCGTGTATTGACCGCGTACTGCCTGCTCGGCCACCGTGGCAGCCGTTATAGGGCTCAGCGCGCGCAGTATTTTGACCTTCTCCGCGCGTATCTCATCTGCCTGGAGGGAGTTCGGTGGCTCCATGGCCACCATGCAGAGCAACTGAAGAACGTGATTCTGAATCATGTCGCGCAGTTGACCGACGTTGTCGTAGTAAGACCAGCGCCCCTCGATGCCGACGGTTTCGGCGACGGTGATTTGGACGTGGTCTACACAGCTGTTATCCCACTGGGAGTTGATCATGCGATTGGCGAAGCGTAACGCCAGGAGATTCTGTACGGTCTCCTTTCCCAAGTAGTGATCGATCCGGTAGATGTTGCTCTCATCGAAGCAGTTTGCGACGGCCCCATTCACCTGGCGGGAGCTTTCAAGGTCGTGGCCTATTGGTTTTTCCAACACAATACGCGAGTCCTTCGCTATGCAGCCGGCGGCCTTGAGGTGTTCGGAGATCGAGCCAAAAAGGCTGGGAGGTGTTGCCAGGTAGTAAATGGCCACGCGTTCGCTGGCGAGCCATTCCCTTATCGGTGCAAACTGATCCGGTTGCGAAAAATCGACGTTGAGGTAATGCAAGCGCCTGCAGAATCGATCGCAGGTGGCGTCGTCGAAGTTGTCCTTCTCGAACGCCCGGCGCAGGATCTGCTCTACGTCCGCAGCGAAGTCGGCGTTACTGATCTCTTCCCGGGCGAGTCCGGCGATCCGTACACCACTGTCAAGCAGTCCGGCGCGATCCAACTGATAGAGGGCCGGAAACAGTTTGCGTTTGGAGAGATCACCCCGGGCACCGAATATAATCAGATCTACTGGAATAGTCATTCTATGCCTCGCACGCTTGCGGTTTGCCGGGCCAGTCGTTCGATGTCTTGCCAGCGTCGTGCGGCAATCAGATCGTTGGGGAGTATCCAGGAGCCGCCGACACAGAGCACGTTGGGCAGCTTCAAATAATCCAGAAAATTGGTCGGCCCGATGCCGCCTGTCGGACAAAATCGCACATCGGGGAACGGGCCTTCAAAGGCCTTGAGAACTGCGACGCCGCCGGCTGCTTCCGCCGGGAAGAACTTGAAATTCTGATAGCCGTGCACCATGCCGCGCATTAGTTCGCTGACGGTGGAGATCCCCGGCATCAGCGGTACTGGTGCCTGGGCCGCTGCCGTCAGCAACTGTTCGGTACTGCCCGGTGAAATCATGAATTCACAACCGAGATCACAGGACAGGTCTACCTGGGCCGCGGTGCAGACGGTACCGGTCCCGACCACAGCACCTTCCACTTCTGACCGTATACGGCGGATGCCTTCGCTGGCGACCGGCGTGCGCAAGGTGACCTCCAGCACCTTGAGTCCGCCGCGGACAAGGGCTCGGGCCAGAGGTACGAAATCTTCGACTAGATCGAGGGTAATGACCGGTATTACCGGAGTGCCGGCTAGGAGTGCACGCACGTCTATCTCCTCTTTTGCAGATATTTGGCCGCACCCAGCAGACCAAGGTTGTCGCGTGTAACCAGAAACACGGGAATGGGTTGCAGATAGGTTCGGAAACGACCTTTGCTTTCAAACTTGTCGCGGAAGCCGCTGGAGACAAAAAATTCGCTGAAACGCGGAATGACGCCACCCGCAATATAAATCCCACCTTTGGCGCCCAGGGTGAGAGCCAGGTTGCCTGCCGTAGCGCCAAAGGCTTCGCAAAAGACATTGAGCGCTGCCAGCGCTTGGGGATCGCTTTTTTCAAGGCTGGCGGTGACGACCTCGGCGGGCAGCGTTAATGCAGGCTCTACCGACTGCAGGTCACACATCGCGTGATAGAGATTCAGCAATCCCTTGCCGGACAGTAATCGCTCCAGGGACACTCGGCCATAGATCGCACGCAGGTAATTGAGTACGTGGATCTGCAAGGGATCAACCGGCGCAAAATCAGCGTGCCCACCCTCGGTGTCGAGCACGTGGTAGTCGTCGCCGACCGGAAGCAAAGCTGCCATGCCGAGGCCGGTGCCAGCGCCAATCAGGCCGATGGCTTTGTCGGGTATGGCGGCTTCTCCACCGATCTGCAGATAGTCGGCCGTCGTCAGTGCAGTGACGCCGTGGGCCACGGCTTCGAAATCATTGATGACAGCTATGTGTTCGCAGCCCAACCATTGCCTCAAGTCGGTGCGGGTGAAGGACCAATGGCTGTTGGTGAAGGAGATCTGTTCGGCGTCGGCGGGGCAAGCGACGGCGAGGCACACGGCGGTGGGTGGGCTGTGAATGTCCGCGACCGTTGCCAGTTCCTCTTTGACTTTGACGATCACATCGCTGAACGCCGGATACTCAAGAACTGAGTGATGAGATTCGAACCGGCTTTCCGACTCGCCATCCAGCAGGGCCGCAAAGCGCGCGTTGGTGCCACCTATATCGGCTATCAGACTCCAGCGCATGTCAGCTGTCTCCATATAAAAACGAAGCGCCCTGCTCGGCGGTGCCTATCGCAGCGCGGTTGATCCGGAACAGTTCGCGGCCGCAGCCGCGCTGACCGGCAGCGGGCTGCGAGGCTGGCGGCCTGGTCTTGAGCTCATCGAGATCGCCCATAAAGTGTAGCGTTCCGGTGACCGCATCAACTCTTATCATGTCGCCATTCCTGAGCTGCGCCAGCAAGCCTCCCGCTGCAGCCTCCGGCACGAGATGAATCGCCGCCGGTACTTTCCCCGAGGCGCCGGACATTCGACCATCCGTCACCAGAGCCACTTTATAGCCTTGGTCCTGCAAGCTACCCAGCACAGGGGTAAGCGTGTGTAGTTCCGGCATGCCCAAAGCCTTCGGGCCCTGGAAGCGAACGATCACCACGCAGTCTCGATCAAGTTCGCCCGCTTTGAACAATGTGGCCAGATCGGCTGGGTCATCAACGACCACAGCGGGTGCTTCTACACAGCGGTGCTCCTGTGCCACCGCCGAGACCTTCATCACGCCGCGGCCCAAGTTGCCTTCCAGCAGACGCAATCCGCCCTCCGTCGAAAACGGCTGCTCTATGGTGGACAGTACTCGCTTGTCCCGTGGCTCTGCCAGGGCCTCACGCCATTCCACCCCCGGACAGAGGCCCTTGTTACTAAGCACAGCCTCCTGGGTGAAATCGCTAAAGTTTTTCCCCCAGGCTGTTCGGGCGTCGGCATGCATGAAGCCGCCGGCAATTAACTGGCGAAAAAGGCAGGAGGTACCGCCGGCCGCATGAAAGTGATTCACGTCGGCTTCGCCATTGGGGTAAACCCTCGCCAGCAAAGGAACGACCGCCGAGAGATCGGCGATGTCATTCCAGTTCATCCGGATGCCGGCGGCGCGGCCGATCGCAACCAGGTGCATGGTGTGATTGGTGGAACCGCCGGTGGCGAGCAGGGCGACCGTAGCGTTGACGAGTGCACGCTCGTCGACGATCTCACCCACCGGCCGGTAGTCATTGCCGAGCGCTGTTATGCGTGCAATCTGATAGCAGGCCTCATCGGTCAGGCGCGCCCGCAAGGGGTTTTCGGGATTCACAAAAGAACTGCCTGGCAGTTGTAGCCCCAGTGCCTCAAGTACCACCTGGTTGCTGTTAGCGGTGCCATAGAAAGTGCAGGTGCCCGGACTGTGATATGACTCGGATTCTGCGCGCAACAACTCATCACGGTCCACCTCGCCCTCGGCAAAAAGTTGGCGAATACGCTGCTTCTCCTTATTCGGCATGCCCGACTCCATCGGGCCCGCAGGTACAAACAGCAGCGGCAGATAACCGAAACTGAGAGCGCCCATCAGCAAGCCCGGCACGATCTTGTCGCAGATACCCAATGCCAGTACACCGTCAAACATCTGATGAGATAATGCCACGGCAGTGCACTGGGCAATCACGTCACGACTAAGCAGGCTGAGCTCCATCCCGGGTTGACCCTGGGTGACGCCATCGCACATCGCGGGTACGCCACCGGCGACCTGGGCGGTACAGCCCATCCTGCGCAAGGCTCGCTTGATCTGGTCCGGGTAGTCGGCGTAGGGATGGTGGGCCGACAGCATATCGTTGTAGGCAGTGACAATGGCGATATTGGCCGACTCCATCAGCCTCAGACTGTGCTTGTCTGGCTTGGTGCAGGCGGCAAAACCATGCGCCAGATTCCCGCAGCTCAGCTTGCCGCGAGCGGGCCGGCTCTCTTTGTCCTGCTGCACCTGGGTCAAATAATCCGCCCGTAGATCGCGGCTGCGCTCAATGATTCGATCCGTGACCGCTGCAACGCCGGGGTGTAGCTGGCTCATATGGTGTTCCCATTCACACGGGCTATTTTATTGTAGGTTAATTACATTCTAGCGGCGAAAAGTCGACATTACGATAGGTTTTGTTCTTTTGTTACATAAATTGCGAGAGGAGACATCTCAAGAACCATGTTGTTGCCTGTGGTGAGTGAGTCCTGACGACAGGTCGAACCCAGTTTGCTTCTCGCCGGCCCCCGACACCAAACCAAAAAAAAACCCGCTCGAGGCGGGTTTCATCATGTTGGTACCAGAGGCCGGACTCGAACCGGCACGGGTTTTACCCCGGGGGATTTTGAATCCCCTGTGTCTACCAATTTCACCACTCTGGCAATGTCTTGCTTTCGATCACCGGCAGTGCCCGCCGATGACTTAGCAGCGCTTAGCGCTGCCCCTGTGGCCGTTCCCGGACTCCTGTCCTCCTCGGCAGAGCCTGCCCCGTGAGCGCAGCGAGCGCTTTGGGTGCTAGCGCATCCTGCGCGTCGTCTACCAAGTTGACCGCCATGGACGGCGGAAATGCTGATTTTGCCGGGAGCAAAAATCAGCCACCACTCTGGCTTTCTATGTGGGCAGTCTGGCTGCCCAGAAGAGGGGCGTGATTATAGCAGCGGTCGGTCTAGGGTCAATGAGATTCGCGTAGACCAGAGGGCGGGATTGGCCTGTGAAGGACCAATCCCGCCAGGTAACGCTTAGTTCGCCCGACCCGCCGCTTCCCGCGCGATACCCAGCGCCTTGTCAGGCTCGCCGGAAATGCCGGCGTCGTTCCAGTAGCCTACCGTCACGAAGGAATAGCCCTGATCCAGGTAGTCCGCCACGGTGCCGCTGTTGGTGGTCAGGCCGCAGGGGATGTTGCGCTTCTTGCAGACGCTCAGGACCTTGTTCATGGCCTTCTGCATGTCCGGGTGGTTGTTCTGGAAGGGGACGCCGAGGGACATGGACAGGTCGGCGGGGCCGATGAAGATGGCGCCGATGCCGGGGACGGAGGCGATTTCCTCGATGTTGTCCACGCCTTCTTTGGATTCGATCTGGATCACGGCCAGCAGGTCACCTTTCGGGTCCAGTGGCCAGACGTCGGCGCGGCTGACGTAGTCGCGCGCGCCCCAGAACCAGCTGGGGATGCCGGGGGAGAGGCCGCGCAGGCCTTCGGGCTTCATGGCTGCGTCACCGCGGGCCTGGGGGTAGCGCATGGCGCGGATAGCGTTTTCCGCCTGTTCTTTGGTTTCCACATAGGGAAAGACCACGCCGTAGGCGCCGGCATCCAGTACCTGCTTGACCTGCCATTGCAGGTTTTCACGGCCGTTCATGGGGATGCGCACCAGCGGGGTGACTTCCATCTGGGCGTGGCCGTTGCGGGCGACGGCTTCCTTGTTGGTCATGCCCAGCAGGAAGGTCTGCAGGGTGGGCATGTCCATGGGGGTGTGTTCCATGTCGATGAAAATGTAGTCGAGATCCGAGGTGGCGAGCGCGCGGGCGTTGGCCAGGGAGAAGTCACCGCTGAACACGCCGAACACCGGCTTGCCTTCGGAGAGGGTCTGGATGGTCTTGTTCAGGTGCAGGTAATCGGACTCCGCTTCGGCATACAGGGGCGAGGACAGGGACAGCGCAGCGGTGGCAAGCAGCGCGGCAAGGCTCGATGATTTCATGACAGATACCTATAGTCAGTGAGGCACAACAATGGTGAGCGGCCGAGTCTATCAGCTGCGCCTGGGGCGCGGTATTCGCGAGCGGGCGCGTTAACTATTCTTGAGTTACTGGAGATTCGCCAACTCCCTGAGGGCGTGAGCGCTTGGCCGGGACCGGCCTTTCCGATACTCTGTCGGCCCTTTTTTGTACGGCGCCTTTTCGGCGTGTTCAAGAGCGCTTACGTGGTATGAAACGCCAGGACTTCCATTACGAGCTTCCCGACGAGTTGATTGCCGACCGCCCCGCCGAGCAGCGGCGCGGCAGCCGTTTGCTGGTGCTGGACGGCCCCAGCGGCCGGACCGAGCATCGGCAGTTCCCGGATCTGCTCGAGCTGGTGGAAGCAGGGGACCTGATGGTCTTCAACGACACCCGGGTGATCCCGGCGCGGGTTTTCGGGCGCAAGGAGACCGGCGGCCAGGTGGAAATCCTGGTGGAGCGGGTGCTCGATGATTTCCGGGCGCTGGCCCATGTTCGCGCCAGTCGCTCGCCCAAGCCAGGCACCCGGCTGACGCTGGCTGACGGCGAAGCGGTGGAAGTGACCGGGCGGCGCGGTGAGCTGTTCGAGCTGGCCTTTCCCGGTGAGCGCACGGTGCTCGAGGTCCTCGAGACCATCGGGGAAATGCCATTGCCTCCTTATATAGAGCGTCCGGCGACCGACGAGGATGCCGAGCGCTACCAGACCGTCTATGGAAAACACAAAGGCGCGGTGGCCGCACCCACGGCGGGGCTGCACTTTGATGACGAACTGCTCCGGCAGCTGGCGGACAAGGGGGTGAAGACTGCCTTTGTGACGCTGCACGTGGGGGCGGGGACCTTCCAGCCGGTGCGGGTGGATAATATTCAGGAACATGCCATGCACAGCGAAGTCATGGACGTTTCGCCCGAGGTCTGCGAGCAGGTGCGCGCCACCAGGGCGGCAGGCAAGCGGGTCATCGCGGTGGGCACCACCAGCGTGCGCAGCCTGGAAACCGCTGCGCAGGACGGGGAGATTCAGCCCTTTCATGGCGACACCAACATCTTTATCTTCCCCTCGTATAAGTTCCGCGTCGTGGATGCGCTGGTCACTAACTTTCATCTGCCCGAGTCCACGCTGATGATGCTGGTGTCGGCCTTCGCCGGTTACCGCGAAACCATGGACGCCTATAAAGAGGCAGTGGAGCAGCGTTATCGCTTTTTCAGTTATGGCGATGCGATGTATATCACCCGCAATCCCGAGCCATCCCTCCCGAACAGAGATTAGTCATCAGGAAGCAATCAGTGAGTGCAGCGTTTTCATTTTCGGTAACAGCCCGCGATGGCCAGGCTCGCCTGGGTGAAATGTCCTTTCCCGGCGGCGGCAACAAAAAGCCGCGGGGAACCGTGGCCACGCCGGCCTTCATGCCGGTGGGCACCTATGGGACGGTGAAGGGCATGCTGCCCCGGGACATCGAGGAAATCGGTGCGCAGATGATTCTCGGCAACACCTTCCACCTGATGCTGCGGCCGGGCACCGAGGTGATCCAGGCTCATGGCGATCTGCACGATTTCATGCAGTGGCAGGGGCCGATTCTGACCGACTCCGGCGGTTTTCAGGTATTCAGTCTGGGCAAGTTGCGCAAGGTCACCGAGAAGGGCGTTGCCTTTCAGTCGCCGGTGGACGGCAGCAAGGTGTTTCTGGATCCGGAGCGCTCCATGCAGGTCCAGCGGGAACTGGGCGCGGACGTGGTGATGATCTTCGACGAGTGCACACCTTACCCGGCCACCGAACAGCAGGCCAGGGACTCAATGGCCCTGTCCCTGCGCTGGGCGGAGCGCAGCAAGGAAGCGCACGGAGACAATGCCGCGGCCCTGTTCGGCATCGTCCAGGGTGGAATGTACGAGAATCTGCGGGAAGAGAGTCTGCGCGGCCTGACTGACATCGGCTTCGATGGCTATGCCATTGGCGGTCTGTCGGTGGGTGAGCCCAAGGAAGACATGATCCGCATTCTCGATCACACCCCGGCGCTGATGCCCCAGGACAAGCCCCGCTACCTGATGGGAGTGGGAAAGCCGGCGGACATCGTCGAAGCGGTGCGCCGCGGGGTGGACATGTTCGACTGCGTGATGCCCACCCGCAATGCCCGCAATGGCCACCTGTTCGTGCGCGAAGGCGTGATCAAGATCCGCAACGCCAAATACCGCAGCGACACCCGGCCGCTGGATGAGAGCTGCAGTTGCTACACCTGCCAGCACTTCAGCCGTGCCTACCTCCAGCACCTGGACCGTTGCGGGGAGATCCTGGCGGCGCAGCTTCATACCATCCATAACCTGCATTTCTACCAGCAGATCATGAAGGAGCTGCGGGAAGCGATCGGGGCGGGGCGCCTGGAAGCCTACGTCAGCGAATTTTATGCACGGCAGGATCCGCCCAAGAGCTTGAATTCCGAAGAATAAGACGCCATCTGGTTAAACTGGGACCGGCGGCCATTGAATAGTATAATTTCGCGCTTTTATGGCCCGGTTCCTGACCGGGGCCAAGCTCGGGTCCCAGTCGCTCCAACCGGAGCTGCCGAGAAATACCGAAAGCAGAACGAAAAGCAAACAAGAAGACCGCCAAGGCGAGCCACGCCAATCAACTGACCTGCAGAGCAGCAATACCGTATCTGACCGGAAACCTTATGCTGAACCGATATCCCCTCTGGAAAAATCTCCTCATCCTCTTCATTGCGGTGCTTGGCCTGTTGTACGCCTTGCCCAACGTCTTTCCCCAGGATCCGGCAATCCAGATCGCCAGTCAGGAGAGTGGGCAGTCGGTCGGGCAGGCCGCTCTGGATAAGGCGCTGAAGGCTTTGCAGCAGGCGGGTATCGAGACCGTCGGTTCCGGGCTGGATGACGGCACCGCGATGGTTCGCCTGGCGGAAGCGGATCAGCAGCTCGCCGCCAAGCAGACGGCCGAGGTGGCGCTTGGGGGTAATTACGTGGTGGCGCTGAATCAGGTCACCACCACGCCGGACTGGCTGGCGGGGATTGGCGGCAAGCCGCTCAAGCTGGGCCTCGACCTCGCCGGTGGCGTGCACTTCCTGCTGGAGGTGGACACCGAAGCCGCGATCGAAAAGCGCATCGAAACCACCGCCAGCGAAGTCCGCCGTTTGCTGCGGGCGGACCGGATTCGCTACCAAAGCGTTGAGATGACTCGCGGCAACGAGATCATCGCCCGGTTCTCCACCGAGCAGGCGCGGGAGGAAGCGGAAAATGTGATCCGCCGTGAACTGCCGGATTTGCAACGCGTGATTCCCCGCAACAGTGCCGCCGACAGCTTCGTGCTGCGCCTGGGCCTGTCCGAACTGACGATTCAGGAAATCGAAGATTACGCGGTGAGCCAGAACCTCACCACGCTGCGCAACCGGGTCAACGAAATCGGCGTATCCGAGCCTCTGGTCGCTCAGCAGGGCCGCAACCGCATCGTGGTGGAACTGCCGGGTGTTCAGGACACCACTGCCGCGAAGCGCATCATCGGTCGCACCGCGAACCTGGAATTTCGTCTCGAGGCGGAGCCGGGCGGGCTGATCTCCAACAAGGAGCAGTTCGAGTACATGGATCCCGAAGAGCAGGCGCGCCGTGGCAGCGTCTGGCTGGAAGAAGACATCATCATCACCGGTGATTCGGTGGCGAACGCGCAGGCGGGTTTCGATCAGCGGGACAGTCGCCCCAACGTATCCATTACGCTAGACAGCACCGGCGGTGCCAAGATGAGCATGGCGACCCGCAACAATGTGGGCCGTAACATGGGCACGCTGTTTATCGAAACTAAAACCGAAACCAGCTACCGCACCAATGAACAGGGCGAGCGGGTGCCGGTCACCCGACAGATCGTCGAGAAAAAGGTGATCAGCCTCGCCAATATTCTCGAGCCGCTGGGCACGCGCTTTCAGATCACCGGGCTGGATAGCCCGGCCTATGCCTCCGAACTGGCGCTGTTGCTGCGCTCCGGTGCATTGGCAGCACCCATGACCTTTGTGGAAGAACACACCATCGGGCCCTCGCTTGGTCAGGAGAATATCGACACGGGTGTTCGCTCGATCATGCTCGGACTGTTGCTGGTCGTGCTGTTCATGCTGTTCTATTACCGCGTGTTCGGGATCGCGGCGAACATCGCGCTCGCCATGAACATCGTTTTGATCCTGGCCGTCATGTCGATACTTGGCGCCACCCTGACCTTGCCGGGCATGGCGGGTATCGTCCTGACGGTGGGCATGGCCGTGGACGGCAACGTGCTGATCTTCTCCCGCATTCGCGAAGAACTTGGAGCTGGGCTATCGCCTCAGCAGGCAATCAATTCGGGTTTCGAGCGCGCTACAGTTTCCATTCTCGACGCCAACCTCACTACCCTGATCGTCGCCTTCATTCTCTGGGGTATTGGCACGGGTCCGGTGAAGGGCTTTGCAATCACCCTGTCGATCGGCATCTTGACCTCGATGTTTGCTTCCATCATGGGGACGCGGGCGATCGTTAATTTCATGTACGGCGGTCGTCGCGTTAAAAAATTGTGGATCTGAGGCCTTGCGGTTGCAGATTGTCGCTAATCGAATCGAGTTAATACCATGAGCGAAAAGCAGAGCACGTTTAATATCGATTTCATGGGCCAGCGTAGGCTGTTTGCGGGCCTTTCGGTTGTCCTGATGCTCGTGTCGGTCATCGCGCTGATCACGAAGGGTCTGAATCTGGGCCTTGATTTTACCGGCGGCACCCAGTTGCGCGTCGCATTCGAGAACAGCGTCAATCTTGACGATGTCCGCGCAGTGGTTGAGGAGGAGGGCTTTGCCAGTCCTCAGGCCGTTTACTACGGCTCCGAATCGGAAGTCTTGATTCGCTTCCAGGGCTCACTGGAGGACGTGGCAGTTGCCCAGATCAATGCAGAACTCGCCGAGCAGGCACCGGGCGCGCAGGTCGAGAACATTGTGCGCGAAACGGGGGTATATCAGACTCGCGTCGTGATCAGCGGCGTCGATGATCCTCGGGGAGTTGCCGAGGCGGTATTCCCGCCGAGGATTTATGGCGCTGTCGACACCCGATCCGCCGGCGAGGAAGGTACTGCCTTTCTGCTGACGGCGAACGCGACCGATCCGGTAGCGGACGCGCTGCTGCAGGAATTGGAAAAGGCAACCGGTCAGCAGGCCGATCTGCAGGATCTGTCCTTCGTGGGCTCCCAGGTGGGTGACGAATTGGCGGATAACTCGGTCATTGGCCTGCTGGTCGCTTTTGCCTGTGTGATGCTGTATGTGGCACTTCGCTTCCAGTACAAGTTTTCCGTCGGTGCGGTGGCAGCCCTGATTCACGACGTGTTGCTGGTGGTCGGTCTTTTCTCGATTTTCCAGTGGCAGGTGGATCTCACCGTGTTCGCGGCGATATTGGCGGTTATCGGTTACTCGATCAACGACACCATCGTAATCTTTGACCGAGTGCGGGAGAATCTGCGGAAGGTGCGCAAGGGTACGCCGGAGGAGATTATCAATCTTTCGATCAATCAGACCTTCGAGCGGACCTTGATCACCTCTTTCACCACCTTGCTGGTTCTGCTGGCCTTGTTCTTCTTCGGCGGTGAGACTATTCGCGGTTTCTCTGTGGCCCTCATTGCCGGCATTCTCGTGGGTACCTATTCAACCTACTACATGGCCAACAACATCATCCTGGCGATGAACATTTCCAAAGAGGATTTGATGGCGCCGGTGAAGGAAGGGGCCGAGTTCGAAGAGACGCCTCCCTAACAGGCAATTCGAGACTGGCAACCTGCCGCGGGCAGTTGCCAGTCTGTCTATCTTTCTACCTAGCTACCTACCCACCTACCTACCTACCGATCTATCTATCCGCACTCTCCGCAGCCATGTCCAGGCGTTCAGCGAAGGTCGGATGCACCCTCTGCTCCACAATCCAACTCTCCAATTGCGCGACGGGCAGGGGCTTGCTCAGCAGGTAGCCTTGCATGATGTCGCAGCCTTCGGCGCGCAGAAAGTCGCGCTGCTCGGGGCTTTCCACGCCTTCGGCGATGACCGTCAGTTTCAGGCTGTGGCCCAGGGCAATGATCCCCGACACGATGGCCGCGCCGTTGGGATCGTCCGGCAGATCGCTGACGAAGCTGCGATCGATCTTAAGCGTGTCGACCGGAAACAGCTTCAGATAAGTCAGCGATGAATAGCCGGTGCCGAAGTCGTCGATTGCCAGGGTGATGCCCAACTTGCGAAGCTCCTGGAGGTGTTCGGTAGTGTATTCGGAACCACTTGCCAGAGTGTCTTCGGTGATTTCCAGCTTCAGCAAATGCGGCGGGATTCGTGCCTCTGCGAGATTCTGTTTGACCTTCGTGAACAGCACGGAATCCGCCAATTCGCCGCCGGAGACATTCACCGCAACCGGCACCGGATCCATGCCGGCGTCCAGCCAGGATCTCAGTTGCAGGCAGGCCTTGCGCATTACCCAGTCACCGATTTTCGCGATCAGGTCCGACTTTTCCGCGAAAGGAATGAACTCGCCCGGCGGCACCAGGCCGCGCTTCGGGTGCTGCCAGCGGATCAGTGCCTCCAGGCCGGTAAGTCGACCGTGGGCAAGATCCACCTGGGGTTGGTAGTACAACACGAATTCATCCCTCTCGAGCGCCTGGCGAATTTCGGTATCCAACTCCATCTGCCGGGCAACCTCGGTCTCCATGCCCGGTTCGTAAAATTCATAGCAGTTGCCGCCCTTGTTCTTGGCCCGGAATACCGCCGTATCCGCCTGCCGCATCAATTCTTCCATGCTCTCTCCATCTTCCGGGAACAGCGTGATGCCGATACTGGTGGAGATATAGACCTTTTGCTCCATGAAGGTGAAAGGGTCCTTCATGGCGTTGATGATCTTGCGGGCAACGCTGGCGGCGTCGTCGCGGCTGCGGATGTTGTGCAACATCACCGTGAATTCGTCGCCGCTCAGCCGCGAGATCAGATCCGCTGCGCGCACCGAACTTTCCAGACGTTTGGCGAAGGTCTTCAGCAGCAAATCGCCAGCATCGTGCCCCTGAGTTTCATTGACGATCTTGAAGCGATCGAGATCGAGAAACAGCACGGCGACGTTGCTGTGGTGCTCACGTGCATTTTTCAGCAGGTTTTTGCCGCGCTCCACAAACAGGCTGCGGTTAGGCAGCGAGGTCAGATGGTCGTAGTGCGAGAGCTGATGAATGTGACGGTCCACGTTGCCCGCATGCAACACCCGCGAGACCCGCTGGCGCAGCACCATGGTATTGATAGGCTTCAGAATGAAGTCGGTTGCGCCGGCGGCGAAGGCCCGCTCCAGCGTGCCCTCATCCTGCAAGGCGGTGATCATCAGGATCGTCGGATAGCTGCTCGCGTCCAGTGACATGATGCGTTCGCAGGCGGTAAAGCCATCCATCACCGGCATCAAGGCGTCCATCAGGATCAAGTCCGGCATGGAGTCTTCGCAATGCTTCAGGGCCTCCATGCCGTTGCGCACTTCGGAAACGAGGAAGCCGTCTTTCTCCAGCACGCCGCGCATCAGGATGCGCGAACTCTGGTCGTCGTCCACAATCAGGATGTGTGGCTGGAAGGCCGGGCGGCGCCAGTCCGGGTTGCTGCCTGTGTGCGACTTCAGATGGCGTACCAGCAGACGCTTCACCCGATCGAATTCCTGGCGTATATCGTCCATCACTAGTAGCGTATCCAGGCTCGATCCCGATGCGCCGCAGTGTTCTTCCATAAGTCGGCACTGCTCGGCCAGGCGTTCGGCGCCGAGGTTGCTGCTGCTGCCGCGAATGACATGGGCGTAGTGCTTGCCCTGATCCAGGTTCTCGTTCTCAATCGTCTCGGCCAGCTTGGCGATGTAATCGGGCGTATCCTTCAGGTAGGCGTCCACTGATCGTTCAAAGGCGGCGCCAATCTGCAGCTGCAGAATCTGCAGATTCGCGACATTCAAAGTCTCTGCTTCGGGAGCTGGTGTGTCGGCGGGCTTTGGCTCCGGTGGTGTTTCCTCCGTTAATGAATCGGCGACGCTCACGGACTGATGTTCTGCGGTCTTATCGGACAGCCAGTAGGACAGCTTTGGGCTCAGTTTTTCGAGGCCCAGAGGTTTGGAAATATAGTCATCCATCCCGGCGCTGAAGCAACGGCTGACATCAAAACGTCCCACACTGGCAGTCAGCGCAACAATGGGAATGTTGCGATAGGGACTTTCTTTAGCGCGAATCAACTGGCTGGTGGTGTAGCCGTTCATGAACGGCATATGGCAGTCCATCAGGACCAGGTCGAAGCTGCCCGCGTCCAGGGCCGCGATTGCGGCGTTGCCATTCTCGGCAATTTCCACTGTGCAGCCGAGTCGCTCGAGCATGCCGCGCGCCACCAGCTGGTTGGCCTTGTTGTCTTCAACCACCAGGACGTGCCCGTTCACGCGGGGATAACCATGGCGGCGCCCGCCACTGGCGCCGGCGTTGCAAAGATCAAGGAGCGTCTGCTGAAGCAATTCGGCGCTCGGTGACTTGCCGATGGATACGGTGTTGCCGGGCAGGTCCGCAAGCGGGTTGTGAGTCAGCATCACCACTTTGACGTTGGTAGTCAGCGGATCCCGACGGACGCTGGTCATCAGCTCCCTTTCGCCCTGATCGCCGATCGGCGTGTCGATGATGACAAAATCGTACGGCTTGCCCTGGGTCGCAGCCGTTTTCAACAAGCGGAAGGCTTCGTCGGCGGTGGTGGTATTACGCTGGAAGCAATCCCATGCGATGAATCTGTTCACCAGCGCATGGCAGCTGTGAGTGGTCCGGCTGACGATCAGCACCCGCAGGCCCGACAAAGCACTCTGAACCGGCTGACTTACCTGGCGGCATTCCGTCGTCAGCGGCAGCGTAAACCAAAAGCGGCTGCCCTTGCCCAGCTGGCTCTGGACTCCGATCTTGCCGCCCATCAACTGCACCAGCTGATTGCAAATCGCCAGGCCGAGTCCAGTACCGCCAAATTGGCGCGTGGTGGAGCCATCGGCCTGGGCAAAGGCTTCGAAGATCAACTGTTGTGAATGTTCGGCGATGCCGATCCCGCTGTCCTCGACCGACACCAGCAGCATGGGCTGGTCATCACTCAGGGTAGTGGCCAGTCGCAATTGGACGTTGCCCTGATTGGTGAACTTGATGGCGTTGCCGATCAGGTTGATCAGCACCTGGCGAATACGGCCGGTGTCCCCCACCAGAACATCGGGCACCGATTCCTCAACCGTGCTGGAAAGACACAGACGCTTCTGTTGTGCCTGGCCGTCGAGCAGCTCGATGATGCCCTTGACCATCTCCCGAGGATCGAAGGGCGAGCGATGAAGTTTCATCTTGCCGGACTCGATCCGCGAAAAGTCCAGCACTTCGTCGATGAGCAGCAGAAGTTCCTCGCCGGAAGCGCGAGCAACGTTTACATACTCACGTTGCTCCGGGCGGAGCTCCATCGACTGCAGCAATTCCAGCATGCCCATCATGCCATTCATGGGGGTGCGCAATTCGTGACTGACCGTGGTTGCGAACTGCCCTTTGATGCGAGCCGAGGCGAGCGCGGTATCGCGGGCGCGCTTGAGCTGCTCTTCGCGAGCCTCCAGTTCGGCCATCATTGCGTTGAAGGCTTCTTCCATACGCAAAACGTCGCGAGAACCACACAGCTGCGCGCGCACACCGGTCTCGCCTTCCTGGGCGCGATTCATAACGCGCGATAGGTCGTGCAGTGGACGGGTGATATGCCGGGTGATCTGTAGCAGCAGAAGAACCAGGACCACGGCAGCCCCGGAAGCGGCGAGCAGATTGCTCTCGAGGATTTCGCGGCTCATCGCGTGCACGGCGGCTTTACCCACCGCGATCCGAACATGGCCGATCAGCTCGCGCTCCGGGCTTTCGATCGCCAGCACCTGCTCGTCCGGCGCTGCGGTATTGTCCCCCGCGTAAACCGGTTTGGCGAAATACCACGCCTCTTCATCTTCACCGTAGGCCTTCACGCGGGAGGCTTGTCCCGGATTTTTTGCGGATGTGTTGCTGGCTTGCGTAGCGGCGCCTTGATGGAACAGCACCTGCTGGTCCAGAGTGAGAATCGTCACGCCGATAACATTGGGAAAACCGAGGACGGGCCGGGCCGCCTCCGCGGCAGACGCTTCGCTGTGGTAGAGAAGGGAGATAATCGCCTGCGACGCGAGGTTCTCCAGGATGTTGTGTCCCTCGCTAACCAGCTGACGATGCAGGCGCTGCTCGGTGGAGGACGAGATCACCACGGAAGACACCACAGCCAGAACGGATATTCCCAGAGTGAAGGCCAGCGCCAGCTGCTGCCGGACGCTCAGCTGTGATGACAGACGTTTAAACAAGGCGTTCATGGACGGCTTTCGTCATCGAGTTATTGTGGTGGATTCATTGTGGTGGGTAGACAAGTTCGAATTCCTTCAGCTGCTCCTTGCGCAGACGAAGCCCAAGGTGCTCCGCAGTACGCAGGTTTATGGCCTTGTGAACCGCCGATAAAAACAAGGTGCCGGTTACGGTTTTGTGCTGTTTCATCTCCTTTAACATGAGGGCGAGATCCCGCCCCAACTGTTCATTGTCCGGATACAGTGCGAAAAGCGCCCCCCGTCGCACATCGGCCAGATTGCTGGAAAAAACAATCTGATCGTGCTCCCAGGCGGCTTCGAGGATTTCCTGCAGAATTGACTTTTCTCGCGATGGACCGCCGAGCGGCAACCAGAGGGCGGCGGTGTCGCTCTTCATCTGGTCTTGAATCGTGCGATACCCCTCCGCCGCTTCGCGCAGATTCGCCACCGGATGGCTGTGCAGTGTGAGGCCCAGGTCCCGGGCGGCCGTTTGCGCACGCGAAATCACCCAGCCGTTGTAGTCCTCTTCGAAAACCACATGGATGTCGCGAACGGCGGGGCGAATCGCGACCAGCCCTTCGAACAGCAGCTGCGGGGAAGGATTCAGAGTGATACCCGCCAGCGATTCACCGCCTGGCTTGAGAATGGTTCCTCCCACTACCACCGGCATTTGGGAGTTTGCCGGAACATGGGCAAGGCACTCATTGCCAAGCGCGACCAACGCGGTTATTTCGTTTTTATCCAGCCACTGCTGAACGGCCGCCGGCGAGGTATGGGAAGAGATGACGAAATGCTGCGCGTCGTTTTGAAACTCGGCTTTCACTCCGTCGATGATGTTGCGGTATACCTGCCAGTAGGGTCCACGCACCTCCGGAACCAGGATGCCGACCCCCTCGGCCCTCGTCAGGAGCGGGCATAGGCATACGACTGCGCACAACGACAGGCGCAGGATGGCGGCAATGCGGATCCGCATGAAAGAGGGCTGACTCATATCTCAATACTAGACCAAAAAGCCGCGTGCAATCGGGAATGTGAAGTGCCTCAAACATAGATCAATCCCTTGACTCCTGCCGGCTAAACCTTTGCGAAGCGACTAATTCAGAATCGCTATTCTTTTTTGGGCATGTGTTCAAAAAACGTATATCGATCAGTTGGTGCTTGCCTTATTCCGCGCCTACACTTCATCAAGACTTCTTATGCCCGGTCAGCACACACTGCAATGATGTACCCAAGCGCACAACTATGCTCAAAAACAATGGCGAGGGTTGGCGATCACGCATGAGAGCGCCAACTCCACTTGCAAAGATTCACATTTTCCGGCAGTCAGCTTTCGCACTGGCTTGGGCCTGCAGTCTGGCCGGCGCCGTCGCCAGCCCGATTGCCCACGCTCAGGAGCGGGATAATCCGCTGGCACTGCTCTACGGCGATGAGGAAACCGTCAGTATCGCCACGGGCACTCAAAAACCGCTGCGACATGCGCCTTCTGTGGCGACCGTCATTACGGCGGAAGACATCCGAAGAATGGGAGCGCTGACGCTGGAAGAAGTGCTGACCGCCGTGCCCGGCGTTCACGTCTCCCTTTCAAGCCGCTACAGTTCTCTTATCTCGATCCGTGGCATACACACCCGATTGAATCCTCAGGTTCTGATGCTGATCGATGGGTACCCCATCTCGGAGCTGTTCACGGGATCCCGGGCGCCGACCTTCAGAATGCCCTTAAAGAACGTGGAGAGAGTTGAAGTAATCCGTGGTCCGGGATCGGCCGTTTACGGTGCCGATGCGTTTGCAGGTGTGATCAATATCATTACAAAAAGCCCGGCGAATATGGCTGCTTTCGAAGCCGGCGCAGTCGGGGGGTCGTTCGACACACATGGCGGATGGATTCAAGCTTCAGGGGAATGGCTGGGCTGGACCATGGGGCTCAGCATTGAAGAGCTTGAGTCCGAGGGCGACCGTGATCGGGTAATCACGGCTGATCTCCAAAGCACGCTCGATGCAGTTCTGGGAACGGGTGCATCGAAAGCCCCAGGCCCGGCTTCGACTCACTACGATATCACCAGTGCGCAGCTTACGGCGGCACGCCCGCATTGGGAGCTGTCCCTAAATCGCTGGACGCAGAAGCGCGGGGGTATCGGCGCCGGGGTTGCAGAGGCCCTGGACCCCGACGGCTATCAGGATGTTCAGCAGGATCTCCTTCGAATAGGGTTCGACAGCGAAAGCCGACTCGATCACTGGCGTTTTATGGCCAATTACAACGCGTTTCGCCTTGAGCAGCAGAGTCACTACACCATTTTTCCGCAAGAAGCTGTACTGCCGATCGGGAGTGACGGCAACCTTGACTTCAATCTTTCGTCCGGGCCATCTTTGGTGCAGTTCCCCCACGGGCTCAGGGCCGAACCTGGCGGGATCGACCGGAGCACGGCTCTCGAATTCGCGGCTTTCTACGACGGATTCGCTTCGCACCGACTGCGTATTGCCACCGGATACAAGAGCCAGGACCTGAACACCTTCGAGTCGAAAAACTTCGGACCGGGGGTTATCGACGGTACCCAGCCCGTGGCAGGCGGAGCGCTCGTCGATGTGAGTAATACCGAATTCATCTACATGCAGGATGAAAGTCGCCACCTGAAATTTGTCTCGCTGCAGGATGAATGGCTTTTTTACAAAGACTGGGAGCTCACAGCGGGCGTTCGGCTCGACGACTATTCTGATTTTAGCTCGACGATCAATCCTCGCTTGGCCCTTGTTTGGCACACCAGCTATCAGCTGACTTCAAAGCTGCTCTACGGCCATGCGTTTCGCGCGCCTTCTTTTTCTGAGCAGTTCTCTATCAACAATCCGGTAACTGTGGGCAATCCCGAAGTCGACCCCGAAGAGATCGACACGGTTGAATTGGTATTCGACTACAGGCCCTCCTACGATTTCGACAGCAAGCTGTCTCTGTTTCATTATCTGATCGAAGGGCTGATCGACTACGTTGATGCTGACGATTTACCAGGTGGAAGTAGCTTGGCGCAAAATGTCCACGATCAGGAAGGTTATGGGCTCGAACTTGAAACGAGTTGGCGGATCACCGACCGTTTTTCCCTGAAAGGCAGTTACTCTCTCCAGCAGTCCGAAAATCTATCAAACGGGCACAGCGTTCCAGACGCTCCACAGCGACTTGCGTACCTCGACGCAAGCTGGCGAATGACGCCGTATCTGTTCTTGTCGAGCCAAGTGCGCCATGTGGGAGAGCGCTCACGTGCGGCGTTTGATTCGAGAGAAGAGGTGGGCGACTACACGCTACTTGACGTGGCCGTCCGCAGTGAAAATCTGTTCCAATTTGCCGACTTCGTGCTTTCGGTCGACAATCTTCTCGGAAAGGACGCCAGAGAGCCGAGTGTAGGACCCGGTCCCAGCATCCCGCATGATCATCCGCTGGAAAGTCGACGCATATTGCTTGAAGCGGTCTTCCGCATCCATTGAGCCTTGCTCTTCGACGAGCAGGCTCGATTTTTTCCTCTTCTCTTTTGACCCGTTCAGGAGCCTCGATGTCTGACTTGGAGCCGCTTCCGGCATCTCGCAAGTTCACCGTTTCCCGCCGGCCCGAAAAATTCGCGGATCGAATCACGACGCGTATATGGTTGGAAGAACCCTCTTCAGAGAACCCGTATGTTGCCAAGGCGAGCTATTGCCACGGATACAACATCCTTGAGCTCGCTTCAAAGCGAAGCTTCAGCGATGTTATCTATTTGCTGTTCCGTGGAGAGCTGCCAAACGAGCACGAAGCAGAGTTATTCGCAAGTCTTATGGTGTCATTTATCAATCCGGGTCCGCGCCATGCTGCCACCAGAGCCGCGATGAACGCCGGCGTCGGCAAAACCGACCCGTCCAACATTCTGCCGGTTGCGCTAAGCATATTCGGTGGCGAGCACTTGGGCTCAGGCGAGGTGGAGCCAGCTTTGCGGTGGCTTCGAAAGAATCTGAAAAAGTCGCCGCAAGACCTTGCGCGAGAGCTACTACACACAGTCGGTTCGTCGGACCGCGAGGGGGATTTCCATGTGGCTCCCGGTTTCGGGTCATTCTACGGGAGCATCGATGAGATGAGCTCAGCGATCGCTGAACAACTCTTGCGCCTGCCTGCGGCCGGGCCGGTGATGAAATGGGCTGCGGAGTTCAGCAAGATCCTGAATACGGCGCAAATGGGCTGGCTCAGTACAGGAGTCGTAGCGGCGACCTTGGCGGACCTCGGATTCCAACCGAGGGTCGCACCCGGCATTTTTCAGATCATGAGCGCGCCCGGGCTGTTTGCGCATGGTATCGAACTGGCGAGCAAACCGCTGACCGCGATGCCCTTCCCCGGTGCAGCGACTACATCATCGAGGAGCAGACGAAATGAAGGATAAAAAATCCGCTGTGAGCACCTCGATTTGGGACCACAATCGCGGGGTGGTCAGAAGTAACATCGGAGGTTGGGTCATCGGCAAGGGCGTCGTCAACCGTGGCTACGAAATGATGGAAGACTTCGTCGGCAAGCTTTCCTACATGCAGGTTGTGATATTCAACGCAACTGGTCGCATGCCGGAGAGAAGGCTGGCGGATTTTTTCGAGGCCGTCCACATCTGTCTGAGCTGGCCTGATCCAAGAATCTGGTGCAACAATATCGGCGCTCTGGGTGGTACATCAAGAGCTTCCGCCTTGGCCTCGACGCTTGCCGGTACCCTGGCGACGGACGCGCGCTCTTACGGAATCAGACCCTTGCTCGAAGGCTTGGCCTTTATCCAGGATGCGCTCAGGCAGTACAAAGAAGGAATGTCGGTAGAGGATATCGTGCGCAAGGAGGCTGCGCGACATGGTGGCAAGCCATCGATGATGGGTTACGCAAGGCCGATTGCAAAAGGCGACGAGCGGGTGCCAGCGCTGGAGCGGGTAAGAGAGGAAAAAGGCTTCCCCGTTGGCGAACATCTCGCACTGGCCTTCGCCATAAATGATCACATAGCGCAGGTCTACTCCGAAAGCATCAACGTCAATGGTTACGTTTCAGCATTCTGGTCCGATCAGGGCTACACGCCCGAAGAGGCCTACCGGATCATGGCTGTTGGCGTATCCAGCGGCGTCACGGCTTGCTACCTGGACACGAGAGGAAAACCGGCCGGTACCTTCCTGCCGATGCGTTGTGAAGACATCGATTACCAAGGCGTGCCGCCCAGGGAGCTTCCGTAGCATCTTCGCGCCCGGCACGCTGCGCTTAGCAGGCATTCACTCCACCGTCCACTTTCCAAATCGCGCCGGTGACATAGCTTGACTTTGCCAGTGCAAGAATTACCTCGGCAACTTCGCGCGGCTGGCCGAAGCGCTTCATGGGAATCGCGTTGCTCTGTTCTTGGATGAGGGCCGGTTTGAGCTCGTCGGGAATGCCCAGCTTATCCACCATGGGCGTTTCGATTGCACCCGGTGAAACCGCATTGACGCGAATTCCGCGAGGTGCGAGCTCTAAGGCCAGACTCCGAACCATTGCATCGACGGCGCCTTTGGTAGCGGCGTAGAGGCTCGCATGCGGTTTGCCATTTTCCACAATGATCGAGGAAACATTCACGACGCTGCCGCTGCGCTGTTCGAGGCTGCCGAGCAATGCCTGCGTCAGCAGCATGGGGCCGCGCACATTGACCTGAAAGCAGTGATCAATTATCGCTGCGGTATGGGCTTCCATCGGCATGAACTGCGCAATTCCCGCATTGTTTACCAACAGGTCGAGGCCATGGGGAAAACCGGCAGCAAGGCGCTCCAGATGTTCCGGGTTCGCCATCTCGGCGACTGCATGATCGACTCCCAGCTGCGCGGCAGCCTCAAGCAATGCGGCTTCGCTACGACCGGAGATCGTTACTAAGTACCCATGTTTTTTCAGTAGTGCGGCGGTGGCAAAGCCGATTCCGGAGTTGCCGCCGGTTACCAGAGCAGTTTTTTGCTGTGTCACTTTTCTGTTTCTCCGATGCTGCCGGCAGCCTTCGATACAGCGATTTCCTTAAGAACATCCGTACGCTTCGTAATCGGCGGTACCGCTTCCGGGTCTATGACAACGTCGAGCAGCATGGGGCCGTCCAGATTGCGAATATCAAAGGCCTTCAGTTGTTCAAAATCTTTTGCCGCCTCGATGCGCATTCCCTTGGCTCCCATCGCTCGCGCCATTGCCGCGAAGTCCACGCGCGGAATCTCCCAGGCGATCCGCTCGGCGCCGGTCAGGCGTTGGCCATGCTTGACCATCCCGAGCGCATTGTCATTGAGCACGATGTAAATCAGCGGCAGCTTGTGCTCGATGGCCACGGTAATTTCCTGGCCACTCATCAGCATGCTGCCGTCGCCGGTAATGCAGACCACTGGCTGGTTCTTCAATGCCAGGGCGGCGCCGACCGCGTTGCCGATGGCCCAGCCCATGGAGGCGAATTCGATCCAGGTTTTAAAGAGAGTGCTGCCGAAATTTCGCGAGCCGCGCATGCGCTGATCATGGGGGTGAAGATAATGGATCGCCCAGGCGAAGCTGTTGCCCGGCTCGGCGATGTAGCGCGTGTTGCGTGGAAAATAGTTTGGCAACTCGCGCATTACCCGTGCCGGATGGATGGGAGACGTATCGGATTGAAAACCGGCTGGGTCGTCGATGGTGAAGGACCATTGTTCGCGCGGCTTCGCGCTAACTTCCGGGAAGGTTTCCACCGATTCACAAGACAATAGTTGGAGCAGGGTCTCGAAGGTGCCGGCGATGCTGCCGCGCACGTGCATGTTCGCCATCGGCGTCATGGCGAAGTTATGTTCTTCCTGATCGATGTGAATCAGGCGTTGGTTCATCAGGGTGCTGGAATCCCAAGCGTTGGTGGCCCATTCGCTGAGGGCGGCGCCGACGCAGACGATGGTATCCACTTCTGGATCGCGTAGACTTTGCACGGCGCTCTGGTGACCGGCGAAGCCGATGACACCTTTGTACAAGGGATGATAGGGGCTGACCAGCCCCTTGCCTTGCGGGGTGGTGATGATGTCCGCCTGCAGCAGTTGCGCGGCTAGGATCACATCGCTGATCGCGTGGCGACTGCCTTCGCCGAGTACGAAAATCGTTTTATTGGCGGCATTCAGACGTTCGACGAGCTTGGCCACAGTGCCGGAGTCCACGGAGGACAACGCGGGCAGGAGCGCTTTGATATCGTACTGAGGCGTGCCGGTGGGATGAGGCGCGTTCATCACGTCGATGGGCACACTGAGGTGAACGGGACCGGGGTTGGGGCCAAGCGCATTCATCAGTGCGGTAACCAGTTTCAGTTCGAACTGGCCGGGGTGTAATACCAGCGTATTGAAGCGGGTACAGGGTTCGAGCATGGCGAGCGTGTTGATGCCGGTGCAGGAAGATTCCTGGAAGGCCTGCTTGCCGAAGGAGTTCAGAGCCGTTTGCCCGGTGATCACCAGCATGGGAATGTGGTTGGCGTAGGCCGAGGCCACGCCGGTGACAATGTTGGTGGTGCCCGGTCCGGTGGTGGCGCAGCACACGCCCAGCTTGCCCGTCTGGCAGTAGTAGCCGTCGGCCATGAAGGCGCCGCCGGTTTCATGACGAACCGTAATCGGTCGCGGGCCGCTACCGCATCGTTCACTGCGCGCAAGTGCGTTGTAGAGAGGCTCGATGGCACCCCCGGGGATGCCGAAAACGTATTCGACTTGGAGCTCCCGCAGGTAGCTGATCAGGAGGTCGGCCATGATCGGCTGGTTTGCGGGATTTTGCCCGACGATGGGCAGGGTTTCCGGGTTCATCGGCTACTCCATGATGCCAATAATAAACAGCAGCAAGGCTGTGGGGAATGCCGAGACGCTGTGAGAAGGATCTGCAATGGAGGCAGGTGTCGCTGAGTCGCCCTTACGCTTGGTCGCGAACTGCCAACCATCGCCCTTGCGCAACGCACAGTCAGCAATGTTGGGGGGCTTCTGAACAACTGTGATGGCTCTCTGGCTTACAGCACAACTCGTTATTCAGAGGCTCCCTGGTGTCAAACGCTTGACGGCGTGACAACTTAAAAATAGCCTACCGCCTGCCAAGGGCAAAATAACGAATTGAGATAGCCAGCTGAACCAGCGAGGGCGACGCAGTCACAGTGCCGGCCTGGTAGGAGTCTCAACCGGAGACATTCGGTAGGAACAAGTCACCCAAAGGATGGTGGATGGGGCACATGGCCAAGCGACTTTGGTTAACTGGGGACGATCTGCAGTCGCTGGATGCGCAAGCATTGCGAAAAATCGTCGCCCGGCATCAACGGATTTTTGACAGCAGCAGCGGTTATGGATTCTGGGATTGGGACATGCGCACTCACCACTTCGACTGGAGTGGCGAGTTCTGGCAGCAGCTGGGCTATGGCGAGGCGGACGTGCCTTCAATCGATGATGCCCGTCGCCTTCCTGAGCTTATTCACCCGGATGATCGCGAGCACTCTCAACATGCCATAGTCGAACACCTGAAAACCGGTGTCGGGATCGACGTGACATTCCGGGTTCGCGCTAAAGACGGCAGTTATCGCTGGTCGCAATGTCTGGCGGATTCGGTGCGCGATGAAAACGGTCGCGCCATTTACCTCTCCGGAATCAATTTCGACATTACCCGCATCAAAGAGGCGGAAGATGAAACGCGTCGTCGAGAAGCGCGACAGATGCGAATTATCAACGCGTCCAATGACGGTGTCTGGGAGTGGTCGGCCGAAGAGGACACCTTCTTTTTTTCCAAGCGCTGTTTCGAGCAGATCGGCATTCCCGTTTCTGATGAAGATCTGCAGAAGGGGATGGACCATTTCCGCAAGTACCGCGAGCACATCATTCCCGAAGATCGCATCAGAGTCGACGAGGCATGGAAGCGGCATCTGCGCAACGAAGCGCCTTTCGATGTGGAATACCGAATCACCGGCGGTGGCGGCAAACTTTACTGGCTGCGAGCGCGTGGCCAGGCGATTTTCAACGATCAAGGCGAGGCCGTCAGTTTCTCCGGTACCAACCTCGACATCACCGAATTGAAGCAGGCCGAGGAGCGGGTGGTCCAGGCCAAGGAGGCCGCGGAAAAAGCCAATCGCGCCAAGAGCGAGTTTCTGTCGAGCATGAGCCACGAACTGCGCACGCCGCTCAATGCAATTCTCGGTTTTTCCCAGCTGTTCGATTACGAGAGCAACCTGACCAAGAGCCAGCGGGAGAACATCCGGGAGATTCGCAAGGCCGGTCAGCACCTTCTGCGTCTAATCAACGATGTGCTGGATCTCGCGAAGATCGAATCGGGCAAGCTCACCTTGTCACTGGAGCCGGTGCTGCCCAGCCGGATTGTCGACGAATGTCGCGGCCTGATGCAGTCGCTTGCCGACGTTCGAAAAATCGTCGTAGTCACGGAAACCAACGGTCTGGAAAACGTTTATCTGTTTGCCGATGCGGTCCGCCTCAAGCAGGTGGTTCTGAATCTGCTCAGCAATGCGATCAAATACAATCGCGATCACGGCTCGGTGGCAATCCGCTTTGTGGGCACGGAGACGGGCGTGTTGACCATTGAAGTTCACGATACCGGTTATGGAATCCACCGATCACAATACGACGCCGTATTTGAGCCCTTCAATCGCTTGGGTGCCGAACAGACCAGCACGGAAGGCTCGGGCGTGGGGCTGGTCATCACCAAGCAGCTGGTGGAGATGATGGGAGGGAAGCTGGATTTTTTCAGCGAGCCGGGGCAGGGTACCTGCTTTCGGGTCACTTTCAAGCGCGCCGAGCAGTGGACCACCGCCGATAGCGAACCGCAAAGACGTGAGTCGAACGGGCAGGCGATTGGTCTCGAGATCGCGGGCGAGCGCCGGGTCTTGTACATCGAAGACAACGCCTCGAACCTGCGCCTGATGGAGCAGATCATGGAGCGCTTCCCACAGATTCGCTTGCGCACCGCTGACGAAGCGTTTCGTGGTCTTTATCGGGCGCGTACCGAGAGGCCCGACCTGATTATCCTCGACATCAATCTGCCAGGCATCGACGGTTTCGAAGCGTTGAAAGTGTTGAAAAAAGATCCCGCGACCGCCGGCATACCCGTGATTGCCTTGTCTGCAAACGCGATGGCTTATGATGTGGAGCGGGGTCTGAAGGCGGGCTTCCGGGCTTATCTCACCAAGCCGGTCAATATCAATGAGTTGATGGAAACGCTCAACGAGTTGCTAGCCGTCGAGCCGCTTCCCGAGCCTCAGCCCGAGGGCTAGGCTACTCAGACGCGAAGCTAAGGAGAAGCCGAAAGCCCTTCATTACAGTGGCTACACGTGGCCCAAATGCTTCTGAGTGATCTGTACCAGGCTGCGGAAGACCTTGGGTGGCGCCGCCGTAATGTTGCCGGTTTCCATATAGCTTTCGCCGCCCTTCAAATCGGAAACCAGTCCACCCGCTTCCTTGATCAGCAGCACGCCAGCGGCCATATCCCAGGGCTTCAGCGCGATCTCCCAGAAGCCGTCGAAACGACCAGCGGCCACATAGGCAAGGTCCAACGCGGCCGAACCGGCGCGGCGAATTCCCGCGGTCTGTCCAGCCACATCACGCATGCAGGCAAGATAGGCTTCGATATGTTCGAAGGCGAAACCGTTGAATGGAATGCCGGTGCCGATCAGCGCTCCGTCGAGACCGTGCCGCGAGCTGACCCGAATGCGGCGCCCGTTGAGCTGAGCGCCTTTGCCGCGTGATGCGGCGAATTCTTCCCGCTTGATGGGATCCACGATCACCGCGTGCTCCACGCGACCATTGCGCAGGCAGGCAATGGAGACGCAAAAGTGAGGAATGCCATGAATAAAGTTGGTGGTGCCGTCGATGGGATCGATCAACCACTCGTACTCGCTTCCCTTGCCCTCATGTAGCCCGGACTCTTCACCGCGGATGGCATGATCCGGGTAGGCTTTGCGCAAGTGGTAAATCACCTCTTCTTCCGCTGCCCGGTCCACCTGAGTCACAAAATCATTGGATGACTTTTTCTCCACTACCACCTTGTCCAGCCGCTCGGCGGCTTGCTCCACCAGTCTGGCTGCTTTCCGGGCTGCGTTCAGCGCGACATTGAGCATGGGTTCCATAGGCGAGTTCCAGAGGACGAGGTGAATCGGATGCGAATGCAAGGGGCCGCGCAGTATACCAGCGTCCCGCGCATTTGCTAAACTTTGCGGCCCTGTCGCTAGCCGCGGCGCCATCTTTTTTTAGACCCTTCAGCCGCGAAATAATCATTCATGAGCAAGCAACCGACTTTCGACAACATCCGCATCGTACTGGTGAATACCAGCCATCCCGGCAACGTGGGCGCGGCTGCGCGCGCAATGAAAAACATGGGCCTGTCGCGCCTGTATCTGGTGGAGCCGCAGGACTACCCGTCGCCAAAGGCGGTCTGGCGCGCGGCTAACGCGTCAGACGTGCTGGACAAGGCTGTTGTGGTGGAAACATTGGCGGACGCGGTGGGCGACTGCGCCATGGTGGTGGGCACCAGCGCCCGCGAGCGGAGAATCCCCTGGCCCTTGTTGACACCGCGCGAATGCGGCGAGCGCAGCTGGGCTGAGTCGGCAGAGCATGAGATTGCCATTGTCTTCGGGCGTGAAGATCGGGGGCTTACCAATGAAGAGCTCCAGCAGTGCCATTTTCACGTGCACATTCCCTCCAACCCCGATTACAGTGCACTGAACATCAGCGCCGCCGTGCAGGTGATCTGCTACGAGATCCGCATGGCTTACCTGACGGCGAAAGAGGGCAAGCTACCGCACTTCGATGATTGGGATCAGCCGCCAGCCAAGCAGCAGGATCTGGAGTATTACTTCTCTCATCTGCAGGACACGCTGGAAACCCTGGGCTTTCTCGACCCCGAAAACCCCCGCCAGACCATGACCCGTTTGCGTCGCCTCTACGCACGCATTCGCCCGGACGAAATGGAATTGAGCATTCTGCGGGGCGTTTTGACCGCCACGCAGAATTATATTTTTCATACCGATAACCGGATTCGGGACTTGAAAGGGGAGAGTGGGGAGTCGAGCCATGGAGAATCGTAAGACCTAAGACCTAAGACCTAAGACCTAAGACGACCGACCCGACGCGACTGGATCCTGAAAAGAACACCCCGTCATTCCGGCGCAGGCCGGAATCTAAATCGAGCTGACGATGCCGGCCTGGACATGGATTCCGGCCTGCGCCGGAATGACGCGGGGGCTCGCCAACCGGGCGGTGGCTCGCCGGATTGACGCGGGGGGCTCGCCGGATTGACATGAGAGCTCGCCGGAGTGACCCGGGGGGTCGCCGGACTGGCGGGGGAGTGCCGGAGGCCGGCTTAGTGCACAGGCAGCCTATCTCGCCGCCATCTTCTGCTCTGCCAGCAGCTCGTTGATTGCGTTTTCGATGTCCTGATCAGTGAACTGCTTGCTCGGGTTATCCCCCGTCAGGCGGAATCGCTCATTTCCCTGACCGTCGTAGATGATCACGGCGGGGATGCCAATGAGCTTGAAGTGCTCAAAGGCGTCGATCATATTCTCATCCATGTGATAGTTGTCGAAGGTGGCATTGATCTCGCGAAGGAAATCCTGCGCCTGCTGTAGAGCGGTGGGGTCGTCGCGATTGTCGAGATTCAGGGCGACGATCTGCACTCCCTGAGGGCTGTACTTGTCATGCATGTCTACCATCTTGGGGAAGCGCTTGATGCAGGAGGTGCACCACATGGCCCACAGATCCACGACTACAACAGAAGGTTGGTAGCTGGCCAACTGCTTGTCCCACTGCTGAAAGCTGACCGGCTTCATCTCCGCCGCGGCGGGCGTGCCGACAATAGCGGTAGTGTCGCTGTTGTCGCAGGCAAGCAAAGCCAACGACAATGCGGCGGCAGCGAGCAGCTTGCCTGCGCGATTCACTAGAGACAAATCAAAGACCATTGTAATACTCCACTGTACAGCCATAGGCGCTGGTCTCGCGCACCTCGATCTGATCCTCGGTGCTGGCCAGCGCGTGTTGGACGGCATTTTCCACGTAAAAATCCTTGGGCTCGCCTCGCAAATAGACCGACTTGCCGGGACCTTGCTCCATGGCGGGAGAATTGTGCAGCAGACCCATGTAGACCAACTCACGATCTTTATTGAACACGAAGAATTCCGGCGTCACCGAAGTGCCGAGCGCACGACCTAACTCCTGACTCTCATCACGCAGGTAGGCGAAGTTGAAGCCGCTTTCCTTGGCGCGTTCCTTCATCTTGGGCATCTTGTCGAGGCTATTTATATTGAAGCTCATCGCTATCACTTTGACAGACTCGTCATGAAACTCATCCACCAGCGCAATCAGGTCCTTTTCGATGCCGCGGGAAAAAGGGCAGGTATTGGAGAGGGAAACGAGCACCACCACGTCTTCCTTGATTTGCCTTGAGGAAATGGTCTCGCCGGACACAGTCGGCAGCTCAGAGAAGTCGGGCATGGGATCGCCGATATTCATGACAGAGTTATACTGCCCGGCTCCAGCCTGAATGCTCCACAGTGTCGCCGTCAGCAACAGCCACCGCCAAAGCAAAGCACGTGAGTTCTTCATAAGGGCTCCTCAGATCTGAAATGCAAGCTAAGCGATTGATCCCGCGAAGCTTTCCTCGCAGGGCATGCTATCGGATTCTGACCCCTGGCTGAATGTAAGGACGCCGCGACTAACAATATTTAACAAATTCTGCGCAGAAATTAGACAAAACGGCGCGTTATAGGTCTAACGAATAGTTGAGTATTCTGCTCAGTTAAATACTTGACCAAATTACTAGGTTATAAGATAATCAGCCACCTTTGAGAGGTGAGGAGAGGAGTTGCGATGCGACTGACCACCAAGGGCCGTTATGCGGTAACCGCCATGCTGGATCTGGCACTGCATGCCGATCGTGGGCCCATTAGTTTATCCGATATATCCAAGCGACAGGAGATTTCTCTGTCCTATCTCGAGCAACTTTTTTCCAAGCTCAGACAGAACGAGCTGGTAAGCAGCGTGCGCGGCCCCGGCGGCGGCTATCGCCTGAGTCGGCCAGCCGACCAGATCTTTGTTGCGCAAATCATCGATGCCGTGAACGAATCCATCGACGCCACCAACTGCGGCGGTGCCGGCAACTGCCAGAAGGGACAGGTATGCCTCACTCATTACCTGTGGTGTGACTTGAGCGAGCAAATTCACCAGTTTCTCAGTGGCATCAGTCTGGCGAGCCTGGTTGCCCGCAAGGATGTGAAGTCGGTCTCCGAGCGGCAGGATGCCGAGGAAAGCCAGGAAAACGAGGAAAAGAAGAACCGCGAGCAAAAACTCCAGCTCATGTAAGCGAGGCTCCTGTAAAATATCCTTATGACGAGTAAGCCTATTTACCTGGACTATGCCGCAACCACACCCATGGACTCCCGGGTGGCCGACGCGATGACCGCCTGCCTGACTCTGGAGGGGACCTTCGCCAATCCGGCCTCCCGCTCCCATGTCTATGGTTGGCAGGCGGAAGAGAAAGTTGAGCTCGCGCGCCGCCAGGTTGCGGACCTGCTGGGCTGTGATCCCCGCGAAGTGGTCTGGACCAGCGGCGCGACCGAGTCCAATAACCTGGCGCTCAAGGGTGTTTTCGAGGCGGCCGGTTTCGGCGGACACTTGATCACCTCGGTGATTGAGCACAAGGCGGTTATCGATCCCGCCCGCTGGCTGGAAAGCCGCGGGGTGGCGGTCAGCTGGCTGAAGCCCGATGCCGGCGGAGTCATCAGCGCTGCGCAGGTAAAGGAGGCGCTTCGCCCCGAGACCCGCCTGGTGAGCCTGATGATGGTGAACAATGAAACCGGCGTGATCAATCCGATTGCGGAGATCAGCGAGGCCTGCCGCGGAGCGGGTGTGCTGCTGCACGTGGACGCCGCGCAGGCAGCTGGCAAGCTGGATTTGAACGTGGATTCACTGGGTGTGGACCTGCTCAGCCTGTCGGCCCACAAGTTCTACGGACCCAAAGGTATCGGCGCACTTTACGTGCGCCGTGCGATTCAGCGGGAGATTGCGCCGCAAATTCACGGCGGCGGCCACGAACGGGGCCTGCGTTCCGGTACACTGCCCACCCACCAGATTGTGGGCATGGGTGAAGCCGCTCGGCTGGCGCTGGAAAATCGCGCTGAAGAATCGGAGCGAATCGCCGGCTTGCGGGATTCGCTATGGGCTGGCATCGCCGATCTGCCGGGCGTCAAGCGCAACGGCAGCGCCGAGCAGGTAAGCCCGGCGCATCTGAATGTGTGCTTCTCCGGTCTCGAAGGCGAGATGTTGCTGTTGTCTCTGCGGGAAATCGCGGTGTCAACCGGCTCCGCCTGCACCTCGGCGAGTATGGAGCCGTCTTACGTATTAAAGGCCATGGGCGTGAAAGATGAAGACGCCCTCAGTTCCCTGCGAATCTCTCTGGGCCGATTCACAACCGCCAGCGACGTTGAGCGGGCGGTGGAATCCATTCGCAGGACCGTGGCGCAATTGCAGGCTGCCTGACCCGCAGCGGGCAAGAAACGAATCAGTTGAAAGAGTTGTTGTATGACTGAGCAAATCGACAAGGCATTGAAGCGCGAGTACGAAGCCGGTTTTGTTTCCAATATCGAGTCGGAAACCTTTCCGCCCGGCCTCGACGAAGATGTGATCTACCGCATCTCCGCGATCAAGCGCGAGCCCGATTGGATGCTCGAGTGGCGCTTGAAGGCATTCAGAATCTGGAAGGAAATGGAGGAGCCCACCTGGGCCCACGTGGATTATCCGCCCATTGATTTCCAATCGATTTCCTACCACTCCGCTCCCAAGTCCATGAAGGACAAACCCAAATCCCTGGACGAAGTGGACCCGGAACTGCTGCGCACTTATGAAAAGCTGGGTATTCCGCTGCTCGAACAGCAGATGCTGGCCGGCGTTGCGGTAGACGCGGTTTTCGATTCCGTGTCCGTGGTGACCACCTTCCGTGAAAAGCTGGCGGAAGCGGGTGTGATCTTCTGTCCTATTTCCGAAGCCATTCAGGAATATCCTGAACTGGTGAAGAAATATCTGGGCAGCGTGGTGCCGCAGCGGGACAACTTCTATGCAGCGCTGAACAGCGCCGTGTTCACCGACGGCTCCTTTGTGTACATCCCCAAGGGTGTGCGCTGCCCGATGGAGCTGTCCACGTACTTCCGCATCAACGAGCAGAACACCGGCCAGTTCGAGCGCACGCTGATCATTGCCGAAGAAGGCAGTCACGTAAGCTATTTGGAAGGCTGCACGGCGCCGCAGCGCGATGAAAATCAGCTGCACGCTGCGGTGGTGGAACTGGTGGCCCTGGATAACGCGGAAATCAAATATTCCACCGTTCAGAACTGGTATCCCGGCGACGAGCAAGGTCGTGGCGGTATCTACAACTTCGTGACCAAGCGCGGCGAATGTCATCGCAATGCGAAGATATCCTGGACCCAGGTGGAAACCGGTTCGGCAATCACCTGGAAGTATCCCAGCTGTATTCTGCGCGGCGACAACAGCATCGGCGAGTTCTACTCGGTGGCGCTGACCCGCGGCAAGCAGCAGGCTGATACCGGTACCAAGATGATTCACATCGGCAAGAACACCCGATCGACGATCATTTCCAAGGGGATATCGGCCGGCCAGAGCAACAACGCCTATCGGGGCCTGGTGCGAATGAATCCGGGCGCCGACGGAGCGCGCAATTACACCCAGTGCGATTCGCTGCTGATCGGCGATCAGTGCGGTGCGCACACCTTCCCTTATGTGGAAAGTCGTAATCCCAGCGCCGTGGTCGAGCACGAAGCGACCACCTCCAAGGTGAGCGACGACCAGCTGTTCCTGTGCCGCCAGCGAGGGATCGATACCGAGAAAGCGGTATCCATGATCGTCAACGGCTTCTGCAAGGACGTCTTCAGGGAACTTCCGATGGAATTCGCCGTTGAAGCCGGGAAGCTGCTCGAAATCAGCCTTGAAGGCTCGGTAGGCTAAAAATCAACTGCTTACGCAGCGAAAGCGCTGACGTTCCGGAACTCGAATCGAAGATCTGAAACAAGGTTCATCTATGCTATCTATTGAAAATTTGGTCGCGAGCGTTGACGGCAAGACCATTTTGAAGGGGCTTAATCTGTCGGTAAAACCCGGCGAAGTTCACGCGATCATGGGACCCAATGGTTCCGGCAAAAGCACGACGGGCTACGTTCTGTCCGGACGGGATGGTTATACCGTGGAAGAAGGCTCTGTGACGCTGAACGGTGAGAACCTTCTGGAGCTTGAGCCGGAAGAGCGCGCCCATGCCGGCCTCTTTCTCGCTTTTCAGTACCCCGTGGAAATCCCCGGTGTCAGCAATCTGGAGTTTCTGAAAGCGGCAGTGGACGCGAAGTATCGCGCCCAAGCTAAAGAGCCGATGAGCTCAGCGGAATTCCTGCGTATGGCTCGCGAAGCCTGCAAGCAGGTGAACCTGCCGGCGGAATTTCTCAAGCGCGGTGTCAACGAAGGCTTTTCCGGCGGCGAGAAAAAGCGCAACGAAATACTGCAGATGTTGCTGCTGAAGCCGAGCCTCTGCATTCTTGACGAAACCGATTCCGGCCTGGACATCGACGCACTTAAAATGGTCGCCGAAGGTGTCAACAGCCAGCGCTCACCGGAACGCAGCTTCATCGTCGTCACCCACTATCAGCGCCTGCTGGATTTCATCAAGCCCGACTATGTGCACGTCCTGTCCGACGGCAAGATCGTGCGCAGCGGCGATGCATCTCTCGCTCATGAACTGGAAGCCCAGGGCTACGCCTGGTTGGCCAAGGCGCCGGATCAGGAAGCGGTGGGGCAGGAGCGCCCGGCATGAGTGAGTGGTTGCAGAGCGCCATTGCGCGTGCGGAAACCATGGATGACTGGCTCGCGCCACAGCGGCGGGAATCCCTCGCTTTGCTGCGTGAAGCGCCCTGGCCCTCGCGCAAAGTGGAAGCCTGGCGTTATACGCCGCTTACTGCACTGGAACGTGCAGATCTGTCTACTGCAGTGGTCGACACTACCGCGCCAGACGCGCAGCAAATCGCAGGTGTGGACAGCATCGACCTGGTGATTCGCAATGGTCGCTTCGAAAACCCGATGAAGGAATTGCCAGCTGGTTTGCGTATCACTTCGCTGCAGTCCGCCGACGACGGTGCTCGTGAGCGGGTGAAAGATCTCTTCGGCACTGTGAAGCCGACCCGGCACATTTTTGGACTGGTCAACGACGTTCTCGCCAGTGACGGTTTGCTGATTGAAATCGATGCGGCTGCCGTCATTGAAAAGCCCCTTCGGATCGTTCATCTCGTTTCCAAAGGCGCCGACGTACATACCCGTGTACTGGTCAGTGTGGGCGAAGGTGCGCAGGCGGCGGTGATTGAGCAGGTCCAGGGCGAGCACGCCAGCTTCAATACCAGCTTCGCTGAATACGCAATTGGTTCCGGCGCGAAACTCGAACATTACCGCTTTGCTTTGCAAACCGGCGAAGCGATGGGTGTGGGCGGCAGCCATTTCAAGCTGGATGACCGTGCCGAGTTGAACAGCACCATCGTCGGTTTTGGCAGCAATCTGTCCCGGCTCGACACCGACATTATCCACGACGGGGAAAACGCGCAGGCAAAGCTCAACGCGATCTATCTGCTGCAGCAGAACGAACTATTCGACCTGCATGCAACCGTAGAGCACGCGGTCCCGCATGGCACCACCGAAGAAAATGTGCGCGGCATTGTTGCGGATCAGGCGCGGGCAGTTTTCAATGGTCGCATTCATATTCACCGTCACGCTCAGAAGACCGTGGCGGAGTTGAATAACCGCAACCTGCTGCTGTCAAGGAAAGCAACTGTGTTTACCAAGCCGGAACTGGAAATCTACGCCGACGACGTCAAATGCGCTCATGGCGCGACGGTAGCGGAGATCGACAAAAAGGCCCTCTACTATCTGCAAAGCCGAGGTATTAGCCGCGCTCAGGCACAGATCATGCTGAACTTCGGTTTCATTAATGAGCTGGTCGATCAAATGCCCAACGAAGGGTTGGCCGAGTGGTTGCGTCCGCAGTTGCGGGAACGCTTTGCGTCCATGGCTTCCTCCGAGGAATTCGCTCCGGTTTCGAGTGAAGCGGGCGAGCAGTAGAGGCAATCGGCATGGGAGCAGTCATTAACAAGCAGGCTTTCGATGTGCAGGCGATCCGTCGGCAGTTTCCGATTCTTTCGCGGGAAATCGACGGCAAGCCGCTGGTGTATCTTGACAATGCCGCGACCACCCAGAAGCCGCAGTGCGTGATCGATGCGCTGGTCGATTACTACACCACCTGTAACGCCAATGTTCACCGTGGTGCGCATCGCCTGGCTGACGAAGCCACTCAGCGCTACGAGCAGGCCCGCGACACAATCGCCACCTTTGTCAACGCCGCTTCCCGCCGGGAAGTGATCTGGACCAGCGGTACGACGGAGTCCATCAACATCGTTGCCATCGGCGCGGCGCAGTTGCTGCGAGAGGGCGACGAAGTCCTCGTTACCCAAATGGAGCACCACGCCAATCTGGTGACCTGGCAGCAGGCCTGCAAGCGCTCCGGCGCCAAGTTGGTGGTGTGTCCAATTGACGAAAACGGCGAATTGAATCTAACCGCCTTCGGGCAACTGCTCAACGAGCGCACACGCCTGGTGGCATTTCCCCACGTGTCCAATGCGCTGGGTACGGTCAACCCGGTCAAGGATTTGTGCCAACAAGCGAAGGCCGTCAACGCCTGGGTGTTGGTAGACGGTGCTCAGGGCATCGCTCATGAGCCGGTGGACGTGCAGGATCTGGGATGCGATTTCTACGCCTTCTCCGGCCACAAGCTGTTCGGCCCCACCGGGATCGGCGTACTCTGGGGTCGTGAATCGGTCCTGGCCGAATGGCCGGTGTGGCAAACCGGCGGTGAAATGATTGCGACCGTTACCTATGAGAGAGCGATCTGGGGCGAGCTGCCGGGACGCTTTGAAGCCGGAACACCGAACATTGCCGATGCCATCGGCATGGGCAAAGCGGTTGAGTGGTTCAGCGCATTGGACATGCCCGCGGTGATGGCTCATGAGCGCGCGCTGATTGAGAGCGCCACCGAGCAGGCGGAAGCCTTCGAAGGGTTGCGCATCGTCGGCACGGCGCGAAACAAAGTGGGCGTGCTGAGCTTCGTGTTGGACGAGGGCCATCCAGCGGACGTCGGTTTCCTGCTGGACCGCCAGGGAATAGCCATTCGCACCGGCCACCACTGCGCGGAGCCGCTAATGGGGCGCCTCGGGGTGCCGGGAACGGCCCGGGCTTCATTTGCGCTCTACAACACGCTGGAAGAGGTGGGCGCACTATTCACCGCCCTGCAGAAAGTCAGAAACCTGCTGGGCTAGAGGCTGTTTGCAAGCAATCCAGCCACGACAAATTCGATCCGCTTGAGGGTCACCTGTGAAAACGAATGAGGAAAGAGGATGACAGTAGCGACTTTTGATCCCAGCGCGCCGGCTGTGTCCGTCACTGACGCGGCGCTGCGTCATTTCGAGAAGAAGCTGGCTGCCGACAACAGCTATAAATTGTTGCGCCTCAGTACTGCCCCGAGCGGCTGCTCTGGCTATCAATATGTCCTGGATATGGTGGATGAAGCGAAAGAGGGTGATGAGCTCGTCCAGGCCGGCGAGCGTGTGAAGTTGGCCATCGACCCGAAAGCCATCGACATTCTGCGCGGAACCCAGATCGATCTGGTGCGGGAAGGCGTCAACCAGGTAGTGAAATTCAAAAATCCAAATGTGGTGGCCGAATGTGGCTGCGGCGAAAGCTTCAGCGTTACCCAATAACTCATCTCTCACTCAGGCCAAGTAGTCCAGCGGATTTTTTCTATGCAGCAAAACATGGTGGTCACCCAGCGGGATTGTCCGGCACGGCGCGTGCCTTCCGGCGAACCGGTGACGATTCCTGGTGGCCAGTTTCTCCGGGTGAACCAGACGCTCGGTGGCAACTACACCGTGACCTGGCAGGGCAACATGCTGCGCATCGATGGTACTGATGCGGACGCGATCGGCTATGAAGCGGAAAAGCTGGAATTCGCCGATCCGGGCGATGATCGTATTCACGACGATCAAGTCTGGCAGGCGCTGGATACGGTCTACGATCCGGAGATTCCGGTGAGCATTGTTTCCCTCGGCCTGGTTTACGGTGTCGACATCGATGAGCAAAGCAATCGGGTCAAGGTGACCATGACCTTGACCGCCCCGGGCTGCGGTATGGGGCCGGTGCTGGTGAGCGACGTGGAATACCGGGTAGGCAAGGTGCCGAATGTGAAGAAGGTGGATGTGGAGCTTGTCTTCGATCCGCCCTGGAACCGCGAGATGATGAGCGAAGAGGCGCAGCTCGAGACTGGCCTTTTCTTTTGACTGGCCCTTTATTTCAAAGAATGCGAGTGAATAACTGAGCAATGACCTTACCCACACCCGACCAGATAGTGGAAGACATTTCCTTCTTCGACGACTGGGAGGAGCGCTACAAGTACATCATCGATCTCGGCAGAGACCTGCCGCCGATGGACGAGTCCCTGCACACGCCCGAGCGGCTGGTGAAGGGCTGTCAGAGCAATGTCTGGATCGACGTGAGCGAAGCCGGTGGCAAGCTTCATTTCCAGGTCGACAGCGACGCGCACATTGTTCGCGGGTTGCTGGCGGTGGTGATGGCGGCCTATCAGGACCGTCGTCCGGAGGAAATCCTCGACTTCGACATGGAGACGTATTTCCAGCAGCTGGACCTGGAGCGGCACCTCAGCCCCACCCGCGGAAATGGCCTTCGGGCGATGGTGGCGAGAGTCCAGGCAATCGCATCAGCGGTGAACAGCTGAACCGGTTTGCCGGAAACTATCTCCAGCCCTTATTCCATGGCCCCGATTGGCGCCGCAAGCCTCTGTAAATTCAAGCATTTTGGTCGGACCGGTGTCTGAACCGAAGTTGCTGTTACAGGGGCAACTCTATAGAATCGGCGGGTTTTATCGTTGGGGGCCCGGCCAGGCGCGGTGTCGATCCCAATTCGGTAGAAAATTTCCTTTTCAATCAGCTGCTTAGCCTGGATTGCCTCAGGCGGCTGAAAATTCCCTTGCAAACGCGGAGTATCTCAATGGCGAATGAACGCACCCTGTCTATCATTAAACCCGACGCAGTCGCAAAAAATGTGATCGGTAAAATCTATACTCGCTTTGAGGATGCTGGTTTGAAGATTGTAGCCGCGAAGATGCTGCAGCTCAGCCAGGAGCAGGCCGAAGGCTTCTATGCCGAACACAAAGAGCGCCCCTTCTTCAAGGATTTGGTCGAGTTCATGACCTCCGGTCCGGTTGTCGTTCAGGTGCTGGAAGGCGAAAACGCCGTCAGCAAGAACCGCGACCTGATGGGTGCGACCAATCCGAAGGAAGCCGAACCGGGCACTATCCGCGCCGACTTCGCTTCCTCTATTGACGCAAATGCGGTACACGGCTCTGACAGCGCCAAGTCCGCCGAGCGCGAAGTGGCTTATTTCTTCCAGTCGAACGAAATCTGCCCGCGCTGACGTTTGTGGTCGGACGAAAAAAGCCCGGCCACCATTTAGTAATTGCCCGATTCACTCTTGACGACAGAAAGCACGCGACATGACCTCGATTGATACAACCGCTGTGGAGCTTTCCCCGGCCACCGCGCGACCCAACCTGCTGGGCATGTCGCAAGGCCAGTTGGAAGAGTTTTTCGTCAGCATCGGCGAAAAGCGCTTCCGTGCGGCCCAGGTGCTCAAATGGATTCATCAGGCCGGAGTCATCGACTTCGCCCAGATGACCAACATCAGCAAGGAGTTGCGCGGCAAGCTGGCGGAAGTCGCGCAAGTGACGCTGCCCGCGGTTCAGCGAGAGTGGGATTCCGCCGATGGCTGCCGAAAGTTTCTGTTGCGGGTCGAGGGCGGCAGTGCCGTGGAAAGCGTGTTCATCCCCGATGGCGACCGCGGCACGCTCTGCGTTTCGTCCCAGGTGGGCTGTTCGCTGGATTGCAGCTTCTGCGCCACTGGCAAGCAGGGCTTTCAGCGTGACCTGACCGCGGCGGAAATCATCGCGCAGGTCTGGCTGGCGGCTCGCTCGCTCGGCCAGTTCGACGGCGAGCGCAAGCGCCGGGTCACTAACGTGGTATTGATGGGCATGGGCGAGCCCCTGCTCAACTTCGACAACGTCGTCACCGCCATGAACATCATGATGGATGACAACGCCTACGGCATTTCCAAGCGTCGGGTCACGCTGAGCACCTCCGGCGTCGTGCCGGCGCTGGATCGCCTCAATGAATTCACCGATGCCTGTCTGGCCATTTCTCTGCACGCGCCGAACGATGAATTGCGCAACAAGCTGGTACCCATCAACAAGAAGTACCCGATCGCGCAGTTGCTGGCGTCCGCCAAGCGCTACATCGACAATGTGCCGGACAATCATCGGAAAATTACTGTGGAATATACCCTGATCGACGGCGTCAACGACCGTCCGGAGCACGCCCGCGAGCTGGCGGTGCTATTGAAGGATATTCCCGTGAAGATCAACCTTATTCCGTTCAACCCCTTCTCCTTGTCCGACTACAAGCGGGTCAAGCCACACGTGATGAAGGAGTTCCAGGACATTCTGATCAAGCGCGGTTACACCACCACCATTCGCACTACGCGCGGCGACGATATCGCGGCGGCCTGCGGCCAGCTGGCGGGAGAAGTGAACGACCGCACCCGGCGCAGCCAGCGTTATCTGCAGAAGCATTCGCAGGCGGGGCAGAAACAAAGTGCTGATTCCGACGTCGAATCCGCCAGCTCGTCTGGCACGGATCTGTCTTCCAACACCGATCTGTCTTCCAACCATAGTAACTCTGGGCAAGTGTTCGCGCGCTCCAGCGGCTGAACGAGCACCAGGAGCGGGTCATGCTAGGTTCCACCTTCAAAATGCTTAAATTCGCCAGACTTACTCTGATCACCCTTTTGCTCGCGGCGGCGACCGGCTGCGTGACCACCATGTCCGCGGGCGGCAGCGAGGCGGATCTCGACAGCGCGATGCGCACCTATGTCCAGTTGGGGCTTGGCTACCTGCGCGCGGGCAATCGTGATTCGGCGCGGATGAACTTCCAGAAAGCACTGGAAATCAACAGCCGCTCGCCAGGTGCCCACGACGGCATGGCCTTGCTCTATCAGCTCGAAGCGATGGACGAACTTGCCGAAGAACATTTCAAAAAAGCCATTCGGGCGGACCGCAATTACTCCCGGGCGCGCAATAACTACGGCAGTTTTCTGTATGAAAAAGGCCGCTTCAAAGAAGCCTACGAGCAATTCGAAAAGGCAGCGTCCAATCTGGATTATGAAGGCCGCCCGATTGCACTCGTGAACCTCGGGCGTACCGCGCTGAAGCTGGGTGATATAGATCGCGCGGAATCCACTTTCAAACACGCCCTGGCTCTGGACTCAAAGCTGACCATCGCGATGGTGGAGCTGGCGGACGTCTACTTCACCAAGGAAAACTACCCTGAAGCAAAGAAGTACCTGGACATGTATGGGCAGAACACTCGGCACTCGCCGCGTAGCCTCTGGCTTGGTATTCGTCTGGAGCGCATCTTTGGCAATCGCGACAAGGAAGCCAGTTACGCGCTGGCGTTGAAGAACCTTCACCCCTATTCACAGGAATACTTGCAGTACAAGCAATCGCTTGCTCCCTGATCCATGAACAATGTGAACGACGTGACCGAAAGCGCCAACCAAGGCTTGCCCGCGGATTTCGAAACCCCGGGCGCTATCCTCAAGGCCGCACGAGAAAAGGCGGGGCTCGCTGCGGGCGACCTCGCGAGACAGCTGAACCTTTCCGAGTCGAAGCTTTTATCCCTGGAGGAGGACCAGTACGACAAGCTGGCCTCGGACGTTTTCGCCCAGGGTTACCTGCGGCGCTACGCCAAGCTGCTCGGCCTGGACGACGATGTCATCGTGCAGCGCTTCAATGAGTATCAGGCCTTGCTGCGCCAGAGCGAGCAGGGCGGGGAAGGCGAGGAAAACAGTACCTCCGCGGTGGCCGCTTTGCCCAGGTGGGCGCTGCCAGCGGCTGTTTTCGTTGTTGCCGTGGTTGTGCTGACCTTCATCTATATGCGCACCGCTGGCGACGACGCGAAGGGACCGATCGTGGAGCCAGCGCAGCAGGAGCAATCGCAGCAGCGCCCAGTGCAGCAGATCGAGAACCAGACAGAAGAGCAGCAAGCGGAAGAGCAGCAAATCGAAGAAGCGGCGCCCGAGCTAAACGAGCCTAGTGCAGATGCACTGCCCGTGCAGCAAAATGAGCCGCTGCAGCAAAACGAGCAGCCACAGCAAGCGCCGGCGGAAAACTCTGTTGCATTGCCTGCCGCCGAACCCGAACCGGCGCCTGTCCAAACACCGGCACCTGCGCAGCAAGAGGCAGCGCCAGCGACAGTGGAAGTGGCCGCCGAAGGCGAGGACGTACTGTCCTTTGCCTTCTCTGAAGAATGCTGGGTGGAAGTCAGCAACGCCCAAGGCACCGTTCTTTATGCGGATCTGGCCCGCGCCGGCCAGACGCTGAGCGTCGAAGGCGAAGCGCCATTTTCCGTGATGCTCGGCAATGCCCGAGCGGTGAGCCTGACTCTCAACGGTGAACTCGTTTCAGTGAATCCGCGAGCCGGCAATCGGACCGCACGACTGACCGTCGGCGGGTAAGCGCGCATCAGCAGAGTATAGGAAGCCGTCTCACGCGGCATTTGGAAAATTTATGCACGATCACAACCCGATTAAACGTCGTCAGTCCAGACAGATCATGGTCGGCAATGTGGCCGTAGGCGGTGGTGCTCCGATCAGCGTCCAGAGCATGACCAACACCGAAACCACCGACGTCGCCGCCACAGTCGCACAGATCAAGCGCATTCAGGATGCGGGTGCGGATATTGTTCGCGTGTCGGTGCCCACCATGGAAGCGGCCGAAGCGTTCGGTGAAATTCGCAAACAGTGCAATGTCCCGCTGGTGGCCGATATTCATTTCGATCACAAGATTGCTTTGCGAGTGGCGGATCTTGGTGTGGACTGTCTGCGCATCAATCCCGGTAATATCGGCAAGGAAGATCGCATCCGCGCGGTAATCGACAAGGCGCGGGATAAGAATATTCCGATACGCATCGGCGTGAATGCCGGTTCGCTCGAGCGCGACCTGCAGCGCAAATACGGCGAGCCAACGCCGGAAGCGCTGGTGGAATCGGCCATGCGGCACGTGGACATTCTGGACACCCTTGGCTTTCAGGATTTCAAAGTGAGCGTCAAGGCATCCGACATTTTCATGGCAGTGGCGGCCTATCGCCAGCTCGCAAGCCAGATCGAACAGCCGCTGCATCTGGGCATCACCGAAGCGGGTGGACTGCGCTCCGGCACCGTGAAGTCGGCCATTGGCTTGGGCGCGCTGCTGATGGATGGGATCGGTGACACAATCCGGGTGAGCCTCGCGGCTGATCCCGTAGAGGAAGTGAAAGTTGCCTGGGACATGCTGAAGAGCCTGAAGCTGCGCAGCAAAGGTATCAACTTCATTGCCTGCCCAAGCTGTTCACGGCAGAACTTCGACGTGATCAAGACCATGAACGAGCTGGAAAGCCGTCTCGAGGACATCACCACGCCGATGGACGTGGCGGTGATCGGCTGCATCGTCAATGGTCCCGGCGAAGCAAAGGTGGCTGATATCGGCCTCACCGGCGGTACGCCCAACAGCATGATCTTTGTCGATGGCCACACCAAGATTCGAATTCCCAGCAGCGATGTGGTGGATCAGTTTGAAACCGCAATTCGAGAGAAAGCGCAGCAGAAGCAGCGCGAGCTGGATCAGCTGATTGCAAAAGAAAGCTGAGCAGATTTACACAGACGATGCCAACAACAAGCGAAACAGATAACAGGATAATCCGTTGAGTAAGATTCAGTCCCTGCGCGGGATGAACGATTGTTTGCCCGAGGAAAGCCCGGTCTGGCAGTACCTGGAAGCCACCGCTGCGCGCGTCTTCAAGCGCTATGGCTATCGCGAGATCCGCTTCCCGCTGCTGGAAAGCACTGAGCTGTTCAAGCGCTCGATCGGCGAAGTGACCGACATCGTTGAGAAAGAGATGTACACCTTCACAGATCTCAGTGAAGAGCGCAAAAGCATCACTCTGCGACCGGAAGGCACCGCCAGCTGCGTACGTGCCTGTGAGCAGCACGGTTTGCTCTACAACCAGGTGCAAAAGCTCTGGTATGGCGGCCCGATGTTCCGCTACGAAAAGCCACAGAAAGGTCGCCTGCGACAGTTTCACCAGTTTGGCGTGGAGGCTTTTGGCATGGCCGGACCGGACATCGATGCGGAGCTCATCGCGCTGACCGCCCGTTTATGGCGGGAGCTGGGTATCGATGACATCGTCGCTCTTGAACTCAACTCTCTGGGCACGCCCGAATCCCGCGCCCGCTATCGCAAGGAGCTGGTGAGCTTTCTGGAAGGCGTGTTCGATGAACTGGATTCCGACAGCCAGCGCCGGGTGGCAAGCAATCCCATGCGCGTGCTCGACAGCAAAGACCCATCAACTCAGGCGCTGCTGCAGGATGCTCCGAATATCCTTGACTACCTGGATGAAGAATCAAAACAGCATTTCGACGGCTTGCAGCAGCTGCTTGATGCGTTGGGGATAACCTACCGAGTCAATCCTCGCCTGGTGCGGGGCCTGGACTATTACAGTCGCACCGTGTTCGAGTGGGTGACCACTGAACTGGGCGCCCAGGGCACCGTCTGCGCGGGCGGCCGTTACGATGGCCTTGTTGAACAGCTCGGTGGCAAACCGACCCCCGCGGTGGGCTTCGCCATGGGTTTGGAGAGACTGGTTTTGCTGGTGCAGGAGCGGCACGCGCTGCCCGCGACTGTGCAGCAGCAGGTGGATGTTTACGTCGTTGCCGATCAAAAGTTGCTTGCTCATGCGCTGCGCATGGCGGAACAACTGCGTGATCAGGTCCCTGGCTTGCGTCTGCAAACCCATTGCGGCGGCGGCTCCTTCAAGAGCCAGATGAAAAAGGCTGACAAGAGCGGTGCTCGGATAGCCTGCCTGCTGGGTGAGGACGAAGTTCAGGCGGGAAGCGTCACCGTCAAATACCTGCGTGAGGACCGGCCGCAGGAAACCATAAGTTTCGAGCAGCTGACCCGACTCGCCAGCGAGCTGGCCGATCTACAATAATTTTTCGATCAGGAGTGAAAACGTGGCTGAACATCTAACCGAAGAAGAACAATTAGAAACCCTCAAACGCTGGTGGGCAGATAACGGTCGCTCCGTGGTTGCCGGCATTGCGCTCGCCGTGCTTGGCTATTTCGGCTGGCAGTTCTGGCAGAGCGAGCAGCAGGAGCGGCGTGAAGCCGCATCGATCCTTTACCAGCAGCTGAGCGAAAGCCTCGCAGATGCTCAGAACCTCAGCGCGGATCAGCTCACCGCGGCCCAGAGCATCGCCGAAGAGTTGAAGGAAGATTACAGCGGCCTGCTCTACGCCGCCGACGCCGCGTTGTTAATGGCGGGCGCCGCCGTCCAGCAGGGTGATCTCGAACTGGCGGAGCAGCATCTGCGCTGGATTGTCGAGCAGAACACCAGTGAAGAGATGAGCCTGCTGGCCAGACTGCGTCTTGCGCAAGTGCTTTACGGCCAGGAAGATTACGAGCAAGGGATGAGCGTGCTCGCACAAGCGCAGGAGACTGGCGCCTATGCGGCTGCATATGCGGAGTTGCGAGGCGATTTGCTGCTTGCACAGAATCAGCCCGCGCAGGCGCAAGCAGCCTACCAGAGCGCGCTGGAGCAGCTGCTGCCCGAGCAAAATGCTCGCCGTGACATCATCCAGATGAAGCTCGATGACATTCAGGTGCAGAATGTGGCCCAGGCGGATGAGGCGCAGGCCCAATGATGATTCGATCTCTGCTTCTGCGCTCAATTTTCGCTGTCCTGGTTCTTGGCCTGACGGCCTGTAGTTCGACTCCCGTGGAGCTCGAGCCCAAAGAGCTTGAGGACATCCAGCAAACAGCGCGATTGGAAAAGCTTTGGTCCGCCAGCATTGGCAGCGGCCAGGACATACGCTACACGCTGCTTACACCCGCCGTTGCCGGCGACGTCATCTATGCCACCGATATCAAGGGCAACGTGTTTGCGCTCGATCGGATGACCGGCAAACGCATCTGGCGAACCGAGCTCGATGAGCCTGTGTCGGCCGGTGTGGGTCAGGGCAACGGGCTGGTGCTGGTAGGCACCTACGATGCGGAAGTGATCGCTCTGGATGCCGAATCCGGGGCTGAGCGCTGGCGCAGCAAGGTGGCCAGTGAAGTCCTCGCCTCGCCGCAAACCAATGGCGATGTGGTGGTTGTGCAGGCGTTCAATGGCCGACTGACGGCGCTCGATCACGAGACCGGCCAGCAGCGCTGGGTGTACGACGCATCGATGCCCCTGCTGACGCTGCGTGGTAACGCCACGCCTCTGATTGTCGGTACGACCGTTTACGCCGGCTTTGCCAACGGCAAAGTAGTTGCGCTGGAGGCGGACGACGGGCTGCTCGTATGGGAGCAACGCATTGCTATCCCGCAGGGCCGCAGTGAACTGGAGCGGATGGTGGATGTGGATGCCTCGCCCTTGCTGGTAGGCAATATCCTGTTTGTGGTCAGTTACCAGGGTGAACTGGTGGCCTTGAGTCGCGCCACCGGGCGGCCGCTCTGGACCCAGCCGGCCTCGTCCTTCAACGACCTGGGGGCCGGGCAGGGCAAGGTCTATATGACCGCAGCCGACAGCAGCGTGGCGGCTTATGACGCAACCAGTGGCCAGCTGAGCTGGAAGAACGAACAGCTGCTGCGGCGGAAGTTGACTGCACCCACTGCCTTCGACGACTACGTCGCTGTGGGTGATGAGATTGGTGGTTTTCTGCACCTGCTGAACCCTGGCAATGGCGAGATCGTCGCTCGCCGCCGTGTCGATCGCGCCGGCCTGCGTTCGCCCATGGTCGCGGTGGACGATGTTCTCTATGTCTACAGCAACGACGGCAGTCTCGTCGCATTTCGGGTCAAGCCGCTCGACGCGGAGTGACGCTGGCGCTCAGCCCCCTGTCGAGGCGCTGATAACCCAGTTCTGAAACCATTCGACTATTGAGCTGGTCGACTGCCCATGCGCAACGACCAGCGTTTCCATTCAACCGAGTTCGCCCCCAGGGTTTGCCCATATGCTGCCTGTCATCGCCCTTGTCGGGCGCCCAAACGTAGGTAAATCCACGCTCTTCAATCGGCTCACCCGCAGCCGGGACGCCATCGTTGCCGACTTCGCCGGACTCACCCGCGACCGTAAGTACGGCGAGGGTGAGGCCGAAGGGCGGCGCTTCATCGTGGTGGATACCGGCGGTATCAGCGGGGACGAGGCAGGTATTGACCAGCTAATGGCGGGTCAGTCCCTGCAGGCCATCGAAGAGGCCGATGCAGTTCTGTTTCTGGTGGACTGTCGGGACGGGCTGACCGCCGCCGACCAATTCATCGCCGATCACTTGCGGACTCGTAATCTGAATACATGGCTGGTCGCGAACAAGATGGACGGCCTCAACGCGGATGTGGCGATCGCCCCATTCTTCGAACTGGGCATCGGTGAAGTGCATCCCATCACCGCCAGTCACGGACGCGGCGTCAAATCACTGATGTCGCAAGTGGTGGAAGCCCTGCCGGAGGAAACCGAAGAGCCCGGAGAGCACATTGAACACGGCGGCATCAAGATCGCCGTCGTTGGACGCCCCAACGTGGGCAAGTCGACGCTGGTGAACCGCATGTTGGGCGAAGAACGGGTGGTGGTTTTCGACCTGCCCGGGACGACCCGCGACAGCATCTACATCGACTACGAGCGGCACGGCAAGCCCTACACCCTGATCGATACCGCGGGGATCCGACGGCGCAAGAACATCAGACTGGTAGTGGAGAAATTCTCCATCGTCAAAACGCTGCAGGCCATTGAAGACGCCAACGTGGTCATTCTGCTGGTCGACGCCAGTGAAGGCTTGGTGGATCAGGATCTTCACCTGATGGGCAGCGTGGTGGAGGCAGGCCGCGCGCTAGTGGTCGCGGTGAACAAGTGGGACGGGCTCGAAGAAGACCAACGGGACAGCGTGAAACGGGAGCTGGATCGACGTCTGCGCTTCGTGCAGTTTGCCGACGTTCACTTTATCTCGGCGCTGCACGGCACCGGAGTGGGGCACCTGTACGAGTCAGTGGAGCGCGCGTACCAGTCCGCCACCAACAAGTTCAGCACCAACCATCTGACCCGCATTCTCGAAGACGCGGTAACCGAACATCAACCGCCGATGGTTCGCGGTCGACGCATCAAACTGCGTTATGCCCACACCGGCGGACATAATCCGCCGATCATTGTCATCCATGGTAATCAGACAGAGGATGTGCCCGCGCATTACGTGCGCTATCTGGAAAAGACCTTCCGCCGTGCGCTGGACCTGCATGGCACACCTTTGCGGATTCAGTTCAAGACTACTGAAAACCCCTACGCTGGCAAAAAGAACAAACTGACAGAGCGGCAGCAGGCGCGCAAGCGGCGCTTGATGGCGCACGTGAAAAAGGCCGAAAAGAAAAAGAAGAACCGACGCTAGTCAACCGAGCTTATCCAACAGGCGTTGCGCATCTTTTGGTGCGCAACCAGCCTGATCATTGTCGAAGTAACAGTAGACATCCCGCCCCGATTCAATCCATCTTTTGATCTTGTTCGCGTAACTGCTCAATGTGCGTCCATCGTATGCGCCCCAATAGGGCTGTTCGTTGGGTCCGTGCAGTCTGATGTAAATGAAATCCGCGGTAATCACCTCCGGTGAACGAAAGCACTGGAAATCGTAAAAGCACAAAGAGACGCCATAGCGTTCCAGTAGCTCATACACCTCGTCGCACAACCAGCTGGTATCGCGAAACTCCATCGTGTAGCGATAACCGGACGGCAGCAGCGACAGGAAATAATGCAGACGCTCCGTGTTCACCTTCCATCGGGGTGGGAGCTGGAACAGAAAGGGACCGAGTTTTTCCGCCAGTGGAGAGAAGGTGCGCAGCAGGCGCTCGATTGGCTCCTCGGGTTCTTTCAGCTTGCGCCGGTGCGACAGAAAGCGGCTGGACTTGCAGGCGAAAATAAAGTCGTCCGGCGTTTGCGCGTACCAGTCTGCCACCGCTTTCGGGGTGGGAAATCGGTAGAAGCTTCGGTTGATCTCTACCGTGGAAAAGTGCCTGGTATACTCGCGCAACAGATCGCGATCCCGAACACCTTCGGGATAGAAGTTACCTCCTTTCCAGCTATCGTAATTCCAGCCCGAGGTACCGATATGAATCCGTCCTTTCCCCATTCCCGATCACCCTCTCCAGCCCGGGACGATTTTTGAGTTTAGACCCAGTGTTCAGTTCGTTGTGGGGTCTGATTCTTGCGTTTTCCCGAGCAGAGGCAGGAGGATTCACTATGCAAACCGAACCGCAGCAAAAAGCCCAGCTGGAGGACGCACGCGACAAGCTCTCGCTGGTTGACGTGGCCATGGTGGCCTACCAGGCGCCCAGCGGCGAATTGCGCGCCGAACCGCTGGTAACCGCACGTATGGACAAGGAGGGGCATCTGTGGTTTTTCCTCCACGCCGATCAGCCGCTGGTGTCTGCCATTGCCCGCAACCCTCACATTAATCTGATCTACGTCAGCCAAAAAGAAGGCCTCTACATTTCGGTGAGCGGCAGCGCGCAAGTGCTGCATAACCGCGATCTCCAGAACGTGCTCTGGAATGGCAAGCTCAAACGCTGGTTTCCCCGCGGACCGGAAGTCGAGGACGTCCGTCTGCTCAGGGTGGCGATCAGGGACTGCGAATACTGGGATGAGCCGCGCAGCAATATGTTTCGAATGGTCCTGAAGGCCGTCAATGCCGCGGCGGAGGACGAGGAAGTCGGACTGGCGCACCGGCGGATTTCCGTGAGCGCGCGACCGAAGCACCCGCACTGAGTCGACTCCACAGCGTCAAGTCGCTGGAAAAGGATGCAGTTCGTGCCATTTCTTATAAAAGCTACAAACCCGGGTGGCCCCGCTTTTTTGTCCTGGGTGGCGCTGCGCGCCAGACTGCGTTCTGTTTGAGCGATCCGGAACTTACTATCAAAATCGGGTTTTGGTTTTCTGCGATGGCCTGCAGATTGCTCTTTCTCTGGTGTGGAATTCACTTGGCATAGACGGAGGACGGGTAACGTCATGGGTTCATCAGCAGCATTGAAGAATAAGTCGTTGGGCAGAAGAGTTGCTGTTTTCGATTTCGGGGACATTGATTATCGCGCCGAATCGCAGCAGCTCAGTGGTAGCTTCGAAATGGCTGGTATGCCGTCGGCAGAAGACTTCCGCAAGCGCATGGTAGTGCACGACAAGTCCGTCCTTCGATCCTCACAGAAGCGGAAATAAACGCCGGCCGCAATCTGGTACAGAATCTGCGTGGCTACAGCTACGAGTCAGCCATTATGGGTCATGGCCCCGTAAGCCATTGTGCGAACGGGGTTTTTTCGGGTGGCTGAGTAGCAACGCGATTATTGGTGATGCAGACGGAAAATCTCTTCGAGCAAGGACAGAACTGTTGGCGCAAGAGCGAAGCAGAGTTCGCTGCGCTGCTGATCGACTGCGAAAACTTCTATCGCGCAATTCACAACGCGATCTGCAAGGCCAGGCACAGCATTTTTATCATCGGCTGGGATATCGACAGCCGCATTCGCCTGTTACGTGGCGATGAAGAGCGAAACTCTCCCTGGCCGTCGGTGATCAGCGATCTTCTCGCTCGCAAGGCCGCGGAAAATCCACAACTGAATATCTATCTGCTTCGCTGGGACTCCTCGCTCTCTTTCTTTACCAAGCGAGAACTCCTGCTCAAGGAAGTGTGGGACCAGAAAACCCCCGACAACGTGCATACCTGGCTGGATCGCAGCATCCCCATGGGCGGCTGTCAGCACCAGAAGGTCATCGTCGTGGATGACGAGGTTGCTTTCAGCGGCGGCATGGATATCGCCGTGCAGCGGTGGGACACCCGACGTCACCCGGTAGTGGAAGTTGAGCGCGAAGATGAGAATGGTATTTACAGCCCCTTGCACGATGTGCAGTGCGTGATGGCTGGTCCCGTGGTCGGGCACTTTGCCGAGCTGGTTCGCTGGCGTTGGGACCGGGTAGCCGACGTACGCTCCGAGCCCATGCGGGACATCAAGCGAGCGCCTCTTGATTCGCCGCCGCCCGCCTGGCCCGAGGGAGTGGCTCCTTTCTTCCGCCGCATTCCCTGCGCTATCGCGCGGACCATCCCGTTCATGGATAGCGTGCCGCCGGTTCAGGAAGTCCGACACATGTTCCTGGATCTGATCCAGAGCGCCGAGGATTTCATCTACCTCGAAAACCAGTTCGCCAGTCGACAGGAAATTGCCGAGGCCCTCAATGCGAGGCTAAAGGCCTGCAAGAGTCTCCGCGTCCTGATCATCAGTACCTATCGACCGAAGAGTACCTTTGAGTGCGAAGCTTACTGGGCGAGCCGAATCGATTTCAAGAGCATTCTCGAGGACGGAGTCGAGAAGGACCGCGTTCAGATGCTCTACTCGTCCGCCTATGACGAGGAAGGAAACTTTGCGCACAAGCGCATCCACTCCAAGGTCTCTGTGTTCGACGACAAATACCTGGTGGTGGGCTCTAGCAATCTCAGCAATCGCTCCATGTCGCTGGACACGGAATGCGATCTGATTTTCGCTGCCGACAACGACATCCATCGCCAACAGATCCTCTATGCGCGCAACGATCTCATTGGTGAGCACAGCGGACGTAGCCCGGAGCGGGTGGGGGAGATTCTCGCAGAAAAGCGCAGCTTTGAAAGATTATTGAAGCCTGCCGGAAAATATGCCTACCGACTCAACGAGGTTCAGGATGAACTATTCACGGACAAGTCCCTGCAAGTTGTCATGCAGCCTTTCTCCGATCCCGAAGAACCCATGCTGCCGCCTTTGCCTATGTTGAACGGAAAACGTTTCTTCCTCGGAAATCCCAGCCGCAAGCTGGTTCTGTTCGGAACGCTCGCGGGTATCACCGTCCTGATGCTGGGGCTCGCATGGCTTGCTCATCACTTTATCCCCGGCTTCAACACCGAGGACGTACGTGCCTTTCTCGAAGAAAGTCGCGGCACCTGGTGGGGGCTCCCGGCCGTTTGCCTCGTCTATGTGGTAGCGGGCATTTTCTTCTTTCCGGTAACGGTGCTATCGGTAGCGGTCGCTGCGGTGTTCGGGCCGATCATGGGACCACTCTACGGTATCTGCGGAGCTTTGCTCAGTGCGGCCTTGCTGTTTGGGGCCGGGCACTTCCTGGGCTTGAAGGGGCTGCGGAGGTTGGGCGGCGCGAAGGTGCGAACCATTGACGAAAAGTTTCGACGCAGCGGAATCATCGGAGTTGCCGCAGTGCGTCTGCTGCCCATTGCGCCTTACAGTTTGGTGAACCTGGTGGCGGGAATCTCATCGATCAGCCTGCTGCAATTCCTGGGTGGCACCTTTCTGGGTATGTTTCCGACGATGATCGCAAAAGGACTGGTGGGTGATTCCCTGGCGCAGATATTTGTCGACCCGAGTCCGCTCAGTGTCGCCTACCTGATTGGCGGCATTCTTGCCTGGGTGGGTATCGCCATTCTTTCTCAGAAACTGGTCAACCGCTATCAACGTCAAAAAGCGGCATGAATATCCGGATTGTCAGCTACAACATCCACAGCGGTGTCGGCGTCGATGGCGTTCAGGACTATAAGCGCATCGGACGTTTCCTGGCCGAGCGCAACGCCGACATCGTGCTCCTGCAGGAGATGGACACCCGCAGCAAGGAGCGGGAAACAAGAGAAGATATCGCCAGCATTGCTCACGGAAGTCACTTTCGGCTGATTCCTTCCCCCGCCGTTTACAGCGATCACGGCTGGTACGGCAACGCCGTGCTGAGCCGCTTCCCGGTCATGTTCAGCCAGACCATCGATGTCAGTCAGTTCGGTCGGCAGCCGCGCAACATTCAGGAGGTGATTCTGAACACCGAGCGGGGCCTGCTACATGTGCTGAACACCCACAAGGGGCTCAAGCGACTTGAGCGGCGCGAGCAGATTCACAAGCTTGGCAAACACGTCGAGCAGCCCAGCACCATTCCGCTGATTGTCGGCGGGGACTTCAACGAGTGGCAAATGTTTTCGCCGTACCTGGGCAAGCTCAACGATGTGCTAACCCCGCACCCGATGCCCGCGACTTTCCCCACCCGCTGGCCACTGTTCCGCCTGGATCGGTTCTGGACGCGGCCGGGCGAGATGGTGCAGTCCGCGCGCGTTCTCAAAACGCCTGAAACACGCTTCTATTCGGATCACTATCCCATCGAGCTGACGATCAGCGTGTGACGACGAGCCGCGCTCGGGGCGGCATAAAACCGTCCGCAAGTGCTGCACAGGCCTGCAAAAACGTTGCAAATCCCGGGAAAAAGTCTCCAAAAATGCATGCATTTTTAGTCATTTCGGCGGGTAAATTGGTAAAAACGCCGTGGAACTCTTACACGACGGATTCCGAAAACCGCGGGAAAATGAGACGAAAGGCAGAGATTCAAAGAAAATTGCCGCATGTCAAATGCTTTAGATGCCAAATTCTTCAACTTGGCGCACTTTTTGTAAGCAGCTCAAATAGTGAACGCGAGTTTGTACCGTTCATCATTTCGAACGACACACGTGAAAGGCTCCAGAGGCAGGATGCCCGGGGGCGGCGCAGCAAGGCCGATGCGCGAACCGACCAGCTGCATTCAGGCAAAGGGAATGGCAAAGCCGAGAGGAAACTAGATGAACATCTTCCAACAAATTCGCTCCGATCATGCTTCACTCAGGAAGTTGCTGGACGATATCAGCATGACCAAGGGCGATACTGTCGACCGTCGACGTCTTTTCGCGAAGTTGCTCGAAGCAATGCAGACGCATACGGTCGCCGAAGAGCAGTCGCTTTATACGGCCCTTATGGGTTGGCCGGAACTGACCGAGCATTGTCGGCACTACGTAATCGAGCATGCTGAGGCAGACGAGCTGCTGCAGGATCTCGAATACGAAGACATGTCCCACCCGTCCTGGAAGATCAAGTTTTACCGTCTGCGACATGCGCTCGAACGTCACATGGAGGAAGAAGAGGAACAGATGCTGCCGCGCGCCGAGCAGCTGATGACCGAGTCCCAGGCGAACTATCTGCACGGGATCTACTGTTCTCGAAAGCGCCAGTATCAGCAGGTGGCCTGATCTGGAGCAGGGTCTGGTATGGATTACCGCGCCTTGCTGCCCTCTGCTAGAATGCGCGGCTAACGCATGCTTGAACAGTCGACGTATTGAGAGCGGTGGAGGAAAACGATTTTCGACAGGCTCCTGCAAAAAATCCCCGAGCTTTCTCATTGGGTCACGAACAATGACCAACTGCTATTCGGGGTCGCCATCGCTTCGCTGGCGGTCTTCCTGGCTTCCCTCGCCCTGATTCCCTGGCTACTCGTTCGCATCCCTCCGGACTACTTCTCACGAGCCCACGAACGTCGTTCGCTGCTGGCTGGCTACAATCCCTTTCTCGTTATCGTCTTGCGAGTTCTGCGCAACGTGCTCGCGGTCATTTTTATTGTGCTTGGGCTGTTGATGCTCGTTCTGCCCGGCCAGGGTTTGCTCACCTTGTTTCTCGGCCTGGTAGTGGCCGACTTTCCCGGCAAACATGGCTTGGTCAATTGGCTGGTTTCACACCCGAGCATTTGTCGGCCGATCAACTGGTTGCGGAGGAGGGCAGGGCGGCAGCCGCTGGAGATGCCCGAGTAGAGTAGCGACTGTTGAAGCTACCTGCGTACCCAAAACGTTCGCTTCGCTCATGGGGCAGGCTCTTGCCATCGCAAGGAAAAAGTCGGCTCAACGTACGTGCTCATTTACCGCGTGTAAACTCCGCTTTGTCGCCGACTTTTTCCTTGCGCTGACTGCCTCGCCGACGCTTCAACAGCCCCTACACCAAAGCTGGCAAGAACATCGAAGTGAGGTCGAGCGATGGATGGAGCCTTCCGACTAATCGGCAGGAAAGCCGATTTGCACAGCGAACGCTGCCCGAAGGGCGAGCCACACGGACGTGGCGAGTGAAACCTTCGCGGGAGGGGCCCCGCGAGGAGCTAGAGCCTGCCCCGCGAAGCGCATTGGGTACAGGGATGGCAGGTTTTTGCTCCTGCAAAACCTGCATTTCCGCCGTCCATGGCGGTCATATTCATGCGTTTTCAGAAGGTTCCACCCATTGGCCGACCGGGCCGCCGGCACCGAACTATAAAGATTTAATCTCTGCTCGCGTTTTGCTGCCAGAACGGCTGACCAATTGTCGGAGTGCTGGGCGAGGCAGTCTGCCGCTTCAACATCAGACCTGCGGTAAAAGCCTGCCTCCCCGCATTGATGGCGCCAGCGAAAGCGCTCGCCATCGCCGGCGGATTCTGTGCTTTTGCCACTGCGGTATTCAGAAGAACTGCGTCAAAACCCATTTCCATGGCCTCACAGGCTTGCGAGGGTGAGCCGATGCCCGCGTCGATGATCAGCGGAATTTTCGGCAAACGTTTGCGGAGAGTGGTGAGGTTCACTTTGTTCAGTAAACCCTGACCGGTGCCGATGGGCGCACCCCAGGGCATCAGTACCTGGCAGCCAACGTCCAGCAAACGCTGGCAGAGGACCAAGTCATCGGTGCAATAGGGCAGGACCTTGAATCCCCTTTGAATGAGTTCCCGCGACGCCTCGAGCAGCGAGAAGGGATCGGGCTGCAGGTTGTAGTCGTCGCCGATCACTTCGAGCTTCAGCCAGTCGGTTTCGAAAAGCTCGCGAGACATTTCCGCCGTGGTAATCGCTTCTTTCACTGATTTGCAGCCGGCGGTATTTGGCAGCAGCTTGCAGCCAGTGTCCCGGATTGCCTGCCAGAAGCTTTCGCCGCCCTTGCTATTGGGCGATTGGCGCCGGAGACCGAGCGTAACGATCTGTGAGCCGGACGCGGCGATGCTTTCCAGCATGACCTGCGGCGAAGGATAAAGCGCGGTGCCGAGCAGAAAACGGGAATCGAATCGTTCGCCGTAGATCGTCAGTTCGTCAGCCATTAGCCACCTCCCACCGGTGCAACCACATCGACCTTGTCACCGTCCTGCAAGTCGACACTCTCGTAGGCGGAACGGGGCACGAAGTCGCCGTTGATTGCCACTGCGCATTTCTCGCCGTAGTTCCATTCGGTCATTACGGCGCTCAAGCGACTTTCGCTGGTTTCTACCCATTCATCATTCAAACTGACTTTCGGCATGCTGAAGATTTTCCTTAGCGGCTGATCGGCGCGACTGAGGCGCGATCGGCTTCGCTGTGATGATGCACAAGATTATTCCAGAAGTGTCCGCGGCTCCCCTGGTCAAGGAACTGGGCGAGGTGATCAACCATGACGGGCGCGAGCAGGTAGCCGTGACGGTAAAGGCCGTTGATTGAAATACACGAGCCGTTCACCGTGATCCGTGGCAGGTTATCCGCATAGGCGGGTCGCAGGTTGGTATCGGTTTCGATGACCCGCGCTTCGGCCAGAGCGGGATTGATGGTATAGAGCGCGCTGGCCAGTTCCAGGGTGGACTGCAGACTGATGGGCGAGCGGTCTTCACTTTCGATCTCGGTAGCGCCGATGATGAAGCGCTGCTGCGGTTTCGGCACCACATACAGTTTGTAACGCGGGTGCATCAGTCGCACCGCGTGTTGCAGTCGCACTTCGCCGGTTTCCACCCACATCACTTCACCGCGTACACCGCGCAGGCCCGGGTGGTTTTCCTTGCTGCCCATGCCTCGACAATCGACGACGTAATTGAAATTGCCCAAGAGATCGAGTTCGCCGTTTGTGAATATTACGGGGGTGTTGTCGACGCAGTGCCCGCCCAGTTTGCCTATTTGGTTCAACAGACACCCGAGCAGGTGGCGGTTGTCCACATGCGCCTCACCGGGTAGATAAAGCGCCTGCGGGAAGTGGGCCAGGTCGGGCTCATAATCTGCCAGCTCCCGCTGGTCGAGCCAGCGGCTGTTATCGTCGTGTTGCAGGCGCGTTTGCAGGTCGTATTTGAACTGCTGCAGTTCCGCTGCGTCCTGAGCGTGGGCCACCACAATGCTGCCGCTGTTGCCGTACTGTACTGGCGAGGGCAAATCACTGTTCAGCTCCGACAGCCACTGCGGCCAGAGTGCAAGGGAAGCCATGCCGAGGTGGTAGACCAGTGGCTCGGAGCTCACGACTTCGCTCAGGGGGGAAATCATTGCCGCCGCCGTGTGGGCGGCAGAGCGGGGCTGGTCGAAACTGCCGGCTTCGAAGAGGCTGACCCGGTGCCCTTGGCGGAGCAGCCGCCAGGCGAGCAGGCGGCCGAGCAGTCCGGCCCCGACAATGGCGATCTCGAGAGGGCGCCCGAAAGTTGAACGGGTCATGGTCACCTGGCTCCCGCATGTTGAACGACGGGCGCGGCAGCGTGGGCGCTTGCCCAAGGGAGGCAGAAAGGACAGCTGAAGCGGTTGGGCATCTTGTTTCCTACGCAGGTATCAACCTGATCAGGTTCGGCGGGTTCAGCGTTGCTGATCTCAGCCAACCGCATTGGCCCGAATCCGGGCTGGCGACCGGCGCCCCGACAAGATTAAAACGGGCAGTCTACTGGCTGCATTGTTTCCCATCAAGGGAAGGCTATCTATGAGAAAGAGCCATTAGCAACGCGATACCGGGAAAGTGCGACGAGGCTGCGAGCCGCGGGAGCGATGATCAGTCCTCGCTGCTTTCCGGCGACCTGGCGAAGCAATCGTTGAGGCTATTGTAACGGACGTTCACCGCTTCGACCCGGGACAGAACCTCGCCCTTGGCGAGTTTGGTCGTCATCAGATCGCCGGGCTGCAGTTCCGCGCTGTTGCGCAGAATATTGCCGTTCCCATCCAGGGCAAGGCTGTAGCCCCGCTGAATGGTCTTCAGCGGGCTCACGGTATCGAGCAGCTCCGTCTGCTGGGCCAGCCGCCGTCGGCGGTGCTCCAGATGCTGCCGCGAGCACAGCTGCAGGTGGTGCAGCAGTTGTTCCAGTCGCTTGCGATGTTGGCCGATTTTCTCCAGCGGCACGCAGCGGCGATGGCGGTTGGTCGCCACCAGCAGACGATTGCCGCTGGCTTGCAGTTTATGCTGCATTGCCCGCTTCAGGCGAAGTTCCAGCCCGTCGAGCTGTTGCGCCCGCTGCTGAAGCCGCTCGCCCGGATGGCGCAGATGAGCGGTCAGGGCCTTGAGATGATTGCGCCTTTGATCGAAACACCGGGCCATGATCCGGCCCAGCAGCGCCTCGTAGCTGGCGAAAGTGCGAAGCCATTCCTCCCGATCGGGACTGAGCATTTCCGCCGCCGCCGAGGGTGTGGGCGCGCGCGCATCGGCCACGAAGTCGGCGATGGTCACATCCACTTCATGACCCACTGCGCAGACCACCGGCACGTCACTGGCATAAACCGCCCGGGCGACGATTTCCTCGTTGAAAGGCCAGAGGTCCTCCAGCGAGCCGCCGCCGCGCGCCAGCAAAATCACATCGAACAACTCGGCGCTGTTGGCCAGCTTGATGGCGCGCTCGATCTGGCGCGCCGCGCCCTCACCCTGAACCGCCACGGGAATCACAGTCACGGGAATGGCGGGGAAGCGCCGTGCAAGGACGGTGAGAATGTCGTGAATGGCAGCGCCGGTGGGCGAGGTGATCGCCGCGATATGCCTGGGCAGCTTCGGGATGGCTTTTTTGTGAGCCGTATCAAACAGGCCTTCCTTGTGCAGCTTGGTCTTCAGCGCCTCGAAGGCCCTTTGCAGGACACCGAAGCCGGCTTCCTCCATGTGCTCCACGATCAGTTGGTAGTCTCCGCGGCCTTCATAGAGGCTAACCCGTCCCCGCACTACCGCATGCTTGCCGAGTGCCGGCTTGAAGCGCACCAGATTGTTGCGGCTGCGGAACATTGCACAGCGCACCTGGGCTTCCTTGTCCTTCAGGGTGAAGTACCAGTGGCCCGACGAGGGTGCCGAAAAATTGGAGATCTCCCCCTCCACCCAGAGCAGGGACAGATGGGTTTCCAGCAGCTGGCGCGCCTTGCGGTTCAACTGGGAGACGGTCAGGACGTCGCGGGGGGGTGCGGCGGTAAAAAGGTCGTCGTTTTGCATCGCGGCATTCTAGGCGAAGCGCGCCCGACAGAACAGCTCCCGGGTGACAGCGGTGATCTCCCATGAAGGCCTTGGAAGGCCGAATAGCCCCGGGACACTACGCCAGAAGATGGCTAAGCGCGCGTGGGCCATTTGCCCCGCCTGAACCTTCGCCTGGCGACACTGTCGACCGAGTTCACAGCTCTTTCTCGGCCATTTAGCCGTTTCAGCGCGGGCGTGAGGGCACACCGCATGTGCAGTGCGTCGACCTTGAGTGCGTCTGAAGCGATTTCGCTACCGGTCGCGCTCCAATTTGCGACCTGATTATTGCCGTGTTTTCTGAGGCTGGCGGGCAAAGTTGCTTGTCATCACAAAACGTGCAATCAGACGCCAATGAGCCCGGCCCGGTCCCGTTTGAGTTTCTATACTTCGGCTAACTCTAAATCGATGGGGCATTTTTGAATGAAGCATTTTGTAGCAGGGGTCTTGTCATTGGCGGTTGGATTTTCCCTGCCGGTGTCGAGCGGAACGATCTTTTCCGATTCTTTCGAATCTGGTGATTTGCGTGGATCGAGCGCATTCTCTTGGGACGATACCACCCGCACCTATCTCGTGAAGCGGGATTCGCAGCAGGGCGACATGATGATCTACGACGATGCGAAGGTCGCCATTCCCTACGGGTATGACAGGCAGTGGCAGGCAAAGGACGGCGATGTGTCGATGCTGTTTAACTATCCCGCCGGCGAGTTCTGGTCCGAGCAACGTTTCAGTTTGCGAGACGCACATCCGGATATGTGGATCCGCTTCTGGCTGAAGGTGCCGATCAACTTCAAGCATTCGTCCAACTCCCCGACCAACAACAAGCTGTTCGCGCTCTGGATGGATGAATACTCCAGCAAGGGAGCCGGGCCAACCGCCTTCTGGACGTTCTGGCACGATGGAAATAATGGCAGTAACCTGGCTTACCACTACTCGCCAGGCGGCTATAAAACAGCGAACTCGGCGAAGGAATACAAATCTTTTATCCGCTACCCGGAGGATCAGGGGCGCTGGATGCAAATCGTCATGCACGTAAAGGCCGCCAGCAGTACTTCGTCCAATGACGGGGTGATGCAGTTCTGGCGACGATGGGCTGATGAATCATCCTTCACTCTCTTTCATGATCATCGCGAGGCGGACATCGGCATACCGTCCGGTGGTCCGGCGGGTTGGAAGGCGGGATATCTAATGGGTTGGAGTAATCCCGCCTATGCCGAAGACACCGATTGGCTGATGGATGATATTGTTTTCTCGACCAGCAGCCTGCTGGAGGCTTCAAGCCCGGCTCCCGCACCCGAGCCCGCTCCTGCACCTGAGCCAGCTCCTGCACCCGCGCCTGCTCCCGCACCCGAGCCCGAGCCGGCTCCCGCGCCGGCTCCACCTGTCGCTGACAGCGACAACTGTGCTCGCCCGGTAGTACCCAACTTCCTGATGCCGTGATTGCTGCGGCAACTGCCGTCACCACCGGGAGGTGAGAATCTCCGGGAAACGCCGGCAGCACTGCCGGCCTGAATCTCACCTTCGCCGGCGTATGTCTTCCATACGCTGGCGATCGTGCATCACGAACAAACCAATAAAGGCCGAGTCAAAGCTTTTAGCTTTAGGTGCTTCAATTTTCTATGCATAACGGAAGCGGGCAGGCCGTCACAGGGCGCTGGCCGGCTTTCTGTTTCGCCGATTCAGAAGGACGTTGGAAGTCGACTGGCACTCGAGTCATTGCCCGAGGTGCTGGATATTTCAAGGAGTGATTCGAATGGCAGATGTATCCATAATCATACCCGCCTACAACGAAGCAACGGAGCTTCCCAATCTCGTTGCAAGCATCAGGCGGGAAATGGATACCCAGCCGGAAATCGTTGTCGTCGACAATGGTTCTGACGACGGCACCGCTGAAGTCGGCCGCCGGCTCGGCTGCCGTGTGGTCGAGACGCCGAACAAGCTCTATCCCTCGGCAGCCCGAAATTATGGCGCAAGGCATTGCCATTCGCCGCTATTCGTTTTTCTCGACGCGGACGTGATCGTCACAACGAGATGGGCTCGAACAGTCGAGCGGCTGGCAAAAGACCCGCAGTTCATCGGGAGCCGGTCCGCGACCGGCGATAGCTGTCATATCTCCGAAACGCCCTCGTGGATCGAACGGTTCTGGTTTGAACCATTGCGCCGTAATGGCAGAACGTTCCTGAACGGCGCCAACATGATTATCTCCCGCAAAGCATTCGAGGCAACCGGCGGCTTCAATGCCGAGCTCGAGACTGGCGAGGATGTCGAGTTCTCAGAGCGCGCAATGCGAATGGGCGTCGATCTCGAGCTGAATCCCAAACTCATTGTTCATCATGAGGGCTTTCCCAAAGATCTCAGAAACTTTTTTGAGCGGGAAAAATGGCACGGCGTGGGCGATTTCTCGAGCCTTGCTTATTTCATGCGATCCAAGGTGGCTCAGCTGGTCGCTGTGATCGGGCTTTGCTATCTGACGATATTGCTGTTCCTTCCTCTGGCAATCTACGGGGGCGCGGCGTACGCGAAGATCGCCGTGCTGACCTGTCTTGCTGTTATTCCGGGGATTTGCATCGCCTCAAGTCTGGCGAAGTTCTGGAAGGTCGGTCCCGTCTATTGTCTTGTCGGCAGCTTCATCTACTTCATCTACTTCAACGCAAGACTGGCTTCCATGGTGGTCAGCTTGAAAAAGCACAGATCATCCCGATGGTCGAAGCAAGCAGAGCCGCTACACGACCAGTCCTAGACGAGGCCATAATCGATGCGGGGAAGTTTTTGAGATCGAAAGGTATTCCAAGTAGAAGTGCTCGATGCGCCGCCCGGCGGCTGCATCGAAACCAGACTTAGCCAGGCACGGCGCATTTTACCAGGCGCATTTTTCCAGAGGCCTCCCGCTGCAGACTGGGTACGACCTCGATGCGGTAATTCAGCTCGTCGGAAACGTTGATTCTCATTCTTCTTTCAAGATGTTCGGCGCTCTCCGGACTCCAGCTGCCCTTGGGTACCACATAGATATCAACCTTCTCGTGACTTCTCTGGATGGCCTGAAAACGGGAGATCACATCGAAGTCCTTCTTGAAATCCTCGATCACGTAGATCAGTGACTCCGGATGAATCGATGTCCCGTTGCGCAGCCTGATTAAATCGTAAGCCCGGCCGTAGACATTCTCCAGGATCGGCAGACCTCTTCCGCAGCTGCAGGGCCGATCCGAAAGGCTTGCGTAGTCGCCGACCCGATAGCGGATCAACGGTGTCTTGTAGTTATGAAAGTCGGTCACCAGCAGTTCGCCCTTGGTACCGCCGTCCACCTCGACCAACAGATTGTCAGCCATCAGGTGCATGCCACCGCATTCACATTCGTGAGCGATAGATCCCACTTCGCCGCAGCCGTACTCATTGAAAACTTTAACGCCAAAAACGGATTCGATCTTCTCTCGTGAGTTCGGATAGAGAACTTCCGAGGTGGTGATTACGCTTTTAAGGTCGGGAAACGGAAGCAGCTGCTCCTGGTGTACAAAGTTGGCCAGCGCCTCGATCACGCTGACGTAACCGTACAGGTACTTTGGCTTGAAGCGCTGGAGGTCCCGATAGTATTTCGCCAGTGATTCTTCATTCAGATTGAACGCCGATATACGTTTTCTGTTTGCCACAAAGTCGGCGACAGCGGCTCGCAAGCGGCCTTTACGATTGTGAGGAATTCCCCAGAATCTGCCCTGCGGATCTCCCACCGATACATCGGCCCACTCGTAGGCGCGCCAGGTAACTGCACGCTCCATCTCCAGAGCGCTCGCATTTTTAAGCACTCTCACCGGGTGTCCCGTCGATCCGCCGGTCGTTTTGGTCTCGCAGGGGCCGCGCCAGCCGGTTCGGATGTCGGCTTCACTGTCAATCAGATCTTGCTTGCTGATGGTGGGGAGCCGTGCAAAGTCAGAGAGACTACGAAATTTTTCGATTTCAATGCCCCGATAAAGGTCGCGATAGAATGCTGAGTTCTGCACTGCAAACAGGGCAATCTCTTTCGACTTCTGCAGCTGAAAGGCTGCTATGTCGGAAGCGCTTCGCCATTGGAAATCCCGGCTGCGCCTCAGGGCACCGAAGATCTTTTCGCCTTTCAAGAATGTCGCGGGGTAATAGCACATGTAGCGCGAGACGTACTTGTTCATGCAACACCTGCAGCTAGCGATGGGAGTGTTTTGGGAGTTCGGAATCGGCGCGCGAGATCACACAACTGCAATCCGCGTCTGATGTCCCTTTAACAAGGGAGATGATGTTGAGACTCAGCCTCAAGCATGGAAGTTCACCGGGTAATCGAAGATCCCCGGTGAAATGCGACAGCAGCAGGTTGAAAATCGAACTGTCTCGCAGCGACAGCTTCCCGCTGGAAAGATTGTTGGATTTAAGGCTTGGGGCGAAATGCCAGCAGCACATTGCCGGGCGCCTGGCCAAAACGCGAATAGCCCGACATGACGTACAAGGTGCCGTCCGCGGCGACATAGGGCGCGGAATCCAGAGCGCCGCCCTGTCCGGGCACGCCGTTGACTGTCTCAAAGGATTTCACGGTGTCGTATTTCCAGAGCAAATCGCCACTGGCGCCGTCAAATACGCGCAGGATGCCGTCGATCGATCCTTGCAGCACTGCGCCGTCCACCACCAGAGGCACCGGTGAATAACCGAGACGCGCATCGCAGGCGGGAAAGCGTTGCTTCCGATCGCCACTGCAGTCCGCTTTCGCCTGATGGCTCCAGATGATCTCACCCGTTTCCAGATCCAGGGCGTACATGCCCGGGCGTCCATCGGGACGGTCGGGAGTGGGGGAGCGGTCGTTCAGAGGAACGAAAACACGCTCGCCATCGCTGGCCGTCCCCCAGTGGTTGCCACCGAGAAAGCCGCCGCTTCCGATCTTGGTGGACCAGACCAGTTCCCCGTTCTTATCCGGATCCAGCGCCCAGGTCGTACCCGATTTTTGTCCGACCACCAGCAGATCGCGGCCGTCCTTGCGCTGCGTGATCATCACCGAGCCGCCGAAGTCGTGATCGACGATGATCGCCTTGCCGCCCCAATCGCAGTTGGCGCCGCCGGTGCAGGCGTAGTTCCAGGCATCCCTTTCCGTCGCCTGGAAGACCCAGTCACGCTCGCCGGTATCCAGATTGAAGGCGATGATTGCGTCGGAGGTGCCGGTAACCGGCAGAGAGTTGTTTTCACCCGTGCCGACATATAAGCGGTTGCGCTTCTCGTCAATCACCGGTGTGCTCCAGATCGGCGCGCCCGATGGTCCCCACAACTGCGTGCCGGCGCGGCTGATCTTTTGCCTACTGGCCGGTTCCATGGTGCGCCCGGTCCACAGTTTCTTGCCGCTTTCCAGGTCAAGCGCAATGACCGCACCCTGCGTTTTGCAGCATTCGTAAGTGTCATCGCCGGCGTAATTTATCTCCACTCCGGAAAGCGGCGCGTAAACGCGGCCTTCGTGAATGACCGGGGTTCCGGTAATGCGGTTGGCCTCGTGCAGGCGGATGTCCGTTCGCCAGATCGGCTTTCCGCTGCGGGCATCGATGGTCAGTACGGCGCCGGCCGCATCGCCAGTCACCACGACCGGGCTGCCATTTTCCAGCTTGCCATAACTCAACGATGAGCGAAGCGGATAGTCCGCTTCATACATCCACTTCACGCAGGCTGTTTCGGTATTCAGCGCATAGAGACGACCGGCGTCGGTGGACGCGATGAACAGGGTATCGCCGGCAATCACCGGCTGTGAACGCATGGTAGGGGTCTGCGGAAAGCCGAAGGCCCAGACCAGTTCAAGATCGGCGAACTCCTTCTTGCGAAGGCCGCTTTGCTCGGCGCTGAGCCGCCGCAGATTTCGCGAATCGATGCCGAAGCTGGTGATATGGCCCGACGCGTTCTTGTCGACGATTGCCTGATCGCCTTTGCACATTGCTGCGTCCAGCCAAGCGGTGTTGTCCTGTTGCTCCATGCCGAGCCAATCCAGCAGCTGTTCGCGTTGTTTCTCGCTGAGGTTCTTGGCCTGGATTTTCATGTAGCCGAGAGTCATCGCGTAATCCACGGTGGATCGGCGCATCGCCTGCAGGCTTTCGCGACCTGGGGCACGAGTCGCCTCCGGGTTGTCGTGACAGCCGGCGCAGGTTTGCTGATAGATTTTCTCGCCAGGGTGAATGGATTGCGGCTGCGAGACCGCTGATTGAGCAAAGAGGCAAATTGCCGCGGCCAGGGCCAGATCGCGGAGGCGCTGATTGAGAGGAATTCGGAAATGCATCATTGGAATCACCACGACTTCATTATTGGATTTATGTCAGAACGCATCGATATCAAAAAGCATAGTGCGTTGCCTGCCCGGCAACGATGAGCCAGGTGAAAAACAATCCGTTGATGATCGCTCCGATGTACAAGTGTCCGCTACGCTGGAAGAAATAGGTGGAAATCAATCCGGCTACCGGCAAGAGGGCAACGAATTGCAAGGCGACGATGGTCAGCAAGGCCTGATCGGCCAACAGCAAGGTTCCGCCCATGAACAGCGGCAGATACTGGACGGTGAGCAACATCGCCATCGCCATTCCCATCAGCAGCATGTTCCGACCAATATGGGACGCCGTGCTGCGTTCGTCGCTGCCGCGCAGCTGGCCATGCAGGACGAGGCCGGTCACGAAGAAAAAGGCCACGAAAGGAAGCAGGTAGACCAGAAAAATCCCCCACTGCAGCGGACTCAACAGCTTCACGGCAATCACCCAGATGCGGAAGTCCGTTGTGAACAGCAGGTGATTCAGCGCGAGCAGAAGGTAAAGACCGGCGACCGTGAGGATCGCCAGCCCCAGCGAGTAGAGCGCACGTTTCGCCGTATTGCCAGTGGCCCATGTCAGTCCGTAACTGACCGCGTTACCGCCTCCGGCCTTGCCGCCGAGCCGAAAATGCCATAGTGAGAAGAGCGCGATGGAAATCAGGCCTGTACCCACCGCCCAGGCAACGAAGCCGGTTGTCAGACGTTGCGGCAGCCAGGCACTTGCGGTGATGCTGCCGCCCCAGAGCTGCAGCGGGAAAAAGGTCAGTGCCGGAACCGCGACAAAAATCGCCGACGACAGCCACCAGCTCGCTCCGCGCAGACCGACTGCTTTGGCGGGTCGCTGATTCAATTCGCGCGCAAAAGGAGGCAGATTCAGCAGCAGTCCGCCGAAGATAACCAGAAACGCGATGCCGCCAATTAGCGAGAGAAAGGTTCCGAATTCCTTCCACTGCCAGATCTGATCAGCGGGCGAAAGGGGCTTTGGTGCATTGCTCGTGCTTTGCACCCAATCTATAACGGCGGCTACGCCACTGGCGGTGATGTGATTGGCAGGATGGGTATGAGCAGGCTGGTAGAGCTTGCGAGCTGTGCCCTCGGCAATGGAGCCGTACAGCTGACCCGCCTGTACCGTTTCCTTGCTGCCGAAAAGTTTTTTCAACTTGTCCGTGACCACGATATCGCGCCCGGTCGCCGAGCCCCACATGGTCTGGGAGAATTCGTCATACTGCCCGAACACCAGGCCAAGATTGCGCGGATACGTGGCAGTGCCCTCAGGCACACCGAAGGTGCCGGTGGACGAGCCGGAAATAACAATGGACCGGTAGGCGTCGGGGAATGCCGTGGCTGCGCTCAGTACTGTCCAGCCGCCCATCGAATGACCGGAGAGCACTATCTGATCATCGTCGACGAAGGCTAGCTGTTGCAGATAACTGAGCCCTGCCGGGCCGCCAAAACCTTCAGCGAACGCGGGCGGATCGGAGTAGCCGTGGCCGCGCTGATCGAGGGCCAGTACCACATAACCACGGCGAGCCAGTTCAATGGCATAGGGCGATTGGGTTTCCCGCGAGTTGATATAGCCGTGGACGGCGAGCACCGCGGGTGCTGGTGAACGTTCAGTGGCGCGCTCGGGGCGATAGAGTAGCCCGCTCATAGTCGCGCCTTGCGCTGAGTCGAAGCGCACGTCCTGGATATCGACGTCGCCAGAGCTGCTTTGAACTCTCGATGCCAGCCAGCCGCCCGTCAGCACCAGCAGAACCGAAAGCGTAACCCCCAGAAAAGACCGGTTTCCCATCATTATTATTCTCCTCAGTTTTGCCGCTCATTGTGCCCTGACTCAGGAGTAAAAAGAAGGTCGGGACGCAATGGCGGGTAACCAGCTCTTACCCGCGCTCAGCCAGATAGCGGTTCCGCGGGCCCGGGGAGGAAAAGTCGGCGCATCGAGCTGTCTCCAGAGCAACGACAAGGGGACATGTCGACATTATTCGCGGTCAACAACTTATGCACCCACAAGGGCTTCGCGAACAGCGGATGGGATGGAGTCGGGTCGCGTGCCGACGAAGTGCCCGGACGCGGGAGGTTGTTGCAGTGACTGACAGAGGATCGAATACGGAGAGAACGGCTTCGTCATTCCCCCGCGACGCCAGCTGTCGTGTCTTTCTAAAGGCGTCCGGAGCCGGTGTTTGCAAAGTGGATGCGAACGGTCGGTTGATTGGCGCTGACCTGCGATTCTGCCGGATGCTGCGACGCCGTCGGAAATCGCTGATCGGACAACGCTTCGTTGACTTGCTCCGCCCCGAAGACCGCGACGCCGATATCGGACTTGCGCACAAAACGGCTCCCGAGGGCGAGCATTGGCATGCTGAAGTACGCTATCAGCGCAAAGCCGATCAGCCGCTCTGGGCGATTGTTTACGGGAGCTGGTCGGGTGCCCCAGGCGATCCGTCGCGTTACTGGCTGGCCGCATCGGTTGATATCAGTCAGCGCAAAGACGCGGAGCAGTCCTTGCGAAACAGTGAAGCGCGCCTGGCGGCAATATTCGATTATTCACCGGTGGGTTTGAGCGAGTTGTCTACCCAGGGGGACTTCCTTCGCGTCAACGATCAGCTGTGCAGGCTGTTGGGACGTAGTCGCGGCGAGCTGCTGGCGATGAACATCGGCGAAGTTACTCATCCCGATGATGTCGATCACAGCAGGAAGGCAATTTCCCAGTTGGTTGAAACGGGATCACCGGCGTCACTGGAAAAACGCTATCTGCGCGCCGACGGGCAGATTGTTTTCGCCACCAGCTCCATTTCGATGCCCGAATCCGTGGGGCAGCAGCCGCAAGTGGTACTGGCGGTTACCGTCGACATGACCGAGCGCCGCCGCATTGAGCGAGAGTTGGCGGACGATCTCGAAGCCAGTAAACGGCTCCAGGCCATCAGCACGCAGCTGATACCCGGCGGGAAAGTCACTGACCTGTTCCAGCGCCTGATCGCGGCTGCCACCGACATCGTTCGCGCCGACTGCGGGCTTATCCATCTGCGGGACGGGCCGGAAGACTGTCTCAGGCTGGTGGCTGAAAGCAAGGTGGGCGATGAGCTCAAAGCGATCTGCGAAAAAGAAAACAGCGGAATGTTAACCGCCACCATTGAAGCAATGCACCAGAGAATGCGGGTGGTGGTGAGTGACTACGAAACGGATCTCCGCTTTGCCAACACCGAAGCCGCTCGCGCTTATCTCAAAGCCGGTGTCCGGGGAAGTGTGGTTACACCGCTGATAACGCGCTCCGGTATCGACCTCGGGGTCCTGTCCAACCATTACGGCGAACCTGTCGCCGTAAAGGAGCGAGATCTGCGAATGCTGGATATTCTCGCCCGTCAGGCCGCCGATCTGGTGGAGCGGATCCAGTCCGAGGCGGCTTTGCGGGAATCGGAAGAGCACTACCGCACGCTGTTCGATTCCATCGATGAAGGGTTTTGCATTCTCGAGATATTTCTCGATGACAGCGGTAAAACGGTTGACTCGCGATTTCTCCAGATCAACCCAGCTTTCGAAAAGCAATCCGGGCTGAAAAACGCGCTTGGCAAGCGACCGACTGAGCTGATCCCGGGGCTAGAGTCCTCCTGGAACGATATCTTTGGTTCGATCGCGCTGACCGGCAAGCCGCGGAGATTTATCAGTGAGGTGCGCGATCTCAATCGATGGTTCGCTGTTTATGCATTCCGCCTTGGCGACCCACAGAAGCGCCAGGTCGCCGCGGTGTTCAGCGATGTTACGGAGCATATTCATGAGCAAGCCGCGTTGAAAGAAGCCGACCGTCGAAAGAATGAATTTCTTGCCGTGTTGGCCCACGAGTTGCGCAACCCGCTCGCGCCGATTCGAAGCGGTCTGCAGGTTCTGCGAATGTCGGAAATCGATAAGCAGGACCACCATCGCCTGCTGATACTGATGGAAAGGCAAATGCAGCATCTGGTTCGGCTGGTGGACGATCTGCTCGATCTCTCGCGCATCACCCAGGGAAAAATCCATATACATCCCGAGAAGACAGCCTTGCAGGACATCGTTGAAAGTGCCGTCGAAGGCAGCCGACCGGTGTTTACCTCGGGTGGAGTGGAGCTAGACGTTCGTCTGCCATCGGAAACCATCGTACTGAACGCGGATGCGGCGCGCCTGGCTCAGGTCATCGCGAACCTGCTGAACAATGCCGCGAAATACACACCTGCCGGTGGTCAAGTGTGGCTAGACGCGCAGGTCGGGGGCGATGACCTGGTCATCAGCGTGCGCGATACGGGGTCAGGTATACCCGAGAACATGCTACGCAACATCTTCGATCCCTTCATTCAAGTGGACGAGCGCCTGGTTCGGCGGCAGGACGGATTGGGGGTGGGGCTTTCATTGGTCAAAACGCTTGTGCAGTTGCACGGAGGCAATGTGACTGCACACAGCGAAGGTGCGGGCAAGGGCAGCGAGTTTGTGGTGCAGTTGCCGCGCATCGTCATCCACCCGCAAGCTGAAGAGCCTAAGCCCCAAGCCGAGGGAGAAGAAGACCTAGGACACCACCGGGTTCTGGTGGTGGATGATAATGTGGATGCGGCCAATGCGCTGGCCATGATGTTGCGGATGTTCGGCAATGAGGTGGAGGTGGCTTACAGCGGTGACGAGGGTGTATCCCTGGCCGAGCGGTTCAGCCCCGAGTTGATGCTTCTGGATCTGGGAATGCCGGAAGTGGACGGCTATGAGGTGGCGCGGCGCATCCGCGGAGGCCCTTGGGGCAAGTCCATCGTGATCTCCGCCCTGACCGGCTGGGGGCAGGACGAAGATCGCCAGCGCTCAAAAGAGGCCGGTTTTGATTACCACCTCGTTAAGCCGGTGGACTTGGGTGCACTGCGACAGCTGCTTTCGGCCTTGCCGACGTCCATGCGGCATTGAGTGCCGTGCTGCGACAACTTGACTGATAGTTCCAGAGCGGTACTTCTAGAGTGCTTTGCCCAAGGCCTTCGCCTCGTCCTCGTAGTTCGCGTAGGAACTCTTCACCGTCGCGTGATTGAGAAGACACTCCGCCACCAGTTCATCGGTTTTGCCATCGTAGACCCGGGTGAGCGTCCAGTAGGATTCCACCCGCCGGCTTTCGCTCAGCGTGGCGATTTCCCGCTCGAGGCGGTAGGGATGGTTTACGAACAGCGGTCCCTTGATCAGCTTGATCTCCTGATCGGCAAACAGACCTACTGCCGGTCCTTTGACCGGAAAACCGGCCTGGCGGGAGGTGTATTCGGTCAGTACGCTGATCATTTCGAAGGGGATGATCGCCCGGCCCCAGGGCGATGAGCTGCCTTCCAACTCGGTGTACCAGGGTGAGAGCTCTGTGATTTTTTCCAGCTTCTGATTGAGGCTGAAAGGATAAAGATCACCCATGTGCTGATCGAAATCCATGATCACCTGTTCCGGCTGCCGGCCCTTCATGCCAACGTGCAGGTCCGACAGAATCACCAATTGTTCGGACGGGCGCAGCTTGGCGCGGCGGCGGTCCAGTTCCGATTCCGGATGATCCGGACCAATGCTGGCGGTGCCGGTGAGCACCGGCGTGCCATCCCGTTTTTCCGCCCAGATGGTGCAGATCTTCCCCTGGCCCTCCGTCAGTTCCGCGAAGGCGCGGACCTCTTCGCCTTCCACCACCATGTTCTGGTAGTGAGCGCTGAGGCAGCCACGCTCGAAGAATTCGTCCCCGAAGATCTTGTGCAGCAGTGGCGCAAACTGGCTGAAGTGAGTGGGTCCTTCGATGGGAGCTCCCGAGAATCCCAGGTCCGAGGCCATCTTGTCATCGTGAATGGAGGCGTGGCCGTCATAAATCTGCTCCGCCAGCATTTGGCGGGGCTGGCGGAATGGGCCGCAGAGGGAAAGAGGTGCTTGGAACGGGGGCATAGGCTTCTCCTTGATTTGGCGATCACGAAATGAGGGCAGTGTATGCGATCGCTTGGCAGATGTGCAGTTTGGCGGTTCGGCCGGAGAGACATGGTCTTTCCCTCCCATTCAGATTGCCGGCCTCATACAAGAGCAGCAACGGCCGTGTCTACATCGCTAATCAGTGGTTCGGCGCCGTGTATGCTGATCTCCACCGGCACTGGGGCGATCTGAGCCTTGCCTGTCCCTGTCGCCTCCCGTGCTAAGATCGGCCCACCGAAACCGAACGGAGCGGAAAGGAGCTCAAGATGTGGAGTAACAAGGCATGACATTGCGCATTCGACAGATCGTACTCGCAGCCCGTGACCTGGAACAAACCGTCGCCCAGCTGACTTCCGTACTGGGCCTGCAGGTCTGCTACCGCGATCCCGGCGTGGCCGAGTTTGGCCTTGCGAACGCTTTGATGCCCATCGGCGATCAGTTCCTCGAAGTCGTTTCACCCACCCGTCCCGATACCGCTGCCGGGCGTCACCTGGACCGGCATGGCGACTCCGGCTACATGCTGCTTTTGCAAACCGACGACTTCCCAAGGGATCGCGCCCGCTTCGATGAACTAGGCGTGCGCACCATATGGGAATCCAAACGGCCCGACATTGCCGCCGTGCATCTGCATCCGAAAGACATCGGTGCGGCCATCGTGTCGGTTGATCAACCACAACACGCCGCCGACTGGCCCTGGGCCGGACCGAACTGGCGTGACTATGTGAGCGGGCAGGGCGCGAAGCGCGTGTTGTCGGTGACCGTCGGTGCCGTAAACCCCACCGCCATGGCCTCACAATGGGCAAAGGTATTGGACACGTCGGCGCCGACAAATCGTGGCGAAGGCAAGCTAATAGAGCTAAATGGCGGCGAGTTGCGGTTCGAGTCGGCGCCCGCCGACGTGCTATCGGCATTCGAACTTTTGGTGGACAATCGAGAGGCGATTTTGAAGGCGGCACGTGAGCAGGGCCTGCAGGCAGACGGTGATGTGGTCAGGTGTTGCGGAACGGACTTCCGGCTCTCGTCCGCCAGCTGACAAGGATGTGATGACACGGGAAATCCGAGGGAAGTTGGTCATTCGCGAAGAAACCGAGGCCGATTTGAAGGTGATCAGGCTAAGGAATCGCCCCCGCTTTTAGCTGGCGGCGCTCTTGGTTTTCTTCGCGTTGCCATTTGAGGGAACGATACCGACCGGCACGGGGATTAAGGGAGTCGCATGATCAGGACAGTTGGAAATACTGAGATCAAAAAGCTTCACCGGGCGTCCTGCCACTGCGGCATGGTCGAACTCGAACTGGCACTGCCCGACGGAATCGTGGATCCGCGCCGGTGTGACTGCTCTATCTGCCGCCGCAAAGGGGCGGTGGTTGCTTCCGTTCCTCTGTCGGCAATAAACATTGTGAAAGGCCATGATGTGTTGAAGCTTTACCAGTTCAACACCAAAACCGCGAAGCATTACTTCTGTTCGAACTGCGGGATCTACACCCATCACCAAAGGCGATCTAATCCGGAGCAATACGGCATTAATGTCGGCTGCCTCGAGGGCGTAAACCCTTTCGAGATTGGCGATGTGCCTGTGAGAGATGGCGTTAATCACCCAGCGGACTGCATCCCGGGTCAGTCCGCCTCCTGGGCAAAACCGCTCGTCAGCTAAAACTCTGAAAAAACAGGACGGTTCTGGTAGATTTGCCCGCCAGGATTTAACACCAGCCAAGGATATGCGCTATGTCGACAGTGATCATTGTTGATTCCGCCTGCGAACTGCCTGAACTTCTGGCAAATTCCAGCTCCATCAGAACACTCCCTATCAACATTCTCCTTGGCGAACAGCCGATCCGGGACGAGTTGAGCGGTGCGCAGACGCTTGAATACATCAGAGAAGGCCGGCTGAACCCCAAGTTGGTATCCAGCTCCGATGCGGCCTCGCCCGACCAGATTGCAAAATTCCTCAAGCGCGAAATCATTCCCCGGTACAACTACGCCGTCGTCCAGACGGTTTCCAGCAAGCGCAGCGATCAGTACGAACATTGGCAGACAGTCATTCGCAAGCTAAGCCAGCTCCGCCAGGAGAGCGGTAAGGACACCTTCGGCATGACCGTGATCGATACCGGCACGGCCTTCAGTGGCCAGGCGCTGGTGGCTCTGGAAACGGTGAGACTTGCCCGGGGGAGATTATCCCGACGTGAGCTCATTCAGAGGGTGAAAGACTTCATTCCTTTTCTGCAGGCCTACACCGCGCCGGCAGACCTTGGATATCTGCGTCGCCGTGCAGTGCAGCGCGGCGATAACACAGTAAGCCTGTTGAATACGCTGGTTGGTAAGGCCTTGCGCATTTCGCCGGTGGTCTTTGGAATGAACAACGATCTCGGTCTCAGCGCCCGGGTGAAGGGCCATGAGAATGCGACCAAGCGAATCATCGAACATGCCATGGAGGCGATCCATCGCGGTCTGCACTCGCCCCTGATCACTGTCAGCTATGCCGGTCCACTGGATGAGTTGGAGGAGCAACCCAGGTTCTACGAACTCCAGCAGCTCGCGAAAGCCAAGGGATGCAAGCTGTTCACCAGTACCGCCCGATTATCCAGCGCCATCAACCTCGGTCCGCGAAACTTCGGCCTGGCTTTGGCTCCGAAAGATCCTGCCTTCGTTATTAGCGAATGAGTCCTGGACACAAAAAGGGACAAGCGATCGCGTGCCCTTTTATGTACTGATTCGTTGAGATCGGTGGCTCAGCCTAAGCTTGAGAAACCGGTATCTTGAAAAACCGAATCAACTCCGGCAGCATTCCCGGACGGTATGTTGCAGCCGATGCCGCACGCGGTCGCGCGAATGCGGCCTGGAAGCAGGCTCACGATCAGTCTCTGTCGACGCGGTCGGCGCTATTGATGGAATCAAGATGGCAGTAGAAGTAAAAGCGGGAAGCGGCGCAAAGCGCGCGGAAAAACCGTCGGTCACCGAGGTGGACACCTCAGTACTGGAAAGCAAGCTCGGTTATCAAATTCGCATAGCCGACAGAGTAATGTCGCGGGACTTCTTTCAAAGCGTCGGAATGACGCCAGTGCAATACAGTGTTTTCAGTCTCGTGGCTACCAACAATAACCTGAGCCAGGTGGCGGTGGGGGAGGCGCTGAATATGGATCGTGCCTCTACTATGGCCATTGTTCATAAGCTGGAAGTCGCAGGGCTACTGGAGCGTCGCCGATCTCTTCATGATAGACGCATGCACGCGCTCCAGCTGACGTCTAAAGGCAAGAAGGAATTCACCGCAGTCAATAAACGAGTGACAGCTTACGACAATCGTTTCGCCGATCGCCTTAGCGCAACAGAGATGAAAACCTTGCTGCGCTGTATCAGAAAGCTGCGTAGTTGACGAAGGAGAGCCCCGCGTTTCCGCGCCGGGCTCTATCTGCAGCTTACACGGATTGTTTCTTAACTCCCGCCTCTCCTCGCCAGAAAGCCATTCCTGATCAGCTCTGTTCTGTCTTATCAGTCGCTCGGTCAGCTCGCCGATCGGGCTACAAGCTGAATAACCTCCATCGCAAAGCGAAGAAAGTATCTTGAACACCTAAACCAATCTGCTCAACTTGCTCGCGTTCGTGGCCACGGAACCTCCAAACGGGTAGATACCTGGAATCCCCAATCAGCTGATGCCCTGAAGCAGCCGACTCGGCGAATCGGCTGCCTGCGCACGTCTTCCGTGTCTGCCGGGCATCGGTTGAAGTCAGAAAGAAGTATTAGTAAGGCATCGCACTTCGCGTGATAACCGACGAAAGTGGGATTCCGTTGGTGGAATTCCATGCCACGACTACCTAATCTTCTCGCCACCAGTTCGCCGGCTCGAAGCTTTGTCGCGATTGTCGGCAGGGCTCCATGGACTGTTGGTGAACCGGTGTAACCTCCAGTGGACCAGTTTCGCAGCACGGCCCGGGCATGAATACATTCGACAAAAGGAGCTTGTCATGAGTTTGTTCAATTCTTCCCGTACTTTGATCACTTCACTCGTAGTCGCAACCTCACTGGTCATTTGGCTCGTATGGCAGCAGCTGGACGCTCGCGTTGTGAACCAAGTGAGCAACATGAGGCTTTACCTGGTGACCGCTTTAACGGCTACGGCAATCATGGTTGGTCTCTTTCTAATCGCAAAACGCAGAGCGAGACGCGGCTACTTGTACCCGCACATGTTCCGTCAGGTCAGGTACAACGGCATGAGGATGACGCGATTCTGGGCCGACTTGCTCAAACGCAGTCAATCCGAATCCGCCTGGTCCGTCGCCGGGCAGACCTATCCCCGGATTCGTCATGGCGAGGAAGACAAGGGAACCGCGCGGCTGGGTCCTTGTGTGGACTGCGGCGCGGCCGTCGGGCAGTATCACGCGCTGGCCTGTGAAGCCGAACCGTCTCCCAGGTGTCTGGCGCAAAGGTTTTGCTGTGATTGCGAATGCGACCGCAGCTACGAGTTTGATCTCGACAGGCTGGTTATCTAGAAACTTCCCGCGCATCCGAGGCACTGCTTTCAGGGGCTTTTGCCCTGGCAGTGTGTGGGCCAGGCTGCTTCCCTGTGGTGCCTGGCTCGCATTCCTTTCGAACTGCAATCTCTTTTCATCGTAATTCCTGCTGTCGCTTGTAAGCTCGACATAAACGCCCCCTCAGGACGGCTACGCTCGGGCTGAAGCTCGGCTAAATTGCTCGAGCTGACAGCTGGCCCGATATCTGCAGTGCTTGCCGATTGTTGTTTGACTTTTGTGGGGGAGGCCATGCGCACGATTGCAGCCGGCATTTTGGCAGGGCTGATTGCCACTGCCATGTTGTCCATCGTCATCGTGCTGAAGTCGGCTTTCGGCATTGTCCCGGAGCTGAGCATGATCGCGACCCTCTCCGAAGCGTCGGCGCGGGTGCTCGGCACACCACGTAACTTAATGGTGGGCTGGATCGAACACCTGCTGATCGGAACAGTGCTGTGGGGAACAGTTTTCGCCGTGGCCGCTCCGGCCTGGCGATTCGGTCAGGTACTGCGGGGAATCATCTTCGCCATTCTTGCCTGGCTGCTGATGATGGTTTTCCTGCTGCCATTGGCGGGCCTTGGCATCTTCGGGACCGCCCTCGGGTTTGTCCCGGTAGTGACTGCGCTGGTGTTGCACCTCATCTACGGCGCGGTGCTTGGCTATTACTTCGGGAGGCTGATGAGTCCGACCCGGGTGGTCAGGCACGAGGAGACCGAAACACTACCGGACTCACGGTCAGATCCCAGCGAAGAAGCGCATCGTCGCCGTCCCTTACACCAGCGCTAGGCCGATATTGTCTTGGTGGCTTTCGTCAGTGCCGGTGAGAAAGCGCTTCCGCCTCCTGAAGTTCTTCCGCCAGTCGCTTGCTTTCTGCTGCCCGCGCTTTTGAGAAACGTGCTATCAGCAGATACAGAGCCGGCGTCAGATAGAGTGTAAATAGAGCCGCCATCCCCAGTCCGCCGAAAATAACCCAGCCAATGGATTCCCGCGCTTCGGCGCCGGCACCGCTACTCAAAATCAACGGCAATCCGCCCAATACCGTAGAGATCAGTGTCATGGACACAGGCCGCAGCCGTACGCTGGCGCCAGTCTGGATCGCTGACAGGATATCGAAGCCACGGTCACGCAGTTGGTCGGCGAATTCCACCAACAGAATGCCGTTCTTCGCCATCAGCCCGATCAGCATCACCAGGCCGATTTGCGAATAAATGTTTACCGATGTGCCGCTCAGGAAGAGCGCAAAGATTGCCGCCGCCACGCCAAAGGGAACGATCAAGGTGACTACGACGGCGCTGGTAAAGCCTTCGAACTGCGCGCACAACACCAAAAAAACCACGAGGAGCGCGATGCCGTAGGTGATCGCCACTTCCTGCGAGGTCTCCTGCAAGGTGGCTGCCTCGCCCAGCAGGAGCATGGAAATACCGGCGGGCAGTGTTTGCGCGGCCACTTCCCGTAGATCGTCCACGGCAGACTGTAGCGGATATCCGGGCGCCAGTTCGATGTCCACCTCGATGGCGCGGCGCTGCGCGAGGCGATCCAGTTCTGCCGCCACACCTTCTTCTCGCAACGTCACCAGACTGGAGAGAGGAATCAGCTGTCCTGCATCGGATGCCACGTAAAGATTGACCAGATCAGACGGATCGTTGATCTGACCGCTCGCGGACTCGAGCAGGATGGGTACAGCCTCGTCGTCCACGTTGAGATCGACAATCTCATCTCCGTCGATCATGGCTCGCAGCGTGGAGGCCACATCGTCCAGCTGCACACCCAGGTCGGCGGCGCGGCGACGATCCACGTCCACAGAAAGTTGCGGCTGGGTGGGTTCGTAGGAGATCTCCGGACGAGTCAGCTCTGGGTAGCCTTGCTCGATGGCGCGGGTAAAGGCCTTGGCCGCCTCGAAAATCTGGTTGTACTCGTTGCCAAGCAGCGCTACCTCGATGCTGCCGGTGCCTCCGCCGCGAAGGTTGAGGCTGTTGCCACTACCAACATTGACGCGGGCGCCGGGAATATCCTGCAGCGGTTCGCGCAGCGACTCCATGATTTCCTGCTGACTGCGTTCACGCTCTTCCCAATCCGCCAGCGGCGCAGCGATGCGGCTGCGGTTCGGGTCCCAGCTGCCCACCATGGTGAACAGGGTCTCGATTTCGCCGCTCTCGACCAGGGGGTGGAGTATTTCCTCGATCTTCTGCGTTTGCCGCTCCATGTAGCCGATACCGACCCCGTCGGGTCCGCTGGCGCTGATATAAAGCATGCCGCGATCTTCCGGCGGGAGCAGTTCCTGCTCCAGCAGCTGATAGACCGATCCTGCCGCGACAGCGAGGCCGAGGCCGGCCGACAAGGTTAGCGCTGGATGTCGCAGCACCCAACCGAGGCTCTTCTCATAAAGCGCACGCAAGGTCAGGCCGATGGCGCTGAGGGATCGGGTGAGTACGTTCTGCGCATTCTTCGCCGGCAGGCGCGAAGCCATGGCCGGCACCAGTGACAGGGCGACGAAGCTCGAGATGCCGACGGCCACGGCCAGCACGAAGCCAAATTCCCGGAACAGGCGACCGGCAGTGCTGGGCAGGAAGGCGATCGGCACAAATACCGAGATCAACACGACACTGGTGGTGACGACCGCAAAGAATACCTGACGGGTTCCGAGCACCGCCGCAGCCCGCGGTCCAAGACCCTGGCCGCGGCGACGCTGAATGTTTTCCAGCACCACGATGGCATCATCTACCACCAGACCGGTGGCCAGAACCAGTGCCAGCAGGGTGAGGATGTTGATCGAAAAGCCAAACAGCCAGATCGCCGCCACCGTGCCGATCAGCGCGAGGGGAATGGCGACGCTGGGAACGAGAGTGGCCCGGAAGGATCCCATGAACAGCCAGATGGTGGCGATCACGATCGAGATGGTCAGCAGCAGTGTGGCCACCACTTCCGACACCGACTTGCGAATGAATTCCGCATTGTCGTTGGTGATCAGCAGTTCGACGTCGTCGAAGCGCCGGTTTAGCCGTTGCACCGCCGCCCGGATGCCGTCAGAGATTTCGATGGTGTTGGAGCGGGCCTGGCGCACCACACCGAGGCCGAGTACCTGGCGGCCATTCAGGCGGGTGTAGTTGTTGGCATCGCGCGGTCCAAAATACACGTTGGCCACGTCGCCGATGCGCAGGCTGTCTTGAATGATGATGTCTGAGACCGCCTCGGCGGTGACCACGGAGGCATCGGCCCGCACGATCAGCTCCTGGTCCTCAGAGCGGAAGCTTCCGGCGGGCACATCGAAGGAGGCCTGGCGCAGCACGTTGGCAACGTCGGCTACGGAGATGCCATAACTGGTCAGACGCAGTGGATCCACCACCACCCGCAGCAGGCGTTCGCGAGCGCCGAATATGCGCACATCCGCCACACCTTCCACCGAGATCAGCTCGGGAATAATGTCCTTTTCCGCCAGGCGGGTGACATCTTCCTCCAGCAGCTGATCGCTGAGTATCGCGATATTCACTACCGGGTCGGAGTCATCGTCCGCCTTGAGGACCACGACTTCCTCGAGCCGGTCGGGCAGGCGCCGCGTAACCCGGCTGACCGCCTCGCGCACGTCGGAAGCGGCGTTGTCCAGGTCCATCCCAGGCTGGAATTCGATGCGCATACGCGAGCTGTTTTCCTCCGAAGAGGAGTTGATTTCCTTCACCCCGGAAACCAGCGCCACAGCGCCTTCTAGCACGCTGGCCACTTCCGTGTCCATGGTTTCCGGCGAGGCGCCGGGGTACTCCGCCCGCACCGTGACGATCGGGCGATCCACATCGGGCAGTTCGCGCACTTCCACCGCCGTGAGTGCAGCGATCCCGGCCAGGGCAATCAAGAGATTGACGACCAGTACCAGCACCGGACGGCGGATGCTCAGGCTGGGCAGGTCGGTAGCTCGTTCGCCTTCGTCCTCGATCTGCGCGCCATTGAGGAGTTCGTCCTCGTCCTGCGCGCCGTTTTTCGATGGTTTTCGCGCGTCGCTCATCAGCTGGGCCCAGTGCTGGATTTGCGTTCAACATGCGCGCCCACGTCGCCTGCCGGGGTGGCCAACTCGGGTTCCACCTCGATACCAGGGCGCATGCGCTGAATGCCTTCAACTACGATGAGATCGCCTTCCTGCAGAGAGCCGTCCACCAGGATCTGCCCCTGCTGGCGCTGGATGATTTCCACCGGCACCCGTTGACCGCGGTTATCTTCCACGGTCCAGGCATAAGCACCGTCGGCTCCCCATTGCACCGCCACCTCCGGAAGCACCGGGTAGGATTCGCCCGTCACATCAAGTGCCACCCGAAAACTTTGCCCCGGGCGCAGCCGGTCATTGCTGTTTTCGACCAGGGCGCGGGCAGTGAAGGTGCGAGTGGCTGGATCGACCCGGCTGCCAAGTTCGACGACTTCTCCGAAGGCCGCCGCTCTCCGGTTGTTCCAGGTCGCAACTGCGACCTGATCGCTGAGCTTCAAGTCGCCCACCAGCATCTCCGGCACCTGAAAGTCCACGAACAGTGCTTCGCGATTGTCCAGCGTGGTGATGGCGGTGGAAGTCTGAATCCGATCACCCACTTCGACGTCGGAGATTCCCACGTAGCCGGCGAAGGGAGCCTCGACGGAGCGCTCGTCCAGCGCCACCTCGGCCCGCCGTAGTTCGATGCGCGCTTCGTCGAGAGCCGCTTCAGCCGCATCCAGGTCAATCGGAAGCGTAGCGCCGCTCTCTACCGACCGCTGGTAGCGCTCGTAGAGTCGCTTCGCATCCGCCACTCGGAGTTTGGCGAGTTCCACATCGAGGGCTTCGTCGCGGCTTTCCAGCTCCAGCAGCACCTTGCCTTTCTCCACCCGCTCACCGGGGGCGAAGTTGACCGCGACCACCTCGCCGGAGGCTTCCGGATAGAGCGTGACGGATTGCTGCGCGCGGGATGTGCCCACCGCCTCCACGCGAGTGCGCTGTGGTATTTCCGAGATCGACGTGACAAGCACGCGCAAGGGGCCCTGGTCTCCGCTCTGGCCAGGGGCGCGGGCATCACCGCTATCGGCGCAGGCAGTCAGCAAACTGATCAGGAGAAGCGGCGCCAGGCGCCAGTCGGGGGAATTGCAGGAAGAAAGCTTCATCAGCGCGCGCATCATCTGCTTGGTTGTTCGGCTGGTGTTCGGACCAGGTCAACCGCCCCGGCTGAACTACCTCCCGAATTGGACAGGTCTGCTCAATCGAGTTCATGAGCGCCCGGGCACTGACCGGGTTAATAAGTGTTAGTAACCGCTTCGCCGTACCCTCAAGACCTTACGTTGCGTAAAGCCATTCGGATCACAGAAGTGGGAAGTCGGGGTGTCGGCCCTGCACGTCGCCCCAGCAGTTGTTCCGCGTATAGAAACGCCCGTTAGCGCTTCCAGCTTAGCGAGTGACCTGTTCGGGAGCGGCTGGTTCTCGGCTCGCCGGACTGGTGAAGTAGCGGTGAGCCGCGGCGGTGACCTTCGGCGCAAGCAGGAGGGTGGATATCATGGTTGGGATGGCCATGACCGCGTACATGCCGACGATCAGGCCATTGACGGTGGACATGGACACCAGCGAGCCCGCCACAATCAGGCCCACATAGATGGGGGTGTACCAGTGCTGCCGTTCGGCGCCAAACAGAAAGCCGACGCATTTGGCGCCATAGAACCAGAAACTCACGATCGTGCTGAAACTCAGCAAGGCGACCATTACCAGCAGAAAGTAAATACCCGTGGTCGGCATGACTTCAGCGAAGGCCTGTGCCGTCAGTGTGACACCTTCGGCGACCCCGTCGGCCTGCCAGACACCAGTCAGCAAAATGATCAGCGCTGTGCAGGTGCAGACCAGCAGGGTGTCAATGATCGGGCCGGTCATCGCGACCACACCCTCGCGGATCGGCTCGCGGGTGCGCGCCGCGCCATGGGCCATGGATTCGGTGCCGATTCCCGCCTCATTGGAGAATGCGCCGCGGCGTACCCCGACCATGATCACCGAACCGACAGCGCCGCCCGCCACGGCGGAACCGGTGAAGGCATCGCTCAGAATCAGGGCGAACACAGCCGGTACATCCCCCAGATTGCGAATAATCACGTAGATCGTGATTACCAGATAGAGCAGCACCATGGCCGGAACCAGTCGCACAGTGATTTTGCCGATGCGCTCAATCTGGCCGACGATGACGGCCACCGCGAGAAGGGCAACAGCCGAGCTGGTGCCCAGGTCCGTCCAGAAGTGTTCGTCAGTCGTCGCCCAGCCGGCGGGAATGGCCACCGTTTCCCGGAACAGCTGCACCAGCTGATTGGCCTGGAACAAGGGCAGGGTGCCTACCATGCCCGAGAGTGCAAACAGCACCGCCAGAGGGTACCAGCGCTTCGGCAAGGCCTCGCGAATTACATACATTGGCCCGCCACGCAGCACGCCTTGCGAGTCGCGGCCCCGGTACATCACCGCGAGGCTCGCCGTATAGAACTTTGTCGCTACACCGACCAGCGCCGTCACCCACATCCAGAACACGGCGCCGGGTCCCCCTGCGGTAATGGCGATGGCGACTCCGGCGATATTGCCAAGGCCCAATGTCCCAGAAAGCGCCGTGGCCAGAGCCTGGGAGTGGGGCACATGGCCCGGATCGTGGCTGTCGTTGTACTTGCCGCGCAGCAGCGCTATGGCGTGAGGCAGATGGATGTACGGTCGCCCGCGCGAGTAGATAAGCAGAAACAGACCGCCGCCAACGATCAGCACTACCAGTGGTGTGCTCCACATGAAATCCGCGAAGGCGTTGAGGGCGTTCTCGATGCTTTTGAGGTCAGTCATTGCTTCTCGGGCGCTGGGCCGGTGATTAGGATGTGCTTCAGTTTACGGTTCTGAGCCTGTGGGTCAAACGCAAGCGTCTCCTGCTCGTTGACCCTTCGGAAGGTTTTACCTAGAATGACCCGACTCAGCGCCGATTTGTGTCAGCTTGCGGGCGCTTAAAAAATGCCGCTAAAACGATTAGTGTTCTGCAACAGAACGCTTTTCCGGAAACCTACTTTAGCGGCAGACCGTACTTATCCAGACAGTACTTGGGTCGCGAGAGTGGGTTTTTTTATGCCCGTCCCCATATACCCTCTCCGCTGAGTTTCGGCTTTTCGGCCCTGCGGTCGTGATTGGATTTGCACTCACAGAAGGAATAGACAGACATGCCCATTCGCTTACCAGGACACCTCCCCGCCGTCGACGTACTGCAACGCGAGAACGTCTTCGTCATGTCCGACCAGCGGGCCCAGCACCAGGACATCCGTCCGCTGAAAATCCTGCTGCTGAATCTGATGCCGAAAAAAATCGAAACGGAGATCCACCTGATCCGCATGCTATCCAATTCGCCCCTGCAGGTGGATCTGGAGTTGATGCGCATCCACGACAAGCCCTCCAAGCACACCTCCATCGAGCATATGGAGACCTTCTACAAGGACTTTGCGGACGTAAAAAACCGCAAGTACGACGGACTGATCATCACCGGCGCGCCGCTGGGATCCGTTCCCTTCGAAGAAGTGGAGTTCTGGGACGAGCTGAAGGAGGTCATGGACTGGAGCAAGCGCAACGTCACGTCCACACTGTTCCTGTGCTGGGCTGTGCAGGCGGCCATGTTCCACCAGTACGGGATCATGAAGCGTGTCTTGGACAAGAAGGTTTCGGGCGTTTACCGCCACCACCTTCTTAGTCCGCACTGCCCGATCGTGCGCGGCTTCGACGACATCTTCGACGCGCCGCATTCGCGTTATGCGGAAATCCCGGTGGAAGCTCTCGAGGCACATCCGGAGCTGGAGATCGTTGCGGTTTCAGAAGAAGTCGGTCCCTATCTGGTGGTCCGCAAGGACTACCGACAGGTCTTCGTGATCGGCCATTCCGAATACGAGCCGCTATGTCTCAAAAACGAGTACGAGCGGGATCTGGCCGCGGGGCTCAATCCGGCGATTCCGGAAAACTATTTCCCGAACAATGACCCGACTCAGCAGCCGTTGGTGACGTGGAAAAGCCATGGCAATCTTTTGTTCAACAACTGGCTGAACTACTACATCTATCAGCAGACGCCGTTCAACATCGAAGAGATTGGGGAGTGGCTTTAGGCTCCATCCTTTCCGCCGCAATGCACGGGTGGACGGGTACTGTTCTTCCGTTCCGAGGGGCCATCCCTGGCCCCGTCCCGTTCCGTCCCTGGACCTAGTCACTGCAGAACAGCACCCGTCAACCCGCGCAAAGCTCTATCGTGCCGCGTTCGTCGTTCAGCAGATCTTTCGGTGCAGCGCTGCTCGCTCTGGGTGCCTTGCCGAAGCGGTGTTTTTCAATTCTTCAGCGAGACATCGAAAGTAGCGCGACTACAGAGGTCAGTTTGGCGCTGGGGGGAGCCCTCTCGGAACGCTCGCTTCAGGGATGAAGCGTGCGAGCTTACAGGGACGTATTCACAGCGGTTCCGAGAGGGCTCCCCCCAGCGCCAAACGGGTGCGGCCCCCTTCGCTCGAACCATGCCCTCCAGACATTGTCACTGACAGTAAGAAATCTCTTGTCCAATAGAAGGGGGTAAACGCAATGGACTTCAATCAAGCCAAGCTGAATCCCGCATCCGAATTTCGCCATCCCGCCGAGGTTGTATCCGAGCCGAGCTTCACCAAGGATCAGAAGCTGGCGGTACTCCGGCAATGGGAGTATGACGTGCGGGAAATGGAAGTGGCGGAAGACGAAAACATGCAGGGCGGGTCGCGGGTCGCATTACGAGATGTCTTGAATGCGCTCGATGAAGTGGACCCGGATCGTGAAGAACAATCCTCGCCAAACAAACAAGGCGGGGAATAGCGGAAGAATCGACAGGCATAAAAAAACCCGGGCTGGCCCGGGTTTTTTTATGCTCAAGAGCTGCGCTGAATATTAATCGCCAAAGGCGCGAATCAACGTGTTCAGGGTTTCCTTCGCATCGCCGAAGATCATGCGCGTATTCTCTTTGAAGAACAGCGGGTTATCCACACCGGCGAAACCGGAAGCCATGGAGCGCTTCAGTACGAACACGGTACGCGCCTGGTCCACGTTGATGACCGGCATGCCGTAGATCGGGCTGCCTTCCATTTCGCGAGCGGCCGGGTTCACCACGTCGTTCGCACCGATCACGATGGCCACGTCGTAGGTTTCCATGCGCGGGTTTACCTGATCCATCTCCAGCAGCAGGTCATAGGACACGTCCGCTTCGGCGAGCAGCACGTTCATGTGACCGGGCATACGGCCCGCTACCGGGTGAATGCCGTAGTTCACTTCCGCGCCATTGTCTTCCAGCAGCTCCTGAAGTTCTTTCACGGCGTGCTGTGCCTGTGCAACCGCCATACCGTAGCCGGGTACAACCAGCACACTGGTGGCGGCTTCCAGTACATAGTAGGCGTCGTCTGCGGTGAGCGGCTTGACCTCGCCTTCGATCTTCTCTGCGGACTTGGACACTTTGCCAAAGCCGGAGAACAGTACGTTGGACAGAGAACGGTTCATCGCCTTACACATGATCTGCGTGAGGATGATACCGCTGGCGCCCACCAGTGAGCCGGCGACGATCAAAATGTTGTTCTCGATCGCAAAGCCGGCTGCGGCTGCCGCAATACCGGAGTAGCTGTTCAACAGAGAGATAACTACCGGCATGTCCGCACCGCCGATGGGCAGTACCGCGAGAATACCCAGCAGCGCAGCCAGACCGACAACAGTGTAGAGCCATACCACGTTGGTCGGCTCCATCACGAAGAGCACACCGGAAACGAGAATGGCGACCAGCAGAGCTGCGTTTGCAAAACGTTGCCCCACGAACTGCACGGGACGGCCGGTCACTTTTTCGCTCAGCTTGCCATAGGCGAGAATCGAGCCGGTGAAGGTCACACCGCCGATCAGGATTGAGAGGAAAATGGTGATCAGCACGAAGGCGCTAAGCCCAGCTTCCACTGCGGCCCAGCCCAGCAGCAAGCTGGCGAGACCGCCGAAGCCGTTGAAGAGGGCCACCATTTCTGGCATCGCGGTCATGGCGACCATGCGTGCGGCCAGAGCACCGATGATGCCACCGACTACGAAGCCGATCGCTATCCAGGTGTAGTCGACGATGCCGTTGGCCAGCAGCGTGACCACCACCGCGACGAGCATACCCAGCGACGACAGCAGGTTACCCTTGCGAGCGGTTCCCGGATGTCCCAGGAGTTTCAAGCCAAAGATAAAAAGAACAGTGGCTACGATGTAGGAGGAGTTGACGATAATTTCCATTACTTACGACCACCTTCTTTCTTCTTGAACATTGCCAGCATGCGATCGGTCACCATGTAACCGCCCACCACGTTAATGGTGGCGAAGGCAACGGCTGCTGCACCCAGGTATTTGGAGAGGGTGGGTTCCTCAGTGATGCCGGCGGCGACAATGGCGCCCACCAGGGTGATGCCGGAAATCGCGTTGGCGCCGGACATCAGCGGCGTGTGCAAAGTGGCCGGTACTTTACGAATTAGTTCGAAACCCACAAAGATGGCCAGAATAAGAACGAAGACCTGATAAACGATTTCCATTACTGGGCTCCTTGGGCGTAGTGCTTGCTGATCACTTCGTTAACAATCTTGCCGTCGTGCGTAATGATTGCACCTTGAAGGATGTCGTCTTCGAAGTTGAGTTTGAACAATTTGCCTTCCTCATCCCAGTAGTCGGAGATCAGGTTGAACAGGTTGCTCGCGTACATTTCGGTAGCGTCAGTGGCGACTTCACTGGGCCAGTTGCCGCTGCCGATCACAGTCACGCCGTTGATCTCGACATCCTGGCCGGGCACCGAACCTTCCACGTTGCCGCCGCTTTCCGCGGCCATGTCCACGATCACACTGCCCGCCTTCATGCCGGCGATCATGTCCTTGGTGACCAGTACGGGAGGCTTGCGGCCGAACACCTGGGCGGTGGTGATGACGATGTCGGACTCGGCGATTTCGTCCTTCTGTCCCTGCTTCTGCTTTTCGATCTGCTCGGGCGTGAGCTGGGTGGCGTAGCCGTCTTTGGTCTGGCCGGTTTCGCCGAGATCGATGCGCAGGAACTTGCCGCCGAGCGATTCAACCTGCTCGGCTACTACCGAGCGGGTGTCGAAAGCGGTTACCTTGGCACCGAGGCGCTTGGCAGTGGCAATGGCTTGGAGGCCGGCCACACCGGCGCCGATGATGAACACGCGGGCGGGCTTCAGGGTTCCGGCCGGGGTCATCATCATGGGAAGAATGCGATTGAGGCGCGCTGCAGCCATGATCACCATGACGTAGCCCGCCAGGTTGGCCTGGGAGCTGAGCGCGTCCATTTTCTGTGAGCGGGTGGTGCGGGGGATCATCTCCATGCTGATCGCGGTGATGTTCTTTTCCTTGAACGCATTGACCAGCGATTGCTCATTGAAGGGATCAAGGAAGCTGATGTGGATCGAGCCCGACTTCAACAGGCTGACTTCTTCCAGTTTCGGCTTCTGAATGCGCAGCACGATGTCGGCGTTTTGCAACATCGCGCCACGGTCGTTGCTGATCTCAGCGCCGGCATCCACGAAGTCCTGATCGGCATAGCCGCAGTTCAGGCCCGTTCCCGATTCCACTTGCAGGGTTGCGCCCGCGCGCACCAGCTTTTTGACAACGGCCGGCGACAGGGGAGCTCGCTTCTCACCGGGTTGTTGTTCCTTTGGTATAGCAATCACAGTCATAGTCAATCACACAAGTTTATGAGCCTTGGCTAGGGAGCCTCAGGTTAGTTGAGGCTTGTAATCCCGCGGTGAAGACGATCCTGATTGCGAGATTTCAAACCGCAATCGATGCCAGGAATGGGAAATCTGGAAGGCCGTCACAGTGCGAGACGGTCATCCGGGAGCTTCTCGATGCGCACCGGTTGTGCCGGTGGCTTCAGATGCAACTGCACTCCGACTTGTACCGGGCCGCAGCCCCCTTCGAAGCAGTCTGGATGTCTACTGGAACCACAGGGGTCAATGTCTACTTGCCGTTGGGCAGGTCGAACCTTAGCTACTGGTCTCCAATCTGTTTCGGCGTGCTTGGCGCATGCCTTCAATTTGTAGTGACTCCCGCCACCAGGGCCGGGATTAACGCTCTCTACCGGTTCCCCCAACACTTTTGGATAGCCGGCAAAACCCTTGAAAATCAGGGAGATACAGCTGTTCCTCGGGTGTGAACCGAGGCGCTATCTTAAGAAATAGCCCTAGGTGAGGCAAATAACCTATAGCTATGGCGACTATCGGAGTGCCTTATGGCTAAGCTTCAGATAATAAATGGCGGCTATGGTTGGGGTGATTCGGAGGGGTAGTGACTACTGATTGCACCTGCGGCTTGCGTGGAAATTGGAGGAGAATGGTGCCATGATTACCGCCGCAAATTTTCCCCCAGCGATAATGTTCACACAGCAATATAAAGAATGAATGGCTATGTCGGATTCCTTTTGGTCTCGTTACAAAGAAGCAATCAACGTTCGGGCTGACCTGCGCGATGTTTTTGTTCGCTCTCATGAGCGCTACGCCACCCTGGATGGGGTGCGGGCAATCACAGTGCTGTTGATGGTTCTGTTCCATGTCCTGTTCGGCATTGTCGTCCTGTTCGACGATAACTTCGGCTACATCGATCAGTTCATCCTGGATTTCCCACGCTATCTCGGCTGGATGTGGCAGTCGCAGGGCTCCGATCCGCTGTTCGTTCTTTGCGGTCTGCTGGTCAGCTATACCCTCTATCGGGAATACGATGAAAACCGGAATCTGGACATTCCGCGCTTTTACAAGCGACGGCTGATGCGCATCATGCCGCTGTTCGCGGTCGCGTTGCTGATTTACCTGCCGACGGACAAGGACAACATCGGCCACCTCTGGTCGAATCTGATCTTCATGAGCAACTACATCCCGGGAGAGCGACATGTCATCCCGGTCGGCTGGTCGCTGGATGTCCAGCTGCATTTCTATTTTCTGCTGCCCTTCCTGATTCTGCTGATGTACAGCATCCCCTGGCGAATCAGCTTCATGGTGGGTTTGATCGTGGCAAGTGTGGCCTGGCGCTACTACATTGTGGCCCGCAACCCCGAGATTTATGCGAGCCCTTTCTATCAGATCATTTACGACGGCGACTTCGGGTCATTACTGGCCAACCAGTTGTACTACGACATCGACGTGCGGATCGGGGCTTTTATCTTCGGCATGCTGGTCGCCTATCTTCACTATTATCATGGCGACCGGATCAAGGCCTTCTTCAGCCGGCACCTGCTGTTCAATGCGTTTCTACTGCTGGCCGGTTTTGCGATGGTCGTTGGCGCTCTGTCCCTGCCCATTGAAAATCGCTATTCCGAGTTCTACCAGAACTTCAACCCCACCTGGGAGGTGTTCGGGCTGATCCCCCTGGATCTGGAAACCTTCAATCTGCTGTTCCTCGCCTTCGACCGCTACATCTTCACCCTTGGGCTTTGCATCCTCGTGCTGCTGGCCTTGTGCCCGGTGGGACCGAGCCATTGGGTCAACTGGATACTGTCCTGGCGGATCTGGCACCCGGTGGCACAGCTGATTTTCCCGATTTACCTGTTCCACTTCCCATTCATCGTGATCGCGGCGGTGTTGACCTTCTGGACCACCGATCGCGAGGCGATCACCACAGTCGCCACTTATCAGGTCTTCCTGATGTTCGCGATCACTGTGGCGCTGACCATGGCATTCTCGGCCTTGACGCATGTCTACATCGAGAAGCCATTCCTCACCATGCGCGAGCGTGATGGAGTCAGAGATCATTCGGCGATTCCCAACACGATTGCCGCGCCGGTCATCGAGAAGGCGCAGGCCTGATTTCGACTTGGCCGACAGGAGTTGTTAAGCATGGAAAAAACGCCGCTGGAGCAGTTTCGCGCCTTCTTCATGGAAGGTGATCAAAGGCAGCGGCCGGGGCATTTCGGACGGCTGGGATTTCGGTGCCAGTTCATCGAGATCGGCCGCGCCGGCCTCGATTTGCCATTCAGCCCCGAACTGGTGGGTGACCCCGCAACCGGCGCAGTCGCGGGCGGACCCATGACCGCGCTGCTGGACAGCTGCTGTGCGCTGGCGGCGGCGACTGCGCGGGAGCCCATCAGCTTCTGCCCGACGCTTGATCTGCGCATGGACCACATGGGGCTGGCCGAGCCCGGCAAGACCCTGCACGCTGAGGCGGAAGCCTACCGGGTCACCCAATCGGTGATTTTCACCCGCGGCATCATTTTCCAGGAGGACCGCAGCCGCCCAATCGTTCACGGCCTGGTGAACTTCACACCCATCGCGTTCAAGATTGGCGGTGCGCCTCAGGGCCGGGATCAGGAAGGGGAGGGCGAGTGATGACGTCCGACGAGTTTCTCGACATCTACCACCGGGCTCGAGACGAGGGCAACGCGCAGCTGATCATTGACGCCTTGCCTTACGCGACATTCCTCGGTATGCGCGCGCTTGAGCAGGACGGCGAGCTGATCTTTCATCTTCCTCCGCTGGAGTCCAACATCGGCAACCCGACCCTGCCTGCTTTGCACGGCGGCGCGGTGGGCGGCTTCATGGAGATGGCGGCGGTCACCTTTCTGCTGATGTCCATCGACCACGACAAGCTGCCTGGCGGCGAGCCACGGGTGCCCAAGCTGGTCGATATCTCGGTGGACTATATCCGTGCCTGCCGCTACGTGGACACCTGGGCCGCCTGCGAGGTGGTGCGCCAGGGCCGCAAACTGGCCAACGTTGCCGTCAAGGTCTGGCAGCAGGACCGGAATACTCCGACCACCACCGCCCGCTCTCACTACCTGCTGGGCTGACCGGAACCGGTCAGGCCCGATTTCGACTTGAATTCCCCGCTGGGAAACCCCATTTAGTCCCTGCTTTCTATCTCCGGCGCCGCTGCGGCTATTCCTCCGCGGTGCCACAAACTTCGGGATACCGACTGCTTTCGAGCCACCAAGGAGCCTCGAACCGGTCCCGTTTACATTATTTCAGGAGCTTGAAAAATGTCCGCAGAAGCACTCAAAGAAACACGCGGTTTCGAAACCGAGGCCAAGCAGTTATTGCACCTGATGATCCACTCTCTGTACTCCAACCGGGAGATTTTCCTGCGCGAGTTGATCTCCAACGCCTCCGATGCCGCCGACAAGCTGCACTTTGAAGCGCTTTCCGACGATACCTTGTTCGAAGATGATCCGAATCTGAAGATTCGCGTGGACTTCGACAAGGATGCGAAAACGATCACCATCAGCGACAACGGCATCGGCATGTCCCGCGATGAGGTGATCAGAAATCTCGGCACGATCGCCAAGTCCGGCACCGCGGAATTCCTGCAGAAGCTCACCGGCGACCAACGCAAGGATTCCAAGCTAATCGGCCAGTTCGGCGTGGGCTTCTATTCCGCCTTCATCGTTGCGGATAAGGTGGAGGTGTTCACCCGTCGCGCCGGCCTGGACAAGTCCGAAGGTGTGCATTGGGAGAGTGAGGGCGAAGCCGAATTCACCATCGAAAATCTCGAAAAGGCGGAGCGAGGCACCACCGTCGTTCTGCACCTGAAAGATGATGCCCTAGAGTTCGCCGATCGGTGGCGCCTGCGCACGATTATCAAAAAATATTCCGACCACATCTCGCTGCCGATCGAAATGCGCAAGGAAGCGGTGGCAGACGAGGACGATGAGAAGCAAGAGCAGGACAAGCAGCCGGAGTGGGAGACCGTCAATACCGCCACCGCGCTGTGGACTCGTTCGCGCAGTGATATCAGCGACGAAGAGTACAAGGAGTTCTACAAGCACATTTCCCACGACTTTTCCGATCCACTCACCTGGAGTCACAACCGGGTCGAAGGCAAGCTGGATTACACCAGTCTGCTCTATGTTCCCCAGCGCGCCCCGTTTGACCTCTACAATCGTGATGGCGCGCGCGGTCTGAAGCTGTACGTGCAGCGCACCTTCATCATGGACGATGCGGAGCAGTTTCTGCCGCTGTATCTGCGCTTCATAAAAGGCGTGGTGGACTCCAATGATCTGTCCCTGAACGTATCCCGCGAAATTCTGCAGAAGGACCCCAACATTGATTCCATGCGCAGCGCACTGACCAAGCGGGTGCTGGACATGCTGGAGAAACTGGCGAAGAAAGAGCCGGAGAAATACACAAGCTTCTGGCAGGAGTTCGGCCAGGTGCTCAAGGAAGGCCCCTCTGAAGATTTCGCTAACAAAGAGCGCATTGCCAAGTTGCTGCGCTTTGCGACGACGCACACCGACAGCAAGGAGCAGAGTCAGTCACTCGATGACTACATCGGTCGCATGAAAGAGGGACAGAACAAGATCTACTACGTCGTCGCGGAGAACTTCGCCACGGCGAAGAATAGCCCCCATTTGGAAGTGTTCCGCAAGAAAGGCATCGAAGTCATTCTGATGTATGACCGCGTGGACGAATGGCTCGTGAGCAGCCTGATGGAATACGATGGCAAGACCTTCCAGGACGTGGCCAAGGGTGCTTTGGATCTCGGCGAGCTGGATTCCGAGGAAGAGAAGAAGCATCAGGAAGAAGTGGCCAAGGAGCTCGAAGGCTTGCTGGAGCGTACCAAGAAGGTCCTCGAGGAGCGCGTCGAGGACGTGCGGCTGACCCATCGTCTGACTGATTCTCCCGCCTGTCTGGTGCTCGGCGAATACGACATGGGCGCGCAGATGCGCCGCATCATGGAGGCGGCGGGCCAGAAAGTGCCCAGCAGCAAGCCCAGTCTGGAGCTCAATCCCGACCATCCGCTGGTGAAAAAGCTGGATCAGGAGCAGGACGAAGACCGCTTTGCGGATCTGGCCCATGTGCTATTTGATCAGGCCCACTTGGCCGAAGGTGGCCAGTTGGACGACCCGGGCAGCTACGTACAGCGCCTCAACAAGCTGCTACTCGAACTGAGCCACTAGGCGGTAGCCCTCAACTTGTAAATCCGCCTCGAGCCGGCATAGACTTCCCGTTTTGCCGGCTCTTGCTCTTTCAGAGCGAGGCCACAAAAAGCCACAAGAGGGCCAAGGCCCCGAGAGTAGTTATGCCATCAGGGGACATCATCAGTGTGTTGGGCGGGGGCAGTTTCGGTACTGCCATCGCCAACATAACCGCCACCAACGGCTATCCCACCTACCTCTGGATGCGCAATAAAGCGCACGCTGACGTCTGCCAGCGCGATCGCGAAAATGCTGACTACCTGCCCGGCCACAAATTCAGCGATAACCTGACAGTTACCTCAGACTTGGACGAAGCCGTGCGTGCGAGCACGATCGTCTTCATCAGCGTGCCCAGCGGTGCCTTTCGGGAAGTCGCAAGGCGTATCGCCCCGCTGGTCAGCAGTGGATGCATGGTAATCAGTACTGCGAAGGGTATTGAAGCCGAAGGCTTCACCTTGATGAGCCAGATTCTCGAGCAGGAGCTGCCAGGTATTCCCATCGGCGTCGTCAGCGGGCCCAACTTCGCCAAGGAAATCGTGCAGAAGCAGCTGACGGGCACCGTGATCGCCAGCGAGGACAAGCGCATACTCGACAAGGTGCCCGCGATTCTCAGCTCCGACACTTTCCGTGTTTATACCAACGAAGATCTGAGGGGCGTCGAACTCGGCGGCGCGCTGAAAAACATGTATGCCATCATGGCCGGCATGGCTGCAGCCATCGGAGTAGGACATAACAGTACTGCGATGCTACTGACCCGCAGCCTGGCTGAGATGGGACGCTTTGCCACGCGGCTGGGCGCCAACCCGATGACCTTCCTGGGGTTGTCCGGGGTGGGCGATCTGATCCTCACCTGTACCTCGAGCCTGAGTCGTAATTATCGTCTCGGCTACGCGGTCGGCAAAGGACAGAGCGTGGAGTCGGCGCTGGCGGAGATCGGCCAGGCCGTGGAGGGTGTCAACACCGTGCAGCTGGTCAAGAAGAAGTCCGAAGACATGTCCGTCTACATGCCGCTGGTGTGTGGATTGTATGCCGTCCTGTTCGAGGAAAAATCCATTGCCGATGTGATGCGCCAGCTCATGATGGGCGAGCAGAACAAAGACGTGGAATACAGCAGTCGGTGAACATTTGCGGCTCATGACGGGCTCGCAAACCAGCAGTGAGAATAAAAAATGAAGTTGTTCATCCTCAGGCACGGTCAGGCGGAAAGTTTTGCCGCCAGCGATGCGGCCAGAAAACTGACAGATCAGGGGCGCGAAGAAGTTCGAGCAGTCGTGCGCAAAAATTCAGAGGTGCTTGCCGACCTGGAGCATATCTGGGTTAGCCCCCTGGTGCGCGCCCAGCAAACTGCGGACGTGGTGATCGAGGAAATCGGCCAGCGCCCGCGGAAAACCTGTGAGTTGCTGCTGCCGGAGTCCACGCCGGCTGAGATTGTCGAGATGCTCTCTTCCCAGCCTGAGGGAGCTTACCTGTTGGTGAGCCATCAGCCGCTCGTTGGAGAGCTCGTCAACAAGCTTTGCGGAAGGCCAAACGGCTTCTACCCCATGGGCACTGGCGCACTGGCCCACCTGGACCTGAATGTCCCCGCCTTCGGCTGCGGGGAGTTGGTTTGGCTCGGTTAGAGTCGCGTAGCCCTCAACGAAATTATCCATGAGCTATCTATGAATTCATCGCAAGCATTTCGCAACTGCGAGTTTGACGTAAACGGCATCACCCTGGCCGGACAAGAGTGGGGTATGCCCGGTGATCTGCCGGTAATCGCCCTTCACGGCTGGCTCGACAATGCGGCCAGCTTCGATGTGCTGGCGCCCTTGCTCAAGGGCCTGCACCTGATCACCCTCGATTGCGCCGGCCACGGTCTGAGCTCACACCGCGGTCAGGGCAGTGCATACCACATCTGGCAGGATGTGGGCGAGGTATTCGCGGTGGCGGATCAGATGGGCTGGGAGCGCTTCGGTCTGCTGGGGCATTCCCGCGGCGCCATAATAAGCATGCTTGCCGCGGGCACTTTTCCGGAGCGCATTTCGCACCTTGCCATGCTCGATGGCCTTTTTCCTTCGACGGTTCCCGTTGAGCAGGCGCCGCAGCAGCTGGCCCGCTCGATCATCGAGTTGCAACGTAATCGCCATCGGGGCTTCGCACTCTATCCGGATGTGGACACCGCAGTGCTGGTCCGCCAGCGCAGCGAAATTCCTCTGAACGAAGCGGCAGCGCGCCTGCTGACCCGGCGCGGCCTGGTGGAAGTGGAAGGCGGCTACACCTGGCGCAGCGACCCGCAACTAAAGCTGGCTTCCGGGTTCAAACTCAGCGATGAACACGTGGATGCCTTCATGCAGCGCATCAGCGCGCGGATGTTGCTGGTGTTGGCTGAGGAAGGTATTCCCCGGCTCAGCGAGCGCCATGAGCAGGCCATCGGCCGGTACCCGCAAATCCAGGTGGAGCGACTCGCTGGCGGACACCATCTGCACATGGAGGAGTCGCCGGCGGGAGAACTTGCGCCTATTTTGAACCGCTTCTTCCAAACTTGATGAGCAGACTTTCTCCCAAGCTGTTTTACCTCGCCACCCTGCTGAGCTTGTTCCTGTCGGTCGGGCTTTCCCACGCAGCGCCCTCCCAGGCGAAGCTGGATGATTTGGTCACGCCTTATCCCCGTTCGGAAATGGTGGACCGCTCAAATCGTTCGGTGGTCGATTATCTGCTGGCCACCGATGCCGTCCGGAAAGTGGGAGGGCGATGGGCGCCGGAAGAATCTTTGCGCAAGGCGGGTGAACTCACCCGGCTGACATTCCAGATTCCAGAAGGTCATGGACCGCAGGAAGTATTTCGATTTTACCGCGAGCGACTGGCAGGCCTCGATGCCAGGGCAATTTATCTGTGCAGCGAACGCAACTGCGGCAGCAGTAACAGTTGGGCAAACGACGTATTCGGGGTGAAGCAGCTCTACGGTCTGGATCAGTATCAGTACTACGGCATCTTCGAAGTGGTGGACGAGTCTGACCGGCTCAACTATGTGGTGGTCTATACAATCAGACGCGGCAACGACCGGGTCTACGCCCATCTGGAATGGCTGCGCACCAACGAAGGTTCCGCCGCCAGCGTTCCGCCCAATCCAAATGCTATTGTCGAGCAACTGCGCGAGCAGGGTTACTACGATGTTCCCGGTCTGCGTCTGGAAGAGGGCAGGCTGGTCATTCAGGAAGAACATCTCTCCGCCCTGGCTCAGGCTTTGCGCAGCAATCCCCGTCTATCGCTTCATGTCGTCGGCCACGATTACGGTCGTCGGCCCCTGGCCACTCAGATGGAGCGCTCGCAGAGCTTCGCAGAGACGCTGGTCGGCAAGTTGAAGGACAAAGGCGTTAAAACCGAGCGACTGAAAGCGCACGGCGTGGGCGGGCTGGTGCCGACGAGAATCACCGCCGGAAAGCGGCAGCGGGATTTTCGGGTGGAGTTGGTCTTGGTGGAGTAATCGTAGCCTGAACTCAGCGAAGCGGAAGCCAGGGCTTCCCGGGTTCCGCTTCGCTGAATGCGGGTTAGGAGTGCCGGTTGGTCAGCGCTAGAAATTCCGCACGAGTACTCGGGTTATCGCGGAAGGCGCCCAGCATGGCGGAGGTGGTCATCAGCGAGTTCTGCTTTTCCACGCCGCGCATCATCATGCACATATGCTTGGCTTCGATGATTACGCCAACGCCCGCGGCATCGGTGACCTGCTCGATGGTGGTGGCGATTTGGGTCGTGAGCTGCTCCTGAATCTGCAGGCGTCGGGCGAACATATCCACGATCCGGGCGATCTTGGACAGTCCGAGCACGTGACCGGTGGGAATATAGGCCACATGCGCCTTGCCGATGAAGGGCAGCAGGTGGTGTTCGCACAGGGAATAAAGCTCGATGTCCCGTACCAGTACCATCTCACTGGAGTCGGAGGGGAACAGCGCACCGTTGACAATCTCTTCGACCGTCTGATTATATCCCCGGGTCAGAAAGCGCATCGCTTCTGCGGCGCGACCGGGGGTGTCCTTCAAACCGGGACGGGAAACATCCTCGCCGATGGCTTCGATAATACTGGCAAAATTTTCTTTCATAACCGTTCTCTAGATAAACCATTTGGGCCCTTATACGCCCGGCCCAGGCAAACAGATCAGAACCCTACGTCAACTTGTCTCAGCCGTAAAGATTTTTTCGGCCACACAGTCCTCCAGAATATGACTCAATCACAGCAATGGCCCAGCGCTCCCTGCACACTGCAGGCGCTTCTCGAGCAGGCTACCGACAATTTCGCCGCTGCCGATCTTTACTTCGGGCACGGCACCGATAACGCCTGGGACGAGGCGGTCGCACTGGCGCTGCACGGGCTGGGATTGGGCTGGGATGCGGATGTCAGCATTCTGGAGTGGGTGTTGTCCGAGGAGCAGGTTCGCACGATTGTGTCGCTTTGCGAGCGACGCATCGACGAGCGAATTCCCGCTCCCTACCTCACCGGCAAAGCATTTTTTGCAGGACTCGAGTTTAGAGTCACCCCCGACGTATTAATTCCCCGCTCGCCGATTGCTGAACTCATCGAGACCGCCTATTCGCCCTGGCTGCCGAAAGAACCGGAAACGATCCTGGACCTGTGCGCAGGCTCGGGCTGCATCGGTATCGCGAGCGCGGCGGTAATGCCCGACGCGCGGGTGGACCTCAGTGATATCTCGCCAGAGGCCGTCCAAGTGGCCGAGGACAATATCCGGCTCCACGGCCTCGGGGATCAGGTGCAGGCGTTTACTGGCGACATGTTCGCAGCCCTCGGCGACCGTCGCTACGACCTGATTGTCTGCAACCCGCCCTACGTGGACGCAGAGGATCTTGCCAGCATGCCCGCGGAATACCAGGCGGAACCCTCCATCGCCCTGGGCTCCGGCACAGACGGACTGGACTTCTGTCGCCGGCTGCTCAGAGAAGCGGGCGAACATCTCACCGAGCAGGGCTGCCTGATTGTGGAACTTGGTAATAGCTGGGAGGCGCTGGAGCGGGCCTTTCCGCGGGTGCCTTTCGTCTGGCTGGAATTCGAGCGCGGCGGCCACGGCGTCTTCGTGATGACTGCCGGGGAGCTGGCGCGCTACCGGCCGGAGTTCGGCTGAGCTGACCAGTCTCTTGTGCCTGGGCGTTTGCACAGAGGCAAAATGCTATACTGTCGCGCTTTCCTCAGACCGACTCCCCAGCGAGGTACCATGGCCGGTAACACCATAGGCAAATTGTTCACGGTAACCACCTTCGGCGAAAGCCACGGGCTGGCCCTGGGCTGTATCGTCGACGGCTGCCCTCCGGGCATGGCGCTGAGCGAAGAGGACATTCAGGGGGACCTGGATCGCCGCAAGCCCGGCCAGTCCCGCTTTACCACTCAGCGGCGGGAAGCGGATCAGGTCAAGATTCTTTCCGGCGTATTCGAAGGCAAGACCACCGGTACGCCTATCGGTCTGCTGATTGAAAACACCGACCAGCGCTCCAAAGATTACAGCAACATCAAGGACACCTTCCGTCCCGCTCATGCCGACTACACCTATCAGCACAAATACGGCCTGCGCGATTACCGCGGCGGTGGCCGGTCTTCGGCGCGGGAAACCGCAATGCGAGTGGCGGCGGGCGCGATCGCCAAGAAATATCTGCGCGAGTGCTGCGGCGTCGAGGTAAAAGGCTATCTTTCCCAGCTCGGTCCGATTCGCGTGGAAAAAGTCGATTGGAACGAAATCCCCAATAATCCCTTCTTCTGCCCCGATGCCGATAAGGTCTCGGAGATGGAAGACTACATGGCAAAACTGTCGAAGGAAGGCAACTCAATCGGAGCGAAGATCACCGTCGTTGCCACCGGTATGCCGGTGGGACTCGGCGAGCCCGTCTTCGATCGCCTCGACGCCGACATCGCCCACGCGCTGATGAGCATCAATGCGGTAAAAGGTGTGGAAATCGGCGCAGGCTTCGCCAGCATCGAACAGAAGGGCACCGAGCATCGCGATGAAATGACGCCGGAAGGATTTCTCAGCAACAACGCCGGCGGCGTGCTGGGTGGGATCTCCTCGGGGCAGGACCTGGTGGCTAGCATTGCCTTGAAGCCAACCTCCAGTCTCCGCCTGCCCGGTCGAAGCGTGGACATCAACGGTGAACCGGTGGAAGTGATTACCACCGGCCGTCACGACCCCTGCGTGGGCATTCGCGCAACGCCCATCGCTGAAGCCATGCTGGCCATCGTGCTCCTCGATCATCTCCTTCGACATCGCGGCCAGAACGCCGATGTGAATACCAATCTTCCCATCATCCCCGCGTAAGCGAAGCAGGCCTCATGCAAGATCTCGTGGTCACCATCGTTCAGGAGTCCATCGTCTGGGAGAACCCGCAGGCGAACCGGGATAAATTTGGGCAGTTGTTACAGGACAACTGCCGGGATAGTGATCTGGTGCTGCTGCCGGAGATGTTCACTACCGGCTTCAACCTCAAGTCCACCGCACAGGCAGAGACCATGTCCGGCCCAACCGTGCAGTGGATGCTGGAAAAAGCCAGTGAGCTGAATGCCGACGTCGCCGGCAGCGTGAAGATCAAGGACGGCGAACGGTTTTTCAATCGACTCATCTGGGCCAAACCCGACGGCTCGTTACAAACTTACGACAAGCGTCACCTGTTCAGCTTTGCCGGCGAAGACAAGATATACACCCCCGGCAAGGAGCGGGTCATCATCGACTGCAAGGGATGGCGCTGCTGCCCGCAGATCTGTTACGACCTTCGTTTCCCGGTGTGGAGCCGCAACCGCAAGGATTACGATGTGCTGATTTATGTGGCCAACTGGCCCAAGGTCCGAGTCGGCCACTGGACCAGCTTACTCACCGCGCGCGCTATCGAAAATCTTAGTTACACAGTGGGTGTAAACCGCGTCGGTGAAGACGGCAATGGTCATGCGCACAACGGCCAGAGCGCAATCCTCGGCCCAAAGGGCAAGCCGCTGGTGGAGCCGGGTAGCCGCGCCGGCTGCTATACCATGACCCTGGACTATGCGGAACTGCAGCGCTATCGGAATAAATTCAAGGCGCTGGATGACGGGGACGATTTCAAGATTCTGTAGAACGTGAGACAAAAAAAAAGGCCGCACATTGAGGCTGTGTAAAAACCAGCTTGGAAGGCCAGCCTTCGAAAATGCCCCGGAGTTCGCTCCGGGGCATTTTTCGTTTCACGATCCAGTTTCTAGTCGGCGAGCTACTTTCGACGGTGATACGGCTAGCTCAGCCCAGCCAGGAGCCGTTTCACACCCAGAACGTTGATCGCTCGCATCAAGTTGTAGCTCAGGACTCCTAGGCTGTATTCGCTGCTCGCGGACTCAAAACCCCAGCAGGTGAAGCGCCCCTGATTGAGCAGACGTTTCAACGTGGCGAAGGTCGGCTCAACGGTCGCCATGCGCCGGACCATTCGCTCTGGAGTCGCGGCGTTCTGGGCGGTGTTCATTGCCTCTTCATCAAAGTGCCGGGTCACCCAGCGCCGATCCGCCTTGGTGCACTTCGGCTGCAAAGGACAGTCGCCACAGCCGCTCCGCGCATAGAGGTGAAGTCGATCCCTGCTGCTCACAGTCTTGTGCCGCAACAGCTTCCCAGCAGGACATTGGTACGCATCCTCCTGTGGTAAATAACGGAAGTCACTTTTCTGGAAGTACTGTCCCTCGCCCTGATTGTTTACTGAGCGGTTGGCTGGTACTGCGACTTCAATACCAGACGCGAGGACTTCGCTGACCTGAGCCCCATTGGAGTAACCGGCATCAGCCACCACAGTTTGCAGCTGATCGCCCAGAACCTCCTGTGTCGCTTTTGTTATCGGCTCCAACTGGTGATTGTCGGTACTCGCTTGGGTGAGTTCGTGGTGGACTATCAGCTGATGCTGCGCATCCACCGCATTCTGGGCGTTGTAGCCAACCACCATCCCCTCACGTCCCGATCTCATCAGTTTTGCGTCCGGCTCGGTGCGGCAGTGCTGAGTTTTGCCCGATTCCATCATGGAAGTCAGCTCGTCTTGAAGCTGCGCTCGGTGGGATTGGAGGTAGGCCAGTGCTTCGGCGACCTTGCCGCTATCGAGATCCGCTTCGCACTCCTGTTCGGTCGCTGCAAGTCGCGCCAGATAGCCGTCGATCTTCAGGTCCAGTTTGCTCAGCTGCTTTTCGAGCTGTTTGCGGGTGATTGCCTGATCTTTGCTGGCGGCAGCTTTGAATTTGCTGCCATCAATGGCAACCAGATGGCCACTGACCAATCCGGCCTGCCTGCAAAAGAGGATGAAATGACGGCAGGCATTCTTGATTGCTCTGCCGTTGTCCTTGCGAAAGTTGGCGATTGTTTTGAAGTCCGGCGCCAGCTGCTTGAGTAACCAGATCACCTCGAGATTGCGATGACACTCCTTCTCGAGTCTTCGCGTACTGCTGGTCTGATTCAGATAGGCGTAGATATAGAGCTTCAGCAAGTCGCCAGGGTGATATGGACGTCGTCCCGTGACCGCCGTCTGGGCTTTGTCGAACCCAAGTCCAGCCATATCGAGAGAATCGACAAAGGCGTCGATCACTCGTACTGGGTGGTCGGCAGGAACATAGTCTTCAATTTGGGGGGGGAGTAGCGAGCTCTGATGGCGAGGAGTGCCTTCGACGTGTCTCATAACGAAAATAGCCGCGAACTGAGTCGCGGCTATTTTGGCCTATCGGAGGCTGTTTTTACACAGCCTCACATTGCGGCCTTCTTTCGTTTTGTGAGTCTGCTTAGAAATGGAAATAAATGGAAGCGAATGAACCTTCCAGATCCAGATCTGCGTCCAGATCGCTCACATCATCCAGCTCGACGGAAAAGTTGCGAATGCCAACCTCGATCCCGAAGTCCAGTACCAGACCGTCGGACATGTAGCCCACAGATGCTTGCAGATCGCTGGCGCTGCTATCGGAATAGCTGGCGTAGTTGCCGCCTGCCGCGATGTAGAATCCGGTCAGCGGTAAATTGAACTGCGCCTTGCCATAGACCATCGGAATAACCTCATCGAGCTCCTGAGCACTGGCGAGACCGTTGCTGCGCAGGCTGATTTCGCCATCGAACTGACGGAAGGTCACACCCAGGTCCAGGTTCACCCAGTTATCCAGAACCTCATAGTAAAGCGTCGCATCGGTATGACTGAAGTCGAAGTCGGAGGCGACTGTGGTGTTCGCCGAGTAGGCAACGTCGTCCAGAACAAAGCTCTGGCTCACCTCGGCCGTTTCCGACAGCGCAATGTCGTTCTGCTGCAGACGGATGTTCGGGAGCAGGGGAACCGGATGTTCAAGAGCGATGAAGTAGAACTCGTTGTCCTGGTCGACCAGCCCCAGGTCTTCGAGATCCGCCGCCGGTTGATTCACGTCACCGACATCGCCGGAGAAGTCCGTCTGCCATACACCGCCACCGGCATAGATGCCCAGAACGGTATCGCTCACCGCCAGCGGAGAAACCGCAAGCAAGCTGGCCAGGCACAGGGGTTTCATTAAGTTGTTCATGTTGTTTCCTCTTACCAGTCAGTCACAAGACTCGCGCGCAATGTAGCAAACTCTTTGTGATTTTTGATCAGTTTCGCGCAAAAATTCAGGTATTTGTGACGAAACGCCTGTTCAGCAGATCAAGGAAGTGCTTGCCGGCGTTGCTCATGCTTCGCTGGCGATGGTAAATGTAGCCGAGCGAGCGACTCAAATGCACGCCTTTTACCGGCAATATACAAAGCTGGTCGTCGATCAGGGTTTCGGGCAAAACACTCCAGCCAAGGTCGATCGATACCATCATTTTGATAGTCTCGAGGAAATTGCTGGCCATTTTCGTCGTGAGCGGCAGGGACTTCTGCTCGAACAGCTGCCGCACGATCTGCGCAGTATAAGTGTGCGGTTCCGGCAGTATCGCCGGATAGTGACTCAGATCCTGGAGCGCGGCTTTGCTCTTTCCTGCCAACGGATGGTCAGGCGAGATAACGAACTGCAGCGGATCTTTCCAGACTTCCTGGCTTTCGATTGCCTCGGGCGGCTCCGGGGACAGGGTAATCACCGCTATCTCAACAGAGCCGCTCAACACTTCCGTATAGGCTCTCTCCGAGTCCACGAAGGTCAGCTGTATATCCACCTGCGGATACTCACGGACGAATTCTTTCAGCACCGGCGGCAATCGGTGCAGGCCAACATGGTGGCTCGTTGCAAGGCTCAGCTCGCCCGCCACATTGCCCGATAAATCTGCAAGGTTTCGGCGGGTTTCTTTAACAGTTTGCAGAATCTTATAGGCACTTGGCAGAAGTACCCGGCCGGCCTCGGTAAGTCGGATCTGTCTGCCGATTCGATCGAAGAGCTTTACCGAAAGCTGATCTTCAAGGGCGGCCACACGCTTGCTAACTGCGGGTTGGGTGAGGTGCAGTTGCTCGGCGGCTGTTGAAAAGGAACCGGTTTCGGAAACGCGGACAAATGCTATTAAATTTTGAGTTTCCATGGTCTTTTCTTGTCGGTCGTGGATTCGATCGCGTTTGGCGAAGGGGTGGTGTGTTTCGAAAACGCATGAATACATCCCTGTAGCTCCCGCGCCGCGTCCTGCGGCGAGGGTTTCGAAACACACCACCCCTTTCAGAACCTTCGCGGGAGGGACCCCGCGAAGGAGCTACAGGGATGATTCACTCGCCACTTCCCTGTGGCTCGCCCTCCGGGCAGCTGCGCTGTGCTAATCGGCTGTCCTGCCGATTAGTCATGCGTTTTTGAAAGGGGCGCCCCCCTCCTGCAAACGGGAGAGGAGCGCCCATCGGTGGCGAGTTGTTTTAAACGTTATATGATTCCTAATAGGAATGCAAAAAATGAAAAATATGCATTGGAGTTATCCTGGATAGTCTCCTAAAATCCGCTCACTCCTAAAGAAAACCCCTAAACAGGTGGACACGATGGCAGGCAAAACGCTCTACGACAAACTCTGGGATGCCCATTTGGTGAAGCAGCGAAACGACGGTTCGGCGCTGCTCTATATCGACCGGCACATTCTCCACGAGGTGACCTCGCCCCAGGCGTTTGAGGGTCTGCGGCTGGCCGGGCGCAAGCCCTGGCGGGTCGAAGCCAACATTGCCACGCCGGACCATAATGTTCCGACCACCACGGTGGAGCGCCAGGCCGGTGTAGCCGGGATCGCCGACCCTGTTTCAAAGATTCAGGTGCAAACCCTCGACGACAATTGTGACGAGTTCGGGATTCAGGAATTCAAGATCAACGATGTTCGTCAGGGGATTGTGCACGTGGTGGGGCCGGAGACCGGTGCCTGCTTGCCCGGCATGACCATCGTCTGTGGTGATTCGCACACGGCAACGAACGGTGCGCTCGGCGCATTGGCTCACGGTATCGGCACCTCCGAAGTAGAGCATGTGCTCGCGACCCAGTGTCTGGTCACGAAGAAAATGAAAAACATGTTGGTGAAGGTGGACGGCAAGTTACCAGTGGGTGTCACGCCCAAGGACGTCGTGCTCGCCATCATCGGCAAGATCGGCACTGCCGGCGGCACCGGGCATGCCATCGAGTTTGCCGGGGAGGTGTTCCGGGACATGTCCATGGAAGGCCGGATGACCGTTTGCAATATGGCCATCGAAGCGGGCGCCCGGGCCGGCATGGTCGCAGTGGATGAGAAAACGATTGAGTATGTGAAAGGCCGTACTTTCGCCCCCACTGGCGAGCTGTGGGATGCAGCAGTGACGCAATGGCGAGAGCTGCACAGCGATTCCGATGCACAGTTCGACACCGTCGTGGAAATGCGGGGTGAAGACATTCAGCCGCAGGTGAGCTGGGGAACTTCCCCGGAAATGGTGGTTCCGGTCAACGGCAGTGTTCCGGATCCCGAGTCCGAGAGTGATCCTACTCGGCGCGAAAGCATCAAGAGCGCGCTCGCCTACATGGACTTAAAAGCTGGACAGGCCATCACCGACATCCCGGTGGACGTGGTTTTCATCGGCTCCTGTACCAACTCGCGCATCGAAGATATTCGCGAAGCGGCAAAAGTCGTGAAGGGCCGCACGAGAGCGGAATCAGTGAAGCGGGCAATGGTGGTGCCGGGCTCGGGTGCAGTGAAGGCCCAGGCGGAAGCAGAAGGTCTGCACAAGGTATTTCTGGATGCGGGCATCGAATGGCGCGAGCCGGGTTGCTCCATGTGTCTGGCAATGAATGCGGACAAACTTGAGCCGGGCGAGCGCTGCGCCTCCACCTCCAACCGCAATTTCGAGGGGCGGCAGGGTTACGGCGGACGCACTCATCTGGTGAGTCCCGCAATGGCCGCGGCCGCGGCGGTGACCGGTCGTTTTGTTGATGTCAGAGAATTGGTGTAAGGAGAGTGCAATGAAAAGTTTCACCAAAGTAACCGGCATTGCCGCTCCGATGGATCGCGCCAATGTGGACACGGATTTAATTATTCCCAAGCAGTTTTTGAAGTCCATCAAGCGCAGCGGCTTCGGCCCGAACCTGTTCGACGGCTTGCGCTATCTGGACGAGGGTCAGCCGGATCAGGACAACAGCAAACGTCCGCTCAATCCGGACTTTCCGCTGAATTCTCCGCGCTATCAGGGCGCGCAGATTCTGCTGGCGAGAAAGAACTTCGGTTGCGGCTCCAGCCGTGAACACGCGCCCTGGGCCTTGGATGACTATGGCTTTCGCTGCGTCATCGCGCCGAGCTTCGCGGACATTTTCTACAACAACTGCTTCAAGAATGGTTTGTTGCCGGTGGTGCTGACTGAAGACCAGGTGGACCAGCTGTTCCGCGAAATGTACAAGGCCGAAGGGTATCAATTAACCGTGGATCTCGAGCAGCAGAGCGTTACGACCCCAGGCGGCGATACCTTCCATTTTGAAGTGGATGATTTTCGCAAGCACTGCCTGTTGCAAGGTCTGGATGACATTGGTCTGACTTTGCAGGATGCGAATGCGATCGAGGGTTATGAAGCACAGCGACGGAAATCGGCGCCTTGGTTGTTTGTGTGACGGGTGACATGTAAGACGTTAGATGACGCCGGCATGACGTAAAAGGGGGCAGCGCCCCCTTTTACGTCTCACGTCTCACGTCTCACGTCTCACGTCTCACGTCTCACGTCTCACGTCCTTCAACCCGCCAGCTCCATCACGCAATGCTTTTGTAGAATCGTCTGCAAGGCTTCGAGCTGGAGCGGCTTCACCAGATGGTCGTCCATTCCGTAGTAGATGGACTTATCCCGGTGTTGGTCGACTGCATGCGCGGTCAGCGCGATGATCGGAACCCGCACCAGGTTGTGAGCCTGCTCGTATTCCCGAATTTCCAGCGCGGCTTGATAACCGTCCTTGCGCGGCATGTCGCAATCCATCAATACCAGGTCGTAGCGGTGGTGAGCGCGGCGGATTTCCTCCACCGCCTCGCAGCCGTCTGATACCACCACGCAGTGGTGTCCCAGTTTGTTGATCAGTTTTTCGACCACCATCTGATTGACCGCATTGTCCTCGGCCACCAGCAGATGCAGACTCAGATTGCCGAGCACGTTAGGCCTGATTTCAGGCACGAAGCTGGTGGTGGTATCCAGCGCACTGAGGTCGGTTGCCTCCGGCAGCGGCAACTCCAGCCAGAAGGTGGAGCCGAGTCCGGGCTCGCTGTCCACGCCGATAGACCCTTCCATCAGCCCGGTGAGGCGCTTGCAAATGGCGAGGCCGAGCCCGGTGCCGCCGTACTGCCGGTGAATGTCCTCCCGCGTCTGTTCGAATGAGGCGAACAGGCGCTCCTGGTGCTGCCTGCTGATGCCGATGCCGGTATCAGCCACGCTCAGACGCACGAGGCCTGAATCATTCAGCCGTCGTACTACCAGGTCGACAGTGCCTTCGGCGGTGAATTTGTACGCATTGCCCACCAGGTTGATAAGAATCTGGCGGATGCGCGCCGGATCACCGACCACCCAGCGCGGCAGCGCGGGATCGATGCTTACGGTAAATGCCACTGACTGCTTGCCTGTTTGTGAAAACAGGTTTTCCAGCTCCCAACAGAGTTCGCGAAGATCGAAGGGTATTCTCTCGATACTGAGACGGCCCGCTTCGATTCGCGAGTAGTCGAGGATGTCGTTGACGATGCCCAGCAGGGTGCGGCCAGAAGAATTGATGACCTTGACATAATTGGCCTGCTCCCGATCCAGCCGCGTCGATGAAAGCAATTGGATCATGCCCAGCACCCCGTTGAGGGGGGTGCGGATCTCGTGGCTCATGTGAGCCAGAAACTCGCTCTTTGCGCTGTCCCGTGCGCGGGCTGATTCGGCCTCATAAAGCGCCGCCTGTTGCTGCTGTGACAGCTCCTTGATTTTCGATGACACGCTGTAGGAGAACACCACGAAGGACAGACAGAAACCGAGGGCGCTGTAGATGGGCAGATTGGGCACGGTGGGGGTGATGCCCAGCATGCTGAGGTTGGAAAGAAACAGCGCGATCAGCGTCAAAGCCGAGCCTAACAGGTAGATCTTTGCCGGCCGGTGGCCGCGCAGTACCCAGGGCAGAGAGGACGCGCAGAGTACGATCGGCATTGCAAGTTGCAGCAGGCCGACCACCAAAAAGAAATAGTAATCGACGAAATAGCCGTACTGAGCGCCCAGCAGGAAGGCCAGGGCGTAGCCCATGATCGCGTAATAATGTGCGCGGGAGTGCACGCGAAGATTCAGAAATTCCGCGTGGAACCACAGCGCCGCCGCCGAAGCAAGGCAGCCGAGGTAGGCAAAGGCGAGATTGTTCCAGTAGATAGCATTGGCAGTGAGGAACTGACCTTCACCGCTGGCATAGAGATCATAGGCGAGCCGGCCCAGGGTTGCGGCACCGAAGGCGAGGTAAACCAGCTCGCGATTATCGGCGTAGACCATCAGGTGATAGATGAAAAAGCCGAGATAGAGGCCGAAGATCACGTAGAGGACCAGATCGGCCATATGCTGCTGCTGGAAAAAGGTCGACTCGCTGGAAACCGTCACAGGCAGGCTTACCAGCCCGGGTGTCCTGACCCGAAAATAGAAGTCGTAAGTGGCGCCCGCTGCAAGCTCCACGGGAAAGGCGATACCGCGGGAGCGGTAGTGCCGTTGATCCAGGGAATAGCTGTCGCCGCCCACCTGCTCCGAGATCAGTTCGTCTCCATGGAACTGGAATATCGCGACCCGATTGACATGTGGGTAGTTGATATCGAACACCACGTCGTGGTCGCGGTCGAGCGTGTTTCTGACAGTGGTTTTGAACCAGACCGCATCAGGCGTATAGCCCAGGTGCAGGGCCACTCCTTCCCCGGTAAAAGGCTGAAAGCGCTCCGGCTGATTGGCCGCTATCTGACGGATATCGTCGATCGTCAAATCGGTGGTGTGGTCGAGAAAATATTCAGTGTGGGGCTTGAGCCCGAAGGACTGGTTCGGGGCGGTGAATTCCACGGGAGGGGTGCCAGCCTGCGCCTGACTGACGAATGCCAGGCAGACCAATGACAGCAAAAGCCCAATGCAGGCAAACCTTCGGTACATCCACTCGCCCCCAACTTCCCCGGCCGATTGTTCTTAGTTGTGCGCCCGGGCGTTCAGTCAATGTCGACTGTGACGGGATTCGCCGAGCCTGTGCCAATCCCGTCAGTATAGCCGCCAAAGTGGTGACCCGGTGGTTTCTGTCCGCATTCTTTGCTCGGTCGGTAAGCGGACGGAGTATAAAGCACGGGTGAATGCCTGCACATGAAAGGGTCTGATGATCCAGACCAGCGTCCCATTCGTAGGACGAGGAACGCCCGTTCCCAAGGGAAGGTCCCCGAAGCGACCCGGGACAAATTCGCAGGCACAGAGGAGAAGAGCAATGGCAGCGCGCGTGGTGACTGTATTCGGTGGAACAGGATTTCTCGGCCAGCGGGTCGTGCGGGCACTCCTCGCGGCTGGAGCGACCGTGCGCGTGGCAGCGCGCCATCCTGACCTGAAGGATTTCCCGGATGCCGGGAATCGCGCGGTAGCCGTCAAGGCGGACATTCTGGACGATCATTCAGTGGCCGAGGCGCTGAATGGCGCCGAGGCCGCGGTGAACGCCGTGTCCCTGTGGGTGGAAAAAGGACCGGTCACCTTCGACGCCGTCCACGTCCACGGCGCCGCGCGGGTGGCGCGGCTTGCCAAGGGCGCGGGCCTCAAGAGACTGGTTCACGTCTCCGGTATCGGCGTCGACCGCGATTCCTCCTCGCCCTTCGTGCGCGCCCGCGCCCTCGGGGAACGGGCCGTTCTCGATAACTTCGAGCGCAGCACCATTGTCCGGCCCAGCGTCATGTTTCACTGCCGGGAGGGTTTTGTAACGGCCCTGGATCAAGCTACCCGCATGCCGGTGGTGCCCCTGTTCGGACGCGGTGAAACCCGCCTGCAGCCAGCCTTTGTCGAGGATGTCGCGACGGCCGTTGTGCGGCTGCTCGAAAATGATACCGGGCATCGAATCGTGGAGCTTGGCGGCGGCAAGGTCTACACCTACCGAGAAGCCGCGCAACTGGTGGCTGCTCATCTGGGACGCAGGCGACAATACCTGCCATGGCCGTTCGCACTGTGGCACCCTCTCGTGCGGATGCTCGCCGTTCTCCCCAACCCGCCGCTCACTCGCGACCAGCTCGTCCTGATGGAAAACGACAACGTGACGCATGAAGGGACATCTGGCTTCGCCGACCTGGGCATCACGCCGAAAAGCCTGGAAACGGTTCTGGCGGACTGCCCCCGCAGCTGAGCCTCGGCGGCGGAACTGCACCCTGAACTTCCCCCTGGGGCAACGGTCCCCGACACAAGGGCCCGAGTTGAACTTGCGAAGTCAGGAGGAACTGCTTTGGACGTCGAACGCGACATGACCATCACGAGCGAACATGTCATCCGCCGCAATCGCGGCTGGTACACGGCCCAGGGGCTACTATTCGTGCTCGCCGGGCTGGTGGCCTTCTTCCTCCCGGTCATGACGGTGTTGACCGTGGATATCATTCTCGCAGGCCTCTTGCTGGTCAGTGGGGCCTACCAGATCTATCAGGGCATCACCGACCGTTCCGGCTGGCTGGTTTTGTCTGGACTGCTGTCCGTGATCATCGGCGGCATCCTGCTGTTCATGCCGATGGCGGGCGCCGTCGCGCTGGCCACGCTGGTGGCCTTCTTCCTGTTTGTGGAAGGAGTCATTGAGATCATGCTGGCGCTGCAACTGCGCTTCAGCCGCCGCTGGGGCTGGCTGCTGGCGGCGGGCATGCTGTCCGTCATTCTGTCGATCGTCCTCCTGGTGGGCTGGCCCGGTCAGACGGTTGCGCTGGTGGGCATCTTCCTCGGGGTGAACTTCCTGCTGTACGGCATCTCCATTCTCGTAATCACATCGAGTATCGGCGACGCGCATCGACCTGAAGGTTCTCGATAGTGCGCTAAGGCAGCAGGGGGGATATGCCAGTGGCGGCGGACGACAAGCAATCGCAAGGGGTGATTCTCGCGCTCGGCAGCATCAATGCGGATTTTCAGCTCCGGGTGGAACGCCGGCCACAAATCAGCGAGACGCTGACCGGACGGGACTTTGCCCGCTTCGGCGGCGGCAAAGCGGCCAATGTGGCCTTTTTTGCCCGGCATTTGGGCGCCGAGGTTCGGCTGTTCGGCTGCGTTGGCGATGATGACTTGGCGGAACAGGCGCTCAAGCCGCTGCGCAAAAAGGGTGTTGATCTGTCCACCGTTCACCGGGTGCCGGGCGATACCGGGGTGGCGATGATCACGGTGCCTCCCGACGGCAACAAGGGCATCGTCCTGGCAGCGAACGCCAATCACTGCTGGGACGAGTCCATGATCGGGCAACTGGAGGAGAATTTCGCCGCAGCGCCGGACGGATCGATTCTGGTGGTGGACTGCGAAGTACCTGCGGAAGTCGTTGCGCGAGCAGTCGCGGCCGCAAGAGAGCGCGATTTCCCCGTCATTCTCGACCCTTCGCCGGCCGACCAGGTCAGTCAGGAACTGTTGTGCCACGCGTCGGTGATTACGCCCAATGCCTCGGAAGCCAGGCAGATTCTCGACGCACTTCGGGAGGGACAAAGTGGTAGTCGCGAACTGGAGGGCCCGGACGCTGCGCGACAGGCCGGTCAAGACCTGCGGCAACTGGGAGTGGATGCCGCCTGCATGAAACTCCCGGAAGGCGGCTGCGTGCTGGTGAGCGACGAGGGCAGCTGGCACGTTGGCAGCTTTTCGGTCGAGGTGGTGGATACCACCGGAGCGGGGGATGCCTTCGCTGGCGCTCTGGCGGTTGCGCTGCTCAAGGGGATGTCGCTTCCTGATGCCAGCTGCCGCGCGGTAGCTGCCTCTCACCTCAGCATCAGCGGCTACGGTTCCCAAACTGCACTGCCAGATGCCGATCAACTCGAACAGGCCACTCGACGCCTGTCCCTCGCTCCTCTCTAGCGCCCATGGACTCCCTGCCGAGATCACATCAACTGAGCGGCCCCGGCTGGACTATTTCCTACGACGAATATAAAGCGCGGGAGCAGGGGCGTCGGGAAGCGATCTTCGCTCTGGGTAACGGTGTATTCGTCACCCGGGCGGCCTGTCCCGAGGCGCGTCCCGGCGATGGTCACTACCCCGGGACTTACCGGGCAGCCTGCTATGAAGATCTGGTCAGCGAGGTTGGCGGCGAAATCGATGAATTGGAATCGCTGGCCAATCTCCCCAACTGGCTATGGCTGCGAATCGGCGTCGAGGGTGGGCCATGGATCAGGCTCGAGGAGGTCGACCTCCTGAACTATGCTCACAGCCTCGATGTGAAGCGCGGGGTCACGCGACGCTTCTTCACGTTCCGGGATAGTCAGGACCGCGAAACGCAAATCTGCGAGACGCGCCTGGTGAGTATGGCCGATCCCCGCCTCGCGGCCCTGCGCGTCGAAGTCCTGCCGATGAATTGGAGTGGCACCCTGCAAATCGACTCCGGCATTGACGGCCGCATCGAAAATACCAATGTGGCTCGGTATGCGGCTTATGAGACCCGGCACATCGAGGTGACGGACTGTGCTACGCGCGAGGACTCAATGCTGCAGCTTTGTGCGCAAACCTGCCGGTCCGGCATCGAGATCGCAGAGGCGGTAAAGCACCGCAGCGAACCGCCACCGCGTAGCTGCGAGGAGAGCGTTGCCAGCGAAGAAATAACGCATCGATTCCAGTTCGACGCAGATTGCGGGCAAGCCGTTGTCCTGGAAAAAACGCTGGCGCTGCGCACCAGTCTGGACGAGTCGCAGCCCCGCTCAGCTGTAGTGGAGGCCTTGGGAAAGCCCTTCACATTTGCCCAACTGCTGCGCCAGCACGAGAAAGCCTGGAAAGCTCTTTGGGAGCGAGCTGACATACGGGCGGAAAGCGCCACGGTTGCCGTCGCTTTGCGCTTTCATGCGTTCCATCTACTGCAAACGGTATCGCCCCATTCCGTGGTGCTCGATACGGGCGTTCCCGCACGGGGCTGGCACGGGGAAGCTTATCGCGGCCATATCTTCTGGGACGACATGTTCGTTTTTCCCTTTCTTAATTTTCGCTTTCCGGATCTGGCCCGCTCGCTATTGCTCTATCGCTGTCGGCGCCTTGACGCCGCACGGGAAAGCGCGCGCGAATGTGGCTATCGCGGTGCGCTGTTCCCCTGGCGCAGTGCGGCAAGCGGCAGGGAGGTGACCCCGCGCTATCAGTACAATCTTATATCCGATCGCTGGATGTCCGATCCCACGCGCATGCAGCGCCACGTCAATGCGGCCATCGTCTACAACATCTGGCATTACTACCTCGCCACCGGCGATGGCGACTTTCTTCAGCAGTATGGAGCGGAGATCATTCTGGAAATCGCCCGCTGCTGGGCGAGCATTGCCGAGTATTCTGCCGAGCACGACCGCTACGAAATTCTCGGTGTGATCGGTCCGGACGAATATCACAACAGCTATCCGGACCGGGATGTCCCAGGCCTGGATAATAACGCCTACACCAACCTGATGGCGGTCTGGAGCCTGTGCCGCGCTCTCGAGGTGCTCGACCATCTCGATGCGCAAACGCGCGAAGAGTTGAAGGCGCGTCTGCGGCTGGATCCGGAGGAATTCCGGCATTGGGACGAGATAAGCCGCAAGATGCGCATCGTTTTTAACGATGACGGCATCATCAGTCAGTTCGAGGGCTTCGAAAAACTCAAAGCCTTTGAGGAAGACATGCTCCCGGAAGCGCTGCGCGGTCGTCGCGTCGATTGGGCGCTGGAGGCGATGGGCAGCAGTGCCGATGAGTATCAGGTCACCAAGCAGGCGGATACGCTGACGCTGTTTTACCTGTTCCCGGCCCAGGAGCTCATTTCATTGTTCAATCGACTCGGCTATTCCCTCGACCGCGCGCAACTCAGGCGGACTGCGGACTACTACCTCGCGCGGACCACACACAGATCGAGTCTTTCCAGGATTATCTACGCGGGAGCGCTGGCCCAAATCGATCCAGACCATTCCTGGACGTTTTTCCGTAAGTCGCTTGAGACGGATCTGCGAACGCTGAAAGGGGAAACCGTTGCGGAAGGAATTCACCTGGGCGCGATGGGCGGAACCCTGGACATCGTACAGCGCCGCTACCTGGGGCTGGATGTGGACGTTTCAGGGCGATTGATTGTCGACCCGGCGATGCCAGGCGCTTTGTGCAGAGTCTCGACGGTGATCTACCTGCGGGGCAAACGGATCGAAGTCAGCGGATCTCCGGAGGGGATTGTGCTGCGCAGCGCTTCCGAAAACAACGATGCAGTTGAGCTGCTTATCAGAGACCGGACGAAGTCGCTGGCACCGGGCGAGGAAATCTATTGCCGACTCTAGTCTCTTAGATGTGCGTCAGCACCTTTACGTCCCCGCAAACCTTATCGTCGGTGAACACCGCAATCCGATCCCTTACCCGTTGAAAGGTGAGATCCACCCGCGCCTCCGCGACGGGAATCCTCCGGATCTTCAGGTGATTGATGCCGTGAGGGAGCTCTGGGTGATCAATGTGAATCTCTTTTTTCCAGCCGTCGATGGTGAGCCCGAGGCTCGCCTGCAGGGTCATGAACAACGAGCCTGAAGCCCAAGCCTGTGGAAGGCAGGCCACGGGATAGGCGATGGGTGATTCGCCTGGGAAGCGCTGGAATCCGCAGAACAGTTCCGGCAGACGCATCCCGAAATGGACCGCAGAATCGAACAGCTCCGAAAGAACATGAGCCGCCGCTGAACGATCGCCATAGCGCGCCATGCCCGCGGCGCAGATTGCAGTATCGTGAGGCCACACCGAGCCATTGTGGTAGGACATGGGGTTGTAGCGAATTTCATCATTCGCCAGCGTGCGAATGCCCCAGCCACAATCGAAGGCGCTGGACAGCAGTTGCTGGGTGACTTTTTTTGCTCGCTCCGGCGATGCGAGCCCGGTGAACAGCAAATGCCCGGCGTTGGATGACCGCACCCGGCACAGTCGCCCCTCCGCATCCAGCGCCAGAGCATAAAAGCTCTTCTCGTCCATCCAGAAGCGGCGCTCGACCATGTCCCGTATCTGACCGGCTTTATCCTTCCACCGTCGTGCGGCCTCTTTGTCGCGGCGTCGACGTGACAACGACGCCATGCTCATCAGCGCAGCGTATTTGTAACCCTGGACTTCAACCAACGCGATGGGACTCTTCGGGAATTGCCCGTCGTCATGAAAAACGGAATCCTCACTGTCTTTCCAACCCTGGTTGCGTAACCCGGTTTCCTCGCCACTGGCGTAATCCAGAAAACCGTCGCCGTCCGAATCACCCGTGGTTTCGACCCAGTCCATGGCCGCTTCCAGCTGCGGCCAAATAGTTTCGACAAAGGAAAGATCGCCGCTACGATCGGCATAGGCTCCGGCGAGCATGACGAACAGGGGAGTGGTGTCGACACCGCCGTAGTAAAGGCCAAACGGAAGTTCCTTCAGTGCGTTCATCTCCCCCTTGCGGGTCTCGTGCATGATTTTGCCGGGTGCTGAATCGCGGAAGCTGGACGTGTCGCTTGCCTGGTTCCTCGCTAAATAATTCAGCACACCGCGCGCAATGCTGGGATCAAACCACAGCATCTGCATTGCCGTGATAATCGCATCGCGGCCGAAGGGTGTGGAAAACCAGGGAATACCCGCATAGGGATAGGGCCCGGTTTCCAGCTCCGTGGTCAGCAGCGCGAGGTCGGATCGCGAGTGTTCGAGCCAGCTGTTGAACACCCGCTCGGCGGAAGTCATGACGCCGCCGTCGTGCCCGCGCCGCCGCATTGCGCGTCGGGCGTTTGCGGCAGCTTGCCGAAAGCGGGCGCGGCTTGGCTTGTGCGTGTAGTCAGGTCCGATTTCCAGGTACATTTCCACGCATTCGTTGCAGGGCAGATTCAGCGAGAAGGTGGCGAGATTGTCTTCCAGCTTCGTCGGCTGGTGAGAAAACCCGATTGCGGAGCTGCGCACGACATCGTCGAGTCCGCGATAACTCAGCACCACGTAATCATCGCCGAGCAAGGGCTTTTGAAGATCTCCCCGTTTGCTGCGTTCTCGCCCGCGAACTTCGAACATGTCGAGAAAATCGGCCCCGAAGTGAATCGTGATGGGGGTGGGAACTTCGTGGTCGCCGTAGTTGACCAGCTGTAATCGTTCATAAAGTCGTTCTTCCCACAGAAAGCGGGTGCGCTTCAGATGAATCACCCCCTCGGGGATGGAGCGACCGCCCAGGGGAGGCAGCGGCCGGTTCGTGACATGCGCGGTGAAGAAAACATTGTCCTGACTGATGCTCGCACTCAACAGCGATAAGGGCTGGTTGCCGAGCGCCAGCTTCAGTTCTGACAGCACCCGCGTATCATCACGGAAAACGCCGTCACCAACCCCGATGATATTGCCGAAGGAATCCGCCACCGCGAAGGTGTCCCGGTGCTTCAGAGCGAATAGCTTGTAGGGCATGCGAGCTTCGCCCTGTTCCATGGGGGAGGATTCCATGGAGGTGGGTACCGCTTCGCTGGTGGGTTCCATTACGGTGGTGGGATAGTCCAGGGAAAGCTGTTCGTTACCTTTTTCGAACTTCGAAACCAGTCGCCGATAAATTCCTTCATAATCCTGCGCCATGCGCGCAGAGGAAAACCGCTTTTCGAATTCGGCGCGGATCTTTTGGCGATCCAGCTGGCCAAGTTGGTTCAGCGCTTGGACCATTTCCGCTTCGCTGTCCACCACGAAACCGGTAATGCCGTGCTCGATGATTTCCGGGATTGCGCCCTGGCGAAATGCTACTACTGGTGTGCCGCACGCCATTGCCTCGATCAGGACCATCCCGAATGGCTCGGGCCAGTCAACGGGTAGGACGAGCGCTTCGGCATTGCCGATAAACGCGTTCTTCTCGTTTTCCGGCACCTCGCCGAGATACTCGATCCCGTTCAATAGCGGTTTGACGTACTTGTAAAAATACTCGAGATGAGCGGCGTCCACCTTGGCGGCAATCTTCAGCTTCTTGCCCGCCGCCTTGGCCACCTCGATGGCGATGTCCGGGCGCTTCTCCGGCGCAATCCGGCCGACAAAGGCCAGGTATTCCCGACTGGGGTTTTCCACCAGTTGATAATGGTCGAGCGGCAGGCCGTGATAAACCGTTCCCTGCCAGTTGGCACTTTCCAGTGCCTGGCGTTGGCTCCTCGAGATCGAGACCAGGGGATAGTCGGACCAACGCTGATAGAAATGCGGCAGGTCCTTGAAGTCGAGGCGGCCGTGCGTAGTGGTTATGGTTTTGCCAGCGAGCTCTTCAAAGAAAGGGCAGGGAAGCAGTTCGACATGGAAGTGAATCAGATCGAATTCATGCGCGCGCCGACGCACTTTATCGAGCATCAGCAGGTGCGCGGCCATTTCCGACTTCAGTGGACTTTCATCCAGGCGAATAGCGCGGTCGCGGCAGGCAATGAGTTTTGCTCGGCTTTGAGAATCGCCGCTCGCGAAGAGGGTGACTTCGTGGCCCAGCTTCACCAGCTCGTCTGCCAAATAGGCGACGACCCGTTCAGTTCCACCATAGCCTTTCGGCGGAACAGCTTCGAACAAGGGCGAAACCAGCGCTACTCTCATCGGCGACCTGCTCCCTGCTATTGATGCCTGCCCGCAAACCTAACCGAGGAAGTTTGCTGGGAATGACCGGTGTGCAATATCTATGCTCTGCGCCCAGGCAGCGAGTCCCAGCTTTTCATCGCCAATCCCCGCGCCGAAAAAGAAGGAATCGCGACTGGGTTCTGTTTAGCGCCGAGCTCAATCATTGCACTTTTTGCAAGTGTCGATTGAGCGTGAGGATTTGACTATTGGGCGGCTCGTCTCCATTCTCCTCCGTTCAATGGCATTTGCGAAAAGGTTTGTATGCTCGAGATCAACAAGGAGCTGAGTATCCCCGAGTCCGAATTTTCTGTAACGGCGGTTCGCTCGCAAGGGGCGGGTGGCCAGAACGTGAATAAAGTAGCCACGGCCATCCAGTTGCGTTTCAACATTGCCGCTTCATCTCTGCCCGAGAATGTGAAGGCACGTTTGCTGAATCTCAGCGATCGGCGCGTCACCAAGGACGGTGAGTTGGTACTGAAGGTCCAGGATTACCGCAGTCAGGAGCGCAATTACGCGCTGGCGCAGGAGAGGCTGGCGAGCTTCATCCGCAGGGGAACGTATGTTCGCAAAGCGCGCCTGGCGACCCGGCCGAGCAAGGCCGCCAAAAAGAGGCGCCTGGAAGAGAAAACCCGCCGCGGACAGGTGAAGGCAAAACGCGGCAAAGTGAGCGACTTTTGAAATTCCCCAGGCCCAATCTCTCGCAAAAGCAAAACTTAACGGTCGCCAAACTTGCGCCGCGGCCGCGACTGTTTTAGCCTCCGGCAATCCTCATTCTCTGCCGGGAGCCTATATGAACGGAATTGCCACACCAAAACCACGCTATTGCCTGTCGTGGAAGCGCCTGGGCGGCATCGCCCTCGGACTCTGTCTGCTTCCCGCGATTTCCGCTGCCGCCGAGAAACACTGGCAACCGCCCAAGACCAGCTTCGGTCATCCCGACCTCCAGGGTACCTGGACCAACGCTACCGTCACGATGCTGGAGCGCCCCAAGCAGTTCGGTAATCAGTTGGTGCTGACCCCGGAGATGGGCAAGCGCATGGAGGAAAACAATCCCTTCGCGCGCATGAAAGAACTGGATGCCCGCCCCACCGATCCCAATGCGCCACCACCCGAGGCCGGAACAAACGTCGGGGGCTACAACGCTTTCTGGATGGATCCTGGCACGCGAGTCGTTCAGGTCGATGGTGAGTACCGCACTTCCATTATCACCTCGCCCGAGGACGGGCAGATTCCCTACACCGATGAAGGGCGTCGTGAGTTCGTGGAAGGCTACGCCGTTCGCAACAGCGCCATCGGCCGGGACGGCCCGGAATTGCGAGCGCTGGGTGAACGCTGTCTGGTGGGCTTCGGCTCCACCGGTGGGCCGCCCATGTTGCCGGTGCTGTACAACAACCACTATCAGATCGTCCAGACCCCCGAGCACGTCTTGATCCTGGTGGAAATGAACCACGATGCGCGCATTATTCGCCTGAACGACGAGCACCGTCCGCCGGAAATGGACCCTTGGCTGGGCGATTCCGTGGGGCACTGGGAAGGCAACACACTGGTGGTGGAGACCACCAACTTCCATCCGCTGCAGGAAATCCGCTCAGCGACGCGCCACCGTCTCTACATACCGCATGACGCGGTGGTAACCGAACGCTTCACCCGGGTTGGCCCGGATCAAATCAAGTACGAGTTCACGGTCGAGCACGACGAGGCTTACACCCAAGCCTGGAGCGGTGCAATGCCCTTGTACACCACCGATAAGCAGATCTTCGAATATGCCTGCCATGAGGGTAACTACTCGTTGCCGGGCATCTTGGGCGGCGCCCGCCAGGAGGAGCGCGAAGCGACACAAAAAGCCGGATCGAAGAACTGAGTCGCTGAAGCGCTTGCGATTGGGCGGCCAGCTTCTATTCTTGGGTATTCGAACGGCGCTGGCTCCTGGCGCTGTGAATCATGCCGGACGATGTAGGAATTTGAAGTGATCAAACCATTTTTGCCAAAGCCGGTCGCGAAGACTGTCAGTTTCCTGATGCTGCCGGTGCTGTTCGCCGCTGGTGCAGCCTCTGCCGAGGAGGGTGGCACGGACGACTTTGCCGCCTGTATCGGCAATCTGCAGGTGCAGGCGCGGGATCGCGGCATGGCTCCGCATCTGGTGGCCGCACTTGCCGAGGCGAAGAATCTGAAGCGGGTAGTGGAACTGGATCGGAGCCAGCCGGAATTCACCAGAACGTTTCACGACTACTTCACCCGCCGGGTCACCGATTACCGCATCTCCCGCGGCCGCGACTTGCTTCGTGAATACCAGCCCCTGCTGCAGAAGCTGGTGCGTGAATACGGCGTGCCGGCCCAGTACCTGGTGGCTTTCTGGGGGCTGGAAACGAATTTTGGCGGTTACCTTGGCAAGATTCCGACCCTCGATTCGCTAACCACACTCGCCTGCGATCCTCGCCGCAGCGACTTCTTCACCAATGAGCTTTTCCTGGCCCTGGAGCTCGTCGATCGACACAAGCTGGACCTCGGCAAGATGCAGGGCTCCTGGGCCGGCGCCATTGGTCATACCCAGTTCATGCCTTCGTCCTACAATCGCTACGGCGTGGATGGCGATGGCGATGGGCGGGTGGATCTGTGGGGCAGTATTCCCGACGCCCTGACTTCGGCAGCCAACTACCTGAAAAGCCTTGGCTGGAAGCCGGCACTGCGTTGGGGACGGGAAGTAAGCCTTCCAGCGGATTTCCCCTACCATGAAAGCGGCATCAATAACCGCAAGCCCCTGAGCGAATGGAGCCGGCTCGGCGTGAAGAAGGTCGACGGCGGCGGGCTTGGCAGCCTGGACATCGATGCGGCCTTGCTGGTGCCCTCAGGCGCGGATGGCCCCAAATTTCTGGTCTACGACAACTTCGAAGTGATCATGCGCTGGAACCGCTCACAGTTCTATGCCCTGTCTGTGGGGCATCTGGCAGATCGCATTAATGGCGCCGGTGATCTGCGTCAGTCGCCGCCCAGCACGCGGGGTCTGGCTTTGAAGGAAGTGGAAGCGCTGCAAAGAGAGCTGAAGAATCTCGGCTTCGATCCCGGCGCGATCGACGGGCAACTGGGTCCGGCCACCGGCCAGGCTATTCGGGCCTATCAGCACGCTACCGGACAGGTGGCGGATGGCTTCGCGGATACGGACTTGCTGAAGGAACTGGGAATCCGGCTCGAGTAGCCGCCTGGTCCTCAGCCACTCGCTCAGATCACTCGCTTATCTAGATAGGGTCGGCGTCACCGACGATGCCGAAGCGCTTGCTCTGTTCCGCCGCGAGGCGCAACAGGCCGGCGACGGAAAGGGCGTCGGTGATCTCCCCGCTCAAGGCCATGTTGATGGCCTGCTCGAGAGGCAGTTTTCGCAGCACGATATCTTCGCTCGCTTCCAGCTGCTGCTCGCCCGGGTACAGATCCGTTGCGGCAAACACCGTCGCCTCCTCGTCGGTGACCGAATTAGAAAGGTGCATGGTCAGCAGGTGGCGCCAATTGCGTGCTCGAAGACCGGTTTCCTCCTCCAACTCCCGCTTTGCGGAGGCCAGCAGATTGCTGCCGAGCGGGGCGCCGCCTTCGGGGATTTCCCAGGTCTGGCTATCCAGCGTATACCGGGACTGGCGCACCAGCCAGGTGTTGCCCTCCGCATCGACGGGAATCACCCCGACTGCGTGATTCTTGAAGTGCACCACGCCATAGATGCCGTCAGTACCGCCCGGGGTAATCACCTTTTCGTGGCTGACCCGTATCCAGGGGTTCTCGTAAACATCTTCCTTGCTGACCCGGCGCCAGCCGGATGAAGAACGTTCTGCCATATCGGCTCGACCTGTGTTGATGGTTTTGCAGAGCAAGCGCTTGTCGGTGGACCGCCGCAGCTCAGGAGAATTCCAAGTCCTATCGAGCCGAGGCGACGGGGAAGCATTCCCGCAAGCGTTTCACACCGACTTCCAGATTCTCTCGGTCCACGGCGGCATAGCCCAGATACAGGCCGCCCGGACGCAAGTCGCTGGGAGACAAATCATAGCGGGACAGGGGAGTGAGATTCAGCCCCTTTCGTTCGGCCTGTGCCAGGAGAACACTCTCGTCGAGCGGCTGGCGATAAAAGCCGGTCAACTGCATACCTGCCGCAGTCGGTTCCACCCTTAGCCAGTCGCCGAGATGCCGGGCGAGGAGCTCCGCGAAGATCGCCTGCTTCTCCCCGTACAGCTTGCGCATGCGGCGCACGTGGGAGGCGAAATAGCCGTTGCGGATGAAGTCTGCCATCGCCGCCTGCAGAAACAGTGGCGGGTCCTGACCGGTTTTCCGCAGTGCCTGGGAGAAGGGTTGGGACAGATATGCTGGCACCACCAGATAGCCGAGGCGCAGACCCGGAAACATCACCTTGGAAAAGGTCCCCAGGTAAATCACTCGTTGTTGCTGATCGATACCCTGGAGGGAGGTCAGCGGTCGCTCGCCGTAGCGAAACTCGCAGTCGTAATCGTCTTCGATGATCAAGCCCTGCCGCTTCGCCGCCCAATTGATCAACTGCAGTCGCCGGGCGGCACTCAGTGCAACTCCGAGAGGAAATTGGCAGGAAGGGGTGGTGTAGACGAGCTTTACGTCCGGGGCGGCCTCCAGTCCATCTACCTTGAGCCCCTCAGCGTCCACGGCAATGCCGTGCAACTGGGCTCCGGCGGCGCGAAAGCTGTCCCGGGCGCCCAGATAACCGGGATCTTCCACCGCCACCGAGTCACCGGGGTTGATCAGCATGCGGGCGAGCAGGTCCAGCCCCGCCTGACTGCCACTGATGGCGATCACTTGCTCGGGTTCGCAGTGGACGCCCCGGGCCATGCGCAGGTACTCGCAGAGTGCGGTCTTGAAGTTCAGGTGACCGCCCCTGTCCTGGTAGCCGGTCACGGAGGTGGTGCGTTTGCCGGTATAGCGCTGCAGGCATTGCTGCCACAGCCGCACCGGGAAGTGCTGAAGGTCAGGAAGTCCCGGTACAAAGGCCGGGTTATCCGTCGCGGGCATCGGCCGCGAGGGCCGGGCGAGGATCTTCCCCTGCTCGGACAGCTGGGCCTCGCGGGCAGGGCAGCTTGGGGTCTGCTTCCGTGGGCTATTCAGCTCTGGATCTGCCAGCTGTGCTGCCACGTAGTAGCCGCTTCCCTGCCTCGCTGCCAAATAGCCTTCGGCGCGCAGCATTTCGTAGGCGTTTACCACGGTATTTCGGGAAACCGATAGCTGTTGGGCCAGCTCGCGGCTCGGCGGCAAACGCTGCCCCGCCCGCCATGTGCCATCCAGGATCGCCAGGCGCAGGCTTTCGAATAGCTGGCGGTAAATAGGGCCGGAAAGATCCGGTCGCAGGCTGATCTGCATAGGCGCTCCTGAACGTTCACTCTTGTAATTGGCACCGTTGTCACCGCGCAGATTGGATCTTTGGTGGTGCCAATTGTCAAGCGACACTGCTCTTCCCGATCCATTCACAAGGAGAGCAGTACTATGCAAACCGGCAGCAACCGATCCCGAATCCGACGAGGCGCCAAACGCGCCAGCTACGACCAGGAGCAGATCCGGGCGATTCTCCGCGGCAACTTCCTCTGCCATGTGGCCTACACCGTCGACGGGGAAAGCCGGGTCATGCCCACTGCCTATTCGTGTCGGGACGAGGCGGTCTATCTGCACGGCAACCTGCACAACCAGATGCTCAATGCGCTCCTGTCTGGCCAGACTGCCTGCCTGTCCGTCACCGAAGTGAATGGCCTGGTACTGGCCCGTTGCGGACTGCGGCATTCGGTCAATTATCGCTCGGTCATTCTTTTCGGACGAGCTGAGCGCGTGGCTGACCAGGAAAAGGCAACGATACTCAATGAGCTGATTGATCAGCTGGTCCCGCAGCGTTCAACGGCGATTCGCCCCCATCTACAGAAGGAGCTGGATGCGACATTGGTTGTGAAGATTGCAATCGAGGAGGCAGCGGCAAAGGTCCGAGAAGGGCCGCCAACGGATACCGACGAGGACTGCGCGCTGGATGTTTGGGCGGGCGTGGTGAATTTGAAGACGGTCATGGAAGTCGAGCCTTGCCCGCGTTTAGCGGAATCGGCGGCCTTGCCCGCCCATATGCGCGACTTCATTGAGAATTGTCGCTAGCGAGGTCTTCGTCTGGCACTGCTTCCGGTGGATCCGTGATCAGAGCAAGGGGAACGACGCATGTTGCGAACGCGACAACCACAAGGAGGGCCACAAAAGCATTCCCCGCGGGATTGCTTAGCAATGGCTGAAGGAGGCGGTCGTGAAAGCGGGTAAAACGTCCGGCAATACTGTTGCTGTTGGCCGAGAGCAGGACGTCGAGCACAAAGAACGGTTGCCAGGTGTTCTCCCGCGCATAGCGACCGATCCGGTATAGCTGCACCAGAGCACTTCTGATCCCGTTCTCGTGCAGCGACCCCAGCAGCAATTGCAGAAACGGCCATAGCCGCAAGCGCCGGGCATCGGCCTGATTCGGATAAAGGCCGCGCGCCCGTTCGAAAAAGGTGCGGTTATCGGTCCAGTAACAGACCATCATGATCGCCATCAAGAGATAACGACGCAGGAGTCCTTCGCTTTCAAAGCGCCGTGCCGAAGTGGCGAGTTTGCCGGGCAACAGAATCCAGCGCCCCCGGTCAGCGATCCGCGCGGCGATGTCCTGATCTTCCATCCAGGCAAAGCTTTCGTCGAAGCCGCCGAGCTCATCGAAGAAATCTTTTCGGATCAGCAGACCCTGGTCGCCGTTGATGGTGTGCCGCCGATTGCTCGCGGATTTGGCTTCCATGTAGCGGTACATTGCCGGCCACTTTCCGCCGGCATCGGCGAAAACCAGCGGGAAGTGTCCGGCGACAGGCACTGCGCTGCTGGCCTGTTGGCGTTGGCAGGCGCTCAGGCCGGTGTGCAGTAGATCGGCGCTATCCACGCTCGAATCGGCATGCAAAAAGAGCAGGTAGTCGCTGGTGGCCACGGCGGCACCCCGGTTCATTTGCCTGCCCCGACCCCGCTCGGATTTGATGACTCGCGCCCCTTCGCCTTCGGCGATCTCGGCGGACTTGTCGCTGGAGCCGCCATCGACAACGATAATGTCCAGTTCGACACCGCGTTGCGCACGTAACTGCCGCAGCAGCCGCGGCAAATTCTCCGCTTCGTTCAGTGCCGGAATGATAACGGCAAGAGCCGGGCGAGCTGACATGAATGAGCGTCCGCGGCGAGTTACCAGTGCCCGGTGTTTTCCATGGACTTCCACGGCTCCGCCGCCGGCAGTGCCTCGCCTTTTTGCAGCAGTTCGATGGAAATATTATCGGGCGAACGCACGAAGGCCATGCGCCCGCAGCGCGGCGGACGGTTGATCGTGATGCCGGCGTCCATCAGCTTCTGGCATGTCGTATAGATATCGTCCACCGCGAAGGCCAGGTGACCAAAGTTCCGTCCCTCACCGTATTCTTCAGGGTCCCAGTTATAGGTGAGCTCCAGGGCAGGAGCTCCGTCGCGTTCAAAGCGCTCCGCATCGTCCGGGGCAGTGAGGAAAACGAGCGTAAACCGACCCTGCTCGGATTCTTTCCGCTTTGCTTCGCGCATTCCCAATTGATTGCAGTAAAAATCCAGCGAAGCTTGCAAGTCACTGACTCTTACCATGGTATGAAGATATTGCATGGCGCTACTCCCGAAATCTCTGCGAAGACTACTTGAAAGGTCCGGAAAGGTTATCACGATATCGCCGCCGACCGGCGCTTGGTGGCGGTCGGCGGTCGAAAATCGCTGGCCTGGAAATTGCTGGATCAGTTCCCATAGAGTCTTTAGGAGTACTTCAACATGAGGTCCAAGGGTAAAACCGTGGCGAACGATGAGGGATGGAAAAAACGAACGGATGAATGGGTGAAGATGAGCCATGAGTCGCGCAAGCGCAAAGAAGCCGAGAAGCATGCGCGCCGCCGGCAGGGAGTCGGCTACATAAAAACGCCCGACTAGCTGTCCGCCCGACTTAATCTGGCCCGCGCGTCACTGCCGGGCCTTGCGCTATTGCGCCGGCGAGTCCGCCGTTCGCGCTCTCGCTGTCTCGTGACCGCCTGCGCGCTCCCTAGAGTTGCCTCTCCCGATTGGGGTACAATCCCGCCTTTTCCCGAGCCCCGCTCATCCAATTTCCGTTCACCGTCCCACGTGAAGTCCTGACTATGGAAATCGCCCCGCTTGTTAATACCCTCAAAGACCTCCAGGAGCGTGTCGACACGCTTAGGAGGTATCTTTGACTACGATCACAAGAAAGAACGCCTAGCCGAAGTCGAGCTCGAGCTCGCCGAACCCTCCGTCTGGGAAAATGCCCAGCGCGCTCAGGATCTGGGTCGCGAACGCTCCTCCCTGGAAATCGTCGTGCGCACCATCGAGGAGCTCGACGAGGGTATCGGAGACAACCGCGAACTGCTGGAGATGGCGGCTGACGAAGATGACGCGAGCACCGTCGCCGAAATCGAAGGCGAGCTGGACAAGCTGAACGCACAGCTGGAAACCCTGGAATTCCGCCGCATGTTCTCCGGGCCGAAGGATCCGAACAACGCCTACCTCGACATCCAGGCTGGGTCCGGGGGCACCGAAGCCCAGGATTGGGCTGAGATGGTGTTGCGCATGTATCTGCGCTGGGGCGAAGACAAAGGTTTCAAAACCGAGCTGGAGGAAGCCTCACCCGGCGAAGTGGCGGGCATCAAAAGTGCCACCATTCACTTCGAAGGCGAGTACGCGTTCGGCTGGCTGCGCACCGAAACCGGCGTACACCGTCTGGTGCGAAAATCGCCCTTTGATTCCGGCAACCGCCGTCACACTTCGTTCTGTTCCGTCTTCGTCTCTCCGGAAATCGAGGACGATATCGAAATCGAGGTCAATCCGGCGGATCTGCGCGTCGATACCTATCGGGCAAGCGGCGCCGGTGGACAGCACGTCAACAAGACTGATTCGGCGGTGCGGATCACTCACGAGCCGACCGGCGTCGTGGTGCAGTGCCAGAGTGAGCGCTCCCAGCACCAGAACCGCGACAAGGCCATGAAGATGCTGCGCGCCAAGCTGTACGAGCGGGAGATGCTCAAGCGCAATGCCGAGAAGCAGGCCATGGAAGACAACAAGGCGGATATCGGCTGGGGCAGTCAGATCCGCTCTTACGTACTGGATGATCAGCGTATCAAGGATCTGCGTACCGGTGTGCAGACCAGCAACTGTCAGAGCGTGCTGGATGGCGACCTCGATATGTTTATCGAAGCGAGTCTCAAGGCGGGGCTGTAAGCGACCACATTCGCACAGCGAATCTATTTTTTACCAGGTTTTACTATGAGCGATCAGCAAAACGACACTCAACAACAGGAAGCCCGTGCGGCAGACGAGAACAAGCTCATTGCCGAGCGCCGTGAGAAACTCGCTGCCCTTCGTGAGAAGGGCAATGCTTTCCCCAACGCTTTTCGCCGCGAGGATTACGCCCAGCGTTTGCAGGACCAGTTCGGCGACCACAGCAAAGAGGAGCTCGAACACCTCGGTCAAAAGGTCAGCGTGGCCGGCCGGATCATGGCCAAGCGCGGTCCTTTCATGGTGCTTCAGGACATGAGCGGTCGAATCCAGCTTTATGCAGACAAGCAGGCTCAGCAGACCATCAAGGAAACCTGGGGCGTCTGGGACATCGGCGACATCGTCGGCGTGCGCGGCACCCTGAGCAAGTCCGGCAAGGGCGATCTGTATGTGAACCTCGAACAATACGAGTTGCTGGTGAAATCCTTGCGGCCGCTTCCGGAGAAATATCACGGCCTGCAGGACACCGAGCAGCGCTATCGCCGACGCTATGTGGATCTGATCATCAATCCGGACGTGCGCAAGGTTTTCCAGATCCGCTCCAAGACCATCGACTTCATCCGCCACTACCTGAATCAGCACGATTTCATGGAAGTGGAAACGCCCATGATGCAGGTGATTCCCGGGGGCGCCACGGCGCGACCCTTTGTTACTCATCATCATTCGCTGGATCAGGAGATGTTTCTGCGAATCGCGCCGGAGCTTTATCTGAAGCGGCTGGTGGTGGGCGGCTTCGAGAAGGTCTACGAAATCAATCGCAACTTTCGCAACGAAGGTCTTTCCACCCGGCACAACCCGGAATTCACCATGCTGGAGTTCTATCAGGCCTACGCGGACTATAACGACCTGATGGACCTGACCGAAGACATGCTCCGCCAGTTGTGCGAAACGGTGCTGGGTACCGCCAAGATCGAATACCAGGGGGCAGAATATGATTTTTCTCAGCCCTTCAAACGCATGACCGTATTCGAATCCATTTTGGCTTTCAATGACGACATCAACGCGGAAGAGCTGAACAGCATCGAAGGCGCCCGCGCCATTGCCAAGGCCAAGCACGTTCCTCTCAAGGACAGTTACGGTCTTGGCAAGATTCAGGTGGAAATCTTCGAGAAAACCGTGGAGCACCGCCTCGAGCAGCCCACCTTCATCACCGAGTATCCGACCGAAGTATCGCCGCTGGCTCGGCGCAACGATGACAATCCATTCGTCACTGACCGCTTCGAGTTCTTTGTGACCGGCCGGGAACTCGCCAATGGCTTCTCCGAGCTCAACGACCCGGAAGATCAGGCGGAGCGCTTCCGTGCTCAGGTGGAGGAAAAGGAAGCGGGTGATGATGAAGCGATGCACTTCGACGAAGATTACGTGCGTGCGCTGGAACACGGCCTGCCGCCCACCGCCGGCGAGGGCATCGGCATCGACCGTCTGGTGATGTTGCTGACCAACTCGGCGAGCATCCGTGACGTGCTGCTCTTCCCGCATATGCGCCGCGAAGTGGAGTAGGTCGGTTCTTCAAGCAGCATGATGGAAAACGATCAAACTGTTCAGCTGGATCGCTCCTGGCTCGAAGTTCTGAGCCAGGAGTTCGACGAGCCCTACATGGCGGAGCTGAAGACTTTCTTGCAAAGCGAGAAGCAAAACGGCAAGGCCATTTATCCCCCCGGCAGGCACATCTTCAACGCCCTCGATAGCACGCCCTTTGACAACGTGAAGGTGGTTATCCTCGGCCAGGATCCTTACCACGGACCGAATCAGGCTCACGGCCTCTGTTTTTCGGTGCAGCCTGGCGTTGCGCTTCCGCCCAGCCTGCGGAACATCTACAAAGAGTTGCAAAGCGATCTAGGTGTTAAGCCGCCGGGCCACGGCTGCCTGCAATCCTGGGCCGCGCAGGGGGTTTTGCTGCTGAATGCTACCTTGACGGTGGAGCACGGTAAGGCAGGCTCCCATCAGGGCAGGGGATGGGAGCAGTTCACCGATGCGATCATCGCTGCTCTCAATGAGAAGCGCGAGAACCTGGTCTTTCTGCTTTGGGGTAGTTATGCCCAGCGCAAGGGTGAGTTCATCGATCGGCAGCGACATCTTGTTTTGGAAGCTCCGCACCCTTCGCCTTTTTCGGCCAACCGCGGATTTTTTGGTTGTCGGCATTTTTCTAAAGCTAATGACTATTTGCGGGAGCATGGACGGGCGCCAGTGGAGTGGCAGTTGCCGGAACGTGAAGAGGTTGGTGCAGGCTAGAGTTGATTTTGTAGTTCTTAATCCGTTTGCTGAAGGGGTGAGGCCTTCCCAAAACGCATGAATATGTCCCTATAGCTCCTACGCCGCGTCCTGCGGCGAAGGTTTGGGAAGGCCTCACCCCTCCAGCAAACTCTTTCCGTGGAATAATTGGGCTGTGGCGGTTTTTCCGAACGACGAATCCACCGCTGTCGAAATCGGCACGGCGTGAGTTTGGTGTCGGGATGTCCCTTTGGGAGCCCTCGCCGCCGGACGCGGCGTGGGAGCTACATGGATGTGGTCACCGCGATTCCGAAAGGGACATCCTGGCGGCAAACGGATCGAATCCACCTCCCGAAGATTTTCGCTATTTTGTGATCACATAAGGTAAGGAAAGCTGGTTCAGCTTCTGAGTCTTCTCTGCATCCAGAAAAAGCGCATCGCTCTCGAAAGCACTATCGGTGGTTACGGCCAGCAGCTCGATGTGCCCGTCCGCCTTCGCCGCCATTACCACGTTTCCAACGCTCTGCGATGAGTCTGATTCCGCCGAGTAAACCGCTGTGCCGGGCGCAGGCAGGTCCGAAGCCGCCAGTTGCAGGCGACGCATGTGACGTTTCAGCTTGCCCAGATACTGCATCCGCGCCACCACTTCCTGGCCAACGTAACATCCCTTGGTGAAGCTGATACCGCCGGTCAGATGCATGTTCAGCATCTGCGGGATGAACATGTCTTCACTGCCGGGCAGCACCTGGCCGAGGCCGTCGCGGATGTCGGCGAGGTGCCACAGGTTGTAGCCGTGTAATGAGCTCTTTTCTGCCCAGGACTGCCAACAGGATGCGGCTTGGTCCTTTTTCACCAGACAGAGCAAGCGTTCAGCACCGATGCGAACTGCAGTAAGTTGGTCCGACTGCGTCGTGTCCTCGTCGGCGATGGGCAGCTCGGGGGCAAAGCGGCTGAGGAGTTGCGGGGCATCACCGGCTTGCAAACCGATCAGCTGATGCTCCTGTGCCGTCGACAGTTTCGCTTTGGAAAAGACGATGAACTTGGCGAGTGCCTGTTGCGCTTTCTCTACCAGATCCCGATGCATGACCAGCGCGACGCGGTCCGAACCGGTGGTCTGCGAGGGGAGGCTCACCGCGAGGAAGCTGAAGATCAGCCTTCCCTTGGTATTGCAGTGACCACCCCGTTGAGCATGGCTGGAGGTAACGAGATTGATGTCACAGGTGACCTGACCCTGAAGGAATTTCTTTGCTTCCGGTCCCTCAACCAGAAGGTAAGCCAAATGATCGAGCGCCATCAGCTGCGCTTGCCGGGACTCCGCCTGGCCGCTGAATTCTCTCACGCCGAATTCGTCGCGCTGCGCGCCCTGGCTGTCCAGAAGAGATTGCCAATTGTCTTGCACCATAGTGTCGGATTGCGTCCAAACAGGAGTGAATGAGTCCGATATAATACTCCCCAAACCCGAATCGAAAAAAGGTAAGCAGCATGTCGGAACTGGATCAACTGCAGAAAAACAAGCTCTTCTGGGCGAGCCGTCGCGGAATGCTCGAGCTGGATCTGGTTTTGCTGCCTTTTGTGGAAAACGTTTTCGCAGGCTTGCCGGAAGAGGACAAGGACCGCTACTGGAAGTTGCTGGACCAGGAGGATCAGGACCTCTTCGCCTGGCTCTTGCGCCGCGGCGAACCGGAGGATGAGGATCTTCGCCGCATTGTCGAGATCGTGCGCGCCAACACTGGCATGCGCGCATCCGGTGACTGAGTCTCCCTTCGCACAGGTCGATCTGCGGCTGCGTGCTTCGCGGCTCCTGACGATTTTTCTTTGTCTAACCCACCTGCTCGCGGCAATTGCGATCTGGCTTTCAGCGATACCCGCTGGATTGGCCGCGCTGATCTCAGCGGGAGTTCTGCTGCATCTGTGGCATAGTTTGCACGCGCACTGCTTTGCTCAAGCGGCCAGGGCGTTGCGCTATCGAGATGGCAAGTGGTCGCTACTGGAGGATGAGGTCTCGCAGTCGCTGTTGCCGGTGGGGGAGTGGCTGGTCACCTCCCGGCTGCTGGTGCTGCAATTCAGGCGCCCAAATGGAAGGCGGTTGTCCCTGGTGTTGCCGCCGGACGCGGCAGAATGCCGCGAGCTCCGGCGTTTACGGGTCCTGTTGCGCTTCGGGCTCAGCCCGCAATGATCTCCTGACCCGCAAAGTTGGTCGGTACGAGAATAGTATCTTTGGCCACCGGCGAAAGGTGTGGGTAGTCCAGGGAAAAATGCAATCCTCGACTCTCCTTTCGCTCCATTGCTGATCGAATGATCAATTCCGCTACGAGCGTCAGATTGCGCAGCTCGATCCAGTCGCTACCGATTTTGTAATTGCTGTAGTACTCGGCAATTTCCTTTTGCAGCAGTTTCACCCGGTGCTGCGCTCGCTCCAGGCGTTTGCGAGTACGTACGATCCCCACGTAGTCCCACATAAAACGCCGCAGTTCGTCCCAGTTGTGAGAAATCACCACGTCCTCATCGGAATCCACCACTCGCGATTCATCCCACCCGGGAACCTCGGAAGGCGCCGCAATGGTTTCGATAACACCGGCAATATGTTCCGCAGCCGATTTCGCATAGACGATGCATTCCAGCAACGAGTTACTGGCGATGCGGTTCGCACCGTGCAGGCCGGTAAACGTGGTTTCACCAATCGCATAGAGATTTTGTAAATCTGTCCGGCCGTGGCTATCGACCATGATGCCGCCACAGGTGTAGTGGGCAGCCGGCACCACCGGGATCGGATCTTTGGTTATGTCGATACCGAATTCCAGGCAGCGGTTTTTTACAGTGGGGAAGTGTTCGTTGATGAACTCTTCGCTTTTGTGGCTGATGTCCAGATAAACACAATCGCATCCAAGGCGCTTCATCTCGTGGTCGATCGCTCGCGCGACCGTGTCACGAGGAGCCAGCTCGCCACGCTCGTCGAAGCGATGCATGAAGCGCGAGCCATCTGGCAATCGCAGTAATGCGCCTTCGCCACGCAATGCTTCGGTGAGCAGAAACGATTTGGCTTTTGGATGATAAAGACAGGTGGGGTGGAATTGGTTGAATTCCATGTTGGCTATTCGACAGCCAGCTCGCCACGCCATCGCAATGCCGTCGCCGCTCGCACCGTCGGGATTGCTGGTGTACAGATACACTTTGCTCGCACCGCCGCTGGCGAGCACGACCGTTTTGGCATGAAAAATGCGAACCTGATCAGCCTCGCGGTCGAAAACGTAGGCACCCGAGCAGCGCATTCGTCGACTGGTGTTATCCGGTTCAATGATCAGATCGAGTGCGATGTGGTGTTCGAAGAGATCGACCTTGGCGGCCCTGACTCGGTCGATGAGGGTGCTCTCCACCGCCTGACCAGTGGCATCGGCGCTATGGATAATCCGCCGGTGGCTGTGACCACCTTCCTTCGTCAGATGGAAGTCGTCCTGGTTGTTTTCGTCCCGGGTGAATTGCACGCCCTGCTCGATGAGCCATTCAACTGCTGCCTTGCTGCGTTCCACGGTAAAACGGACCGCATCTTCGTGACAGAGGCCACGACCGGCGGCCAGGGTGTCGGCGACGTGGTTTTCCACAGAGTCGGCGTTATCCAGAACGGCGGCGATCCCGCCTTGTGCGAACCAGGTGGAACCCTCCTGCAGGCGTCCCTTGCTGAGAACGGCGATGCGCGCGTTGCGGGCCAGGTTCAAAGCCAGGGTCAGGCCGGCGGCACCACTGCCGATGACCAGTACGTCGTAATGCTGGGTTTCTGTCATTGGAGGCCTGCGGGGGATTCGTCGCCAAGCGGCGGATTTTGCTGAAAAATTTACGTAGGGTAACTGGGGCCGTGTAGTATATACAGCCTTGTCCTGACGGGGAATCGGGGCGAGGCTCGACTGGGGAGCTTCTGAATAACTCTGACCAGAGGCTCACAACATTATTAACAGCCGGGCTTCGATTGGGGACCATTCATTCGTCGAATCCTTTGTCCATGTGAACTTATGTGCTGAGTTTGTGTCTAGCCTCCCGTCGCTTGGGGTGATTTAGCTGCCATTCATAGGATTTCGGCAAGGCGCTTGCCGGCTTTCGGTAGCGCCTTGGCAAGGCAATGGCATTATCGGGGGGCTAAAACGAATACAGCACAGCAGTATTGGGGAGTGGCTAGATGGCAGCGCAATCTGCGCAGGAAACAGATCAGCAACTGGTTGAGAGAGTCCAGAAGGGGGATAAGCGGGCGTTCGACCTGCTGGTGCTGAAGTATCAGCACAAAATCCTGGCCATTGTCGGCCGATTCATCCGGGACAGCGGTGAGGTGCACGACGTGGCGCAAGAGGCTTTCATTAAGGCCTATCGCGCACTCGGCAACTTCCGAGGCGACAGTGCCTTCTATACTTGGCTGTACCGGATCGCAATCAACACCGCGAAGAATCATCTCGTGGCCCGCAGTCGTCGGCCGCCGGCCAGCGACGTGGATATGAACGATGCGGAATTCTATACCGGCAGCGAGGTCCTGAAAGATCAGGATACCCCGGAAAATCTGCTGTTCAGGGACGAGTTGCAAAAGGTAGTCAACGATACCATCGACAGCCTGCCGGAAGATTTGAAAACGGCGGTAACCTTGCGCGAATTCGAGGGTCTCAGCTACGAGGAGATCGCAGTGGTTATGGATTGTCCAATGGGGACAGTGCGATCACGGATCTTCCGGGCACGTGAGGCCATCGACAAGCAGGTACAGATACTGATGGACGGCAAAGCGTCCATTAAGTGACCCCGAATACGTGATGGGGCGGAGAAAAGGTAGAATTTACCAGCGTATCACCGCCAATTGGAAACCATTACAAAAGGGGCTTGTCATACGGAAGGCCTCACAATGCAAGAGGCTTTGGTCGGAAAGCAGCGCGTGGACTACCCGCGCGCAACTGCTGCAGACCAAAAAGGGCAACAGTTCACGGATCCTGGCCTGATTCCCGGTCGGGGACGGTACCGGCGCTTGCTAGCGGGTACTTGTCATTCGGTAGGCCCATCGGCTACCCGGGTCAGGTGTTCAATCAAAGGTGTTAGCAGGAATGTCTCAAAGCAAAAATCAAGCACAGCTCATCGAATCACTGTCGGCATTGGTGGATGACGAAGCTTCGGAGTTCGAAGTCCATCGCGTACTGACAGAATCGCAGCAGGATGCAAGCGTTCGAGAACGCTGGCACCGATATCAGCTCGCCCGAGCCGCCCTGAGGGGTGAAGCTGTAAACCTCTCGACTACTAGTACCGCCTTCGCCGATCGCATTCGCGATGCGATCGGGGAGATCGAATTTGACGAGCCGCTGGCGACGACAGCGAGCAAAACGCCCGCGGAGAAACAGCAGACATCGTCCAACGGCCGCTGGAAGACCGGCGCAGGGCGGTTTGCCATCGCAGCTTCGGTCGCCGCGGCGGTTTTCCTGGGCGCCCAGCAGATGAACCTGGTGGCCGTCAACGAAGGTCCCGGTCAGGCGCAGGAATTTGCTCAGCAGCCCGCCGAACCGGCACCGTCCGCACCTAGCTCGGTCAACATTCCGACTATCAATGTCCAGAATGTAAGCGGCGGCGACACGCTCCCACCCCGTAGCGGGCTGCCGCAGAGCATGCAGTATTCACCGAATATCCAGCAGCAGCAGTTGCAGGACGAACAAATCCGCCGTTACATCCGTCAGCTGATGCTTGAACACGCTGAGCACTCTGCACAGAACAGTGGCTCTGGCTTGCTGCCCTACGCCCGCGTTCCCGCCGAGGAAGAGCGTTAATAACTTGTTTCCGTCGATCGCCGGCTTGGTTTCGTCAATCAAGCCCGGCGATCGCATCGCGCCCGCCCGGGCGCGGGGCAGGTCCTCAGCACGTCCACGCGGCGCCACTTCAACCAGATCGTCATGAGCATGCGGCGCACATTCTTCACATCGCTTGTTTTCTCGCTGGGTTTCGCGCTTCCCGCCGGATTTGCCGTCGCGCAGACGGATACGGCGGAGCAGGTCAATCGGGTTCTCCGGGAAATGTCCACCGCAGTTCGCGAGCTGAACTATCGCGGTCTGTTCACCTACGAGGTGGGCGGCTCCCTGGACACTTACCGCATCGTCCATCGGGTCGAAAACGAGACCGAATACGAGCGACTCCAGAAGCTGAACGGTCCGGAGCGGGAGATCATTCGCGCCGGGCACATGACCGATTGTCTCAGTCAGGGTGATCAGCTGTTGCGCGGCATCGTGCGCTCTGCCGAGAATTCATCCGAGCTGAAAGACAATTACCACTTCTATTTGACCGGTGATGAGCGGGTGGCCGACAGATCGGCATCCATCGTTCATATTGTCCCCAAGGACAGCCATCGTTTCGGCTACACCCTGTCCATCGACAAGCAAAGCGGTCTTCCCTTGAAAGCAATGCGGGTGAATACCGATAAGCGCGTGATGGAACGCATCCAGTTCGTCGAGCTGACCATCGGTGGAGAAATCAGCGAATCCGACGTGGAGCCCAGCTCCGCGCAGCCGCGCCAGGCTCCGCACAACCTGATAGATTGCCAGCCACAGGCCACTGGCGAACCGGCCTGGAAGGCCACCTGGTTGCCTCCGGGTTTCGTCTACTCCGGGCAGCGGGCAATCGAGAACGGCGACCATATGCAGACCTATACCGATGGTCTCGCCACTTTTTCGGTCTTTGTGAGTGCTGCGAACACGCGCCCCGCGATTGAAGGTCGGGCACAAATCGGCGCTACGGTTGCCTATGTAGATCAGCGCTTCTGGAAGGATCAGCCTCACAGCGTCACTGTGGTTGGCGAGATCCCTTTCGCAACCGCGCAGCGCGTGGTTGCAGGCGTGGAGCCACGCTGAATGCTGACCGAGACCGGCCGAGTGATCGCGATTGATAACGATCACCTCTGGGTGGAGACCCTCAACACCAGCGCCTGCGGCTCCTGCACAGCGAAGAGCGGTTGTGGTCAGAACCTGCTGGCGCGCTGGGCCAGCAAAAGCGCTTATCTGAGGGTGCCCTTGTCACATCGCGATCCGATGTCCTTCCAGATCGGGGACAGCATAACCATCGGCATACCTGAAGATGTGGTCGTTACCAGTTCACTGCTGATGTACTGCTTGCCCATTGTTCTGCTGCTTGCAGGTGCGGCATTGGGGCAGTACAGCGTGGGGAGCGAGGCAGCTTCCGTACTCACCGGGCTGGTAGGCCTGGTGCTTGGTGGCTTGGTGGTGAAGATCTACACCGCAATGGCGGGGCGCCGCCGTTTGGAGCCAGTTCTCATGGATAGGCTCGCTGCCGGTGTGCCTGCCGAGGGGCCAACTCAATTTTGATTTTTCCAGTCCTTGGGAATGCAACACGAGGTATTCGCATGATAATGAAACGCCTGTTATTGACTCTGCTCGTTGTGATTGTCCCGGTTGCGGGGCACTCGGTTGAGCTGCCGAACTTTACCGACCTGATCGAAGATGTATCGCCGGCGGTGGTGAAGATCACCACGTCTGCGACAGTCGGCGGCCCGCAGGGCATGCCTCCGGAAGAGGAAGTCCCGGAACTGTTCCGGCGTTTCTTCGATCCCCGTCAGATGCCCGAGCGAAATATTGGCGGTATGGGTTCCGGCTTCATCATCTCTAAAGACGGCTACGTGCTGACCAACCACCACGTGGTGGCTGGTGCCGACGAGATCGTGGTGCGCATGGGCGACCGCCAGGAATTCGAAGCGGAAGTGGTGGGTAGCGACGAGTTGTCCGACGTGGCACTGCTGAAAATCGACGGTGACGATCTTCCCTACCTGGAATTTGCCAAGGGCGATATCCAAGTCGGTGAATGGGTGCTGGCGATCGGCTCGCCCTTTGGGCTCGATTTTACCGCCAGCCAGGGCATCGTCAGCGCGGTGGGTCGTGATATTCCCAGCGGCGGCGGCAATTATGTTCCCTTCATTCAGACCGACGTAGCCATCAATCCGGGCAATTCCGGCGGCCCCTTGTTCAATCTGGACGGCAAGGTAGTGGGCGTGAATTCTCAGATCTACACCCGCTCCGGTGGTTACATGGGTCTTTCTTTTGCAATCCCTGCAGACGTTGCACAGCGAGTGGTCGAAGACCTGAAGACCAAAGGACGCGTTGAACGCGGCTACCTCGGCATTCAGTTCCGCGATCTCACCCGCGATGAGGCCACCGCTTTCGGCCTGAAGAGCGCACGCGGTGCTCTCGTCGTTGACGTGGTGAAGGATGGTCCGGCGGCTGAAGCTGGCATTCGCCCAGGCGATGTCATTCTCGAGTTCGGTAAGACCCGTATCAACGACAACGGCGACCTGCCCCAGGCGGTAGGCACTGTCGCTCCGGGAACCGAAGTCCCCGTCACGCTGATGCGAGAGCGTAAGCAGCAAACCGTGGATGTGACTGTTGGCTCGCTGGACCCTCAGGAGCAGATAGCTGCTCAACAGGGCAACGGTGGTGGCCAGGCTCAGACTGATCGCCTCGGAGTCGCGGTCGAGAATCTGCCCACGGCCATGCGGCAGAGTCTCGAACTCGATGGCGGCGTGGTGATCACCAATGTCCAGCCTGGCAGCGCCGCTGCAAAAGCTCAGCTCTCGCCTGGTGACGTGGTGGTGCAACTGGGCTTCGAACCCATCAACAGTGTTGAACAATATCAGCAAGTGATGGAATCGCTGCCCGCGGACCAGCCCGTGCCGATCCGCTTCTATCGTCAGGGTCAGCCGGCCTTTACGACTATCACGATTCCCAAGGAAAACTAAATCGGGAGTTGCTGTTTCCCGTCCGCAGGGCCACGCAAGTGGCCCTGCTTTTTCCTGCCCCCAGTCCTTATTTGCAGGCTCCAAATTGCGCTGCCCTCGGGTTTCCAAATGCTGTAGACTGTGCGCCATCCCGGTGGCGCGGCTGCGCCTTAAGTTATTGTTTTTCCAGGCGATAATTTAAAAACCTCTTTTACAAGACACCTCATTTCACAAGTAAGTATCCTAAGTGACCGATCTAAGCCACATACGCAATTTCTCCATCATCGCCCATATCGACCACGGCAAATCCACTATCGCGGATCGCTTCATCCAGATCTGCGGTGGTCTGAGCGACCGTGAAATGGCCGAACAGGTGCTCGACTCCATGGATCTGGAGCGGGAACGGGGGATCACCATCAAGGCGCAGAGCGTTCATTTGCGTTACAAGGCGCGCAACGGAAAGGTTTACGAGTTGAACCTGATCGATACGCCCGGGCATGTTGATTTTTCCTACGAAGTATCTCGATCGCTGGCCGCCTGCGAAGGCGCTTTACTGGTGGTGGACGCAGGACAAGGCGTTGAAGCGCAATCGGTGGCCAACTGTTACACCGCGGTGGAGCAGGGCCTCGAAGTCATTCCGGTCCTCAACAAAATGGATCTTCCCCAGGCTGAGCCGGAGCGTGTGGTGCGCCAGATCGAGGACATCATCGGCATCGATGCCTCTTCCGCCGTCAAATGCAGTGCGAAGTCCGGCATGGGGGTGGAGGACGTGCTCGAACAGCTCGTCGAACTGATTCCGCCGCCGGTGGGCGACGTGGATGCGCCACTTCAGGCCTTGATCATCGATTCCTGGTTCGATAACTACCTCGGCGTCGTTTCGCTGGTTCGCGTCAAGAACGGCACCTTGAAGGTGAAGGACAAGATCATCACCAAATCCATTGGCAAGCCGCACGTGGTGGACAGTGTGGGCGTGTTCACGCCCAAGCTCGAAAAAACCAAGGAGCTCAAAGCCGGTGAAGTGGGCTTCATCGTCGCGGGCATCAAGGACATTGCCGGGGCGCCGGTGGGCGATACGATCACTCATAGCCATACCGCCTCGGTGGACGCCCTGCCTGGATTCAAGAAGGTCAAGCCGCAGGTCTATGCGGGCATGTTCCCGGTCAGCGCAGATGACTACGAAGACTTCCGGGAAGCTTTGGCAAAGCTCACCCTGAACGACGCTTCGCTGTTTTACGAACCGGAAAGCTCCGACGCGCTGGGCTTTGGTTTCCGTTGCGGCTTCCTTGGGATGCTCCACATGGAGATCATTCAGGAACGTCTGGAGCGGGAATACGATCTCGACCTGATTACCACTGCGCCGACGGTAATCTACGAGGTGGTGAAGAGCGATGGGGAGGTGATCTATGTGGATAATCCCTCGAAGCTCCCGGACCCGGGCAATATCCAGGAAATGCGCGAACCCATTGTGGAAGCGAGCATTCTCGTGCCCCAGGATTACCTCGGCCCGGTGATCACGCTGTGTGAAGAACGTCGCGGTATGCAGAAAGACATGCAGTATCTGGGTGGCCAGGTATCCCTTCGCTACATGCTGCCGATGAACGAAGTGGTCATGGACTTTTTCGATCGCCTGAAATCCGCCAGCCGTGGGTTCGCTTCGCTGGATTACAACTTCGCGCATTTCCAGGCAGCGCGCCTGGTGCGACTCGACGTGCTCATCAATGGCGAAAAAGTGGATGCACTGGCGCTCATCGTCCATCGCGACCACGCCAACAGCAAGGGCCGCTCGCTGGTGGAAAAAATGAAAGAACTGATTCCACGGCAGATGTTCGACGTGGCCATTCAGGCCGCCATCGGAGGACAGGTCATCGCCCGTTCAACCGTGAAGGCGCTGCGCAAGAACGTTACTGCGAAATGTTATGGTGGCGACGTGACCCGTAAGCGCAAGCTGCTTGAGAAGCAGAAGGCGGGTAAAAAACGGATGAAGCAGGTGGGCCGGGTAGAGATTCCACAGGACGCCTTCCTGGCAGTACTTAAGACAGACAAGTAGGGACACAACAATAAAAGAGTGAGCGATGGACATTAATTTTCCACTGATTCTGGTAATCCTTGTTTTCGTCACTGGGGCGATCGCATTATTTGACTGGCTATTTCTCGCCAAGCAACGTCGTGAAGCGGCGGCGGTGGTGGACAAGCAGTTCGCCGGCGCGGAAGCCGGAGACGAAAAACAGCAGAAGGCTCGTGAAGCCGCCCGTGCGACGGCACTGCGCGAACCGGCGCCGGTTGAGTATGCAAAGTCCTTCTTCCCCGTACTGGCCATCGTGTTGGTGCTGCGCTCGTTCATTGTCGAGCCTTTTCAGATTCCCTCGGAATCCATGGTACCGACTCTGGAGGTGGGCGATTTTATCCTGGTGAACAAGTTCACTTACGGCCTGCGTCTGCCGGTGGTTCGCACCAAATTCATCGATGTCAGCGACCCGGAACGGGGCGATGTCATGGTGTTTTTCCCGCCCGGTGAGTCCCGCTACTTCATCAAGCGGGTAGTGGGCCTGCCCGGAGACGAGATCAGCATTTTCAACAATCAGCTCACCATCAATGGCGAACTGGTCGACCAGAAACTCCTTGGCGAGGAGCCTGCAAGGAATCGGGGAGAGTTCTGTTCGCGGGCCGGCGGCAAGTACCTGCTTGCCGAAGAAGAACTGGGGCAGGGTGGCCATCTGATGCGCAAGTGCACCGTGGCCGGAAGTCTTGGCCGCGAAGGCTTCTGGATCGTCCCGGAAGGCCACTACTTCATGATGGGCGATAACCGGGACAACAGCTCCGACAGCCGTGACTGGGGCTCCGTGCCGGAGGACCGTATCGTAGGCAAGGCCTTCGCCATCTGGATGCACTGGGAAAGCCTGTTCAGCCTGCCGAGTTTCCACCGGGTCGGTGGAATTGAATAGCCCGTTGGCCTATAAGAAGAATTTAAACGGCAGATTTGCTCGAGGTCGACAATGAAAACAAGACATTCACAACGGGGCCTTTCCTCACTCGGCTGGTTGCTGGTGCTGCTGATCGCCGGCTTTTTCATGACCCTGGCCTTCCGGATGGTCCCGGCCTACGCTGATAATGTCTACGTCACCGACGCCCTGAAGTCCCTCCGGGAGTTCGAAAGCACGGAGCGCGGCTATGGCGGGATGACAGACAGCGCCATCCGAAGCCACCTTGGGAAATATTTCAGCATTAACAACGTCCGCGGCGACGCCACCAAGAACATCAAAATCGAGCGCCTGAGCGACAAGGTGCTGGTCAACATGGACTATGAAGTTCGAGTGCCGCTGTTTTACAACGTGGACGTGGTGATGAAGTTTCGCAACCAGTTCGACAGCCTCCGCCCCGCGGAATGCTGCAAGCCGCTGGAATGATGGATCCCCTGCGACAGCGCTTGATGCGCCGGCTGGGTTACGAGTTTCGGGATCAGGCCCTTTTCGAACTGGCTCTTACCCATCGCAGTCGCGGCGCGGTCAACAATGAACGACTGGAATTTCTCGGTGACTCCCTGCTCAACACGATTGTCGCCGAGGCACTGTTTCACCGTTTTCCGAAAGCCAGAGAAGGGGAGTTGAGCCGGCTCCGCTCACAACTGGTAAAGGGGGAAACGCTGGCGGGAATCGGTCGCGAGCTGGAGCTGGGCGAATGCCTGAGCCTCGGCGAAGGCGAGCTGAAAAGCGGCGGCTTTCGGCGGGCTTCGATCCTGGCGGACGCCGTGGAGGCCCTGATCGCCGCCATTTATCTGGACAGCGGCGATCTCGAGACTTGTCGCCATTACGTCATGCGCTGGTACGGTTCCAGGCTGGACACCGTCAGCCTCGGCAAGACCTCCAAAGATCCCAAGACCACGTTGCAGGAATTTCTGCAGGCCCGTGGCGAGCCGCTCCCCGAGTACGAATTGAGTGAGGTAAGCGGCGAGGCGCACGCCCAGACATTTACGATCAGCTGCCGCGTAAGCCTGCTGCCCGAGCCGGTGGTGACCAGCGGCAACAATCGTCGCCAGGCGGAAAAGAAAGCCGCCGCGCTGGCACTCGAGCGCTTGCAGAAAGCTGGCGCCTGAAAGCGAGACGCCGTTTCCATCCCAAATTTCCTTCCCTGCTGGTAAGCTTGGATTGCAACACCATCAGCTGCCACCTGTACTGAATCGATTATGACTGAACAACAGCAAGGCCAACGCTGCGGATATGTGGCAATCGTCGGTCGACCCAATGTGGGCAAGTCCACCTTGCTCAACCACATCCTTGGCCAAAAACTGAGTATCACTTCCCGTAAGCCGCAAACCACTCGCCACAATATTGTCGGCATCAAAACTGAAGGGGCTGTGCAAACCATTTACGTGGATACCCCTGGCCAGCATCTTGGCCACAAGAAGGCGATCAATCGCTACATGAACCAGTCCGCTCAGACTGCAATGGCGGATGTGGATGTGGTTGTCTTCGTCGTGGACAAGCTTGCCTGGACGCCGGAAGACGAACAGGTCGCTCAGAAGCTGGAAAGCTGCCGCAGCCCGATCATTCTTGCCATCAACAAGATCGATCAACTGGCCCGTAAAGAAGATCTGTTGCCACACCTTAAAAAGCTGGCTGAACGCCTGAAGGTCGACGAGATCATCCCGGTTTCGGCCTTGCGCAACGACAATCTGGATCGGCTGGAGAAGCTGATTACCGAACGGCTGCCGGAAGGAATTCATCTGTTCGACGAGGAGCAGATTACCGACCGCAGCATGCGCTTTCTCGCCGCGGAAATCATTCGCGAAAAGATCACCCGACAGTCGGGCGAAGAGCTGCCCTACCAGGCCACGGTGGAAATCGAAGAATTCGAAGAGAAATCCACCACCACTTTCATCAGCGCCGCAATTCTGGTTGAGCGCAAGGGTCAGAAGCAAATTCTGGTGGGGGAGCAGGGCTCTCGCATCAAATTGATCGGGCAGGCCGCACGGACCGAAATCGAGCGCATGGTGGGCCACAAAGTCATGCTCAAATTGTGGGTCAAGGTGAAGTCCGGCTGGTCCGATGACGAGCGGGCGCTACGCAGTCTCGGATACGATCAATAGAGCGAGCTCAGTAAGAGACCGTCATGCAGGTTCAACTACAGCCCGCATTCGTTCTTCACAGTCGCGCTTACCGGGACACCAGTCTGCTGGTGGATGTGCTGACTCCCGATCATGGTCGGCTAACCGTGGTCGCTCGCGGCCAGCGGCAGTCGCGGCAGAAATCGCGCAGGCCCTTGCAGCCATTCACACCTCTGCTGCTGTCCTGGCAGGGCAGAAGCGATCTCAAAACACTCACCGCGGCGGAGTTCGACGGAACGGCGGTCTTTCTTTCCGGCAATTATCTCTTCAGTGGCTTTTATGCCAACGAACTGCTGATGCGCCTGCTTCCGCAGGGCGATGCGAACGAGGAAGTTTTCCAGTCCTATCGCAAACTGCTCTCGCAACTGGCAAGCGGTGAAGATCTGGAGGTGGTATTGCGGCAGTTCGAGTTTCGGCTGCTGGATGAGCTTGGTTACGGGATCGACTTTTCGGCCGACGCGCAAACGGGAGAGTCGCTGATAGAGGACAGACTGTATGGCTGGATGAACGATGCGGGCTTTATCGAGCTGGAGCGAAACGGAGCGCAGGCGGCCAGTGGTTTTCTCGGTCGTGACTTGCTCGCCATTGCGGGCGGCGATTTCAGCGCTCCCGAAACCCGGCGAACCGCCAAACGTCTGGCGCGAACCGCGCTGGCACCTCACCTGGGCGACAAGCCGCTGAAAAGCCGCGAGCTTTTTCGGTAAGCCGCCAGTCTTCGTCGGCCAGGGCTCAGGTTTGGGCTTCGACTCAGGCTTTTGCTTCTTCCAGGCCGAATACCACATTCAGATCATGCTCCTCCTCCCATGCCAGCAAGTCCGTAATGGCGTGCTGCAGTTCGGCGAGAGGATGGGCGAGATTCTGATGTATCTGCTGTTGCAATAAGTTGTCGACCTTGGCGGTCGCGCTTTTCAGCCAAGGCACGCCGCAGTAGCTGGCACCGCCATGCAGCTTGTGAACAACCGCTTCGAGTTCGGGGAAGGCTTTGTTCTGAAAGTGCTGCTGGATCTTCTCGCGATCTGCCGGCAATTCCCTCAGCAACATGCGCAGCATGTCTCGAGCGAGTTCGGGCTTGTTGTTGCTGAGCCGCAGTGAAAGCTGAATATCCACCGGGGCGGAGGACTGCTTGTCTCCCTCGGCCTCATGTCGTTCAACGGCTGCAGCGCTAACTGCTTCCGGGTGGATCCAGCGGCGGATGGCATGAATCAGCTGCGCTTCGCTAACGGGCTTGCTTAGGTAGTCGTCCAGACCGGCGAGCAGCAAATCCGCTTTTTGGTCGGTCATTGCGTGGGCTGTCAGGGCGACCACCGGCGTGCGCGCAGAATCGCGCTCCAGCGCTCGAATGCGCCGGGTTGTTTCGAGACCGTCCATCACCGGCATCTGAATGTCCATGAAGACCAGGTCGAAGGCCTGTCGCCCGAATAGAGCGAGAGCTTCGTTACCGTTCTTGGCGAGGATCACTTGCGCACCCAGATCGCGAAGCAGTTCGCCAATAAGCTGAAGATTGGCCGGATTGTCGTCTACGGCGAGGATGCGCGGCTCCTGCAGGCGGCTGCTGCTGCCGAGCTCAGCCAGGATCTTGCCACGTTCCGGTTCGGCGAAGCCATCCAGTTCGCGGCACAAGGTGGTATACAGAACATCGTGGCCGACCGGCTCGCTCAAGAACGCGGTGCGGCCTTCCTGCCCTTCCTCCTGATAATCCAGATTGCAGCCGGGCATGGTCAGAAGAATCAGAGCGCAATTCTGATTACTCGCCAGTTTCTGAAAGAGGGGATCCGAGGCCGCCCAGGATTGGGGATCGCGCTCTTTGGTGATATTCCAAATGATCGCATCCGGTTGTTCCTTCTGGCTAATCGCTTCTTCGAGGTCACGGCGCTTGCGAAGCACCTGATAATCGGTCTGCCAAAGCTGCAGGAAGTTGGTGAGCTGATCCACGGAAGCCGGGTTGCTGTCGCATACCAGAATGCGCCGATCACGCAGATCGTCGAAGTCCCTGGGCACAGCACTGGCGTCGAGGCCCAGCACGGCGGTGAACCAGAACGTGGTCCCTTGGCCCGGCGCGCTTTCCACGCCGATTTCCCCTCCCATTTGTTTTACCAGCCCTTTACACACCGCAAGCCCCAACCCGGTGCCTCCCTGCGAGCGCGCGTTGGAACTGTCCGCTTGCGAGAAGGCTTTGAACAGCACCGGTTGCTGATCCTGGCTGATGCCTATCCCGGAATCTTCAACACTGAACTTCAGCACAGCTGAATGGCCGTCATTCTGGAGACGCTGCACTCGCACCACGATGTTGCCGTTATCGGAGAACTTGACGGCATTGCTCACCAGATTCGTCAGGATCTGCTTGAGCCGCAATGGATCGCCGAGCAGGTGCATGGGAGCGGCGCCATCCACCACCGAGAACAGCCGCAGGTTTCTCCCAAGCGCGGAGGGCGCGAGGACCGAAAGCGGCTCCTCGACGATGTCCCGCAAATTCAGCGGGCTGTAGTCCAATACCAGCTGACCGGTCTCGATTTTGGATACGTCCAGAATTGCGTTGATGGTGGTGAGAAGGCCCTGAGATGATTTCTGAATGGTGCGCAAGTATTCGCGCTGCTGTGCGTTGAGCTCTGTCTTCAGAAGCAGTCCCGCGAAGCCGATGATGCCGTTAATGGGTGTGCGGATTTCGTGGCTGGTATTGGCCAGAAATTCTGACTTCGCCCGGCTGGCCTCCAGCGCTTCTTTGCGGGCCAGTGACAGTTCGACGTTCTGCACTTCGACGGTCTCGAGCGTTTCGCGCAGGTCCTGAGTGGCCTGATCGATATGCTCCTGCATGGCCCGCTGGCTTTCATGGAGTCTGCTGCTGGCGAGCTGGATACTGTCGGCCAACTCGTCGAACATGCCATTGTCCTGTTGCCCCAGGGCTACACCCAGATTGCCGTCTGCGCTCTGACTTAGCGCGTCGCGGATTCGGTCCAGGGGAGCAAAAGCGCGGCGGGTCACCAGCACAACGCCCAACGTACCGACCAGGCAGACAAAAACGGTGACCACGGTCGCACCGAGGATCGCTCCGTAGACCGACAGGAAAAGAATATCGTGGGTCAACTCGACCACCGCCCAGCCGAGCGGTTCGCTGGAGGCGGGTTCCATGACCGGCGCTACGAACAAGGTGCTTCGTCCGGTTTCCAGCTGATGCTGCTGCATGTCGAAGACGAGAGCCTGGCCGGCGGTAAATGGTTGTGGGCCGCCGTGGCCGATGCGGTTCTGGTCTGGCCCGTAAAGACTGACCGAGCGTACCGAACGCTCATCGAGTATCAGGTCGACCGCCACGTCTACCGGCAAGGCATCGTCGACAAGCGCTCGTCGGGCCAATTCGGCAAGCTGGCGACTGGTTGCGATTCCGCGTTCTTCAAAGACGCGGCTGATCTGTTGCGCGAAAACCGTGGTCAGCAGAACTGCCGAGAGGATGGCGATGGTGATAACCGGGAGCAGGAAAGGAAAGAAGAACCGGGATCGGTAAGACGAATTATTCATAAGCTTATTATTCAGAATTCACTGGGCTCCGGCGGCCGGAGCTCGTCCATGTGCCGCAGCCATCATAGCGGCTGACTGCCGCAAGTCCAGGTGCCTTTAACTATTCCGGAAAGCTGGCCGCGATTTTGCTAAGCCATCGCGTTCGCAAAATGGCCATCAACTGGCTGCATGGTAGAATACGCGGCCATGTACTCCCAGAGAAGTAGGTTTTTCATGGATTACCCCACAATCGAATCCTGCATCGGCCGCACTCCGCTCATTCGCCTGCAGCGCCTGCCGGGCGACACGTCCAACACCCTGCTGCTCAAGCTGGAAGGCAATAATCCCGCGGGCTCGGTGAAGGACCGGCCGGCTTTGTCGATGATCCAGCGCGCCGAGCAGCGCGGTGAGATCAAGCCCGGCGATACCATCATCGAGGCGACCAGCGGCAACACTGGCATCGCACTGGCGATGGTGGCAGCCATTCGCGGCTACAAGATGAAACTGATCATGCCTTCGCATATGACGGAAGAGCGTAAGGCCGCAATGGCCGCTTATGGTGCGGAGTTGATCGAAGTCTCCCGGCAAGAGGGCATGGAAGGGGCCCGCGATCTGGCCAAGACCATGGAAGCAAAAGGCCTCGGCAAAGTGCTGGATCAGTTCGGTAACCTGGATAACCCCCGCGCGCACTACGAAACCACCGGGCCGGAGATCTGGGAGCAAACCGGCGGCGAGATCACGCACTTCGTCAGCTCCATGGGAACGACTGGAACCATCATGGGTGTGTCCCGCTACCTGAAGGAGAAGAATCCCTCGGTGCAGATCGTCGGCTTGCAACCGGCGGAAGGAGCCAGCATTCCGGGCATTCGTCGGTGGCCGAAGGAGTATTTACCGTCTATCTTTGAGCAGACCCGCGTGGACCGGGTGATCAACATGACACAAGAGCTGGCAGAGCAGACCACGCGCGATTTGGCCGCGCGTGAAGGGGTATTCTGCGGTGTTTCCTCGGGAGGCGCCGTAGCAGGGGCTCTGCAACTCAGTCAGGAAGTGGAAAATGCGGTGATCGTCACCATTATTGCGGATCGTGGCGATCGTTATCTCTCCTCGGGGCTATTCAATCAGCCGCTCCAGATTAACAAAACATAACAGAGGAACTGAGGTGGTTGTGAGCGGGGCAGAACTCTAAGAATCTCCCTTCTATCATCTCGTCTCCCAACACGATGGTTAAAGTCAGAGAAGATCATCCCATTGCCGAGGACGGCAATGTCGACATAGAAGCGTGGATTGGGCGCATTCTCAGCCTGGTGGACCTGGGCAGGAAAGCGCCTGAGACGCTGCAGCGCGCGCTGCTTTTGTGCAAGCAGGCAGAAGACGATGCGCTCTACTCGGAAAACGCCTGGAGCGACGTCAGCAGTTGCTATCAGACCGGCATGGAAATGGCCGAGATACTCGCCGAACTGCAGCTCGATCTCGATACCCTCGTCGCTGCCATCCTCTACCGGGCCGTGCGGGAGAAGAAGCTCACTCTCACCCGCGTCGTCAGCGAATTCAATGAAAGCGTCGGTACCATCATTCGCGGCGTGCTGCGCATGGCGGCGATCACCCAACTGCGCAACGACTCCGATCGCGATGTGTTCGGCCGCCAGTCCGAAGAGCAGGCCGGCAAGGTCCGCAAGATGCTGGTCGCCATGGTGGACGACGTGCGAGTTGCGCTGGTGAAACTCGCCGAGCGGACTTGCGCCATTCGAGCGGTAAAGAATGCCGGCGATCAGAAGCGCCGGCGCGTCGCCCGCGAAGTGGCTGATGTTTATGCGCCTCTGGCTCATCGCCTCGGCATCGGCCATATCAAGTGGGAACTGGAAGATCTTTCCTTTCGCTATCTGGAGCCGGACGACTACAAGCAGATTGCCAAGCTGCTCGACGAGAAACGACTCGATCGCCAAAGCTACATCAACAAGGTCATCACCGCCTTGCAGCGCGAACTTGGGCTGGTTTCAATCAATGCTGAAATCAGCGGGCGTGCCAAGCACATCTATAGCATCTGGCGGAAGATGCGCCGCAAGGGTATCGGGTTTTCTCAGGTTTACGATATCCGCGCGGTTCGTATTCTGGTGCCCACCGTGCGGGACTGCTACGGCGTTCTCGGGGTCGTTCACAGCCTGTGGCGAAACATCCCCAACGAATTCGACGACTACATCGCCTCGCCGAAGGAAAACGGCTATCGCTCATTGCACACCGCGGTGATCGGTCCCGACGGCAAGGTGCTGGAAGTGCAGATTCGCACTCACGCGATGCATGAGGAAGCGGAATACGGCGTTTGCTCCCATTGGCGTTACAAGGGCACCGATGCGGAGGCCACCAAGAGCAGCTACGAAGAGAAAATCAACTGGCTGCGCCAGGTGCTGGAATGGCATGACGAGCTGGACAGCAACACGCTGTCCGATCATTTCCAGCAGGATTCAATCTACGTGTTTACGCCGGAAGGCCACATCGTGGACTTGCCCGACGGCTCCACGCCCGTGGACTTTGCCTATCGTATTCACACGGACGTGGGTAACCGCTGCCGCGGGGCAAAGGTGAATGGCCGCATCGTGCCGCTCAACTATCAGCTGCGGACCGCCGATCAGGTGGAGATTCTCACCGGCAAACTCGACGCGCCGAGCCGCGACTGGCTGTCTCCCGCGCTGGGTTATATCCATACATCCCGTGCAAGGGCCAAGGTGCAGCAATGGTTCAAGCTGCAGGCCCGCGACCAGAATATTGCCGATGGCCGCGCCTTGCTCGACAAGGAGTTCAAGCGCCTGGCGCTGGTTGATTTCGACTTTGAGGCATTGGCCAAGAAGTTGAACCTGACCAACCTCGAGAGCCTTTATGCCGCGGTGGGCGCTCACGATATCGGAGTCGGTCAGGTCCTGAATGCCGCGCAGCGCATGCTGCCGGTCAGTGCGCAGGACATCGCAGTGCCGCTCACCGGCCGTGCCACGGTTCGTCACGGCGAAGCGTCCGACGTTTACATCGAAGGCGTTGGGAATCTGCTCACCAATATCGCGCGCTGCTGCCGACCCGTGCCCGGCGATGCGATCACCGGCTACATCACCTTGGGCAAAGGCGTCTCCATCCATCGCGAGGATTGCCGAAATATTCTCAAGCTGCGCGAGCGCGATTCGGAGCGGGTAATCAAGGTGGAGTGGGGCCAGGCGCCTGAGAACACCTATTCCGTGGCCATCCAGATCGAGGCCTATGATCGTTACGGTCTGCTGCGGGACATTACTTCGTTGCTCGACAGTGAACGCATCAATGTCAGCGCGATGCAAACACAGTCCGATAAGCGCAGGAATACGGTGGCCATGATCATCACGCTCGAAGTTCGCAGCTATGCGGAGTTGAGCCGAATCCTGGCGCGGATCAATCAGTTGCCGAACGTGGTTACCGCGCGGCGAAAGATGTGAACCAGAGTTCATAGACGGAGGGCGAAAGTGGCGACACCAGAATCGGCAATGGACACTCTGCTGGAAATCATGGCTCGCCTGCGCGAACCGGAGACCGGCTGTCCCTGGGATTTGAAGCAGTCCTACCAGAGCATCGCACCGTCCACGATCGAAGAAGCCTACGAAGTTGTGGATACCATCGAGCGCAAGGACTATGTGCATCTGAAAGAAGAACTTGGCGATCTTCTCTTTCAAGTTGTCTTCTACGCGCAACTCGGTAAGGAAGACGGTCATTTCACCTTCGAAGACATCGCCGCGGGCATTACCGACAAGCTATTGCGCCGACATCCCCACGTCTTCCCGGATGGCACGTTGGAAAGTCGGGTAGCTCCCGATAAGGAGTTTACCGAAGCAGAGGTAAAGCAACAGTGGGAGCAGATAAAGAAAAGCGAACGCAGCGAGAAGGGACATAAAGGCACGCTTTCTGATGTCCCCGCTGCATTGCCGAGTATCGCCAGAGCTTACAAGTTGCAGCAGCGCGCCGGGCTGGTCGGCTTCGATTGGCCGGACCATCATGGCGTTTCCGAGAAGTTGCGAGAAGAAGTTGGAGAACTGGAAGAGGCGATCGCCAGTGGCGACAAGGAAGCGATGGCGGCCGAGCTTGGCGATACGCTGTTTTGCCTGATCAATCTCGCACGACATCTGAAAATCGATCCGGACTCGGCTTTGCGTGCATGTAATCGCCGCTTTACCGAACGCTTCGAATACCTGGAAGGCGAGCTGAATGCCCGGGGCAAGAGTCCGCAGGAAGCGGATATGGACGAGATGGAACTGCTTTGGCAGCAAGCCAAGGTAAAGCTGAAGGGCCGGTAAAAGCGCCGGACGATCGGTCCGGCGCTCCAGTATTTAACCCAGAGTGGGAGTGCCTGCCAACGAGTCAGCCAGTAGGGAATCGCTTTCACTGCTTTGCTGAGTTGCGGCTTTTGCCGGCGCGGATGGCCGGGACACTGAACTGGCCCCGCTCTTTGCTGCCGCGACCTGTTTTTGACGGGCATCTTTTTCCGCCCGCCCGGCTTCCAGCTTGACCGCCAGTTCGAGCCGTTGACGAACGTCGCCGGTGTCCTTCAGGTCCTGCAAGAGTTCGCTGATTTTCTGGCTGCGCTGACTGATCTCTTCCTGGAAGTGTTTGATTTCCGCTTCGAGCTGTTTTTGTTGCGTTCGCAGGCGCTCTTCCTTCGCTGTTGCGTCGGCAATGATGTCCTGGACCTGGATATCCGTGGATTCGAGCGTTCTCTTCACTACCATGACCACCACCTCGTTATTGTCGCGGGGCAGTGATTTCATCAGGCGAATAGCCTGCTCAATGCCGTAGGCGGGACGCGCAGGCTCAGAATTGCTACCGAACTCCAGGTCCATGGATGGATCCTCACCGATGAAAGGATCCGTGGACAAATCATTACTGCCTGGCAGGTCGGTTTCGTCGAATTGTTCGTTTTCGGTATCGCCGTGATTGCGGGAAAACAGGCCCATGGTGGAGCTCCTTGAGTGGGGGTGCCGCTGGCACCGGGTGAACCTGTCCATTATAGCAGGGGTAAGTATTACCTCACCCTAGAGCGTAGATATAGTAGGAGGTCGACAGCAATCTCTCGGCTTTCGGACTTGGCGATGGCCACAGGCCGATCTAATTTATATAGTTAGTTGGTTTTTGCATCTTCCCCGGTGACCGAAGCGGGCAGACTGGTTCACCGCGAGGCGGGCCGAATCAGTTGTCTTGCCCGGGAGCTGCGTGTAAGGTATGCGACTTTTTCCCCACCGCCCAACGAATCTGGGGCGTTTCGGCCCCACGCGGGCAGCAAACAGGAGCATGTGACGATGCGGGTTATTCTTCTTGGGCCCCCGGGCGCCGGTAAAGGCACTCAGGCGCAATTCATCATGAATCGCTATGAGATACCCCAGATTTCCACCGGTGATATGCTGCGCGCCGCAGTGAAGGCGGGTACGCCCCTGGGTGTAAAAGCAAAGGGCATCATGGAATCCGGTGGCCTGCTGCCCGATGATCTGATCATCGATCTGGTGAAAACCCGCATCCAGGAGAAGGACTGCGAAAACGGCTTCCTTTTCGACGGTTTTCCCCGCACGATTCCCCAGGCACAGGCATTGCTGGATGCCGGAATCAAAATCGATCACGTTGTGGAAATTCATGTTGAAGATGAGCAGATCGTTGAGCGACTTAGCGGTCGTCGAGTCCACGAGTCATCCGGCCGCGTATATCACCTGAAATACCAGCCGCCGAAGCAAGGTGAACTTGACGATGTGACGGGCGAGCCCCTGATCCAACGCGAAGACGACAAGGAAGATACTATCCGCAAGCGGCTCGCGGTGTATCACGAGCAAACCGAACCCCTGGTCGGCTTTTACAAGAATCTGATCGACAAGCAGGATCCCGCTGCGCCCGACTACACGCGAATCAATGGCGTGGGCGGCGTTGACGACATCCGAGACAAGATTTTTGCCGCACTTGGCTGATCTGTCAGTCGACCAGCGCAGCTAGCGAAAACTGCGCTGGTCTTTCCCCGCTCCGCCTTCCTTCTGTTACTTTCCATCGGCTATTCCGAATCCCATTGCGCTCTCCGCTTCAGAGGCTTGCTCCGCAGCTCTGCCGCGTATTGCCTCTTTTGACTCCGTGTTAAACTCCGCCTCCAACGAATCAGTCGGAGGTAGTCAAAGAAATGGCGCGATGGGGTGTGATTCTGATGAACCTGGGTACGCCTGCAGCTCCCACCAGGGAGGCTTATCGTTCATTCCTCAAAGAGTTTCTCAGCGACCCGCGTGTCGTCGAGATTCCCCGGCCAGTTTGGTGGCCCATCCTGAATCTCTTCATTCTTCCATTGCGGCCCCGCAAGGTAGCCGAAGCTTATAAGGAGATCTGGGATGACGAGCTGGGCTCGCCGCTTGCCGCGATCACCAAGCGGCAGACCGCTGCACTTGCCGATAAGCTGGAGCGCGAACTGGGTGATCGTTCGCCGCTGGTGACCTACGCGATGATGTATGGCCAACCCTGCTTCGATGACCGGGTGAAAGAGCTGCAGGAGCAGGGAGCCGAACAGATCTTTGTCTTGCCTCTCTACCCACAGTATTCCGCCACGACCACGGCTCCCATCTACGACAAGTTTGCCAGTCTGATCAGTCGCTCGCGCAATATTCCCGATATCACCATCAACAAGCAGTACTACGATCATCCGGGGTACATCGATGCCCTGGTGAGATCAGTCAGGGACTTCCGTGAAGAACGCGGCGCCGCCCAACGTTTGCTTCTCTCATTTCACGGCATTCCCCAGCGCTGCGTCGATCTGGGTGATCCCTATTCCGAACATTGTAAGCTTACCGCGAAGAATTTGGCCGCAGGTCTCGGACTCACGGATGACCAATGGGGCATGAGCTTCCAGTCGCGGTTGGGCAGGGCGCAGTGGTTGCAGCCGTATACCGTTGATGTGCTCGACCGCTGGGCCCGTGAAGGAGTAAAGACCGTCGACGTCATCTGTCCCGCCTTTGCGGCCGACTGTCTCGAGACGCTGGAAGAAATCGCGGTAGAAGCAAAGGCAATCTTCCAGGCCGCAGGCGGTGATGATCTGCGCCTGATTCCCTGCCTCAACGATCGCGAAGACCACATCCAGCTGTTTGCCGATATCGTCAAGGCTCGCACCTGTTTGGGTTAAATGCTCTGACCCAGGCCGATAACCCCAAGAGATCCTTCCTGCATTGCCGCTAATCCAGGCCGCAACACTTCCGTACATGATCCGCCCAGCAAGGGCTCTGCCTTAGGTAGAGCCCTTTCGACGCTCCGCCGCAAACACTTCGAACAATTGGTCTCTCACCCCTCCAGTGCATAGCGCTGCTCCTTCCATGTGCATGTGGAGGTGACTGGATTCAGCATAACTCCCCGCCTTGATGCTCGATCTGCCTGGCCCGCCGATTTGCCAGGGGATCATTGCTCTCCGATCTGTTATCGGCATTCCGACATGAAGACCGATCCAGAAGGTTATCAATTTCGGCTTCCGTATCATCAAGAACCCTGACTGCCGCCTCTGCAAAGCGCACAAACAACACCTGAACACGCCGGCTCGGCGGCAGAGCAGACTTCCGTCGATGAGAACAAAGAGGTACTCGTTCGGCTCTTTTCCGGGTACGGCCGCAAAGGCCCTGCCTGGTAAGAAGCCTGTGGTCAGTCCTTCGAGGGATTTGCTATTCACAATCGCTGTTCTCGCTGAACGTGCAAGCGCACCACCACTCGGCGCCAAATCTGGGTGGGCGTCGTCTGTCGCGAGTCTAGTTTTGTCCTTCAAGTGGTAGCTATTGTCCTGGTGCTCACGATGAGCGGATACAGAAGCTGGCAAAAAGTGTCAGTCGGGGAGTGAAAGTGAGGAACAGCAAAGCACTTCTATCGGTCGTTACGTGTATTGCTTCTTTATATTTAATGTCCGATCACGATTTTGAAGCAGAGAAATGGTCTGGGTTTGCATGCCTTTTAACGATAGAAAATCGAAGAGCTTGGTCGGAGCAAACGAATCGAAGTGCACATTGTAAAACTCACAACAACATAGCCAAACAGCATCGACGCAAGCTAAAACTCAAAAAATTCTTGAAAATCGATGAAAAAAACTGATTTTTTCTTAAAAAAACTGGCTAAAAGGGTGCAAATCCCTTTTTTTTTAAATAATATTCGCCCGGAACGCGTCGCGTTTATTATTTGTGCTTTTGATTTGGTTGATACAACCGGCTCAAGTTGAGGAGAAACAGAATGGCTAGAGTGGCAAAAAAGAGAAAAGCAAAGGCACCGGCTAAGCGCCGCGTTGCCAAAAGCGCAGTAGCGAAAAAGTCGGCGGCCCCGGCAGTAGCGAAAGCCCAAGCTACAGCTGATAAGCTGCAAAAAGACATTCAAGCCCAGGCGAACTCGCTGGACGCTGCTCGTAAGAAAGCAGCCGCAGCGAAGAAGAAAGCCGCCAAGTCCAAAAAGGCTGGTGACAAGCGTCAGGCCCAGGCTGCAGAAAAGCAGGTAGCCAAGCTGAATGCGAAGGTAAGGGACCTGCGAGCCAAATCGGCATCAGCCAAGCAGACTCTGGCCAAAGCCAAGGCAGTCGCCGCCGCTCAAGCCGTTCAGGAAGCAACCAAAGCAAGAATCGCCGAACTCGAATCCAAACTGGCCTCCAAGTCTGACTCGGATCTGAGCAAAGCGCTGAAAGCCTTCGAGCAACGCTGGAAGAAGAAGCGTTCCGCCGCGGACAAGAAGAAGGTGAAATCCGCTGCGAAGAAGCTTCAGGCCAAGAACAAAGCTGCCCAGAAGAAGGCTGACGCCAAGATCAAGGCAGCTGAGAAGAAAGCAGCTGCCAAGCAGCGCGCTCAGGCTCGCAAAGCTGCGGCAAAAGAGCGTACAGCCGCTCGCAAGGCCGCTGCCAAGGAAAAAGCAGCCGCTCGCAAGGCAGCCGCCAAGCAGAAAGCAGCCGAGCGCCGCTCAGCTGCCAAAGCAAAGCGCAAAACCGCACCGAAGAAGGCCAGAGCCAAGCGTAAGGCAGCAGGCAACGCTGCAGCTGCCAAAAGCGCAGCACCTGCCAAGGCCAAAAAGGCTGCCGCCAAGAAAGCTCCGGCCAAAGCCAAGCGTAAAGCTGGTGCGAAAGCTCGACGCGGACGTCCGGCCAAGCGTCAAAGCAGCTAAATCCACGATGGCTGTCGATGCAGCCACCTGGAAATGAAAAAAAGCCCCGGCAGTGATGTCGGGGCTTTTTCTTTGGGCTTCTCTTAAGGAATAAGAAGTCGATGGAGCAAGAAGCCGAAGGAGCAAAAAAGTCGGCGGAGCAAGGAAGTCGACAGCAAAGGCTCGCCTGCAGCTGAGCGGTAGGTCTCCTACATCCTCCGTCTGTCCTGAGCGACGAGTCAGAACTGGGGAACGCTGGTTCAGTTCAGGTGACAAATACGCGTATAATGCGCCGCTCACTGGCTCCGGAACTCCGTCCACTGGACCGATGTCGGCTCTTTCTTCAATGTGAACCTGGCCAAGGCTATTTCGTCGATGACGAAGATTCTTGCACTCGATACTTCCACCGATGCCTGCTCAGTGGCCATCAACGTCGATGGCGAAATTCATGAAGATTTCGTCGTTGCGCCCCAGGACCACACCCGCCGTCTGTTGCCCATGGTCGACCACCTGCTTTCGAAAAGCAGCCTGGCCCTTCGGGACGTCGATGCCATCGCCTTCACTCACGGGCCCGGCTCCTTCACCGGGCTCCGCATTTGCGTGGGCATCGTGCAGGGCCTTGCCTTCGGTGCCAACCTGCCGGTCATTGGTGTTTCCACACTCGAAATCATGGCCATGAGTGCGCAGCGCCTGCTTGGACTGGCAGCGGGGACGCCAATCCTGCCGGTACTGGACGCGCGCATGGGCGAGGTGTATTGGGCTCTTTATCGTCTGGTCGCCAGTGAGTCTCGCCCTGACTGCCTGTTGGTGGATCAGGTGAGTCCGCCCGAGGATCTGGTAAGCCAGTTCGAGCAAAGCAATTTATACCTGGTGGGCGGTGGCTGTCCGGTTCTGGATCAGGATCAGATGAAGCACTTCGGAGTTTCCTGCCAGGCGCAGTTCTATCCCCATGCCTACGATCTGGCTCGCCTTGCGCCGGAATTGCTTGCGAGTGGGCACACCCAGTCGGCTCTTGACGCAAATCCGGTCTACATCCGAAATGAAGTGAGCTGGGAAAAGCGCCGACGTATCCGCTCCCAGTAATTTGCTGATTCAGAACAACAAGGAACTATCTTGGATCTTCTACATGTAATCGTGCTCGCGCTTCTTCAGGGCATCACCGAATTTCTTCCCATCTCCAGCTCTGCGCATCTGATTCTTCCGAAGGAACTTCTCGGCTGGCCTGATCAGGGGCTGGCCTTCGATGTGGCTGTGCACGTTGGGTCGCTTGCGGCCGTGGTGATCTACTTCTGGCGGGATATCTGGCAAATCGTTCGCGCCTGGTTCGCCAGCTTTGCCGGTGCGGGGCAGAGCGATGATAGCAGGTTGGGCTGGTATGTCATCGTCGCCACGATCCCGGCCGGTCTCGCCGCTCTGGTCTTCGATGGCATTATCGAAACTCATTTGCGCAGCGCCACGGTGATCATGGTCACCACCGTCGTTTTCGGCCTCTATCTGGGCTGGGCCGATTACCGCGGCAAGAGAACGCTGAACCTGACCCAAATGACCCTGGCGATGGCCTTGTTGATCGGTCTTTCGCAAGCGCTGGCCCTGATTCCGGGTACATCCCGGTCAGGTATTACCATGGCTGTCGGTTTGGCCGTGGGTCTGCAGCGGGAAGAATCAGCGCGGTTTTCCTTTCTGCTGTCGATCCCGATAATCCTTCTGAGTGGTTTGTACAAAGGTTTCGAGCTGCTCAACGCAAGCGGCATTCCGTGGGGAGATATATTGCTGGGCACACTGCTGTCGGGAGTCAGCGCCTTTATCTGTATTCACTACTTCCTGGCCTTCATCAAGCGCATAGGCATGATGCCCTTTGTTATCTATCGGCTGGTGCTTGGGGCGGTATTGGCACTGATTATTTTCTAGCAAGTTAGCTCTCCACGCACTTAGAGGAGAAACTCAGGATGGCAGATTCACCAGCCACGACAGTGGCCTTCATTGGCCTCGGCGTCATGGGTTATCCCATGGCGGGTCACTTGCAAAACAGCGGATGGTCGGTGCAGGTTTATAACCGCACTCGCGAAAAGGCGCTTGCCTGGCAAGCACAGTACGGCGGCACGGTGGCAGACTCTCCCCGCAAGGCTGCCGACTCTGCCGAAGTGGTGTTCACCTGCGTTGGAGACGACGAGGACTTGCGCAGCGTCGTTCTGGGAGAAAACGGTGCCCTGGCCGGTATGAAGCCGGGGGCTGTCCTGGTGGATCACACCACGGCATCCGCGCAATTGGCGCGGGAGCTGCATTCTCTCGCGCAACAGCGCAACTGCGGTTTCCTGGACGCTCCAGTGTCGGGCGGGCAGAAGGGGGCGGAGCTCGGGGCTCTGTCCATCATGGCCGGAGGTGAAGCCGACGTTTACGAGCGGGCCGAGCCGGTGTTTCGCTGCTATGCGAAAGCGGCAAGCCTGATCGGTCCACCGGGGGCCGGGCAACTGTGCAAGATGGTCAACCAGATCTGTATTGCGGGCTTGCTGGAAGGTTTGTCAGAGGGCCTGCACTTTGCGCAAAACGCCGGGCTCAATATCGAGAAAGTGATCGAGGTTATCTCCAAGGGAGCGGCCCAGTCCTGGCAAATGGAGAACCGCTACGCCACTATGATGCGCGGCGAATACCAGCATGGCTTTGCGGTGGATTGGATGCGCAAGGATCTGCGAATCGCATTGAGCGAAGCCCGGGCAAACGGTTCGCAACTGCCGGTTACCGCTCTCGTGGATCAGTTTTATGCCGATGTGCAGGCAATGGGTGGCCGGCGCTGGGATACCTCTAGTCTGCTGGCGCGCCTGCAACGTAAGCCATCCGATAACGAGCAATAAATCGATTTCAAAGGGTCGACGTAAAGAGCCCAGAAGTAAAGGACAGGCTAATGACCAAAGAACAGTTCAACCGGGGTTTGCTGGACTTCCTCCAGTCCTCGCCGACCCCCTTCCACGCCACCCGGGAAATGGCGAACCAACTTCAGCAAAAAGGTTTCACCGAGTTGCCCATTCATCGGCGCTGGGACTTGCAGCCCGGAGGTCGCTACTACTGCATTCGCAATGGTTCCAGTCTGGTGGCTTTTGTTTATGGCCGAGAGCCGCTGACCGAGTCGGGTTTTCGAATGCTGGGCGCTCACACCGACAGTCCCTGTCTGAAAGTGAAGCCGCAGCCGGAGCTTCATCAGCAGGGTTACTTGCAGCTGGCGGTGGAAGTCTACGGTGGGGTGCTGCTCAATCCCTGGTTCGACCGCGATCTCTCGCTGGCGGGACGTGTCACTTACCTCGGTGCGGATCGGGCGCTGCACAGCGTATTGATAAATTTCGAGAGGCCGATGGCGGTCATCCCCAGCCTGGCGATTCATCTCGACCGTGAGGTCAACAGCAATCGCAGCATCAATGCGCAGAAAGACATTCCGCCGCTGGTCTGTATCGCCCCTGGTCAGGAAAAGGTGTCCTTCAGGGACATGCTTACCGCCCAAATAAAGGTGGAGCATCCCGACAAGGCAGTGGAGAAGGTTCTCGATTACGAGCTGAGCTTCTACGACACCCAGACTCCGGCGATCATTGGTCTCAATGAAGACTTCATTGCCAGCGCCCGACTGGATAATCTGGCCAGTTGCTATATCGGTCTGCAATCGCTGTTGCAGGCGGATGATCGCGTCAGTGCGATGTTGGTTTGCAATGACCATGAGGAAGTGGGCAGCCAGACGGCGGCCGGCGCGCAGGGCCCACTGGTAAAGGATATTCTCGGTCGATTGCTGCCGGACAACGATGAGCGTGCCCGCATGCTGGAGCACTCCATGCTCATCTCAGCGGACAATGCTCATGGTGTACACCCCAACTATGCCGATCGCCACGACAACAATCACGCGCCCCGGCTCAACGGCGGACCGGTGATCAAGACCAACGCCAACCAGCGCTATGCGACAAATAGCGAAACCAGTGCGGTATTCCAGCAGGTATGCGCGGAGCAGGGGGTGCCGGTTCAGTACTTCGTCAGTCGTAGTGACATGGGCTGTGGCAGTACCATCGGACCGCTGACGGCGACCGCTTTGGGTATCGCTACAGTGGATGTGGGAATTCCCACCTTCGCTATGCATTCGATTCGCGAGCTGGCCGGCAGCGAAGATGCCTACAATTTCTACCGTGCGATGCTGGGCTTCCAGGCTCTCGATTCCGTGACTATCGATTCCGGGGCTCTCGATTCTGGGACTCTCGATTCTGGGGAAGTCTGACCACCGCCGGCCGATGGGGAAATAGATCACAATTGCCCAGCCGACCGGGGGAGCTGGCACGCAATCTGGTGTATCTTTACCCCCCTTCTCGATCTTCGCCGGCGAGTGCCGCCGACTCATGATCCACGGACCCCCCGTTTTCCAAACTTCTGATTCGGTCAGGTGCGGCGAAATATCCGGGCTAAACTATGGACTATCATTTACGCCAACCACCTAGCACCAGAGGAATTCAGTAGTGGCGGTTACCCAAGCCTTGCTCCAACGCTTCAAGCCTTTCGAGTCGATTACCGATGAGCAGATGGAGGCTATCGCTCCACACCTGGAGCTCAGTCACGCTAGCAAGGGCACCTTTCTGATCAAGCGTGGCAAGCCGTTGAAAGCTATCAGCTTCCTGGTGGAAGGCCGGGTGGACCTGGTGGATGCTTCTTTCAACAGCGAGTCTGTCGAGGCGGGTACTGAGCGCAGCCGCGATCCACTCACCCGCCAGTCTCCCTCCGATGTATCCGCGTTGGCCAAATCGGACGTCGAAGTGCTGAATGTGGAGGAGCAGGCCTTCGAGGTTCTCGACAACTGGCGCGATGTCCGAGTGGGGAATCCCCTTGCAGGCGAGGGGCAGGACAGCGGCGACGATTGGATGACCGCGCTCCTGGACTCACCCCTGTTCTCCCAGGTGCCGCCGACGCAACTGCAGCAACTGTTTGCCAGTTTTGAGCCAGTGACGGTAGAGGCTGGCGACACCGTTGTCGAGGAGAGTGCGGAAGGGGATTATTTCTACGTGATCGAATTTGGTCACGCCAAGGTAGTCACGCGTTTCGATGGCGAAGTGGCCACGCTAGGTCCGGGAAAATTTTTCGGAGAGGAGGCGCTGGTCGGGGACACCATTCGCAATGCTTCGGTGATCATGACCACCCCGGGAGTGGTCATGAGGCTCAGCAAAGAGAACTTCAAAGCGCTACTGCAGGAGCCGCTGATTCGCTATCTCACCGGTGAAGAACTCCACCAGCAGGCAGTTGAAGGGGAGAATTACCTGATCATCGATGTGCGCATTCCGCTGGAATACCGCATGGGCCACGTGAAGGACAGCGCGAACATCCCCCTCGCGTCGCTGCGCAAGCGGCTGGGCAAGTTGGCCGGCGGAGCCAGCTACGTGATCACCGATGACGCCGGGAAGCGCAGTGAAGTAGCTGCCCACTTGATGTGTCAGGCCGGGTTCAATACCTTCATCCTGAAAAACTCGAGCGAACATTACGGCAGCTGATTTACTGCCGTCGCTATTCCCGCTACCTGACCGTCGCTGGCGCGGCGGTGTCGCACCACCCCTTCATTGTCTGTATCATAGCGCCCCCATTTGTCACCCGAGGCCCGGTCATCGCCGGGTCCCGATTCTCACAGGATTTCGAACGCAGACAGCCCATGAGCAAACAGCGGGTACTCACCGGTATCACCACCACAGGCACGCCCCATCTGGGTAACTACGTCGGTGCGATTCGCCCGGCCATTCGTGCGAGTCGGGAAACGGACAACCTGTCCTTCTACTTTCTTGCCGATTACCACGCACTGATCAAGTGCCGCGATCCGGACATGATTCAGCAATCGACGCGGGAAATAGCAGCAACCTGGCTGGCAGCCGGACTCGATCCAGATCAGGTGGTTTTCTATCGTCAGTCCGACATCCCCGAAATCCCCGAGCTCTGCTGGCTGCTCAACTGCATGGCCGCCAAAGGGCTGATGAATCGTGCACACGCCTACAAAGCGGCGGTGGCTGCCAACCAAGACGCGGGAGAGGATGCGGATTTCGGCATCACCATGGGACTGTACAGCTATCCGGTGCTGATGGCGGCGGACATTCTCATGTTCAACGCCAATCAGGTGCCGGTGGGTCGAGATCAGATTCAGCACGTGGAAATGGCGCGGGACATTGCCGCCCGTTTCAATCACCACTACGGCGATCATTTCGTGCTGCCCGAGGCGGCAGTGGATGACAATGTCGCCGTCCTCCAGGGGCTGGACGGACGCAAGATGAGCAAGAGCTATAACAACACCATTCCGCTCTTCCTCCCGGAGAAACAGCTCAAGAAACACATCAACAAGATCAAGACCAATCTGCTCGAACCCGGCGAGCCCAAGGATCCGGACGATTCCACCGTTTTCCAGCTCTGGCAGGCCTTCGCCACGCCGGAGCAGACCGCGGAAATGCGCAAGGAATTCGAGGCGGGGATCGCCTGGGGCGAAGCCAAGCGCCGGCTGTTCGAGTTGATCAATCAAGAACTGGCGGAAGCGCGCGAGACATACAACAGCCTGATGAATCGGCCCGGGGAAATCGAGGAAATACTGCTGGCCGGCGCGGATAAGGCACGCGAGTACAGCGTTCCTTTCATCAAGGACGTTCGCGCGGCTATGGGCATCCGCAAACTTGGCTAACAGTAGCAACTAGCCATAGGGGTTCAGCGCCACTTCGCAAATCGTGCGGGTCAACTGCTGCAGTTGACCATCGCCGATGATGAACGGCGGCATCACATAGACCAGCTTGCCGAACGGGCGCACCCAAAGACCACGGGCGATGCACTGGTTCTGGAAGTGCTCCATGGCCACTGGCTTCCTGAACTCCACCACCCCGATGGCGCCAAGTACACGCACATCCTCCACTTCCGGCGCCTCCCGGCAGGGCGCCAGTCCCTTTCGCAATCCATCCTCGATCCGCGCCACCGACAGTGCCCAGTCGCTATCCAGCAGCAGCTTGACGCTGGCCAGGGATACCGCACAGGCCAGCGGGTTGGCCATGAAGGTAGGCCCGTGCATCAGCACCCCGGCGCTGCCCTCGGAAATCCCTCGCCCCACTTCATCGGTGCACAGCGTCGCTGCCAAAGTCATGTAGCCGCCAGTGAGTGCCTTGCCGAGACAAAGAATGTCCGGTGCGATGTCGGCGTGCTCGCAGGCGAAGAGCTTGCCGCTTCGTCCGAAGCCGGTGGCAATCTCGTCCGCGATCAGCAATACCCCAAAACGGTCGGCGAGCGCCCGGGCCGCTTTCAGGTACTCCGGCGAATAAAAGCGCATGCCGCCGGCGCCCTGCACGACTGGCTCCAGAATGATTGCGGCGATTTGACGGTGGTGGCTTTCGAGTATCGCTTCAAGCTCCCGTGTATCGCTTTTCCGGTACTCCTCGGAGAACAAAGACTGTGGCGCGGGTACAAAGAAGTGCTGCGGAAACACATCGTTGAAGAGGGTATGCATGCCGTTGACGGGATCGCAAACCGCCATCGTGGCGAAGGTATCCCCGTGATAAGCGGAGCGGAGTGCCACGAGACGATTTTTCTCGGGCTTGCCCTGGCTGGCCCAGTACTGAAAGGCCATTTTGATGGCCACTTCCACAGCCACGGAACCTGAATCGGCGAAGAAGACTTTCTGCAACGGGGCGGGCGTAAGCTGGATCAGTAAGTCCGCGAGTTCGATGGCGGGGCGATGAGTCAGTCCGCCGAACATCACGTGGGCCATTTTTTTCAGCTGACGTTCGATTGCCCAGTTCAGGACCGGGTGGTTGTAACCGTGCACCGCGCTCCACCAGGACGCCATTCCGTCGATGACGCGTTCACCCCCGGCGAGATTGAGATATACACCATCGGCGGATTCCACCAGATGGAGCGGCACGGCAGCCGGCATGGAAGCATAAGGGTGCCAGACGTGGGCGCGGTCAAAAGACAGTAATTGCGATGTGGACTTTCCGTGCTCGTTCATGGATGACTCGCGACAAAATGACACATTCTACCCAAAGCACTCGCGGAAATGAAAAACAGACGGTGGTCTGCCAAACGCGGGCGTGCTTTGACGAGAATCGCGCCAAATTACTGAATTAACGCCAGCTCGACATTGATTAGGTCGTGCTGAAGCTCAATAAATTCGGATGGTTAGTTAAAATCGGACTATAGTGTGATGGTTGCCACTTACCTGCCCAATTTGTGCCTATGTTCCCGGAAAAAGTGAGACCTGCTTCCTTGCAATTCGGCCTGCGGCGCGCAGAGTCGCGCGCTATTGCTGAGCAGGAGCACTCCTCCGGGAACCGTCTAACCGCAAGACTTCCGTTGCTGGGAAGATTTCCTTTGATGCGGAAAGTGTTGCGCTGCGTGAGATCCAGACAATTTCCCATCGCCTACCGGCTGGCGGCCAGTTTTACTGCAGTGATCGTTCTGGGCATGGGCCTGTTGAGTTCGCTCGTTCTCAACTATCAAGCCGACCTGATGCGGCAGCAAATCAACGAATTCGGCACCACGATCGTCAGCCAGTTCGCCCACAGCGCCACCGAGCCCTTGTTCATCGACGATCACTTTGCGCTGCAGGTAATGACCAGCAATTTGACCAGCGATCCGCAAATACTTGGCGCGGCATTGTTTGATGAAAACGGCGAGCAGCTTTTTACCGCTGGCGACGTGCCAAAGCGAAAACTGCAGGAAATCATTGCCGCGGGCGAAGCCATCACCGGAAAGCTCTCTACCCTCGAGTGGCACCAGAGTGGCAGCAACAGCGAGCGGGATCTGATCTCTTTCATTGCGCCAATCAGTTTCCAGAAGGTGGTGGCCGGCCACGCCCTGATTTCTCTGTCGGTCGCCTCTATCCATGCCAGTTTCGAACGCACGGCCCAGGTGCTGCTGCTGGCGACTCTGGCGATGATGGTGCTTGGGGTACTCATAGCCGCCTGGATGAGCCGTCGCATAGCGAAGCCCGTGGAGGAACTTGTCCACGCAAGCGACAAACTCGCCTCCGGCAATTATGACGTGCAGATCGAAACCCGCCGGCGCGACGAGCTGGGCAAACTGTCGGCTGCATTCAATCGCATGGCCCGCAGCCTGCGTGAAAAAAGTCAGATGGAAGGTGTGCTCTCGCGCTTCGTCGCGGATGATGTCGCTCAGGCGATGCTGTCGGATCTCGACAAGGTGGATGTAGGCTGCACGAGCGTAGACGCGTCCGTGCTGTTTGTGGATATCGTCGGTTTTACCGAGCTGTCCGAGAATTCCAGTTCCGAGGAAATCGTCGAACTACTCAACGAATACTTCGCCTATTTCACGGTGTGTGGACGACTGTTTTTCGGCACCGTGGACAAATTCATCGGCGACTGCGCGATGCTGATTTTCGGTGCGCCGAAAAAGAACCCCGACCACCGTTTCAACGCCATCGCTTGTGCAAGTGTGATGTTGCGCCTACTGGAGCAGATCAACGTCGTGCGCCGTGAACGCGGGCAGCGGGAGGTGCAGGTTCGCATCGGTGTGAACAGTGGCGAGATGATGGCGGGGATCGTCGGCGGCAGTCAGCGAATGGAGTACACGGTGGTTGGGGATACGGTGAACATCGCCTCGCGCCTGAGCCGCATCGCCGAACCTGGCGAAATGGTCGTTGGCGAGGCTGTATCCCGCGACCCATCGCTGCGCGACCGCGTCAGCTTCACCGCCGGTGAAGAAGTAGCGGTACGGGGCCGCAAAGGAAGCGTACGCACCTACAAGGTTGCCGCCATTGCGCCGGAATACCAGCGCACAATGGACACCATGATTGAAGACATCTTAGAGAACAACGGGTCGATCGTTGATGGCGATGGCGCCGCCCGCCTGGCGCCCAGACGATCGGGCACGCAAGGGTAAATAGGGAATGAAGCACGGCCTGACAAAAACTATTCCGTTCATCTTCGCCGCGATTCTCTCCGGCTGCAGCACGATGCCCACCGGTCCCGAGCGCATAGCCCGGGTGGACGAACTGGTGGCAACGCACGAGTTTGCCAAGGCCGAGGCTCTGCTGGCGGATATCGATGCCCGTGATCCGGCCTTTGAAGCGCTGGTGGTTCGCCGCCGGGCCATTCGCCCGCTGATTGTGCGCTTCGAGGAAAACATCGCAGAGCGGGTCGATGAGCTCAAAAAGGCTGACGAATGGCCCGAGGCCGAAGCGCTTCTTGATCAGGCACTCGAAAAGCTGCCTGACAGCGAGGCGCTTAGGAAAACCGAGCGACGCTTCTATGCGGATCGGGACGAGCGCCTTGACCACATCGATCGCGAGATCAGTCTGCTGCGGGGCGAACATCTCGCTGCCAAGGCGCCTCTGGTGGAAATGGCGGAAGAAGTGCATCCACGCAGTATCAAGACCCGCTGGCAGGCCTATCTGCATGGCCGGGAAACCGAGCAACTGGCGGCGGAACTGGCCGACTGTGGCGAACTGGCCCTGGAGGAAGCGCGTTATGACCTGGCTGAATCCTGCCTGAAAATGGCTGCCGCGCTCACCGAGGATGAATCGACAGCAAATCAACTGGTTGCCTTGCAACAACGTCGCGCCAGGGAGCAGGCCGAAGCGGCTGCCCGCGCAAAAGCGGAGCAGCAAGCCGAAGCGGCCGCCCGCATCGCCCGCAAAACCGAGCAGGTCGGCCAGCTGAAAACCCGCTACCGTGATCTCGTGGACGCAGGCTGGTGGGCTGCGGCCAAGGAAGTGCTCTCAGAGCTTCAGGAAAAGGCGCCAGAGGATCCCGACGTGGTGGCCTGGAATGAAGAATTGCAGAAAGTCGTATCGGATCGCGTCGAGGCCAACATCAAGGAAGGTCAGGCCCTGTACAGCCGCGGTCGTTTGCACGAGGCCCTTGCCGTCTGGCAGGACGCCGCCAAGCTGGCGCCCGAAAATCCCGTTCTGCAGGCGCACATTTCGCGTGTCGAGCGTTTTATCGCCAAGCTCGAGCGCCTCAACAAGGACGACGCCTGAGCGCGAGCGACATGCCGCTTGCCAATTTGCTAACACCCGGCTTAGCCGTACAATAGCGCCCCTTCGATCCTGCTTCCTTTTCTTCACGGACAGGCCGTTCACGCCAGGGCCCACTTTCAAGTCTTCCTATGAATGTAGAAATTCACAATCCGGCTGCGAAAAAACCGCGCAGCGCCCAGCGCAGCAAGCTGGAATTCAATAAGCTTCAGAAGCGTCTGCGCCGCCATGTGGGTAGTGCCATCGTCGATTACAACATGATCGAGGAGGGGGACAAGGTCATGGTCTGTTTGTCCGGTGGCAAGGACTCCTACGCCATGCTGGATATTCTGCTGAACCTGCAGAAAACCGCTCCGATCCACTTCGAGCTGGTGGCTGTCAACATGGACCAGAAGCAGCCCGGCTTTCCCGAACACGTGCTGCCTGCCTACCTGGAAAGCCTCGGCGTGCCGTACCACATCGTCGAGCGGGATACCTACAGCATCGTCAAGGACATCGTGCCCGAGGGAAAGACTACCTGCGGGCTTTGTTCGCGCTTGCGCCGAGGCACCCTGTACGGTTTTGCCGAAGAAATAGGAGCCACCAAGGTGGCGCTGGGTCATCACAAGGATGACATCGTCGAGACGCTCTTTCTGAATCTGTTCTATGGAGGCAGGCTCAAGGCCATGCCACCCAAGCTCCTGTCCGATGACAAGCGCAACATCGTGATTCGCCCGATGGCTTACTGCCGGGAACAGGATCTTGCCGAGTACGCCGAGTACAAGGAATTCCCAATTATTCCCTGCAATCTCTGTGGGTCACAGGAAAACCTCCAGCGGCAGACCATCAAGCAGATGCTCACCGAGTGGGAGCGCTCGCATCCGGGCCGCACCGAAACCATCTTCTCCGCACTGCAAAAAGTCTCTCCATCGCAGCTGGCGGACACGGATCTGTTTAACTTCCGTGATCTGCTGCTGGACCGCAGTGCGCCACTTCCCGAAAGAAACTCCGGGAGCGCAATCGAAGATGCCAATCTGATCCGGCACGTGAATTTGTCTTAGCCCGCGGCACCGCTGCACTCAAGCAACTAGCACTTGTCAGTCACTCTGGAGCCAATTATTGTCGTCATTCGTATTCACGTCGTTGATCACAAAAACAAGAAGGGCGGACAATGACAGCTGCAGTTTACGAAGTCGTCTATATCGACAAGTTTGGAAGCGAGCCAGACGCGGATCTGCGTCGTGAGCGCATTGGCAGGCGATTTCGCCTGAGCCGAGCTGCGCTGGAGCGACTTTCCAGTGGCGCACCGATCGTAGTGAAAAAGAAGGTGACGCTCGAGGAAGCGGATCGCTACGCCGCGGCGATCGAAGCTGTTGGAGGCGTGTGCTGGGTTCAAGCAGTGGATGCGGACGGTGGCCATTATGAGCGTCGGCAAACCCAACGCCGGCAGACGCTTGATCGTCGGACGCAGTATCGCGGCTCATCCATTCAACCGGACCGCAGAGGCAGCTGTGGACGACGCTCGACGGACGTTCCGGACATCAGCTCGCCGCGGATCGATTTCAAATTTACCTAGTTAGAAATCCTAAAAACACGAAGGCTTGATCAGGCGGCCAAATCGCTTTCCTTGCCTCCCATATACCGCCGATAGGTCGCCGCAAAATCCTCGGCTGTCTCGGCGGAGCGGTGGGGGAAGTGACGGTGCCAGATCTTGCCCAATCCCAAAACGTCATCAGCTTCCGGCAGGGTCCGGTTGGTGCGCCGATAGACCATCCAGGCGATGGCGGTGGCATAACTGAGATTGGTGGCCAGTTCGGCGTGGGGATGGGCGAGGAACTCGTGTTGGCTCGCGAGCCCCCGGATACTGGAGGCCAGATCGGGATAATCGATGAGGTAGCGGTCCCAGATATTGATGTGGATCTGAGGGGTTATCTGATAGATGCCCAGCCCGCGGGTTCGTTTCAACCGCAGGTGAAAGCCGAGCTGGGATTCCTGGGCGGCAGTGCCAAGCAGGAGGTTTTCCGCTGCGTGAGCGCGTTCTCCATGCTCTCCCAGGTATTCGAGCGTGGGTTTGATGACGAAGCTACGAAGTTCTTCTGCGCAAATGCCCATTAACTACAGCGCTCCTGACGCGTGAGTTGCCCCCAAGTTGCAAGCTTTTCCGCTTCCTTACACCTCTGACTCCAATGTATCGGTCTGCCGCCATTGTGGTCCTATGGCTTCCCTGAAGCTCTTATCCCTGCTCTTTCCTCGTGCTTTCCCTAGTCTTTCCGCGAGCTTACAGCCGATACTTGAACTCTAACTCAGGCCTTTCCGACACTGGTTTTTGGTTCTTGTTCTCGACTTTTGCCCGAAAAACAGCGTTTTTCAGTGCTAATAAGGCAAAGAATCGACCAAAAACCCGGTAATTAACACTATTTAGGATTGAATGCTGCAACGGGACTCTGTGATAGTGCGCCGGTCGGTATCGGCCAGCACTGTGGTAAATCCTAGCCGTATCAGCATGAATGCAACCTGAACGTGGCGGCGGGAAACTATGCGGCCGTCCGGCCGATCAATGTACGGATGCTTGCAGAAGGAATCATCCTAGCCTGGAGTTAACATGAAAATCGGCGTGCCTACGGAGATCAAAACCCACGAATACCGGGTCGGGCTGACCCCCGACCATGTGCGGGCTCTCACCGGTCAGGGTCACCAGTGCCTGGTTCAGCGCGGGGCGGGTGAAGCCATTGGATTCGCCGACAGCTCCTACGAAAGCGCCGGGGCGACGCTGGCGGAAGCTGCGCGGCAGATCTACGGCGAAGCGGAGATGATCGTCAAAGTGAAGGAGCCTCAGCCTGCCGAGTGCGACCTGATTCGCCCGGGACAGCTGCTGTTTTGCTATCTGCACCTGGCGGCCAGCCAGCCTCTCACCGAATGCCTGATCCGAACCGACGCCATCTGCATCGCCTATGAGACAGTCACCGATGATCGCGGACACTTGCCCCTGTTGGCGCCCATGTCCGAGGTGGCCGGCCGCATGTCAGTGCAGGCCGGTGTTCATCATCTGGAGAACCCGCGCGGCGGAGCGGGAGTGCTGCTCGGCGGCGTGAGCGGAGTTGCACCCGGCTCGGTCGTCATTATCGGCGGCGGCGTGGTGGGCACCCAGGCGGCGCGCATGGCAGTGGGTTTGGGCGCGGACGTGACGATTCTGGACCGCTCTGTGCCCCGGCTGCGCGAGCTCGATCAGTTGTTCCTCGGACGGGTAAAGACCATTGCCGCCAGTCCTCAATCCATCGCCCGCGCGGTGCGTGATGCGGATCTGCTGATCGGGGCCGTGCTGGTCTCTGGCGCGGCGGCGCCGAAAGTGGTTAGTCGGGAAATGATCAGGAGTATGCGTCCCGGCAGTGTGGCGGTGGATGTGGCCATCGACCAGGGTGGCTGCTTCGAAACCTCACATCCCACTACGCATGAGCAGCCCACTTATGTCGTGGACGGCGTGATTCACTACTGTGTGGCCAACATCCCCGGCGCAGTAGCGCGCACCTCCACCCAGGCGCTCACCAACGCCAGCTTCCCCTATGTGGAGATGATCGCCGGTCGCGGGCTCCAGAAGGCCTGTCAGGATCTGAATCTCGCCAATGGCGTGAACGTCTTTCGGGGTAAGGTGACCCAGCCGGCCGTGGCCGACGCCTTTGGCCTCGATTACGTTCCGATCCGGGATCTGCTTTGAGGGCCGCAGCTGCTGCTCGAGGGCCAGGCTGCCTCGCAGGGTCACCCGTTGGCGCTGGTGACCGTCTAGGAGTATCCTTGCGCGCTTTTCACCCAAACAGCAGGGCCTGAATGCGCAAGTTGTTTTCCGCTGCCGGGCGATCCGGCATCGCCCGCGCTTTTCGTCACCGCGACTTCTCCCTTTATATCGTTGCCCATGCCGGTTCGGTGGTGGGGCTCTGGATCCAACGCATTGCCATCCAATGGGTGGTCTGGGACCTGACCGGTTCTTATGCCTGGCTGGGGGCCATCGCGCTGGCGGAAGCGGTCATGGCCATGTTCTTCAGTCTCATGGCGGGCCCGCTGGCGGATCGCTTAGACCGGGTGAAACTGGCTTATTTCACCCAGGCGGCGCTGATGCTGGTGGCCTTCACCCTGGCCGTCTTCAGCTATCTGGGCATGATCAGTATCCCGGTGCTCACGGTCTTCGTGATGCTCACCGGCTTGATCGAGGGGGTATGGGCGCCGGTACGATTGGCGCTGATGCCCAACATGGTCCCGCGGGAGGACATGCCGGCCGCGGTGGCGATCACATCGATGATGTTCACGCTGGCCATCTTCATCGGGCCGGCACTGGGAGGCTTGATCATCACCGGCATCGGGGTGGAGGGAGCCTTCATCGCCAACGCGCTCAGTTATTTGGGCTTGCTGCTGGTGTTTACCCGGATCAGGATTCGTCGCCAGAAGGCGGCCACAGACAAGCCTCCCGGCTCGTTTGTCGGGGATTTCGCCGCAGGCATTCGCCACGTCGTGCATAGTCCGGCGCTGCGCGCCATTGTGCTGTTCGGTTTTACCTTCTCGCTGCTGGTGCGGCCTTATCGGGAACTGTTCGCGGGGGTGGCTGACCAGATTTTCGGGCTGGGAGCCGAAGGCCTCGCGGCGCTCGCTTCCGCGGCCGGCTTCGGTGCAGTCTTGGGGGCGGTGGGGATTGCCGTCTATGGTCGTACCCGGGCTCTCGCCAGGGTGCTGGTCATCTGTGCGGTCGCTGCAACCCTGCTGTTGGTGATTTTTTCTCTTTCCCGTTCTTTCACCCTGTCCCTGGCGGCGGTCGCGGGTCTGTCGCTATGCGTCACCATCTTCGGAACCGGCGCCCAGATGCTGATTCAGATGAGCCTTTCAGACGATATGCGCGGGCGGGTGATGAGCGTCTGGCAGTCCCAGTTTCGTGGTATTCCCGCGGTGGGGGCGTTCGTTGTCGGGCTACTGGAGACCCGTTTCGGTCTGAGCCAGGTCTTGCTTGGCGCGGCCGCAGCCTTTGGTGTCTACCTGCTGCTCACGTTGCCATCGCGCAAAGGTATGCAGCAGCTGGAGCAGGCGGAGGGCGAAGCTATCAACCAGTGAATGCTGTCGCCCATTCTTCGGAGGGGTAGAATGGTCGTCACGCCACGTCAGGACGGACTGGATAGAAATGGCGTCCCCGGCAGGAATCGAACCTGCAACCTACGCCTTAGGAGGGCGTCGCGCTATCCGGTTGTGCCACGGGGACGGAGAGACACAGGGGCGGGATTATACCAGTGAGAACGAGACGATCCAGTCTCGCCCACTTTTCAACCGACAGGAATGCCAATGCTCGACACCAAGCCACTGCTCACGCCAACCGATTTTCCTTCGCTCAGACGCGGTCGGCTGGACACCTTGCAAGTCAATTTGGGTTATCTCTGTAATCAGACCTGCACCCATTGTCACGTCAATGCCGGGCCAAACCGCACCGAGTTGATGAGCCGGGAAGTGGTGGATCAGGTGCTGACTCTCCTTGAGCGCGGCGGCATGCAGACTCTGGACGTCACCGGCGGCGCGCCGGAGATGAATCCGCATTTTCGCCACCTGGTGAGGGAGGCGCGGCGCCTGGGGGTGCAGACCATCGATCGCTGCAATCTCACCATCCTCATGCATCCCGACTATCCGGACCTGGCGGAATTCCTCGCCGAACAAGAGGCCATGGTAACGGCTTCGCTGCCCTGTTATTCGGAAAAGAACGTCAGCGAGCAGCGGGGCAAGGGCATCTTCGACCAGTCGATCGCCGCTCTGCAGAAACTCAACGAACTCGGCTACGGCAGACGCGAAGAACTGCAGCTGCATTTGGTTTATAACCCCAATGGCGCCTTTCTGCCGCCGCCCCAAGCGGGGCTCGAGGCCGACTACAAGCGGGAACTGAAAGAGAAGTACGGGATACTGTTCGACCGACTGCTGACGATCACCAACATGCCTATCAGCCGCTTTGGCGGCATGTTGCTGGCCAAGGATCTCTATCCCCAGTACATGCAGCTTCTCAAGGACAATTTCTCCATAGCCAATCTGGAAAGCGTCATGTGCCGCTCGCTCATCAGCATCGACTGGCAGGGCTACGTCTATGACTGCGATTTCAACCAGATGCTGAACTGGGCTGTTCACGACCGGAACGCGCGTGTGGAAAATGGAGGGCTAATCGCCTCCGATCAGAAACGCATGCATATCGCCGACCTGCTCGCCGGAAGCGCTCTGCCCGAGGAAATCCTCATCGGCGAGCATTGCTACGGGTGCACGGCAGGGCAGGGCAGCAGTTGCAGTGGCGCACTGGCCTGACATCGACGTGCGCTTTCCGGAATTCTGCATTGTCCAGTTCGCCAAATCGCCAGGCTCCGCGCAGGTAAAAACCCGTTTGGCCGCCGCGCTCAATGCGGATCAGCGCCGCGAACTGCATAGCCTTATGACCCAACACATTTGCAGGACAGCTGCCGGCGCAAATCTCGCGCCCCTGCAGTTATGGGTGGACGGCGACCTGGACGATGCCTTGTTCGCGTCCCTGGCGGAACAGCTGCCGGTGAGCTGCTTCCACCAGCGGGGCCCCGACCTCGGTGCCCGAATGCTCGGCGCCGCCCACCAGGTGCTTCAGACTCGGACCGGCGTCATCTTCATCGGCAGCGATTGCCCCTTCCTAGACGCCGACTACCTCCATCGAGCTGCCCTGGCCTTGCGAGACAAGGACGCCGTGATCGGTCCGGCCGTGGACGGCGGCTACGTCTTGCTCGGACTTCGACGTCCTGAAGCCGCGCTGTTTGCCGATATGCCGTGGGGAACCGACGCAGTATTGGCGCTCACCGAACGGCGTCTGCGGCAGCTGGACTGGTCCTGGACTCGCTTGCCTCCGCTCGCCGACATCGATCGGCCGGACGATCTGCTCTTGCTTGATCAGGCCCATCTTCCTCCCGAACTTCGCCACTTTGCGCAGTTTGCCTGAGCTTTCAGCGAGAGTTGATTTGACCTGCAACTGAGCCTCGGCTATTACTAACCAATTGAGCAAACGGAATGTGAATTGAATCACGGGACGGTCGCCTTGCAGGCAACTCCGTGTTCTGAAGGGGCAGGGACAGGAGATGTACGCAGCAAAAGGGCACAACAATGTGGCAAGCAGTCAAGGTCCTGGTGATCGACGATGACGAACGTCGCCGACACGACCTGAAAGTGATTCTCGATTTCCTTGGGGAGCCGGCGGTCGCCAGCGGATACCGAGAGTGGCAGGAGGTTGCCGCAAGAAACAGCCGTGGCCCGCAGGAATTCGCTGCAGTCATAATCGCGGATTGCTACAAACAACAAAGTCTCAAGACCCGCATTCAACAGCTCTGGGAGTGGGACCGGGGTTGTCCAGTGATCTTGGCCGGCGAACATCAGGACCCTGACGAGAGCTGGGAGCCCTATCTGCGGCATTTGATCATTGGCAACCTGCCCCTGCCTCCCACTTATGGAACCTTGCTGGACATTCTTCATCGTGCTCAGCATTACCGGAATGCAGTCGCCGCCGGGAATGCCCATGCGCATGGCGGCCGACCGCCGCACCTGTTCCGCAGCCTGGTCGGCTCCAGCCGCAAGATTCAGGATCTGCGCAAAATCATCGAGTCACTGGCCGACCGGGACATGACTGTTCTCATCGCTGGCGAGTCCGGCACTGGCAAGGAAGTGGTCGCCCGCAATCTTCACTACCGGTCGCCACGAAGCAAGGGGCCGTTTGTGCCGGTCGACTGCCGGGCGATCCCGGAGGAATTGCTGGAAGCGGAATTGTTCGGCCAGGCGGAGAACACAGACGCCGGAACCCCTCCCCGCGGCGGGCGTATTCAGATGGCGGAGGGAGGCACGCTTTTCCTGAACGGGGTTGGTGACATCCCCCTCGACGTCCAGCCGAAGGTTCTCCGGTTATTACAGGCAGGGACCTACCAGCGGGTTGGCGGCAGTGAAATCGAGCGAGCCGACCTGCGGATCGTCGCCGCAAGTCACCACGACCTGGAGACGATGATCCAAACCGGCAAATTCGATGAGCAGCTTTACTTTTCGCTGAACGCCTTCACCATTGAGACGCCGGCATTGCGCGATCGAACCGAAGACGTACCTCTCTTGATCAACGAGGTGGTGGCGCGGCTCGAAGGGGAAAAGAGGGGCTCCATTCGCTTCAATTCGGCGGCCATCATGTCGCTGTGTCGTCATCCCTGGCCGGGCAACGTCCGGGAGTTGGCCAACCTGGTGGAGCGAATGGCGATCACAAACCCCTACGGCGTGATCGGCGTCAGCGACTTGCCATCGAAATACCGCCACCTGGAGGCAGAGGAAAAAGAGCGCGCCACCGTCGAAGAACTCACCACAGGATACCAGCCCACGATGGTAAGCATGGCCGACCGAGCGCTGCTCCCGGAGTCGGGCATCGACCTCAAAGAGTACCTTAGTAATCTGGAACGAAATCTGATCCAGCAAGCGCTGGCGGACGCCGGGGGCGTAGTGGCGCGAGCGGCCGATCACCTGACGATTCGCCGCACGACGCTGGTGGAAAAGATGAGAAAGTACGGCCTGCAGCGCTAGCCGGTTGCCTGGAGTCGGCGGCGTTTTGGCGCCCGGTTCTTTATACTCCTTCGGTACGATTCCTCAAGCTCTACCATGTGTTCCTTATCCCGAAACCGCCTGCGTTATCGCTGAAAACAAAGGCGTCTTTCAGGGTCACAGATCGGCACAAAAACCCGAAAAAATTGTCTTGACCGTTGCGAAAGTCGGATGTATTTTTCGACCGCAACCGGGGCAGTCAGTGGTCCGGTTTCGTTGTGATTATCGTGCATGAGGGTTTTCGGTATGAGCAGTGATTCTTCATTCGTTGCCGAGATCGATCTGGAAGACTGGGTCGACGCGGATGACGAAGATCAGGAGCTGAATGTGTACCAGCAGCTGGACAGCCGACGTCTCGTTGAGAACAAGTTGGATGATCTTCGCTTGAGGCGGGAAACCAGTGAGTACGACTTTGATTTCTAGGTCATAGTCCATTCAGCCTGCTTACCAAGAAGGCACCGCATCGCGAGATGCGGTGCCTTTTTCGTTTCCGGGAGAGCGATTCCCCACTCTCGGCTTCCGGCGACCTGCCAGTCGCCGCGTTCAGTCGGAATTCTGCAGCTGCGGTTTTTAGTCTATGATTAAAAAAGTGGACGTCCGCAGCCAGGCTTTCCGATCTGGCGGGGCGACCCGCCACAGCGGTTTGGGGCAAGTCAGCGCTGGGCGGGGCAGTCACCAGCCGTAAAAGAACGAGAGGTAGTAGTAATCATGGGGATAAGCTCATCCGTTTCCGCCGATGGATCCGAACTGACAATTCTCATCCAGGGGCGATTCGATTTCAGTGCTCATCAGGACTTTCGCCGCAGTTATGAAAGCCTGGACATTCGGCCGCGGTCCTTTGCTGTCGACCTGCGGGAAACCACCTATCTCGACAGCTCCGCTCTGGGCATGCTGCTGCTGCTGCGAGACTTCGCTGGCGGAGAATCGTCGACGGTCAGAATCGTCAACTGCAATCCCGACGTAAAAAAGATTCTGACGATTTCCAACTTCGAGCAGCTGTTTGCAATCCGGTGAATGGCTTGCGACTGGTCTGTGCCCCATGCGCGGGTAAAGGAGCGAGAATCGCGTGACCGCTTCCCAGTCGACATTAGTTCTCAAGGTTCTGGTTGCGGAGGATACCCGCAGTGATCGCCAGATCCTTGAAGCCATTCTGAGGCAGGATGGCCATCACGTGATCAGCGCCAGCGACGGAATCGAGGCAGTCGAGTGCTTTCGCCAGGAGCGGCCCGACATCATCCTGCTGGATGCGCTGATGCCATCGCTCGACGGTTTCGAAGCCGCGCGGCAGATTAAGTCTCTCGCCGGCGAAACGCTGGTTCCGATAATTTTCCTCACGTCGCTGACCGAGACCGAATCACTGGTGAAGTGCCTTGAGGCCGGTGGCGACGACTTCCTGCAAAAGCCTTACAACCGGGTCATCCTTCAGGCCAAGATCAAGGCCTTCAATCGCATGCGCGAGCTGCACGCGACTATGTCAGCGCAGCGCGACCAGATTGCCAGCCATAACCGCTACCTCATTCAAGAGCAAACGCTTGCCAAGCAGCTCTTCGACAACATCGCCCACGACGACTGTCTGGATGCCAGCAACGTGCGCCACTACCTTTCCCCCAAGGCGGTGTTCAACGGCGATGTATTGGTGGCGGCGCAGCGACCCTCGGGCAACATGATGCTACTGTTGGGGGACTTCACCGGGCACGGATTGCCGGCGGCGATCGGGGCGATGCCCCTTGCGTCGACCTTCTACGGCATGGTCCACAAAGGCTTTGCGCTCACTGACGTGCTGCGCGAGATCAACGACAAGCTCAAGGCCATTCTCCCCATAGGACTTTTTTGTTGCGCGACTTTTCTGGAGATCAACTTCCGCGAGCGCATTGTGACCGTATGGAATGGGGGGCTCCCCGACTGTTTCATTTATCGGCATCGTACCAGGGAGGTCGAAGCGGTCAAATCTCATCATCTGCCGCTCGGTGTGCTGCCCAGCACGCAACTAAAACTCGACTGCCAATACTTCGAGCTTGAAGTAGGTGATCGTTGCTTCCTTTGGTCGGACGGCATTCACGAAGCGCGCAGCTGCAAGGGTGAAATGTTCGGGGAGCAACGCTTGAAGGCGGTGTTCGAACGCAGCGATCCGGGGCGCATCTTCGACGCCATCCTCGAGTCAGTGCACGAGTTTACCGGCAGCGCTGAGGTGGATGACGACCTTTCCCTGCTGGAAGTCGTGATGGTGGAACCTGGGAATGCCAGCTCCCGATCGATGCCCCAGCCTGCTGAGCACAACGCAGGGCTGATGGAGTGGAAACTGGATTTCGAGGTGAAGCCTTCCACCTTCAAGTACTTCGATCCGCTGCCACTGCTGCTGTCCATCATTACCGAGGTACCTGGCCTGCGAAGCCACAGCGGCAGCGTTTATACCGTGCTGGCGGAGTTATATTCCAATGCACTGGAGCACGGTGTACTCAAGCTGGACTCGACACTCAAACAAACTCCTGAAGGCTTCGCCCGCTATTATCAGCTTCGTAGCGAGCGCCTCGAACATGTCGATTCGGGCTTTATTCGGTTTCATCTGTCACACGACACGCGGGAAAACGGTGGTCGTCTGATGATCCACATCGTGGACAGCGGCGACGGCTTCCCTCATCAGGACGTTCTCAATCCCCGGAATCGCTCGGCGGGCTATAGCGGTCGAGGCATCCCTCTGATCAGGGATATTTGCGAGTCTCTCTGCTATCGGGGCAAGGGCAATGAGGTGGAAGCCGTGTTTGTCTGGAGCAATTAGCAGGCGTTTTTGATGGTTCGCGCTGCCGCGAGCAAGTCGCGGCCGCTTAAGATACAATCCACGAGTCCTTGGTAGTACGGGAATAATAATGACTGATCAAAAACACCTGGATGGGGCAACGCTGGACATGTTGCAAGAAGTGCTTGAGGATGGCTTCGCGGGCTTGCTGGAGACTTTCATCGTCGACAGCCGCCAGAAGATCGACACGCTCAAAATAGCTCTCGACCACGCGGACGCCGATCTGATTCGGCGCAATGCTCATAGCCTCAAGGGTAGCAGCAGCAATCTGGGGGCGGTGGGATTGGTGGAAATTACGCAGCGCATGGAAGAGCAGGCACGGGCGGAAAACCTTGCCGGACTCAATTCCCTGCTCAAACAGCTGGACAGCGAGTTTCAGGCCGTGGAGAGCATCATGCGGCAGAAACTTGAGGGTCTGCTTTAAGCGTTTGTATCGACCAACTCTGATGGTGCACCGAGCCGGGCGCAAATAACGCTCGGCAAAACCGGCTGTTGCAGCTCTCGCTCGCGCACATCCATTCTTCTGATGTATTCTCTGGCCGGATCGTTAAGACCGGAACGGAAACTGGAGATGCGCGTGTTCAATCCCCCTGTCAACCCCGCCCAGATCCGCACGCTTGAGGATGAACCCTGGCAAGCGGTAAATCCCCGTTATGCCTTTCAGTTGCGAGTCCACCTGCTTGGCTTCGTTGTTTTCCTGCTTGCGGCGATCTGGCTGGTAGTGCTTGCGGAACCGGAGTCCCGGCGCTGGGCCTTGCCGCTGTCGGTGTTCGTGGCGGTTGTTTTTCTCGGCCTGATATTCATCTGGCTTCCGCGCCGCGTTCGCCACACCCGCTATCTCTTGCGTGAGCTGGATCTGCACCTGAAAACCGGCGTGATGTGGCGACGCAGCACGTCAGTGGCAATCAATCGCATTCAGCATCTGGAAATTACCCAAGGGCCGCTGGAGCGAAGTCTCGACCTGAGTCGCCTCGTCGTCTACACCGCGGGAGGCATGAAATCGGATCTGGCGCTGCCCGGCTTGCAAAGCGATACCGCCCGACGGTTGAAAATGCGAATTCTGAAATCCGCGCAGGACGAGGATTCGCTTGCCGAGCCGGCACTTGACCGTGAGCAGCGGGACGGGAGCGCAGCGCGATGAATGAATGGCGGCGCGTATCGCCCATCGCCATCATCTATTTCCTGTTTGATTCGCTCCGCCAGGCTGTCAACCTATGGCCGGCACTGGTTCCGTTGGTGGCAGGCGGTGAGGGATTTCGCCAGCTTTTTTTCACCTTCGGCCTTCCCGGTCTGCTGGTGGTTTTCGTCCTCAGCGTGCTTCTGCATTTCTGGTTTTTTCGCTTCCGAATCGAAGCCGATCGGATTCAGTTGCATACTGGCGTATTTAATCGTAAACGCCTGACCCTGTATTTCGAGCGGGTGCAACAGGCCGATATCGCCCAGCCGTTCTACTTCCGACCTTTCGGCCTGGCCACGCTCGGCCTGGAAAGCGCCGGCTCACGCCAGCAGGAGGTGGACATACCGGGTCTCAGTTTTGATGTGGCCCAGCAACTCAAGGATTCCATTCTCGCGCATCAGGCAGCGGAACAGGAAACCGTCGCAGATGTTGTCGAAGTGGAGCAGCCGCCCGATTACGAGCTGCACTTGGACTGGCCGGAAGTAGCCCGTTATGGACTGATGTTCAATGGCCTCCTATTGTTTGCGCCTGTACTGGCTCCCTTCTTGGACGACCTCGCGCCGTCGGTGGAGGCCTGGATAAGCGGGCTGGAAGGCACCGCTGCGCATGAACTGCTAGTGCAATCGACCCGTAGCGAGCTGATCTGGCTGGTCGGAGTCCTCAGCGTTTTTGCGCTGCTGGCAGCGATTGCTCTGCTGTTTTTTATCTCCATGCTGATCGCGCTGGTGCGTTTCTGGGACTACCGGCTGACCCGCCACGGTGATCAGTTCCAGTACCGTGCCGGCCTGGGAACGGTAAAAACCCGCGGCTTCCGCTTGCACAAACTGCAACAGATAAGCATTTCTCAGGGCCTTGTGGCGCGTCTGCTCAAGCGCTACACGCTCACCATCAGCAAAGCCGGCAGTGCGGCGCCGGTGGGCGATGTCGAAGACAGCCGGCGTTTTCTCGTGCCGGTACTCGATAGGAATGGCCTGACAGCTCTCACAGCGCAGCTCTCGATACCGACACTGCGCTGGCGGCGGGTGAGCCCCCTCTATGTACCCTGGTATGGTGCGAGCGTGGCGTTTTGTCTGTCGGTTCTGCTGACGGTTATCGCTCGGGATCACCAGTGGTATCCCGTCGTCCTTCTGTTCATCTGGATGACGAGTTTTTTGTACTTCTGGCGGCGTTGGCGTTGTCTTGGCATTTATCAGGACGACAACTGGGTCGGTTTGTGCAGCGGACTGGTTGGCAGAAAGGTAGTGCTGTTACCCATTGGCAAGGCGCAGAAAACCAGCATCAGCGAACCGCCCTGGCTGAAGGCGTGGGGGCTTGCACATCTTTCGGTCTGGGGCGCTGCCGGCAGAATCGACATGCCTTTTGTGTCTCGCAGTGATGCGGATGACATCCGTGATCAAACCCTCTACCGCGTTGTCACATTTCAGGGCAGATGGTTTTAAGTTGTTCCTGGCGCAGTGGTGCCAGGCGTTTCAGAGAGGCTGTGGTGACGCAAAACGACGAAGCGATGGATCCCGACCGGAACGTGATTTCCGCTGATCACCACGACTCTCCTGTATGGGGCTTCTGGGGAACCTTGCTTTGGGGCCTGGGCATTGGCGGCGCTTTCGTGCTGGTGCAGGTGGCCGTGGTCTCATTCTATATGGGCGTGGTCGATAGTCGTCCGGAAGCATCGTTCGAGCAGGCCGCCACCGATGGCGATATGCTCGCCTGGGCTACCATCGGGTCCGCCTTTATTTGCACCTTTCTGACTTTTATTGCGGTGGCTTTCAAGAAGGGCAGCAACCCTCGCGACTACCTCGGGCTTTACGCGGTCGACACGGGGCAGGTGATTCGCTGGACCTTGCTGTTTATCGCTTTGCTGATCGGGTTCGAGCTTGTCACCTCTCTACTCGATCTCCCGGCAACGCCAGAGGTGATGCGCGAAATTTATCTGTCCGCCGATAGCAAGCTGTTGTTGTTTGTGGCGACCGTGGTCGCCGCGGCTTTCTTCGAAGAATTGTTTTTTCGCGGCTTTCTGATGGAAGGCTTCTCCAGAACCGCGCTGGGTCCCGCGGGTGCGGTGGTGCTGAGCGCGGCCTTCTGGTCTCTTGTACACGTTCAATATGATGCCTATGGCATCGCCACCATTTTCATCATCGGCATCTTTTTCGGACTGGCGAAACTCAGAAGTGGCTCGACCCATTTCGCCATGGCCTTGCATGCGCTAAACAATGCCATTGCTTTCGCTTTTCTCATGGCGCTTGCGGGCGAGTGAGTCCGAATACTGATCAAACCCGGCCCCGTCGCCAGCGCTGCCAGAGCAATCCAGCGGCGATAAGCAAGGCACCCACTAGCAAGATCTGCAGCTGAATCCAGAAAGCGAGAAACAGACAGGCGATCAGGCCGCTTGCCGAAATCCAGCGAGGGTAAAGTCGCTGTTCATCCGCCAGCCGCAGTGCGGCCCAGTTGGTAATGGCGTAATAGATCAGCACGGTGAAAGCGCTGAAAGACCAGGTCACGCGCACATCGCCGATCAGCACCAACAGTCCGATCAGCACACCCACGGCAAGCACGGAATGTGTTGGCGTTGTTTGCGACGCGTTCAAATGCCTGAAGGTGGCCGGCATATCACTGCGGCGCGACATGGCAAGCAGCATTCGCGACAGACCTAGCAGGAGATTGAGCAGTACGCCGAGCATTGCCGTAATCGCACCCATGGAAAGAACTTCAGCAGCATAGGGAAGGGCGAATGATTCCGCGGCGATGGCGAGCGGCGCTGCTTCCCCGGCGGTTGCCTGCGAAAAATCTGCGGCTCCCAGCAAGCCCACGCCGACCACCGCCACACTCGTATACAGCAAGGCGGTAATGCTCATGGTGGCAATGATCGCCTTGGGTATGGTGTGGGCCGGGTCGCGTACCTCTTCGCCGAGCGTGGCGATCCGGCCGTAGCCCGTGTAGGCGACAAACATCAATGCAGTCGCACTCAGAATCGCTTGCAGCGAAAATCCGCCATTTTCGCGAGGCATGAACGGGCGGAACTTATCCATATCCAGCCGACCCAGCCCCAGGACGACGAACAGCAGTAAACTTCCCAATGTAATGCTCACGATCGCCACATTGACCTGATGCGAGCGCTCGATTCCCGCCATTACAACGCCCGTCAGCACCGCCACAGCAGCGAGCGCCAGTAGAACCGTGTCGTCGCCCCGAATCTCCAGTGCGTGTTGCAGATAGCCGGCAAAGCCCAGAGCCGCCGTTGCCGCCGATGCGGATTTGGCCAGTAGAAACATCCAGCCCGCAGTAAAACCGGCCTGCGGACTGAGGTACTGGTAGCCGTATTCATAGCTGCCACCGCTCACCGGGTGACTGGCGGCAAGTTGAGCACTGCTTAGACCATTGCAGACGGCCACCAGCGCAGCCAGGACCACGGCGATGATCACCGCAGGACCGGCCAGGCCCGCGGCTATACCAGTGCTGACGAAAACCCCGGTACCCACCATCGCGCCCAGGCCGAGCATTACGGCGGCGAAAACGCCGAGTCGGCGCTTAAGTTGCGGGTGTGTGGCTTGCTTGTCCATTGGCTATGTCCAGGCGACATTCACTGCTGCGGTTTGACTCACATGAGAGCAGGCACATAGTATGATCTGCTGCCTGACGTTAAAAGCCGCGCAGGCGGTTGGAAATTTCCTGCCTTGCCTTCGCCCCCGGGAGTTTGTTGTGCCCACATCTTTGCTGATCATCCTTCTTGGCTGCCTTATCGGCCTGACTCCGCTGGCCATCGATATGTACTTGCCCAGCATGCCGGCGATTGCAGACGAGCTGGCCGCCTCGCCAGAGGCGGTGCAGTGGACGGTGAGTATCTATTTGCTGTTCTTCGCCGCACCCCAACTCTTTTTTGGTCCGCTTTCCGATGCAATGGGGCGACGATTTGCCATTTTCTGCGGGCTGGCCTTTTTTCTGCTCGGTTCAGCGCTTTGTGCTGTTGCGCCGAATATCGAAATCCTGCTGGTCGCCCGCGCCCTTCAGGGTACTGGATCCGCCGCCATCTCGGTAACCGTCCCTGCCTTGGTCAAAGATCGTTTCAGCGGGCCGCAATACACACGCACTGTCGGCTTTATCATGATGGTGATGTCGGTGGCGCCGCTGGTGGCGCCGATTGCCGGGGGTTTCATTTTCACACTAGGCGGGTGGCGGAGTATCTTCTGGGTGCTGCTGGCCATCGCCATTGTGGCCACCCTTGTTTTTGCCCGGGCAGTGGCCGAGAGTCTTCCGCGGCAGCAGCGCAACCCGCTCAATTTCGGACGCTTGATGCAGAACTACCGTATTCTCTTCACCGATCGGCATGCGCTCGGTCTGGGTCTGTGTGTTGGTGCTATGGTGGCGGGACTGATGGCCTTCATTGCCGGTTCACCCTTTGTGTTCATCGAGGTCTATGGAGTGGCGCCGGAATATTATGGATTCCTGTTCGGCACCAACGTCGCGGCCATGATGCTGCTAACCTACACGAACAACCGGCTGATTCACTTTTTCAGCAATGAGAAGCTGCTGACGGGGTGTGTCGCGTTGGTGGTCATCGCCAGCGTCTATCTCGCTGCGCTGACCCAGATCGATATGCCCCCGTTGTGGATGGTCCTGCTGGGCTCCGTGCTGTACATCGGCAACCTGGGCATGCTTACCGCTAATATTCAGGTGATTCTGCTGTCGCGCTTTCCGCACATTGCCGGTGCCACGTCGGCGATGCTGGGTTCATTGCGCTTCGGGGTGGGTTCGCTCGGGGGAATCGCGGTGAGCACTTTCCACGAACAGTCCGCCGCACCGTTGACCGGCGTTATGGCCGCCTGCGGCTTTGCCGTGTTACTCACATTTCTTTTTGCGGGAAGGCTGCCTGCCGGGGAAGGCAAAGCGGCGAGCGCAGACTAATGCGCTCGCCGTGGCGTGAACTTACGACTCCGGCGTCAGCTTTTCCAATTCCTGCCGGGGACCGAAGAACTCGAAATGCACCTGCGAGGGCGGCATGCCCCAGGTGATCAGGTCACGGTAGATATTCACCATGAAAGGCTGCGGTCCGCAGAAGTAGTAGTCGCCATTGCGGTCCGGAATCATCGATTCGATCAGTTCTGCATCCACAAAGCCGCTGCTCGCGTTGCCTTCGCGCATGCAGCCTGCCGGCGCGGGATCGCTGTAGCGGTGGTGAACCGTCAGGTTCGAATGTTTCTCCGCCAGTTCGTCCACGGTGCTGCGGAAGGCCTGCACGTCCTCGTTGAGTGCGGCATGGATGAAAATGATCTCCCGATCCGGCGTGTTCTCCAATGCGGCGAGCAGAATGCTCAGTATCGGGGTGACACCGATGCCCGCCGCCAGCAACACCAGCGGGCGGCGATGGTGTTCGGTCACGTCCAGAAAGAATTCGCCGCAGGGAGGCGCAAGCTCCAATGAACTTCCCACCTGGATTTCGCCATGGAGGTAATTGGATACATAGCCGTCCGGTGTGTCGGCCGACGGGCCCATTTCGCGTTTCACGCTGATGCGCAGCCAATCCTGTCCGGGCTTGTCCGACAGGCTGTAATTTCTCATCGTGGTCTGTCCGTCGGGACGGGGAACTCGAACAGTGATGTACTGGCCTGGCTTGAAGGCCGGCAGCTTGCCGCCGTCTTCCGGAACAAGGTAGAAGGAAGTCACCAGACTGCTTTCCGTTTCCTTGCGCAGCACGCGGAAGTCTCGAAAGCCTTCCCATCCTCCCGGCGCATCCGCAAGATCCTGGTAGATCTGCTTCTCCCGGCCGATCAAGATGTCGGCGAGAAAGCCATAGGCTTTGCCCCAGGCATCGATGATGTCGTCGGTCGCAGCATCGCCAAGAACTTCGCGGATGGACGCCAGCAGATTCTCGCCGACGATCGGGTAATGTTCAGGCTTGATTTGCAGCGATGTGTGTTTTTGCGCAATCAACTCGACGGCACCACCGAGCACCTCGAGATTGTCAATGTTGGCGGCATAGGCACAGATAGCGGCCGCCAACGCCTTTTGCTGAGTGCCAGCGGACTGGTGCGCGGGGTTGAAGAAGGGCGCTACCTCAGGATTGTTGGTGAACATCCGCTCGTAAAAATGTCGTGTCAGCGTTTCGCCGTGTTCTTCGAGTACCGGCGCGGTGGATTTGATAATGTTGACAGTTTGTTGGCTTAACATCGCTGGTCCTGCTGCTTGGTGGCTGGTTGATGTGGTTGCCCATGGACAAGCTGATCCATATCGGCTTTAAGATGTATTTTGAATACATATTAAATGCTATAGTAGACTCCAGCGGGTTGGCAAGACTTTCCCCTAATTTTCTCGTCACGGTTGTGTGACGATCGATCATTGATATCGGTATGCAACTTAGCGCTTTCTCGGATTACGGGCTCCGAACCCTGATGTATCTCGCTGCAGTTCCGGACCGCCACTGCAATGTGCGGGAAATTGCCGAGCATTACGGCATCTCACGGAATCACCTCGTGAAGGTGGTCCACAGGCTCAGTCAACTCGGCTACATCGCCAGCACCCGGGGGAAAGGAGGCGGTATCCGACTCGCCTTGCCAGCCGATGAGCTCAGACTGGGGGATCTGATCGCGGCTCTGGAACCGATGCAGTTGGTGGAATGCTTCGAAACCGAGACCGATACCTGCAAGATCACCAGTGTGTGCAGGCTCAAGCACTACCTGTTCGACGCCAATCGTGCCTTTTTGCAAAGTCTCAATCAGCACACTCTGGCGGAGACGATCGAGGATCGTGATCCCTTCCTGCAAGTACTCAACATCTCTGACTGAAGAATTTCCGAAAGCCTCTGGCACCGTTTGTGCTCGAGGACTTCGAGGAGGTCCGGTATGCGACAAGTATTAACGGCGGTAATCCTGTCGACCTTGCTGACAGCCTGCGTGAGCAAGCCCGATGGCATAGAGCCGGTGAAAGGTCTTGAAGTACAGCGTTATCTTGGAAAATGGTACGAAATCGCGCGCCTCGATCATAGCTTCGAAGAAAACCTGCAGGCAGTCACCGCGGAATATTCCCGACGGGAAGACGGTGGGCTCAAGGTTGTAAACCGCGGTTTCAATGTTGAAACCGGGGAATGGGAAGAAGCGTTGGGCAAGGCGTTTTTCGTGGAGGACCCAAATACTGGCTATCTCAAGGTTTCCTTCTTCGGCCCCTTCTACGGCGCCTATGTGATATTCGAGCTGGGAGATTTGCAGCCGGGAGATGGTGAATACGACTACGTCTTTCTGACCGGTAATTCCCGCGAGTATCTCTGGCTGCTGGCCAGAACCCCGCAGGTAAGCGAACAGATCAAAGCGGCCTTCGTGAAGCGAAGTGAGGCGCTGGGTTTCGCGACGGAAAATCTGATTTTCGTCGATCACGAGCCGCCATTTCCAAAACCGGGCGAGCCGGAAAACTAGGATGAGCAGAGTCTTCGTCTATGGCACGCTGCTGGCCGACGAGATCTTTGATCGCGTCGTCGGCCATATCGGTCCAAGCGTCCCGGCCATTCTGAAGGGCTATGAACGCCGAGCGATCAGGCGGGCCGCATTCCCCGCAGTGGTTCCCAAACCCGGCAGTGTGGTGAGGGGCATGCTCCACATCCAAGTGAACGAGCGGGCACTGAAGGCGCTGGATCACTACGAGGGCGCGTGGTATTCGAGGGAAACGGTTCGGGTGGAAGCGGACGGGCAGGGGAGCTGTATGGCCTTTACCTATGTGCTCAGGCCCCAGTATCGGCGCCTGCTCGCCAGGGGAGACTGGAGCTACGATGATTTCCGGCAGTCGCATTTGCGAAGCTATCTCGCCACCGTTTGAAATGAACCTGCTGCGAGGCTGTTGATGATGTCGGCGACGAACATTGGACTCATTTCGGATACTCACGGCCTCCTGCGTCCTCAGGCACTTGAGGCGCTGCGCGGCTCTGATCTCATCATTCATACCGGCGATATCGGGCCTGGTGAGATCATCGAGCAACTCGGGGAGATCGCCGATACCGAGGCAATCAAGGGCAACATTGACAAACCGCAATGGGCGGCAGCGTATCCGGACACGCGCTTGCTGACCGTTGAGGGCAGGCGCATTTATCTCATTCACAACATCAAAGATTTGGACTTCGACCCCGCCGAAGAGGGGGTGGACGTGGTGATCGCGGGGCACTCGCACAAACCGGTCGTGCGGGAAGAAAACGGGGTGCTCTACGTAAACCCGGGCAGCGCAGGCCCGCGCCGCTTCAAGCTACCGGTATGCGTTGCTTGCCTGAGAGTTGCAAGCAGCGGGATAAAAGCAAGGATAATCGAACTGGAAGTTTAGATGGACGGTTGACAGCAGGCCCGCGCAATGGGGCCATACTGTCTCACGTCTCACGTCTCACGTCTCACGTCTCACGTCTCACGTCTCACGTCTCACGTCTCACGTCTCACGTCTCACGTCTCACGTCTCACGTCTCACGTCTCACGTTCACGTCAGTGTACGTGCCCGTGCGCGATTTCTTCTTCGGTAGCGTCGCGCACGCCGACCACGTCGACCTGGAAGTTCAGAGGCATGCCGGCCAGCGGATGGTTGGCATCGATGGTCACTTCCTCACCCTCAACGTCTTTTACGCGAACCCGCTGCACCTCGCCGTTCGGCGCCTGCGCTTCGAAGTTCATTCCTACTTCTACGGTATCCACGCCCTGGAAAGCCGAACGCGGCAGGGTCTGAATGAGTTCGGGCATGATTTCGCCGTAGGCTTCGGCGGGTTCGATTCGCACACTGAAGCTGTCTTCCTCGGTCTTGCCGGCCAGTGCTTTCTCAAGCCCAGGGATGATATTGCCGGCGCCGTGAAGGTAGCTCAGCGGCTGGGCGCCTTTGGAGCTGTCGAGGACGTTTCCTTCATCATCGGTGAGTTCATAGTGGATGTCGACTACGGTGTTCTCGGCAATCGCTTGGGGCATCGTCTTTCCTCTCTACTTGAATAAACCGTACACGCTAACATTTTGCGTGCAGTTTTAACACCAGTTAGGAAGTGGATCCTCCTTTTATGCTTCTGTCGCAGCTCCGAGTTCTTGCGGGGGGCGCTTTTGGATTGTTGGAGAAAAGACCAGTTTCGGCTATTGTTGCGGGCCTGCTCGAATGTTCGGGCGTGAGCTGAAGCCATCGACGACCCCGATCCAAATTTGATAGCGCGGATAACTGGATTGTCTAGATTTTCATCCTTGTCGACAGAGAGCATAGCGGCAGTCACTCTACTGGTGGCTGCGGCTTTCGCTATTCAGTTGGCGGGGCTCGACGCGCAGCAAATTCTACGCTACGAACGCCAGCCCATTCTCGATGGCGAAGTCTGGCGATTGCTCACCGGCCATCTGGTTCATCTCGGCTGGGCTCATCTTTTGCTGAATGTTGCCGCTCTTGTCTTTCTTCTGTTTGGGCTTGGTGCCTGTCCTCCACATCTCTCAGCGAATCTCATCGTCATCGCTTTCGCAGTGAGTTCAGGGCTGCTGATCTTCGAGCCGGCGCTTGAATGGTACGTGGGGCTGTCAGGAGTGCTTCACGGAATTGCGGTGCTGGTCGCCTTGCGGCTCTGGACGGCCGATCGGCTGATCGCGGCGGCGCTGTTCGCCGGCACCGCGGCAAAAATTGTTTGGGAGCAGACGACCGGTGCCGACGCCGATCTTGTTCGGCAAATCGGAGGTGAAGTCATCATCGATGCCCATCTTTACGGCTTCCTTGCGGCTATCGCGTGTACGCTTTCGACAGTGCTGCTTGCACGGCACCGACACCGCGCCGGTTCAGCGGATAATGCGGACAACCGTCTATAATGCTGCTTGCCGCGAATCAATACACACGATCTATCCGAAGGAGCCCACCTTGAGTCGTCCATTTTCAATACAAACAGTTGCAATTGCCAGCGGCAAAGGTGGAGTCGGCAAAACCCAGTTAGCATTGAACGTTAGTGCAGCACTCGCTGCTTTGCACCGCCGGGTCCTGCTGTTCGATGCGGATCTGGCGCTCGGAAGCGCGGCCAGTGCAGCGGGTCTGCAGGCGGGCCATTCGATGGTCGACGTGCTGGCAGGTCGGATCGGACTGCGCGAGGCGATCCTCAGAGGGCCGCAAGGCATCAGACTGGCACCGGCTCGCCCGGACGGAGCGGTTGTGAATCTGAACACTCATCAGCAAGCCGGTCTGATCCACAGCGTCAGTGAGCTCGCCGATGATCTCGACAGTATGCTCGTCGACCTGCCGTCGGGCATCAATGACATAGCAGTGAACTTTGCCTGCGCCAGTCAGGAAGTAATCATCGTGTTATGCGATGAACCGGCGTCGATAGCCGCCGCGTTCGCGACCATTAAAGCCGTTAACCGAAGAAGCGGCAAGTTTCGCTTTCCGATTGTCTGCAACATGGTGCGCAACGTCGGCGAGGGGAAAGCGCTTTTCGCCAAACTGCTATCGGCGTGCGACGACGAACTGGAGGTAGCTCTGCATTACCTCGGCCACATCCCCTATGATGAGAATGTGCGTCTTGCTTCGCAAAGTCAGCAGCTGTTGCTGGACATGGCGCCACAATGCAGGGCTGCACGGGCAATTCGAACGCTGGCGGAGAAGGTGGCTCAGCTGCCGCCGCCAGCCGCTCCGTCAGGTAACCTCGAATTCTTTGTGGAGAATCTCGTGCAGGTAGGCTCAGCATCCTGATTAATGCCGGCCCGAAGCGGCCGATCCCTCCCCGGTCACAAATGGCGTTTGCGGCAACACTCGGGCACTGCTACTTTTAGGAGAACGAATTTGGCGCCGCAAGCCGTTGCGGGATCAGCCAAGCAATGCCACGTACTTTGATCGGTCAGTTATGCAGTCGCTCACACGAAAGTCTCCCCACTCTTTCAAAAAAATCTCAGCCATCCGCGCAGCAGCCGCCTTCTGCATGTTGCTAATGAGTGGACCGGTATTGGCAGAGGAAAGCAGCGATCCGCAAGCGGGCCAGTCACAAAGAACGACCGAGGTGATGACCGTGTCGCTGCAGGAGGCGAAGCGGCTCTGGGATTTGGGAGCCGTTTTTATTGATGTGAGAGGGGATGATGAATGGAATCTGGGTCGCATCAAAAACGCGCGCCACGTCGATTTCCGACGAAACTTCACCAAGCTAAAGACTCTGGAAGGAGTTAACGCTGAAACGCCCTTGGTATTCTACTGCTCCATGCCGGAGTGCAAGATCGGACCTTACGCGACGGCGGTGAGCATGGAGTGGGGTTTCGAGAACGCTTTCTATTTCCCGCGCGGCTATTTCGCCTGGATGATGCAGGACTACCCCATCGACATGAGCCCTGCCGTCAGCACCTTCGCTGGCGACGTGATTCAGATTCGCAAGGCCGCTCCCAACCAGTAACTCTCAGCCCCTGGGAGTTTCGAGTGTGCGCTGGCGTGTCGAGGTAAACTCTCGATACTCTTGAGTCCGGACTGCCAACTGCCAACTGCCAACTGCCGACTGGCGACTCTTACTTCTTCGGCTGCGCCAATAACTGCTCGCCGCTGGTGCCGACGCTTTCGTCGCCCATCAGATACAAGTAAACCCCCAGGATTTCCTCCGGCTTTTTCAGCGTGCGCGGATCTTCCCCCGGGTAGGCGCTGGCTCGCATATTGGTGCGGGTTGCGCCCGGGTTGATGCTGTTGACGCGGATGTTGGTGGTCTCGCTCAGCTCGGCGGCGAAAATCTGCATCATGTTTTCCACTGCGGCCTTCGACACCGCATAAGCGCCCCAGTAGGCGCGCCCCTTGTAGCCTACTGACGAGCCGGTAAAGATCACCGAGGCGTGGCTGGCGGCCTGCAGCAAAGGCATCAGCGCCTTGGTCATCAAAAAGGGCGCCGTGGTGTTCACCTTCAGCATGCGTTCCCAAATTTCCGCCGGGTACTGGCTCAGCGGGGTACGCGGTCCCAATTCGCTGGCGTTGTGGAGAATGCCATCGAGCCGGCCGAATTCCTTCTGCAAGGTCGCCGCCATCTCGTTGTAGTTGTCCTCGCTTGCCCCGGAAAAGTCGATGGGGTAGATGGCTGGCTGCGGCGCTCCAAGTGCTTCGATCTCGTCGTAAACAGCTTCCAGCTTCTTCACTGTACGTCCCAGCAGGATCACGGTTGCACCGCGCTGTGCGTAGGCAATGGCGGCAGCGCGGCCGATGCCGTCGCCGGCGCCGGTGACCATGATCACCTTGTCTTTCAAGAGATCAGCGGGCGCTTGATAATTCGAGAAATCCTTGGACATGGTGCTCATTTCTCCAATTCGTATTGCAGGTAATGCTCAATGATTTCACTGAGCTCGTGAGCGGAATGGATCAAATGATCTGCGGACCAGTCGCTGGCGCAGATGCCTTCGCCCACATAGCCATAGGCGGCTGCCACTGTACGGCTGCCCGCCGCCTTGCCGCAGTCGATATCGCGCTGATGATCGCCCACATAAATCACGTCCTTCGCCTCGCAGCCCAGTTGCTTGCAGGCGAGCAGCAGAGATTCGGGATGCGGCTTGGTTTTGGTCACGTCTTCCGGACAGATCACGGTTCCCGGGGCGGGATCCAGCGCTAGCGCTTTCAAAATCGGTTGGGTGTAGGTGTGTGATTTGTTGGTGACGATGCCCCAGGGGATGTCACGGCTGGCCAGCAGGGAAAGCGATTCCTGAATGCCCGGGTAGGGGCGGGTCTTCACCGCCAGCTGCTCACTGTAGATTTCCAGCAGACGCTGGTGTAGCCGGTCGAAGCCCGGTGCAGTGAATTCCAGACCGAAGGCCATGTTCACCAGCGCGCGGGCGCCGTTGGACACCACGCAGCGGATCTGCTCATCGGGCAAATGATCGAAGCCTTCTTCCCGCCGCAGCAGGTTGACGGTGGTGCAGAAGTCCGGTGCCGTGTCCAGCAGGGTTCCGTCCAAGTCGAAAATAACGGCTTTTAGCGGCATAGAATAGGAGTCTCCAGTTTCGAGTCTCCAGTCACCAGACAAACGCTACTTCTCACTGGAGACCGGCGACTGGGAACTGGAGACTGGCTTGGTTGCATGCACCATGTAATTCACGGTCACATCTTTCGGGTTCAGCTTGTACTGCTTGGTGAGCGGATTGTAGGTGAGGCCGGTCATATCCTGCAGCTCTAGCCCGGCGGCGCGGATCCAGCCGGCCAGCTCGGCCGGCCGTATGAATTTGGCGTAATCGTGCGTGCCCTTGGGGAGCAGATTCAGTACGTACTCTGCACCGATGATCGCAAAAGCATAGGCCTTGGGATTGCGGTTGATGGTGGAGAAATACAGGTGCGCACCTGGCTTTGCCGCCTCCGCGCAGGCGCGGACCACGGCGGCGGGATCCGGAACGTGTTCGAGCATTTCCAGGCAGGTGACCACGTCAAAGGCTTCCGGTTGTTGCTGAGCCATGGCTTCGGCCGAAGTGTGCCGGTAATCGATTTCCAGACCGCTTTCCAGACAGTGGAGCTTCGCCACGGACAAAGGCGCTTCGCCCATATCGATGCCGGTCACTTGAGCGCCCCGCTGTGCCAGACCCTCGCATAGCAGGCCGCCGCCACAGCCGATGTCGAGCACTGACTTGCCCGCAACCGGCGAGCGATTGTCGATCCACTGGCAGCGCAGCGGATTGATCTCGTGCAGCGGTTTGAACTCGCTGTTCGGATCCCACCAGCGGGAAGCCAGGGCTTCGAATTTGGCGATTTCGGCTCGGTCGACGTTTGCAGTCACGTGGTGGTCTCTGCTCATTGGATGGTTGATTTTTTTTGACTGGCGATCTTGGTCTTCCAGTCTTCTGCCTTCTGGCGAATCTCTCTTTCGTTCAGCGTCAGCAGCTTGCGGTCACGGAGCAGGGCTTTGCCTTTGACCCACACGTGGGATACGTCGCGGCTGCAGTTGGTGTAAACGAGGTGCGAGACCGGATCGAACAGCGGCGTCGCCTCCAGAGAGTCCACCGCTACGGCGGTAAGGTCGGCCAGCTTGCCCGGCTCGAGGCTGCCGATCTGCTCTTCCTCTCCCATGGCGCGGGCACCATAGAGAGTGGCCATTCGCAATGCGGCATGCGCGTCCAGCGCCGCCGCGTCTCCAGCCACACCCTTGGCTAACAGGGCCGCGGTACGCATTTCGCCCAGCAGATCGAGATCATTGTTGCTGGCGGCGCCGTCCGTGCCCAGGGCCACATTGATGTCCGCCTTCAGCAGCTGATCAACCGGACAAAAGCCGCTGGCCAGCTTGAGGTTGGACTCCGGGCAGTGCACGACGTGAGCGCCCGTTTGCGCCAGGATCTGGATATCGAGCTGGTCTACCTGGGTCATGTGAATGCATTGGGTCAGCGGCGATAGCAGATTGAGCGCCTGCAGACGCTCAATGGGTCGTTTGCCGCTTTGCTGCAACGCTTGCTGCACCTCAAAGGCCGTTTCGTGCAGGTGAATCTGAATAGGCACCTGCAGCTCCTCGGCCAGGATGGCAATCCGTTTCAGCGGTTCATCCGAGACGGTATAGGGCGCGTGGGGCCCGAAACCGACGGTGATCAGGTCACTGGAGCGAAAGTCATCGTGGACCGCCAGCGCCTTGCTGATGTATTCCTCGGCGTTCTGGGCCCAGGCGGTGGGGAAGTCCAGCACCGGTGCAGTGATCTGCGCCCGCATGCCCGCCTGCTGCGCGGCCCTGGCCACCTGATCGGGGAAGAAGTACATGTCGGCGAAGCAGGTGGTGCCGCTGCGGATCATTTCCGCCATCGCCAGCTGACTGCCGTCGTAAACGAAATCCGCGTCCACCCAGTGGGACTCGGCGGGCCAGATGTGGTCTTCCAGCCAGCGCTGCAGCGGCTGGTCATCCGCGAAGCCCCGCAGCAGGGTCATGCCGGCATGGCCATGGGCATTGATGAGGCCGGGGACCAGCAGATGACGGGGCAGTTCCACGTGCTCGCGGGCCGAGAAGCGTTTGCGGGCCTCGGCCTGCGGCACGATCGCGACAATCCGGCCCTGGTCAACGGCCAGGGAACAGTCTTCCAACACCTGGCCTGTAGGCACCACCGGAACTATCCAGCGGGCGCTGATCAGGGTGTCGACGGATTGGCTGGCTGCCATCAGAGATCCTCTGGGTGAGAGGGTGGAAGATAGTCGAATCGAGGCCTCCGCCGGAGCGGTGGCAAACGGGGGCAGAGTATACCGGGAATGCCGCGCGGTTACAGCGCGAAAGCCTCAGCAAAATGCCTATCTGGCTGATTTTGTGGTAATATCGCGCGCTTATTTTTCCACGCAAACCCTGCTTCGGGGCAGTGTCGGAAACCGTCCCCGGATTGCTCGGCAGCTGAGCTGGGGCGCGCTGCAGACAAGCACCTGCAAGACCAGAATACGTTTCATCGAACAACAGCATTCGAACAACAGCATTCGAATAACAGCGATTCGAATAAGACAGCCATCCCAGTGAGGAAAGCCGCAGTCTATGGGCGACGAAATAGCGAAAGAAATTCTCCCGGTCAATATCGAAGACGAGCTCAAGCAGTCCTACCTCGATTACGCCATGAGCGTAATCGTCGGCCGGGCCCTGCCGGACGTGCGCGATGGCCTCAAGCCTGTTCACCGGCGCGTCCTGTTCGCCATGAGCGAGCTGAACAACGACTGGAATAAACCCTACAAGAAGTCCGCGCGTGTGGTGGGTGATGTAATCGGTAAATACCATCCCCACGGCGACTCCGCGGTTTACGACGCAATCGTCCGCCTCGCCCAGCCCTTTTCGATGCGCTACATGCTGGTGGATGGTCAGGGCAACTTCGGCTCCATCGATGGCGACCGCGCGGCAGCCATGCGATATACCGAAATCCGAATGGCCAAACTGGCGCACGAGCTCCTCGCCGATCTGGACAAGGAAACCGTCGACTGGGTGGACAACTACGACGGCCAGGAAAAAATCCCGGCGGTTCTCCCCACCCGCGTGCCGAACCTGCTGGTCAACGGCTCGTCCGGTATCGCCGTCGGTATGGCCACCAACATCCCGCCGCACAACATTCGCGAAGTCGTGAAAGCCTGTATTGCGCTGATCGACAACGAAGAGCTCACAGTCGATGAGCTGATGGAATATGTGCCGGGCCCCGACTTCCCGACCGGTGCCATCATCAACGGCCGCGCCGGCATCGTGCAGGCTTACCGTACCGGCCGTGGCCGCATCTACGTGCGCGCCAAGGCGGAAGTGGTACAGGATCCCAAGACCAACCGCGATGTGATCGTCATCCACGAAATCCCCTACATGATCAACAAGGCGCGGCTGATCGAGCGCATCGCCGAGCTGGTCAAAGAGAAAAAGATCGAGGGCATTTCCGAGCTGCGCGATGAGTCTGACAAAGACGGTTTGCGGGTGGTCATCGAAATTCGCCGCGGCGAGTCCGGCGAAGTGGTGCTGAACAATCTCTACGCGCAAACGGCGCTGCAGACCGTGTTCGGCATCAACATCGTGGCCCTGGTGGACGGGCAGCCCAGAACGCTGAACCTGAAGGAGCTGCTGGAATACTTCATTCTTCACCGCCGCGAAGTGGTGACCCGCCGCACCGTTTATTTGCTTCGTAAAGCGCGCGACCGCGGTCACATCCTCGAAGGTCTGGCGATTGCCATCGCCAACATCGATCAGGTGATCGAGCTGATCAAGTCATCGCCAACGCCGGCGGATGCAAAAGAAGCCTTGATCGCCCGCGGCTGGGATCTGGCCGACGTGGGGCAGTTCCTCGATCGCGCCAAGACCGACACGGGCGAGAGCATTTGCCGCCCCGATGATCTGGACGAGCGCTTCGGATTGCGCGACTCTCCACAAGGGAAGCAGTACTTCCTCTCGCCGGCCCAGGCGCAATCGATCCTGGATTTGCGTCTGCACCGCCTCACCGGCATGGAGCACGACAAGCTGCTCGCCGAATACGAGGAGAAGCTGGCTCAGATCGCCGAGTACATGAACATCCTCGCCAACCCGGAGCGCCTGATGGAAGTGATCCGGGAAGAGCTGGAAAAGATCGTCAGCGAATACGGCGACGAGCGTCGCACCGACATCCAGGAATCTCATCTGGATCTCACCATGGAGGACCTGATCCCGGAAGAGGATCGCGTGGTGACGATTTCCCACCTTGGCTATGCGAAGACGCAGCCCCTGGATGCTTACCAGGCTCAGCGCCGCGGCGGTATGGGCAAGGCGGCGACGGCGGTGAAGGATGAAGACTTCATCGAACATCTGCTGATCGCCAATACCCACACGACGATCCTGTGCTTCAGTAATAGCGGCAAGGTCTACTGGCTCAAGGTTTATCAGATTCCGGTGGCCGGACGGCAGAGTCGCGGCCGGCCGATGGTCAATCTGCTGCCGCTCGAAGAGGGCGAGAGCATCACCTCTATCCTGCCAGTGCCGGAGTACGACGAGAATTGCTTCATCTTCATGGCCACCGCCAACGGCACCGTGAAGAAGACCGATCTCACCGCTTTCTCCCGTCAGCGCAGCACCGGTCTGCGCGCGATCGAGCTGGAAGAGGGTGATCGCCTGGTAAGCACGGCGATCACCGACGGCAAGCAGGAAGTGATTCTCTTCTCCAGCAGCGGCAAGGCCGCCCGCTTCAGGGAAACCGACGTGCGCGCGATGGGCCGTATCTCCCGCGGCGTTCGCGGCATTCGCCTGAAAGACGATCACAAGGTCATCTCCATGGTGATCCCCATCGAAGGCGGCCAGGTACTGACGGTCACCAGGCAAGGCTACGGCAAGCGCACCGCGGTGGAAGAATTCACCACCAAAGGTCGTGGTTCGCAGGGCATCATTGCCATGCAAACCACTGAGCGCAATGGCAATCTGGTGGGTGCGGTGCAGGTGCTGGAGGGGGATGAAATCATGATGATTTCCGACCAGGGGACGCTGGTACGAACCCGCGTGGCGGAGGTCTCCGTGCTAAGCCGCAATACCCAGGGCGTGCGTCTGATCCGCCTGAAAGAAGGCGAGCATCTGGTCGGTGTGGAGCGAATTCAGGAATCGGAAGAAGAAGTCGCCGAGAAATTGGAAGGCGCCGAGTAAGCCGCAGGTCGCACATGGAAAAAGAAAACACAGCAAGCGAAAACGAACAGCCCGGGCGCGACGAACTCGAAGGACAGCAGCTCGAGGGTCAGCAACTCGAGGGTCAGCAGCTGAAGGTGCTACGTGACAAGATCGACTCCATCGACGGCGAGATCGAGCGGCTGATCAGCGAGCGAGCGCGCTGTGCGCAGGATGTGGCTGCCGTGAAGAAGGCACGCGGCGAGACGGAGATCCAGTACTACCGCCCGGAGCGGGAAGCTCAGGTGCTGCGCAAGATCATGGCCAACAACCCGGGTCCCCTGTCCAACGAGGAAATGGCCCGGCTGTTCCGCGAAATCATGTCCGCCTGCCTCGCTCTCGAACATCCGGTGCGGGTTGCCTACCTGGGCCCGGAAGGCACGTTTACTCAGCAGGCGGCCCTGAAACACTTCGGTCGCTCTGCCATATCCGTGCCCATGGCAGCCATTGACGACGTATTCCGGGAAGTGGAAGCGGGCGCGGTAGAGTTCGGCGTGGTCCCGGTGGAAAACTCCTCCGAAGGTGTGGTCAATCACACGCTGGACACCTTCTTCGAATCGGGCCTGAAAATCTGTGGCGAAGTTGCCCTGCGCATTCACCAGAACCTGCTGGTATCGGACGTCACCAATACCGACAATATCACCCGCATCTACTCCCATTCCCAGTCACTGGCCCAGTGCCGCAAGTGGCTGGATTCGCGCTTTCCCAAGGCCGACCGGGTCGCGGTCAGCAGCAACTCCGAAGCGGCGCGAAGGGTGAAGGGCGAGTGGAATGCGGCGGCCATCGCTGGCGAAATGGCCGCCGACCTTTACGGCTTGAAGATTCTTGCCGAAAAGATCGAAGACCGGCCCGACAACGCCACCCGCTTTTTGATCATCGGCAATCAGGAAGTCCCGCCCAGTGGCAATGACAAGACCTCGGTGATCATTTCCATGCGCAACGAACCGGGCGCGCTTTATAACGCACTGGAGCCCTTCCGCAATCACAAAGTGGATCTCACCAGCGTCGAATCCCGACCTTCGAAGACTGGTGCCTGGAATTACATTTTCTTTATCGACTTCAACGGTCACAGGGACGACGAGAACGTGAAGGCGGCGCTGAAGGAAGTGGGCGAGCGCGCCTCGGAAGTAAAAATGCTGGGCTCCTATCCCAAAGCCGTCCTGTAATTGCCACTATCGTCACCTGGATGTAGCGCAGCGAAATCCAGGCAGCGCTTACCCGGATTGCGCTGCGCAGCGTCCGGGCTATATATCGAATCATCTATGCGGATAAACAAACTCATCATCGTCGGCTTCGGCCTGATTGGCGCCAGCCTTGCGGCAGGCCTGCGCAAGGTCGGGGCTTGTGAGCGGGTCATCGCCATCGCTCGTTCCGAGCATACTCGCGACAAAGCGGTGGAGTTGAAGCTGGCTGACGAAGCCCATGCTGATCTCAACGCGGTGGCAGATACGCTCGGCGCTGATGACCTTATCTGCATCGCCGTGCCGACGCTCACTGTCGACAAAATTTTGCGGCAAATTGCCGCGAGTGTGTCCGATCAGGTCACTATTACCGATTGCGCCAGTGTCAAAGGCCATGTCGAAGAGGCGGCGAGAAAAGCATTTGGAGAATTGCCGCCGCAGCTGATTCTCGGACACCCGATCGCGGGGTCTGAACGAAGCGGAGTGCTCGCCGCCGATCCCGAGCTTTACATCGATCACCGCGTCATTCTCACCCCGGCCGAAAACACCGATTCGCACCACCTTGAGCGGGTCGTCAACATGTGGGAAGCGGTGGGCGCGGAAGTGCTGAGAATGCCAGTGGCGGAACACGACGATGTGCTGGCGGCCACCAGCCATTTACCTCACGTGATTGCCTATTCCCTGGTGGATACGCTTGCGCATGATACGGAAAACGAAAACATCTTTCGTTACGCCGCTGGTGGCTTTCGTGATTTCACCCGCATTGCGTCCAGCGATCCCACAATGTGGCACGACATCATGCTCGCCAATCGCGACAGCGTATTGCGCGCGCTGGATCTTTTTACCAACAATCTGGCTCAGCTGCGGCAGGCGATTGCCGCACAGGACAGTGATTATCTGATGGGTGTCTTCACCCGAGCCAAAGCCGCGCGGGATCATTTTTCCTCGCGCATTGCCCGACAGCCCTATACCTCAAATCCGTCGACGACTATGAACGAACAGCAAATCGAATATCTGGTACAACCGGGTGGAAGCCTTACCGGCAGCCTGCGGGTTCCCGGGGATAAATCCATTTCCCACCGCTCCATCATGCTCGGCTCGATCGCTGAGGGCGTGACGGAAATTGAAGGATTTCTCGAGGGCGAAGATGCTCTGGCCACCTTGCAGGCGTTTCGCGACATGGGGGTGGTGATCGAAGGACCCGATCAGGGCCGGGTCACTGTTCACGGTGTCGGTCTGCACGGCTTGCAGGCGCCGCCCGGTGCGCTCTACCTGGGAAACTCCGGCACTTCCATGCGCCTGCTGGCGGGACTTCTGGCAGGCCAGTCGTTCGACACGGAATTGACCGGTGACGAATCCCTGTCCCGGCGGCCGATGAATCGGGTTGCCGATCCGCTGCGCAGCATGGGCGCAAAAATCGAAACCGAGGCCAAGGGGCTTCCACCCTTGCGCATTGAGGGTGGTCAGGAGCTGAACGGCATCCGCTACGATCTTCCCATGGCCAGTGCCCAGGTGAAGTCATGTGTGCTGCTCGCCGGATTGTACGCGCAAGGCCAGACTGAAGTGGTTGAGCCCGCAGTCACCCGCGACCACACCGAGCGCATGCTGAAAGGCTTCGGCTACCCGGTTGAGTGCGACGGTCCCCGTGTCAGCCTGCAGGGTGGTGGCAAGCTCAAGGCCTGTCATATCGAAGTGCCGGCGGATATTTCCTCCGCGGCCTTTTTCATGGTTGCCGCCGCCATTACCCCCGGCGCCGATGTCACCTTGACCCATGTGGGTATCAATCCGACTCGTACCGGGATCATCAATATTTTGCGGTTGATGGGAGCCGATATCGGCTTCAGCAACAAGCGCGAAGTGGGCGGGGAACCGGTGGCGGACATTCGGGTCCGTCATTCCGAGCTGAAAGGCATCGATATTCCGCCGGAACTCGTGCCTTTGGCCATTGACGAGTTCCCGGTTCTGTTTGTCGCCGCAGCTTGCGCTGAGGGCACCACACGATTGAGCGGTGCGGAAGAGCTGCGCGTCAAAGAAAGTGATCGCATCCAGGTGATGGCTGATGGTCTGCATATTCTCGGCGTAGACGCCCAGCCGACGGCGGACGGCATGATCATCAATGGTGGTCAGATTGGGGAAGGGACCGTGGAGAGTCACGGCGACCACCGCATCGCCATGTCCTTCGTGATCGCCGCCCTGCGCGCCAGCGGACCGATCAACATCCGCGATTGCGCCAACGTCTCCACCTCCTTTCCGGGATTCGTCGAGCTGGCGAGAAGTGCCGGAATAAGCATAGAAATAAATGCTACTTAAGGGCGAGCCCCTTATTCCATATAATCTCGAGCGGCACCAATCGTCGCCCCAGACAACCCGATTCGCAGTCTCAGCTATCTGAAGACTGGAGACTAGAGACTTTCTTTTATGTCGGACGCCTACACACTGACGCATCTGAAGCAGCTGGAAGCAGAAAGCATTCATATCATCCGCGAGGTAGCGGCTGAGTTCGAGAACCCTGTAATGCTGTACTCCATCGGCAAGGACTCTGCGGTGATGATGCATCTGGCCATGAAGGCCTTTCACCCGGGAAAACCGCCCTTCCCATTGCTGCACGTGGATACCACCTGGAAATTCCGGGAGATGATCGAGTTCCGTGAAAAACGCGTGAAGGAACTGGGCTGGGATCTGATTGTGCACATCAATCAGGAAGGCGTGAAGATGGGCGTAAGTCCCTTCACCTACGGCAGCGCCAAGCACACCGATATCATGAAGACCCAGGCGCTGAAGCAGGCCCTGGACAAGTACCAGTTCGACGCCGCCTTCGGTGGTGCGCGCCGCGACGAAGAGAAGTCGCGGGCGAAAGAGCGGGTCTACTCCTTCCGCGACAAAAACCACCGCTGGGATCCGAAAAATCAGCGGCCGGAATTGTGGAATATCTACAACAGCAAGGTAGACAAGGGTGAAAGCATTCGTGTTTTCCCGCTTTCCAACTGGACCGAACTGGACATCTGGCAGTACATCCACCTGGAGTCCATCCCCATCGTGCCGCTGTACTTCGCCGATAAGCGTCCGGTCGTCAAGCGTGACGGTACGCTGATCATGGTGGACGATGACCGCATGCCGTTGAAGCCGGATGAGGAAGTGATGGAAAAGATGGTGCGCTTCCGTACCCTCGGTTGTTATCCGCTGACTGGCGCAGTCGAATCCAATGCGACCACCTTGCCCGAAATCATCCAGGAAATGCTGCTGACCAAGACTTCCGAGCGCCAGGGCCGCGTAATCGATCACGACAGCGCCGGGTCGATGGAAAAGAAAAAGCAAGAGGGTTACTTCTAAGTACGTGAGACGTGAATTGTAGAATCGTGAACACGGCAGGGGCGCTAGCGCTTGCCGTCATCCCGGCCAGGCCGGGATCCAGGGGCACCACTGCACCTAGGCAAAAAGACATGGATTCCGGCCGTCGCCGGAATGACGTAAGAGATAGAGCGGCCAGCCAACCGGAGTTTTTATGTCTCACCAATCAGAGCTGATTGAAAAAGATATTGACGCTTATTTGAAGCAGCATGAGCATAAAGAGCTGCTGCGATTTCTGACCTGTGGCAGTGTCGACGATGGCAAAAGCACATTGATCGGCCGTTTGCTGCATGACTCCAAGATGATCTACGAAGATCAACTTGAATCGATCCGCTCGGATTCCACTCGCCACGGTACCACTGGTGAGAAAGTCGATTTGGCATTGCTGGTCGATGGCCTTCAGGCGGAGCGGGAGCAGGGCATCACCATTGATGTGGCCTACCGCTATTTCTCCACCGCCAAGCGCAAATTCATCATTGCCGACACGCCCGGGCACGAGCAGTACACCCGCAACATGGCCACCGGTGCGTCCACCTGTGATCTCGCCATCATTTTGATCGATGCGCGACATGGCGTGATGACCCAGACTCGTCGCCACAGCTACATCGCTTCGCTGCTGGGAATCCAGCACGTGGTGGTGGCCATCAACAAAATGGATCTGGTGGATTTCTCCGAAGAAGTGTTCGACAAAATCAAATCAGACTATCTCACCTTCGCCGAAGGCTTGAAGCCGCGCGACATCCAGTTTGTGCCCATCTCCGCTCTCGATGGCGATAACGTGGTCACGCCCAGCGTCAATACACCCTGGTACAAGGGCAAGTCGCTGATGGAAATCCTCGAGACAGTGGAGATCGCAAAGGATCAGAACTTCGAGGATTTCCGCTTCCCGGTACAGTTTGTCAACCGCCCGAACCTGAACTTTCGGGGCTTCTGCGGCACCATCGCCTCGGGCATCGTTAAAGTCGGCGATACCATTCGGGTGCTGCCTTCGAACAAGACCAGTCGCGTTAAGTCGATTGTCACCTACGATGCGAACCTGGAGGAAGCCTTCGTCGGACAGGCGGTTACCCTGACTCTCGAGGATGAAATCGATATTAGCCGCGGCGATATGATCGTGGGCGGTGACGACGAGAAGGTAAAACAAAGCAGCCATCTGCAGGCCAATCTGGTATGGATGTCGGATCAGCCGCTGCACCCCGGCAAACAGTACGGCTTCAAGTTTGCAACCAAGTACACTGCGGGAAGCGTGAGCAACATCCAGTACCGTGTGGACGTGAATACGCAGGCTCACAGCGAAGTCGACAGCCTGCAGTTGAACGACATCGGTTTGGTATCTGTATCGCTGAGCCAGAAGGTGGCGGTGGATCCCTATGACATCAACCGCACTACCGGTGCTTTCATCGTCATCGACCGCCTGAGCAACATCACAGTCGGCGCTGGTATGATCACCGACACGCTGAGTGAAGAGACGAAGTTCGCCGCCGATCCCGGTGCGATCACACCCTTCGAATTGGAACTGAACGCGCTGGTTCGCAAGCACTTCCCCCATTGGCAGGCCATTGATCTGTCGGAGCTGTTGGCGAAAGGCAAGAAGTGAATCGGGTTGGGAGTCGGTGGTGAGGAGGCTGCAGTGGGAAGTCGGTAGTGTTCCCGACTGACCACACTCCCATGATCGACTCTCCACCACCGACTCATTACTCACCATTTATACCGCGCACCCACCCACGCCCCGCGCGGTTCATTCGGACTCAGAAAACGATTGTTCCCCGAGTTCAGTTCGGGGAAGACCTCATCCGGCTCACCGTATAGGCCGAAGGTTTCGAATTCTGCATCGAAGAGATTGCTAGCGGATAGAAACACTTCCAGCGCATGATTGGGCTGGTAAGTTATCGCGGTATTCACGATGACGGAATCATCGGTCTTCTCATCCGCAATTCCTTCATCGCCCCGCAGGTAAACGCCGCTCACGGCCAGCCGGCCGGCAGGGGGTTCATTGACGCGTACTCCGTTCAGGTAAACAGCGATTCCCCGGGGAGCGTCCAGCAGTGGTGAGGCAGTAAAGCCACGCACCTGAACATCCGGCTGGAATGGATTGTTCTGCGCATGATTGGTGTTGATGCTATTGGCGCGACGGTCGAGCAGATCGGCAATCGATGTATAGTGATCCCGTTGTAGTTCGTCCGTGTCAAAGACCTGTACCTGATAGGGGAGGTCTTCGCTGATTTCGTCCGTTGACAGGGGGATGAACCAAGTACGTTGATTTCATCGATCTTCGCTTCTGCGGCGAAGGCGGCACTTGTGGCCAGGCAGGCAAGGATCAGAGGCAAAGAACCGACTGCTGTCTTCATGCACTTGATGGCCTTTTTTACATCTACAATTGAATCGGCATCATGGAGACGAAGATTGAGGCGGTCCAGAGCGAATCCCGGAACCCCCATCAACGTTGGTTGTCAGCAGAGAAGCATGAATACTCCAAAACGCGTCTTATCAATCGTTCGCAGCGAATACATGCTGCTAATCCTGATCGCCCTGATCGGCGGGGGAGCCTGGGGCTTTATCGAATTGGCCGATGAAGTCCGCGAAGGCGAAACCCACGCAGTGGACGAAGCGATTCTGCTGGCCATGCGCAATCCCGATGATCGCTCTGATCCGATCGGGCCTGGCTGGGTTGAGGAAATCGGTCGCGACATGACCGCGCTTGGCGGAATGGCGGTGTTAACCTTGATTGCGCTGGTGGTGGCTGGCCACTTGCTGATGCGGCGGAAGTACCGTGCAACGCTGTTTCTTGCGGTGAGCGTGGGCGGTGGTATGTTGTTGAGCACCTTGCTGAAGCTAGGGTTCGACCGCCCGCGGCCCGATCTGGTGCCGCACGAGTCCATCGTCTACACCGCCAGTTTCCCCAGTGGCCATTCGATGATGGCAGCGGTGGTTTATCTTACTCTGGGCGCTCTGCTGGCACGGCTGGAGTCCAGCCCGACGGAGAAGATTTACGTACTTTGTGTGGCCCTCTTTCTCTCGGTTGGTGTCGGTATCAGCCGGGTTTACCTCGGCGTCCACTGGCCCACCGATGTCCTGGCGGGCTGGGCGGCTGGCGCCACGTGGGCATTGCTCTGCTGGCTGGGCGCGACTGCGCTGCAACGGCGCGGCGAAATCGAATGCGACGAGCCGGCTTGAATCTCTTTTCTGTTTTCTCTCATTAACAGAGCTTAACCTCCGGCAACGGGGCGTCAGTGGCGCCCGGTGCGACCTTTTTGCTATTGTTCCGCGTCGTAAAATCAAGAACGAGACGGAACAATCATGCGCTATCTACTTCCTGTTGTACTGCTTGGCCAGGCCGTGGCCGCCTCCGCTCAGACCGACCAGATCGATGAGATCGTCACCACCGCACAGCGGCGCGACGCGCAGTTCGACGTGGCCGGCAACATCGCTCAGCTTGGCAAGGAGGAGCTGGATCGTATATCCCACCTGCATATTCAGGATGCCCTGGTGCGTGTACCGGGCGTCAGCTTCCATCAGGGTAACGGTCAGGAATATCTGCCTTCGATTCGCTCGGCGGTTTTGACTGGCGCCGGCGCCTGTGGCTCCTTTCTGACGGCCCAGGACGGCATTCCTCTGCGCGCCGCCGGCTTCTGTAACGTCAACGAACTCTTCGAAGCCTACACCGAACAGGCGCAGCGAATCGAAGTGATTCGCGGCCCCAGTAACGCCCTTTATGGCTCCAATGCGCTGCACGGGGTAATCAACGTGATCATGCCTTCGGCGCCGGAGCAGACCGAAAGCGCGATCGGCCTTGAGCTGGGTGCGAACGACTATCGCCGCGAAGAACTATATTACGGCACCACTTCGGGTCGCCATGGTTTCGTTGTCAACGCCACTGCCACTCACGACGGCGGCTTCCGGGATGATGCATACTACGATCAGCAGAAGATTCAGCTTCGTCATGAACTGACCTTGGACAGCTGGAACATCGCTACGACGCTGGCTGCCACTAACCTGAACCAGGAAACAGCGGGTTACATCGAAGGCTTTGAAGTCTATAAAGATGACGACCTGATCGAAACCAATCCAAATCCGGAAGCCTACCGGGACGCGCGATCGCTGCGCTTGTACTCTCGAATGGAAAAGCGCGTGAGCGACACCGAAAGCCTGGTGATCACGCCATATTTCCGGAAGACCGAAATGGAATTCATGCAGCACTTTTTGCCGCGAACACCACTGGAAGAAAATGGCCAGGACAGCCTCGGCCTGATGCTCACCTATTACAACGACGTCACGTCGGACTTTCAGTGGATTGCCGGGCTCGACGTGGAGGCGACCGATGGCTGGTTGCGGGAAACCCAGGAAGCACCCACCATGGGTCCGTTCCCGACGGGGCTGCACTACGACTATCAGGTTGATGCACTGCAAGTCGCACCCTTTGCGCAGCTGAACTGGGCCTTCGCTGATCGCTGGCATTTGACTGCAGGACTGCGTTTGGAAACCATGCGATACGATTACGACAACAAGATGTTGGCCGGTAACAGCCAGGCCGATGGTTCTGCCTGTCCGCCTGGCACCTGTCGGTACAGCCGTCCTGCCGACCGCGAAGACGAGTTTGACAATCTGTCACCGCAGGTGGGGATTCTCTACGAACTTGCCGACAATCATCGCCTGTTCTTCAACATCGCCAACGGTTTCCGTGCACCTCAGGCGACCGAGCTGTATCGCCTTCAGCAGAATCAAACCGTTGCAGATCTCGATTCTGAAGAGATCGTTAGCTTTGAGATCGGCGCTCGCGGGGCATCGGACGCATTGAGCTATCAAGTAAGCCTGTATTCCATGGTCAAGGAGAACCTGATCTTCAGAGACAGCCGGCAGCGCAATAACCTGGGCGATGGTGAAACCGAACACCTCGGACTTGAGCTGGCAGTGGACTACCGATTTGCGGACAACTGGAAGGCTGGACTGGTTGCCAACTTCGCCGACCATGAGTACGCCAGCGAGCAGTCTCTTGGCGAAAGCATCAAAGGAAATCAGGAAGATACTGCACCCAAGCACTTTGGCACCGCACATCTCGGCTGGAACTTCCTGCCCGGCGCCTACGCCGAATTGGAGCTGGTTCACATGGGCAGCTACTACGTCGAGCCCACCAATCAGCATGCCTACGATGGACACGATCTGCTGAACCTTCGCACTCAGTGGCAAGTGAGTGAGCAGGTGGAGTTGCAGCTGAACGTTCTTAATCTGACCGATGAAAGCTATGCGGATCGGGCGGACTGGAACGGCTTTGCGGATACCTTCCGCTATTTCCCGGGTGAACCGCGCTCGGCCTATGTCGCAGTGAACTTGCGCTTCTGATACGAGGATTGCGCCGCAAACAAAAAGGGATTGCCGAGGCAATCCCTTTTTTTATGTAGTTAATGGTTCAATTTACAAATAATCCAAAATTGCCTTCTTGAAGTAGGTCAACTGCAAGCGACTGGGCCGCGTGGCATCGACATAGAACAAATAGGTTTCTCCTTCATCCGCATCGGGGATGTCGATGCGGAACGAGCTACGATTGATTCTGATCGTCTGTCTGCCGCTCTGAACTTTCACTTCTGCCTGGTACTGATCCTGGCCGAGATGCTTGAACTCGGCTTCCTTCTCAATCATGTTGCCACTGAGCGCCAGGCTGGAGAAAGATGGAGTGCTCGTTCCCGCTCCCTCCTGAAATTCCTTCAGCAATGCCATGTGTTCCCGTGCGATCTCCAATGCATAGGCGTCATCTTCACTCAGCTGAACCGTCTTGCCTGAAGCGAGGGTGACCTTTTCCAGCTCCTCGGGCTTCGGCGCTGTGGTGGCGCTGGCCAGCACCGGCTCCTGGTCCAGATAGCTCAACAGCTGCTTTTTGAAATAAGCCGCTTTCAATTGAGAGCGGTCGCTGGCATCGACCAGAAACACGTAGGTTTCGCCAGCGTTTTCAGCCGAGATGGTGGCGCGGAACCGCAGGCTGTCGATGCGAAAACGCTGGCGGCCGCTGGGCAGCACCACTTCAGTGCGGTACTGGTCCGCGCCGAGATGGGTGAAGGGTGCATCCTCGATATCCGAGCCGGTCAATAAAAGATTGGAAAACCGCGGATTGCTGCGCGGATTACGGGACACGGCTTCTTCCGTGCGCTGCATCGCGCTGCGCGCAGTCTCAAAGGCCTGATAATCCTCGGGGGAAAGGACGGGTGTTTCTTCGCTGGCCGTCTTGGACATCTGTTCGGCCCGCGGCTCTGCGGCTGCGAGCTGTTCCTCGACTTCGGGCTCCGGAACAACCTCCGGAAGTTGCTCCTGCTGCGGCTTGGGTGTCGGAGCGCTCGCGGCGGCGGTGGCGGCCTGGGCGGCGCGTTCCGCCTCCTCCCGAGCCTGCGCAATACGCCGGTTCTGTGCAGTAATCCGCTGCTTGAGCTGAGCAGTGTCCTGCTCGGCTTTGGCGATTTCTTCCAGCAGATCGTCGCGATAGCGCTGATAGCGTTCGAGCATGCGCGTTTCGCTGCGAACCCGGCGCTGAGACATACGCACGGCGTGCTCCTTGATCGGAATCTCGCGGTCCGCGCTCGGGTCACCGGCATTTGCCTTCAGCGATTCGAGGGCTCGCTCTTCCGCGGCCAGTTCCTCCTGGGCCTTGCGCAATTCCGCTTCGACAGCAGAAATCTTGTCGGGATAGGTAGCAAGCTCCTCACGCATTTGCCCAATGTCGGCCTGCTGGTTGCGCAGGCTTTGTTGCATTGTCTCGAGTCGCTGCCGCTCCTCGGCCTCAGTGGCCCCGAGAGCGATTTGAGAAAGAAAGAAGAGAGAAAAACAAGCGATACAGGTTCGGATAACTCTGGACATCCTGGCCAACCCTTTTACGTGAACAACGGGGGATACAACGGTCGGGCGCCATTATCCTCACCCACTCTGTGATAGCAATAGCTTGACGTCGCGCGTGCGCACCACTGGGACATTTGGGTAGATCGTTATTCCAGAAATCGCAGAAACCCTTTTTGGCTATAGGGTCGTTGCATATGGAACTGCTGAACAGCGCTCTTTTGCGCTTTCATGCTCTGTCCATATAATGCGTCCACACACCGAAGCGGGCAGAAGGGGGCCGATGTGAGCGAGAACAAGAACCAGAGCAATGGCAGCAGCAAAAGAGGGGATATCAGCCTGCGCATGATTGACAGCGACGGACTGCCCATGCGCATTGCGGAACTGGGCGAAGGTCCGCTGGTGTTATTGCTCCACGGTTGGCCGGAATCCTGGTACTCCTGGCGTCATCAGATCGTCGCACTGGCCGATGCCGGTTACCGGGTGGTGGCGCCGGACATGCCGGGCTATGGCAGTTCGGGCAAGCTGCCTGCGATCGAGGACTACAACATCCTCAATTTGGCCAAGTATGTAGTGGGAATCATTGATGCAGTTGGAGAGGACAAAGCCGTCCTGATCGGTCACGATTGGGGTGCGGCCGTAGCCTGGTCCACCGTACAGCTGTATCCGTCTCGCTTCGCAGCACTCATCAACATGAGCGTTCCGTTTTGGGGTCATCCGCCAGCGCCGCCCATGCAGATATTCCGCAAGCGTTTCGGGGACAAGTTTTTCTATCAGCTGTACTTCCAGAAGCCAGGCGTGGCGGAAGCGGAATTCGACGCTGATCCCCGAGGCATCATCTCCCGGCTGCTCACTTCCCCCGATAGTTTCCGCCACAAGCCGGCGGTAACCGGCGATCACAAAGACGCGGGCGGCTGGATTCCCCGCCTGGGCGAACCCGCCTCCTTGCCGGATTGGCTGAGCGAAGAGGACCTCGATTTCTATGTGGCCGAATTCCGTCGCGCCGGATTCGCTGGTGGCATCAACTACTATCGCAACATCGATCGAAACTGGGAATTGATGGCTGATAACGCCGGACGGGAAATCACCTTGCCAACGCTCTTCATCGGCGGCGAAAAGGACATGGTCATCGGCGGCGCGAGCCGCGAAAAGCTGATGGAGTCCATGTCGAAACAAGTCACCGGGCTCCGCGATGTCATCCTGTTCCCCAATGTCGGACACTGGGTTCAGCAGGAAGCGGCGGAGGAGACGAACAGGGAAATACTGAATTTCCTTCGAAGTCTCGAGTCTCCAGATTCCCGTCTTCAGAAGACCGATAAAGAAGTTGCCGCTGCTTGCGGATGAGGCTCGGCTTGTCCCTGGCGACTGGCGACTGGCGACTGTTTTGTCTTGCATTTCCGGGGGCACGTCGCTACTCTCCCGCGCGGAGTCGGCTCGGCAGTCGCTGTGTTTGCGGCTCGGTAACTCACTTGTGTGTTGCCGGGCGATTCGCGGAGGAAAGTCCGGGCTCCATAGGGCAGGGCGCCAGGTAACGCCTGGGGGGCGTGAGCCTACGGAAAGTGCAACAGAAAGGAAACCGCCCGACTGTTCTTCGGAATGATCGGGTAAGGGTGAAAAGGTGCGGTAAGAGCGCACCGCGCAGCTGGTAACAGTCTGCGGCGATGGTAAACCCCGTCCGGAGCAAGACCAAATAGGGATCCAATGGCGTGGCCCGCGCTGGATCCGGGTAGGTCGCTTGAGGTGCATGGTGACATGCATCCCAGATGAATGACTGTCCCAGACAGAACCCGGCTTATCGGCCGACTCCACTTTTATCTTTTCGTGAGCGACCTTTCTGTCGTTCGCTGCGCCACAAAACCTGGATAGGCAGTGAGCTTGTCAGGGCTGGCGTCATTTTCGGTGTCAGTTCTCACCCACTTCTTTCCCAAAGTCACTTCTGTGTTTCGCGCTCAACCATCTTTGCGTCGGTGTTTGTCACGCAGTATCACAGAGCCGCTCTCTCGAGCTCGAGTATCTGCAACTTCTTTTTTTTAGCCCAGTCTCATACTCAGCAAGGGAAAAAACTTCTGTAATCAACGCATGGCAGGGACGTTCATGCTCGACTACGACTTTGAAAGATTCGCTTTCTCCATCCCGCTCGCGGTTCTCGTCAGTTTTGCGGCAAACGCCGAAGAGGATTCGAGGCCGACATTGGATGATTCTGAGTCCGCGGTGATCGAAGAGTTGGTTGTCACCGGACAATCCTTGGCGCTGCTGACGGAAATGGACGCTGAGACGGAGCAGCTGCTGAGCATTGCAGGGGCGGGCGTGGATCCCCTCACTGCCGTCCTGAGTTTGCCGGGCGTGACTTTCACCTCGGATCACAGCAGCGAGCCTGCTGTGCGAGGTTCGGCGCCCGAAGACAACGGTTATTATGTGGACTTCATTCCTGCCCGCTATGTTTTTCATGCTTTTGGCAACAGTATTTTCAACGACGAACTGATTCATTCCTTCGATCTCTATCCAGCTGCATTTGGCAGCCAGTACAGCGATGCAACTGGCGCCGTCGTGGATGTGAAACTTCGAGATCCTCGCGCCGAATCCTGGACGACAACGCTGGATGCGAGTTTTCTGGGGGCCGGTCTGTTATTGGAAAGTGGGATCAGCGATGATCAGGCCTTTTACTTGTCCTATCGTCGAAGTCTCATCGACCAAGCCGTCAGTGATCCGGAAAGCATCGACGAGAAATCCGGCGTAACCGTCAAACAGTTGCCGGTGGCCGAGGATTATCAATTTAAATACCGCTGGGAGATGGATCACCTAAACCGAATGACTGTTCTCGCCGCAGGCGCAAGCGATCACGCCAAAGCAGTTTTTCGCTCCAACTCCAATCTGGTGCGCCGCGATCCTGATTTTGCGGGACCGGCCACAGTCACGACTGAATTCAACAGCACCGGCATCGCCTGGGATCATCTTTCGGATGACGGTAGTCAGGCGTGGAATCTGAGCTTTACAGACACCAGCGACATCGACAATGCGCACTACGGTACGGGACAATTCCTCAACATCAATACCGATCGGCAGATGTGGCGAGCTCAGTGGAACGCCGATCTCGGTAGAGACCATCACCTGACTGCGGGAGGGTGGCTGGAGAACACCAACTATCACTTGCAACTCAATGCCAAGATTCCCGCCTGCTCATCCTTTGATCCGTCGTGTCCGACAATCGACGCCCCACTGATTCAGCTCGACGACGATTTCGAAATGAACAGCCAGGCCTTTTTCCTGGAAGATCAGTGGAGCATCCGCCCGGATTTGTCCTTGCGTGCCGGTCTCCATCATCTGCAGGACGACCATCTTGGGGGGCGCGCGACCGATCCGCGTCTGAGACTGGAGTGGCAAGCAACAGAGCAATGGCAGCTCCATGCCGCCTACGGGCACTACGCGCAACTGCCGAAAGCAAACGAACTGGCGCCCGTGATGGGTAATCCGGACCTCGGTTACATTGACTCTGTCCACAGCGTCGTGGGAGCCACGCGAAGCTTTGGTGATCAGTGGTCCTGGAAAGTAGAGATGTATCACAAGCAGCTGGACGATCTGCCGCTGAGTCTCAGTCCGGATCGCGATTATGATTTCGGTACGCGCTACAGCAACGACATCAGCGGCGAGGCTTATGGTATGGAGCTGCTGCTGCAAAAGGATCTGACCGATAAATTCTATGGGTGGCTGGCCCTCAGCCTCTCCAGAACCGAGCGCCGCAACGAGCGCAGCGGACAAGCCTGGCGGTTTGATTACGACAAGCCCCTGATCCTGAACTGGGTGATGAATTACAAGCCGAGCGATCGCTGGATGTTCGGGTTGAGATGGTCGGTGCAGAGCGGGTCTTTATATACCCCCGTGGTGGAGACTCGCCGAAGCAGCACAAATCCAAGGGTGACAGAAACCGTTTATGGCGAGCTGAACAGCGAACGTCTTCCTTTGTATCACCGCCTCGACTTGCGTGCGGAATACAGCCGGCCCACGGGCTACGGGATGTGGAGTACCTTCATCGACGTGCTCAATGTTTACGATCAGGAAAACATTCAGGGGATCAGCTCGACACCGGATCGGATCGAAGGAGACATGCGCGTAACCAGAGCGGAAGGCCTTGGCCTGTTTCCTTCCATTGGTTTCAAAGTGCAGTTTTAGCCTTCGCAGCGAAGCGAGTTCAGCAGAGTTCTGGCGATGGGGTCGAAGGCAGGCTAACATAACCGCAATTGTCTTTGCCTTGGTTGCCTCCGAGGTCGCTTTCGAACTTGTTGTTCGGAACTGTTGCTGGAAAAGTCCGATGATCGATTTGCTGATCTGCAGTCCACTCGAATCCGTTCACGTCGAGCGCATTCGCACCGCATCCGACCGGGTGCGCGTGCACTACCACCCCGAGCTGCTGCCGAAGCCGCGATTCGAAGCGGACCATATCGGCGATCCTCCCGAGCTCGATGAAGCCGCCAGCGAGCGATGGGCTTCCTTACTCGAGCAGGCGGAGATTCTCTTCGACTTCGATTACTACCGCATGAAAGTCTTCAAGTCGCGCGCGCGCAAGGTGCGCTGGATTCAGGCCAGCAGCGCCGGTGTTGGCCGGTTCGTACAGCACCACGGTCTAGACGCACCGGGCGGTCCGATTATTACCACCGCAGCGGGTGTGCACGCGCGGCCTCTGGCTGAATTCGTCATTTGGGCCATGCTCAGCTTTGCCAAGAACTACCCGCTGGCGAAGCGACAGCAGCAGGAGCGGGTCTGGTCGCGCTTTCACAATGACGATCTGGAAGGCAAGACCTTGGCCATCGTCGGCCTGGGCGCAATCGGGCGTGAAGTGGCTCGGATGGCGAAGGCCCTGGGTTTGCGCGTGACGGGGACCAAGCGCTCGACCGAAGGGGTCGATGCGAAGGATCTCGGCGTTGACCGGCTGTATCCCCTGACCGATCTGCACGCGCTACTGAGCGAAGCGGATTACGTGTGTCTGGTCGCTCCACAAACACCGGAAACCGAGGGAATGATGGATGCAGCGGCCTTTTCCGCCATGAAGCCAGGTTCGGTACTGATCAACATCGGGCGCGGAGCTCTGGTGGATGAAAGTGCGCTGATTGGAGCACTGGATGCCGGTCAGCTCGCCGGTGCTGTCCTGGACGTGGCCCGTAAAGAGCCGCTTCCGGCGGACAGTCCGCTATGGACGCGCGACGACGTCATCATCTTTCCCCATTCCGCCTCCACGTCGAAACAGGAAAACGGCCGGCTCACTGATCTGTTCCTGGACAATCTTGCCCGCTACCTGGACGGGAGCCCGTTGCGAAATCTCTACGTACCCGAGCGGATGTATTAAAAGAAGCAGGCGGGGGGGCGCGGGAAGAGACTTTTGCTATACTCGCCCCGCCCGACTTCCCCCGATGAGACTCCGCAGCGAGACCCATTCAACACTTCCCCCAAAGCGATCACTTTTCGGTCGATCTATATGCCAATTTTTGATAAAGGAATTGGCGCTTCATTCGAAATAATCTTATCCTTAAGACATTACTTTAAGTGCGCACCCTAGTGCGCTGAATCCCGATATTTTCTCCCCGGCCACTGCCATATTTCAGCCCCTTTTCGCCACTGCTTTTTCGTGATTTACCCCGGTATTTCAATGTTTTAGCGGCAAGCTGGCTTGACTTTGACCAGCGCCAATTTATAGTAGCTCCGGTGGTAAAAAGTGGGAAAAAGTAGGGTTCAGCGGTAAAAAGTAGCAATAAATAGCAGGACGTGGCTATTTCTGGGCAAACGGGATCGGCGTAGAGGAAGTCGGCGATTTCAGAGCCCCCTCGGCAATCAGGCGGAAGGTTTAATAGTGTTTCTCGGTAGTCATGCCATCAACATGGACGCCAAAGGGCGATTCGCCGTCCCCACGAAAGTGCGGGAAGGGTTGATGGCTGCCTGCGAGGGCCGCTTGGTGATTACCGCCCATTACGAAGAACGCTGCCTGCTGGTCTACCCCGAGCCTCAGTGGCAGGAACTGCTGCCGCAGATCGAAAAACTCCCCAACCTGAGCAAAGCTGCCAGCCGCCTGCAACGTCTGCTGATCGGGTACGCCTGCCCGATGGAAATGGACGGCAATGGCCGCCTGCTGCTGCCGCCCACGCTGCGCGATTACGCCGGCATGGAGAAAAAACTGATGCTGGTAGGGCAGGGCAAAAAGCTGGAGTTGTGGAGTGAGGAGCGTTGGAACGCCTGGCTGGATTCGCAAGCCGAGGACGAGATGACCGATGAAATGCTCTCGTTGTCTCTCTGATCATGGCTACGCAACCTACTTCACATATCACCGTTCTGCTGCGGGAAGCCGTCGATGCTTTGATCGTCGACCCAAACGGACTCTATGTTGATGGCACGTTTGGACGGGGCGGGCATAGCCGGGAGATTCTGGCTCACCTGAGTGAATCGGGTCGCTTGCTGGCAATGGACAAGGATCCGGCGGCAAAGGCTCATGCACAGCAGAGCTTTGCCGGTGATGATCGTTTTGAGTTTGTGGCCGGCTCGTTCACTAACCTGCGACAAGCGGTTGAAGGGCGGGGCCAGCTCGGAAAAGTAGACGGCATTTTGCTGGACCTCGGCGTGTCGTCACCGCAGCTGGATGAAGCTGAGCGCGGCTTCAGTTTCTCTCAGGGAGGACCGCTGGACATGCGCATGGACCCCTCGCACGGGCAAAGCGCTGCCGAGTGGATCAGCCGGGCGAAGGACACCGAGATCGCTCAGGTATTAAAAGAATACGGCGAAGAGCGATTCGCCAGACGGATTGCCAGAGCCATTGTTGCCGCGCGGGCTGAGCAACCGATAGAGCGCACGGACCAGCTGGCCGGGATTATTGCCAAGGCGCACCCGGCCTGGGAAGTGGGCAAACATCCGGCGACCCGTTCATTTCTGGCCATTCGGCTCTACATAAATCGCGAACTGGAAGACCTGCAAGATCTGTTGAGTCAGGTGGTGGAAGTGCTGAAGCCCGGCGGTCGTCTGGTGGTGATCAGCTTCCATTCTCTCGAGGATCGCATCGTCAAGCGCTTTATCCGCCGGCAATCGAAGGGCGAAGAGTTGCCTCGAGGGCTGCCGGTCACTGAAGCACAGTTGAATCGGACCATGAAATCGATCGGCAAAGCAGTGCGTCCGGTAGAAAGTGAAGTGAAAAATAACGTTCGGGCGCGCAGCGCAATCATGCGAGTGGCGGAAAAGCTCAGCTAGATCAGCAATCGAATCATCAGTCCTCGCAGACATGTCCTCGCAGAACAGGTGACGAGCTTGGCGAAAAGCAAAGTGAACAGCTCCGAAAGTATTCGTCGCTTCAACCGCAATGCCTGGGTAATCGCGGTGTTGTGGTTCGGAATCATGGTCAGTGGAATCGGTGTGATCTATAGCACCCACCTGAGCCGACAATTGTTTAGCGAATTGGAAATCAAGCGCCGCACTGCCAGCGATCTGCATGTGGAGTGGGGCCAGTATCTGCTCGAACAGAGTACCTGGGCGGCTTACAGCAGAGTCGAACAAGTCGCAGCGGATAAGCTGCAAATGCGCAGTCCAGAGCAGAAGCAGATCGTGATCATCCGACAACCGTAACCTGGTGCCAATGTGAAGCAAGCAGGGCAAGACAAAGCGCGAGCGAAGGAGCGGGCAAGCAAAACCCGCGGCGCGCGTTCGGCTGTGCCCCAGCCGGCCATTGTCCGCTGGCGCTACTTCCTGGCGGGTGGTTGCTGTGCCGTTCTCGCGATCGCGCTGATCTGGCATCTGGCCAGCATCCAGGTGCTGCCCAGTGAGGAGCGCGGCTACAAGTTCTTGCAGGATCAGGGGCAGGCCCGCTCTCTGCGTGTCGAAACCATCAGCGCCAATCGCGGCGTAATCACTGATCGCAATGGCGAGCCGCTGGCGGTCAGCACGCCCGTTATTTCCATTTGCGCCAATCCGCAGGTGCTGATGGAGAGCAAGGACCAATGGCAGGCGATGGCCAGCGCGCTGGACATGCCCAGCAAGGAATTCGCGGATCTGATCAACCGCTACGCCACCCGAGAATTTGTTTACCTGCGTCGACACATGCCGCCGGCACAGGCGCGGCGCATTCTGGAGAAGGGTTTCGCCGGCGTATTTCCCCGTGAGGAATATCAGCGTTTTTATCCTGCGGCGGAAGTGGCCGCTCATGTCGTCGGCTTCACCAATATCGACGATGTAGGTCAGGAGGGTGTCGAGCTCGCCTTTGAAGAATGGTTGCGCGGTACACCCGGTGCCAAGCGTGTGATGAAAGATCGACGTGGCCGCATTATCGATGACGTGCATCTGATCAACTCTGCGCAGCCCGGCAAGGACCTGACGCTCAGCATCGACTTACGTCTGCAATACATGGCCTATCGCGCGCTCAAATCAGCGGTGACCCGGCACAATGCGCTTGCCGGCTCCGCCGTTATTCTGGACGTGGAAAGCGGTGAAGTGCTGGCGATGGTCAATCAGCCTGCCTACAACCCGAATAACCGCCGCAGCGTGTCGGCCGCCGCGGTTCGCAACCGGGCGATGACGGATCTGTTCGAGCCGGGTTCGACCATGAAGCCGCTTACCGTACTCGCTGCACTGGAAAGCGGACGCTACGGGCCGCATACCCAGATCGATACTCGTCCCGGCTGGATTCACGTACCCGGCAAGACTTTCAATGATCCGGTCAACTACGGGCTCACCGACGTGACTGGTGTGATCACCAAATCCAGCAACGTCGGCACCACCAAAATCGCCTTGGATCTGGATCCGAACGACGTCCGGACCATGTTCTTCCGGATGGGGCTTGGACAGAGCACCGGCAGCGGTTTCCCCGGAGAATCGGGTGGCGATCTCCCCGACCATAGCCCCTGGTCTGCAGTTGAGCGCGCGACTTTCGCTTTTGGTCACGGCCTTCAGGTGACCACGGTGCAACTGGCGCAAACCTATAACGTCATCGCCAACGCTGGCGTGAAGAAGCCGGTTTCGCTTCTGAAGCTGGGTGAAAACCAGCTGGCGAATCTGTCAGGTGACCGCGTTGTAAACGCGAGAGTTGCCGGGCAGGTGCTTACGATGATGGAAACGGTTCTGGAGCCCGGTGGGACGGCAACGCAGGCCAAGCTGCAGTCCTACACCGCGGCAGGCAAGACCGGTACCGCGCGCAAACTGCTGAACGGCGATTATTCCACCGAAGCGGCCTTTTCCGTGTTTGCCGGAATCGCCCCGGTCAGCAAGCCGCGCATCGTGGTCGCCATCATGATTGACGAAGCGCGTAACGGACTGTCGGGCGGCGGCGCGGTCGCGGCGCCGGTATTTGCCGACATCGCCGAGAACGCATTGCGCATTCTGCAGGTGGCGCCGGACAAGGCCTCTGCTCAGCTCACCGCCAGTTCCGGTCACCAGGAGCCGCTAACGTGATGACGCAGCAGGACTTCATGCCCGGAAAACCGCTGTCCGAGGTGCTGACAGGCAAATGGCTGCCTTCGGATGTCGGTGATGCGACCGTCACCGGTCTGTGCCTTGATCACCGTCAGCTGTCGAAGGGTGATTTGTTTATTGCATTGGCCGGTACCCGCACCGATGGACGCCGCTTCATCAACGAAGCGGTAAATGCCGGCGCGGCTGCGGTTGTGAAGGAAGCGGACAACGAAGATGATCGTATTCGCTGGATCGGTGCTGTCCCGGTAATTCCCTACAGCAATCTCGCACAGGACGTCAGCGCCATCGCCGATGAGTTCTTTGGCAAGCCTTCGCGCTCGCTGAACATCATGGGCGTGACTGGCACGAATGGTAAAAGCACCTGTACGCATCTGCTGGCACAACTGTCCGACCTGCTCGGTGGCAAGTCAGCAGTGGTGGGCACGCTCGGTTATGGGATTGTGGGCGCGGCTGGCGCTGCGGCAAACAGCCTTGTGGCCACAGGACTCACCACCGCCGATCCGGTAGCCAATCAGCGAATCCTTGCGGAGCTCAAGGAGTCAGGTGCCGAAGTGGTGGCGATGGAGATTTCCTCCCATAGTCTCGACCAGCACCGGGTCGCCGCCGTGCAGATCAAGGCGGCGCTGTTTACGAATCTGACGCGGGACCACCTGGACTACCACGGCAGCATGGAGCAGTACGGGCTGGCCAAACGCAAGTTGTTCATCCATCCGGGGCTGGAGCACCGGGTTTTCAATCTGGATGACGCCTTCGGTCGGGAGCTGGCCCGCGAATTCAAAAAGAAAAAGGGCGCTCGCACCTGGACATATGCGCTCGCTGACAACAGCGCGGATCTGTTTCTCGAGCAGATCGAACATCTGCCATCCGGAACTCGGGCCACGCTGGTAAGCCCCTGGGGGCGCGGCCAGTTCAGCACAGCACTACTGGGCGATTTCAATCTGAGTAATTTGTTGGGCGTCATTGCCGTTTGCTGTGCTCAGGGCAAGAAGCTGAATCAGGTGCTGGAAGCGATTTCGGAGCTAAAGCCGGTTGCCGGCCGCATGGAGCAGGTCAGCAAAGGCGATATTCAAGTCATCGTCGACTACGCGCATACGCCCGACAGTCTGGAGCAGGCTCTGAAAGCCTTGCGTCCACATACCCGCGGCAAGCTCTATTGCGTGTTCGGCTGTGGCGGCGATCGCGACAGCGGCAAGCGGCCTTTGATGGCGGCGGTGGCTGAACAATTTGCCGACCAGGTGATTGTCACCAGCGACAATCCCAGGACCGAAAGTCAGGAGCGGATCACCGCTGATATTCGCGCGGGGTTCAAAAGTCCGGAAGCCGCGATTTACGTGGAAGATCGCCGTGCCGCAATCGAGCAGGCTATCAATTCGGCGCAGTCGGGCGATTGCGTGCTGATCGCCGGCAAGGGTCACGAGACCTATCAGCAGGTGGGCGAGAATCGTCTGCCATTTAGTGATGTAAAGCATGCCCGCCTCGCCCTGCAGGCGCGCAACAGCGCGGAGTGAAAGCGCAAAGTTATGATAAATGAAATGGCGCTACAAGCGGTTGCAGCGAGCATCAACGGCGAGGTCGTCTTCGGCGATTGCCGTTTCACTCGTGTCTGCACCGACAGCCGCCAACTGCAAGCGGGCGACCTGTTCGTCGCCCTGCGTGGTCCGCGTTTTGACGCCCACCAGTTTCTCCAGCAAGCCGCCGACCAGGGCGCCTGCGGACTGGTGGTGGAAAAAGCGGATTCGAGCGTGAATCTGCCGCAACTGGTTGTTGAAGATACCACTCTCGCCCTGGGTCAGTTGGCGAAGCTGAATCGAAATCTGTTCAAAGGCTCGCTGGTGGCGATCACCGGTTCCGGCGGAAAGACAACAGTGAAAACCCTCTTGCGCAACATTTTCGCCCAGTGCGGAAACGTCTACGCCACCAAGGGAAATCTGAACAATCACATCGGCGTGCCGCTAAGCCTGTTCGAATTGAGCGCCGAGCATGATTACGCGGTCATCGAGATGGGTGCAAGCGGACCGGGCGAAATTGCCTATTTGGTTGATCTCGCTGCACCGGATGTCGGTCTGGTGAACAACGCCTTGCGCGCACACGTGGAAGGCTTTGGTTCGTTGGAAGGCGTGGCCTGGGCCAAGGGCGAGATGTTCGCCGGCTTGCGCGAGGACGGTACCGCCGTCGTCAACCTGGATGATCCGCAGGTGGAGATCTGGTTGGGGCAGGCGGGCTCGCGACGACGGATCACGTTCAGTGTGGCCGACAAAGCAGCGGACCTGGTGGCGAAGGAGATCATCGAGCTCGATGATGGTCGCGTGCAGTTTGTACTCGTCACACCGAACGGAGAATGCAAGGTTACTTTGCAATTGATCGGTCGCCACAATGTCGCTAACGCACTCGCAGCCGCTGCCTGCGCCCATGCGGTGGGCATCGAGCCAGCGGCGATCAAGTCAGGACTTGAAGCGAGCGAGGCGGTTGCCGGCCGCATGCAGCGCAAAGCGGGCATCAAGGGCTCGACCGTGATCGACGACAGCTACAACGCCAATCCTGACTCGGCCAAGGCGGCAGTGGATTCGCTGGTGCGCTGGCCCGGCAGGACAGTACTGGTTTTGGGCCAGATGGCGGAGCTGGGTCGCGACGCCGAAAAGTTTCATCAGGATCTCGGCCTCTACGCAAAGACCGTCGGCATTGACCTGCTGGTGGCAGTGGGTGGACTCACCCGTCAGTGCAGCGACTCCTTCGGCTCGGGTGCGCACTATTTCGAAGACTGTGATCAAGCGGCCGAGTTTCTGCGCGGCCTGGTCGATGGCAATACAGTCGCATTGATCAAAGGGTCGCGTTCCGCGCATATGGAGCGGGTAGTGAAAGCGCTGACCGAAGGTGGAGAACGATAATGCTACTGTTACTCGCCGAATATCTGCAGCAATACATCAACGGCTTCGCGGTATTCCAGTATCTGACCTTTCGCGGAATTCTCGGTGTGCTTACCGCGTTGACCATTTCTTTTCTGCTTGGTCCCTGGATGATTCGCCGCTTGAACATCCTGCAGATAGGGCAATCAGTTCGTGACGATGGTCCCGCATCCCATCTGTCGAAAACCGGCACGCCCACCATGGGTGGAACGCTGATTCTGGCAGCAATCTTTGTCAGCAGCCTGCTATGGTCCGACCTGTCCAACCGCTATGTCTGGGTCGTGATGCTGGTCACCGCTGTATTCGGCGCGGTGGGTTTCGTCGACGATTACCGAAAAGTGATCGAGCGCAATTCGCGGGGGCTGCCAGCCCGCTGGAAAATGTTCTGGCAGTCCCTTGGCGGCATCGGTGCCGCCGTTTTCTTATACATGACCGCGACCAGTCCGATTGAGACGACTTTGTTCGTGCCCTTCTTCAAGAACGTGGCGCTCGATATGGGTCTTTTCTACATCGTGTTCACTTATTTCGTCGTGGTCGGTTCCAGCAACGCGGTAAATCTCACCGACGGACTTGATGGTCTGGCGATCATGCCCTGCGTAATGGTGGCCAGTGCGCTTGGCGTCATGGCCTATCTGGTTGGCCACGTCCAGTTTGCGGAATACCTGCAAATTCCCTATGTGGCGGGTACCGGTGAGCTGGTGATTTTCTGCGGCGCTCTCGGTGGAGCGGGGCTCGGATTCCTCTGGTTCAACACCTATCCCGCCCAGGTATTCATGGGGGATGTGGGTGCGCTGGCCTTGGGTGCGGCGCTCGGCATCATCGCAGTGATCGTTCGCCATGAAATCGTTTTGTTCATCATGGGCGGTGTGTTTGTGATGGAAACCGTTTCGGTGATTCTGCAGGTGGCCTCTTTCAAGCTGACCGGACGGCGCATTTTCCGGATGGCGCCACTGCACCATCACTACGAACTGAAAGGTTGGCCCGAGCCGCGGGTGATCGTCCGTTTCTGGATCATCACAGTCATGCTCGTTCTGTTCGGGCTGGCCACTTTGAAACTGCGTTGATGGCGAGCGAAATTCATGTCTGAGCTCATCGCCAGCAGCGAATTGATTGCAGTTGTGGGAATGGGGGCGACCGGTGTGTCGGTAGCCCGTTTTCTGAAACGAGAGAAGCAGCGCTTCATTATGCTGGACACGCGGCAAACGCCTCCGAATCTGGAGCGTTTCATCCAAGAGTTCCCCGGGGTGCCCTTTGAACTGGGCGCACTCTCAGAGGCGACCCTGCGCGCGGCGAGCAAGATTGTGCTCAGTCCGGGTATTGCGCTGCGCGAACCTGCGATTCAGGCGGCCGGGCAAGCGGGCGTTCCGGTGCTTGGCGACATTCAGCTGTTCGCCGAGAAAGCCACTGCCCCAATCATCGCCATCACCGGTTCCAATGGTAAGAGCACGGTAACAACCCTGGTCGGCGAGATGCTGAAAGCGGCGGGCCGCAAGGTCGCCGTGGGCGGTAATCTCGGCACACCGGCGCTGGATCTGCTGGCCGACGATAACGGTGTGGAGTGCTTCGTTCTCGAATTATCCAGCTTTCAACTTGAAACCACCGGCAAGCTCAACGCCGAGGTGGCCACCATCCTGAATCTCTCGGCCGATCACATGGATCGCTATGCCGGGATGGCGGATTACCATCTCGCCAAGCAGCGGGTTTTCTTCGGTGCGAAGAAGATGGTGGTGAACCGGGACGATCCGCTGACCCGGCCGCCCATGCGCGCCGATGCGCAGGTGATCAGCTTCGGTCTTGATCGGCCGGATCTGAAGCAGTTTGGTTTATTGGAAGAGGGCGGCGAGCTTTATCTCGCGCAAGGCCTGAGCAAGTTGACTGCTGCTCGCGAACTCAAGATCGCTGGCAAACACAACCTGGCCAATGCGCTGGCGGCGCTGGCAATTGGCCATTTTTTCGGCCTGCAGCTTGATGTGATGCTGGATGCCCTGCGTTCTTTCGCCGGTCTACCGCATCGTTGCGAATGGGTGGCTGAAAGCAATGGGGTTGTGTTCATCAACGACTCCAAGGGCACCAATGTCGGCGCAACACTCGCCGCCGTGCAGGGACTATCCCGCTTGCCCGCGAAGATCGTGTTGATCGCGGGCGGTGAAGGTAAGGGCGCTGACTTCGCGCAGCTGGGATCAGCCCTTGCTGAAAACGTCCGCGCATTGGTCAGCATCGGCACTGATGGTGAAAAGATTGCGGCGGTGGCTCGCGAGCGCGACGTGGATGTGATTGCAGCGGATGGCATGAAAGACGCCGTGGAAAAAGCCCGTGATCTCGCCCAGCGGGGGGATGTGGTGCTGCTATCACCGGCCTGTGCCAGTTTTGATATGTTCAAAAACTACATGGATCGCGGCGATCACTTTTGCCGCGCCGTGCGCGAGGTGCTGGCGTGATGTCGGTGCTGACTCAGCCCATGGAAAACGCCGGTCTGCAGCTGCCCGCACGGTTGGAGCTGGACTGGGTGCTGCTGGGGCTGGTGTTCACGCTGGCCTCCGTCGGCGTGCTGATGGTTGCCTCCGCGTCCATGTCGACAGCGGAATCCGTTTACGGCAGCCCTTGGTACATCCTGCAGAAGCACTGCGTGTTTCTGGCCATGGGTGCGTTTATCGGTACCGCAATAGCGATGGTGCCCACCAGCCTGTGGCAGCGCTACGGCTGGATGCTGATCCTTCTCACCTTGTTGCTGCTGGTGCTGGTTCTGATTCCGGGCTTGGGGCGGCGGGTCAACGGCAGCCAGCGATGGCTGATGTTTGGGCCGATTTCCGTTCAGGCCTCGGAAGTCGCGAAGGTGCTGTTGGTGATGTTTTTCGCCAGCTATTTGTCTCGCCGTCACGAAGAGCTGAAAAGCAGCTGGAAGGGCGTGTTCAAGCCTCTGCTGACTCTCGCGTTGGTGGTCGGTCTGCTGCTGCTCGAACCAGACTTCGGCGGATCGGTGGTGATTGCAGGCACAGTAGTGGCGATGATGTTCATCGCAGGCATGAAGTTGTGGCAGTTCTTATCGCTGCTGGCTCTCGGCGGTGGCTTGTTGGCGTCGGCGGCGATCTTTTCGCCATACCGGCTGGAGCGGCTGGTGACATTCCTCGACCCCTGGGCGGATCAGTTCGACAGCGGTTATCAGCTGACCCAGTCACTGATCGCCTTCGGGCAAGGTCAATGGTTTGGCGTTGGGCTCGGCATGAGCGTGCAGAAGCTGTTTTATCTGCCGGACGCACACACCGACTTTATCTTTGCGATCGTGGCTGAGGAATTCGGTCTGATCGGAGCGGCAGCTCTGGTGTTGCTTTTTGCCGCGCTGGTCTGGCGAATCCTGTTGATCGGCAAGCGGGCGATTCTGCACAACAACGCCTTCATCAGCCTGGTTGCCTTTGGCATCGCTGTGCTGATCGCGGGACAGGCTTTTATCAACATGGGTGTCGCTTCAGGTTTGCTTCCAACCAAAGGCCTCACGCTGCCTTTTATCAGCTATGGCGGCAGCAGCCTGATCATTAGCTGCGTGCTGATTGGCATCGTGGTTCGACTGGATTGGGAGCTCAGCGCGCAGCCAGCGCGACAGAAGGTGCAACATGTCCGCTGATCGCCAGACGCGCGTGCTAATCATGGCCGGCGGAACCGGCGGCCACGTTTTTCCGGCCCTGGCGGTGGCGGCAAAACTGCAGCAGGCGGGGGCGACTGTGCAGTGGCTGGGAACCGAGCGCGGTATTGAGGCCGAGCTGGTACCGGAGGCTGGGATTCACCTGAACACGATTCAGATCGCAGGATTGCGGGGCAAGGGTGTGAGGGCCTATCTCTCGCTGCCATTTGCCCTGACCAGAGCGGTTGCACAGGCACTGGCAGTGGTACGCAAGTTCCGACCCGATGTGGTGCTCGGACTCGGTGGTTTTGCTTCCGGGCCCGGCGGTCTTGCGGCGCGGCTCACGGGCAAGCCGCTGGTCGTTCACGAACAGAATGCCGTGGCCGGCACCACCAACCGCTGGCTGGCAAAAATGGCCACGCGCCGCCTCGAGGCGTTTCCGAACAGCCTCCCGCAGGCTGAACAGGTGGGCAATCCGGTTCGCGAGGAAATCAACGCTCTACCCGATCCAACACAGCGTCTGCGAGAACACAGCGGCAGCAAACGTCTGCTGGTACTCGGTGGCAGTCTCGGCGCACTGAAATTGAATCACTTGCTGCCCGAAGCGCTCGCGGGCCTGAACGAGGCGGAGCGTCCGGAAGTATGGCATCAGACCGGCCGCAGGCACCTGGACGTAACGCGGGAAACCTATTCTCGAACGGATGTGAAAGCGCGGGTGGATGCCTTTATCGCCAACATGGCGGAAGCATACGGTTGGGCCGACCTGGTGGTTTGCCGCGCGGGTGCGCTAACGGTGTCCGAAATTACTGCGGCAGGTATTGGAGCGGTCTTCGTTCCTTTTCCTTTCGCCATTGATGATCACCAGACCAAAAACGCGCAGTGGCTGGTGGCGAATAATGCGGCGGTTCTCAAGCAGGAACGGGATCTGTCGTCCGAAAATTTATGCAAGATTCTGCGCGAGCTGCTGAGCGACTCAGAGCGTCTGCTCGAAATGGCAGTGAATGCACGCAGCCTTGCTCATCCCGAGTCCGCGGACCGGGTGGCACAAATTTGTCTGGAGGTGGCGAATGGGTAATTCGGCCATATCACAAGTAGCTGTCGCACATATACCGGAGATGCGCCGCATCCGACGCATCCATTTTATCGGTATCGGCGGCGCTGGAATGAGCGGCATCGCCGAGGTATTGCAGAACCAGGGTTACGAGATTTCCGGTTCCGACCTGAAAGAGTCCACTACGACGCTGCGCCTGCAGGACATGGGGCTGAAGGTTTTTATCGGCCATCGGGTCGAGAACGTGTCGGGTGTGGATGTCGTGGTTTGTTCATCCGCCGTCAACGACAGCAATCCCGAGATTGTTGCGGCCCGTGAACAGCGCATCCCGATCGTGCGACGCGCGGAGATGCTTGCCGAATTGATGCGATATCGTCATGGCATTGCCATCGCCGGCACGCATGGAAAAACCACCGCCACGAGCTTGATAGCAAGCATATTCGCCACAGCTGACAAGGATCCGACCTTTGTCATCGGCGGACTGCTGAACAGTGCCGGCAGCAACGCCAAGCTGGGTGCAAGCCGTTATCTGATTGCCGAAGCCGATGAAAGCGATGCGTCGTTTTTGCATCTGCAACCGGTGATCGCGGTGGTCACCAACATCGACGCCGACCACATGGACACCTACGGCGGTGACTTCTCGAAGCTGAAATCCACCTTCGTAAGTTTTCTGCACAACCTCCCGTTCTACGGCTTGGCGGTGCTTTGTGGCGATGATCCGGTAATCAGAGACATCATTGAGGACGTCGGCCGACCGGTGCTGACCTACGGCTTCGGTGAGGATTGCGATTTTCGTGCAAGCGACGTGCATCAGGATGCGATGCGCACCAGCTTCAAAGTCTGGCGTCCAGACAACAAGGCGCCGCTGGAGATAACCCTCAACATGCCAGGCGCTCACAATGTGCTGAATGCGACCGCAGCCATTGCCGTTGCCACCGATGAAGGCCTGAGCGACGAAGCGATTCAGGCGGGCCTGTCCAACTTTCTCGGAGTGGGGCGGCGCTTCCAGGTCTACGGCGAATATGAAGTGGGCGAGGGCAAGGCAATGCTGGTGGACGACTACGGCCACCATCCTCGCGAAGTTGCCGTGACCATCGAAGCAGTCCGTAAAAGCTGGCCGCACCGACGTTTGGTGATGGTCTTCCAGCCGCACCGGTATAGCCGTACTCGCGACTTGTACGAGGATTTCGTGGATGTGCTGTCCCGTGTCGACGTCCTGATCATGCTGGAAGTTTATGGCGCGGGTGAAGATCCCGTGCCCGGTGCCGATAGTCGACACCTGTGTCGCAGCATCCGCAATCGCGGACAGATTGATCCGATTTTCGTCGAGGGCATCGACGGAGTTCCGGAAGTGATTCGGGACCTGGTCCGGCCCGGCGACATTGTGATTACCCAGGGCGCCGGCAACGTGAATGCCCTGGCCATTGAGCTGGCCCGACGCCAGCTGCGTTGAGAACACGGTCTTGGGAAATGAACGAATCAGGCAGTAAAAAAGTAACAGTACCGGTCAGCGAAGAGCTGCGTCAGCAGCTGGGCCGGGTGGCAGTTCTGTTCGGTGGCGACTCCGCGGAGCGCGAAGTATCGCTGCAGTCCGGCACTGCGGTATTGAATGCACTGTTGGCCGCCAATGTCGATGCCGTAGGCATCGATACCGGTAAGGATGCACTGAAGTATTTGCAGAAAGTCGATGTGGATCGCGCCTTCATCATGCTGCACGGTGCTGGCGGCGAAAACGGCAGCATGCAGGCGCTGCTGACCTATCTCGACATTCCCTACACCGGTAGTGGCGTTGGAGCCTCGGCACTGGCAATGGACAAGCTGCGCAGTAAACAGCTGTGGCTGGGCATGAACCTGCCCACCGCGAAGTTCGCCGTGCTGTCCGACAAGAGTGACTGGCAGCAGCTAATCAGCGATTTGAATGGCGGGGCGATGGTGAAGCCGGCTCACGAAGGTTCGAGCCTGGGTATGTCGCGCGCCGGCTCGGCGGAGGAGTTGAAGGCCGCATACGAGAAGGCAAGACAGTACGACAGCAGTGTGATCGCCGAGGCGCTAATTCGCGGGCCCGAATACACCGTCAGCATTCTTAATGATCAGGTGTTGCCGCCGATTCGCCTTGAAGCCAACAACGTTTTCTACGATTACGAAGCGAAATACATCTCCAACGAAACACGCTACCACTGTCCTTGCGGCCTGAGCGCTGAGAAGGAAGCGCAGCTGAAACAGCTGGCGCTGGACGCTTATAACAGTCTCGGTTGCGAGGGCTGGGGACGTGTGGATGTGATGGCGGACGAAGCGGGCAATTTTTTTGTTCTTGAGGTGAACACCGTGCCGGGCATGACCAGCCACAGCCTGGTCCCGATGGCCGCAAAGGCGGCGGGCTTGTCCTTCGAGGAGTTGGTTGTGACGATTCTGCTGAGCAAATTCGACAAGGATCGCTAATGAAAATCCGCGCGCAAGAGCAAAAGCCCCGCAAGAAGGGAGCGACCGCCCGGCGACAAAGTCGCAGCGACGGCTCGGGGGTACTGTCCGCTCTCGGCGGTTTCTTCCGCACGCTGTTCAAGCTGGTAGCGGTCGGCGTAGTAGTCGCAGGGGCAAGCGCGGCAGTGGTCTATGGCAAGGATTTCGTCAACGAAGCAGCGGATCGACCGATTCGCAACATCGGGGTAGAAGGTCAGTTCGCGTTCATCTCGCAGGAGGCCATCTCCGAGATGGTAACGCCGATGATCGTCGGCGGCTTTCTGCAATCGCCGCTGTCGGCGATCAAGGAAAAACTGGAGAGCAATCCCTGGATTGCCACAGCGGTGGTCAGTCGCCGCTGGCCGGATCAGCTGTTCATCTCCATCGTGGAGGAGCAGCCGATTGCGCGCTGGTCCGACGTGGGTTTTCTGAATCACCTGGGGGAAATCGTTGCAGTTCCTGCTCACCCGAGGCTGGAAAATCTGCCCTTGCTGTCCGGCAATGTCGGACAGGAAAAATCGGTGATGCACAATTACCAGCAGCTCGCGCAAATGCTGCGGCCCTACGGACTGAAGGTGAGTGAGTTCTACAGCGACGAGCTGTTTTCGTGGAATGTCGTGCTGGCCAACGGCTTGAGAATCAACATCGGCCGCGACCAGACCATGGAGAAGATTCAGCGTTTTCTGATCGTCTACAACCGGGAGCTTCACAAGCGGCTGGATCAGGTTGCCTCGGTGGATTTGCGCTACGGCAATGGGCTGGCGGTTCAGTGGAAAGAGGCCACGGCGGAATCCGAAAGGGCATCGACCGCACCGGGCGAACAGGCATAAATACAGAATAACGCCGTGCCGAGGCGATAAGCGGGCGGCAAGGGCAATGAGGCGAGGTCTTGTAAATGGCGAGTGCAAACGATAGTCGAATGATCGTTGGCCTGGATATCGGGACATCCAAGGTGGTTGCCATTGTAGGTGAGGTGTCCAACGACGGCCGAATCGAAGTGGTGGGCATTGGATCGCACCGCTCCAATGGTCTGAAAAAAGGCGTGGTGGTTAACATCGAGTCCACTGTGCAATCGATCCAGCGCGCGGTGGAGGAAGCCGAGCTGATGGCGGGCTGTCAGATTCACTCGGTTTACGCGGGTATCGCGGGCAGTCATATTCGCAGTTTGAATTCTCACGGCATCGTGGCGATCAAGGATCGAGAAGTATTTTCACAGGACATCGACCGCGTGATCGATGCGGCCCAGGCGGTGGCGATTCCGGCTGACCAGAAGGTTCTGCACATCATTCCGCAGGAATATCTGATCGATGAGCAGGAGGGTGTCAAGGAGCCGCTGGGCATGTCCGGCGTTCGCCTTGAAGCCAAGGTTCATTTGGTGACTTGCGCCGTGAACGCAGCGCAAAACATCGAGAAATGCATTCGTCGCTGCGGTCTGGAAGTCGACGACATCATTCTCGAGCAGCTGGCCTCAAGCTACGCGGTGCTGACCGACGATGAAAAGGAATTGGGTGTGTGCATGGTGGACATCGGTGGCGGCACGACCGACATCGCCATCTTCACCGAAGGCGCGATTCGGCACACGGGAGTGATTCCGATTGCCGGTGATCAGGTTACCAACGACATCGCCATGGCGCTGCGTACGCCGACACCGCACGCGGAAGAGATCAAGATCAAGTACGCCTGCGCGTTGGCGAAACTGACCGGCGCTGACGAGACCATCAAGGTGCCCAGCGTCGGCGACCGAGCGCCGCGCGACCTGTCTCGCCAGGCCTTGGCGGAAGTGGTCGAGCCGCGCTATGACGAACTGTTTACGCTGGTGCAGGCAGAGTTGCGTCGCAGCGGTTTCGAAGATTTGCTGGCGGCGGGCATCGTTTTGACCGGCGGCACTTCGAAGATGGAAGGCGTTGTGGAGTTGGCGGAAGAGATTTTCCACATGCCCGTGCGCCTGGGTGCCCCGGCAAACATCCGCGGCCTAAAGGATATCGTCGATAATCCGATTTACTCCACGGGCGTGGGCTTGTTGATGTACGGCTTGCAGCAGCAGGGTGGGAGCGGCGAAGGTCGAACCAACAGAACATCCGGAAATTCCTGGTGGAACAAGGTAAAAACCTGGTACCAGGGAAATTTTTGAAGCAAACGAAGCGAATACGAATTTTCAGAAGGAAAATCTTTTAAAAGAACAATCAGCACTGCTCTCTAAAGAAACAATCAGGGCTAAAGAAAAAATCAATTTCAAGCTTCACGCAAAAGGGGATCTACTATGTTTCAGCTAGTTGACAACGTTCCGCAAAACGCAGTCATCAAAGTAATCGGTATCGGCGGTGGCGGTGGCAACGCCGTCAAGCACATGATCGACAACGATGTGGAAGGTGTCGAATTCATTTGTGCCAACACCGATGCGCAAGCGCTGAAAGATATCAAGGCGCGCACTGTGTTGCAGTTGGGCAGCACCATGACCAAGGGGCTGGGCGCCGGAGCCAATCCGGAAGTGGGCCGTCAGGCTGCGATGGAAGATCGCGAGCGCATTGCCGAGGTGCTGCAGGGCGCGGACATGGTCTTCATCACCGCCGGTATGGGTGGTGGTACCGGTACCGGTGGCACCCCGGTGGTTGCAGAGGTAGCTCGCGAGCTGGGTATCCTCACCGTCGCGGTGGTAACCAAGCCCTTCAGTTTCGAGGGTCGCAAGCGCATGACGGTCGCCGACGAAGGCATCCGTGATCTGCAGGACCGCGTGGATTCCCTGATCACCATCCCCAACGAGAAACTGCTTGCGGTTCTGGGCAAGCAAACCAGCCTGCTGGATGCCTTCAAGCAGGCCAACAACGTTCTGCTCGGCGCAGTGCAGGGTATCGCGGATCTGATCATTCGCCCCGGGATGATCAACGTGGACTTCGCGGACGTGCGAACCGTGATGTCCGAGATGGGCATGGCGATGATGGGTACCGGTCGCGCAGTCGGCGAAAACCGTGCGCGCGAAGCGGCGGAAGCGGCGATCCACAGCCCCTTGCTGGAAGATATCAATCTGCAGGGTGCGCGCGGTATCCTGGTGAACATTACCGCTGGCCCCGATCTGTCCCTCGGCGAATTCTCGGAAGTGGGTGACACGATCGAGGAGTTTGCGTCCAGCGACGCCACGGTCGTGGTAGGCACCGTGATCGACCCGAACCTGACCGACGAGCTGCGGGTGACCGTGGTAGCTACCGGTCTCGGTGCGGAAAAAATGGAAAAAGCGCCGGTTGCGACTAAAGTTGTCGATAATACTGTTCGCAAAAACGGTCAGCCGGACTACAGTGCATTGGATCGTCCGACCGTGCTGCGCTCACAGGCTGCTTCATCGCGTCCCAAGGTGCAGTCGCATATCGACGAGAGCGAAATGGAATACCTGGATATCCCGGCTTTCCTGCGCCGACAGGCTGACTAGCCGAAATAAGGCAAACGTGTCCCGGGAACCTTTCTTGCTTCTTCTTATAAGCCGTCTCCATACGGCTTTGGCGAGGGGGGCCCCGGGTCACCAATTAACTCCGGAATTTTCGTGAAGCGGCTAACGTTTTGGGCATGTAGCTCGCGGAATGCGCGGGTTTCCGCTCATACTTAAGCATTGTTACAAGTAGGGCTTTTCTGATAGTATTCCGGCCTCTCGCGGCCTCACCTGGTGAAACTTTAATCGATGATCAAACAAAGAACCTTAAAGAATGAAATCCGGGCCACCGGGGTCGGTTTGCACACTGGCCAGAAAGTGCTTCTGACGCTTAAACCAGCGGCCGTTGATACCGGAATCGTTTTTCGTCGCGTTGATCTCGATCCTGTAGTTGAAATCGAAGCCAAAGCAGAGAACGTCGGAGATACCACGCTCTCCACTTCCTTGATGAAGGGGGATGTGAAAGTCTCCACGGTTGAGCATTTGCTTTCCGCAATGGCCGGTCTCGGAATCGACAACGCCGTGGTTGAGGTCAATGCCTCTGAAGTCCCGATTATGGACGGCTCCGCCGGGCCTTTCGTGTTCCTGCTGCAATCGGCGGGCATCATCGAGCAGCCTGCCGCCAAGAAATTTATCCGCATCAAAAAGCCGGTGGTGATCAAGGAAGGCGACAAGATTGCCAGCTTCCTGCCCTTTGACGGTTTCAAGGTGTCTTTTTCCATCGATTTCGATCATCCGGTTTTCCGCGACCGCCAGACTGAAGCGGCAGTGGACTTCTCCAGCACTTCCTTCGTCAAGGAAGTGAGCCGCGCCCGGACTTTCGGCTTCATGCATGAGTTCGAGTACCTGCGTTCCAAGGGGCTGGCCAAGGGCGGCAGCATGGACAATGCGATTGTCGTGGATGAGTACCGGATCCTCAACGAGGACGGTCTGCGTTACCAGGACGAGTTTGTGAAGCACAAAGTTCTGGATGCGATTGGTGATCTCTACCTGCTCGGCAACAGCCTGATCGGCGAATTCAAGGCTCACAAATCTGGCCACGCGCTGAACAACCGCTCTCTGCGTGAGCTGATTGCCCGAGAAGATGCCTGGGAAGTCGTGACTTTCGAAGATGAAAGCGTTGCCCCGATTTCCTACATGCAGCCGATTCTCGCCTGATATCTCGTCCCTGATTCATCGAACCCGGGAGTTCCTCCCGGGCTCTCCCTGCCCCACGCACAATCTTGCTCCCGTGCGTTGCCTCCGCACAGCGGCGTCTGGGCGCCATTTATCCAATTCTTGCGCAATTCCTCAAAATGACGATGGTAATACATTGTTTTGTATGCCATATTTTCGATAACTCAAAAGAGGAAAGGGGCGCCGGGCGAACCAACAATCGCCGCCAAGTGGCGCGACCCCTCCCGCAAAGCTGAACTAAAAACAGCAACTTACGAATTCAATAGCACGGCAGTCAGCGTTTTCACGACAGCTGATTGCGCGCTAAGTCTCTGTTTCCCAAAGACTTTGCTTGTGTTACTGTTCGGGCCAGCTCAGCAATATTCGGTCCTCGTCCGAGCGACGAGACAGCGGACTGGCTTTGATCTAGGGGTTTGACGATGTTTTGTCGAAGGGCGTGGACGACTTCACCATGAGAGTCATCCTGGTCAGTAAACGCAACGGCCGCACTCGCAGCTTTACCCTGAATGGCTGGACCCGCGGGCTGCTTTCCCTCTTTCTGGTGGGCTCTCTCACTGCGCTTGGCTTCATGGTCTCCGTGCAGTTTGACCGCAGCGAAAACAGCGAACTCTTCTCCGAAGAATCCACCCGTCTCTGGAGCCAGACTCTCGACCAGCAAAAGGTGGAAATCGCCGAAGCCCGCCGGCAGGCGGAGGAGCGGCTCTCCGCGCTGACTCTGCGCGTTGCGGAGTTACAGGCGCGTCTGCTGCGCCTGGACGCACTGGGTGAGCGATTGACAACCATCGCCAAGCTCGATCAGGGCGAGTTCGACTTCAGTCAGCCCCCGCCAGTGGGTGGTCCCGAAACCGCTGTCCTCGGTGAAGCCTACGAGGCTCCCGGCTTCCTCGACATGATCGACAAGCTTACGGCACAGATCGAGGATCGCGAGCTGCAGTTGGAAACCCTGGAAGCGCTGCTGGCGAAGCAGAAAATCCAGAGCGATATCTTCATTGCAGGCCGGCCAATCACCAAGGGCTGGATGTCTTCCCGCTTCGGCCGCCGAACGGACCCCTTTAACGGCAACATCGCATGGCACAGCGGTGTGGATTTCGCCGGCAAGCTCGGCTCGGACATTGTCTCGGTGGCAGCCGGAGTCGTAACCTGGTCCGGCGAGCGCTATGGCTACGGCCAGATGGTCGAAGTCAATCACGGTGGTGGCTTTTCCACCCGTTACGCCCACAACAGCGAGAACCTGGTTCACGTTGGCGATGTCGTGCAGAAAGGTCAGGTTATCGCCAAAATGGGCTCGAGCGGTCGCTCAACCGGCCCTCACGTCCACTTCGAAGTCTACAAGCACGGTCGCGCTGTCGATCCGGCCACCTATATCCACCGCGCAGCACGCTGACCCTCCTCCTGAATCCACTTATTCCGCGCCCGGCCCTTTATTTTCCGGGACGCGGCCCCCATTAAGCAGGGTTTGCGAGGCGCTCTCCCGCGTTTCTCCAGAGCCCTTAAAGTAGCAATCGAACCGTCGCCTGTAGTAGATTGTCCGGCATTTTTAGCCGGCATCTGTCGGCGGTATCCCCAAAACAGTTGGACCCATTCATGATAGGCACAGTTGTTCGTTCCATTTTCGGCACAAAAAATGACCGGGAACTCCGGCGGATGCGCAAGATTGTCGCGCGGATCAATGAGCTGGAAAAATCGACGCAGGACCTCGATGACGAGGCGCTAAAACAGAAGACTGCCGAATTTCGCCAGCGCCACAGCGATGGCGAAACCCTGGACGATTTATTGCCGGAAGCCTTCGCCGCGGTACGCGAGGCCAGCCGGCGCACCCTCGGCATGCGCCACTTCGATGTGCAGTTGATCGGGGGTATCACCCTGCACGAAGGCAGGATCGCGGAAATGAAGACCGGGGAAGGTAAGACCCTGGTTGCGACCCTGGCGGCCTATCTAAACGCCATTCCCGGCCAAGGTGTGCACCTGGTGACGGTGAATGATTACCTGGCGAGCCGTGATGCGCAGTGGATGAAGCCCATCTACGAGTTTCTTGGCATGACGGTGGGCGTCATCCAATCCATGCAGCCGCCGCAAGTCAAACGCATGGCCTACGGCGCGGATATCACCTACGGCACCAACAACGAATACGGATTCGACTACCTGCGCGACAACATGGCCTTGCGCACCCAGGACAAGGTTCAGCGGGGTATGAACTTCGCCATCGTGGACGAGGTTGACTCTATTCTAATCGACGAGGCGCGCACGCCGCTGATCATTTCCGGCGCGGCCCAGGACAGTTCTGCGTTGTACAAACGCATCAACGCGCTGATTCCGAAGCTGAAGCGCCAGGTGGAAGCTGACGAAGGCGCTGAGGGCGAGCCCGGTCACTACATCATCGACGAGAAGAGCCGCCAGGTTGAGCTGACGGAACTCGGTCATCAGCTCGTCGAAGAGATGCTCATCAAGGAAGGGCTGCTTGGCGAGGACGACAGCCTCTATTCACCGGCCAATCTCGGCCTGGTTCACCACGTCAACTCCGCCCTGCGGGCGCATACGCTGTTTCACCGCGATGTGGACTACATCATTCAGAACAATGCGGTGGTGCTAATTGACGAGCACACCGGACGCACCATGCCCGGTCGCCGGCTTTCTGAAGGTCTGCATCAGGCGATTGAAGCAAAAGAGGGGGTGGCGATCCAGAGCGAGAGCCAGACCCTCGCTTCCACTACCTTCCAGAACTACTTCCGTCTGTACGAAAAACTCTCCGGCATGACCGGCACGGCAGATACTGAAGCGTTCGAATTCCGTCAGATCTACGGCCTCGATGTGGTGGTCATCCCCACCAACAAGCCGGTTCAGCGCAACGACCTGAACGATCTCGTCTACATGTCCATGGAGGAGAAGTACGAGGCGATCATCGAAGACATCAGATCCTGTCAGGAGAAGGGCGCTCCGGTGCTGGTGGGTGTGGGTTCTATCGAAACCTCCGAGGAAGTGTCCCGCCGTCTGCAGAAAGCTGGCATTCAGCATCAGGTCCTCAACGCCAAATTCCACGAGAAGGAAGCGGAAATCGTTGCACAAGCGGGCCGCCCGGGTACGGTGACCATTGCCACCAATATGGCCGGTCGGGGTACCGATATTGTGCTCGGCGGTAACTGGGAAGCGGAAGTGGCCAAGGTGGAAGACGCGACTCAGGAGCAAATCGATGCGGTGAAGGCAGAGTGGCAGAAGCGCCACGCTCAGGTGATCGAAGCGGGTGGTCTGCACATCATCTGTACTGAACGAAACGAATCTCGCCGCATCGACAACCAGTTCCGCGGCCGTGCCGGTCGTCAGGGTGACCCGGGTGTTTCCCGCTTCTATCTGTCGATGGAAGATAACCTGATGCGGATCTTCGCCTCCGACTCCATGCGCAATTTCATGCAGCGCCTCGGAATGGAAAAGGGCGAAGCGATCGAGAGCCGCATGCTCACCAATACCATCGAAAACGCACAGCGCAAGGTCGAAGGTCGCAACTTTGATATCCGAAAGCAGCTGCTGGAATACGACGACGTGGCCAATGACCAGCGTCAGGTGGTCTATCAGCAGCGTGAGGACCTTCTTGCGTCGGAAGACATCACCGAAGCGGTCAGTGCTATTCGCAGCGACGTGATCAACGACACGATCAACGGCTTCATTCCGCCCCAAAGCATCGAAGAGCAGTGGGATATCCCCGGTCTCGAGCAGCATCTATCCGCCGAATACAATCTGCAGTTGCCCATCCAGAAATGGCTGGATGAAGACGAAAACCTGCACGAAGAAACCCTGCGCGAGCGCATCCTCGAGGCGGCACAGAAAGCCTACGACGAGAAATCTGAGCGCTTCGGCGAAGTGATCCGCGACATCGAAAAGCAGGTCATGCTGCAGGTGCTCGACAGCCATTGGAAGGAGCATCTTGCCAATATGGATCACCTGCGTCAGGGTATCGGCCTGCGTGCTTACGCGCAGAAGAACCCGAAGCAGGAGTACAAACGAGAAGCCTTCGAGCTCTTCCAGTCGATGCTCAGCAACATTCAGCACGAGACCATTCGCATTCTTGCCCGGGTAGAACCGATGACCCAGGAGCAGATGGAAGAGATGGAACGTCGCCAGCGCGAGGCGCTAGAGCGGCAGAAAATGCAACTACAGCATGCCGACGCCTCCGGCATGGGATCGCAGGCGCCGGCGGAAGCCGCGCCCGAGCAACCCGCCCAGGCCGCGCTGCAGGAGCCAGTGCGCCGCGGTGAGAAGGTGGGTCGCAATGAGCCCTGTCCCTGTGGCTCCGGCAAGAAGTACAAGCAGTGTCACGGCCGCCTCGCCTAGCTTTTTCGCAAGGCTGCCGAGTTCCTATAATTTCCAGCCCCTCTTCAGGGGCTTTTTCTTTTCCGAGAATGAAACATGACCGTCGGTGACATTCCTTTTCCGCAGATCAACCCTCTTTCCGGTGTGAAACTCGGCGCTGTCGGCGCCGCGATCAAACGCCAGGGCCGTGACGACATCCTGATTTTCGAACTGGCCGAAGGCAGCACGGTCAGCGGCGTCTTCACTCAGAACGCCTTCTGCGCCGCGCCGGTCACTCTGGCCAAGCGGCACTTGCAGGCGAGCGGCGGTGCGATTCGCTATCTGGTGATCAACTCGGGCAACGCCAACGCCTGCACTGGTGACAAGGGCCTGGCGGACGCATTGGCAGTGTGTCAGGAAATCGCCAACCACAAGGGTGTGGCGGTGGAACAGGTTCTTCCCTTCTCAACAGGCGTAATCGGCGAACTGTTGCCGCTGCCAAAGATGGTTGCCGCGATTCCAACCGCGTTATCAGATTTGAAGGAAGACAACTGGGCGCGGGCTGCGCGCACAATAATGACCACCGATACGGTGCCAAAGGCGGCCACACGTCATTTTGAAGTGGACGGCAAGGTGGTAACCGTAACAGGTATCGCCAAGGGCTCGGGCATGATCAAGCCTAATATGGCGACCATGCTCGGCTTTGTTGCCACCGATGCGGCGGTAACAGCTGATCTGCTCAATTCCGTCGTAAAGCGTGCAGCCGACAAATCCTTCAACCGGGTCGTGGTTGATGGCGATACCTCCACCAACGATGCCTGCATGCTGATGGCCAGTGGCCAATCGGGCGTGCGCATCAGTAGCTCCGAGGGCGAGCTGTATCAGCGCTTCGTGCAAGCGGTTGAGGAAGTCTGCACCGAACTGGCGCAGATGCTGATCCGGGATGGCGAAGGTGCGACCAAGTTCATCGCCGTTAACGTGAAGGGCGGCAAGACTGAGGACGAGTGCCGAAAGGTGGCCTATGCGGTCGCGCAATCGCCGCTGATCAAAACCGCGTTCTTCGCGTCCGATCCAAACTGGGGCCGCATCGTTGCCGCGATTGGGTACGCGGGCGTCGAAGGACTGGATGCATCTAGAGTATCCGTTCATCTGGACGACGTATTGATCGTTGACAACGGCATGCGCGCATCCAGCTACACGGAAGAGCAGGGCCAGCAGGTGATGAATCAGAGTGATATCAATATCAACATTCATCTGGGTCGCGGCGAAGCCGAACAAACGGTGTGGACCACGGACTTCTCCCACGACTACATCAAGATCAACGCCGAGTACCGCACCTAAAGCGGCGAGGTGTCATCGCACAGATTGAATCGAGCATGGGCAATCTCATCCATGTCGCAGTAGGCGTGATCCGTGCCTGCGACGGCAAAGTGCTGCTGGCGAAACGCCGCCAGGACGTTCACCAGGGCGGTCTATGGGAATTTCCCGGCGGCAAGGTGGAAGAGGGCGAATCGGTCGAAAACGCTCTGCGGCGTGAGCTGCAGGAGGAACTGGCCATCGAAGTCCTCGATTGCCGGCCCCTGATCCAGGTTCGTCATCACTACGGCGACAAGTCGGTGCTGCTGGACGTCCGGGAGGTGCTGACCTTTTCTGGTACTCCCAGCGGGAATGAGGGTCAGCCGCTCCAGTGGGTGGCCATTGGCGATCTGAAACCGGGCGATGACTGTCTCTATCCCTTGCCGGCGGCAAATGCCGCTATCATCAAAGCTCTGCGTGTTCCGGACGCGCTGGCAATCACGGGCGAATTCGCCGATCTCGCTGACTTCGAAGCGAGATTAGATCGGATGCTGCAGGCCGGGATTCGCTTCATCCAATTGCGTCCAACCGCATCTATTCAGAGATTCTCTTCTGCAGAGCTGCAGGATCTCGTTCGTCGAGTTTCGCAGCGCTGCTCAGCAAATCGCGCCGCACTGGTTATCAACAGCTCGTGGCTCGGCGGTGCAAATGCAGATTTCGGGATCCATCTGACCAGTCACGCGCTAGTGCATTGCAAGGCGCGGCCAGAGCTCGCACCCGGGGCGCTGCTCGGAGCCTCCTGTCATAACGAAGCAGATCTTGCCCGGGCCGCCGAGCTGGACGTGGACTACGTTGTGCTGTCGCCGGTCCAGGCAACGCCGACCCACCCGCAAGCGCAGGCAATGGGCTGGAGCCGATTCCGCGAACTGGTCGAGACGGTGAACTTCCCGGTCTATGCCCTGGGAGGGCTCGGGATGGACGAGATGGAGAGAGCGAAAGCCGAAGGCGGGCAGGGCATCGCCGCGATCGGCGCTTTCTGGGGCAGGTAATCTGTTGCTGGTCAGTGCTCTTCCATATCGGAAGAAGAGCTGCTGTCCACGTCCTTATCTCCGGCGATGCGATGCTTCTCCTCCGCCCACTCACCGAAATCAATCATCTGACAGCGCTTGGAACAGAAAGGCCGGTAGGGGAAATCTTCGTTCCAGATTACCGGCGCCTTGCATTGGGGACATTGTAGTTCGATAGGTTCAGGCATGGTCTCTAGGCAGATGCTTCGGCGGACAGTTGGCAGTATTTCTCGTGCAATTTGCTTACATCGTCGGCGAGCGCCTCAAGGGTGCTGTCATTGACGATGACATCATCGGCATAGCTCAGCCGTTTGTCCCGGCCGGCCTGGGCGGCCATAATCGCCTTGATCTGTTCTTCGCTGCTGGCATCGCGAGCCATCGAGCGCTCGACCTGCAGCTCTTCCGGTACATCCACCACCAGAATGCGCTGGGTCAGCCGGCTTTGACCGGTCTCCACCAGCAGCGGCGATACCAATACTGCGTAAGGTCCTTGCGCCTCCTGCAGCTGGCGCTGGATCTCCCGGTAGATCAGCGGGTGTAGCAGCTTCTCCAGCCATCCTCGCTCACCGGGATCGCCGAAAATCTTGTTGCGCAGCGCCTTACGGTTGAGCGCGCCGTCCTCCTGGATGACCTCGGGCCCAAAGTGCTCGGCGATTTTCGTCAGCGCCGGCTGGCCTTTCTCAACCACCACCCGCGCAGCGATATCGGCATCCACCACTGGAACACCGTGAGATTCGAAGAGTGCGGAGACAGCGGATTTCCCGCTGCCGATTCCGCCGGTCAACCCGACTACATACATGGCAAAACCCTACTGCAGGTTCATCACCTGCAAGTAAAACTGGCTCAACTCATCCCCCCAGAGGAAGGTAATCAGCCCGGCAATCGCCAGATAAGGGCCGAAGGGGATGGGGACGTTTTTGTCACGTCCGAGGATCAGGATACCAGCAATTCCGATGAAAGCTCCAACGAAAGATGACAACAAGATAATCATCGGCAGCGCCTGCCAGCCCATCCAGGCTCCCAGCGCAGCCAGGAGCTTGAAGTCCCCGTAGCCCATGCCTTCTTTCTTGGTGAGCAGTTTGAAGATCCAGTACACCGACCAGAGGGCCAGATAGCCGGCAATCGCCCCGTAGACCGCGTCCGTGAGCGGAACGAAAACCTCGGCGCTGTTGACGATCAATCCCAACCAGAGCAGGGGCAATGTAATGCTGTCCGGCAGCAGCTGGGTGTCAATGTCGATCACCGTCAGCGCAATCAGTCCCCAGAGCAAAAGCAGGGCCAGACCGCTTTCGAGTGTCGGTCCGAAGTGAAAGACAAAGTAGGCGGTTAGCAGCCCTGTGATCAGCTCTACCAGAGGATAGCGGTAGGAAATCCCCACTTTGCAGGCGGAGCAGCGCCCCTGCAGCCAGAGATAGCTGAGTAGCGGAATATTTTCCCAGGGCCGAATCTTGTGATTACAGGAAGGGCAGTGCGAAGCCGGAACAACCAGGTTGAAGGGAGTAGCTGCTCCCGTGTCCTCGATCTCCAGCAGATCACAGCAGTCCGACCGCCAGCTGTTGGACATCATTTTGGGCAGGCGGAGGATGACCACGTTGAGAAAACTGCCCACCAGGAGACCCAGCAGCAGAGCGATGGTGATGATTAGCTCGGCTGGGAGCTGAGTGAGATCGATCGGCATCTTGATCTAAACGACGGCGCCCAACTGGAAAATGGGCATGTACATGGCAATCATCAGCCCCCCGACAAGCACACCTAGAACGGCCATAATCATGGGTTCCAGCAGGGAGGTTAAGTTGTCAACCATGTTGTCGACCGCTTCTTCATAGAACATGGCGACCTTGTCGAGCATTTCGTCCAATGCTCCGGATTCCTCGCCAATAGCTGTCATTTGGACTAAGAGCGGCGGGAATAGTCCGGTGGCCTTCAGGGAATGGTTTAACTGTATACCTGTAGAAACTTCCTCTCGGATCCGCAGAATTGCTTTGCTGTAGATCCGGTTACCTGCGGCACCGGCGACGGAGGACAGTGCATCGATTAACGGAACGCCCGCTGCAAAGGTCGTCGAAAGAGTTCGCCCGAACCTTGCCATCACTGACAGGTAGATGATCTCTCCTACCACTGGGATTTTCAGAGAGTATCGATCCACTGCGGTGGCGAATGCCTGCGACCGAAGTTTCGCCTCTCGGAAAGCGAAGAAGGCGGCTATCGTCGAGACAAGAATTGTCACCCACCATTTTTGCACAGCTTCAGATAGATTCAGAACGAAGAGCGTGAAGGCAGGTAAGTCAGCCCCGAAGCTGCTAAATGTTTCAGCAAAGGTCGGAACTACCTTCACCAGGAGAATCCCAGTCACCACGACAGCTACCACCACAACGGCGATCGGATAGGTCAGCGCTTTTTTGATTTTGGCTTTGAGCTGCTCGGTTTTTTCCTTGTAAGTGGCAATCCGGTCTAGCATCGTCTCCAAGGCGCCTGACTGCTCGCCGGACTCCACCAGATTGCAAAAAAGGTCGTCGAAGTACCTCGGGTGCTTCCGGAGTGATGGCGCAAACCCGCCTCCGGCCGCTACGTCCTCTCTTATCTTCAGCACCAGGTCTCGAAGACCTGGATGGTCCAAACCGTCCGCTACGATATCGAAGCTCTGAACAAGAGGCACACCCGCTTTCATCATCGTAGCCATCTGCCGCGTGAATACCGCAATGTCCATCGGCTTGACGGCTTTTTTGCCGCTGCCAAACAATGGCTTCGGCTTCTTTCTGACTCCACTGGTGCGTATGCCCTGCTTCATCAGTTGAGCCCGGACCAGAGCTGAGCTCTGGCCTTTGACTTCGCCGCTGACTTTGTTGCCCTTCTTGTCTACGCCTTTATAGACAAAGATATCGGATTTGGGTGTGGCCGCTGTTGCCATTTATTTTCTAATCCTTTGTTACCCTATTCGCCTCTTCGAGGCTGATCAAGCCGCTTGCTGCTTTCCGTAAGGCCGAGATGCGTAAATTGTTGAAACCTTCTTCCTTCGCGAGCTTGGCGATCTGAATGGAATTTCCGCCTTCCATTATAAGGCTCGCGATCTTCGGGGTAATGCGAACCACTTCATAGACCCCGACCCGGCCCTTATAGCCGTTGGTGCATTGCGGGCATCCACCGGGATGATACAGTTCTATGTCCTTCCTATCGATTCCGATCTCGTCGAAACCTTCCTGGCTGAGGATTTCATCGGGAATGTCTGTTGCGGGTTTCTTGCAGCTACTGCACAAACGCCTGGCAAGACGCTGGGCAATAATCAGGCTGACAGTGGTGGCCACGTTGAAAGCGGGAACGCCCATGTTCAAGAGACGGGTCAGGGTCTCCGGAGCACTGTTGGTGTGCAAAGTGGAAAGCACCAGGTGACCTGTTTGAGCTGCTTTGATGCCGATCTCAGCAGTTTCCAGATCTCGGATCTCGCCCACCATGATCACGTCCGGGTCCTGGCGGAGGAAAGACCGGAGTGCTTCGGCGAAGGTCAGGCCCACTTTGTTGTTCATCTGGACCTGGTTGATGCCTTCCAGGTTGATTTCAACGGGATCTTCCGCAGTGGAAATGTTGCGCTCTGTTGTGTTCAGGATGTTCAGGCCGGTGTAGAGAGACACCGTCTTACCGCTACCCGTCGGACCGGTGACAAGAATCATGCCCTGCGGCTGACTGAGTGCGTCCATGTACAACTTCTTCTGGTTGTCTTCGTAGCCCAGCGCGTCGATGCCCAGCTTGGCCGAGCTGGGATCCAAAATACGAAGAACGATTTTTTCGCCGAAAAGCGTAGGCAGGGTGTTCACCCGGAAATCGATCGCCCGCGATCGGGAGATCTTCATCTTGATACGGCCATCCTGCGGAACGCGGCGTTCGGAGATGTCCATCTGCGACATAACCTTGAGGCGGGCGGCCAGTCGCGTGGCGAGATTGCTCGGCGGGCGAGCTACTTCCTTCAAAATGCCGTCAGTTCGAAAGCGGACCCGATAAGTCTTTTCGTAGGGTTCGAAATGTATGTCCGAAGCGCCCCCCTTGATCGCATCCAACAAAACTTTGTTTATGAATCGTACGATCGGTGCCTCGTCGGCTTCGTTACCGCCATCGTCCGCTGCAGGACCGTCTTCATCAACCGCTTCGATGTTCAGATCGTCCAGCGACTCTTCGTCGAGGCCACCCAAGGCGTCTCCAATAGACTCCTCCTGCCGGTTGAGGAAGGCTTCAATCGCAGCGGAGAGCTTGTCCGCTTCGACGACAACTGGCTCAACGTTCTTTCCTGTGTTGAACTTGATTTCATCAAAGGCGTGCAGGTTGGTTGGATCGGCAACTGCAATGAAGAGCCGGTTCCCTCGCTTTAGTAGCGGCAGTGCATGATGTTTCCTGATTAACTTCTGATCAATTAAGTCCGCAGGCACACTTTCTGGGTTCAATGCGGAAAGCTCGAAAAGCGGTGTTCCGAACTCGTCCGAGGCCGCCGTTGCTACGCTGAGCGAGTCAATCTGACTGTCCGTAGCCAGCTGGAGGGCAAAAGGGAGCTTGTTTCGGACTGAGTGCGCCAGGGTTGTCTGGGCGGTATCTTCATCGATAAGGCCATCGTTAACCAATCGACGAGCGAGGCCGCTTATGACGGGAGGCTTGGCGTTCATGCGCGAGTATAGTCCGAGGGTGAAGTAATTATTTTATAGCTTACAGATGCTCGCTAACACTAGGTAATCGAAGGGTTTTAGTCAATCAGCTCGAAACTTTTCGACCATAAAGACGTAGCATGGAGACGAAATCCGCAGATAAATGACAATTCTTGTCAGTCCGCTGAGCGGACGCCTTATCTCGGTCCGCGCGGGGTCCCCGAAGTATGGAGGCTTTCACCTTTGGCCCACAATTTGCTGAGCCCGGGCTTAGTGCTTAGAGCCGGTGCTCTTGGGGCACTTACCCGACCTATAAATTGCTATCGGAGTTTCCTCGTTATGAACGCAAAAAGAATACAAAAGGGCTTCACCCTCATCGAGTTGATGATCGTGGTTGCGATCATCGGCATTCTGGCCGCAGTTGCATTGCCTGCTTACCAGGACTACACCATCCGCGCGAAGGTTTCTGAAGGCTTGACGCTTGCTTCAGGTCTGAAGACTGCTATCACTGAAACTTTCCAGAGTGCTGGCCCATCCGATATGACCTGTTCGACCGCCGCCAACTGCGCCACGCTCGGCGCGACCGTGATGGATGCAGCAGCGCTTGCCGGAAATGATAACGTCGCCACTATCCTTAGCGGCAGCACGGGTATTATCACCATCTCCTACAAGGCTTCGGTTGTCCCTGCCGCTACTAACAGTCTCTTGATCACTCCTGTAGCTGGTGACGGAACTACAGCGCTTGATCTGAGCGCGGCAGCAAACGCCGGCAGCCAGGTTTCTTGGACCTGTGCTTTGAACGGCACTTTGGAGGCCAAGTATCGCCCTGCAAACTGCCGACCTGCACCTGGAGCTTAAGCAAGAGCCTGGAGGGGGGGCATCAGGCCCCCTTACTCCTACTTAGCACGACAACCTTTTAGGCGAGGGCCTTTCGATGTCATCACAGCGCGGATTCACGCTGATCGAACTGATGATAGTAGTAGCCATTGTCGGCATGCTGGCTACCGTTGCTTTGCCCGCTTATCAGGATTATGCAATCAGAGCGAAGGTAGCCGAAGGGCTGACTCTCGCATCTTCTTTGAAAACCGCGATCACCGATTCATTCATTGCGAATGGCCCGCAGGACATGCGCTGCAATGACGCGGCTTCATGTGACAACGTGGGATCTTCTACTATGCTCACTGCAGCAGAGCTGGCTGGAAATCGTAATGTGCAGTCAGTTACGAGTGATTCGGCGGGTCTGATCACGATTGCTTTCAAGTCTGCGGTTTTGCCTCCAGCCAGTGCACAGCTTCAAATCACTCCCTTGGATTCCGACGGCGCGGTATTGGCGCTGAACGATCCTGCAAGCGCAGGCACTCGCTTGTACTGGTCGTGTGCTGTCGGTGGTACAGTGCTAGACAAGTACCGTCCTTCCACGTGTCGGTAGTAGCATTTAGGGGTGAAGTAGCTTGTCGGCTATTCTAGAATTTCAGAGCTTCGTTGCGCCCGTTCTGTTTGGGGCAAAACTAAGAGCAACCCTGTTCCATGCCCTCGTAACCTGCGTGTCGGCATGCATCGCTGCATTTCTAATCTTCTATCTCTGGTATCCAGAAGACTACGCTCAGATGGTAGGCGGATTGAATCTATTCCTTCTGGTTTGCGGTGTCGAACTTGTATTAGGGCCGGCGGTTTCCTTCATTATCTACAATCCGCGGAAATCGCACAGAGAGCTGCTGCTCGACTATTCGCTGGTCGGATTGATCCAATTAGCCGCGCTGGCATTTGGTATTCACTCCACTTATATCGCGCGCCCTGTCTTCACGGTTTTTGTGAAGGACCGCTTCGAGATTGTGACTCAGGCCGATATTCAAGAGGACCTGAGCAGCGTGCCATCTACCCTGATGCCGCTTTCCTGGTCCGGTCCGGAGTTGATATCCGTCGAGTTCCCAAAGGACTCCCGCCAGAGTTCAGAAATTTTGTTTTCCGCTTTGGCGGGCAAAGATATCCACCTCATGCCGCGATACTATCGCCCGTTTTCGCCAGGCGAAGCCGTTGAAGAAAGTGGATCGATTGGTGAGCTGGCTGCAAGGGTAGGGGATCCCGAAATGCGCTCGCAACTGGAGGCTTTCGCTTCCAAGGAGTTTGGATGGCTTCCGGTAATGGCCCGTTCGGGCGTTTGGACGGCGGTGTTGGATAAGCAGACCGGGCAAGTGCTCGATTACCTGCCATATGATCCTTTCTAAAGACTTTGAAATTTTAGCCAAGCAATCTCATTGACAGGTCGACGGCCGAGATATTTTTGGTCAGAGCTCCGCTCGAGACATAGTCGATACAATGCTGCTTGAGCGAAGCGAGGGAGTCGACAGCAACGTTGCCGGAAATCTCAAGCTTTGTTGCCCCGCGCTTATCATTGCCGATAGCCCTCAATTCGCGATCAGAGAAATTATCCAACATCACCACATCCGCCTTAGCCTCCAAAGCCTCCTTCAGCTCCCCCAGAGTCTCCACCTCCACTTCCACCATCTTCCCCGGCACCTGCCGTCTGGCTGCTTCCACGGCCTGCCTGATCCCCCCGCAAGCCGCAATATGATTCTCCTTGATCAAAAACGCATCAAACAGCCCCATCCGATGGTTATAGCAACCGCCACAGCGCACCGCGTATTTCTGGGCCGTACGCAGTCCCGGGATCGTCTTGCGGGTATCGAGGATCTTCACGTGGGAGTCCTTCACCAGGTCCGCATACTGCCGGCTGGCCGTAGCCGTCCCCGAAAGCAGCTGAAGGAAGTTGAGCGCGGTGCGCTCGCCGGTGAGCAGGCTGCGGGCATTGCCTTTGAGGGTGCAGAGCGTGCTGTTGGCCGCGACCTTGTCGCCGTCCTTGACTTTCCACTCGATGGTCACGCCGGGATCAAGTTGCCGGAACACCTCATCCACCCAGGGCGTGCCGCAGACGACGCAGTCTTCCCGGGTGATGATGGTGGCGTCGGCGGTTTGCTCGGCGGGGATTAGCTGCGCGGTGATGTCGCCATCGCCAATGTCTTCTTCCAGGGCGATGCTGACCGCGCTGACGATGTCGTTTTCGAGGTTGGGGATGTCGGAGATGCTGACCATAGATGTGAACTGCTATGCCGGTTGGGCCTTCCTGTGAAAGGCTGGGAAAACGCGCGGATCATAGCAGTTTTGGGGCGGGGCATCAGCTGCTGGGGGCGTATTGCCTGAGAGTGAGCTGATTCTGTCGCTGCAGCAGTTCCACTTGCCGCAGCGCACTCATGCCCAGCAGGATCTCTTCGCCGGCCATGCCGGGATTGATGCTGGCAGCCACATCTTGGAAGCGAATGGGGCCGAGGGATAGCTCGTCGATGCTGGTGCGGTGGATTTCGACAGTGCCGTTGGCGGTCTGGGCATAGCCGCGGCTGCCGGGCTTCAGGCCCAGTTCGGCGGCAAGGCCAGCAGGGACAACGACGTCGGTAGCGCCGGTATCCAGCAGGAAGGTCACTTTCTTGCCGTTGATCCGACCGGTCGCTACATAGTGATGCCAGCGGTTGCCGTCGAGAGTGACTTCGCGTATATCACCCGTGATTTGGCTTTGCAGCTCCCGGTTGGGGTTGTACTGGTTTTCCTCCCAGCTGCTGAAGGCAAGAACCAGGAGTGCCAGCCCGATCACCCAGCCGGCGAAAAGCATTCGACGGCCCAATCGGTGAGTGGGAGGAGGATTGTCCGATGCTGACATAGATGCTGGCCCTGCTTCGTCTGGATGGTTAGCTTGCGCCTGGCTAATTAGGTTTGGTAGTCAGAACCTGGCAGTCTCAATGAAACGGGTATAAAGAATCGACCGACTTATTACTTTCTGTGAATGATGTCTCGATATCCGGAATTCTCAGTGAGGACGGTTGGCGCCCGATATATACTGAATTCGGCCTAGTCTGCCGCCGCTTCGGCAAACTCGCTGAACATTAGAAATCCAACATCCTGGATTCCCATATCCTGTTAGCAACTGGAGAATCTTCATCATGCAGTCTGATGGCAAGAACACTGGTGCAAAAGTGGTTGCTATCAATGCGAACAGCAAGGCTGACAATTCCCTGTCTGCTCAGGAGCGTGCGAAGCTCACCAAGCTGCCGGCGCCGGTCCATGCGGTGCAGGAGCGGGGCAAGCAACTGTTCTCCAAGTCCCTGCGGAGCCTTTTCGACAACGCCGATGATGCGCTGTTCGCGCTGGCCGATAAAGCCACCTCCAACCAGGATCAGAACCTCTATTTTGAATCCATGCGCGAAGTGCGCATCCGCCGCCGGGAGCTGGAGTCCAGCTTCGCGGACGCAATCGACGCTGCCTTTGTCGATCTGGTGATCAAGGAGGGGGCTCACAGTCGCTTTGGCACGGAACGACCCGAAGGTCTGTCGCTGGTGAAAGATGACGAGCTGGAAGAGCTCGTTGCGATTGAATCCATGGTCAGCAAGGCGAACGCCGACTGCGGCGAAAGCCTCCAGTGCCTGTCCCTGCGTCTCGATAGTCTGGTGCCAAACAAGGTCTACCAGAAGACCAACCCACTGGGGCCGGATATTGTCTGCAATGCCTTCGTGGGCGCTGCCCGTCAGCTGAAGGCTGACATCAAGGCTAAATTGGTCCTCTTCAAGCTGTTTGATGAATATGTCGTCAAGCAACTGCCATCGATCTATGAAGCCCTGAACGGCATTCTGATCGAACACAATGTGCTGCCGTCCCTGAAGCCTCAAAAGCAAGCGCAGCAACAGCCCGCTTCAGCTGGCACGTTCAGCGAAGGGCAAGCTACTACGGCCACGCCGGCTGGCAACGCTTTGCCGGCCCCCGAACTGATGGTGGCGCTCAGCCAGATTCAATCGCAGGAAACCAGCGGCTGGGATCGATCGATATCCTCCGCGGCCGCCCTGCAAACCGATATCATCAATCGTTTGCTGAAGGCGCTGGAGAACCATCACGGCAAGAAGGCCCTGAGCCAGCCGCAGATGGAAACCATCAACCTCGTCAAACTCCTGTTCGAATTCATTCTGGATGACCGCAACCTGGCGGATCCGATGAAGGCGCTGATCGGCCGCCTGCAGATTCCGATTCTCAAAGTGGCCCTTCTCGATGAGAGCTTCTTCAAAAAAACCGGGCATCCGGCCCGTCGCCTTCTCAACGAAATGGCCACCGCCTCCTTGGGCTGGCAGGCCAACCCGGAGAGTGAAGGAGCGCCCAGCGATCCGCTGTATCTGAAGATTTCCACTGTCGTTCACCAGCTACTCAGCGAATTCGAAACAGATTTGTCGCTCTTCAATGATGTGCTGGCCGACTTCGTATCCTTCGTTGATCGCGAGCGCCGCCGGGCTTCCATTCTCGAGCAGCGAACCATCGATGCTGAAGGCGGTATGGCTCGAGCCGAAGCAGCCCGAGAGACGGTCAGAGAAGCGCTTGAACGAATCATTGCCGATCGTCCGGTTCCCCAGGAGGTTCGCAAGATCCTCGACGAGGCCTGGAGCAATGTGCTGTTTTTGATTTGTCTGAAGCAGGGCAATCAGAGCGAGGAGTGGCAACAGGCTTTGCAGACTGCTGACGACCTCGTCTGGAGCGTAACCAGCGACGCCCGTCCGGAATCACGGCAGCAGCTGCTGGGAATGATTCCTCATTTGGTGAGGCGCTTGCGCGAGGGCCTCGAGCGGATTTCCTACAATCCATTCCAGATGAACCAGCTGTTCAATCAGCTGGAAAAACTGCATCTCGCGCGCTTGCAAGCGCGCGACGCAGGCGCAGCCACTGAAGCTGCGTCGATCGGCGCGTCTCCCGCCCCCACGCCCACGACCGGTTCTGAATCTACACCCGTGCGTGAGCCGGTGGATGAGCAGTTTCTTGCCACGGTGGATAAACTGACCCAGGGAACCTGGTTCGAAATCACCGAGGAGAGCGGCAGAAGCTATCGCTGCCGACTGGCGGCCATCATCAAACCCACAGGCAAGTACATCTTCGTCAACCGCAGCGGGATGAAAGTGGCCGAGCAAAGCCGTGCGGGTCTCGCCGAAGCGCTGCAGGCGAACCGCTTAAAGCCTCTCGACGACAGCATGCTCTTCGACAGGGCGCTTGAGTCCGTGATCAGCGGTTTGCGCAAGCCCAAATAATCTGCTTTTCTGCGCACCGCATCCCCATCAGGCTTCGGTTTTCCTGCCTTACCGCCTGTGCAATAATCCCGCGACACTCTGAAGCGGGATTATTGTGTGACTTTCAGCATTCACGGTGGCTGGCTCCGTCCGGCCATTCACGCGCCGTCACCCAACTTCGACAGCCGTCCTCCGGGCGAAGCGATCGATCTGCTGGTGATCCACAACATCAGCCTGCCGCCGGGTGAATTTGGCACAGGCTGTATTCAGCAACTTTTCTGCAATACGCTCGACTGCAGCCGTCATCCTTATTTCGCCCGGCTGGTGGACCTCAAAGTCTCTTCTCATCTGCTGATCGAACGCGGGGGAGAAGTTTCGCAGTTCGTTTCCTTCGCCGATCGCGCCTGGCATGCGGGGCAATCCAGCTACGGTGGGCGATCGCGATGCAATGATTTCTCGATCGGCATTGAGCTCGAGGGAGTCGATGATCAGCCCTACACCGACACGCAGTACGCGGTACTGGCCGAGGTGACGCAGACGCTGCTGACACATTACCGGCACATGAGCAAAGAGCGGATCACCGGCCACAGCGATATTGCGCCGGGTCGCAAGACCGATCCGGGGCCGGCCTTTGACTGGCCGCGCTTCCTGTCCAGACTCACGTGAGCTGCGCTGCATGCTCGGCCAGGTTGCACTGGAAAAAGTCGCACTGACATCAACACCGAGGAGAACGAATCTGCCATGACTTTGCTGTCAGTCGTTATCGCTTACCTGATCCTGCGCTGGTGGGGCGCCGCCAAGCCGCTTCACAACGATACTTGGTATTTTCGCTGGTGCGACTGGCTGGCTCAGCGTCCTGCGCTCGCCAAAATGCCGGTGACGATTTTCGTCTTCTCCATCCTCGGGCCAGTGCTCGCACTCTTGTTTGTGCTGATCGCCGTCAGTTCCGTCTGGTACTGGCTCCAGCTGTTTATCGCCGTACCCGTGCTGCTGTATGCGGTCGGGCGGGGCAAGTATTCCGGCTTTGTTATGCGCTATATCCGGGCCCGGCATCAGGGCGACTGGGTGGAAGCGCTGGCTGCCTACCAGCAGCTGACCGGGCCCGAGCAGGAGGGGGGCGAGGAGGAGAGTGGCGAAGAAAGTGGCGAAGAGCCTGGCGAGCTGTTGGCGCAGGACGACTGGGCGGAACTGGACCAGCGCATGCTCGAGGTGGTCAGCTACCGCGGTTTCGAGCGGACTTTCTCCGTGGTCTTCTGGTTCGTGCTGCTGGGGCCGGCTGGGGCCCTGATCTATCGATTGAGCTCCCTTTATCTCTACCGCAACGGCGAAGAGGAAAACGAGCTGCGCGCTTATGCTCGCCGCTGGTTATGGTTGCTGGAGTGGCCTGCTGCCCGCGTGCTCGGCCTGTCTTTCGCGATGACGGGCAACTTCGTCGGTTGCATTCAAAGCTGGAATCACTACTTGTGGTCCACAGAGCATTCCACTGCTGAAGTTCTGCGTCACTATGTGCTCGGGGCACTGAACGTGGACGAAGAGCTGTCCACGGAGCCAGAAGCCACAGAGCGGGAATTCCGGGCGGCGCTGTCGTTGTTTTCGCGCACGCTGATCTTTTGGATCTGCGTATTGGCCGTGGGCGCGGTGGTGCTGTAAGCGTCGTTTTGAGAGTTTGGGCCTGCTTGAGCCAAAAGGCGGGTGAGCGGTGCTATGATGCCTGACCTGAAAAGAACCTGTCCCAAAAAAAGAATGCCAGGAGGGAACAAATGCCATCGTTCGATGTAGTGTCTGAAGTGGACAAGCATACCCTGACCAATGCGGTGGATCAGGCCAACCGAGTGGTAGACAACCGCTTCGACTTCAAAGGGGTTAACGCCAAGTTCGAGCGCAACGATTTTCAAGTCACCATGACGGCCGAAGCGGATTTTCAGGTGGCGCAGATGCTCGACATTCTGAAGAGCGCCATGCACAAAAACGGTATCGATATTAAGTGCATCGAAGAAGGTGACCCGCAGTCGTCGGGCAAGCTGGTGAAGCAGAATGTCACCGTGCGAACCGGGCTTGAAACCGACCTGGCAAAGAAGATCGTTAAGATGATTAAAGACAGCAAGGTCAAGGTTCAGGCTCAGATACAATCGGATCAGGTTCGCGTCACCGGCAAGAAGCGTGATGACCTTCAGGAGGTCATTCAGCTGTTGAAGCAGGCGGAGATCGACATGCCGCTGCAGTTCAGCAATTTCAGAGACTGATCCAGATAGCCGGCTTCGACGTACAACTTCACCAGGAAAAGAACTCCAGTAGAACTGCCCGCTATCGCGCAGGGCATGAGCACACCGCCGGCACCGAATCGGGTCTTTCATGATAGAAGCGAAGAATCTCACCAAGAAAGTGCAGACCAGCGAAGGCGAGCTGGTGATTCTCGACGATGTTTCCCTTCAGGTCAGTGATGGCGACAGTCTCGCCATCATCGGCGCCTCCGGCTCCGGTAAATCCACCTTACTCGGCATTCTGGCCGGCCTCGACGTTCCCACCAGCGGCAGTGTTCGGCTCAACGGCTTCGAGCTCACCGACATGGACGAGGAGGGGCGCGCGAAGGTGCGGGCGGACAACGTGGGTTTTGTCTTTCAATCCTTTCAGCTGCTACCGGGTCTGAGTGCGCTGGAAAATGTGATGATGCCGCTGGAACTCCACGGGCATGGCGATGCGCGGGAAAAAAGTGAAGCCTTTCTCGGTCGCGTCGGTCTGTCCGCGCGCATGCATCACTACCCGAAACAACTCTCCGGCGGTGAGCAGCAACGCGTGGCCATTGCGCGTGCATTCGCCAGCGAGCCGAAAATCCTGTTCGCCGACGAGCCCACCGGCAATCTCGATTCCGCCACCGGCCTGAAGGTGATTGACCTGCTGTTCGACCTCAACAAGGAGCAGGGCACCACCCTGGTTCTGGTTACTCATGAAGATCGGCTGGCCAAACGCTGCCGGCATCAGCTGGAGCTGGAAGCGGGCAGAGTGGTGGTCCCGGCCGTGCGAGCGGCTGTCAACTAGTCCGCTCGATTTCCCTCCAGGAAACAGGATTCCAGGCAACAAGATCTCACCCTCACACAGGCAGATGAACGATGCTGGCATTCCGACTGCTATGGCGCAACTGGCGCAGCGGTGAAGTAAAAATCCTGGCCATTGCCCTGATGCTGGCGGTGGCCGTGGTGAGCGCAATCAGCGTTTTCACTGACCGACTCGAAGCGGCTTTGATCGACGAGAGCGCTGCTTTCCTCGGGGCCAACCGTATCGTCGAAAGCTCTCAGTCAATCCCCGGCGAATGGCAGCAATCTGCCGCCGAGCAATTTGATGTGCGGCAGGCCACTACTGTCGAATTCCTCTCCATGGTCTTCTCCGACGAGACCATGAACATGGCTTCGGTGAAGGCGGTGAGCGAAGGTTACCCGCTGCTGGGCAACATAGAGCTCAGTGACCGGCCTTTTGCCGTCGACCCCGAAGACATCACCATCGCCGAAGGCATTCCCGGGCCGGGCGAAGCCTGGCTCGATTCCCGTTTGCTGCCCTTGCTCGAGGCCCAGCTTGGCGACACCGTTCAGGTGGGCGACAAGGAGCTGCGGGCCACTCGAGTGCTCATCAGCGAGCCCGACCGCGGCGGTGGCATGTCCATGGTCAGCCCGCGCCTGATCATGAACGCCCAGGATCTGCCCGCAACCAAGGTGATTCAGCCGGGTAGCCGGGTTGAGTACAACTGGCTGCTGGCGGGAGAGTCCGGTGAAATCGATTCTCTGATCGAGTGGCTGCAGACCCAGACCACCGAACATCAGGAAATCGAGGATCTGCAATCAGAGCAGGAGCAACTGGCGAATGCTCTGGATCGCGGCACCCGTTTTCTGCTGCTGGCCGGGATCGTGGGCGTGTTGCTGGCTGGTGTCGCCATCGCCATTGCCGCCCAGCACTTCGCCAGCCGGCATGTGGACCAAGTGGCGCTGATGAAAAGCCTTGGCGCCAGTGCGCGCCGGGTTCGTACGGTCTATTTGCTGCAGTTGCTGTTGCTTGCGGCTTTCGCTTCGGTGGCGGGTTTGTTGGTGGGCGAAGTCATCCAACGGGCGGTGTCGGCAACGCTTTCTTCTCTCTTCCCAGTAGCGCTGGGCGGCGCGAGTGTCGGCGCCTACGGCGTGGGCGTACTCACCGGCTTTGTCTGCCTGGTGTTCTTCGCTTTGCCGCCACTCTGGCATTTGCCCACCATCCCGCCGCTCAAGATTCTCCGCCGCGAAATGGCGGTGCGTCACCTGCGCACCGGCATGCAGGGTGCATTCGGGCTGGGAGCGGTGCTGCTACTCATCCTGATCTACAGCCAGGACTGGTGGCTGACGCTGTCAGTATTTTTCAGCCTGATCGGCATCATCAGCATCGCGGCTGTGCTGGCCTGGTGGATGCTGCGCCTGGGGCGACAGCTCGGCATGCATGCGGGCAGCATCTGGCGGCTCGCCCTGGCGAGCCTGCAACGCAAACCGGGACAGAGCACCATGCAGATCCTGGTTTTCGCCACCGCGATCATGCTGCTGCTGTCCATGACCAATATCCGCACCAGTCTCATCGATGACTGGGAATTGACGCTGCCCGAGGATGCGCCGAACCATATTTTCCTCAATATTGCGCCCCACGAGCGCGAATCCATCAGCGCTATTCTCCAGCAAAATGGCATCCCCCAGGATGACTTCTCGCCCATGCTGCGCGCGCGGCTCACGCATATAAACGGCGAAGAGCCGAGTGAGGAAATGCGCGAGCGCAATGGCTCGCTGCGGCGCGAACTGAATCTGACCTGGTCCGAAGAGTTGCCGTCGGACAATGAAATCGTCCGCGGCGAGTGGTGGGACCAGGCCCGCATCAATGACGAGCAGGCCCTTGGCGGGATGTCGGTGGAGCAGGAGGTGGCCGAGCGTATGGGCCTTGAACTGGGCGATGTGCTCACCTTCAGCATTGGCGGTTTGAGCGTCGACGTGGTGGTGGAAAACTTCCGCACCGTCGATCGCAACACCTTCGAGTGGTATTTCTTCATCGCCGCGCCGGGTGTGTTGGAAGATTACTCTCCGGTTTATCGCACGGACGTCTTTCTGGCGCCCGATCAGAAGTCGGTGGTCAACCAGGTTCTGCTTGCACATCCCACGGTGATGGTCTTCGAGTTCGACAAGATCCTGCAACAGATTCGCAGCATCATCGATCAGGTAAGCAGCGGGGTCGAACTGGTGCTCTGGCTGGTGATCGCTGGCGGCGCATTGGTGCTGGTTGCCGCAGTCAACGCCAGCATGGGAAACCGCCTGCAGGAGGCGGGACTGCTGCGCGCACTGGGCAGTCGCCGCAAGCTGATCATTGGCAGCGTGTGGACCGAATTCTCGGTGTTGGGGCTGTTTGCCGGCCTGCTCGCGGTATTCGGTTCGGAAATTCTGTTGATGAGTGTCCAGCGCTGGGTGCTGGATGTACCCATGCAGCCGCACTATGAACTCTGGGCGCTGGGCATTCTGATCGGCACCATTTCCATTGGCCTGCTTGGGGTAATCAGCTGTCGCCGTGTAGTAACCGCTGCGCCGGCGGTGGTTTTGCGGGAAGTGGAGGGATGATCAGTCGCCAGTCTCGAGACAGAAGGTCTGTTCTAATCACTGGCGACTGGTTTCACCAATCAGTCAAACCCGCGTACTGACAAATCACCGAGGTCCCGTCGGGACCGCGCTCCATAATGCTATGGCAGCAGTTGGTCATCTTCGGCGGATGCCAGAACTGGCTCAGGTGTCGCCCCTCATAGTGGGACAGCAGGGCCTTGATGAAAGCGCCGTGGCTGACAACCAACACCGTGCGGCCTTCGTTCTCACGAATGATCTCTTCCACGGCTTCGATGGCCCGCGCCTGCAGGTCGTGGAAGGATTCAGCGCCCGCCAGAGCAAACAGTGAAGGGTCTTCCCAGAAGTGCTGGTGGTGCTCGGGATGACTTAGCTTCACCTCATCGTACAACTGGCCTTCCCATTCCCCGAGAAAAATCTCCCGTAGATTATCGCGCAATTCCAGATCCACTTCATGGTGCTCGAGAATATAGCGGGCGGTGTCGCGGGCGCGTTCGCTGCTGCTGGAATAAGCGCGGTCGAATTTCACATTCTGTAGCTGCTTTGCGACTTCCCGCGCTTGTTCGATGCCCATAGGCGTGAGGGACGATTCGGTCTGACCCTGAATACGGCGTTCCACATTCCAATTGGTTTGTCCATGGCGGACGAGGTGAATGGTGGTGGTCATTGCTGCCTCTGCGTAGCGAAGACAAAAACAAAAACCCCGCCGCGGCGGGGTTCAGTGATTCTAAGGATTTCCCGGGCGGGGCGCTATCGCTCGGTCATTTGGCGCTTGTCGAGCTGAGCCGCATGTCGCATGACGTGGTAGATGTAGTGTTGTTCGTGAGTGCGCCGGAACAGATGTGCCCAGGGGCCGCCCGCGTAAATGGCGACCTCTTCTCCCGCATGGGTCTCCTGCTCCGAAGGGACCAGCACTTCCTGGTGATAATCGGGATCTTCGGTATTCACCTCGCGGAGATCATGACGTCCAGCGTTGATGGGCGCGCGGTACCGAGAATCGCCCCCCATGTCTTGGGCAAATCCGCGACCGTTGCGGTAACCGAGCGTGGTATAGGGCAGTTCGTCACTGGCGAGCTCCGGTTGTTTTTCCGGCTCGCCCCGATCATCGTTGCTGACCACTTTGCCGAGGATCGGATTGCCGCGAGTCGGATAGCCGGCGATGGTCAGGGTATGGCTGTGATCGGCGGTGACGATGATCAGCGTCTCTTTCGGGTCAGTCATTTCCAGTGCTGTTTCCACGGCCTGCGACAACTCGCGGGTGTCTTCCAAAGCGCGCTGCGCATTACCGGCGTGATGGGCGTGATCGATTCGGCCGGCTTCCACCATCAAAAAGAAACCGCCATCGTCCTTGCGCAGAATCTCGATCGCTTTGCGGGTCATTTCCGGCAGCGAGGGCTCGACCGCCTGGTTCTGACGATCCTGGTGATAGCTCAGGTGCGAAGCATTGAACAGGCCGAGCAGGTGGGAAACCTTCCCGGCATCCACCGCATTCAGCTGCTCGCGATTCCACACGTACTGTGATTGCGGATACTTGTCTTGCCATTCCGCCGTCAGATCGCGGCCGTCGCGGCGCGCGCCCGGAAAGCCGGTTTGCGGGTCCTTCTGACTGGCAGGGGTAAATTGCCGGCGGCCACCGCCAAGCGCCACCTCGACGCCATCGCCGACCGACAGATCGAGCAATTGACTGGCGATATCCTTGCAACCTGCGCTCAGCGCAGACTCGGGCAAATTGGCGTCGCTCTCCCAGTCCCGCTCCGGCACATGGGCGTAGGTCGCTGCCGGAGTGGCATGAGTGAGCCGCGCAGTGCTGACGATGCCGGTGGCCATGCCCGCAGCCTCCGCCTGCTGCAGGAAGGTCGGTGCGTGGTTGTCGAGCGAGGATTTGCAATCGCCGCGCGCCGCTCGCTGGTTGACGCCGATGAAGCCGGCTTTGGTCTTGATGCCGCTCATCATCGCCGTCATGGTGCCGGCCGAGTCCGGGGTCTGCTGATTGGTGTTGTAGGTCTTCGAAAGCGCGGCGTAAGGGAGGCGCTCGAACGCGAGCGAGTTCTCTTCACCGGACTCGCCCCGGCGTTGGCCCTCGTAAATCCGCGCCGCGGTGACCGTGGAGATGCCCATTCCATCGCCGACGAAAAGGATCACATTTTTAGCCCGCCCGGTATTCGCTTGCTGCGCAATTGCGCGTTGCAGTTCCTGCTGTCCGGATTCAAACCAGGCTTCAGGCGATTCGGTTTGCGCGGACAGATTCAGCGAAAAGGAAAACAAGGCGAGCGCGGTGGCTGCTTTCAGGGCGTGCATGAGGGACTCCTGCCAAACGAGAATTGGTGACTAACGTTAGCATGGAAATATGACGGACGTAAGAAGCAGCGTCGTAGAGATTACGGTGGACGCGGACTATCGCTTGAAGGCGGTCACGTCCAGCCTGTGGCGGCTGACGATTTTGTAGAAGTCGGAACGATTGCGACCGGCCAGTTTCGCCGCCAGGCGCATGTTGCCGTCGGTGGACTTGAGGAGGGTGGCAATGTATTCGCGCTCAAAGTCGCGCTTGGCTTCGCTCAAAGGTCGCATGCTATTGCCGATACTGCCCGGGATGGCGTTGGTGACGAGCGTTTCCGAGATGACGGTGGAGGGGCTCAGGGCGGCACACTGTTCCATGACGTTTTCCAGCTGCCGCACATTTCCCGGCCAGTTGTATTCCAACAAGCGTCCAATTGCCTGAGGGGAGAGCTGTTTCCGCGCTCCGCGATTGCGGTCCGCAATTCGATTCAGGAAGTAGTTGGCCAGCAGCAAGATGTCTTCGCGACGTTGTCGCAGGCTCGGCAGGGCGATGTTGACCACATTGAGGCGATAAAAGAGATCCTCGCGGAAGTCGCCCTGCTGAATGGAATTGAACAGGTCTTTGTGCGTTGCGGATACCACCCGCACGTCGATATTGATGTTCTCCGTTCCGCCGACAGGTCGTATCGTCTTGTCCTGGAGTACCCGCAGGAGTTTGGCCTGCAGCGGCAGGGGCATATCACCGATTTCATCCAGAAACAGAAATCCCTGGTGAGCCGCCGCAAACAGGCCCTGGTGATCCCGGATGGCGCCGGTGAATGCACCTTTTACATGCCCAAACAGTTCTGATTCGAGCATGTCGGCGGGAATCGCGCTGCAATTGACCGGTACGAAAGGTTTGTCGGCGCGGTGGCTGCGGCGGTGCAACTCGCGGGCAATCAGTTCCTTGCCGGTCCCGCTTTCGCCAGTGAGCAGTACGTTGACCTCGCTTTGCGCCAGCAAACGCGTTTGCTCGAGAACGTTGAACATTTTCGGACTGCGGGTAATTACCGGGCCTTCTTCAGGTTGATCGCTTTGCTTTTCCGGAACCGTTTGCAGTGCGCGCTCGATGGTGGACAGCAATTCGTCCTTATCAACCGGCTTGGTGAGAAAAGAATAAACACCTTGTTGGGTCGCTTTGACGGCTTCGGCGATGGATCCATGGGCCGTAAGCACCACGACGGGCAGGCTCGGCCAGCGGCGGTGAATCTCTTCGAACAGTGTCAGTCCATCCATTTCTTCCATGCGCAGATCGGTCATCACCATTTCGGGCAGCCGCTCTTCCATGGCCGCCAATGCGGCCGTTCCGCAGTCGGCGCAGAGGGTTCGGTACCCTGCCGACTGCAGTCGCATGGACAGCAGGTCCATCATGCCACTGTCGTCGTCCACGAGAAGGATAGTCGGGCTATTCATTTGCGCTTCCAGTTCTGTTTGGCCTTTCAATTTATCGCGTCCGCATCCGAGTCGAGTGAGCGCTCGATATTGCCAATCCCATCGATCGTCTTTTTGTGTCTTTCCTGCAGATCTTCGTACCTGTCTTCCAGAAGCGCATAGGCGGAATATTCGCTTTCCAGCAGGTCGAACAGCGCCATGTGCTCCGGCGGCCAGTCATAATCGCCAATTTGGTCGAGCAGAATCCGCAGCACGCCCGGCGTGCGGGCAGGATTGCAGGTGGCGAGCATCAGGGCCTTCAGCTGAGTGTAGGCATGGCTTACCTCATGGTCGGTTTGCGGTTGTTCTTGTTTCAGAGCCTGTTCGTGCCGGTTCAGTTGCGTCTCAATTGACTCCCAGCTTTGATCGCAGGCGCTACGCCGCTGCACCAGCCAGTCCGCGACGGGAAGATAGTCCTGCTCGCCCTGGTCCGCCTGCACCTCGACGCCAGGCGCTTCGGCGGTCGCCGCGGGAACGTTCTGTTCGGTTGCCACTGCTTCGCGCCGGGTGATGACGTCCGCATCTTCCGGCGCTTGCACAACACGGGGCGACTGACTGCAGCCGCTGAGCAGCAGGGCAATAAAAACTATCTCAAGTGGCTTCATGGCAGCGTTGCTCTCCGGTGGGCTCTCCAGTCGGCAATCCTTTCGGCTCTTCAGTCGAGTATCCGGTCGATGCTCCAGTTGGCTCTCCAACACGCTTTCCAAGAGGGAAATGCAATGTGAAAACCGTCCTCGCATTGGCGGTGGAGCTTAGGTTGATTTCTCCATTGAGGCGAACGACACATTCACGGACGATCGCCAGCCCCATTCCGCTTCCCTTGAGTGGCCCCTTGCGAGTCTGGCTTCCCTGGAAGAAAGGCTTGAAGATCTTGTCCTGTTCTTCTGTTGTGATGCCCGGCCCGTCGTCGGCGACACTCAGCCACCAGGCTCTTTCATGACAGCCCCAGTCAATCTCGATACTACCGCCGTCGGGAACGCTGCGATGCGCGTTGGATAGCAAATTACTAAGGATCATTTCCAGGCATAGTCGGTCGCTAGGCACTGTTCCGCTTTGCCCTTTGATATCGTATTTGACGTCTTTGTCCGGCGTAGTGTGGTGCAGCTGCTGGCTGATTTGATCACATAGACTGCGCAGGTCCACCTCTCCGAGGTCGACGGCATGACTGTGCTTGATTGCGTTGTAGTTGAGTAGCTGCTGGATTAGCGACTGCAGACTCTGTGCATTCTGATGAAGAATGTTAAGCACACCGAACTGGCGCTCGGACAACGGACCCGGCACCTGATCACGCAGCAGGGATTCCGCCTCCATGATCGCCGCCAGCGGTGTTTTGAGTTCGTGAGTGATGTGTTGCAAAAAAGCCTGCTTTTGACGATCGGCAGCGAGCAACTGCAGGCGCATCCATTCCAGATTGCCGCCGAGGGCGATAAAGTCCCGCGGACCTTCGATGGCAATCTTCTGACTCAAATCCTGATGCCCCATGCGGTTGATGTCAGAAGCGAGTCGCCGAACAGGTCGCGTCACTGCCACTGAACTGATACCGACGAGCAATATAGTTGCCAACAATGTGCCGCCGCCGATGACGGCCAGGCGCCGGTGGACCTGCTGCAGTTGCTGTTCACCGGCGGCGGTGGATTCTTCGGCGAAGCGATCGATAAGCGCGCTCAATTCCTCCCGCCCCGTATTCACCTGTTCCCACAGGCGGTCAACCTCGCCCGCATCCATCTCATCCGATTGGTAGAGCTTGTTACCGATCTGCAGGGCCAATTGGAGCAGTTCCGACAGCTTGTCGTGTTCCCGGCCGCTGGGGAGGGTTACTGCAAGATTGATTCGATAGTTGGCGAGCGCGCCAAGACGCTGGCGATAGAGGTCGGCGAATCGATCATCGCCGATGAGCAGATACTGTCGCGAGACCCGCTCCATGCTGGCGAGTTGGCGCTGAATAAACGCATCCATGTTGTTCAGGTTGTTCATAGACGCCAGCAACTTGCGTTGCTGATCGGATTGTTGGGTCAGAGACCAGGAGGCATAGGCGAGTGCAAACAACAGGGGGACCACGGTGAGCGCCATCACCGCAATCCATTGCTGAATCAAGGTGAGCCGATTGAACCACCTGCGCAAAATCATCGCCAAATGATGTCCATAAAACGCTCCTCGGGCGTTGCTCCGGCATCATTCAGTAGGCCGGGACACAGCCCCATTTTGGCTATTGCAGACAGTGAAAGAAGCAGACTGTTGCAAGTTTGCAACATCGCAAGTGCTTGATAATCAGGCAATGGCATACAGGTGGTCGCTTTGTTGTTGCCAAGCGGCAACAGGTTGGCGCCAGAAAAACCAGAGAAAAATGAAAACCATCGGCAAAACAGCCAGTTACGCGGATGGCATAACCAGTGCTAAAGGCCGTGCGAGCGACAAAAAATCGCTTGGCCAGTTGGTTCAGGCCATGCTGGTACTCGACGGTAATGATGGATTATTCTTCTAGGAGACAAGCATGAAAAACTCAATGACAGCCCTGGTACTCGCCATGTTCGCAGTAGGTTCTGCGGGCGTTTTCGCTCAGGAACCAGGCGAACAAGAACAGCAGCAAACCCAGGAGCAGCAAGCCAAAATGGAAGCCATGGAGTTCAGCCAGCTCGATGGTGACCAGGACGGTAATCTGAATGAAACCGAAGCACAGGAAGCGGGCATTGAGCCTGTAACCTTTGATGCGATGGATGTAGACAGCAATCAGCTGGTTTCAGAGGAGGAGTTCGAGCACGCTAAAGAAGGCGGTAGCGCCCGCTAAGCCGCGACTCGATAAGGCGGCAACCGCGAGGTTGTCGCCGTCTTTCACAGGCTGGCAAATTGCAGGCGCGACTCACTTCGGCTCACGACGTCCCGTTCACGGAAGCCGTGTCGTAGCTACCCCTGCCGCCTCCCATCGCAGTCTGACGCCTGAAACCCCGCAACACTCCCTCCCACCAAAACAAACAGCCTCTCTGCCTGGTCCCATACCCTGGTTTCGTCCTGTTTGCTGCTCGCCTGCCTGCCGCGTTCCTTTTGCTGGCGAGTCTGGCAGCAAAAACTCTGTTCGAGGTCCGCTAAGGAAGCGCATGCTCAGGCTTTTGAAACTGATGCTGATCGCAGCATCGATGATCTTGACGTCCTGCTACTACCTGCAATCGACGGGCGAACCTCTCGAAGTCGTTCGCTTTCCCGCCAATGCTGGTGGAAGCGCCACAAAGGACCTGATGGTCTTGTTGCCTGGGATTGGTGACTACCCTCAGGCGTTTCAGCGCAACGAGTTCATTCGAACCTTGCGCGACAGTGGACTGATGCTGGACGCCGTTGCCGTCAACTCTCACATCGGTTACTACACCGACCGGAGTCTGCTGAAGAGGCTCAAGGAGGATGTGGTACAACCCGCCATCTCACAGGGCTACGAAAGAATCCATTTCGTCGGAATCTCCCTCGGCGGCTATGGAACACTGCTGTACATGCGAAGTCATCCTGAGGATGTCAGTTCGGCCATTCTGATCGCGCCCTACCTTGGCGAGCCTGGTCACTACAACTATCTTCTCGATCCCTCCGGTTGGGATCATCCGGCGGAAGGAGCCGAAAACATCTGGCCCTGGCTGGAGTCTTTGCCGGCAGACCAGTTGCAGCGCGTCTACCTCGGCTACGGCGACCGCGACCAGTACGCGGAGGGCCATCGTTTGCTGAATGGCCTGTTGCCGACGGGTCATACCATTACCGTCGCCGGCGACCATAGCTGGGTAACTTGGCAATCGTTGTGGCCGATGCTGCTCAGCACGGCGGAGGCTCTGCAGGATGGTTCCGCGCCCGTCGTAGCCGAGCGCTGAGAGCAAATTATCGATAGCAACCGGAGCTGCTGATGCGAGAGGACCCGGTACACCACAGGCACCGACTACTCGCTATCGCTGTCATTGTGTCAGTGCTTCTCCACGGAACGCTGGGTTTTGTGTTCCGGGCCGACTGGCCCGACGTCAGCGGCGAGACGGCGACTTCGCATGTCTTGCACCTGGGGCTGAATCAGCGAGCTCTCGCTCAGCAAACCGACTCAAGCGAAGAGAAGGCGCCGGAAGCGCTTGCCACGTCAACCGAAGAGCTTTCGAGGGAAGAGCCGCTGGCGGCGCCGACCGGAGAAGCTCCACCCAAGCCGACGCGCGAGCCCTCACCTGTACTGCCCCCCGTCCCCGAGCCCATTCCCGATACTCGCCTGGCGACCATCCCCGATCACAGCGAAGTGATTGTCAGTGCCGGACCGGCGACTTTCAAAGTTCCCGCGCCACCGGCGCCTCCGAAGAATATCCCCATTGAGAGGCCGCTGCAGGAGCACGAGGCGCAAGAGATCGACCGACGGATGCAAGAAGTTGCACAAAAACTGCCTGAGTTGCTGAAGTCGGGTGAGCAGTTCGAGTGGCACAAAGGGCAGACACACTATCGCATCGCCGCGGAATTGCGGGCGGGCGAAAGTACTGAACTGGATAAGGCCCTTGTCACAGTGAGCGCCGCAACCGATGGGGAGCGCCGGGAGACGCAGCTTGAATTCAAACGCCTGGCCTTCTCGCATTTCGCTCAGCTGATCAATCGTTGGGATCCAGATGTGGCGATTTCCCGCGATCGGGTGGATGGCCGCTTCCATTCCAACTCGGCAGTCAATATGGACGCGGCCCGAGACGCAACTCCGGTATTCACCGGCAAGGTCACGGTGGCTGGTCGTGTCGATCTGGGACGCGGCCTTCGTAAAAACGACGTCTTTCCAGGTGGATTGGAAATCCGGGCGGCGCCAATCCACATGCCGCGGGACGTATCGCCAATACACAGCGACATGCAACTGACTCCCGAACAGCTTCGCTATTTCGATGCCGATGTCCGTCTGACTTTTTTCGAGAACGGCGACTATAGTTGGCGGCATATCGACGGCGCCCATGAGGAACGCGGGGAGCGGCGCGGTCGAGTGCCGGAGGAGGGGCTGTTTCTGCTGGGGCGCGATCGAGCTCGCCTGGAAGTGGAGGGCACAGTTCGCGGCAAGGTGGTGATCTACTCCGAAGGGCGCATTACCATCGCGGGCGATCTGCGCTACGCCCGGAATCCGATCGATGTGCCGCACTCACCGGATTTTCTCGGTCTGATCAGCGAAGGCTACGTGGAGGTGGGTCCGCCCGATCTGGTGGGACCGGGCGACTTGGTGGTCCAGGCGGCCATTTACGCGGGGCGTCGCTTCAGTGTTCGCAGTTTTCGCAATCGCAATCGCGGGACGCTGCATGTTTACGGCAGCATCACAGCGGGCTCAGTGTCGGCGACGGAGCCGCGCTATGCAACGCGCCTCGTTTTCGACAAACGTTTTGAAAACCAGCGGCCGCCAAATTTCCCGCTCACCGACCATTACGAACTGGCCAGGTGGGATCGCCAGTGGCGAGTTGTTTCCGAGGACCGGTGAGCTCAGAAGATCCCCATGTGCCGTTTTTCCTGTATTCGCCGCAGCAGGTCGCTGCAGCGGCGTGATTCGCTCAGCTCGGTAGTGCAGCTTTCAAGACGGCGGCTGGCACTGCGCCAATCATCGTCATGAAGAGCGGTGTTCGCCCAGTTCAGATACGCTGACTCCAAGTTGGCGCGGAAGGTCTGTGCCGGTTCACCGCTCTCGTCCAGCTTTAAGTAAGAAAGATAAACCGAGATCGCTTCTTCCCACTGGCGCGAATCCCAGAACGTTTCGGCCCATGCCGCATAGAGCCGGGCGAAGGCGTTCTCGCACATCTCATTGGCAAGACAATCGAACTCGAGGCCCTCGAAAACCGAACGCGCTTGCTCGAAGCGCCCAGCCTCGGTCTGTTCGTTGGCGTAGTGTGCGATCACGAAGAACAGATTGCTGCGAATTCGTTCCGCATCCTCGATACGCGTATTCAAATTACCCAGTTGACGCCGGGCCATCTGCAGCGCCCGGGAGGGCTGCTCGGAATGCAGTTGCGCAACCGCCCGGCCGGACTGCACCCAGGCAAGGAGGTTTTTCAGTTCCAGATCAACGTCCCTTTGCTTGGCGATGTCTTCAGCCAGGCCGTCCAACCAGACTCCGATAGCGTCGTACAGGCGCAATAAGGTCGGCCAGCGTTGCTGTTCGTTGAGCTGACTGAATTCGCGCGTGTAGAAGAACAGCCGGTTTTTCTGCGCGTCCAGATCGTCCGGCTGCAGCTGCGCGCGAATCTCAGTCAGGCGCATGCGGTCGGCGTAGGACATCCGGTCCGGGTGAGTATGCTGGCTCCACATGTTTTCCAGCCCGAGGCGGAGTGGCGAGACGATCTCGCGCTGCTGGTAATCGTCGAATGTGGGCATGTCCAGTTCGCGATCCGAGAACCAGTTACCCGATTCCGGAGAATAAAATTCTTCATCGTGCTCGAGATCGTAGCCAGTTCGGGACGTTGTCTCGACTTCGACGACCTCGCCGTCGCCGAGGGTCAACTGCACGAAGGCGTGAGAGGGCATGATCACCCCTTCAGCGTCCAGGCCCATTTTTCTCGCCAGCACGATGTACAGCAGCGCGGAGCTGATGCAGTTGTATTGCCCATTGTCGAGCAGCGTGCTCAGCTTGCTCTGATCCACATGATAATTGTCGATGTCCGAGTCGCTGCCATTGCCCAGCCTGCTTTTACTGAGAAAATGATCGTGCATGGCCTCGTGCAGCCTGCGGCCGCGCAGCTTCTCATTCTTGATGCTGCCAATCATGAAGTTGGCTGCGAGCCACTGGTCAATTTGCCGCCTGTACTTCGAAATCGCCTTCTGGCTGCGTACATCACCGGAGGCGATCAGATAGAGGTCGAGCAGTGCGTCGGGGTCAGCGGATTCGAGCCGCCCGGCGCTCGCAACGAGAGCTGTTTCCGCCGGCGTCAGGGCACTCCACAAGGGCAGGTCGGCTTTACCAAATCCGGAGCGGTCGAGCGGTGCCGTCTCGCTCCCGCTCGCCACATTGGCTATACTGGCGAGCAATATCAACGGAAGCAGGACTCGTGTTCCGGCGAGGATACGTTCAGTGCGCAATGAGCCTGCAATTCCACTGAACAAAAGATGCCGCAGCAGGGATGCGGATGACCGAACAAAAAGAATCAACAAGGCGGGCGACAAAAAAACTGTAAGTGGAGAGGCGGCAGAGTGTACTTTCGACGGCAGATTCGGCCAGGGGTCAACGCGTAATCGATTCATTCAACGCTTCCAACAACGTTTTCAGGGAATTTGGTTCGTCTTTCCCAGCCGAGAAACCTTCTGTGTCCAAACCTGTTCAGCTTAAAAAGTTTCAGCTTAAAAAAGTTCAGCGAGTAAAAGTTGGGCAAGAATTAGTTCAGCGAAATAAAAGTTCGCAAAAACGCCGGCGTGTTGCCTCGGCGCTGATTGCATTGTTCCTTTTCGGCCTCGTCGCCTGCGAAAATGCGATAGATTCGACGTCTGACACAAGGTCGTCGGCATCGTTGGTGTTGCACAGCTGTGAATCCACTCTTGGGCAAAGCAGGCCGGCGCTCAAGCGCGCTCAGTGCGGCCGCTTGTCGGTGCCGGAGAATCCGGAGCGACCTGAAGCCCGGCAAGTGAATCTGAACATTTTGCGCTTGCCCGCCATTGCCAGCTCTCCCAAGCCGGATCCACTATTCGTCTTCGCCGGTGGTCCCGGCCAGGCGGCCACTGAATTAGTGGATCGCCTGCCGGCTTTGTTCCGCAAGGTGAACCTTGAGCGCGACGTTGTGTTCGTGGATCAGCGGGGAACCGGGCAGTCTAATCCGCTGGATTGCGCAGCGGATGAAAACGTCGATTTCAGCCTCAGCACTGAAGAGAGCTTTGCCCGGCAGGAAGCCCAGCTGCGCGAATGTCTCGCCAGCTATGACGCGGATTTGCGCTACTACACCACCCCCTTCGCCATCGACGACATCAACGGGGTGCGGGAGGCGCTCGGCTATAGCCGGATCAATCTCTGGGGAGGCTCCTATGGCACCCGGGCGGCGCTGATCTACATGCGGCGCCATCCCGAAAGCGTCCGAACCGCCGTTCTCGACAGCGTCGCACCGGTGGCTATTCAGCTTCCTCATCACACTTCCCGAGACGCCGACGATGCCCTGCGGCGGCTGTTTTCGGTATGCGAGCAGCAGCCTGCCTGCCGGCAGCGCTATCCGGATCTGGCGGGGACCACCCGAAAGCTGATCAGGGAGCTGGATCGCAGTCCCCGCATGCTCGAGCTCGAGCATCCGCTCACCGGGAAAGAACTTCGGGTCCGCCTGAGCGGCGAACTCTTCGCCGGCCTGATTCGGCTCGGCCTCTACCAGCGCGAATTGGGACCGATGCTGCCGCTGATCGTCAGCTCCGCCGCCCAAGGGGACTTTCGCCCGCTGGCCCCGCTGCTGACGTTTACCGAACAGGTGTCCGATTCCATGAGCGTCGGCATGCAGCAGACCATCCTTTGCGCCGAGGACCTTCGCCGCCGGGCGCCAGTGCTTGCCGAACGAGACCCTATTCTCCAGCTGAACCCGGTGGAACAGATGCAGCAGGTCTGTGAATTCTGGCCTGAGGGCATTCTCCCGGAAGGCTATTTCGAACCGGTGGCGAGCGATACGCCGGTTCTGTTGCTGTCTGGCGAACTGGACCCCGTTACGCCGCCGCGCTGGGGCGACCTTGCGGCTGAGACACTCGGCAACAGCCTCCATGTGCGGGTGCCGGGAGCGCACCACATGGCGGGTTACTCGGGCTGTGTGGACGACCTCATTGTCGACTTCATCGAGCAGGGCAGCGTTCAGCGTCTGGATACATCCTGTGTCGAAAATGTCCGCCCTTTGCCGCCTTTCGTGTCTCCGGCAGGCCCCGCGATGACTGCAGAGGGAGGTAGCGATGATTGAAGTGAGCAGCCTGCACAAGCGCTTCGGCAAGGTGATTGCGGTGGACGAGGTTTCGTTCCGGATCGACCGTGGCGAAATCGTTGGATTGCTGGGGCCCAATGGCGCCGGCAAGACCACCACCATGCGGGTAATTTCCGGACTGGTCCGAGCCACCTCGGGTTCGGTTCAGGTAGACGGGATCGACGTAATGGAGCGACCGCAGGCGGTTCAGCGCCGCCTGGGCGTGATGCCGGATGGAGGCGGGCTCTACAAGCGACTCACGGCGAGGGAAAATATCGCCTATTTCGGGCAGTTGCAGGGCCTCCCACCGGAGCTGCTGGCGGAGCGCATCGATCAGCTCGAGGAACTCTTAGGCATGGAGCAGATTATCGACCGGCGAGTGGAAGGCTTTTCCCATGGCGAGCGCACCAAAGTGGCGCTGGCCCGCGCCATCGTCCACCGGCCGGATTATGTGCTGCTGGATGAGCCCACCAACGGCCTGGATGTCCTCACCACCCGCGCCGTGCGCAAGCTGCTGCTCAACCTGAAGAGCGAGGGCAGGGCGGTGGTGCTGTCGAGTCACCTGATGCACGAAGTCAGTCAGGTCTGCGACCGTGTCATTGTGGTCAGCGGCGGTCGAGTGGTTGCCGATGGCAGCCTCGATCAGCTGAGGCAGCTATCGGAATGCGAAAACCTGGAGGATGCCTTCGTGCGGCTAGCCTACGGAGCGGAGGCCATCCATGCTTAGCGTCCTCGGAAGCATCATCGGCAAGGAGCTTCGCGATGGATTGCGGGACAAGCGGGCGCTGATGACTCTGTTCTTTCTGCCGCTGTCCTTCCTGGTCGTTATCTATGGCGTGGTGCTGCTGATTATCAACATTCAGGAAAAAAGTGCCGCCTTTGAACTGCCGGTGCAGGGCGCCCAGCACGCGGCGCCACTCATGGATTGGTTCCGCGAGGCGGGAATCCAGATTGTCGAGGTGGAGGGCGATCCCCTGGCCCTGGTGGAAAGCCGGCGGCGGGAATTCGTTCTGGTGGTCGCCAGCGATTTCCCGGAAAAATTTCGGGACTTTGGCAATGCCCGGCTTGAGCTCGTGTATGACCGCTCCCACAACAGCATTCAGGGGACGGTTTTTCGGATCAAACAGCTCATCCAGCAGTGGAGCGGGCAGATCGGCAGCTTGCGTCTGATCGCGCGGGGCATTTCGCCACAAGTCGCCAATCCGGTGGTGCTCGAGGACGTGGACGTGGCCAAGGAGCAGTTCGCCATAATCCCGCTTATGCTGGTGATGATGATGGTGGTTACCATCTTCATGTCCAGCGTCGGACTGTCAGTGGACATGATGGCGGGTGAGCGCGAGGCAAACTCCCTCGAACCGCTGCTGCTGAACCCGGTCTCCCGCGAACTGATCCTGTCGGGCAAATGGATTGCAGCCATGGCCTGCACTGCAGTCGTTCTGCTGATGGCAATAGCCGCCGTCTACATCCTGGTACCCTCGTTGCCGCTGGAACGACTCGGTTCCAGCTACCGGATCACCGCCGTTGACCTGCTGCGAGCCACGCTGGTGGCACTACCGCTGATCGCTCTCGCCACCGCCCTGCAGCTGCTGGTGTCGATATTCGCCAAGTCCTTCAAGGAAGCGCAAACCTATATCAGCTTTTTGTTCATGGCCCCGCTTGGGCTCGCCTATTACGTGGTATTCACGGACTCGATCGCCGACTGGCAGATGTGGGTGCCTGTGCTCGGCTCGCTGACCCTGATGGAAGCGATTTTCCTGGGCGAACCCACCAGCCTGCAGCAGTGGTTCGCCGCGAGCGGCATTTGCCTGATCGTGGCCCTGGCACTGGCAGCAATCGTGGCGAAGCAGCTCCGCCGGGAGCGAATTATCTACGGCTGAGGCCGGCTCAAAAAGCTCCCAACCTCTGGCGGGCGGCGACTCTGCGCTGGTATAATGTCGCGTTAACCTAAGGAGGTTAACTCTATGCTACGCATCGCTCAGGAAGCCCTCACCTTTGATGATGTTCTTCTGGTTCCTGGCTATTCCGAAGTCATCGGCAGGGACGTCTCCCTGAAAACAAAGCTCACCCGCAACATCGAGATGAATATCCCCCTGGTATCCGCCGCCATGGATACCGTGACTGAATCCCGCCTCGCCATTGCTCTGGCGCAGGAAGGGGGGATCGGCATCGTTCACAAGAGCATGACCATCGAGCAGCAGGCGATGGAAGTGCGCGCGGTAAAGAAATTCGAGGCGGGCGTAGTAAAAGACCCTATCACCATCGACGCGAACGCAACCATTCGCGATCTCGTGGCGCTCACCAAGCAGCACAACATCTCTGGCGTACCGGTACTTGAAGGCGGCGACCTGGTCGGCATCGTCACCGGTCGCGATGTGCGGTTCGAAACCAATCTTGACGCAAAAGTCGCCAGCATCATGACCCCGAAGGAAAAGCTGGTGACCGCTGCCGAAGGCGCCAGCTCTGACGAGGTGCGCGCGTTATTGCATCGACACCGCATCGAGAAAGTGCTGGTGGTCAATGAAAGTTTCGAGTTGCGCGGCCTGATCACTGTCAAAGACATCAACAAGGCCGAGACCTTCCCCAGTGCGTGTAAGGATCCGGAAGGTCGTTTGCGAGTGGGTGCGAGCGTCGGCGTAGGTCCGGAAACCGATGACCGCGTTGCCGCGCTGGTGAAGGCCGGTGTGGACGTGATCGTGGTGGACACCGCTCACGGCCATTCCCGCAACGTTCTGGAGCGAGTCAAGAAAATCAAACGCGAGTACCCGGACCTGCAGGTGATCGGCGGCAATGTCGCCACCGCCGAAGGTGCCATTGCGCTCGCTGAAGCCGGTGCAGACGGCATCAAAGTGGGTATCGGCCCCGGTTCGATTTGCACAACCCGTATTGTTAGCGGCGTCGGTGTACCGCAAATCTCGGCTATCGCCGATGTAGTTAATGCGCTGTCCGGCACCAATGTCCCGGTAATCGCTGACGGCGGTATTCGATTCTCCGGCGACATTGCGAAGGCCATCGCCGCCGGCGCCAGCGCCGTAATGATGGGCTCCATGTTCGCTGGAACCGAAGAAGCACCGGGCGAGGTAGAACTGTTCCAAGGCCGCACCTACAAGTCCTACCGCGGCATGGGCTCACTGGGCGCGATGGCGAAAACCCAGGGGTCCTCGGACCGGTACTTCCAGGACGTAAAATCCGGTACGGAAAAACTGGTTCCGGAAGGTATCGAAGGACGCGTTCCTTACAAGGGGCCGCTCACCGTCATCGTGCATCAAATGATGGGTGGCTTGCGTCAGGCGATGGGCTACACCGGTTCGGTGGACATCGATACCATGCGCACCCAGCCCAAGTTCGTTCGAGTCACCTCGGCCGGCATGGGTGAGTCTCACGTGCATGACGTGCAGATTACCAAGGAAGCACCGAACTATCCGATTTCGGGGCGTTGAACCGTTCGGTGCCAGTAGCACGTTTGGTGGTGGGGTGAGCATTTCAAAATCGCACAAGTCCATCCCTGGAGCTCCTGCGCCGCGTCCTGCGGCGAAGGTTTTGAAATGCTCACCCCACCACCAAACTCGTACAATGCCATATTAATGTGTTGCTATTAGCGGGGCCAATTGCGGGCCCCGTTTTAGTTTTCATTTTTTGTTTGCAACTCGAAGCAAATGCAGGTGAATCTGCCCCGGAGTGAGTTTGGTGCTGGGGGAGGCGCTTTTGAAACCTTCGCGGGAGAGGACCCCGCGAAGGAGCTACAGGGATGTATTCATGCGTTTTCAAAAGTCCCTCCCCCAGTGCCAAACGGTTCGAGGCTAATGAACTCCCAGCCAGTGCCAAGCCAAGGTTATCCCTACCAATGACCAGTCAAGACATCCACGCTCATCGCATTCTCATTCTCGACTTCGGTTCCCAGTACACTCAGCTGATTGCCCGCCGTGTCCGCGAAATCGGCGTCTACTCCGAAATTCGCGCCTTCGATATGACTGACGAGGAAATCGAAGAATTTGCTCCCAAGGGCATCATTCTGGCAGGCGGTCCCGAATCCGTTACTGCGGGTGAATCCGCTTCGCCACGTGCCCCCAAATCCGTTTTTACACTCGGCGTGCCGGTACTCGGCATCTGCTATGGAATGCAGACCATGGCCGTCCAGTTGGGCGGACATGTGCAGAGTTCAAAGCACCAGGAATTCGGCTATGCGCAGGTGGCCTTGGAGGCAGACAGTGCATTGTTCAAGGACATCAAAGACCATGTAGGTCACGACGGTAAATCCTATCTGGATGTCTGGATGAGCCATGGCGACAAGGTGACGGAGATCCCTGAAGGCTTTCAGCTGCTGGCATCCACACCGAGCTGCCCGATTGCTGCGATGAGCTGTGAGGAAAAACGTTTCTTCGGCGTTCAGTTCCATCCCGAGGTGACTCACACGACCCAGGGCAAGCGCATCTACGAACACTTCCTTGTTGATCTCTGCGGCTGCGAAACCAACTGGACTGCAGCTAACATCGTTGAGAATGCAATTGAAGCGGTGCGCGAACAGGTAGGTACGGACAAAGTTCTGCTCGGCTTGTCCGGCGGGGTCGATTCCTCAGTGGTGGCGGCGCTCCTGCACAAAGCCATTGGCGATCAGCTTACCTGCGTTTTCGTCGACAATGGTCTGCTGCGCAAGGAAGAGGGCGATCAGGTCATGGACATGTTCGCTAAGAACATGGGTGTTAAAGTCATTCGCGCCAATGCGGAAGAGCAGTTCCTCGGCAAGCTGGCGGGCGTGACGGATCCCGAAGCCAAGCGCAAAATCATCGGCAATACCTTTATCGACGTGTTCGATCAGGAAGCCCACAAGCTGACCGACGTAAATTGGTTGGCTCAAGGCACCATCTATCCGGACGTCATCGAATCTGCAGCCGCCAAGACGGGCAAGGCGCACGTGATCAAATCCCACCACAACGTGGGCGGCCTGCCTGCAGAAATGAAGATGAAACTGGTGGAGCCGTTGCGTGAGCTGTTCAAGGACGAAGTGCGGGAAATTGGGCTCGAGCTGGGACTTCCCTACGATATGGTTTACCGCCATCCCTTCCCTGGTCCTGGTCTGGGCGTGCGCATTCTGGGTGAAGTGAAAAAAGAATATGCGGATATCCTCCGCGAAGCCGACGCGATTTTCCTGGAAGAATTGCGAAAGGCTGACTGGTATCACAAGACGAGCCAGGCCTTCGCCGTATTTATTCCGCAGAAGTCGGTGGGTGTTGTAGGCGATGCGCGACGCTACGAATGGGTGATTGCCTTGCGGGCGGTGGAAACGATCGATTTCATGACCGCGCGCTGGGCGCATCTTCCTTACGAGCTACTGGAGAAAGTCTCTAACCGGATCATCAATGAAATCTCCGGCGTTTCGCGGGTTACCTATGACGTGAGCAGCAAGCCACCAGCCACGATTGAGTGGGAATGAGAACAGGCGGATCGTGAATTGTTTATCGTGGGCTCACGCTTGATCACGATTCACGTTCCCGCTTTATTGGGAGAATAATAATGAAACGAATACTGCTGACATTTGTAGCAATCATTTGCGTTGTGGGGCTGCTGCTTTTCTGGCGTGAGGCCAGTTATGGATCCGGGGCGAGGGTATCATCCGGGCAGCCGGTCGGGACAGTGCGGGAGGTTGCTCTGGTATCCAATGCGGTGGGCGGGACGCTTTCGATCCTCGACATTGAGAGTCGGAAAATCATCAAGACGCTCGACCTGAAGCCAGAGGGAGCGAAAGTGTCGCTGCTTCGCGATCCGATGCAGTGGTATGCACAGGACATGATCGAAGGGCGGGGCGGCAAGAATTATGCGCAGGATACAGACCTGTCGAACGACGGCACCGTGGTATTCGTGTCGCGCGGTTTCCTCGGTGATGTGATTGCAATGGACATCGCTTCCGGCGAGATCCTGTGGCGAACGCCCATTGCGGGGATCCGGTCGGACCACATGGATATCTCGCCGGACGGAAAGCGCTTGTACGTGGCAGCGCTCATTCAGTCGGGCGACATCGTGGAGGTTCTCGATACCGAAACCGGCAGCAAGCTGGGGTCCTTCGAAACAGGTCACTGGCCCCACGACATTCATGTGACCGACGATAACTCGCTTGTCTACGTGGCCAGTCTTGGCGACATGCAGCTCGGTCTCGAAGAGCGCGGCCAAAGTCCCGATGCTTACACAGTCACCGTAGCCGATACGGAGACCCTCGAAGTGTTGAAGAAACATCAGTTCGAGGCAGGCATTCGTCCCTTCAAAGTGACGGAAGATAACAAGCGCCTTTTCGCCCAGCTCTCGAACACCCACGCCGTGGTGACTCGCGATCTGACAGCGGACGAGATTACTGCGCGAACAGACCTGCCGGTGGCGGATGGCGTCGGTGAAAGCGACTGGGACTTCGAAGCGCCTCATCACGGCCTGGCGCTGACGCCTGACGAAACGACTCTTTGTATCGCGGGCCGTGCCTCTGATTACGCCGCGATCGTCGAAGCCGATGATCTTTCCCTGGTGACCACGGTTCCTGTGGGCGATGCTCCCAGCTGGGCGGAAGTGGCCCAGGATGGTCGCCTCTGCATTCTGCCCAACACGCGAAGCGATGATATTTCGATCGTCGATCTGCAGCAGCAAGCCGAGATTGCCCGCGTTCCCGCGGGACGAGGACCCAAGCATGTGACCGTGGGGCAGATACCAAGCCAGATCCTGGACGGATTCATCGCCGGGTCCAAGTAGCCCACCTTCCTCTAAAACCAGACCCGGATCACAAAACAGCAGGCGGCCGCGCAAGCGGTTTGCCGGCTGTGTTCTCCTGCGCTTATGATCCAGAAAAGGTTTCCAGAGCCCAGTCTACAGTCATCAGATAAAAATCACTGGCAGGCTCATCTGGCGACTGGAGGCTCACGACTGGAGACTGAGATGGCGTTCCTGCGACATTATGCAAACGGGGCAGTGATCGGAGCCGTCGAGTTGATGGACTCTTTGACAATCGGTCGAGCTGCCGACAATACGATTGTGCTCGATGACGGCACAGTCAGTGCCGAGCATGCAATCGTGCAGAAAAACGGCGAGCTGTATGTCATGGTCGACTGTGACAGTACCAACGGGCTCTTTTTCAGGGGGAGCCGGATAAAAGAACACATCTTCGCCGAAGGAGATGTAGTCGCTATTGGCACTCACGAGTTTGAATTTGTTCACGAACTTGCTGACGAATTCGCCCAAACTCTGAAAATAAAAAAGAGCTGGATTCCCGGCGTCTATTACACCGAATAGTATCCCCATTGAACGCCCACATCGGGTGCCTTGGCGTATGAAGAAAGGGGTATGAAAAAAGGAGTCGAAAAGTCACTCGCGGACCGGGTGGCGAACCTCTTCAACCTGCGCATATTGGTTGCCGGCATGGCGCTGCTGCTGGCTCTGCTACCCGCTGTTCCCCCCTCCCTTGGCTGGCTCGATCAGCTCGTTTTCCGACTTGGTCTTCAGTTGCACAACGTACCGACGCCGGACATGGGCATTTCTCTGGTCGAATTGCCCGACGAGGAAGTCGTGTTTCTTACCCAAGATTCCGGGCGGGCGGAACGCACCTACCAGTTGCTCAACCGGATCACCGCCAGCGACAAAATAAGCGTGGGCCTTGTTCTGCCCGAAGCGCTGGACAGCCAGCCGAGCGGAATAGTGGATCTGGTTGGCGGTCTCTGGAATGGCGAGGGCGCGGCCCCGCCGTTTGCCGGCGAACAGCAGCTCCTGATCCAGAGATATCTGCACACCAGTGGTGGTCTGGCGACCTTTGTTGATCATCCGCAGGTCACGGTTGCCAGTCCGGCATTTCTGAGCAGGGTCCCGGTCTCCCAACAGGTATCCATGACAGGCTCTTTCCCGGGCGGCTTGCCCACTCCTGAGCAATTACCACTGAGGCGGATTGGCAGTGTATTGGGCACAGAGCGCCTGCTCGTCAGGGACCAACATACCTGGACGCCCAGCCCCTTGCTTGATCTCTACGCGAAGATCAATCGCGCCGACGAAGTGATTTGGCAGGAGCGCGATACCCTGCGAGTAGGCCGCGTGCAGTTGCCGGTCTCCGCGAACGGCACGTTCATTTCCTACCCCCACCACGCCTCGATGCAGCGCATCTCGCTCGACGATGCACTGGAGCAGCGTCTGGACCACAATGTGGTTCTGCTCGGACAGTCCGGCTCGCAGGAGCTGGCGAGCCTCGCGAATGCCTTGCGCAGCCTCGACAGCAGCACCTATTACCGCACGCCATTCTGGTTCAGCGGCGTCTTCGTCGCTGTGATGCTACTGACGGCGTTTTATCTGACGGTGCTGTTGCCGAAACTTTCCTACGCGGCCGGTGCATTGGCGACCAGCCTGCTGGTGGTGATACTGCTGGTGGCGCAGGTCGGCTGGCAAATCACCCAATGGCATTGGCTCCCGATGGGTCTGCCGGTTCAGCTGCTCGTCCTCGGACATGTTCTGATGCTGCTGTGGAAGCGACAGAAAGAGCGCGTGGTCGAATTGCAGGCGGCCGCACATGGTGCGCGCTACCAACTGGGCCTGCAGCTATTTCGCGACGGTCGCAGCGATGATGCCTTGCTGGCGGTGAAGGAATGTTTTACCACCGAGGCGGTGCTGGGCCTCATGTACGACCTGGCCTCACAGCAGGAGCGGAAGCGCCACTATGGGGAAGCCCTGAAGACCTATCGCGCAATCGTCGAGCGGCAGAAGAATTTTCGCGATGCCGCGGAAAAAGTGGAAAAGCTCATGGCCTTCAGTAGTGGCGGAGCCGCGACCTTGAGCGGTGACACCGGCATTACCAAGACGCTGATCATCTCGGAAAGCAGCATCAACAAGCCGGTCCTCGGACGGTACGAAATCGAACGGGAGCTGGGGCGAGGAGCAATGGGGATCGTCTACCTGGGCCGCGATCCAAAAATTGCCCGGCCCGTCGCCATCAAGACCCTCAGCTACGGTCAGCTGGATTCTCGGGAACTGGAGCAGTTCAAGCAACGTTTTTTTCGCGAAGCCGAAGCAGCGGGGCGGCTCAATCATCCCAACATCGTCACTATTTACGACGTGGGTGAAGAACACGATCTGGCCTTCATCGCGATGGACTACGTACCGGGTAATGCACTGAACGCTTATATCAGCGAGGACAAGCGGATGGCGATGCGGGACGTTTTTCGGATTGTCGCTGAAGCGGCGGATGCGCTCGACTATGCCCACGGTCAGCAAGTGATCCACCGCGATGTGAAGCCAGCGAACATCATGTTCAATCCGCAAACCGGTCATGTGAAGGTCACCGACTTCGGCGTGGCGCGCATCGTGGACAGCGCCAAAACCAACACCGGGGACATTCTGGGAAGTCCCTTGTATATGTCACCAGAGCAGTTGAAAGGCGCCCGGGTAGATCGCCAGACAGACATCTACAGCCTTGGCGTAACGCTCTTTCAGTTGCTGACAGGCGAGCTGCCATTCACTGGCGATACGCTCGCCAGCCTGACTTACAACATCATTCACCAAAAGGCGCCCGGCATCCGCCAGCGACGCCCCGATCTGCCCACCGGGATCACGCGGATCATGAACAGAGCCTTGCATAAGGAGCCGGCCAAACGTTTTGCAAGCGCCGCCGAAATGGCTGATGCTTTGCGCAAACTCGCTGGCGAAGCCAAATAAGAAAAAGCTTCGCCAAGAAATTGCACCCGGTTCACAGAGGCCTCGATTCGACTGCACTAGAATGCCCAAAACGCACGGATAACGAGGTGAATCCTATGGCTCTCCTGGCGCAATTAGTGGATGACGTCGTCACGCATCGCTTCGAGCTCTCCGAACAGCCGCTTACCATTGGCCGGCATCCTTCCAATATCGTGCACATCAATGAAGAAGCCGTGAGCGGTCGGCACGCGGTGATCGAAATGGAACCGAACAAACATTTCGCCAACCACAGGGAATACTGGTTGGAAGATCTGGAGAGCACGAACGGCACTTTCGTCAATGGCAAGCGCGTCTACGTCCGCATCCGTCTGCACCACAACGATATCATTCGTCTCGCCTGGAGCCAGTTCAAGTTTATCGACGAGCAGGATTTAGGGCTGGAGAAAACGGTGCACATGCTGGAAGAGACATGAGATGACCGCCAAGGAAGGCGGAAATGCCGGTACCGTCGGGAACGAGTACCGGCCGTGAGTTGGCAGATGTAAAAATGTGAGAAAAGAGGCGGCACTGGGCTGCCTCTTTTCGTTTTCACTAGTCGGCTTGGTAAATAACCTTTTCCCAACTGACATTACCGTTCAGCCAGACTGCGCTGCCGCAACGCCAGCCGCTGGTATATTGGTCGAGCGTGTGCCAGCTGAGACGCTCGGGATCAGATTGATCTTGAATATCAGCTTGGTATCGAGTGACGCCTTCGCCCACAGGAGCGAAGCCCATGGAGTAGTTGGGCGAGTAGTACCAGTCGACGCCATTCGCAGTGTGAACCCCGTTACCGGTGCCGGTATCAAAGAAAACATCCTGACGGTTCGCGTAGGCGGCAACGGTCAGTGTGTCGCTTCCAGTCTGACGACAGGCCAGCATGATCTTGCTGCCGGTACAGGCGGCGACCATGTTCTCGGCATGTGCGTTCAGATCCGCGTAACTGGCGCTGTAGCACTGGGACCAACCATTCAGTGAATCGACAGGCAGATTGGTCTGAATGCCTTCGAAGGTGAACAGGTGGTAGCTCTGCAGGGTTTCGACCGCATTCCCGAGGCTGCCCACGATACTGGTGAGTTCTGCGAGTTGAGATGCATAGGTTGCTTGCGCCTCTTCGAGCTGGTCGCTGCGATCATTCAAATCGGCAATGCTGCTGTTGATAATGGTCAGCTGTGCGTTGACGGCAACCAGTTGCGCAAGCAAGGAATCGATGGCGAATGCATTATCGTCGATAGCATCGTTCAGAGCGGTGAGCGCGGCATTCAGTTCTACGGCGAGCGCCTGACGCATATTGTTCAAACGCACCAGCTCGGCGTCCACGGCGTCCAAGGCCTGGCTGATTGCGTCAAAATCCGTCGCGTGTCGTGCAGCAAGGTCCGCCACGTCGCCACGCAGTGCAGTGAGATCAGATTGGGTCGAAGAGATTTGTCCAAGAATTTGGTCGATTTGAGCTGTATTGCCGGCGACCTGCAATGCGAGATCGTCGATGTCCGTGCTTACTTCGTCGATGCGTGTGTTTATTGCTGCGACATCCGCGATGAGATCGCTTATAGCACCAGCATTGGCCTGGATAAGCGCCCGATTGCTATCAATTTGCGACTGAAGGTATTGGAAGGGTTGCCCGTTCGCTGCGCCTTTGGAGGCCAGGGCGGGTAAGCTGATGATCCCCAATGCGACAACTGAAGCGGTAATTACGCTGTTGTTTTTCATAGTTCGTCCTAAATTTTCTGTTTGTCCGTGCGGCGGAGCCGAGTGATGACCCCGCGGTCGCTAGCATACACAAGCTCATCAATTTGTGAACTGGGTCACATTCAAAATACGAAGGAAGCATGAGTCTTGACGACCAGAGATCAGCTCGGGCGGCAGCTCGGGCGGCCGTCCATTGGCAGGGAGAGATTTGTTTTCGGGTGTGGGGCTGAAATGGGGTCGAACCTAGAAGGAAGAACCCGGCTCCTTTAGAAATGCCACTTCCGCGGCGGTGGACCTGCGGCCAAGGATTGCATTCCGATGCGGGTAGCGGCCAAAGCGGTCGATGATGGCTTTGTGAGCACGTTCGTAGCGGGTGCTGTTGTCGATGCCGTTCGCCTCGAACAATTCCAGTGCCCACTCGTGAATCAGCGCGGATTCGCTGTGCATGAAGGGCATGTACAAGAAGGTGCGGTGAATCTCAGTGAGCCTCTTGTCCGCACCTTGGGCGATGGCTTCCTGGGCGAGCGCGAGCGAGATGGGGTCATTGGCGAAAGCCAGCGGGGTATCGCGATGGATGTTGCGGGAGAACTGATCGAGCACGATGATCTCTGCGAGGCGTCCCAGCGCAGATTCACGCCAGGAGTAAAGCTCGCAGGCAACTGCAGCCTGATGGAGGTCCATGAAGCGCCGGGCAATGTGCTCGTCGAGCTTTGCATCCTTTTTCCACCAGTCGGTGGGTTCGAGCTCCTCGAACCAGAAGCGGATTACCTCATTGTAGTCGGCCATCTTCCCTCTCCTTGACCTCGGACTGTGGCTCTTGCGATTTGACGAAGACAGTCCGCTAGAGGCGGACCGCTGTGACTTCGTAACCCTGTTTGCGCAACAGTTCCACGATGCTGCCTTCTCCCAGGTAGTGGGCGCTGCCGACCACGACAAAGTATTCTCCCTCGCCATCCTGAAGATACGTGCGGATTTTCTCCGTCATTGAGATGTTTCGCTGGACGATCAGAACGTTCTTCAGCGCTTCCAAATCGATGTCGGGCATCTCCTCTGCTTCGAAGCCTTTTGTAAGCAGCTCATTCAAAGCATCTTTGTCGGCACAGCGCCAGGCCTCTACGAGGGCGCCAGCCATCTGCCGGCCCTCCTCGAAGCTCGCCAGGGTGTAACCCAGGAAGGCTTCACCATCCAAGTGCTGGAGAAATCCCAGTTGCGCCTCCAGCGTTTCCAGGGCGAGTCGGTTGGCGTCCGGGACTTCCCGCGCGATGTACTGTTCGACGCCGTAATCGGGGAAGTAGCCAAGCGAGGTGTATTGCAGACTCGTCAGCATCAAAGTTAGAAACCACGGCCGAAATTGCATGAAGTTCTCGGACGGCAGGCCCATGAATCGCAGTCGCGTCTCCAGATCACTGATGACTGCCGGCGACACGAGATCGCGAAGGGTCTGGCCCGGTGGGAGACTGCCCATCTGCAGCATGCGCTGTTGTGCCTGGGCGGTCGCCATCGAATGGGGATCCACCTCGAACACCACATGGTCGGCGTTGCGGAAGGTGCGTTCGATTTTTTCCGGAAGGGGGTAGAAACTGGCGTCACCCAGATGCAGGGAGCCGAAAAGATAAACGGTGCTGTTCTGTCCCTGGACTTCCCACAGCAGTGTGCTGGAGGGGTCGCTGCACTGTGTCTGCGCTGAGCTGAGCGCGGACACAGTGAGAAGCAGAATAGCGAGTAGAATGCCCGGGAAAGTGCGACAGGTCCTTCTTGTCATTATTGCCTCCGTCCTTATGGTTTGTTGTTAATGATCCCGGGGCTGATCAAAAGTCCCGGTCACATGGTTGTGGCGGTATCCTCGCTCGGCTGGCTGGATTCAAGCACACTCATTTGCAGCTGCTTGTTCGCCAGATCGACCTTATCCAGTTTGACGCGCACTGCTTGCTCCAGACGGTAGGTGGTATCCCCCTGCGTGAGCGTCATTCTCAGCGAGTCGTACTTGGGGGGATTCTTTTTGCTGCCGCGTATAGGAATGAAACCTTCGGCGCCAACATCCGTGAGCCGGACCACAATGCCCTGGCTGGCCACGGAAACCACGGTCGCGTCGAACTGCTGGCCTGCCTTATCAGCCAGGTACTGACATAAGAGCCACTGCTCCACTTGGCGACAGGCCTGACGATTCCGCACGATCTGTTGTTGCAGTTCATCGGCGAGGGCGTCGTCCAGCTTTCCACCATTGTGCTGCGCAAGCAGGGCTTTTATGACGCGATGATTATGCAGATCCTGGTAGCGGCGGATCGGCGAGGTGACCGTGGCATAGAAATCGAAGCCGAGTCCGAAGTGGGGCGCGGCCTCGGCGCTGACGCTGGCCGGCTGCAGGCGTCGCTTCAGCGTGGCCAGCAGCACGGTATTGTCTTCGTCCTGTTGCAGGGAGCGAATCAGTTGCCGGTAGCTGTCCAGCACTTCCACTTCCAGCTTATCCATCTCCGGCTTGTCTTTCTTCAGCAGCTGCTCGATTTCGTTCACACGCTCCGGACGAAAGCCGGCGTGACTGGAAAAAAGGCCTCCGCTGGCCTGTCCGATCCGCTCGGCAGCCTGAGCAAAAAAGTTGCCGGCACAGCAGTTGGTGGCGAGCATGGCTTCCTCCACCACCTGGTGGGCGAGAGTGGGCTGGCGCCGCTCGACCTTTTCAATCTTCTGCTGCTTGTTGAGTCGGAAGACATAGTCGAACTTGTCTTCCTGAACCACATGATTGTCTTGCCGGTACTGCTTCCGTGCAGTGGCCAGCTTGTGCAGCTCAGTCAGCAGTTCAACACAATCGGCGGGGACTGCATCGCGATTGTCGTTTTTCAGCAAGTCAGCGACCTGGTTGTAGCTGAGCTTATAGCGCGACCGGATCACGGCGCTATGGAAGCTGAAGTCGGTAATTTCGCCGTTGGCAGCAACCTGCTGCTTGCAGACGACGACCGGACGCTCAACGTCAGCCAAAAGGGAAAACGCGTCTTGGGACAGTTCGCTGGGGAACATCGGCAAGGACTGGCCCGGGAAATACACCGACGTGGCCCGTTGTCGCGCCGCTTTATCCAGCGCACTATCAGGCTCCACAAAGGCAGCGGGATCGGCGATTGCGGCATACAGTAGCCAGCCGTCGTCGCGGCGCTCCACACAAAGTGCATCATCCATATCCTGCGTGCTTTCCGCATCGATGGTGACGAAGTGGAGCGCGGTCAGATCTTCACGCTCGTCTTTCTGTGGCAAAGCGTCTGGCGAATCGGCTTTCGCCTTGATCGCCTGAACCTCCTGTTCGACATCCGCGCCCCAGTCGCTGGCAAGGCGGTGCTTGTGAATCATGTACTGGCGCTCGATTCCCGCTTCGTCGAGGCGACCGATCCTGGCGAGTATTTTCACTTGCGCCTTTCCGTCGCCGAACGGGTGGCGGGTGATGATGCCGCTAACCAGATCGCCGTTCTTGAATTCCTTTCGCTGTTTGGGCGGTACGAACAGCCAGCGCGACAATTGCGGATGATCGACGGCGACAAAGTGGTTTTTACCTTTTTCCACATATTCGCCGACGAATTCCTTCAGGTCGGAATTGATCAGCTTTTCCAGCTTGGCTTCATGCTTTTTCTTGTCGTTCTCGGTCAGGCTTACTTTGACGCGATCGCCGGGAAGCACCTGCTGCATTTCCTCGGGCGGCAGAAAGGCTTCGCGGCCGTCGTCGAGCGTGACAAAGCCGAAGCGGTTCTGAGTGCCGCGTACGATACCCTCCCCATAGTCCTTGTTGTCCTGAATGGTTTGCTTGAGTTTGGAAAGCTGCTGGAGAGCGTCGGAATTGAGCATAGGTTCTTATGACAGCTGAGGCAGCGACGTTGTCGCTGCGAAAAGTAAGAGGGGGAAACGGGCGGGAATGTTACCTGAAAGCGGGGGGCCTGTCAGTTGAGAGCCCGCCAAATGCGCAGGCGCCGTCCAGCGGACGGGCCCGCGCCTGGAAGAGAGCCGGGGCCGAGTGGACTCGGGAGTTGGCTCGGCTTACTTGTCCTTCTTCAGAGCCTGCTGCAGCAGGGCGCCCATGGTGCCCATCTGCTTGTCCATCGGCTGAGGACGCTTGCCACCGGAGCCTTTGGGATTGCCACCCCTGCGCGGTGCATTGTTGCGATCGTTGGTGCCGGCGCCGCGGCTGCCTGCCTGGCCGGGTTCGTCGCCCATACGCATGCTCAGGCCGATACGCTTGCGCTGCTCGTCCACTTCCATCACCTTCACTTTGACGATATCGCCGGCCTTCACCACCTCACGCGGGTCTTTGACAAAGCTTTCCGACAGCGCCGAGATATGCACCAATCCGTCCTGATGGACGCCGATATCCACGAAGGCGCCGAAATTGGTAACGTTGGTGACGGTGCCTTCCAGCACCATGCCTTCGCTGAGGTCGGAGATCTTCTCGACGCCTTCCTTGAACTGGGCCGTCTTGAATTCCGGGCGCGGATCGCGGCCGGGTTTGTCCAGCTCCTGGAGAATGTCCATGATAGTGGGCAGACCAAAGGTCTCGTCCACGTACTCCTGGGGCTTGAGGGACTTCAGGAACGAGCTGTCGCCGATCAGACTGCGCAGCTCGCGGCCGTTGTTCTTGGCGATGCGCTCCACCACCCGATAGGACTCCGGGTGCACCGCCGAGGCATCCAGTGGGTTCTCGTCGTTGGCCACGCGCAGGAAGCCGGCGGCCTGTTCGAAGGTCTTGTCACCGAAGCGGGGTACGGATTTCAGCTGTTCCCGGCTTTTGAAGGCACCGTTTTGGTCGCGGAAGGAGACGATGTTGGCGGCCAGGGTCTTGTTCAGGCCGGAAACGCGGGTCAGCAGTGGAGCGGAGGCGGTGTTCACGTCCACGCCCACCGCGTTCACGCAGTCTTCCACCACCGAGCCCAGGCTGCGGGTCAGCTTGGTGGGGGAAACGTCGTGCTGGTACTGGCCGACGCCGATGGATTTTGGCTCGATTTTCACCAGCTCGGCGAGCGGGTCCTGCAGACGGCGGGCGATGGAAATGGCGCCGCGGATGGTCACGTCCAGATTCGGGAATTCCTGAGCGGCGAATTCGCTGGCGGAGTACACGGATGCGCCCGACTCATTCACCATTACCTTTTGCACTTTCAGCTCGGGATGGTTCTTCAGCACCTGACCCACAAAGGCGTCGGTCTCACGAGAGGCGGTGCCGTTGCCGATCGCGATCAATTCCACGCCGTGCTTTTTGCACCAGTGCACCAGTTGTGCTTCAGCTTCCTGGGTGCGGTTCTGGGGCGGGGTCGGGAAGATGGCGCCGTGGTCCAGAACCTTGCCAGTGCTGTCCACAACCGCCACTTTGACGCCGGTACGCAGACCCGGGTCGAGGCCGATGGTGGCTTTGGGGCCGGCCGGAGCGGCCAGCAAGAGATCTTTCAAGTTATGGGCGAAGACCTGAATGGCGTCTTCCTCGGCCCGCTCGCGCAGTTCACCAAGCAGATCGGTTTCCAAATGCGAGTGCAGCTTCACCCGCCAGGTCCAGCGCACCACTTCCGCCAGCCAGCTGTCCGCCGGGTGGCCCTGGTCTTTGACCTTCCAGTGCCTGGCAACGAGAATCTCGAGAGGGTGGCGCTTGCCCGCGGCGTCCTCATCCAGTTTCAGGTCCACGGAAATGGAGAGGATGCCTTCGTTGCGACCGCGGAAAATGGCCAGCGCCCGGTGGGACGGGACCTTCTTCAGCAGCTCGTCGTATTCGAAGTAATCCCGGTACTTGGCACCTTCGTTCTCCTTGCCGGTCATCACCTTGGCGAAGACATGGGCCTCGTCGGAGAGGCGCTCGCGCAACTTGGCCAGCAGGTCCGCATCCTCGGCGAAGCGCTCCATCAGTATGTACTTGGCGCCGTCCAGCGCGTCCTTCGCTTCGGCAATCTTGTGTTCTTCGTTCAGGTATTTGGCCGCTTCGGTGTTCGGATCCAATGAGGGATCGGACAGCAGGGCGTCAGCCAGGGGCTCCAGGCCCGCTTCAACAGCGATTTGACCCTTGGTGCGGCGCTTGGGCTTGTAGGGCAGGTAGAGGTCTTCCAGGCGGGTCTTGGTGTCCGCCTCCAGAATGGCTTTTTCCAGCTCCGGGGTCAGTTTTTCCTGCTCGCGGATGCTGTCCAGGATGGTTTTACGGCGGTCTTCCATCTCCCGCAGGTAGTGCAGGCGTTCCTCCAGATTACGCATCTGGGTGTCGTCCAGGCCGCCGGTCACTTCTTTCCGGTAGCGGGAGATAAAGGGCACGGTGGCGCCTTCGTCGAGCAGGCCGATGGCCGCCTGGATCTGTTGTTCTTTAACCTGGAGTTCTTCTGCGATTCGAGCGGGAATGGACTTCATAGCTTGCTGCACACTTTTGTTCAGGGGCTTTATTCAGGGAACCTGGCTCATCATGAAAACTGGCCCAGATGAGGGATTTCGGGGACCTTCGGTCCGACGAAGGAGCGTTATTATCCGGAAAATAACCGGCCGGAACAGACTTGAATTTGATCCTTTGCTGTGCCCCCGGGATGAGGGACGCATCCCAGCTCACAAAACCCGCGTTCGGGCGCGGGGGCAGACAACTGGGCCTCAATATTGTTAAATGCCCGGCTGAGTCAAGCACGCCTGTGTCCGGTAGCGTTTTCCGTGCCCTTCAGGTGCAAACTTAAGGTGAAAACATGAAAAGAGCGACCTTTACCAGTTTCAGAACCAGTACCAAGGAAGACTGGGAAATCATCGGGGAAGCGTTCAAGGACTACGCCAGGGGCCTGCCCCAGCGCGTGATCACCCACCTCAAGCTGCTGGAAGGCGATTGCGGAGGCTTTCCGGTGGACCGCCTGGAGCATTGCCTGCAGACCGCCACCCGTGCTTATGAAGCGGGGGAGGACGAGGAATATGTAGTGGTGGCCCTGCTCCATGACATTGGCGATACCCTCAGCACCTTCGACCATGGCGAGCTGGCCGCGGCTATCCTCAAGCCCTTCATTTCCGAAGCCAACTACTGGCTGCTTCGTCACCACCAGATCTTCCAGGGCTACGACTATTTCCATCACCTGGGCATGGACCGCAACATGCGGGACAAGTACAAGGACTCGCCCTATTACGAGCACACCAAGCGATTCTGCGAGCTCTACGACGGCGAAGCCTTTGACCCGAACTACGAGTCCAAGCCGCTGGAATTCTTCATCCCCATGGTGGAGCGAGTGATGGCCCGACCACACACCACCATGAAGCAGGGCAAATAACCCGAATTTGTTGCTACAGGAATCAGATGTATGAGTAATGATCCGATTGTAATCGTGGGCATGGCCCGAACGCCGATGGGCGGTTTCATGGGCGACTTCGCCTCCGTTCGCGCCGTGGAGCTGGGCTCCGCTGCGATTTCTGCAGCCCTGCAACGGGCCGGCGTCAGCGGCAATGATGTCGACGATGTGGTGATGGGCTGCGTACTGCAGGCCGGCCAGGGCCAGGCGCCGGGCCGACAGGCGGCATTGGCGGCGGGTGTCACTCAGGGCGCCAGCGCGCTGACGATCAACAAGATGTGCGGCTCCGGGCTGAAGGCGGTGATGAACGCTCACGACAGCCTGGCGCTCGGCAACACCACTGTGGCGGTGGCCGGCGGCATGGAAAGTATGACCAATGCGCCCTACCTGCTGGCCAAGGCGCGCAGCGGTTACCGCATGGGTGCGGACAAGATATACGACCACATGATGCTGGACGGTCTGGAAGATGCCTATGAAAAGGGCACACCCATGGGCGTTTACGCGGAAAAAACTGCCAGCAAGTACGATTTCAGCCGTGAACAGCAGGACGAATTCGCCATCACCTCACTGACTCGCGCGCAAAAAGCCATTGAAGACGGCTCGTTTGATGCGGAAGTGGTGCCCGTTACCTTTACAACCCGCAAGGGCGACGTGGAAGTCAAAATCGACGAACAGCCGGGCAAAGCAAAGCTGGACAAGATTCCGCAGCTCAAGCCCGCCTTCGTCAAGGACGGCACCGTTACTGCGGCTAACGCCAGCTCCATTTCCGATGGCGCCGCAGCGCTGGTGCTGATGCGCCAGTCCGAAGCGGAAAAACGCGGCCTGAAGCCGCTGGCGAAAATCGCCGGCCACGCCAGCTATTCCCATCAGCCCGAGTGGTTCACCACCGCACCGGTGGGCGCCATGAACAAGCTGTTTGACAAGATCGGCTGGGCCGCCCAGGACGTGGATCTGTTCGAAATCAACGAAGCTTTCGCGGTGGTCACCATGGCGGCCATGAAGGAGCTGAACCTGCCCCACGAGAAAGTGAACGTACACGGCGGCGCTTGTGCGCTGGGCCACCCCATTGGCGCATCCGGTGCGCGGATTCTGGTGACATTGTTGGCGGCACTGGAGAAGTACGGCAAGAGCAAGGGTGTTGCGTCGCTGTGCATCGGCGGTGGCGAGGCGGTTGCTGTGGCAGTTGAGCGTATTTAAATCACGTCAGCCTTCACCTTAAAAAGAGGCAAGCTGGAACTGGAGTAGATAGACGCTGACGAACGTAGAAACCAACGCGCGAGGAATCAAGTGATGGGCGACAAGTACGATCAGCTACAAAAACTAAAACAACTCCACGACGACGGCGTGCTCAGCGCCGAGGAGTATCAGGCGGAGAAGGGGCGCATCCTCGCCCAATCCGCCGTGGGTACCGAATCCGGCAAGCTGTGGGGAATGGAGGAGCGTGTATTCTGCATGCTCCTCCATTTCAGCCAGCTGCTGGGCGTCATTCTTCCCTTCATTCCCTTCATCGGCTTGATCGTGCCTGTGGTGATGTGGGCCACTGAAAAGGACAAGAGCCGCGCGGTGGACATACACGGCCGCATCGTTCTGAACTGGGCCATCAGTTACATCATCTATTTCGCACTCAGCCTCGTTCTGCTGGCCATCGTCATTGGCGGCTTGTTTCTGGTGGCGGTGATCGTACTCAACATCGTCTTCGCCATCATCGGCGGCGTGAAAGCCAACAATGGCGAATTCTGGAAATATCCACTGAGCATCCCATTCTTCAAGATCCCAGCGGATGTAACCGGCGGTACCAGTTCTTCCGATTACGGGAAAGATGCCGCGGGCGCGGGTTCCTACGAGACAGGCAAAAGCACTGCCGGTGATCGCGATCAGACCTCGACACTGTCTTCGCAAACCACGCCATCCAACACGCAGACTTCGGATGCAGCACCGGCTACATCGCGGACGACCGAAGATCCCATTTCAGTGGAAACAAGCAACCTGAACGCGGTTCAGGGCTCCGAGGAAACTCCCCGCGAAAGCAGCGAAGCGGAGCCAACGAAGAAACCGGTACCCCGATCCGATGTTCCCCCGCCGGACTCCGCGGCACCACGGCCGAAGCCGACCCCGGAAGAGGGCACACCGCCGGGATCGGAAGATGATGAACAGAAAAAATGATCGTAGAAAGGGCGACTTCGGTCGCCCTTTTTGTCGTTCCGGCGCAGGCCGGAATGCATTTCGCCGAGCAGCAGGTGCTCTTGTCACGGCTACGCCTGTTCGATCAGGTTGTCCAGGTCAGTTCACCTGGCCCTCAGTTCTATACCCGTTTGCCGACGGGATGGAGCATTTCGAAAACGCATGAATACATCCCTGTAGCTCCTTCGCGGGGTCCCTCCCGCGAAGCTTTCGAAATCCTCCATCCCGCCGGCAAACTCATTTCGGAGACGTCCGACGCCAACGAGTTCTTTCAATGGAGCGGGCTCATTATCGATGTGGCCTTGTCGCTGGATACCTTTCCCATTCTGATGGCACTAAAGTGAGTTTGGCGCTGGGTGGGGGCTCTCGGAACGTTCGCTTCAGGGACGAAGGGTACGAGCGTACAGGGATGTATTCACAGCGTTTCCGAGAGCCCCCACGCAGTGGCAAACGGATTCGGAGTGCCAAACTTGGCTCGCCTGGCAAGCCGCGCATCTAAGCCGCTTTCCGAATCTCCTCGTAATTTTCGCCAAATCCACCCGCAATAGCGCTGCGACCAGTCGTGAGAAATCCTTCCGCGACACGAGTTTCGAAAGCTCCTGAGGGTCGGATCCCAAATTCAACTGTTTGGCCGCTTTCAATACACGCTGGTCGGCATAGGGATATGCTTCATCCCAGACCCCCTGCACTTCGCGCAGAAAAATGTCTGCGCCCACTTTGCCAATGCCTTTGAATTGGGTGAGCAGTTTCTTTTCTTTTTCGACATCGCGGCCGGCTGCCTCGCGCAGCTTGCGGAGATCGCCGTCGTACTTGTCCAGTACCGTCTGCGCGGTCTCGCCCAGCAAGGTCGAGGTGCGTTCGTCGTAACGTTTGTAGCCGTGCCAGGTGATCACATCCACGCGATCCTGCCAGCTCGCTTCGGCCATCTTCTGCGGGGTAGTCAGCCCCGCCTTCACCAGCGCACGACTCGCTTCAGCGGCGTTTCCGGTTGCGATCCGCGCGCTGAACAGAAGACTTGCGCAGAGAAGCTGAAAGAGCGGGGCGGGAGTGTTTCTTTCGATGTGGATGCGCAGCTCGTGCGCGAAGGTTTCGCCATGTTGTTCCAACAGGGCTTTGACGATCTGTTTTTTGCTCGGGCTTCCCATAAATGAGCCTCCGTTCTAAACCTAAGCCCTCTTCGGTCAATCCGGAGCTTTATGCATATCCCGTGCACGCTCTTTCATCTCACATCTCACATCTCACATCTATCCCTAAAACAACAGCGCCGCCGCGCTGGCGACCAACGTCATCACGAACAAAAACCACTTCAGCGTATGCTGGCTAACCCGCAAGGCGAGCTTCACGCCCAGCTGTGCGCCGGTCATCGTGCCCACCGCAAGTACCAGCCCCGGAATCCACAGCACCTGATCGCGCCAGACGAAAATGCCCAACGCGAGCACGGTCAGCACCGCGGTGCACATCATCTTCAGCGCATTGGCGCGCACCAGGTCATAACGCAGACTGCCCACCAGCGCAGCGAGCAGAATGAAGCCGACACCCGCCTGCACGAAGCCGCCGTAAACACCTGCGATGAACAGTGTGAGCCAGGCGGACCAGTTACCGCTGACATGCTTGGGCATTTCGTCCGGAAGGGGTGCCATCAGGTTGGGCCGAAGGAGCATGATTGCCGCCATGCCCACCATGGTAGCGAGCAGAATCGGCTTCAGGTAGATCGGCGGTAGAAAGGAAGCTGCCATGGCGCCGACGCCGGAGCCGAGCAGCGTCGGAACGAGAATGCCGACAGCGTCGCCTCGCTCCAGTTTGCCGTGACGGTCGAAGGCCCGGGTGCCGACGATGGATTGCAACAGAACGCCGACGCGATTGGTGGCATTGGCCACATCCGCCGGGAGCCCCATGATCATCAGCGCGGGCAGGGTGAGATTAGAGCCGCCGCCGGCGAGTGTGTTGATTACGCCCGCAATCAGCCCAGTGCTGAGCAGTAGCGCGATGAAAAAAGGTGTCAGTTCCTGCATAGACTTCGGCCACGGGCAAAGTGGCGCATACTACCGCAGGCGCGGACACATGGCACGAGGATCGGCACGGCGAGAACGGATTAGCCGCAAAAAGCCCTTGCGCCATGAGCAGGCGCAAGGGGGGCAGTAGCATCAGAAGCGGTAGCGAAGGCCCAACTCGAAAGAACGTCCCGGTGCCGGTGCGTAGTGCTTCAGAAAGGAGGTGTGATCGCGGATTTCCTCGTCCAGCAGATTCAAGCCCTTCACAAACACAATCAGCTCCTGGTTTTGCAGCGGCAGATGGTAGTCCAGATAGGCGTCCACGCGGGTATAGCTGTCGGTGGGCAGCTCTCCTTCGGCCACCTTGTCCTGCTCATTCACTGCGGTGGTTCGCAGCCGTGCCAACCAGTCCTGATGCGCATAGGCCAGCTCGAAGCCGAGTCGGGCAGGGGGGATGCGCGGCAGGTCGTCGCCCTTGTTTTCACCACTGTCGAGTTCCGCATCCACGTAGTCGCCGAACAGGCTCAAACCAAGATGTTGCTTCTCGCTGAAGCGAAGCAGTGGAAAGGCGATCTGGGCTTCGATGCCCTTGAACGTCGCATCGTCTTGCAAATAGCGGCTGACGACCGTCTCTTCGAATTCGCCAACATCCGACAAGTAAATGAAGTCGTGATACTGGTTGTAGAACAGGTTCACTTCGGCCTTGAGATCCCCCAGGTGCTTGTGCCATCCGATCTCCAGATTGTTGGCGACTTCCACGTCCAGATCCGCATGGCCCAATTCGATGCGAGCGGTAGCTGCGTGCTCAACCCAGGACTCCGGATCGGACGCGGTGGCACAGATTGCGGCATCCACGTTCGAGTAGAGCTCTTCCACTGTGGGAGCTCGCTGGGCGTGACTCAGGGCCAGGCTGAGATTGCTATCCTCGCGGTAGTTCCAGATCGAGGCGGCGCTGGCGCTCAAGGTGGTTTCGCTTTGATCACAGGCGCCGCGGGTTTCGATGCTCTGGCGACCGACGCGGGCGCCGAACTCATAAATGAAATCGCCGCGTTCCAGCGATTCCATGACAAAGAGCCCCGCTGATCGAATATCCGATTGGGGGATGAAGGACTCTTCGCCAATTGCGCTGAAGTCCCGATCCGTCACTTGCAAGCCGATCACGCCTGACCAGCCTTCCGGGCCGCCGTGGTTGGCGGTGAAGCGTCCTTCAAGGCCGTCGTTCTCGAACACCGTGCCCACTTCGGGGCCAAATACTTCTCGGTGCTCATAGCGGTTGGAGCTTAGCTGCATGTTCAGGCTTTCGAGAAAGCCGTCCAGTTCGAGGCCGCTCTCTAGATCGACGCGGGTCTGCTCCATTTCGATGCGAACCTCATCGCCATGCTCAAGCTCATGCGTTTGCTCAGCGAGGTTTTCCTCGTGTACACCCTCATGTCCGTGGGCACCATGGGCGCCCGGAGGCAGCCCGTAGTCGTTTTCGAGTCGGTTGATTGCCAGACCGATAAAGCCGCGCCCGCCGACCCAGGAGGCACCGCCAGTCAAGCTCTGCGATTCAGTGGAAGAGTTGGCGACGAAGCCCTTGGTATTTTCCAGCTCCTCGTGACCGGCTTCTTCTTGGGCATGTTCTTCTTCATGTGCATGCGCGAGGGCCTCCAGAGCAGCCTCGTCAACCGCCCGGCCAGGAATATCGTAGTCGTCGCTCTGCCGATAGACGCCGTCCAGATGCCAGGCGAACTTGCCCGCTCCGCCGTCGAAGCGCAGTACACCGACCTCGCCGGAATCCACCGTGCTGCTGCGCAGCTCGACCGCTCCCTGAGTGGCCGCAGGCACTTCGTTGGGAATGCGATTGTCGATTACGTTCACCACACCGCCGATGGCAGCGTCGCCGTAGAGGAGGGTTGCGGGGCCGCGGAGAATCTCGATGCGTTCGGCCAGCAGAGCCTCCACGCTGCTGGCGTGATCCTGGCTGGCGCCGGAGGCGTCAAGGGTGTGGAGGTTGTTCTGCAACACCGTGACCCGGTTGCCGCTGAGCCCGCGAATCACCGGCTGACCGACGCCGGCGCCAAAGGAGGTGGAGTGCACTCCGACGGTATTCTTGATGGTTTCACCCAGGGTCGCGGCGGCGTTGCGGGAAAGGGCTTCTCCACTCAGCACATCGATCGGCAGCGCGGTTTGCGCGCGGGTTTTGTTCTGCGCTGAGGTGACGATGATTTCTTCAATTTCGTGTTCGTGATCGTGCTGGTGTTGAGCATGGACGGGAACCCATGCGCCGCAAGCGGCGATGGCGAGCGCCAAAGCTTTCGTTTTCATTGTGTGTCCTTCCAATCATTTCATGACGGACAGCGGGGAAGCCGATAGCCGCATACACGGCAGGATCGCCTGTCCGATCGGTAGTTTGAAACGCGAGAAATGAAACGACTAAAGGGCGGGAGGCGCTCTGGAGGGCGGTAGCAGTTTGCCGCTGCGGACGAGCGGTTTGATTTGCTCGACGGCGGTCGCACTGATCGTGCCGAGGGAAAGAATCGGCAGGTCGACGGGACCGGTATGCCCGTGTTCAACAGCACTCAGCTGAGAGCACAGGGTACATTCGTGATTGACCGCCTCGTCCAGTTCATGGACGTGATTTGAAAACGCGAGCTGCGCAAAAATCAGCAGGGCGATCGCCAGCCAGCGAAGTGCCGGACGTGCCCTGAGGTTCAGCGTGGATGTGCGTGCGATGTTGCTGGAGCGCATTGCCAATTCAATCAGCGACAGGAAGTACGCGGATCTTAATGCAGATCCGCGCGGAAGACCAATGCGTTCTGTAGCCTAGCTACACAAAGCCTGACGCGCTTCGCGGTACTCGCGCTTGAGCCGATCGACGAGCTCCGCGGCGGGCAAGACCTCTTTCACGGCGCCGATTCCCTGACCGCAGCCCCAGATATCTTTCCAGGCCTTGGTGCGAGTGGAGCCGAAGTCCATTTTGCTGGGATCGCTTTGCGGCAGATTGGCCGGATCCAGACCGGCCCGCTCGATGGAGGGCTTGAGATAGTTGCCGTGGACGCCCGTGAAGAGGTTGGTGTACATCACGTCATCGGCTGCGGAACTCACGATCATCTGCTTGTAGGCTTCGTCCGCATTGGCCTCGCGCGTGGCGATGAAGGCGGAGCCGATGTAGCCCATATCCGCGCCCATGGCCTGGGCGGCGAGAACGGCTCTGCCATTGGCGATAGAGCCGGAGAGAATCAGCGGACCGTCGAACCACTCCCGGATTTCCTGCACCAGTGCAAAGGGCGAGGTGGTGCCCGCGTGGCCGCCGGCACCGGCCGCCACGGCGATGAGTCCGTCCGCGCCTTTCTCGATCGCCTTTTTCGCAAAGCGGTTATTGATCACGTCATGCAGCGTGATGCCACCGTACGAATGGACCGCTTCGTTCAACTCCGGCCGCGCTCCGAGGGAGGTGATGATGATAGGCACTTTATATTTGACGCATAGCTCAAGGTCATGCTGCAAACGGTCGTTGGAGCCATGCACGATCTGGTTGACCGCAAAGGGGGCTGCCGGGGAATCGGGGTTGGCCTGGTTGTAGGCATCCAGCTCTTCCGTGATCCGTTTCAGCCACTCTTCCAACAGTTCCGCGGGACGAGCGTTGAGTGCCGGGAAGGAGCCCACGATGCCCGCTTTACACTGGGCGATCACCAGATCCGGATTGGAGATGATGAACAGGGGAGAGCCGATCACCGGCAGGGCCAGGGTGTCTTTGAGAATCGGGGGGAGCGCCATTGCTTTACCTCTAACTGGAAATCGCTGACCTGACTGCCGGAGCGGTCTTTGTGACCGAAGCGTCCACTACGGTCCACATTTGGAAGGTGGGGCTACTTTAAGTATTCCGCTCTGCATGGTCAACGCAGGCGTTCACGGGAACAACTGAAAGCCTCTCGTTTTCTTCTCACCAGAATCAGCGTTCTTCAGGAGGAGCAACTGTGGCAAGCACCTTTTCGATAAGCGATCGCCCCGACTACGACCAGGTCATACAGGACATCGCGGACTATGTTCTGCGGGAAGACGAGTTCTCTGATCTGGCCATGGAAACAGCCCGACACTGCCTGATGGACACCCTGGGCTGCGGCTTTCTGGCGCTGCAATTTCCCGAATGCACCAAGCATCTGGGTCCGCTGGTGGAGGGAACCGTCGTTCCTCAAGGTGCGCGGGTGCCCGGCACGCCCTACCGCCTGGACCCGGTCAAAGCCGCCTGGGATATCGGTTGCATGGTGCGCTGGCTCGACTTCAACGACACTTGGCTGGCGGCGGAGTGGGGCCATCCTTCCGATAATCTCGGTGCGATTCTGTCGGTCGCTGACCATCTCTCCCAGCGCAGTATCGTTCGCAACGAAAACCCGCTGACGGTCAGGGAGGTCTTGCGCGCGATGATCATGGCTCACGAAATTCAGGGCGTGCTGGCTCTGGACAACAGCTTCAATCGCGTGGGGCTCGACCATGTCCTGCTGGTGCGGGTGGCATCCACGGCTGTGGCAACAAAGTTGATGGGCGGCAATCGCCAGCAGATCATGGCGGCAGTGAGCCAGGCCTGGGTAGATGGTTCGGCCCTGCGCACTTACCGTCACGCGCCCAACGCGGGCTCGAGAAAATCCTGGGCGGCCGGTGATGCCACCTCCCGCGCGGTGCGGCTGGCGGACCTCACCATGCGCGGGGAAATGGGTGTCCCCGGTGCCCTTTCGGCGACAACCTGGGGTTTTTACGATGTCAGCTTCAAGGGCCGGGAGTTTACTTTTCAGCGCGATTACGGCAGTTACGTGATGGAAAATATTCTCTTCAAGTTGTCCTTCCCGGCAGAGTTCCACGCGCAGACCGCCTGCGAAGCAGCCATGGCTCTTCACTCGCAAGTCGCTCACCGTCTGCAGCATGTCGAGCGCATCGAAATCACCACCCACGAATCGGCGATCCGGATCATCTCCAAGCATGGCAAGCTCAGTAATCCCGCCGATCGCGATCACTGCCTTCAGTACATGGTCGCGGTTCCGCTCGCTTTCGGGGAACTGACTGCGGAACATTATGAAGATAGTTTCCATCGTCAGCATCCCGTCATCGACGTGCTGCGCAGCAAAATGGTTGTGCAGGAAGATGAGCGCTACTCCCGCGAATATCTCGATCCCGACAAGCGCTCCATCGCCAACGCCATACAGGTTTTCTTCAACGACGGCACCGCCACCGAGCGAATTGCCGTCGAGTATCCGCTGGGTCATCGGCGCCGCCGCGACGAAGGGATCCCGGTGCTCGAGGATAAGTTTCGCTCCAATTTGCAGGAGGTTTTTCCATCGGCCCGAAGCGAAGAGATATTTTCGCTTTGTTCGGACACGGCACGCCTGCAGAGCATGCCTGTGCATCGATTTCTCGACGAGCTGGTGATACCTTAGCGAACCCCAAAAAGCTCAGTAAAAGAAAGGAAAACGGGATGGAATACGATTACGCCGTAGGTTGGTTTACGCTATCGCTCATCAACGCCGGGCTCGCGCAGTCAAAACGTCGCAGCGGCCTGTTGTGGTGGGTCATCTCTCTGTTCATCGGTCCGATAGCCACGCTGATCATCGTGGTCCTTGATTCTGCTTCGTGATCAGCCCTCTCGCAGGAAGCTCTCCAGCTGAACTTATCCGGGTTTTCGATTGGCGTCCAAGACCGAGCAGACCGGGAGTAAGGGTCGGTCATGCGCGGTCCATGAGGTGCATCGCATCGCGAGACGATTATCAGCAGAGGAAAGTCCTGGGAGGGGAGTATGCAATCGAGTGTGCACGTAATCGACAGAAATGTGGAAACCACCAACATCTGGTTAAATGAACTTTCGGATCAGCTCGACCACATCGACAAGGAAGACGCCTGGGCGCGGCTGAATGCAGTGCTGCGGACGGTTCGAGATCGCGTTCCTGTGGATGAGGCGGTGGACTTCGCCGCGCAACTACCGACCCTTATCCGGGGCAGCTACTATGAAGGCTGGCGTCCGTCTCAGGCTCCTCACAGGTGGCGGCATAAGGAGGAATACCTCGAGGCCGTCAAGGACCGTTTGCCTGGCCGGGAAAACGTCGACGTCGAACAAACAGTGAAGGCCGTGCTTGAGGTGCTGGGTCACCACATGAATCCGCAAGAGTTGGAAAAGATCAAATCCATTCACCCCAAGGAAGTCTGGGACCTCTGGCCCCACTAAGCTTCACACCGATATGCCGGGCCGGCGCAAGGCCGTCGGCCCGCGCCGATAGTTCGCGAAAGCTGCAACTTGCTATCGCGTTTCTCTCTCCTTCGGTTTGATCAAGCCGACTGAAGTCTGTTTCTTACTCCTCCGCTTTCCTGGCAGGGTACTTCGAAGCAATTTTGAGTACCCGCAGGAAAGTGATACAAGTCCCTGACCGGGCGTTCAGAAAATGCGGGGAGCCAGCGAGGTCTGCAGGCTAACGCAGAAGGAACACCTGGGACTTGATTCGAGCCGCCGGCGAGTACGCGCGCGAGCGACGACGTACTCAAGCGCCTGCAGATGATTTATCATAGCCGGCCCATGGAAATCCAACCCGATGTCCCTGGGCCGCAGCATGGGCAGCAGGCTGTGGTTTCCGAGTTCGGTGCAGGAGTTGTCAAGATGAGAAAGGTCGAAAAAGGCCTGGAATCAGTGATTTTCAATAGCCGATGGCTATTGGCTCCCTTCTTTTTCGGCTTGATCATCAGCATCGTGGTTCTGCTGATCAAGTTCATGCAGTACCTGTTTTATCTCGTGCAGAATCTGTTTGCTCTCGAAGAAGGTGTCGTTGTCACCAGTATTCTGACTTTGGTGGATTTGTCGCTCGTGGGCAGTCTTCTGCTGATGATCATCTTCAGCGGCTATGAGATCTTCGTTTCGAAGATCGATGTCAGCAATCATGAAGACCGCCCTGACTGGATGGGCAAAGTGGATTTCAGCGGATTGAAGTTAAAGGTGATTGGCGCCATCGTGGCCATTTCGGCCATCGAGCTGTTGAAAACGTTCATGGAAATGCGAGAAGTGCCAGGAGAAGTGGATGAGAGTCTCATCCTCTGGAAGGTCGTAATTCATATGACATTCGTAGTGTCGGGCGTGTTGTTTGCGTTGATGGACAAGATTGCCGCTTCCACAAAACACTAACGGGGATCATTGATGGTTGATAATATCAATAACAAAACCACACAGGAATCGCAGGAAGAGGCAGATCTGAAGGCGCGCATCGTCGAGACCTTTCTTGAACGCGCGAAAGAAGTCGGGGTCAGAGCGGTGTCCACCGACGAGATGGCGAAGTCGCTGTCGATCAGCAAGAAGACGCTGTACAAGATTTTTCGATCCAAGGAAGAACTCGTGGCCGAGGTACTGAACGGCTGGGAAGAGCGGTTGAAGAGACCGCTGGATTTTTCCTCGGGCGATGACCCTCGCAGCGTCGTGCACGCAGCGGTTGGTCGCTGGTACGACAACGATGCCCAGTTCAAGCCCGTTTTCTGGGAGGACGTGGGCAGTGATTATCCGGCACTGCGCAAAAAGTATTTCGATGTGATGTTCGAGAAGATGCGCCACATTGGCAGCCATCTGACCGAATATCGCAGGCCGGGCATGTCCAAGGAGTTCGGACTGCGGGTTTACATGTTGTTGATGATGAGCGCGCCGCAGCCCGGGTTTTATGAGAAGGCCAAAATGGATCGCCGCGATGCGGTGATGAAGGCGCTGGATGTCTGGCTCGACGGCGTGTTCGACCTGCCGGATCGGGGCCGACGCGTGGCGCAACCTGAGTCGAAAACGGAGAATTCTGTTGAGCAGCAAGATGTCCAGTCGTAAAGAATTGCCCTTTGCCGATCCCGAAGTGGTCGGCATGTCAGCCACCCGACTGCAGCGTATTCAACCCGCCATGCAGCGTTACGTGGATGAAGGTCTGATCCCCGGCGCGGTCACAATGGTGGCGCGGCACGGCAAGATCGTTCACTTCGAGGCCTGCGGATACAAGGAAGTGGCTCGCCAGGATCCGATGCAAACCGATACGATCTTTCGGGTCGCTTCGATGACCAAGCCGATCGTCTCCCTGGCGCTGATGATGCTTTACGAGGAGGGGAGGTTTCAGCTGAACGATCCGCTGGCCAAGTTTCTTCCGGCGTTTTCGCGGATGGAAGTTATGACGGACAACGGCAAAGGCGGGTGGACCACAGCTCCAGCCAAACGTCAGATCAACATCCGGCACCTGCTCACCCATACCGCCGGCTTCGCCAGCGAGCATCTGGAGGACTTCGCCGGCTGCAGCAACAAGTCCTACAAGGAAATCGTTCAGCCCTGGGATCGCAGCGGTCAGATTGGCGACTTCGTTGATCGCATGGCCCAGGCGCCCCTGTTGTTCGAGCCGGGCGAAAAGTGGCACTACTCCCGGGCGACCTGCGTTGTGGGACGGCTGGTGGAAGTGATCTCGGGACAGAATCTTAGGGACTTTTTGCAGGAGCGGATTTTCGATCCGCTGGGCATGGAGGACACGCACTTTTTCCTGCCGACGGAAAAGCTGCCGCGTTTCGCCGCCTCCTACAAGCCTGGTGAAAACAACAAGATCGTTCTGGACGATCCGGACAGCAAGGACAGTTTCTTTCTGAATCAGGAAAGCGAGTTCTACGTGGGCTCCGGCGGCCTTGTGTCCACCGCAGCGGATTACTTCCGCTTCGCCGAAATGCTGCGACGCGGTGGAAGTACCGAATCGGAGCGCATCGCCAGTCGGAAAACAATCGAGCTGATGACCCAGAATCATATCGGCAATCGCTACGTGTGGCTAAGCGGCGCCGGCTACGGTTTCGGCCTGGGTTTCGGTGTGATGCTCGACCAGGGAACGGCCCACAAGATCATCAGTAACGGCAGTTATTCCTGGGGCGGCATGTACTGCACCTACTGGTGGAACGATCCGGTAGAGCAGTTGTTCGGGATGATGCTCACCCAGGTGCGGCCTTATGATCATCTCAATATCCGGGCGGATATGGAGGTTCTGGCTACGCAGGCGATTGACGACTAGGTGAGGCGTCAGACGTGAGATGACGGCCGGGGAGACCCACTGCGATTTGCGGGGCCAGCTTGGGCGGAAATGCCGCGACCGTATGGAACGAGTACCGGTCCTGGAACGAAAAAGGGGCCGCGGCCCCCTTTTTCTCATTCCGGCGCAGGCCGGAATCCACGAGGAGCGGGACTCCATAGCGCGGGGACCTCGCAGAAATTACATGGATCCTGGCCTTCGCCAGAATGACGACGGAAGATGATCTCTCCGGTCGTTCATCTCACATCTCACATCTCAGGCAGCCGCTCCACCGCCGACGCCAAAGTTTCACCAATCGAATCATGTATCACCAGGTCTGCCGCATGGTCGAGACCTGTGGGATCGCGATTGATGATCACCAGCTTCGCGCCGCTTTGCACGGCGAATTCCGGGAAGCCGGCGGCGGGGTAGACCTGCAGAGAAGAGCCGAGCACGATAAAGAGATCGCAGTCGGCGGTGAACTGCTCCGCCCGCGCCATGGCGACGGCGGGCATGGCCTGACCGAAGGACACAGTGGCGGTTTTGACCAGTCCACCGCAGCTCGTGCAGGTTGGCAGGGTTTCCTCCCGTTCGAAGGCTTCAAGAATGGGCGCGAGTTCATAACGCTCCTCGCAGTCCAGGCACTTGGCGTAGGTGCTGTTGCCGTGAAGTTCGACCACCTGCTCGTCCGGTACGCCGGATACCTGATGAAGGTTGTCGATGTTCTGAGTGATGATGCCGAGCATTTTTTCTTCGCGGACCAGCTCCGCCAGGACCGCATGACCCTTGTTGGGCCGGGCTTTGTTCATCACTTTGTCAGTCTGCAGCTTGCGGCGCCAGCTCTCGCGGCGCATCTCCTCGGAGCGCACGAAGTCGTCGAAGTAGATGGGCTGGTATTTGTCCCAAACGCCGCCCGGACTTCGGAAATCCGGAATCCCGGACTCGGTGCTGATTCCCGCTCCGGTGAAGGCGACGGAGTAGCGGCTTGCTGCGATGAGTTCAGCCAGTGTTGCGATCTTGTCCTGCTGCATGATTGGTCTTTTCCAAATCATTGGTCGGCTGTGCTTGCCGGTGCGTTTCAACGCGTAGGGAATCGCCTTCGACGATAATCCTGCTTTCGCTGTATTTTGCATCCTGAACGACTTCCCGCAAGCGGGCCAGGGATTTTATCGGAATATCGGCGAGCATGGCTGTCACCAGCCAGCGCGGCAGCTTGCCTCCCGGATCCAGGTGCTGTTGCCAAATGAGCTCCACGGTTCCATCGGACAGCTGGTTCAAACGATAACTACCCACGGCATCCGTGATGCGGACATAACGATCCGCGTCGATGCGACTGCAATTCGCGCTGGCGTGCTTCTGGCAGTAGGCCGGAGCGGCTTCGAGATTGATGTCCACTTGCTTGGCGCTGTCGCGATGGCTCAGGCGGGCTTTCAGGATGATGTCCCGGTCCCGCACCCAGGGCAGGTCGTTCCGCTGATAGATGTACTGCTCCCGTTCGCCGGAGATGGCCACCGTGAAGGACTGTTCACACCGGTGAATCCAGCGACTGTAGTTTTCCACATCGAGGAGCACCGCAAGCACCCGGGCCATACTTGCCGGAATCAGCGTGACTGCCCGGAATTCGGGAATAGAGGAATCCGGGTGGTCCCGCAGGAAAAAACTTACCCCGTGTTCTTGCTTGTCCAGTCGCCAGTCCGGCCCGCTGTTGGCGGTCGGAATCACCAGCAATGCAATGGCTAAAGTCAGGATGAGCCGGATACTTCCAGAAACTGATTTAGCCTTGTTGTTTCGATCGGCCGCGGGGCGCTCTGGTTCGGGGCACTCTGGTCTGATCATGGCTTGTCTCCGCTGCTAGGCCCCAAAACCATGCAAAACGCGGGCTGTGCCTGATCAGTCCTCGTCCGCGGTGGCCATGAAGGCGTGATAATCCTCGGCCAGGCTGCGTTCAGGAGTTCGGCGGTCGGCGGATTTGCGCCGTTTGCGGTGGTAGAGATCAAGGGGCAGGTCCCGGCAAGGGTCGGGCTCGCGGCGCCGGTCCCGGCGTCGGCGATCGATGAATGTTCTCGGCTTTTTCATGGCAGCTCCTTTGCGGCGCCGGTCCTGTCGGCGCTGCCTTCCCTGAGTGTAGGGCGCGTTGGCGTGTTTTGCCACATTCGCGATCCGGCCGGTCCTGCGGGTATACTTGGCTGCTGATTCTGCGTACCGAGGTAATTTCATGAGCGTCCAGACCGATATCGAGGCGATTCTCCAATCAGAGTTGCAGCCCCAGTTTCTGCAGGTCGAGAACGAAAGTCACGGGCACAACGTGCCGGCGAACTCGGAGACACATTTCAAGGTCACCGTCGTCAGCCCCGCATTTGCCGGCCAGCGTCAGGTGCAACGTCACCAACGAATCTATCAGCTGCTGCGGGAGCAATTGGCCGGGCCGGTTCACGCACTGGCCTTACACACCTATGCCCCCGACGAATGGCAGGACGCCGCGCAAGTGCCAGCCTCTCCCAATTGCATGGGAGGAAAGGCCAGGGAGGCAAAGTAAAGAAGACGGACCAGATAAAACCTTCGGAACGAAAAACGCCCCGACCGAGTTATCGGCGGGGCGTTTTTTTGTGCTGCGGGTGAAAGTCAGTTGGTAACGAACTGACCTTCCAGCATCATCACGGCTTTGTGGTCATCGACAAGTTTGAAGAGCTGATCGAACTTCGATCCAATGATGGCGTTCTCACCCTGATCAGCATTGGCCACGTAGGTAACACCTTTGATCGCCCTGCCGAGTTCGGCGGATACCGCCTCCATCGCCGCGAAGACGTTCTGGGTGGTTGCCCCGTCTTTGAAAATCCGTCCATGGTCGGTCTTGTTCATGTAGTCGTCGCACTCGGCAAGCCAGGCTCTGCGCTGTTCGATGAAGTTCTTGATGTTGTACATCCCACCTTTGTTCTGGGTGTTGAGGCTGGTTCTTCGATACTTCTCCAGACTCGCAACATCACTCTCCACAAACGCCATGCGCGTGTCTTCGCAGAACTTCCACGTGAGATAACCTGGGAATTGCACGTTGTGAACCGCGCTGGCACGGTCGCGCTGGCAAGCTTCATCGCATCCAAAAGCTGGGAAAGCAAGTACCAGCAAAGCGGTAAAACCGAGGAGCTTATTCATATTATGGCCCTCAATCTGGTTTAGGTCCCGAACGGTACTTCTGATCGTTGCTGTGATGTATATCACAGGCATAAACCAAGTCAACACTCAGGAATAGTTCGTAACCAAATTGTCTTAAACGGTAGTTTTTAGATGATATATGGATAGATCGTTTGAGTGACTTACGATTAAAGATGTGCGCTACGTCACGTTAGGGTGGCGCAAAAATACGAAGAAAGAATTAGGTGAGAATACGCGACGATGTGAGCAGAACATCGCGCGGCAGACTGGACGCTACTGCGCGAGAGCTTTGCCGATCAGTTCATTCAGATGGGAAGGCAACGCGAGTTGCAAAGCCGCCTGATGCCCCCGGTCGGACATCTTGCCCCAGGTTTTGCGGATGATGGCGACCAGCTTGTCTTCATCATGTTGGGTGGCGAAGTCTTCGAGGTAGTACTTGAGAAAAACCAGACAAACGACATCCTCCAGGGTCTGAGTCTCCTCGTTCTGTTTGATACCTTTCTTGGTCAGCAGGTCCTGCGCCCGGGTTATCGAATCGGGATCGTAGCCAGCCTGGGACATCAGCGCAGCGGTCTGCTCCGCATGGAAGCGACCGAGGTCGCGCCGCCAGGTGAGATAGCCGACGCGGTCCTTTGGATAGTCGGAGCGGGGGATTGCCCAACGACGAATGTGTTGGGCTCGTGCGGCGATGCGCAGGACTTCGCTCGCATCCGGCTGGAATCTGTCGAGCTGTTCGCTCATCCGAAGTCCGTATAGCAGTTCCTTGGGATATTCCTGACCGTCGGCCTTTTCACGGTTGGGGTCTTCCCGATTGGCGGCATCGATGGAGCTGATAACCTGCTCGAAGCGGCTGGAGGTCATGGGGTCACCTCAACGCAGCGGCGGGAACTCCATCGAAGAAGTCGACCACGCCGGTTTCCAAAGAGTATTCGGCACCGACCACCAACAGCTGGTTTTCCTGAATCAGCTGTTCCAACACCGGAGAGCCGTAACGCAGATGCTGCGCAGAGGCGCGGACATTGGCGCGGACCGCGTGCTCCAGCAAACCTGTGTGGTCGCAATGTCCCGAGGTTTCCAGCAGTGTTTCCACTGCGGGGCGAATGCGATTGACGATGGAGCTCAGATTGGGAGAACGGCTTTCCTGAGGCTTTTCCAACTGCTCCAGGGTCGCTTCCACTGCACCGCATTGAGAATGGCCGAGGACCACCACCAGCCGGGTGCCGAACCGCTCGGCGGCGAACTCGATGCTGCCCACCTGAGAAGGGGCGACTACGTTGCCGGCGACCCGGATGACGAAGAGGTCGCCCAGACCTTGGTCGAAAATCAGCTCTGCGGGAACCCGGGAGTCGGAACAGCCCAGAACGATGGCGAAAGGCGTTTGGCCGTCGACCAGTTCGTGGCGTTGACTTTGACTGGCGGGCAGGCTTCGGTCACGAACGCCTTCTACAAACCGGCGGTTCCCCTGTTGCAGTCGGCGCAAGGCTTCGATGGCGGGTATCACGTGTTTCACTTCCTCGATTGTCGTTATCGTTTTTGTCAGTTGTTTTGGATAGGGGCGGTGCTCCGCCCACGGAAGGCGGCAAGTATACAGGGACGGGAGGACTGTTGATTGCCGGTCGGGACACAATTTGCGGGTGGCGGCAGAAAGTGGCTGATCTGTCTGGCTGAATTTTGTGCAGGTTTGCGGCGGGCCTTCAGCAGCGCTTCTCAAGCGCTGCCTTGAGCCTCGACAGACTTTCCCGCGCCTGCTGTCGGACTCGCCTTCTGAACAGGGCCGGCTCCGCATAGCGCAGCCAGCGCCTGGGGGTGTAGCGAAACTGACGCTTGAGAATGGTCCCTTCCTCTGACCGGCTCAGCGAATAGCTGGTGATTGCTTCCACCAGCGGTGATTCTGCCGTCACTTCCCAGAGATAGGGCCGGTCGCATTTGCAGACAGTACAGACAACGCTGTGGGAAAGAGCGAGCGGGAGCAAGCTGAGCGGGCGCTGCATGGTTTGCACCCGGAACTGCTCGCCCGCCAACTGCGGATTCAACTCGCGTTTGTCGGGAAGCGAGGACGAAAACCATTCGTGCCAGTGGACGGGATCGGTCACGTAATCAAAGACCGTCTCGGTGTCGCAGGCAATGGTAATCTCGTGAAAAAACTGTTGGCCCATCATGCAGCCTCCGGGTGACGCTCGCTTATTTGTCCTTCAAATCCGATTCCTGCCAGGGCCAGCGCCCATTCAACTCGACTTCGAGACTAAAGCTGAGGAAGGTCCTGATGACCAGAATGGCCGCAAGCACACCGACGCTTTTGAAAGAAAGTTCAACAGCCACGGTATGTATGATGTCAGCGGCAACCAGAAATTCAAGCCCAAGAAGAATTCCGCGCCCGAGGCGGTGGCGGATTTCGCGAAACAGTTTCTCGGTTTCGTTCCCCTGGAAAAGACGGTAGGCGCCAAAGCCCAGCGTATACACGGTAAACCCCAGAATCACCAGAATGCCCAGCAACTCGGTGAACAGTGCGGACCATTCCGCAAAGGGCCGTAGCCAGTCCGACATAGTGCGTCCTCCAAACGGTCGAGTATGTGAACTATGACTTTACAGGTGCCTGTAGTTTCATGAGCCGGTCTGCCGAACACTCCCGATGAGGCAAACGACGACATAACTGTCGTCTCAGTATCCATATCTGCACTTTGCGACCCAAAGACGAACTTCAGCCGATCCCGCATTGTCCTTCTTTAGCGAGAGATGCTTAGGAAGGAGCGCAGATGAAGATTCATCACTGGGGTTTTTTGCTGCTTATGCTGTGCACAGCCCTTGTGATGGGCCGATCCGACAGCGAGTCGGGACGCGATGAATCACCGGCGCATCAGGGCAGTGCCAAGCTGGTTTTTTTCCAGCGCGGCGCGCCTTATCACCCGGCGGTGGACGTCGTTGTCCGCAGTGAAAAGGGGCGGCCTCTGATTGCCACCACCGCGCGGGGGCCCTGGCTGGTGGTCAGTCTGCCGGAGGGTTGGTATACGGTCCGCGCTCAACGCGAGAGCGGACAAGTGCGCAATGCACGCTTTCGCGTTGAATCCGGACAGCGCCAGGAAGTGTCGCTGCGTTTCGTCCGCGGCCATTGACTGGGGCAGGCGCCGTACCCCTCGAGCGCGCAATCGTCAAGTCCACTCGTCAAGCCGGAATCTTCTTGACGCAGATCATTCTTGCGCTGTTACCCGTCGATATACTAATCCACAAACAAGAACGGGGGCGACATGGATGCGGTAATGCCAGCGCGGCTTGGCCGCGCAGTATTTACATTGATTTTATTTGCGGTGGCAACGATCGGCGTTGCGCAACAAGAGCAGCAGCGTCCGGATGTCGAGTCATCAGCCGTTGCAACAGACAATCAGCAAGCCTTCGCGCCCGGCGGCGCCGAGACCTGCCTTACCTGCCATGGGCCTAATGGCTTCTATCCAGTCGACGAAATCCTCCACACCCCACACGCTCAGCGAAGCCATCCCGACAGTCCGTTCGGCGAAGGCGCCGGGGAGTGCCAGCAGTGTCACGGGCCCAGTGCCGCTCACGTACGGGGCGGCGCGGGCGGATCGCGACCGAAACCCGCCGTTGTTTTTTCCCCGAGCGAAGCCCCCGAACTGAAAAATCAGGTCTGTCTCGATTGCCACCGCAGCGACGTCGACCACCATTGGGCAGGCAGTATTCACCAGTTCGAAGAGCTTGCCTGTATCGACTGTCACGACATTCACACCACCGGCGATCCGGTGCTCGGACGCGAAACCCAGAGCGATCTTTGCCTGGACTGCCATCGCCGCCAACGCGCCGACTTCATGCGCCCCTCCGCACATCCGGTGCGTGAAGGATTGCAGGTGTGCAGCGATTGCCACCAGCCACATGGAAGCGCCGGGCCATCGTTGCTCAATCACAGTAACATCAACGACACCTGCTACGAATGCCACGCGGAAAAACGCGGCCCCTTTCTGTTTGAACACGCCCCGGTTCGAGAAGATTGCAGCAATTGCCACGTGCCCCACGGCTCCAATCATCAGCCGCTGCTGCAGGCGCGCACGCCCTGGCTATGTCAGCAATGTCATCTCGCCCAATTCCATCCCAGTACCGCACTGGGCGGCACCTCGGTTCCACCACGCGGCGCTTCGCATTTGTTGCTGGGCAAAGCTTGCTTGAACTGTCATAGCAATATTCACGGATCGAACCATCCCTCGGGACCGCGGTTGGTTCGCTGAGAGGCAACGATGAAACCTGCATACCTTATTGCTGCCGCTGTAATCGCTCTTGTGAACACTGCACACGCAAATGATCGCAGGGAAACGGAGGCCGAGGCGGAAATGGGATCCGGCTACCTCAGCGACGACAGCTTCCGCTTCGGCCGCTACACCGGCCTTGTAGACGAAGGCTTTGAGTTGTGGCTCGACTTCTCCGCGAGCTCCACGCCGGCCTGGAACAGCGAAGAAAGACAGTATTGGTTCGTCAGAGGCGACGATTTGGGTCTCGACACCATTTTTTTCGAAGGAGAGATCGGGCGATTCGGCGATCAGTCGCTGACGCTTCGCTACCGGGAAATACCGCATTATTTTTTCGACGACGGCGCAACGCCGTTCCGGCTGGTGGATGAAAATTTCTGGGTACTCCCCGGCGAGTGGCAGGTCAGCGGCGACACCACCTCCAGCTTCATCAATCTCAATGCTTTCTTAACACCTGTAGAAATCAAACACGAACGTGAACGGCTGGACCTGATCTGGGAAAAACAACTGCCGGCCAATTGGGATTTCGAGGCTGACTATCGGCACGAGCGCAAGGAAGGCTGGCGCACGGTAGGCGCCGTGATCGGCAGCAATGGCGGTAATGCCCGTTCGGCGATTCTGCCCGCCAGCATCGACTTTCAAACCGACGTGGTCGACCTCGGCCTCAACTATTCCGGTGAGCGATCCAGCTTCGGCATAGGTTATCTGGGCTCGTTCTTTCACAGCGATGACAATCAGCTCCGCTGGCAAAACCCCTATGGCGCCGAGGAAGACTGGGCTGTCGGTGTCGCCTATCCCTTGGGCGCAGGCCGCCTCAGCCTGGAGCCCGACAACAGCTCGCACCGCGTTACGCTTGCCGGCAGTCATGCCTTTTCCAGCGACACGCGCGGCAGTTTCGAACTTGGCTACGGCCAGATGCTGCAGGATGACGACTTCCTTCCCTATACGATCAACGACGCGCTGGCCGTCCCCTTTGCTTTGACGCGCGATAGTCTCGAAGGGAAAATCGAAACGATCAGCGCCGACTTGCGGCTTACTACCCGGCCGCTTAAGGAGATTTATCTGGTCACCCGCTACCGGCTAGACGACCGGGACAACCAGACACCGCGCTCCGTGTTCCTGCCTGTTCCGGGCGACTCCATCGACCAGGTCCCCGTGGAAGAGGCCGAACTCAACCGTCCCTACAGTTATCGCAAACAGACCGCCGCGCTGGACGCGCACTACAGAGCGTCCAGGCGGGTTCGTGTGGAGGCGGGCTATGAAGTCAGTGAAATTGAGCGAAGCTATTCTGAAGTGGAGCAGACCCGCGAATACATCGCCAATCTCGGAACAACACTCAGCACCTTCGACGATCTCAGCCTGCATCTCAGCTACGCCTATTCGGAACGAAGAGGTGAACGCTACATCGGCAACCGCCCCCTGCGCGCGGCCCATCTGCCGGGCACCGTTGCCGAAGAGGATTTTGAAAATCATCCGCTGCTGCGCAAGTACTATCTGGCCGACCGTCATCGTGACCGGCTGCTGTTTCGCGCCGATTGGTTTGCCAGTGAAAAACTGTCCGTGGGGCTGAGTACCGCCTACCACAAGGATGACTACACCGACGAATTCTTCGGACTCAACGAAGTTGCGTTGCATTCCTACACGCTAGATGCAAGCTACCTTATCCGCGAGAATTTCCACGTCTCTGGGTTCATCGGCCTTGACCGCTATGAGCAAGACCAGTCGGGGCGCTCGTTCACGCCCATCGTTCCCGGGCAAGTGGATGATCCCGAGCGGAATTGGCAAGTGAATGCTGCGGACCGCTTCACCACCATGCATATCGCCGCGGAACATGAAGCGCTTCAGGAGCGCTTTCCTATCCTCAATCAGTGGGGACTGAACGGCGATCTGGATGCGGGACTCGAGTTCGGCACATCGCAGTCCACCGGAGATGTGGATCTAAGTACCGGCCCCGCATTAGCCAATGCACCGCTGCCGGAAATCGAAACCGATCTACGTTACTACAAGCTGTTTGCCGATTATGCGGTTTCGGAAAACAGCTACCTGGGCTTATCACTGACTCACGAGCAGTATGACAATGACGACTTCCGCATCGACCGGGTTGATCCTGCAACCATGGATTGGGTCTTGAGCCTGGGGCAAGATACCTTTGATTATTCGGTTAATTGGATTGAGCTCAGTTTCCGACGGCGGTTTTGATGGACGAGAGACGAGAGACGAGAGACGAGAGACGAGAGACGAGAGACGAGAGACGTGAGACGTGAGACGAGAGAGGAAAGGCGAGAGACGAGAGGCGAGAGACGAGAAACGAGTGTGATAGGTCGGGCGGCGTTTTATTCTTACTGGTTTGTGTTTGCGACGAGGCCGAAGGATGGCTAAGGGCGGAAGTGCTTTTCATCTCACATCTCACATCTTCCGTCTCACGGGACGGCTGTCTTGATGCGCACAGCAACAACCCTGATCTGGATCCTGGCTCTGCTCCCGGCAGGATTGGCTTTGATAACCCTCTGGGATACCCAGTGGCAATCCCCCACTGCAGTGCTCGCTGCCTTGGGGCGCCTGGCCGGGGTGGGAGGTTTGGGTTTCCTGCTGGTCGCGGCCGCTCTCAGCAGCCGCGTGCCTGGTTTCGACCGTGCCTTCGGGGGATTGACCAAACTCTGGCAAACTCACCACCGGCTCGCGGCCCTAAGCTTTCTGCTCTTGCTCCTGCATCCGGTTCTGCTGGCCTTTGCCGGCGCCGGCCAGCTTGGCGGCAACCCGGCCACTGCCGCCGTTACGGTTCTGTTCCCGTCCTGGGACTACTGGGAAGTGTGGGCGGGCTGGGGCGCCTTGCTGACGATGATGGTCTTCCTGGCTCCGAGCTTCTCCTTTTTCGGCCAACCGAACTACCAGCGCTGGAAATTCCTTCACCGGCTCGCGGGCCTGGCGATTTTGCTGGCGCTGGCCCATGCCTTTCCGCTCGCCCGCGCCTTGCCGCATCCCTGGGACTACGTCATCTGGATAACCCTCACCGTGCTCGCGGTGGCGGCGGTGGCTTATCGGTGGTTGTTTTCCCGCGCCTATTTGTCCGGCATTGTCTCCGGCGCCGGTGGACGGTTTCCCTATCGGGTGATTCGAAAAGAGAAGATCACCCCCGATGTCGTGGAGATCAGCTTTGCGCCGGAGAAAGAACCCCTGCGCTACCAGGCCGGGCAGTTCGTCTATTTGACCCCCTACGACAAAGCTCTCAAGTCCGGGCATGGGGAAGAGCATCCCTACACCATTTCCTCCTCCCCCGAAGAACCGGAAATGCGAATCGCCATCAAGGACCTGGGAGACGCGAGTCGAGCCATTCAGAGTATCGACATCGGCAGCCACGTCCGGGTGGAAGGCCCCTACGGCGCGTTCTTTCGAAGTGACTACGACGAAGATTCGGAGCTGTGGATTGCCGGCGGAATCGGCATCACGCCGTTTCTCGGCCGCGCGCGTTTCATGCGCGAAACCATGGGCGAGGTGGACGTCTGCCTGATTTACTGCGTGCAGGACGCGAGTCGCGCTTTGTTTGCGCAGGAGTTGGCCGACATCGCCCGTGACCTCACTGGCTTCAGTCTTCACCAGCACTACTTCCGGGAGCAAGGGCCGCTGACGCTGGAATTTCTGCAGGGCCACTGCCCGAAAATTGCCGCCCGCGCGGCCTACGTTTGCGGTCCGCCACCGCTGATTGCTCTCTCACGAAAGTTGCTTGGCAAAGCCGGGGTGCCGAAAAACCGAATCCGCACAGAGGAGTTCAACCTGCTATGAAAAAGCTCTGCTATTCCGTCTTCGTCGCCTTCTGGTCCAGCGTCGCTACCATGTTGGCCTTGCACGCGCTTGCGGCGGAGCAGGGCGCTAAGCCGGCCGCGGGAGCGGAAGTGAAGGTCTACACGCTGGCGGAGGTCCGCCAGCACAGTAAAGTCGATGACTGCTGGATGGCCATCGAGGGCAATGTGTACGACGTCACCGCTTACGTGGACAAGCACCCAACCCCGCCCTCTGTGCTCCAGCCGTGGTGCGGTAGCGAAGCAACCGAAGGAATGCGCACCAAGGGCTATGGCAACGATCACAGCCCGGCTGCGTGGGAGAAGCTGGAAGAATTTCGGATTGGGAAGCTGGCGCAATAAGACTCAGCTACCTGAGAAGAAGCAGCGCCGGGGCACGAACTGCCCCGGCTGAATCTCAAGAAGCGGTTCAGGAGCCAGTCGCCCGCTGGCGCTCCTGAGCTGATGCTGCCGGCGGAACCAGCGGCGGCACATCCACCAAGTCCTTCAGCAGTGCATCCACGGCCTCTTTGTCGAGTGTCTCCTGTTCCAGCAGAGCGCCGGCGAGCTTCTCAAGCGCGGCCTTATTGTCGGTCAGGGTTTTGTCCGTCTGAGCTTCGGCCTCGGCGATGATCCTGTGAACTTCCTCATCGATCTTCCGAGCAGTGTCTTCGCTGAAGTCCTTCTCCTGGGTGAGTTCGTAGCCCAAAAAAGGGTGCTCGGCGCCGATGCGAAAGTGGACCGGACCAATCAGCTCGCTCATGCCCCACTGGGTCACCATCATCTTCGCCAGTCTGGTGGCCTGCTCCAGGTCGTTCGCCGCGCCGGAGCTGACGTTGCCAAGCAGGAGCTTCTCCGCGCAGCGCCCACCCAGCATCACCGACAGGCGGGTTTTCAGATAATTCTCCGCATAGTTGTGGCGGTCCTCGGCCGGCAACTGCGCGGTGACGCCCAGCGCGCGCCCGCGGGGAATGATTGATACCTGCCGCAGCGGATCGCTTTCGGGCAGCAGTAAAGCCACCAGTGCATGGCCGCTTTCGTGCACCGCAGTGCGCTTGCGCTCCGAAGGGCTGAGCAGGTCGCGCCGTTCGCTGCCCATCACCACCTTGTCATGAGCTTTGTTGAAGTCTTCCCGGTTGACCTCCGTCTTGTTGTCGCGAGCGGCGAGTAGAGCCGCTTCGTTCACCAGGTTGGCGAGATCGGCGCCGGAAAAACCGACGGTGATGCCGGCGAGTTCGCTCAAGTCCACATCCCTGGCCACCGGCACCTTCCGGGTGTGCACCGCGAGGATTTCCCGGCGCGCCTCCCGCTGCGGCAGTTCCAGCGTCACCTTGCGGTCGAAGCGGCCCGGCCGCAGCAGCGCCGGATCCAGCACGTCGGGTCGGTTGGTGGCGGCCAGCACCACGACTGCTTCTTCGCCAGAGAACCCATCCATCTCCGCCAGCACCTGATTCAGGGTCTGCTCCCGCTCGTCGTTGCCGCCGCCCAAGCCCGTACCGCGCACCCGACCCACGGAATCGATCTCGTCGATGAAAATCAGCGCCGGCGCCTTGCGCCGCGCTTCGGCGAACATGTCCCGCACCCGCGATGCGCCAACGCCGACGAACATCTCGATGAACTCCGAGCCGCTGATGCTATAGAAAGGCACGCCCGCCTCATGCGCGGTGGCCTTGGCGAGCAAAGTCTTGCCGGTGCCGGGTGGTCCCATCATCAGAATGCCGTGCGGCATCTTGGCGCCGAGCTTACGGAAGCGCTCCGGATCACTGAGAAAATCGACGATTTCCTGCAAGTCCTGCTTGGCGCCTTCCGCCCCGGCAACGTCCTCGAAAGAGATGTCGTGATCGGTGCTCTCGAACAGACGTGCCTTGGACTTGGAGAAACTGAAGAACCCGTCGCGCCCGCCGCCCATCCGCTGTTGCAGAGTGCGGCTCATGTAGATGAAAAAAGCGATGATCAGCAGCCAGGGCAAAACCGCCAGCAGCACCTGAAGCAGGCGCGGCTGCTGGGAGGATCTGGCCTTGACCGCTACGTCGTGCTGCTCGAGCAAATACAGCAGTTCATCATCCTGCACACTGGGAAGAACCGTGGTGAAGGTCTCGGTCCCGTCCGCCGGACTTCGATAAACGCCACGGATCTGGTCCCCCTCGAATGTGACGGTCGCTACCCGGTCCTCGACCACCGCGCGCTTGAAGTCCGTATAGGGAATTGGCTCCACCCCCGGCTGCGCCATGGTGGAGACCAGGTAATAGACGGCAAATACCGTGAACAGCCACATCAGCACATGGCCATCGAAGGGCCGGGGCGGAGGCGGCGTGCCCTGCGGCTGGTGGCCGGATTTGGGATCTTTCAGCGGAGCATTGGGACGATCAACCATTTAGCACTCTCGAGCCAGAGTAAAATGAAAAGTCTTGCCGCCGACAGCATATGATGTCGCGGTTAAACAGCTGCAGAGTATGAGAAGAACTTTTGACAAGAACACAGCGTTTATCCTACTCTCTTGACCCACATCAAAGCCGGCGCAGTTAGCTCCGCCGCCGTCTCCCGGTCACCCCAGAAGTCAGTGTCCCGCATGCCCAAAACACCTCTCCAGCTGATCCAGCGTTGCCATTCCACCCCCACGGTCTCCTGCTCCCAGTGCCGATTGGCCTCGATATGCCTGCCGATCAGCCTGCATGTGGAAGATGTGGACAGGGTGGACAGCATCATCCAGCGAGGGCGTCCGCTGCAGAAGGGGGACTACCTGTATCACGCCCAGGACAAGTTCCACGCTGTCTATGCGGTGCGCTCGGGTACCGTCAAGACCATCGCCAGCACCAACGACGGCAAGGAACAGGTCACCGGCTTCTATTTGCCGGGAGAGATCCTCGGCCTCGACGGTGTCGCCACTAACGTCCACACAAACTCGGCGATCGCGCTGGAAACGTCGGCCGTTTGCGAGATCCCCTTTGACAAGCTCGATGAGCTCGGCGCTCACATTCCCAATCTGCATCGCCACATGTTCAGGCTGATGGGTCGCGAAATCGGCACCGAACAGCAGCTGATCACGCTGTTGAGCAAGAGCAACGCCGACGAGCGGGTCGCCACCTTGTTGTTGAGTATTTCCAGCCGCAACGGCCGCCGCAATCTGTCGGTGACCAGCTTCCGTTTGCCCATGTCCCGGGCCGATCTTGGCAACTATCTGGGTTTGACCGTGGAAACCGTCAGCCGCACACTCAGCCGCTTCCAGAAACAGGGCTTGATCGAAGCGGACAAAAAAGAAATCACTATCACCAATCTGGATGCTTTGCGCAAGCTGGCGGATATCAGCCTCTTCGATTGCGCTTAGCGCGTGTCCTTGTGCGAGATGTGTTGCGCGGCCGCTTCGCCCGGAGCGCCGCCGCGTATGAGCGCTCCGCCCAGACTGCCGCCTGTTCCCGATCCTCCAGCACTTCCCCTGGCGCCTCGTAGTAGGACAGCTTGACCATCTTTCCCCGGCGCTGATATTCAAAGGCACTCAGCTCCCGCTCCTCGAAGTAGCTCAAGCTTTCCTCGTCAGCTTTGAGGTAAAGGGTTTCGTCAGCAACCAGCGCGAACATCAGCCCATCGCGAAAGATTCCTTTGCCCCCGAACATGCGACGCACCGAAATGGTGCCGAAGTTTTCGAAGACTTCGTGGAGGTAGTCGGTAAATTCGCTCACAGATTTTTTCTCTGCCGGTTGTTACCTTTACTTACTTCTGGTTCCACAACTCCGCCGCGCCACGAACACCGGATGAATCGCCATGTTCTGGCGGGAGAAGCGCAGTGTCGACGGAGTCGGAAAATACATAATCTTTCCACAGCTGCGGAATGCGCTCGTAGAAGCGTTGAATGTTCGAAAGCCCGCCGCCCAGCACAATGCAATCGGGGTCCAGCAAGTTGATCACCGAGGCCAGCGCACGGGCGAGCCGAAGCTCGTACTGAGACAGAACCTGGTCGGCAAGCGCGTTACCCTGTTCCGCTTCAGCGGCGATTTGCCGCGCTGTCAACGTATAGCCGCTGAGCCGGCGGTAATGCAAAGACAGCGCTGGGCCGGAGAGAAAGGTCTCGATGCAACCTATCTTGCCGCAGTAGCAAAGATCACCGGGCCATTCGTCGGCAAAGGCCCAGGGCAGCGGATTGTGACCCCACTCACCCGCAACGTGGTTTGCGCCCGGAAGAAGCTCGCCGTTCACGACAATGCCGCTACCGGTTCCAGTTCCGATGATGACGCCGAATACGGTGGCGAAACCGACCCCGGCACCGTCGCGGGCTTCGGACAGTGCAAAGCAGTTTGCATCATTGCTGATGCGCACTGGCTGTTGCAGGCGAGTCTGCAAGTCCTGAAGAATCGGCTTTCCGTTGAGCTCGGTGGTATTGCTGTTACGCAGCAAGCCCTGGCGGTTCAAAGAACCGGGCGTGCCGATGCCCACAGTGCATTCTTCGCCGGCAATTGCGGCCAATTCGGTAGTGAGCTGCACAACCGCTTCAATGATTTGCTGGTAATCGCCCCGCGGCGTTTCGATTCGTTTGCGGTGCCGCTCGGCGCCATTCTGCCCGAGCACGATGCCTTCGACTTTACTTCCACCCAGATCAATGCCGATCTTCATCGCTACGAACTCTCAGGTTCATTCAGTGGTTGGAGAGGAAAAGGGTTAACACAACTGTAACATCAATCGCAAAAAAGCTCTGTAGAATGCGCCGCGCCTCGAGGGCCATGGCCGTCGGGCAGTGTGCCAAAATTTTCAGGATTCGTGCAATCGTCATGAAAGAGATGTTCAAAAGGATATTCAGAAAGGGACTCGTCGCAGTGTCCATCGCCTTCGCCTGTTCTGCAGCCGGTAATATTGAAGACCGCACTCCGGCGCTCGCTCCCTTCGACAGTGAAGCCACCGGGCGCCTTTTCTCGGTGCAGGGCTCGAACACGGTGGGCGCCAGTCTGATGAAGAATCTTCTGGTGAATTTTTTTCTCGCCAAGGGTGCTGACGAAGTGGACGTGGTAGATCTGGCGGTTGCCAACGAATACCGTGTTCAGGGCTTTGCGGGCCGCCGACGTATTCATGTGGATGTGGCGGCGCATGGCTCGAGCACCGGTTTCCGCGCGCTCCAGTCCGGTGCGGCGGAGCTCGCCATGTCTTCGCGTCGCATCAAGAACAGCGAAGTGGCTGCCTTGCAGCACCTGGGTGATATGCGCGGCTTTACGAGTGAACACGTAATTGCCATCGACGGCCTGGCGGTGATCGTCAATAGCAGCAATACGGTCCGATCACTGACGCTTGATCAACTCGCTGACATTTTCTCCGGACAGGTGAGCAACTGGAAGCAGGTTGGCGGAGAGGACAAGGAAATAAACCTTTACGCACGGGACGGAAATTCGGGGACATGGGATACCTTCAACAGTCTCGTTCTGAATGAACAACACCCGTTGTCTGCGCGCGCACAACGTTTCGAGTCCAACGACCAGCTCTCCGATCTCGTTGCCGATGATCCTCAGGGCATCGGTTTTGTCGGCCTTGCGTCTGTTCGAAGAGCGGTGAGTCTGGCACTTGGCGAGCAGGGCACGCAGCCACTGCAGCCTCGCGAATTGGTGGTAGCCACAGAAGATTACGCGCTGTCGCGTCGACTTTTCCTCTACACGTCCGAGCGCGAGCACAACGGCTACATGAAGGAATTCCTCGCCTTCATACACAGTGATCGCGGGCAGCGGGTCGTGAAGCAGACCGGTTTCGTTTCCCAGAATCTCATCAGTGTTGCCGGTTCTGTGGAAGGTCCCGAAAGCTATGTCGAACGTTTGCGGGGCGCGGAGCGTCTGTCGGTGAACCTGCGCTTTGCCGAAGGCAGCGCGGAGCTGGACAACAAGGCGCAGCGGGATATCGTGCGCATTGCCGACTACATGGCACGGCCGGAAAATGCCGAAAAAACGCTGATTCTGATTGGGTTCGGCGATCAGAAGCAGAACGAACGGCGGGCCGTGGTGCTTTCAACCTTGCGGGCAATGGCCGTGAAATCGGAGCTGTTCAAGCGGGGCATTCTCTCGGAGCCGGTGCTCGGTCTTGGCGCGGACCTGCCGGTGGCCAGCAATGAAACGGCGGGACGGAGCAAGAACCGCCGCGTGGAGGTGTGGGTGAAAGGAGAGTCCGCCGGCCTGGGATTGCAGAACGTTTCGGCGTCCACTGCGGACAACTGAGCAGGTTCACTCGTGCTCGCAGACCACCCGATCCCGGCCTGTTTCCTTCGCGCGATAGAGTAGCCGATCCGCTGCCTCGATCAGCGCGGCGGGTTTCAATCCCCGCCTGGGGTATAAAGCCGCGAGCCCCACGCTGACGGTCATCACGGGACGAGTAGGAGACACCTCGTTAGCGGCTCTCAATGCCTCGATGGCCGCTACGATCTGCCTGACTACGGCCAGCGCGCCCTCCAGCGGGGTGCTGCCAAAAACCAGCGCAAATTCCTCCCCGCCGTAACGGGCGCAGAGATCTCCGGCGCGCCTGCCAAAGCGGTTCAACACTTCACCGACCTGTCTCAGACAATCGTCACCATACTGATGGCCATAGTGATCGTTGAGCAGCTTGAAATGATCGATATCCAGCAGCGCCAGCGAAATGGGCTGCCCCTGACGGCAGCAGCGCCGCCACTCTTTCTCGAGGAATTCGTCGAAATAGCGGCGGTTGTAAACGCCGGTAAGGCCGTCGACGCGAGCCAGGTCCAGGACCCGTTGTTCGGCGATTTTTCGTTCGGTGATGTCTTCGTGTGCGAGGACGAAGTAGGGCTGGCCATCCAGCATGAAGGACGAAGCCCGCATGATGAACCACCGTTTGCGATCGGGGCTGTGACAGGGGTATTCGAGCTGGAATGACTCCCGAACGCGCTCGATCACTTCCGCAATGCCGCGAACGGCTTCGGCGGCGTAGTCGTCTCCCGCTGCCATCGCTTGCTGGCACACCGACAGGTAGTCCACCCCCAGCCAGTGCCCACAATCGGTGCAATCATTCTGCCGAGCGAAATCTCGCCAGCTTTGGTTGGTGAAGACAATCAAGCCGCGCTGATCGATCACTGCGATATGTGCGCTTATGGAATCGAGAACGGAGTGGAGGAACTGCGGGGACTCGGTCATGGCCGGGACTCGTCGGGCAATCGCGAAAGCATAGTGGGAAATCCGCAAGCGTGGAAGATCCCCGTCACAAATACCGCTGGGCGGCCCCTTGCAACGATCTGGTCGAATTTGACTCACCGTTCACATCGGTTCGGGCAGAAATTCGCCCTCGCTTCCCACCACCAGACGGAATAATTCATCGAAGCCTTCATGCCGTTCGGGACGCTCGAGCCGTTTCAGGGTGCCGAGCACACCTTTGACCGGAATTCTGGCTTTGCCGCTGCGCTGATCGTTCCAACGCAACGCGCGCTCCGGAACCGGCTCGAAGAAATAGCCGATAATTCTGAAACCCGCTGCGCGCAATTGCGGGATGTAGCGCTGTCGGTCTTCCCTGCGCACGTTGGTGTTGTCCACCACAAAGCGCTGGCGGGCCTGAATACAGGCCTCTACCAACAGTGTTTCCCGGTGGCGGGTTTTCAGCATGTCGAGATTGATGCGCAGGTGGGTCTCAAAAAACTGTTGCTGGTAGAAGGTACTCTTGCCTGAACCCTGGATGCCGATGAACAACACTGCTTCCATATATCCTCCTGGCGGCCCGCTGACGCCGCCGGGTTTGCGGGTGGTCCCGAATGCGCTGGTGATACAAGCACCGTCAAGATTTCGACGTGAGTGTTTTTATTTGTAAGGCGGTACTCATCGCTGATCTCGGTCTCTATACTGCCAAACATCAGAGGACAACAATAAGATTACTGTGTACTGGACTACCTCTTTCCGCGGTCTGGCGGGCAGGCCGATGCATCGCTGGCTCAGCTTTTGTCTTGCTGCCTGTCTGCTGCTTGCGGGCGCGGTTCATGGCGCGCCACCCGCATTGAATCTGAGTCAGGGTGAGCGTCAGATCCTTCGGGATGCGGCTTATCTGCGGACCGCCGAACGTCTCGAGTTCACCGAGGCCGTTCAGCGCGGATTCGGGACCTTCTCCCGCGACCAGGTCAACCAGGGCGTCAGCACAGATTACCACTGGCTGCACTTCTCAGTGGACAATCCGGTTGAGCAGCCGCGAAAGTGGGTACTCCGGGGCGAAACGACGTATCTGGACAACCTGGTGATCTACCATCGGGATGATCCGCAGAGCGATTTCGCTGTTACACATCTTTCCGATCGCGCGCCTTTCCACAGCCGTGTCCTCGATTACCGCACGCTCAGCTTCCCTCATGAAACCGCGGGAGGCGGCTCCACCGAAATCTATCTGCTCGCCTATCACGACGAGCCGGATTCCATCAGTCTGCGCTTCTCCCTGCATTCGACGACGGATTTTTACCAGCTGATGGCTGAGGAAAACCTGTTGATGGGAGCGTTCTATGGAGCGGTGCTGCTGATGACAGTGCTGGCCCTGTTGGTAGGGGTCCTGCTGAACCGGTCAACTGCCCTCAATTACGCGGCCTTTCTCGTTTCCACTTTGCTGTTGTGGCTGATGCTCAATGGTTATGGCTATCAATATCTCTGGCCCGACAATGTGTACTGGCACAACGAAGGCTTCCACTTGGTGTTCTTGCTCTTCGTATGCAGTGCACTGGAGTTCTCGAGGCGCTTTCTGCGCTTGAAGCAGATTGCACCGCGATGGAATCTCGCTTTCGTGCTGATCCAGGGTGTTGCGGTGTTTGCGGCGCTGTTCCGGCTGGCGGGCTATTACGAGCCTGTTTTGCACGTGGCATTCTTCCTGATGAGTCTGCCCGGACTGCTGATTCCGATCGCCAGCTGGATCGCTTACCGGCGGGGGCTGGACTTCGCGCTCTGGAGTTGCGCCGCCTGGTTGTTCTACGCCTTTGGCCTGCAGGCCGCAATCATCAGCGCCTATAGCACCCATCTGCAGTGGGGCATGGATGCGTTGTTCTTCACTCAGGCTGGGGGTCTGGTGGAATGCCTGTGTCTGATGGTGGCCATGGCAAAGTCACTGGTGGCCATCGAATCGGACCGCCGGGTGGCGCATGCGCTCGCCCATGAAGATCCGCTGACCGGGCTTGGCAACCGGCGGCAGTTGCAAGTGGCCTTCGAGGCGCTTGCCAGCGAGGCGGGGAAGGGTGATCGCGCCTGTTATCTGGTCATGATCGACGTGGACCACTTCAAAGCCGTCAACGACAATTTTGGTCACGACGCTGGCGACTCGGTACTCGAGCAGGTCGGGCAGCTGCTGCGGCGGGTGATTCGCAAAGGAGATTTGGCGGTTCGCTATGGCGGCGAAGAGTTTGCACTGCTGGTACGCACCGATAGCGCGGCTACCGCCCTGCAGATCGCTGAACGCATTCGCAAGGACTTCGCGGCTCAGCCTACCAGCTATGGCGAGCAGCAGATCTATCACACCCTCTGCTGTGGCATCGCCGAAGTCGCCTCGCAGCGGGTACAGCTGAGCGTGCGGGAGATGATGCAGCGCGCCGATGCGGCGCTTTATCAGGCGAAAGCGGCCGGTCGCAATCAAAGCCAGCTATACGACGGCGCCAACGTATCACTGTCCCCAGCGTCCAGCGAAGCCCACAGCCAGTTTTCCCCCGATCCTGAAATACTCGCCTGAATCAGAAGAAAAGAGATGGAATCTGCGTCGCCACGAGTTTGCCGGATTGCGCCCGGCAATCGCCCGCATTGCTGTTTATCCTCGCGATGAAGAGGTAGACTTGCGGAGCTTCAGGGATCTGTGACCAGAGCGATGGAAGAACAAAAAAATCGTCAGCAGCCGAGCGTTGCCCAGCTGCTGCGGCGCATCGAAAAGAACCAGCAGATTCAGGCGCGTTTTCACGACTACGAATTCAAGCTGCTCGCCTGCCGTCGCCTCCCGGAACTTCTCGATCAGCTGATTGCCGGTGCCGCGCAGCACTTTGATCTGGCTGCGGTGAGTCTCGCACTGTTCGATCAGGACTACAGCATCGGCAGCATCCTGGAACACCTTCAGCTGGCGGATCATCCGGGACTTCAGCTCGTCGATGATGCCGAAGTGTTTACAAAGCTCTTTCCCGACGGGCCGCGCGTGCGGCTCGGCGCTTTGGACGAATCGCTTCGCAAGACCCTGTTTCCGGCGCTGTACCCAGTCGGCAGTGCGGCACTGCTGCCGCTGATGCGGCAGGATACGCTGATAGGCAGTCTGCACTTCGCCAGCCACTCCCCCCAACGCTATCGAGACGATATGGCTGTGACCTTCATGTGGCATCTTGCCTCAATGGTGGCCATCTGCCTGGAGAATTGCCTTGCGCTCGAGCAGCTGCAGCGCCAGGGTCAGGAAGACATCCTTACTCAGGTTCGCAACCGTCGCTCCTTCGACGAGGAGTTTGCCAAGGAGTTGGCGCGAGCGTCGCGGGAGCAGAAACCGCTGTCCTGCCTGTTTGCCGACATCGACTACTTCAAGCAGATCAATGACGCCTATGGTCATCAGGTGGGCGACCGTTGTCTGCGGCAGGTGGCTCAGCAGATTGCCCGGGAGCTGCGCAAGACCGACTTGCTGGCACGCTATGGCGGGGAGGAGTTCGTGGTTCTGCTGCCAGGTTGCCCGGCCCATCTGGCGGCCAGCACGGCCGAGCGAATCCGGTTGGCGGTGGCCAACCGGCCCTTGCGCCTGCCGCACGAAACCATTCCGTTGAGCATTTCCCTGGGGCTTGTTACCTGGCAGCCGGACACGACTCGCACAGCGCTCGAAGCAATCGGCAGTGCGCTGCTGGACTGCGCGGATCTGGCCATGTATCAGGCCAAGCGGGATGGACGCAACCGGGTTTGCGTGGGTGAGTTCTCAGCCGCCGAGGTCGGTGTCTAGCGCATCGAACCTGACAAGGTAGCGGTAGCGCCAGTATTTGCCAGTAATCCAGAAGCCTTCACGCGCTTGGTCCCAGGCAATGCCGTTCAGTACGCTTTCCCTGGATCGGCCCGCTGCTTCCGGCCGAAGTGCAGCGAGATCGACCGTGGCGATCACCGCGCCGGAATCCGGATCGATGGCGTAAATAGTGTCGGAATGCCACTGGTTAGCCCAGACCAGTCCGCCCTGATATTCCAGCTCGTTGAGCCAGCGCAGCGATTCGCCATCGAGATGGACGCGGCGGCTTCCGAGCAATTGAAAGTTCTCGTCGTAGAAGCGCAGGCGGTCGGTGCCGTCGCTGAGAATCAGCCGCTGTCCATCGTGAGTCAGTCCCCAGCCTTCGCCCTCATAGCGAAATTCCTTTTCCACCTCGAAGGTGTTCTTGTCCAGCGCCCAAGCTTTGCCAGATTTCCAGCTCAACAGGTAGAGACGATCGCCCACCACTTCGATCCCTTCGGCGAAAATAGTGCGGGGCAGGGCGAGTCGCTGATTGTCGCCGCCGTTGCGGGGATAGCGGAGCAGAAAGGAGCGGCCGTAGTGGCCACTGCTCTCAAAGAAGTTATCGCCATCCAAGGCAAGACCCTGGGTGAAAATCTCCGGATCGTGATCCTCTCTTGCCAGCACTTCATAGCTGAGCTGCTCAGTGCTGACCGCAGAGCAGGCGCTGGCGAGTAGTACCACGGCGAGAGTCCAGCTGCGCAGAGAGGTGATTGCCATATTCCTTGTCCTTGTCCAGGCTCTCGTTCAGGGAAGTCGCCGGCGAATCAGATCGCGGATGATGAAGCGCGCCGGGTGGAGCGCTACCGCCAGCTCGCGGGACACCGGCAGCAGATCCCCGGTCATCTGCGCGGCGAGCAGGGCTGCGGAAAGCGGCGTGTAGGCCAGCCCCCGCGAGCCGTGGCCCACATTCACATACAAGCCCGGCAGACAGGGACCCGCCGCCGGAATGCTCGCCCGCGCGCTCTTGCACAGCAAACGGAAGGTTTCCACGAAGGCGGCGAAGTCCGGGACGGCACCCACCAGCGGCAGGTAGTCCGGCGTGGTGCAGCGAAAAGCCGCCCGACCGCGCAAATCGCTCGGGTTCAGATTGTGCAGCCCGGACGCAGCGCTCGGCAAGCTGGCGCTCAGCTTCGCCAGGTTCTGCCGATGGTCTGCCTCCAGCACCTCGCGGCGCTGCTCCCTCAAGGTAAAGGTCGCACCGAAAGATTGCAGGCGTTCAGTGCCGCAGCTTATGGCAGGCGCGATGTAGCCTTCCCCGCAAATGACGGTGCGCAAAGGGAGTCGTTCTCCGTCGAAATAGCTGACCTGTCCGCGAATCGCCTTCAGGGGCAGCTGCCCGGTGGGGGAAAAGCGGCGCGCGTCGCAGGCATTGGCAATCACCACCTTGGGAGCACTGGCGACGGTCTGCCCGTCCTGGTCCAGCAGTTGCCATCTGCTCTCGGCAGCTTCGAACTGCAGCGACTGCACCCGCGTTTTGCAGTGCAGCTCGATGTTCGGGTGATCCAGCAATGCCCGGCAGAGCCGGGCCGGGCGCATCCAGCCGAGTTGGGGGAAGAACAGCGCCGGATGATCGATGTCAACACCGGCCAGTTCGCTCGCCTGGCGGGCATCCACAAAGCGCAGGAAGTCATCGGCCTCGCGAAACTGCCCCCGCAGCTTCTCCTGAATGCGCCGTTCATTGACATTGAAGCCGAGCAACAGGGTTCCGCACTGCTCGCCAATCTCCGGGCTTGGCCAGTAGTGCCGATAGAAACGCTGGGCGAATTGCAGGCAGGCGAGATTAAAGCTCCCCAGCGGATCGTCGTCGCTGGATAACTTGGCGTAGACCACACCCTGGGCGTTTCCTGAAGCGCCGCTGGCGATCTCCGCCGCCTGGTCCAGCACTGTCACCTGCCAGCTGCGTTCGGCGAGCGCGCGGGCGCTGTGGCTGCCGGCCAGGCCGGCACCGATCACCACGACCTGTTTGTGCTTGTAATCGACCCGATTCGCCGGGACGTGCCAGGGCACAGGATAGGGCGAATTCCTGGGACTGGCGGCAATATGCGGCGGTGCTGACTGGACGCCGAGGAACTCCGCCGCCACCATGTCCCGCTTGCGACCGTAGCCGGGCCGTTTTTCGATTCGGAAGCCTACCCGCTGCAGTTCCCGCTTGACGATGCCGGCGGCGGTGAAGGTGGCGAGGGTACAGCCGGGGGCGCTCAGGGCGGCGATGACATCGAATAGCTCCGGCTGCCACATACCCGGGTTTTTGGCCGGCGCGAAACCGTCCAGGAACCAGGCCTGCATGCCGCCGTGAAAAGGCATTCGATAGTGGGGGTGATCACTCATCAGCAACTGATTCAGCCCGGCGCTGGCGTCAGCCACGATCAGGGTGAGCTCGACCCGCCCCTCGGCGAAGGTGAAGCGGTGAAAGCCGGGCGTCAGTCGGCGGGGATACACGTCCAGCAGTGCAGCGGTGTAGTCGGCAAGTTCCGGCCAGAGCGCCAAGGCTCGCTGCAGGTCTTCCTGACCGAGCGGCTCGTTCTCCACGGACACAAAGTGCAGCCGCGTGTCGCGGTTGGGGCTCTGATCCCAGAGCTGCCAGGCCGCCAAGAAATTCAAGCCACTGCCGAAGCCGGTCTCACCGATATGGAAGGTTTCCTCGGTAACTCCCGCCTGCCAGCGCTCGGGCAACTGATTCTGTTCGAGAAAGACATAGCGGGTTTCTGCCAGACCGTTGTGCTTTGAAAAGTACACATCGCCATAGCGGGCGGAAATGGGCTGGCCGTTTTCGTCCCATCGCAGCCGGGCAGTGCCCGTTGCAAGGTTGTCGTCAGAGTCAGACATCGGCGGTGTTCACGGGCGCAGGCCTGAGAATTCCTCGAGCAGCTGAGTGCACCAGCGGCGGATGCGCTCGTCGGACTCCTCGAATTCATTCTCTTCGTCCAGCGCCAGCCCGACGAAATGCTTTTTGTCTCCGGCCAGGGCCGCCGAGCTGGTGAACTGATAACCCGCCGCGGGCCAGTAGCCGCGAATCTCGGCCCCTTGCTGTACCACCTGATCGTGCAGGTAGCCCATGGCATCCTGGAACCACTCGGGGTAGCCCACCTGATCTCCGCAGCCATAGATGGCCACCTGCTTGCCGGCGAAATCCAGCTCGGCGAGATCGCTCCAGACCGCCTCCCAGTCCTCCTGCAATTCGCCGTAGTCCCAGGTGGGAATGCCCAGGATCAGATAGTCGTACTCGGTCATCCGCTGAATCGGGTCCTTGCTCACGTCGAACAGCTCCAGCTCGACCCCCTCCACGTCGGCGAAGAAATCGCGGATTTTCTCCGCAGCGATTTCCGTATAGCAGGTGGAGCTGCCGTAGAACAAACCGATCCGGCTCATTGCATTTTCACTCATCGTTGATTCGCTGACTGTTTCGATCGCTGCAGGCGAAAAAATTGCGCTAAATCGCCCCGGGGAAATCCAATTGCCGCCACGCTTCGTACACTATAACCGCCGCGGCATTGGACAGGTTCATGCTGCGGCTGCCTGGCATCATGGGAATGCGCAGCACTTGTTCCGGCGGCAGGCTGTCGAGAATCTCGGCGGGCAAACCGCGCGTTTCGGGCCCGAAGACCAGCCAATCGTCGGCTGTATAGACTACCCGGTCGTATCGCTGCTGGCCTTTGGTGGATATCGCCAGCAGGCGCTGAGGGCGGTCCTGCTCGTTCAGATGCGCGAGAAAAGCGCTCCAGCCGCGGTGCACCACCATGTCCCGCCACTCGCCGTAGTCCAGTCCGGCGCGGCGCAGGCGCTTGTCGTCGAGGGCGAAGCCGAGCGGCTCGATCAGGTGCAAGTGCCCGCCGGTATTGGCCGCAAGGCGGATGATGTTGCCCGTATTGGGCGGAATTTCCGGTTGGAAGAGGACGATATTCATCAGCTGACAGGTAAGTGCGAAGGACCTGACTGACTTCAATCAGGTGAACCGGGAGAAGTGGTCTATTCTATCAGAGGAGCGGAGAGTGGCGCTGGAAGCACTTCATTGGCGTCTGATACAATCCCGCTGTTTATTCCAAGAACGAATATGACCGCATTGCGTTTTGTCGACTATTTCACAAAATCGGCTACGCTTTTGGAAAAAGGGTAACAACTCGGAGCAAGACGGTGTTTTTTCCGTGGGGCCAAAAGCACAGTAATCAGCTATTGGGCGTTGAAGTCTCGGACGAGGGGCTCGCCCTGGCGCGAATGATCCGTGGCAAAGCGGGCCTGCGCCTGGAAAGCTGTGACTTCATCAGCATGGCCGCCGCAGGTTCTCTGGCTGAAGCCCTGTCTGACCGAATCAAGACCATCGGTGCCAGAGACCGCGCCTGCAACTGGGTGCTGGCAAATAGCAGCTACACGCTGCTGTTGGTGGAGGCGCCGAACGTACCGCCCGAAGAGCTGCGCGATGCCATGCGCTGGCGAGTCAAGGATTTGATCTCTTTCCCCGCCGAACAGGCGACCATCGACATATTTCCCCTCCCCGAAGACGGCAGCCGCGGCAAAAAGATGTACTACGTCGTGGTCAGCGAGCGGTCGCAGATTCAGGACACCGTGGAGCTGGCCCGCAAGAGCGGCCTGCGTCTGCAAAGTATCGACATTGCCGAGATGGCCTTGCGCAATATCGCCGAGCTGATACCGGCCGATCGGCGCGGCCTCGCCCTCGTGCGTCTGCGGCAAGGGGCGGGCAATCTGGTACTGATCCGTGAAGGTCGCGTCTACCTGTCTCGTCATTTCGAATTGAACTACAACGGCGGTCTTCTGGATGACTTGCCCGAAGATGCGCTGGTGCTGGAACTGCAGCGCTCGCTGGACTACTTCGAGCGGCAAATGAGTCAGGAGCCGCCGGCGCGCATTCTATTCTGCGGCGACAACATCAGTGCCGACAAAATCACCCAGAACATGCGCAACAGTCTGCCAGGTGAACTGGGCTGCCTCGAGCTGTCCGGGCTGATTGCCGGCGCCGAGCAGTGCGAACCGCATCTACTGCAACTCTGCATGGGCGCGATCGGCGGCGCCCTGCGCCGGGAGGCCGCGTGATTCGGCAGGAGGTCAACCTCTACACAGCCGAGTTCCGACGCGGCGAGCAGCCGCTATCGGGGCGGATCATCGTCGGGACGAGCGTCGGCCTTCTCGTTCTGCTCCTCTTGGTGCAGGCGGTGACCACCTGGAATCTCAGTCGCGCGCGAAGCGAACTGGACCTTCAGCGCAACGAGGAGCGCCTTGTTTCCGAGCGCCTGCAGGTGCTGAGAGCATCCCGTCAGGCCGGCCGACGAAGCGAACTGGAGCGGCAGATCGAAACGCTGCATCGCGAAGTCGAGCGCCGGGAAGAATTGAAGTCCCTCATCAGCGGGCAGAATCTGGGCAATGCTGCCGGCTTTTCTCCCTACCTCGAGTCGCTCGCCAGACAGGCCGACGAAAGTATTTCCCTGAGCCAGATCCGTCTCCTGGATGGCGGTGACTATCTGGAGCTGGCGGGCTGGACCCGCAGACCGGAATCTGTCCCGTATTACCTGCGCAAGCTGCGCGAGGAAAAGAGCTTCCAGAACGTGAAGTTTGGCGTGCTGGGCATTCGCAACAATGACGAACATCGCCACAAGCTGGAGTTTTATTTGGGCCGACCGGAAGGAGGCCCGTCATGAACGAGTATTGGCAAAGCCTGCTGGACAAGCTGGATGCCCTGAGCCTGCGCGAGCGGGCCTTGGTGCTGTTGTCGGTTCTCGCGGTTCTCTATCTCGCGTGGGATTTCGTGCTCTACCAGCCGATTGCCAATAGCAGAGCGACGGTGGCGACCGAGCTGGCGACCACAGAGCAGAAAATTGCCAGCATGAAGCAGGAGGAAACCATTCTTCTGCAGACCCTCGGCAGCGATCCCGACCGCGATTTAAAAATCCAGATCAAGGATCTGGAGAACCGCATGGGCGCCCTGGATGCAAACCTCTCCGAGCTGTCGGTAGGCCTGGTCCCGGTAGACAGGCTGGCCACCATTCTCCAGGACGTTCTGGCCAGAACAGACAACCTGCAACTGCAGAGCCTGCAAACCCTGCCGGTCGAAAAGCTCGCGCTGAACGTGAAGACCGATGCCGATGCCGCCAGCGCCGGCGTCTACAAACACACGGTAGCGATCACTGTGAAAGGCAGCTATTTCCAGCTGCTCGACTATTTGAAAAAGCTCGAAGGCATGGCCTGGCGATTCTATTGGGACGAACTGCGTTATCAACGCGAAGACTATCCCGACGGGCTCTTCGAGATACGGGTTTACACACTCTCCACTGATGAGGGCCTGTTCGGTGTTTAACAGAATTTTTGTTTTGGGGCTGGTTCTGGTGACAACGCTGCCCGCGTCCGCCGAAGCGCTGCGCGACCCCACCCGGCCGCTGGACTATGTCACGGGTGTTGCCGCCGAAGCGCCCATCGAGCTCAATTCCATTCTGATCGCCCAGGGCCGGCGAATTGCCGTCATCAACGGCCAGGAAGCGGCGGAGCGGGAACGAATCGGTAATATTCTGGTGCTGCGCATTCTGCCCAACCAGGTAATCGTGCAGCGCAACGGGCGACAATACGAATTGAACTTGCACGGATCGCTGAAGCAGAAAAACGCCAGCTAGAAGTACAAAGCGGGGCCGGAAACGCGAGCAAAGGTATCCGCGTCAATGCAAAGAAGAATAGAGATTTTGGGGATGGGGCAAGTGAATGTGAACTTTCGGATCGCAGCCGTGATCAGCCTGTTGCTGGTTCTGGCCGCGTGCGCCAGTCAGGAGCCGAAGCCCGTTACGGCGGCCGAAGAGGGCATTGCCGAAGCTGTATCCCAGAGCCAGGCGCCTCGCGACCTGCCTCCCGAGGTAAGCAATGCGCTGCTTGGCGGCGGTTTGAAACCCGGCGCGCCGGAGCCGGAGCGCTTTGACATTGCGGTCAACAACATGCCGGCCGAGCGCTTCTTTCTCGGGCTGGTGAGTGGTACCGACACCAACATGGTGGTGCACCCGGAAGTGGAGGGCACCGTTTCTCTCGAGCTGAAAGACGTCACTCTCGACGAGGTGCTGGATGTAACCCGCGAGGTGTTCGGCTACGAATACGCCCGCAACAACGGCATCTACACCATTTATCCGCGCAAGCTGCGCACCGAAGTCTTTCCCATCAACTACCTGGACGTTCGCCGACGTGGCCGCTCCGACACCAGCGTGCTGGTGGGCAAGATCGAGTCCGGCAACAACAATCGCTTCGACGCCGTGAATGGTGGCGGCCTGAATCGCGACGACGAGGGTGAGATCGGCTCTGGCGCGCGCATTCAGACATCTTCCGATGCGGATTTCTGGGTAACGCTGGACGCCAGCGTGCGGGCGATTGTCGGCAGCGAAGGCGAAGGCCGAATGGTGATGGTGAACGCTCAGACCGGCATGGTGGTAGTCAAGGCGCTGCCCACGGAGTTGTCGGCTGTGCGCAACTTCCTGGAAAAGTCCCAGCTCAGCGCCGGCCGGCAGGTAATCCTGGAAACCAAGATCATTGAAGTTCGTCTCGACGACGAGTTTGCTGCTGGCATCGACTGGTCGGCGATACAGGCACAGATGGCACTGGCCTACGATGTGGTCAAAATGAATCCCGAATTCGGCCCCACCACCGTGGATAGCCAGGCGGCCTTCTCGACCATCTTCGGTGTTCAGGACATCGGCGAGCTGATCGACCTTCTAGACACCCAGGGGCATGTGCAGGTCCTGTCCAGTCCCCGGGTCTCCACGGTCAACAACCAGAAAGCGCTGATTCGCGTTGGCTCCGACGAGTTTTTTGTCACCGGCATTTCCAACCAGACCACCGCCAGCGCAGCGATCACCACCACCACGCCCACCGTGGAGTTGGCCTCCTTCTTCAGTGGCATCGCTCTCGATGTCACTCCGCAGATCGCCGAAAATGGCGACGTGATCCTGCACGTGCACCCAGTGGTGAGCGAAGTCACCGATCAGCTGAAGCAGTTGACGGTGGGTGACGAGGAATTCGCATTGCCACTCGCCTTGCGTGACATCCGCGAGTCCGACAGCATCGTGCGTGCACGGGACGGGCAGGTGATCGTGCTCGGCGGGCTGATGCAGAAGATCAAGTCCGAGCGCCGCACCGATCGGCCAGGACTGGCGAGTGTTCCCGGCCTGAATCTGCTCTTCAAACATCGACGTGATCAGGAGGAAAAGACGGAACTAGTCATTTTGATGCGACCGGTCGTGGTCACCGACGAAGCCTGGGAAAGGGACATCCGGCAGACTGAACAGCGCATACAGGGATTAGGTGCCGATTATCGAGCACGTTTTTAGTGTCCCTTACCATGAATTCGTACCGTTTCAGCGAACCACACAAGGCCTCTGGCAAGGCGCGCCTCGCCGGGAATACCCAAGGCATTCGCTACGCTCGCGGGGCAGGCTCTGGCCGTAGCCCTTTCCAAGAGGCGCAACGCCGCCAGAAGCCTTGCATGGCTCGCCCATCGGGAGCCTGTGTCAGACGCCACTACGGCGTTGCACTCCATGTAAATAGAACCACTATTCCCGGCGGAGCGCGCCTTGTATTAGCGCCTGACACAGGCTCTGAAATGGTGCGAATTCATGGTAAGGGACACTAATGTATAAGGATTTCTACCGCTTTGATGAACTGCCGTTCACGCTGACGCCGAACACGCAGTTTTTCTTCAATCAGCAGAGCCATCGCGAAGCGCTCAACACCATGTTGCTGGCGCTGCGTCACAGCGAGGGCTTTATCAAGATCGTTGGCGAAGTGGGTACCGGCAAGACGCTGCTATGTCGCAAGCTCCTGTCATTGCTGGATGGGCATTTCATCACCATCTACATTCCCAATCCCTATCTGACTCCCGAAGAGCTTAAGGGATTTATCGCCGAAGAGCTGGGCATCAAGCCGGAGCAGTCAATTCCCTCTTACGAGCTGCTAAGCATCATCTACCGTCATCTGATCAAGCTGGCGGAGCAGGGCAAGCAGGTGGTTCTGGTGATCGACGAAGCCCAGGCCATGCCGCGGGAAACCATCGAGAGCCTGCGCCTGCTGACCAATCTGGAAACCGAGCGTCGCAAACTGCTGCAGGTGGTTTTGCTTGGGCAGCCGGAACTGGACGTGCTGCTGAACCGGTCCGACCTGCGGCAGTTGAAACAGCGCATTGTGTTCTCCGAACGCCTGCGACCCTTCTCGGTGTCGGGGACTGCCCATTACGTAAGACATCGCTTGCTGGCCGCGGGCTGCAAGGCGGAACTGTTCACGCCCGGTGCGCTGCGTCTGCTGGCGCTCGCCTCCGGCGGTACGCCGCGCCTGATCAACATTCTCGCCCACAAAAGCCTGCTCGCTGCCTACGGTCGCAGCGAACCGCAAGTAAAGGCCAAGCACGTGGCCCGCGCCATGGCTGATACCGAAGAAAGCCGCTGGCAAGGCAAGTTGTTTGCCTGGCGTTGGCGTCTGCTGGCGCCGCTGGCCGTCACGGTCGGTGCAGCATTCGTGCTCCAGGATTTCCTGCGAGGTTTGCTGTGAGTCTGGTTAACGACATGCTGCGCGATCTGGAAGCGGGCAAGCGCGAGCCGCTGCCGGAGGGTATTTCCACGGCTGACGCCCGTGCGGAACAGAATGGTCCGCAGCGAAAGTACCCTACCGTGGCGATTGCAGCTGTGCTGATTCCTGCGGCTTTCTATGCGGGCATCAACTGGCAAGCTGCCAGCGCTCCGGAGCCGATCATCGCCAAGTCGCAAACGATGGAGCTGGTAGTGCAAACGGCCGAGCCAATTACAGACCAGCGTCCCGCAGCCGATAACCAGCTGCAGCAGGTGGCCGTTGCGCCTCGGATGCAGGAGCAGAGTCAGCCCTCGACGGAACAAGGGCCGCAAGTCGAGCAGCTTGATGATGCCGAAGCGGCGCTGCTTGCCAGAATCGAGCCATTGCTAAAGGCCGCAGAACGCGCTTTTGCGGAAAACCGCCTGATGACGCCCGTGGAGGACAATGCCTTCAGCCGCTACCAGGCGGTATTGTTGCTGGATCCGAATCAGCCGCAAGCGCTCGAAGGCATTCGCAACATTGCGCAGCGCTATCTCCGCTTCTATACAGAGACATTCAACAGCGGTTTTAGCTCTACAGCCGAGCAGTACCGGGAAAAAGCCGAACGCGTGGTGAGTGGCTATCCGCAACTGATCAGCTGGTTTGAAGCGCGTGTGGCGGAAACCGAAGCCAATCTGGTTCAAGTGGCGGAGGCCGACGCTGAGCCGGAAGTATTGGATCCCACAGAGGCGACTCCGATAGCGGCAAGGCCTCCAGTGGAGCAAGCACAGAATGCACAAACGGTCCGGGTTCTAAAAACCGATCGCGACCAGCGTGTCGCCGCACAGGCAAGAAACCTGATTAGCCAGGGACGTTTTGCCCCGGCCGAAAGCCTGCTGATCGCCCACTTGCAGCAGTATCCGGACGGCACAGCGGCTCGTACGGCGCTCGTCGAGTTTTACCTGGAGACCGCCAACGCGGCGGCCGCCAGCGTTCACATTGAACAGCTCACAGGGCTGCCTGATTATCAACGCGCCCATTTTCAAGCGCGCGTGGCGATGTTGAAGGGTGATCTGGAAGTGGCTCTGTCCACATTGAATTCGGTCGATCCGATCGTCGCTGAGGCACCGGACTTTCACGCTTACCAGGCGGCGCTTTTCCATCAGGCGCAACGCTACAGGGAAGCCGCCGAGGTTTACGAGCAACTGCTGGCGCTACGCCAGAACGCATCCACTTACTGGCTGGGTCTGGCCGTTTCGCTGGATGCCTTGAAAGATAAGGCCGGCGCACTGCGCGCGTTTCGCCAGGCGCATCTTCACAGCCCCGCGGATGCGCCGAGTCGCGCCTACGTGGAAGCACGAATTCGCAGTTTGTCGAATTAAAACGGTCGAGCTAGAAATCGCTACAGAGCAACGACGCAACCTATGAGCAACACCGCCGCACAACCCAAGCGTATCCGCATCGGCGACATTCTGGTCGCCCAGCAGATCATTACGCCCGAGCAGCTCGATCTTGCCCTGCGCGACCAGAAGTCGAGCGGGCGCAAGCTGGGCAAGTCGCTGGTGGCGCTGGGTTATGTGGAAGAAAGCACGCTGCTGACTGTGCTTTCCAGACAGTTGAACATCCCCTTTATTGAATTGCAGCAATTCCAGGTCGATCCACAGCTGGTGAAATCGCTGCCGGAGACCCTTGCGCGCCGCTTCCGGGTCGTGGTGCTGCGCAAGGAGCCAGACGGCGTGCTGCTGGGCATGGCCGATCCCACGGACATTTTCGCGCTGGACGAACTGTCCCGCAGTCTCAAGGCCACCATCAAGCCGGCGGTGGTGCGCGAGTCGGAGTTGCTGGATATTCTCGATCTGGTTTACAGCCGCGAGGAGGAAATCGCTTCGCTGGCCGGCGAGCTGGACGAAGAGCTGGAAGGCTCAGCCGTCGATCTGGCTGACGTGGTCACCGACGCGACCGACTCCGATGCGCCGGTGGTCAGACTCCTTCAGGCGATCTTCGAGGATGCCATCAAGACCAAAGCCTCGGACATTCACATCGAGCCGGACGAAAACGTGCTGCGAATCCGCCAGCGCATCGACGGCGTGCTGCACGAACAGGTGATGAACGAAAAGCGCATCGCCTCCGCCGTAGTCGTGCGTTTGAAACTGATGTCCGGCCTCGACATTTCCGAAAAGCGCATGCCCCAGGACGGCCGCTTCAATCTGAAAGTGAAGGGCCGCGATATCGACGTGCGTCTTTCAACCATGCCGGTGCAGTACGGCGAGTCGGTGGTCATGCGACTGCTCGATCACACCGGCGGCGTGATGCCGCTGGACAAGGTCGGCATGCCGGAGATCATCGCCAAACGCTTTCGCAAGGTCATCGATCGTCCCCACGGCCTGATTCTGGTGACCGGTCCAACCGGCAGTGGTAAGACCACGACCCTCTATGGCGCCTTGTCGGAGCTGAATACGCCGGACAAGAAAATCATTACCGTTGAGGACCCGGTGGAATATCGCCTGCCGCGAATCAGCCAGGTGCAGGTTTACGAGAAAATCGGGCTCACCTTCGGCAAAGTCCTGCGGGCAACGCTGCGACAGGACCCGGACATTCTGCTGGTGGGCGAGATTCGGGACGCGGAATCCGCGGAAATCGCGCTGCGCGCGGCCATGACCGGCCACCTGGTGCTGAGCACATTGCACACCAACGACGCGATTACCTCCGCGCTGCGATTGACCGATATGGGCGTGGATCCCTTCCTGGTGGCCGCGTCATTGAAAGCCATCGTCGCCCAGCGTCTGGTCCGCCGCATCTGCGAGAATTGCGCAGTGGACGCCACGCCCGATGAAAATCAGCAGCAGTTGCTGGAAGCAGTTCGAAGAAGCTATCCCATTACCAATGCAACATTCCGGGTTGGCCGCGGCTGCACCCATTGTCACGGTACCGGCTATCGCGGCCGGGTGGGGGTGTTCGAACTGCTGGAGTTCAACCGCGCCATGGGCGATGCCCTGCGCAGCGGTGACCCGGTGGCCTTTAACCGCGCTGCGGCCAGCCACCCGCATTTCCGTTCTTTGAGTCACAGCGCGCTGGATCTTGCCCGCCAAGGCATTACCTCGCTGTCCGAAGTGATGCGGGTTTCCGCGCTGGTGGAAGATGAAGACCTCGAAACTGCACCGGTGGAAGCAGTGGATCAACTCCTGGAGACCCTCGAGTGAGCCGCTTCGATTACAAAGGCCGCAACGCCAGCGGACAGCTGGTGAGCGGCATACTGGAAGCGAGCAGCGCCGAAGCCGCTGCCGGTCGCATTGCCAGCCTCGGTCTGACCCCGGTGTCGCTGCAGGAAGTCCGGGAGCGCGTTTCGGTTCTCGAGCAGCTGCGCGAAAAACTCGGGCAGGAAAAAGTCCGGATGCCGGAGTTGATTATTTTCTGCCGGCAGATGTACACAATTACCAAGGCAGGCATCCCGCTAATCAGCGCGGTCCGCGGTCTCGCTTCTTCGGTTAAGCACAACACCTTGCGCAAGGTGCTGGAAGAGGTGGCCGACGATCTGGAGTCCGGCATGGGGCTCGCCTCGGCACTGAGCAGCCATCCGGAAGTATTCAACGGACTGTTCATCAGCATCGTTCACGTGGGCGAAAACAGCGGCCGGCTGGACGAGGCCTTTTTGCAGCTGAGCGAATACCTGGAGCGGGACATGGAGACCCGCAAGAGCATCAAGGCGGCGCTGCGCTATCCGACTTTTGTGGTCATCGCCATCGCTCTGGCAATTGCGATCATCAACATCAAGGTGATTCCCGAGTTTGCGAAGATGTTTGCGCAGTTCGGTGCGGACCTTCCGTTGCCGACAAAGATCCTGATCGGCACCTCCAATGTGTTCGTCGACTACTGGCCCTACCTGTTCGCCGCCATCGCGCTGGCAGTGCTTGTCTGGCGAGAGTACCTGAAAACCGAACAAGGCCAGCGAATCTGGGGCGAAAAGAAACTGCGCCTGCCCCTTGTCGGCAGCATCATAGAGCGGGGTTCCATGGCCCGATACAGCCGCAGCTTCGCAATGATGATGCGCTCCGGCGTGCCACTGACCACCGCCCTTGAGCTGTGTTCGCGGGTGGTGGACAACTTTTACCTCGCCGAAAAAATTCGTGGCATCCGCAGCGGTATCGAGCGCGGCGACAGCCTGCTGCGCAGCCATACCGCCAGCGGCATGTTCACGCAGCTGGTCTTGCAGATGGTGGCGGTGGGCGAGGAGAGTGGCAAGGTCGATGAGTTGCTGGGCGAAGTGGCCGGTTATTACGAGCGTGAAGTGGATTACGACATCAAGAGCCTGGGCGCGAAGATCGAACCGATTCTGATCGTGGTGATGGCGGCCTTCGTGCTGGTGCTCGCGCTCGGTATCTTCCTCCCCATGTGGGGAATGTACGAGATACAGCGTTAGGTATGGCAAGCGCGGCCGGAACACGACAGCGGGGCTTTACCTTCCTCGAGCTGATTGCGGTGGTGGCCATCATTGCGGTCCTCGCTTCGTCGGGAACGGTGTACTACGGCAAGTTGCTCGAGGAGAGTCGCCGCACTGGCGTCGAGATTTTGGCCCATCGATTCACGGCGGCGGTGGCGCTGATTCACGCTCAATGGATCGTTGGCGGCGGCTACTCCGCCGGAGGCATGTGGGTGGATGTGGATGGCATCGAAGTTTTTCTCAACGAAAAAGGCTGGGTGGCCAATACCACCGGCAGTAGCGCCGGACTAAACGATCAGACTGCCGAGGAATGTCATCAGATCTGGATGGCCATTCTGCAAAACCCGGCCCTGGCGACCGTGGATGCGCAATCGACTGCGGAAGGGGACGATACCGCGCGCAATCAGCGCTACCACATCTCGCAAGTGGACGGGTACGTTTGCCGATACGAGCTGGTCACGAGTCCGGCCGGCACGCATTTTTTTGACTATAACTTAACAACCGGGCAGGTACTGGTGAATGTACCGCCTTTCAGCTGACTGACCTGGATCAAGGGAGGTAAAGAGCTATAGTTAAATGTAGAATTTGGCGACTATAATGCGCGATCAGAAACGCTGATGAGAAGCGTCAACAAGTTGACGTCAAGTTAATCTGGCCGGCACAAAACAGACGTTGGAATGAGCGAATCAGTCCAGCGAAATCTTCGAACTTGGGGCAGGTAGCAACCGGCCACAAAAAACTAAGCAAGTAAGCGTTCTTAATAGGAGACGTGGACATGAAAAAGCAACAAAGTGGTTTTACCTTGATTGAGCTGATTGCGGTGATCGTGATTTTGGGGATCTTGGGTGCAGTGGCCATACCGAAGTTCGTGGACTTGTCGAACGCGGCCGAAACAGCTGCTGTGAAGGGTGTGGCTGGTGGTCTGACCAGCGCGTCTGCACTTAACCACGCAAACAATGTCGCCGCTGACGCCGGAGCAGCCACTACGACTGCGTTGATCGCTGTGGCTACCTGTCCGGACGCTGCGAATCTTCTCGACGGAGGATTGCCCTCAGAGTACCTCATTACCACGGGAACCGGGACTGCAACTACGACTGGTGGCAACGACGTTTCGACCGAAGGCGGTTCTTCCACCTGTGAAGTGGGATTCAAGAATAGCGACGGAAGCGCGATCGATTCTAGCCGCCCCAAAGCGAATTTCATCGCCTACGGAGTAGCTGCTTAAGATTCAGATGAAGCCGAAGGTGCGTAATCGGTCCCATGCACATGGGTTCACCCTCGTAGAGTTGGTTCTCATCATCGTTATATTGGGTGTTGTAGCTGCTACAGCTCTACCGAGACTCCGGGTTTCTTTTTCCGGTCTCCTGACAAGCCGCGATAGCATTATCGCGGCCTTGTCACATGGCCAGCAGATCGCCATGGCCCGCGACAGCGCCACCAACCCGGTTACCGTCCAGGTAAACGCCGGTTCGGTGACCGTGCAGGAAAACGGGACCAACGCGATTTCTCCAGGTGCGGAATATCCTTTCAATTTGCCCAATGGTGTCAGCGTGACCAGCGGATCGGGAATCCTGCACTACGATAAACTGGGCCGAACTACGCCCACGGTCATTTCGCTTAACGGCGGTGAGGCAAGTATCACTGTCGAGGCCAGCGGCTATGCCTACTGAGCTGTCGCTCTCGCAACGCGGCGTCACTCTGATCGAGTTGGTGGTCTTCATCGTAGTGGTCAGCATCGCGTTGACCGCGATGATCTCCGCCATGAACTACAATCTCGTCAAGAGCGTCGATCCCGTGGTGCAGATGCGGGCACTGGAATGCGCCCAGGCGAAGCTCGACGAAATCAGCGCGCGCAAGTTCGATGAAAATTCTCCCACCGGCGGGGTACCCGCCTGCGGCAGCGCGGAAGCGGGGGCGGTGGCCTGTGCGGGAATTGCGGCGGAGGCGCAGCTGGATGATGTGGGCGATTTCGCCGGCCAGGTGGACAACAGCAATCCCGATTGCAGTATTTCGGTCACCGTGGTGAACGCCGGCGGCGATCTGGGCTTGCCGGCCGACCAGGCGCGGCGTGTGACGGTGAACGTGACTTCTCCCGGCGGTGGCCAGGCAACGCTCTCCACCTACCGCAGCAACTTCTAGATTTTCGCAGGCGATGAAATGCAAAGCGGCTTCGGTCCCATAAGAACCGCGGGCAATTCCGGCTTTACCCTGATCGAGCTGGTCACGGTCATCGTCCTCATTTCCATTGTCGCCGTGATAGGCGGCGGCTTCATGTTCCGCGCCGCCGACAGTTACCACGATTCCGTCAGCCGCAGTCAACTGATCCAGCAGGGCCGTCAGGCCATCGAGCGTATCACCCGCGAGCTGCGCATTGCGGTTCCCGCCAGTATTCGGGTCAGCACCAATAATCTGTGCATCGAATGGCTGCCAGCGATTGGCGGGGCCAGTTATCTGGTCGCGGTTGCCGACCAGTCCAACGGCGCAGCAGCGACCACTTCCATCGACACTGCGCCCCTGATCCTCGGCTCAGGTAGCGCGCGCTACGTGAGCGTCGGCGCACTGGCCAGTGCCGAACTTTATGGCGTCAATCCGGCGTCGCTGGCCTTGTATGGGAATCTCGATACCAGCGCGATTCCCAACGTGCTAAGCCTGGCTTCTGCCAAACAGTTTCTGCGCAACTCCAGCAACCGCCGCCTGTTCCTGGCGGAACACCCGAAGCAGATCTGCGTTGCCAATGGCCGCCTCACGCTGCATGAAAACTACACCTCGACCGGCAGCTATCCCAGCAGCGCCGCCCTCGACGGGACACCGCCGAATGCGGGCGTGTTACTGGCCCACGGTGTGCTGCTCACAGCAGAGCTGCCGTTTGCACTGACCAGCGGAACCGAAGCGCGCAACACGATCGTTCGCATGGAACTGCCATTCTCAAAGAACAACGAACGCGTCGTGCTTCGGCACCAGGTGATGGTGCGAAATGTACCTTAGGGGAGAGTCGCCAGTCGCCAGTCGTCAGTCGCCAGTGAAAGGGCAGGGTGGCTGGTTGATGCCGATGGCGGCATTCATCATTGTGGTGATGGGCTTGCTGGCGGCGGGAATGGCGCGGGTGGGGTCGCAGACCTCAGTCGCCGGTGCTCAGGAGCAGATTTCCGTGCAAACCTTTTACGCGGCCGAGTCCGGAGCGCAATACGCGATGAACCGGCTTTTCTACGATACGGCGTCGACGGTTAGCCGCAGCTCGGCGGCAAACGCGTGTGCGGCAGTGAGCGGCAGTACCTTGAACTTAAACGCGCCGGGTATGCTGAATTGCCAGGTCAGTATCCTTTGCCAGGAATCGGTGGATACAGGCAATACCACCAGTTTCTTTTCGATTGACAGCAGCGCGAGTTGCGGCACTGGGTCGTTAACCGCCAATCGTCACGTTCGCGTATCCACCTACATACAATGAATTTTTCGAAAGCGGTATCGCAGTATATGTTTCGCCGATTGAGCCGCCTGACGATGGCGACTTTGGTGCTGCTCTTTGCACCAGGCATGGTTTGGGCTGCCTGTTCTCCCTACATCGGCTTAGCCGTAATAAACGAGGTTAGTAAGCAACAGCAGAATCCCCAGAATCAGGACAGTAAGGACGATGCCGCCGACTTCGTCGAAATCAAGTTGCTGGACAGCAGCATCGGTTCGTCGGTCTATGAAAGCTGGACCCTGAAGATCTGTGAAAACGCTGGCGCCACTCCGAGTTGCAACACTGTCCCCTTGTCGACGACCTATACCGATGCCGGTGGTTACCCGTGGCTGGTAATCTCCAGCCTCACGGAGGTTGGCCGCTATATCAATCTGGTTATTGGAACTGAGGTTACTCTGTACGATGGTAATGGCGATGTGGTGGATTACCTTTCGGCGGGTGGCTTCGTTGTCGATGAGCCCGCTTGTGACTTTGTCTACGACACGGATGTAAACACCGACAGCTCAACGCGCCGGGTGCAACGGAGTCCGGATGGCACCGGTGACTGGAACCTCGTACCGGCCGGCAACTCCCAGCCGCCCACCGACAGTTCGACCAACGACGATAACATCCCCGCCGACGCGCCCAACCTCACTATCAATGATGTGACGGTTACCGCCGGGCAGGACCTGGTATTTACCCTCACGCTCAGCGCCGCCTACACCGAACCAGTCGTTGTGAACTATCAGAGCTATGACAACACCGCAGTCGACGAGGTGGATGAGAATGGGGCTGCCGTGGCCGATTGGGATTACCTCCGGGTGGCGGACAGTATCACTATCCCGGTGGGCGCAACCACGGCGACCATCACTGTAACCAGCAGTCCGACAGGCGGCGGTTCGTTCTTTCTGGGAATCAGCGGTGCCAATGCAGTTATCACCGACCAGACCGGCAAGGGCGTCATCCTGCCATTCCCCGATGCCGAGTGGCGCTTCGACGAATTCGGCTGGACTGGCTCGGCAGGTGAGGTGTTGGATTCGTCGCCCAATGGCGGGAATGGAACTGCCTACAATGGCGCAAGCACATCAAGCGTTTTGCCTGCTGTCGGCGGCAGCCCGGGCACTTGCTATTACGGCGAGTTCGATGGCGTGGACGATTACGTGGAAGTGCCCTCGGATGCAGCGCTGGATTTTACCAGTGGATTGACGATTACCGCCTGGGTGCGCCCCGACACCGACGCAAACCGAACCAAGACCATTCTGAGCAAAGGCGCCGGGAGCGATTTCAGTTACGCGCTGCAACTCACCGGCAGTAACACGCTGGAGTTTTCCTGGTGCGCGGCTCGCAGCGGTTCCAGCTGTACGGTAGAGACCGTCACCAGTGCTAGCAGCCTGCCGCTGGGCCAGTGGTCGCATGTGGCGATTACATTTTCGAGTTTCGGTAAACGCCTGTACATCAACGGCAACCAGGACCATTTTTTGCTCAGCGGCTCGGGCGTGGTTCCGAACACCGACAGCCTTTTCATCGGGGCGATTGGTGGATCCCCCGTTGTTACGCCACTCGAAGGCGCCATCGATGAATTGCGTTTTTACGACGTGGAGATGGACCCCTGGGTGATTCAGTCCATCATGAATTCCACCCGTCCCTGCACGCCGGCGACACTGCATCACTTCCACATCAGCTTCGACGGTGGCAGCACTGCAAGCGACAGCACCGCGGTAACTTGCGAAGCGGCGCTGGTGACCATCACTGCTCATTCCATCGCACACATGAACATCACCCCTGGCGCAGGGACGGGAATCACGCTTTCCACCAGCACCGGGCAAGGCTACTGGTCAGGCGCAACGGTTGGTTCTCTCAGCAACACGGGCGGCGGCAACGGGAACTACAGCTTCAACGGATCGTCGCCCTCGGTCACTTTGGCTTTCAACCACACCCAGCCCGCGATTGCTCCGGGTGCGGTTAACATCAATGTCGGCGGTGCGGCCAGTGAGAACGTCAACGAAGACCCGAGCATCGAGTTTTTCGAATCGGGTTTTCGCGTGGTGGACGGCGCGGACAACCCGGTGGTTGGCAATCAGATCGCGGCGCAAACTTCGGCCACTCATTATCTCCAGGCCATTCGCACCGATGCCCAGACAGGCGCATGCGTCGGTGTTTTTCCAGCGGCTCAGCAAGTGCAGGTGGACCTCGCAGCGGAGTGCAACGACCCGCTGGCGTGCGCAGGCATGCAGCTATCGTTGAGCAACAACGGTACTGCACATGTACTGCCCACATCGGCGGACAACGGCAGCAACGGGGCCAGCGCCTGGATGCCGGTCAGTCTGATGTTCGGTGCGGATTCCAAGGCGGCCTTCACCCTCAGCTATCCCGATGTGGGCGCGATTTCCCTGCATGCCCGTCACCGCATTCGCAACGATGATGGGACGCTCAGCAACGACTTCATGCTCGGCTCCAGTAATGCCTTCGTGGTCAGTCCGGCCACATTTGCCATCACGACGATTGACGCCGGCGGCGTAGCCTCGCCGGGCACCACGGGTACCGGCGCGGGCTTCACCGCTGCGGGAAGTGCTTTTCGCATGGTGGTGGAAGCACGCAATGCGCTTGGTAATGTCACGCCCAATTATGGCAACGAAGTGGTGCCGGAATCGCTGCGCGTTGATTTCACCAGGCTGGTGTTCCCCGGTGGTGGTTCACTGGGCGTGTTGAATAACACCACCAGCTTCGCGCGAAGCGCACCGGGTGTTCTGGAAAACGCGACCTTGAACTGGACCGAGGTGGGAACCTTCACGGTGACGCCCGGCGTAGGCGACGGCGATTACCTTGGCGCAGGTGACGTAACAGGAAGTGAAAGCGGCAACATCGGTCGTTTTTATCCCGCCAGCTTCGCACTCGATACAGATGTCAGTAATTCGGTGGGCAACAGCTGTGCACTCGGTGCGTTCACTTACATGTCAGAGAACGCCATTCCTGTGGATCTGCGGGTGGAAGCCATCAATGCCCAGAACGCGGTAGTGCTCAACTATGACTCGGCCCTTGGGTATCCAACCGCGGTTCATAGCCTGCATGCGGAATCCAACAACGACGGGAATGATTTGGGTGGGCGCTTGCAGATTGCCTCGGCGACTTGGGTCAACGGCGGATTGACGGTGAGCGATCCTGCTGCGAGCTTCCTGCGGGCAGCGAGCCTGGATGGCCCCTTTACGAATGTCGGAGTGGGCATTCGCCTTGTGGATATCGATAACGCGAATTTCGCTGATCTCGATTTCAATCCCGCGACTAACAGCAATTGTGTGGCCGCCGGTGACTGCGATAGCAAGCTGCTGGCGGGCGTGCTTGAGCTTCGTTTTGGACGGCTCTACCTGCAAAGTGTGCACGGCCCCGAATCATCCCCGCTGCCAATGGTGTGGCAGTCCGAATACTGGAACGGGGAGCGTTTCGTACTCAATGCCGATGATCATTGCAGTGAACTGCCGATCAGCGCTGTGGAATTCGTCGGTGCCAGCAGCGTGGTGAACGCAGGGACGGACAGCATTGCAGTGACGCTCGGCGGTGCAACCTCAGCGTTCGATTTCTCCGATCCACTGGCCAGCCGCGATTGCCTCAGCACAACGGATATCCGCTTCTGCGAGGGGAGAGCAGGTGTGGCTTATGGCGCGCCGGGCTCGATAGTCACTTATCCAATCCGCGTGGACCTGTCGGGCTTGCCCTGGCTACAAGGCGACTGGAATCAGGACGGCAACTACGACGACAGCAATTTCCCCTTGGTATACGTGAGCTTCCAACATTATCGTGGTCATGACCGGGTAATATACTGGCGTGAAGTTTTCGACTAAAACCAGGGTCGAGACAAGCGACGAAGGGACTGCTATGCACAAAGGCGGACATTGGGAGCACAGCCACAGTCCGGAAGCCATTCGAAGCCGGCTGGAAGCGGGGCCAAGAGGTGTTTACGTCAGGGACTTTGTCTACGGCGCCATCGATGGAGCGGTGACGACCTTCGCCGTTGTGTCGGGGGTTGCCGGCGCCGGTATGTCCAGCGGCGTCATCATCATTCTGGGGCTGGCGAATATTCTCGCCGATGGTTTCAGCATGGCGGTGAGCAACTACTTGGGCACCAAGGCCGACAATGAGCACCTGGAGAACCAACGCCAGACCGAGCACGAGGAAATCGACCAGCATCCCGAAGGGGAGCGAGAGGAAATCCGGCAAATTTACGCCAGCAAGGGATTTTCCGGGCAGCAGCTCGAAGATGTCGTCGAAGTAATCACCGCCGACCGCAGACAGTGGGTGGAGACCATGCTTCAGGAAGAGCATGGCTTGAGTCTGCAACCCGGTAATGCCCGCGCGGCGGCGCTTGCCACCTTTGTGGCCTTCGGCGTGGTGGGCGCGCTGCCGCTGACACCGTTTCTGCTGAACTGGTTCTTCCCAGGCCTGATCGCCGCGCCTTTTCTGGTCAGCTTAGTGGTGACCCTGTGCGCCTTCTTCGGGGTTGGTGCACTGAAGGGACGGTTCGTACAGGTGAACGGATGGCGCTCGGGGCTGGAGACTCTGCTGGTGGGTGGCGTTGCCGCCGGCCTTGCCTATGGAGCAGGGTTCGTACTGGGGAATTTCGTTCAGGTGTGACGGTGGATTTAGCGAGCACAAATTGTCCGAATTGCTTGAGATTCAATCAGGTTTTTGGCACGCTAGCAGATTCGTGGCCGCGATCCGAAGGTAGCGGCCCGAAAACCATGTCGGCAATATAGATCAGCAAAGAATAGCAAGGTTCCTCATGATTATTCCGCACGAAAGACTCGCCCCTGAAACCCTGGATTCGCTGATCGAATCTTTCGTCATGCGTGAAGGCACTGATTACGGGGATGCGGAATTCAGCTTGCTGGACAAGGTCGAGCAAGTGCGCCAGCAGATCGTTGATGGAGAGGTAATCATCGCCTTCGATTACCAGACCGAGTCCATTAACCTGCTGCCGCGGCGGGAAATCGCTGTTCTTGCCGAGTCGGACGCCTAAGTCCGGCATTCGCTCGCGACATCCACAGAAATCGCTTTGCCTGGATGTCGCCGATGGGCGACAATTCGCGGCCATGAAAAATCAGCCCGCCAAAATCCTCGACACCACCGGACTGCTGTGCCCCGAACCGCTCATGCTCTTGCATAATGCGGTGCGCGATATCGCCAGCGGGGAAATCATCTACGTGATTGCCACCGATCCCTCCACAACGCGGGACATCCCCAAGTTCTGCACGTTTCTTGGACATCGCCTGGTTTCCCAGGAGCAAGAGGAAGAGAAGTATTTTTACTGGATTGAGAAGGCGTAGGGGAAAGGAAAGGGATGACGCTGAACAGGTCATCCCTGCTCAGCATCGGCGCTGAAAAGCGCAAACAGAACGAGGCCGTATTCCTCAGGCGTTCAGTAGCTGTCTTCCACCAACATGGAGATGGCGGCCAGCGCTTCCGGATCTTCGGCTTTCAGGCGGTTGGCGATGTGGTGCTGGAAGTAGTAGCGAAACTCCTTCCGCGACTGCACCGGGTAGAGGCAGTCATCGCCCGGTAGCACCGGTGTACTTTTGACTTTGCTTTCGTCCGCCGCCAGTCCGCAAAGCGTGCCGTCGTGATGCAGACGCCAGCTGATGATCTCTGTCAGAGCCAGGCTGCGAAATCCATTATCGGAAAAAACCGCATGGGTTCCGATGGTATCGGGAATTTCCTGCACGATGTCGGAGTCGTCCTCGCAGATCAGCTCGTAGTAATCCGCTGCGGTCTCCAGCTCGACTATCTTGTGAATCGGCGCCTCGTAGAAGACCTCGTCAATGCCCGGATCGAAATAACCTTCCCACTTGCCATTGAGCGGATCGCGGATGTCGGTGCAGGCGACGATATCGTCCAGCCAGGGCACCAATCCCACCACATCGCCGTTGGCGCGCAGGCCCCAGCAGAGGATTTTCAGGCTGAACAGTTTCTCCGGATTGGCCTCGTTGGAGTACAGCATTTCCAGGCCATCGAGTTCGGGAGCGAGTCGAATGAAGCGGTTATCTGCGAGGGAGGAGTAGGGCTTTCCCGTAAAGAGATCGACGACGTTATCCATATTGTCGCCCTTGGTTGAGGTCTTCATAATACCACCTCCTTAAAGGCTCTGGAGAAATGCTGCTGGCGTTCAGAGCATGATGGGATATTGGCGACCATCGCTACATAAGGTATATGTTGGGGCGATAAAGCACAACTTTTTGTTGCGTATTCCTGCGCCATGTAGCGCCTCTTACCTCGCGATTCAGAAATAATTCTGGTGCCACTGACCAGCCGGTCTATGCCAACGCGGCCCGCCTTCGGTCTGCTGGATTGGACAATCCCGGGAGTCGAACTTCTCAGGTGGGCCGAATAAATTTTCGCCGCACGGGAGCCAGTTCCGTGCGGTGAGTCAGCTCGACGGTGTGACCAAATTGTACAAATCAGTTTTATTATCTCCTTCCGTTTCGACGATCGAGCAGGATCACCACCAGGCAGATTCGCTGGTGGAGGTCTTCAACCGGGTGTTTTCCCACAGCCACCGCACTCTGCTCGTGGCAGGGGGCGACGAGCCGCTCTATACCCCCGCCAGGGACGACAGCAGCCATCACCTGATCGTGTTTACCCGTGACTATTTCGCCAGTGCACTCCACGAAGTGGCGCATTGGTGCATCGCCGGCCCAGAACGGCGCCAGCTGGACGATTATGGCTACTGGTATGCCCCCGACGGGCGGGATCAGCAACAGCAACGGGCCTTTGAGCAGGTTGAGGTCAAGCCCCAGGCGCTGGAATGGATATTCTCACGGTCGGCAGGTTTTCGCTTCCGCCTCAGTGCGGATAATCTCGATGGTAATGGGGGCATAAGCCAGGCTTTCAAGGAGGCGGTATGGCGTCAGGCGCAGGACTACTGCCAACTCGGCCTGCCTGAGCGCGCCGGCCGCTTTGCGGCGGCACTCGCCGATGCCTTTGCCGTGGACGATCATGTCGATCCCAACAAGTACCGCCTCGAGGATCTGGGATGATGGCCGATGAACACCCTGGCTTTCAGTCACCTGTGCTGTTGATCGATTCCTCCATCTATATCTTCCAGTATTATTTTTCCCTGCCGGACAACTGGTTCAGCGACGAAGGCTATCCCACCGCCGCTGTTTACGGCTTTACCACGTTTCTGCTGAAACTGCTGGAAGAACAGCAGCCGCAGCGGATCGCCGCCTGTTTTGACGAAAGCCTCGGCAGCTGTTTCCGCAATCAGATCTACCCCGACTACAAATCCAGCCGAGCGCATCCCGACGAAGCGCTTGCCTTCCAGTTGGCAGCCTGCCGGGAGATCGGCGAAATCCTCGGCATCCGCTGCTTCGCCAGCCGGGAATATGAGGCGGACGATCTGATCGGCACGCTCTGCCGCAAACTGAACCGAAGCCAGGCGCCCGTCGCCATCCTCACCCGCGACAAAGACCTGGGCCAGCTGCTGTTGCGCGCTCAGGATTATCTCTGGGACTACAGCAAGGGCGAGCGCTTCTACGCCGGCTGTATCCAAAACAAGTTTGGCGTCATGCCGGCTCAGCTGGTGGACTACCTGGCTCTGGTGGGCGATAGCATCGACGACATCCCCGGCGTGCCGGGCCTCGGCCCCAAAACCGCACAAGCCATCCTTCAGGTGTATCCTGATCTGGATGCAATCTTTGCCGCTCTCGACAAACTGCACCTTTTGCCAGTGCGGGGTGCCCAAGCGCTGGCGGAAAAACTGACCTTGCATCGCGATCAGATCGAGATTGCCCGCCAGCTGGCAAGGATCGTCGACAAGGTGCCGCTCGAGGTGAAAGTTGCCGATCTCAGTTGGAGAAGGAAGCACGTGAGCATGGACTACGCCGCCGAATTCTGTGAGCGTATGGGTTTCCCAAGGCTGGTCGCGCGGATCGAGCGCGTGCTGCAGAAGAATTCTTCACAAGCAATTGCGCTCTGATCGAGGTAAAAAGTGAAAATAGTCGCCGACGAAAATATTCCGCTGATTCACGAATTCTTCGATTCCCTTGGCCAAGTCGACACGGTGCCGCCCAGGCAATTGAGCCGCGCGCATACCGAAGGCGCGGACATGCTGGTGATGCGCTCGGTGGTTGCCATCGGTCGCGAGCTGCTGGAGAACACCCCGGTGAAATTCGTCGGCACCTGCACCGCCGGCATTGATCATCTGGATACAAAGGCCATGGACGAGTTGGGCATCGCCTGGAGCGGGGCGCCCGGCTGTAATGCCAATGCGGTGGGAGACTATGTGTTCAGCAGCCTGGCGGCGCTGAACGTCGATTTTCTGAATGGCTCAGTGGGCATTATCGGCTGCGGCAATGTGGGCGGCAGACTTTATCGTCGTCTGGCAGAAATGAATGTGGATTGTCATTGCTACGATCCCTTCCTCACCATCGCAGAGCAGCCCAGCCTCACCTCACTCGAACAGATTCTGCAATCCGACATCATCTGCATTCATGCTCCACTGACCCAACACGGCCCGCACCCAAGCTTTCACTTGTTGGGCGACCGTGAACTGGCGCAGCTGAAAAAGGGCGCTGTACTGATCAGTGCCGGACGCGGCGGGGTCGTGGACAATCGCGCACTTGGCGAGCTGCTGAAGCGTCGCGATGATCTGCAAATCGTGCTGGATGTCTGGGAATCGGAACCGCAAGTCGATAAAGAGCTGTTTCGGCAGTCCACCCTCGGCACTCCGCACATCGCCGGCCACAGTTACAACGGCAAGGTGCGGGGAACTGAAATCATTTACCAGAAAGCCTGTGAATTTCTGAATCGCCCGGTGAAGAAAACCTTCGCCGAACTCGACCCTCACAAACCAGCGGAACCGATCCGCTTGCAGAACTCAGAGCCGATGAAAGCAATGCGGGAAGCGATTCTGGCGGTTTACGATATGCGTCGCGATCACCAGGCTTTTGAGCAAGCGTTGCAGGGTGAAGGCTCATCTCGTGAGGCTTTTGATCGATTGCGAAAGCACTATCCGATTCGAAGGGAGTTTTCGGATTATCGGGTTGAACTTGCTGCGCCTGACGCAACGCTGGAGCGTGATCTTCGGGCGCTTGGCTTTGAGGTGAAGTGAGGTGACTTCGGTGCCAGTGAGGCCGTTTTCCTCAGGGGTGGAACTCTTTCAGAAACACTCTGGATACGTCCCTGTACGCTCCTTCGTTTGACTGCCGTGGATGGTGGAAATACACGCTTTGCAGGAGCAAAAGCACGCCGTCCCTGAAGCGAAGGTTTTGAAAGGGGCTCCACCCCTGCGACAAACGGGCTTACTGGCACTAAACCGAAGATCTTCCCTCAGTTGCTAACGGACGCTTTTCGCTCTACGGCGCCGCCGCTTCCCAGCCGCAAGCCGCCAACCCAATGCTTTCTCCACAGCCGCAACCATTTTCCCCGCGACATCTTTATTCGAAGTCCGCTCCAATTCCTCGAGCCTCGGGATCGCAGTAACGCTAACCACCAGTGGTCCCCCTGAAGAGCGGAGTATGTCGACGCCCGCCACCTTGAGACGCATGGTTTTCGCAGCGCGAATGGCAAGCTGCTTTTCCGCATCCGTGGCGCGGGCGGCGGTGGCCGCTGGGCGATTCTGGCGGAAGAGCCTGCCGTCCTTGAGGTCTGCCGTCATCTCCACCGCGCCAACCACCTTGCCGTCCACTACCACGCAGCGAAGGCTTCGGCCTTCGGCCTCGCGAATATATCGCTGCACCAGCATGTTGGCGCGCCTCGATTCGGCGCTGCTGATGATGTCCTGCGCGCGGGACTCGGTTTCGGCCAGCATGATGCCGCGGTGCTGAGAGCCATCCAACAACTTCACCAGCAGGGGAGGGCCGCCCACCATCGCGATCAGGTCTTCCACGTCCACGGGCGAGTTGGCAAAAGCCGAAGTGGGAATCGGAACGTCGGCGGTCTGAAGCGCCTGCAGGGACGACAACTTGTCCCGTGAGCGGCTGATTGCGTCGGCATTGTTCAGCGTATAGATGCCGAGTCGGGCGAAATGACGGGTGAGTGCACAGCCATAAAAGGTGACGTTGGAGCGGATTCGGGGAATCACCGCGTCGAAGTCCGTGAGGTTATGACCGCCGAGGTAATGAACCTCCGGATTTTGCAGGTCCAGCTTCACATAGCACTGCTTGATATTGAGAAAGACCATCTCGTGACCGCGGGCGGCACCAGCTTCGATCAGGCGACGGTTACTGTAGAGCTCCGGGTCGGAGGCGAGCAGGCCGATTTTGAGCCCGGTCAGGTGCTCGGTCTCGCCGTAGAAAGCTTTCAGCTCCTCGAGCGTGAACTCGCCCGCGCAGAAGCTCTCCGCCGGATCGACCAGCATGCGGCCGAGCATGGCTTCTCGGCCCAACAGCATGCGATAACCCATCGAATCGCGGTTGGTGAGGGTGAGTTCAACTTCCCAGTAGTTGTCTCCCAGCTCGATCGCGGTGCGGATGACAAAGCGCTTCTCTGCCGTCCCGGTTGAGCTCTTTACCGTGCGGCGGTCCACCACGGGCGCCTCGCAGCGCACCACGCTTTTTCGGTCGTTCTGCAAAGGATGAACGTAGAAGCTGACCCATTCTTCGCCGTTTCGCTCAAAACCCTGGATGTTGAAGGCGTGAATGGCGGAGGTTTTTGCGCCGGAATCAACGCGGGCCTTGATGGCGGGAATGTTCAGAGACGGGAAAACACACCATTCCTCGCTGCCAACGATAATCCGCTCTTCCGACGTCATAAATATGCTCAGTTCTGATCCCGGCCGGTGCAGCCTGTCAGCGTGTCACCACGGCGCCCTTGCCAAGCCCCTCATAGGCCCTGACTTTGTAAGTGTTTTGTGGCTTCTCGGCCTTGAGAGTTTCAGCAATGTGCCGGGCGATGTGTTCCACCGTGGTGTCGCTATCGAGCAGGTGGCAAAAACGCTGGGGCAGCTGAAGCGAGAATTGGCCCTCGGCCGCTTCGTAGGCGAAGCGGTAATAGCCAGGCGGTGTGTCATCAGCGGGATGGAGATCCGCGTGGGTGCCGATGTAGATGTCGCGCAGTGCTTCCGCCCATTGCTGTTCCAGGTCTGGGGCGCTCTGCTCGTCGCGTTGGATCTGGATCTTGGAACGGTGCCCGTGGGCGATGCGCTGGCACTTGCCGGCGTGCTTCTTCAAGCCGTGACTGTATTGGTAATAGGGTCCGTCGATCGCTTCCACACTGAAACTGACCCCGATGCGACGCACGGTCGCCGGCAGTCGCTTGCGCAGCTCGGCTTCACACCAGCGGGCGACGCTTTCAGGCGTAATGTACTCAGCGTCGATCAGGGTGATGCAGCCGCTGGGGGAGCTGTGGTCGATGGCCTGACCGTCGGCGAGGCGCCAGTGCAGATGAGTAATGTCGCCTTCCTCTCGCACTGTGAGGTTGTTTGAGCGCGCCGGCACCAGCAGGCGGTGATCGATGGCATCGTCCAGCAGTCGACGGGTGGTGGACTTCACAATCCCAAAGTCGCAGACCATGCCTTGCTCATCCAGCTCACCTTCCAGCTCGATATTCGACAGCCAGGTCTCCCCGAGCAGGCCACGGACCGGGTGCAGATAGCTGAAATCTGAATTGGTGAGGTTATCGACGAACAGCAGCATAAACAGGGAATCACTCGCGGAAAGCGCGATGATACCGCAATGACTCCACGTTGGGGGATTGCTTGGTTGGGGGGATCTTTTCCCGCTGCCGCCTGTCTCACTGCCCGGATTGTCGGGTAGCCGTACATGAATCGGCGTTCTGCCCTTGAAATAGCCGGGCAAAGCCTTGATAATCCCCGCCTCTTCGCAGCAGGTAGCCCTGATACGCTGCGATCTGCAATGGTGGCTCTTACCGGTCCCCCCGCAATGACCAACCGCGAACCCCGCCAGGCCCGGAAGGGAGCAACGGTAGCGGCGACGTCATGTGCCGGGGTGTGGCTGGTTTGAGTCGCCTCCAAATTCAGTCGCCGTCTCCAGATCATAATGTCCAGATTCCAGTCGCCAGACAGCGCGGCTGACGGCCTCTCTCCTCGACCGTTCCGCCCCGCCAGAAGTGAAGCTTCATCTTTCACTGGAGACTCTAGACTAGGGACTAGCGACTCGCTGAGGTTATACTTCAGGCTTTTCGATCCACTGCAGGCAATTCCCCGCAATGAGTTACCAGGTACTGGCAAGAAAATGGCGCCCGCGGGTGTTCCGCGAAATGGTGGGGCAGGAGCATGTGCTCAAGGCGCTCATTAATGCGCTGGACCACAACCGGCTGCACCACGCCTATCTTTTCACCGGTACCCGAGGGGTGGGCAAGACCACCATCGCCCGCATCCTGGCCAAATGCCTGAACTGCGAAGTAGGGGTCAGTTCCGAACCCTGCGATCAGTGCGCCGCCTGCTGTGAGATCAACGAAGGCCGTTTTGTCGACCTGATCGAAGTGGACGCGGCTTCCCGTACTAAAGTGGAAGATACCCGGGAGTTACTGGACAACGTCCAGTACGCGCCCACCAAGGGCCGCTACAAGGTTTACCTGATCGACGAAGTGCACATGCTTTCCGGGCACAGCTTCAATGCGCTGCTCAAGACCCTGGAAGAGCCGCCGCCCCACGTCAAATTCCTGCTCGCCACCACCGACCCGCAGAAACTGCCAGTCACCATTTTGTCGCGTTGTCTCCAGTTCAACCTGAAGAATATGTCGCCCGAGCGCATCGTCGACCATCTGGAGCATATTCTCGAGCGCGAGATGATTCCCTTCGAAGCATCCGCCCTGTGGCAGCTCGGCCGCTCGGCGGACGGCAGCATGCGCGATGCCCTGAGCCTGACCGACCAGGCGATCGCCTTCGGCAACGGCAAAGTGACCGAGGCGGACGTGGCGAGCATGCTGGGCGCGATCGACCAGCGGCAGGTTTACGACGTTCTACAGGCGCTTGCAGCCAGCGACGGACCTCGAATTCTTCAATGCGTGGATGCGCTGGCGGAACAGTCTCCTGATTACGGCGAAGCGCTGGCCAGCTTGATCAGCATTCTTCACCGGATCGCCATCGCCCAGGTGCTGCCGGAAACCATCGACAATACCATTGGTGATCGCGACGAGGTTCTACAGCTCGCCCGGCAATTGCCGGCGGAAGATGTGCAGCTGTTCTATCAGACAGCACTGATGGGCCGGCGGGACTTGCCACTGGCCCCCGAACCTCGCGGCGGCTTCGAGATGGTGCTGCTACGGATGCTCGCCTTCCGTCCGCAAGGTGTGGCGCAGAAGCCTGCCAGCCCGCTCCCGAGCGGCTCTCCCGCGGCAGCACCGCAGTCATCGTCCTCGGCTCAGCCGGCGAGCGCTCACGGTCGTTCCTCCGGTGCAGCGCCGGACAGTTCGAGTCCGCAGTCCGGGGAGGCGTCCGCACCGGCAAAAAAGCCTGAAGCGAGCGTCCCGCCGCCTGCAAAGCCGGGCGGGGAAAGCCATGCCCGGCCGCCCGGGCAGCAAAGGACCGAAACTCCATCGCACCAGCGCCCAGACGCGGCACCCGCGCCCCGCGAGTCTGCTCGACCGCACGACGAGCGCGTGCCCGGCGCCACTCAAACGGAAACAGCCATTCGCCCCGCAGCAGCACCGGCCGAGCGGACTCCACCCCCGCCAGAACCCGAACTAGACCCGGCGCCAAAGCCCAAGACCAAAGCGGTGCAGCGTATTGCCCTGGCGCAGCTCGGGCCATCCAACTGGAACGATCTGGTCTGGCAACTGCCCGTAGGTGGGGTGATTCAGAACACCGTCCGCAACTGCCAGCTGGTCGGAATGGACGGCAACGTGCTGCAATTTGTCCTCGATGAGCGCAACAGCACCCTGTACGACGAGTCTCACCAACAGCGCCTGGCGGACATTCTGAGCGACCATTTCGGCGACGCTGTCCGGGTCATGATCAACGTGGGGCAGGTAAGCGCTGAGACACCCGCGGCGGCGAGCGCACGCATGCAGGCGGAACGCCAGGCTCAGGCTCTGAGCGCCATCCAGAATGATCCCTTGGTGAAGGACCTGATCAGTACCTTCTCCGCCACGCTCAAAGAGGACTCGGTCACGCCCTTGGACGGATGAGCTGAGCAAGTGATTTGATCTATCAATGAGAATGTCTTGAGAGGTGAGCTATGAAAGGTCTTGGCGACATCATGAAGCAGGCGCAAGCTATGCAGGACCACATGAAGAAATTGCAGGAAGAGCTGGCCAATATGGAAGTGCAGGGCGAAGCCGGCGCCGGCCTGGTGAAAGTGGTGATGACCGGCCGTCACGATGTGCGCAAAGTCGACATCGACAGCAGCCTGCTGACAGAAGATAAGGAAATGCTCGAAGACCTGGTCGCCGCGGCGGTGAACAACGCGGTGCGCAAGGTGGAGGAAGAAAGCAAGAACAAAATGGGCGGTCTCGCCCAGGGTCTCAACATACCCGGCTTCAAATTTCCCTTTTGAATTGGCTCACCGCTACGGCTCTAGAACGAGAATAGATGTTTAGTCCCCTCATTGACGAATTGATTCGGGCCCTGCGCTGTCTTCCTGGCGTAGGTCCCAAGACAGCGCAGCGCATGGCCTTGCACTTGCTGGAACGGGACCGCGCTGGCGCGAGCCAACTCGCGGAAGCCATCCAGCATTCGGTGGACAAAGTGGGCCGCTGCGAGAGCTGCCGCATTTTGACCGAGCAGCGTCTGTGTGAGATCTGCAGCAACCAGCGTCGCGACGGAAGCCTGTTGTGTGTGGTGGAAACGCCGGCGGATGTGTTTGCCATCGAGCAGGCGGGCAACTTCAGCGGCAAGTATTTCGTTCTTCTCGGCCATCTCTCGCCAATCGACGGAATCGGGCCGGCGGAAATCGGGATGGAGCAATTGAGTCGACGACTGCAGGAGGAGGGGATTGCCGAGCTGATTCTCGCTACGAATACCACCGTCGAAGGCGAAGCGACAGCGCACTACATTGCCGAAGAGGCCAAGCGCGCGGGCGTCAGGGTTAGCCGCATCGCCCACGGCGTGCCCATGGGGGGTGAACTGGAATTTATCGACGGCGGCACCCTTGCCCATGCATTTTCCAGCCGTTACGCCATCTAGTTAATCGCCATTCTTCAACGAACTACGAAAGTTGATTTCATGACACCACCTCACTTCGATCCGGTCTGGGTCGCTTCCGATGACGAGTTGCGTGCTTGCTGCGAACAATTGAGCAACGCCACTCGCATTGCGGTGGACACCGAGTTCATGCGCAGCTCCACTTTCTATCCCAAAGCGGCGCTGATTCAGCTTTTTGCGGATGAAGCGGATCCGCAACATTGTTATCTCGTCGATCCACTCGCCGTCACCAATTTCGAACCGCTGATCAAGCTCTTGACCGATCCGGCAGTGGTCAAGGTTTTCCACGCCTGTTCCGAAGATCTCGAAGTCTTTCTAAGCTTTCTTGGTTGTGTGCCGGAGCCGCTGGTGGACACACAGATTGCCGCTGGCCTGCTGGGTTACGGACCGGCATGCAGCTATGCATCACTCGTGGAAACTTCGCTGGGCGTGAGTCTGGAAAAGGGTGAAACCCGGTCCGATTGGTTGCAGCGGCCACTGGAGAGCAAACAGCTGCAATACGCCGTTCAGGACGTGGTTTTTCTGCTGCCCCTGTACGATGCCCTGTTGGAGGAACTGGATCGGAGCGAGCGTCTGGGCTGGCTGAAGGAAGATTGCGAATTACTGGTGAATAACGCCAAACAGCCGCTGGATCTGGATGCCTTTTTTCCCCGCATCAAATCCGCCTGGAAGCTCAACGTTCAACAGCTCGCCGTGCTGAAAGCCCTCAGCTACTGGCGTGAGAAGACCGCGCGGGAGCGGGACATGCCGCGCAATCACGTGGTGCACGAACGGGTGCTCTGGAATCTGGCCAGGCAGCAACCGCAAACTCCCGAGCAGCTCAAGCGGATCGAGGGAATGGAAGTGCGCACTCTCAAGCGCTTCGGAAAGGACTTGCTCGAAGTGATTGCCGAAGCCCGCGAACTGCCGTCCGAAAGTCACCCGCCGGCGCTGCCGGCTCCCTTGCCCCTGTCCGAGCGGGATTTGATGAAAGCGCTCAAGCAAAAGGTGGCGGAAACGGCGGCCGAATTGAAGCTGGAGCCAGAGATTCTGGTGCGCAAGGCGGACTACGAAGCCATCATCCGCTCCGGCATGTCCGAAGGCGAATACCGGCTTTCCGACAAACTTCTGGGCTGGCGTCGTGCCGTAATCGGCGAGACGCTGCTGCAAGTGGCCCGCGATCTGTCTGCGCGCCAATGACCGAACGTTTTTGGGAAAGCAAATCTCTCAGCGAAATGAGCGCAAGCGAATGGGAGTCGCTCTGCGACGGGTGCGGTAAGTGTTGCCTGGAAAAGCTCGAGGATGCCGATTCCGGCAAGGTCTACTTCACGCGGATCGCCTGTTCATTGCTCGACAGCGACAGTTGTCGTTGCAGCGACTACTCCAATCGCAAACAGCGGGTGCCCGAGTGCGTGGTCCTCACGCCGGCCAGTGTCGGCGAGCTGAACTGGCTGCCGAAAACCTGCGCTTACCGGCGAGTCGCGGAAGGCAAGCCACTACCGAGGTGGCACCACCTGATTTCCGGCTCATCCGAATCGGTTCACCAAGCGCGCATGTCCGTGCAAGGCAGGGTGATCAGTGAAGAATACGTTCACCCGGACGAGTGGGAAGACCAGATCATCAAATGGGTGAGCTGAGCCTGCCGCGGTCGGATCGGTGGACTTTGCAGGGGTGGCTCGCTATTCTCGCTGGCGACTTCCAGTGAAGCGGCAGGCGTGCCGACAACTTGAACAACAGAAGAGATTGCGACGATGCTCTCGACACATGAATACCTGCTGAGCTGGGGCATGTACCTGCTGGGCACACTGGGACTGATGGTGGTCTGGTGGCGGATGACCAGGCGTATACCCGTTCCGACGGTAAGGAATATGCTTCTTGTCAGCGCGCTGGTGGCGCTGGTGATGCCCTATCCGGTCCCTGGACAAGAATCCTTCCTGGCGCCGGCCCTGATGATGACCTTCATCGAAGGCCTGTTCTTCGAGGACCAGGGTTTCGCGCATGCGGGTATACCGCTGCTGATCGCGCTGGCGCTTGCCAATACTGTGTATTTGATTTGCGATCTGACCTGGCAGTTTCTGCGGCGTAAGCGCGAGCCGACCGGCGACGAACCTCTCGGCAACGAATAAAACGAGAATAGCGGGTCATCAGAGTGCCTGTGACCTGCAAGCCAAATCCTCGACGTTACCCTTCTGTTTCCGTACTTTTTCGCGCACTTCGATAAACGCTCTTTATGGTCGTGCCTAAGCAGGCGCGAGATAAACAGTTCAGCGTCAGTGTGGTAGACTCTTGCGCTTTCCGCGTCCTGCGGACTCTTCTAAAAACTGCCAGGCCTTCTTCGAGAGGATCGCTCCACGAGGACATGTCAATGAAGTTCGAAGGTACAGAGAAATACGTCGCCACGGAAGACCTGCAAATGGCCGTGAATGCCGCCATCGTTCTGCAGCGCCCCTTGCTGATCAAGGGCGAACCCGGCACGGGCAAAACAATGCTCGCCGAAGAAGTGGCTGCGGCCATGGGCAAGCGCCTGATTCAGTGGCACATCAAGTCCACTACCAAGGCGCAGCAGGGTCTTTACGAATATGATGCGGTATCCCGCCTGCGCGATTCACAGCTGGGCAGCGACAAGGTCCACGATATCCGCAACTACATCAAAAAGGGCAAGCTCTGGGAAGCCTTCGAATCCGATGAGCAAGTGGTACTGCTGATCGACGAAGTGGACAAGGCCGATATCGAATTCCCCAACGACCTGCTGGTCGAGCTGGATAAGATGTCCTTCTTCGTTTACGAGACCGGTGAAACCATCGAGGCGAAAAAGCGCCCGATCGTGATTATCACCAGTAACAACGAAAAGGAATTGCCGGATGCCTTTTTGCGCCGCTGCTTTTTCCACTACATCAATTTCCCTGATCGCGAGACCATGCTCTCGATCATCGATGTGCACTTCCCGAATCTGAAGAAGGATCTGGTCAATGAAGCGCTGGACATCTTCTTCGACGTTCGCAAGGTGCCCGGCTTGAAGAAGAAGCCGTCCACCTCCGAGCTGATCGACTGGCTCAAGCTCCTGCTGGCCGACGATATCCCCGACGAGATCCTGAAAAACCGTGACGCCACCAAAGCCATCCCGCCGCTTTATGGCGCTCTGCTGAAGAACGAGCAGGACGTGCATATGCTGGAACGCCTGGCCTTTATGATGCGCAGGGAAAATAGATAAAGAAGTCTGTTGCGACCGCCATCGCGGCGTTTTGCAGCGACTCCTCGCGAGTTCACTGCAAGACGCCACAGGGGTGATGCTCTCCGGCTTAGGTGGTCAGGTAAGGTGGTTTGATTGATGCTTTCCGGGGATTTCGAGTTCTGATTCCCAATAGAGGTTTTTATGCTGGTCAATTTTTTCTACGGCTTGAGAAACGCACAACTGCCGGTCTCGATCAACGAGCTGCTGGTTTTGCTGGAAGCGATGGAAAAACATCTGGCGTTTGGCAGCATTGAAGACTTCTACCTGCTTTCGCGTACCTGTCTGATCAAGGACGAAAAGTACTTCGACAAATTCGATCGCGCTTTCGGGGCCTACTTCCGGGATCTCGAGAATATCGACGACATCATCGAAGCGATCATTCCCGAAGACTGGCTGCGGGCGGAATTCCAGAAGACACTCACCGAAGAAGAAAAGGCGAAGATCGAATCCATGGGCGGGCTGGAGAAGCTCATCGAGGAATTCAAGAAGCGTCTGGAAGAACAGAAGAAGCGGCACGCCGGCGGCAACAAATGGATCGGCACCGGTGGCACTTCGCCCTTTGGCCATAGCGGCTTTCACCCGGGTGGTATCCGCATCGGCGGCGAAGGTCAGAACAAGCAGGCGGCCAAAGTCTGGGACCAGCGCCAGTACAAAAACCTCGACGATTCGGTTGAGATCGGCACCCGCAACATCAAGATGGCATTGCGCAAGTTGCGCAAGTTCGCCCGCACCGGCTCCAACGAAGAGCTGGATTTGGACGATACCATTCGTTCAACCGCTCGCAATGCGGGACTGTTGGATATCAAGATGGTGCCGGAAAAGCACAACGCCGTTAAGGTCTTGCTGTTTCTGGACGTGGGCGGTTCCATGGACCCCTACGTGAAGGTCTGTGAAGAGCTTTTCTCGGCCTGCAAGTCGGAATTCAAGCATCTTGAGTATTTTTACTTCCATAACTTCATTTACGAGCGCGTTTGGAAGGACAATTACCGGCGGCAGCAGAACACCGTCGACACGCTGGATGTTTTGCACACCTACAGCAGCGACTACAAGGTGATCTTCGTCGGCGACGCGACGATGGGAGCCTATGAGATCTCTCACCAGTACGGCAGTGTAGAGCATATGAACGAGGAGCCTGGCTACCTCTGGATGCAGCGGGTGAGGGATACTTTCGACAAGGTGATCTGGCTCAATCCCACCACCAAAGAGCATTGGCAGTACACCACCAGTATCGAAGTGACTCGACAATTGGTGGACGACAAAATGTATCCCTTGACGCTAGCCGGACTCGACGAGGCGATCGCCTACCTGACCCGCTAGGCCTCGAAAAGCCCCGGCCTGGCCCGGTCCGACCACACCACTCACCGAAGCGCCAGACCGGCAGAGAGCAGGGCTGGCGCTTGTTAGACTTATAACCCCACTGTAATTGTTACACCTCGCTCAATAGCACCCTCGTCCTCTCTGGATTTCACACGCGCTCTACCGGCAGCAGCTACTCTGCCCCTCGCTCGCTCTGGCACATCATTTTCCCGGGCATACTTCTTGCTCTTCAAGCAACGGCAACCAGCTGTAGGGCGGCCTTTTTCTCCGTCGGGATCCTTCAGTCGCACTTTTGCACGGCGATCCTGTGGCACAGCTGGAACACTAAACCAGCCGCAGCAGTCCTGAGGGCGAGCGGATTACCGGCCCCGGGGCGGTCGTGGAGTGACATGGAGTATGTCGTCGAGACGGAAAATCAAACACGAAAAAGAAACTGCCCCCGTTAACCCGCCAGACCGTATTACCAGTGTACCCAACAACGCCCCCCGCGCGATCCTGGCGCTGGTGGTGGGACTGTCGCTGGTGGTGGCGAGCATCCAGATGCCAGAGGCATTCTGGAGCGATTTGCTCAAAAGCGCGCACTTTCAATCAGACATGTCTGGCTTCGTTTCGCTTACGGCGATCTACACAGTTGCGATTTTGCTGATGGCGCCTTTGTCTCCTTTCGCACTGGCGGCGGGGGTTTTGTTCGGATTCTGGTGGGGAAGTTTTCTGGCGCTGATTGCACTCAATGTGGGTGCGGCGCTTGCCTTCCTTGTTGCACGCTACCTGCTTCGGCGGCAGTTTGCTCACAAGCTTTCCAGCAACGGCAAGATGGCGGTGCTGGCTCGGGCCATGCGTGGGGATGCGGTGAGGACGATCGCTATTTTGCGTCTCAACCCGGTGATTCCTTTCAACTTGCAGAATTATGTTTGCGGCGCAACCGGTGTGAGCTTCCCGCGATATGCGGCAGGAACTTTCCTTGGCGCAGCGCCATTCACGATTGCACTCGTGTATCTCGGGCACGCCGGTCGCAGCCTGGTGCAAGTTGAAGAGTGGACCCTGATTCTGTTTGGAGCCGGTGTGCTTCTCACTTTGCCCATGACTTGGGCGTTGTTGCGTAAAACGATCACGCATCTGAGGGAGAACAATGACAACACAGCCAACGACCAAGAATAACCTGCGCGTTCTCTTTCTTACCTCCAAGCTCGGCTTCGGCCACACCAGGGCTGCGTCGGCCATCGAGAACGAACTCGCGACTACCGCCGAGCTCGAGTCGGAGTACCTGGATTTGTGGTCGCTGATGGACGAGGAAGTGGCGGCCTCGGTGAAAGACGGCTATCTGCGCATGGCCACCGAATATCCGGACTACTACCAGAAGCTCTACGATCTGGACGTGGGGCTCTGGCGGCAGTTGAGCGGCGAGGCGCCCGCGGATCCGGCGATCAAGGCCTTTCTCTCCGATCAGCGTCAGCGCTGGTTTCCAGGGCGCAATAACTGGTTCAACAGTCGCGGTCAAAATCTCGATCAGGGTCTGCTGAACACGTTCATCAGTTTGATCTGCTCCAATCAGGAGCGCCGTCTGCATCGAGTGATTCTGCGCAGCATTCTGCTGCTCATGCGCGAAGTGCTGGTGAGCCGCCTGCGCGAGCATATCGTCCGCTACGACCCGGACGTGGTAGTCGCAACGCAGATGTATCCCGCGGCGCTGCTCTCTAACCTCAAGAAGAAGCAGAACTTCCGGCACATACCCTCGGTGGGTGTGATCACCGACTACGGCCTGCATACCGCCTGGGTACGACCGCAAACGGATTTCTACTGCGTGGCCACCGAGGAACTCGCCGACGCACTCGGCAAGGAAGGGGTGAGCCCCTCGCGCATCCGCGTGACCGGCATTCCGCTGATGCCCCAGTTCCGTCATGTGACGAGCGAGGAAGGCGCGCGCCGGCAGCTCGGGCTCGACGTTAACCGGCGTACCGTGCTTGTGACCGGAGGTCAGTACGGCATCGGCATCGTCAAACCAGTGGCGGATTTGTTGAGGACACATCCTGGCTACCAGATTCTGGTCACCAGCGGTTCCTCACAGCGGGAAACCGTGAAGCTCAAACACCTCGAGCGTCAATATCCAAACCAGTTGCAGGTGTTCGGCTGGGTGGAAGATATGTCCAAACTGCTCTGTGCAGCGGACGTGGTGGTGGGCAAACCGGGCGGGCTCAGTGTCAGCGAAGCCTTGGCCTGCGGACGTCCATTCCTTGCGACCTGCTGTCTGGGCGGGCAGGAGCGACACAATGTGGAGTTCCTGCGGCGCAACGGGATGGGGGATCTTATCGATCTGGCAAGGCTGCCGTCGGTGCTGGAGTCCATGTTTTCGCCTGGTGGTGATCTCGCCAACATCAAGCGTCGCGCCTACGACCTGGGCAAGCGGGATGGCGCCAGCAGAATCGCCCATCTGGTCAAACAAGTCTGGCGCCTGCGCGAAGTGCAGCCGGACCTGGGCAATACGGCGGACCGCGCAGGATGAGTATGAGCAAGGTATTCCGTGGATCTGTCCACGCGGCGCTCGCTCGGCTGTTTCTCGCCTACGATGCGGCCTATCGGGTGATCTTTCGCTTGCAGCCGGTTAATGAGTTTCTGTTCATCAATCGCGCTGTCTACAAGGGGCCGGAGCGACGCTTTGCCGACGGCACCGTGTTGTCGCCGGGCGACCCCATCGGCGTAATCCATTTCAATAACCAGTTCATGAGCCAGGTGCAGGCGCGCAGCGGCAAAAGCAACACTGGCAAGCGCGCCGCCTTTGCTTTCGGAGCGGCATTGATCAAGTCCATGCACAAGCTTGGTCAGCAGCTTGGTCAGTCCCCAGCTCTGGGGGATTTGAAAGTGATCAGCGGCATCACCTGGTTCAAGGCCCATGGCCGTCAGCTGGGTTTCGAGATCGAACCACTGCCGCCGGGGCGGCGCAAACGAATGCTGCGCGCGCATTTCAGAGTGCTTCTGCGCTTGCTCTTTCCGCATCTGGCGCAACGGGAGAACCATCGCCTCGAGCCTCACCAGTTCTGGATGACCCGGAACCAATTGCGGCAACTGGTCGTCTCAGAGGACCAACATGTGGTTAAACGGCTGGTGAAATATGATAACCAAAGGCTGTGATGACCAGCCCGATATCTATCTCACGTTCGACGATGGGCCGGATCCGCGATTCACACCGCGCCTGCTGGACATTTTGGATCTGTTTCAGATCAACGCCAGTTTCTTCCTGTTGGGGCAGGCTTGCGAGCGCTTTCCTGACCTGGTTCGCCGCATCAGCGAAGCGGGTCACACCATCGGCAATCACACCTTCACTCATTGCCACCCATGGGCGGTGAGCGCACGACGTGCACGCGATGAAGTACGCCGGACGCAGGGGGTAATCGCTGACGCCTGCGGCAAGGCGCCGAAGCTGTTTCGCCCACCTTACGGACGGCGACGCGCCGTGATGATCGAAGAGGCAAGCGCACTGGGCATGGAGACCGTACTCTGGACCCGCAGCGCAATCGACTGGGGCGTCATGGCGGAGATCGATTCCATCGGCCACCGCCTTTCCCAGGCCTGCGCCGGGGACATTCTTCTCTGCCACGATGCGCCGATGGTTAAGAACAAGCCCGATCTGACCCTTGCTGTCTTGCCGGGCTTCATCGAACAAAGCCATCGCCGCAAGCTACGCTTCGCGCCCCTGGACCAATTACTGGCGCGCCGGACCGGCGAAGGTTCGATTTCCCCGGCGCAGTCAGTATAATCACGCGGCACTCACCTTTTTACTCTTCACACAAATCCCCGAATGAGATTTCCGATCGACGACTGCCTGTTGGCGGACCGCCAGCGCTTTCAATCCAGACTGCAACAGATTGCCCAGCGGGAAAAGCAGGGCAAGCCTGCGGACCGCATGCGCGAGCGATTGGCGGAAGCGGTGAATGCGTCCTTGTCAGTCGTGGAGCAGCGCCGGGCGAAACTGCCGGCGATTTCCTTCCCGGAAGAACTGCCGGTCTCGCAGAAGCGGGACGACATCGCGACGGCGCTGGCGAATCACCAGGTGATCATCGTCGCCGGTGAAACCGGCTCCGGCAAAACCACCCAGCTGCCCAAGATCTGCCTGGAACACGGGCGGGGCATTCACGGCGTGATCGGCCATACTCAGCCGCGGCGAATAGCCGCGCGTACGGTGGCCACCCGCATCGCCGAAGAGCTCGATGTGTCGATTGGCGAATCCGTCGGTTATCAGGTTCGTTTTACCGACCACAGCAGCGAACACACCCACATCAAGCTGATGACCGATGGCATTTTGCTGGCGGAAATCCAGAACGACCGGGATCTGCGACGCTACGACACCTTGATTATCGATGAGGCGCACGAGCGAAGTCTGAACATCGATTTTCTGCTTGGCTATCTGAAGCAGCTGCTGCCGCGGCGGCCGGACCTGAAGGTGATCATTACCTCCGCAACCATCGACGTGGAGCGCCTGGCCAGGCACTTCGACGGCGCTCCGGTGGTGCAGGTCTCCGGGCGCACCTATCCGGTGGATGTCTATTATCGCCCGGTGCTCGAATACGAAGACATGATCGATGCGATCGTCAGCACGGTTCAGGATGTATTAGCTGAAGAGTCGGGCCACAGCGGCGATTTTCTGGTGTTTCTCTCCGGTGAACGGGACATTCGCGAAACCGCCCTGGCGCTTCGCAAGGCGCAGATTCCGCATCTGGAGATTCTGCCGCTATACGCGCGTCTCAGCCTGGCTGAACAGAACAAGGTTTTTCATGGCCACAAAGGCCGCCGCATCGTATTGGCCACCAACGTGGCGGAAACGTCGATCACCGTGCCGGGCATCCGCTACGTGATCGATCCGGGTTACGCGCGCATTAGTCGTTACAGCTACAAAACCAAGGTATTGCGCCTGCCCATCGAGCCGATCTCCCAGGCTAGCGCCAATCAGCGCAAGGGCCGCAGCGGCCGGGTGGCCAACGGCGTATGTATTCGTCTCTACGACGAAGAGGATTTCAATTCGCGGCCCGAGTACACCGAGCCGGAAATCCTGCGCAGCAATCTTGCCAGCGTAATCCTGCAAATGGCGCAGCTCCAGCTCGGGGAAATCCGCGATTTCCCCTTCGTGGACATGCCGGACAAGCGGCTGATCAACGACGGCTACAAGCTGCTGGAGGAGCTGCAGGCGCTGGACAAGCGCGGACGTCTCACCGAGCTGGGGCGGCAGCAAACGCAGTTTTCCGTCGATCCGCGCTTCGCCCGCATGTGTCTGGCTGCCGACCGTTTTGGCTGCCTGAAGGAAATGCTGATCATTGTCAGCGCGCTGACCATCCAGGATCCGCGCGAGCGTCCCGCCGATAAGCAGCAGGCATCCGATGAAAAGCACCGTCGTTTCTGGGAGCCGAACTCGGATTTTCTCGCCTACATAAATCTGTGGAACTATGTGGAGCAGCAGCGCCAGGATCTGTCACAGAACCAGTTCCGAAATTTGTGCAAAAAGGAGTTTCTGTCCTTTTTGCGCCTGCGCGAGTGGCGGGATTTGCATTACCAGCTGCGACTCACCGCCAAGCACCTCGGCCTGCGTGAAAGCCGTTCGGTCGGAAGCCGCTCAGACGAAGAAGGGGCATCGGTCAACTACGAGAGCGTTCATCGCGCACTGATCACCGGCCTGCTCGGCAATATCGGCAACCTCACCGAAGAGCGCAGCTATCTCGGACCGCGCAACCGCCGCTTCAGTATTTTCCCCGGCTCGTCCCTGTTCAAGTCCACGCCCAAGTGGGTAATTGCCGGCGAACTGATCGAGACCACCAAGCTCTACGCGCACACAGTGGCAAAGGTCGAACCGGAATGGTTGCTGGATGCGGCTGATCATCTGGTGAAGCGTCACCACTTCGAGCCCCATTACGACGCCCGCCGCGGGCAGGTGATGGCCTATGAACGGGTGACGCTCTATGGTCTGACCTTGGTCGAAAAGCGCCGGGTAAATTACGGCCGCATCGACCCGGTGGAAGCGCGGGAAATCTTTATCCAGGCCGCCCTGGTGGAAGCGCGCTATCGTCCGCCGACTGGCAAGGAGCCCCGCTTCTTCCGCCATAACAAGGCGCTCATGGAAGAGCTGCTCGACATGGAAGCCAAAACCCGCCGACGCGACATCGTCGCCGAGGACAGGGACATTTACCGCTTCTTCGATGAGCGTGTTCCCGCGGACGTCGTAAACCTGAAAGGCTTTGAAGCCTGGCGCAAGCAGGCAGAGCGGGAGACTCCCGATCTTCTGTATATCCCCCGTGAGCTGCTGATGCAGAACGCGGCACTGGATGTGACCGAAGCGCAATTCCCCAACGAGCTGGAGTGGAAGGGTATCCACTATCCGCTCAGTTATCAGTTTTCGCCGGGACAGGCCGAAGACGGCGTGAGCATTCATGTTCCCATCCATGGTCTGCATATGGTGCCGGAACACCGTCTGCAATGGCTGGTGCCGGGCATGCTGCGGGAAAAATGCATTCAGCTGGTCAAGGGCTTGCCTCGCCAGTGGCGCAAGCATTTCGTACCGGTGCCCGATTACGTGAGCAAGGCGCTGGCGCATATGGAGGTGTCCGATGAACCGCTGGCGGTGTCACTCGGTCGTGCCTTGAAAAAGATCACCGGCGTGGAAGTGCCGGCGGAAAGCTGGGCGGCGGTGAATCTCGATCCGTATTACCGCTTCAACATCAAGGTGCTGAACGAGAAGGGGAAGGTGGTGGATTCGAGCCGTGATCTGGGTGAGCTGTTTGCCACCTACCGCGGCCGGTTGCAGGACAGCCTCCGCGATGCCGGCGAGTCCATCGAGCGCGACGCCCTCGAATCCTGGGATTTCGGTGAACTGCCGGAAACCGTTCACCTGAAAAAGAATGGCGGGACTACGGTCGGCTTTCCCGCCCTGGTGGATACCGGCAGTGCGGTGAACCTTCGGCTGCAGGATGATCCGCAGCGGGCCATCTACTTGAGTCAACAGGGCCTCGCTCGCCTGATCGCGCTCGAACTGAAGCAGACCACCAAATACGCGCAGAAGAATCTGCTCAAGGGCAAAAACATGGCCCTGCGACTGGCCAGCTTCGGCCAGCCGGAGAAGCTCAAGGACGATTTGATCCTGGCGGCGATTCGGCACATTTGCGTCGATGGTCAGCCCCTGCCGCGTGACCGCGAACAATTCGACAAATTGCTCAACCGCGCACGCCAGCAGTTCACCGGCAAGGTGCAGGAGCTGGAATCGCTACTGATCAAATTCGCTGACACGCTGCTGGAAGTCCAGTCGATGATGGCCGCTCGCGCGGACAAACCACTGTTCAAAAGTATTCGCGCCGACATCGTCGAGCAGACAAAGCAGCTGACTCGCCCGGGCTTTCTGTTCCATACTCCGCCGCAGTGGCTGCAGCAGTATCCCCAATACCTGCTGGGCATCAAAACGCGTATCGAAAAGTCCGACGCGCAGATTCAGAAGGATCACGCCCGACAACTGGAACTGCAACCCTTCCGGGAGCGCCTCAAAAGCTATTGGGAGAGCCAGGACGACTACCTGCTCTGGCAGGACGCGGAACTGCAAACCTACCGCTGGATGCTCGAGGAGTTCCGGCTTTCGCTGTTCGCCCAACCCATGAAGACCAGCGTTCCCGTGTCGCCGAAGCGGCTTGAAAAGCAGTGGGAGAACACTGTCGCTAGTCGCTAGTCGGCCCCGCTCCGTCATTTCCGGTGAAGGCCGGAATTCATCGGCGGCGGGCAGTGCGGTGGCTCCATCCCTTGGATTCCGGCCTTCGCCGGAATGACGGGGAGGAGTTATCAGGTCGTATACTTGCCGACGCCGACGCCGACGCCGACGCCGACGCCGACGACCAACTACTGGCGACGGGCGACTCATCCCTCCAGTGACCCGCCGCTAACTTCCAAACATCCCCTCTGGCGCGCTATTGATCATTGCCGCTGCTTCCCCGATCATGGCCGTTATGCGCACAATCAGCTGGCGGGGCTCCCGCATCGATATCAAATCGCAGACCGTGCAGGTGGGTTCTCACCAGCTGGAACTGCGGCGTTGTTGCCGGGAGGGGAAAGAGCCGCTGGGTCCGCCGATCGTCGCCGTGGCCGGTTTTCTGGAGAGCAACGAGGTTTTCTTTGCCCGCAAAGGGGAAGGAGGCCTCGCTCCCTTTCTCGCGGCACTTGGCTACGACGTCTACCTGCTCGAGCTGCGCGGACGCGGAAAGAGCTGGCCTGCGGTCACCAAGGCTTCCGATTGGAGCTTTGAGGAAAACATTGCCGAGGACATTCCGGCGCATCTGCAGACAATCGCCAAATTGCGTCCCGACGAACCGCAGTTCTGGCTGGGGCAGGGGATCGGAAGCCTGCTGCTCCATTGCGCGTATGAGCGCAGGCCCCCGGCATCACCACCATTGCTGGGGATGGTCCACTTTGCTGCGAGTCGCGGTGTTTTGCTGGACAGCCGGCGAAAAACCTCGGCGTCGCGGCAATGGTGGCTGGCCGCGCAAACCATGAAGCTGTTCAGAGGCTATGTGGGCGTTCCCTTCAGCGACCCGCCGCGTCGGGAGACGTGCCAGTCGCTGGCCGAACTGCGGCAGTGGCAGCGAGAGGCAATGCCGGAACAGAGCCTCAATCTGCCACCAAGCCTGTATATCGCCAGCGAGAACTCGCTGCTGTGGGGAAATCCGAACGATACTCGCCGCTGGATACACACGCTGGGGCCGCATAATGCCCGGCTCGTGGCGGTGGGGAAACGAGGCGGCAATCTGCGCAACTACAACCATCGTGAATTACTGCAACACGCCAATGCCTGCGATGATCACTTCCTGCAGTTGCAGGCATGGCTGGAAGAACAGTGCGTTTGCGCGGAGGGCAAACCAGCAAACATCTCCGCCTAGCGTTCGCTGGACAGCGTGGCTGCCTTCGGCAAAACGTGCTCTAATGTGTCGCCCTGCAGTCCCGCACGGCAGATTTTTCGTAACAAGCCTCTCGAGGAAAGATCCATGGCAAAGAAGAACATAACTCCCCTGGCAGCCGCCGTTGGCGCGGCCTTTCTGGCCTCCGCAAGTCTGAGTTCCGTGGCCGGCGAAAACCCCTTTGCGGCGCAGGACCTGGGCTCCGGCTACAAACTGGCTGCAAATGCGGCTGAAGGTAAGTGTGGCGAGGGCAAGTGCGGGGAAGGCAAATGTGGCGGCGCGGCCAGTGCCAACGCCGAGGTCAAGGCCAAAAACGCCGAAGGCAAGTGCGGTGAAGGCAAATGCGGTGAAGGCAAGCCCGCAGCAGCTCAGGGCAAGAACGCCGAAGGCAAGTGCGGCGGTAAGCCCAAATCCACCCAAAGTGAAGGCAAATGCGGTGAAGGCAAGTGCGGCGAAGGAAAGTGTGGCGGCGCAGCCTGATCTGATGCACGGTGCTGGTCTGGGCTTGCGCAGGAGCATGTTGAATGATCTTGCGCAGCTGACCAGCGACCACATCGATTTCATCGAAGTTGCGCCGGAGAACTGGATCGGCGTGGGCGGACGTTTCGCCCGGCGGTTGCGCGAATATACCGAGCGCTTTCCGCTGGTGTGTCACGGCCTTTCCCTGTCCATCGGTTCGCCGGCGCCACTTGATTTCGACCTGCTGAAGCAAATCAAACTGTTTCTTGATGCGCACCAGGTGCGTTGCTACAGCGAACATCTGAGCTATTGCAGCGACGATGGTCACCTTTACGATCTTCTGCCCATCCCCTTCACCGAAGAAGCGGTGCACTACGTGGCCGGGCGGATTCGCCAGGTGCAGGACTTTCTCGGGCGGCGGATCGCAATGGAGAATGTGTCCTACTACTGCGCGCCGCAGCAGGAAATGCGCGAGATCGATTTTATCAACGCGGTGATTGCCGAAGCCGATTGCGACCTGCTGTTGGATGTAAACAACATCTATGTGAACAGCATCAATCACGGTTACGATCCTCTGGATTTTCTTCATCGGCTCCCCGGTGACCGCGCTGTTTACCTGCATATCGCTGGACATTATCAGGAAGCGGAGGACCTTCGGGTGGACACCCATGGCTCGGACGTGATTGCGCCGGTATGGCGTTTGCTGGAAGAAGCCTATCGACGCTTCGGTGCCTTGCCGACATTGCTCGAGCGGGATTTCAATATCCCACCGGTTGCGGATCTGTTGGCGGAAGTGGATCAGATCAAATCGATTCAGCGCCGTTTCCTGCTTTCAGAAAGTCAGCGCGCGGTTCCCGCGTTCTAAACTCTGCATGGGCGACTCTTTCCAGAAAACCCAGTTCACCTTTGCGGCTCACCTGCGTGACCCCGAAGCCAGCCCCGCGCCTGAGGGAATGGAGGACCGGCGGCTGGGAATCTACCGCGATTTGATCTACAACAACATCGAGGGTTTCATCAGCAGCGGCTTTCCAGTGCTGCGGGAAATTACCGCGGATGAACGCTGGCATGAGATGGTGCGCGACTTCGTCCGTCGTCATCGTTGCGAAACGCCTTACTTTCTGAAGATCTCGGAAGAATTTCTCGCCTATCTACAGAACGAACGAGACCGCCGCGAGGACCCGCCTTTTCTGCTGGAACTGGCCCACTACGAATGGGTCGAGCTGGCTCTCGATGTCGCCGATGAGTCCTTCCCGGCTGAACGAAGGGCGCTGCCAAGCCATCCGACTGTGTCGCCGCTTGCCTGGAATCTCTCCTACCGCTGGCCGGTTCACAGAATCGGCCCCGATTATCAGCCATTGATCCCCCCCGACGATCCTACCTTTCTCGTCGTCTATAGAAACCGCCAGGAGCAGGTCCGCTTTCTGGAAAGCAACGCCGCCACCAGCCGGCTGCTGGTTTTGCTCAGCCAGTCGCAAGGGCTCAGTGGTGAGCAGGCACTCCGCCAATTGGCCTTGGAAATGCAGACTCCGGACCCCGAGTCGATTCTGGTTTTCGGGCGGGACTTGATCGCCAAGCTCGTCGCGTTGGACATACTCGTCTAGAGCCGGATTATCTCACCAGCTTTGTGCAGCGTCGGTAAGCCTCACCTTGAGCAGAGTTGAGGTATTACAGCTACGTGGCAGAAAAATTTCCCTCAAATGACGAGAAAAAGACCTTTTCGTTAAAAATGTCATATTGCTGAAATATTTTGCGCCCAGACTGCGCGCCTGTCAGCTACCGGTGCATGTCTGGACACGAGGCACCTTAGCTAATGGGGGAACCTGGCCGATGCTGGGTTCGAACTCGCTTGGAAACCGTTTGATGCAAATCGATTTTGCTAAGGAATCGAAGAAAATGAAGAAAGCACTGTTGCCGTTTGCTGTCGCCGTTATCAGCTCCGCTGGGTACGCGGGCACTGTTACCACGGATGGCCCGGATATCGAAATCAAAACCGATGGTGGCCTCGAAGTGGCTACTGCCGATGGCAAGGCGTCCATGGAACTCGGTGGTCGTCTCCAATGGGATTACGACTCCACCGAAGCCGAGGACAAAGGTATCGACCGCGAAGATCTGGACGTGCGCCGTGCCCGTCTGTTCGTCGAAGGCCATTACGGTGATTGGGCCTACAAGGCACAATTCAATATTGCTGAAACCGATGGTGCCGACGGCGGTACCGCGGAAGATCTCTACGTCCGCTATCTCGGTTTCGGCGATCTGGCGAATATCACCATTGGGAAACAGAAGGAGCCTTTCGGGCTGGAAGAACTGACCAGCTCCAAATACATCTCCACGCTGGAGCGCACAGCTTTGACCGAGTTTTATGCCCCGGGCCGCAATGCCGGTGTGCAGTTGCACGGCAAGGGCTCCAACTGGACCTACGGCATTGGTGCGTTCGAGGCTGACGGCGATGAAGGCAACGACTTCGAAGATCTTGGCTGGACGGGACGCGTCACCTTCGCACCGGTCAATACCGACGAGATGGTTGTTCACGTGGGAGGCGGTTTCACCACTCGTGAGGTAGACCTGGACGATAATCCTCTCACTGACGAAGAATTCGACGCCTACAACCTGGAGCTGGCGGGTGTGTTCGGGCCCTTCCATGCCCAGGCGGAATACTTCGATGCTGAAGAAGACACCGAGATTGGCGGTACCGATTTCGACGGATATTACGTTCAGGCTGGCTGGATCATCACCGGCGAAACCCGACCGTACAAAAACGGCGTGTTCAGGAGCGTCGAGCCGAGTGGCGAAGGTGCCTGGGAAGTGGTTCTGCGCTATGAAGATGGCTTTGGCCGTTATTCGGACGTCGGTCTCGCCACCACTGAGGGCGAACAGACCACCTTCGGCGTTAACTACTATGCCAACAAGCATGTTCGTCTCGGCCTCAGCTACATGAGTGGCGAAGAAGATGAGAGCGGCTTTGAAGGCGACGAATTCCGCGCCCGCGTTCAGTTCGCTTTCTAATCACCGACTCATCGCTCGACGGAAAGCCGCCATTCAATTCGAAAGGCGGCTTTCTCATTTCTGCAAATCCGCCCGTTTCCGCCCCCTTCACATCCCCGGTTCAAAGGGCCATACTTGCCGCCTTTTGAACGCAGCATTTCCCCGCCGTGGGGTGGTCTTAGGCACTCCGGCGGCGCTGCGCGGAGCCGGTTAAAGCAGGTGAAAGGATGAAAGAGAAAGTGCTTTTTCTGTGCATGCTGGGCAGTCTGGCGCTACCTGCCGGGGCTCAGCAAGCCGAGGTCGCGGAGGATCCCTGGGAAGGCTTCAACCGCAAAATCCACAGCTTCAATGAGACTGCCGACCGATGGGTTTTGAAACCGGTGGCGGAAGGGTATGTGAAAATCACACCCGACCCGGTGGAGCAGGGAGTTTCGAACTTCTTTGGCAATCTACTGGAGGTCCGCAACGTCTTCAATGACGTACTTCAGGGCAAGTGGGCGCAGGCGGGTAACGATGCGGGACGCTTCCTGGTGAACTCGACTCTCGGCGTTGCGGGTGTTTTCGACGTCGCCCGTCACATGAGCCTGGAAGAGAGCGAAGGGGAGGATTTCGGCCAAACCCTGGCGGTCTGGGGAGTGGACAGCGGACCCTTTCTGATGCTTCCCTTCCTGGGGCCAAGCACGCTGCGCGACGCTGGCGGGATGCCGGTCGACTGGCAATTGAGCCCCATGCAGGAAATTGATCATGTGCCGACCCGCAATAGCCTCAGGGCCATGGACATCGTCAATACGCGGGCCGAACTGCTGGATGCCGAGGCATTCCTAAGCGGCGACCGATATGTTTTCCTCCGCGATGCCTATCTGCAGCGGCGCAACTATCTGATCAAGGACGGCGATGTGGAAGATAACTTCGATGACTTTGGGGATTTCGGAGACGACGATTACGACTCGGGCTACGAAGATGATGGGGACGGGTTCTAAGAGCGGGGACGGATTTCAAGGCAAGCTGACGTAGTCTGGATTCACCTCACAACATCCGGGCTGCCGCACCGCCTCAGGCTACAACTGTGAGTCAGTCGAGAATCTCGACCGTCTCCAGGCCAAGCACGAAATTCCCGGCCGCGTTCTTTTCAACCCGTGCCACTCGGGTCCGCGCCTTGAGCATCGGAATGTCGCCGTAACGCGAGGCGAGTTTTACCTCGAGCTCGGTGCCGGGTTTCAGCCCCACCCGCGTTTCCATCAACATGCCACCGCCACTCAGATCGCGGCAAATGGCCCGGAAGCGCTTGTCTCTGCCAACGATCAGCACCTCGGCATTCGTTTCGGTTTTCAGGCGAGTGAAGTTGCGCTTGTCGCGCTCCGATATATCGGCTTGATCCATTTCCAGACTCTGTTCTGCCCCAAGGGAATCCAGTCGAAATGAACGGCCCGGTCAGCCGCTCGAGTTCAGCAACTCGTCGCGGCAAATCATAGACCAATTCGCGACAAAAAAGCCAAAAAAAGGCCGGTTTTTTCTAGCTTGGCATTATTGCTATGCCCAAAATAAAAGAGTAGTGTTACCGCCCTATAAATTTTGGCCCAATCTCCACGAGAGCAAGGTTATGGCTAAGGTGATTGATGGGGAACGCTGAAAGGAAACTGCTCATCATCGATGATGACGCCATCGTCCGCCAGAACATGGCGGCCTACCTGGAAGACAGCGGTTACCTCGTCAAAGAAGCCGTGGACGGCAAGTCCGGCCTTGACCTGTTTGGTTCATTCGAACCTGAAATCGTCCTCTGTGACTTGATGATGCCAGACATCAGCGGTCTGGAGGTTCTCAAGCGCATCCATGAGATCTGTTCGGAGACGCCCCTTGTGGTCATTTCCGGCGTGGGGGTGATGGACGATGTGGTGGAGGCCTTGCGGCTCGGTGCCAGCGACTACCTGATCAAGCCGATCATCGACATGGAGGTGCTGGAGCATGCGATCCGCCAGGCACTCGAGCGCAGCGACCTGATCGCCGAAAACCGGCGTTATCGGGAGGAGCTCGAGGAAAAAAATGCAGAGCTCTCAAGAAATCTGCAGATTATCGAGCGGGATCAGAAAGCCGGTCGCCAGGTGCAGGAACGCCTGCTGCCGCCCAGCCCTTTCAAGCGGGCGGGCTACACGATGTCCCGGTATATTCACCCTTCGCTGTACCTCAGCGGGGATTGCGTTGACTACGCATTTATTTATGAGCGCTACTTCGGCTTTTATCTCACCGATGTCAGCGGCCACGGAGCATCCTCGGCCTTTGTAACCATCTGGCTGAAGTATCTGGTGCGGCGGCTCATGCGCGACCGGACGATCTTTGTTGATGACCACAAAGAGTTTGTCTTCGATCGTGGACCAAACCTGCTCTTGCAGGGAATCAATCGCGAGCTGATGGCTACGCGGCTCAACAACCACCTGACGACATTTCAGGGGACCATCGACAGCAGAACGCATAAGATGCGCTATGCTGTAGGTGGGCACCTGCCGTTGCCGATCCTGGTCACCGAGCAGGGTGCGCACTACCTGACAGGGAAGGGGAAGCCTCTTGGGATCTTCAGCGAAGTCGAGTGGGAAGTCTACGAGCTGGATCTGCCAGCTAAATTCGCCCTGGTGGTCTGTTCAGACGGGGTTCTTGAACTCCTGGAAGGCGAAAGCCTGCAGGCAAAAGAGGCACTTTTATTGGACAGGCTGTCTAATATCGGTGGGACCATGGATATGAATGCAGTATGCGAATCGTTGGCGCTTCAAGAGCGCTCGGAAACGCCGGATGACGTCGCAATTCTGATGGTAACACGAGGGCATTGAGATGCAGCCCGGACAGATTCTCGTCGCTGACCACGACAACACACACGTAATCAAAATGGTGGGGGATGTCCGCCTCACCTTGTGCGTGTCTTTCGATAAATTCATCGATTCGATGTTCAGGGGTAATCGCTTCTGTAAGATCGTTTTCGATCTCACCGACGCCACCGCGATCGACAGCACTACCCTTGGCCTGATGGCGAAAATCGCCATTCTCTCGCGGGAGCGCTGCCACCAGGTGCCGGTTGTCTTCTCCACAAATCCCTCGGTGGATCGCCTGCTGGAAACCATGGGCTTCGAAGACATTTTCCAGATCATTCACGAGCACCACCAGTGCGCCACTCCCTGTCACCACCTCAACTCTGCTGATCTCGACGAGAGCAGCGCCAGAGAACGCGTTTTGGAAGCTCACCACATTCTCATGGAACTCAACGAGTCCAACCGTGAAACTTTCCGCGATCTGGTGAACACGCTTGAAGGCGGCAGCTGCTGACCGGCAGCCGGATTCGAATTCCTTTGGCAATCGAGTCGATTCATGCGATTGCGCTATGACAAGTCCATAACCCCGGATGCAAAGCCTCTTGTGCTTAGCGGCCCCGAGCAGCTGAGAGTGGAAATCCATATCCGCCGCGACCCGGAGGACACCTTCACCTTGCTCGCATTCAGTGGCCCGCAAGACAGCGGCGAGCCGCAAAAAAGTTTGCAGCAGGGACCTTTCCACCGCCTCGATCAAGCCATAGCGGCCAAGCGTGCGATCGTTGCGCAGCTGCGGGACGCCGGCTTCGAAATCGCCGACCAGCAGCATGCCATGTGGTCCATGGCTGCCCAGCGCGCAGTGAATGCCAGTCGAAAAGAGAAAGCGGAAGCAGTGGGGGATTACCGTTTCGATCCGAAGGACGTCTATCTGGACTGGTGAGAAGTTGTCGATTTCATATGCACTTCTTCTTCCGCCGATTAGAAATTGAGTTCAGCTTCGGGCTCCTTTCGTCACTGTTCGCTTAGGCGCGAGTCCTCTTAATTCCGATTTGAGTGCTAGTAAGCCCGTTCGCCCCACCGGCGAACTGATATCGCAGTCCCATTAACCCAGGCGCTTTAGACAAGAAGTACTTGCGTAACGGATCAGTGTACGAGCTTGGCGTTGGGGGATGCCTTTCGAAACCTTCGCGGGACGGACCCCGCGAAGGAGCTACAGGGATTTATTCATGCGTTTTCGAAAGGCATCCCCCAGCGGCAAACGGCTTATTATGCAGCCATGAATTCAAGCGCCTTCATCAGCAAACCTTTGTCCCTGCGATTCTGCGGAACATGCTCGCTGATAAACCGGCGAAATTTCTTCCCGCCTTTCTGGCCATGGAACAGGTTCAACACGTGGCGAGACATGTGATGCAAATCGACGCCCAGATCGATTTGCCGAGCGCAGTAGTCCGCGTATTCCTTCAGAACTTGTTCGCGGCTGAGTACCGGTGTGTTGGCAGCGAACAACTCGCGATCAACCTTTGCCAGAAAGTAAGGGTTGTTCCAGATTTCCCGCCCCAGCATCACACCATCGACCTTTTCGCAATGGGTCTTTGATTCGTCGAGCGTCGTGATCCCACCGTTAATAATGATTTCCAGTTCCGGGAAATCCTTCTTCAGCTGGTAAACCCGCGAATAGTTTAAAGGGGGCACTTCGCGGTTTTCTTTCGGGCTCAAACCTTGTAGCCAGGCTTTGCGCGCGTGGACGATGAAAGTGCGGCAGCCGGCGGCAGCCACGCGATCCACGAAGCGCGTCAGGTCCGCGTATTCGTCCTGGTCGTCGATGCCGATCCGATGTTTCACAGTGACGGGTACACTCGCAGCATCTTGCATGGCTTTGACGCAGTCGGCTACCAGCTCGGGCTCTGCCATCAGGCAAGCGCCAAAGCGGCCTGACTGTACCCGGTCGCTCGGGCAGCCGCAGTTCAGATTGATTTCGTCGAAGCCCCAGCTTTCGCCCAGCTTCGCGCAGCGCGCCAGCTCCTCGGGATCGCTGCCGCCCAGCTGAAGGGCGAGCGGGTGTTCTTCGGCATTGTGATTCAGCCAGCGCGCCGGGTCGGCATGGAGGAGAGCGCCGGTGGTCACCATTTCCGTGTACAGCAGAGCATGGCTGGAAAGCAGGCGGCAAAGATATCGGAAGTGCTTATCCGTCACATCGATCATGGGAGCCACGGAAAAGCGGCGGTCGAGCGTGGGCTGATTGGCTTGGGAGGAGAACATCGGTATCCGGATTGTGAGAGTGGGCGCTATGGTAGCTATTGGCTATTTGCTGCGCAACGCTGCTTGCCTCGCTGCACGGCCCCGGTTCATCAATGGTATGATGCGGCCCTTTTCCGGGTCGGCCATTGGAATTTGCGGCGACCACAGCATTCACCCTTTCACAGAAGAATCAGCGGTTAAATTTTATGACTGTTCGCACGCGCATTGCGCCGTCGCCCACCGGCGACCCCCACGTCGGTACAGCCTACATTGCTCTGTTTAACTTGTGCTTCACCCGCCAGCATGGCGGACAGTTCCTGCTGCGCATCGAGGATACCGACCAGACCCGCTCCACCCCGGAGTCGGAGCAGGCCATCCTCGAAAGTCTGCGCTGGCTGGGGCTGGAGTGGGATGAAGGTCCTGACGTGGGTGGTCCGCACGGACCTTATCGTCAAAGCGACCGTATGCATATTTATCGGGATTATGCGGAAGAGCTGGTCAAGAACGGCCACGCTTTCTACTGCTTCGCTACCCCGGAAGAGCTGGAGCAAATGCGCCAGGAGCAGGTCGCCCGCGGCGAAACGCCCAAGTACGACGGCCGCGGTCTGAAGCTGTCCCAGGCGGAAGTAGAAGGCCGCCTGGCCGCCGGTGAACCTCACGTGATCCGCATGATCATTCCGTCCAGTGGCAGCTGCAAAGTCGAAGACATGCTGCGCGGACAAATCGATATCGATTGGTCGCAGGTCGATATGCAGGTGCTGCTCAAGGCAGACGGCATGCCCACCTACCACCTCGCCTGCGTGGTGGACGATCACCTGATGAACATCACTCACGTGATTCGCGGCGAGGAGTGGATCAATTCAACACCCAAGCATCTCAAACTCTACGAATACTTCGGCTGGGAAGCGCCGGTCTATTGCCACCTGCCCTTGCTGCGAAATCCGGACAAGTCCAAGCTCAGTAAGCGCAAAAATCCCACCAGCATTCTCTACTACCAGCGCATGGGCATTCTGCCGGAAGCGCTGCTGAATTACTTGGGTCGCATGGGGTGGTCAATGCCCGATGAGCGGGAGAAGTTCTCCTTGTCGGAAATGGTCGACAACTTCGATATCAACCGCATCTCCCTTGGCGGTCCCATTTTCGATATGGAGAAGCTGAAGTGGCTTAATGGCATGTGGATACGCGAGGACTTCAGCACCGAGCAGCTCGCCGATCGCCTGATTCAATGGGGCTATAACCGCGATAACCTGCTCAAGGCCTTACCGCATGCTCAACAAAGGATGGAAGCTCTGAGCGACTTTGCACCACTGACCGGCTTCCTGCTTTCGGGCATGCTGCCCATCAGCGAAGCGCAGTTCGCCGCCAACAGGCTTCCGGTGGAAGATCAGAAGCAGGTTCTGCAGTTCGCGTTGTGGCGACTGGAAGCGCAACGGCACTGGGAGCGGGATCGTTTGTTCGCGGATCTCAAAGGGCTGGCGGACGGGATGGGTGTCAAGCTCAAGGACTTTCTGGCACCGCTGTTCATCGCGATTGCCGGCACCTCGGCATCCTTCTCGGTGATGGACTCCATGGTGCTCTTGGGCCCCGACATGTCCCGCGCGCGCCTGCGCCACGCCGTCGAAGTGTTGGGTGGCTACGGCAAGAAGGCGCTGAAAAAGGTGGAAAAGGCCTACGCCGCGCTGGAGAATTCCGGCGCAGGTGACCAGAGCGAATAAGCGGCGACAAGGAAAGAGAGGAGAGAGTGTTGACACTCTGCAAGGTCCTGATACAATCGTCGCCCTCTTGAGCAGGCTGCACCACAGCCTGTGCCCAGACAAGAGTCCGTGGGGCTATAGCTCAGCTGGGAGAGCGCAACACTGGCAGTGTTGAGGTCAGCGGTTCGATCCCGCTTAGCTCCACCAAATTTCTTAGCAGTTTCAAAGGGTTACGCGCTTCGGCGGGTAGCCCTTTTTTTATGCTTGCCAAAACCGGATAAAAATACCGTCAGCGGCAAAGCATGCGGCGTCTCGTCCGCAAGGCTTACTCCGCCACTTTCCCGAGCATGCTCCCCACAAGATCCTCGTCGAGTAAGGTTTGCTCTCCCTGCTCCGGGCTGGATGCGCGCTTGCAGAGCCCCATGCTCGATGCCCAGGCCTTCGCATCGAAATGAAAAAGGTGATCGATGTAGGCCCTGGCCTCGTCGGCTGACCAGATGCCGCGGTAGACCTGGGGCCAGTGGTGGATCTCGCTGACGTGCACCAGCTTGTTGATAGAGATGGGTATATGCTCTTCGCCGAGCGCGGCCATCACCGCAATCCTGTGCTGTCCGTGGGCGATGCAGAACCGGTAATCACCTTCTTTCTCGATGGCTACCACGGTAAGGTCGCCTCCTGACAGCCGGCGGTTGTAGCCGTGCTTCCGAATCGAATCCAGCGTGCTGGTGAGTCTCCGATATTCGATTTCGCCTTTGCTGCCCGACACCGGGCCATGCAGACCGTAGCCATGCGAGGCATCCAGGTCGTTCACCCCCGACCAGCGATTTTCGTCCCGGATCATCCGAGACATAAAGGCCTTTCGCTCCTCGGGGTCGATATCGAGCCACGGACTGTGCATCGAGAAGGCGGGATAACGGGAAAGAACTGCTGGCCCCTTTTGCGCGCCAATCAGCGCCTGCAGTGAGTTTTTTGGCTTCCAGGTCTGATAGAAGCGCTCCAGAATTGAGCCGGAATACGGACTGCAGTAGCCGGACTCGATGTATTCAACCATTGCTTCCACGAATGGATGCCAGCTCCGGTCGTGAAGAAAGGAGAAGCCGTTTACTACGGTGCATTTTGAAATAGGGGCGCGATAGGCGGACGCTTCGCCGTAGTTCTTTCGCTTCACCGCTTCACTGAGTTCGTCGTAGACAGGTGCCGGTTCCGGCTTTCGGTCAATGCGCTGGATCTGTAATCCTGCGGATAACAGGCATCGCTTAATGGCATTTTTCAGCATACGTCTGCTCCGGCTATTGGCTTGCGAGAATCATGGAAAGATATGAAAACCGCGTGCGTTTCTGTCAGCTGAGACACAACCGTTATCTTGAGGAAACCCGATAGAAACTGCTATGGAAGTACGCGCCGCGCCAGATTTATTTCGGTTTTGATCGAAGGGGGGAGAGCGGTCGTGATTTCGCGGAGGTGTGCTTACGACAGTGCTGTCGCTGGGAGGCGAGTGGGGCAAATGCTCAAGGAATTTCTCGGATCAAATAAAAAGGCAAGATCCGCACAGACCCTGCCTTCTTGATTCCTGCTTCGCCGAACCGGGTGTTGCCGAACCGGACTTGCTTATGGCGTCCCCGCGGGTCTGCCGTTTGCGGTCTCTGTCGAAGACCGCAAACCGGATCAGGTCTCGCGGCGTGAGCCCTCCCTCAAACGCTGGTGATGTTCTCTGCCTGCGGACCTTTCTGCCCCTGAGTGATGGTGAACTCGACTTTCTGACCTTCGGTCAAGGTGCGGAAGCCGTCCCCTACAATGCCCGTGAAATGGGCAAACACATCGGGACCGCCGTCTTGTTCAATGAAGCCGAAACCTTTACTTTCGTTGAACCATTTTACGGTGCCGCGAGTGGTGGTGGTGTTCATGGATTTCTCCTTCTTGCTTACACGTGGTTATGCCCATGACGGGCGGGTTAACTGGTGGAAAGGGGCTTGAGCAGGGAAGTACTGCACCGCGGCATCGTGAAGGTGGAACCTTGGCAATGACCGTACAACGTCGAAGAAAAGAGTCGCTTTTGATGTGGCCTGAACGGCGGTCGCGACTGAACTCGATGGTGATGTACTTGCTTTTTCTGACACGTTTGGCTTTCCGAAAAATGACCTTGGTTTTGCGTTCTTATTGAATCAGAAGGTCACTACAGCCGACCTTGGAGCTCGCTTGCAGTTGGCAGCGTTGCGCTCTCCGACTCTTACTCTGTTCTCACCGGAAGCGAACCGTTCTTCCGATGGCTGTTAAATTCTTGCTCTCTTGGGACTCGGGAGAAGGAAACTCGCGAGTCGCAAGTGATTACTGGTCTGGCGAAGTGGATCTGGCGAGCGGCTCAGTTATTCGGCCGCCTCATCGATCTCCTCTCCCGCCTCCTGCATGTCTTCTCCCATCCCTTCCATGGTCTCGCAACCGGTGAAGGCGAGAATGCTCAATAGCCCCAGCAAAACTGCGAGATACATCGCTCTGTTCATCCCTGATTAGCTCCTCTGGTTAGCTTTGGGCTCCTGCCCTGCTTTGATGACCAACTGCACCACTGGCACTCGCAGTTGAACTCGCGCGTCTGACGCGATGCGAGGATGTAAGCAATATCGAGACCACTTGTGACGCGTTGAACACGCCAAGCGGGGAAGCGCTCTGCGAACTACAAGATGTCGTATTAAGATGAACCGAGCGGCAGCAGATATGGATGTGCTCCGCGTTTTTTCCGGAGTCCATCGTCTTCTATCCCTCTGTGCTTGCATGGTCTGGTCGTGGCAGTCCGGGCGGGTTAATACCGAAATTGCTTGTAAGTTTTGCAAGCGCACACGTAAAGATGGCGATCACATTCCGTCAATCCGATTGTCGTGCGACCACCACTGGCACGCTTGCTGCTTTTTTTGTGATCAGTTCGATGCTTTGAGCATCGGTCCGGATATTCAGTCGAGACCAACGGGAGAGGCTTATATGAGGACGTATCACGAGCAAATGGAGCAGCCTTTCGCCGCAAGCAAGCTTGCCTTGCTGGCGAGAGAAAAATTGCAGGCCTTTGGCAAGTCTTGCAGGACTATTGGGCTGTTGGGATTGGCCGCAGTATTCCTAAGTGCCTGCGCCGGGCAGCAAATGGAACGACCGGTCGCGCAGCTGACCCGTGCCGAGGCTGCTATTGAAAATGCGATCCAGGCGGGCGCCCGTCAGGCTGCGCCAGTGGAGTTGCAGTCGGCCCAGCGGCACTTCTCCCAGGCGCAGCGTGCCAGCACGGGCGAGGAGTTCGCGCACGCGTCGAGACTGGCGGAAAAAGCGGAAGCGGACGCCCATCTGGCGGAAGCGAAAGCCCGTACGGAAATAGCGCAGGCGAACCTTGCCGAACTGCAGGAGGGCGTCCGGGTGCTGGAAGAGGAATTACAGCGCTCGCAGAACTGAATCGATTCGTTGACAGAAGGAGCAGTCCATGAACACGCACATGCATAACCACTTACGCGCTGTGGGGATAGGAGCCATGTCCAGCCTCGTGCTGCTGACTGGCTGCGCCAATCTCGAGGAGAGTAGCGACAGTTACACTCAGGCGCAGCAGGCGGTAGAGCGCGCGCAGGAAACGCCCGGCGTGACTCAATACGCAAGCCTTAAATTGCAGCAGGCAGAAGAATCCCTCGACCGCGCCGAAGAGCTCTGGGAAGAATACGGCGATGACCGGATGGAGCTGGTGGACCATAACGCCTATTTGGCGAAGCAGCAGGCGCTGACTGCCATCGAGCGTGCGGAGCTCGGGGAAGCCCGCGAGCAGATGACGCAAGTGAGCGAGGCAAGGGACCAGGTACTGCGAGAGGCGCGAGAGCGCGAGCTGCTTACCGCGCGCCAGCGTGCCGCCCAGGCCGAGTTGCAGGCACAAAGCGCTCAGGAGCGTGCCCGTGAATTGGAACAGCAGTTCCAGACAGCACAGCAGGACGCGCAAACCGCTCGCGATCAGCGCCAGCAGGAGAATCAGCAGTTGGAGGAGTTGCGCCAGACCGTTCAGGATCTCAAGGCGCAGCAGACCGATCGCGGCATGGTGCTGACCTTGGATGATGTTGTGTTCGATTTCGGCGAGGCGGAGCTAAAGTCGGGTGGCGAGCGATCCGTTCAGCGCTTGGCGAGCTTCCTCGAGGAGAATCCAGATCGGCAGATTCTCGTCGAAGGCTACACCGACGCGGTGGGCAGCGACGAGTTCAACATGCAGTTGTCCCGAGAGCGGGCAGAGGCGGTTCGCCAGCAGCTGGTAACTGCGGGCGTCGACCCCGAGCGCATCGAGGTGAAAGCCCATGGTGAAAACTACCCGATCGCCAGCAATGACACTGTGGCGGGACGACAGCTGAACCGCCGTGTGGAAGTGGTCATCGGCAGTCAGGGGAACGGACGCCCTGAACCGCGCACCGCAAGTCCCGACCAGGAGCAAAGCGCTGAGCCCCAGGCCGAGCAGCAGGGACAGGAGAGCCAGCAGCAGCAATAATAGCGGCTGCCGGTCTCGTGGCCGCCGTGCCGTAGGCAGCCCGCGGGCTGCCCGGCACTGATCGACTTCGAGTGATCGGCGTGCTTAGGGAGAACCACTTAACGATCCTAAACCGCGCCACGCCTTCAGTTAATCCGCCCAGTTGGGGTAGAATGCCCGCCTTCTATACGGTTGCTGTCTGAACAACCACAACGAAGACCGCAAGAATAATAAGGGAGTCTCGGACGCCGCATTGCCTGCTCCAGAGCCTTCCAGAATCAGTCGAAAGCCGCCAGCCAAGACCGGCCCGGGTAAACAGGCCCGTGTCTGCGCCTGTGCGCAAGCCTCTGCTAGAAGGGGCTAGAGCGGCTTTCGCCACAACTACAACATACAGCCGACGGAGAAATGACGGTGGATACACGTTTTTTAGAGTACTGGCCGAAACATCTGCCACGGGAGATCGTCCTGCCTGATGTGACCATTTGGGAAAATCTGGACATCACCACGCGGCGTTATGCGGATCGCACCGCCATCAAATTCTTCGGCAACGACATTACCTATCGTCAGCTGCACGACAGCGTAGAAGCGCTGGCCGGCTGGCTGCAGCAAGTGGGCGGCGTCAGCAAGGGCGACCGGGTTTTGTTGTACATGCAGAACTGCCCTCAGTTCGTCATCGGCTACTATGCCATCCTGCGTGCTGACGCAGTGGTTATCCCGGTCAACCCGATGAACCGGGAAGAGGAATTCCAACACTACATCACCGATACCGACGCTACGGTTGCCCTTTGTGCGTCCGAGCTGGCGGGCTTTGCGAAAAACGCCAGTGACAAGCTTGCGGCTGAAAAGCAGCTCAAGCACATTGTGGTTGCACGCTACGCTGACGCGCTGCCCGAGAAGTACCCGCATCCGGAAGACGCGCCACCGCCCGTTATGAAGCCGCTGCTGGATGTGGAGCATGATCTGCCCGCCGGCGCCGTTTCCTGGAACGATGCTCTGGCGGCTGGTCACAAAGCTGCTCCGCACAGCGCCCGTCCCGAAGATCTGGCGGTAATGCCCTACACCTCGGGCACTACCGGATTTCCGAAAGGCTGCATGCACACTCACCAGACAGTGATGCACACGGTGCTGGTCGGTGCGCTGGCGAACAGCTCCGGCGCCGAAGCAATATCGTTATCCGTATTGCCGCTTTTCCACGTAACAGGCATGCAGTACGGCATGAACACTCCGATCTATTCTGGCGGCACGGTGGTGATGCTGCCGCGCTGGGATAGGGAAGTGGCAGGCAGCTATGTTTCCCGCTACGGCGTGACCCACTGGACCGCCATTCCCACCATGATCATCGATTTGTTCGGCAGCCCGAACGTGGACAAATTCGATTTCTCCAGCCTGCGCTACATCGGTGGCGGCGGCGCAGCGATGCCGGCAGCCGTGGCGAAGAAGGTCAACGACACCTTCGGTCTCGACTTCCTGGAAGGTTACGGTCTGTCGGAAACCATCGCCCCGACCCACACCAATCCCCGCGATCGCCCGAAGCGACAGTGCCTCGGCCTGCCCACTTTCGGCACAGAAGCAGCGATCATCAACCCGGAAACTCTGGAAGAAGTGCCGAACGGGGAAACCGGCGAGATCATCGTGCGCGGTCCTCAGGTAATGAAGGGCTACTGGCGCAACGAGGAGGCCTCCAAGAAGGCCTTCATCGAGTTCGAAGGCAAGCAGTTCTTCCGCACTGGCGACCTGGGCAAGATGGACGAGGAAGGTTACTTCTTCATTACCGATCGTCTGAAGCGCATGATCAATGCCTCCGGCTTCAAGGTCTGGCCGGCCGAAGTTGAAGCGCTGCTCTATCATCACCCGGACATCCAGGAAGCCTGCATCATCGGCAGCAAGGATCCCTACCGCGGGGAAACGGTGAAAGCGGTTGTGGTGCTGATGGAAAAAGCGAAGGGCAAGGTATCTGAAGAAGACATCATTGCCTGGTCAAAGGAGCACATGGCTGCCTACAAAACGCCGAAACTGGTCGAGTTTGTCGACGCACTGCCCAAGTCCGGCAGTGGCAAGGTGATGTGGCGGATTCTTCAGGAAGAGGAGTACAAGCGTACCGACGGCGTCAAGCATGGCGCGCAGGTAACCGAGAGCTAGCAGGCTGCTGACCCGAAGCAGGACCCCGCGTAACGGGTCCAGCAAAAAGCATATGTCGTGACGAGCGGCATATGCTTTTTTTTTGCGTCTTATTCCCCTTCTTGTCGCCTGCTGAGTCTCCTGTGATGACGTCTCCGCGCGGTATCTCCAACTCGGCCCCCGGATTGCAAGGTTGATGGGATGCGTCGGGCGCCAGAACGACAACCAGACAACACATCGTATTTTCGCCCGCCTGTATCCGACCGCGATTATCCAGTGAGGAGGACTGAGTGGGGCCGTCCACAGATTTGCTCGCCTTTTACCAATCGGTTCGACAACAGACAGTACGGTTGACCGAAAACCTTTCCCCCGAGGACATGGTTGTCCAATCGATGACCGAGGCCAGTCCCGGCAAATGGCATCTGGCCCACACCACCTGGTTTTTCGAAGAATTCATTCTTCGGAAGCACGCAAACAGTTTTCGACTGTTTGATGAAAATTTCTCCTATCTTTTCAATTCCTATTATGAGGCGGTTGGCGACCGCCATCCGCGGCCTGCCCGCGGGCTGTTGACTCGTCCCGACCTCGCGACGGTGCTCGACTACCGCACTCACGTGGACGCTTGCATGACAGAGCTGATCGGTCGTGACGACCTGCCCGAGTCGACGCGCGCGATGCTGGCCGAAATGGTCGTGACGGGGCTGCATCATGAAATGCAACATCAGGAATTGTTGCTCACGGACATCCTGCATCTGCTTTCATCCAATCCGCTCAATCCGGCGGTGTTTACTGGCACCGCGGCGTCAACGAGCAGAACTCCAACATCGAAGTGGCAAGATTGCGAAGGTGGGCTGGTGGCGATCGGTGCTGACAAGGGGGCAGAAAGCGCAGATTTCAGTTATGACTGCGAACGACCGAGACATAGAGTCTGGCTGCAACCCTTCGCCATTGCCAACCGCCTTGTCACTAACGGTGAGTGGTTGGAATTCATCGAAGATGGCGGCTATGAGAATCCGCTCCTATGGCTTGCTGACGGCTGGGATACCTGTCAACGGGAAAACTGGCGAACACCTTTGTACTGGCGGGAGGTGGAAGGGCGATGGCACCAGTTCGGTCTCGACGGTCTGCAGCTCCTGAACTTTGCTGCTCCGGTCTGTCATATTAGTTATTACGAAGCCGATGCTTATGCGCGGTGGGCGGGCAAGCGCCTGCCTTCCGAACAGGAGTGGGAATTCAGTTTCGCTGATCAGCCCATTGAAGGTAACTTCATGGAATCGGCCAGCTGGCGGCCACAGCCGGCCGATGCTTCGTCCACTGCCGTTCAGGTCTATGGTGATGTCTGGGAGTGGACGAGCAGTCCCTATATGGCTTATCCGGGTTTCAAGCCGGAGAGCGGAGCGTTGCAGGAGTACAACGGCAAGTTCATGGCCAATCAGTTCGTGCTGCGTGGCGGCTCCTGTGCAACCTCCAGAGCACAGATGCGACCCTCTTATCGCAATTTCTTTTTCCCTCAGCACCGATGGCAATTTAGCGGCCTGAGGCTTGCTGAGGATCGCTAGCACATTTACCAAGAACAGTTACGAAATCGCTAGAGTCTGACGGAGAGGATTGACGGATGGCAGGTGCAAGCAATATCGGGGCGGCAAGCGTACAGAGATTGTTCGAGCCGAAAAACTTCAATCAGTTATCCGCAGGGCAGGGCGCGGATTCTTCGCGTTCCGAGCCATCAAGTGATTTTCTCGCTGACGTGATAGCCGGTCTGACCCAGGCGCCCAAGCAATTGCAACCCAAGTACTTTTACGACCGGCAGGGCTCGGAATACTTTGATCAGATCTGCGGTTTGGAAGAGTACTACCCTTTTCAGTGCGAATTGGAGCTTCTGCCGACGGTCGCCCAGGGGCTGAGTGAAGTGCTCGACCGAGAGTACGCGATGGTGGAATTCGGCGCAGGGTCGCTGCGCAAGGTGCAGCCCTTACTCGAAACGATCAGCGGGATTCGCAGCTTTACGCCCATCGATATCTCTGGTGAGCATTTGCATGCGGCCTGCGGAGAGCTGCAAAAACAGTTTCCCGAATTGCAAGTGCAGCCGGTGGTTGGTGATTTTACCCAGCCGGTGCAGCTTGCTCCCACTTCTCTCGATTCGCTGGGATTTTTTCCCGGTTCCACCATTGGCAATTTCTCGCCAGCCGATGCCCACACCTTTCTGGTCAATGCCGGGAAGACGCTTGGTTCGAAGAGTTACATGGTGATCGGTGTTGACACAAAGAAATCGCCGGAGCTCCTGCATTCTGCTTACAACGATCCCCATGACGTTACGGCGAAATTCAATCTCAATATTCTCGAACGAATCAATCGCGAGCTGGATGGCGACATCGCCGTCGATCGCTTCAAGCATTATGCTTTCTACAATCCGGCCCGGGGCCGAGTGGAAATGCACCTGATTAGCACTGCGGATCAGGTGGCCCACGTCGCCGGGCAGCCGGTTCGCTTTCGGGAAGGCGAAAGCATCCATACGGAAAACTCCTACAAGTACACCGCGGACGAATTCACCAAACTGGCCAGAAACGCCGGCTGGAAAATGGAAAAGCAATGGTTCGCGGACGACGACATGTTCGCCACCTACCTCATTCGCTATGAGCCCTGACCCGGGTGATTCCGTCTTTCAGGTAACCAGCTTTGTAGGAGAGGGCTGCCAGGGCAACTTGCACCAGGTCTATGTAAACCCGCAATTCGCCTCGCCGGCTCACCGAGAACTTTCCCTCGAGGCGGCAGGGGACCTGATCCTCGTTCTGCTCTTTTTGGAGGAGGGCGCAATTCCGCGAGCCGAGTTTTATCAGTTTGGTCGAACCATTCTGCGCTGCGGCTCCGGTTCACTCGCCGCGGCCCACGTGCTCTTGAATGAGCTGGGCTTTGAGGCGCTGGAGATGCTCCAGACGGATGCCGGAGTGGTGCACCTGCGCGAGCGCGACGGTCTGCTGGGCTATGGTGACAGGACCTTGCCGTTGACGGCCAGCGAAGAAACAGCGCTGTGGCAGAGCCTGATCGATCAGCGAATAACTTCATGTTGGTCGATCGGCAGTGAGCACGATTACGCGCTCGTGGAACTCGAGAGCCAAGCTTCGGTACGAACACTCAACGTGGATATCGAATCGCTGCCCCGGTGCAGCGACAGGGCCCTCATCGTAACCGCAGCGGCAAGTGGCGCTGACTACGATTATGTGCTTCGTTACTTTGCGCCCCAGCACGGCAAGGCCGAAGACGCAGCCACCGGCTCCGCAAACCTGCAGCTGGCTCCCTTTTGGAAAGAACGACTCGGCAGAGACAAGCTGAAAGGACGACAGCTGTCCCAGTCCGGCGGAGAGTTCTATCTGGACATCGAAGGTGACCTGGTCTGGGTACACGGACGAACAGTCGCCATTCGCCAGCCTAAGAATCCATAAGGTAAGTTCGCAGAATACCGTGAGAGACTGCCAGTCCCTCGATGGACTTCAATGCTCGCGACTGGCGACTGGCGACTGGCGACTGGCGACTGGCGACTGGCGACCGCTAACTGGACTCTCTTGACTGTCGCCGCCCTTTCCCCTACATTCCGCACCGCGTTAGCAGGTGCCTGCCACCGTCACGACGGTTGGGCAGGTTAAACGGGAAGTCTGGTGTAAAACCAGCGCTGCCCCCGCAACGGTAAGCAGACACCTCAATGGAGATCTGTGAGCCCGATACCGGCCTGTAGCGAATCAGCTGATGGAGCGGAGGGCTACCATCCAGGGATGTATCTTCGATTTTCTCGTAATATCCCTCGTCCTCCCTCGACTGCCTTTCATTCTTGTATTTGGCTCGAGGAACAACCGTGAACAAACTTTCTTTTCTGCTTTTTGCTGCCAGCGCAGCGTCCCTGTCCGCTGCTGCGGAACAGCCCATCGAAGAATTAATCATCGTCGGATCCAGTCTGCCCATCGAGAGGCAAAAATTGGCCAGCGCGCTGACTGTGCTCGACGGCGAGGCTATCGACGCTATCGGAGCGCCCCATGCGGCTGATTTACTGCGACACATCCCGGGACTCGCGGTAAGTCGTACGGGAGCATGGGGTGGTATCACCAATGTGCGAATACGCGGTGCTGAGGCGAACCACGTGCTGGTTTTCATTGACGGCGTCGAAGCCAATGACGCGAATGGAGATATTGATCTCTCCGCGCTGGTCTCGGACAACATCGAGCGAATCGAAGTCCTGCGCGGGCCGCAAAGTGGCCTCTACGGCTCCAATGCCACCGCAGGCGTAATCAACATTATCACCAGAAACGCGGGTCGCGGCTTCGGACTCAATGCACAGGTAGAAGCGGGGAGCCTCGATTTCCAGAGTCAGTCTGTTCGTCTTCACGGCGGTAGTGAGACGGTGTCGGGCAGCTTGAGCTTGCACCATCAGGAGTCGGCTTTCGATGCCTCCGTGCACAGCAACGAATACGAGGACGACGACCGAAGCGAGAATTTCACCTATCTGGGCAAGGGTAAAGTGGCGGTTTCGGACGCACTGACGCTGGACGGGCACTTTCGATACGTAAACAAAACATCGGATATCGACGGGAGCGGCGCCTGGGGTACACCGGAGCAGGGAATCGCCGTCGATAGCGCCGGGCATGCCGAGCTGCGGGAGCGGCTCTATGGCCTTAGCGCCACGCTTGATCTGCTCGACGGGAATCTGACCACCCGACTCGCCTACGATTACACCGACAGAGCAGATGAGGGTTTTAGCCGAGGACTCCTGCGAGATTCGGGTAGCGATACTTCCCGCAAGAAGATCAACTGGATGACCCGATATGCCCTGTCCGGCAGCGCCAACTACGAGCACAGCGCCGCCGTTTTCGCTGAGCGTGAGGTGGAAACTTTCAAGCACAAGGAAGTCTTCGATGTATCCCAACTCGAGGAGCAGCGTCGCCGTCTAACGGGTTACGGTCTGGAATACCGTGCCGAAGTCTACAACCGCGTTTATCTTGCTCTCTCCGCGCGACACGACAACAACGACGATTTCGAGGATGAGACCACCTACAGCCTTGGAGCTTCCGCGTGGCTGACGGATTCTACCCGCTTGCACGCTACCGTCGGCAGGGGCGTCACCAATCCCTCCTTCTATGAACAGTTCGGCTATATACCGGCGACCTATCGTGGCAATCCCAGCCTCGAGCCCGAAGTTGCGCAAAGCTGGGATGTCGGCATTGAGCAGCAGTTCGGCGACGGCGACATGCAGGTCGACCTCACATATTTCCATTCGGACCTCGAGCAGGAAATTGCCACGGACTACTCGGTTTTCCCGTACACCCCTTTCAACTTGCAAGAAGACAGTGAACGTCGCGGAGTGGAGCTGAGCTTCAGCGCCGCATTGCTGGACTCGTTGTCGCTGGCCGCGAGCTACACCCACACCGATGCTGAAGAGCGAGGTGAAACCGAGGTGCGTCGTGCGAAGAACATGGGCAGCGTGGACCTGCGCTATCGATTCCTTGGCGAGGCGGCTGCATTGAGCCTTGGTGCGGTGTACAACGGCTCGCAACTGGACAACGACTTCCGCCCCCTAACGCCGCCCCAGATCCGTCTGGACTCTTACGTGCTCGTCAATCTGGGCGCAAGCTACCGGCTGAGTCCCGAGTTGGAATTATTCGGTCACGTGCACAATGCACTTGACGAGCAATACCAGGAGGTATTCAGTTACGGCACAGCGGGCAGGCACGCAACCGTGGGGATGCGCTTCGCGTTTTAGGATCACCAGCCGGGTCAGTTATGTCAGAGCAATCCAGGGCGCGTAAACACAAGCGGGCCATGCAGAAGCAGAAGGCGAATGTGGACGCCGCCATCGAGGCGGCTTCCACTGATCGCGGTGTGGCCGTACTGCTCACCGGCGAAGGCAAGGGTAAGAGCAGTTCCGCTTTTGGCATGGTCATGCGTGCGCTCGGATACGACCAGACCGTCGGCGTAGTGCAGTTCATCAAGGGCGAACAACTCTCGGGTGAGGAGATCTATCTGCGCGATCACTGCCCTCAGGTGGAGCTGGTGCAAATGGGCACCGGATTTACCTGGGACACCCAAGACCGAGAGAAGGACATGGCGGCGGCTCGCAATACCTGGGCGGCTGCGCAGCGCCTGCTGAGTGACGAACGGTACGATCTGGTGGTGCTGGACGAGCTCACCTATATGTTGGCTTTCGACTACCTCGAGGAGCAGGATGTCGTGCTGGCGATCGCCAGGCGACCGGCAGCGCAAAGTGTCGTCGTCACTGGTCGCGGAGGTGGATCCGCACTGCGGGACGTCATGGATACGGTGTCGGAGGTCAAGGAAATCAAGCATGCCTTCAAGCAGGGCATCAGGGCGCGGCGCGGCGTTGATTACTGAAGGCCTGTTCGAATCCGCGCGGCACTCCACCAGAGATGTCCGCCGACGAATCACCGCCGCAGTTCTGGTGGCGGCTCTTCCGGTTTGTTTCTTTCTTTCTCTATTGCTGGGTTCGACCGAGCTGAGCGCCCCTGAAGTATTTTCGGCGCTGTGGTTCAGCAGTGGCGATTCGCAGCAAGACCTCATCGTGACCGCGATTCGGCTGCCGCGCAGCTTGCTGGCCGCGTTGATCGGCGCGGTGCTGGCCATCTGCGGCGCAGCGAGTCAGGGCCTGTTTCGCAATCCGCTTGCAGATCCCTCGCTTATCGGTGTGACTGCCGGCGCTTCGGCCGGCGCCAGTCTCGCCATCGTTTTCGGCGGAACCCTGCTCGCCGGTGCCGGGGGTTTGTGGTGGATCTCGCTGGGTGCGTTTGCGGGGGGAATCGCCACCGTATGGCTGGTGTATCGCCTTTCCACGAGCTCATCGGGCACTTCGGTCGCGAGCATGCTGCTGGCGGGAATCGCCATTACCGCTCTGGCGGGTAGCTTCACGAGTTTGCTTTCCTATCTGGCGAGCAATGACCTGTTACGCCGAATCAGCTTGTGGCAGATGGGGGGGCTGGACGGTGCAAATTATCCGCGGGTAATCGCGGCCTTGCTGGTGGCGACCATGATGCTGGCTTTCATCCCGAGGTTTTCAAGCGCGCTGAACGCTCTGCTGCTGGGCGAGTCCGAAGCGCAGCATCTCGGCTTTGATGTCGCCCGTATGCAGCGCTGGCTGATCGTGCTGATTGCGGCAGGCGTTGGTAGCTCAGTGGCGCTGGCCGGCACGATTTCTTTCGTAGGGCTGGTAGTGCCGCACATCGTTCGTCTCGCGATCGGTGCGGATCACCGCTATCTCCTGCCGCTTTCTGCGGCGGCCGGCGCAGTACTGCTGTTGATGGCGGATACACTGGCGCGAACCGTGATTGCTCCAGCGGAAATCCCGGTTGGGCTGGTGACCGCCGTCGTGGGAGCGCCGTTTTTTATTTCTCTGCTGCGGCACCGCCGGGAATACGGGATGCAGCCATGACGAACGAAACTGATTCGCTGCTAATCGTCGATTCCCTGGAGGTGACGTTGTCGGCTGGTCGCGCGAGCCAAGCACTGCTCGCGGGGATTGATCTGGATCTGCAGCCAGGCCAATTGTTGGCGATCATCGGACCCAACGGTGCGGGCAAAACCAGTTTGCTGCGCACCATTTGCGGAGAGCTTGCCATTGCGAAAGGCAGTATTCGCGTTTGCAATCAGCCCTTGCCAGCACTGACCCTGCGCGAGCGGGCGAGAAGAATTGCGGTGTTGCCGCAACTGAGCGGACTCAATTTCCCCTTCAGCGTGGAGGAGGTGATTGCGCTCGGGCGCAGTCCGCACGACACCGGTCGTGATCGGGATCGCGCCATTGTCGCGCAGGCGATGGCGGAGGTGGATGTGCTCCATCTCCGAGATCGCCTGTATACGCATCTCTCGGGCGGAGAGAAACAGCGGGTGCAGCTGGCCCGGGTGCTGGCTCAAGTCTGGCCAGTGGATTCGCAGCCGCGCCTGCTCTTGCTGGACGAGCCGCTTAGTGCTCTGGATCTTGGTCACCAGCAGCTGTTGATGCGAAGCTTGCAGACATTCTGTGGAAGAGGCTTGGGCGTGATCATGGCGGTTCACGACGTCAACATTGCAAGCGCCTACGCGGACCGCCTGCTTGCGCTGAAAGGCGGGCGCTGCGTTGCGGCTGGCAGCGCGCACGCCGTGGTAAGCGCGCCGGTACTGAAGGAGCTTTTCGGCGTGACCATGCAGATTCTTCCCCGACCCGGTTCCGGAAAGCCGATGGCAGTGGGTGTTTGAAGGATGCGTTTGTTGTTGTCTCTGGCGATCACTTCTCTTGCTCTTGCTTGCCTGCCGGCACGGGCTGAGGTAGCCGTGCAGGATTCGCTGGGTCGTACTGTCGCCCTGGAAGAACCTGCCCGACGCATCGTGGCTCTGGCTCCGCACATTGTCGAAAATCTCTATTGGGCTGGCGGCGGAGAGAAGGTCGTAGCCGCAGTCGAATACAGCGACTATCCCCCGGAGGCCAAAAGCTTGCCGAGAGTGGGCGGTTTCAATACCTACAGTCTGGAAGCGGTTCTTGCGGCCTCACCGGATCTGGTGGTGGTCTGGGCATCTGGGAATGGAGTCGAAGTCGTCGAACAACTCGAACGCTTGGGTATCTCCGTGTACGCCGACGAGCCCAGGACACTTGAGGATATTGCGCGCTCCATTCGCAATCTTGGTGCGCTGGCCGGTAGCCAGACGGTCAGCGAGCAGGCAGCCGATGATTTTCTTCAGCGCCTGAAAACGCTGCGAAAAAAATATGCGAATAGCAGTCCTGTTGAGGTGTTTTACCAGGTTTGGCACCAGCCGCTGCAAACGGTGAACGGCGATCACATCATCAGCGATGTACTCGAAGTCTGCGGCGCACGCAATGTTTTCGCCGATGCGATCTCGCTGGCACCCATCATCAACATCGAAGCGGTGCTGCAACGGAATCCCGACGTGATTCTGGCAAGTGGAGCGAGCGAAAAAAGGCCCGAATGGCTGGACGACTGGCGGCGTTATCGGGCCCTTGAGGCAGTGCAGACCGGCAGCCTCTATGCAGTGCCCCCCGATTATATCCAACGCCATACGCCGCGCATTCTCGTTGGCGCTGAGATGGTTTGCGAACAGATGGGAAGAAGTCGCCAGTCGACAGACGCCAGTCACCAGAGGTGACCCGTGACCGGCGGATAGCACTGATAGCTCGTTAAGCGGCTTGTTGCAGAGGAGGGGAAGGGGCTGCCAGTCTCCAATCATTGGACTGGAGACTGGAGACTGGAGACTGGAGACTGGAACCTATCGCTTATTCTCGGGCACGTAGTCGCGCTGAGTATGACCGGTATAAAGCTGACGCGGACGACCGATCTTGAGTGGCGGATTGCTCAGCATTTCATGCCAGTGCGAAATCCAGCCAACAGTTCGGCCGGTGGCGAAGATTACGGTGAACATGTCGGTGGGAATGCCGATCGCCTTCATGATGATGCCGGAGTAGAAGTCTACGTTCGGGTACAGCTTCTTCTCGATGAAGTAGGGGTCGGACAGCGCGATTTCTTCCAGGCGCTTGGCTATCGGCAGCAGCGGATCGTTCTCCATGCCCAGCTCTTTCAGTACTTCGTCGCAGGTCTCTTTCATCACTTTGGCGCGCGGGTCGAAGTTCTTGTAAACCCGGTGGCCGAAGCCCATCAGGCGGAACGGATCGTCTTTGTCCTTCGCCTTGGCAACGAATTTGTCGATGTTCTTCACATCGCCAATTTCGTTCAGCATGTCCAGCACCGCTTCGTTTGCACCGCCGTGCGCCGGTCCCCAGAGTGCCGCAATACCGGAAGCGATACAGGCAAAGGGGTTGGCGCCGGAAGAGCCGGCCAGACGTACAGTGGAAGTAGAGGCGTTCTGCTCGTGGTCGGCGTGCAGCAGGAAGATCTTGTCCATTGCCTTGGCCAGCACCGGATTGACTTCCGGCGGATCGCAAGGCGTGCCGAACATCATGTGCAGGAAGTTTTCACTATAGCTGAGCGCATTGATCGGGTAGAGGAAGGGTTGACCGATGTGGTGCTTGTAGCACATCGCCGCCAAGGTCGGCATTTTCGCGATCAGGCGATGTGCGGAAATCAGACGGTGCTGCTCATCATGGATGTCGAGCGAGTCGTGATAAAACGCCGACAGCGCGCCCACGACGCCGCACATGATTGCCATCGGGTGCGCACTGCGCTTGAAGCCTTTGAAGAAGTTGGCGATCCCTTCATGCACCATGGTGTGGTGCGTAATGATATCTACAAACTCGGCTTTCTGTTCGGCGGTGGGGAGCTCGCCGTGGAGAAGCAGGTAGCAGGTTTCCAGGTAGTCGCTGTGCTCGGCCAGCTGATCGATCGGATAGCCGCGGTGCAGAAGAACACCGGCATCGCCATCGATATAGGTGATTTTTGATTCGCAGGCGGCGGTGGAAACAAAGCCGGGGTCGTACGTGAAAAGGCCCTTGCCGGCGAGAGCGCGAACGTCGATCACATCGGGACCGGTAGTGCCGGAGTAGATTGGGAGTTCGATGGAATCCTGGGTACCTTCACCCGTACCTTCAATCGTTAGGTGCGCCTTCTTATCAGTCATTCATCGACTCCTGTAAATATCGAATTGCGAAGGGATCGACGGACTCTCGGCCGTTGGAAAGCTTATATTGCCAAGGCGGGCGGTCTTGAAGGCGCTGCGTGGCTACTCGTTCGCTGCCGTCCACCGCTGCCCTTCCTGGCGCTGATCTCGGCTCTGCAGAGCCGGACCCTTCCCCAATGCTTTTCAACTGCCGCCAACCGTCGGTAAAGCGGAGAAAATTGCGGTGGACAACTATACGGCCACTCGCGGGATTGTCAAATGGATTCGGCATTTCTGCCGACAGCTCCCGGCGGCCAGGCAGTCGCTTTTCGGGCGCGGATTCAGTGCACCAAAACGATGATCTCGTTTCCATGTAGAACCGTATAGAGAAAGGCATGTGACCACAAATTCACCATTTCCGGAGTTTCAAGCGGTCCATGAAAAAACTTCTTTGGAAAGAGTGGGATAGCGCACAGCTGGCGCACTGAATCACGGCGCTATGATTTGTGTTTTGTGACTGCCCTCTCTATAATCTCGCGCGATCTTCTACGGGGCTCATCGATTCACCACTGCATCCAAGTGCCTGCAGGCGAACTTCGCCGGGACAGTCCATCAGGGCTCTCTCCGGGAAGCTTTCCTCGGGCGGGCTCTGTCACACTGTCAAAAGGTAAGCAGCAACTGTGAATGACAAACGACCGGTCAACCTAGACCTGACCACCATTAGATTCCCCATAACTGCAATCGTTTCCATCACCCACCGTGCTTCTGGCGTCCTTCTTTATGCAGGTATCGCCGTGCTGCTGTGGATGCTGCAGGCGAGCCTGCAATCGGAAGCGTCTTTTAGCGAGCTCAAGGAAGTGCTGGCGAATCCGCTTGCTCAGTTCATCATCTGGGTAACGCTGGCTGCGCTGGCTTATCACCTGGTGATGGGGGTGCGGCACATGATCATGGATCTTGGTTATGGGGAAAGCCTGGAAGGCGGTCGACGGGGGGCGCAGCTGGCGATCGTTTGTGCCGTGATCTTGATTGTTCTGGCGGGGGTGTGGGTATGGTAACCGCAGTCACTAACCTGGGGCGCAGTGGTGTTTACGACTGGTTGATTCAGCGTGTTACCGCCGTTGTTCTGACTCTTTATACCTTCTTTATAGTAGGTTTCATTCTCAGCAATTCACCGCTGGACTACGCCACCTGGGAAGAACTGTTCAGCCAGTTCTGGGTGCGCATTTTCAGTTTGCTGGCTCTGGTCTCTCTGGCGGCGCACGCCTGGATTGGGCTGTGGGTCGTTCTGACCGATTACGTGACTACCCTGACCATGGGTAGCAAAGGCACCGCGATCCGACTGTTTTTGCAGGTGGTGCTCGGTGTAGTCACTGTGGCCTACACGGTGTGGGGCATCGAGATTCTGTGGGGACTCTGATATGACGAATATGCGCACCATTTCCTATGACGGTATCGTGATTGGTGGCGGTGGTGCCGGTATGCGCGCCGCACTGCAGCTGGCCCGTTCCGGTTACAAAACCGCGGTAATTACCAAGGTTTTCCCCACCCGGTCCCATACAGTATCCGCTCAGGGCGGCATCACCTGTGCCATTGCCAGTGCGGACCCCAATGACGACTGGCGCTGGCACATGTATGACACCGTCAAGGGCTCCGACTACATCGGCGACCAGGACGCGATCGAATACATGTGTTCCGTTGGTCCGGAAGCGGTATTTGAGCTGGAGCACATGGGGCTGCCGTTCTCCCGTACCGACAACGGCCGCATCTACCAGCGCCCCTTCGGCGGTCAGTCCAAAGACTACGGTCGCGGCGGTCAGGCGGCGCGCACCTGTGCGGCGGCGGACCGAACCGGCCATGCGCTGCTGCACACCCTGTATCAGAACAACATGCGCAACAACACCGTGTTCCTGAATGAATGGTTCGCGGTGGATCTGGTGAAGAACCAGGACGGCGCAGTCGTCGGTGTTATTGCCATCAATATGGAAGACGGTGAGACCGTCTTCGTGAAATCCAAAGCCACCGTATTCGCCACTGGCGGTGCCGGCCGGATTTACGCGTCCACCACCAATGCCCACATCAACACCGGCGATGGCGTCGGCATGGCTTTGCGCGCGGGTTTCCCGGTGCAGGATATCGAGATGTGGCAGTTCCACCCCACCGGTATTGCCGGGGCAGGGGTGCTAGTGACCGAAGGATGCCGTGGTGAAGGCGGCTACCTGATCAATAAGGACGGCGAGCGCTTCATGGAGCGCTACGCCCCCAATGCCAAAGATCTGGCCGGCCGCGATGTGGTCGCCCGATCCATGGTGCTGGAGATCCTGGAGGGTCGTGGTTGTGGTCCGGAAGGAGACCACGTCTTCCTCAAGCTCGACCATCTTGGTGCCGATACTCTGAATGCCAAGCTGCCGGGGATTCTGGAACTGTCCCGAACCTTTGCACATGCGGATCCGGTCAAGGAGCCGATCCCGGTGGTGCCCACCTGTCACTACATGATGGGCGGCATCCCCACCAACGTTCATGGTCAGGCGCTCACTCAGGACGCGGAAGGTAAGGACCAGATTATCCCGGGCTTCTACGCCTGTGGTGAAGTGGCTTGCGTGTCCGTACACGGCGCCAATCGACTGGGCGGTAACTCGCTGCTCGACCTGGTGGTATTCGGCCGCGCCTCTGGCCTGTTCATTGAGAAAGCGCTGCGCGAGGGCATCGAGCATCGCGAAGCCACCGACTCCGACATCGAAGCGGCCATGGCGCGCCTGAACCGCCTGAACGAATCCAAGTCCGGCGAAGATGTGGCGAGCCTGCGCAAAGAGTTGCAGACGACCATGCAGAACTACTTCGGGGTATTCCGCAAAGGTGAGTTCATGCAGGAAGGTATCGAAAAGCTGGCGGTGCTGCGCGAGCGTATCGGCAACGTTGTGCTGCACGACAAGAGCAACGCCTTCAACACCGCCCGCATCGAAGCATTGGAACTGCAGAACCTGCTGGAAGTGGCCGAGGCAACCGCCATCGCCGCCGAAGAGCGCAAGGAATCCCGTGGTGCTCACGCCCGCGAAGATTACCAGGAACGCGACGACCAGAACTGGCTCTGCCATTCCATGTTTTTCCCAGGCGAAAAGCGGGTTGGCAAGCGGGACGTCAACTTCGCGCCGACGACGATGGAAGCTTTCGAGCCCAAAGCGCGGACTTATTAAGAGCTACGAACCAGTTGAGACCTTGCGGCTGAGTCGCATTGAACGGTGAAAGAACACATGTTGAAAGTCGAAGTTTATCGCTACAACCCGGATACGGACAGCAAGCCGTCCATGAAGTCCTATGACCTGGACACCCAGGGCAAGGACCTGATGGTTCTGGATGTGCTGGAAATGCTGAAGGACGAGGACCCGAGCCTGACCTACCGGCGCTCCTGCCGCGAAGGCGTTTGCGGTTCGGACGGTATGAACATCAACGGCAAGAACGGTCTCGCCTGCATCACTCCCCTGTCCGAGTGCGTGAAAGGCAACAAGCTGGTATTGCGTCCGCTGCCAGGTCTGCCGGTAATCCGCGACCTTATCGTGGACATGAGCATTTTCTACGCGCAATACGCGAAAGTTGAGCCTTACCTGCAGAACAATACGCCGGCTCCGGCCATCGAGCGTCTGCAGTCGCCGGAAGACCGCGCCAAACTGGATGGGCTTTATGAGTGCATTCTCTGCGCCTGCTGCTCGACCAGCTGCCCGTCCTTCTGGTGGAATCCGGAGAAGTTCATCGGTCCGGCCGGTCTGCTCCAGGCCTACCGCTTCCTGGCCGACAGCCGCGATACCGCAGAAAATGAACGCCTCGCGAAAATGGATGACCCCTTCAGCGTGTTTCGCTGCCACGGCATTCAGAACTGCGTCGCGGTCTGCCCCAAGGGCCTGAACCCGACCCGCGCGATTGGGCACATCCGGAACATGCTGCTGCAGCGCGCCACCTGATTTCAGGTCGGCACAGGCAAGTCCTTAGTAAATGTTGAAAAGCGCTCAAAAGGCGCCCTAGTGCCCAGCCCGTGCTGGGCACAGGCATATAGAGAGTACTCGGTGGCCACAGGCAGCTGAAAAGGATCGGTTGCCCATACGATGCCGGTTTTAACCGACATCCTGGCCGTACAACTCACGTACATATCGGGGAATTGGATTCCGCCCGGCTCAGGCCGGTCGACATCGATGTCGGCGGAACGAGCGTTCGGGTCATCGGATTCCAGCGGCTGGAAAGGACAGTGTCTCAGCAGGCCAAGGCATCGCCAAAGCAGTGCCGGTTTGCTGTATGTTCGTTTTCAGGCTGCTAGACTCTGCCGGATTTCTCGCCCCTTTACTTGAATTTAGTCAAGGTGGGCAACCATGCAAGGCGATGCCAACGAAAGCGTAATGCAACTCCTGTGGAGCACTTCCCAGCTCTCCGGCGGGAATGCGGCTTACGTCGAAGATCTCTACGAAGAATACCTCCACAACCCCAACAGCGTACCCGAAGAGTGGCGCAGCTATTTCGACAAGCTGCCCCGCGTCGATGGTGTCGTCACCCAGGACACGCCTCACTCCGTTGTTCGCGAGCATTTCGAACTGCTCGGCAAGCGTCGCGCACGGCCGATTGCCGCGCCGGGCTCCGGTGGCGTCAACATCGAGCACGAGCGAAAGCAGGTCAAAGTCGTTCAGCTGATCAGCTCGTACCGCTTCCGTGGTCATCAGAAGGCAAAGCTCGATCCGCTTGGCCTAATGGAACGCGAAACCGTTCCCGATCTCGATCTCAGTTTCCACGGCCTGACACCGGCAGATCTTGATACCGTCTTCCAGACCGGCAATCTCTTCATCGGCAAGGAAGAAGCGCCGCTGCGCGAGATCATCGAGGCCCTGGAGCAGACTTACTGCGGTTCGGTTGGCCCCGAGATCATGCACATCACGAACTTCGCCGAAAAGCAGTGGCTGCAGCAGCGCCTGGAAAGCGTGCGCTCGAACCCCGTCTATGGCGAAGATCTGCGTCGCAAGCTGCTCGAACGACTGACCGCGGCAGAAGGTCTGGAACGGCATCTCGACAGCAAGTACCCGGGCACCAAGCGCTTCGGTCTGGAAGGTGGTGAAAGCTTTATTCCACTGTTAGACGCGCTGATCAATCGCGCCGGTTACTACGGTGCGAAGGAAATCGTGCTGGGCATGGCTCACCGCGGTCGCCTCAATACATTGGTGAACGTGCTCGGCAAGAATCCCGCCGAGCTTTTCGATGAGTTCGAAGGTAAGCGTTTCATCGGCACTTCCGGCGACGTGAAATACCATCAGGGCTTTTCTTCAAACGTAATGACACCCGGTGGGGAAGTCCACCTCGCAATGGCATTCAACCCAAGCCATCTCGAGATCGTTTCGCCCGTAGTCGAAGGTTCGGTGCGCGCCCGCCAGGACCGCCGCAACGATCCGCTCGGTAACAAAGTAGTGCCGATTGTGGTGCACGGGGATGCGGCATTCGCCGGTCAGGGCGTGGTGCTGGAAACATTCCAGATGAGCCAGACCCGCGCCTACGGAACTGGCGGTACCATTCACATCGTCATCAACAACCAGGTTGGTTTCACCACCAGTCGCCGGGACGACGCGCGCTCCACTGAATACTGCACCGATGTTTCCAAGATGGTCGGCGCACCGGTATTCCATGTGAACGGCGACGATCCGGAAGCCGTATTGTTCGTCACCCAACTGGCGATGGACTACCGCTACGAATTCAAGCAGGACGTGGTTATCGACCTGTTCTGCTACCGTCGTCGCGGCCACAACGAAACCGATGAGCCGTCTTCTACCCAGCCGCTCATGTACAGCAAGATTCGCAAGCACAAGACAACGCGGACCCTGTACGCGGAAAGGCTGGTGGATGAAGGGGTGATCAGCCAGGAGCAAGCGGACAAGATGGCCGACGATTACCGCGCGGCCCTCGATCGCGGTGAGCACGTGGCCAGCGGTTTGGTGAGCGAACCCGACAGCTCCCTGTTCGTGGACTGGAGTCCCTATATCGGACACGACTGGACCACGCCAGCCGATACCACGTTCCCCATCAAGGAGCTGCAGGAACTCGGCCACAAGATGTGCGAGATCCCCGACGGCGTCGTGGTGCAGAAGCAGGTTGCGAAGATTTACGAAGACCGCCGCAAGATGGCCGGCGGCGCTCTGCCCATCAACTGGGGCATGGCGGAAATGCTGGCCTACGCGAGCTTGTTGAAGCAGGGTTTCCGCCTGCGGATTACCGGTCAGGACGTGCGTCGCGGTACCTTCTCTCACCGCCACGCGGTGATCAACAGCCAGAAGGATGGTTCCACCTATTATCCGCTGTCCGAACTCTTCCCTGGTCAGCCGGATTTCGATATCTACGATTCGCTGCTGTCGGAAGAGGGTGTGCTGGCCTTCGAATACGGTTATGCCACCACCACCCCGAACGCACTGGTGATCTGGGAAGCGCAATTTGGTGATTTTGCCAACGGCGCCCAGGTGGTTATCGATCAGTTCATTACCAGCGGCGAGCACAAGTGGGGCCGTTTGTGCGGACTCACCATGCTGCTGCCGCACGGCTATGAAGGACAGGGACCGGAGCACTCGTCGGCGCGACTGGAGCGCTTCCTGCAACTCTGCGCGGAGCACAACATCCAGGTCTGCATTCCCACCACCCCGGCACAGATCTTCCATCTGCTGCGGCGCCAGGCAATTCGTCCCATGCGTCGTCCGCTGGTGGTGATGAGTCCCAAGTGGATTCTTCGTCACAAGCTGGCCGTATCCAGCCTCGAAGATCTGGCAAGCGGTCGTTTCCAGAACGTTCTGAACGACGACCTGGTGAATCCGCAAGACGTGACCCGCATCGTTCTCTGCAGTGGCAAGGTGTATTACCACTTGCTGGAAGCGCGCATGGAGCGCGAGCAGAAGAATGTCGCGATCATTCGTCTCGAGCAGCTCTATCCGTTCCCGGAAGACGAATTGGAAGCGGCGCTTCGTCAGTACAGCAATGTGAAGGAAATCGTCTGGTGTCAGGAAGAGCCGATGAACCAGGGCGCGTGGTACAGTAGTCAGCACCATATGCGCCGGGTCATCAACGAATACGATCCTTCGCTGTACCTGGTCTACGTGGGACGCGATCCGGCGGCGGCGCCAGCGGCCGGATACATGTCGACGCACCTGGAGCAGCAACAAAAATTTGTTGAAGAAGCTCTGGGCGGACAGTAAGTCCGCGCGGCAAGGGCAACAAAGAAAAATGGGGCATTGGTGGCAGTTGGCTGTCGCCGTGAATAAATCGATTTGCTGAAGCGATAGGACAAACAACGAAATGACCATAGAAATCAAAGCGCCAACCTTCCCCGAGTCGGTTCAGGACGGCACCGTGGCAACCTGGTACAAGCAGCCGGGTGAATCCGTATCCCGGGACGAGCTGATTGTCGACATCGAAACCGACAAAGTCGTGCTGGAAGTCGTGGCTCCTGCCAACGGTCGACTGGCTGAAGTGAAGAAAGGCGAAGGTGAAACCGTGCAGAGCAACGAACTGCTCGCATTGGTGGAAGAGGGTGCTGAAGGCGAGGCCGAAGCCCCGAAAGAAGTCCCGACCTCGGGCAAGATGGACAGCGGTGAGGCCGAACCTGCTCTCGAACAGGGTAACCGCGAAGTAATTGCCAGCCCTTCCGCACGCAAGCTCGCCAGCGAGGGCGGCGTGGATCTCGGTGCAGTCGAAGGGACCGGCAAAGACGGTCGCATCACCAAGGAAGACGTGCAGAACGCAATCAGCGCTCCGAAAGCGGAAACAAAGCCCGCGGCCGCTGCCCCGAGTCCTGCGGCTGCCAAATCGCCGCAGGTCGAATTGCCTGGCGGTGAGCGTATCGAGAAGCGCGTGCCGATGACTCGTCTGCGTAGCCGCATTGCCGAGCGTCTGTTGGAAGCTTCACAAACAACGGCCATGCTGACCACCTTCAATGAGGTGAACATGGCACCCGTAATGGAACTGCGCCAGCGTTACAAGGCCGATTTCGAGAAAGCGCATAACGGCACACGCCTTGGCTTCATGGGCTTTTTCGTGAAAGCCGCTGTGGAAGCACTGAAGCGCTTCCCGGTAGTCAATGCCTCGATCGACGGCAGCGACATTGTTTATCACGGCTATCAAGACATCGGAGTGGCGGTATCCACGGAGAAAGGTCTGGTAGTTCCGGTTATGCGCAATGCGGAAAACATGGGTATTGCCGATGTGGAAAGCAAGATCCGCGACTTCGGTCTGCGCGCTCGTGACGGCAAGCTGGGCATTGAGGAAATCACTGGCGGTACATTCACCATCACCAACGGTGGCGTGTTCGGCTCATTGATGTCCACGCCGATTCTGAACCCGCCGCAGACCGCAATCCTGGGCATGCACAAGATTCAGGAGCGTCCGATGGCGGTCGATGGGCAGGTGAAAATTCTGCCGATGATGTACTTGGCGCTGTCTTACGACCACCGTCTGATCGACGGCAAGGACGCAGTGCAGTTCCTGGTGGCGATCAAGGACCTGCTGGAAGACCCCGCGCGTATTCTACTGGAAATCTGATATGTACAGGCGGCGATTCGACAGGATCGCCGCCTGCTTTTTTTTGCATGCCCTTAATTGCATGCTCTGGCGCTACAGCCGTAGCTGCGCGCGACTGACTTTCGAATTCATCTGACTGGATAAGCTTTATGGCCAACAAATTTGACGTGATCGTAATTGGTTCCGGCCCCGGCGGCTATGTGGCCGCCATCAGAGCAGCACAGCTGGGCCTGAACACTGCCTGTGTCGAAAAATGGCAGAGCGACGACGGCAAGGTTGTCAACGGCGGAACCTGTCTCAATGTGGGCTGCATCCCTTCCAAGGCATTGCTGGATAGCTCCTACAAATATCATGAAGCCAAGGATGAACTCGGCGTCCACGGCATCGACGTGAGCGGCGTAAAGATCGATGTGCCGGCAATGATTGCGCGCAAGGACACCATCGTCAAAAACTTCACCGGTAACATCGGCATGCTGTTCAAACAGAATGGCGTAACCAGCCTGCAGGGCCATGGCAAACTGCTGGCCGGTCGCAAGGTGGAGCTGCACAAGCCCGATGGCAGCACCGAGGTCTACGAAGCTGACAACGTGATTATCGCCTCCGGTTCCGTCCCGGTGAACATTCCTGTAGCGCAAATCGACAATGACGTAGTTGTGGATTCCACAGGTGCGCTGCAATTCGAATCAGCCCCCAAGCGTCTGGGCGTCATCGGCGCCGGCGTTATCGGTCTCGAGTTGGGCAGCGTATGGAGCCGGCTCGGTTCCGAAGTGGTTTGTCTGGAAGCGCTGGATACTTTTCTTGCGGTCATGGATCAGCAGATCGCCAAGGAAACCAAAAAGATTCTTACCAAGCAGGGCCTGGACATTCGGCTGGGTTGCCGAGTCACCGGCACCGAAGTCAAGAAAGGCAAGGCCACGGTTACCTTCGTGAACAACGAAGGCGCTGAACAGCAGGAAACCTTCGACAAGCTGATTGTCTGCGTTGGCCGCCGTCCCTTCACTGAAGATCTGCTCTCCGCCGACAGCGGTGTCAATCTCGACGAACGCGGCTTCATCTATGTAAACGATCTTTGCTCCACCGACGCACCCGGCGTCTGGGCCATCGGTGATGTGGTGCGCGGCCCGATGCTCGCTCACAAGGCCTCGGAAGAGGGCATCATGGTGGCGGAACGTATTGCCGGGCAGAAGACCATGATGAATTACGATGTAATTCCGAATGTGATCTACACCCATCCGGAAGTGGCATCGGTGGGTCGTACGGAAGAGCAGGTGAAGGCGGACGGCGAGCCCTACAAAGTGGGAGTGTTTCCCTTCGCTGCCAATGGTCGCGCTGTGGTATCCAATGAAACCGCGGGCATGGTGAAGATCATTGCTCACGAGGAAACCGACCGTATCCTGGGCTGCCACATCGTCGGTCCGAGCGCGGCGGATCTGGTACAGCAGGTAGCGATTGCGATGGAGTTCGGCTCAACCGCTGAAGACGTCGGCATGACTGTGTTCGCACATCCGACCTTGTCGGAAAGCGTTCACGAAGCGGCCTTGGCCGTAAACGGCCACGCGATCCACATCGCCAATCGACGGCCACGCAAGAAATAGTGCTTCGGTAGAAAAGCATGCACAACAAGGCAGTCGCAATCGCGACTGCTGAATGTTTGGGGTAGGGTCTAGACCTACGATTTTTGAAACGAGGGGCGAGTCCCCAAAGACGGAAGGTAGCCATGAATCTACACGAATATCAGGCTAAGCAATTGTTCGCCGAGTACGGTTTGCCTGTATCCAAAGGTGTTGCGGCGGAAACCGCAGCGCAGGCGGCTGAAGCTGCCGATCAGATCGGCGGTTCCAAGTGGGTTGTGAAAGCCCAGGTACACGCTGGTGGACGCGGCAAAGCAGGCGGCGTAAAGCTGGTCAGCTCCAAGAAAGAAATCGAGGACTTTGCCAACCAATGGCTCGGCAAGAATCTCGTCACCTATCAGACTGATGAAAATGGTCAGCCGGTCAGCCGTATTCTGGTCGAGTCCTGCACCGATATCGCCCGGGAACTGTACCTGGGTGCGGTAGTGGACCGTTCTTCCCGTCGCATCGTATTCATGGCTTCCACCGAAGGCGGCGTGGAAATCGAGAAGGTGGCGGAAGAGACCCCGGAGAAAATTCTCAAGGCAATCATCGACCCACTGGTGGGCGCACAGCCTTATCAAGCCCGCGAGCTGGCTTTCAAGCTGGGCCTCGAAGGCAAGCAGATCAAGCAGTTTACTCAAGTATTCCTCGGCCTGGCCAAGCTGTTCCAGGACTTCGATCTGGCTCTGCTGGAAGTGAACCCGCTGGTAATCACCGAAGCAGGTGACATCCACTGTCTGGACGCCAAAGTGAACGTGGACGGCAATGCGCTGTACCGTCAGCCCAAACTGCAGGCCATGCACGATCCTTCTCAGGAAGACGAGCGTGAAGCGCGCGCGGCGAAGTGGGAACTGAACTACGTAGCTCTCGATGGCAACATCGGCTGCATGGTGAACGGCGCTGGTCTGGCCATGGGCACCATGGACATCGTTAAACTGCACGGCGGTCAGCCGGCCAACTTCCTCGACGTCGGCGGCGGTGCGACCAAGGAGCGCGTGGTCGAAGCGTTCAAAATCATTCTCTCCGATGAAAACGTAAAAGCAGTATTGATCAACATCTTCGGCGGTATCGTGCGTTGCGATCTGATCGCGGAAGGTGTAATCGGTGCGGTAGAAGAAGTGGGCGTGAAAGTGCCGGTCGTGGTACGCCTCGAAGGCAACAACGCCGAGCTGGGTGCGAAGAAGCTGGCAGACAGCGGCCTGAACATCATCGCCGCGACCAGCCTGACTGATGCGGCTGAACAAGTCGTCAAAGCGGCCGCCCAGGCCTGAAACCCACGCGCCGAATAGACTGAGGAATATCCATGAGCATTTTGATCGACAAAAACACCAAGGTACTCTGCCAGGGTTTCACCGGCTCACAAGGCACTTACCACTCCGAGCAGGCCATCGCCTATGGCACCAAGATGGTCGGCGGCGTAACACCGGGCAAGGGCGGCCAGACTCATTTGGGCTTGCCGGTGTTCAACACCATGAGCGAAGCCGTGGAAGCGACTGGCGCCGAGGCTTCCGTGATTTACGTCCCCGCACCGTTCTGTAAGGACTCAATCCTGGAAGCGGCGAACAGCGGCGTGAAGCTGGTCGTGTGCATCACCGAAGGCATTCCGACGCTGGACATGCTGGACTGCAAAGTGAAATGCGATGAGCTGGGTGTGCGCCTGATCGGCCCGAACTGCCCCGGCGTAATCACTCCCGGCGAATGCAAGATCGGCATCATGCCAGGTCACATTCACAAGCCCGGAAAAGTGGGTATCGTATCCCGTTCAGGCACTCTGACTTACGAAGCGGTTAAGCAGACCACTGATTACGGCTTCGGTCAGTCCACCTGTGTGGGCATCGGCGGCGACCCGATTCCCGGTTCCAACTTCATCGACATCCTGGCGATGTTCGAAAAGGATCCGGCCACTGAAGCGATCGTGATGATCGGCGAAATCGGCGGCACCGCGGAAGAAGAAGCGGCGGCCTACATCAAGGACAATGTCACCAAGCCGGTTGTCTCCTACATTGCGGGTGTCACTGCACCTCCCGGCAAGCGCATGGGCCACGCCGGTGCGATCATCTCGGGCGGCAAGGGCACAGCGGACGAGAAGTTCCAGGCGCTTGAAGCGGCTGGCGTTCGTACCGTTCGCAGTCTGGCGGAGATCGGTGAAGGTCTGAAGGCAGTAACAGGCTGGTAAATAGCTGTCGTTGATCGATGGTTCGAAAAGCCCCGGGTTCATGCGAGTCCGGGGCTTTTTCGTTTAGATCACACTTCGGAAGCCGTTTGCCGCAGGGGGTGTGCATTTCAAAAACGCATGAATACATCCCTGTAGCTCCTTCGCGGGGTCCATCCGCGAAGGTTTTGAAATGCACAACAAACTCACACCGCAGCTCCTTCGATTTTGGATTCCTGATCACGAGCGAAACACTGAGCTCGGAGACTTCGTCCGCGGCGAGTTTGGTGATGGGGTAAATCCTTTCGAAACGCTCGCTTCAGGGATGGCGTGCTTCTGCTCCTGCGAAGCGTGCATTCGCGCCGTCCGTGGCGCTCAAGCGTGCGAGCGTACAGGGATGTATTCACAGCGTTTTCGAAAGGATTTACCCCATCGCCAAACGGGTTAAGAACTGATGTGTATCGCTTTTGCGCGACCTGGGCCGGAGAAAGTTGGAAAGGCAGTTTCAAGTTCCCAGCAGTCGCACATCACCCTGGGCCTGATAGCCAACCCGGTGTCCGGAGATTTCTCCCAGAATACCTTCGCGCAATGCGGTGCTGCTGTAGTGAATGGTGTCGATTGACAGGCTTTCCATCAGCGCTGCCATGATGCTGGAACCCGGGGCCAGCAGATCACGCCGCTCGGGTTTGAGGCCATTGAGTTCGATTTGTCGGTGATCGTTCAGGTGGCAGATGGAATCCTGAATCTGGCTGACACAGGCGCGGGTGATCTTGCCATCGGTCCAGTCATTAGCCAGCGAAATCCGTGACAGCATCTTTGCCGAGCCGGAAGAGGCGTAAACCTCCTGCCATTCGAGACCGGCGAGCGCGTCGAGATGAGGCTGCAGCACTTCCCGTGCGGCTTCGCGGGCTTGCTGGCAGCGCATACCGTATTCGTAGCCGTCGCTGAAGAAGTGGTCCCGCCAGCACACACAGCCCATTGGAAGGCTCTGTGCGAACAGGATCTGATCGCCATTTCCCACTGCGATCTCAGTACTGGCTCCGCCAATGTCGATGACCAGGCGGTTTCCCGTACAGCTCGGCAGGGGATCGCAGATGCCGCGGAGAATCAGTTCCGCTTCGCGGACTCCGGAGATGATCTCGATATCGAAGCCGAGCGTTTTGGCAGGCTGGATAAACTGCTGGGCATTGGTTGCCTGACGCAGGGCCTGCGTGGCAACGACTTTCGTTTCCCGGACCGGGTGGCGGGCGAGTATGCGTTTGAACAGGCGCAGGCAATTGAGGCCACGATTGATCGCTGCCTGATTCAGCGTTCCTTCACGGTTCAGACCGTCGGCCAGCTGGATCTTTTCGCTGCACCGGTCGACAATCGTAAACCCCTGTCCGGTAAATTGGGCAATCAGCAAATGGAAGCTGTTTGACCCCAAATCAATGACTGCATACATAGCATTGTTCGGCTTGTTGGTGACTACCTGTCCCTGGTGCCAGGCTTTTCCACAGTATAGCAGCTGCAGAAAAGTTGATGGGCTGGCGCTTAAACATGGCGCTCAACCAGGTCCCTTCCTGATCTCACCCCAAGCTCTGATGCTGCTTTCATGCCAGTATGGCTCAGTTCGCCAGACCAGGCGCAAATATGGGATCATGCGCCCATCATGATTTCATCCCCGTCACTTTGTGCCTCGTTCTCAGCCCTATGAAGCTTTTCGCCATCAGTGATTTGCACCTGGATCACCGCGCCAACCGCGAGGCATTGCAGGATTTGCCAGCTTTTACAGATGACTGGCTGATTCTCGGGGGGGATATCTGTTCCAGTCCGCGCCATCTGCGTGAAGCCCTCGACACATTCTGCGCGCGCTTTGCACATGTGGTCTGGGTCCCGGGCAATCACGAGCTGTGGGTAGATGACCGGGATCCATTTGACTCCTCGGTCGCGAAGTACGAGGAGCTGGTTGAGGTATGCCGACATTCCGGCGTGTCGACCCCGGAAGATGAGTACCCGCTCTGGCAAGGCCCCGGTGGCACTCACCGAGTGGTGCCGCTGCACTTGCTGTACGACTACAGTTTTCGACCAGGCTCGGTAGCAGCGGAGTCGGCCGTCGATTGGGCAGTGGAGTCCGGCGTGCTTTGCCGCGATGAATATCAGATCGATCCTGGTCCTTTCGCTTCGAAAGCTGAATGGTGCAGAGCCCGTGTCGATTACAGTCGACACCGCTTGCGAGAGTGTTCGGACGGGACGCCGCTCGTGTTGGTTAACCACTTCCCGCTGCGTTATGATCTGGTGCGCACGATGCGCATTCCCCGCTTCTCGATTTGGTGCGGCACGCGGGCAACTGAAGACTGGCACCGCGAGTTCGGTGCAAGTGTGGTTGTCTCGGGACATCTTCACATGCGCTGCACCGATTATCGCGACGGCGTGAGATTCGAGGAGGTGTCCCTTGGCTATCCGCGCGATTGGCGCCGTGAGCGGGGAATCGAACACTATCTGCGAGAGATTTTGCCGGGACCGGCACAGGCGCGGTATCACCATGCTGGTCCGTTCTGGCAGTTCTGAGTTCTACCAATCCATCCACATTCGTTGCACAAGGAAAACAGATATGACCATCCAAGTTGGCGATACGATTCCCTCCGCGACCTTGAAGGTGATGGGGTCTGAAGGTCCCAAGGACATTAGCACCGATGAGCTTTTCAAAGGCAAGAAAGCGGTGTTGTTTGCGGTACCTGGCGCCTTCACGCCCGGCTGCACGATTACGCATCTGCCCGGCTTCGTGGTGAACGCGGACAAGATCAAGGCCAAGGGCGTCGACAACATCGTTTGCGTCGCCACCAATGACGCCTTTGTGATGGATGCCTGGGGAAAAAGCCAGAATGCTGAGGAAATCATCATGGCGGCTGACGGCAGCGCCGAGTTTACACGCAAGATCGGCATGGATCTGGATCTAAGCCGTGCCGGCATGGGATTGAGAAGCAAGCGCTATGCGATGGTTCTCGAGGATGGCAAGGTCACCTACCTGGGTGTGGACGAGAAGGGCATCGACAAGAGCTCCGCCGAGGCGGTAATGCAAAACCTGTAGCTCGACAGTGAGGTGTTCAAGTGTCGCGCCTGGCGCGACACTTTTCTGCACGCGCAGCAGTCAGCCTGATAGAAACAGATAATAATCCCACCACATTCCGGTTTTTCCATTTTATGAATTTCGAAGACTTCAGCCGGTCGATGACCATGCTGGGCGATCCCCTGGTTCTGCGCGCGGCCGTTTTTGCCGCCAATCTGATTATTCTACTGTTTGCCGAGAAACTGCTCTCCGCCATCAACAAGACCCGCAATATGAACGTGCAGGCGCGGGTTTTGCGTATCGCCGCACTGGTCTTTTTGGCGCTGCACGTGCTGGATATCCTTCTCGTGTACACGGTTGCAGAGTACGAGAACTATTTCTTCCGTATCGCGCTGTCGATCGCCATCCTGTTTGGCTGTCTTGTTGGATTCAATCTTCTTTCATTCTTCAGTCGCCACAAGTTCGGCGAAGTGAAGATAATCGATGGTGAACCCACTTATTTCGATTCCTACAATTCGCGGCTCGTCGACCTTGTCGGCTCGGTGTTCATTGTTCTGGTCGCCATTTATCTGGTGATTGTCAGCTGGGACATGGACAGCCTGTTGCAGACCACGGGTTTCATCGGCATCGTTTTCGCTTTCCTGGCCCTCACCAATGCGATCTGGGCGCCGGACATCTACTACGGTCTGGTAATTCTGAATTCTGCGATGCTCGAGGATGGCGACGTAATAAAGATCGAAGGCTGGGAGACGGAGTACATCATCAATCGGGTGTCCTTCATTCACACCAATCTGCTGGACGTGCGCAGCAATCAGCGGGTGATCATTCGCAACAGTCAGCTGATCAATAGCCGGGTGGATAACCTGAGCAAGCGAGCCTCCGCGGATGGATTGCGGCGCGAACTGCAGTTCAACATCGGCTACCCGCCAGTGCGGCACCATGAACATAAAGCAGAAGAAGGCGAAGAAGAGCAAAACAGCTACTCAGGTCTGCGACGGCGTGTTCAGGATACCTTCGACGAGGCTTTCGTAGCACTGGAGAACCGGGAAGAGGCAAAGGTCAATCGCAATCAGCCCTTTGAGGTAAGCCTGAGCCAGACCGGCGATTTTGCGCTGACCTTCACTTTGGCTTTTTACCTGGAAGCGCTGCCCAACACCAAGGTGACCCGCACCATCCGACAGTATCTTGTGTACACACCCAATCTGGTTCAGGAGGAGGTCAACCGCGCGGCGGTGGAGAATGGTCTCGCGCTGGCCACGCCGGTGCTGATCGCCAGCCAGAGCGGCCCCAAAAAGCCGCCGCGAAAGCAATTGAGACAAGCCCCGGGCTTCTTGCCCTCTAGCTAACCACCTGTCCCGCATCCTGGAACTGCAATGAATGCAGACGCTGGTAAAGCGGTGAACTGTTCAGCAGCTCCGCATGGCTGCCGATCGCGACGATCTGGCCGCTTTCGAGTACAGCGATGCGATCCGCGTGTTGAACGGTGGAGAGGCGATGGGCGATGATCAGCGTCGTTCGGTCCTGCATCAGCCGCTCGATGGCCAGCTGCACGTGGCGCTCGCTTTCCGAGTCGAGCGCGCTGGTAGCTTCGTCGAGCAACAGAATACGCGGGTCTTTGAGAATAGCGCGGGCAATGGCAATGCGCTGCCGTTGTCCGCCCGACAAACGCACCCCCTGTTCGCCGAGCTGACTGTCGTACTGTTCCGGCAGGTCCATGATGAAGTCGTGAGCGTAGGCGGCCTTGGCGGCAGCAATGACGTCTTCATCACTGGCGTCCGGATTGCCATAGCGGATGTTGTACTTCACGTCCGCGGTGAACAGCGCCGGCTGTTGTGGCACCAGAGCGATTTGCGTGCGCAGATCCGTCGGAGACAGCGAGCGTATGTCGGTCCCGCCGATGCGGATCCGACCCGCCTCCGGATCATAGAAGCGCTCAAGCAGTTCGAAGATGGTCGACTTGCCCGCGCCGGAAGGGCCCACCAAAGCCAGGCTCTTCCCTTCGGGGACTTCAAGATCAATCCCTCGCAGCGCGGGTAACCCGGGGCGGGAGGGGTAGCAGAAAGTTACCTGCTCGAAGCTGATGGAAGCGCTTGCAGGAGCAAGATGAGCCTGCTCAGGCGCGGCGATAGCCGTCTCTTCGCGCAGCAGTTCCATCAGCCGCTCGGTGGCGCCGGCGGCTCGTTGCAGTTCTCCGAACACTTCCGACAGGGTGGCCACCGACATCGCAACCACCACAGCATAAAAGACGAAGGCGCCCAGCTCGCCACCGCTCATTTCTCCTGCGAGGACATCGCTGCCGCCCACCCACAACATGCCGGTAATTGCCGTAAACACGAGCAGAATCACCGCGGTAATCAGCAGTGCCCGCTGGCGAATGCGGCGGCGGGCCACCTCGAAAGCGCGTTCCACGTCGCCGGCGAACGATTGTCGCTCCATGTCCTCACGGGTGTAGCTCTGCACGGTTTTTATGTGCTGAATAACCTCGCCTGCCTGGCTGCCGACGTGGGCGATTGAATCCTGACTGGCCCGGGCCAGGGTCCGCACCCGGCGACCGAAAATAATGATGGGCAGGAGTACGACGGGAACGCAGACCATGACGATCGCACTCAGCTTCAGGTTGGTGGCCAACAGCATGATGGTGCCGCCCACCAGCATCAGCAGACTTCGTAGTGCCATGGAGGCGGACGAGCCGATGATGTTCTGCAGCAGCGTGGTATCCGTGGTGAGCCTGGAGGTGATTTCTCCACTTCGATTGGTTTCGAAGTAGCTCGGATGCAGCGTGACGATGTGATTGAACACGGCCTTGCGCAGGTCGGCACTGACGCGCTCCCCGAGCCAGGAGACAGCATAAAAACGCAGGAAGGTGCCGATCGCCATCAAGGTGATCAGCCCGACAATCACGGCCACACTGCGGTTCAGAGCCTCCTGCGATTGCGCCATAAAGCCCTGGTCGATGAGATAACGCACGCCCTGTCCGAGAGACAGAGTCACCAGGGCGGTGAATACCAGTGCGACAGCGGCGCCCGCGCTTTGCATGCGGTAGGGGCGCACGAAGGTGAACAAGTCGGCCAGCACCGACAATCGCTTTGTTTTCAGGGCCTGTCTCCCGTTGTTGGTCGTCACGCTCAAACGAGCGAATCCGCCATCCTACACCATCGGACCGGCCTCGATCAGCCTCGCGGGGCGACTGCTACTTTTTATTGCACAACCAGGCGGACTGGTAAGGCGCGAGCGTGATGCTGTCCTCCAGATTGTATTGCTCCCCACCGAGAAGGTCCTCCCATTCATCGCCACCCACCATGTTCAGCGAAGACAGTAGCAGCGTATGTTCCTGATTGCTGATGTTGTTGAGACAGAAGATCACCTCATCACGGTCGAGACTCTCCCGCCAGTAGGCAAAAATCTGGTCGCCGGTGTGCAGCGTGTATTGAGCGGCATTGGGATGGAAAGCGGGATGACCGCCACGGATTCGAATCAGGTGTTTCATGCGGTTCATTACCCGGGCGTGGCGACTGTTTTCGTCGGCGAGCAGTTCGTTCAGTTCATCCTCATCCCACTGGCGGCGATTGATGGAGCGGTTGTGTCCGGTGGCGGCAACTCGCTGGTAGTCGTTACCGGTCCCCACCAGGCTGTGGATGTAAATGCCGGGAATGCCTTCGATCGACAGCATGATCGCGTGAGCGCAAATGAAACGCTCCAGTTGCCACTGATCCTCGCCCTCATGCGTTCCCTTCAGGGCGTCGAACAGCGAAATGTTGATCTCATAAGGCTTCTTCATCAGCCCTTCCAGCGCGCGCCAGGACACAAGGCCGCCAAAGCGCTCCATGGTCGTCAGCAGTTTGCCCAGTTCTTCTTCATCCAGCAGACCCTCCGCCGGGCGCAAGCCGATGCCATCATGAGAGGCAATGAAGTTGAAGTAAGCCGTGCCGTGCTGGGAAGGCGGCATGCTCATCAGCCAGTTTTTGAGGTGACGGCAATTGCCGCTCACCAGGCTATTCACCAGCAGCGGGGGCAGGGAAAAATTGTAGATGCAGTGCGCTTCGTTGGCATTACCGAAGTAGGACAGGTTCTCCTGATTGGGAATATTGGTCTCCGTAATGATGACCGCCCGCGGATTGGCATGCTCTATCAGCAGCCGAAGCAAGCGTACGATTTCGTGAGTCTGGTCCATGTTCAGACAATGGTGACCCACTTCCTTCCAGAGAAAAGCGACTGCATCGAGACGGAAAATGCGAACGCCTTTGTCGAGGTAGAGGCGAGCGATTTTGATGAACTCCCGTAGCACCTGTGGGTTGGTAAAGTCCAGATCCACCTGGTCGTGGCTGAAGGTGCACCATACATGGCGGCGCCCATCACGAGTATCCACCGGCTGTAGCAGTTCGCTGGTACGCGGGCGAACCACGCTTCGCAAATCGTCATCCGGGCTGGCGGTAAAAAAGTAGTCCTTGCCCGGCTCTTTGCCTTCGATGAAATTCACGAACCATTGGTGTTGGGCCGAGCAGTGGTTGAGCACCAGGTCTGCCATCAGGTCGAAGTCGCGACTGATCGCTTCGACATCATCCCAGTCACCGACGGCGGGATCCACCGCCGTATAGTCCGACACCGCAAATCCGTCGTCGCTGGTGTAAGGGAAGAAAGGGAGTAAATGGATGCCGGTCAGCAGCCTGGTAAAATGTCTTTTGAAGAAATCGTGCAGGCTGTGCAGAGGCGTTTCCCCTTCGCGCAAAATGGTGTGCGCGTAGGTGATGGAAATCACATCCGACTCGTCCCAGAGGTTTTTGTGAGGGCAGGGTGCCTCGACATTTTCATCCAGGCGCATGGCCTCGAGATATTGATCGCACAGGCTCTCCCGGTCGGCATCGGGATAGATTACCTCGAGATGGCTGAGCAAGCGGTGCCGCAGCATCGCGTAGGCATTGTGTTCTGCTGCTTCACTCATGACAGATCACTGACTCCTTTCACTGGCTACTTGATTTCATTCAGGACTGAAATTCCGCCATGTCCTCCTCGACAGCGCGGTAGAGCTGAGAAAAAATGTCCGGGATAGCGCTGCCTACCCGGTTCCAGCTGGGAATGAAGGGCGTTTCCATGGGGTTTTCCAGAAAGGTCTGGCCCGCCTTCATGATGTTCCTCGCAAACAATTCCACTGCCTGTTCTTCTCGGTGGATGTCCAGTTCGAGGCCGTTGATCAGGGCATCGTTGCGATAGGTCTCCACGAGATCCAGCGCGATGCGGAAGTAGGTGGCTTTCACCGTGCGGAAGGTCTCATTGTTGAACACGATGCCCTGGGTGGCCAGCTTTCGGAACAGTGCCTTGGCGATGTCGATGGACATTTTCGACAGGCCACCCTGATCGTCGCTCATCGAGAGATCCTGATGCTTGTGATCGTAGTTGTGGGCAATATCCACCTGACATAAGCGGTTCAGCGCATAGTTTCGGTGCATCTCCGAAAGTACGCCAATCTCCAGCCCCCAATCGCTGGGAATGCGCAGGTCGGATATGGCGTCGCGCCGGAATGAGAACTCGCCGGCCAGCGAATAGCGAAAGCTGTCCATGTACTCCAGATAATCGGTATGGCCGAACACTTTCTTCAGCGCCCGCAACAAGGGGGTGACCAGTAAGCGACAGACTCGCCCGTGAATGCGGCCGTTGGCCACCCGGGAGTAATAGCCCTTGCAGAACTCGTAATTGAACTGCGGATTGGCTACCGGATAGATCAGCCGTGCGAGCAGTTGACGCTCGTAGGTGACGATGTCGCAGTCATGCAAGGCGATCGATTCCGACTTGCCGGAAGAGAGGATGTAGCCGAGGCAATACCAGACGTTGCGACCCTTGCCAGCCTCCCGCGGGGCGAGCCCAATGCTTTGCAACTGCTCATCGATGGCACGCAGACGGGGACCGTCATTCCAAAGTACGCGTGGTTTTTGTGGCAACTGTTTCAGGTAGCTGAGCGCATGGCGGTATTGGCTTTCATCCGCCCGATCAAGCCCGATAACGATTTCGGAGAGGTAGGGAACATCGACCAGCTGCCGGACAATCTTCGGAAAGGCTTCGCCCTCCAGCTCCGAATAGAGCGCCGGTAGCAGCAGAGACATGGGCCGCTTCTCGGAGAAGTCCATCAGTTCCCGTTCGAGGTCCTGCAACTCCCGGAATGAGAGATTGTGCAGCGTGGTGATGTTGCCGTTTTGGAAAAAGTCGGTCACAAATGTCTCTCCGCTGACTTGTTGTGTAGTGACATCGTTGATGTTCACGGGCAGACGGCTCTATTGCGCGAGCAAAAAGTCCACCACTTCCGCCCAGCCCTCGGGGCCGTACGCACCGGTGTATACGGCCTTGGTACCGGCGGGCAGCTTCGGGAAATCATGTGCGGGCGAACGCACCACGATCGCGAGATTCGCAACCGCCAGCATGTCCACATCGTTGGGTCCGTCCCCGGCGGCGACAACCGAAAAAGCCTGTGCCAGCTGCGCTGTGTATTCGCTGGCGAGCCGCAAGGTCGCCCGGCCTTTATCGCATTGACCAAGCAGGTGGATGAACCGCCCGCCCTGAATCGTCGTGAAGCCCGCGGCTTCGGCCGCCCGGCGAAACAGCTCTTTCTGCGTGTCAGTGCCTCGCCACTGAATGGCTTCCGAAAATTCCCGTCGCGCGGCCCGGGCTGCCTGCTCAGCGCCTAGGTTGGTGGCATGAGCAATCTCGTCGGTGGACATTTCCGCAAAGCTGGCAAAATCGACCTTCAGGTCCCTCCTGATGTCGTTCAACCAGTGGTGAATGGTGGCGACCGGCTGGCCCAGCAAACAACAATCGTAGTTTTGATGTCTCGTTGCATCCCCGACTGTTCCGGGAAAGTAGTTGCGGGGAATATAAATGGCCGAACCATTTTCGACGATGAACGGGTGTCGGTTGCCTAGCTCCTCGCGCACTGCACTCACTTCCGCAAAGGTCTTGCTGGTGTTGAAAATAACCGGAACCTCGCGCCGCTCCAACTCTGCGAGTGTCTTGTCCACCGGCGCGTGGGAATAGCTGTGATGGTCCAGCAGCGTGCCATCCAGGTCCGTGAAAATGAGCCAGTGCTGTCCGAGGCGGCGGGCGGCTTCCCGCAAAATGTCGGAGTCAGTCATGAGTGTTGTTCTCGCAACATCCAGTAATCTCCTGCCGAGCGTTGAGCTCGTAGACCAGGTCCGCTTTGGCCGGCAGTGTGCTGAGGCAATGCCGTGTGATGCGCTCGAAGTGCTCGACAAAGCGCCTGAGTTGCTCCTCCGACATCACTCTGTCGCCCGGGCGGCGCTCAATCTTGCTCTCCTGCTGCAGTCGCCACTGGTAAACACATTGGAAGCCCGGCGCTTTCAGCATGATCAGTTCATCGATCAGTGCAAACAGCCGCGGATAGTCCGACGCGAGACATTCATTCACATAGCGCCGCCAGGTTCCTTGCGGATCTTCTTCCGCCTCCAGCCGATTGATGGGTGCGTTCAGGCGCTCGGTGTCTTCGCTTTCGGCGGCCAGACACCAGCCTTCGAGGATCACCGCGTCCACTGGAGCGGCAACCCGGTCCCAGCGGGACTCCGGCTCGCGATCGTCCTGACGCTTATCAAAGCGAGGGATTCTGACCTCACCTTCGCGGCTGAGCAGGTCCTGAATGGTTCTGGTAGCCAGCTCTACGTCATGAGTGCCGGGTACTCCGCGAGTAGCCAGCAAGGGATGCACCCGGCTGGCTAGCCGCTCGCGCTCGGCTCGGGTGAGATAAAAGTCGTCGAGGGAGAGGGAGGCCACCTTTAATTGAGACATCTCCGTGAAAAGCAACTCCAGCAAACTGGCGAGTGTGGACTTTCCACTGCCCTGAGTGCCGACGATGCCGACCACTCGTAACTCCCCCGCGGAGATCCGCTTCGCTGTCGCATCCGCCAGTGGGAGGAACCAGTGCCGGACGGTCTGTATGTAGCTGTCGGGTAGCCTGTGGTCGGCGATGAAAGCCTTCAGCCGTTCATCATCTATCTGCCTATGCATCAAAACGGTGCACCTTAATGCCAAAACCTCAAATAATTCATGGTGAATGCATCGTCGTTGACCATAAATGCGCGTCAGAAGTCAGTCAATCGGAACCGGGTGCAAGGAGAGTGCCGGGGTGGGGCACGCATCGCGTGCGGCATTGGCGCGAGGGTGGTCGCTTGCGACACAGGAAAGCTACAATTGGTGCCGTTTCAACGAGGTCTCTACCGGATGTGGCGCAATTCCCAGCACAGCTATGGGCTGATTCAGATTCTGCTTCACTGGACTACCGCGATCCTGGTCACAGGAATGTTCGCGCTGGGGATCTATATGGTGGATCTGGGCTACTATGATCCCTGGTATCACCGCGCGCCGGCTCTGCACAAAAGCGTCGGTCTGCTGGTTATTGGTCTGTTCCTTTTCCGCCTTGTCTGGCGATTCGGCGACCCCCAGCCGGAGCCGCTCGGGGTAAATCCCTGGTCGCGCAAAGCCGCCGGAGGAATGCATCTGCTGCTTTACCTGGGGCTTTTTGCTCTGCTCGCATCGGGTTACCTCATCGCATCGGCGGACGGTCGGTCGATACCGGTGTTCGATGTCTTCTCCGTGCCGGCTCTCACTCTGCCGGTGGAAAACCAGGAAGAACTCGCTGGCGACGTGCATGAAGTGACCGCATGGTCCCTGATGGTTTTGGCCGTCCTGCACGGGGCGGCTGCACTTAAGCACCGCTTTATCGATAAAGACGCAAGCCTCGCACGCATGCTCTGGCCGCGTCGCGATTAAGAACATCGCAAGATCTGGAGGATCCATGAAAAAAAGTCTGTTGAGCATTCTGGCTGTTTGCGCACTGAGCGCCGGCCTGCCTGCCGTTGCAGCGGACTATGTCGTCGACACTGAGGGAGCACACGCCTCGGTGAACTTCAAGATTCCCCACCTGGGCTACAGCTTTCTGTTGGGCCGCTTTGATGATTTCTCCGGGACATTCAGCTTCGATCCGGAGAACCCGAAGGCTGCGGCGGTGAACGTGGTCATCGACACTGCAAGCATCAACAGCAATCATGCCGAGCGTGACCGACACCTGCGCTCTGATGATTTTCTCGCGGTGGACAAGCACCCGCAGGCGCGCTTCGTGAGCACCAAGTTTGAAACCGCGAACGGCGAGTCAGGTCAGCTGCACGGCCAGCTCACACTGCGCGGCATCACCCGTGACATTATCATCAACGTTGAGAAAGTGGGCGAGGGCAAGGATCCCTGGGGCGGTTACCGCATGGGCTTCGCGGGAAATACCAGCCTGAAACTGGCTGATTTCGGCATCACAACTGATCTCGGGCCTGCCTCACGCGAAGTGGAGCTGATGCTTCACATCGAAGGAGTACGTCAGTAGCTGGCCCTTGCAGAAGAAAATGAAAAGATCAGTAAAGGACCTTGCGGGCTTTTGCCGGTAGCGGATACTCAGGCGGCCCTGCGCGAGCATTTGGCGCTTGTTGAAGCAAGTGCTATTCTCGCCGTGCAGCAGCCTTTTCTTCCTCGCTTGTCCTCGCGCCATCGGCGCAGTTCAGTTTGAAGTCAGGCCCCCATAAAAACCCAAATTTCTGATCCAGTAAATGGAGATTACCCATGAAGCGTATGTTGAAAGCCTTTTGCCTGGTTGCCGTAGCGGCACTGTTCGTCGCCTGCAGCAGCGGCCCCAGCCTGCAGGAACAGTTGATGACAGGTCAGTGGGAAGGTGAAATGCAAGGCTTTCCCCTGACTCTTGAATACACCGAAACTGACATCAACGTGGTCGGCATGGGTATGAGCCTGCCTTATCAGCTCGAAGGCGACCAAATGTCCTTCGAGGTTCCGGGCCAGGGTACCATGGTGGTGACGGTTGCCATCGAAGGCGACACTCTGACTCAGACCGATGTTGCGAGCGGCACCACCAGCACGCTGAAGCGCAAGATGTAACAAGTCCGTCAGTCAGACGAACGCCGACAACGGCAGGACCCTCGCGGGTTCTGCCGTTGTCATTTATGGGGTAGGTAATTACCCGGTTCAAACATTCTGCCCCCAAACCTAGGGCCGCCTGTCCTTGTGACCGGTCGTGTTAGAATGCCCGCTTTTCATTTGCGACGCCGTTGCCATGAATATCGACCAACTCCGACGTGAATACCGCCGCGAAGGGCTCAGCGAAGAAGATCTTGAGCCCAATCCGATCAAGCAGTTTTCGAAATGGTTGCAGCAGGCAATCGATGCCGGTCTGGATGATCCCACCGCGATGACGGTGGCCACCGTCTCCGAATCCGGCCAGCCCTCTCAGCGGATCGTGCTGCTGAAGCAGGTTGATGAACGCGGCTTCGTCTTCTACACCAACTACGAAAGCCGCAAGGCCCGCGAAATCGGCCATTCGCCGAAAGTGAGCCTGCATTTCCCCTGGCACGGCATCGATCGCCAGGTGAAGGTCTGCGGTACTGCAGAAAAAGTCTCCACTACGGAATCCCTCAAGTACTTCCTTTCCCGACCGCGGGAAAGTCAGATTGCTGCCTCCGTTTCTGCGCAAAGCCGACCCATTTCGTCCCGGCAGCTGTTGATGCAGCAGTTCAATGCGATGAAAGAGAAGTTTGCCAATCGAGAGCTGCCATTGCCGGACTTCTGGGGCGGTTACCGAGTGGTTCCTCGTGAAATCGAGTTCTGGCAAGGGCGGGAAAGCCGTTTGCACGACCGATTCGTGTACCGGCTTCAAGCTGACGGCGAGTGGACCAAACAGCGACTCGCGCCCTGAACATCAAACCCATCGAACAGCAGGAGATAACATGCGCTACGTAGCACTGGAGTCTCACGGTCCGGCCGAGGCAATGACCATTGCCGAGGGCGACAGGCCGCAACTCAAATCCGGCGAAGTGCTCATCAAGGTTGCCGCCGCCGGCATCAACCGACCCGACGTGTTGCAGCGGCAGGGCGCCTATCCGCCGCCACCGGATGCTTCGCCGATTCTCGGGCTGGAAGTGGCCGGTGAAGTGGTGGAAACCGCAGAGGGTATCGATCGCGGTATGCAGGGTACGCAAGTCTGCGCCCTGGTAAACGGCGGCGGCTACGCCGAGTACGTAGCAGTTCCCGCCGTGCAGTGCCTGCCGGTGCCGAAGGGGCTTTCTCTGGCGGAAGCGGCCGCTCTTCCGGAAACGTTTTTCACCGTTTGGACGAATGTATTCGACCGCGCAAAACTGCAGAGCGGCGAAACCTTCCTGGTGCACGGTGGTTCAAGCGGCATCGGTAGCACCGCAATTCAGTTGGCCAAGGCCTTTGGTGCGAGGGTGTTTACCACGGCGGGCAGCGAAGAAAAATGCCAGTTTTGCCGGGATTTGGGCGCGGACCTCGCCATTAACTATCGAGATACCGACTTCGTCGCCGCCATACAGGAAGCCACGGGATCAAAAGGCGTCGACGTGATTTTGGATATGGTGGGTGGTGACTACATCCAGCGCAACATCCAGGCAGCCGCGGTGGAAGGTCGAATCGTCAGCATCGCTTTCCTCGGTGGTCCACAAGCGACAGTCAACTTTGCGCCGATGATGTTGAAGCGCCTCACCCTGACCGGCTCAACGCTGCGACCGCGGACTACCGAGGTGAAAGGGGCAATCGCCAAAAACCTGCAGGAAAAAGTCTGGCCGCTGATCGAGTCTGGAAAAATCAAGCCACAGATCGCGGCGGAGTTTTCTTTTGACGAGGTCGTGAAGGCTCACAAGCTGATGGAGTCCAGCAAGCACATGGGAAAGATTGTGCTGACGCTGGCGTGATCCGTCCCGCTGCGTCCCTGCAGCTAAGTCACTGCGAAACAGCACCCGCCCACCCCAGCAAAGCTGAATCGTGCAAAGGCGAGTACATGGGGTATTAGACAGTTTTTAGTCCCAGGTGGCGTGAAATCGTGGGCTCCGCATCGGCACAGAGCGAGTTTGGCGTAGGGGGTGCACATTTCGAAACCCTCGCCGCAGGACGCGGCGCGGGAGCTACAGGGATTGTATGCACGCGTTTTCGAAATGTGCACCCCCTGCGGTAAACGGATTAAGAACTCCAACGACTGAACAATTACTGAAGAAGAACGAAACAATGCTGAGCACAACCAAACGACCCCTCGAAGGCGTTCGCGTCATTGAAGTAGGCCAACTGCTGGCTGGACCTTTCGCCGGCTGCATCCTTGCGTACTTTGGTGCGGAAGTCATTAAAGTCGAACCGCCGGGTAATGGCGATCCCATTCGAAACTGGCGGGTACTGGAAAACGGCACCTCACTGTGGTGGCGCAGCATCGCCCGGAACAAGAAATCCGTTACCATCGATCTGCGTCAGGATGAAGGCCGCGCACTGGCCAAACAGTTGATGGAAAACGCCAACGTAGTGATCGAAAATTTCCGCCCGGGTACCATGGAAAAATGGGGCCTTGGACCGGAGGAGATGAAGAAGACCAACCCCGAGCTGGTTTATGCCCGCATCTCCGGCTATGGACAGAATGGGCCATACAGCAGCAAGCCCGGTTTCGCCTCCGTCTGTGAAGCCATCAGCGGCTTTCGCTATGTCACTGGTCATCCCGGCGAAGCGCCGGTGCGCTCCAACTTGAGCATCGGCGACACCATCGCGGGGATTCATGCAGCCCTCGGCGTCGTCATGGCGCTCTTTGCTCAGAAGAATGGCAACGCGGAAGGCGGACAAGTGGTTGACGTTGCACTCTACGAATCCATGTACAACCTGTTGGAAGCCGTCATCCCGGAATACAGCGGCGCCGGTGTCGTTCGCGAGCCTTCGGGCACGACGGTCACCGGCATTGTGCCCACCAACACCTATCGTTGCTCGGACGGCAAGTTCGTCGTCATCGGCGGGAATGGCGACTCCATCTTCAAACGCCTGATGGAAACCGCCGGCTACCCGGAAATGGCCAACGATCCCGGCCTCGAACACAACGCCGGACGTGTCGAGCGGGAGCCGGAAATCGATGCCGCGCTCGCCCAGTGGTGCAGCACGCTGCCGTCGACGGAAGTAATCCGGCTCCTGGAAGAAAATCGCGTTCCGGTCGGACCTATCTACAACGTGAGAGATATCGTCGAAGATCCGCATTTCAATGCGCGAGGTCTCTTCGAGCAGGTGGAGATCGACGGCAAGCCTTTGAAGATTCCGGCCATCATGCCGAAGCTGGCGGACACCCCCGGACGCACCGAATGGCCCGGCGGTGAACTTGGCGCGCACAACGAGGAGGTGTTCTCCGAGCTCTTGTCACTGAGCGAGGCAGATCTGGCGAAGCTTCGCGGAAAAGGCGTGATCAACTGAGGCTTCGAGGCGCTGGCCAGGTTGCCTGAAAGTCCTCGCCCTGGGAGCTCATGGCGTGGATTGCCCGCCAGTCCAGGACTTCCAATTCCGCGCTGGTGGTCTCCACCAGCGCGCTGCAGCTCTGCAGCTTATGGATTCCCGACTGACTCTATCTGTGCAAATCCCGGCCTTGCGCAGGCGATTGCGCGGAGGAAATGGCTGAGCCGCTCGTTTCCCTGAACCCTGGCAAGCATTTGCTTACAAAGCTATTTGGGTTCGATGTCGAAAACAACACCCTGAATTCGGGAGGCAAACCAAGTGAGCTGTATCGTTCTGGTCGGTATGCCCGGCGCCGGAAAGAGTACGATTGGTGTTTTGCTGGCGAAGGAAACGATGAAGGATTTCGTCGATACAGATGTGCTGATTCAGGTCCGTGCGAATCAGAGCCTGCAATCTATTGTCGACAACTCCGGATATCTCACACTGCGTCAGCTGGAGGAGGAGGTGCTGCTGAACCTGTCGCTGCAAAACCATGTCATCGCCACCGGCGGCAGTGCGGTATACAGCGACGCGGGCATCGCTCATCTGAAGAAGCTTGGTCCGGTGATTTATTTGAAGGTATCGCTGGAGGAATTGAAAAGGCGCGTTCAGAATCTTCCCAAGCGCGGGATCGCGGGTCGCCCCGGCATTACCCTGGATGAACTTTACGAAGAACGCTGCCCGCTTTACGAAACGTATGCAGACTTGATCGTGGACTGCGACGGCAAAACGCCGGAGCAGATCATCGACGAGATCGAAAAATTTGTGGGCAGTTGACCTGGCCCATAGGCCGGCAGTACTGGAACGGGAGCAGGCCCTCGTCCAACCAAATCCCGGAGTCGGCGTGAAAGCGGGTTCCCAGAAGCAGGCACCTGTCTGGATGCGAACTACAGCGGTAATTTGGTGGTGTACTTTACTTCTTTCAGGGCAAAGGTTGAATTCACCGAAGCCACGTTGGGCAGGTGCACCAGGATTTGCTTCAGGAAGCGTTCGTAGTGATCCACGCTGTCCACGACAATCTTGAGCTGATAGTCCTTATCGCCACTGGTGGAGTAGCATTCGACGATTTCGTTAATTTCCTGAACCGCTGATTCGAAGGCGTTCAGGGAATCCTCGTCGTGACTTTTTATGGTGACGTAGGCATGGACGGTGACGCCCAGGTTGAGAATCTTGGGATTGAGCAGCGTTACCCGTCCGACGATAACCCCTTCCGCTTCCAGCCGCTTGATGCGCCGCCAGCAGGGGGTGTGGGAAAGCCCCACTTTCTCGCCCAGTTCCGCCATGGAGTAGCCGGCGTTTTCCTGAAGGGTGCGCAGGATCTTGAGATCGTATTCATCCAGCTCTATAGCAGCGGACATGGTAAATTGCTATCCTATCGTGACGCCGTTTTGGCAAAGAACTGTCCTAATTCTAAACACTCACTGCGGGCGGAGCAAGCTGCCCCACGCAGATGAAGAACCCGCTTCTGCGATCCTTCGGAGTCCGTCACATGTTTGAGAAAGTCAGCCCTTTACCGCCCGATCCCTTGCTCGGCATCATGGCCGCTTACGCCGCCGACCCAAACCCGAACAAGGTCGATCTTGGCGTTGGCGTTTACAAGGACGAGCAGGGCAGTACGCCGATTTTCCCCAGTGTAAAAATGGCGGAAGCGCACTTGATCGAATCGCAAAAAACAAAGGTGTATGTAGGCCCGGCGGGCTCTCCGGAATTCAATCGCTTATTGCCGGAGCTCATTTTTGCAGGCGCAGGATCAGCCCTGAAGGAAAACCGCGTCGCCGCGGTGCAAACGCCCGGTGGTTGCGGTGCATTGCGGGTTGCAGCGGAATTTTTGAAGCGCCTGCGACCTGATGCCACGGTCTGGTGTAGCAATCCCACCTGGGCCAACCACGAACCCCTCTTGGGCGATGCCGGTCTGAAGCTGGCCAGCTATCCCTATTATGACAAGGCGTCCGGACAAATTCTTTTCGATCAGATGATGTCAGCGCTCGAATCAGTTCCCGCCGAGGACATCGTTTTGCTGCACGGTTGCTGTCACAACCCTTCGGGGGCTGACCTGAGCCAGGATCAGTGGCGGGCTGTCTGCGAGCTGGCGAAGAAGAAAGGTTTTCTGGTCTTCATCGATATCGCATATCAGGGCTTCGGCGACGGTATCGATGAAGACGCCTTTGGCGTTCGCCTGATGACTGAGCAATTGCCGGAATTGGTCGTTGCCAGCTCCTGTTCGAAAAATTTCGGCCTTTATCGTGAACGCACCGGCAGTCTGTGCATCGTCACGCAGGAAGCAAAGCAGGCGGCGGCGGTGGTTACTCACCTCAACAAGATCGTGCGCGGAATTTATTCCATGCCGCCCGCCCACGGTGCGGCCATCGTGGAAACCCTACTGGCGAATCCTGCATTGAAGGAACAATGGATCGAAGAAGTCGCGCAGGTGCGCAACCGCATGAAAAGCCTCCGCAAGGCCTTCGCCGACACCATGCAACAACGCCTTGGCGAGGACCGCTTCCGCTTCATCGAACACCAGCAGGGCATGTTCTCTTTCTTGGGAATTTCTCCGGAGAAGGTGGAGCAGTTACAAAAGCAGTTCAGCGTCTATGCCGCGGGCACCAGTCGAATCAATGTGGCCGGCCTTAGTGCAGATAATCTCGACTACGTGGCGGATGCGGTGGCAGCGGTGCTAGACTAGGCCATATCGAACTTTGCTCCATCCTGCATTAGGCATTCCGTGCGAGGGTGGAGCGGCTCAGCCTTGATCTCACATCTCACGCATCTCCCAGGTTAAACAAGGCCGCATTGCCGCCGGTCGCCACCGTGTTCACCGTCAGCACCTTTTCCGCCGCAAACTGAAACAAGTAATGCGGGCCGCCGGCCTTCGGTCCAGTGCCAGACAGATTGTGTCCCCCGAAGGGCTGCACTCCAACAACCGCGCCGATCATATTGCGGTTCACGTAGGTATTTCCCACTTGCGTGCGCTGGAATATCGATTCCGCCCAGCCTTCGATCCGGCTGTGAATGCCGAGCGTCAGACCATAGCCAGCATGGTTGATGTCGTCGATGATCTGTTTGAGCTGTTCGCGGCGGTAGCGGATTACATGCAAAACAGGGCCGAAGATTTCGCGGTCTACATCAGCCAACTTGTCGACTTCAAAAATATGCGGTCCGATGAAGTGTCCAGTTTTCGGCACCCGACTGGTCTCGTAGCGATATAGCGTCCGCTTGCTTTTCCTCGCGTGCTCTACATAGTCCTGCAACGCAGTTAATGCCTCGCCGTCGATGATCGGTCCGATATCGGTTGCCACTTCGGAAGGGTCGCCAATGGTCAGTTGGTCGCAGGCGCCGTAGAGCATTTCCAGCACCTGATCAGCACTGTCTTCCTGTAGATACAGCACTCGCAGTGCGGAACAGCGTTGCCCCGCACTGTAAAACGCGGACTTCAGGACGTCGTCCACTACCTGTTCCGTCAGCGCGGTCGAATCCACCAGCATGGTGTTGATGCCGCCGGTTTCCGCAATCAGGGGAATGATGGGGCCAGGTCGCTGAGCCAGCTGTTGGTGAATGATGCGGGCGGTTTCCGTAGAGCCGGTAAAGGCGACACCGGCGACTCTGCGGTGTTTTAGAAGCTTGGGGCCTAGTCTGGCGCCGTCGCCTGGTAGGAGATGCAGGACATTCTCTGGCAGGCCCGCTTCAAACATCAGTCTGACGATTTCGATACCGACCAGCGTGGTCTGCTCGGCCGGTTTTGCAATGACCGTATTCCCTGCAGCGAGCGCGGCGGTGACTTGCCCGACAAAGATGGCCATCGGGAAGTTCCAGGGACTGATGCAAAGGAAAACACCGCGACCATGGAGGCTGTAGCTGTTTTCCTCTCCGGTGGGGCTCTCGAGAGGCTCCGGAGCCGAGAAGTGCCGACGCGCCTGTTGACCGTAGTAGTAGCAGAAGTCGATCGCCTCGCGCACTTCAGCTTCCGCGTCGACAAGTGTGCGTCCCGCTTCGCGGCAGATCAGGCCGATGAGCCTGAGCTTGTTCTCTTCAAATTTTTGTGCGATCCGATCCAGCAGCTCTGCCCGACGGTATCCTCCCAGGAGGTCCCAGGTGCGTTGCGCGGTGGCGGCTGCCTGTATGGCTCCGTCGATGCTGTTTTCATCGGCTTCCTGGTACAGGCTGAGCTCAGACCGGTTTGCCGGATTGTGAACGATAATCGGCTGCCCTTCTGATTCGCGGTTGCCACCGCTGATCAAAGGTTGGTAGCGAGAGTCGAACTCAGCATGGGCAACGGCTTCGGTTACCTTTGATGCGTCCGCGGGATTTTCAAGATCCAGGCCCCGGGAATTGGCGCGATGGCTGAAAAGTTTTTCCGGCAGTGGAATGCGTGCATTGCGAAGAGACTGACTCGCTTCGACAAGGCTCAGCGCATCAATGGCAAGCCGGTGGGCGGGAAGCGCCTCGTCCAGAAACTGATTGACGAAGGAGCTGTTGGCTCCGTTTTCGAGCAAGCGTCTGACCAGATAGGGGAGCAGATCCGGGTGATTGCCGACAGGGGCATAAACCCGCACCGGGGGCAGTTTCCGGCCTGGCATCATGGCGGAGTCCAGTTGGTCGTACAGTAGTTCACCCATTCCGTGCAGACGTTGCAACTCGAATGGCCGCTCGCCGGCGAGTTCAAAAATGCTCGCGATGGTGGTGGCGTTGTGGGTGGCGAACTGCGGGTACAGAGTGTCCGCATCAGCATCAAGGAGCTGTTTGGCGCAGACGAGATAGCTTAGATCGGTATTTGCCTTACGTGTAAAAACCGGGTACTCCGGCAGACCCATCTGCTGCGTGCGTTTTATTTCACGATCCCAGTAAGCGCCTTTGACCAGGCGAACATTCAGCGGTGCGGCCCGTTGCTTTGCCAGTGCGGATAGCCAGTCTGCCGTGAGCACAGCGCGCTTTTGGTAGGCTTGCAGAACGAAGCCCAACCCGGGCCAATCCTTCAGCTTTGGGTTAAGGGCGAGCTGGGCAAAAATATCCAAACAGATATCCAGACGCTCCGCTTCCTCGGCGTCGATGCTCAACGCCACATCGGCTTCTCGGGCGGCAATCGCCAGCGCGACCACTTTCGGCAGCAACTCCCTGTGGACACGATCACGCTGGGTCCACTGATAGCGCGGGTGCAGTGCGGATAATTTGATGGAAACGCCATGCTGCTGCCCGGCTTCGAGACCGTGAGCGTAGTCGCCGAGTTGGGCGATTACGCTCTGGTAACCCGCGAAGTGGCGGTCGGCGTCGGCACGGGTGCGCGCGCCTTCACCGAGTGCATCGAAGGAAAACAAGGTATCGCCGGGATACTCCTTGGGTAATCTTCGCAGGGCCTCTTCGATTGAGCGCCCGAGGATGTACTGATTGCCCATGATGCGCATCGCCTGCAACATGACTTTTCGCAGCACGGGTTCGCTGAATCTATCGAAGAAATAGTTCAGCCACTTGCGGGTACTCTTCTGGCTCTCCTCAAAGCGCAGCCATTTGCCGGTGAACAACAGGCCCCAGGTGGAGGCATTGACGAAGTTCGACTTGGACTGGCCGAGATGCTGCTGCCAGTTACCCTTGAGCAGTTTTTCCTGGATAAGCTTATCGGCAGTATCGGGATCCGGAATCCGCAACAGCGCTTCGGCCAGGCACATGAGGGCGATCCCTTCGGTGGTATTGAGGCCGAACTGCTCCAGGAAGGCATCAAGAGGATCCCGCTTGTGCTTGTTTTTGCGACTGCGATTTATCAGCGTTTCCGCTCGCTCGCTGATGCGGGCGCGCTGTTGAGGGGAGAGCTCAATGTTCTTGAACAATTCTTTGACGCAATCAACTTCATCCCAAAAAGCCTGCTGAGCGATCTGGGTTTGAAGCTCAGAAAGTGGAGATGGCATGGGCAGCTCCTGACGCGGTCTTTAGCCAAACACTGGCATAGACCACCGGCAGCGCCAAGAGTTGGCCTTCGGATATACCTTCACAGCCTCTACGCGGCCCCGGGCTAGTATCGGATAGCGGTGATAAAGTAGGTCTGAGTGCCGCTGGGCGTCTGGATTTCCACTTCATCATCCAGAAGCTTGCCTATCATCGCGCGGGCCAATGGCGAATCCATGCTCAATTTATTTTGCTTCAAATCAAACTCGTCGGGTCCGACGATCTGATACGTGGTTTCTGCGCCGGATTCATCTTCCAAAGTAACGTAGGCCGCGAAGAAGACCTTGTCCTGCCGTGCAGGCTTGTCGTCAACGATAGTCAACTCGTCCAGACGCTTGGTGAGATAGCGTACCCGTCGGTCGATTTCCGCCAGGCGTCGCTTGCCGTAGATGTAATCACCGTTTTCAGAGCGGTCGCCGTTTTTGGCGGCTTCGTGAACGGCATCCGTCACCTTCGGCCGCTCTACCTTCCAAAGCTGTCGCAATTCATCCTGCAGGGCGTCGGCACCCGCGCGGGTGATATATCGGGAGCCGCGTTTTTGCGGCGGTCGCCAGCGGCCCATCAGCGCCTCGCTCGCAGCTTATCCGCATGGCGGATCGTCACCGGCTCAACCGGTTCGATCAGGTCGAAGCCGAAAACCTGGGAATAAAAATGCAGTTCCGCCTCCAGGGCGCGACGGATGTTCGGCGCCTGGCGGAAGCCATGGGCTTCTTCCTCGAATGTGACGTAGGCTACCGGAATCTCCTTTTTGTCCAGCGCCGCCACCATGGCTTCGGCCTGGTTGGGTGGAACGATCTTGTCCTTCAGACCCTGTAAAAAAATGACCGGACGATTCAGCCGCTCTATATGGTTGAGAGGAGAGCGCTCCTGATACAGCGATTTCTTCTCTGGATAAGGCCCGATCAGGTTATCCATGTAGCGACTTTCGAATTTGTGGGTGTCTTTCGCGAGCGCTTCCAGATCACCAACGCCATAGAGACTCGCGCCGGTGCGAAAAGTATCGTCAAAAGTGAGCGCTGCGAGCACCGTGTAGCCGCCGGCACTGCTGCCGCGAATCGCCACCCGATAGCCATCCACGAGACCCGCATCAGCCAGGTAGCTCACACAGTCGATTGCATCCTGCACATCGACGACGCCCCACTGGCCCTTGAGCCGTTCCCGGTAGCGGCGACCGAAGCCGGTGCTGCCGCCGTAATTCACATCGGCCACCGCAAAGCCGCGGCTGGTCCAGTATTGGATCTTCAGATTCAACGAACCGCGGGTGGCGGAAGTCGGCCCGCCATGGCAGAGGACCAATAATGGTGGTCGGGTGTCGGGTTCCCCGCAGAATGCCTGATTGCAGGGCGAGTAAAAGAACGCATAACCCTTTCCATCTTGTCCCTCTTCACCCAGCGAACGGGACAGAGGAAATTCGATGGCCTCCCCCTGGCTCAGATAACCGGCTTCCGCCGTAATGCTGCCCGACTTAACGACGGTCGTCAGTGCATCGTCGGTGTCGCGTTCGAAGCGATAGAGTGCTGGATAGCTGTCGCCGGAGGCGCCGATAAAAACAGCCATGTGGGAATCTGCGCGAAGGTAGGCGAGGTCGTTCAACGGTGTAATCAAGTCCCGCTTTTTACCGCTGGCGAGATCGATCAGGCACAGGTTCCAGCGGCCTTCCCGGGTGAAGCAGGCGATGACCGTAGCCGGATCGACGAAAGCGTAAGAGGATTGCCCGAAAACCCACTGCGGCGAAGCGTATTCGGCTTCTTCGGCGCAGACTGCCGTTAGACCCTCACCCTCGACGCGGTAGATGTTCCACCAGTCGCTACGATCGGAGACCAGGTACAGCTCGCCATCAGGCGACCATTGAGGCTGGCAGATGGATTCGTTTTGGCCGCCGGCAACTCGGCGTTGCTCCGAGATATTGCCATTCCCGTCGAACTCGCCGACCCAGCATTCACAGCCGTCCCAGGGCATGTTCGGGTGATTCCAGCTCAGCCAGGCGATGCGCTGGCCATCGGGCGATACCGTGGCGCCCGCATAGAAGTCCTTGCCTTCCACCAGCGTGAGTGGCGTTTGCTCGTCATCGCTTCCCAGCGGAATAGCGGCTACGAAGGTCTTTTCCTCGGCATCGGGCTGGCGATGATCTTCGCATATCGCCAAAAGACGCTTGTGTTTGGGGTCCGGCCGCAGATCACCAAATCGCCATGGACCCTCGGCGGTAATCGCTTTGGGGACCGGCTTTTCGGCGCCTGTGTCCAGTGCATAGATGCGCTGGTCATCGTAGAGCACGAAATACAGGATGCCGTCCTGAACACAGTAGCTGCCGCCGCCATATTCGTTGACGCGCGATCGGGCGTTCAGTGGCTCGGGAAGCAGGTCGCGCTTGTGGCCGTCGGCGTCCATCCGCACGACTGTCGTACGCCCGCGCTCGAGAGGGCGCGATTCGAGCCAGTAGATCGTATCGCCGTCCAGCAGGGGTTCCGACAGCCCGACGTTGGCGGCAGTCAGCAGTTCAGCGGTAATGGGCGATGGCCAGCTGCCGTAGGCAGCGGGTTGCTTGCTCATGGTTGGCTCCGGCGATTGAGTTTGGAAGATGCGTGATCACGCTGACGATTCTGCCGGCTCGCCTGCACTCACACAAGTTCGCGTGTTTAACTGCCGTGGAATTTCGGATTTAATGGGCGGAATGAACGACAAGACTTCTCCATTTGATCCGCAGCAGCTTTGGCAGCGTCTCCAGACGCATTTGCCTGTGTCGCGCTGGCTGGTCGGTTTTAGCGGCGGACTGGATTCCACCGTGTTGCTGTCGGCATTGTTGTCTACACGTCCTGCACAGCCGATCATCGCCATTCATGTCAATCATTCGCTTTCAGAGAACGCGGAGGAGTGGCAAAGCCACTGCGAAGCGCTATGCCAGCAGTGGGGCGTGCACCTGGAAGTGGAGCGGGTGAAGGTGCAGCCAGCGGGCTTTGGCATCGAGGATGCCGCGCGCGAAGCCCGCTATGCAGCTTTCGCCCGGCACATGCAAGCGGGTGACTGCCTGCTGCTCGGCCACCATCGGGACGATCAGGCGGAAACCTTGTTGTTGCGCCTGATGCGAGGCGCCGGTCCGCGCGGGCTCGGCGGCATCGTTCGCGAGCGTTTCTTTGCGGGGGGCAAGCTTGTGCGGCCCCTGCTCGATTTCGAGCGGGCTGAGCTTGAGCATTTCGCCTGTCAGAGCGACCTGTCCTGGATCATCGATGAGAGCAACCTGGACGAACGCTTCGATCGCAATTTCGTCCGCCGTCGCGTGTTGCCTGTGCTGAGCGAGCGCTGGCCCGACTTCGGGCGGCGCTGGCAGCTGACCGCCGAAGCCTGCCAGGAGGCTGATCAACTGTGCCGTGATCTTGCCGAGCAGGACCTGCTCGACCTCGACGAAAACACCGCCCGAGGCGGATGGAGTCTGGACCGCAATCGACTGGCGAAACTGCCTGCCTACCGCCGCAACAATGTCTTGCGGGGCTGGGTGTTGGCGCGGCGATTCCCGGTCATGGAACGTCGGCACCTGGATGAAATTGAGCGGCAGTTCTTCACTGATGAGCCGGCCAGTGGCGCAATGGTGAAATGGTCGGGGACGGCGCTTGGCTATTTTCGTGATCGTCTGTATCTGATCAGCGCCCCCTTGGAAATGCCTGAGAGCACTCTGCAAGTGGACTGGAATCTGTCTTCGAATGAATTGCCGCTGCCCGACGGCAGCATCCTGCAGGCGATCCCTTCGGCGAGGGGCTTGCGCATGTCGGGGGCGAAGATAGAAGTGAAGTGGAGGCGGGGAGGGGAGCGCTGCCGGCCGTCCGGGCGGGCACATTCTCAGACGGTGAAGAAGCTGCTGCAGGAATACGGTCTCGAACCCTGGTGGCGCCAGCGGATTCCGCTTATCTATCTCGACGGGGAACTGGCCGCGGTCGGGGATCTGTGGATTTGTCACCCGTGCGTCACCGAGGAGGAAACCAGCGTCGCACTGCGCTGGCTCCCCGAGGGCAAGGGCGCCGGTTGGGCGCCCGCATTCTGATTAGCTGCGGTGACGTACGGCTTCGGTTCGATAACCCCAGCCGAAGTAGGCGGCGACACCGGCCAGAACGATGTGGAGCCAAATGTCGTTACCGTGCAGGGGCACCAGTCCGAAAGTGGTCTGCAGAACTGGAAAGAAGCCCATGATGGCGAAAATCGCATAGATCACAGCAACCGCCTGGGCGTAGGCACGTGACTTGGGAATACTGCGCCAGACTGCCAGACCCCAGATGCCGAAGATCAAATGCACGATGTTGTGCAGCACGTTCACCGGGAACAGACCGAACAGGTAACCTGACCCGGCTTCGACGGCCAGACCGGGCTCGGCAATGCCATAAGGTGAAACTAGAAAAGGGATAAAGCCGGCGATGCCAATGATGGCGAAGACGACGCCGTAGACCAGTGCGAAGTAGCGGATACCCATTGTGAGACCTCCTTGTGACGAACACGACGAACGCCGGGGTTTTCCGGCGCCCCATGCTGCTCAATTTGACTGGAGCGGGGAAAGGGAGTTCAGAAAATCGCCAACTTGCTGAGATCCGCAGGCCCGGGAGCGGCCGATGGCGGGTGTATTTTCAATTGAGGCAAAACTGCCTTTCTGGTAATCTGACGTCCCATCTCGAGTACGAATAGCAGCGCGGGTCCAGCCAGGTAATCTCCCGGTTTTTCAAGCACTTGGCTCGTTTGATTCCAGGCGCGCTGCTCTACCACTCCTTCCGAACAATAGTCCTGTCTGCCTGCCCTAGGGCTGCGCGATTATTGAAGCTGTTTCGTTCGTCCACAACCGTGCATTAGAAAGGGCCTAAATGACTAGATTTATATTTGTGACCGGTGGTGTCGTTTCCTCCCTGGGCAAAGGCATCGCATCGGCTTCACTTGGCGCAATCCTCGAAGCCAGAGGCCTGAAGGTCACAGTGCTCAAGCTCGATCCCTACATCAATGTGGATCCCGGAACCATGAGTCCCTTCCAGCACGGGGAAGTATTCGTCACCGAGGACGGAGCGGAGACGGACCTTGACCTGGGCCACTATGAACGCTTCATCCGCACCAAGATGACCCGGCGCAATAACTTCACCACCGGCCGTATTTACGAGACGGTGCTGCGCAAAGAGCGTCGCGGTGACTACCTGGGCGGCACCGTGCAGGTGATCCCGCATATCACCGACGAAATTAAGCGTCGGATTCTGGAAGGCGGCAAGGACTTCGACGTGGCGCTGGTGGAAATCGGCGGCACGGTCGGGGACATCGAATCCCAGCCGTTCCTGGAAGCCGTACGACAACTCCAGGCCGAGCTCGGCCCCGGCCGTACCCAGCTGATTCATTTGACCCTGGTGCCTTATATTTCCACCGCCGGCGAAACCAAAACCAAACCCACCCAGCACTCGGTCAAGGAACTGCGCTCGATCGGTTTGCAGCCTGACATCCTGCTCTGCCGTTCCGAAAAGACTGTAGACGACGATTCCCGTCGCAAGATCGCCTTGTTTACCAATGTTCCCTATGAGGCCGTAGTGCCGCTGGCGGACGCCGAAACCATTTACGAAATTCCCCGCTTGCTGAACCAGTACCAGCTCGATCAGATCGTCCTGAACAAGTTCGGCATCGATGCGCCGCCGGCTGATCTGCACGAGTGGGATGAGGTGGTCAATCGCAAGCTGAATCCCGAAAGGGAAGTCACCATCGCCATGGTCGGCAAGTACATGGACCTGCTCGATGCCTACAAATCCCTGAACGAAGCACTGGGACACGCCGGCATTCGCAACCGCACCAAAGTGAATATCCGCTACCTGAATGCCGAAGAGGTCGAAGAGCAGGGCGTCGGTATCCTAGAAGATGTGGATGGCATTCTTGTGCCCGGCGGTTTTGGCGAGCGCGGCCTGGAAGGCAAGCTGGCATCAGTCCGTTTTGCGCGTGAGAACGGTATTCCCTACCTGGGCATCTGTCTCGGCATGCAGGTGGCGGTCATCGAGTTTGCTCGCGATGTGGCTGGGTTCCCCAAAGCAAACAGTACCGAGTTCGACAAGCATACGCCCGATCCGGTGATCGGCCTGATCACCGAATGGTTGGATGTCACCGGCAAGGTGGAAAATCGTGACGAAGCTTCTGATCTGGGCGGCACAATGCGCCTGGGCGCTCAGGAGTGCCGACTGGTGAAAGGCTCGCGTATTCAGGAAGTTTACGGCGACGACGTCATCCTCGAACGACATCGTCACCGTTACGAAGTAAACAACAACTATGTGGACCAACTGCAGAAGTCCGGTCTGCGCATCGGCGGCTGGTCAGCCGATGATACCCTGGTGGAAGCGATCGAACTGGAAGATCATCCCTGGTTCGTCGCCTGCCAATTCCATCCGGAGTTTACCTCCACACCGCGGGACGGCCATCCGCTGTTTACGAGCTTTGTGGAAGCAGCGAACACGCATCGCAGTCAAAAGCCTGAATCGAAAAAAGACGGGACTCTCTAGTGCAACAGAAGCAACTCTCCATCGGTGACCTTCGCGTCGCCAACGATCTGCCTTTTGTACTCTTCGGCGGAATCAACGTACTGGAATCCCGCGAGTTGGCCTTGCGAGTCGCCGAGCATTTCGTAACAGTCTGCGAGCGCCTTTCCATACCCTATGTGTTCAAGGCAAGCTTCGACAAAGCCAATCGTTCCTCGATTCACTCCTTTCGTGGCCCGGGCCTGGAAGAAGGCTTGAAGATGTTGGCGGACGTCAAGGCGCAGTTCAGTGTGCCGCTGATTACGGACATTCATTCGCCTGAGCAGGCACAGCCCGCGGCTGAGGTGTGCGAAGTGATTCAGCTGCCGGCCTTTTTGGCACGGCAAACGGACCTGGTCAGTGCGATGGCGAAAACCGGTGCGGTAATCAACATCAAAAAGCCGCAGTTCATCAGCCCATCGCAGACCGCCAATATCGTCGAGAAATTCGCCGAGTGTGGTAACGAAAAAGTCATGCTCTGTGAACGTGGCAGTGTTTTCGGTTACGACAATCTGGTAGTCGACATGCTGGGCTTCCGGGTGATGAGTGAAGTCAGCGGCGGGGCTCCGCTGATTTTTGATGTTACGCACGCCTTGCAGTGCCGCGATCCGGGTGGTGCCGCTTCCGGTGGCCGTCGACACCAGACCGCGGAACTGGCGCGCGCGGGAATGGCCGTGGGGCTGGCGGGATTGTTCCTGGAAACACATCCCGATCCGGCTAAAGCCAAGTGCGATGGCCCGAGTGCCTTGCCGCTGGACAAGCTCGAACCTTTTCTCAGACAGGTCAAGGCGGTTGACGACCTGACCAAGAGCCTGGAACCATTGGTTATCGAATAATGAGCCGCCAGTGTCCAGTCGCCAGTCTCCAGAAAAGAAGATTGTGGAGACTCTGGTGACTGGGAACTGGTGACTAGCGACTTTATTAAAAATCGGAGAACTTCAATGACAAAGATTGTGGAAGTCAAAGCCTTCGAGGTTTTGGACAGCCGTGGTAATCCCACCGTCAATGCGGACGTGATTCTTGAATCCGGCCATATCGGTTCCGCATGTGCGCCCTCCGGTGCATCCACCGGTTCACGGGAAGCGCTGGAGCTTCGCGACGGTGACAAGAGCCGCTACCTCGGCAAGGGCGTTCTGACGGCCGTGAACAACATCAACACCACGATCAACGATCTGCTGAAGGGCAAGGATGCAGCGGACCAACGCACTCTCGATCAGCTGATGATCGACGCGGATGGCACCGAGAACAAATCCAAGCTGGGCGCCAACGCTATCCTGGCGGTGTCTCTGGCGGCAGCCAAAGCGGCGGCTGCGGCGAAGAACATTCCTCTCTACCAGCACATCGCTGAGCTGAACGGCACGCCCAATCAGTACAGCATGCCAGTGCCGATGATGAACATCGTCAACGGCGGTGAGCACGCCGACAACAACGTAGACATCCAGGAATTCATGATCCAGCCGGTGAAGGTCACATCCTTCAGCGAAGCACTGCGTCAGGGCGCCGAAATATTTCACTCTCTCAAAAAAGTGCTGAGCGATCGTGGCCTGAGCACGGCGGTCGGTGACGAAGGTGGTTTCGCACCGAATCTGCCATCCAACGAAGGCGCCATCGAAGCGATTGCCGAAGCGGTTCAGCGCGCCGGTTACAAGCTGGGCGAGGACATCACGCTGGCACTGGACTGTGCGGCCTCCGAGTTTTACAAGAACGGCCAGTACGATCTCGCCGGCGAGGGCAAAAAGTTTTCTTCAGACCAGTTCGCTGATTATCTGGCGGGTCTCGCCGGCAAATATCCGATCCTGTCCATTGAAGATGGTATGGACGAAAGCGACTGGGATGGCTGGGCAACGCTGACTCGCAAGATCGGCGACAAGGTGCAGCTGGTCGGCGACGATCTGTTCGTGACCAACACCCGCATTCTGAAAGAAGGCATTGAGAAGGGTGTGGCCAACTCGATTCTCATCAAGTTCAACCAGATCGGTTCGCTGTCCGAAACGCTGGATGCGATCAAGATGGCCAAGGACGCCGGCTACACGGCGGTAATATCCCACCGTTCCGGCGAAACCGAGGACACCACCATTGCCGACCTGGCAGTGGCGACTGCCGCCGGTCAGATCAAGACAGGTTCGCTTTGCCGTTCTGATCGCGTAGCGAAGTACAACCGACTGCTGCGCATCGAGGCGGAGCTGGGCGATCGCGCGGTTTATCGCGGACGCGCCGAGTTCAAGAGCTGATTGCCTGCCGTGATTCTATGAAATGGCTCATTGCAGCGCTCGTCGTTTGCTTGTTTTTTTTGCAGTACCGCCTCTGGATCGGCGAGGGGAGCCTCGCCGAAGTGGTTCAGCTGCAGCGGGAGATTGCAGAACAGCAAACCGAAATCGAGCGGCTGCAGGAGCGCAATAGAATCCTGGCTTTGGAAGTGCGTGAACTCAAAACCGGTCTCGATACGCTCGAGGAACGTGCCCGCAGCGAAATGGGAATGATCAAGGAAGGTGAAACCTTCTATCTGGTGATCGAACCGGAGCAGGCTGCGAAGCGCCCGGCAGCGAAACCGGCGGACCGGGAAAACCAATGAGCGGCGCTGCTGATTTCTGGGCCATTGTCCCCGCTGCCGGCGTTGGTCGCCGGATGCAGCAAAGCGCTTCCAACAATCGTCCCAAGCAGTATCTTCCTTTGCTCGACAAAACTGTCATCGAGCATTCCCTCCATCGTCTTCTGTCGCTGTCGCAACTGCGCCAAGTCGTGGTTGCGCTGAGCCCGGACGACCCGCACTGGGACACGCTGGAAGTCAGTAGCGATTCGCGGGTGGAGCGAGTCGCTGGTGGAGAAGAGCGGCATGTCTCCGTCTTCAATGCGCTGAAGGCGCTCGCCGACCGTGCCGCCGAGCACGACTGGGTGCTGGTTCACGATGCGGTGCGCCCCTGTGTATCTCCCGCGTGTATTCGCAGGCTGATGGACAATCTCGAGACTCATCCGGTGGGTGGTCTGCTCGGCTATCCCTTGGCGGACACACTGAAGAAGGTGGACCAGGCGGGTGCGGTCGAGCGCACCGTCGATCGCACCGGCATGTGGGCTGCCGCCACGCCGCAAATGTTTCGCTACGGCACACTGATGAAGGCTCTGGAAGCGTTCATCGCCGAAGGACGCCTCCCGACGGACGAGGCCATGGCTGTGGAAAGTTTCGGATTGCGGCCGCAAATGGTGGCGGGCCGGCGGGATAATATCAAGATTACTGTGCCGGGAGACCTGGAGCTGGCGACAGTCATTATCAATGCCCAGGCATCTGGCCCCGAACCCGAGGAACACTGATATGCGCATTGGCCAGGGCTTCGATGCCCACCGTTTTGGCCCCGGCGACAAGATCATCATCGGTGGCGTGGTGATTCCGCACGAGAAGGGATTGGTCGCACACTCCGACGGCGACGTCCTGCTGCATGCCATTGCCGATGCGCTTCTGGGCGCACTCGCGCTCGGCGACATTGGCAAGCACTTCCCCGACACAGATCCCCAATACCGCGGCGCCAATAGTCGCACCTTGCTTCAGCTGGTGACGGCGAAAGTTCGCGCCGCCGGCTGGCGGGTGGAAAACTGCGATTCGACGGTCATTGCCCAGCGACCCAAGATGGCGCCGCATATCGAGACCATGCGCAGCAACATTGCCGAAGATCTCGGCGTAACCGCCGACCAGGTGAGTGTGAAAGCCACCACCACCGAAAAGATGGGCTTTACTGGCCGCGAAGAAGGTATCGCCGCCCAGGCCGCCGTGTTGCTGAGTCGCCATCCTTGACCATCGCTGATAACCAGTACCCACTCGATTTTGCCTTTGCCTGCGGCGAGCCGACGGCGCGTGCCTTTTTTCGCACCGAGCCGGAAGATTTTCAGGTGGATGAAGATCTTGGCTTCGTCCCCACTGGCGAGGGCGAGCATGTCTACCTGCAGATTCGCAAACGCAATCAGAACACGATGTGGATCGCCAAGCAGCTCGCGCGCTTTTGCGGCGTAGAGAGCATGGACGTAGGCTATTGCGGCCTCAAGGATCGCAACGCGGTCACCACTCAGTGGTTCAGCATCTATCTGCCGAAGGGTCCGGTACCGAACTGGTCGGATTTTGCCGTTGAAGGAACTGAGCTGCTCACCATCACCCGTCACGTCCGCAAGCTCAAGCCGGGTGCTCACCGGAGTAACCACTTCGTCATTCGGCTGCGCGAGCTTGTTGACGACCTTGGCGTTCGGCTCGAGAAGGTGCCCGATGGTGTTCCCAATTATTTTGGCGAGCAGCGTTTCGGCATCGGTGGTGGCAACTTGATCGAAGCGGAGCGTTTACTGGTCGGCGGAGTAAAGATAAAGAATCGGAAGCAGCGAGGCCTGATAATGTCAGCTGCTCGCTCCTATCTGTTCAACCGCGTGCTCTCCACTCGAGTGGAGGAGGGCAGCTGGCGGCAATTGCTGGAAGGCGATGTGGGCGATGTGCCAACCGGTCCTCTGTGGGGCAGAGGGCGTTTGCCGGTCAGCGGGCAAACCGCGGCCGTGGAGTCGCGAGTCCTGGCGCCCTTACATTCCTGGTGCGAAGGTCTGGAGCACGTGGGTTTGCAGCAGGAGCGCAGGGCCACTGTCTGCATACCGCAGCAGTTTGCGGCTCAATGGCAAGGCCATGATTTACAGCTAAGCTTCGGGCTTGCCCCCGGGCAATATGCAACGGCCGTTCTTAGGGAAATCTGCAGACTGGAAGCGGCAGACAGCGCTGGTGACCTGTCGCTGTAGTCCACCTATAACATTCCACCTATAATACGGGCGTGCAGGGTGCTGGCAGGCTGCTATGCAATTCGCACGTTTTTGGCCCGGAGTCGGGCCACACCTTTTGGGGAGATCTGGGTTTGAGTCAGTTGAATTTGGCCGGTGTCGGTATGACCTCGGAACGCACCCGGGTGCGTCTGGTGAATCGCCTGCGGGAACAGGGCGTGAGCAATAACCGGGTTCTGGATTGTATCCGTGAAACTCCCCGTCACCTGTTCCTCGACGAGGCGCTTGCCCACCGCGCCTATGAAGACAGCGCGCTGCCGATCGGCTACGGCCAGACCCTCTCGCAGCCCTACATTGTTGCGCGCATGACGGAGATCCTGATGGCCTCCGCCGTCAGTCTCGACCGCGTACTGGAAGTGGGCACCGGTTCGGGCTACCAGACTTCAATCCTCGCCCAGCTGGCGGGGGAAGTTTATAGCGTCGAGCGCATCAAGCCGCTGCAGGACAAGGCTCGCACACGCTTGCGCAACCTGGGTTTGCGCAACGTCCACCTGCATCACGCGGACGGTGGTTTCGGCTGGCCCGAAAAAGGCCCGTTTACCGCCATTCTTTCCACCGCGGCGCCGCGCGAGGTGCCCCGCGACTTGCTGACCCAGTTGGCTCCTGGCGGAGCCTTGGTCATTCCCGTCGGCGATGAAGTACAACAGCTGACACTGATCATCCGCGATGACGAAAACGACCGCTTCATCACCCAGAAGTTGGAGCCGGTCAAGTTCGTACCCCTCTTATCCGGTACCACCCGCTAATGGCTTTGTTCAGTGGAATGCGCCGTTACCTGGTGTTGCTTCTCAAGGGTATGGCCATGGGAGCGGCGGATGTCGTTCCCGGCGTTTCTGGCGGTACGATTGCTTTCATTTCCGGCATCTACGAAGAGCTGATCGAATCGCTGCGAAAGATCGACCTGGGCGCACTCCGTGAGCTGCGCCAGGGAGGTCTGCTGGCTGCCTGGAAGCACATTAACGGCAATTTCCTGCTGGCGGTCTTTGCTGGTGTGGGCATCAGCCTCCTGTCGCTGGCGAGAATCATCGGCTATGCGATGGAAACCTGGCCGGTGCTGGTCTGGGCTCTGTTTTTTGGCCTTATCTGCGCGTCGATAGCTTTTGTCGCGCGGCAGCTGGAACGCTGGCGAGCGGCGGAGTTCATCTGCCTAGCGCTGGGGGCTGCAGCGGCTTTCGGCATTGCTCTGGCGAATCCCGCTCAATCGCCGGACAGCTGGTGGATGTTGATGATTGGCGGGGCAGTTGCGATCTGCGCGATGATCTTGCCGGGTATTTCCGGCAGCTTCATTTTGCTGTTGATGGGGCTTTATTCCACCTTTCTGCAGGCGATCAGCGGCTTTGACGTGATTAAGCTCGCCAGTTTCGGAGTGGGTTGCGTCCTGGGGCTGCTGGCCTTTTCCCATGTACTATCCTGGCTTCTGAGGCATTATCACGGCCCCACGCTGGCCACTCTGACCGGCTTCCTGATCGGGTCTTTGCAGATGATCTGGCCGTGGAAGCACACCGTGCAGTTCTATGAGAACCGCCACGGCGAGATGGAGCCGCTGGTCCAGGAGAACGTCTCGCCCTGGGAATATGCCAGCCTGCTGGGTGAAGATCCGCAGGTCGCGGGTGCGATTCTGGCCGCGGTACTTGGCGCCGCATTGGTATTAGGATTGGAACTTATTGCCCAAAAAGGTCACATTCGGAATAAGGCTTCTTAAGGCCGAAGTTGTTGACTTTTTAGACTTGGCGCGCAATTCGTGATAGTCGGTGATTTCGCTTAGACGAATTATTAATAAAAACGGTTTTCAGGCCGAAGGCGAATGCTAACGTTGGCCGAAAAATGCTCCAGACGTCGAGGGAATATCCAAGTGCGATTCGTCACCGGGCCGAAGCGCTTGCTGCGGGAAATGGTCAAAATATTGACCGTTCTTGCTCTGACCGCATGTAGTGGACCTGACTACCGCGCGCCCGTAGATGCCCTGGCCCAACCCCCCAGCAAAAAGATCACCTATCACACCGTCGCCCGGGGCGAAACCCTGTATTCCATCGCTTGGCGTTACAATCTCGACGTCAGGAGTTTGGCGCGAGCAAATGGCATCGCCGAGCCCTACCTCATCTATCCGGGTCAGCAGGTTAACCTCGACTTACGTCAGAACCCGCCGCCCAAGCGGGATTCTCCCCCGGTGAAAACCGAGCAAAGCGCTCAGGTTTCTGGGCGTTCAACTTCCCGGCCACCCTCTCAACCTCAACCGAACCCTAGCGAGACGCAGCGGTCAGAGCTCGTCTGGCGCTGGCCGGTGAGTGGCACAATTCTGACTGGATTCTCTGGAGCTCAGGCTCTTAATAAGGGTATTGATATTGGCGCTAAAAAGGGAGAACCTGTCGTCGCTGCTGAGTCGGGGACGGTGGTCTACGCAGGCAACGGACTCCGCGGCTATGGCAATTTGCTGATAATCAAGCATAACGATAGTTATCTCAGCGCCTATGCCCACAACAATAAGCTCATGGTGGCAGAAGGGGATCTGGTAAGGGCTGGGCAGCAGATTGCTGAAGTAGGTTCAAGCGGTACCAATGTCGATAAGCTTCATTTCGAAATCCGTCACGATGGAAAGCCCGTGGATCCTCTGCGGTATTTGCCTCGTCGGTGAGCTCTCGTCGGTGAGCTCTCGTCGGTGAGAAAGAAGCTTGGCCATCAAAACCAGAATTGCGGCTGTTAAGCTGCGTGGCAACAGGTACACAGCTCGCAGACTACTGAAAAACCATTGCAAGGGTTTTTCAACAGGCTGCTTGAGAGATTAAACGGGGCATGTGGGGCGGCGGAGACGCCAAATTACGAACAACCGAAAATACTCACAGGGCTAAGAACGATGGCAGCACAACAGAGAGAGATCGACACGTATCTGGCAGACGAGGAAGCAAACGTTTACCAGGACTTCCCCCTCGAAGACGAGGCGGATTCTGACGAGGATGTCGAACTGAGCGAGTCGAAATCTTCCGACGCATCACAAGGACCGGGGCGGTATGCTGAAACCGCGGAAAAGGTCCAGAAAAGTCTGGATGCCACCCAGCTTTACCTCAACGAGATCGGCTTTTCCCCACTACTGAGTGCGGAAGAAGAAGTCTATTTTGCACGGCGCGCGCTGAAGGGATGCGATGCCTCCCGCAAGCGCATGATCGAAAGTAACCTGCGATTGGTGGTCAAGATCGCCCGCCGCTATGTGAATCGCGGTCTGGCGCTGCTGGACCTGATTGAAGAAGGCAACCTGGGACTGATCCGCGCGGTTGAGAAGTTTGATCCGGAGCGCGGATTTCGTTTCTCCACCTATGCCACCTGGTGGATTCGCCAGACCATCGAGCGGGCGATCATGAATCAGACCCGCACCATTCGCCTTCCCATTCACGTGGTGAAGGAACTGAACGTATACCTGCGCGCAGCTCGCGAGCTGGCGCAAAAACTGGATCAGGAGCCCAGCCCGGAGGATATTGCCGAGCTGCTCGACAAGCCCGTCGATGACGTCAAGCGCATGCTGGGCCTCAACGAGCGAGTGACCTCCGTGGACGTGCCCGTCGGTCCGTCTTCCGACAAAATGCTGGTGGACACCATCCCGGATCAGAACGTCTCCGACCCGGCGACGCTCCTCCAGGACAGCGACCTGAGCGCGAGCATCGATGACTGGCTGCTGGAACTCACCGAAAAGCAGCGCGAAGTCGTCGCTCGCCGCTTTGGCCTGCGCGGTTATGAGATGAGTACCCTGGAAGAGGTGGGTCGCGAAATCGGGCTAACCCGCGAGCGTGTCCGTCAGATCCAGGTGGAAGCCCTGAAGCGCCTGCGCGATATCCTCGAAAAGCAGGGCCTGAACGGTGAAGCGCTGTTTAGTGGGAATTAAGGTCTAGCGAACAGGGGCGGCGCTTCGGTGCCGCCACCTTCTCCACCAGATTCGCCAGACACAAAAAAAGCCGCTGATTTGCGGCTTTTTTTGTGGGCGACAGATCGTCAGCGACTCAGAGATCCACGTCGTCCGGAACACCTTCCAGGTACTGGCGCTTGTTCTCGACACCGTCCCATTCCTCGGCCTCGGGCAGCGCCGGCTTCTTCTCGGTAATGTTCGGCCAGACTTCCGCCAGCTTGGCATTGATGTCGAGATAGTCGGTCTGATCGGCCGGCAATTCGTCTTCCGAGAAAATCGCGTTCACCGGACATTCGGGTTCGCAGAGCGCGCAGTCGATACACTCGTCCGGGTGAATCACCAGGAAATTGGGCCCCTCGTAAAAACAATCTACCGGGCACACCTCCACACAGTCTGTGTGCTTACACTTGATGCAGTTGTCTCCCACCACAAAGGTCATGCTCTGGAACCTCCATCGAAAAATTCAAGGGGCGCATTCTAGCAGAAACGCCCGCCGATACTAGATTTGGCGGCGGGGCTGCTTATTGCTTCTGGTTTGGTTCTTAGATCAAAGCTTTTTGGCTATTTTTTGCAGCTCATAAAGCTTGTCGAGCGCCTGTCGCGGACTGAGGCCATCCACATCCAGTGACTCCAGCAGCGACACCGCCGGATGGGGAGCTGGGGCACCGAACAGTTCCGATTGCATGGGGGAGGGCTTGGACGGTGGTTGGCTGGTCGGCGCCTCGGTGAACTGGGGGCGCTCCTGGCCGCTTTCGAGCTGCTGAAGTTGCTCGTTTGCCTTCTGCAGAACCGGATCTGGTATGCCGGCGAGCTTCGCTACCTGCAGGCCGTAGCTCTTACTGGCCGGGCCTTCCTGTACCTGATGCAGAAAGACGATGCTGTCGTTGTGCTCGGTGGCATCGAGGTGCAGGTTGCAAACGCCTGCAAACTGCGCGGCCAGTTGGGTGATCTCGAAATAGTGAGTGGCAAAGAGCGTGAACGCACCGACCCGATTGGCCAGATGATCGGCGCAGGCCCAGGCGAGGGACAGACCGTCGAAGGTGCTGGTGCCCCGGCCGATTTCGTCCAGCAGCACCAGGCTTCGCTCAGTGGCGTTGTGGAGAATGTTCGCAGTCTCGGTCATCTCCACCATAAAAGTAGAGCGGCCGCCGGCCAGGTCATCGGAAGAGCCGATGCGGGTGAAGATCCGGTCCACCATGCCAATGGTCGCGCCTTGGGCCGGAATGTCACTGCCGATGTGGGCCAGCAAGGTGAGCAGTGCGGACTGCCGCATATAGGTGGATTTACCGCCCATATTCGGCCCGGTGATAATCAGCATCTGGTGATCATTGTCCAGGCGCAGATCATTGGGGATGAAGGGCGAATCGATCACCTGTTCAACCACCGGATGGCGGCCACCTTCGATGCGAATGCCTCTCTCTTCGCGCAGTTCCGGACGGGTGAAATTCAGCGAGTCGGAGCGTTCCGCCAGATTACTCAGCACATCCAGTTCCGCTACTGCGGCGGCGGATTCCTGCAAAGGCAGCAGGAACTCGTTCAGCTTTTCAATCAGATCGTCGTAAAGCCCTTTCTCTCGTGCCAGCGCCCGGCTTTTTGCGGACAAGGCCTTGTCTTCAAACTCCTTCAGTTCGGGGGTGATGAAGCGTTCGGCATTCTTGATGGTCTGGCGACGAATGTAGTCAGCCGGCGCCTGAGCCGACTGGCCGCGCGAGATCTCGATGTAGTAGCCGTGCACGCGGTTGTATCCCACTTTCAAGGTGGCGATGCCGGTGCGTTCTTTCTCCCTCGCTTCCAAATCCAGCAGATATTGTCCGGCGTTGGTGCTGATGTTGCGAAGCTCGTCCAGCTCCGGATCGTAGCCTTCGGCGATCACACCGCCATCGCGAATCACCACCGGCGGGTTTTCCACCAGCGCCCTGTCCAGCAGGTCCACCAGTTCGGGGAAGGTGCTGATTTCCCGGGCCAGGCGGCCAATCAGTGAGCCTTCCAGCTCGGCGAGAGCTGTCTGCAGTTGCGGGTAGACGGCCAGCGAGGCCAGCAGTCGCGACAAGTCCCGGGGCCGCGCCGAGCGCAAGGCGACACGGCCGAGTATGCGCTCCAGGTCGCCAACCTGTTTGAGCAGCTGGTGAATGGGCTCGAAGCGGTAATTGTTCTTTAGTGCGGCGATGGCCTCCTGGCGCTGCTGCAGGATTGGCAAGGAGCGCAGGGGCCGGTTGATCCAGCGCCGCAGCAGGCGACCGCCCATCGCCGTGGCGCAGCAATTAAGAACCGCCAGCAGCGTGTTCTCCTCATCACCACTGAGCGTCCGATCCAGTTCCAGATTGCGCCGCGTGGCCGCGTCCAGAGTCACGGTTTCCGCGCGATTCTCGTGTTTGAGTGCGCGGATGTGGGGCAGGGCAGTGCGCTGGGTCTCCCGCGCATAGCCGAGCAGGCAGCCAGCGGCGGTCAGGGCCACCGGCAGGTGGTCGCAGCCAAATCCGGACAGGTCCTTGGTACCAAACTGCTTGGTCAGCAGCTGGATGGCAGTCTCCGTATCAAACTCCCAGACCGGCCGCTGTCGGGCGCCGCGACGCTTGGCAACCAGCCCGCTGCCGCTCCAGTTGTCCGGCAGCAGCAGTTCCGCCGGGCTGAGCCGCTCGATTTCCGCGATCAGGCCTTCCTCCCCGCCAACTTCCAGCACCTGAAAGCGCCCGCTGCCGATGTCCAGGTGCGCGATACCGAACACGCCCTCACAGGCGTTCACCGCCACCAGCAGGTTGTCCTTGCTCTCGTCCAGCAGCGCCTCGTCGGTCAGCGTCCCCGGCGTTACGATACGTACAACCTGCCGTTCAACCGGCCCTTTGCTGGTAGCCGGATCACCAATCTGCTCGCAAATCGCCACGGACTCGCCAAGGCGAACCAGCTTGGCCAGATAGCCCTCAGCCGCGTGATAGGGCACGCCGGCCATGGGAATCGGCTCCCCGGCGGATTTACCACGAGCGGTCAGGGTCACGTCCAGCAGCCGGGCGGCCTTTTTCGCGTCTTCGTAGAAAAGCTCGTAGAAGTCGCCCATCCGGTAGAACACGAGCTCCTTGGGGTGCTGGGCTTTGATGCGCAGGTACTGCTGCATCATGGGTGTGTGTGGTGCCTGTGAAAGCTTTGGGTTATCTGCGGTTTCAGACATTAACTTGCTGATTTCCTGACAAAAATAGCTTATTGGGTGATGTTCATGGTAGGCGATGCAGTCGCATGAAATCCGCCCCATTTGCACACTGTTGTGTAGCAAAAAGTATAGTCATTCATGTAAGCTTTGGCTCGCGGGCCAAAAACCTATACTTATCCGTTTCGAGCGCACGGAGATCTTGATGCCAACTGCACAGCATAGCAAACCACTGTCGTTCAGAGCACTCGACACCATGAAGCCGGGCCAAACTATGTCCGATACAGGTGAAAATAGAGGCCTGCGGATTACCTGCGGGAATGGGGGTACTAAAACATTTTTCTACCGATATCGCTCGCCCCATACAGACAAGTTGGTTCAGACTCCAATTGGCTACTTTCCAACCACCTCTCTTGCTGAAGCCCGGGTACGGCTGCAAGAGCTCAAATCGATTCGGCGAGAAGGGCGGTGTCCGGCAACCGAGCTCAAGGAGGAGCGGAACCGGAAGAAAGCCCCACAAGCCGGGAGCGCCCAGAGGTTCACGGTGACCGATCTCGTGGAGCTATACCTGCAAGAGTACATCGAGGATCGGAAGGTAAACGGAAAGGTGATGCCTGGTGCGCGGAAGCGAAAGGGGCAAGACGAGACCCGGCGCACTCTATATGGCGACGCGGTGAGAGTCCTAGGGAAGACACCTGCTGCCGAAGTGTCACGCCAGAACGTGGTGGATCTGGTGATGGAGATCGTTGGCCGCGGCTCTAACGTCCAAGCGGGAAATGTACTCCGAGAACTGACTTCCGCTTACGAATTTGCGATTGGACGAGGGAAATTTGAGGGCAGTTTCGCGAATCCGGGGGTGCTTGCGAAATCCAGCCTTAAAAAAATGAGGGTGCGGCTCACTTCCCAGCGGGGGAAGCGGATCCTGTCTGATCAAGAACTAATCAAACTTTTGGCGTGGTTGCCAGGCTCGGTTTTCACGCCGACGCAAAAAAACATTCTCCGGATGACGCTATGGACTGCGTGCAGGACCGGTGAGCTGTGCGACTTGGCTTGGAAAGATGTCGATCTCGAGAAGGGGACGCTCCACATCCCGGGCAAAAACGGAACTGAACGTTATGTTCAGCTTCCGAATCAAGCGGTCGATTTTTTGAGGCAGTTGAAGTTGACCACGGGAGTGTACCCGTTTGCCTCCCAGAAGACCGGCAAGCCAATCCAGCAAAAATCTCTGACTGAGCAAGCCTGGCATCTCAGGGAAAGCGGACGAATGGTCGACATCGCTCATTGGACTCCGCACGATCTACGGCGGACAGTGCGAACAGGCTTGGCGCGCCTCCGCTGCCCGAACGAAGTGGCCGAGGCGATACTGGGGCACAGTCGCAGTGGCATAGAGGGGACTTACGACCTGCATACCTACGAAGCAGAGGCTAAGGAGTGGCTACAGAAATGGGCAGACAATATAGATGATCTGATGACGTCTGCGCTTGAGTCGTCCTAATCTTGCAGTAGTTCGTCGAATTTCGCTCTCGCGGCTTTGAGATCGCTATACACGGTTTTCTCGGTCACGCCCAACTCGGCTGCGACCTGATGCCGGCGCATTCCATCGAGTGTCATCTCCAAAGCTCGACGCTGTCGCTCCGTCATCTTCTCCACGAGTCTTGTTGCCAAATCATCGTCGAGGTAAATCGATTCAGGATTCTGGTCGTGTACCAGGCTTTCGGGTTCACTCTCTAGTAGTTCATCTAGACGAGGAAACGTGAGGTCTGCCGCGGTGGGGTTGCCTGCTTTCCGCCGACGAAGACTCTTTCTGACTAGATTTGTCGCCTGGTTTCTGGCCGCTTGAGCAATAATCTTCTTCGGGGCGTTCGCCAAGCTGCTCTTTCCCTCTTGAATGCTTTTCACCAGCTCGCTCCATAAGACTGATTCAACATCAGGGATCAACTCCTTATAGTCAAACGTCAGCTGCGTATGAAGGCCTTTGTACGTGAATACCTGTCTGCAAGCGCTGTGAACGACCTTCCTATATCGTCGCTGAAGTTCCTCTATCGCTCGTTCGTCGCGGTTCTGGATTCGGTCGATTAATTGGTGATCACTTTCTCGTTCTGGCATAACAACAAGCCACTAGTTCAATGCATTTTGAATGGGGAAGTATATACATCCTACCGACTGGTAAGAACCCCTGTTAACTCTAAGGGCAGTGTTCTCTTGGACGGCGGAGAGGACGCGGCAGCGTGGTCCGGGAGCGGAAGAATAAACTAGGAGTTTTCGCCCTGCCGCCGATTACCGAATCGTGGAAATGGTAGCGATAACTTTAGGTAACGGGGATTTTCCACGAACTCTAGAGCCTCAAGGAGGCGAAATGATTAACACAGAAACACATATCCGCAATTGAACACACCACCAGACTCGATCCGAAGAAGCCGCTCATTCTGGAGGGGCGATATCGTATAAAGTTCGTTGAGTTCGGCACTCACGACAAGTTACAGACGGCAAAACATGGTGGCGCGATGTAATCAAAAAAATTCCTGAATGCGTTACCGAATTTCGACAATCGATGGCGATATACAAAGGTAAGCGGGCTATTCCGCTGCAAACCAGGAGATATGAGATGACCACAGAAACCAAAATCCCTCGTTTAGTACCCATTAACGATCCTGTAATTCGTCCTGCTCAAGTGGCAAGCATGTTGGGGATCAGTACCACCACGCTTTGGCGTTGGCGTCGGCAGCGAGGTTTCCCGCCGGCGATGCGTTTAGGAGCAACTATGGTGGGCTGGCGCCTTTCCGAGATTCACAACTGGATCGACGACCTCCCCAGAGCCGCATCAAACGACTAAAGCAGGTCGCCTTGGCTTTTACGGCTTGTGAGAGTCCATGCAAAGCTAGCCGTAGGTGGCTCCGAAATTCAAGAAAACTGTGGAGTACATATGCAACGTCAGGCAGTAAAAGTAGCGATTCCTGAGGACGTGGAGTTTTCAGAACTTAACTTGGTGCGCCACACCAATGGAGACGTGGGCTTCGATTGGCGAGTGATCGAGCGCATTTGCGAGGCAAGCTCCCTACCCGTGGAACTGCTGCGGAATACGCACGAGGACAACCTCGCTGGCGTGATCATGCAATGGTATCTGTTACACCGAGTACACGGAGGAATCCCCGACCCGGTAGCCGAACAGCTCGTCCATGAGGCCTTAGCTGAGGAAGCTGCAGGCCAGTCATTCAGCTACCAGCCGGGACGTGCGTGATGAGTTTTGCCGCGTTTACGGCGGGTCGGGCGAAACCCGATTTAGGTCCGAAGATCGACTCGCACCCCGGTTGCTGAGCTAGCCCCACGAGCGGCTCGCTCGGAAACTTCAAACTGACCTGGTGGCGCCGGACGAAGTCACTTTATCATCCAGCGCCCTAGAATAGGAATTGAGCCCGTGTAATTCGACAGGAGCCAGAGGTGGACTTTCGCGGAGCACTCACTGACAGCGAGCCGAGCAAGGCTCGCAGAATCCATCTAATGTAGGAGCGTCAATATGACGGTAGCAAAGAAAAACATGCGCGGTGGCCAAGCTCGCGAGGGGAGCCATTCCGTAGGCAATACGCGACCCAACGAATCCGGGCAGGTAGACCCTGCCGTTAAATTAGCATACGACTTCGTGCACACCGTCAAGCGGTCCAACGAGGTTCATTCGGCGATGGCGGAATTTGCCCGGCTCGGTCTCGCATGCCGACCCTCGACGTGGTTGGCCGTTGTGTTGGCTACAATCGAATCACTACCATGGTTCGTCCAAGAAAACTTCGTGGTCCGCAAAGACGCGAGGCAGCACCCTGTGTTTACAGGCAACCGCGTAGTGGACGATATTTTTATCCGCTACGACGACTCGGGGACTTGATGGCGGCAGAAGGGTGGAAGCGCTTAGCGGAGGAGAGTGGGTTAGGAGCTTTCCGCCGCAGCTTCCGGCGGCCTGGCCCTTGCCGCTCACCGCCGCAACGTGGTTGGTAATCCGGCATGAGTTCTGCGCGGCGCTCATCGCGTTTCCGCTAAGACGATCAAACTGCGTATGGATGGGGCTGGCATGGCGGCCACCCGGCGAAAGCGAAGGAGCGCAGTTAGCGCGATTCTTCGCTATCATTAGACGATTTGGCTCAAGGAGAAACCCGGCATGACCGAAGACCGACTCAGCAGCAAAGTTGCCGAACTCAGTAACTTTGTCTGGGGTATTGCCGAAACCCTGCGCGGCCACTACCGCACCGCAGACCACGGCAAGTTCGTCCTGCCCTTCATCGTGCTCCGGCGTCTGGAATAGAAGGCCTCCCTCGAACTTCACCGACACAGGCGTCGACGCGGCCATCCCGCTGTCCATCTGCGCCCGAATCTTCTTGCGAGCGATCCGCATCCAATCTCGGTCTACGTAGCAGCGGGGGCGATTATCATACCGTGCTAGTCGTTCCCGGCGTTCACGCGGGTAGGGATGAAGAGATGTATGGTCTCTGTTATACCAGGCAACCTGCTCGCTAGCTAAGTGGCTGTGGAAATGACGGAACTCGTAAGCCATCAGAGCGTAGAGTTCTTCGGCTGAGGTGCACTGGGCCTTCGGCGACGCGGGATCGGTGGGGCATATGCTGAGCTTGGCATGGAAATCGGTGATACGCGTTATCGAGCACTGGCGGACGCTAAGCTAGTCGCAAAGATGCTTGAGGAATCACCGCTCGGGCGCGAACTTCCAGCAATCTCACAAGATCGTCCTGGGAGCAGCTTTATGGAAACTCCTTCCGTTAGCTGTTGCCACTTGGAGGTCGTGCGACAGGCTTCCTGCCGCACTCGACCAGTGCTGCAAAATCTCTGTCACTCTCCTCGCTTACCACGATAACGCGGGTTTCTCCGGGCCGGATGTGACCAGGCGTGGCCCAGTGTGGCTGCAACTTGGCGCGAGCGGGTCACCTCTGGCCCAAGACGGGTCGATGCGGGACCACTGTGGCCCAAGTTGGTCCAGCTGGCTTGCTCGTTAGCGAGTGATGCACTGAAGAGAAGGCGAAGATCTTTGGCGAGCTACGTTATAGTGGTTATATAACGTTGTAACTTATTATAACAATTTATAGCATATTATAACCGAGTTTTCAAGAGTAAGAGTTTTCTCCACAGTGATCAGCACTGCAAAGCGTTTTTACTCCGAGCGCTCTCGGCGTGGACCTTGGACGAACCCGAGTCCGAATGTGTTTTCCAATCGCACCCGGCAATAAGCTGTAAAGACATCCCGAGGATGATCTCAAACTCGCCGCCCTGGACCGCCCAGCTGATGCGAGAGCAATGAAAGTTCAGGGACATTGCGATCAAACATGCCTTGGCCATGCCGCCGGGCCGAGATGCTTTCGGCCCAAACAACGCGTGTGCACCAGATCGTTGACATGCACTGACGAAGCCAGTCGCACCGATTCAGACCGGCCCGATCGGTCGCTCCGGCGAACAACAGCCCTCCTGCAGCAGTGCACTCGCATCCATTGTTTGGAGACAAATCATCATCGGCCAGCCTGGCCGTCACGAGTGGATGCCGGCGAGCTTTGATCACAAACGAGCGCCTGGAGGCAGGATGCCGAGAAGCGAGTCTTTGTGCCCATACGGTCCAGGGGAGGTCGGCTATCAGGCAAGCAGCCGCACCAGTTTTGGTCCATGACTCCGCCATTCAGCCGCCCACATCGAAGCCTCGGGCCAGAAAACACCCCCGCCCAGACGATGCCTCGCAGGGCCGCCAGCCGCCTCTGGAGTGAGGTGAGGGGCGAGAGTTGATCACAAATACCAAGCCGGAGGATGACCCCGCCTGGATGATTTGGCCCAACGAACACAGGAGTGAGCAGCCGAGAAGATAGCCGCACAGGGGGTGCTTGGCCGGGTATCCCGAAGATTCTGCGAGTGCGACTATCAAGGATATCGGGCGGGTGAGTGGCGGTTCGGTCGGTCCGACTGACGGCAGTTCTGACGGAATCATGGCAGCGGTGGTGGTACGGCGGACGGACCCGATCCTTTTTCCTAGGAGATTCCCGAGCGGCCCCACTGCTGCGTGCCTTTTGCATTCCACGCAAAGACGGAAGATGCTAGGCGGCGATGAATTGTTTCTGACCTGTGTGGCCGTTAGCCACTCACATGGAAGGCGCACCGGCGCTTGGGGCAAAGTTCATCTGATATCTGGGAGGGCAGAAGACGGCTCCCCAAGCGACACCGAATTGACCTGCATATGCCCAAGTTGCCGAAGATACTCTGGTCAGCGGACCTGCTATGCACTTGGGATGGCTGGCGCTTCGTACCTGGGGAACCTTACCTTCCGGCCGCCAGAAACATGGGGGAGTCCGCTTCATGGAGCTCGTAGGAAGCGTTCGGCTGCCATCGTTTGAGTAATTCGGTTTAGCTGTAGCGAAGGGTTGATTGAAAGCTGGAGTTTCTAGCTATCTTGGTACAAACACTGCAACTCTGGTGGCGGACTCTCTGGGTTTTGAAGAAAAGCAGAAACCAACCCCGGAGGCGATCTATGAATTCGGCCAGCGCAGAACTTCCAGAATTCGAAGAACGTGGGTAACGGCTTTCTCGCCAGATCTTTGTTTCGACAGCAATCTTGATAGAGCTTGGTGTGGTTTCCACATCCACAATACTCGCCAAGAGTAAACTCCGTCAGCCTCTCGAAACTGCAGTGTGCGGACTGGTAACCGGGCCATCTTCCAAATGCCTCTAAATGCAAGTGGCGAAGCGCCCAGCCGCTATACAGGTCCAATAATGCGACCAAGCTGTTGCCTGACCACCAAGTTCGATCCCGTGGGTCGAAACCACAGATCGACCCGTCTGGGAATTGGTGTGGCGTGGGCCAATCCAGTGATATCCGAGAGGATGTGTCCAAAAGGCCCAGCTTCTCGGAAACCAGCCCTCCACATACGGAATGGCGGTGACGAACACGGCGCGCCTTTCGAGTCCGTCCAGCAGCACACTCTCCGATATTAGCCACATTCCCGCCGCCCCTTCCCAGACCCTGGTACTCGGATATGCTTCGAATATCGCATCTACTTGGGCTTGGTAGGCCGAACGTAGACTTGGGCTGACGACCTGTGCGATGGAAGAGGTCTCCCCCGGTCCACCGGTCTGCCCTTCCCATCGGGTGTGCCTTTGCCTCGTTCTGGTTGTGGGTCTTCTCGTTCTTTGTCGTTCATCATGACTATCCTCGCCCGGCGTGGAAGTATCAAAAGGAGCATCACCGGGTCGTACGATGCCCCAGTTGTGGACACGCACCGGCCCGTCCGAATCCAATAGGGAGCCAATCTCCGCCAGCGAATTTAGAGTGGCCTTGTAGAAAAGATCTCACCAGACGCCGAAAGCATCCGACGTTTTGTAGAAAAAAGCCTAAGGGAGCAGTCGTTGGACGCCGTTCCGGTTGACGTAGTGACGTTGGCGAAGAAGTGGTTCATCGATGTCAGATTCGAAAAATTGGAGCCAAATGTATCCGGTTTTCTGTTTGTGAAATCCGGGAAAGCGACAGTCGTGATCAATCAAGAACAACCCGTCGTTCGGCAGAGATTTACGGTCGCGCACGAGTTGGGCCATTACGTGCTCCATGCCGATAAAGAAGAAGACATCTTTATCGATGAAAAAATTTCAATATATCATCGTGCAAATCGCAACGGATCAAATGCAGTAATTGACGCGGGGAGGGAGAAAGAGGCAAATAGATTCGCGGCTGAGCTCCTCATGCCGAAAAATATGCTATTTAAGACCCTTATCAGGCTCGGGGAACCAGACATATCGGATGACCTGACCATCTATCGAGTAGCAAATATTTTTGCTGTCAGCGAGCAAGCTTTGAATATTCGAATGACGGACTTGGGATTATTTCTGTAGCGTTTAGGTCGGCACGATTCGGAATAAACCAGATGAGAACAACGAGCGGCAGGAACTCTTACTGAGGGACCTGAAGCAGCGAAGCAGGTTTAGGACTTTGGAGGTCAAACACCGAAAGGTGAGGGGCGTCCCATTAACGATGCAGTCGTGCAAGACAGCCGCACCCGATCCGACCGGCCCTCCTGACGCCACAGCCCATGAGCAGACAGGCGACCCCTCGCAGCCCTCGGGTCATCTTGTTTGAGGGCAAAGAGCTATTATTTGGTACCAAACACGAATCACCTCCACCAGCCGCCTCTGCAGCGCTCACCGCTATCCCTGAAACCCAGGGTCGAGAATTGATCACAAATAGCAGCCCGGAGGAGTGTAAACCTCCCCTTTTTAGGGTCAGGCATAACTAGAGCTTTCCATTTGTTCGTGTAAAGCCAGATACTCCCAAGGCGTAAGGTCTTCAAGGGAGTCATGTGGCCGCTCTTCGTTGTATTCTCGCAG
>WACF01000003.1 GCA_026192395.1 Proteobacteria bacterium 005FR1
CCATTCCGAACTCAGAAGTGAAACAGCTTAGCGCCGATGGTAGTGTGGGGTTTCCCCATGTGAGAGTAGGTCATCGTCAGGCTTTAATTCGAAAAACCCGGAGTTCGTCAGAGCTCCGGGTTTTTTTTGTGGCATGTGGAAACCCGCCTAAATTGCTGTGGGGATTCACTCGGGCCCTCCATGGCCCTCGCCCTTCGGGCGCTCTCGCGCATCCATGCGCTTCACGGCACTTTTACGTCCCGTGCTTCGAGCAGCCTGGCGGCTGTGCAAAAACGCTCCTGGCGTTTTTGTTCATGACTTGCAAATCCAAGTTTACAGATTGCAATTAGCATCGCTCTTCGGCACTTGACGTCGTTACTTGCTCAGTCGCAGGATATCAGCGGCTGAGTGCATTCCTCCGGCCAATCCCAGCGGTGCCAGCAAAAGGCATCGTCACTTAGCAGGATCAAGTCCCATCCAACTGTGTCCCCTTCGGGGGTCTTGCGGTCCTCGCCCTCGATCATGGTGCGCATTCCGCGTTCGCTGGCTGCGAGGATTTGGTAGACCACGCGTTCCTTCGGTGAGCTCTTGTCGCCCAGATACAAACCTTTCTTGTTTCTGTGATACATCAACGAGCCGTCTTCCGAGAACGAGATCCGTATCGGGTCCGCGGCGCATTGTTCTTCGTTCCAAGCCCAAGCGCCTGTCAGCGTCTTTCGCAAGTCTTGGTTGGCTGAAGTGCCTGGCGGCCGGCGGTTGGTGAGGGGCGGGGCAGCGCGTTCGACTGTTCCCGAGATCTGCAGCTTTCCATAGAAAAGTCGGCCGGGTTCGGGGTAGTCGAAGCTGCCAAAAAAGTCGACAAAGCAGAGAGCTTCAGGGACGTTGGGGCGCGTGCGCAGCCCGATGACGTTTCCGCTGGCGTCCAAAACAAATAGCAACTCAAGCTCTCTATATCCCCCAGCAAGCAGATACTGTCCGCACGTTGGGAAATATTCCTCCGCATACCTCTGGTGTATTGCCAGAAACTCTTGCATATAGTCCTTGTGCCAGTCGTCTTCTGACTGCAGGACTCGCTGTGCTTCTACCTCTTCGAAGTCCATGTCCCAGGTGTACGGATTGGCAGGCTGGCGGGAAGCGCAGCCCGTTAGAAACGCAAGGACGAGGGCGGAGGAGGCTAGGGCTAATCTAGGCAAAGTGGGAGGCTCCATGTCAGGCGCTGCCGTCGTGTGATTCGAAAAATCGCTTGGTTGTTCCGAGAAACACGTCGGCCGACCACAATAACCGTTCCGGTCAGAGCTCGGCACACTGAGTCCGGAGTCGAGCGTTCTTTGACCAGCAGAGCGCAACTATCATTCGGGGAAATTTGTCGGAAGGATAAACAAGGAGTGAAAATCATGTCGATGCACCAGTATATCGGGCTGAAATCTCTCTTTTGCGGGCTCCTCGTGGCGGCTGTGTCCGCAGGCACTGCTGCAGAGGAAAGTCGTCCTGACCTCAACGGCATCTGGACCAATGCTTCACTCACCAAACTCACGCGACCGAAGAGCACAGACAAGCTGGTGCTGAACCCCGAGGAAGCCGCGCAAGTGGCGGCGAGTACGAGTATCGCGGGCTTATCTCCCGACGAGGCTGATACGGGCGCCTTTGTCGATCCAAACCTGGGCGCGCCACCCAAGGGTGGCCGGGACTTCGGGGTCCGCGGCTACGACGCTTTCTGGACCGATCCAGGCTCTTCCCTTGCTTTGGTAAAGGGCGAATACCGGTCGTCTTACATTGTCGAGCCAGAGAGCGGTCAGATCCCTTGGCGTGATGGCGCGCGAGCCAAGCTGGGTAGGGGCTCGACCAATTTCGGGATTCGCTACGTGACTGGAGAAGGCGGGAATTCCGACCCGGAGGCTCTGCCTCTGGCTGAGCGTTGCCTGATCGGTTTCGGGAATACGGCGGGGCCGGGGATGATGGGCACTCTGTACAACAGCAACTACCAATTCGTGCAGACGGAGGATCACGTGCTGATCCTGGCTGAGATGGTTCATGACGCCCGCATCGTGCCAATATTTGAGTCAGCAGAACAAGCGCAAGCGAGTCACGGCCCCGAAGAAATGGAATTGTGGTTCGGCGATTCCGTCGGTTGGTACGCGGACGGATACCTTGTAGTAGAAACCGTAAACCTGCATCCGCTTCAGGCCGCGCAGAGTTCTGTTCCCATAACCGACGAAGGAAAAATCATCGAGCGATTTACTCGTCATTCCGATAATGAAATCTTCTACCGGTTCACAGTAGAGGATCCCGCGCTCTACACGCAACCATGGACGGCCGAGTTAAGCTTCTACAAGACCGAGGGTCCGATATACGAGTATGCCTGCCATGAAGGCAACTACGCGATGGAAGGAATCCTTGCTGGCGCGCGCAAGAAGGAACAGGAGGCCGCCGAGTCCAAATAGCGGATCCTCGGTGACCACTCTTTACGCTTCACGAGACGGTCGCGAAGCGTAAAGATGTGCAAACAGATTTCGTCCAGTTTTTTATTCCGCATTCAAAACCTTTTCTTACACAGCCGATAGCGTCAGGGCGCTGCGGGCCTGAACGGTTTTTGGTTATACTGCGTGCCAGGCAATTGGCCGGGACTTCACCGGGTCGATAAAACCAAAGAAAGGCGATTGAATACAAGTCTTCGGCTGTATTCGTAAGCCGGGAGATTTGTATGCGGAAAACAAAGCGGCTTGCCGCGAAGATTGGTACCTGCGGGCTCGTGCTTGGCCTTGCGGCATGTTCGACAATAGGAACGGGCCAGGGAAATGAGCGCCCGGAACTGACTGGCATATGGACCAATGCGTCCCTCACCAACCTCTCGCGTCCACGGGGTGTCGACAAGCTGGTGCTATCCCCCCAGGAGGCGCAAATGCTTGCCGCAAAAACAGGCGTAGCCGGTATTTCCCCCGAGGAAGCGAGCGATAATGCAGTGACCGATCCGGACGCGCCGCCGCCGCCCAAAGGTAGCAGCGATTTCGGTCTTCGCGGATACAACTCATTCTGGATCGATCCCGGTTCATCGCTGGCCCGGGTCAGGGGTGAATTCCGTTCGTCCTATATCATCGAGCCATCCAACGGCCAGGTGCCTCGCCTCAAGGAGCCGAAGGTCAAGCTGAAAGACCATGGCTTCGGTCGTCGTTACGTGACCGGCATCGGGGATGCATCTGGCCCAGAAGCATTGCCGCTGGCGGAACGCTGCCTCCTCGGATTCGGCAACACAGCCGGCCCGGGAATGATGGGTACGCTGTACAACAGCACCTATCAATTTGTGCAGACCGACGATCATGTAATGATCTTGGTGGAGATGGCTCACGATGCGCGAATCATTCCTACCTTTGCCTCAAAGAAGGAAGCGCAGGCAAATCATCGACCCGCGGTGATGAAGCCCTGGTTTGGTGATTCGGTTGGCTGGTATGAAGGCAACACGCTGGTGGTGGAGACGACCAACATCAAGCCCTTGCAGATGGAGCAGAGCTCGATTCCCATTACTCAGGACGGCAAGTTCATCGAGCGCTTCACTCGTCACTCCGATACCGAAATCGTTTACCAGTTCACGGTGGAAGATTCCAATCTTTATAGTCGACCATGGACTGCTGAACTCAGCTTCCATGCGACGGAAGGGCCCGTATACGAATACGCCTGTCACGAAGGCAATTACGCGATGGAAGGCATTCTGGCCGGCGCTCGTAAAAAAGAACGAGAAGCCGCTGGTAACAACTAGGTGCTTCTTTCAGCGGGTCACATTGTCGTGACCCGCTGGTAACTTTTCTAAACACGATCCCACTATACTTTTCAAACCGCCCTCACTATTCTCCCCGCTAATTTGCCGCGCTCCGGCTTTGCTCAATAACATCTTTCTTAAATCGACCCCGCTTGAAGTCTCCAGCATCTCTGGTGATGGAGGAGTTGTAGCGAATGGATCTTCGGAGGACAAATGCTCAAATCCACAAAACTAATGATGGCGTCGCTGGCGTTTGCAGTACTTGCCAGTGGATGCGCAACCACCAGCTATGAGCCGCCACGGCTGGCCGATGGGAAACCCAATCTGCAGGGTACCTGGACGAACGTGAGCCTGACCGGCCTCACCCGACCGAGCCGCTATGATTCGTTGACGCTGAGTGCCGAGGAAGCACAGCGAATCGAATCGATGACTGCAGCCCGCGCCGAGGCCGGTCTGAAGCCGACTGATCCGAACGCACCGCCGCCGCCCAAAGGCAGCGGAGTGGGTGGTTACAACAGTTTCTGGGGAGATGCCGGCGAACGTCTCGCGATGATCGATGGCGAGTACCGTACCTCCTGGATCGTCAGTCCGAAGGACGGACAGCTTCCATATACAGACAAGGGGCGGCAAATCTTCGAAAGCACCCGTGAGGAACAACGCAACAACATGGATGGCCCGGAAATTCGGCCCATGGCGGAGCGCTGCATCATTGGTTTCGGCTCCACCGGTGGCCCGCCGATGCTGAACGTGATGTATAACAACAATTACCAGATTGTGCAGGGACCGGACACCGTGGTCATTCTTGTGGAAATGAATCACGATGCCCGAGTCATTCGCATGAATTCGAAGCATCGCCCTGCGTCTGTTCGTCCCTGGCTCGGTGACTCCATCGGTTGGTGGGATGGCGATACATTGGTCATTGAAACGACCAACTTCAATCCCGGAGAAAGCCTCAGACTGTATTATGGCTCTTCGTTTTACATGTCGCAGGATGCAAAGGTGACCGAGCGCCTGACCCGTATTTCCGACGATGAGCTGTTTTACGAGTTCGAAGTCGAGGATCCGGAAATCTACACGCAACCTTGGCGGGCGGAGATGGTGATGAACGCAACCGAAGGTCCGATTTACGAGTATGCGTGTCACGAAGGGAATTATGCGCTGCCCAATATTCTTGGCGGTGCGCGTCAGGAAGAATCTGACAAGTAAAAAACCTGGTATCGCCGGATCCGGCTCACGCAGCCGGATCCATCCTCCTCCGGGCACAGCACCCACATAGTACCGCTGGTCACGGTCTCCGGTTCCTAGTGTGGCCGTAACGCTTCTAAACACTTCTCGCTATGCAATCAGCCCCCCGTCAATTATCCTTTTGCGGTTTACAGGCACGCCTGTGAAGCAAGGAAAGCAACCGCTCGAGAAGCAGGGAGCACGGTCTTTATCAAGATAAGAACGGGGACCCCATGTTCAAGCTCCGAACCAGCTTACTAGCAGCCATCCTGAGCGCATCCGCGTTGAGTGGCTGTGCAACGACTTCAGGCTACGAACCGCCGCGAATGGCAGACGGCACACCCGATCTGCAGGGCATATGGACCAATGTAAGCCTGACGACTCTCACTCGTCGTCCCTTCTTTGACTCGCTTACCATCACTCCTGAGGAAGCTCAGAGGCTGGCCGCACGACAGGCTGCTCGTGCGGAGGAAGATCTGAAGCCTACCGATCCCAATGCGCCCCCGCCCGAAAAGGGCAACAACGTGGGTGGTTACAACAATTTCTGGACTGATGGCGGCGAGACTCTCGCCATGATCGATGGCCAGTATCGCACGTCCTGGATCGTGGACCCGGCGGATGGACAGCTCCCCTACAGTGAAGCGGGGCGCAAGCGCTTTGAAAGCGAACAAAACGAAGCCCGCAACAACTACGACGGTCCCGAAATTCGCCCGATGCCGGAACGCTGCATCATCGGCTTCGGATCAACCGGCGGCCCGCCGATGATGAACGTGCTCTACAATAACAACTACCAGATCGTTCAGACTGCGGATACCGTCGCCATCCTCGTGGAAATGAACCACGACGCGCGGATCATTCGCATGAAGGACCAGCATCGCCCCGAATCAATGCCTCAATGGCTGGGTGATTCCGTTGGTCATTGGGACGGCGATACCCTTGTTATCGAAACCCGAAACTTCAATCCCGGCGAGAGCCTCCGGCTGTATTTCGATCAATCCTTCTATATCTCTCCGGAAGCGGTCGTGACTGAGCGGCTGACCCGAATCGCCGACGACGAGATGTTTTACGAATTCATCGTGGACGATCCGGAAATCTACACCCAGCCTTGGCGTGGTGAGATGATCTTCAAGGCGACTGAAGGACCCATCTACGAATACGCCTGCCATGAAGGCAACTATGCACTGCCGAACATTCTAGGCGGCGCGAGAGCGGAAGAGAAAGGCTCGCCGAAATAGACGCGAAGCGGCTAACAAGGAACCCCGGGGTGGTGACATCCCGGGGTTTTTTTATGTGCCGGTTCCGAACGAAATGATCGGTACAGTGCATGCATGAGCGATCTTCGCGATCGCAATAGGTGGCTTGTCTCATCAAGCGAGGAAGCTGAGCATGGCAGAAATCTTTCAGAACCGAATCGATGCGGGCCGCAGGTTGGCAGCTGGCATGGAGTCGCTAAAAGACGTGGACAACCTCATCGTCTTGGCTCTTCCCCGTGGCGGAGTGCCGGTGGCGGCGGAAGTGGCAAAGTTGCTGAGAGCGCCCCTGGATGTTCTGATCGTGCGCAAAGTCGGCTTGCCCAACTACCCGGAGTTGGCGATGGGCGCGGTGGCGTCGGGCGACATTGAGGTGGTCAACAAAGAGGTGGTCACTCGCTGGGGCATTGGTGCCGACCAGTTCAAGCAGGTGGCGGATCGCGAACTGGAGGAGGTGGAGCGTCGCGATACACTCTACCGACGCGGTCGCGGGGCATTGGACGTGGCGGACAAAATCGTGGTGCTGGTTGATGATGGCGTCGCGACCGGCTCGACGATAAAAGCTGCAATTGCCGCGCTTCGCAAGATGCATGCGCAGTCCATTGTGGTCGGGGTCCCGGTGGCGGCGCCTGACACGCTGCGCGAGCTGCAGGAGCTGGCGGATGAAGTGGTATGCGTCGATGCGCCCGCAGGCTTCAGAGCGGTTGGTGGCAGTTACCAGGACTTCTCCCAAACCACCGACGAAGAAGTGTGTCGCACGCTGAGAATGACCGAAAATCGCTGAGTCATTCGAGGGGACTGGCGTTCTCGTCTTTGATCTCTGTCACCTTCAATCCGACACAAGTGTGTTCAGCTAGGCTCACCGAGCCGGGCCGGCGCACTGCCGGTTCTTCATGTTCCAACAAGTGAGCGAACCGTGTCCGAACCTGATTCTCCCGTAAACCGCTTCCGATTGAATGCAGAGCGCCTTTATCTGGCCTGCGATCCGAGCCTGATCTCGTTTGAAACCACGGCGGACGTCTCCGATGTCGATGCCACCTTCGGCCAGACCCGTGCCTTGCAGGCGATGGACTTTGGGATCGGCATGCGCGGCAGTGGCTACAACCTCTTTGTACTCGCCAGCCCTGGCAGTCACCGGCATAGGATCGTGCGAGATTTTCTTCAGGGGAGGAAAAGCAAGCAATGTGAAGGTGATCAACCGGCCGACGTACTTTCTGACTGGGTTTACGTCAACAACTTTGCCGATTCCCGAAAACCGCTGGCAGTAGCGCTCCCGAGTGGCGAAGGCAAAGACTTCAAGCGCGATCTCGATCAGCTCGTAGAAGAGTTACAGACCGCGATCCCTTCCGCTTTTGAAGGAGAGCAGTATCGCAGCCGCATTCTCGAAATAAATCAGGTGTTCGAAGAGAAGGTCCAGGCGCGGTTGGAGGAAATCGAAGAACAGGCGCGCAAGGAAGGGCTGAGCGTCGTTCCCACTCCGCAAGGGTTTGGAATTGCCCCCTTGCGGGAGGGCAAGCTGATTACCGATGCGGAGTTCGGTGAACTGCCCGAAGACGAGCAGAGCCGCACCAGGGAAGCGATTGAGCGAATTAGCGACAAACTGCGTCATCATTTGGAAGAGGTGCCGCAGTGGCACAAGCAACGGCACGAGGAAATCAAACAATTCAATCGTGAAACCACCGACCTCGCGGTCCGCGGCCCGATCACCCGGCTGAAGGAGAAGTACCGCGAGCACGCCAAGCTGACCGGCTACTTCAACGATCTGCACGAAGATGTGCTGCAAAACGCCCGCGAGTTCATGCCCAATGCCGACCAGCCTCGCGAGACGCCCTCGGTCGATGTGGAAACGCCGGTTCTCAGGCGCTATTCCGTCAACGTGATTGTCGGCGGCGATGATGAAGAACCGTACATGCCAATCGTCTACGAAAGCAAACCGAGCCTGCAGAATCTACTGGGGAGAGTTGAGCACATTGCCCAATTTGGCGCCTTGATTACCGATTTCAGCATGATCCGTCCCGGCGCACTGCACCGCGCCAATGGGGGATACCTGATTCTGGATGCCAGCCGGCTGCTCACCGAGCCGTATGCCTGGCCCGCGTTGAAGCGCGCGCTAGATGCGGAAGAGATTCGGATCGAATCCATGGCGGAACTGATGAGCCTCGTCAGCACCGTGTCGCTGGAGCCTGAGCCGATTCCTCTCAACTTGAAGGTGGTGCTGATCGGCGATCGCCTGCTCTATCAGATGTTGTGCATGTACGACCCGGACTTCGCCGATCTCTTTAAAGTGGCCGCGGATTTTGAAGACCGCATCGCGCGTACGGCTGAAAACACCGGGCTCTACGGACATCTGCTGGCGAGTCTCGCGCACCGCGAATCTCTGCGCCCGTTTTCACGAGAGGCGGTCGCGCGCATGGTGGAGCACAGCGCGCGACTAATGGGCGATTCCGAGAAACTCAGCATGCGCCTGCGAGACACGACCGACCTACTGCGGGAGTCCGATTACTGGGCTGGCAAAGCCGGAGCAGACACCGTCGGCCGTAGTCACGTACAGCGCGCGGTCGACGCCAGAGTTGAACGCGCCGACCGGTTGCGAGATGAGATGCTGGATGAAACCTTGCGCCGCAATTTGCTGATAGACACCGCTGGCGCAGAGGTGGGGCAGATCAACGGGCTGTCAGTTCTCAGCCTCGGTGATTTTTCCTTTGGCCGCCCGGTTCGCATAACTGCAACCACCCGAATCGGTGAAGGAAAGATTGTCGACATCGAACGGGAAGCCGAACTCGGTGGACACATCCATTCCAAGGCCGTCATGATCGTGTCCTCCTACCTTTCAGCCAAATACGCGATCGACACGCCCCTTTCACTGCGCGCAAGCCTGGTCTTCGAGCAGAGCTACGGTGGCATAGAGGGCGACAGCGCTTCGGTGGCGGAAACCTGCGCGCTGATCTCCTCATTGGCGGGGGTGCCGATCCTGCAGAATCTCGCCGTCACCGGTTCCATCAACCAGCATGGGCAGGTGCAGGTGATTGGCGGGGTGAACGAGAAGATCGAGGGCTTCTTCGACTTGTGCCGGAAGCGTGGGCTGGACGGCAGTCACGGCGTAGTGATACCCAAGGACAATGCCAAACATCTCATGCTTCGCGAAGACGTGGTAGCAGCGGTACGCAATGGGAACTTCCACGTGTACGGTGTCGAGACCGTGGACGAAGCACTCTCCATTCTGACGGGATCCCCGGCCGGTGAGCGCGATAATGAAGGGAACTTCCTCGAGGCTTCAGTCAATCGCCGCGCCGAAGATCGCCTGGTGCATTTTGCGCAGTCGCGCGAGCGGTTCGAGCAGTTATCGAATTCGGACCGCAAACAGAACAAACCGGGGGCGAACGACTAGCATGGTGGGCTCGCGGATCGTGGTTGTCCTGGATGCGGCCTCTTCGGGGGCCAGCTTGCAGAGAATTCTGCGGAAGCTCACAAGCGAGGCGCCACTGGAGTTACGCGGGGTGTTTGTAGAGGACGCCAGGCTGATAGCTCATTCGAAGTCGAGCATGGCCCGCGAGGTAGTTTTCTCCGGGGGCTTTCGTCGATTGGAAACGCTCGCGCTGGAGCGGCAGATGCGTGGCAGCATGCTCCGTGCCCGGCGACAGTTCGAAGCACTTGCACGATCTATCGGTGTTCCCCATCAATTCCTCAGTACCCGCGGCGATCTCGTTGCGGAACTCGAGCGTGCCGCCGCCCAATCCGAACTTCTGATCGTGGACATGCCGCCCCGGCAAATCGGATCCCGCGCCTGGTGGGGGAGCACCATTCACGAGCTGGCTCATTCACAGCTTCCCGCCATCCTGTTCCTGCGCGACGGGGAGCCCGAAGATCACCGCCCGGTGATCATGATTGTTCAAAGTGAGGAAGACTTGCCGCGCACCTCGACGCAGGCGAGGCGCCTTGCCCGGGCGCTCGGGTCAAGAGTACTGGCTGCGATCACTTCGGATAACGTCACCGAGACGCAAAGCATTTTTGCGCGTTTGGTTAGTGGGCCGAGCTCGATTGCCTCACTGAAGCTGTTTCATCTTGCGCGGTGCGATGCTGAATCGATTGCGCAGTTTGCACGCAGGCAGCACGCATCGGCGATCGTGCTGCCTGCGGACCACCCGGCTACCGATGCGGATCTGGTTCGCGAGTTGCTTCGCAAGACCGGCTGCGCGCTCCTGTTGGTCAACTCCCGTGACGACAATAACCGAGAGTCTGGCTAAGCTCACCCGCTAGTCGATTACCCTATTCACGTCAGGAGCATCGGGCAAGTTGTCCTGGAGATAGGCGGCAACCTCCGCGGCATCATAAACGCGATTCGGGTCTTCGGGTTTGCCGCTGCCCATGCGGATCTCCATGCTGGTCCGGTAACGGTCTCCATAGTAAAGACTGTCCACGTTTACACCCGTATACCAGCGCGAGTTGATGATCCTGCAGCCGAACGGCGCACAGCCCGTGCCTACCCCAATAGACACCCGCGGCTCGCCTCGGCGGATGCCTTCTCTGGTTTCCCTTTCAACGATTTCGAACCAGTCGTAGCCCGCATCGAGCGTCAGCTCAGCTGCCCGAAGCAGAGCGAGGTTCTTGACCTCCTCGCCCGGCGTGTTGGCATAGCCAATAAAGCTCACGCGATATCGATTGTCGGAAAGCCGTGTTTCCCAGTAGCCTGTGCTTTCCGGATCTTCGGCGGGTGAATACAAGGGCTGGGTCGCGCAGGCGCTAAGCAGAATCATGGCCAGCAAAATACCGGGGACGCGAGCTGAGATGGGCATAAAACTCCCTTGGCATATATTACTTCGGGTGAACATCTTTAGCCGGAAGCGAACGCCATGCCAGCTTACCAACCGTTGAGAGTTGCTGATTTCAAAGCCGCAAAAGAGGCCAGGTGTATTCCCGCTGGTAGACAGACCCCTCGGGTCCAGTCGTGCTCGAATAAAGAATCACCTCGCTAACAGAGAGTGGGGGCAGCGCAGGTAGATCCTGCTGTAGAAAGGATTCGAATACCTCCGCCGGCGCTCCCGGCCGGCACCGGGCAAGTGTGACGTGTGGCGTGAATGGACGGGTGTCGAGCTCCAAACCCGCTGCTCGCAGACCCGAACCTACGCGCTGATGAAGGCGATGCAGCTTTGGATGCTCCTCAAAACCGATCCAGAGTATTCCCCCTCGTCTCGCCGATCCGAAGTAGCCGAGCTTTTGGAAATCCAGGGTGAAAGCTTCTTCCTGGAGATTTCCCGGCGCGCTGATTAGCGATCCGGCGTCCGCCTGGCCGACGAAATGCAACGTGATATGCATTTGCGCGGGAGCGATCGGTCGCGTCGATCGACCTCGTGCAGGTTGCAAGCTTGTGAGTTCCTGGCGAATGTCGCTGGACACAGGCAATCCGAAAAATAACCGTTTATGCTCGTTGTCGCCGTTCATGAAACTGGACCATTTACGCTTGTGAGATCGGATCAGAAGGCGCTCGATCATCTGCGCTCACTCTCTAAGGACAAGGCACTCAGCCATTCGGTTCGGCGAAGCAGCTGAGGCAAGCGGTCTAATCTTTGCTCATGTTCCGGATGAGGTCGCCTGCGGGCGTTGATACGGTAACGACGGAGATGCAGACGTGAATCCAATTCTTTTTGACAGCTGGGAGGCATTATGGCGCACGCTTGTGCTCGGGGTACTTGGCTACGCGAGCCTGGTGTTCCTGCTACGCATATCCGGGCGCCGAACGCTGTCGAAGATGAATGCATTTGACCTGGTTGTGACGGTCGCACTGGGCTCTACACTCGCGACGGTGTTGCTCAGCAAAGATACTACCCTTGCACAAGGCGCGCTTGCTTTTGCGCTGCTGATAGGCCTGCAATTCATCGTCACTTGGACCAGCGTGCGAGTCGGCTGGGTGCGGCGGGTGGTGACCGGTGAGCCTGCATTGCTGCTTTACGAGGGCAAGCCGCTGCCAGCCGCTCTTGTCCGCGCGCGAGTGACCAGCGAGGAGCTGCGCTCGGCGGTACGCGGCGAGGGCTTTCCGGACCTGAATATTGTTCACGCGGTCGTTCTTGAAACCGATGGGTCCTTCAGCGTGATTTCAGATGGAGGCAAAGGCGGCAACGACCACGCACTGTGTGATGTTGCCGACCTCTCGGCCAAGGGTCACCGCGGTGCTCGCGAGGCTGTAGAGAAGCGAGGCGAGCCGCGAGCATGACGAGCAGATGGTCATGACAAAGGTCAAGAAACGCGCGAAGATGCACTACTACAATAACTCGCTGCAGCCAGAGGGGAAATCATGTGAACGCTAAAATGCAGTTGTCGCTTTTCGCGATCGGTCTCAGCTTCATGTTTCGCTTCAACACGGCTCAGGCCGATACAGCCGATCACGACGGACCAGCGGACCTGGAGTCAGAGGCCAAGCGCATCGTTCAGCAGTTCGTGGGCGAGCTGAAACCCACCCTGCAAAAAGCCATGTCCGAAGGCGGCCCCGCCGTGGCAATTGAGGTCTGCTCCCAACGGGCACCAGCCATCGCACAGCAGCTCAGTGAGAAAACCGACTGGCAGGTGAGCCGGGTCAGTCTCCAGCCGCGCAATCGGAACACGGCGATGCCGGACGCCTGGGAGCGCGAGCAGCTGAAGGAATTCGACCATCGCCAGGCTGCTGGCGAGCAGCCAGCCAATATCCATGTCGCCCAACAGGTGGGGACTACCTTTCGCTACATGCAGGCACAAGGCGTCGAGCCGCTCTGCTTGTCCTGCCACGGTGAAAAGCTCGCGCCTGCGGTGGAGCAAGCACTGCAGCTCCATTATTCGGGCGATACCGCCACGGGTTACCGTCTCGGGCAGGTTCGTGGCGCTATTAGTCTTCAGAAGCCACTTTCGGCTGAGTGACGCAGTCGGTCTCGGCTTGAGCCGCGCAGGAGGTCGCAGAGAATGGCCGAGAGGGACGGGATAAAACTTTTCTTTGCCGGCGACCTGATGACCGGGCGTGGTATCGACCAACTGCTGCCGCATCCCAATGATCCGCAGTTGCATGAGCCCTACGTCAGGGATGCGCGGCAATACATCATACTCGCGGAGCGCCACTCGGGGCGAATCCCCGCTCCCGTCGGTCTCGACTATGTGTGGGGCGATTCTCTGCCGCTTCTTAAACAGCAATGCCCGGATGCTTCCCTCGTCAATCTGGAAACCGCACTGACAAGCAGTGATGACTGGTGGCTCGACAAGGGCATTCACTACCGCATGCATCCGGACAATGCCGCCAGTCTGCTTGCCCTGAAACTCGACTGCTGCGCCTTGGCGAACAACCATTTGCTTGACTGGGGATACGCGGGGCTGGAGGAAACCCTGCGGGTTCTCGATTCCTTGAACATTGCCGCTTCTGGAGCGGGTCTTGATCGCCGGCAGGCGGCAGCACCGGCAGTGTTGCCGATCTCCGATGCACAGCGGGTGCTAGTGTTCAGTGTAGGCTTGCCTAGCAGCGGCATTCCCCCGGACTGGGCTGCCGCCGATCAGAAGTCGGGGGTCAACCTTCTGCCCGATCTTTCCGACGATTCTCTGTTGCGGCTGGTTGATCAAATGCGCTGCCATCGCAAGCCCGGCGATCTTGTGGTGGTTTCGATTCACTGGGGCGGCAATTGGGGTTATCAGATTCTCGAATCTCAACGTCGATTCGCCCGCGCGCTTGTGGATGCTGGCGCGGATCTTGTTCACGGCCATTCCTCCCACCATCCCATCGGGATGGAGCTTTATCGAGGGCGACTCATCTGCTATGGCTGCGGCGACTTCGTCAATGATTACGAGGGCATTCGCGGTTACGAAGCTTTCCGTGCACACCTGTCGCTAATGTATTTTCTGAACCTGGAAGCCGACGGTGCGATGCGCCGCCTCGACATAGCCCCGATGCAGACGAAAAAGCTGCGTCTCTGCCACGCAGAAGAAGCCGATCTTAAGTGGATCGCTGCGGTTCTGCAGCGCGAAAGCCATGACTACGGCCTGCAACTGGCGCTGAAACAAGCTGGCTCGACGACGCTCCTGGAGGCGCTGCCGTCAACGATGACCCGCGCGCGCAGCTGATTCGGAACTGTCGCGCTTCTGACGATGTCACTGACTAACGATATTTTGATGTTCAACCCTGCACGCTGCACTTTCGCTTAGCGCTGAGGAGATGCATATGGCCGACAAGAAGCTGAACGAGGAAGTGGACAATCTCAAGGAGGATATCGCCAAGCTGAGCAGTGATATCACCGCTGTGCTGAATGCGCTCAAGCAGTCAGGCCTCGACAGCGCGGACGAGGCGAGGGCAACGTTTGAGCGCGAACTGGAGCGTCGCCGCGAAGAGATCAGGCGAAACATGGCCGAGGCCAAAGCGCGAGGAGATAGCGCGGCCGCCTCCCTCGAGGAAGAGGTGACCCTGCACCCGATTCGTTCAGTGGCCCTGGCCTTCGGCCTTGGTTACATCGCGGCGAAGATAATGGGTAAATAAAAAGCGGAGCTGGCAACCAGCTCCGGCTAGTTCCTGTTTTTCATTTCCTGCTCCACTGAATCCGCGAGTTCTGTCATCTTCAACACGGAGTCGGGGTTCAGTGCAATGGAAGAGATGCCCTGCTCGATCAGCCAGCGGGTGACCTCCGGGTAGTCAGATGGTGCTTGACCACAGATTCCCACGTACTTGTTTTGGCGGCGACAGGCGGCAATAGCCATCCCCATGAGAACCTTGAGCGCTTCGTCTCGCTCATCGAACTGCGTGAGCAGGCCTGAATCACGGTCCACGCCCAGAGTCAGCTGCGTAAGATCATTCGAGCCGATGGAGAATCCATCGCAGTGCTCGAGAAACTGCTCCGCGAGCAAGGCATTGGCGGGTATCTCGCACATCATGATCAGGCGCAAACCGTTTTCTCCGCGCCTGAGGCCATGACGGGCCATTACCTCGCTGACTTTTCTCACCTCATCGACGGTGCGCACGAAGGGCAGCATCACTTCCACATTGTCGAAACCCATCTCCTCTCGCACTTTTTTCAAAGCCTTGCATTCCAGCGCAAAGCAGTCGACAAACTGCTTGGAGTAGTAGCGAGAGGCACCGCGGAAACCCAGCATGGGATTCTCTTCTTTGGGCTCATAGGCCTTGCCGCCCAACAGCGCGGCGTATTCGTTGGACTTGAAGTCACTGGTGCGGATGATCACCGGCTTGGGATAAAAGGCGGCGGCGATGCTGCCGATGCCTTCGGCCAGACGCTCAACGTAAAAGCTGGCTGGATCCGGATAGCCACCGATCCGGTTTCTGATCTCGGTCTGCAACTCCCTGTCCAGCGAGTCGAAGTCGAGCAGCGCGCCGGGATGAATGCCAATGTAGTGGCTGATAATAAATTCAAGCCGCGCCAGACCGACACCATCATTGGGCAGCGCGCCAAAGCCAAAGGCCTGTCCGGGATTGCCCACAATCAGCATGACCTTGGTCTCGGGCTTGGGCAGGTTGCTGATATCGATCTGCTTCTGTTCGTAGTCAAGCAGACCCGCATAGACATTGCCCACTTCACCTTCGGCGCAGGATACGGTTACCGGATCGCCGTTGTGCAGCACTTCGGTTGCGTTGCCGGTGCCCACCACCGCGGGAATGCCCAGCTCGCGGGCGATGATTGCCGCGTGGCAAACCCGGCCGCCGCGATTGGTGACCACCGCACTAGCCACCTTCATCACCGGCTCCCAGTCGGGGTCAGTCATGTCGGTCACCAGAATCTCCCCGGGCTGCAGTTCGTGCATGTGGGAAGCGTCCATGATGATGCGCACCTTGCCTGCACCGATTTTGCTGCCAATGCTTTTCCCGGTCGTGAGCAACTTACCTTTCTCTTTCAGTCTGAAGCTGTCCTGCCTCACCGCGTTTTCGCGGCCGTGGACCGTCTCCGGGCGGGCCTGCACGACGAACAGCTCGCCGCTCTCACCATCTTTGGCCCACTCGATGTCCATGGGTTGTTGTCGCCCCGCACGCTTCGAATAATGCTCCTCGATGACCAGCGCGAACTCGGCAAGCTTCAGCACGTCATCATCGTCGATCGCAAAGCGATTTCGCTCCTGCTCGCGGACCGACACCGTGCGGGTCGCGGGGCCGGTCACGGCATCGCTGCTGTAGATCATCTTGATCGCCTTGTCGCCCAAGTGGCGTCGCACGATCGGGCGCTTGCCGGCGCGCAGGGTGCCCTTGTAGACCAGGAACTCATCCGGATTGACCGCGCCCTGTACCACTGTTTCGCCAAGCCCGTAAGCGGCAGTAATCACCACCAGATCGCGGAAACCCGTTTCGGTGTCAATGGTGAACATCACGCCGGAAGCACCCAGATCCGAGCGCACCATTTTCTGCACGCCAATTGATAGCGCGACGCTCATGTGGTCGAAGCCCCTGTGCTCTCGATAGGAAATGGCGCGGTCCGTGAACAAAGAGGCAAGCACCTGCTTGCAGCTTCGCAACAGGTGATCTTTACCCTTGATGTTCAAATAGGTTTCCTGCTGCCCGGCGAAGGAGGCATCCGGGAGGTCCTCGGCAGTGGCAGAACTGCGCACCGCCACGTCCGGCTCTGGTCCATACTGGCTTTCCAGTTCTTTGTAGGCGCGAACGATTTCATCGGCCATCTTGGGTGGCATCTCGCCATCCAGAATCCAGCCCCTGATCGCGGCACCTGTTCTCGCCAGTGCGCGGGTGTCGCTGAAATCCAGATCCTTTAGGACTCGGTCAATCCGCTCAGCAAGCTTGTTGTGCTGCAGGTAAACTCGGTAGGCCTCAGCGACCGTGGCAAATCCGCTCGGGACCTGGACGCCCTTGGCGGACAGCTCCCGAACCATTTCACCCAGGGAGGCGTTCTTGCCTCCTACCAGTGCCACGTCAGCGGAGGAGATTTCACTGAAACGCTTGATGTACTCGTAACTGCTCATGGGAAAGCTCCGCGTGTGAGGCTGGAACGCAAAGATCTTGCATGTTTTTTTGCGCTGCCTTTTCTGTTCGTGATCATTCGTCTGCGGCCGTCCGTGCGCGACCTTCAGTTTGCATGAATGGCGCGATGTTCTCTGAACAGTCTAGATGGCGCAAGCTCGGCCATGCTTTGACATGGGTCAAGGTGCGAATTCTCGGACCAACAACTGGGGGTGACTATGGCGAACTGGCAGCGGTGTTCACAGGAGGTGAGGATTCCCGCCGGCGAGGCGGAACTGTCGGGACACCTGGAAGGACCGGAAAACGCGATGGGCATTGTGGTTTTCGTCCACGGCAGCGGCAGCAGCCGTTTCAGTCCACGCAACCAGCGGGTGGCGGAGCGATTGCGCAGTGCCGGGCTCGCCACCTTGCTGTTTGACTTGCTGACGTCAGATGAAGACATTCTCGACCGCACGACCCGAGCGTATCGTTTTGACATCGACCTGTTGTCGAGTAGGCTGATCGCGGTGACCGACTGGCTCGACAGCCAACCGGCCACGAAAAACATGAAGCTGGGGTTCTTTGGCGCCAGCACCGGCGCGGCGGCGGCGCTGATTGCCGCCGCCCACCGGCGGGAGCGCACGGCCGCGGTCGTATCGCGAGGAGGCAGACCGGATCTGGCCATGAACTCTTTGCCGCAGGTATCCGCGCCTACCCTGTTGATCGTGGGCGAACTGGACACTGAGGTGATCCGCCTCAATCGGCAGGCGGAGATGGCTCTGCCCGGCGAATGCGAGCTTTCCATTATCCCCGGAGCCACACACCTGTTTCAGGAAGGAGACACGCTCGATCAGGCGGCGGACTTGGCAGCGCAGTGGTTCGTGAAATACATGAGTTCGTCGGCGGACGAGAGCGGACAATGAGGCAGTCCGCTCCACTGTTCTTCGCGCTGGGGCAAACCGTCGAGCTGGGCAGCCGGGTCGCAGCTCACTTCGGTCTCCTGTTGAGTCCGCATGAAGAAAGAGAGTTCAGCGGTGGCGAGCATAAGGCGCGACCGCTCGTGGACGTTGCCGGCCGCAATGTCGTTGTGGTGCATTCCGCCTATGGGGACGCCGAACAAAGCGCCAACGACAAGCTGTGCCGCTTGCTGTTTTTCCTCGGTGCGCTGCGCGATGCCGGTGCCGCCTTCATCGTTGCGGTGCTTCCCTACATGCCTTACGCGCGCAAGGACCGCCGCACCAAACCCAATGACCCGGTCACCACCCGCTATGTGGCTAAATTGTTTGCAGCGGTGCGCGTTGACGCGGTAGTGAATCTGAACGTTCACAATCCCGCAGCGCAGGAAAATGCCTTCCATGAATGTCAGTACTGCAATCTCGATGGGGCAACTTTGTTCGCGGATCACTTCGCCGGACGTACCGGCGAAAACGCGGTGACAGTAGTGGCGCCGGACACAGGTGCCGTAAAGAACGCGCAACTGTTTCAGCAGCAATTGTTGGATCGCGGAATCGCCGCCGATCTCGCTTTCATGACCAAGACACGTAGCCAGGATATTGTCACTAGCTCGTCCGTATTCGGAGAGATTCGCGGGCGGACCGTAATCATCTATGACGATCTGATCAGTTCAGGCACCACCATTGGCAATGCAATCCAGCACTGTTCGCAGGATGCGCGCGAGGTGTATGTGGCGGCGATCCATGGCTCCTTCACTGCCGAGGCGGACCGGCTCCTGAACTACCCGGTTCTGCGAGAGGTGGTGATCAGCGATTCGGTCGTCTCCGACGCCATTGATCGACGGCGATGGGAGCGGAAGCTGCAAATACTCGACAGCAGTGCGCTTTTTGCCGACTTCCTTCGCAACCGTCTGGCCATTCCCTGAAAGGTGCCTCCATCAATCAGTTTGCAAAGCCTGCTCACCGTGGCGGACCGCCACCGCGAGGTAGTCGCGGGTTTGTCCGAGCCATTTGTCGCGATCAGTGCTGGAGCCAGCCAAGAGATGCAAAAGGGCCAGCCGGGCGCGGATGGTGGCACGGTAGGCCTGATAGAAGTGGAGCAGGGGACTGGGCGCAGTGGCGCCGGTGACTTTCGAAACCTGCCCCACAATCGCTGCTCCCACTTCCGGCTGACCAAGACGCTCACATTCCATGGCCAGGTAGGCACAATCGTCGAAGTGATCCATCAGCCGATAGTCACGGCAGAATTGCAGACAGTCAATGATGCGCACCTCCCCTTCCACGCAGACATGCTCCGGGCGCAAGTCGCCGTGACATTCCCGCACGCGACCCTGGCGGATCGAATCGTCGAGCAGCTGCCCGCGACGAGACAGGAAATCATCCTGTTGACGAATTGCAATTTGCAGAGCCGGCCGCAGTTCTGGTTGCTGTTCGAGCACGACGCGGTTAGCCTCAATGCCGCGACGGAAACGCTCGCGATATTCCTCCAGGCTGATCGCTACACTTGTGCATCGGCGGTAGAACTGTCCCAGCCGACCGCCAATGACTTCTCCCGTTTGCCCGTCTGCTTGTCGCGTGAGCAGGAGCTGGTCCAGCATTCGAGACAGGGGCAGGCGGCGCATTTTCAGTAACCACTCGCAGGCTCTGCCTTCGCCGTTCAGCTCGAGTTCGCCGCGGCGATTGATCCGCAAAGCTTCTACACCCAGATACACATCGTCCGCGAGCCGTCGATTGAGTAACAGCTCCAGCTGGCTGTCACGATGTCGCGCATCGATGGTGGAATAGTCCTGATCGGGCCTGAATACCGGCTTCTTCAACTTGTAGGCGAACCGCCCGGCCAGGAAAACCCAGGCCATATGGGTTTCCACAATCTCCAGCTGCTCTGGCGACTCGGGGTAGCTGGCGGGATTCTGGAGGTGCCCGAGCTTTTCCCGGTAGGAGATCTCCAGGTGACGAATGTCAGAATCGGAGCAAGGTTCGGGACGGTTCTCGGGCATAGACGGGTATCTCCCCGATAGCGCCTAGCGCGAAGCCGTCCGTTTTGTTTTGCGCTCGGTGTAAGGCGCAGTGACCGATTTCAGCGCTTCAACCAGTTGGTCGAAGGACAGCTTCTTGACCGTTTTACTGCGGCTCGGATTTTTCTGTGCTGCCTGAATCAAATCACTCAGCGACAGCATGCCCCGCAGCGTTTCGCTATCGTCGATGACGGGCAAGCGGCGGATCTTGTAATCACGCATCAGGCCAAGCGCAGCGTCCAACTCATCCGATTCGCGGCAGGAAAACAGGGGCCGGTTGCCGATGACATCGCCAGCGCGCATGTCCGACAGCGCCCGGTTGTTGAGCGAGCAGCCCATGGCGATGTCTCTGTCGGTAACAACCCCGATTGGCCTGTCGGCGGAATCCACGACCGGAATGGCACCGCAGTCATGGTTCCACATCAACAAGGCGACCGCCTGTAGATTGGTGTCTACATGACACCGGGCGACGTCTGTCTGCATGATCTCCTTTACCAGCATAAACAACTCCAAGTTTTGGTTCGCGACAGCGTATCGTCTGCAAGATTTGTGGCATTGGCTGTGGCCGTGATCCAAACAAGACTGCCATCGAAGTGCATCGGGACGGCCGTGGAAGTAATCAGCGGATATAGGCCTCAGTCACATAGCGGCGCATCATGCGGTGACTGTTGAAGAAGGCGGCATTCTTACTGATGGACCCTTTCATCACTTTGATCCACTCGTCTCGCCGCTGAGAGTACATTGGTAGGACAACGTGTTCGAGCTTGTGATACAGCGATTCCGCATCGCGTGCAGCGTCGCTCTGGTTAGCCTCGCCCACGGCCCAACCCGTCAGACCTTCGATGCAGCCTTCAATCCACCAGCCGTCGAGCACGCTGAGGCTCGGCACGCCATTGAAGGCTGCCTTCATACCGCTCGTTCCCGACGCTTCCAGGGGCTGCATCGGCGTGTTGAGCCACACATCGACGCCAGCCACGAGGGCCTGAGCGGTAGCCATGGAATAGTTAGGTAGAAAGGCAATGGAGACCACGCCTTTCAGCTGGCGCATATAGTTGTGCAAGTTTTCTATCAGTCGCTTGCCGCCGTGGTCCGCCGGATGGGCTTTCCCTGCCAGTACGATCTGAAAGGGATGCTCCCGGGCAAGCTGCGCCAACCGGTCGATGTCACTGAACAGCAGGTCCGGTCGTTTGTAAGCGGTCATCCGCCTGGCGAAGCCGAGTACCGGCAGGGTCGGGTCGAAGCGCTGACCTGTAATTTTTTCGATTCCCTCGAGCAGGTGCTGCTTGGCGAGGCCGTGCGCGTTCCAGATCAGCTCGTCCGGGAGACAGCAGTCGGCGCGCACCAGCAACTCCGGCTCGTGCTGCCAGCCGGGGAAGTAGCTGTCGAACAATTCCGCCATGGGCTTGCAGGTCCAGGTGGCGGGGTGAACGCCGTTGTTGATGGCCCGCACTGCATATTCAGGAAATATTTTTCGTGAGACCTGGGCATGTCGTTTGGTAACACCGTTGATGGTCTCACTGAGATTCAGTGCCAGTCGGGTCATGTTCATGCGATCCTCTCCGGCGAGCTTCTTCAGCAGCTTCAAGTCGCTGAAATCGGTCAGCATCCGACCCACGAGGTCGTAGTGGAATTTGTCATGGCCCGCTTCCACCGGAGTGTGGGTTGTGAAACTGCACTGCTCGCGAATAGTCGCCAGATACGGAGTCTCTCCTGCGCGAAGATCCTCGTCGGCAAAACTGTTGCGATGCAACAGTTCCAGAGCAAGTAAAGCTGAGTGTCCTTCGTTCATGTGGTGATGGAAAATGCGGAAGCCGAGTGCCTGAAGCATTCGAATGCCGCCCACGCCTAGGACGATCTCCTGCTTCAATCGGTAGCTCTCGTCACCGCCATAAAGATGATTGGTAACCTTGCGATCTTCTTCATTGTTTTCGGCAAGATCGGTGTCCAGAAGGATGACCGGCTCGCGGCCATTGGTATGACCCCGTAAAATGTAAATCCAGCCTCCGACCCAGACCGACCGACCTTCAATGGAGACGGTGATTTTTGCTTCCAGTGCAGAGGCGTAGTCTTCCGGCCGCCACCAGTCAGCTTGCTCGGTTTGACGCCCTTCACTGTCGATCTCCTGCTGGAAATATCCCGCGCGGCTGACCAGCGTTACGCCCACCATATTCAACTCAAGATCCGCCGCGGAACGCAATGTATCCCCCGCGAGAATGCCAAGCCCGCCGCTGTAGGTGGGGATCTCCGGCTGCAGTGCGATCTCCATGGAAAAATAGGCAACACGGAGATTGCTGGTATAGGGCTTCAAGGACATAGGGCTGGACACCTGGATGTGGCCGGGAGCTCTGAAGGGCTTTGAACTACGCACGCCGAGTCTATGTGTTCGCTCGAATGGCGAGTTGATGCAAGTCAAACTGCAGCAAAACGACGCCGGAGAAATGTGAGCCCTGATCTCGCCAGACTTGATCTCGTATAGCTGCGGGATTGATCACCACCTGATCACCCCAGTTGATCGACCCGCCATTCGGCGTTTTGTGCTTTCTAATGGCGCCTGCTGCGCTGTTCCACCGGAACTTAGAAGCGTGAAAAACCTCATCTTCATCTACTAGCTCCGACTGAGCCATTTCTACTCCAAAAACAATGAGCCTTCCATCCCTTCGCCAATGTCAGGAAAACGGACGAAAACAACAGGACAAGACAAAAAGGGGAAAGCATGAGTCTTGCAAAAAAACTATCCGCTTCAGTGGCGGCAGTGACAGCAGCTTTGATCATCACAGGCTGCAGCAATGGTGGGTCCAGTTCCCACGCGCCCACTCCGGTCCAAACACCCTCTAACCCTCCAGCTGCGAGCGACAACATCGGAGTCGATGGCGCTGCGACCAAGGGCGTGATGCAATTTGCCAAAGTAACCGCCTTTGAATTGGATAGCACCGGCCGGCAGCTCGGAAAAGTGGGCGAGACCGAAACCGACGAAGATGGTAGTTACGAGTTGACGCTCGCCGACGACTACACGCCCGGCGTGATCGAAATTGTGGTATCGGTGACCGACGGTCAGACCAAGATGATCTGTGACGCATTGCGATGCGGGGACGCTTCGACTGGCGCTGCTGTGGATTTACCAGGCGACTTCAGCATGCACTCGTTGGTCGTGGTCAGCCAGGCGCAAACGGCGGTAAGCGCTTCCATCAGTCCGTGGACCAGCATGGCTGCCGAGCGGGCGAAAACTTTGTTGTCTCAGGGCAATTCGCTCCCCGATGCTGTTCGTCAGTCCAATGCGGAAATCAACGAACTGGTAGGTTTCAACCTGGAGAAGAGCCGGTCTCGCGGCTTATCTCAGGTCGCCGGGGCTGGAAACGAAGAATCCCAATATGCGATTCTGAACGCAGCAGCTGCGGAGCTTCTTTTTGCAGACGGCACTTTTTCCACTGAGCGCTTCCGCGCGTTTATCCAGGCGATGAACGACGGCATTCTGGCGCAGGGCGATGCCTTTACGCCAGGCCAGTTGGCCAAGGCGATCGAAAGCGTGCTTGATCGCAACGCGCAACTGGATCACCAGGCGATTGCCGCGCTGAACAATCTCGTCGGCCGTCTTGCAGCTGCGGACGACGGCGGCGTCGACCCGGGCTACGACGATGATCTCGATGTGGGTGACGACGCAGTGACCGCGGAAAAGATCGCCGCCTTCCAACGCTTTCTCAGCCAGGTGAGAACCTGGGTAGGCGTCATCGAAGGGCTCGATGAAGGCGCACTCAAGCAGGCGGTGGCGGTGGACAGTGACACCATCGAGCGCTTGGTCGACGAAGGAAGCCAGGCACAATTGAAATTTCTGGGCGACCTGGTGAGTCAGAGCAGGGGCCATCTGACCGGCAACTTCGAGGGTCTACAGGACTTGATCGTCGGTGGCGGTACCACGACCATGGACTACCTGAACTGGGAAGGGGAGAAGGTAGGCACGATCACACTGAGTTTTTCTCATAGCGACGGCTTTCAAATCGGCATCGGCGGCTCGCTGGTAGGCAAAGACAATACGGTGTTCCTGCCCTTCGATCTCACGCTTGCCACCGACATTTCTCTGGCTGAGTTGATGGCCGCCACTGAGGAGTCCTTTCCGCAGCTGTTCGCTAATAGCAAAATTGTCTTGAGCGGCCGCATCGAAGATGGCCAGGGGACCAGCACGCTGCTGTTGAACGAGCTTTCTTTGGCAATGGGTGCTGCGGAGCATCCGACGATGACCTTGCTCGGCGATGTCGGCATCAGGAATCAGGGAGTTCAGTTTTCTGGATTGATCGAAGTCACCTTGGTGCGTTTGAGCGACGAGGGTGTGTGGCTCGAGGGGCTGGAATCGTCACCCGTTTCGCTGCGCCGGTTCCGGCTGGCCGGTGAGTTCTCCTCCGATGACGGCGTGTCAACGAGCAGCATGGTCGCGGTCAATCTGCGCAACGCGGCGCACATTGATATTCTGTCCTGGCTGCAACATAGCGGCGCACAGCGCTACGTGGAAGTGCCGGTAATCGGCAACGACTTGCCTCCTTTCGCGAGATACCTGTTCCCGAATACCGTTCTGATGGAGACGGGGTTCGGCCGGGTCGTGCTAAACGAAAGCGGGATGGAAGGCTACCTGCACGCGCGTGGCTATACCGGTGCGAACGGAGCGTCCGAATACAAGGCCTGCCTGGACAACGCTGCTGAAGTGCTGGGATCAGCCGGCTATGGGCACTACCTCGACATTTATGAAGAAAAGAAGGCTTGTGCCGAAGCTTTTTACGTTCCGCAAGTGGTCGAGCACAATGGGCCGTTCGACAGTGAGTTCCGGCAATGGCTGACGGCGCTGGTGGAGAAATACATCGCTCGCCGCTACGGGAACGATCTGGAACTCGCTGCCGGAATCCAGGCCGAGCGCATCTGGCTGGACATAGAAACCGATCCCTTCCTGGCGAAAAGCGGCCGGATGGGTGTTCAGTTCCGGCTGCCAGAGTTCCAGGAGACCGAAGAGCGATTCCTGGAAGGTTCGTTCACGCTGAGCTCCCGCGTCAATATCCCGGAACTGCATTCAGCTCAGCTCACCGCGACGATCGACCGCACCAGCTTCCGCGGGGGGAGCGTCATTGCCACGGTGGCGGCCGAAGGCAAGACCTATAGCCTCGCCCTGTCCACTGACGACATCGACACGCCCGAGGCGGTCAACCTGCGACTGTTCAATGCCCAGGGCTATGAGCTGAACATCAACGCGACGCTGTCGGGTGGCGAGTTGAATGCGCTGGATGGTGAAGCGCTGATTGACGGCGAAGCCATCGGCTCGCTGGAGCTGCGCGATGGCTCGATGCCCTTTATCGTCTATCCCAACGGCGACGAAACCGTCATGGAGTCGCTGCTGTGAGTTCGAGTGCCGCAAACGTAGACGGCCTGCGAGCCGCCCCTGCGCTCTGCCTCGCCTGCGCGGTACTCTCGTCGACGAGCCATGCGGTGGAGACCGGTCTCCAAACCAATAGCGGCGTCTTCGGCCGCTTCGAGGCCGATCTCCTCAGCGAACCTGAAGCACTCGACCGCAGCTTTCAGGACTGGGGGACCGGTTTTGAAGAGGGCGAAAGACAATGGGCGCTGGCGGTGGCGGAACTGGGACTGCGCTACCGCGGATTTGAGATCTCGTTTCAGCAGCGGGCCCACCTGGATTTGCGAATCAACGAAGAAGCGGCCGAACTCTACGGCCGCATCGCCCGCAAGGAAGCGTTGGTTCCGGGCGAGGTCGTACCGATGGATATTCAGGTGGAAACGTTTACCGCTGAGGGGCTTCGAATCGGTTACCGAACGGGGAACCTGGATTGGAGTATCAATGGCGGTGTGACTTACCTGGATGCGAAGCAGTTGATCTCTGGCGATATCCAGGGAGATATCACCGCCACCGGCGCTCGCGACTATGATCTAAATCTTGAGGTCGATTACAGCTATTACGAGGATGCCATCTTCGATCGCCCCTTGCAGACAGAACCCGAAGGGCAGGGCTGGGCAGTAGATCTAGGAGGAAGCTGGAGAATTGACGAACACTGGCAAGTGAGCGCGTCGGTGGAAGATCTGTTTGCGCGCATTTATTGGGAGGATGCCCCCTTTACGCGGGCTCGCGGTCACACTGACAGGAAAACCTATGATGAGGACGGCTATGCCGTCTTTCAGCCTTTGATCTCGGGCCGGGAAGGTTTTCGTTCGCGATATGTTCAGGAGCCAGGCGCCCGATATCGCGCGCGCATTCAGTACCGCCAGGGAAGTTGGACTGCCGCGATGCACGGGCGCCGCCAGTTCGGCTATTCGCTCGGCGGCTTCGGCCTTGGCTTCCTTACCGCCGGCGGACAAAGCCTCGATCTGATCTATTGGCCGCAGCTGGAATCGACTGCATTGCAGTACGGTATTGGACGCGTGCAGGCGCAACTCAGCATTGATACCGGCGATTGGGAGGAGGCGAGAAGCGTCGCGCTATCGCTGCGTTACGGACTCTAATCCGCTGTGCTCAACTCCGCCCGGGCGTGCGTCCGGTCGGTAACAGAACGCGAGCTCAAGCTTCGCAGAAGTTTTCGATCAGCTCGTTGAGCATGTCCCCAGTCGGCGCTTTCTGGGGCTGCACCTGCCATTGGCTGAGCGCTTTGTTCAAGCGCTCTTTCAGCGACACTGTCTGGTTCAGCCGCTGCTGGATTTCCTCAAGACGGGCCTGAAGCAGCTCCGCCGCCCTGGGGCAGGGCTGCCTGCCCTTTTCGGCGAAATCGAGAAGCTGTCCGATTTCCTCCACCGTGAATTCCATCTGCCGGGCGCAAAGGATAAAGCGCAGGCGCTTCAGGTCGACGTCGCTATAGCATTTATAGTCGTTGCTGCGATCCTTGACGGGCCGCAGCAAGCCAATGCGAGTATAGTAACGCACCGTGTCCGGCGTGGTGTTCAATGCTTTTGCCAGTTGCTTTACTTGCATGGGGATGACGTGCATGGGAATGGCTCTCTGTAACACTACCAACAGCTTAGTTGAGAACTTTCGCCGAGACGTTGACATGCGTCATTCGAAAGCCAGTTCGTAATTGTCCGCACCGCGCACTAGGCGGAGCGGGCGATCAACTGGGCCGTGGGCTGAAAGCCCTGCGCCAGGTTCTCGAGATTGGGGCGATCCAATACTTCCAGCGAGCGGCGCTGAACCCGGACGAGATCCGTTGCCGCGAACTGGGACAGCAGCCGGCTGACGGTTTCCACCGCAAGTCCCAGGTAGTTGGCGATATCCTGGCGCGTCATGCTGAAGGTGAGGCTGTCATTTGCCTGTCCGCGCGAGCGCAGTTCTCGGGAGGTATCCAGGATAAAGGTGGCCAGGCGCTGCTCGGCGCGCATCCGCCCCAGCACCAGCATGCGCTTTTTCTCCCGCGACAGTTCCTTTCCCATGACTTTGAAAAACTGTGATTTCAAGTCCGGCATCGACTCGCTGATACGCTCGAAGTCCCGGAACGCGAATTCGCAAATGCTGGTGGTTTCGAGGGCTTCCGCGGAGTAGGTCTGCTGCCCGGAATCCATCCCGTCAACACTCAGCATGTCGCCGGGAAAATGAAAGCCAGTGATCTGCTCTTCCCCATCGTCGCCCACGACAGACGACTTCACCGATCCGGACTGAACCACAAACAGCGACTGGAATGTATCGCCCTGCCGGAACAACTGTTCGCCCTTACGCAACACGCGACGCTTGCCCAGTCGTTCGAATTGGGACAAGTGGATATCCCCAAGCTTGCAGGCGACGCAATGTTTGCGGGTGTAGCAATTGAGCGAACTACCGACTGCAGCTTTCAAGGAATTTGGCGCCGCTGTGCTGTGGACATGCAGGTTCTTGATTGTGTTCACGGATCTTCTCCCATTGCCCCGCTCGGGGGAAAGTCGATGCATTTACGCCGCTCAAACTCAGCTATTCACTCCGGTGTGCCCAGGCGACTGAAGCGCATGTTAGGGATCGGCAAGCTGGAATGGAATTGACGCAAATCAACTAAACCCGTGTTTAAAACCCAGGAGCCCCAGCTAGGTGCTACTGTGGGTCTTAGCCGGTCGGGCAAGCCGAAGATTTGGCGGGCGATATGTCCTGCATCGTAAAACCCCTTAAAAACAAGGGTTAGCGCGGGTGCAGGAACTTGTTTGATCTATGTCGTGTAAGCGCCGCTTTTAACTGTTCAGCAAGCCCCCCGGACAGCTAGCATTCGAACCGTCGCGGTTGGCTCATACCCGACCGCAAGGATGAACTCTTCAGAGCGAGACCATGACCAGTCCTATTTCCTTTCGTTCTTTGTTAAGCCCGACCGCAACCTTTAAGGCGCTCGCTGAGGCAACACCCAACCCGATGCGTGTTCTTTTTTCTTATGCGATCTGGTTGTTGTTGTTGCCGCCCGCGTTCGCGTGGCTCGGCGCCTATGCCTTCGGCTGGCGTTTGGGGGCGGAAAATCCCCTGCTGCTCAGTCCGGCAACGCTCACCCTGATCAGCATCGGCTATTTTGCGCTGCTGGTGTTCGGCTTCGTAACCACTGCGATTATCAGCCGGTGGATGGCATCCACCTACGGTGCCAGCGATTCGCTGGGTCTGCACTTCGCACTCATCGCCGTGGTGGGTACACCGCTGGCGGTGGCGAGCGTGGCGCATCTGTTTCCGCACGTTTTCTTCAACGTGCTGGTACTGATCCCCACCATGATCTGGAGCATGTATCTGCTCTATAAAGGCCTGCCCATCGCGCTGCGGATTCCGCCCGAGCGAGGCATGTTGATGGCTTCTTCGCTGGTGGGCTGGCTGCTGGTTGCCGCCGTGAGCCTGCTCGGCATTACCGTCGCCCTGTGGGCCTCGGGCATCGGTCCCTCTCTCGGCGTATAAGGTGAGTAACGACTTCAATGGAACAAGCGGTGACTTCAGCAATGACCACATCAAACACTCACCTGCGGGATGACAGCTATCTGGATGATATCGTCAGCCGTCTGGTGCAATTCTCGGTTTTCTGGGCAATCGTCGGCATGGGCGCAGGTGTTTACATCGCTGCGCAGCTAGTTTGGCCCGCGCTCAACTTCGACACCGCCTGGCTGTCTTTCGGGCGCCTGCGGCCGTTGCATACCAACGGGGTCATCTTCGGCTTTGGCGTGACCGCCCTGATGGCAACCGCGTTTTACACCGTGCAGCGAACCTGCCACGTTAAGCTGTTTGCACCGCGCCTAGCGTGGATCGTTGCCTACGGTTGGCAGCTTCTGATCGTTCTCGGTGGTCTTTCTCTGCTTGCGGGCTGGACGTCGAGCAAGGAGTACGCGGAGCTGGAATGGCCTTTTGATATCGCCATTACCTTGCTCTGGGTAGGCTTCGGCATCGTATTTTTCGGCACGATCGCGAAACGCAAGATTAAACCCATCTATATTTCCAACTGGTTCTACGGCGGCCTGATTATCGTTATCGCCATGTTGCATATCTTCAACAACCTGGCGATTCCGGTAACACTGGACAAGTCCTACTCGCTTTATGCCGGTGCGCAGGACGCGGTTGTGCAGTGGTGGTACGGTCACAATGCGGTAGGCTTCCTGTTGACCGGTGGCTTCCTGGGCATGCTCTATTACTTTCTGCCCAAGCAGGCTGAGCGTCCTATCTGGAGCTATCGGCTGTCGATCATTTCCTTCTGGGCCTTCACTTACCTGTACATCTGGGCTGGTCCGCACCACCTGCACTACAACGCAATTCCCGAGTGGGTGCAGTCGCTGGGCATGGTAATGAGCGTAATCCTGCTGGCGCCTTCCTGGGCCACGATGATCAACGGTGTGATGACCGTGAGCGGCGCCTGGCAAAAACTCAAAACCGATCCGGCCATGAAGTTTACGGTACTTGCGCTGGCGTTCTACGGTCTAGCCACTTTTGAAGGTTCGATGATGGCGGTGCGCAGTGTGAACGTGGTGAGTCACTTCACCGACTGGACCGTCGGCCACGTTCATTCCGGTGCGTTGGGCTGGAACGCGATGATCACTTACGGCGCGTTCTATTTCCTGGTGCCTCGCTTGGTGAATCGACCTCTTTACAGCACGCGTCTGGCCAATGCGCATTTCTGGCTCGCGCTGGCCGGCACCATGTTGTACATCATGGCGATGTGGGCGGCGGGTGTTTCACAAGGTCTCTTGTGGCTCTCCATGGATGAGATCGGCGAGCTCCAGTACGGTTTTGTCGACATCATGGCGAGCATGACCTCCTACTATGGGCTGCGCTTCATTGCCGGTTTCATCTTCCTGGTGGGAGCGGTGATGATGGCTTACAACTTCTACATGACTATGCGCAGCACGGAAGCTGTGCGGGTCCGGCCCCCTCAGGTCGATCCGGCTTATCAGGCTTAATCGCGACCAGGCGTAACCAATACCGAGTGTACTAAGACATGAATGCATTATCCCTGCACAAGAAACTGGAAGAGAACGCCGGTCTGCTGATCTTCGGCATTCTCCTTGTCTCCGCCATCGGCGGGCTGGTCCAGGTGCTACCCACGATTTTTCAGGACACCTTGAGCACGCCCACCGAAAACACCCGCATGTACGATGCGGTGGAGTTGACTGGCCGTGATATCTACATCCGCGAAGGCTGCAGCACCTGTCATTCACAACAGGTGCGTCCGCTGATCGCCGAGGTGGAACGTTACGGTCAGTACTCGCGCTCCGACGAGTTCGTCTACGACCGCCCCTTCCTGTGGGGCTCCAAGCGAACCGGGCCCGACTTGCACCGCATCGGAGGAAAGTACTCGGACGCATGGCATCGCATCCACCTGATCGACCCGCGCCGGGTGGTGAAGGACTCGATCATGCCCGGTTACCCCTGGCTGGTCAATCGTCCCGCCAGCGGGGCGGGCGACATTCAAGCCAAGATGAAGGTCTTGCAAGGTCTGGGTCATCCCTACACAGATGAGCAGATTGCAGCCGCACCCGCGCAGCTGGCAGGACTGCAAGAGATGGACGCGTTGATTCGCTACCTGCAAATGCTGGGAACGAATCGTCCGACCGGCAACGACCCTGATGCTCACGCACACTGAGGTGGCAAATGACTTACTTTATCTTTATCGGCGACATGCTCGTCATGCTGTTCATGGTGATGCTGGTGATCTGGGTGGGTTTCAAAACCTCGGACGAAAAGAATCGGCAAGCGGCCGAAATACCTCTCAATGACGAAGACTTGGAAGAAATGAACCATGGCTAACATGCCCAACGATTTCTGGAGCGGCTGGATCATCGTACTCACGGTCTTTTCCTTCGTGGTGATGACCTGGTCGATCTTCAGCATTTATTTCTCACGCAAGGCAAAGGCGGCCGACAAGGCGCTACAGGAAAACGAACCGGTTTGGGATGAGACCCTGCGCGAGGGCCACGCGGCACCACCCATGTGGTGGTTCTGGTTCATCCTCGGTACCTGCGTTTTCACCGTGGTGTATCTGATGATGTACCCGGGGCTCGGCAAGTACAAAGGCGCTATGGAATGGTCCCAGGACAGCCGGGTAGAAAGTAAGTACGCTAATTTCGAAGAACGTTTCGCCGATGTGCGCGAGACGATCGCCGCGAGCACATTGAGCGAGCTGCAAGCCAACGAACGACATATGTTGGCCGCTGAAGGCATCTTCAGTCGCAACTGCGCCATGTGTCACGGCGAGGATGCCGCGGGACAGGCTGCCCTGTTTCCAAACCTAATGGACAGCGAGTGGCAGTGGGGTGGATCTGCGGAAGCGATCGAAAAAACCATCCGGGAAGGACGCACGGCGAACATGATCGCCTGGCGCGGGGTGCTGAATGCTGAATCCATCGACCAGGTGGCAAACTATGTCGCATCGATGGGTAAAGGTGCGACCCACGGCCATCCGGGCGAAGCCACCTTTGGCCAGTATTGTGCCAGTTGCCACGGGGCGGACGGCCGCGGTAATGAGATGCTCGGCGCTCCGAACCTGGCCAACGAAGAATGGCTCTATGGCGGCGATTTGAATGCAATCAAAACCACCATCGTGCGCGGGAGGAACGGAGAAATGCCCGCGTTCAATGACCGGCTCGATGATGTTCAGATTAAACTGCTGGTCGCCTGGTTAACGCGCGATCTCATGCTGGATACGCAGGTGGCAAAGCACTAGTTTCTCTTCAGCTGATCAGCAGAAAGCGCCGGAACTCCGGCGCTTTTTTTTGCCCCGAATTTCTCACTCGAGCATTTACAATCTCACCGTACTACCGAGCTGAGCAATGGTTGCGGGCCAGCCGAGAGATCCCTGGATGTCATCCGCGAGGGCTTCCGCCGCTGATCGTTCGCCATGGGTTACGAAACAGCGCTTGGGCGCGACAGGCAATTTACGCAGCCAGCGCAACAGCTCCTCCCGGTCCGCATGCGCAGACAGGAAGTCGAAGTTTTCGATTCTGGCGTTGACTGGATATGGATAGCCGTGAATTTTGAGTTCCTCTTCACCGCGAAGCAGACGATGTCCACGGGTACCGGCGGCCTGGTAGCCCGCGAGTATGATCGTATTTCGGTCGTCCGGTAGCAGGCGCTTGAGGTGGTAGAGCACCCGGCCGCCGGTGGCCATTCCGCTGGCGGACACAATGACGCAGGGAACGTCCATTTGATTGAGGGCCATTGACTGCTCGACGGTGCGAACGTAACGGACGTTGTCTTCCATGGCGTGGCACTGCTGCGGAGTCAGCCGATGCAGGTCGTGGTATTTGATCATCAACTCGGTGGCACTGATCGCCATTGGGCTGTCCAGGTAGATCGGAATCTGCGGAATCAAGCGCTCCTGTTGCAGTAAGTGCAGGAGGTAAATCATCGCCTGCGCCCGTCCTACGGCGAACGCGGGAATGAGGATCTGTCCGCCCCGCCTGAGAGTCTCGTTGACGCAATCAGCAAGGGCCGCTTTGAGGTCCCGCTGATCATGGAGCCGATCGCCATAGGTCGATTCCACCACGACGTAGTCTGCGTATGGGGGTGGCTCGGGAGCGTGCATAATCAGGTCGTGCGGACGACCGAGATCGCCGCTGAAAAGAACATGCCGGCCTTCGGCCTGAACGTCGAGACATGACGAGCCAAGGATATGCCCGTTGCTGTGATACTCCACCGAGACTTCGCCCATTTCAGCACGGTTGTTGTGCACTGGCGAAAACTGCGAGAGCGCACGCTCCGCGTCCTCGCTGGTGAACAAGGGCAGGGCGGGCTCGTGGCGGGAGGTCCGGTGTTCATTGTGGAAAGCGGCTTCCTCCTCCTGCAGCTTGGCCGCATCCATCAGGAGGATCCTGCATAGATCGAAAGTCGCTGGCGTGCAGTGGATCGGCCCTGTGAAGCCCTGCTTGACCAGCGCCGGCAGGTAGCCGCTGTGGTCCAGATGGGCATGCGTCAGGAAAACCGCATCGATATTCTCCGCCGGCTCGGGAAAGGGTTGCCAGTTGCGCGAGCGCAGGTCGCGCTGACCCTGAAAAAGGCCGCAATCCACCAGCACCCGGAGGTTTCGAGTGGTGAGTAAATAACGTGAGCCGGTGACGGTTCCGGCGGCGCCGTAAAAAGTCAGTGTCGGCGTGCTTGAGGATAACTTCTGCTTCATACTTTCCTGCCTGATCAGCCTGCCCTGGGAAATTGCCCTCAAGGATGATGGAGCGTAACGCGGCCCCTTGGGGCAAGTCCACGCCTCAGCGGCCGGTATGGCTGAGATTTGGTTTATAATCCTGACCACATGTCCAACCAAGCTGCCGATATGAACAGTCTTAGTGGCCTGCCTCGCGAGAAAGGCGAAGAAACAGATCGAAAATTCATCGAAGCGCTGGCGCGTGGTCTGGATGTGCTGCGCGCATTCAAGCCGGGCGATGGCTTCCTGGGCAATCAGGAGCTGGCACAGCGCACAGGGCTTCCCAAGTCCAGCATCTCTCGTTTTACCTACACCCTCACCAAGCTCGGCTATCTGACCTACTCGGAGCGGCTGGAAAAATATCAGTTGGGCAGCGGCGTGCTCGCGCTCGGCTACGCCTATGTATCCAACCTGGCGGTCCGCCAGATTGCCCGACCGCTGATGCAGGAGCTGGCGGAAAACACCGGCACGGCGGTCGGTCTGGCCGGGCGGGACCGTCTGGACATGATCTACATCGAATACTCCGCGCCGAGCAAAGTGAAAACCTTCCGCCATGAAATCGGTGACCGCATTTCCATGGCCACCAGCGCCGTGGGCCGGGCCTATTTGGCGGCATTGCCGGATGACGAACGCGCCTACTTCCTCAACTACATCGAGAAGAAGAGCGGCGACACCTGGCCCGCGATCAAAGCGGGTATCGAGCGAGAAGTGGAATCGCTTCGGCAAAAAGGTTACTGCACGTCGTTTGGCGAGTGGGACAAGGACGTGAACGGCATATCCGTTCCGCTTACCCTTGGCGAGGGGCACATCTACACCTTCAACTGTGGGGGGCCGACCTACCGGCTGTCGCAGGAGTATCTTCGGAATGAAGTGGCGCCGCAGTTGAAGAATATGGTGCGCAATATCGAGGCGATGATTATTCGGTACTGAGGGGAGGTGTGAGGCGTGAGATGTGAGTCATGAAAAACATCGCCAGCTGAGATTTCCCGCCGTCTCCAGCTTGAAATAAAAAAGGGCAGCCAAGTGGTTGCCCTTTTTTTTCTCGTTCATCTCACATCTAACGTCTTACATCTCACAACCCGGCAAACCGCTCAGTATGCCAGTCAGTGCTGCCGAAGATGAACTGAATGGTAGTCAGACGCTTGAAGTAATGACCGACGTCCAACTCGTCGGTAACGCCGATACCGCCGTGCAGCTGTACCGCTTCCTGACCGACCAGGCGAGCAGCCTTGCCGATGCGGGCCTTCGCTGCGGAGATCGCTTTGCGATCGACGCCACCAGCCGCGTCCGACTGCATCGCAGCCATCAGCATGATGGACTTGGCCTGCTCGTGCTCGATGAACATTTCCGCCATGCGGTGCTGCAGTGCCTGGAAGACGGCGATGGGCACACCGAACTGCTTGCGGGTCTTGGTGTATTCCACGGTCTTCTTGTAGGTCACTTCCATTGCGCCTACCGCTTCGGCGGCGACTGCCAGCGCTGCACGGTCGACCACGTTCTGAATCGCGGACAGGGCCTTGCCTTCTTCGCCCAGCAGGTTGGCTGCGGGAACTGTGACGTCCTTGAAGTAGAGATCCGCGCCCTGGTGGCCGTCGACCGTCTCGTAGGAACGCTTCTCAATACCGGCTGCGTCGGCGTCAACGATCAGCAGGCTGATGCCGTTCTCGTCGCGCTGATCGCCGCTGGTGCGAACTGCAACGATGATCTTGTCAGCGTTATTGGCATTGAGCACGACTGCCTTGTGACCGTTGATCTTGTAGCTGTCACCGCTTTTCTCCGCCTTGGTCGCGATGTCCGCAGTGTTGTAGCGGCTTTGCGGTTCGGCAAAGGCGAAGGCCAGCTGCAGGTTGCCTTCCATCAGCGTCCCGAGCAGTTCTTCTTTCTGCTGTGCGCTGCCGGCTTCGGCAATAATGCCGCCGCCGAGGATGACGGTGGGGATGATCGGCTCAACCACAATGCCCTTGCCCAGCTCTTCCATCAGGCCGACCAGATCAACGGCAGTGCCGCCGAGGCCGCCGTCTTCTTCCTTGAAGGGCACCATCAGCCAGCCCAGTTCGGCGAACAGTTTCCAGTTCTCCTTGCTGAAACCGCCTTCGCTGGCGACGATCTTCTGGCGAGTATCAAAATCGTAATCCTGGTTTACGAACTTCGCGATGCTGTCGCGAAGCATCTGTTGTTCTTCACTGTAGGAAAAATCCATCGTGTTTCTCCACGCTAAATTGCTTGGTAAACCGCTGGACTCGGCTTAGAGTCCGAGTACGGCTTTACAAATGATGTTCTTCTGAATTTCGTTACTGCCGCCGTAGATTGAAACCTTACGGTGGTTGTAGTAAGTCGGTGCGGCATTCGCGGCGTTGCCCGGACCGACCCACTCGCCTTCGAAGCCGTATTCAAACTGCTCTTTGACGAAAGGCAGGCAGTAATAGCCAGCGATTTCCACGTCGAGTTCGTCCAGCGCCTGGGCAACTTCGGTACCCTTGATCTTCAGGATTGAAGACTCCGGTCCCGGCGCCTGGCCCGTGCTTACCGCCGCCAGAGTGCGCAGCTCGGTGTATTCCAGAGCCAGCAGGTCCAGCTCGATATCAGCAACCTTCTTCTTGAAAATGGGATCGTCCATCAGGGCGGGACCGCCATTGCTGGTGTTAGCTGCCAGTTCTTTCAAGCTCTCCAGGCGGACTTTGGAATGCGCCACGCGAGCAATGTTGGTGCGCTCGTGAGTCAGCAGGAGCTTGGCATAAGTCCAGCCACGGCCTTCCTGACCGATTAGGTTTTCCACCGGCACGCGCACGTTTTCGAAGTGCACTTCGTTCACTTCGCGACGGCCATCCAGAGTGATAATCGGCGACACGCTGATTCCGGGTGTGTTCATGTCAATCAGCAGGAAGCTAATGGCGGTCTGGTTTTTTTCGTCGGGACGGCCAGTGCGGACCAGACAGAAAATCCAGTCGGCGTAGTGGCCGAGCGTGGTCCAGGTCTTGGTGCCGTTGACGATGTACTCGTCGCCTTCGCGAACCGCAGTGGTGCGCAGTGAAGCCAGGTCGGAACCGGCGTTGGGCTCGGAGTAGCCCTGACACCACCAGACGTTGGACTGGAGAATGTCCGGCAGGAAGCGCTGCTTCTGCTCTTCGTTACCGTAGGTGTAGATAACCGGGGCGACCATCTTCATACCGAAAGCCATGACTTCCAGTACGTGGTGCTTGGCGGATTCGTTGGCCCAGATGTACTTCTGGGTGGGGGTCCAGCCGGTGCCGCCGTACTCGACCGGCCAGTTGGCAGCAGCCCAGCCTTTTTCGTAAAGGATCTTCTGCCATTCGACCCAATCTTCCTTCTCGATATGAAGACCGTTCTTGACCTTCTCCTGAATGTGCTTGGGGTATTTCTCCTTCAGGAACTGTCGCACTTCCTCCTGGAAGGCCAATTCTTCTTCCGAAAAATTAACGTTCATGACGTTACTCCTAACTGTGGTTAACTGGCGTCGCGCACCATATTGCGTGCGATGACAATTTGCTGAATCTGAGAGGTGCCTTCGTACAATCGGAACAAGCGCACGTCTCGATAGAAACGCTCGACTGCGTATTCCGCCATGTAGCCGGCACCACCGTGAATCTGTACCGCGCGGTCTGCCACGCGTCCCACCATCTCAGTGGCGAACAGTTTGCAGCATGACGCTTCGGTGCTGATCTGATGTCCCTGGTCCCGCTTGCGGGCTGCTTCCAGCACCATGCAGCGTGCAGCATAGGCTTCGGCTTTGGAATCGGCCAGCATGGCCTGGATCAGCTGGTGCTCGGCAATGGGCTTGCCGAACTGCTTGCGCTCCATCGCAAATTTCAAGGCGTCGCCGATCAGGCGCTCGGCGGCGCCGACGCTGACGCCCGAGATATGCAGGCGTCCGCGATCGAGTACTTTCATCGCGGTAATAAAGCCTTCGCCTTCCTTGCCGCCGATCAGGGCGTCGGCGGGTACGCGACAATCTTCAAAGATCACGTCACAGGTGGTGGAGCCGGCCTGGCCCATTTTCTTGTCGACCGGACCGAGAGTAATGCCTGGCAAATCGGCGTCAACCAGGAAGGCCGACACGCCGCGCGCGCCTTTGATTTCCGGGTTGGTGCGGGCCATCACAGTGAAGGTACCGGCGCGCGAGGCGTTGGTGATGTAGCGCTTGGTGCCGTTGAGGATATAGTGATCGCCATCGCGAACGGCGGTTGTCTTCACCGCTGCGGAGTCGGAACCGACGTCCGGCTCGGTCAGGCAGAATGATCCGATGGTTTCGCCGCTGGCATAGAGCGGAAGATACTTCTGCTTCTGCTCTTCCGTTCCATCAAAAACGATGGCCGCTGAACCGATCCCATTGTTGGTGCCGATCAACGAGCGGAATGCGGGAGAGGTTCGGCCCAGCTCGAAGGCGACCAGTACTTCTTCTTCCATCGTCAGCCCCATACCGCCGTATTCTTCGGGGATGGTGAGACCGAAAAAGCCGAGCTCTTTCATCTCCTGGACGACATCGTCGGGAATCTTTCCTTCTTCGGCCACCTGGGCTTCCAGTGGCATCAGACGATCACGCACAAAGCGCGAGATCGTGTCCAGGATCTGATTGAGAAATTCCTGGTCTCGAATCATGCGAGGGACCTCTTACAACGTGACTGGGTGGTTCTGAATTTTTGGTGGTAACTGCCTGAAAATACGGGATACATTCCGGTGTAAACGCAGTCGGAATGTCTGATGTGGTCGGGTGGCAACCATACCACAGGGTTCCGCATAGTGGAACATTCGGCTCAGAATCCTCCTTATTGCATCATAACCACTGCTTATGAAACAGAATAATCAGTATTAGTACCAGTGATCTTTTCTGGATTCCAACTGATCAGCTGCTATAAGATACGGCGACAGTGAACATCCATTTTCCAGCCCTAACCAATAACGATTGACCGGTCAGGATGGCCGCCGGTTCAAGCCGTCGGTTTCAGTTCTGCCGGTTCACCTTACAAAGGGAGACCCGCTTTGGAAAACGCTTACATCCCCCACTCAGATGCGCCGGTATTGAACACGCTGGCGGATGTGCGAGCCTACGAAAGCGAATGTCCGCTAAACGAGCGGTTTTCACTTCAAAGCAGTTATGAAGTCCTGCAGGGAGCCGCTGAGCGTTTCGGCGACGACATCGCCTTGCGTTTTCTGCTGACCGCGGAAGAAAACGAAGCATCTCTCGACGTCAGCTTCCGGCAGTTATTCGCCCGGGTCACCCAGACTGCCAATGCACTTCACGCGCTGGGCGTTGGCAAGCGGGACGCCGTCGCCATCATGCTGCCCAGCACACCCCAAAGTCATTACGCCACCTGGGGCAGTCAGGCTGCGGGCATTTCGAATCCGATCAACCCCTTGCTCGAGTCCGAGCACATCATCCAGATCATCGCCACCACCGGTGCGAAGATTCTGATTACCACGGCGCCTCACCGCAATGACGCAGGTCATTGGAAGAAGGTGATCGAGACCATTAATGCCGTGCCCGCGCTGGAAAAGCTGCTGCTGGTGCATGTGGAAGGCTACACCAGCGAAGTGCCGGTAATCGAGCGTGAGAACCTGGAAGTCATCGACTTCGATGCGGTGGTCGCGCAGCAAAGCGCGGACAAGTTGCTCAGCGGCCGGCAAATCAAAGGCGATGAGATCGCTTCGTACTTCCACACCGGTGGCACCACCGGCCGGCCCAAGATCGCTCAGGTGACGCATCGCAATATTGCCGTGGTCAGCGAACTCATCGACCACCTGTACCGCGAAAAAGGGCGGCTCACAGCCATGTCCGCACTGCCGCTGTTTCATATCTACGGGCTGATTGCGGCCGGGATCGCCGCCATCTATGCCGGCCGCACCACGGTTATGATGACGCCGGATGGTTTTCGCAACCCCAATGTGCTCAAGAACTGGTGGCACCACGCAGCCCGCTTCAAGGTAAAAGCTTTCTCTTCCGTGCCGACCATTCTCGCCGCGCTGATGCAAGTCCCGGTCGGGGACAATGATCTGAGCTGCCTCGAGGACATCGGCTCAGGAGCGGCGCCGCTGCCGAAGCAGCTGCGCAAAGAGTTCGAACAGAAATTCGATGTTCGTGTCACCAACGGCTACGGGATGACCGAGACCACCTGCATCATGACTCGGCAGCGGCCGGAGTCGCCGGGTCCAGAAGGCAGCGTAGGCACTCGCTTTCCCTACACCGAGATCCGCACGGTGGTGCTGGACGGCAACCAGGTGGTGCGCGATTGCGAGCCCAACGAAACCGGGGTGCTGATCGCTCGCGGGCCGCACATCTTCAAGGGCTACCTGGATCCCGTCGATGACGCCAAAGCATGGGTGGATGGGGATTGGTTCAATACTGGCGATCTCGCTTTCATCGATCCCGATGGCTTCATCACGCTTACCGGCCGCGCCAAGGATTTGATCATTCGCGGTGGCCACAACATCGATCCGGTAATCATCGAGGATCCGCTGTCGCGGCATCCGGCGGTGGCGCAGGTGGTTGCCATTGGCCAACCCGACATCTATGCGGGTGAAATCCCCATTGCTTTTGTGCAGCTGCGGCCTGAATACCGGGGCAAGGCCAGTGAAGAGGAACTGCTCGAATACTGCGAACAACATATTTCCGAGCGCGCTGCGATACCCAAGCGCATCGAGTTTGTTGACGCGCTGCCAATGACGGCGGTAGGCAAGTTCTTCAAGCCCGACCTGCGCAATCGGGCGATTGAACGCGTGCTGTCCGAGACCCTGCGCGAGGCGGAGATCGCTGGAGAAGTAAGAGCTTATTATGAGCAGGGGCGCGGCCATGTAGCCGCTGTTTCTCTGCAGGACGCAGGAGAGCAGGACAAGGCGCGAGCCAAGTTGGAGAACTATCCCGTCGTAATCGAATTCGAATCGCGCTGAGGTTTCGATCCCCGCGATGCGCCGGTATAATCCCGCGCTCCGCGCCGACCGTCGCGGGTGAATAGCCTCTTCCCTTCGCTGATCGTTGCGGGAGGGGCCTGCGGTATTCAGTGTCTTGCGAACATGCGATGACACGTCTTTTTCGGCACGGCCAGGTTATGCAGTACCTGGTCGTTCAATCGGTTTCATTTACAACCAATCCTATCAACTCAAACGGGTTCTACTATGTCTGTCGTAACTTACCAACTGCAAGGTGACGTTGGCGTCATCAAAGTGAACAATCCTCCGGTGAACGCGCTATCTCAGGCCGTTCGTCAGGGATTGAAAGAATCGCTGGCTCAGGCGCAAGGTGATGCGTCCAAGGCAGTGCTGGTCATTTGCGAAGGTCGAACCTTTATCGCAGGCGCAGATATAACAGAATTCGGTAAGCCGCCGAAGGAGCCTTCGCTGCCTGACGTGCTGGATGCTCTGGAAAACTCTCAGAAGCCGGTAATCGCTGCGATTCATGGCACCGCGCTCGGCGGCGGTCTGGAAGTGGCGTTGGCCTGTCACTACCGTTGCGCCGTTCCCAGCGCAAAGGTAGGTCTGCCGGAAGTGAAGCTTGGCATTCTTCCCGGCGGTGGCGGCACTCAACGTGCACCGCGTCTGATGGGGGTGGAGGCAGCGCTGGACCTGATGACCAGCGGAAATCCGATTTCTGCGAAAAAAGCGGCTGCTTCAGGCCTGGTCGACAAAGTGCTCGGCGATGATCTGGAAAAAGAAGCACTGGCCTACGCCAATGAGCTGATTGCCCAGAACGCACCGCTCAAGCGTGTGCGCGACATCAACATCGATCCGGCTTCCATTCCGGAAGGCTTCTTCGAAAAAGCCCGCAAGCAGGTCAACAAGCGCGCCCGCGGTCAGATCGCTCCCGATCGCATCGTCAGCTGCGTTGAAGCGGCCGTGAGTCTGCCCATGGACGAGGGCCTGAAGAAAGAGCGCGAACTGTTCACCGAGCTGGTTCAGTCTCCGCAGTCCGCGGCCATGCGCCACGCCTTCTTCGCCGAGCGCGAAGCGGCCAAGGTGAAAGATCTGCCGAAGGACACCCCGACCCGCGATGTGAAGAAAGTGGCCATCATCGGCGGTGGCACCATGGGCGGCGGCATTGCCATGAACTTCATGAATGCCGGCATTCCGGTGACCCTGCTCGAGATCAACGACGAAGCTTTGCAGCGCGGCATTGGCATTATCGAGAAGAACTACAAGATCACTGCCAGCAAGGGCAAGATGACCGAAGAGCAGGTCAGCAAGTGCATGGGCCTGTTGAACGGCACCACCAACTACGATGACCTGAGCGATGTCGATCTGGTGATTGAAGCGGTCTTTGAAAATATCGATATCAAGAAGCAGGTGTTCAGCAAGCTGGACGAAGTCTGCAAGCCCGGCTGCATCCTCGCGTCCAACACTTCCTACCAGAACATCGACGAAATCGCGACTGCCACCAAGCGTCCGCAGGACGTGGTGGGCATGCACTTCTTCAGCCCGGCCAACGTCATGAAACTGCTGGAAAACGTGCGCGGCGAAAAGACCGCCGACGACGTTGTCGCCACCGTGATGAAACTGGCCAAGACCATCAACAAGGTGCCGGTACTGGCTCGCGTCTGTTACGGCTTCATTGGCAACCGCATGCTGAAATCCTATGGCCGTGAAGCCCAGCTCTGTCTAATCGAAGGCGCAACGCCCAAGCAGATCGATGACGCACTGGAAAAATTCGGCATGGCCATGGGGCCGATCGCCATGGGCGATCTGGCTGGTCTGGACATCGGCTACAAGGCGCGTGAAGGTCTGTCAGACGCCGAAAAAGGTGATCCCAAGTCCTACAAGATCGCCGATGTCCTGGTGGAAGCTGGCCGTCTGGGTCAGAAGACCGGCAAGGGCTACTACAAATATGATCCGGAAACCCGCGCTCGCCTGGAAGATCCGGAAGTGCAGGAGATCATCGAGAAGGTCGCCAAGGATTTGGGTGTGGAGCGTCGTGAGATCAGCGAGCAGGAGATTGTCGATCGCTGCATCTTCGGTCTGGTGAATGAAGGCGCGAAAGTGCTGGAAGAGGGCATTGCCCAGCGTCCCAGCGACATCGACATTGTCTACCTCTACGGCTACGCCTTCCCGGTCGCCAAGGGTGGTCCGATGTTCTATGCCGACCAGGTCGGTCTCGACAAGGTTTACGCCCGCATCTGCGAATTCCGCGACAAGATCGGCAGCGAAACCTGGGCAGAGCCCGCCAAGCTACTGGAGAAGCTTGCAAAAGAAGGCAAGAGCTTCGGTGACTGGGCAAAGGAAAACGCTTAAGCGGTTTCAGAAGCGCAGTACGAAAAAGGCAGCCAAGGGGCTGCCTTTTTTTTCGTTTTACTTGTTCTGATCTTCTGGCGACTGGTCTCACTTGCCTGCAAACGCCGCGCAAAATGCCCCCGGTCCCACATTGATCGCCGCTGTACTGCTCATCACCGAAATCATCGTGGTCACCCCCTGTTGCTTCGCCTTGGCGACGAAGGTTTGATACTCGGGTCGGTTTTCGATTTCCTGCGGGTCGCCCGCATAGCTCATGTTGACCGCCTTGATTGCCAGTCCTTTTTCCATCGCCTTTTCGGCGCGGCTGAACAAGTCTCGTAGCCCTTCGTTAAAGCCTCTCACCTTGCCCACCGGCGTGGTGATGCCGTCGCGCGCTTCAATGATCGGCTTGATGTCGAGCATATTACCGATCTGATTAGCTGAGCCAGTTGACGCTGTTGTCGCCCTTGGCGCTGGCGCGGTTCTTCAGGTGGTAAAGGCTTTCCGGCACCAGGTATGCGCGAATCGCACCCTTTACCGATTCGAGGTGCTGGACGATCTCCCGGGAGGAAAGCTTGCCCTGTTTGAGTAGCCGTACCGCGTCGTAAACGAGCAAACCCTGGCCGGGAAATAGCGTCTCGCTATCGATCACCTTTATTTTGAGGGGTCCGGTTTTACCGCGAGCCTTGCGGAACTCCCGGAACTTCTGCGTGCTGACAAAAACCGCTTCGCGGATGTTCTTGAACATCTCGCTTCGCTTTGAGCTGATGGTAATCGCCAGCACGGTGTCGAACTTCAGCGCCACGTCCTGCTCCAGCAGCTCGGATATCCCCTCCGCTGACACCGGCTCGGATTCCGCAGCGAAATGCTTCTCGAGCATGCCGCTGGAGTATAGCTGCACGGTTCTTTGTGGGTCGCGGGTATCAAGAAATACCTTTTCCCCCGGTTTGAGGGTGATGGGGAGGATACGGATGTTATTGGCGTCGATAAAAGAGCGCGGCAAGTCGCAGGCGGAATCCACAGCGATGCAGGTGTTCGCGTTAACGGCATTGTCGATGGAGGAGGCGGTTGCAGTAGTCGACATGGCAGACTGCTCCCTTTGTTGTTATTAGCCTCGGGGGTTCCAAGCCGTGGCTGCCGAGCGTTTCGGCAGCTGGCATTCGAATAGTTGTAGTTGGCAAAGGTGAATCAGTCTACGAAGCCCGGGTGAATGGTCGGCCTGAGGGGATAAAGGGAATTGGACGCCACCGGGAGTTCTGTCGTGCCGCTTGGTCCATCAACAGCCGTATATAGCCGCCTGAAGGGTCACGAACAAAAAACCCGCCGATTGGCGGGTTTTCAGTATGGATGGGTGGTTGGCTCGGTTTAGGGAGTCAGTACCACGCGCCCGAGGATCTCGCCCTTGCGCATACTTTCCAGCACATCGTTTGCATCCGACAACGGACGTTCGGCAATCTGAATGGGCTTCAGCTTGCCCGACTGCGCCAGTGCGATAACTTCGCGGGCGTCCTGCAAGCTGCCCACGTAGCTGCCTTCGATGGTCAGCGCTTTGAAGGCCATCATCGGAATGGGGGTGGCCAGTGCACCGCCGAGCAGGCCGACAACTACAATCTTGCCGCCCTGACGAACGATGCTGACGGAGGGGTTGACGGTTTTCTCGGAACCCACAAAGTCCACGATGCCCGCTACACCGCCATCGGTTTCCTTCTTGATGCGCTTGAAAACGCCTTCTTCGCTGAGGTTGTAAGCCTGCTTGACGCCCAGGCTGCGAGCGTACTCGAGCTTCTTGTCATCGATATCCGCGACGATCGGCATTTCGTCATAGAGTGCCAGAGCGACTTGCAGAGCCATCATGCCCACGCCGCCGAGGCCGATAATCATATAGGGGCCGCCGCTCATCACCGGCTCCAGCTTGCGGATGGCGCTGTAGGCGGTGATGCCGGAGCACATGTAGCAGGCGGCCAGCGCGCCGTCGAGATCACCGATGTCGATCAGATACTTGGCATCGGGCACCAGCACGTGGTCGGAATAACCGCCGTCAATCGAGGTGCCGATAGCGCGCGGGCGGGTGCACAGGTGCTCGCGGCCGCTTTCGCAGATGCCGCAAACACCGCAGCCGATCCACGGATATACGGCATAGCTCTTGCCCACTTCAACACCTTTGGCGTCGGGACCGAGCGCTTCCACGGTGCCTTCCACCTCATGTCCGAGAACAAAGGGCAGGCTCTCGTCCGTCTTGACCTGCAGCTTGTTGCCGCCGCCAACGTCAAAGTAGCCATCGTGCAGATGCAGGTCCGAATGACAGACTCCGCAATGTCGCGTTCGGATAAGCACCTCGGCACCTCTCGGGGTGGGAGTTTCCTTTTCGATTTCTTCCAGTGGCTTGCCTAGCGCGGTGATAGCCTGGCTCTTCATGTGCAACCTCTCATAGCGGAGCGTGGGTTTGAGTCAAGGGAAAGCGGCGGTATGCGGTGGTCAGTTCGGGTCACCGCCTATAGCGAGTAGCCGCATCTTACGGCCGGGATGATAAAAGTCAACGCGAGCAAGATGCGGTGTATCAGGCTCGAGTGCGCTCCGACTCGCGTTGTGCGGCAAACACCGGGCTCTGCAATTTCAGGATCACGTTTTTGATCCACTGCACCGCCGGGTCGGAATCACGGCTGCGGTGCCAGTAGAGATGATGGCCCTGTGGCTCCATGTCGAAGGGCAGCTTCATGGTCACCGTATCCGGTATGTTGGCGAAATGGCTGGGCACGGTCGCGCACAGGTCGGTCTCGGCAATTAGCTTTGGGACCATCAGGTAATGCTGGGTACGCACCGCGATACGCCGCTTGGCATTGATCTTCTCCAGTGCGTAATCGACGAAGCCGGGGCCCGTGGTGCGGCTTGAGATATGGACATGGGCTAGCTCAAGGTACTTCTCGAGCGTCAGGGTGTTGCCGGCGACCGGGTGATCCTTACGGACAACCACCACGTATTCGCCTTCGAATAGCGGCGCGTGGCAGAGTTGCTCGTTGGTCAACAAGGGGGCGTCCATGACGAAGTCGAGTTGCCCGGCCGAAAGCGACTTGAGGGCATCGCGGCGATTCAGCTGCACTACCTGCAGCCTCATGTTCGGCGCCTCTTTTTCCAGCACCTGATACAGGCGCGGCAAAATGATGCTCTCGGAGAGGTCGTTCATGCTCAGCCGGAAGGTTTTCTGCTCCTTGGCGGGTACAAACTGGTAGGTTTTGTCCACGCTGGTCCGCATCAGGGCCAGTGCCTCCCGGACTTGGGCGATAATGCTTTCGGTCGTCGGGGTGGGCACCATCCGACGGCCCGCGCGGACGAACAGCGGATCGCCAAAGATGTCGCGCAATCGCGAAAGTGCTGCGCTCACCGCGGGTTGAGTGACATAGAGCCGCTTGGCGGCGCCGCTGAGACTGGATTCCGTGTAAATGGAATCCAGTACCACGAAGAGGTTGAGATCAATCTTGTTCAGGTCCACGATAAGCCCGCCTTTTGCCAGGGATCCGTCCGGGAGCGTTGTTTCAAGTTCTTTGTTGACGACTTTTTGCAATAAGCTCCATTTATGTATGTCAATAAAAAGCAATCAATTCTATTTATTGTACTATGGCGCTAAACTGAAACAAATAGCCCAGCCATGGCTTTACATTTGGGCGGGCTTCTCTGGCCGATCCGCCACTTCTTCCAATCACCAAACCGGGTAGTTGCCATATGCACTTCGATCACAACGAAAAGACCAAGGAACTGATCAAGCGCGTTTCCGCGTTCATGGACGAGTACATCTTCCCCAATGAAAAAACCTGGCACGAACAGCACGAGAATGCGGAAGACCGCTGGGCGCCGGTGCCGATCGTCGAAGAGCTGAAAAAGAAGGCGAAGGCCGAGGGTCTGTGGAATCTGTTTCTGCCCGAGAGTGATCAGGGTGCTGGCTTGACCAACCTGGAATACGCGCCGCTGTCGGAGCTGATGGGACGTGTGCATTGGGCTTCAGAAGTATTCAACTGCAGTGCGCCCGACACCGGGAATATGGAAGTACTGGCTCGCTACGGTACTCCGGAGCAGCAGGAGAAATACCTGAAGCCGCTGCTGGCAGGTGAAATCCGTTCAGCCTTCCTGATGACCGAACCTGCCGTGGCATCCTCCGACGCCACCAACATGGAAGCGAAAGCCGAGCTGGATGGTGATGAGTGGGTGCTGAATGGCCGCAAGTGGTTCTCCTCGGGTGCGGGCGATCGCCGCTGCAAAGTGGCCATCTACATGTGCCTGACCAACCCGGAAAACCCGCGCCACCAGCAGCATTCCCAGATTCTGGTTCCGCTGGATGCACCGGGTGTGACCATCGAGCGTCAGCTGTCTGTATTTGGCTACGACCACGCGCCGCACGGCCATTCGCAGATTCTGCTGGAAAACGTCCGCGTGCCGAAGGACTACGTACTGCTCGGCCCGGGTCGCGGTTTCGAGATTTCTCAGGGTCGCCTCGGTCCTGGCCGCATTCACCACTGCATGCGTTCTATCGGCGCCGCCGAGCGCGCGCTGGAAATGATGGTCAAGCGCAGCATGGAGCGGGTCGCCTTTGGTAAGCCGCTGCACCAGCTGGGCGGCAACGTGGACGTCATCGCCAACAGCCGTATCGAAATCGACCAGGCTCGCATGCTGGTCTACAAAGCTGCCTGGATGATGGATACCGTCGGCAACAAGGCTGCGGCCAGCGAAATTGCCCAGATCAAGGTAGTTGTGCCGGAAATGGCCTGCCGCGTTGTGGATCGCGCGATTCAGATCTTCGGCGGTGCCGGGGTGACCCAGGATACGCCGCTCGCATCCATGTATGCCTCGCTGCGCACTTTGCGTCTTGCGGACGGTCCGGACGAAGTGCATCGTCGCACCGTTTACCGTCAAGAGCTGGGCAAGTACCAGTAAACACTTAGTCGCCAGTCTCCAGTCTCCAGTCGCCAGCGCTATTCTTCAGAGCCAATCGGCAGCTGGGGACTGTTGGCTGGGGACTGGAGACTTTTGTTTTTATGAGCGAACTATTTCTTATCCGCCACGGGCAGGCATCGTTCGGGGCGGATGACTACGACAATCTCAGTGAGCTTGGCCATCAGCAAGCGGCCATTCTTTGCGATTATTGGCGCAGTCTCGAGCTCCGCTTCGACGATATCTACGCGGGAAGCCTGCGACGGCAGCAGAGTACGGCGGCGGGCTTGCTGGAGCGCGTCGATGCGGACGTGATAAGCACGTTGGAAGGCTTCAACGAGTATGAGTCCCATCACATTCTCGACGCCTATCGAGAGCAGTATGCGAAAGCGGATGGCTTCTCCGTAGAGGGAGGCGACTTCGCCAGCGGCATGAAAGACCGGCGCTTCTTTCAGCGCTTTCTGGAGCAGGCCTGTCATCGCTGGGTCCAGGGCGAGCTCAGCTCGGATTTCATCGAGCCCTTCGTCGATTTCAAGTCTCGCGTGTGCGACGCTCTGAGCGAAGTGATGGCAGCCAACAGCAAGGGGCGCAACATCGTCGTGGCCACCTCTGGCGGCGTAATTGCGATGGCTGTGCAAAGTGTGCTCGATATGCCGGACGAACAGGCAATCAACCTGAACTGGATGGTCTACAACGCATCGATTACGCGCATTCGCTTCAGCGGTTCGCGAAAATCTCTGTCGGTGTTCAACAGCATTCCGCATCTCGAGCGTCCGGGTTTCACCGACAAGATTACCTATCGCTGATTCCAGGGAGCCCCTGAACAACTCCGATATGCCTCTGACCTAGAGGGTGGCCCGCGATCAAGGCTTCGAAGGCATGTGGTTCTATGTCGAACTGGCAGTACCCAGCTGAGACGGTGACCCGCGAGTGCCGATTCGCTCGGCTGCGAAGCGGGTTATCATTGGTGTAAACTTGCCGGCCTTTCCCTGCAAAGAAGGGCTAACAGGCTGGCTATCAATAGTGGATGACAACCGTGGCAGAACAGCAACTCCTCGACAAAGCAACTGACATTCGCGAGGGTGAAGAGCTCAACGCCGAGGCGTTGAAGAGTTACATCACCTCTCATCTATCGGGCCTTTCCGGCGAGCTGACCGTAAAGCAGTTTCCTTCCGGTTTCTCCAATCTCACCTACCTGATCACGCTCGGTGACAACAAGTGGGTGCTGCGCCGCCCGCCGTTCGGCACCAAGGCCAAGACAGCGCATGACATGGGCCGCGAATACCGCGTGCTGAGCGCATTGCACAAAGCTTTCCCTTATGCGCCGGAACCGGTGCTCTTCTGCGAGGACGAGTCGGTCATCGGCAGCGAGTTCTACATGATGAAGTACCTCGAGGGCTGCATCATTCGCTCGACCTATCCGCCGGAGCTCAAGCTCACTCCCGATCAGGTCCGCCAGCAGTTTTTCAACTGGCTGGACGTGCTCACAGAGTTGCATCAGGTGGACTATCAGGCCATCGGCCTCGGCGATCTGGGCCGACCCGCCGGCTATGTGCAGCGGCAGGTAGAAGGTTGGTCAAAACGTTATCGCGCGGCGATGACGCCGGACGGTGTACCCACCTTCGAGCGCACCATGCAGTGGTTGCAGGACAAGATGCCGCCGGAATCCGAGAAGGTCGGCATCATCCACAACGACTATAAAATGGATAACGTGATCTGGTCGATTGAGGATCCTCTGAAGCTGATCGGTGTTCTCGATTGGGAGATGACCACGCTGGGTGATCCGCTGATGGATCTTGGTTGCACCTTCGGTTACTGGGCTGAGCCCAACGATCCCGAGCACTTTCGTAAATTCGCGGCGATGCCGACTACGACGCCTGGTGCCCCGACACGTGCCGAGTTGCTGGAGCGTTTCAGTAAGAATCTCGGCATCTCCGTCGAACATTTCGATTTCTATTTCTGCTTCGGTCTGTTCCGCCTCGCCGGCATCGGCCAGCAGATTTTCTATCGCTATTATCACGGCCAGACCAAGGACAAGCGCTTTGCTCGCCTGCGCGATAAAGTCGAGAGCCTGCATCTGATGTGCGAAAAAGTCATCGACGAGTCCGATCTGTAAGCGGCCGTCTGAAACCAAAACGATTCAAGAAACTGGGGAAAGCTTCATGCCCAAGAAAGAACTCTTTGACCTGACCGGAAAAATCGCCTTGGTAACAGGCGCAAGTCGAGGCATTGGTGAAGCCATTGCGGTGACTCTCGCCGACTACGGTGCAGAAGTGATCGTATCCAGTCGTAAGATTGACGGCTGCCAGGCAGTGGCGGACAAGATCAACGCGGCAGGCGGTAAAGCCCATGCGATGGCTTGCCACATCGGCGAAATGGATCAGATCACTGAAACGTTCGCTAAGATCCGCGAGCAGTTCGGCCGCCTCGATATCCTTGTGAATAACGCCGCCACTAACCCTTACTTCGGCCACGTGCTGGAAACGGATCTTGGTGCTTTCCAGAAAACAGTGGACGTAAACATCCGTGGCTACTTTTTCGCTTCTGTCGAAGCCGGCAAGATGATGAAGGAGCAGGGTGGTGGTGTGATCTGCAACACCGCGTCCATCAACGGCGTAAAGCCGGGCCTTGCTCAGGGTATCTATTCAATTACCAAAGCGGCGGTCATCAATATGACCCAGACCTTTGCCAAGGAATGCGGCCCGATGGGTATTCGCTGCAACGCCTTGTTGCCCGGTCTTACGGACACCAAATTCGCCTCTGCGCTCACCAGCAACGAACAAATGTTGGAGAAAGTGAACAGCAGTCTGCCTCTGCGTCGCGCTGCTCAGCCCGACGAAATGGCCGGGGCCGTTCTATATCTGGTATCCGATGCCGCTTCCTACACTACCGGCGAGTGCCTGGTGGTGGATGGCGGCAGTCTGATTGCTTAATTCGAACCAATTTGCCGAGTAGTTAACATGTCCAGCACTATCAATCGTCGCGACCTCGATTTCCTGTTGTATGAAGTGCTCAACGTGGAAGAGCTGTGCGAGCGCGAACTCTGGTCCGATCACGACCGCACCAGTTTTGATGCGGTTCTCGATCTTGCTGATCAGATTGCGGAAGAGAAGTTTTTGCCACTGGCTGCGCAGCTCGATGAGCACGAGCCGGAATTCGATGGTGAGAAGGTTCACATCCTTCCGGGTGTGAAGGAAGCTCATGAGGCCTATATCGAAGCGGGCTTCATGGCCGCTCATGTCAGCAACGAAGATGGTGGGATGCAGCTGCCGCTCACTGTCAGTCATGCGGCGCAAGCCATTTTTTCCTCGGCGAATATCTCGGCGCTGGCCTACCTGGGTCTCACCAAGTCGGCCGCCAACATGCTCGACGTCTGGGGCAGCGATCAGCTGAAGCAGAAGTATCTTCCGCATATGCGCAGCGGTCGTTTCTACGGCACCATGTGCCTGTCCGAGCCGCACGCTGGCTCCAACCTCGCGGACATTCGCACCCGTGCGGAGCCGCAGGAGGATGGCAGCTATCGTCTCTACGGAACCAAGATGTGGATTTCTGGCGGTGAGCAGGACATCTCCGAAAACATCGTGCATATGGTCCTGGCGAAAGTCCCCGGCGCACCCGCCGGCGTGAAGGGCATCTCCCTCTTCCTCGTGCCCAAGTACCGCCTCGACGAAAACGGCAATTCCGCCGAGCGCAACGGTGTGAATCTGGTCGGCCTGAACCACAAGATGGGTTATCGCGGCACCACCAACACACTGCTGAACTTCGGTGAGAAAGAGCCCTGCGTCGGCTACCTGATGGGCAAGGAGAACGAAGGCCTCAAGTGCATGTTCCACATGATGAACGAATCGCGCATCAGTGTGGGCATGGGTGCGGTAACTCTCGGCTACGCCGGCTACATGCACTCCTTGCAGTACGCCAAAGAGCGTCCGCAAGGTCGTCTGCCCGGTGAGAAAGATCCCAATTCACCGCAGGTCAATATCATCAAGCATGCAGACGTAAAGCGTATGCTGCTGCAGCAGAAAGCTTATGTCGAAGGCGGTCTTTACCTGGCGCTGTTCTGCGACAAGCTGGTGGATGACATTCGCACTGGCGATGCGGCACAGCAGAAAGACCTTGCAATCTTTATGGACCTGCTGACGCCTATTGTCAAAGCCTGGCCCTCGGACTACTGCCTGAAGGCGAACGAACTCGCTATTCAAGTGCTTGGCGGCGCCGGTTACACCCGTGACTATCCGGTTGAGCGCCTTTATCGCGACAATCGTTTGAACCCGATTCACGAAGGCACCAATGGCATCCAGGGCATGGACCTGCTAGGGCGCAAGGTGCGAATGAACGACGGCTACGGCTATCAGCTGCTGGTGCGATATCTGAACGAAACGATCGCCGAAGCGAAAAACACGGAGCCTCTCAACGAATACGCCCAGTCCCTGGAGCATGCGCTGCAAGCACTGAGCGCCACCACCGAGCACCTGACCTCGGCAGCCAGTGAGGACATCAAACTGGCCACCGCCAACTCCACTGTCTATCTGAATGCATTCGGCCACGTCGTGGTCGCCTGGCAGTGGCTCAAGCAGGCGCTCGCAGCCAACCGCGGGCTCGCGGCGGCTCAGGGTGACGATCAGGACTTCTATCGCGGTAAGCTGGCGGCCTGCCGTTACTTCTACCGTTACGAATTGCCGCAGATTCACACTCAGCTGGCGCTGCTGGATCAGCTGGACGATACCTGCCTGAACATGCCGGAAGCGAGCTTCTAACAATACATTCACAGGGGAGCAGAATATGCGCGCTGTACTATGCAAAGAACTGGGTCCACCCGAATCACTGGTCGTTGAGGAAGTGCCGAGCCCGGAAGTCAAGCCCGGTCAGGTGCTTGTGAAAGTGGGCGCCTGCGGAGTCAACTTTCCCGACACCTTGATTATCCAGGGCAAGTACCAGCACAAGCCGGATTTGCCTTTCAGCCCCGGCGGTGAAATCGCGGGCGAAGTGATCGATGTGGCGGATGATGTCACGAGCGTAAAGACAGGCGATCGGGTCATCGCCATGTGTGGACACGGCGGTTTTGCCGAAGAGATTGCCATCGACGCCAACCGAGTAGTGCACATTCCGGATCAGATGGACTTCGTCACTGCGTCCGCTTTCATTCTGACCTATGGCACTTCCTATCACGGTCTGAAGCAACGCGCCAACTTGCAGGCGGGCGAAACGCTGCTGGTCCTGGGTGCGGCGGGAGGTGTAGGTCTTGCGGCCGTCGAGCTGGGTAAGGCCATGGGCGCGAAGGTAATTGCTGCGGCGAGTACTGACGAGAAACTCGCTCTGGCAAAAGACCACGGCGCCGACGAGCTGATCAATTACAGCAACGAAGATCTGAAAGATCGCGTCAAAGAGCTGACCGGCGGCAAAGGCGTCGACGTTGTATACGATCCGGTGGGTGGTGATCTCTTCGAGCCAGCTGTGCGTGCAACCGGCTGGAATGGTCGTGTTCTGGTGATTGGCTTCGCGGGCGGCTACATTCCCAAATTGCCGGCGAATCTGGTTCTGCTCAAGGGCAGTGCCGTCGTGGGGGTGTTCTGGGGCGAGTTCACGCGCCGTCAGCCGAAGGATTCCGAGCAGAACAACAAAGAGCTCCTGGAGATGTATCTGCAGGGCAAACTCCGGCCGCACATCTCGCAAACCTTCCCGCTGGAAAAAGCGGCCGATGCCCTGAACGTTCTTCAGAACCGTCAGGCCAAAGGCAAACTCGTTGTCACTACCGAATAAGAGGTAAGCATGCCTGTTGTCGCCAAAGAACAATTGAACGACTATGTCGGCAAGGAAACCGGCGTTACCGACTGGCTGGAGATTACCCAGGAGCGGGTGAATCAGTTTGCCGACGTCACCAACGATCACCAGTTCATCCACGTGGATCCGGAGCGAGCAAAGGAAACGCAGTTTGGTGGGCCTATTGCTCACGGCTTTCTTACGCTCTCTCTGCTGCCGCACTTTGGCGAGCAGGGTGCCGCAATGGGAGTGGAGAACGCTGCGGTGCGGATCAACTACGGCCTCAACAAGGTGAGATTTCTTACACCGGTGAAGGTGGGCAGCAAAATCCGGGCGCGATATAAATTTCTCGGCTTCGAAGAAAAGCGTCCCGGGCAGATTCTGCTGAGTCACGAAGTTACTATTGAAATTCAGGGCGTGGAAAAGCCGGCCATGATTGCCGAGTCACTCGGCATGTCGGTTTTGCAATAAATCTTTTCGGATACTCAATGAGGAAGCAGCTATGAAAGAAGCAGTGATTGTCTCAACTGCGCGTACTCCCATCGGCAAAGCCTACCGGGGTGCGCTGAACAACACCGAATCCGCCATCCTTGGCGGTCACGCCGTTGCTGAAGCGGTCAAGCGCGCGGGCGTTGATCCGGCAGAAATCGAAGAAGTGGTCTTTGGTGCTGCTCTGCAGCAAGGCTGTCAGGGCGGCAACTTCGCCCGCCGCGTTGCGCTTGTTGGCGGTCTGCCCGTCACCACTGCCGCACAGAGCATGGACCGTCAGTGCTCTTCCGGTCTGATGGCTATCGCCACTGCCGCCAAGCAGGTGATGGTTGATGGCATGGAGGTTGTGATCGGCGGTGGTCTGGACTCCATCAGCCTCGTTCAGAACGAAAAGATGAACGCCTTCCGCATCCAGGATCCCCGTATCATGGAAATCAAGCCGGAAGTGTTCATGCCGATGATCGATACCGCGGAAGTGGTCGCAAAGCGCTACAACATCAGCCGTGAAGCGCAGGACGAGTACGCGCTTGAAAGCCAGCGTCGCACAGCCGCCGCTCAGGAAGCCGGCAAGTTCGACGACGAGATCGCACCGATCACCACTAGCCAGATGCTGGTCGACAAGGAAACAAAAGAAGTTTCCTACCGAGAAGTCACGCTGTCCAAAGATGAGGGCAACCGTCCTGAAACCACCGCCGAAGGTCTGGCCAGTCTGAAGCCGGTGCGCGACAACGGTGTAATCACTGCCGGTAACGCCAGCCAGCTCTCCGATGGTGCTTCCGCCTCTGTGATCATGGATGCGAAGTTGGCCGAGCAGCGCAACATCCAGCCGCTGGGTATCTACCGCGGCATGGCAGTCGCCGGTACCGAGCCGGATGAAATGGGTATCGGTCCTGTATTCGCCGTGCCCAAGCTGCTCAAGCGCAACGGCCTGACCATGGACGATATCGGCCTGTGGGAGCTGAACGAAGCCTTCGCAGTACAGGTGCTCTACTGCCGTGACAAGCTGGGCATCCCCAATGACCGCCTGAACGTCAACGGTGGCGCCATCTCCATCGGTCACCCCTACGGCATGAGCGGTGCACGCATGGTCGGCCACGCGCTGATCGAAGGTAAGCGCCGCGGCGTCAAATACGTTGTCATCACCATGTGTGTTGGCGGCGGTATGGGTGCGGCTGGTCTGTTCGAAGTCGTATAACAAGCCAGAGTCGCGGGATTCCGGTCTCCAGTCGCCAGGACTGGAGACTGGGAAGTGGAGACTGATATGAAATTACAGGGCAAAACCGTCGTCGTGACGGGCGGCGCCAGCGGCATCGGACTGGGCTTGGTTCGCCGCTTCAAAGAAGAAGGCGCAGCCAACATTGTTATCGCCGATATCAATCAGCAAGAGCTGGACGATGCGGCTGCGGAGGTGAGCGGTGTCGCTCGTCTCTGCGACGTCAGCAAGGAAGAGCAGGTGAAGGACTTGGTGGAGTACACCGAGAAAACCTTTGGCCGGATCGACCTCTTCTGCGGCAACGCAGGCATCATCGCGCGGGGCGGGGTGGAAACACCGAATGAGACCTGGGAGAAGATGTGGGCGGTCAACGTGATGGCCCATGTGTATGCCACGCGGCACGCTTTGCCAGCCATGTTGGAGCGGGGAGATGGCTACTTCCTCATCACGGCCTCCGCCGCAGGTCTGCTGTCCCAGATCGGCTCGGCTACTTACTCGGTCACCAAGCATGCGGCATTGTCTCTGGCCGAGTGGGTCAAGATCACCCATGGCGCCCAGGGCATCAAAGTCTCTGCACTTTGCCCGCAGGCAGTGGAGTCGAAGATGACCGCCGGGGGTTCTGGTGCGGCCTTCATCAATGGCATGCTCCCCGCGGCTGCGGTCGCCGATGAGGTAGTCAAGTGCCTGGAGGCAGAGCGCTTCCTGGTTCTGCCTCACCCCGAGGTGGACAAATACTTCAAGAACAAGGCGAACGACTACGAACGTTGGCTCAAGGGTATGCAGCGCTTGCAGGAGCAGTTTGGGGCCACGCTATAGATCCCAGCTGTGACAAAAAAAGGGTCGCCCTCAAGGGGGCGGCCCTTTTTGCTTTGTAGGGATCTGCTTTGGCAGGAAGGGAGGTGAGGCATCAGTATGCTGAACTATTCCTGCATATGGCACCTCACAAGCTTAGGTTTAAACGCCGGCGGTTGGTCGAGGCGAGCTTTTAGGCTAATGTACGCGACATTTTCACCATCGCCGTTTTGGCTCACGCCCGGCACTATCTTTGAGGAATCAGAGGACTCTATGAGCGATCCAAAGCAGGGCAGTCCGAATGAGACTGGAAGCGACGCGGATACTTCGAGGAGTGAGGCTCGTTCAGATGGGCAGGAGTTTACGCTGCCAGTGGACGAGCATTTCGAAGAGGTCTCCGAGAATGGAAAGCGCGTTCGCAAGCGGGGTATCTACCTGCTGCCCAACCTCTTTACAACGGCCGCCTTGTTCAGTGGTTTCTACGCAATCATCGCCGGCATGACCGGAGATTTCCAGGCTGCAGCAATCGCGATCGTAGTCGCGGGCGTTTTCGATTCGCTCGATGGTCGAATTGCCCGGCTGACCAATACCAGTAGCGCCTTCGGTGTGGAATACGACAGTCTTTCCGACATGGTTTCGTTCGGCCTGGCCCCGGCGCTGGTGATGTTCAACTGGGCCCTTGCGCCGATTGGGAAACTGGGTTGGGCAATTGCCTTCGCCTTTTCTGCCTGCGCTGCCCTGCGACTGGCCCGATTCAACACCCAGGTAGGGTCGGTGGATAAGGCCTACTTCGTGGGGCTGTCCAGCCCCCCGGCAGCTGGTCTGCTTGCCGGCATGGTCTGGGTGGGTCACGATATCGACGTCGGTACTGAGCTGACGATACTCGCTGCCGTAATCACGTTGGTGGCCGCACTGTTGATGGTGTCCAACGTCAAATACTTCAGTTTCAAAACCATCGACCTGAAAGGACGGGTGCCATTCGTGGCGATTCTGGTGGTCGTCGCCCTGTTCACCCTGTTCGCGATACAGCCCGATGTGGTGCTGCTCTGCATGGCGGTAACCTATGGGATGTCCGGTCCTCTGCTCTGGCTATGGCGTCGTCGGCACCGGAATCAAAAAAGTTCAGAATCTGCTTGATCTTCCAGCCGAGATCGCTATTATACGCCTCCCGATTGTGAGGGGCCCTTCGTAGTTCAAGGCGGGGTTCCTAGGAGTCGGGGTGGTTTGGCGGGATGGGCAGCGTCCATCAGTTGAACCTATTGATCATCGGATGATCAAAACTCGGTTAATCAGCACCGGCGGGATCAAACTGTTTTCCGTCGTGGGGTAAAGCCCAGCTGGCTATTTCGGGGAGGCCGCAAGCCTCGGAGCGCCGTTCACGGCCGCTTCAAGCAGCCTCCGAAATTTTTCTGAAATTTCATCGAAATAGTTGTTGCCAAGTTTAAACGGATCCGTATAATGCGCATCCCACGGTTGAGGCGAGACACTTAACCGGTTCTTTAAAAATTCAATCAAGCAAAGCGTGTGGGCGCTTGCGGAATGGGTAGGAAGCAGTAGAACCTATCAGACGCAAGTGACTCGACAATTCATACGTTCATGAATAGTACGTTCACGATGTAGTCT
>WACF01000004.1 GCA_026192395.1 Proteobacteria bacterium 005FR1
GCGTACCGAGGGTACTTAGATTGGGATATTGGCAATAGTCTCAAGTTTTATGACTGGAGTATCGAGACATCTTGCAAGTTCTACAAAATGTGCACGAAAGGTAGTCTTCCAAACACATATTTCTCAGAAAGGAATTCGATAGAAACTTGGCTTTTGCTAGGTTTTGGCGAGTTTATATTTTTTGCAATGCCGGAATTAGTGGGTGAAATTATGTGCCAGCTAGAGGTTCCATATAAGAAATTCTCTCATATGCAATACAATAATATTTTGCTTATCCCACCTAATGTTCCAGTTTACGCAAATGGTGGAAATACGTTCACATCAGTTTCAAGGAAAAACACATAACAAGTTGCACCAGCCGATCCGTCGCTCCTTACTGTGCTTGAATAGCACAAACGGGCTCCTTTAAAAATGCGGCTGTGCCGGCGCGTCTAGGTGAGACATGTGCCCCATAGCATCACAGGCATACTACATCATGCGCCTGAAGTCCTTTTTCACCCTTCTGAGTGGCAAATTCAACTGGCTGACCCTCGCTAAGCGAGCGAAAACTATCACCGTGGATGTTGCGATAATGCACAAAGATGTCGTCCTTGTGCTCGTCACAAGTAATGAAGCCATAGCCTTGAGGGTTGTTAAACCATTTGACTATCCCTCTGAATCGCTCGTTCATGCTGCACCTCTTTATTGTTATCGCGGCCCATGCCCGGTTCAAGCACGCATCCGATCACAAAAGCTGCCGGTCAACGCGTTAAGACGCTGACTACTATGGCGGCGCTGTCTCGCCCGATATAACCGCCACCGTTCTCCGCGAGCGCCACGCGAGCACCTTCCACCTGCCGTTCCCCGGCTCTTCCACGCAGCTGTTCAGTCAGTTCGGCGATTTGAGCCAAACCGGTTGCGCCGATGGGATGTCCTTTTCGAAGCAGTCCTCCCGAAGTGTTGACCGGAATCGTTCCACCCAAGCGGGTATGTCCTTCTTCCACCAGTCTGCCTCCTTCGCCACGAGGGCAGAGCCCAAGGTGTTCGTAATAAAGAATCTCTGACGGGGCGGATGCATCATGGACTTCGATGCAGCTGAGGTCTTCGGGTCCGATGCCGGCTTCTTCGTAGGCTTGACGGGCGATTGTCTCTACAAGGCCGGGAGCATTTCCATCTTTGTAGTCCCAGCCGCTGGCCAATACTGACGAGGCGACCTGTACGCCTTTGCCCTCGATGCCTATCTCTCTCGCCTTGCGCGGACTGACCAGGACCACCGCTGCAGCGCCGTCGCCGATCGGCGAACACATGGGCAGCGTGAGAGGCCAAGCGATTTCCCTGGCGGCCAAAACCTCTTCCACGCTGAGTTCGGTTCGGAACTGCGCACGGGGATTCAGGCTGCCGTGGTACGAGTTCTTCGCAGAAACCGCCGCGAATTGGCGCTGGGTAGTTCCATACCGTTTCATGTGCTCAACGGCCCAGGTGACATAGATATCCATGAACACCGAGCGACTTTGCCCGGCGCCTTCCAGATTTGGCTCTACGCCGGCATTACGGATGTCCTCGGCGACCTGGGCCAGCACCTGATCGTACTTGTCCACGTCCACTGCGCCTTTGAAAACATCAAAGGTGCGCTGCTTGTCGGGGTGGTACAGTTTCTCCATGCCGACCGCTAGAACGACGTCGTAGACCCCGGCCGTGATCATGGAGCTGGCTTGCTGAAAGGCGGTAGAAGCTGTTGCACAGGCGTTTTCCACATTGACTACTGGAATACCCCCGATCCCCAGCTCTCGCAGAACCACCTGCCCGGGGACGCACACTTGACCAGTTATGAGACTCGCTGCGGCATTGCCCATGTAGGCAGCCTCCAGCTCTTTCTCGTCCAAACCCGCATCGGTGAGAGCTTGGGTAATCGCTTCACCCGCCAGGCTTTTGAGGGTTCGGTCCAGGTGTTTGCCGAAGGAGGTCATGCCTACCCCAGCCACATATGCCTTCTGCTTCATCTGCGAAACTCTCTGTTCCGTTGTAATTCGATATTGTCCGACAATTTCTGCGGAGAATATGGCGATCGTCGCATTTCGTGTGGACAAAGTCCATCCCATAGGACAGAATTGTAGTACCATTTTAAAATGGTTTTTGACTCCAACAACCCAATCAATCATAAACGTATAAGCAGGGGGCAGTATGGGACGTCTTCAGGATAAAGTGGCTATCGTGACGGGTGCCGGGACCGGTATCGGTCGAGCCAGCATGCAAATGTTCGCCAGAGAAGGAGCGAAGGTGGTCGGTTGCTCGCGCACTCAAAGCAACCTGGATGAGACACTGGCAAGCGTCAAACGCGATGGCGGCACGGGCATCGTTGTGGCCGCGGACCTTTCGACTCCAGAAGGGGCGCAGAAGCTGGTGGACGCGACACTCGAGGCCTATGGTCGGATCGACGTGCTGGTGAATGCTGCCGGGGTGGGTTATTCCTGGAATAAGAAGCAGCCGGGTTCCATGGGCGCCGTCACCGAAACTACGCCCGAATTGTGGCGGCAGGTGATGGCCATCGACCTGGATTCCGTCTTCTATATGTGCCGCCTGGTCATCCCGCATATGAAGGAAGTTGGCGGTGGTTCAATCATCAACATCTCTTCCGTTCTCGGTGTCATGGGTCATCCGGATGCTCACGCCTATACCGCAGCGAAGGGGGCGATGGTCAATCTCAGCCGTTCGCTCTGCGCCGCTTATGCGCTGGATGGCATTCGCGCGAACTGTATCTGCCCCGGTTTCATCGATACACCGATGATCGAAAGTCACATTTCCATGTTCGACGATGAAGCTATAGCAGATCGCTTCTGTCCGATGCATCGCACCGGCACGCCGGACGAGATCGCCTATGCCTGTTTGTATCTGGCGTCCGATGAATCCACCTATACCAACGGATCCATCATGTTGGTGGATGGCGGAAGCTCCGCACGTTTATAATTGCCTGTTTCAGGCGTGGAGACCTGCCTCAAACCAGGTCTTCGCGCCTGGATATCCCTTGATATTGAACCTTCCGGCCAACCGGCTGGTTCCGAGAGTTTACTTTGATGTACCTAGTAAGGATACGGCATGAGCACTGAGCAACTGTCGACGATTGCCCCCGACCGGAAGGGCTCGAAAGGCAAGGATAATGACGCCAAGAAGGAGATCAGCTCACCCCGGAGGGTGATGAACGCAATTGTTTCTGGAATCCAGAAGGGCCGTTACGCCCCCGGGCAACGGCTCGTGGAAGCTGATTTGACACGGGAGCTCCAGGTGAGCCGGGGTCCCGTGCGAGAAGCGTTCAAAAGGCTTGCAGGGGAGGGCGTGCTGGTCCTCAGCAAGCACCGGGGAGCATACGTTCGAGCTCAAACCCGGGAGCAGGTACGCGATACGATGTCCGTGCTGGAAGCGCTTACAGGCCTTGCCGCCAAGCTGGCGGCAAGGCACATCGGTGAGGGAGATAATCGCCGCCGGTTCGAGGAGTGTTTCGAGAGCGCCATGCGGCAGGGCGCAAACGGCGAAACCCTCGCATTTCTGGATGAGCGCCGCCGCTTCTACGACACGCTTTATGAAATCGGTGGAAACAGAGAGTTACAAAGGATCGTGCCGCGAATGCAAATCAGCCTCATTCGCCTGCAATTCCAAGCGTACGTATCGGGTAAGCAGCATGAGAGTCAACTAAAGGAGCTGAGGGCCATTGCTGAAGCCGTTCTCGAGGGCGATCCCAAGAAGGCTGAATCAGCCGCAAAAGCTCACTTGCGTCGCCGCCGACTCAGCATGACAACACTGCCGGACGAAGCCTACGCAGCTGCCGAGCAATTGCAGGCCTGATCGCACCGGAGTATCTGAAGACAAGGCGCTCGGCGGTTCCGTCGGGCGCCTTCCTTTTTTCAGCTCATACGTTCAAACAGTGTCGCGTTCGCCATTCCGCCGGATTCGCACATGGTCTGAATCCCATAGCGACCATTCTCCTGCTCCAGCGCCCGCAGCAAGTTGCCCAGTAGTCTGCCGCCGGATGCGCCGACGGGGTGGCCCAGGGCGATTGCCCCGCCGAAGGTATTCACGCGCTCGGTTTCCACTTGCAATTCTTTTTGCCAGGCCAGTACGACCGAAGCAAAGGCTTCATTCACTTCGAAGCGGTCGATCTGATCGAGCTTCAGACCCGCGCGCTCGAGAAGTTTGCGCGTGGCTGGTATCACCCCGGTGAGCATGAACAGCGGGTCGTCTCCCGTGACTGCGAATCCCTGAACTGCGGCGCGCGCATTGAGATTCAGCTTTTCAGCGGTACTTTCTTCGGCCATAAGCACGGCGCAGGCCCCGTCGGAAATCTGACTGGAATTGCCTGCGGTCACCGACCATTGAATCTCCGGAAAGCGATCGCCAAGTTGTGCATCTTCGAACGCCGGCTTCAGGCCCGCGAGTTTTTCCAGGCTGGAGTTGCGACGCAAGCCCTCATCGGATTTCGCCTCGTGGACTTGGCCGTCGACCTCCTCACGCAGAGACAGAACATCTCGCGCGGTAGAGCCCTTGTCTTCGGCGAGGGCGGCAAGTTGGTGGGATCTGAGCGCAAACTCATCTTGGGCCTCGCGGCTGATTCCCCACTTCGCGGCGATGAGTTCGGCAGAAATGCCCTGGCCTACGAGTCCGTCGGGATAGCGTTCCCGGAATGCCTGGCCGAGATTATCGCGCCCCATGCGGTTTGCCTTCATCGGTACTTTGCTCATCATCTCGACTCCGCCGGCAATCACCAAATCGTAGGCCCCCGCAATGATCCCCTGTGCAGCGGAGTCGACTGCCTGTTGCGCGGAACCGCACTTGCGATCCAGGGTCATTGCGGGAACAGATTCCGGGAAACCCGCCGCGAGTACCGCCTGCCTGCCGATGTTGCCTGCCTGTTCGCCAGCCTGGATTACGCAACCACTAATCACGTCCTCGACCAGAGCTGCATCGATCCGGTTGCGTTCCACAATCGCTTCAAGCACCCGGGCATACAAGTCCACAGGGTGCCAGGGGGTGAGGAGCCCGCCTTCACGCCCACGCCCGAAAGGGGAGCGCACGATATCGACGATAACTGCCCGTCGCTGAGCCATGACATTTCTCCAAGTCTGCTAACAAAAACGGCCCGCGTCCGGGCCGTCGAGTGGGTGAGTATGGTCCCTATCGGCGCAAGCTGATTTTCAAATCTTCGGACTCGATGTGCACCAAGGGTGACTTGGCCATTTTCATCAACTTGCAGGCCTGGTCCAGTTCCGGGGATGACAGAAGCGGATAAGTCCTTTTCACCGGCCCGGATTCCCGCATCTTTTGCAGATCTGCCTCCGGCATCAGCGCGCGCAAGATCAATTCGTCGGGATCCCGGGTGCCGTACTCTTTGTAGAGATCTTCGAGAGAGGGATCCCCAGGCGGTTTTTCCATGACCTTTTTCGCACGAGGGGAGCTTACGATACGGTCGTAAACGTTCGGGTCGATGGGAGCAACTGTTTCCCCGTAAAAGCCCGCTGCATATTGGATTACTTCGTCGGGAACGATTTTGTAACGCTCACCGGTAACCATATTCAGCACAGCCTGTATACCCACCAGCTGTGAGAATGGCGTTGCCATGCCCGGATACCCCAGTTCCTTGCGGACTTTTGCCGTTTCCATCAGGATTTCGTCCATCCGGTCGGTCAGATTGTGCTTGGCCATTTGCCGCTTCAGGGTGCCGATCATCCCGCCGGGGATCTGGTGTTGGGCGGCAAGTACATCGTATTCGTTGTACTGGTTCACCAGAAATCCCGCCGCTTTGCCAACCCGCTCGAAATGGTTGGCTACCGGGGGGAGCAGGGAAGTATCGATATTATGAGTGTGCCCCAGCAGCTCAACGTTGCGCGCCATGATTTCCGTCGAGGGCACCGAGGGACCGTTGGCCATCGGCCGGCTGGCCGTGTGCAGGATCGTAATGCCGAAATCTATCGCATCGCAGTAGGCCTTGGCTGACATTCCAAGGATGTTATTGGAATGGAATTCGATGGGCTTTCCACGCGAATTATTCTGAATGGCAGGGATGAGCGTTTTCATTCGCTCGCGGTCGAGAACACCGGCTGTGTCATACAGCAGCAGGGTGTCGATATCCGGAGAAGCCGACAGTTTGTCCGCTTTGTCAGCGTAATATTCGTCAGTGTGTACCGGGCTCGAGGTGAACATGATTGCGCCAGCCACTTCGGATCCAAACTCTTTCGCGACCTTGGCTAAGCGGTGCATCTTATCGATGTTGAAGAGCACGTCGTAAATCCAGAACGACCGGCAACCGTGCACATTCAGCTGACGCATCCAAACGTCCATCAGTGCATCGGGCGTCACACCGAAGGTCACCGAGGCGTTCGCGCGCATACCACCGCGCAGCGGCGTGTTCGGCATGGCCTCGGCAAGCAGGTCGAGACCTTCCCAGGGATTCTCGCGATTTACGCGAATAAGAACCTCGAACTGGGAAGAGCCTGTCAGATCAATGACGCGGAAGCCGGTCTTGTCGATGATGGGTGCAACCGGCAGGGCCATGCCAGTGCGCATTTGCATGCCCCAAAGGCTTTGCTGCCCATCTCGCATGGTTTCATCAAGAAATTCTATATGCGCCATGGATTCGTCACTCCTCTTTATTGGCAAACGCCGGCAGCCCTGTCTGTTCAAGCCAGCGAGTAGTAATGCAATTATTTTTGAAGTCCGGGTGGGCGATGATGAAGCGCTGCAGGTCGACGTTGGTGCGAAGCCCTTCGACCTTGAAATGACTCAGAGATCTTTCCATCCGCTCGACGGCCTCTGCGCGATCATTTCCATAAACGATCAGCTTCCCGATCATGCTGTCGTAGTAAGGCGGGATCAAATCGCCCTCTCGGCAGAACGTATCGAGCCGCACAAAGTCCGCATCGGGTGGCGTCCAACGCTGGATCCGTCCTGGGCTGGGCCGGAAATTTTGGTGTGGATCTTCCGCATTGATCCGGCATTCGATGGCGTGCCCATGCAGGACGATATCCGATTGCTCGAGGGCCAATGGCTCACCTCCGGCAAGCCGGAGCTGTAACCCAACCAGATCTTGTCGGCTGATTAGCTCGCTTACCGGATGTTCCACCTGAATTCGGGCGTTGACCTCAATGAAATAAAATTCGCCGCGGTCGACGTCATAAAGAAACTCCACGGTCCCGGCGTTTCGATAGTTCAAATCCGAAGTGAGCCTGACAGCGGCAGCGTGCAGTTGCTCGCGAATAGGCTCCGGCATTACCGCACAGGGCGCTTCCTCGACCAGCTTTTGGTAGCGGCGTTGAATCGAGCAGTCTCGCTCGCCGAAGTGAATCACCTTGCCATTGCCATCCCCGAATACCTGAACCTCCACATGGCGGGCATTCTCGACAAAACGCTCGATGTAAAGAGATCCATCACCAAACGCGGCGCGCGCCTCCTCCGAAGCCTTATTGAACGATGCCTTCACATCTTCTGGCCCACGGGCAAAAAACATCCCTCGGCCACCCCCGCCAGCCGTTGCTTTCATCACCACCGGATAGCCGATTTTGTCGGCTGCGGCGCAGGCGTCGGCGACGGATTCAAGGGCGGGAGTGCCGGGGACCAAGGGTACAGAGGATTGAGAGGCGATCTCTCGGGCACTCAGTTTGTCACCAAGCGCCTGAATGGTTTCGGGGCGGGGACCGACGAAGGCGATCCCTTCTTCTTCGCACAATTGAGCTAGCGCAGGTCTTTCGGACAAAAAACCGTAGCCTGGGTGCAGACCATCGCAGCCGGTGGACATGGCTGCTTGTACGATGAGTTTTTCGTTCAGATAACTGCGGGAGGGCTCGGGGGGGCCGAGCACAACAGTGCGGTCGGCCAGCTTCGCCCCCAGGCTGTTGGCGTCCGCCGCTGATGTGCCGAGGACCGTTTCGATACCGAGCGATTTGGCGGCCCGGATGATTCGCACCGCAATCTCGCCGCGATTTGCGATAAACACGCGCGATATGGCCATGGGCTTTTATTCCGCTGGTTCGATGTAGAACAATGGCTGGTTGTGCTCGACGAGCTCGCCGTCTTCCACGCAGATTTTGCAGATCTTCCCTTTGACTTCAGCGGTTACCGGCGTGAAGAGCTTCATCACTTCGATGAGGCAAATCTCGGTACCCGGTTCGATTTCGTCGCCCAATTGAACGTATGGAGCTGCGCCCGGCTTCGGCGAACGATAGAAGATTCCCAGGTTAGGAGCGCAGACGGCCACGGCGTTTTCAGGCGCGGGCGAGCTGTCTTTACTTGCTCCCGGTGAGGAGCTTTCCTCGTGTCCTGGTGCTTGCGCCGACCGGGCCGGAGCTGGAGCAGGAACCGCTGCGTCTGCCGCCGGCGCAGCGGCAATTGGCGCGGCGGCACTTGCGGAACTGTCTTTGCCTCGCATGGAGCCCGGTGCTGTGGCGCCTGGCCAGGCACCCCAGTCCGCCTGGGGATCTCTGGAGAGAAAAATTCTGAAATCTTCGACTTGCAACGAGAGGTCACGCCACTCGGATTCGTCAAAAATCTCAATGATGGACTTGATATCCTCAGAAGTTACTTTTGTCATGGGAGCATCTTCTCGCTGATTCAATGAGACTTCGGTTGGTTCAGGACGTGAATGGCAGCCAGCAACGGTGGTAGTGTAGGATTCGCCACGATATATCGCAGGCCCGCGGCCATGGCGGCGGCAACACCTTCATCGCTGGCGATCGCGCCGCCGCGAGCGCCGGTCACACCCTCGATCAATCGAGGCAGGTTTTCCGGATCGGCGGCATCGTCGAGACCATCCAAGTCCAGGGTATCCTCCGGAGCATCCTCAGGCCGGTACACAGCCAGTGGGCTATGTTCACGCGCCCACTCCAGCAGGGTGTCCAGCAACCCGTCTTCTGTTTCACATGGCTGAACTACCTCGAGAGCTCCCGCGTAGACGTTGCCGTGCTCGCCATCCACCGTGACCACCCGCCCGGCAAGCGAAGTAACAGTCCCGCTGCCGCACCCGACCACTGAGGGCAGGCCCAATGCTCGACCGACAACAGCCGCGTGTGAGGTGGAACCGCCTTGCTCGGTGATAACCGCACGTGCAACCAGCATACCGTGTACATCGTCAGGGCTGGTTGTAGGTGTTGCGAGGACTACATCTTGCCCGCTCTGCGCCAGACTTTCCGCCTCATCAGCGCTCGTCACAACCAGGCCCGTACCGATGCCGTGTGATACGCCAAGCCCAGATGCCAGCAGTTCCGCGTTGTCAGCAGCACCATCTTTGAGGCGCGGGCTAAGCATGCTCCGAACCTGGCAGGAGTTGACTCGCTGCAGGGCTTCTTCGACCGTGATTTCGCCCTCGCGGCACATGTCCACAGCAGTGCGTACAGCGGCAATCGGTGACCGCTTAGCAGTGCGCGACTGCAACAAATAGAGTGTCCCGTTTTGAACGGTGAATTCGATGTCCTGAACTTCGCGGTTGGCCACCTCGAGCTTATGCGCCGCCTCGATGAGAAGTCCGTAGGCCTCCGGTGCGGAGTCCCGCATATCATCCAGCGTGCAGGGCGTGAATTTGCCCGAAACCACGTCCTCACCCTGAGCGCGGCACAGGTATTCTCCATAAGATTGCGGCTCACCCGTCAATGGGTTTCGGCTGAATAGCACACCGGTACCACTGTTTTCATCCAGATTGCCGAAGATCATCGCCTGAACCACGACGGCGGTGCCGAGATCATCCGAAATGTCGTGATGTTTGCGATAACGCTTTGCGCGACGCGAGTCCCATGAGCGAAAGACTGCTTCTACGGTGTGTTTGAGCTGCTCCAGAGGATCGCTCGGAATCCGGCGGTCGGCCGCGGCTTCAATCCGGCTGCGCCAGCCCTGCAGGTCCCCGTCGGCGCCGACTTCCGGAACCGGAACCTTCAGCACAATCTCGCCATAAAGCTCGTAGAAACGGCGATAAGTGTCGCGGGCGAATTCGTCATCGCCCGACTCAGCCGCCAGGGCGAGTGCCGTTTCATCGTTGATGCCCAGGTTGAGAATGGTATCCATCATGCCCGGCATCGAAATCGGAGCTCCGGAACGCACGGAAACCAACAGCGGCTTGTCGCCACTTCCGTACCTTCGGCCTGTTTGTCTTTCCAGCCACGCCATGCCGGCTTGCAATTCCGCTTCCAGATCATCGGGCATGGTTCCGGTTTCGCGGAACTGCGCACAGGCGTTTGTCGTGATGACGAAAGCCGGAGGAACCGGGAGGTCAAGTGAGCGCATGTGCGCAATTGACCAAGCCTTGCCTCCAATCAGATTGCGGTCGGGAACCTCAGACCCGTCGAGAGATAAAATCCACTTACCATGAAGCTTTTCGCCTTGCATAGAGCTACTCCTCTCGGTTCCGGCCTACGATGCGCAGCAGGTCTTCATGGAGTTCGAACCACACAGTGTGGTAACTCTCGATGCTGGCGTCGCTTACCCACTTGATATCGCCGTCTTCGGCTTTTTCCAGCGCCGCGAGAAGCTTCTCCTTATAGATTTTCAAACGAGGCTCTTTCGCCGAGAGCCGATCGAGAACGGTTTCCACCCGTTCGTGCAGGTCGCCCAAGCGGTCAATCACCTTTGAATCGTATCCACTATCGGAATGGTCATTGGGCACTGTTTGACCGCCTAGCTTCATGGTCTGCCAATCGGTGATTACCTGCTTGAGGTCGGTGTTCACTTTCTCGAATTCTTCATAAGCGGCCATAAAGCCAGGGTCGTCCCGGTGACTGGCATAGGCTTTCGCATAGGAGGACTTCAGAGTTATCTGACCAATGGGCGTCAGCATGAACTTGCCGTTCACTTCGTTAACTCGACCGGTAGTTACAGCTTGATCGAGGTGATCTTTCACTGTTTCTACGGCGAGTCCTACTACCGAGGAAATGTCTTCTACAGTGCCATACTTCTTCACCGCGATCCCGTGCATCACCAGGTGCATGTCACGCATTCTGACCTCCTTCGGCAGTATTCTTATCTTTCTCTCGTTGTATGATTCGATCACGAACTTTTCGGCGAAGAATTTTGTTTGCCGCACTTTTTGGCAGCTCTGGCCAAACTTCGACGCTTTTGGGTCGCTTGTAACTGGCGAGATGCTCTTTCGCATAGGTCAATACATCTTCACTCCTGAGTCCCGATCGACCGGCCACGACGGCGTGTACGCGATCACCCCATTTTTCGTCGGGCAAGCCGATTACCGCCGCTTCCACCACGCCATCGCAGGCCATCAAAGTATCTTCGACTTCGCGGGGGTAAACGTTGAAACCGCCAGAAATGAGCATGTCATTTTTGCGATCGAGTAAATAAAAGAAGCCGTCTTCGTCCATGGTTCCGATATCGCCAGTGTGCAACCAGCCATTTCGCAAGGCTTTCTCCGTCGCCTCGGGGCGGTTCCAGTAACCCGCCATTATTTGGGGGCCGCGGGTTACGATTTCACCGACCTCACCCGGCGGAAGAGCTCGATCGTCGTCGTCAAAAACGGCGACGTCGGCTATGGCGTAAGGTCGGCCGCAGGAGCCGACGCGATCATGATCTTCAGGTTTCAGGCAAGTGATCACCATCGGGCTCTCGGCCTGACCATAGGTCTGCGCAAAGATGCGGCCGAACCGTGCCTCGGCCCGCTCAAGCAAACGCGGCGAAATCGGCGAGGCACCGTACGCAATCCGCCGCAATTTGAGATCCGCTTTCTCGATACCTGGTACTTCCATGATCATGGCAAGCATGGTGGGGACGAGGAAGGTGAGGCTGGCCTGGGTTGTCACCGCCAAATCGACGAACTGCTCCGCGTCGAACTTCGACATGATCAATGACTGGGCACCCCGGATTATCGCCGGCAAGAAGAACGCACCGGACGCGTGGGCGATGGGGGCCGCATGCAGAAATATGTCACCTTCACGGATGTCCGGCATGAGATCGCTGAGGAAAGCCGAAATCTCCGACAGTTCACCACGGGTAGTCAGGATCACGCCCTTGGGTCTGCCGGTCGTTCCGCCCGTGAATCCGAGACGGTAGGGTGCGTCAAGATCCCGGTCCACGGCACAGGGAGCACTATCACCTTCGACAATCAACTGCTGCAAACGGCTGCGGTCAATCTGAATCTCGCAGTCCAAGTCGAGGTCGCTATTATGAATGACGGCGCGACTTCCGCTTTCGCTCAATTTGTAACGATGATCTTCGATGGTTTCGCGGGTGTTGAGCCCGACTCGCACGAGTCCTGCTTTGGCGAGCGCATAATATCCCACCAAGCAGTCGATACTATTAGGGAGCATCACTCCCACGCGATCGCCGGGCTTAAGGCCCAGGTTAACTAGAGCATTGCCCAGGCGATTGGTGGCGGCATCGAACTCACGGAAGGTGATCGTGCGATCACCTTCCCGGAGACACGGCGCATCGCCATAATGGCGGGCTGCACGACTGATAATACTGCCGATCTGCATAGCTTATTCCTCCCTCGCTGCGCGGAGGGCAGTAATATCGGCTCGCCGTAAACTTGCGCCCTTGCCGGCCAGCGTCCGGGAGTTCTTCTGATAAAGCTTGTAATACTCATCACATTGCTCAGTATCGTATTTGTACTTGACTGAGGTTTCGCAGAAGTAGCGGTAGCCATCGCGCAGCAGATCCTGGTTCTTCGCTTGAACGCGCCGGTTGTACTCGTCGATGGTCAAAACGCCCTCGGTTGTACGATAACGGTCTTTTTTCTCATCCAGATAGGTGATGCCTGGCTGCACACCGCCGACGGTCGGCGCATAGTCGCCGTCCACGAGGATGGAGTAGGGGATAGGTGTGTAAATCCGCTGGGGAAGATTGGAATGCGGCATCATCAGGTAATCGCTGAACTGATGACTGGGGCCACTACCGACGCAGATCTCACCGAGCATGTCCCGGCCGTATTCGTCATTGAGCAAAGGGCGAAATCGCTCGGCACGCTCATCGATTTTGATCCAGTCGTCAGGATCGTAGCAGCCTGCAATGTGGGCGAGATCTTTGATAATCGCGTAGTAGGTGAGTGCGCCCGCATCCATCATTTGATCGCGCGACCAACCAGCGATTTTTTGCCACAGTTTGGCCATGGCATCTTTTACTTTTTCGTTGAGACCCAGGAAGGTCTGAGTAAGCTCTTCGCGGCTCCCCATTCCGACCGGAATGTAGCCATCCGACAATGGGTCAGACGTATAAAGGCCGACACCGATAATGTGCTCGCCCTTGAATTCCGGATCCGACTCGAAGCTGCCCCAGTCATCGATGAGATTAAAGTCCACCCCCTTGGTTGCCATTGGCACAGTGAGGCTGCAGTAGGGCATGTCTTCGGCCACCCCGTCGAGCCAGGGAAAATCATATTCCGACAAGTCGAGAAAATCGCGGACGATCATCTGGCGACCGTTGCCAAGATTGTAAGGGCCGTGGTTGTGCAGGCTAATACGACATTCACAAGCAATCAGGAATGCGTACTGGGACGCAGAGGCGATGAATGCCTGCGCCGCTTCGTGCAGCTCATCGCCTTGTTTGCAGTCGTACATGTCGGCATGGAAAACCTGCAGCTGCGCTTCCGGGTGGATCTGCGACCGGTGGTCAGCCTCGACCGCAGTTTTGTGCCCCGAATTGCGACGCCAGGACAGCTCAAAGCGCTTCCAGAAATCGCAGATGTAGGCGACGTCTTCGGCAGCATCCTCAGGGCGAATGATTCCCATGTTGATCATCCACTCCCGACCGAGCAAGTAGAAGCAGGGCAGACCCCACATGGCGAGGCCATTGGCCTTGGTCGCGATTTGCCGAGCTCGGTCACCCAAGTGCTCAGCGGGCATATGGCGTTCGATCTTTTTCAGCAGCGCCGGATAGCGATAAAAAGCGTTGAGGTAAGAAAGCAGCATGTAGGCCGGTACCGGAAACAACTTCGATTCCTGAACCGTGCGCGTCACACAGAGCCAGTAGGTTTCATCACCATTGGTCTGTAGCAGGTTGTTGGTCTCCAGCAATTGCGCGTAGTCAAGCTTCATGGTTCTTATCCTTTATCTGGTCTTATTGGGAGGATGGCTGACCGATCACTTTGTTATACGCCACACGTTGGCGGTTACCTCGCGGTCGCTTTGGTAGTCTTCAGCGGTTTTGGCCCGAGCGCTCGACTCGAACATAACCGTGTCCCCCTCCTTGATCCCGTCCACCTTTGCATTCATGAGACAGGGGATGCCGTATTCACGGGTCAGAATGCCGAGGTGAGAACGCACAGTGCCGCCCGCACAGATCACGCCTTTGAATTGTTCCAGGATCGGAGCGGTCAGCGTGCCGCCGGAATCGTCGATGACTGCAATGGTGTTTTCAGGCACGCCGTCGGTGAGCCAGCGCAGGACACGATCCGTGGAGCGCACGTAACGCGCGATACCGGTGGTGTTCTCGGAATAGCGAACTACGTTGTCGCCAACGCCGCGCAACTCGCGGCCCTCTGCGTCGGGCTCGGCAGTTGGGGCTTCCGGGTGATGGAAACTGAAGCTCGCCAAATCTTCATCGGAAGTGCCGTCCGCGGCCTTATAGGCTTCGGGGCGTTCTTTCTGAGAGATGGCAGCGGACCAGTCGAAGCGGTGACCTGCATCCAGAAGCGCTTGCTGTACCTGGTCGAAGTCTTCTTTGGTAATCGCTTCGTTGGCTTTGCCGAAGACGAAATCTTTCCAGTCTTGCCCTGATTCGTCAAAACGTTGACGGATGATGTCGTGAAGAACGCCGTGAAATGCGGCTATAACGCCTGACTGGGATTCTGTACCGTACTTATCACTGTCGAGAAACAGTTTGGCCATACTATCCTCCGTTTTTGTTTAGTTATTATGGGTGCCCGGACACACTGTTTTTATTATTCTGAGCCACCCTTTTTCGCATGCGCCGACGCAGTCTACTCCCGGGATCTCGGTTGTACAAGATTGTAGTACAATAAATTGAGCCAGGCAATTGCACAAGTGTTCCTTTGTTCCGCAATCAAAACAACGCACCCGGTCGCTAAAGCCCACTTGCCCACCGCCTGAATTGTTGTACAATAAAATTGTCCGACAATAATGGCAAGCAAGCCCTGACAGAGGAATAATAAAATGGGGGATTCAGCAAAACACCGGATACTGCTAGTCAACGATGACGGCATTGACGCGCCTGGAATGCAGATACTCGAGCGGCTGGCCCGCGAGCTCAGCGACGATGTCTGGGTGGTCGCGCCCGATGAAAACCGTTCGGGAGCCTCGCATTCAATCTCTTTCAAGTCTTACATGAGGGTCAAGGAAGTAGGGCACCAGCGCTACGCCGTTTCCGGCACGCCCATCGAATGCGCGCTGCTCGCAATCCATGAACTGATCACCGACCGGAAGCCCACCCTGTGCCTCTCGGGCATCAACCGAGGGCCGAACCTCGCAGAAGATTCATCCTATTCCGGCACGATCGCTGGCGCACGAGAAGCCGCTCAGCTCGGTATTCCCGCCATTGCTTTGAGCCAGGTTTTCGCCCATGGCGAGAATCGCTTTACGGTCGGCCAGGAAAAAAAGATCCACTGGGAGACTTCCGAACGCTGGGGTTTGCCGGTGCTCAAGCGCTTGCTGGACATTGAATGGCAGCCTAACGCCTTCCTGAATGTCAACTTTCCCGGTGTGCCGCCGGAGCAGGTACGCGGAATGAAGCTCACCACTCACGGACAGCGTCCGCCCGGTTGCTACGTTCCCGAAGCGCGCGTCGATGAGGAAGGGGAATCCTGCTATCAGGTGCTGCTTGCCTATCGCGACGGGGATAAACATCCCGAATCGGACCTTCAGGCTATTCACGACAACTATGTCTCAGTCACGCCGATGCAGCTCGATTTGACACATCACCCGTTTCGCGAAGCGCTGCTCGAGAGTTTTCTCGGAAATACTTTCAGTCGATAGATAAAAACAAATCATTTTTGCCGCGAGCCCCGGGGCTCGGTTTTGTCGAAGTGTATCGAGGTATTTTATGGGTAGAGTGCGTTCGAAAGTGGCATTGTGGGCATTCAGGCACCGGTTGCTAACCAGCATCGCCATCATAGTAGTGACGATCATTTCGGCCGCTGGGCTGCCAAAGGTGGAGATCAAAACGATCTTTTCCGACATGCTACCCACAGGCCATCCCTATGCCGAAACTTTTCGCGATCACCCGAATTTCGGTAATCCGCTGACTGTTTCGATCATGGTCAGGCGTACCGATGGAGACATTTACAATACCGCGACCCTACAAAAGGTTTGGGATCTCACTCGGGATGTCGACTTGGCGCCGGCAGTTGACCACGATCAGGTTCTCTCGATCACTACATCCAAAGCCCGCTATGCTGAGGCAACTCCCTTTGGTGTTGATATGCGTCCTTTGATGGACGATCGAGTCCCGCAGACTCAAGAGCAACTGGAGGAGTTCAGGGCTCGCGTGGAGCGCTCGCCGAACGCTAGAGGTTTTTTGGTTTCAGAGGACGGAACCGCTACCCTGGTTCAGGCCACGTTTATCGAGCAGCGGCTCGATTTCGGCGAGACCTTCGAGTATGTGCAAGGCTTGGTCGAAGCGGCCCGCGATCAGAACCACGAAGTCCACCTTGCTGGGGAACCCGCGCTCATCGGCTGGGTTTACCGATACCAGGAGCAAATGCTGTGGATCTTCGGCGTTACGCTGGTCGCGCTGTTTCTGGCCCTGATCCTTTACATGCGTAATATTGCCGGCGTGGTCACCCCCGCTATCACTGGCTTGGTTTCGGCTATTTGGGGCTTTGGCTTTGCCGGCTGGCTGGGCCTGGCGATCGACCCACTGCTGCTGCTGGTTCCACTGCTGCTGGTGGCGCGTGCATTCAGTCATACCGTCCAGTACACCGAACGTTTCTACGAGATCCTGGAAGTCGTGAAGGACAAGAACAAAGCGGGGGAGTTGTCGCTTAGGGTTATGTTGGGCCCCGGGGTACTGGGGATCATCACCGATGCCCTGGCTATTCTGTTGATCGTGTTGGCGCCGATACCAGCGATGCAACGTTTCGCTATTTTCGCTGGCTATTGGGCGCTGATTCTGTTACCGACTTCGCTTCTCCTTGCCCCGATTCTGCTTTCCAAGCTGCCGGTGCCGCGCAATTTGCAATCCATTGTTGCTCGTGACCAAAGCACGGCAGGCGTGCATCAGTGGATGGCGCGAGCCCTGCATCGCGTGGCTCATCTGACCACCGGCAGACCAGCTCGCTACACGGGTGCACTGATGTTGGTACTCGCGGCTGTCTCGATTTACTTCGGTGCGACTATTAAGGTGGGTAACCCGGTGGAAGGCAGCGCGCTGCTATGGGAGGACTCCGAATTCAATGTTGCGGTTCGCACGATCAATGACAATTTCCCTGGCGTGAATACGCTCGAGCTGGTTCTGGAATCCAAAGAAGTCGGGACGCTTGAAAAGACCGCTCGCAAAGCCGATGCCGTGCACACCATGCTCGCGATTCAGGACCACATGGAGCGCTCGGAAAATCCGCCGCGGGCTACCTTGTCCTTTGCCGATTACCTCGCCGAAGGTGGACGCCTATACCAAGGGGGAGATCCGCGCTGGCTGCCTCTGGATCAATCTGACCAGGCAACGCAGGCAGCTGCGTCAGCAGCAATGATGGGCAGTGGCCCCAAGGGGTTCAGCCATATCATCGACATGAAGCAGCAGCACTCCACAGTCTCGCTATGGTATCGCGATAACAAGCAGGAAACCGTCGATGCGGCGCTGGCTGATGCACGAGCCGCTTTGGCGGAAGTGGGTGCGGAGCACGAAAACTTCACGGTTCGTCTGGGCAGCGGCACGATCGCTCTGCAGCAGGCCGTCAATGATACGGTGAAGGGACATTACTGGGTTATCGTCGTAATCCTGAGCGTGCTGATGTTCGTGCTATCCGCGGTTGCCTTCAAGTCGCTATTGGCTGGCGGAATTCTCGTGGCGCAGGTGAATATGGCTAATTTCGTCATTGTGGCCGTTCTCTCTGCGATGGGAATGGGCTTGGACATCAATTCCTTGCTGGTCGCGGCGATGGGCATAGGTGTGGGGATCGATTACGGCATTTATCTGCTCGCGCGCATCTGCGATGAGTACGAGAATCAGGAAGGCGACTTCCAGGCGATCATTCGGGAAGCCGTCACCACCACCGGTCGCGCCATTGCCTTTACCGCAACTATCATGCTGATCGGCATCATGCCCTGGTACTTCCTCTCCGGTCTCCAGTTTCTGGCCGACATGGGCTTGCTGTTGGCGGCGGTGATGGTGATCAACATGGTCATGGCTCTTTTCATTTTGCCCTTGCTTGTCTGGTTCCTGAAGCCTTCGTTCGTCACCCGGGATGACCTGCTGATCAGTGAGCATCTGGACCTCAGCACCCTCGCGGATGAAGAACGAAGAGCTGGTGTTGTTCCGGTAATGAACGGAGGAACTGCAAGTGCGTAAATCCTCGACTCGCAATGAGGCGCTGCCGCAAGTGTTGGAGACATACATGAAAGCCTGCGACCAAATCTCAAACTGGGTACTGCGCGCCATCCGGCGATCGCTGGTCTGTGGTCTTACCCTGGCTTTGGGTACGGCGTCTTTCCAGAGTATGGCGAATGGACAAACCGCTCAGCGTTCAGTGGAAGTTCTCCATTCGGGCACATCGCACCGGCCGCTGTTCGGCGTGGACTTTCAGGAAGATGGTCGTCGAGGGATCGCTGTGGGTGATCGTGGCACCCTGGTGCTTACCGAGGACGGGGGACTCACTTGGACCGCCAAAGATCTCACCATTGATCTGGCGCTTATCGGCGTGGCCGTAGAGGGAGAGCAGGGCTTGGCTGTCGGCCAATCCGGCTTGATTCTCGCTCGTAAGGGCGGTCAGTGGCGTGAAGTCGAGAGCGGTACTGAAGAGCGGCTAATGGCTGTCGATCTGAACGGGAAGGGGCTCGCCGTGGTGGTAGGCAGCTTCGGGACTGTTCTGGTTTCCAAAGACTCCGGGGAAACCTGGGAGCCAATTCCTCAGAGCCTATCCGAACATATCGAAGGTGGTTATGACCCGCACCTGTTCGCTGTGCAGGTGGACCCAAACGGGACAATCACTATCGTCGGAGAATTTGGGTTCATCGCCCAGAGCAGTGATCAGGGCGAAAGCTGGGAAATTCGGCACGAAGGAGAGGAGTCGTTGTCGGGGCTTCAAATCCGTCCCTCTGGGATAGGTTTCGCAGTGGGTCAGGATGGAGCGGTGCTGAAGACGACCGATGCGGGGAAAACCTGGGAGCCCGTGGTGGCGAATCTCACCGGCAATTTGCTGGGTGTGGTTTCCACCGATGAGGGAAAGGTGCTCGTGCCGGGTATGCGCCACATGTATGTGAGCGATGATGATGGGCGTAGCTGGAAGCCTGTCACCGATGGCGATGTCAATTCTCACTGGTACGCGCAAGCTGCCGCAACAGCGGAAGGCATCATTGCCGTGGGTCATTCGGGACGCATCATCAAAGTGGAAAAGGCAGTGCGCTAGACATATGACAACCGAGAGGGGGGTGACTCATGCACCTGATCCGACGTTTCGACGGACGGCATAGCCGCAGGCACTTTCTGAGCAATTTGACGAAAGGAGCGGTGGCCGCGGGTGTGCTGGCTCCTCTCTGGCCAACTATCCTGCGCGCCGGCGAGATCAACGAAGCGTACCCTGATGAGTTACTCTCACTGGAGATGTATACGGGCGGCAAGGTAAAGGCAGGTGACACGATCACCGCCGACAACGTTGAACATATTCGCGACCTGCTCGATGAAATCAAATATCAACAGATCCTCACAATGGGGCGCCAACTGCAAGTTGCCCCGACCACCACCGATATCATGCGCTTATCGCCTTGGGACTATATCGAAGCCACCATTCGTAACCAGGGTAGGGCGCGTTTCGATGGCCGAGGCAACGTAGTCACGGAAGATGGGGAACCCTGGATTGGAGGCAACCCCTTTCCTCAGGCTAAGAGCGGGCTTGAGTTATTCGCTGCCCTGACTTTGAGCTGGGGTCGTCACGACGCTTCGCTCTATGCCGTCAAGGAATATAGTCTCTCGCCGGCAGGCGAGGTGCAGTACCAATACGAAACGGTCTGGACGGAGCTGTCCACAGTCGCGCGCACCACGCTGGAGCCCAAGCCCTATTTGCCTCGTGAAAAGGACAAGCTACGCTATCAAAGCGTAGTGTTCACCTCACCCCAAGATGTTTCCGGCACATCCTATCTGAACATCTGGCCCTACGATCAGAATGAGTTCCCGGAGCTGTTGGGTTACCTCCCTGCTTTCAAGCGCATTCGCACTTTTCCAACCAACCAGCGTTTCGAGCCACTGATTCCCGGCGGCACTCTCTATTTGTCCGATGCCTGGGCGGCGGGCGATCCACTGCATACCTGGGGGAATTACCGGATCGTTGACCGTGGCCCTTTTTTGGCCGCTGTCTCGGGCGCGTGGACGCCAGACCACCCGAATTGGGAACATGAGACTCACGGAGGTCCACAAGGAAACACATTTTGGGATACCACGGTGGAATTGATCCCCGAAGCGATCGTCGTCGAGGCAGAGCCAGTCAGGTTTCCACGCGCACCTGTGAGCAAAAAACGGGTCTGGTTCGACGCGCGGACCGGCTTGCCACTGGCGATGAATACTTACGACCACAAAGGTGAGGTCTACCGGAGCTTTGACGGAGCATACTCTTTGTATGAATCGGATGGTCAGTCGGTAACGTTTGGCGCACATCCTTACTGGTCCTGGTCTCACGTGCATGCCTTCGACATTCAGACGGGCCGAATGAGCCGTCTTGAGCAGGTGAAGGAGATTGCCGGAGGCCACAAAACTAGCTCCAACGACGCATCGATCTACGAACGCTACATGACACGGAACGCGTTGCGTCGCCTGGGATACTGACGGACACCATCGTCTTTTTTGATGCGGCCCTTGCGTCAATTTTCCGACATGCCATCTGTTCCCTATAAAGGGTCCTGTGGAAAATAACAAGACAAATCGTTGACACGCCTACTTTTGTGGTATTGTATTGTACTACAAAACGGTCCTAACATAACTGCTGGTGCGGGGCTGTCTCAGTCCCGGGCGAAAAAAGTAAAAACGTAGCCTCAGCAAGATGGACCCGTGAGTCCAGTGATACGCCACCAATCCCTGGTGGTAAGGACCACTGCCAACCCGGTGGAGACTCAGATGCGGAACTCAAGGCCGCAAGCACCAACTAGGCAAGCTGTTCTGCTTTCATCGAAGAGCAGGAGTGACGCCTGTCCTTCTAGCAGATTATCGGCACCAGAAAACGCGCGGCACTGTTTCCCCCGATCCCGCTGCAAGCACAACAACATCAAAAGCCACTCTTCTCACCCAGCTAGGAGTCCCTCATGCACATAAGAAAGTTTGATGCTAACTACTCGCGCCGTAAATTCCTGGAGAAGTCCTTGATGGGTGCCGCTTCCGCAGGTGTCCTGACTTCTCTTTGGCCGATGATTGCCCGTTCTGACTCAGGCCTCACTGATATCGGCAAGGCCTACCCGGACGAGCTCCTTTCGATCGAGATGCACACGAAAGGCAAGATCAAACCCGGTGATGTGATTACTGCCGATAACGTAGAGCACGTTGCTCACCTTTTGGATCCCATTGCTCTGGAGCAGGTTCAGACCATGGGGCGCCGCATCCATATAGCTGAAACGACCACGGACATCACCAAGCTTTACCCGCATGATTATCTGGAGGCAACCCTGCGCAATTATGGGCAGGCAGTTTTCGATGCAACCGGGAATGTGCGTACGAAGGACGGTGGTCCATGGATTGGCGGTTCGCCTTTTCCTGATCCGCAGACTGCTCGTGAAGCTGCGGCGGACATCACTCTCGCTTGGGGTCGCAATGACTGGCAGTTGAGTGCGACGCGCGATCACGACATCACGCCGGATGGCAATATTGCGTATCAATATGACTTCGTCTGGACTGAGCTACAAGCCACCGCGCGAGCAGATGGCCGTCAGTTGTTTGGCCGTGACGACATCCTTCGCTACAACACCACTTTTTTCACCAGACCCGACGATGTCAACGGTACCGCCTACCTAAACACTTGGCATTACGATCAAAGCAAATTCCCTGATTTGCTCGGTTATCTCCCCGCTTTCCGGCGTGTACGCACATTCCCGACCAATCAACGTTTCGAACCGCTGGTTCCCGGAATGGTGCTGTTTCTGTCGGATGCTTGGGCTGCCGGTGATCCCATGCTGACGTGGGGTAATTACAAGGTGATCGGCAGAAAGCCGATGCTCGGCGCTCAGAACTCCGCCAACTTCATGGGCGGTCGCGACAACTGGGAAAAGCCCGTGCACGGCGGACCAAAAGGTCAGACTTTCCATGACACCTGGATGGAGCTCTGCCCCGAATGTATCGAAATCGAATGCGAGCCGATCGGTTATCCGCGCTCACCAGTGGGCAAGCGCCGCGTGTGGATCGATGTGCGCAACCAGTGCTTCATCGCTTCCGTCACTACAGACCGCAAAGGCGAAGTTTGGAAGTCGTTCGAGCCGCAATTCGCCCAATATAGCAATGAGCACGAAACCTTCACGAAGGGCGGAATGCCGGCCTGGTCCTGGACGGGGGTAATGATCTACGACCGTCTGGATGGTCGCATGACCCGCTACTACGTGGCGAAAGAGGTGCAGGGTGGTTGGCGTACGGAATTCAAGACAAACGACGAACGTGACGTTTACAACCGCTTCATGACGCGGCAAGCGCTCCAGCGGCTGGGCGGATAAGGCTGGGTATCCATCCTCGGGCTGCTGTATGCAGCCCGAGCCAGCACCTGCATGCGAGACACATAATTCGGCCTGGTGAGGAGAGATAAGAAATGAACATGTTCAAGAATAAACAGCTTCTGGCGGTTGGTCTGCCGGTCAGCCTGCTGGTCTCCGGTGGAGCTTTTGCCCAGAACGAGGAAACCAAGGGATTTTGGGGTGATGACTTCAATATCAGCTACAGCGGATTCGTGGGTTATGAAACTGCCGTCAAGCTAACGTCCGATGAGAATCCGTACAACCAACGGGGAAACCCCTTTAACGAGATAGCGGTAGCACGAGAGGATCTGTTCGGCAATACAGACGTGGTTACCCGACCACTCGATATGGCTGACAACGATTTCAATATGAGCATTCTGCGCGGCAAGTTCGATCTCGACATGCGTCTGACGAACAAACTCTCGTTCCGCGCCGAAGTGCGAGGGATCTACGAGCTTGATCCCTACGAAAACTTCGAACTGGACCGTGTGCCGGGTGCCGACCCGGCGGGGGAATTGCAGCGGGAGCCAAATTTCTTCGAATATCTCGTAAGCGACTCCGATGGTGATCTGCAGGACTTGGAGGCACCTGGGGCGCTCGAGTGGGCCGGGGAAGATTACTTCGTAGACTTGCCTCGTTTTTATCTCGACTATCAGGACGGAGCACTGTTGGTGCGAGCGGGGAACCAGCAGATCGCGTGGGGTCAGTCACTGTTCTTCCGGGTAATGGACATTCCCAACGGATTGGACCTGCGAAGACACAGTGTGCTCGACTATGTGCCGGAAGAGTTTTCGGATAAACGCGTTCCGTCCCTGGCTCTCCGAGTGCAGTACATGATCAACAACTGGGAGCTGGACAGCTTTGTGCAGCACTTCCGGCCCACGATTTATTCAAACCCCAACACGCCTTATAACACCATCGCCTCTCAGTTCACCGTTCACGATCTGTACGAGGAAGTGGACGACGAAGCCAATTTCGGGTTGAGAGTTCGCGGGGACATTGGGGCCGTCACAGTGCAGGCCATGGCGACGCGCCGTTACGGTACCGAAGGTACTTTCCGTTGGACCAAGTCGGGCGTGAACAAATCGCTTACGGGAGCGCCTGGGGATAACACGGGCGCTCTGATGGCGGAAACGGCTTTTGAGCGTGACCCGACCGGGGTCCTTTCGGCGGAAGAGTGGTTCACCTATGCCGGTCTCGCCCGTCTCGACGGTGTTGAAGGTCTGAATGCCTCGATCAATGAGTTCGAAGCGGCACAGGCACTCGGAGCGGTTCCGGTGGACAGCGAGGAGTTGGCAAAGCGCGAACTGGATACATTCTTCATGCTCTCCGGTGGTCTGCGCGGGCACATCGCGAGGGAATACCACCGCGAGAACGTATACGGCCTTGGCCTCGGTTATACCTTCAGCGGCGCGCCGGGCTCAATCCTGGATCAATTGATCGCGAACATTGAGATTCAGTATGCGGATGATCGTCACTTTACCAACCCCTCTCTGAGTCGTGACCACATTGTCGAAGACGAATGGATAGGTTCATTGGTTCTGGAGCGATGGCACAGGTTTTCTCGTAACTTTCCCGCAACTTACATCGTTCTGCAGTACATGTACCGCTCCGAAAGCGACATCTTTGGGCGCCACCTGAGCGGCATGGGCGGAACTCTTAATCGCGCCGCGGGCAACACCCGCGAACCTGGTAACGCCAACTACATCGCACTCGCTGTGCAGCAGCCATCACCGAGTCTCGAATGGCGCTTTGACTTCGCATTGCTATATGACACGGAAGGTGGTTACCTCTTCCAGCCGGCGGTACGCTGGCGCCCAGGCGGCGCTTGGGGTGTAGAGGCTTTCGCAAACATCATCGACGGTGATGTGAATGACAGGACGCCCAACTTCAATGCCCTTAGTACAGCCGAGTGGGCTGATGAGTTCACTCTACGTCTGAGCTATTCGTTCTGATTGCATATAGCTTGCGGCATAGGCACTGCCTGCGGGAGTCAGCGAGGACTACTAGTCGGCTATTCTCTTGTGTTCTCTGGGTGGAAAACCGAGAGAAATCCGGTTTGGCAATATTAGCCCTTCACTCAGCCCGCCACTTCATGTGGCGGGCCTTTCCTAGGCGCGACTTTTCGCCGGCAGTTCAGACAATCGGATCTCGTTACGGGTGGTAATACATTGGAATTTCAGCACTCTCAAAAGGTACTTGGTTACAAAGCCAGAATCGAAGATTTCATGGCCAAACATATCTATCCAAACGAGCGGCGGTATTACCAAGAGTCGGAACGACTCGGGCCATGGAAGGTTCAGCCTGTCGTAGAGGAACTGAAAGAAATCGCCAAAACCGAAGGGCTATGGAATCTGTTCCTCCCAGACAGTGAATACGGAGCGGGGCTGACGAACCTTGAGTACGCGCCACTTTGCGAAGTCATGGGCCGCTCTCAGCTGGCGCCAGAAGTTTTCAATTGCTCCGCGCCCGACACGGGCAATATGGAAGTGCTGTCCCGATACGGGACCCTGGAGCAGAAGCAGCAGTGGCTGAAGCCATTGCTGGCGGGGGAGATCAGGTCGGCCTTTGCAATGACAGAACCCGAGGTGGCCTCGAGCGATGCTACCAACATCGCCTGCTCAATCGTCCGTGAAGGCGATGAATACGTGGTAAGTGGCCGCAAGTGGTATACCACCGGGGCCACAGATCCGCGATGCAAGATTCTGATTCTGATGGGTAAAACAGATCCCGATAACGAGGATCGTTACCGGCAGCAGTCGATGATTCTGGTGCCCAAGGATACACCCGGCGTTCGTGTGCTCCGGGCATTGCCCGTCTTCGGATTTTACGGTGTGCCTGATCGAGCTTCGGAAGTTGTATTCGACAACGTCCGTGTCCCAGCGTCCAACATCTTGCTTGGGGAGGGTCGTGGTTTCGAGATTGCTCAGGGCCGGCTTGGTCCTGGGCGCATTCACCATTGCATGCGCCTGATAGGCCTGAGCGATCGGACTCTGGAGCGAATGTGTCGTCGCATGGAGCAGCGTGAAGCCTTCGGCAGACCTGTAGCAGCGCAGACCGTCTCTCTGGAGCGTATTGCAGAAGCCCGCATTATGATTGAACAGTGCCGGCTGTTAACGCTCAAGGCGGCGTGGATGATGGACACGGCTGGCAACAAGGTCGCCAAAAGCGAGATCGCCATGATCAAGGTCGCTGCGCCGAAGATGGCTTGCAATGTTATCGACTGGGCGATTCAGGCTTTCGGTGGAGGCGGCACTAACAACGATCACTTTCTGGCTGCGGCTTACGCAACAGCGCGTATGCTGCGTCTGGCAGATGGGCCGGACGAGGTTCATCGAAATCAGATTGGCAAACTGGAATTGAAGCGGGTGGGAACTCTTGACCCCGAGCGAACCGGTGGCTTCGCTCATGTCCCGCCGTTGGATGAGGTCGACGAAATTGCCCGCAGCGGAGCCTATCCTCCCGATAACGGCTGAGAGGCTCCTAAAGCATTGGTCCTGATGTAGAAGGGACTGCTCAAGCAAACTGGTTAACTTGTCTATGCTTGCATATGTCTTGAACGGGGAGGGGGTAGAAGGGCTTACCAAGACTCATCAAGCCGACCCGCCCGCGCCGGGACCCGGAGAGGTAGTAGTGAGGATGCGCGCGGCCTCTCTCAACTACCGGGATCTTTTGGTGCTAAGCAGTCAGTACCGGGGCCGCAAGAAAGATCTTGTTCCGTTGTCCGACGGTGCGGGTGAGATTGTCGCTGTTGGTCCAGACGTTACGAAGCAAAACGTCGGAGACCGGGTTGCACTCACATTCCATCCAGGCTGGATTGCGGGTGAGTTTGGAGGCGATTTTGACCCATCTGGACGCGGAGGAGGCAATATCGATGGAGTGCTTCGGCAGTATGCAGTGGTCAGGGACTTCGAGGTCGTCAAGTTGCCTGACTACCTTTCATTTGCAGAAGGGGCGACGCTACCCTGCGCCGGTGTGACTGCATGGACGGCGCTTACTCATTACGCTCCGCTTCTGCCGGGTGAGGTCGTGGTCGTGCAGGGAACCGGCGGAGTTTCACTTTTTGCTTTGCAGCTGGCCAAACTCTTTAGGGCCAAGATTATCGGCCTCTCATCGAATGCGGAAAAGCGTTCTCTTTTGGTAAGGCTTGGAGCTGACCACGCAATCGGCTACGAGAGCTGGTCAGAGAAGGTCCTCGAGCTCACGGACGGTCGGGGAGCGGATGTGGTCATCGAGGTAGTAGGGGGCAGCGGTTTCGTAAAATCGATGGCAGCCACCCGTCTGGGCGGAAGAATCAGCGTAATTGGCGCGTTGGCCGGTTCGCCAGAGATCGATATGCAGTTTTTTCGGCGTATGCAGTCCATCCATCCCATCCGAGTCGGCAGCCGGGCACATTTTTTGGAGCTGGTTCGCGCGCTCTCTGGAGCTCAACTGAAACCCGCCATGGATCAGCGCTTTGCCTTCCGCGATGCTGCATCGGCCTATGAATACTTTCAATCGAGAAGACATACCGGAAAGGTCGTCATCGATATCGATTAACGAAATCAACCATCGCGGTCATCCGTCGTGAGCAGATGATCCAGACTAGACGCACAGGTGCAGACTTTTATGAGCGAACTTTTCCTGATCCGGCACGGCCAGGCTTCCTTCGGCGCCGATGACTACGATCAGCTGAGTGAATTGGGCCATGAGCAGGCGGGCATTTTATGTGATTATTGGCATAGCATGGGACAGCGTTTCGACACCATCTACTCGGGCAGCCTGAAGCGCCAGCATGCGACTGCGGAAGGCCTTCTGGAGCGGGTAGCTGTCGATGAACCGCTCGTGCTAGACGGGTTGAACGAGTACGTCTCGCATCACGTTCTCGATGCGTACCGCGAACAATATGCAAAATCAGATGGTTTCGAGGTCGAAGGCGGTGCATACGCCATCGGCATTCAGGATCCGCGGTGGTTTCAGCGATTCCTTGAAAAGGCCTGCGAGCGCTGGGTCAGGAGTGAGTTGGACTCGCCGTCTATCGAAGCTTTCCCGCTGTTCAAAGCGCGAGTCTGCGACGCTTTGTTGGAGATCATGGCGGCAAATGCCAAGGGCCGGCGGGTTGTAGTCGCAACATCGGGGGGCGTGATAGCCATGGCCGTGCAGAGTGTATTGGGGATGCCCGATGAAGAGGCGATCAAACTGAATTGGATGGTCTACAATACTTCAATAACGAGAATCCCATTCAGTGGTTCTCGCAAGTCTCTATCGATGTTCAACAGCATCCCGCACCTGGAACGCCCGGGCCTGGAAGATAAAATTACTTTCCGCTGAGTAGTGGCCACCCGAGCGTACCTTAAAAGGTCGACATCGGGCTAATCACCTGGATATATACGGGGGCAGGTAGGCCCTCCCGGCATCACTCTATAGTGACTTCCTGGGATAAGTCGGCGCTAGGCTCGCTCAAAATAGCTGAAAATTGACCTAAAAACTCCCGAAGGTGGCGACGGGCATCGTCTGTGAGAGGGGTACCAGGTGCCCGATTTGGTAGGCGCATGGCAATCTGGGCACTAACAGTCCAATCTTCGCGCTGATCGTAAAGATATATGGTGCTATCCGCTTCCCCATTTACAACTGCAATCTTCAAGATGTTTGCCCCGCTGTCGCCCAGTTTCCCTAGAGCATAGATCGGACGAAAGGAAATGCAAAGTACGCGATAAGAACGAGTAAAGAAGGTTGGTGAAAGGTGACTCTCCTTTCCTTGTCGTGAATTTCAAGGAAGGTTGGGCGAGAACTGGACTGACATGGAACCATTCGGACAGCCCGCTGTATCCCGTTCTTGCCTGTGACCAACCGGTGGTGGGTTTCTGATCTCCATGGAACGTGCGGCGCAGCAGATGACAGTGAGGTCCGAGGTCCGTCCGCCTTTAAGATGTAAGTTACGAGCTGTAGAGGATCTAGAATGGCACCGATTGAGGCTTTAGTCAGCTCTCGGTGCGAGTGGAAAGCTTCCCGACACCCTTACTCTGCCGGTGATCGGTTATTTGACGTCCTAAAAGGCAAATTCCCAGCCGAGAGCGCGATTCCTGTACACCGGGAAGCTCTGTGCATATGCCACATGGATATCGAAATTAGGATTTCTAGTCCGAGCTGAAAGTGGACATTTGGTCTCTCCCTTCCCAAAATGCTCGGCACGATCGGAAGTGTGACGGAGTTCACATCTCCGAAAGGGTCGGCACTAAGGTACTGGACTAATCTGAGGACTTGATGTGGGCGGTCGACTACGCGACTGCGGTTCAGTTGAGGCAGCATACAGGGGCAGCGTTTGGCGCTGAGTGGTGCACTATGTTCGATTCGAATGCCAGCGCAGACGTTGGGCGCCTGGATTCCCTCGAGGACGCATTGGGGAGTCCGCTCGCAACGGTCATTAAGCTTGCAGCCCGGACTCTCCGTTGTCCCGCGGCAGTTATCGCCCTGGTCGACGAACAAGCTGACTGCCTTCGGCCCGCAGCCACCTACGGGGTAGATTTCAACGAGAGGTCGCTCGAAGAAGCGATTTGCCATCTGGTCGTGCGGACCGGTAGAACCGTCATGATCGAAGACACGCGCTTAGATCTGCGGTTAGAAGGCCACCTCGCCATGAGGTCTGATCAGTATCCCCGGTTCTCTATCGCTGCCCCGTTGCATAGCGCGCGCGCTGGCAGGGTGGTTGGGGTTTTAGCCGTCTTCGGGGACAGCCCACACAGAAGCACAGGTGAGCAGCTCAAGCTGTTTGAGGACTTGGTCGAGACCGCCGAGCAGGTGCTCGAAGTTGTCGAGGATCACCGGGCCTCGGAGGAAATGAAGCAGCGTTATCGAGCACTCATCGCGCCTAGTCCGGACGCGGTGTATACAATTGATCCGGAGGGGCGATTCAGTTCGTGCAATGATGCCACGCTCCGACTGACCGGCTATACCCGGGATGAATTCATGGGCAAACCGTTCCTCGATGTTGTCGCGCCAGAGGACAAGGAGCAAGTCCTTGATGTGTTCTTTCGGTGTATGGCGGGCGAACCTCAGTGCCACCGGGCGAGAATCGTCCGCAAAGACGGCGGTAGCTTCCACGGCAGCATTTCGGCCTCACGATACTCGGTTCAGGGCGGCATTGAGGGGGTTGTTGGAATCACTCGCGACATAACACCGCAGGTGGTTGCGGAACAACAGCTGCGGGAAAGTGAAACCCGATTGCGGCTGGCGCTGGCCAGCGCTCACCAAGGCGCGTGGGAGTGCCGGGTTGAGAGTCGCCGGTTCTACCAGTCACCTGAACTTCGAGCCATTCTCGGCTTCCCGGGCATTGAGGTCTGGGAAGATCTCGAGTCCTGGTTTACGCGGATTCACCCCGACGATCTCGATAAAGCGATTGCCCAGAAAACGCGGATCATCGAACGGCGAACGACGGAATACCGAATGGAGAAGCGGTTGCGCTGCAGCGATGGCAGTTATCGATGGCTTCAGTGTGAAGGAGAGGTCATCGCGTGGGACGCCGAGGGCAGGCCCGCACGCGTAATCGGGGTGGCAGCTGATATTCACGAGCGGAAGCTCACGGCGGAAGCGCACATGCGCGAGGCCGAGCGGATGGCCATGGCGGTCAAAGCCGGCGAGGTCGGAACATTCGACGTTGACCTCGCTACTGGCACTACCCAGTGGGACGCCCGCAGTTTTCGGCTGTTTGGCTTCCCTCCAGCAGCTACCGGGCCCACTGGCGAGGCTATCCTGGCAGCAGTACATCCTGATGACCGGGCGCAACTGGCAAGGGCAATGGCTGACCTTGCCAGCGGCACGGTATCGACGTTGGAGCACGAACATCGCGTAATCTGGCCCGACCGTAGCGTTCACCACCTTCGGGTAGTCGGCAAGGTAATGACCAGAGAAGACAACTCTCGCCTGCTCGTCGGCACATGTTGGGACGTCTCCAAGTCCCGTGAACTTCAGCAGAAGCTGTCGTATCAAGCCACTCATGATGCGGTTACCGGACTATATAACCGCTTCGAGTTCGAGCGGCGGCTTGAAGCCGCATGTCGCTCAACCCGGGCTGCGGAACAGATCCACGCCCTGTGCTTTATTGACCTCGATCGCTTCAAACTCGTAAACGACACTGCTGGTCATTCCGCTGGGGACAAGCTCTTGGGCGAAATCGGGCGGGCGCTTGCCAGTGACCTTCGCACATCTGATGTGGTGGCACGACTAGGCGGAGACGAGTTCGGCCTGCTGTTGATGAACTGCTCGGCGGATCACGCCAAGCAAATAGCAGAGGAGATCGTGGGTCGTATAGAAGCTGTCCGGCTCGAATGGCAGGGGCGCACGCACAGCATTAGCGCAAGCGTCGGAATTGCACCCGTGCTTGCCGGTAGGACCTCGGTGGATACGGCAATGGCGCAAGCAGACATCGCCTGTTATGCGGCCAAATCTGCCGGGCGAGGCCGCGTTTCCGTCTACGGCCTGGGCGAGGATGACGCCAGCACCCAGCACGAAAAGCTGATCGCAGCCGCAACCTTGCGGGAGGCGATGACTACCGGAGGGCTTTGCTTGTTTGCCCAACCGATCGTGCCCGTCAACGACGCAGGTCCACAGTTCTTCGAGGTGTTGGTCAGAATGGTGGACTCAGGCGGCAAGCTGATTTCTCCTGGCATTCTGATTCCGGCAGCGGAACATTACGGCATTATGGGCGAAATCGATCGCTGGATTCTCACCGAAGCTCTGGATCGTGACGGCGCGGCAATAGCGGCAATTCCCGGTTTCCGCCTGTCGCTGAATCTTTCGGCTCAATCGATCAGTGATCCAGCGCTACCCGGTTTCATAACCTCATTGGTGAAGTCTTCGCGGCTGCCTCCAGAACGGCTCATGTTCGAGATTACCGAGACTGCGGCCGTCACACAGCCCGAGGCTGCTATTCGCGCCATCGAAGCTCTCCGGGAAATGGGCTGCGCTATCGCACTCGATGACTTTGGAACTGGGCTGTCTTCATTCGGTTACCTCAAGCACTTCAGGGCCGACTTCATCAAAATCGACGGTAGCTTCATCAGCACGCTTACGACTAATCTGGCCGACCAGCGCATCGCCAGATCGATACACGCACTGGCACGGGAATTCGGCGCTCGCACGATTGCCGAGCATGTCGAGAGCATGGAAATTCTGGACCACGTCCGCAGTATCGGAATCGATTTTGCGCAGGGCTATGGAATTGGGAAACCCCAGCCGCTGGGAGATGCACTGACGGGTATACAGCCAAAGATTTCAGAGCTCACGGAGGTAGGTGGATAGAGGGATGCTAACCGGGCCGTTTACCCAGGGCGCAGCAGCCAGATAAACGCGGCTGCAGTATTACGCTTCGATTCCTTTGCAAGTACCGCAACAACACGCGGCCACGAGGAAGCAAATGAAACTCAGCAGTTCGCTTCGCAGCCTTTTTCGGAAGAAGAACAGAGGACTTACAGCTGACCGCGGCGAGTCCGACGAGCACCTGGTTCGGCGCAGCGAAGAACTGCTTCGCCTGGCGTTACGCGGCGCACATGCCGGAGCTTGGGTGATCGACGTAGCAGGTGGAACCACTCACTGGAACGAACAACTGGACGACCTCTACGGATTCGAGCGCTCCCAATCCCCCTCATTTCAGCGGTGGATCGACAGTTTGCATCCCGATGATCGCGAGTGGGCCGTGGCAGACTTGGATGCTCGCCTGGACTCCACGACAACCGATTTTGAGCGTGAGTTCAGGACCATCCATCCTTAAAAGGGCGTCCTCTGGATTTCCAATAAAGGCAGCATCGAACGCGATGAAACTGGCCGAGCTCAACGCATCCATGGCATTGACGTGGATATCACTGAACGAAAGGAAGCGGATCGGCGCAAAGAAGAGTTTTTGGCTATCTTGGCCCATGAACTCCGCAATCCTCTAGCGCCGCTCCGCAACAGTTTGGAGATCCTCCGGGTTGGCCGCGAGGACCCCCGGATTGTTGACAAGACGATCGGCAGCATGGACCACCAGCTCAAGCATATCGTCCTACTCGTTAACGACCTTCTCGACAACACCCGCATTCGGCATGGAAAGCTACTACTGCGAAAGGATCGCATTCGCGTAGCAGACCTCATAGCCCAAGCAGTGGAGGTCAGCGAGGGATTGGTGCGCGAACGCCAGAACCAACTCGTCGTCAGTGCCGTGCCAAGCGATGTGTACGTCGATGCAGGCCTGATGAGACTGGTACAGGCCCTCGCTAATCTGCTCAATAATGCCGCGAAATTTACAGGCCCCGACGGCACTATCTGGCTGTCCGTGCACGACAATACGAGTGAGGTCGTGATCAGCGTTCGAGACAACGGAATCGGGATCGCGGCTGAAAAACTGCCGCACTTGTTCACGATGTTCAGCCAAGCTACACCCCCGCTAGAGCGCGGGCATGGCGGACTCGGCGTGGGCTTGTCACTGGTTAGAGGGCTGATCGAACTCCACGGTGGTACTGTGGAGGCGCGCAGCGAAGGGCTGAATCAAGGCGCGGAGTTCATTGTACGGCTACCGACGGCGGCCCCGCCCGTTGAAGAAGCCAAGCCGGCAGAAAGGGCCGAGTTCGTCCACGACCTGCGCATTTTAGTCGTCGATGATAACCGCGAATCGGCAATCAGCTTGGCAACGCTGCTGGATCTTACGGGTAACGACGCGCGCTGCGTCTTTGACGGAGATACCGCACTCCAGATCGCCGAAGAGTTTCGACCAGATGTCATCTTCCTGGACCTTGGCATGCCTGTACTAAACAGGTACGAAGTAGCACGTCGCATCCGGCAACAACCTTGGGGCCAGGATGTACTAATTGTCGCCAACAGCGGCTGGGGCCAGGAGCGAGACCGTCAGCGCTCAACCGAAGCAGGCTTCGACTACCATCTGGTGAAGCCGGTCGAGTTTGCCGCCGTACAGGAGGTACTCAGGGCTCGAGTGGACCGGATTCACGACTGAGGATGCTGTCCTGGCCCAAATTCCCGCAGATCCCATAGTGGGGGTCTCGCTCTTCTCGTGTTAGCGAGCAAGCTTGGCTGGGATCTTTGAACTCGCATAGCTGCGCTTCGGGCGAAGGCCGGCCACCGGCTCAGAACGGCTCGATGGCTCGGATGTCCTCGGGCGGGTTCTGCTCGGCTTGCCACACATCCAGAGCGATCTGCATGGTGAGCCAGCTTTGCATGCTCGTATTCGTGGCCCGGGCGATTCGCTGTGCCATGTCGGTGCTGCAACGGGTTCGCCCCCGAACAAAAGTGGAGAGGCGTGCGCGGGATACGCCGAGGTGGTGCGCGGCGGCGGTTATGGAGAGGCTAAGTTCATCAAGGACGTCAGCTTTGAACACCCGGCCCGGATGTGTCGGTTGACGATTTCTTTTCCTGCTCATTGGGCTTGCTCCTGGGCCATGGCTCCGTCAGGTAGGCTGTAATGCGGCTCTCGAGGGATCCACCTCATTAGCCGGCGTCGTCGACTGCTTCGCACTTTGGAGTGTCTCTGTGTCCATTATCTCTAGAAATGCAATAGTCTCGATTCTGTCTGGGCAAACCGAAATCAGGGAGATCGACGCCGACGAAGTGATGGAGAAAGGAGATCTTTCGCCAAATAAGAAGATCACGAAACCAGCGCGGGCTCCGAAGGGTATGGATTCAGAATACGCTGAGTTGCTCCAGCTTTTTTCTTCGACTTTAAATGTGAAAGGCAGACCGTTTGGTCAACTGAATAGACCCGGATTCGGTATAAGCGATGGTGCTAGCGGCGTACAGTGGAATCTCTCGGTGTCCACGCAGACGGGGGATATCCGGCTTGGAGTAAATCTAGAGGGGATGACGTACAACAATTGGCCGATTTCAACCTTTATCCAGGCTGAGATGAAAAATCCGCTGCTTGAGTCCGTCAAGAGTCAGTTAGCAGCTCCAGAGAACGTATTTGTCAGCTTCACTCGCGATGCATGGCAGGTGACGTCGCGACCGCCAATTGTCGAGAAGTATCTTGGCGGTAAAGAACACAGCTTGGCTGAAATCAGTGCAGAACGATGGTTAGCGATATTGACTGAAGCCTTGGGGTGTTTAAGCGCGGAATCCCACTATCGAAGTCGTGCCAAGCAGACCGTCACCCTTGAAGGTACGCCAAGGAAAGGCGAAAAGACACGTCTGATGGAAGTTTCTCCTCATTTGCGAATCTGGTCAGCTTTGAGCCTGGAGGGCGATGTGGAAGAAAACATGAAGCGCAAATTTGAACAATTAGAGCCCGTATACACCTGGGTTAAAAAGGCTAGCGAGGTCTGAGACGCCAGCAGGAGATCTGTGGAATAGTGCTGTCGCCTTGTCCGACAGACGGCCAGGCTATTGCCAAACCGAAGAAAAAGTAACGCAACAATCGGATGCGGGCCAGGAAAAAATCGGACACGGGCGAGAGAAAAACTGTGTTTAAATCGACGGCCAAAGCTAAGAATCTTTGCTAAGCGACTGAACCTGCTGGGGAATTTCCAATCTCACGCTATCCAACATTCTCATTTTCAGTGATTTTTACCAGATGCCCCTATTCTAGGGGAGGTTAACAAATTCTCTGCAAGCTGAAGGCGACACGTGAAATGTACCCGAAAGTACCTCGTGATGTGAGCTTTTGAATCGAACCACATGTGGAATTCGGT
>WACF01000005.1 GCA_026192395.1 Proteobacteria bacterium 005FR1
CTGCTGAACCAGTACCCCATACTTCGTGGCATACGCGTGTCAGCGCTGCTGTCAGCGTGGTTTTACCGTGGTCAACGTGACCGATGGTGCCCACATTGACGTGGGGTTTACTACGTTCAAATTTTTCTTTAGCCACTTTTGTTTTCCTCTAACGACAAATTGATTAAACGAAATTCTACTTGGCGTTTTTCGCCATGACTTCCTGAGCCACGTTGTTGGGCGCTTCAGCGTACTTGGAGAACTCCATGGTGAAGGTCGCACGACCCTGGGTAGCGGATCGCAGATCCGTCGCGTAGCCGAACATTTCCGCCAGGGGCACCTCGGCAGTGACGACCTTCCCGGAAACGCTCTCATCCATACCCTGGATCAGGCCACGACGACGGTTCAAGTCGCCCACCACATCGCCCATGTTCTCTTCGGGCGTAACCACCTCCACTTTCATCACCGGTTCGAGCAGCACCGCACCGCCCTTCTGGGCCAGTTGCTTGGTTGCCATGCTTGCGGCGATTTTAAAGGCCATTTCCGAGGAGTCCACATCGTGGAAAGAACCGTCGTACAGACTGGCCTTGAGGCCCAGCAATGGATAGCCGGCCAGAACACCATTCTGCATCTGCTCTTCAATGCCTTTCTGTACCGCCGGGATGTATTCCTTCGGTACCACGCCGCCTACGACTTCGTTGACGAACTCCAGACCTTCCGCGTTCTCGTCGTCAGCGGGCTCGAAGCGAACCCAGACGTGACCGTACTGACCACGACCACCGGATTGGCGAACGAACTTGCCTTCGATTTCACAGGTGTTGCGAATTCGCTCGCGGTAGGCCACCTGGGGCTTACCGATGTTGGCTTCCACGTTGAACTCGCGGCGCATACGATCGACGATGATGTCCAGGTGCAGCTCGCCCATACCGGAAATAATGGTCTGCCCCGATTCTTCGTCTGTCTTCACGCGGAATGAAGGGTCTTCCTGAGCCAGTTTGCCCAGAGCAATACCCATCTTTTCCTGATCAGCTTTCGACTTGGGCTCTACCGCCACGGAGATCACCGGCTCAGGGAACTCCATACGCTCAAGCGTGATGATTGCCTCATGAGCACAGAGCGTGTCACCTGTGGTGACGTCCTTCAGACCGATCGCGGCTGCAATATCACCTGCCAGCACCTCCTTGATCTCGCGACGCTCGTTGGAATGCATCTGCACCATTCGGCCAACGCGTTCTTTCTTGCTCTTCACGGGATTGAAAACGGAGTCACCGGACTGCAGCTTGCCAGAATAAACCCGGAAGAACGTCAGCGTGCCCACGAACGGGTCGGTAGCGATCTTGAATGCAAGCGCCGCGAAAGGTGCATCGTCGTCGGCTTCACGAGTGGCCACGGTTTCGCCATCGTCCAGAACGCCCTCGATCGCTTTTACCTGAGTCGGCGACGGAAGATATTCAACGACCGCGTCGAGTACCGCCTGAACGCCTTTGTTCTTGAAGGCGGAGCCGCCAAGGACGGGAACGATTTCGTTGGCGATCGTGCGCGCACGGATACCGGCCTTGATCTCTTCCTCGGTGAGCTCGCCGCCTTCGAGGTACTTCTCCATCAGCTCTTCATTGGCTTCAGCCGCGGACTCAACCATGAACTCGCGCATTTTTTCGCACTGGGCCTTCATGTCGTCCGGTATTTCGCCGTACTGGAAGGTCATGCCCTGGTCGTCCTCGTTCCAGAGGATGGCTTTCATTTTGACCAGGTCAACCACGCCCTTGAATTCGTCTTCGGAACCGATGGTCATTTGCAGCGGAACCGCGTTGGCACCCAGCCGCTCACGGACCTGCTTGACCACGCGCTCGAAGTTGGCGCCAGCACGATCCATCTTGTTGACGAATATCATGCGAGGCACTTCGTACTTGTTAGCCTGACGCCACACAGTTTCGGTCTGCGGCTGAACACCTGAAGAACCACACAGCACAACGACGGCACCATCCAGCACTCGCAGTGAACGCTCCACCTCGATGGTGAAGTCCACGTGCCCGGGGGTGTCGATGATGTTGATGCGATGCTCGTCAAACTGCTTGTCCATCCCCTGCCAGAAGCTGGTTACAGCTGCGGAGGTAATGGTGATACCCCTCTCCTGCTCCTGCTCCATCCAGTCAGTGGTAGCAGCACCGTCGTGCACCTCACCCATTTTGTGGGACAGGCCGGTATAGAAAAGAATACGCTCGGTGGTGGTTGTTTTACCGGCGTCTACGTGGGCACAGATACCGATGTTGCGGTAGCGTGCTAGCGGGGTTTTGCGAGCCACAGTAAATCTCCAGTGTTGTACTTCAGGAATTTCGGCTTACGCGGCGAGACCGTTTAAAGCCAGGCCATTTCGAAGTGTCGCGGTTACAGCTGGATAAAACCGCCAGGTGGCCAGATGGCAAAAAGGCAGCCCGTTAATGCTGCCTTGATGGTAAGCCTTTAAACGCCGCTTAAAAGCGATAATGCGAGAACATTTTGTTGGCTTCCGCCATACGGTGAACGTCTTCCCGCTTCTTCACCGCACCACCCTTGCCCTGGGAAGCATCGATCAACTCACCAGCCAAACGCGCAGGCATGGATTTCTCGCCACGGTTACGGGAGTATTCCACGAGCCAACGCATGCCCAGCGCCTGACGGCGGGAGGGGCGAACCTCAACGGGGACCTGATAGGTGGCACCACCCACACGGCGGGATTTTACTTCCACAATGGGAGCAACGTTTTCCAGCGCCTCATCGAAGACCTCGATGGGATCTTTCTTCAGGCGCTCTTCGACAAGCTTCAGCGCACCATAGACGATACGCTCGGCGACGGACTTCTTACCGCTTACCATCACCATGTTCATGAATTTGGCGACAGTGACATTGCCGAACTTGGGATCGGGCAGCACTTCACGTTTGGCAACAACGCGTCTTCTTGGCATCTTCTTTCAACCTCTCTTCAGGGGGATTCCGAGACGCAGATACTGATCTGGCTCGGCCTTACTGTTGTCCTGCGGCGCAAAGGCAGCGCAGTTGAACCTGGGGCCGCAATGGCAATCGCCACCGCGAAATCACTAATGGATAAATAACGTTTAGAAGCGACCGACTTACTTCGGTCGCTTGGTGCCGTACTTGGAACGGCCCTGCTTTCGATCGCTCACACCGGAGGTATCCAGGCTGCCGCGAACGGTGTGGTAACGCACACCCGGCAAGTCCTTCACCCGGCCACCGCGAATCAGCACAACGCTGTGCTCTTGCAGGTTGTGGCCCTCACCACCGATGTAAGAGGTAACCTCGTAACCGTTGGTGAGTCGAACACGACAGACTTTTCGAAGCGCCGAGTTCGGCTTTTTCGGCGTAGTGGTATATACGCGGGTACAAACACCACGCTTTTGCGGGTTACCTTGCAGCGCGGGCACGTCACTCTTCTGCACCTTGCGCTTGCGCGGCTTTCGCACCAACTGGTTAATGGTTGCCATTCAATTTCTCCAGATCCACGTTGGGATAGCCCTGGGGCTATTGCTACTTGATAGATTCGTTTTGCGATAACTTCACGAACGATACCGGCGGAGCCGACAGCCCCCCCGGATCGACGAAATCGGGTCTTTCAACGTAAACCGCCTTCCCGCAGGAAGGCGGCGCAACTACCTGTTGTGCCTGCCCGACTATAGCCAGCAGGCCCTCCTTGCGGAGACCGCAGGCGAGGCAAATACAGACCTCGCCTAAGACGGCGAAAATTGGGTTGCGCATTGTAATGAGGGCTCGGGCCCACGTCAAGGCGACCCGAAACCTCATACACATCCTATCCGCCTGTCGCCAGCCCTGATTTAGCTGCTGGACTTCAGCGCTTCGGTCAATGCTGCTTCGACCTCTGCGGCGCTCACACCTTCGTGAGTGGACACCTCGGCTTCGCGACGACGCTTGCGCTCGGCGTGATAGGCCAGACCGGTACCCGCCGGAATCAGACGTCCTACAACCACGTTTTCCTTCAGGCCTCGCAGGCTGTCCACCTTCCCGGTAACCGCCGCCTCGGTGAGAACGCGAGTGGTTTCCTGGAAGGAAGCCGCGGAGATGAAGGACTCCGTCGCGAGTGAGGCTTTGGTGATACCGAGCAGCTGTCGCTCATATTGAGCAGGCTGCCGATCTTCAGCACGCAAAGACTCGTTCTCTTCCAGTGCTTTGGACCACTCCACCTGCTCGCCTTTAACGAAGGAGGAATCACCCATGGCCGTAACTTCAACCTTACGCAACATCTGACGCAGAATCGTTTCGATGTGCTTGTCGTTGATCTTCACGCCCTGCAGACGGTAAACGTCCTGGATCTCATTGGTGATGTAGCGGGCCAGCGCTTCCACGCCCTGCAGACGCAGAATGTCGTGGGGGTTGCTGGGACCGTCAGACACAACCTCGCCCTTCACTACCTGCTCACCCTCGAAGACCGTCAACTGGCGATGCTTCGGAATCAACACTTCGTAATGGGTGGAACCATCCGCCAGCGGCTGGCCGTCGAGCGGAGTGATAATCAGACGGCGCTTGCCCTTGGTCTCCTTACCAAAGGAGATGGTGCCGGTGATCTCCGCCAGAATAGCGGGCTCTTTCGGCTTACGCGCTTCGAACAGGTCGGCAACGCGCGGCAGACCACCCGTAATATCACGAGTCTTCGAGCTCTCCTGCGGAATACGAGCAATTACATCACCCACATTGATCTGATCGCCATCGCTCAGGGTCAGCACCGCATTCGCCGGCAGCATGTAGTGCGCGGGCACGTTGGTGTTGGCCAGCGTCAGCTCATCGCCATTTTCGTCGAGCAGCGTGATGGTCGGCTTGAGGTCCTTACCAGCGGCCGGCCGCTCTGCCGGATCGATGATCTCGATCGAGGACAGACCAGTCAGTTCGTCAGTCTGACGACGCACTGACAGACCCTCTTCCATACCGGAGAAGGCCACACGACCCGCCACCTCAGTGACGATCGGGTGCGTGTGCGGATCCCACTTGGCGACGATAGTACCGCCAGCGACGTGTGCGCCGTCCTCCACGCTGATTACCGCACCGTAGGGGATCTTGTAGCGCTCGCGCTCACGACCAGCATCGTCGGCAACCGCAATCTCGCCGGAACGCGATACCGCCACCAGTTCGTTGTCCGATCGGCGAACCAGCTTCACGTTGTGGAAGCGGATGTTACCTTCCTGCTTGACCTGTACGCTGTCAGCAGCCGATGCCCGACTCGCCGCACCACCAATGTGGAAGGTACGCATGGTCAGCTGGGTGCCCGGCTCACCAATGGACTGAGCAGCGATAACGCCCACCGCTTCCCCGACGTTCACCCGATGACCACGGGCCAGATCGCGGCCGTAGCACATGGAGCAGATGCCGTAACGAGTGTCACAGGTGATCGGCGAACGGACGATAACCTCGTCGATGCTCATAAACTCAATGCGCTCGACCCAGGCCTCATCGATCATGGTACCGGCGGGCACCAGGATCTCGTCGGAACCGGGGCGGACCACATCGCGAGCGACAACACGGCCGAGGATTCGGTCACCGAGAGATTCAATGATGTCACCACCCTCGATCACCGGCGCCATGGTCAGACCTTCGTCGGTACCACAATCCTGCTCTGTCACCACCAGGTCCTGCGCTACGTCCACGAGTCGACGAGTAAGATACCCGGAGTTGGCCGTCTTCAAAGCGGTATCGGCGAGACCCTTACGGGCACCGTGAGTCGAAATGAAGTATTCGTTTACGTTCAGACCTTCACGGAAGTTCGCAGTGATTGGCGTCTCGATAATGGAGCCATCGGGACGCGCCATCAGGCCGCGCATACCGGCCAGCTGACGAATCTGAGCGGGCGAACCTCGCGCACCGGAGTCAGCGTACATATAGACGGAGTTAAAGGAGTCCTGAGTCACCTCGTTGCCGTCTTTGTCGATTACGGTCTCTTTACTGATGCCTTCCATCATGGACTTGGCAACCAGGTCGTTGGCGCGGGACCAGATATCGATCACCTTGTTGTACTTCTCGCCCTGAGTAACGAGGCCGGAGGAGAACTGGGTTTCGATTTCCAGCACTTCTTCTTCCGCCCGGGCAATAATCGACGCCTTTTCATCCGGAATGGTGAAGTCGTTAACACCGATGGAAGATCCGGACTTGGTCGAGAACTCATAGCCCATGTACATGAGCTGGTCGGCGAAGATAACGGTCGCCTTCAAACCTACGACGCGGTAACAGCTGTTGATCAGCGCAGAAATGGCCTTCTTGACCATCGGCTTGTTGACCATCTCGAAGGGTAGGCCCGCGGGGACGATATCCCACAGCAGTACGCGACCGACGGTACTTTCCGCCAGCATGGTCCGGCTTTCCAGCTCACCGCCATCGCCCGCCACGTGCTCAGTGACCCGCACCTTGATCCTGGCTTGCAGGTCGACCACTTTGCCGTGGTAGGCGCGCGATACTTCCGCCACATCGGAGAAGACCATGCCTTCGCCCCGAGCGTTGACGCGCTCGCGTGTCATCCAGTACAGACCGAGTACAACGTCCTGAGACGGTACGATGATCGGCTCACCGCTCGCCGGCGACAGGATGTTGTTGGTAGACATCATCAGTGCGCGGGCTTCCAGCTGAGCCTCGATGGTCAGCGGCACGTGCACAGCCATCTGGTCACCGTCGAAGTCCGCGTTATAAGCGGCACAAACGAGCGGGTGCAACTGAATCGCCTTACCTTCAATCAGCACCGGCTCGAAAGCCTGGATGCCGAGACGGTGCAGCGTCGGCGCACGGTTGAGCAGCACGGGATGCTCGCGAATCACTTCATCGAGAATGTCCCATACCACGGCTTCCTGGCGCTCGACCATTTTCTTGGCCGCCTTGATAGTAGTGGCCAGGCCGCGCAGCTCGAGCTTGCTGAAGATGAACGGCTTGAACAGCTCGAGCGCCATCTTCTTCGGCAGACCGCACTGATGCAGACGCAGAGTCGGGCCCACCACGATCACCGAACGACCGGAGTAATCCACGCGCTTGCCGAGCAGGTTCTGACGGAAACGGCCCTGCTTACCTTTGATCATGTCGGCCAGAGATTTCAGCGGACGCTTGTTGGAGCCAGTGATGGCGCGACCGCGACGGCCGTTATCCAGCAGTGCGTCGACCGCTTCCTGCAGCATGCGCTTTTCGTTACGCACGATGATGTCAGGCGCATTCAAATCGAGCAGACGCTTAAGGCGGTTGTTACGGTTGATCACCCGACGATAAAGATCGTTCAGATCCGAAGTCGCGAAGCGGCCGCCATCCAGCGGTACCAGCGGGCGCAGATCCGGCGGCAGTACCGGCAGCACTTCCATGACCATCCACTCAGGCTTGTTGCCGGAACTGTGGAAGGCTTCAAGCAGCTTCAGTCGCTTGGAAAGCTTCTTGATCTTGGTTTCGCTGTTGGTGGCCGGAATCTCTTCGCGCAGTCGTTGCACTTCGGTCTCCAGGTTGATGTCGCGCATCAGGTCCTGAATGGCTTCTGCACCCATTTTCGCGGAGAACTCGTCACCGAATTCTTCCATGGCCTCGAAGTACTGTTCGTCAGTGAGCAGCTGGCCTTTTTCCAGGGTGGTCATGCCGGGGTCGGTCACGACGTATGACTCGAAGTAGAGCACGCGCTCGATGCTGCGCAGGGTCATGTCCAACAGCAGACCGATACGGCTCGGCAGTGATTTCAGGAACCAGATGTGCGCCACCGGGCTGGCCAGTTCGATGTGACCCATGCGGTCGCGACGGACCTTGGACAGGGTTACTTCCACGCCGCATTTTTCGCAGATGATGCCGCGGTGTTTCATGCGCTTGTACTTGCCGCACAAGCACTCATAGTCCTTCACCGGACCAAAGATTTTGGCGCAGAACAGACCTTCACGCTCGGGCTTGAAGGTCCGATAGTTAATAGTTTCCGGCTTTTTGACTTCACCAAAAGACCAGGAGCGCACCATCTCGGGCGACGCCAAGGCGATGCGGATGGAGTCGAACTCTTCTACCTGCCCTTGGGTTTTTAGTAAGTTGAGTAAGTCTTTCAAGGCCTTTCCTCCAGTGGGCATTCTGCCCTTTGGGTATTCACAGCGGGTTGCCCGCGCAACCCGCTATATTTAGTTACCGACGCTTCGTCGCAGACTATTCCTCGTGCTCCAACTCCATGTTGATGCCGAGAGAGCGAATCTCTTTCACCAACACGTTGAAGGACTCGGGCATGCCCGGCTCCATGCGGTGATCGCCATCCACGATGTTCTTGTACATCTTGGTACGGCCGGCCACGTCGTCGGACTTGACCGTGAGCATTTCCTGCAGCGTGTAGGCAGCGCCGTAGGCTTCCAGCGCCCAGACCTCCATCTCACCGAAGCGCTGACCACCGAACTGAGCCTTACCACCCAGCGGCTGCTGGGTAACCAGGCTGTAGGAACCGGTTGAACGCGCGTGCATCTTGTCGTCGACCAGGTGGTTCAGCTTCAGCATGTACATGTAACCAACGGTTACCGGACGGGAGAATTTGTCTCCAGTGCGGCCGTCGTACAAGGTGGTCTGTCCGGTGTCGGAAAGATCGGCCAGTCGCAGCAGCGCCTTGATTTCGTCCTCGTGCGCGCCGTCGAATACGGGCGTCGCCATCGGCACACCGCCACAGAGGTTTTTGCCGAGCTCAAGAACATCTTCATCGCTCAGCGACTTCAGATCTTCTTTGTCTTTGGCGTTGCCCGTGCGGTTGTAGATCTCTTCCAGGAACTCGCGGAGCTCGGCGATCTTGCGCTGCTCGCGAATCATGTTATCGATCTTCACGCCGAGGCCCTTGGCGGCCATACCCAAGTGGGTTTCCAGGATCTGACCCACGTTCATCCGCGAGGGCACGCCCAGCGGGTTCAGCACGATGTCCACGGTCTCGCCGTTTTCATCGTAAGGCATGTCCTCTACCGGCATGATCACCGAGATCACACCCTTGTTACCGTGGCGACCAGCCATCTTGTCGCCAGGCTGGATGCGACGCTTGACCGCCAAATGGCACTTAACGATTTTCAACACGCCCGGCGCCAGATCGTCACCGGTAGCCAGTTTCTTCTTCTTGTCCTCGAACTTCTCATCGAGGATTTTGCGGCGCTCGGCCAGCTGATCGGAGGCGCGGTCGAGAAGACCATTGAGCTCTTCATCAGCCATGCGCAGCTTGAACCAGCTGTCCTTGTCGAGACCTTGCAGATCTTCGTCTTTCAGCACGGCACCCTTCTTGAAACCAGCACCACTGTTGACCTTCTGGCCAACCAAGGCACGATGCAGACGCTCGTAGGTCGCTGTTTCGACGATGCGGTATTCCTCGTTGAGGTCCTTGCGGACTTCGTCGAGTTGCATCTTTTCGATTTGCAGAGAACGCTGATCTTTTTCGAGACCGTCGCGGGTAAACACCTGCACATCAATCACAGTGCCGTAGGTGCCACTCGGTACACGCAGTGAAGTGTCCTTCACGTCGGAGGCCTTTTCACCGAAGATCGCGCGCAGCAGCTTCTCTTCCGGCGTCAGCTGTGTTTCGCCCTTCGGCGTCACCTTGCCCACCAGGATGTCGCCGGGGCCGACTTCCGCACCGATGTAAACGATGCCGGACTCGTCCAGCTTGGCGAGCGCACCTTCACCGACGTTGGGAATATCCGCGGTGATTTCCTCGCTGCCGAGCTTGGTATCACGGGCGATACAGGTCAGCTCCTGGATGTGGATCGTAGTGAAACGGTCGTCCTGTACAACTCGCTCGGACACCAGAATGGAGTCCTCGAAGTTGTAACCATTCCAGGGCATGAAGGCGATGCGCATGTTCTGACCCAGCGCCAGTTCACCCATGTCCACGGAAGGACCGTCAGCCAGAATATCTCCACGCGCCACTTTGTCGCCAACCCGCACGATGGAGCGCTGGTTGATACAGGTGTTCTGGTTGGAACGCGTGTATTTGATCAGGTTGTAGATATCCACACCTGCATCACCGCTTTGCACTTCTTCGTCGTTCACACGAACAACGATTCGGCCGGAATCGACGCGCTCGATCACGCCGCCATTTCTGGCCACCACGCACACGCCGGAGTCGGAGGCAACGATGCGCTCCATACCGGTACCCACAAGCGGTTTCTCCGCTTTCAGGGTTGGCACTGCCTGACGCTGCATGTTGGAGCCCATCAGTGCGCGGTTAGCGTCATCGTGTTCCAGGAAGGGGATCAGCGATGCGGCAACGGATACCACCTGGCGCGGCGACACGTCCATGTACTGAACGTCTTCCGGCGACTTGAGGGTGAATTCGTTCTGATGACGCACCGATACAAGTTCATCAATCAGTTTGCCGCCTTCGTCCAGCGTCGCGGAGGCCTGAGCAATGACATACTCGGCTTCGTTGATTGCAGACAGATAGTCGATCTGATCGGTCACCTTGCCGTCCTTCACGCGACGATAGGGGCTTTCGAGGAAGCCGTAGTCGTTCGTTCGCGCGTAAGTGGCCAGCGAGTTGATCAGACCAATGTTCGGACCTTCCGGCGTTTCGATCGGACATACGCGACCGTAGTGGGTCGGGTGCACGTCGCGCACTTCGAAGCCGGCACGCTCGCGAGTCAGACCGCCCGGGCCAAGCGCCGATACGCGACGCTTGTGGGTGACTTCCGACAGCGGGTTGTTCTGGTCCATGAACTGAGACAGCTGACTGGATCCGAAGAACTCTTTAACCGCGGCAGCAACCGGCTTGGCGTTGATCAGATCCTGCGGCATCAAACCTTCTGATTCCGCCATCGACAGACGCTCTTTCACCGCTCGCTCGACACGCACCAGACCAACGCGGAAGGCGTTCTCCGCCATTTCGCCCACGGAACGTACGCGACGGTTGCCCAGGTGGTCGATATCGTCAACCACGCCGTTACCGTTTCGAATGTCGACCAGAGTCTTCAGCACGAGCACGATATCTTCGCGGGACAGAGTTCCTTCGCCCTCTTCCCCTTCGATGCCCAGACGACGGTTGAACTTCATGCGGCCAACGTTGGACAAGTCATAACGCACGGAGCTGAAGAACAGGTTCTGGAACAGCGCCTCTGCGGATTCCTTTGTGGGCGGCTCGCCAGGACGCATCATGCGATAGATTTCCACCAGCGCCTCCAATTCGCTGCGAGTGGGATCTGCGCGCAGCGTGTCGGAGATGAACGGACCGCGATCAAGGTCGTTGGTGTAAAGCGTTTCGATGCTTTCGACGTTCGCTTCAACAAGCTTGTTGAGCACGTCTTCGGTAATTTCCGTGTTGCACTCGAACAGCAACTCACCGCTTTCAGTGTCGACGATGTTCTTTGCCAACGAACGGCCCAACAGGTAATCAGCCGGCACATCCAGCTGTTTCAAACCGGCCTTTTCCATCTGCTGAATGTGACGCGCAGTTATGCGGCGACTTTCTTCAACGATGACCTTGCCTTTGCTGTCCTTGATTTCGAATGACGCGACTTCACCCCGCATGCGCGAAGGCACCAGCTCCAGTGTGAACTGACCATCTTTCTTGATATAGAAAGTGCTGGTATCGAAGAACATGTCGAGGATTTCCTCGGCTTCGTAGCCGAGCGCGCGCAGCAGGATAGTCGCCGGCAATTTGCGACGACGGTCGATACGCACATACACCATATCCTTCGGGTCGAACTCGAAATCCAGCCATGAGCCACGGTAAGGAATCACGCGGGCTGAATACAGCAGCTTGCCTGACGAATGGGTCTTACCTTTGTCGTGATCGAAGAATACGCCCGGGGAGCGGTGCAGCTGCGACACGATAACGCGTTCGGTGCCGTTGATCACAAAGGTACCGTTTTCAGTCATGAGCGGAATCTCGCCCATGTAGACTTCCTGCTCCTTGATGTCCTTGATGGCTTTGCTGGCTGACTCCTTGTCATAAATGATCAGCCGAACTTTCACGCGCAGCGGTACGGCATAGGTGGCACCGCGGGATACGCATTCATTGACATCGAAAACCGGCCGGCCCATTGAATAGCTGACATATTCCAACGCAGCATTGCCCGAATAGCTGACGATTGGGAAAACCGACTTGAAAGCAGCCTGCAAACCAATATCCAGACGAGCTTCGGGGCTCACATCGGCCTGGGTAAATTTCTGATAGGAGTCCAACTGAATCGCAAGGAGGAATGGAACGTCCATGACGTCTTTCCATTTCCCGAAATCCTTGCGGATACGTTTTTTCTCAGTGTATGAGTAAGCCATCAATATTCCCCAGCTTGTTCACAGAGTGGGCGGAGTGGTGTTACTGTACAGCCGGAGTTATCCAGCTGTTGGAAAACTGTCGTACGAGGTAGCAGGCTGGCTGATCGCGCAGCCAACGAGGACGAGGCGCCACCGGGATTTTTCAGTCCGCACCCAAAGAGGGTCGCTGCGGATCCGGTGTTTGTGCGAGAGTTACTACGCATATGAGTCAAACTGTTTTGCGCTCTCGATTGGCGCGATTTCTTTGCCTATACTCGAACTAGAGCTTAAGCTCGAGCTCTGAGGTTTGGCCCGGGACTTGCCTGCAACAAGGCTGGGCGAGTCCGAAAATCCCGCAATAAAAATCCGATAGCAGTCGGCATTCTGTTCGGGTGGTTAGTGACGCCGAAGCGGTACTCAGCAATAAGGATGCACTGACGGCGACCCCGCTACCCGACCTCTGGCTCGACTCCCTCTTATAGAGGCCAGTCGTTCATCACCTATCGCAATACTTACAAACAGGAAAAGGCCGACAGACTTTCGTCCGCCGACCTGATCCAGAACTGAACGATTCGGACATTCCGTAAAGCCAAGACTTACTTGAGCTCTACAGTTGCTCCCGCTTCTTCCAGCTGCTTTTTCGCATCTTCAGCATCTGCTTTGCTGGCGGCTTCCTTAACAGTGGAAGGCGCACCGTCTACCAGGTCCTTGGCTTCTTTGAGGCCCAGACCAGTGATAGCGCGAACTGCCTTGATGACGTTTACTTTCTTGTCACCAGCAGCAGTCAGCACGATGTCAAACTCGGTCTTTTCTTCCGCCGCCGGTGCAGCTTCAGCTGCCGGACCGGCTGCAACAGCAACAGCTGCCTGCGCAGAAACGCCGAATTTTTCTTCCATCGCTTCTACCAACTCAACAACGTCCATTACGGACATTTCAGCGATGGCATTCAAAATGTCTTCTTTTGACAGAGCCATGACTCAGATCTCCAGATATTCAAATAGTTTACTTTTGAAGAGGTGCAAAGTGATCCGCCTGAGCGGATCGCTTACGCAGCTTCTTCTCGTTTCTTGTCGCCAACTGCAGCAACAACCCGGGTGATTTTGGTCGGTACTTCGTTGAAAGTACGAACCAGCTTAGTGACCGGCGCAATCATCACGGCTGCCAGCATACCCAGCGCTTGTTCGCGCGTCGGCAGCTTGGCGAGGGCGTCGATTTGCTCGGCCTTCAGCAGCTTTCCACCTACGGAGAGAGCCTTGATTTCAAATTTTTCGTTCTGCTTCGCGAAATCTTTGAACAAGCGGGCCGCCGCACCCGGATCTTCCATAGAAAATCCGAAGATTGAAGGACCTACCAAGGCTTCCTGCACACATTCAAACTCGGTCCCAACTACAGCGCGCTTCGCCAAGGTATTGCGAACCACCTGCAGAGTGACTTTGTTTTCCCGTGCCAGTTTTCTCAGGGCTGTCATGCTAGTCACGTTCACACCGCGCGAGTCGGCGATCACCAATGACAGGGCATTGCTAGCAGTCTCGTTAACACTAGCGACAATCGCTTTTTTGTCTTCGAGTCTTAATGCCACGAGATTTCTCCTGGATCAAACCAGCCTCCAGTCGACAGTCTCCAGTCGACAGAAACCAGCTTCACACTAGAGTGCCTTGCAGGGACTTAGTCCCAACAAAGCGTTTCCGGTGATCAATCCAGCTCTATCAATTTTTTTAAATAGAAAGAAACTGAATTGGGACTCACCATCTGCGTAGGATTCTTTCGGACTGCGAGCACCTGAATGCTCCTCGAAATCCATTAAGGCGAGCTCCACTCTCTTCTGTCGACTGGCGACTGGAGACTGGAGACTGATCGCCTCCTACGGTCTTTGACAGCCTGCAAACCCACCGAAGCAGGTTCGCAAACCCCAAAGTTCTGCTTGTATCCATGCGCATGAGCGCATGGATACAAATTAAATGTTCAGCGATGCTTGATCAATTGCCAGACCGGGACCCATGGTGGTGCTGAGCGCGACGCGCTTCAGGTATACACCCTTGGAAGTCGCGGGCTTGGATTTCTTCAGATCAGCGATTAGCGCCTCAAGGTTCTCCTTGATAGCATTGCCATCGAAGGAAATCTTGCCGATTCCACCATGAATGATGCCACCCTTGTCTGCACGGTAACGAACCTGGCCGGCTTTGGCATTCTTGACCGCCGCGACCACGTCGGGGGTGACAGTGCCGGTCTTCGGGTTCGGCATCAGGCCGCGGGGACCAAGGATCTGGCCCAGCTGGCCGACAACGCGCATAGCCGCAGGCTCGGCGATCACAACGTCGAAATCCATATTGCCGGCTTTGACCTGCTCAGCCAGATCATCCATACCCACCAGGTCGGCGCCAGCTGCCTTTGCTGCTTCGGCGTTGTTGCCCTGAGCAAATACGGCTACGCGGACATCTTTACCCGCACCGTGGGGCAGAGTCGTTGCACCACGTACACCCTGATCGGATTTGCGAGGGTCGATTCCCAGATTGATAGCCGCTTCCACTGTCTCGGGGAATTTGGCATTGGCCAGCTCTTTCAACAGAGCAACAGCTTCATCGAAGGTATACAGTTTGGTGCTGTCCACTTTTTCTTTGAACAGTTTTTGACGTTTGGTGAGCTTAGCCATGTTACAGACCCTCCACTTCAATACCGGCGCTCTTCGCGCTGCCGGCGATAGTGCGCACCGCCGAATCCAGGTCAGCAGCAGTCAAATCGGGCTGCTTGGCCTTGGCGATTTCTTCCAGCTGCTCGCGGGTAACCCTGCCCACCTTTTCGGTGTTCGGGCGACCACTTCCGCTGGTGATACCAGCCGCCTTCTTCAACAGGAAGGATGCGGGCGGAGTCTTCATCGTGAAGGTGAAGCTGCGATCGCTATAAACGCTGATCACAACCGGCACAGGGCTGCCGGGTTCCATGTTTTGGGTCTGGGCGTTGAAGGCTTTACAGAACTCCATGATGTTCACGCCGTGTTGACCCAGCGCGGGACCAACGGGCGGACTGGGATTCGCCTTACCTGCCGCAACTTGCAGCTTGATATAAGCTTCGACTTTCTTAGCCATTTGAGGGCTCCTGTTGTGGGTGGTAACGCCTCGGGCTTGCCAGTCGGCAGGCCGTCACAGGCTCCCCGGGGTGTTGCGCAAATCGTCAGTCGTGAACCGAGGAAACACCTCTATCACCACTGATGACTCAGCTATGTTTTTTCAACCTGACCGAAGTCCAGCTCAACAGGTGTCGAGCGACCAAAGATCAGCACGGCAACCTGGAGCTTGTTCTTTTCGTAGTTCACTTCTTCCACGACCCCGTTGAAATCATTGAAGGGGCCGTCGGTGACCCGAACCATTTCGCCGGGCTCGAAAATCGTTTTGGGCTTGGGCTTCTCTACGGAATCGTCCACGCGCTGAAGAATTGCCTGAGCCTCTCGCTCGGTAATCGGGGCGGGCTGGTCTGCTTTGCCACCGATGAATCCCATCACTCGCGGGGTATCCTTCACCAAGTGCCAGGTATCGTCATTGAGCTCCATCTGCACCAGCACATAGCCTGGAAAGAATTTACGCTCGCTCTTACGCTTCTGCCCGCCGCGCATTTCCACCACTTCTTCAGTGGGGACCATGATCTCGCCAAAGCTTTCTTGCATGCCCATCCGCTCAATACGCTCTTTGAGCGCAGAGGCTACTTTCTTCTCGTAACCCGAGTAGGCATGTACAACGTACCAGCGTTTTGCCATGGCTATTATTTCCCAACGCGTTCCAGATCCGGGCTCAACCCAGTATGAGAGAGGCGATCCAGCCCAGTAGTGAATCAAGCGCCCACAGCACAACAGCCATGAGCAGAACCACCACCACCACAATCAGAGTGGTTTGATGCGTTTCCTGAATCGACGGCCACACAACTTTGCGGACCTCGACGATGGATTCCTTCAGCAGACCCCAGAGCCCCGCACCCTTTGCGGTGTTAACCGCGATGGCAACCGCCACCAGCGCAACAGCAAGCAAGGCAGGAACGCGATAAGCGAGCGAAAGCTCAGAGTAGTACGAGTTGCCGAAAATAGCGCCAGCTACGAGTAACGCAACCAATGCCCACTTGACGAAATCCAGGCGGTATTCAGGAGCCTCTGTTTTTGCATTCATTGGCGGAAGCCAACCTTCATCTATCTATCGGGTGGTGCCGTAAATGGCAGGCCAGGAGGGACTCGAACCCCCAACCCCCGGTTTTGGAGACCGGTGCTCTACCAATTGAACTACTGGCCTAAAAAAAATCAGTCGCGCGAACCGGGCCTCCAGCCACCAGAAAACCCAACCTGAGCTCCCTGGAGACTGGCGACTCGAGACTGTTACTCGATGATCTTGGTTACAACACCAGCACCAACGGTACGACCACCTTCGCGGATCGCGAAGCGCAGACCATCTTCCATCGCGATCGGCGCGATCAGAGTAACGGTCATGGCCACGTTGTCGCCGGGCATTA
>WACF01000006.1 GCA_026192395.1 Proteobacteria bacterium 005FR1
CCATTCCGAACTCAGAAGTGAAACAGCTTAGCGCCGATGGTAGTGTGGGGTTTCCCCATGTGAGAGTAGGTCATCGTCAGGCTTTAATTCGAAAAACCCGGAGTTCGTCAGAGCTCCGGGTTTTTTTGTGACTCGAAAGGCCGTACAGCCAAGCTGTACGGCCTTTCTTCTTTGCGCCTGACGATGATCGTGCCGCTGCGCAGTACGGCCATGGTGATGAAAGCCATCCATAGCTTTCGGGCCTACGGCCCGCCCTCATAACGGTCGCCCCAATGTGCTCCAGGCTTTGATTCGAAAAACCCGGAGTTCGTCAGAGCTGCGGGTTTCTTTATGACTGCCTTCCCGTCTTCACCGGGAATTTCGATGTAAGTACGAGTCAATATTCTTGCTCATGGAGCGCGATAAAACTTCCAGCGTTGCAAGAAAGTGGAGAAGTATTCTTCGGCTCCTTGCTTTGCGACCTGGATGAAGTTATCGCCAACGTCTTCGTACTGGAGACCGGAGTTGAAGCCTATCCAGCCCCTGCCTTGTAGATTCAGATAAGCACTTTGATTAGCAAAGGCAAGCCCCTGCTCGCCTAGATGTCGAGCTATTACACGTGTTCCGAACTGCGCTCCGACTAAAACATACAAACCGCCTACGTAATAGGCCCGTTCGTTTCGGTGTTGATGCTCGATAGAGACGGATTGCAGGCAGGGAGACTTGAGCTGCCTCAGGTCATCCTGCAGGATCTCAGCGACTCGCTGGTACTGCCAAAGCCCTGGCAACTGCTCCTCCCCGAGCACGCGCGCGATTGCCGGTTCGAGAGTGCAGTAGCAATCGAGGTTCGCCTGCAGGAACTGCGCAAGCGCGTCGGTAGTCACGTGCGGAGCCATGATCGCTCGCGACAGAGGAGTTTGCTCGAGAGCGGTATGAATCTGTCGAGTGTGGGTCCGGAGAATGCTCAAGAGCGCTCGTTGATCAGCTTTCATTGGCGTGGCTACAGTGGCACTCGAATGAAAAGGGCCCCGAGTCTATTGGCAGCACGCCGGTCGGGTCAAGGAAGGCGCAAGGGCTCTTGCAGGGAATCGATGAGTCAACGAGAATACCGCCGGGCTCGCCACTCCCGCAGTCCTGATAAGAAGACCGGCACCACTTATGAAGTCACCTGCTAATGCAAGCGGCCCCGAGCCATTGGCCGTCTCTGTCCGCGGCCTCAGTTATCAATACCCGCATGCCGCTGAACCGGCACTCAACAAGATTGACCTGCAAATCCGCAAAGGCGACTGCTTTGGTCTGCTTGGTCCAAACGGCGCCGGTAAAACAACGCTTCTATCTATTCTGACGGGAATGCTGGCTGCCCAGCATGGCGAGGTACGGATCGCGGGCCACGGACTTGGCCGGTCGGCGGAGATAAAGAAACGCTGCGCTATTGTGCCCCAGGATCTCGCGTTTTATCCGGGGCTCACCGGTCGAGAGAACCTCGAATTTTTCGCAGGACTGTATGGGCTTCGAGCAATGGACCGTAAGCGGCAAATGGCCGAGTCCACGGATATTTGTGGCTTGCGAGAGGTGCTGGATAAGCGCGCAGAAACGTATTCCGGTGGGCTCAAGCGGCGCCTGAATCTGGCGATTGGTTTGCTCAATGGACCAGAGATTCTCTATCTCGATGAACCTACTGTGGGCATCGACGCTCAATCACGAAGCTTCATTTTGGAAGCCATCAGAAGTCTTAAGGCCGGAGGAATGACGGTTGTCTATACTTCTCATTACATGGAGGAAGTACAGGCGGTTTGTGACCAGCTGGCCATTGTCGATAACGGCAGAATAGTCCTGGAAAGCAGCCTCGCAGAGCTACTGGACCAGCAGCAGAAGGTTTTCGACCTTACGCTGTCGCAAGAACCTGAGGAGTCACAACTTTCACAACTTGCAGATCTGGGCGAGTCCGAAGTCCATGGAAGGCATTTGAAGATCTACTTGAATTCATCTCCAGCAAGCCTGGATTCTCTCATCGAGCGCATTCGGTCAGCGGGTCTTGAGCCGCGGCAGATTCAGTACGGAATGAACAGGCTTGAAGATATTTACCTGTCGATCACCAAACGCGAACTTCGAGACTAGCTGGGACCGGCCTTGACTAGATTTACCGCAATCCTCCGCAAAGAATTCCTCCTGCTTTTTCGCGATCTGCATGGGCTGCTGCTGATGTTCGCGATGCCGGTGGTATTCATCGTGGTGATGTCACTCGCGATGCAGCAGAATTTTGCGGCGCTGGGTGGCGCAAAGCTCGAGGTATTGGTCCACGACAAAGCGGCGAATCAGGATTCCGCGCAGTTCACCGAAGCTTTGGCCGCATCTGGTGCATTCGGGTTTTCGTATCCCGCAAGCGATGAAACGATCGAATTGCTGGCGGAGCAGGTCAGAACCGACCAGGCTTCTTTCCTTGTTGAGATTGATCCTCTGAGCGAGGCCGATGAAGCCGGCAATACGTTGGCCGTGCGGCTCACCATAGCGCCAGGCGTCAACAAGCAGACAGAAGTGATCGTTGTCGCTGCGGTGGAAGAGCTGCTGCGGGGATTGAAGGTGCAGAAGATGCTGGCCGATCTGGAGGATTCCGGCATGGGTGGCGGAGAATCCGTGGAGGAGCTGGCTGCGGTAGAACTGCAAGTCGATTATGCCTACCAGGGCAATACCGAAGCAGCTCCGACCGCAGTCCAGCAGAATGTGCCAGCGTGGCTCGTTTTCGCTATGTTCTTCGTGGTGGTTCCGCTCTCCAACACCTTGATTCGGGAGCGACAGTTCGGGACGCTGCGGCGATTACGCACCATTGCTGTTGCTCCGGGCTTACTTGTTCTTGGCAAGTTGTTGCCCTACTTTGTGATCATGCTCATGCAGGTTGTGTGCATGTTGGCGGTGGGGGTTTTCCTGATCCCACTGTTGGGCGGCGACCGGTTGGAGTTGGGCGCATCCTGGTCGGCATTAACTATGATCGCCGCTGCTGTCAGCATCGCTGCGCTCGGCTACGCGGTCTTCATTGCCGCCGTTGCGCGTACTACCGAGCAAGCCACAATGCTGGGCGGGGCGGGCAACATAATCCTTGCGGCGCTCGGTGGTATCATGGTGCCGAGTTTTCTCATGCCCGAGACCATGCAGCAGCTTGGGCAGCTCTCGCCAATGTCGTGGGGGCTGCAAGGATTTCTCGATGTTTTACTGCGCAATGGCGGACTCGCCCTGGTCTGGCCAAAGGCGCTGGCGCTCACTGTCTTTGGTCTGGCATTAACCGCCATGTCGCTGACGGTAATGAAGCGCTCAGCACAGGCCTAAGCAGGCTTGTTGCCGAGAGCGGGCGCAATCATTTTTTTGAACTGTAATGAGAAGAAATGTGATGGACAGCAGCGAGCTCAGACTCACTCTGAAAAAAATGATCGTCGAAGAATGCGACAAGGATATGGAGCCTACTGATATCCAGGACAACGAGCAACTGATTGGTGGTCGTCTCGATCTGGACTCCCTCGACGCATTGCAGATATCCATGTGGGTGCAGAAATATTACGGCATTCGCATTGAGAACGGCCCGGCCGCTCGCAGCGCCCTGCGTTCAGTTGATAGCCTCGCGACACTCATTCACAAAGAACTGACTGCGAAATCAGCGGAAGCGGATCCAGCTTGATGAGTTCGGTTTTCCTCGGCGCGGGTTTGCATACCGCCTTGGGTGCCGACGTTGACTCCTGTGTGGCGGCTTTGCGAGGGCCTTTGCCGCAGGCGAGTACTGTGAGTTGCAAGTTCGCAGGGGCGGCGGATGAGATTCCTTACTTCTTGCTCGCCAACGTTTCGGCAGACGATCCACGGAGCCGAATGGATGACATCCTTTTTGGCGTGATTGAGCAGGCCTTGCAGGCGGCTAATCTCAGTGCATCGCAGCGTGGCGATCTCGCGCTTTTCCTCGGTTCATCTTCCTTTGACATTGCCAGCGAGGAACGGCGCTACCGTCAGGCTTTCTCAGACCACAATACCGCCATCCCTCTTGCTCAGGCCGGCATGGGCAATCTCGCGGAACATGTTCGCAGTCGCCTCGGGATCAGGGGAGAAGACTACACCTTCAATACTGCGTGCACCTCCAGCGCCAACGCGCTTTGGTACGCGAGCAAACTGATCGACGCCAAAGTCATCGAGCACGCCTTGATCGTCGGGGTCGAATTCATCAATGATACGACCACCTATGGTTTTCAAGGCTTGCAGCTGCTAAGCCCCACGGCTATGCGCCCCTTCGATGAGCGCCGTAATGGATTGGTGCTCGGTGAAAGCTGTTCGGCGATGGTTATTGGCAAGTCCGAGAAGGGGGAGGGGTTTCGCCTGCGGGGTGGAGCCAATCTTTGCGATACCTACAGCATGTCGACCACCCGCGAAGACGGTTCCGTGGTAAGCGAAGTCATATCCCAGGCGATGAGCAACGCAGGCCTTACTCCGGGCGATATCCACGCGATCAAGTGTCATGGAACCGCCACCTGGTCAGGTGATGCTGCCGAAGCCGAGGGATTGCTGAAAACATTCGAGCAACTGCCTCCCTGTACTACGCTGAAACCTTTCATCGGCCATACGCTGGGTGCGTGTGGGCTTGCGGAGCTGATTCTCTTTTGCGGTGCAATCGAGCGGGGCTTTCTGCCGGGCACGCCGGGCTTCGTTGCAGAGGAAGCGCGCTCTGGATTCACGCTGAACCAGCATCCGCGTCGAATCGAGCCCGGCAATTTCATGCTGAACTATTTTGGTTTCGGCGGTAACAGCACGTCGCTGGTAGTGAGCAATTTGCCGGAGGGGGTCGCGTGAGCATGGCCCCGACTCTGAAAATCCTCGCGACCGGAAGCTACTCGCAGGCGGTTATAGAAGAGCAGGGGCTTCCCGAGCTCAAAGAGTTGGTAAAAGAATCTACCTCCGCCAACGTGCGCCGGGTCACGCGTTTTGTGCAGCTTGCATTGGTTGGCGCTGGTCGGTGCAGCCGGAATCGGAGCCTGCCAGCGAACACCGCTGTCTATCTCTCGTCGTGTCGGGGAGATGCGGAGGTAACCGCGACGCTTCTGGATGACCTTATTCGCAGGCGAGAACTACCGAGTCCCGTGACCTTTGTAAACTCTGTCAGCAATGCCGCCTGCTTTCATGTGGCGAGCGCCCTCGGTTTGCACGAGCGCAGCAACTTCATCACCAATCGCTTTGACCCATTGGCGGCCGCGCTGAAAACAGCCTGGATTGATTTCCAATGCGGAGAAGTTGAGACAGCACTGGTGGGCAGTGTCGATGCCTGTTCCCTGCCGATGCGAGATCACAGAGTCAGGGTCGAGGTGACGGAACAAACGACAGTCGGCGAAGCGAGTCATTGGCTACTACTGACCGGTGCAGCGGATCCGCGGCCGGGGGTAGCGCATGTGACTGCGCTTGAAAATTTCGCTTCGCTGGAGCGATTGCGGGAATGGTTGAGCGAGCGAAACTTCAGGAAGGATAGCGTACTGGCACCGGGCCAACACTTCACAGTTTGCGATGCAGAGGAGTTATGCGCTGGGACAGGGATGCAAACGTTTGATTACCGCGCGTCGCTACCTCACTACGACAGTCAGACCGGTGCCGCGATCGAGGCCTTCCTCGAGGAGCGGGAGGAGCGGGCAATGCTGCACATCAATAGCGACCCAGCTGGCCGTTATAGCGTTATTCTCATCGAGCGCAGCTAGATCTTCTGCAGCAGATTCCAGACGGACATCTCCCTGTCCGCGCAACCGTTGAGAATCGAATCCAGTTCCGCGACGTCCATACCTTGCCGATCCCGGCACATCTTGCTGGCGACCAGTGCGAAACGTCGCCACTCGTCACCGGCTTCAGTCATCTTCGCCGATGCTTCCTGCAGCAAGCCTGCGTGGGTATGACGGGAGGCTTCATTCAGGAAGGCAGCATAAACAAATCGGAAGCCTGCTCCGCCGGTTCCGATTTCCTCTTGCATGCGCACGATGTGCCCGAGATAAAGTCGCAGATAGCGGTCTTTCTTGCGCGGGTCCCGTGCTACCTTCTGCAGATTTTTTCCCAAATATCGAATGCCGCGAACCCCGATTACCGGAATGGGCGCCTTCGCCATGATCTTGAAGTTTGCGCGAATTGCCTTGGGAATCGCTTCGGGAAAGTCGACTTCGCTGGGTACATACTCGGGGTAGTAGAGCATACCTTTCGCGGCCAGCGCGCCTTTGGCGAAACGGGCTTTTTGCAAATCTCGGCGAGGGCAGGTTACTGCCTGCTCGAAAACGGGATCGCTGAGGTGATAGATATCGCCTTCGCGGCCGAAGACCAGCAGATTGTGCGCGTTGAAATGAAAGCGCATTTCATCCGGGAAGTATGGCAGCCAGTACACGCTGGTTTGCAGTCCCACCAACTTGCCCTGGTCGATCAGGGCATCCAATTTGGACATGCCTTCGCTCTGATCGCGGAAAGTCTGGAATTTCATTTTCAGACCAATGCGTTTCTGCAGTCCCTTGATGATCCAGTGCGGCGGCATGCGGTAGGCAATCAGGGGCATGCCCGATAACTTCACCAACGGAATGTAGGCAAAGCTGAGCGTATTGGCGAGACCGAAAGCCATCGGCTCTGTCATCGGTAAGCCGTAATGAGAGAGCATTGCCGCCATCACGCCGCTTTCGCAATGAGCGGATTGCATGTGGTTGAAGGAGCGGGGCTGCGTTTCGGAGGTGTCTCTATCGGCGATGGCTTCACTCACTGGGCGGGGTCTCCGGAAGGCTTTGCAACTGTTCGCGGCTCAGCCCCAGGGCTTCGCAATATCGCTCCAGCAAGGAATCGGAAAGCTCGGCGAAGATTGCCGGCCGAAGGTGGCGGCGGACCCGCCACTGAAAGAGGCCGACGGTCTGTGCTAATAGCGACAGGTCCATGCGGCGGTCGTACATATGGAATTCCAGAGGCGATGTCTCTCCATGCTTTGCCCGCTCCCAGGCACTCAGGCGATCGCGATTGATCGCATTAAGCGCGTCTCGGGTTGCATTGCTCTCGACTTCCCAACCGCTGGAGGGAACGCCGGTGTAATCGCCTTTTTCATCCACCGCGTACATGAGCTTGTGCTGGCCGGCGTAGGTGGATGCCTGGTCCTGAGGGACTTCATTTTTTTTCATAGCGCAGCCGCTGTTTGCCTGAAATTGGCAGGGCTCAGACCACGGTCAGTTTCATCATCGCCGATGAAAAGCGGCCACTTTCCGGGATGTAGCAGAGCAGACTTTCCCCGGCCTTGAGTCGACCCGAGTGGTAGAGTTCGTCAAGCATGATGTAAATGGATGCGGAGCCAGTGTTCCCTTTTTGCGACAGGTTGGTAAACCAGCGCTCACGGGGGATGTCCAGGCCGACTCGTTTCAGGCTTTGGTGCACACCGTCGGCAAAGAAGTTGGACGAGTAATGGGGGATGAAGTAGTCAAACTCCTGCGCGGTGAGCTGGTAGCGCTCGACCAAGTCCACCAGCGGTCGCTCCACGGTGTAGTGCAACACGTTTTCGTTCAACAACTTCACATCCTGCTTTACCGCCAGTACGGACTGTTCTTCCCGCTCGCGAGCGGAGAAGGTCTGCCATCCTCTGGTGCTGCCATCATCAGTCTTGACTGCGCCGGCATACATGCAGGTGTCCATCTCGCCTGCATAGGAGTAGACATGTAACCAGTCGATGCGCAGTGAAAGCCGGTCGTTCGCAGGAGCGGGTTCCAATAGGACCGCGCCGGCGCCATCGGAAAGCATCCAGCGCAGAAAATCCTTTTCGAAGGCCAGCTCAGGATGGCTGCCTAGTTTGTCGATCTGTGCTTCGGTCTCGGCAGTGAAGTTGCTAGCCTGCATCATTGCCGATGACAACTCCGAGCCTGTGGCGATGGCGCTTTGGTGCTCACCGCTGAGCACTGACAAGTAGGCGTACTTCATGGCTGTCATGCCGGCGAGGCAGACGCCGCTGGTGGCTATCACCTCACACGGCTGCAGTTTCAGCTCCCCCTGTACCATCACCGCATGGTTGGGCATTAGCTGGTCCGCGATCGAGGTTCCACAAGTGAGGCAGCCGAGGTCCTGAAGTTTGAAACTGCCGCTCTCGAGCTTGCGAACGGCTTCTGCGGTCAACTGCGCATTCGTGTAGTTGAACTGGAGAGTTTCCGGATCGATCGCGTAATGCCGCTGCCGGATTCCATTGCTGCGCAGGATCGTGCGCCGGGCACGGGAAGGACGTGACCCCACCTGACCCAGAATGCGCTCCATGTTGTCATTGTCGACCGGTGCGTTGGGCAGGAAGGAGGCGATGTTGGTGATGTAGACCCGGGGTGCCGTCATGCTAGCTCATTCGATAGGTCGCCTCGCCGGAAGGCGCGGCGTAGTAGGACTTCTGCGCGGCGGTGCGCTTGCGCAGCAAGGGCGCGAACAGCCGCTTCAAGACGGCGGAGATAGGCACCACCGTCAAAATCATCGTCACCAAAAATAGTACATAAACCACTAACACGCACTTGCGCAGTGGAGATTGCTGATCGCCAACCCGGCGCAACAGCTTGCCCCAGATCTTGAAGCTGCGGTGAGCAATGGTTTCCGATGCAATCAGGCGCTCTTGAACCTTGACCGCACCGAGGCCCTCCAGCATCGAGTGGGGCTCGGCTTGCCGGGGCAGCTGTTCGGCAATGGCGCGGCCGAAGCGGCTGGCAGCGGCGATTTCCTCGTCGGGGATCCCGGCTTTGGGAATCAGCCCTCCCATGAACGGCCCCTGCTTGCCTGTCAGCACCCAGACTGGTGTAGATACGAAAGTGGCGGCGCTATGGGCCGCATCGGTCAGCACGATGTTGTCAATCAACTTGGCGCCGAGGGCGGTCAGTGTGGCCTTAACCTTCTCCTGTGCCATCAGCCACATGTTTCGGCAACCGATAACCGTAATGACCGGTTTATCCTTTAGCAGCCTGGCGGCGATGTCGGAATTCAGAAAAGAGCTGACCGGTAGTGAGGGCGACAGAAACCAGACTTGATACGCGAGTATCACCAGATCGAAATCCTCTTCGCCGGTGAGCGCGAGGGGTGTGAGCTCTATCGGGTCTTCGTAAACGGTTTCCGGAAACGTGTTGAAAAAATGCAGGAATGGCCAAGGGAAGGGGAATGCCTCCACCGGCTCAATGGTTTGGCGGACCAGCTCTATTTCGCCATTGGCTGCCAGTGGTCCGACAATGGAATCCACCAATCGGGAGAGTTGCCCGGTCTGGGAAAAACTCACTACCAAAACTCGCTTCTTCATACGCCTTCACGCTCTCGATCTGGCCACGCAGTGCCGCCAAATGCCAGCGGGCGATTATGCCATACGCCATGATTTTCGCGCCAGCCAGCGCACGTTCGCATGGTCACTGGCGTCTGAGAACTTTACAGGGCTTCGTTGCTCATCTACTGTATGGGCAAACAGTATCGGCGGGTGGTGAAGTGGATAGTTCAAGGGTGATCAAAGGGCGCGGTGCGGGCAGCAACCGACAGAGTAGGTTTTTGACGCATCAGTCAGAGCTCGAACGCGAAGATGAACAACTTCCGGCGCCGGAAACTCAGTTACTGGTGGATACGGCCAAGAGCATCATCACCCGCAATCGCTCGCCGGATGTGCCTTTCGAGCAATCGATCAATCCCTACCGCGGTTGCGAGCACGGCTGCATCTACTGCTTCGCCCGACCCACGCACGCTTACTGGGATTTGTCCCCCGGGCTCGACTTCGAGACCAAGATCATCTACAAGCCGAATGCAGCGGACTTGCTGGAGCAGGCGCTTCGCAAGCCCGGCTACCGTTGCCAGCCCATCGTGCTCGGGACCAGTACCGACCCCTACCAGCCAGTAGATCAGCGGCTGCAGATTACCCGCGAACTATTGCTAGTGCTGCAACGCTATCGTCATCCGGTGTCCCTGATCACCAAGGGTAGTCACGTGCTCCGCGACCTGGATATTCTCGCAGCGCTGGCGAAAGATAATTTGTGCTCGGTCATGGTGAGTGTGACCAGCCTCGATAACAACTTGAAAAGAACCCTGGAGCCGCGCACCGCATCACCGCAGTCTCGTTTGCGAACCGTCGCCGGGCTTTCCGAGGCGGGTATTCCTGTGGGGGTATTGGTGGCGCCGGTGATCCCGATGATCAATGATCACGAGCTGGAGGCGGTGCTGAAAGCCTGCGCCGACGCGGGGGCGCGCACCGCTGCCTATGTTTTTATTCGCTTGCCGCTGGAAGTCCGGGATCTTTTTTATGAATGGCTGCACGCACACTACGCGGATCGGGCCGAGCACGTGATCAGCCTTATCCGCCAAAGCCGCGAAGGCGGCGATTACCAGAACCAGTTTGGCAAGCGGATGCGTGGCACGGGCGTATACGCAGACTTGATCGCACAGCGCTTTAAGAAAGCCTGTGCCCGCTTCGGCCTGAACAAGCGGGAATCGCTTCAGCTGAATTGCGATTTGTTCGAAAGACCGGCGCAGGCGGGCGATCAGTTATCTTTGCTCTAGCGGCGTCTGCCCACTCAGGCGGTCACTCGGACACCGCGGTAGTAGCGGACCGAGTTCGTGCCGGTTTCGCCGGAGGAGGGCCGGTCGGCAGGTGCGGCTTCCAGCGAAACCTGCCCCCGATAAGCCTTCACCATCATCTTGCCCGGCGCCTGACCGGGCTGTTGCAAGAGGGAGAGCCACTCATCCCCGGCGACTGTCAGCAGTTCTTTGATGAGCGTTCGCAAAATCGTATCTTTGCTGTGGTGATGCACAGCGGCCAGTTCGACGAGCAAATCGGGGTTGGCCAGCTTGATGCCGGGCTTCATTTGAGCATCCACCCGACGGCGGATTTCAAAAACAAGTTCTATCATGGGCTTGGTGAATTGCATGCGATTCCCCGATTGCTCTTGCTGAACAGTATGTGAGCTTGTGCAAACCCTGTGCCTGTCGCCGGGCTTGGCAAATCGGGCATAATTGTCTGATCGTGAAGTGAAATGAGTCATTCTGCTGAAACGCTGCCCAACATTGGGGCTTTGTTTCGGCCTGCAGCCGGTTGCCGGCCATGGACCTACCCTGAATATGCCTTCCCTTTCATCTTCTCAAGAGCTGCTTATCGACCTGGATGCGCTGGTCGGCAACTGGCAATTGCTCCGTGCTACCGCGCCCGACGCGGACTGCGCAGCAGTGGTCAAGGCCAATGCTTACGGCCTCGGTGCCGCAGCGGTTACCCGGGCGTTGCAGCAGGCGGGCTGCCGAAGTTTCTTTGTGGCCACGGCTGCCGAGGCGCTTGCGCTTGCTGACGTGGTTTCGGCCGAATCACGCATCTATATCTTCAATGGCCTGCGGTCCACAGAGGTCGACGACTGTCGTGCGCAGGGTTTCATTCCCATCCTCTCCACCTTGGATCAGGCCGAGTGCTGGTGGCAGGCAAACCGGCGTGATCAACGCATCCTGGCCTGCGGGATCCAGGTGGATACCGGTATGAACCGCCTGGGGCTGGAGTTGCGCGAATGGGATCTGTTGCGGAAGCGATATGGGGCGGCAGATCTTGGTGCCTCCCTGATCATGAGCCACCTTGCTTGCAGTGAAGAACAAAACAATCCGCTCAACGCCCTGCAGCTGAAGCGCTTCCTCGACATCGTCGCCGCTGCCAGAAGCTGGGCGCCGGGCATCGAAGCGAGCTTTGCCAATTCGGGCGGCGTGATGCTCGGAGCGGATTACCACTTCGACCAGGTTCGACCCGGCATCGCCCTTTATGGAGGCAACCCCGAGACCCGGCGGCCGAATCGATTCAGTTCGGTAGTCCATCTACGCCTTCCCATTCTGCAGTTGCGTCGCGTGGGGGCGGATGGCTCAGTCGGTTATGGCGCTCTGACGCCGGTAAAATCCGGTGCAATGCTCGCCACCGTGCAGGGTGGCTATGCCGACGGTTTGCTGATTTCGCAGTCGGGTCAGGGATTTGGTGAAGTGGCTGGGATTCGCGTGCCGATGGTGGGGCGGATCTCCATGGACTTGACCGTATTCGATGTTTCAGCCGTTCCCGACGCAGTCTGGGAGAATCAGGATCGCTACATCGAAGTGCTCAACCGCAACCTGACTATCGACGAAATGGCGGCAGCGGCGAAGACTATCAGCTACGAGGTGCTGACTCGGTTGGGGCAGCGCTTCGGGCGCCGCTACCACTCAGAGGCGGCCACCTCAAACTACGACGAGAGCGAATATGAACATTGAGCATGTGTTGCATCTGCTCGCGGATGGCGAATTCCATTCCGGCGAGGAGTTGGGGCAGGCCTTGGGCGTGAGCCGCACGGCCGTGTGGAAGCAGCTGCAGAAGCTGGAGGATTTCGGAATTTGCCTGCAGAGTGTGAAAGGGCAGGGCTATCGACTTGAGAAGGGCCTTGAGCTGCTGAGCGAGGAGGGTATCCGTGGATATCTCACGCCCAAAGCAACACGCCTTCTCAGCAAGCTGGACCTGGCAGGCAGTATCGATTCGACCAACACCCGCGCCTTGAACGAAGCCCGGGCCGGTGCAGGCAGTGGACTGGTTTGTCTCGCGGAACATCAGACCGCCGGGCGCGGCCGGCGCGGTCGTCAATGGGTGAGTCCCTATGGCCGCAACATCTATCTTTCGCTGGTTTGGGAGTTTACCACTGGTGCGGCGGCAATGGAGGGTTTGAGTCTAGCGGTTGGGGTGGCGATAGTTCGTGCTCTGCGGGCCAGCGGAATTGAAGGCGTTCAGCTGAAGTGGCCCAACGATGTGCTGTGGCAGGAAAGGAAGGTCGCCGGCGTGCTGCTGGAGATGACCGGCGACCCGGCCGGCCACTGCCAGGTGGTGATCGGTGTGGGGATCAACGTGGCCATGCTGGAAAGCGAAGCTGAGGGCATCGATCAGCAGTGGGTCAGCCTTCATTCGATCAGCAGTGAGGTGTCCCGAAACAAGCTTACTGCAGACCTGCTCAACGAATTGTTACCTTTGTTGGTGGGGTATCAGCAGGAGGGATTTGCCCCGCTGCGGGAAGAATGGGAGGCGCTGGACTGCTTCGGTGAGCGCGAGGTGGAAATTCGGGTGGGTGACCAGATCACCGTCGGCCGGGTTCTGGGGGTGAATGCGGCTGGTGCCTTGCGCCTGAAAACCGCTGAGGGTGAACAGCTGATCTACGGCGGCGAAGCGAGCCTTCGCAAGTCCGCCCAGCCCGCCTGACCATGTCTGCGCCTATCCTTGACCTCGACCTCGGCAATACTCGCCTCAAGTACCGTTATCGTGTGGAGGGAGAGTCGGCGCGCGAGGGAGCTATCGCCCATCAAGACGGCTTGAGCCGGACCGAGTTTCGGGGATTCACACCCGGCCGCGTGCGAATCGCCAGCGTGGCCGGGCCCGAAATTCTTGAGCCTCTGGTCGCATTTTGTCGCGAACGCTGGCAAGTGGAGCCGGAGCTGGCGAGGGTCTGCGAAAGCTGCGCCGGAGTCCGGCAAGGCTATGACGACATGCGCCGGCTGGGTGTGGACCGGTGGCTGGCGGTACTTGCCGCCTATCACGGCACCGACACGGCTTCGGTGGTGGTTTCCTGTGGCACTGCCGTTACCGTTGATCTGGTCACTGCTGGCGGTGCGCACCTTGGCGGCTATATTGTGCCGGGCTTCGACTTGATGCGTGGAGCCCTGTTTGCGCGTACCAGCGCCGTCAAGCTCGAGCGGCTCGAGCGTCCGGAAACGCTGTTGCCGGGCAATAACACCGTCGATGCGGTAAATCGCGGGCTCGTTTTGATGGTGAAGAGCCTCGTGCAAAGTGCTAGTGCAGAGCTCAACGGGGATATGCCGGTCGCTGTGGTGATCACGGGCGGCGACGGCGAGTTGTTACTGCCCTTTCTTGCCGGGCCTGGCGCGTCGACAAATGTCCAATATCGGCCTAATCTGGTACTGGACGGGTTACCCTTGGCTCTCCCGTAAGTGATAGCTCACTTCAGGTTCGCTGATATCAGCCCCTTTTTCCCTCGCTGCTTCATCTGATTGGTAGGTTCGCATGCGCTGGATTGCTGCCAGCTTGCTGGTTATAAACGTTTTGACCTTCTTGGCCCAGTTGCTGATGCCGGGCGCCGATCCTGTGCTCCCGTCTGGCAGACCTGCCGGCCCGGACATAAGTGCTTCCTCGCAGCTGACCTTGCTCGGTGAGCTAGAGGAGGGTGCTGTGAAAGATATGGTCGCGGCTCGGGAGCAGGTGCGACTGGCGGCTGCGAAAGCTGCCGCCGAGCCCGCGGCGCCGCTCCTGTGTACTCTGGTTGGGCCGTTCTCCGAACTGCTGAAAGCGGAGTACTTCCAGGAGCGGCTGGCGGCGCTGGACGTGCTTGCCAGTGTGCAGGAGCTGGAGGTTCCGGGGGAGGTCAGCTACTGGATCTATCTTCCGCCGCGGGAGTCGCGCAAGCAGGCCTTCAACGAATTCCGCGAGCTGCAGGCCAAGGGCATCGACAGCTACGTGATCCCCAAAGGCGAGCTGGCAAACGGGATCTCCTTCGGTATGTTCAGCCAGCCCAATCTCGCCAAGAGCCGCCTCGAAGACATGCGTTCTCGCGGCTACGCCGCCGAGCTGAAAGAGGTCACTCGCACCTACAAGGAAATCTGGGCGGTAGCCGCTGCCGCCGAAGCGGCGAAGCTTGCCCCGGAAAGCTGGCTGCAGGTGATGGCCAGCGAAGACAATCTCGAGCGACGACAAAATTTCTGCCCTGCTGTTGCTTCAGAGTAAAACTTTCTCTAGAATCCGCCCTCCGTTGCGCAAGGCGTATCTGCTGTATTTCGCTAGCCTTTCGCGTGGTTCAGAGCTGGTGTAGCTCAGTTGGTAGAGCAGCTGACTTGTAATCAGCCGGTCGGGGGTTCGACTCCTCTCACCAGCTCCACATTGCGATCAACAGGTGATTCGTCCTCGCGCTGTTGATCTGAGCGGAGCACAAATGTGCTTACGCTTTCTCGGATGTCGGTCACCTTTGCTTCCTAACTGCCCGAAAAACCGGTGGTTTTTGGTGTGCGAGCGGTTGACATCAAAATGGGCGAAGCGGACAATGTCCGGCTGTTTTCGCAGGGGTTCCCGAGTGGCCAAAGGGATCAGACTGTAAATCTGACGCGCGAGCTTCGGTGGTTCGAATCCACCCCCCTGCACCATTTGTACTACTGGCCTGTCTGGACAGGTTAGAGAAAAGCGGTTCGACCGCGACCAGGCGGCACCTTACCTGGCGGGCATAGTTCAATGGTAGAACCTCAGCCTTCCAAGCTGATGATGCGGGTTCGATTCCCGCTGCCCGCTCCAGCTTGGGCCTGAAATGGTCAATCGAATCCTTTGCTAGAGCTCCGGTTTTCGGGGTTCTGAAGTTGCGAAGGCGCGAGAATTCTTTGAGTTTTCTCTTGTCTTCCTTGTTGGCTGAAGCCAACCAGCGCTCATATAGCTCAGTCGGTAGAGCACTTCCTTGGTAAGGAAGAGGTCACCGGTTCAAATCCGGTTATGAGCTCCAATTTATGACCGCGAGGGGTCTCCCCTCGCGGTTGTGTTGTATCTGAAGGTTTTCTTTTTCTTTTGTAAAACATCATTTGGTTCGGTTGAGCCAGGTTCCAATTGAGGAGACATCCGCATGGCGAAGGAAAAATTTGAACGTAGTAAACCCCACGTCAATGTGGGCACCATCGGTCACGTTGACCACGGTAAAACCACGCTGACAGCAGCGCTGACACGCGTATGCCACGAAGTATGGGGTACTGGTTCAGCAG
>WACF01000007.1:1716-5676 GCA_026192395.1 Proteobacteria bacterium 005FR1
AGTATTCGCGTCTCTTGATCACTACAAGATAGTGAGATGAGGTGCGGGTGTGGTTGCGCTGAGCTTTACAGGCGCAAGATTTGCGGGGCTATAGCTCAGCTGGGAGAGCGCCTGGTTTGCATCCAGGAGGTCAGCGGTTCGATCCCGCTTAGCTCCACCAATTGCTGGCTAGCTATAGCCCAGGTCGGTTGCCGACCGGTAACAGGCCGAACAACACGAGTTTAAAGGCCTGTAGCTCAGTTGGTTAGAGCGCACCCCTGATAAGGGTGAGGTCGGCAGTTCAAATCTGCCCAGGCCTACCAGTTTTTCGCCATGCGGCGTTTTGAGAACCCTTGCATAGCAGGCTATGCGGCGGAACCTCAAAACACCACCTGACAAAAGACTGGCTCACTGATCAGGCCAGAGAAGTCAGAAACACATTGTTTTCGCAGTATCGCGATGAAGTGTTACAAAACAATGTCTTTCTGGTTTTTCACCAGTCAAAACCCGAGCGGTTTTGAGTTGTTTAACAAAGTGGCAAAGTTTTAAGTTGTAATACTGCTGATTAATTGGCGAGTGTATCAAGCCGTCGGTAGTGACAACGGTGCACGGTTTAACGTGTATCGAAGTGACTGCTGACAGTCTTATGCACCTGTCCGGCGAAATCATGTTGCAATGCGAGAACTGTGTGGTGGCTTTGAAGTATGAGGTCATTGCGCTATCAAATTGTAGTAAGTCGTTCAGTCGTTTGAATTATATGGTCAAGCGACTAAGTGCAGACGGTGGATGCCTTGGCAGCTGGAGGCGATGAAGGACGTAGGAGCCTGCGAAAAGCGTGGGGGAGTTGGCAAACAAACGTTATATCCCACGATGTCCGAATGGGGAAACCCACCTAAGGTAACTTAGGTATCGCATACTGAATACATAGGTATGCGAGGCAAACCCGGGGAACTGAAACATCTAAGTACCCGGAGGAAAAGAAATCAACCGAGATTCCCTGAGTAGCGGCGAGCGAAAGGGGACTAGCCGATCTCATTTGTTGCAGTGGAAGTGTTTGGAAAAGCACGCCATAGCGGGTGATAGCCCCGTACACGAAACAACAAGTGGGACATATTAAGTAGGTCGGGACACGTGTTATCTTGACTGAAGATGGGGGGACCATCCTCCAAGGCTAAATACTCCCAGCTGACCGATAGTGAACCAGTACCGTGAGGGAAAGGCGAAAAGAACCCCTGTGAGGGGAGTGAAATAGACCCTGAAACCGTCTGCATACAAGCAGTGGGAGCAGACTTGTTCTGTGACCGCGTACCTTTTGTATAATGGGTCAGCGACTTACTGTCAGTGGCAAGGTTAACCGTTTAGGGGAGCCGTAGGGAAACCGAGTCTTAATAGGGCGTCCAGTCGCTGGCAGTAGACCCGAAACCGAGCGATCTACCCATGGCCAGGTTGAAGATTGAGTAACATCAATTGGAGGACCGAACCCACGTCTGTTGAAAAAGACGGGGATGAGCTGTGGGTCGGAGTGAAAGGCTAATCAAGCTCGGAGATAGCTGGTTCTCCCCGAAAACTATTTAGGTAGTGCGTCCTGTATTTACCACTGGGGGTAGAGCACTGTTTCGGCTAGGGGGTCATCCCGACTTACCAACCCGATGCAAACTCCGAATACCAGTGAGTACGACCAGGGCAGACAGACGGCGGGTGCTAACGTCCGTCGTCGAGAGGGCAACAACCCAGACCGCCAGCTAAGGTCCCAAATATCCATTAAGTGGGAAACGATGTGGGAAGGCACAGACAGCTAGGAGGTTGGCTTAGAAGCAGCCATCCTTTAAAGAAAGCGTAATAGCTCACTAGTCGAGTCGGCCCGCGCGGAAGATGTAACGGGGCTCAAATGGATAACCGAAGCTGCGGATGCACTTTGTGCATGGTAGGGGAGCGTTCTGTACGCCTGTGAAGGTGAGTCGAGAGGCTTGCTGGAGGTATCAGAAGTGCGAATGCTGACATGAGTAACGATAATGGGGGTGAAAAACCTCCACGCCGGAAGATCAAGGTTTCCTGTCCAACGCTAATCGGGACAGGGTTAGTCGGCCCCTAAGGCGAGGCTGAAAGGCGTAGTCGATGGGAAACGGGTTAACATTCCCGTACCACTTATTACTGCGATGGAGGGACGGAGAAGGCTAGGCCAGCACGGCGATGGTTGTCCGTGTTTAAGGTTGTAGGCTGGGATCTTAGGTAAATCCGGGATCCTAAGGCTGAGAGCTGATGACGAGCTTCATCTTCGGATGAAGCGAAGTGGTTGATGCCATGCTTCCAGGAAAAGCTTCTAAGCTTCAGGTAATAAGTGACCGTACTGTAAACCGACACAGGTGATCAGGTAGAGAATACCAAGGCGCTTGAGAGAACTCGGGTGAAGGAACTAGGCAAAATGGCACCGTAACTTCGGGAGAAGGTGCGCCGGTGTGTACGTGAAGGCCCTCGCGGCTGGAGCGGAAGCCGGTCGAAGATACCAGGCCGCTGCGACTGTTTATTAAAAACACAGCACTCTGCAAACACGTAAGTGGACGTATAGGGTGTGACGCCTGCCCGGTGCCGGAAGGTTAATTGATGGGGTCAGTCTTCGGACGAAGCTCTTGATCGAAGCCCCGGTAAACGGCGGCCGTAACTATAACGGTCCTAAGGTAGCGAAATTCCTTGTCGGGTAAGTTCCGACCTGCACGAATGGCGTAACGATGGCGGCGCTGTCTCCACCCGAGACTCAGTGAAATTGAAATCGCTGTTAAGATGCAGTGTTCCCGCGGCTAGACGGAAAGACCCCGTGAACCTTTACTATAGCTTGACACTGAACTCTGAGCCTACTTGTGTAGGATAGGTGGGAGGCTTTGAAGCGAGGACGCCAGTTCTCGTGGAGCCATCCTTGAAATACCACCCTGGTATGTTCGGGGTTCTAACGTTGGTCCCTAATCGGGATCGCGGACAGTGTCTGGTGGGTAGTTTGACTGGGGCGGTCTCCTCCCAAAGAGTAACGGAGGAGCACGAAGGTACGCTAATCATGGTCGGAAATCATGAGTTTAGTGCAATGGCATAAGCGTGCTTGACTGCGAGACTGACAAGTCGAGCAGGTACGAAAGTAGGTCATAGTGATCCGGTGGTTCTGTATGGAAGGGCCATCGCTCAACGGATAAAAGGTACTCCGGGGATAACAGGCTGATACCGCCCAAGAGTTCACATCGACGGCGGTGTTTGGCACCTCGATGTCGGCTCATCACATCCTGGGGCTGAAGCCGGTCCCAAGGGTATGGCTGTTCGCCATTTAAAGTGGTACGCGAGCTGGGTTTAGAACGTCGTGAGACAGTTCGGTCCCTATCTGCCGTGGGCGTTGGAGAATTGAGAAGAGTTGCTCCTAGTACGAGAGGACCGGAGTGAACGAACCTCTGGTGTTCCGGTTGTGATGCCAATCGCATTGCCGGGTAGCTATGTTCGGACGGGATAACCGCTGAAAGCATCTAAGCGGGAAGCCTCCTTCAAGATAAGTTCTCCCTGGGACGTCAAGTCCCCTGAAGGGCCGTGGAAGACTACCACGTTGATAGGCTGGGTGTGGAAGCGCTGCGAGGCGTTGAGCTAACCAGTACTAATTGCCCGTGAGGCTTGACCATATAATTGAAGCGATTGAACGAATCGCGGACCGGTGCAGTTGATAACCGCCGATCGCAGTATTACACGCAAGACTTAAAACTTTGCCCACCCTATTTAAAAGACAGTCGCCACGCCCCCTCCACTGGAGACCGGCGACTAAGATCCGGAGACTGTCTTTTATACCGCTTTGCCTGACGATCATAGCAAGCTGGAACCACCTGATCCCATTCCGAACTCAGAAGTGAAACAGCTTAGCGCCGATGGTAGTGTGGGGTTTCCCCATGTGAGAGTAGGTCATCGTCAGGCTTTAATTCGAAAAACCCGGAGTTCGTCAGAGCTCCGGGTTTTTTT
>WACF01000008.1 GCA_026192395.1 Proteobacteria bacterium 005FR1
GAAAAATTTGAACGTAGTAAACCCCACGTCAATGTGGGCACCATCGGTCACGTTGACCACGGTAAAACCACGCTGACAGCAGCGCTGACACGCGTATGCCACGAAGTATGGGGTACTGGTTCAGCAGTTGCCTTCGACGGTATCGACAATGCGCCGGAAGAGCGAGAGCGCGGTATTACCATCGCGACTTCTCACGTTGAGTACCACTCTCCGAACCGTCACTACGCGCACGTTGACTGCCCCGGACACGCGGACTACGTGAAGAACATGATTACCGGTGCCGCGCAGATGGACGGCGCGATTCTGGTGGTATCTGCCGCGGACGGCCCGATGCCGCAAACCCGCGAGCACATCCTGCTGTCTCGTCAGGTGGGCGTACCGTACATCGTGGTCTTCCTGAACAAGGCTGACATGGTTGACGACGCCGAGCTGCTCGAGCTGGTGGAAATGGAAGTGCGTGAACTGTTGGATCAGTACGACTTCCCGGGTGACGACACTCCGATCGTAACCGGTTCTGCGCTGATGGCGCTGGAAGGCAAGGACGACAATGGCATGGGCACCACCGCCGTTAAGACTCTGGTGGAGAAGCTGGACGAGTACATCCCGACTCCGGAGCGCGCCACTGACAAGCCCTTCCTGATGCCGATCGAAGACGTATTCTCCATCTCCGGCCGCGGTACGGTAGTAACCGGTCGTGTAGAGCGTGGCGTCGTGAAGGTCGGTGAAGAAATTGAAATCGTGGGTCTGAAAGACACCACCAAGACCACCTGTACCGGTGTAGAGATGTTCCGCAAGCTGCTCGACGAAGGTCGTGCTGGTGAGAACGTCGGTGTACTGCTGCGTGGTACCAAGCGTGAAGACGTAGAGCGTGGTCAGGTACTCGCCAAGCCGGGCACCATCACTCCGCACACCAAGTTCGAGTGCGAAGTGTACGTTCTGTCCAAGGAAGAAGGCGG
>WACF01000009.1 GCA_026192395.1 Proteobacteria bacterium 005FR1
TTAGCGATTCAGTCTACCGATACCATCCGGATCCGAGCCGGGATGACAAAGCCGTTGCGAAGCTGCAAGAAGCCGTTGAGCGCTATCCGGCGTATGGCTTTAGCAAGCTGTTCAAAGTGCTTCGTCGTTGGGGACACCCCTGGAACCACAAGCGCGTTTACCGCCTGTATTGCGAGCTAAACCTGAACAAACGTCGGCGCGGAAAGAAACGGCTACCAGCCCGTTATCCGGAGCCGCTGGCGGTGCCTGCTCAGGCTAACCACTGTTGGTCAATGGACTTCATGAGCGACAGTCTCTTCTGCGGGCGCCGCTTCAGGACCTTTAACTTGGTGGACGACTTCAATCGTGAAGCGCTCGCCATCGAAGTGGATCTGAACCTGCCCGCCCTCAGGGTAATTCGCGTCCTGGAACGAGTCGTCGCCTGGCGAGGCTATCCAAGGAAGCTGCGCATGGACAACGGCCCGGAATTCATCTCTACGGCCTTGGCGGAGTGGGCTGACGAACACCGGATTGAGCTCGAGTTCATCAAGCCGGGCAAGCCCACTCAGAACTCATTCGTCGAACGGTTCAACAGAACCTACCGCGACGAGATCTTGAACATGTACGCCTTCCGCACGCTGACCGAGGTGCGAGAGCGGACGGAAAACTGGCTGCGAGAATACAACGAAGAGCGGCCACATGACTCCCTTGAAGACCTTACGCCTTGGGAGTATCTGGCTTTACACGAACAAATGGAAAGCTCTAGTTATGCCTGACCCTAAAAAGGGGAGGTTTACA